>CBDDCX010000008.1:1277500-2270797 GCA_965226375.1 Longimicrobiales bacterium | reverse complement strand
CCGCCATGCCGCGTGCAGGTGGGAGTTATGTCTACGGTAGCCGGGGTCTGAGTCCCTATCTGGGATTCGTGGCGAGTTCCTCTCAGTGGTTCGGTCTCAGCATCGCGATCGGTGTGGTGTCGTATGTGATGATTCCGTTTCTGAGGGACATCGCCACGGCCGTGGGGTGGGAGCCGCTTGCCGAGAGTCTCGACGGGGGTTTCGTGCGAGTGACCCTGGCTCTGGCCTTCCTGTGGACCTTCGTTGGAGTCAACCTGCGGGGTGTACGGCTGTATGAGCGGACGCTCGTGCCGCTGATGTTCCTGATGTTCGTGCTGGGCGCGGTGGTCATCGTTGCCGGCTTCGCTTTCGATCACCAGGACTTCGCAGCGGCGGTCCAGCTCCGGGAAGGGCGGGCCATTCCCGATGCCGTCACTCCTCCCTTCCGGATCGGCACCTATCTGGCGGCGTCGGCTCTGCTCTTTTCGAGCTTCATCGGATTCGATTCGATCGCTCAGGCCGGCGGTGAGGCAAAGAACCCGTCTCGCACCCTGCCGCTGGCCATCGGGATCGCCGTCCTCACGGTCGGCACGTTCTACATGCTGTTCACGGCGGCGGTATACCATGCCGTGCCCTGGAGCTACGTGGCGGAGCAGGCGCAGACACAGGACCTCACGGCTCCCGGTCTGTTGGGGTATCTCCTGCCGCCGGCTTGGACCGTCGCCATTGTGGCGGGAGCCGCCATCGCGCTGATGAACGATCTGCCGGCCATGCTACTTGCCGTGTCGAGATTGATGTTCGCGTGGGCCGAGGACGGGATATTCCCCCGGGGTGTGGCGAAGGTGCACCCCGAGTGGCACACGCCTTATGTGGCCATTGTCCTCAGCGGTCTCATGGCGTCGGTGGGCATTCTGGGCAGCCACATGGCCGGTGACTTTTTCCTGGGCATCGATATTCTGGTTACGTCGATGCTGGTGAACTTCTTGGTCATGTGCCTGGCCGTTCTCGCGCTTCCCCGGCGGAACCCGGAGATCGCGCGGGACGTGAGCGTCCTACCCTCGCGCACCCTGCAGGTCGTGGTAGCGGTGTCGGGCATCGTGATGCTCTCGATCTTCCTGGTCGTCCATGTGTGGAAGGATCTGACCGCTGATGTGGACGCGTGGTACTTCCATTCGACCCCGTTGTGGCTGGTGGTCATGGCGGTCGCGACGGGCGTCTACTTCAAGGAGCTCCGGGGCCTCCGTTCCGAAGGTGTCGATGTCGACGCGCTCTTCTCGAAACTTCCGCCGGAGTAGGGCCGCCCCATGACCGAGGGTATCGAGCGGAACGGACGAGTCGAGCGAATCGAGCTCGCTCCCGGGTTCAGCATCTCACGGGTCCTGACCGGCCTTTGGCAGATCGCCGACATGGAACGCGACGGGAGCGACCTGGATCCCGACGCCACGTCCGAGGCCATGACGCCGTACGTCGAGGCGGGCTTCACGACCTACGATATGGCCGACCACTATGGCTCGTCCGAGGTGATCGCCGGCCGCTTCCGGAAACGGACCGGAGGGGACCCGGCGGTCGAGCTTCTGACCAAGTGGGTACCCAAGCCGGGGCACCATACACGCGACGACGTAAGGGCAGCCGTTCAACGATCCCTGGACCGGATGGAGACGGAGCGCATCGACCTCCTGCAGTTCCATGCCTGGAATTATGCTGATCCTGGATGGCTGGACTGTCTTTTCTGGCTCCAGGAGCTGAAGCACGAGGGTCTGATCGGCCATCTCGGCCTGACCAACGTAGACACCGCCCACCTGAGCATCGTGTTGCACAGCGGGATCGAGGTGGTCTCCAATCAAGTTTGCTACTCCCTCATCGATCAGCGGGCGCGTAGGGGCATGACCGATCTGTGTGTGCAGCACGGCGTCAAGCTCTTGGCATTCGGTACGGTGGCCGGTGGCCTCCTCACCGAGCGGTGGCTGGGGGTTCCCGAGCCCGATGTGGATTCTCTGGATACTTGGTCGCAGATGAAGTACCGGCGGTTCGTCGACGCCGCGGGGGGTTGGGATGCCTTTCAACGCCTTCTCGAAGCGGTGAGACGTGTGGCCGACAAACACCGTGTCTCGATGGCCAACGTGGCCTGCCGCCAGATTCTCGAGCAGCCTGCCGTAGGTGGCGTCATCATTGGCGCGCGGCTTGGCGAGAGCGACCATATCGAGGACAACCTCAGGCTCTTTGACTTTTCTCTCGACGATGAGGATGTGTCGGAAATCCAGACGGCGCTATCGGATATGGGAGGTGTTCCGGGAGACTGCGGTGACGAGTACCGGAAGCCGCCGTTTCTTACCGCCGCTGGCGATCTGAGTCATCACTTCGACTCGTTTCCACCTCCCTACACCGTGCAGGCGCGCGAGAATGGGCGCAGCCTGGTGCTGACCGGCACCACGTGGGAGGACCTCGCCGGGTTCAGTCGAGCGGTCCGCCGGGGGTCGCGCATCTGGGTGTCGGGGACCACCGCTACGCACGGGAACCGTGCCATCGGCGGAGCGGATCCCGCCGCCCAGACGCAGTTCGTCATCGACAAGATCGAAGGGGTGCTCCAATCCCTCGGGGGTCGTCTCGAAGACGTGGTCCGCACGCGAGTGTACGTACCCAACCTCGATGATTGGGAAGCCGTAGCGCGTGCTCACGGTGAACGGTTTCGCTCGATCCTTCCGGCCAACACATTGATTCATGCGGGGTTGATAGGGGATGAGTATCTCGTCGAGATCGAAGCGGAGGCCGAAGTGCCATGATCACCATATCAGACAACAACCCGGCGTGGCCGGCGTGGTTCGAAGAGGTCAAAGCGTGCCTGCTGGAGGAGCTGTCTGAAGAGAGCGGGATCGTGAGGGTCGAGCACATAGGGAGCACGGCCGTTCCCGGGCTGGCAGCCAAGCCGATCCTCGACATCCATGTCGTGATCGGAGACGAGTCCCAGTTGGGTCGTATGATCGGACAACTCGCCCACCTGGGCTACATATATGAGGGAGATCGAGGTGTCATGGGTCAGGAGGCCTTCCGACGGAGGGGGCCCGATGTCCCGCTCAGGGATCCCAAGAGGGACTGGGCGCCGCATCATCTCTACGTGTCCGTAGAAGGCGGTCGGGAGTTGGATCGGCACCTCGCCCTCCGGAACCACTTGCGCGAAGAGGAGGCCGACCGCGAGGCGTACTCGGCGCTCAAGCGTGATCTCGCCGGCCGAGAGGGCATAGACCTGGAGGGTTATACGGCGGGCAAATCGGAATTCATCGAGGGGATCCTGGCGGGCTAGACTCTCGCCAGAGCCGTCACCGATTTCGGCCTGCTCCGGGTCACTTTACGTCAGCCCCTTTAAAGGATCTCCTTGAGCTCGACCTCGAAGATCAGCGTCGCGTTGGGCCCGATGATGCTACCGGCAGCCTGCATGCCGTACGCGATGTTCGAGGGGATGAAGAAGCGGTAGTGGCTGCCCACCGGCATCAACTGGAGACCCTCTCCGAACCCGGCGATGACCCCGTTCACACCAAAGTCCGTGGGTTCGCCACGCTCGTATGAGCTGTCGAACTCGGTGCCGTCGATCAGCGAGCCGCGGTAGTGGACCTTTACACGCGATTCGGCAGTGGGTTGAGGTCCGTCTCCCTGCGTCAGGATCTCGTATTGGAGACCACTGTCCGTGACTATGACCCCCTCCTTGGTCGCGTTTTCGGCCAGGAAGGCCTCTCCCTCGGCGGCGTTGGTATCCATGATTTCCTGCTGAGCGGCAACCTGTGCCTGTTGAACCAGTTGTCCCACACGCTGCCGGGCCACGGCAAGCGAATCCGCGCTTACGGCCATCTCCTTACCGGCGAGGGCATCCTCGATGCCCCGCACCACGGCGGCGAGATCGAAAAATTCCTTGCTCGGCTCGAAGTTCGTGCCGATCTCCGTGCCGATGGCATAGCTCGCCTTCTGGATGTCCGTGTCCAGAGAGGCCGTTCCACCGGCCTGACACCCGGCCGTGATGACCAAGCCGAGAGCCGCAGCTGACTGTAACCGAAATCGCATGTGTGTTCCTTTTTGAGGGAGTACGAATCTATCGCAGATGCTGCGGGGGGCCAACGGTTCAGGTTCGACCCGCTGCGCCTGCGTTGACCCCGCTCTGACCGATGGTTACGAGGTGCCGGAGGGCGCGTGTAACACGTGGAGAGCGTTGTGGTTCGGCCTTGCCGACCTGGAGACGTCCCTGCACCAACACATCCATCTGGAGACAACATTCTGTTCCCGCGGGCGCTCGCCAGCTGAACGCGGTGCGGGCGGCGGACGGATCGGGTCTGGAGGGCTAGCCCTCCGGCTCGGCGGGTACTCCTCGGCGCGAGCGGCCCCGCTGGAATCCGCAGTTTCCCGCTTGAAATAAGGGAATTTATGGATTCACAAGGTCCGTATAATCGTTATTATGTTAAGCTGAAGCCGTTTCGAGCTTCCATTTCCGCATGATTATCAGGCGAGGGCCTTCGTGGGTTCCGGCAATATTCAAACGCCCCACGCATGGCAGTAGGGACAGTCCAACGGCTCAACGCCTACATGTACGTCTTCCGCTACCCTGGCAGTCTCTGGCCCTCCGGTCGTTGGCCTCTTCCCGCTCCAACTTTGCCCTCGATCATTCACCAGCCTAAAGATTCTTCAACGAGCTCGCGTCATCTCGTCATTACATCTGCCCTCGCAAATTTTTCGGGATTTCAATTTTCGTTGGGGCGGCTCTCTGGGTTAGTAGACATTAGGCTCGCGCGCTTCGCCGGCGGTCACCATCTTAGCCGCGCAACAGAATCGCAATGCGTTAGACTGAATCCTCACGGTGTCAGGCTGCAGCGAGCTAATGGCAGGTCAAATGGTTGAGTTCCCCAGCAACGGCGGCAGGTGCAAAGGCTACCTCGCTATCCCCGATTCCGGCCGTGGCCCCGGCGTCATCGTCTTGCAGGAGTGGTGGGGTCTTGTCGACCACATCAAAGATGTGTGCGACAGGCTTGCCAAAGTGGGGTTCGTTGCGCTTGCGCCGGACCTCTACCATGGCGAATCGACCACCAGCCCCGACGATGCGGGTAAGCTCATGATGGCGCTCAACATCGATCGCACAGAACTGGACATGCGCGGCGCCGTCGACTACCTACTCGGACTCGATGCTACGACCGGCGACCAAGTCGGCACAGTCGGTTTTTGCATGGGCGGCCAGTTGTCGCTCTACGCGGCCTGCGCGAACAACAAAGTCGGCGCGTGCGTCAACTACTACGGCATTCACTCGGAAGTGCACCCTGACTTGGCCAACCTGCACGCGCCGGTGCTTGGCTTCTTCGCCGAAAACGATGGGTTTGTCACTCCCGCCGTTGCCCACAA
Organism: Longimicrobiales bacterium; assembly: GCA_965226375.1. GTDB lineage: Bacteria > Gemmatimonadota > Gemmatimonadetes > Longimicrobiales > Gaopeijiaceae > CBDDCX01. Next base: position 2,265,445 of record CBDDCX010000008.1, on the reverse strand, counting down.
ACTCGAAGCCGACCTGAAAGCCGTCGGGAAAGAAATCGAAATCCACATCTACAACGGCGCCGACCACGCCTTCTTCAACGACACCCGTCCCGAAGTCTTCAACGAGAGCTTCGCCGAAGAATCCTGGAACAGAATGCTCGCGCTATTCGACGCCCAATTGAGATAGTACAGGGTCGGGGCAGGATTCAGCCTAACAAGGGCAACAACATACTTGACTAATCCAAAGAAAGACCGTATATTTCGGTAGTCGAACAACCCTCTACCGAGAAGACGATGGCGAACGAAAGTGAAATGAAGGCTCCAGCGACGTTCCTGCAAGCGGCCCGGTTCTTTGCCGACGAGGAAGACGCGATCCAGTTCCTCGCGGATGCCCGTTGGCCGGATGGCGAACAGGTTTGCCCGAAATGCGGTACAGTGGGTCGGCATTATTGGTTCAAGAACCAGAGGCGGTGGAGGTGTCGCGAGAAGGCGTGCCGTAGGCAGTTCTCCATCAAGGTCGGAACGATCTTCGAGGACAGCCCGATCAAACTTTCCCAATGGCTCCCCGCTGTCTGGCTACTCGTGAACTGTAAGAACGGTATTTCCAGTTATGAGCTGAGCCGTCATATTGGCGTAACCCAGAAGACTGCTTGGTTCATGCTTCAGCGCATCCGCGAGGCCCTGCGCATGGGCTCTTTCGAGAAGATGGACGGCGAGGTGGAGGTCGATGAGACCTACATCGGCGGGAAGGCCAAGAACATGCACATCGCCAAGCGGAAGCGAGTCATCCATGGGACCGGAGGACACGACAAAACCGCCGTCATGGGACTCCTTGAGCGGCCCCATAACGCCCCGCACTCTCTTGTCCGTACCCGCGTCCTCTCGGACGTGACCAAGCGGACCATGCAGGGCCACGTCCGGGACAACGTCGAGGAAGGGGCGAGGCTGTTCACCGACCGGCATTGGGGCTACTACGGGCTCAAATCCGAGTACATGCACGAGGTCATCGACCACGTTCACGAGTACGTTAGGGGCCGCGTCCATACGAACGGAATCGAGAACTTCTGGTCCCTGCTCAAGCGGACGATCGGCGGGACGTACGTGTCCATAGAGCCGTTCCACGTCACCCGCTATCTTGATGAGCAGGCATTCAGGTTCAACATGCGTGAGGATACCGATTCCGGTCGGTTCCTTACAGCCCTCAAGGGGATCATCGACAGGCGAATCAGGTACTCCGAGTTGACCGGACAGGAGTTGTGCGTTTCATGAGCGAAACAAAGAAGCCCACCCCCACCTCAGACGCGGACCGTAGTCCCGAGCGGATCCGAGATCCAAGCGCGGGGTTGGAACGCATGAAGAAGGCGTTGAAGCAAAAAGTAGGGGAGAATGCCAACAGCAAAGGGCCGGGGACGACGTGACTAACGGGCCGATACCCGGCGAGTATCTCTTCAAGATCGAGGCGTTCACGCCCGAGACGATGCCTATGGCACGCCTCGCTGAGTATCTGGCGGGACTAGCGGCGATCCTCGGAGAGCCGAAGTCCGTCCACCTGGTGCAGATCGAGGAAGGAAGCACGACCCTTGTACAGAAGATCGAGCACGAGGCGATTCCTAAGGTTCATGCACGGACGGAGGCCGTTCGCCTCGGAGGAGCGCCGCGCGATGCGCAGACCGCCTATCGGATGGTGAACAAATTCCTTCGAGAGGACAACGCGCGGGCGGTTCTGAGAAAGGGAAAGAGAGGCGCCAAGGTTCTGGATTTTCCGGGTAGGGAGGAAGCGGAGGAGGTCTTCTCCGCTGTGAACCAGGCCGGAAGTATCTCCGGCGTAGTCGTTCGCGTGGGAGGCACAGGGGACAGTATCCCGGTGCTCATGGAGTACGAAGGTGAACCAATCGCTGGTTGCCACACCAATAGGCACCTTGCGAAGAGCTTGGCTCACCATCTGTTCGAGCCAGTGCGCCTCGGTGGTCAGGGATATTGGATACGGGATGGTGAAGGGCGGTGGCTCCTCAAGCATTTCCGCATCGATAGCTTTGGAAGGCTTGAGCCTACGACGCTAGGGAGTGCCCTGACGGAGCTTCGCGCGATTGCGGGAGAATGGGACGATGGGGCCTATGAGGAACTAGGGGAAATCAGGCGAGGGCGGTTAGCCAGTGGTAGTGATTGACGCTTCCATGCTTATCCTACTCCTCCAACCCGGAGCCCCTGGGCCGCCGCGGGACCCCTCCGGCAAGCCAGTTGTGGAACCTCGGAAGCGCGTAGAATACCTCATATCCGAACTGGATCGGTCTGGCACGAAAATCGTCATTCCCACGCCCTCCCTCAGTGAGGCGCTGGTAAGAATGGCGCCAAGGGGGTATTCCCTTAAGTCCACCGACCCCAAGATATAGTGGTTACCGGGGCTCTGCGGGCCGTTTCCCACGTCCGGTGCCGAGGTAAAGGGCCGAAGCTGGCGTGGGAGCACACTGAACAGCCTGCTCAAGCAAGCGGTAGAACAACAGGCCGCGAGCCCGGGATGTGCGTCGGTTGAAGCGAAAGGTGAACTCGTCCAGATAGTAGGGGAGGTGTTCGCGGGCGATCCCTCCTTGGAGGGTTCCGAGGACCCAGCGCTTGAGGAGAGACGCCACCCGATGTACGGCCGACATGAGCACGTGAGCGGGATCGCCGGAGGTCGAGAGGTTCGTGACCGTGTGGCGAAAGCCCAGTTTGGCGAGTCCCTGATAGCTTGGCCATCCGTCGGTATGCACCGTGCTTGCCGGTGCGATGCTATCCTTGACGAAGCCTCGCAGAACCGGAGCGGAGAGGTCGGGCACCCAACGCAGCCGTATTCTCCCGATCTTGCGTCCGTCGACCTCGGCGGCGATCGCGACGATGGCCTTCTTGATCGTCTCGCGGCCCCGCACTCCAGCCTCCACGCCCCCGACATAGCTCTCGTCCACTTGCACAACGCCGCTCAGCTGGTCGCGATCCGGTCGGACCATGGCCCGGCGGAGCTTGTGGAGCCAGACCCACGCTGTCTTGTAGCTTCCCAGTCCGAGCACGCGCTGGAGCCCGAGAGCATTGGCTCCGTATTTCTGGCTCGTGAGCTCCCAGGCAGCGAGAAACCACAGACGCAGGGGCGAGCGCGTGCGGTGGAACACGGTTCCCGCCAGCACCGAGGTCTGCCTTCGACGCAGGGGCGAGCGCGTGCGGTGGAACACGGTTCCCGCCAGCACCGAGGTCTGCCTTCGACAGTGTGGGCAGACGAGACGCCCCCGCGATGCTCGCCAGACCTCTCCCAACCCGCCACAGCCCACGCACACAAACCCTTCCGGCCAGCGCAGACCCTCCACGTACTCCAGGCATGCCGCATCGTCGGGGAAGAACTCGTCCAGCTCCAGCCGCGTACGGGGATAGTCCACGCCGCCACGGAGCTGAGAAGCCGGAACCGCCATGACCACAACATGTAGTGGGCGGTGGACTTAAGGCAATACCCCATTGGCGCCAAAAGAAGCGACGGGGATCGTCGAGACGCTAAACCGCCAGGCGGTCTTCATTATTGAGTCCTTCGACCAACGCGCCGCCATCGAAGTGGCGGTCATGCTGAGGGGCGAACTCGGCAACAAACCACCGAAGGCCGGTGCGCAGACGTGGGCGAAGCTCAAGTTCGATCGCCAGATCGTTGCGATCGCTAAGGTCTCTGGCGCGTCGGAAATCTATTCCGACGACAAGGACATCGAGAAACTCGGGAAACAGGTGGGCGTTCCCGTTACCCGAGTCAGCGACCTTCCTCTATCGCCCGAGCACTTGCAGACGGAATTCATGGACGGACTTGAGGAGGCACCCGAGGAGCCATCAGGCAACGACGAATAAAATTTATGGGTTAGCCAACTATATTATTGCCCTAACAAGCGATTGCTGCAGTCGCGGTAGACATCTAGCTCGCGTACTTCGATGGCGTTGGCCAGATTGAGGCGCAGCAGGATCGCAAATTGGTTCTATGAAAGAGAGTGTCAAGGCCGGGCTCCGCCCCGGCTGTCTGCGAAGCCGTGTTGGGCTTGGCACTCAGCCTCCGCTTGGCTGGAATGACCGGATCGTCAGGGAGTGGTGTGCTGGATGAGTCAGTCTTCGTGTCGGCCACGATGATCCTCACTTGGATGGTCGATCCGTCTGGACTTGATTGAGTGGACCTAGGTCGTACGACGCGAACCATGGTTCTATCTGAGACTCAGCCTCGGGGCCGGCCTGACACTTCTTCGGGTTCTGCGGAAGGGCCTGGAGTTAGGATCGTGCCTCGGCATGACTGCGAGCCGGGCGTACGGATTTGCTTGAGACTGCCTCCCGCACCGTCGTCCAGGGATTCGACGTTCCAAGGGATCGAAGGTCATGCGCTGCACCCCTACACCCTAGGACGATGAACCCCCCTCAATGTTTGGGGTCGACTCAGCTGCGTCGGATCAAAGACTTCTCCGGTTTTGAGTAGACGAAGGGTGAGCGCTGCGAGCTTGCGAGCCAGCGTCACACGGGCGAGCTCCTCGCGCATCCCGCGCTCGAGCATTCGGTTATAGAAGTCCAGGAATGGGCCCGGACGTCCAATGGCTACGTTGGCGGCGCCCTTGAAGACATTCTTGAGGACTCGATTGTGGTTGCGGTTCAACCCTCGAGTGAGCGGAGGGCGCCGCCGCCGGCGAGGACGCCCATCGAACAACTCGTAGTCGGAGCTCGAGCGCGTGACCACGGCGAGTCCGGCATAGGCCCACAGGTTGCGCTTCGTGCGGAAGCGCCACGGCGTACCCATGGTTGCTAGCAACAGTGCGATACGCACGGGCCCAAAGTAGGGGATCGTCTCGAGCACCCCGAAGGCCGGATCACGCTTCGCCTCGGCGACCATGGCCGCCTTGGTCTTCTTGCGCTGAGCCCGAAGCACATCGAGCTGAGCGTACAGGGTCTCGGCTCGTAGACGAGCTCCTCCCTCCGGTAGCTGCGCGAGCCAGGCGCCGCGCTGCTTCGGCTGGTAGACTCCGCCGCCCGTGGTTCGGATCGCCCGCGCACGGAAGAGTGCCTTGAGCCGCAGCATCACGCGCGTGCCGTCTTCGACGAGGTTGCGATAGGCTCGAGTCAGCTCCTTGAGATCAGATCGGCCGTGTGCGCCGTGGTATACCGCGCGCAGCCCGCCACACCGCAACCGCTCCGACAGCTCGTCGGCATCGACCTGGTCCCCCTTGTTGCCCGAACGCTTTTCGCCTCTGCGATCGCATACGATCACCCGATCCACACGAGGACTCAGTAGGTCGTAGAGCCACTGCGCCTGGGTTCCCTCTTCGAACACTACGTGCACCGACCCGCGCATCGCGCTGAAGAACTCCGTGATCGATGCGTCCCCCGTCTCGATCACGCTGCGCGCGATCACTCGTCCCCCTTGGCCCCGAACCGTCGCCACCGTCATTGCCTGGTGCACGTCGAGTCCCACATACTTGGTGTTCCGCTTCATGAGAGCCGCCCTCTGCTGTGGTCCATGGTCGTTTCGCAACTCCACGGTACCCACAGGGGGCGTGCTTTCAAGTTGTGTTAGAGTGCGAGGAAGGGGGCGAGGTAGGGCATGTCCAATGAGTTTCCCGTCGAGGGCGTCGAACTGACGCTTCTTCTGGTTGTGGAGGACGTAGAGCGAGCTCGCTCGTTCTATGTAGACGTCCTTGGAGCCGCCCTCTTTCGCGAATACGGCGGCACCTCTGCGGTCATCGAATTCCAGGGGGCGTGGATCCTCCTGGTCACGGGAGGCGAACCGACTGGGGGATGCCGAACAACTCGAGCGCACAGGACTCGGACAACGGGCCCGACGGGGTGCAGAGGCCAATATCTTGAGAGGGGCTCGTCTCATGATGAGGATGCCGCCGCCTCAACCATGCTCCTGAAGCGCCCTCTTTTCGGGTTTCAAGGCCCGGGCACTGCCCTGGTGCCGGTCGTTCTGGCTGGCGCATGGCTGCAGCCGGCGTTCGCCCAGGAAGTAGGCAGGGACGCCTCCACCTCAGGTGCGCGACGGAACAGCGACATCTTGGTTCACGCCACCTACGTAGAAAATCGTCCCAGCATCGACGGGGTGTTGGACGAGCTGTTCTGGCGGACCATCGAGCCCATCAGCGGCTTCAAACAGCGCGTGCCGAATGAGGGTGCCGAGCCCACGGAGAGAAGCGAGGTGCGCATCGCTTACGACGAACGCGCCCTCTACTTCGGGCTCACGCTCTTCGACTCGGAGCCTGACAAGATCAGGCGCACAGTAATGAAGCGCGAGGGCCTCATCCCCCAGGACGATCACGTTCATATCGGACTGGACTCCTACAACGACGATCGGAACGCATATCTGTTCGAGCTGAATTCGTTCGGAACGCAGGGTGACGCTTTAGTCACGGACGAGAGTGACATTGCGTGGAACTGGGAGGGCGTCTACGAGAGTCAGGGTCAGGTCAACGACGAAGGATGGGTGTTGGAGGTGGCCATTCCTTTCACCACCATTCGCTTCGATCCGGCGGAGCCCATCGAGATGGGTGTGGTGATTGAGCGGGGGATCGTGCGCAAGAACGAGATCGTGATGTGGCCACTCATCGATCTCGACTACAAGCGTTTCTGGGGTCTTCCGCACTCGTCCCAGTACGCGACGATCGTCGGCCTCGAGAACGTGCGTCCCGGGCGGAACCTGGAGATCAAACCCTATGGGCTCGCCGGCGCCCAGAAGGTCAACCTGGGTGTGGAAGGCGTCGAGAATGACACCGACACCGACTTCGGTCTCGATGAGAAGAGAGCGACGGGCCGGCAGGGCTGAAGTACGGCATCACGCCCAACCTCACGGTCGATCTCACGTACAACACGGACTTTGCCCAGGTGGAGGCGGACAACGTCCAGATCAACCTCACTCGATTCAGCCTGCGCTTTCCCGAAAAACGTGAGTTCTTTCTCGAGCGGTCGGGCCTGTTCGAGTTCGGATCGCGGGGCACAGAGACATTCTTCAGCCGTCGCATCGGGATTACGAACGACATTCTGGCGGGGGCACGGACTACGGGGCAGGCCGGTCCGATCTCGGTTGGTGTGCTTGATCTCCAGACCAGGAACGAGATCGACGATCCGGGGACCAACTTCGGCGTCGCCCGCATCCGGGGCGAGGTGCTGCCAGGACTGACCCTCGGCACGCTGTTCACGAATCGTGAAGGCGGCGGCGAACACAATCGCGCGTTGGGCGGGGACGTGGCGGCCCGCTTTTGGAGCGGAAGCACGTTCGACGCTTGGGCCACGAGCGTCTGGTCGTCCGACGGAGACGGCCGTTCGTTCGCCGGCGCCGCGGATCTGACCATCGACACGGATCTCTATCTGTTCGAGTTGGGCTATCTGAACGTCGGGGACGACTTCGATCCTGGGATCGGGTTCGTACGCCGCCGGAACATGATCAGCTACAGCGGGAAGGCGGGGATCTCGCCACGCATCGGTCGGGGTGACCGGTTCGTTCGCCAGGTTTCCCTGTCCGTTGGCGGCGACTACATCGAGGGTCAGGATCACGAAAAGCAGTCGACCGAACTGAGTTCCGACTTCTCGTTCTCGCTCGAGAACGCGGACCGAGGCGGGGGCGGCGTGACGCGTCGCTTCGAACGTCTCGAAGTCCCGTTTCAGATTCGGGACGACGTGACGATCGCTGCGGGGGACTACACGTTCACGACCGGAAACCTGAGCTACCGGCCCTACTGGAGCCGGCCGTTGGCGGGGTCATTGGCGCTCAGTTATGGCGGGTTTTTCGGCGGCACGCGGACCACGTTCGGCGGTGGGCCCACCATGAAGTTCTCGAGGCACCTCGAGGTCCAACTGACTGCGAATCACAACATCATCCGCCTGCCAGTGGCCAACGGCGACTTCTCGACCACGATCTTGCGCGCCAACATCCTGATGGCCATAAACCGCGAGCTTTTCGCCGAGACCTTGATCCAGTACGACAACGACTCGAAGAAGCTCCAGGCCAACATGCGGATCAACTGGATCCACACGCCGGGGTCGGATCTGTTCGTGGTATTCAACACCGGGTACTTCTTCGAAGACGGGATCAATTTCCGGGAGTCGGCATTGGACAGGCGGACCGGCGTGGTGAAGCTGACCTACCTGTGGGCGCTTTGACGAGGTCTCCCGCTGCCTACCCACCGTCGGGTTTCCGCCTGACGATCGATACGTGTGCAAGATCCGCTTCCGCGCACGTCCCCCATCTACACACGACAGAAGACGGTCGGTAGGGCTCGACACCCACCGACTCTCGATATGGAGGTGAGTCTCATGCGAAGACTACTTGCCGCGGCCGCGACCCTCACGGCGGTGACGGTGGCCACTGGCTCCCAGCCCGCCGTGAAGATGCTGAAGGCAAAATCGGATACGCTCAGAACGCCGTTAACAGCCCCTGGACACACTTCTACTTGCGCCTACTGGACCGCTCTCGGATGTTGACCACAGTCTGATCCCGGAGTAGCACATGGACGTGAGAACGTGGATGCTCGTTCTCTTCTACTTTGGAGTTCCTTCTTACATTCTCTGGGTCCAATGGCAGTCGGACGGGAAATCCACGGGAAGGGCTCTTGGGATGGTCATTCTCTGGTTGGGGGTGGTTGGGGCGGTCCCCCTCGCCTTTGCGATCCTTGTAGGTTGATCTTCGAGCTCGGCCTTTTCCTAAGCAGTGAAATCGACCTTCCTTAGGGTGCGCGGAGCTGATGGGTGAAGCCGGCAACCGTCCGAAGCACGGAAGACAGTCATGGAGCGTGAAGTAGTCTCAGCGCAGCGCTTGCTGGAGATCCTGAACGAAGAGCTTCGCCAGTCGCCAGAATGCGAAGACGCCGAGATCGTGGGTGATTTGTGGCGTATGGAGAAGGGGCCGTCCGGACCTAACTATGACCTCGAGTACCGCGTCTTATACGAGGATGGCTCAGATCGTCTATGCGACGAGCAGGCAAGGCTAGTCGTGCGCGATGCCTACGAGCGTTACAACATCGAGTGGGGTCCGGCCTGAGTGATGTCTGAAGCCGGCAACCGACCGAAGGGCAGGGCCTACTTCGCCCGCCGGGGCTGGCACGGCTTATACGTGTAGGGGTCACTCTCCGGCGTTCGGCTTGCGCCTACCGGGAAGCTCTTGGATGTTGACCTCGGTCTGATCCCGGAGTGCCCATGTCCGATGCTCTCGAACGACTCAATGCTGCTCTTGGGGGCCGCTACACCATCGAGCGAGAGTTGGGCGAGGGCGGGATGGCTACGGTCTACTTGGCCAAGGACCTGAAGCACAATCGCGAGGTGGCTCTCAAGGTCTTGAAGCCGGAACTGGCGGCTGTAGTCGGGGCCGAACGCTTCCTCGCTGAGATCGAGGTCACCGCCAACCTGACTCATCCGCATATTCTGCCCCTCCACGATTCTGGCGAGGCGGACTCGTTCCTGTTCTATGTGATGCCCTACGTGCAAGGGGAATCACTCAGGGAACGCATCGACCGTGAGAAGCAACTCGGTGTGGACGACGCACTGGCGATCACGCAGAAGGTCGCAGGCGCACTCGACTACGCGCACGGGCACGGCGTGGTCCATCGCGACATCAAACCCGGTAACATCCTTTTGAGCGAGCAGGGTGAGCCACTCGTCGCCGACTTCGGGATCGCCCTGGCCGTGGCTCAGGCGGGTGCGGGGCGCATCACGGAGACGGGACTCAGCCTCGGCACGCCACACTACATGAGCCCCGAACAGGCGACGGGCGACCGGGATGTGGACCCACAGTCCGACGTGTATGCGCTCGGCTGTGTGCTCTACGAGATGCTCTCAGGGGACCCGCCGTTCTTGGCATCCACTGCCCAAGCGGTGCTGGTCAAAATCCTCACCTCTGACGCGCCCCCGATCACGACAGTGCGCGGGACCGTGCCCCACAACATAGAGCGGCGCTTTCTCGGGCTCTGGAGAAGCTTCCGGCGGACCGTTTTGGGACGACCGCTCAGTTTTCGGAGGCGCTCGCAGACGACCACTTCGAGCATACAACCCGACCTGCCCCTCCTTATGTGGGATCTGGCTCAGATACCGCTCAGAAGTCTACCGCTCGACCGGTCTCCGTGCCGTTCACTGTGGTCGGTGTTGTGGCAATCTTCGCGCTGGTTGCTGCCGCGTGGGGTTGGCTTCGGCCCACAACGAAGACTGTTAGCCGCTACAGCATCTCGTTACCTGCGGGACGGAGCTTGTCCGATCAGTTCGGTTCGCACATCGCGATCGCTCCCGATGGCTCCAGTTTCGTTTTCGCCGCTGCCTCCGCGGGAACTGGCTCGCGCATCCAGCTTTGGATGAATGGGGTATTGCCTTAAGTCCACCGCCCACTACATGTTGTGGTCATGGCGGTTCCGGCTTCTCAGCTCCGTGGCGGCGTGGACTATCCCCGTACGCGGCTGGAGTTGGACGAGTTCTTCCCCGACGATGCGGCATGCCTGGAGTACGTGGAGGGTCTGCGCTGGCCGGAAGGGTTTGTGTGCGTGGGCTGTGGCGGGTTGGGAGAGGTCTGGCGAGCATCGCGGGGGCGTCTCGTCTGCCCACACTGTCGAAGGCAGACCTCGGTGCTGGCGGGAACCGTGTTCCACCGCACGCGCTCGCCCCTGCGTCTGTGGTTTCTCGCTGCCTGGGAGCTCACGAGCCAGAAATACGGAGCCAATGCTCTCGGGCTCCAGCGCGTGCTCGGACTGGGAAGCTACAAGACAGCGTGGGTCTGGCTCCACAAGCTCCGCCGGGCCATGGTCCGACCGGATCGCGACCAGCTGAGCGGCGTTGTGCAAGTGGACGAGAGCTATGTCGGGGGCGTGGAGGCTGGAGTGCGGGGCCGCGAGACGATCAAGAAGGCCATCGTCGCGATCGCCGCCGAGGTCGACGGACGCAAGATCGGGAGAATACGGCTGCGTTGGGTGCCCGACCTCTCCGCTCCGGTTCTGCGAGGCTTCGTCAAGGATAGCATCGCACCGGCAAGCACGGTGCATACCGACGGATGGCCAAGCTATCAGGGACTCGCCAAACTGGGCTTTCGCCACACGGTCACGAACCTCTCGACCTCCGGCGATCCCGCTCACGTGCTCATGTCGGCCGTACATCGGGTGGCGTCTCTCCTCAAGCGCTGGGTCCTCGGAACCCTCCAAGGAGGGATCGCCCGCGAACACCTCCCCTACTATCTGGACGAGTTCACCTTTCGCTTCAACCGACGCACATCCCGGGCTCGCGGCCTGTTGTTCTACCGCTTGCTTGAGCAGGCTGTTCAGTGTGCTCCCACGCCAGCTTCGGCCCTTTACCTCGGCACCGGACGTGGGAAACGGCCCGCAGAGCCCCGGTAACCACTATATCTTGGGGTCGGTGGACTTAAGGGAATACCCCCTTTGGATGAAACGCCTCGACCAGCTTGAGGCCACGGTTCTGCCTGGTACGCAGGGAGCTCGAAACCAGACGTACTCCCCGGACGGAGAGAGACTCTCCTTCACGGCCCCGGCGGTAAAGGTGCTTTCGCTGGCCGGGGGTAGTCCTATCACCGTGGCTGAGTCAGATGGGGACATCCGGCTCCTTTCTACAACCGGGAGTCTCAGCTGGGGGCCGGACGGCTACATCTACGCGGTGAGCCTCGACGGGCTCGTCCGGTTGCGAGCGGATGGGGGTCCCATTGAACAGGTAACGATCGTTGATACCGCTAAAGGTGAAAGGGCTCACCTATTACCTCACGCTCTCCCCAACGGTCTGGGTGTCCTCTTCACTGTTGCCTACCTAAGTGGTGGCATCAACCGTTTCATCGACAGCGACGTCGCACTCGTCGATCTCGCAGCCCTCTCTGCCAACGTACGTGAGACACGGAGCACGCAAAGAATTAGAGTAGGGCGAAGGCAGAGAAAACGAACATGTTGGGACTGCGAGAGAGAATGGCAGAGAATGGTAGTGCCCCTGGAACCGGGGAGGCCAAGCGAAGCGCGGCAGCTCCTGCGGACCCGGAGGTAGTAGATAGGCCGCTACGGCGGCGGTTCAGTCCGTCGTACAAGCTGCGGATCGTCGAAGAAGCGGACCGGTGCACCGAGCCCGGCGAGGTGGGTCAAGTCCTGCGGCGAGAGGGCCTGTACTCGTCGCACCTGACGACGTGGCGCAAGGCGGCGCATAGCGGGTCGCTGAAGGCCCTGTCGAAGAAACGCGGCCGCAAGCCGGAGCGAAATCCGCTGGATGAGAAGGTACGCAAGCTGGAGCGGCGAAACGCACGGCTCGGGAATGAGCTCAGGAAGGCACACCTGATCATCGACGTGCAGGGAAAAGTTGCGGGGCTGCTGGGGATAAGCCTCGACGACGGGACAAACTCTTGAAGGCGGCCGATGAGCTGGCTAAGCACGTCGGTGTAAAACCGGCGTGCGCGGCCCTCGAGGTCTCCCGATCGACGTTGTACCGTCGTCGAGGCCCATCAACCGGGCAACAGCAGCCCCGCCCGACGCCCGCCCGGGCATTGAGCGAGACGGAACGAGGCGAGGTCTTCGACACGCTGTGTTCGGAGCGGTTCGTGGACCGCTCACCCGCCGAGGTGGTGGCCACGCTGCTCGACGAAGAGGTCTACCTGTGCAGCGAACGCACGATGTATCGTGTTCTGGCCTCCGAGGTGCCGGTTCAGGAACGCCGGGCGCAGCGCACCCATCCCGAGTACAAGAAGCCCGAGTTGATGGCCACGGCGCCGAACCAGGTGTGGTCCTGGGATATCACGCGGCTGCTCGGGCCGAAGAAGTGGAGCTATTACTACCTCTACGTCATCATGGACATCTACAGCCGCTACGTCGTGGGCTGGATGGTGGCGGACCGGGAGAACTCGGCCCTGGCCGGCCGGTTGATCCAGCAGAGCTGCCTGAAGCATGGCGTCCAGCCCCGGGTCCTGACCCTGCACTCGGATCGGGGAGCTCCAATGACGAGCCAATGCACCGCTCAACTTCTCGCTGACCTCGGCGTGACCCGCTCGTTGAGCCGGCCTCAGGTGTCGGATGACAACCCGTTTTCCGAGGCTCAGTTCAAAACCTTGAAGTACCATCCCTCGTTTCCCGGACGGTTCGGGGATCAGGGCCAAGCCAAGACGTTCTGTCGATCGTTCTTCCGCTGGTACAATGCCGAGCACCGCCATGGCGGCATCTCGATGCTAACCCCCGAGCAGGTCCACTTCGGGAACGCCGATCAGGTCATTGCCGGCAGGAAATCCGTGCTCCGCGAAGCATGGGCCGCTCATCCCGAACGCTTCGTCAGAGGTGTGCCGAATCCCAAACCGCTCCCGGAGGCCGTCTTCATCAATCCTCCCATCCCTTCCCTCACCACACAGGACATTGCTCTCTAATTAATCCCGTAGAGTGTCCCATTGTCGTTGACAGGTTCCGATCCGGGTAACACGGCCCAGGCCGTGCTCGGCAAGATCATCGCGGGCAAGCCGGTGTCGGCTGCTGAGCAGCGTCCGGCGATTCCGGCAAACGTGGACGCCGCGCTCCGCAAGGCACTGGAGAAGCTACCGGCGGATCGGTTCACGTCGGCACAAGACTTCGTGAGAGCACTGGGGGATGAGCACTTCCGGTATGGGGAGGTTGTGGCCGGGGTCGGTGGGGCTGCTGGCGGGCCGTGGAAGCGGCTTGCGATAGCGTTCGCTACGCTCGCCGCTGTGACTACCTTTGGCTTCGGCTGGACGCTGCTGCGCCCCGAGCCGCCACCGTCCGTAACTCGCATTTCCGTGCGGCTCTCCGCCGATCAGGGTTTTCGTCCCAGCGGAGGGGTGTTCGACATTTCGAGCGACGGATCGCTGATGGTCTACAGAGGCGATGGCGATGGCGTCTCTCAGTTGTGGGCAAGACGGTGGGATGCGTTGGATGCCACTCCGATCCGTGATACTGACGGGGCTCGCCTCCCGGCGGTTTCTCCTGATGGTCGAGAAGTGGCCATCGCGACGTCAGGGCTTCGCGTCGTACCGATAGGAGGGGGTGTGTCGCGAACGCTCATCGATTCCGTCAGGGGCAACGTCGGCGTGCGGTGGAGTCACGATGGTGTGTGGGTCTATTACACCAACATGGCCTATGGATTGAGTCGCGTTCCTTCGGGCGGTGGATCGCCCGAGATCGTCACCCAGGTGGACACTGCCGCTGGAGACCTGGAGCATTGGGGCGTAGATGTTCTGCCAAGGGGCCGCGCCGTGGTCTACACGGAGAGCCTGGCTGGAGGCCTCGATGCCAGAATCAAGGTGCTGAATATGGACACGGGGGAAGTCGATGACCTCGCGCCCGGCATGTTCCCACGATACAGCACTTCGGGTCACCTGCTGTTCAAGGACGCCGACGGAGCTACCCTGTTGGCTGCCCCTTTCGATGTAGAGAAGTTGGAGGTTACGGGGGCGGCGATCCCGGTGGCGGATGGACTTATGGTCGCGCAGGGTTGGCCGATCTTCGCTGTGTCCCAGACGGGAACGCTCTTGTATTCCACCCGGGGGTCAGAGGAGGCATCCGACACTGAGCTGGTTTGGGTGACGCGCTCGGGTGTGGCGACCCCGGTCGACGCTGGCTGGCAGTTCAATCGCGGCGGTGGGAACTCAGGGTGGAGTCTCTCGCCTGACGGCAGGAGGGTGGCGCTACGCATTGGGACTCAGGGAAACAACGACATTTGGATCAAGCAGCTGCCCGAGGGTCCGTTGGAGCGTCTCACGCTCACCCAGGGTCAAGAAGCGGTACCGTGGTGGACGCCCGATGGTCAGACTGTGATGTACTTCGAGCCCCACACCAGGGTATGGTCCAAGCGTGTGGACGGAACAGGAGATGCAGAACTCGTGCTCGACGCGGGGCAGTCATTCGCACAAGGCTTGTGGAGCCCCGATGGGGACTGGCTCGTTCTTCGCACAAGTGGGGCCGTGGCTCAGAGGGCCACAGGAGATCGTGACGTCTGGGCTCTTCGCCCGAGTGTGGATAGCCTGCCCTTCCCGCTTGTGGCGACCGAGTGGGCCGAGCAGGGACCAGCCCTCTCACCGGACGGGCGGTGGCTTGCCTACAGTTCAGAGGAGACAGGCCGTCATGAAGTGTTCGTGCTTTCCTTCCCCGAGGTCGACTCGCCGAGAGTCCGGATTTCTACCGACGGAGGACGCCGCCCCGTCTGGGCGCACAGTGGCCGTGAACTGTTCTTCCTAGACCCGAACAACGCATTGGTCGCCGTCCAGATCGAGACTACTCCAGGGTTCAGGGTCGTAGAGCAGCAAACGCTGTTCACGGTACCACCCGAGTACTACGACGATGAGGGGACCGACTTCTACGACGTTTCTTTGGACGATCAGCGGTTTCTGATGGGCCGCGGCTTAGGCTTAACTGCGGAAAGTCAGAACCTCATCATGGTCACCAACTTCTTCGAGGAGTTGAAGCGGCTGGTGCCCAACTGATGTCCGATCCAGTCACCCGCCTGAACGCTGCTCTGGAAGGCCGCTACGCCATCGAGCGTGAGCTGGGTGAAGGCGGGATGGCCACGGTCTACCTGGCCGACGATCTGAAGCACGAGCGCAAGGTCGCGCTCAAGGTTCTGAAGCCCGAGTTGGCAGCCGTCGTTGGCGCCGAGCGGTTCCTGGCCGAGATCAAGACGACGGCCAACCTGACGCACCCCAATATTCTGCCGCTGCATGATTCCGGCGAAGCCGATGGCTTTCTCTTCTACGTCACGCCCTATGTGGAGGGAGAGAGCCTGCGAGGAAGGCTGGACCGTGAGCACCAACTTCCGGTGGATGAGGCGGTCGGCATCGCGACGAATGTCGCTGAGGCACTCGACTACGCACACCGACAGGGTGTGATCCACAGGGACATCAAGCCCGGCAACGTGCTTCTAATCGAGCGCAAACCTGTCATCTCAGACTTCGGGATCGCGCTCGCAGTCGGCGTTGCCGGTGGCGGTCGTCTCACCGAGACCGGACTGAGCCTCGGCACGCCCCACTACATGAGCCCAGAGCAGGCGACGGGCGATCAGACTGTCGGGCCGAGCACCGACACCTACGCCCTCGGGTGCGTGCTGTACGAGATGCTGGTGGGTGAGCCGCCGTACACGGGGAGCACGGCGCAAGCGATCCTGGGCAAGATCATCACGGGCGAGCCTCCGTCCGTCGTCGCTGAGCGCAGTGCGGTGCCGGGCAACGTAGATGCCGCATTGCATGTGGCGCTGTCGAAGACGTCCGCCGACAGGTTCCCGACCATTGGCCGATTCGCCGAGGCGCTGAACGACCCCTCGTTCACCTTTCCGGGGCGATCGTCACCGCCCGCGGTCTTGAGCCTCAGGCGCTACGCATGGCCCGCTACGGCTGTGGCGACTGCCGTTCTAGCGGTCTTCGGGTGGGTGCGTACTCCCACACCCAGCATGACGACGCGCATGCAAATCTCCCTTCCTGAGAGCCAACGCCTCGGAGTCCGCGGAGGGCAAACGTACGCGCTCGACATCTCTCGCGACGGATCCAAGCTGGTCTACATCGGAGAGGAGGGTACCGAGACACGGCTGTATCTCAGGCATTTGGATTCTTTCGATCTTGAGGCCCTTCCAGGCACCGAAGGGGCTCGCCAGCCGTTTTTCTCTCCGGACGGCGCTTGGGTCGGCTTCTTCACGGAATCCGAGCTTCGCAGGGTCTCCGTTTCGGGCGGAGCACCGATCCGTGTAGCTCGGCTGCCGGAAGGGGTCAGCGGCGGCGCGAGCTGGGGAGTCGACCAGACGATTCTCTACTGCGTGGGTGAATCGGTGTACAGAGTGCCGGTGGCCGGTGGAGAGCCCGTGGAATACCCGCTGCCGGGCGTCCTCGTCGGGGTCAGGGGGCGAGAGGATCAGGCCGACATCGTCGGAGCTCGACCTCTGTGGCCTCACGTCCTTCCCGGCGGCGAACAGGCCCTGATCACGGTCCGGAGCGGTACCGCGGTCTTGGACTTACGCTCGGGGGAATATCGATACGTCTTCGCCGGAGGGCAGGCCCGATACCTGCCAACCGGTCACCTGATGTATAACGGCGGTCAGGAGAGAGCTCTCTTGGTGCCCTTCGACCTGGACCGGCTGGAGCTCGACGGGCCATCGATTCCCGCGATCGAGGACGTGTTCCGGGGTCCCGGCGGTGGAGCCCTGAACCTGGCCGTCTCGGACAACGGCACTTTGGTGTTCGTGCGAGGTGGTTTCGAGCGGACACTCGTGCTCGTCGACCGTAACGGGCGGGAAACGCCCGTAGCCGTGGACCCCAGAGGGTATCGATTCCCGCGCCTCTCCAGGGACGGCGTTCGTCTTGCAGTGACCGTCGATCCACGTCCCTCGGACCTTTGGATCGTGGATCTGGACCGCGGCATCGCCGAGCGCCAACCCACCGAGGACCACGATGGATGGGGGGTGTGGGCGCCGGACGGAAGTCGGGTGGCCTTCTACAACTCGACCAATCCACCCCATTGGCGGGTGCGTGACTACCCGTTCGTTAACCCCGCGGTACCGATCGGTGGACCGGATCATATCGGGATCTTCCCCCACTCGTGGACGCCCGACAACCGGCTACTGGCTCACGGCAGCGGACGTATTGCCACGGTGAGCATCGCCGACGGCACGGTCGAGGACCTCATCGCGGACGACGCCTGGGAGGCTATCCCGAGAATCTCGCTGAACGGGCACTGGGTCGCCTACGTTTCCGACGCGACCGGCGTCAACGAGGTCTACGCGGTCGCCTACCCCGAACCGGATGAACGACATCTCGTGTCCCAGGGAGGCGGGACGGATCCCGTTTGGTCGGCAGACGGCACCGAACTCTTCTACCGGACCGGCAACTCCATCATGGCCGTGAACGTGCGCACGTCGCCCGTGTTCGAGGTTCTCAGTGAGCCGATCACTCTCTTTTCGAGCCCCTACGACTTCTTCCAGGACGGCAACTGGACGGTCAGGCCTGACGGGCAATTCGTGATGATCAGAAGTGACCCAACGAACTCGAGACAGTTTCGGGTGGTGTTGAATTGGTTCGAGGACGTGAAGGAGCGGGTGCCGAATTGAACCGTCAGGTCCCTTGGCTGCGCGTCTTCGTGGAGGGCGTGGTGATCGTGGCTTCGATTCTGATGGCGTTTGGGATTGAGAGGTGGTGGGATGGGAGGCAAGAGGCTGATGCGGAGGCTGACTACCTTCAGCGCGTTTCAGCCGACCTCGATGCAAACGTCCGGATCTTCCAGCAGCAACTGCTCGACTGGGAGACCTCTGCCCGTGCGGCTGCGGCTCTCCTTGGTTTGCTGGAGGGCACGACTCACCGACCGACAGACTCCGGCCTTGCCATAGACTGCCTGATCTCCTTCGATCGAGGCAGGCTGATCTCCTGGCGGGCCTCAGAACCCTCGGGATATGGCTCGATCGGACGGAAGAGATCCAGGGATTGCTGTTGCAGGCGCGAGACGAGTGAGGGCGCGACTGGCCGACAACGAGTAGAAGGTCAGATCGAGTGACCCATCCGGCCATCGCCGTCGCACGGTTGGGGAGCGTGAATAATGCACCGCCACGGGACGGCACGTTCCGAGACCTTGAAACCACAGGCAATCTACGGTTGATCACTGACGCGGAGCTTCGGTCCGCCGTCGTCACGTACTTCAGTCAAGACCTCCGAGCCGGGCGGCCCGCCTTTGACGATCGGCAGGATCATAGGCTGAGGCTATTCGCTAGGGAAAACCTACCTGCCGAGGTCACGTTCAACGTGTTCAACCTGTGTCCACAAGAAACGCCTGCCTTTACCTGCGACTTCGCCGATCCACCGCCGATGGACCGGGTTTGGCAGCGCCTAGCAGACGACCCGGCCATGCCTGATCTCCTTCGATCGAGGCAGGCTCGACGATCGGGAGACCTCGAGGGCCGCACGCCGGCGGACGCCATCGGCCGCCTTCAAGAGTTTGTCAGAACCGTTTCGCCGCTCCAGCTTGCGTACTCGGGATATGGCTCGATCCTGGACGGAAGAGATCCAGGGATTGCTGTTGCAGGCGCGAGACGAGTGAGGGCGCGACTGGCCGACAACGAGTAGAAGGTCAGGGTCAGGACCCGGGGCTGGACGCCATGCTTCAGGCAGCTCTGCTGGATCAACCGGCCGGCCAGGGCCGAGTTCTCCCGGTCCGCCACCATCCAGCCCACGTCCGGCCATCGCACCGCCCGAGCATCACCCGTAGCTTGAGCGCATGGGGTGTTCGGGGTCGCTTGCGGTCCACATCTTGATCGCGCAGCGGAACCTGTCAACGACAATGGGACACTCTACGGGATTAATTAGAGAGCAATGTCCTGTGTGGTGAGGGAAGGGATGGGAGGATTGATGAAGACGGCCTCCGGGAGCGGTTTGGGCTTCGGCACACCTCTGACGAAGCGTTCGGGATGAGCGGCCCATGCTTCGCGGAGCACGGATTTCCTGCCGGCAATGACCTGATCGGCGTTCCCGAAGTGGACCTGCTCGGGGGTTAGCATCGAGATGCCGCCATGGCGGTGCTCGGCATTGTACCAGCGGAAGAACGATCGACAGAACGTCTTGGCTTGGCCCTGATCCCCGAACCGTCCGGGAAACGAGGGATGGTACTTCAAGGTTTTGAACTGAGCCTCGGAAAACGGGTTGTCATCCGACACCTGAGGCCGGCTCAACGAGCGGGTTTTACATTGTCACGCCGAGGTCAGCGAGAAGTTGAGCGGTGCATTGGCTCGTCATTGGAGTCGTCCCCGATCCGAGTGCAGGGTCAGGACCCGGGGCTGGACGCCATGCTTCAGGCAGCTCTGCTGGATCAACCGGCCGGCCAGGGCCGAGTTCTCCCGGTCCGCCACCATCCAGCCCACGACGTAGCGGCTGTAGATGTCCATGATGACGTAGAGGTAGTAATAGCTCCACTTCTTCGGCCCGAGCAGCCGCGTGATATCCCAGGACCACACCTGGTTCGGCGCCGTGGCCATCAACTCGGGCTTCTTGTACTCGGGATGGGTGCGCTGCGCCCGGCGTTCCTGAACCGGCACCTCGGAGGCCAGAACACGATACATCGTGCGTTCGCTGCACAGGTAGACCTCTTCGTCGAGCAGCGTGGCCACCACCTCGGCGGGTGAGCGGTCCACGAACCGCTCCGAACACAGCGTGTCGAAGACCTCGCCTCGTTCCGTCTCGCTCAATGCCCGGGCGGGCGTCGGGCGGGGCTGCTGTTGCCCGGTTGATGGGCCTCGACGACGGTACAACGTCGATCGGGAGACCTCGAGGGCCGCGCACGCCGGTTTTACACCGACGTGCTTAGCCAGCTCATCGGCCGCCTTCAAGAGTTTGTCCCGTCGTCGAGGCTTATCCCCAGCAGCCCCGCAACTTTTCCCTGCACGTCGATGATCAGGTGTGCCTTCCTGAGCTCATTCCCGAGCCGTGCGTTTCGCCGCTCCAGCTTGCGTACCTTCTCATCCAGCGGATTTCGCTCCGGCTTGCGGCCGCGTTTCTTCGACAGGGCCTTCAGCGACCCGCTATGCGCCGCCTTGCGCCACGTCGTCAGGTGCGACGAGTACAGGCCCTCTCGCCGCAGGACTTGACCCACCTCGCCGGGCTCGGTGCACCGGTCCGCTTCTTCGACGATCCGCAGCTTGTACGACGGACTGAACCGCCGCCGTAGCGGCCTATCTACTACCTCCGGGTCCGCAGGAGCTGCCGCGCTTCGCTTGGCCTCCCCGGTTCCAGGGGCACTACCATTCTCTGCCATTCTCTCTCGCAGTCCCAACATGTTCGTTTTCTCTGCCTTCGCCCTACTCTAATTCTTTGCGTGCTCCGTGTCTCACGTACGTTGGCAGAGAGGGATCCAACGTCAGGCATCCCAATCAAGCGAAGGACACGGAGCGAGGTCCGCATCAGTTAGGCGTCCGGGCTTGCCTGACGTGGCCACTTCGAGGCTTTGCACTTCGAGAGCGGTTGGCCCTTGAACGTGTGATGGATTGTGGACGGCTTGGAGAGCGGCTCCTTCCGGGTGAGTAGTACGTTCGTGGTGCGCCGCCACGAGGAAGGTTGGCGCTATGTAGCGGTCCGCCTCGCTGCAGCCCGGAGCCTGACGTAATCAAGGTCACGGCGCGTGCCGTCAAGCGATTGCTGCAGTCGCGGTAGGCATTCGGCTCGCGCGCTTCGCTTGCGGTCGGCATCTTGGACGCGCAGTAGAATCGCAGAGACGGACCGGGATTCCCGAAACCTGAGAATGGCCAAGTGGTGATCTATCTGCTCCTGGCGGACGCCTTGGTCATCCTTCACTTCGCCTTCATCGTGTTCGTGATACTGGGCGCGCTCACGGTATACCGCTGGCCGAAGATGGCGTGGTCGCACATTCCATGCGCGCTTTGGGGCACATGGATCGAGGTCACGGGTGGGATTTGTCCTCTGACTCCGATCGAAGTTCGCTTTCGCAGTATGGGAGGGGCACAAGGATACACGGGCGGCTTTATCGAGCACTACCTGGATCGGCTCCTCTATCCCGCCGGCCTGACCCGGCTCGACCAGTTGTTCCTCGGGGGCCTGGTCGTCGTGATCAACCTGGGCGCTTACGCATTTCTGTTATGGCGTCGAGTGCGGTCCGGGAGGGAGCGCCCCCACCTTCCCGACTCGGCAACTTGAAGACTTACAGAGTCCCTACGGGGGCTCTGTTTGCGGTGGTGGGCCCGGCATGGGCGATGACT
The DNA here is from genome assembly GCA_965226375.1 of Longimicrobiales bacterium. Classification (GTDB taxonomy): domain Bacteria; phylum Gemmatimonadota; class Gemmatimonadetes; order Longimicrobiales; family Gaopeijiaceae; genus CBDDCX01. Next base: position 2,243,806 of record CBDDCX010000008.1, on the reverse strand, counting down.
TGGAGGTGAAAGTCCTCCCGGAACCTGGTCGCAGGGACCGAAGGGAAGCGCAAGGCGTTCGTCGTGAGGCGTACGCTGAACGAAGCGTGAAACGAACCCGTGAGTCGACGAACAGGAACCGGATACGAGGTGCTGCGGACCGGGGCGAGCGGACCACTGACCGCGAAGCTCCTGCGACCAAGGGGAAGCGGCGTAGATCCGGCGATTGTGCGGGGAAGGTCATCGTTCTTACCCGGGGAGGTCTCGCCTGACGCCTGAAAGGGCGACGCCGGCATTGCGCTGTTGGGCCTGCCGGCGGAGCGAGAAGTCAGCAGAGGCCATAGTAGGCCGACGAAGTGCATGATGCGCTTGGACCCAGCTTTGTCGGACGAAGGGCCGAACGGAGAGGAGAGTGTGACGACCGTGGATCTCGAGAAGGCCATGCGCCAGGAGTCCAGGCAACTGGAGCTCCCGCTGGAGGATAGGGGTGAAGCCCCGAAGGTAGAGGGGAGTGGCGAAGCCGGAACGGTGGCCCATGGAGACGAGCGCTCAGGAAGCGAGCATCTCCTGATGGAGGAGGTGGTCGGGCGTGCCAACCTCGTAGGAGCGTTGAAACGCGTGCGGCAGAATAAGGGCAGTCCGGGCATCGACGGGATGAGCGTGGAGGAGCTGCCAGAGTACTTGCGCAGGCACTGGGGGGAGATCCGACAGCGGTTGCTGGCGGGGACCTACCAACCGAAGCCGGTACGAAGGCAGGAGATACCGAAGAGTGGGGGAGGGGTCCGGGAGTTGGGGATTCCGACCGTGCTGGACCGGTTCATCCAACAAGCCATCCTGCAGGTGCTGCAACCGAGGTTCGACCCGACGTTCAGTCGGCACAGCCACGGCTTCCGGCCTGGGCGCCGAGCACACGATGCGGTGCGCGAAGCGCAGCAATACATCCAGGAAGGGAGACGATGGGTGGTGGATGTGGACCTGGAGAAGTTTTTCGACCGGGTGAACCACGACGTGCTGATGGGGCGGCTGGCAAAGCGGATCGAGGATAAGGCGATGCTGCGGATCCTCCGTCGCTACCTGGAAGCCGGAGTCATGGCGAACGGGGTGGTGATGGAGCGGCACATGGGGACGCCTCAGGGCGGACCGTTGTCGCCGTTGCTGGCGAACGTGCTCCTGGACGAAGTGGACAAGGAGTTGGAGCTACGCGGACACGCGTTTGTCCGGTACGCCGATGACTGCAATGTATACGTGCGGTCGAGGCGGGCAGGACAACGTGTGATGCAGGCGCTGAGGCACTTGTACGGGAAACTTCGGCTTCAGGTCAACGAGGAAAAGAGCGCGGTGGCGCGAGTGTGGGATCGACAGTTCCTGGGCTACAGCTTCTGGGTAGCGGCAGGGAAGGTCGTGAAGCGCCGGGTCAGCAAGAAGGCCCTGACGAAGTTCAAGGAGCGAGTCCGGCAGATTACAAGCCGGAGTGGCGGGCGGAGCCTGCAACAGGTGGCGGAAGAGCTACGGCGCTACGTGCTGGGGTGGAAGGCATACTTCGGCTTAGCGGATACACCGGGGGTTTTCCGAGACCTGGACCAATGGATCCACCGCCGGCTGCGTACGTTGCAATTACGCCAGTGGAAACGGGGAAGGACAGCGTACCGGGAGTTGAGGGCTCGCGGTGTGAGCGAGAACCTCGCCTGGCGAGCTGCTCGGTTCGCGCGAAGCTGGTGGCACGTGGCCGCGCACCACGCCCTGCACACGGCCTTGCCAGGGGCGTACTTCGACGAGCTGGGTGTGCCCCGGCTCACGCCGTACTGACCTCAACTCACCGAACCGCCAGGTGCGGACCCGCATGCCTGGTGGTGTGGGAGGGGAAGGACCGGGATCGCCGGTCCTCCCCTATCCCGATCATCCAACCGAGGGATCCTGTACGTGACGTCCCAGAAAGGGTGCTCGTCCCGGATCATGGTTCCAGGTGAGGAGATGGATGGAGAGAGGGGAGTTCCGACGGGTTCGACGATCAACAAGTTCGCCGTGGGCCGCTCCGCCCGATTCGGACGCATCCGGGGCATGCCGATCTTCAAGCCGCCATACAGCAAGATCACTGCGATCGACATGAACACGGGTGAGCATCTCTGGTGGATTCCGGTAGGAGACACGCCGAACCTGGTCAAGAACAATCCGGCGCTCGCAGGGCTCGACATACCCAACACGGGGACGGGGCGTCAGGCGGCTCAGATCGTGACCAAGACGCTACTCATCCACACCGGCAACGGCAGCGACGGTACGCCTTACCTGTACGCGGTGAACAAGGCTACCGGCGAGCGAATCGCGCAGGTCGAGCTGCCGGGTAATCCTCGTTACGGGCTGAGCACGTTCATGCACAACGGCAAGCAACACATCGTGGTGCAGATCCCGAACATGCTGGCGGCGATGGCGCTGCCTTAGGACTCGCTCGGCTAGCTCTTCGGCCGGAATGTGGTCGCGGTGTGCAGCCCCCGAGCCACCTCGGGTAGAATCCCCATGCGCTCATAGACTGGATACACGATCTCTCTGAGCGGGGCGAGCCGTCGCCTGAACCACAAGGCCAAAGCCAAACATGCCAGCCCGCCGAAGGCGACCGCCAGCGGAGCTCCGACCCGGCCGGCTATGGCGCCGCCCGCCAAGCTGCCTATCGGGGACATACCGATGAAGGCCACGGTGTAGAGGCTCATGACCCGGCCGCGCATGTCTTCCTCCACCAGGGTCTGGAGCATGGTGTTGATGGAGGCGGTGACCACCATCACGGCAAAGCCACTCGCCACCAGTAGGACACATGACAACCAGAGGATCTCACTGAACGCGAAGGCCACCAGAGTGACCCCGAACAAGGTCGACCCGCGTACGATGACACGCCCCAGCCCGACCACGGTGTTACGCGAAGCCAGCGACAGGGCGCCAATGACTGCCCCGAAGCCCGCGCACGACGTGAGGAGGCCGAGCGTACTCGCCCCGCCGCCGAGAATGTCCCTGGCGAAGACGGGAAGCAGCACCACGTACGGCACCCCCACGAGGGAGACCAACGTGAGAAGTGTGAGCAGATCGCGGATCGGCACGAAGCGGAAAGCGTAGGCGAATCCTTGGGCAATGTTCTGGAGGACGGGCCCGGCGGGCTCCGCTGGTTTCCCCTCGAGTCGGATCGCCGCGAGGGCTCCCAGGACGCACAGGTAACTCACCGCGTTGACGACGAAGACGGGACCCTCACCCACCCAGCCGATCAGCACGCCCGCTACCGCCGGGCCCACCAGCCGTGCGGAGTTGAACATCGAGGAATTGAGGGCGATGGCGTTGGGAAGGTCCTCTTGGCCTTTGACCAGCCGCACCAAGAGGGCCTGTCGGACCGGGATGTCTACTCCACTGATGAGGCCGGCCACCGCCGAGAGAGCTACCAGGTGCCAGACCTGCACGGCCCCGGTAAGAACGAGGGCCGCGAGGACCACCGCCTGCATCATGGCGGCGATCTGGGCCATGACCACCATGCGGTACCGGCTCCATCGATCGCCGAGGGCTCCTGCAAAAGGAGCGACTATGAAGATGGGGAACTGGTTGGCGAAACCGATGAGCCCGAGGGCCAGCGCGGAGCCGGTGAGCTCATAGACGAGCCAGCTGATGGCCACGTGCTGCATCCAGGTGCCCACCAGCGAGACCCCCTGCCCGGCGAAGAACAGGCGCAGGTTGCGGTGGCGGAGAGCTCTAAGGGAAACACGGACGCGATTGAGCACGTTGGACTGTAGTGGGATGGCGGATCGAGTGGAAGGCGGGCGGCCCGCGCTGTCCACGGGAATGGGGTCGGCCGATTGCAGCTCCTGTTGCGGGGGCCATGTGCGAGTCTATCGTGGATTCATGGACCTACTGCCGAGAAACCTGGAGCTGCGGACGCCCACCTTTGGATCGGTGCTGCACCCCGTGTGGGCTCTCCTGCTGCTTGCTCTTACGCCAATCGGGGCCCGAGCCCAGGATGCTGTGGACACCGCTGCTTGGCTCGCGGGGTGCTGGGTGGCCACGTCCGGTCAGTCCCGCACGGATGAGATCTGGATGGCACCGGAGGGTGGAATGATGGTGGGGATGTCGCGCAGTGTCCGCGGCGGCGTGGCCCGAGGGTACGAGTTGGTGGTACTGCATCAAAAGGACGGCGACCTCACGTTTTCGGCTTATCCGTCTGGACAGAGCCCGGCAGACTTCCGGGCGACTGAGGTTTCGGCAACACTCCTTCGATTCGAGAATCCGCAGCACGACTTCCCACAAGCGATCGAGTATTTACACGCGTCACCGGACTCCCTCATCGCACACGTCTATGGTGATGTGGAGTCGCCCGAACCTGCGTTCTCGCTTCGCTACGCACGGAATTCTTGTTGAACCACGGTCGGCGGGTCACTACGAGTCGTCTGTCGTCCCCGATGGCGTTTGTCGACGTTCTGTCAGGGCGCCCTCCTCCACCCGGACGCGATACAGCAACAGGACGGCGTTCAGGATCGAAAACACCACCGCCACAGCATAGGCACCGAAGGCCGCCGGAAGCAGCGCGATCTCTCCCACCACAATCCAGTAGTTGGGATGTCTGAGCCAGCGGTAAGGCCCGGTGCGGATCAGCGGAGCGTCGGCCACCGTGATGACCCGGGTCGTCCAGTATGGCCCCAGGGTGGTGATAACCCAGAGACGTCCGGCCTGTAGAGCGACGAACGCGCCGAGCAGTATGGGGCTCACGGCGCCGCGCGGTGCGAAGACCAACAGGCTCACCAGCCAGCCTGCGTGGAGAAGGACCAGAAGGGGGTAGTGCCGCGCGCCGACCTCCCTCCCGCCCCGCGCGAGCAGCCCCTTCTCGTTACGCCGCGACCAGCCCAGCTCGACCAGGCGTTGGAGCGCCACGAGCGCCACCACCCACTCGACAACGCCCAGCGTCATGGGACATCGACGAGCGCGAAGGCGGCCGTAAAACCCGGTCCCAAAGAGGACAGCAGAAGGTGCCCCTGGGCCCCATCGTTCAGAGCGTGCTCGAGCACGAACATGACCGTAACGGCCGACATGTTGCCGTGCTCGCGAAGCACCGCCCGGCTGTCCGCCAATCCCCCCTCTCCCACTTCGAAGATCTCCTCCAGGGCGTCGATCACCTTGGCGCCGCCCGGGTGACAGACGAACCTCGACACGTCCTCCAGCCCCAAACCGTGCTTCTTCAGGAACTCGCGTGCCACGGGTCCCATTTCATCTCGAACGATGGTCGGAATGTGACGTGAGAAAAGGACCGCCAGCCCGTCGTTCCGTACATCCCAACCCATCACCCCGAGAGAGTCCGGAAAACAATGCTCGCCCCAACCGGTAACGGCGGGACCCTCACCCTCACTGGAGAGGATGGCGCCGCCCGCTCCATCACCGAAGAGGGCGGTCGCTACGACGTTGCTCATCGAGCGATCACCATGGCGGAACGTGAGGCCACACAGTTCCACCACGAGGAACAGGATCCTGGAGCCGGGATGGGCCTGGCAGAGGGCCGCCGCCCGGGACAGCCCCAAGACGCCGCCCGCGCACCCTAGCCCGAAGATCGGCAGACGGCCCACGTCACTGCGCAAGGGCATCCTGGCCATGAGGAGCGCGTCCAGGCTGGGCGTGGCGATGCCCGAGCTGGAGACCGTCACGATCATGTCGATGTCCTCGGCGGACAGTCCCGCCTCCTGCAGGCAGTCCACGGCGGTCCGCTCCAGGAGATCCACAGCGTTCTCCAAATAGATGCGGTTCCGCTCGGTGAAATCGTGCGGTTCGAGGTACCACTCCATCGGTACACAGGAGTGGCGGGTCTCGATGCCGGCGTGTTCGAAGATGGGCACCAGACGACTGAAGTCTGAGAAGTCGTCGGAAAAGAGCCCCCCTGCGGCCTGGGCCACCTCACGCTGATCGAGGACGTGCGGTGGGTAGGCGGTAGCCAACGAGAGGATTCGCGGGTCGGCGGGGTTCATGCGCCACAATGCGTGACGCCAACCTCGAGCGCTAGCTGGCGGGTCCCGGCCCCCCTAGCCGGGCCGCGCCATAGACCGCTGGATGTCGACGACCCACTCCGGCGTCTCCCCGAGGTACTGTTCAAGACGCCTCAAGCGAACGAAGTGGTAGCGTGCGGTGACGGCCAGCACGAGCCCCGTCACCACGAACACGATGGTGTAGACCAAGACTGTCAGGAGCGCCACATCTTCCGGAGAGACACCCAGGGCGACCTCGAGCAGCGCGAGTTCTTCCCCTTGACTCCCCCACACCCGATAGGAGCTCCAGGCGCAATATACGAACACGCCGCCGGCCAGGCCGATCTGGTTCCACGCCAAGATCCTGGGCCCGTCGAGATCGAGCTTCCGGAGAAGAGCTCGGCCCCGGAACTCGTTCCAGGCGAAGGCGAGCAGCCCCGCGCCGATCACCAGACTCGTGAGGCTGATGAGCCCGACCATTACGGACAGGCCTCCGAAGACGGCAAGGCTCCACCCGTTGACGGTCGCAAGCTTCGCCGCGCCGAGGATCCGCTTGTTCAGACCCTCGTTGGCCATCCGGAGCGTGTCGTGTTCCTCGGCGCTCAGAGGTCCTCTGTCAGCAGGGTTCGTCGGGGTTGTGATCGTGGGCCGCCCTCGGTCTTCGTGAATCCTGGGACAATGAAGAGACAAGCGTGGATTCAATAGAAGCAACTCCCAGGCCGGTGCACAGGGGCGGGTCGCACCCTAGAATCACTCGGCGCGCCAGCGGTTGTGGGTACGCCGAACTCCAAGGTGGAGGTACGTCATGTTTCGTCAGATCCTGTTCGTTCTGTTCGTGCTTGCCGTGGCCGGTCCGCTTCGGTCCGAGGTCGAGGCCCAGGAGCGCTGGGATCCTCCCGATGCCGCGCTGCTCGCTCAGGCCAGGGCGATCCTCGCTGAGGTCCCTCTCATCGATACGCACAACGACCTGGTCTACAGCATCCAGGAGGTGCTCGCCGGGGATGCCGGCCGAGTCGATCTCAATGAGACCGCACCGCGTCTTTCTGCGGATATTCCGCGTCTGCGGCAGGGACAGGTGGGGGCCCAGTTCTGGTCCGCTTATGTGGCCGTCGACTCGATGCGAACAGGGGCGTCGCTGAGACACGCCCTGCGTTCCATCGACATGGTCTACCGAATCGTGGAGCGTTATCCGGACGATCTGGAGTTCGCGACCACTGCGGACGATATCGAGCGCATCCATCGCGAGGGGCTGCGCATCGCCTCACTGATTGGGTTCGAGGGCGGCCACGCGATCCAGAACTCCCTGTCGGCCCTTCGCATGTTCCACCAGTTGGGCGTGCGTTACATGACGCTCACCCACAGCGCGACCAACGACTGGGCGGACGCCACAACGGACTACCCGATCCACAACGGACTCAGTGAGCTCGGTGAACGGATCGTGAGGGAGATGAACCGGATCGGTATGTTCGTGGACATATCGCACGTGAGCGCCGAGGCGATGAAGGATGCGCTCCGGGTGACCGAAGCCCCGGTCATCTTCTCACACTCGAGCTCTCGGGCCCTCAATCCACATCCGAGGAACGTGCCTGACGACGTCCTCGCGTTGATGCCCGCCAACGGCGGTGTGGTGATGGTCAACTTCATCGCCGACTTCATCGCCCCCGACGGCCCCGCCTGGGTGGAGGCTCGCCTGGCCGAGGCCGAACGCCTGCGGGCGGAACTGAACGACGTGGCCGAGATCGACCGCCGGCTGGCGGCCTGGGACCAGCGGAATCCGAAGCCCAGGGGCACGGTGGCCGACGTGGCCAACCACATCGACAACATCCGCGACGTGGCCGGCATCGATCACATCGGGATCGGATCGGACTACTACACCGACGCGCCCGACGCGATGTCCGTCGGCTTGGAGGACCTGACCACGTACCCGAACCTCTTTGCCGAGCTACTTAGCCGGGGGTACACCGAGGGCGAGCTCAAGAAGATTGCCGGGTTGAACCTGCTCCGAGCCATGCACGGCATGGAGGAGACCGCGGCGCGGTTGCGGGCAGAAGGGCGGTTGGTCCCCTACGATCGGTACGGTCGGTAGCCGAGCTGTCGGGGGGGGGGGGGGCTGTAGTAGCGACGGGCATCGCCGGAGGGGTATGCTCGCAGCGTATCGCTGCGGTCCGTTGACACATCCCCTACGCTGTAGTACTAATGGTTCTCCGATTTATGTTACACTGTAGTTCTTAGCCCGGCGATATCATGCCCAAGACCCTAGGGGAATTCGAGCAGTCCGTCCTCTTTGCCCTCCTCCAGTTGGAGAGTGAGGAGGCCTACGGTGTCTCGATTCGCCACGCGATCGAGGAACGGACGGGACGCACCGTCTCGTCCGGGGCGGTCTACACCGTTCTCGATCGCCTCCGTGACCAGGGGCTGGTGCACTCGTGGGTGGGTGATCCGACCGCGGAGCGAGGGGGGCGTCGCAAGCGTCTCTATCGACTCGAGCCTTTGGGACTGGAAGCTCTGGGCGAGGCCGTTCGGATATTCCGGTCCATGTCGCACGGTCTTCTGGGCCGTCTGGATGAGCGGCTCGAAGAGACGACCGGAGCCGAGGTCTAGCTGTGAGAACGGCCCTTCCGTTGGCACGACCCATCGCTGCGCTGATCCGCGGCACGGGTGCCGAGTTCGTGAGGGGAGATCTGATCGAGGATTACCGTGCTCGCCTCGAGGGCGACGCCTCTCGGACGGCGGCGGAAATCGCCTACCTCGAGGACGTTCTTGTATCCCTGCTGCGTTGGTGGATGCCGGGCGCTCTCAGACTGCGCGCGAGAAATGAGCGAGACGGGTCCTATGACCCGATGCGGACGTGGAGGGGAAAGGGAGGAAGCGGCATGGGTGACTGGGTGACGAATGTACGGCAGGGGATGCGCGGTTTGAGAAGGCGACCCGGGTTCACGGTGCTGACCGTGGCCACTCTTGCCCTCGGAATCGGAGTCACGACGGCGATCGTCACCGTCGTGGACTCGGTCATGCTTCGGCCTCTCGCATACCAAGATCCCGACCAGATCGTCGCTGTCGGGGTCACCTTCCCTGGGCGCGAGTGGAGTGAGGATGTGCCCCAGCTCCAACACCTGGCCGGTGTGAGCCTTCCCAACTTCAGGGACCTGCGTGAGAGGGCCCGCTCCTTCGACGGCCTGGGGGCTTCCACAAGCTGAGCGCCCTCCTTTCGGACGAGGGCCGAGGACCTGAGATCATCGGGATGGGCGGCGTGACCGAGGACTATTTCGCCATCCTGGGCGCCCCTCTCGAGCTGGGTCGGCTATTTCTGCCTGACGAGTACGCTGGGGGCTCTCGGGTGCTGCTCAGCCACGCCTCGTGGACTTCCCGCTACGGTTCGGACCCGGACATCCTGGGCAAGTCGATCCCAGTCGACTCAGGCTCGCACGGTGGTCCCGCTACGGTTCGGACCCGGACATCCTGGGCAAGTCGATCCCAGAGGGCTCGACTCAGGCTCGCACGGTGGTCGGAGTTCTCGGTGGGGGTTACAAGCCCCCCGAACCGCTGAGCGGTGTCGCACATGGCTCAGGCGAGATCGAACTCTGGATACCGCTGGAGTTGGAGCATTCCCGGTACGAGCTCCGAGGCACTCGTTCGCTCACGCTGGTGGGACGCCTGTCCGACGGATCCTCGGTCGAGTCCGCTCGCACCGAGGTCGAGGAGATCGGCAGGGAGCTTGCCCGGGAGTTCCCGGAGGGGAACGTCTATCCCAACGGGAAGGACCACTTCGGATATGGGGTCAACTCGCTCCACGACGAGACCGTAGGTACTGCGGGGCGAGCCCTCACCATCTTCCTGGGCGCCGCTTCGCCCCTGCTGGCTATCGCCGCACTCAATGCGGCCAACCTCCTGTTAGTTCGGGGACTGGTACGCTGACCCATGATAGGTAACAGTTTACTGAACCATGATGGGTGACCGTCTCAGATCCTAACATGGCCCTCCACAAGGAGGTGCTATGCCATGGTTGGAGACCGATCCCATGAACGAATGTAAGCGATTCATTCTCGAGGCCACGGGTGGCCTATTCTCGCACACCGAGCTCTGCCTGCGCCACGGCGTCAGCCGTAAGACCGGCTACAAGTGGATCGAGCGCTACGAATCCGAAGGACCTGATGGCCTCGGAGATCGCCCGCATCGTGTCCGGGCGCATCCACACACCACTGAGCCACAAATACTTCCTCCGTGAGGGACTCGTGAAGAAGCCGCGCAGGAGTCGTAGGCGTCCGCATCCCGGCAGGCCCACAGCTCCCTTCGACGCACCCAACGCCATCTGGTCGGCTGACTTCAAGGGTCAGTTTAAGACCCTCGACGGTCGCTACTGCTACCCACTCACCGTCCAGGATGGCTTCAGTCGTTATCTACTCGCCTGCCAGGGGCTCGAGGGCACTACCTACTCTGCTTCCCGTCGCGTCTTTACTCGCCTTTTCCGCAAGTACGGGCTCCCCGCTCGCATCCGCACCGACAACGGCACCCCCTTCGCTTCCATCGCCCTCGGCCGACTCTCTCGTCTCTCGGTCTGGTGGATCAAGCTCGGTATCCTGCCCGACCTCATCGAGCCGGCTTCACCCCAGCAGAATGGCCGTCACGAACGCATGCATAAAGACCTCAAGGCCGAAGCCACCATCCCGCCGGCCGGAAACCGCTCCGCCCAGCAGAAACGCTTCAACGCCTTCCTTACCGACTTCAACGAGATCCGGCCCCACGAAGCGCTCGCTCAAAAGCCACCTGTCTCTGCTTATCAACCTTCGACCCGGTCCTTTCCCTCGAAGCTGACCACACCCGACTACCCTGCTCACTTCGAAGTCCGCAAAGTCTCAACGAACGGAGGAATCCGATGGCACTCACGCTGGATCAACGTCTCTCACCTGCTCGGCGGAGATTACATCGGCCTCGAAGAGATCGACCACGACGTCTGGGCCGTCTACTTTGGCCCTGTCTCTCTCGGTTGGATGCACTTAAAAAGGTCAAGTCCCGAGTTGTGTGTAAAAGTGAGAGGAAGCTCCTCGATGCTTCGGTTAGGCTGCCTTGGCGACCTCCTTGGGTTCGAGAAGCGTGAGATCGAGGTAGCGGCGTTCGCTCCAGACCGCAGTAGTCTTCAGAGCAACCGCGGTGATGAGGCGGAGCGCACTGGCTCGGTCGGGGAAGGCGCCGGCGCTCCGGATCCGACGCTTGATCTCGGTGTGCAGGCGCTCGAGGCTGTTCGTGGTGCGTAGCCTGGCCCAGTGGGGCTCGGGGAACGCGTAGAACTGGGTGGCGGCCGTGAAGCCCCGCTCGAGCACCTTCATTGCCTCGGGGAGCTCCTCTTGCCAGCGCGTCGTGATCTCGGCCAGGCGCTTCTTCGCCTCAGCGAGCCCGGGGGCCCGGAAGACGGCGGCAACCTCGCGCGCCACACGCTTGCGCAGGCGATGCGGGACCTTGGCCAGCACGTTGCGTTGCAGGTGCACGGTGCAGCGCTGACGGCGCACCTCAGGCAGGAAGCGGCGCACCGCAGCTGCCAGGCCCGCGTGCTTGTCGGCGATCACCAGTTCGACGCCGCTGAGACCTCGCTCCAGGAGCTGCTCGAGGAGCTCCGACCAACTGTCCTCTGACTCCTCAGGGCCTAGCGTGATGGCCAGGAGCCGGCGGTGACCGTCCGGATCCACCGCGTAGGCCACGAGCGCGCTCACGTTCTCGACCTTCCTGGCCCAGCGCGCATCGAGGAACGTCGCGTCCAGATACAGATAGGGGTGAGGCCCCTCGATGGGTGCGCTCCGCAGCGCTTCTACAGCCCCATCGAGCCGCTTCGCGACCCGGCTTACCGTCGAGCGTCCCACGCGCTCACCCAGCAGTGCTTCAGTCACGTCGCCCATCTTGCGCTGCGACACACCGCTCACGTAGGCCTCCACCATCATCTCGTCCACTTCTTCACTCCTGCGCCGGTAGCGGCCCATCACGTCGGCGGGCGAGCCGCCTTCCCGGCTGCGCGGCACCATCACGTCGATCTGACCCAAGCTCGTGAGCAGGCGCCTGAGGTACGTGCCGTTCCTGTGGTCCTTCCGGCTGCCGACCCGCTCGAAACGACGCGCTCCGACCATCGCTTTCAACTCCTCCTCCAGCACCATCTCGAGCGTAACACGAATCGCGCCCTGAAACAACGACTTCAAATCCTGCCGTAACTCTTCTTGCGTGGCCCGCTCAACTTCAACCATCTTTTCCATGAGGAAGCTCCTTTCCGGTTCCGGACCTGCTGGCGCAGGCCCGGACTCCCCGGGTTCGTGTCATGATGAACATTCACAAGGAGCTTCCTCTCTTTTTCCCGGGCTGTCCACCCTCCCCGGACCCCTCACCCCCTTTTACACAAAGGGGGTATTGCCTTAAGTCCACCGCCCACTACATGTTGTGGTCATGGCGGTTCCGGCTTCTCAGCTCCGTGGCGGCGTGGACTATCCCCGTACGCGGCTGGAGCTGGACGAGTTCTTCCCCGACGATGCGGCATGCCTGGAGTACGTGGAGGGTCTGCGCTGGCCGGAAGGGTTTGTGTGCGTGGGCTGTGGCGGGTTGGGAGAGGTCTGGCGAGCATCGCGGGGGCGTCTCGTCTGCCCACACTGTCGAAGGCAGACCTCGGTGCTGGCGGGAACCGTGTTCCACCGCACGCGCTCGCCCCTGCGTCTGTGGTTTCTCGCTGCCTGGGAGCTCACGAGCCAGAAATACGGAGCCAATGCTCTCGGGCTCCAGCGCGTGCTCGGACTGGGAAGCTACAAGACAGCGTGGGTCTGGCTCCACAAGCTCCGCCGGGCCATGGTCCGACCGGATCGCGACCAGCTGAGCGGCGTTGTGCAAGTGGACGAGAGCTATGTCGGGGGCGTGGAGGCTGGAGTGCGGGGCCGCGAGACGATCAAGAAGGCCATCGTCGCGATCGCCGCCGAGGTCGACGGACGCAAGATCGGGAGAATACGGCTGCGTTGGGTGCCCGACCTCTCCGCTCCGGTTCTGCGAGGCTTCGTCAAGGATAGCATCGCACCGGCAAGCACGGTGCATACCGACGGATGGCCAAGCTATCAGGGACTCGCCAAACTGGGCTTTCGCCACACGGTCACGAACCTCTCGACCTCCGGCGATCCCGCTCACGTGCTCATGTCGGCCGTACATCGGGTGGCGTCTCTCCTCAAGCGCTGGGTCCTCGGAACCCTCCAAGGAGGGATCGCCCGCGAACACCTCCCCTACTATCTGGACGAGTTCACCTTTCGCTTCAACCGACGCACATCCCGGGCTCGCGGCCTGTTGTTCTACCGCTTGCTTGAGCAGGCTGTTCAGTGTGCTCCCACGCCAGCTTCGGCCCTTTACCTCGGCACCGGACGTGGGAAACGGCCCGCAGAGCCCCGGTAACCACTATATCTTGGGGTCGGTGGACTTAAGGGAATACCCCCTTTACACAAATATCGCGACACTACCCTTAAAAAGAGGAGCCATCCTAGACCACGATGGCTCCTCTTCTCGTAACCCAAAACTGTAACCCATCAAGGTTCAGTTTTTGTTACCCATCAGGGTTCGGGCTCAAGGCTCCCAACGAGGTCCTGCGACGTGCCGACGCCGAGCTTTACAACGCCAAACGCGAGGGCCGTAATCGCCTTGCGGTGTCCGCCCCTCGAGGTAGCGAGTCCTTGGGAGACCGGATGGACTCTGCCTAAGTTACCAGCGAAATAGCAGGCCCTTCGGACCGGAGATTCATCCAAGCAAGAGGAAGAGCATGTGTCCCAGCACTCCGGCACAGAGACCGCCGAAGAAGTGGGTGGCGATGGCCACGTTGGTAAGGCTCCGCTCCTTTATGCCGTCCATCATGCCCACGTGAGTACTCAGGAAGCCCGCGTTGCAGATGCCGATGGCGGTGAAAACACAGATTGTTTTGGCATCGATGATGCCGCTCTCGAGGAACTGCGGAACCATGGCAATCGCGGCGCCGACCGAACCCAGTGAGGTAACCGGAAACGCGATGGCCTCCGGATTGGAGAATCCAAACAACGGTTCTATGATGAACGACAGCTTCGCTCCGATCCAGGGAAAGAAAGCGATTCCCTCGTAGGCCCCTCCGGTATACACACCATCGCTTGGTCCGTATGCGAGCATCATGACGATGGTGGTGATGATGATGACTCCGGGCATGATGTCGAAACCGGTTTTGACACCATGGGCGCCGCCGTCCAGCATGGCCTGCAGCACCCGCTGCGCAACGTTACCCGGACGTACTTCCCGATAGTGCAATATGTCGTAGCCCTCCTCCGTTTCTGAGACCACGCCCTCCTCTTCGCCGTACTTTTTCTTGCCGAAGTACCCCATCAGCCTGACGCTGACGATACCGCCGAGAATGGCGCCCACGTTACCCAGCAGGATCGCTCTGCCCAATGATTCGGTCTCCGATGACAGAGCCAACATGAAGGTTGTAACGATGAGCCCCATGCCGAAGACCGTTCCCAGGTTCACCAGCGTCGTGACCTGCCATCTCCTGAAGTACTTCAGGAACGCTTTGTCGGCGCTCAAGGGCATGATGGCGGGGTTGTCCGAGAGATAGGTGGCGACCGCGCCGACCGAAGACGCGCCGGGTAGCCCAAAGAGCGGTTTCATAAGCGGAGACAGAATCCGGTTGGCGATACTCACGATGCCGAACTCCGAGATCACTGAGGTGAAAGCACCCGCGATGATGATGACGCCCATCAGGAAGAAGACGGTGTTCAGAATCAGATCGTGGGCGGTCGCCATCGTGGTCTTGAGCGTGTGCGCCAGCCCCATTTTCCACGCGAAGGCTCCGAATAGACATCCCACGATCACCAGGGCCGCGATCGTCTCCCCGGTAATCGCTTTGACGATTTCCTTCTGCGTCTTGCCCGCTTCGGGTGCTTTTCCGCTACTGACTCCGAATGCCATGCGCTTTTCCTTCCGGTGTTGGCTGTGATGGCCGAATCCGCATCGAGTACTGGGGATGAATCCGGCTACTCCAGGCTGCGCAGCAGATCGGCTGCAACTCCCCGCTGAGACAGCCTTGTGGCCTTGCCCTGGAAGATGCCGCCGGAGCCGCCGCCTCTGCCGCCGAACAGGTCTGCCACCCGCGGGCCGACCGCCTTAAGGTCCGTGCCGGTCCGCTCCCCGGCGCCGATGACGAACGCGCCGTCCTCCCCTTCGCCCCCGGTCAGGAGTACGACACGATCGGGGTCCAGGCGGCCGACCTCCCTTGCCACACTCTGAAGGAAGGCTAGATCGCGTTGATCCCAGTGGCCCGACAAGACGCGGTCGGGACCGGTTACGAGTGCCGCGGCGGCGGACACGGCGAGTTCCTCCTCCGTGTTCCGGACCGCGCGCTCCGCGTCCTTCAACTGCGCGAGCCTCGCGGTCAGGCTGCCCACCAGATCGTCATCGGACGCTCCGAGCAAGGAACGCAGTTCGGCATTGCGATCATGATGCGCCCCATGAAGCCGGCGCAGCCGCGCGCCCGCCGCATAGAAGAGGCGCACCCCACCTCGGGTGGACTCGGTCCCCAGAAGCTTGAGGGCCTCCAGTTCGGCCGTGGAGCTGCAGTGGGTCCCACCGCACGTGTTGAGATCGACTCCCTCGATCTCGACCAGCCGGATGCTTCCGGTATGTCCTTCGGGGAGCCCCCGAGTGCGGATGGGCAGTCCAGCGAACTCCTCCTGGCTCACCCGTCGCGTGGTCACGGGTCGGGCCCTCCGGATCTCGGCGGCGACGGCCTCTTCCAGCTCGGTCAGCTCGCCCGCGGCGGGGCCCAGGGAGTCTAGCTCGATGTCCGAGATCCGATCCCCCAGGTGGAATGCGACGGTTGCCCACCCGAACAGCTGGTCGGCGATAGCCGTGAGCAGGTGCTGCGCCGTGTGCTGTTGCATGTGGTCGAATCGCCGTTGCCAATCGAGCTCGACGGTCAAGCGCCCCGACGGAGCGGGGCCGGCGAGGACGTGCCGGATCTCACCGCGCGAATTCCGGACGTCGAGGACGGGAATCCCGCCCACAGTCCCCCGGTCGGACGGCTGGCCCCCGCCCTCGGGGTAGAGGACCGTGTCGGCGAGGACGACGAAGGGCCGACCCTCGTGCTTGCCGGCGCCCACGACCTCGGTGTCGAGTCGCGTCAGGAGTGGGTCGCGCTCGTAGGCGGGAATGTCGGACACGTGGGCCTCCGGGTGGGTGTGACGCCCAGCAAAGTGCCGAGGTGATGCAGACTGCGGCAAGCATCGCGGGGGCACGCATGAGGCGTCGATGATACTGGAGGCCGATCCCGGCCACGCCGTTCGGTTAGCGGCGAACGCGCATCCCGTCCAACAGGGTCGAGGTCGTCTGCCGGACAAGCGCATCAATGTCGACGGTAGCCAGGATCTGTCCCTCGATCATCAGTGAGGCCAGCCCGTGCATGGCGCTCCAAGCCACGTAGGCCTGCGCTCTAGGATCCTGCCGCTTGACCGTGCCGCTGCGTTGGTAAGACCGAAACACGCCAACCAACTCTTCGAACAAGGCGTTTGCCGCCTCCTTCAACTCGGGCAGCTCTTCGCGAGTGAGCGCCTCCCTCCCGTACATCAGTCGGTAGTGCGCGGGGTTCTCGAGAGCGAAGCGCACGTACTCCCCACCAAGGCGACGTAGCCGCTCCACGCTGGTTCGCGGGGCGCCCGCTTCAATCGCTTCCAGGCGACCCCTCAGACGGTTGAATCCTGCCGCGGCGACCGCCACCAAGAGTGCAGACTTGTCCGCAAAGTGACGATAGGGTGCAGACCGCGACACGCCCAGGCGTCGGCCGATCTCTCGCATCGTTACCCCCGCAGCCCCTCCCTCTGTGATCATGGTGGCGGCTTCCGCGAGCAGTGCCGCCCGGAGATCTCCGTGATGGTATGCGCTGGCTTGGTCGGTCATGCGCCAAACATGGATGAAGATGTTGACAGCGTCAACTCTTGGGTATATATTGACAACGTCAACACCGGGATCGGCCCGGACGGGGCTACCGCGGTCTCACTGAGTTCGACATCCAAGGAGGAGCACCGATGGCCATCAACGAAGAACTTTCCGGATTCCTGAAGGAGGGTCTCG
Source organism: Longimicrobiales bacterium (assembly GCA_965226375.1). Classification (GTDB taxonomy): domain Bacteria; phylum Gemmatimonadota; class Gemmatimonadetes; order Longimicrobiales; family Gaopeijiaceae; genus CBDDCX01. Next base: position 2,226,761 of record CBDDCX010000008.1, on the reverse strand, counting down.
AGCGGGGCTTGCCACGTGAGCAACTCGAGGGAGTTCTCCTCGAGACGGGGTGGCCGACCGACCAGGTGCGAGGCGCCCTGGGAGCGTTCGCCGACGTGACCTTTCCGATCCCCGTCCCCCGGCCGAAGCCGTATCTGTCTGCCCGCGAGGCCTTCGTGTACCTCGTGCTGTTCAGCACGCTCTACGTGAGCGCGTTCAGCCTGGGCAGCCTTCTGTTCGAATTCATCCACCGGGCGTTCCCGGACCCCGCCGTCGATCCGTTGTGGGCTTTGGCGAGGAGTCGAGAGACGATGCGCTGGTCGATCTCATTCCTGGTCGTGGCGTTTCCGGTCTTCGCCTTCATCTCGTGGACCAACGATCGGGCGGTCCGGCTCGATCCGAGCCGACGGCTCTCCAAGGTGCGGCGGTGGCTGACCTACCTGACCCTCTTCGTGGGGGCAGGCATCTTGATCGGCGTCGCTACGAGCATCGTCTACAACCTACTCGGCGGAGAGATGACGACCCGTTTCGTTTTGAAGGTTCTCACGGTCGGGTCAATCACCGGCACGGTGTTCGGCTACTTCCTCCGGGATATCGGTAGGGAGGTCGCGGAATGAAGCTCTCCACCGAATCGGTGCTGTTTGGAGCTTCGGTGACAGCGGTTATCGGGGCGGTCGTGACCGGACTCTTTATCATGGGGTCCCCGAGCGAGGAACGCGCGCGTCGGCTCGACAATCGACGGGTGGCGGACCTGCATGGCATCGCGGTTGCCACCGATCTCTACTGGACTCGGCACTCCCGGTTGCCGGGGTCCCTTGACGACCTGGCTGCCGAGGCCGGCGTGAGGATCAGCATCGCTGACCCCGTAACCTCGGAGATCTACGGCTACCAACCGCTGGACAGCATCCGCTATGAGTTATGTGCGCACTTTGAGCGAGATTCCGACGAGGACGCCGGGGGCGGACCCCAGGTCCCTACGCTCATTCAGGAGGGCTGCCAGCCTTGCCATCGCCTGGGCTTGGTCACGCCGAGCCGGGTGGGCGAGCGGGTTGTTGCGCACGGCCAACTCCGCAACCTATGGGCCCATGGGTCTGGGCGGCAGTGCTTTCAGTTCCAGGCGGTGGAATTCACGAGTAAGGGGGTATTCCCTTAAGTCCACCGACCCCAAGATATAGTGGTTACCGGGGCTCTGCGGGCCGTTTCCCACGTCCGGTGCCGAGGTAAAGGGCCGAAGCTGGCGTGGGAGCACACTGAACAGCCTGCTCAAGCAAGCGGTAGAACAACAGGCCGCGAGCCCGGGATGTGCGTCGGTTGAAGCGAAAGGTGAACTCGTCCAGATAGTAGGGGAGGTGTTCGCGGGCGATCCCTCCTTGGAGGGTTCCGAGGACCCAGCGCTTGAGGAGAGACGCCACCCGATGTACGGCCGACATGAGCACGTGAGCGGGATCGCCGGAGGTCGAGAGGTTCGTGACCGTGTGGCGAAAGCCCAGTTTGGCGAGTCCCTGATAGCTTGGCCATCCGTCGGTATGCACCGTGCTTGCCGGTGCGATGCTATCCTTGACGAAGCCTCGCAGAACCGGAGCGGAGAGGTCGGGCACCCAACGCAGCCGTATTCTCCCGATCTTGCGTCCGTCGACCTCGGCGGCGATCGCGACGATGGCCTTCTTGATCGTCTCGCGGCCCCGCACTCCAGCCTCCACGCCCCCGACATAGCTCTCGTCCACTTGCACAACGCCGCTCAGCTGGTCGCGATCCGGTCGGACCATGGCCCGGCGGAGCTTGTGGAGCCAGACCCACGCTGTCTTGTAGCTTCCCAGTCCGAGCACGCGCTGGAGCCCGAGAGCATTGGCTCCGTATTTCTGGCTCGTGAGCTCCCAGGCAGCGAGAAACCACAGACGCAGGGGCGAGCGCGTGCGGTGGAACACGGTTCCCGCCAGCACCGAGGTCTGCCTTCGACAGTGTGGGCAGACGAGACGCCCCCGCGATGCTCGCCAGACCTCTCCCAACCCGCCACAGCCCACGCACACAAACCCTTCCGGCCAGCGCAGACCCTCCACGTACTCCAGGCATGCCGCATCGTCGGGGAAGAACTCGTCCAACTCCAGCCGCGTACGGGGATAGTCCACGCCGCCACGGAGCTGAGAAGCCGGAACCGCCATGACCACAACATGTAGTGGGCGGTGGACTTAAGGCAATACCCCATCACGAGTAAATGAAGATGAAGCATACCCGGGCCCTACCGGATCTGTCGTCCCCCGACCGTGGGTGGCCGGAACGGCACGTACCTCACCAGGCGCATCCGGTTGATCGTCCCCGCGTAGATGTTGCCTTCGAGATCCACCCCCAGGAACTCGATTTCCGGTCCGATGTTCTCGTCGTGTTGTGGAATGAAGTGCACCACCCAGGCCTGCTCGGTCTTCAGATCTCCGATGCGGATGCCTTTCTCCCAGCCGAAATTGCTCCGCCACGGGTCGGGGGGGCCGGTGCGAAGGTCCCCGGACAGGCCATCGCTCGCGTAGAGGATGTCGTTGCGGTCGATGAACAGCCCGCTCGGCTTGCCGTAGTGGGTCCAGATGTAGAGAAGGTCACCCTCTGGGTCGAAGACCTGGATTCGGCTGTTGCCGCGGTCCGCGACGAGCACCCGCCCCCGGGAGTCGATTTTGAGATCGTGCGGGTCGCTGAATCGAGAGGGCTCTCGGCTCTCCGAACCGACACCTCCACCGACCGCGCGGACGAACACCCCCTCACGGGTGAGCCGGACGATGCGGTTGTTCCCGCCCCGGTGCCCGTCTGCGACCCAAATGTCGCCGTTCGGTGCGACCGCGACGCCGGAGGGCCCATTGAAGTGCGTCTCGTCGTCCCCCCACACTGCGGCTTCGCCCAGCCGCATCACCACTTCGCCCTCCCGCGTGAGTTTGAGGACCTGGTGACCCATGCCCATGCTCTCACCCAACGTCGCGCGAGCGTCTCCATGGGATCCGCCGTCGGTGACCCAAAGGAATCCCTCATGATCGAGTGCGAAACCGTGCGGGAAGGCAAAGAGACCCGCCCCGAAACTATCCACCAGGTCGCCGTCGAGGTCGAATTTCAGGATCGGGTCCAGGTCGCTTCCGGCACATTGATTCGCGCCACACCGGTCCAGGATCCAGAGGTGCCGTCCGTCCGGGTCGGGGATGACTCCGCTCACGATTCCCAGTGTTCTTCCTTGGGGGAGTTTCTCCCAGCCGAAGGTGACGCGGTACGGGTTGGTGGTGGCGGACTGGGCGTGCAGCTCCGCGCCCAAGGCCAGGGTCGACGCACACCCCAGGGCCAGGATCGATGCGGCTCCCGCTGTTCGATGGACTCGCCTGTGCGAGCGATGTAACTGCCTCATTCCGGTCCTCCGCCGTTGCGCATGAGTTCGGACGCTCGTCCCCGTTCCCTGATCCTGCAGGCGCCGAGTCTTCGGGCAACTTACGCCGGGGGGAGGCATGGGGCAGGGGCGGTCGGAGCGAGGGGAGTCCGTGACCGGACCCTCGTCTCACTGGCTGAGTTCCAGAGTGTGTACTACCCATGCCTGCTCGGATTTGACGGCCCGCCTGGGGGCAGCCAACGACGTCTAGGGTGCTTCTGAGGGCCGCTTTGTGGTACCGGCTTTTCCGGTGAGGAGAACCATGTCTTCGTCATCCCGTACGATCTCCCGGCTCTCGTTAATCTCAGCCCTCATCCTCGCTTGGCTCCTGGCTGCCCCTGTGGTCGGATCAGCACAGGATCGTGACAACCCGGACGGGGAGTGGCGCTACCAGAGTGGGGACGCCTGGGGTACTCGGTACTCCGCGGCCAACCAGATCAACGGCTCCAACGTTGCGGACCTCGAGGTGGCGTGGATCTGGAGAACCGACAACTTCGGTCCCGAAGTGGACTATCAGATGAAGTCCACGCCGACCTACGTGGACGGCGTTCTCTACACGGTGGCCGGGCAGCGCCGTGCGGTAGCCGCGATCGACCCCGCGACGGGCGAGACGCTCTGGACCTACCGCGAGCCTCACACCACCCGGTGGGAGCGCTCGATGCGGCAGAATTACGGCAAGGGTGTCGCCTACGCCGAAGTCGACGGACGCGGCGTGATCTACTACACGTCACCCGGCTTCTTCCTGCATGCGCTGGACGCCAAGACCGGCCGTCCGATCGAGGGCTTCGGGACCCCTGTACCGCTGTCGGGCTTCGCCCAAACCGGAATCGTGGACATGCTCCCCGACCTCTTGGAAGACTGGGGCCCGTGGCAGGACTGGGACCAGGCCTACGATCCGGATTACGGGATCCCACGAGAGTTGGGGTTCATCACCACCTCGTCGCCCCCGATCGTGGTGGACGACGTCGTGATCGTGGGGAATTCCGCGGAGCAGGGCTACAACCAGACGCGCATCGAGAACGTGCCGGGCGACATCCTGGCCTTCGACGCCAAGAGCGGCGACTTCAAGTGGAAGTTCCACGTCATTCCGCGTCCGGGTGAAGTCGGCCACGAGACCTGGCTCAACGACGCATGGCAGCGGACGGGCGATGTCTCGTCTTGGGCCCCAATGTCCGCCGACCGTGAGCGCGGCATCGTCTACATTCCGACCAATCCTCCGACCATCGACTACTTCGCTGGCTTCAGTCCGGGAGACAATCTGTTCGGAACCAGCGTGATCGCACTGGACGTCCAGACCGGCGAGCGGGTCTGGCATTTCCAGACGGTCCACAGCGACCAGTGGAACTATGATCTTCCGAACGTTCCCATGATCGCGGATCTACAGGTGGACGGACGGTCCGTTCCAGCGGTGGTCCAGACGACCAAGACGGGGATCATCTATGCCTTCAATCGGGAGACGGGCGATCCCATCTGGCCGATCGAAGAGAAGCCCGTTCTGCAGACGGAGGTTCCCGGGAACTGGACCTCTCCGACCCAGCCCATCCCCACCTGGCCGGAACCGTCCGAGCCCCTCGGGCTTCCGGAGGAGGATCTGATTGATTTCACGCCGGAGCTCAGGGCAGAGGCGCGGGAGATCATCAGTGAATACCGGGTCGGTGGCCCGTTCCTGCCTCGGCTCCAGGTCGATCACAACACCGGCTTCGAGGACAACATCCGCTGCTACGGCGGCCTGAACATCACCAATCCCGCGACCATGGATCCGACGACGGGGATCATGTACGTACCGTCGTCCCGCCGCTGCGGCGGCGGCATGGTGATTCCGGGGCATCAAGCGGATGAGCCGGACAACCCCAGGACCACCGGCACGACGATCTCAGAATGGGTCGCAGGCCCCGGAGGTGGGATGCCTCCGGTCCAGGGGCTCCCTCTCTGGAAGCCGCCCTACAACCGTCTCTCCGCGTACGACATGAACACCGGAGAGCGCCTCTGGTGGATTCCCATCGGTGACACTCCGGACGCGGTCAAGAACCATCCGGCTCTACAGGGTGTGGATCTCTCCAGGACCGGTGGCGGCGGCAACTCGATCCAGATGGTCGCGGGTGACCTCTTGTACGCGACCGAGGGATCCAATGGACCGCCGGTGCTCAACGCCTACGACAAGCGTACCGGTGAGGCGGTAGGGGAGGTCGAGCTTCCGGCGCCGGGTCAGTACGGCATGATGACCTACATTCACGAGGGGAGGCAGCACATCGTGGTGCAGGTCGGCAGGCCCGGTCGTCTGGTGGCGCTCAAGCTGCCGGGGTAGGCGCATCGTTCACCTGGTCTCGATGGACAGGTTGCGTGGCATCGCTGGGTGGGTGTATAGAAGCACCCGACCGCACGTTCACAGATCGCTTGAGGAGTACGTCGATGTTCACGCAGGAGAGGCTTTCCTTCGAACCCCTTCCGCTCCCGGATCGGCACGATATGTCCGACGAGCAGATGCTCGACGCCGCTCAGAACTTCTACGGCTTCATGAAGCGGAGACATTCGGTTCGAGACTATTCAACACGGCCTGTGGCACGCGAGGTGGTCGAGAGTTGCATGCTTGCGGCTGGAACCGCTCCGAGTGGGGCCAACCATCAGCCCTGGCATTTCGTGGCCATCTCCAATGCCGAGCACAAGCACCGGATTCGGCTGGCGGCCGAGGAGGAGGAGAAGAAGTTCTACTCCGGGGGGGCGGGCGACGAGTGGCTGAAGGCGCTCGAGCCTGTGGGCACCGACGACAGCAAGCCGCATCTCGATCTCGCGTCCTGGATCATCGTGATCTTCGCGCAGCGATACGGACGCTTCGAGGACGGTCAGCAGTACAAGAACTACTACGTCTCGGAAAGCGTAGGCATCGCCACCGGCTTCCTGATCGCCGCGCTGCACCACGCTGGTCTGGTCACGCTGACCCATACGCCCAGCCCTATGAGCTTTCTAAACGAGCTCTGCGACCGCCCCGATTCCGAGAAACCGGTGATGATCCTCGCGGTCGGCCACCCTGGGGAGAACGCCACGGTCCCGGCCATCGCCAAGATCAAGAAGCCGCTCGACGAGCTTGCGACGATACTGGAGTAGGCCGGCGATCACGCGTATCGCAGCGAGCTTCCCGTGCCCGTAATGGATCCGCGCCTCAACCCTGTGACAGCAGGTTGCGGGCGAACTCCAGGGGCCGATCCGTACCCATGAGTAGCTCCTCGATCGAGGAATCGACCCGGTGGTCCGGGATGAGCCCACGGTCCCGAGGTTCTTGGCCGGGCACGGCCATCCAGTAGCCCACGATCGGGATCTGGACCCGCACGCCGGTCGCCGGAAGGGTGACGGTAGCGCCGAGGCCGGACGTATTGCCGTAGTAGCCTCCCCCGCTCTCTTCTCCGACGAAGACGGCCCGATCCGCGTGGCGCACGACCGAGAGAAACTCACTCGTCGCCGAAAAGCTCCCGCCATCTTGAAGGACGACGACCGGGCCGCCGAACCTCATGCCCTGCGGTTCGTGCGATCCGAGGTTCGAGTGATCGAGATAGTCATAATTTCCCCGGTCGTTCGAACGGACTTGGTCCATCGGGATGTCCGGAACGCCCGTGCCGAGGGACGTCAGGAAGGGGAAGGACGCCGTCTTCACCTCGAGCCGCTCGTAGTACTGAAAGCGCTCGCTGAGCAGGTAGCTGGCGAGCAGGAGGCCGTATCGGTCCGTACCCCCTCCGTTGCCACGCACGTCGATGACGAGCCCTTTTGCATCAGTGTTGCGGAGCTGTTCGAAGGTCCGCTGAAGGAATTCCGGAAAGTCGAGGCCTGCGGTCTCGTAGATCGGTGCGCCGAAGCTGCGCACCGTGAGTACCCCGATACCATCCCGTGAAGTGAACTCGATCGGGGGAGTCGCCTGCGGCGCTCCATGACGTCCCGCCCCGGATCGCATGCGAAACTCGGCCGGGGTCATCCCCTCCAAGGCGACTCGCTGTTCGGGGCCGCCGTCCAGGGCCTGAAATCGGACGTCGTATCGTTCGGTCGGCTCCAACTGGGACATATAGTAGTCCGAGAACGTGAGCGGTCGACCGAGTCGATGCAGCTTCCCGGTCTGGATGGACCCGTCCCCGGGGTGGGCGGCAAGCAATCGGGTCAGGATGTCCTGCATGCCGTCATCGTTGATGCTCAGCACCCGAGCTCCAGGAGGTGGACCACCTGCGCCGGCGTACGACTTCTTCACGTACGCGCCGTCTTCGCGCATCTCCAGATCCAACGGAAGCACGTACGAAGACTCGCTCACAAGCGAGGCGAGCTCCCGTGAGGGAGAGACCCTCGTGTGACCATCCCTCGAGACTGCCACGGCGTCCCGTATCAGTCCCAGGAACTCCAACTCGGTCATGCCGTCACGGAGGGACTGCTCCGCTCGTTGAAACGCCGCCTCGGTCTCGGCGGCGCTCGAGTACCGGTTGAAGCCGGCGTGCGCCTCAACCAGGGCCTTTCGAGCGACCTCCAGGTCGCCCGATAACTCCGTGGCCCCGAAGGTCTCGGCGGACGACCACACCGGCGGGCGCTCCCCGGCCTGGCCGCGGACGAGCGCCGGTGTCGCCACCAAAGCGAGCCCCAGCCAGCACAAGACGTGAGACGAATACGGTGTCGCCACCAAAGCGAGCCCCAGCCAGCACAAGACGTGAGACGAATACATGAGTTTGCCTGTCATAGCTGTGGTTCCTCGTCGGATCGTGGCTGGCCGTAGGTCCCGCACGGGGCCCCGGTCGGGTTGCTGACAGCCTAGTTCTCTACGCCCTGAGACCCGGCGGTAAGACGAACCACCTCGGAACTGGCCAAGTCAAGGACGTAGACATCCTGGCTGCCGCTACCACGGTCGGAAACGAAGAGAAGTCGTGTGCTGTCCGATCCCCAATACGGGCCGGAGTCACTCGCCGGGTCGCCGGTGACGTTCCGTTCGCCGGTTCCGTCCGCTCGGACAACGTAGATCTCCGAGTTGCCGTCTCGACGGCTGAAGAACGCGAGGCTCTGGCCGTCGGGAGACCAGCTCGGCTGGCCTTCCTCGCTGGAGCCGCCCGTGAGCTTCTCGACTCGGCGGCTCGCCACATCCACGGTGTAGATGTCGAGAGGCCCAAAGCGGTTCGACACGAAGGCGATGGTCGATCCGTCGGGTGACCAGGAGGGTGCCGCGTCGAGGCCGGGTGCCTCCGTCAGTCCGATTGTCTCGGATCCGTCGAGGCGAACCATGTGGACGTTGGCATCCTGGTGCGTGCCGATGGAGAAGGCTAGCCACTCGTCGTCCGGTGACCAGGACGTCGGCGACATCAGGACGTCTCCCCGGCGAGTCACCTGCGTGACCTCGCTGCCGTCGAGCGTCAGCACATAGAGATCGTTGTCACCGCCCCGATTCGAGACGCAAGCGATCCGGCGACCGTCATGCGACCACGACGGGCCTAGATCGAAGCCTTCGTCCGCGGTCAGGTTCTCGACCGATCCCCCGGAGGAGTCCATCAGGTAGATGTCGGGGCCCCCGTCACGGTTGCTCACAAAAGCGATCAACTTCCCGTCGGGCGACCATACGGGGTTCATGTTGCGCGTGTCTTGGCCCTGCACGGTGGGTGTCAGCCCCACCAGCAAGGCACCGGCGAGCCAGACTTGTTGGATCCCTCTCATCCCATTCCCCTCCTCACATTGTGATACGCACAATGTAGGTATAATGGAATGTGAACACAACCACATAGGGTCGTGGATGGCCGGCGGCGCCCCCGAGGCCGCTACTCGGCCCGAAGCGCCTCCTTGGGATCGATCCTCACGGCTCGTCTGGCGGGGATCCATGCGGCGACCGTGCCCACGGCACCGAGAACCACCGTCGCCAACGCCAGACTCGACGGAGCCCACGACCGGACACCGAACAGCAGGCTCGACAGCGCGGACTCGGCGGCCAGGGCTCCCAGGAGCCCAGCGAGAAGGCCCAGCGCGACGAGCCGCGTCGACTGACCCATCACCATCGAGACGAGCTGCCGTCCGTCGGCTCCGAGCGCCGCCCTGATTCCGATCTCTCGGGTCCGGGCCTGCACGGCGTAGCTGAGTACCCCGTATATCCCTGCGGCCGAAACGAGCAGCGCGATGAACGCGAAGGTCATTCCGATGAGCGAAGCGGCCTTGGGGCGCGTGACCGTCTCGGCCATCATGTCCTCCAGGAGCATCAGGTTCGCGGCGGGGATATCTGGATCGACCCGGGCGACGGCGTCGCGGATCCTGGTGACCAGGGGAGCCGGGTCCGCTGCCGTGCCCACCACGAACGCCATACCGCGGTTCGGCCGGCGTCGGTACGGCATGTAGAACACGGGATCGGGGGCGGCATCGAATCCGTCATCCAAGATGTTGCCCACCACGCCCGCGACCCGGAGTGTTATTGTGTCCTGCCACTCGAGGTCGAAGGTGGCTCCCACCGGCTCCCCGTCGGCCCAGTACATCTCGGCGAACCGTTCGTTGATGAGCGCCGGGATCTCGCCGTCGCCTTCGCGCATCTCGGGCATGGTCCCGGTCCGGAGTGGAATTCCCATGACATCGAAGTACTCGGGAACGACCAAGTGGAATTCAGAACCAGGAGGGTCCACAGGATCGTGCTCGAGTCCCGCCACACGGAAGGTGGTCCGGCGGTTTTCAGTGGTGAAGGGCATGTCGGACACCATCCCGACCTCCGTCACGCCGGGGATTCCTTCTATTGGGCCGATGATCTCTTGGTGATAAAGAAGGGCGTCTTCGATATCCGGATAGGTGGTCCGAGGCGGGAACACCGAGAAGGAGATGACTCCGCTCGGATCGAATCCCGGGGGAACATTGATCAGCTGGTTGAAGGAGCGAGACAGCAACGTCGCCACCACCAGGAGCGTCGTGGCGATCCCGACCTGGCCGACGATGAGCAGAGTGCGCGTCGTCTGGGAGCCGCGCCTTCCGCCTGTGCGCCCACCACCCTCGATGAGGGCGGCACGGAGCTCCGGCTTCGACGCCCGGCGGGCCAGGGGGAGTGCGAAGAGGACCCCCGAAGCGACGGCGACCGCCGCAGTGAACCCGATGATCCGCCAGTCCACGGCCACGTCTACAAGGCCCGAGAAGTACTCGGCCTGGATCGACTGAAGAAGATCACGGCCTCCGAACACGAACAGGGTACCCATCACCGCGCCCGCCAGAGCCAGAACGATGCCCTCGACGGCCACTTGCCTGATAAGGCGTCTGCTGCCGGAACCAAGGGCTGCACGCACCGCGAACTCCCGTCTGCGCTCTTCGCCTCGCGCCAAGGTCAGGTTGGCCACGTTCGCGCAGACGATGAGTAGGACCGCGGCGCCGGCGAACAGCAGCATGATGAGCGTCGCCTGGGAGGTCCCCATGAGATATTCGTCCAAGGTTCGGACCAGAACCGTCCGTCCCTTGTTGGTCTCCGGGAACGCTTCGGCGAGCCGGCGGGCCATCAGCGTCATTTCCTGGCGTGCCTGTTCGACGGTGACTCCGGGCTGCCGGCGCGCGATGGTCCGCAGGTAGCGTGACCCGTGATCGTCGTGCTGATCATCGAGAAGCATCGGCCGCCAAAGTTCGGCGGTCTGCCAGCTCAAGGACCGCTCGGGCTGACGGAACGAGGGCGACATGATCCCGACCACCGTGTGGGGCCGGCCGTCCACCCGTATGTCGCGTCCCACGATCCCCGGGTCCGCGGCGTACCGGCGGGTCCAGAGAGAGTGGCCCAGAATCACGAGTTGTTCATTGGCGGCCCGCGCCGCCTCGGCCGTGAAGCCGCTACCCAGCGCCGGGGCGACCCCTAGCACGTCGAAGAAGTGGGGCGAAACGACGCTTGCGGTCACCGCCTCCGCAACCCCGTCCCCCTCTCCGGACAGAGTGGCCCGGTCCACGTTGTACGCTGCAATGTCCACAAAGGACGAGGCCTCTTCCCGCCAGGTCCAATAGTTGCCGGGAGCCACGGTGGTGACCTCCAGCTCGTTCCGGCGGGTCTCCCACAGGAGCACCAGATCGTCGGGGTGGCCGTAGGGCAGGGGAGCCAGGAAGTGGGCGCTCACCAGCGTGAAGATCGCCGAGTTCGCCCCGATTCCCAGCGCCAGAGGCGCAACCGCGACGGCCGTGAAGGTCGGGCGCCTCTTCAGGCTCCGTAACGCCCAGCGAACGTCTCCCGTCACATCGTCCATCCAACCCATTGTCTCCCCCGTTTCCGTCGAGCCACGGACCTTGAAAGCCCGCACCGCGAATCCCCACACTTGGCGCCGGTACCACCATCGGGCCGACACCTCGCCGTTTCGTTCCGTCTGTCGCGCGAAGCCCTCGAGGAGCTTGCCGTCGGCGATCTCGACCTCCTGATCCGGCACCAACCAGCGCAACACGCCGCGTGCTAACCGCGGAGCTTCAGCTCCGCGGGCCTTTGGGGGAGCCCCAGCTCCCCCGGCTTGGCGCGGAGACCCACCTCCCGTCCCGTTCGTCATGTCAGTCGTCTAGTGCCGGTTCGAGTCCGTCCCACAGGCTCAGTAGGGATTGCCGAGCCGCCTTGAGTGGCTCCAGGGCCGCCTCCGTGAGGGCGAAGTACCGCCGAGGGTATGGCCCGCCGCTCTGCTCCGGAGACTCGAGCCGGGAGGTCAAGAATCCCTTCTTCTCGAGGCGGCGAAGGGCGATGTACACAGCCGAGGTCGCGGCTTCACGTCCTGTGCGTTCTCCCAGCTCGGCCACTATCGGTACCGAATACGCCTCGCTGCCGAGCCGCATGATCACGAGCAAGACCTGTTGCTCGAACTCGCCCAGCGATGTGCGTCCCATCGGTTCTCTCCTCGGGGCCAGGCCGGTCCCAGTGGTTAGCGATGCTATAGTATAGCAACGCTATACTATAGGACGTGCAGTAGGGGCGAAAGGTTGGATCATGGTTGGGGGGGGGTGCGGGGTGCGGCGTTCCCGTCCTACTCCGCTCGCAGAACCGAGACCGGCTCGAGCACCGCTACGCGTCTGGCCGCGAGAAGGCAAGCGCAGAGGGTCACCCCGATCACGATCACCGATCCGAGCGAGAACATCGCCGGGTCCGCGACCTCGAGCTCTGCGACGCGGCTATTCAGGATCCTCTTCAAACCGATTGACCCCGCCAGGCCCAGCGCGATCCCGACCAACGAAGGGATCATCCCGATCCTGATGGCCCAGCCCACGACGTCGACGCGACTCGCCCCCAACGCAATGCGTACGCCGACCTCTCTGAGCCGTTGCTCGATCGTGGTGGAGAGCACGCCGAACACCCCTGCCGCCATCAGGAGGAGCGCAACGGCTGCGAAGGAGCTCAACAGGACCGTGTAGAATCGCGGGGAGGCATAGCGCGTGCTCAGGGTTTGCTCCAGCGTCCCCAGGTTACCCACGGGGAGGAGTGGGTCGACCGCGTGGATCGCTTCCCTCAGGGGCCCCACGAACGACGCGGGGTCGCTCACGACTCGCGCCGTGATATAGACGCCCCCGCTCGCCCACTGGTCGAGCGGCATATACACCGTCGTGGGAACCGGGCTCTCCGGACCGTAGAGCCTCGCGTCCTGGACCACGCCAACGATGTGACGCGGTTCATCGGCGAGGCTGAGATGTGTGGTCAAGCGGACGCTCCGCCCCAGGGCGGACTCGTCGCCGAACAGGGACCGTGCGGTCGATTCGCTCACGATGGCCACGCGGGGAGCATGGACGCCATCGTTCGTGTCGAAGAGGCGCCCGGAGGTCAGCGTGATCCGATGGACCTCGAAGAAGCCGGGTCCGACCCTGAACACGTCCCCGCGGGTCTGGTCGAGGGCGCCATCCACGCCGATCCCCACTCCAAAACCGCTCCTGGTCGGGACCGCGAGTACGGCGGTCGAAACGGCCTCGACACCGGGCAGCGCACTGACCCGTTCTTCGATCTGCCGGTAGAACTGCACCTTCTTTTCCGGTTCTCGAAAACGACTCGCGGGGAGGCTGACCCGGCCGGTCACACTGAGGCTCGGGTCGTATCCGGGGTCGACGCTCGTCAACGCGATGAAGGTCTCGAGGAAGATCGAAGAGCCGAAGACGAGGACGAGTGCGACGGCCACCTCAGTGCCCACGACCCATCGCAGAAATGAAGAGGTGCGGGACCCACCCCCGCCGCGGGTGTTCGACGGCATGTGAGAGCGCGTCCGGAACACGCTGGCTGCCGGCGCCAGTCCGAAGAGGCCGGCAGACACCAGCGTGATCGCCGCGGCGAACAGGAGCACGATCGCGTCCAACCGGACCTCGTCCATACGCGGTACACCGGCGGGCACGAGGTTCACGAAAAGGGTTTGAATCAGCCATCCAAAGCCCACCCCGAGGGCCCCACCCAAGGTGGCGAGGACCAACGTCTCGGTGAAGGCCAACTTTAGAAGGCGTTTGCGGCTGGCGCCCAAGGCACGACGCAGCGTGAACTCCTCAGAACGCCCGGCCGCGCGAACGAGTAGGAGGCTCGCGATGTTCAGGCATGTGATGAGGAGCACCGAGCCGACGGCAGCCCACAAGAGAAGGATCGAGGTTCGCGCCGTACCCATCAACGCTTCGGTCACCGGAAGCACACGGATCTGGGCTCTCGGATTGGCATCCGGGTAGAGGGCATTGAGATCCGCCCCCATACGACCCATCTCAGCCCGTGCCTCCTCGAAGGTGACCCCCGGGCGGAGGCGGGCGATGACATTGAGGAAGCGAGCTGAACGCCTCCATACGGGTTTCACCACCTCGGCCCTCGGTGTGAGCAGTGCCCCGTGAAAGGGCGCGGTGCCCGAAGGCCCGACATCGGGCCCCATCACACCCACGATCGTGCGGGAACCGCCGTCCAAGGCGAGCTGCTTTCCCACGACGCTCGAGTCGGCCCCCAGGGCCCGTGCCCAGAAGTGGTGCGTGAGGATGGCGACCGGGGCGTCGGTGGTGAACTCCTGAGGAAGAAAGGTGCGGCCGAGAATCGGGTTGAGCCCTACCAGTGAGAAGTAGTTTGCGGTCACTCGGGCCATGGCGATGCGCTCGGGAAATTCACCACCGACCCAGATTTCGGGCCCGGCCCAATATCCGGCCATCTCCGTGAACGACCGTGCGGTGTTCCAGTCCGTAAAGTTGGGCATCGAGGTGGCGATGAACTCGCGGCCGGTCGGCCCCGACTCGCCCAGGCGCACGAGCGTGTCGACGTCCCGGAAGGGAAGGGGGCGCAGCAGCACACCACGAACCACGCTGAAGATGGCGGTGTTCGCCCCGACCCCGAGAGAGAAGGTGATCACGATGGTAAGGGAAAGCATCGGGCGGCGCAGCAAGCTCCGAAGCGTGAATCGGAGGTCCTGAAGTAGCGTCTCCATGATGGGCTCCCGTTCGCTGGGTACCACCTAGTTTGGATGATCGCCAACCTTCGCCTAAACGGGGCTGTCTGGGACGCCGGCCAACTCGCCAACATTCTTCTTCTCGCCGTCCTCGTGGTGGGGGCTACAGCCAAGCGCACGTCTGTCCAAGGCTCCGCTGCGGTCCTTTTTCTCGCGGTCCTGACGTGGGCCAACGTCTTCGTGTGGTCGCAGATCGCTCTTTGACTTTGACGCGTGCCGCCTTGAACGACCGGGACCACATCCCGATAACGCCAGACTCACGCACGGCCCTCAGGCTCGCTGTCGCTCGGGGACGCGAAGCTCTAACGTGAGCAACGGGCCGGCCGCTTCGCGTCGTGAGTCCGTGAGCTCGTTAGGACATGCCTTCCGTTAGCTGGTGCTGCAGTGATAGTTAGAATCAGGAGACGCATCTCTATGCTCAGGCACGGCCCCTTCGCTTTGCTAGTTGTCATTGTCGCCTGCGGTCCCGACACGAGGGCCGGCATCCCGTCGGATCGCCAGATCTTACAAGCACAGCTCGATTCGATTGAAGCGTTGTTCGGCCCTGGTCGGCCCACGGCGGAAAGTCTTGAGGGCTACCTTCGGTTCTTCGCGCCCGACGCGATCCTCCTCCCACCTGGCGGAGATCCGATCCTAGGGCGGGCCGCTGCCTTGGCATTCTACACCGAGGGGTTTGACGGACTGGATGTCATCTCGCTCGCCTACGGAACCGCTGAAGTGCTGCACGACGGCGGCCTAGCAACTAGGCGTTCTATGAAAGAGAGTGTCAAGGCCGGGCTCCGCCCCGGCTGTCTGCGAAGCCGTGTTGGGCTTGGCACTCAGCCTCCGCTTGGCTGGAATGACCGGATCGTCAGGGAGCGGTGTGCTGGATGAGTCAGTCTTCGTGTCGGCCACGATGATCCTCACTTGGATGGTCGATCCGTCTGGACTTGATTGAGTGGACCTAGGTCGTACGACGCGAACCATGGTTCTATCTGAGACTCAGCCTCGGGGCCGGCCTGACACTTCTTCGGGTTCTGCGGAAGGGCCTGGAGTTAGGATCGTGCCTCGGCATGACTGCGAGCCGGGCGTACGGATTTGCTTGAGACTGCCTCCCGCACCGTCGTCCAGGGATTCGACGTTCCAAGGGATCGAAGGTCATGCGCTGCACCCCTACACCCTAGGACGATGAACCCCCCTCAATGTTTGGGGTCGACTCAGCTGCGTCGGATCAAAGACTTCTCCGGTTTTGAGTAGACGAAGGGTGAGCGCTGCGAGCTTGCGAGCCAGCGTCACACGGGCGAGCTCCTCGCGCATCCCGCGCTCGAGCATTCGGTTATAGAAGTCCAGGAATGGGCCCGGACGTCCAATGGCTACGTTGGCGGCGCCCTTGAAGACATTCTTGAGGACTCGATTGTGGTTGCGGTTCAACCCTCGAGTGAGCGGAGGGCGCCGCCGCCGGCGAGGACGCCCATCGAACAACTCGTAGTCGGAGCTCGAGCGCGTGACCACGGCGAGTCCGGCATAGGCCCACAGGTTGCGCTTCGTGCGGAAGCGCCACGGCGTACCCATGGTTGCTAGCAACAGTGCGATACGCACGGGCCCAAAGTAGGGGATCGTCTCGAGCACCCCGAAGGCCGGATCACGCTTCGCCTCGGCGACCATGGCCGCCTTGGTCTTCTTGCGCTGAGCCCGAAGCACATCGAGCTGAGCGTACAGGGTCTCGGCTCGTAGACGAGCTCCTCCCTCCGGTAGCTGCGCGAGCCAGGCGCCGCGCTGCTTCGGCTGGTAGACTCCGCCGCCCGTGGTTCGGATCGCCCGCGCACGGAAGAGTGCCTTGAGCCGCAGCATCACGCGCGTGCCGTCTTCGACGAGGTTGCGATAGGCTCGAGTCAGCTCCTTGAGATCAGATCGGCCGTGTGCGCCGTGGTATACCGCGCGCAGCCCGCCACACCGCAACCGCTCCGACAGCTCGTCGGCATCGACCTGGTCCCCCTTGTTGCCCGAACGCTTTTCGCCTCTGCGATCGCACACGACCACCCGATCCACACGAGGACTCAGTAGGTCGTAGAGCCACTGCGCCTGGGTTCTCTCCTCGAACACCACATGCACCGACCCGCGCATCGCACTGAAGAACTCCGTGATCGATGCGTCCCCCGTCTCGATCACGCTGCGCGCGATCACTCGTCCCCCTTGGCTCCGAACCGTCGCCACCGTCATTGCCTGGTGCACGTCGAGTCCCACATACTTGGTGTTCCGCTTCATGAGAGCCGCCCTCTGCTGTGGTCCATGGTCGTTTCGCAACTCCACGGTACCCACAGGGGGCGTGCTTTCAAGTTGTGTTAGGCTGCTGCCTTCAATCAACCACCCGCGCCGCCCGTGCCTCAACCGACCTTCGAGCTCAGGCCCTGCGATCCCGAGCACGATGGCGCGTTTGTCCGGAACCGCAAGAAGGCGAACTTCTTCGAAGAGATGTCCGGCACCGTCGGTTGGGACGAAGCGCGTCATCTCCAGCAGCCCTCCCCTCCTCAGCCGTATCAGATGGTCTATCGCGAAGGCCAGCGCGTCGGGTTCTTTGCCGTCCGTGCCGAGGATGACGCTCTGTATCTCAAGACGATCCCGCTAACTCAGGAATCACGCGGCTCGGGCCTTGGCACCGCCGTAATGAAACACGTTGAGAGCATCGCGGTGAACGAAGGCCACGACCTCGTGCGGCTTCGCGTCTTCAAGAGTAACCCGGCGACGCGACTCTACGAGAGCTTAGGCTACGTCGTCTCCGCCTCGGACGAATTCTCCTGCCTTATGGAGAAGTCGCTGCCGTCAAGAGAGGGGCCCGCAGCCTAACAGGCGGGCCATTCAGCTTCCTTTCCGTGAGTTCTCAGACGGCGAAGCTCCACTTCGGTGACAGGGTACTTAATCGATCGCGATGCACCTCGCTGCGTTCGGTGGTCTCGGCGTGGAGCAAACCGACCCTCGAAATCAGTACGGCACCGCGGATCTGCTGGCGGCAAAGAAGGAAACCGCGGACGGAGCGCGCGAGCCAACAGAGCTTCTGTTTCGGCTATCCCTTCGTGTTCTTGTGTCTCTTGCGACCCGCGTTTTCCCCTCTGTTCCGGTGTCGCGCCTACCGGTACACTACGGTCCGGCCCCACGGCGCCGCTCCCCCCCCCGCCTGCACGTTGGGGCCCTGCGACCATCGCCGTGACTCTGCTTCTCGAGTCCCGGAGGGACCTAGGATGAAGACGCGCTGTTCTGCCTCACGAGGCATTTGCCGAGGATCCATCCTCGGCCTTCTCGCGCTTGTGGGAGCGGGCGGATGTGCGTCGGAGCGCACCGCGGACAGCACGGGGGCTCGCACACTCGACGACATTCTCAAGGCGGGTACTATCAGGATCGGCTTGAATCCCAAGATCCCGCCGCGCGCCCTGTACGATGATCAGAACGAGATCGTCGGGTTCGAGGTTGACGTCGCGGCGGAGATCGGTCGCATGCTCGGCGTCGAGGTCGAGCTCGTTGTCGTCGGCTCACCGGACCGCATTCCGTTTGTCGCCCTGGGAAAGGTGGATGCCGTCATGGGAGCGATGACGCGGGACTCCAAGCGGGCCAAGGTCATCGACTTCAGCGTTCCGATTCACACGTCGAGCTATGGTGTCCTGACCCGCAAGGAGACGGGCATCACCACGTGGCAGCAGCTCGACGACGAGAACATCACCCTCGTTCAGGTACGGGGCACGGTCACCGTCGAGATCGTCAGACGACTGTTACCCAAGGCCAATCTCCTGTTGCTCGACAACTACACCGACCGGGACCGGGCCCTGGCTCAGGGTCGCGCGGACGCGTCGGTGGACGGGATCGACACGCTGGGGTTCCGGCTCTCTCGGGCGTTCTCGAATGTCGACTGGTATTGGTTCGCCACGCCCGACTTCCGACCTCCCGACTACTCCGGGTTCGGGGTCGCCAAGGGTAACGACACGCTCCGAGACTGGCTAAACGTCGCCGTCTACGAGATGCACGAGTCCGGTTTCATCACGACTCGCTGGCAGGAGTGGTTCGGCGCGCCGATGGCCACCCCAGTACCGTTCACCCCGTTCTTCTAGTGGGGGTAGTCGCGCTCGCGCCACCGTGGCGTCGAGGGACCCCCGACTAGTGGCGACCGGCAGGGACTGACGTGGCCTACACGCTGCAGTGGGGGCAGGTCGTCGGATTCACGGGCTACCTGATCGGGGGAGCTTGGCTCGCGCTCCAGATGGCGTTTCTCGCCTTCGTGGGTGGGATAACCATCGCCACCATCAATGCGACCGTTCTGTCCTATAACAAGAACCGGGCGTTGCGCGCAGTGGTGAGCGGCTACGTCGCCTTCTTCATGAACACACCGGTCCTGGTCCAGATATTCTTCTTGTTCTTCGCCCTGCCGGAAATGGGTGTGTTTCTGTCTTCCTACCAGGCAGTGCTGCTGGGATTGACGCTCAACGTCAGCGGGTACCTGACGGAAACCCTGCGCGCCGGCTTCCAGTCCGTTCGCAAGGCGGAGATCGAGGCGGCGGAAACGCTCGGCATGAGCGTTACACAGATGACGTGGTACGTCATTCTGCCCCATATCATCAGAGTCCTCTATCCGCCGCTGAGCAACCAGTACATCCTGCTGACGATGACGACCTCCATCGCGTCGATCTTCGGTCTCGAGGAGCTCACGGGCCGAGCCTACAACGTCAGCGCCGAGACCTTCCGCTCCTTCGAGGTCTTCTCGATATCGGCGGTCCTCTATGTGGTGTTGACCTTCATCGCCAGCGCCGTGCTGTGGCTCATCGGACGCTATGTGTTCCGCGTCAAGGCGAGGCTCGTCTGATGGGTGGGTCCCTCCTGGAGCAGCTGCCACTCTTCCTGTCGTATTCCAATATGGCGTTTCTGGCCCAGGCCTTTGGCGTGACCGTGGGCCTGTCGATCGTCGGCTGCGTTGTCGGGTACGCCGTTGGCTCGCTGCTTGCCTTCATTCGTAACCGCCATGTGGTTGACTTGTGGCCCGCCCGCCTCCTGTCCGTCGGGTTCAGCGAGACCTTCCGGCGGGTTCCCTTTCTGATCAAGCTGATGGTGGTCTTTTTCGCCTTTGAGGTAGTCGGTCTTAGCGTCTCCATGTTCACCGTCACGGCGACCACGGTTGCGCTGGCCGCGGCCGCCTTTTCAGCGGAGATCATGCGCGCGGGGCTCGAGGCGTTGCCCGAGAGTCAGTGGGACGCGGCGGAATCCATGAACATGGGCGGCGTCATGAGCCTCAAGCTCTGGGCGTTGCCACAGTCTTGGAAGGTCATTCTGCCGCCGGCACTGAGCTTCACGGTCGGCCTCATCAAGGCGACGTCGATCGCCTCGCAAATCTCCGTTTTCGAGCTGACCTACGCCGCGAAGGTCCTGGACCAGAGGGGGTTCTCGCCCATCCTGAGCTTCGGGTCACTGCTCGTTCTATATTTCATCATCTGCTACCCGCTCAACCTCTACGCACGAAGGCTCGAGAGGAAGCTGGAGCGGCCCCGGGGCTGGCAGTCGGGTGCCCCCCCGCTGCCCCACCCGCTGCTTGCCGAGTCCGGTGCGGTTTGACAGCAACTAACCACTCCAATCGACGCGAAAAATGACGACATCGACGAGTCCCGGGATGCAGTATCTGCGAGGTGCGATCGACTGCCATACGCATGTCTGCCCGCACATCAACGGCCGGTCGATCAACGTGTTCGAGGCGACACGACAAGCGGCAGACGCCGGCATCCGTGCCATCGGCCTGATGGACAACTTCGGCAACAGCTCAGGCTTTGCCGCCCTGGCCAAGGCCGAACTCGGGTCCTTGGGCGTCGAGGTGTTCGGGGGGATCATCATGCAGCCGATGGCTGGCGGGGTCACGGTCGAGGCCGCACGCACGGCGCTGGCATACGGGTACGGACCAGGAACGGGCGCTCGCTTTGTCTCGCTGCCAACCCATCACACGCGGCATGTCGCCGAGCGTGAGGGCCGAAGTCCTGGGTTTCTCGAGACGACCTTCTCGGTGCCGAAGTCGGGCAAGGTGCCGGAGGTGGTGCTGGAGATCATGGATCTGGTCGCCGAGGCCGATGCGGTCTTCGACTGCGGTCATGTTGCCGGGCACGAAGCCGTCGCGTTGGTCGAGGAAGGGCAGCGGAGAGGACTGAAGCGACTGCGGACCCATGCGGCACGCTACGCCGAAGATGAGATCAAGGCCATCGTCGCCGCCGGTGCGTATGCCGAGTTTTCGTTCTTCATCCTGACGCATGCGACGCAGGTGGGTCTGACCCACGTGGACAAGGAAAAGCACCGAGCAAAGGGCCTGACCATCGACGAAATGGCGCCGAGGATTCGGGCCGCGACCCCCGCAGGGGCCATTGTCTCGAGCGACGCGGGTATTTTCTTGCTGCCGCCGCCGGTCGAGGCGTTTCGGGAGTACATGTTGCTCTTGGAGAGCGCCGGTTTCAGTGAAGGGGAGATCCGCACGATGAACTCGACTAATCCCGGAGAGCTGTTCCGGATCTCCGACCCATGCACCACCTAGAAATCGACGGCCTCACCGCGAGCTACGACGGGAAGGAACTGGTCCTCGACGACGTCAGCATTCAAGTCGGGAAGGGAGAGATCGTCAGCGTGATCGGCCCCTCGGGCTCAGGCAAGAGCTCGTTGTTGAGGAGCCTCATGGGGCTCCTGGTGCCGAAGTCCGGCGAGGTGATACTGGACGGGGAGAAGGTCGATTACGGGAACAAGAAGAGCGTGAAGGCGCTCCGGGAACGGCTGGCCATCGTCTTTCAGCAATACAACCTGTTTCAGAACATGTCAGCGCTGCGCAATGTGACCGTCGCACCGGTCAAGATACGCAAGCGTAACGCCCGCGAGGTCACGGAGGAAGCTACCGCTCTTCTCCAGAAGGTGGGTCTCGGCGACAAGCTGCACGCGTATCCTGACGAGCTGTCAGGCGGCCAACAGCAACGGGTGGCGATCGCTCGGGCCCTGGCGCTCAAGCCGGACATCCTGCTGCTGGACGAAGTGACGTCGGCGCTCGACCCTGAGTTGGTCAGTGACGTGCTCGACGCGATCCGCATCTTGGCCGCTGACGGGATGACTATGCTGATCGTCTCTCACGAGATGGCGTTGGTCCGTGAGATCTCCACGAAGGTCGTCATGATGGATCGAGGCAAGGTGATCGAGGAAGGCTCCGCAGACCGGATCTTCGACAGCCCTCAGACGCGGCGGTGCCAGGAGTTCGTCGGCAAGATTCTCAGCCACTGACTCCAAGACTCCGACTGGGCGCCTAGTTTGGAGCCCTAAAAACTTAGTCAGGCGTCGTGGACCTCGCGCCGAGACTGTCGAGCAGCGTCGCGATGTTCGCCCGAATATCCGCACTCTCAGGCCCGCGTGGGTAACCTTCGAGCGCGCTCCTAAGATAGTGTTCCGCGGAGTCGGACGAGGCGAGGGCCAGATGCGCGAGACCCAGGTAGCGATGAAGCTCTGCCAGGGTCGAGTCGGGGCGAGCTCTGTTGCGACGGAGGGCCGTTGCTTCCTGAAGTAGAGGCCGGGCATCCGAAGGACGGCCGAGCCTCAGGTACGCGCCCCCCAAAGCTCCGAGCACGTCTGCCTGCGCCCCCTCCGAGCCCAGGGGATTCAGCCGGAGGGTCGCCAGGGCGGAGTCCACTGTCTCCCCGAGAGTCGTCGTCGCCGAGGCATCCTGAGACGGACCGAGCCCGAGAACAGCAGAGCTGATGAACTGGTTGAACGCTCGAGCTCGTTGCAGCTCGAGTCGAGCCTGCACGGTCTGGGCGAGCGAGAACCCGATGAAGAATACGATCAGCACGCCGAGAGCTACCTCGGTCGGCCTGCGAGCGACGAGGCGTTCGAGTCGGTAGGCCAAGCTCGGTGGGGCGGCGTCGACGGGCCGACTCTCCAAGTACTGCCGGATGTCCCGGGCCAGAGCCGCAACGGTCTGATATCTCTCTTCCGGGTTGTGGCGAATAGCCCTTCCCACGATCCAGGAGAGGTCTCTCTTGAGAGTGCGGCGAAGATCCTTGGGCGATACCGAGCGTCGATCCGCAGTCTCGTGATCGTTAGAGCGCCGCCGCGTAAACCTCCTCATGGCGTCCTCATGGTCCCGTGCCAGCGCGGCCCCGAACGGACGCTCGCCCGCGAGGAGCTCATATAGAACGACACCGAGCGAAAACACGTCGGCGGCGGTGGTGAGCTCCTCGCCGAAGATCTGCTCTGGGCTGGAGTACGCCCTGGTGTAGGCGGGCCCCTGGCGAGTCACCTCGCCGGGAGGGGCACGCTTGTGCTCGTCGAGCCCTCTAGCGATGCCGAAGTCCAGAAGCTTCGGTACCCCCTCACCCGTGATGAAGACGTTTGACGGCTTCAGATCGCGGTGGACCACGAGGCGCTCATGGGCGTGCTGGACGGCAGCGCAGACCGACAGGAACAACTCGAGCCGCTGACGGACGGTTAGTCGGTTGTCGTCGGAAAACTGATCGAGGGGCCAGCCGTCAACGAACTCCATGATCAGATAGGGCGTCCCGTCGTCAGTGACCCCCCCTCCGTAAATCTGGGCGATGGAAGGATGAGCCAGCGCTGCGAGGTGACGGCGCTCTTCATCGAATCGCCACCGTGCGACAGGAGTGTCCATTCCCATCGGGAGCAGCTTCACAGCCGCGCGTTGTTCGAAGCCCCCATCCACACGGACCCCGAGATAGACGGCTCCCATGCCCCCCACACCGAGCAGCTCGGTCCGGAACCTGTCAACGACAATGGGACACTCTACGGGATTAATTAGAGAGCAATGTCCTGTGTGGTGAGGGAAGGGATGGGAGGATTGATGAAGACGGCCTCCGGGAGCGGTTTGGGATTCGGCACACCTCTGACGAAGCGTTCGGGATGAGCGGCCCATGCTTCGCGGAGCACGGATTTCCTGCCGGCAATGACCTGATCGGCGTTCCCGAAGTGGACCTGCTCGGGGGTTAGCATCGAGATGCCGCCATGGCGGTGCTCGGCATTGTACCAGCGGAAGAACGATCGACAGAACGTCTTGGCTTGGCCCTGATCCCCGAACCGTCCGGGAAACGAGGGATGGTACTTCAAGGTTTTGAACTGAGCCTCGGAAAACGGGTTGTCATCCGACACCTGAGGCCGGCTCAACGAGCGGGTCACGCCGAGGTCAGCGAGAAGTTGAGCGGTGCATTGGCTCGTCATTGGAGCTCCCCGATCCGAGTGCAGGGTCAGGACCCGGGGCTGGACGCCATGCTTCAGGCAGCTCTGCTGGATCAACCGGCCGGCCAGGGCCGAGTTCTCCCGGTCCGCCACCATCCAGCCCACGACGTAGCGGCTGTAGATGTCCATGATGACGTAGAGGTAGTAATAGCTCCACTTCTTCGGCCCGAGCAGCCGCGTGATATCCCAGGACCACACCTGGTTCGGCGCCGTGGCCATCAACTCGGGCTTCTTGTACTCGGGATGGGTGCGCTGCGCCCGGCGTTCCTGAACCGGCACCTCGGAGGCCAGAACACGATACATCGTGCGTTCGCTGCACAGGTAGACCTCTTCGTCGAGCAGCGTGGCCACCACCTCGGCGGGTGAGCGGTCCACGAACCGCTCCGAACACAGCGTGTCGAAGACCTCGCCTCGTTCCGTCTCGCTCAATGCCCGGGCGGGCGTCGGGCGGGGCTGCTGTTGCCCGGTTGATGGGCCTCGACGACGGTACAACGTCGATCGGGAGACCTCGAGGGCCGCGCACGCCGGTTTTACACCGACGTGCTTAGCCAGCTCATCGGCCGCCTTCAAGAGTTTGTCCCGTCGTCGAGGCTTATCCCCAGCAGCCCCGCAACTTTTCCCTGCACGTCGATGATCAGGTGTGCCTTCCTGAGCTCATTCCCGAGCCGTGCGTTTCGCCGCTCCAGCTTGCGTACCTTCTCATCCAGCGGATTTCGCTCCGGCTTGCGGCCGCGTTTCTTCGACAGGGCCTTCAGCGACCCGCTATGCGCCGCCTTGCGCCACGTCGTCAGGTGCGACGAGTACAGGCCCTCTCGCCGCAGGACTTGACCCACCTCGCCGGGCTCGGTGCACCGGTCCGCTTCTTCGACGATCCGCAGCTTGTACGACGGACTGAACCGCCGCCGTAGCGGCCTATCTACTACCTCCGGGTCCGCAGGAGCTGCCGCGCTTCGCTTGGCCTCCCCGGTTCCAGGGGCACTACCATTCTCTGCCATTCTCTCTCGCAGTCCCAACATGTTCGTTTTCTCTGCCTTCGCCCTACTCTAATTCTTTGCGTGCTCCGTGTCTCACGTACGTTGGCAGAGAGGGGTCAGCTCGAAGTCGTCAATCCGCCGTCCGATCACCCCACTCTCGGCCGTCGCGGCCTCGATGGCAGAGCGTACCGCCCCCGTATCGAGGTCGGGTCGGCCGGCATCGGTGTCGAGCGCCTCGATGAGCGGAATGAGCTCCTTCAGAAGCTCAGCGTCTTCCGCACATGCGCGCTCGATGTACGCTCTTCGCTCCTCGGGGGGCAGGTCCCGAGCTGCGTGGAAAATCTGGGTGAGAGGACTGTCGCCTTTCGTCCCCGGATCCTCAGTCCTCTCCGTCATGAGACTCCGTCTCTGCGAGCTTCGCCTTGAGCCAGGCCTTTGTGAAGCTCCAGTCCCTCCGCACGGTGATGGGGGATACGCCCAAGACCTCAGCGGTCTCTTCGATCGTGAGGCCGACGAAGTAGCGGAGCTCCGCAACCTGAGAATGGCGCGGGTGCTCCTGGGCCAATCGCTCGAGCTGTTCATGCAGCTCCAGCACCAACGCGTCTTGCTCGACGAGCGCCACGTTCTCGTCCAGTTCCTGTTCGCCGCCCGGGGCGCGACGGCGCTCGGCTTTTCGCATCTCCGAGTAGTTGACGAGAACCTGGCGCATGGCGCGGGCCGCCACCCGGTAGAAGTGGGCCCGATCGTTCCAACCGCCCGGGGAGCCCGGGAAGAGTTTCATCCACGCCTCTCCGACGATCGCAGACGTATCGAGCGTATAGTCTCCGCCCCACCGGATCCTATGCGAGTGAGCCAGACGCTGGAATTCGGCGGAGACCGCATCACCCACGAGGGCGGCCGACTCGGAATCGCCTGCCCTCGCCTTGGAGAGGTGATGAGTCAGGTCCGGTGCTTCGCCTTCTCGCACGGTGCCTCCCGAGAGGAGTCGGTGGTCTGGCTAGAAGGTTCTGCAGGCTTCTACACCGCGCAAGGAAAGTGACTGTCGATCAGGATGAGCACTTCAAGGCTCCTTTCCTGTTCTTGAGTAACGACGGCAACACGCTGGCTTCACAACGGAGAGTAGGGATGAGAGGCGACCACCAATCCGACGCACACCGCTTGATGGGCGACTTCCTTCGCGAAATGGTCGATCTGACGATCGGATGCGTGACTGCGATTCTGTTGGTTTCGTTGTACTCCATCGGGCTTCCCGTCTTCGATCTCATCTTCGTGGCCCTGTACGTCACCCGGCGAATGAGCCTCCGCCGTTCCGCGCTTTGCGCGGTTGGCCTGTTGGTTCTCGCTGTGGTGATGACGCCGCCCATCTGTTCCGGTGGCAGAGAGCACGCCTACGCTGCGGCCATCAAGTCGGACCTGAAGAACTTGGCCTCGCAGGAGGAGATCTACTACGCAGAGCATCACGCTTACACCTCCTCCTTCCCGGATCTCGAGTTCGTCCACTCCGACGGCGTTTCGATCGTCCTGTATGCCTCTCCGACCGGATGGATGGCTTGGGCCACTCACGTCGCTCTCGAGCCGTCCCAGGGCTGCGTGTTGTCTTACGGTGATGCGCCGGCCCTACCCCTGGCCGAGGTGCGATCCCAGGTGCCGGGTCAGATGGTTTGCACGATGTAGCCGCGTCAGCCGTGTTCGAGACCCCACGTGGAGCCCAAGAACTCCGGTTACCTGGCACGAACTGGGCGGTAGGGGAGGGGACTCGGGTGACCTCACACGACTGCTTCCGGGGCCAGCCGGTTGATTTGGGGCCTCCACCGTACCTGCTGGACAAACACTTACCAACCGGATTGGTCTGGGCTCCGAACGAGGTCAGCCAGTTGCTGCCAGAATCCAATATCCCACCATCGCCGGGCGGCTGCGCTGGTCGACGGAGCGACGAACAAGCGAGTTGACCCGAACACGTTGGACTGGATTCCGTAAGAGACCCGTTGCCGACCTAGGGCCTCGGAAGTGGCCCTCTTCCCGTTGAAGCACAGAAAACGTGGCGAATGGGGCCTCAGTCGATGTTCAACTCTGACGCCGGGCTCCGGAAAGTCTATTTCGATATCCATCCCAGCCTGGTCCTTCACGACGTCGGTGAGTCCGATGCCGTGTTCCAATAAGCTCCGGTACTCGGATGGGTGGAGAAGACAGGGCGTAAGGCCCGTCTCTTCTAGGACCGACCAGAATCGGTTCCCAGGACCGGCGTAGTACTGACCCCTTTCGGCGGACACTGAACTCGCGGCGGTTCCGCAGATAGATCGAGCCCGGGGCGGAGTAGGTCATGGAGCTTGGCGCCAGGGTGCACTCACTCTCCTCGAAATGGTGCTATCAATTCTGCTGTGCGACCAAGATGCCGACCGCAAGTGAAGCGCGCGAGCTAGATGCCTACGGCGACCGCAGCAATCGCTCGTTAGGTCGCACCCCGGGTACAGCCTACCCTGATCCTTTACACAATGGCCTACACTGATGGTTGACAGGTTCCTATCAACCAGGGTTCTGCAACAAGGAGAGCCCGATGGACTGGAACCGGTCGACCATGTACGAGCAAAGAGTACGCTTCATCCTCGAAGTGCAACAACGGACGTTCAGTTTCGCCGAGTCCTGTAGGCGCTACGGTATCAGCAGGACCGCGGGATACACCTGGTGGAATCGCTTCCGCGCAGAGGGATTCGAGGGACTGCAAGAGCGATCGCGCCGACCCCATCACTGCCCGCACGCCGTGGAGGAGCCGATCGTCGAACACGTCGTCGACCTGCGTCAGCGCTACGGATGGGGATCACGCAAGATCCGTAAACTCACAGCTGAGAAGTTTGGCTCGGCCCCAGTTCGCAGGACGATCGATCGCATCTTCGAGCGTCACGACCTGATCACGAAGAAGCGCAGACGCTCCGGCAAACCGGGCCACCCCGGCAAGCCGCTCACTGCGATGGATGAGCCCAATGCGGTCTGGACCGTCGACTTCAAAGGGCAGTTCAAGATGCGCAACGGTCGCTACTGCTACCCCCTCACGATCCAGGACGGCTTCAGCCGGTTCCTGCTCGAGTGCACAGGGCTGTATTCCACGTCGATCGAGCTCGCCAAGCCTGTGTTCATCAGGACTTTCCGCGAGTTCGGTCTGCCCGCCGTCATCCGCTCCGACAATGGTACGCCCTTCGCTTCCATCGGCCTCGCTCGCCTCACACGCCTGAGTGCCTGGTGGATCCGCCTCGGTATCCGTCCTGAGACCATCGAGCCGGGTAAGCCGCAGCAGAACGGCCGACACGAACGCATGCACAGGACCCTCAAGCGTGAAGCCACTCGCCCGCCCAAGGCCAACCTCAGTGCCCAGCAGCGCCACTTCAACGACTTCCGCCACACATTCAATCACATCCGCCCCCACGAGGCGCTCGACGACGCTACTCCCCATTCCGTCTACCGATCGGCTCTTAGAGCCTACCCCGACGTCCTTCCGCCCATCGAGTACCCTGAGCACTTCGAGGTCCGTAAGGTCTCTACAAACGGAGCCATCCGCTGGCACTCGCGTTGGATCAACATCAGTTCGGCTCTGGGCAACGAGTTCATCGGGCTCGAACCCATCGGCCCCGCTCTGTGGCAGGTCTACTTCGGTCCCACTACCCTCGGGTGGTTTGACGAAGAACTCTTCGTCATTTTCGACACCCACGGTAACACAGGACGTAACCCAATCTGTTAACCATCAGCTGGCACACTTGTGTTAACCATCAGGTGCGCTGTTCACCCGGGGGCTCGATGCTTCTCGACCCAATGACTCCAGGGTGGCAATAGCCAGAGCATCAACGCTCCCCATGCTACGGCACTCGCACTGTGGGTGGAACGGGAGCCCACGGTTGGGTCACCCAAATGAGCGTACAGAAACCCACCAAGGCGTACAGCCCCAAGGAACCGATCCTGTCTTTCGCTGACGTGGTGCTCAGATACAGGAAGGCACTGGTTGCCAAAACGGCGCTAACGTGTACATGAACGTGCACACTCCTTCGATGAGGGAGGGGTCTCGGCCTCTCCCCCTGTCTTTTGAGATGCCGTCTCGGAGCGGCATCGCGAATAGGACTAAGGTCCAATACCCGATGCCCCAGATGCTTCGGTATGATTTCGCTTCAGACTCCGTCGTCTCTTCGAGGTCAGTCCCGACATGAGAGTCATCAGAATCCTTCCGGCGGCGTGTTGATTCTCTCGGCCGCATCCGCCGCGCAGGCCCAGGACATCCCAGTCACACGGGCGACGATCGCCGTGCGAGGAGGTACTTCATCCTGGCAGGGTCTCCCGACCTGGTGACGAGTTGACGACCGTCATGGAGCTCGACGCCCGCCAGACCGTCATCGTCGCGATCCTGGTCCTCTTCCTGGGCAAGGCTCTGACGCGAAGGGTTCGATTCCTTCGGGAGTACAACATTCCCGAGCCGGTGTCGGGTGGGCTCATCGCCTCGCTCGTGTTCGCTAGCCTATTCGCCGTGTTCGGACTCGAGTGCGGCTTCGCGCTCGAGCTGCGCGACACCCTGCTGATAACGTTCTTCACGACGATCGGCCTGTCGTCGAAGTTCTCCACGCTTCTCTTCCTCCGCGGTCGCCAGCCCCGTGTGAGCGTCGGTGGCAGCGATCATACCGAATTTGTAGGGGTTCACGCCGATAGTCTGTTCGAGCTGAATCCCCAACTGCAGCGCGCTGCGTGCGTATTCCCGCTCAAGCATCTCGTCCGTCTTGAGCGTACTGAGATCGAGGTTGCCCTGGTCCCAGGTCTCGTAGTCGGCGAATTCGTCGGTTGGCGACAGGAACGGATGGGTGTCCCCGTCACCCTTGATCTGGGTCATCTCATAGAGTGGCTCCCACTTGATCCGCTGCTCGGCGTACGTTCCGTCGACCGGCCGACCGAACTTCGTCTCGATCATCGGGAACATGGTCCCGTTGCTCAGGTTGCCGTTGTGCGCGATTGCGAGCATCCGCCCGCCCGTTTTGTCCTCGTAGGTCTGCATCCAATTCCACAGATCTACAGGGTCTGGAGAGCCCAGTGGCCGGAGGGTCGTATACGGTTCCATCACACTGGCCCGGGCCGCGCCATCACGGTAGATGATATTCCGGTGCAGGGTGTCCCCGGCGTCGGTGGACGTCCACTCGTAGCCGATGAAAGCGGTGAATCGTCCCGGGTCGTTGTACGCTTCGGCTGCTTCGATCGTCAGGTCCCAGGCCGCCCGATACGCTGGGGTGCCGGGCAGCGCCGCGAGCGCCTCGGGGAAAGTGCCCGAGGTGATCGACTGAATAATTTCGACCGCCGCCGCCATGCCGCTCTGCCCGCCCTCTTGGACCATGTCGTACCAGCGCCGACCGGTCGGGTCCGCCAACATGGCCGGTTCGCCGCCCGCGAGCCGAGGGAAGAATCCCATGTTGTCCGAGTGGTCGGCGACGACTAGGAAGTCTAGAGGTCGACTGAGCTTGACCTGCTGCCCGGTCGACGAGGTCACTTCTTCGCCCGTCGCGAACCTATAGGCGTCCATCGGCTTCAGCGTCGCCCCGAATGCGCCCGCGTCCATCGACATGCCGGTGTGAAGGTGGGTCTCGCCCCAAAATACACGGGTCGGAAAGTTGCGACCGGCGTACGGGGAGTAGGACCGCATATCCTTGAACGCATCCGCGGGTGACTCCGGGTGGGGCGCGATATCCTGCGAGGATGCTGGGGAAGCCGGAACGAGGAGGGTGAGTGCCGCTAGGAGCAAGACCTGTCGTACCTCAAGCATAATCAACCCTTCATGTCGATCGGTTGCCACGGGGACGGCGCGTGATGGCCCGCCGAGATTCGGTGTGAATCAAGTTTGGATGGTGTGTCTCACTCTGCAATTAGACCAAAGTCGTATGGCCATGGATGTCTACCATGACCTCACCGTCGAGGTGGCGACTGCCCCGAATCGCTCGCGGGTGACAGCGCGGGCCTGGATTTCGTGGCGGAGAATTCGTGGGGGCGGAGGCGGAAAGGGGGCTATGGGACCTTGGTCCCATATCGACCTTGAGCGTTCTCTCCCATACTGAAACGGAGCCACACAACTCGGGCTCGAACTCAGGGCGTATAGGGAGTCCATCATGAAGCGGATCGTCGTCGTTGCCCTTCTCATTGCCTCGTCAGTCGTCATGGCGGATACGGTGCTGGCTCAAGACGCCGGACACCCTCCAGCCGAGGTTCTTGGAGGGCTGTATCCCGGTGCCGCCTATTCGCCTTACGCGGACCGTTCCTTCCCCAGTCGGGTGTTCTGGGGAGACACGCATCTGCACACCGGCTTGTCGCTCGATGCCGGCTTGTTCGGCAACACGACCGGCCACGAGACGGCCTACCGCTTCGCCCGTGGCGAGCAAGTCGCCTCGGCAGCCGGACTGCCGGCCAAGTTGAGCCGACCGCTCGACTGGCTGGTGATCACGGATCACTCCGACATGATGGGCTTTGCGACCGACCTGCAGGGTGGTGCACCAAACATTCTGGCGGACCCGAAGGGCCGAGAATGGTACGAGGGCTTCAAGGCGGGTGGCGACGCTGCGGGCCGAGCCGCGTTCGATCTGATCACTCATTTCACACAGGGCATATTCCCCGAGAATCTCGCGAAGGACTACGCCCCCGGCTCGACCGTCTACAGCCGGGTCTGGGATGACATCACGAAGACGGCCGAGAGCTTCAACGAACCCGGGGTGTTCACGGCCTTGATCGGCTTCGAATGGACGTCGATTCCCCTGGGCAACAACCTGCACCGCAACGTGATCCTTCGCGACGGCAGAGATCGCGCGAGCCAGGTGATCCCGATGACGACCCAAGCACCGCTGGGTAGCACAGACCCGCTGGACCTCTATCAGTGGTTGGAGAACTACGAGACCAAGACCGGCGGCCGGGCACTCGCGTTGGCGCACAACGGAAATCTTTCCAACGGCTGGATGTTCCCCACCGAGGGGACCTATTCGGGTGGTACGGTCGATGAAAACTACGTCCTGTTGCGCGCGAAGTGGGAGCCGCTCTACGAGGTGACCCAGATCAAGGGTGACGGCGAGGCGCACCCGGCCCTGTCGCCCACCGACGAGTTTGCCGACTACGAAACCTGGGACAAGGGTAATCTCGATCTCACGGTGCTGATGACACCCGACATGCTGCAGCGTGAGTACGCGCGCGAGGCATTGAAACTGGGCCTGGTGCTCGAGGAACGACTGGGGACGAACCCGTACAAGTTCGGCATGGTGGGTGCCACCGACGCTCATACGTCCCTGGCGACCGCTGAGGAGGAGAACTTCTTCGGGAAATCCACAAGCACGGAGCCGTCCGCAACGCGGGTGGAGCACCCCTTTGCCTCATCGGACCTCGCCACGTGGGACGGCGACATGCTCGTCGCATCCGGCTACCAGGGAGTGTGGGCGAGAGAGAACACGCGAGAGGCGCTCTTCGACGCGATGATGCGCAAGGAGACCTATGCCACCACCGGGCCGAGAATGTTGGTGCGTTTCTTCGGTGGCTGGGAGTTCACCGAAGATGACCTCCGCAGTCACGCGCCCGCATTCCGAGGCTACGAAAAGGGTGTGCCCATGGGAGGTGAGCTGTCGAACGCACCCAGCGGCCAGGCGCCCACGTTCCTCGTAGCGGTGCTGAAGGACCCCATCGGAGCCAACCTCGACCGCGTCCAGATCATCAAGGGTTGGATGGATGACGCTGGCGAGACCCACGAAATGGTCTACGACATCGCGTGGTCGGGAGACCGCCAACCCGGCGCCGACGGCAAGCTGCCCGCCGTGGGTAACACCGTTGACCTCGAGGCCGCCACCTGGACCAACACGATCGGGGATTCGGAGCTCGCAACGGTCTGGACCGACCCCGAGTTCGACCCGGATCAGTCCTCCTGCTACTACGTGCGCGTGCTTGAGATTCCGACCCCCCGCTGGGTCGTCTACGACCGTGTCCGCCTCGGTGCCGAGCTCCCGGAAGGGGCCGAGCTCATCGGTCAGGAGCGCGCCTACACGTCGCCCATTTGGTACTCGCCTGGATCATGATCATAGAGGAGCTTCGGCCTGATCAAGAGCGGTAACGGTATGGAGGTCTTTCCCGTTCTCGTATCGTGAGCTACGGTGTGGTGGGACCCCAACCGAGACCTTTTCATGACCACATTCGTGGCTCCAGTCACTCGCGGGGCCGAGGGCGTGCTGGCCGAGGAGCTGACCTCCCTCGGCCTGAACCAAGTCCGCCAGGATCCCGGGGCGGTTCTCTTCGAGGGGGAGCTGGAGGCCGGATATCGCGCGTGCATGTGGTCGCGGACCGCTAGCCGCGTCCTGAGTCGCTTAGAGCGATTCGAGTGCCGACATGCCGACGATCTGTACGAGGGGCTGCGCACGATCCGTTGGACGGACCACATCGGCCCCGACGGCACGCTCATGGTCGATTTCGTCGGGGTCTCCGACTCGATCCGCAACAGCAAGTTCGGGGCGCTTCGTACCAAGGACGCCATTGTCGACAGCGTTCGTGATACCACCGGTGCCCGTCCGGATGTCGATCTGAAGTCACCCGACGTTCGGGTAAACGTCCACCTCTCCGACAACCAGGCCGCGGTGTCGATCGACCTGAGTGGCACCCCGCTCCACATCCGTGAAACTCGGGTGGAGAGTGGCCCAGCGAATCTCAAGGAGACCTTGGCCGCAGCCCTGTTGATGTTGGCCCGCTGGCCCGAGCGGGCCGCCCGGGGTGAACCTCTCTACGACCCGATGTGTGGGTCTGGCACTCTTCTCACCGAAGCGGCTGCGATGGCGCTCGGCAGAGCTCCGGGCCTACGCCGAACTCGGTGGGGCTTTCAGGGCTGGAGGGGTCACGACTCTGACCTCTGGAATCGGATCGTGGCCGAGGCGCGTGCGCGCACGCCGTCCGAGGCTCCATCCGTGCGCGGGGCAGACATCGATGGTCGTGTGGTCGCCCGAGCCCAGGCCAACATTCGGGCGGCCGGACTCGACGTCGAGGTGGGCCAGCACGCCCTGGCGGACACGGCACCGGCCACCGAAGACACCGGCGTGTTCATCGCGAACCCCCCCTACGGTGAGCGCCTGGAGCGCGAGGGCGATCTCGCGCCGCTCTACGGAGAACTCGGCAACGTTCTGAGGCGGCGCTTCCTGGGCTGGACCGGATTCGTCCTCACTACGCCGAAGCTGGGAAAGCGCATTGGGCTGAAGCCCGCTAGGCGCCACATCATCCACAACGGACCGATCGAGTGCCGGCTCTTCGAGATCCCGATCTCGGACACGCCGGTGGCGCGAGACGGTAGGGTCGACGTGAAGTAACTGGAGGAACCGGCTAACCAGGGCTGGGGCTACCCAAGATTACGCGAATCTTCCGCCCTGGGCTCCCGGCGGTGAGCTCCGTGGGCGGGGGCTGAAGCCCACTCGGCTCACGTGGGGCCCCGCGAATGCGGGGCCCTTTGCTACATCACGTCCCGCCGAAGCTCCGGGAACACCTTCGACACCTTGCTCAGCACGTAGTCCCCATAGGTGCCTTCGAACTCGTGCACGCTGGCACGGTCCCAACGTGCATCTCTGTCGTCACCCGGAATCGGCACGCCACTCAGGTCGACGGGCTCCACGTGTGCATCGAATCCCGGATCGAAGAAGAAGGGAAACGATAGCCGGCTTCGCCCGGAAGTGTTCAGCACGCGGTGGGGGTTGGACCGATATACCCCGCGGGTGAGACGGTCCAGCATGTCCCCGATATTGCACACGAAAGCGTCGGGCACAGGAGGTGCGTCGACCCACCGCCGGTCCGTCTTGACCTGGAGCCCACCCACGTCGTCCTGCCGGAGAATGGTCAGGACGCCGTAGTCCGTGTGTTCGCCTACGCCCCACTGCTCGTCGGCCTCCGGCTCGACCGTGACGGTGGGATAGTGGAAGATGCGGAAGAGCGTCAGAGGATCGGCCATGTAACCGTCGCGGAAGTAACCCGGCTCCAGGTTCAGACTGAGAGCCACGCCTCGCATGAGGGCATGGCCGAGCTCCGTAAGGGCCGCCATGTACTCCAGGATGGTGTCGCCGAAGCCCGGAATCTCGGCGGGGAAGAGGTTCGGGCCATGCAGGGGGACGCCGGCTCTTACTCTCGGGTCGCTTTCACTCAGCTCGGCTCCGAAGTACAGCCCCTCTTTTACGTCGGGTTTGCCGGAAGTCAATTCGTCACCAACCGGGAAGTACCTCCGCCACGCCTTTCCCCCGAGGGCCATGCGGATCTTCAACTTCCGGTCGAGGTCCTGGGCGAAGAACGCGTGACTGATCTCTTCGAGTCGCCGTTGGAGACCTTCCGCGACGCCGTGCTCGACCGCGTAGAAGAACCCACTCTCCCTGCAGGCCTGCCCGATGGCGGCGGCCACGGCCTGTTGATCGCCCGCACGGGCGAGGAGGGGACTGACATCGATAACGGGGACTTCGGAAGTCGGATCGAGCATGATGAGAGCCAGCGTAGGTCGGCACTTCCGGGCTAGCAAGGGATTCGCCGGTTCTTCCAGATGGGCCGGAGCCCCCTAGGTTCCCGCATGACCACCAAACTTTTTACGGTAGACGAGTACGTGCGTTGGTCCGACGTGGACCACGCCGGCATCATCTTCTACGGTGCATATGTGAGGTTCTTCGAGATCGCCGAGACGGAGATGTTTCGCTCCGCGGGCCTCTCCTACGGGGAGGTATTCGACCGCTTCGACGTGTGGCTCCCCCGTGTCCATCTCGAGTGCGACTTCAAGTATCCGGCTCGACTGGACGATCAACTTCGGGTGTCGGCCTACGTGACCAAGTTCGGGAATAGCTCGCTCCGCCTGAACTTCGACGTGCTGCATCTTGGCGCGAATCAGTTGGCCGCGACGGGCCACCAGGTGTTGTGCGCCACGGACCGGGCGACCATGAAGCCCAAGCCTCTGCCGGAGGATCTGCGCTCTTTCCTGGAGCCCTTCGTGTTCACCGAAGAAGAGGCGCGGGACCTGCTGTTGCATTAGTTGAGGAGCCCGACATCGATACGATTCCGACCCGACGCGGTAAGGCTCCGGTGGTTGGAGGTGAGCTCGCGTATCGGATAGCCGGCGATGGCCCTCCCATCGCGACGGCGCACCCTTACGGCACACGCAAGGTGGATCGTCCCGCGATACCCGGGTTCACGAACATCGTCGTATGGCCCCGTGGGTTCGGGGAAAGCTCGCCGGTGCGAGACCGCGAGGACTACGGGTTCTGGCGCCTAGCGGAGGACCTGGACGCGGTCCGCACCGGGCTCGGGTTTGATCGGTGGACCTTTTGGGGCACCTCCATGGGTGGGTTCGTCGGGCTGATCTACGCCCTGGGATATCCCGACACCCTCACTTCCCTGATCCTCGACTCTACGGCTCCGAGCCATCACTACAAGGACGACCCTACGAGTCTCTATCCTGCGGCTAGGGCGAGCCCCGAGTTTGCCCGGCTCGTAAGTAGGCCGTCGTGGGATGCGCTGCGCGACTACTTCGTGCTCCGCTCGACCCTCGAGGGTAATCCCGATCCGGCGGGAGCCTGGGAGCAGTCCCGCCAAACCACGGATCACAACCCTTATGCGTACGGCGAGATCATGCGTCGACTGGAGGAGTTCGACACGCTCCCACGACTCGGTGAGATAAGAATCCCGACGCTGATCCTGGCTGGCGGAAGGGATCTTCAGTGCCCGCCGAGTCAGGCCGAAAGGATTGCCCAGGGAATCGGCGGCTCGATCTTGAAGGTTTATCCCGAGGCCGGACACGGGGTCCTGCGGCACAACCCTGATGGGGTGATGCAGGTCGTTCAAGACTTTGTCGGTACCGCGCTCGAGGTCACCCGCTGAGCGCCGGTCCCCCCTGATCCTGCGCCGAAGCTGCCGCCGCTCCCTCCAAAGGCAGGTCCACCCATTGCCGGGTGCGATGGGACAGCTCCACGGCGTTGATGATCTCCTGAACCCGAGCACTCTGGGCGAAGTTTGCCGTGTTCTCCTTGCTCGGGTCCACGATCTCCTCGAGAAAACTATGGACCAGGTTCCCGTAGAAGGCAGTCCCCCACCAGTCATCGGCCTGTCGGCCGGGGGGGAAGTATCGCTCGGGAATCTCCTGTTGGACGAACTCCACCGCGTCGGGCTTCGCGGTGTGAATCGTCTCGATCACCCCGAACTCCTCTACGAGACGCACGTGAATGGCTCCTTCCGATCCGTAGACTCTGGCCTCGCTCCCCGGGTAGTTGCCCACGGTCACGTAACTGGATTGAATCGAGAAGAGAGAGCCGTTCTCCGCCTCGGCCATGAACATATCGGCGTCGTCGACGTTGATGCGCTCACGCTCCGTGTCGAGGTTGGTCCGGCGCCGTTCAGGGACCATGTTCGACAGGATCCCGCTCACGCGGGTCAGGTCGCTTCCGATACACTCCAGGCCGATGTCGATGATCGGAGCACCGTATCCCTCGAGCGACGACACCGTGATCCCCTCCCGGGTCGGGTCTTGTCCCGATAGCGGCTCACCGACGGGCTTGGTCTTGTGGATGCGCTTATCGATGGGATTGTCGGGGTCCAGCCACTGCGAGTTCTGCTCGTATCCGTTGAAGATGAAGGGCCGGCCGATGAACCCCTCGCGAATGAGGTCGAACATGTAGAGCATGGACGGAGCGAATCGAAACGTCAGCCCGACTTTGGTCTTCAGGCCCTTCGACTCGGCGATCTCGTGCGCTCTCCACACGTCCTGGTAACGGTGACAGACGGGTTTCTCCACCAGGCAGTGCTTGCCCGCCTCGAGCACCTCGAACACCAGGTCCTCGTGGTCGCCTCGGGTGACGATGTCGACGACGTCGATGTCGCTTCTGGCCAGAACCTTTTGGTAGTCGGTCTCGACGTCTTGGGCCTCGAACTCCTTCGCTCTGGCCTCGGCGACCTCTCGGTCCAGGTCGCAGATCGTAACGAGGTCGCAGAGGGGGGAGCGTTGGAACCCCGGAAGGTGAGACATCGTCGACCACCGGCCGGCGCCGATCACGGCGACACGCAGCTTTTCACTCATGGGGTTCTCACACTCTCACGGATGGTTTCCCACGCTCTCATCACGGCTTCTACACTCTCAGCGTGGCTTCCGACGCTGTCACTCACGGCTTCTCCTGCTCCAGTCGCTCGGCGCTGTCGGCCTTCGCCCTCATGTCGGCGCTGATCAGGGAGACGGGGATCGAGCCGTACGAAAGGAACTCGTCATGAAAGGCCCGAAGGTCGAAGGCCCCACCCTTGCGACGGCTCATCTCACTTCTGAGCTCGTGGATGGCGTCATTACCCGTCAGGTACATGATGGCGGCTCCCGGGAACATGCTGTTCTTCACGGCTTCTGACCTGGCACCCGCTGGGCTCATCAGCGCACGACGCTCGTAGTACTCCGCGCCTTCGTCCAGGCTGATGCGGCCCTGGTGCATTCGAATGTCGACCACTGCACGGGCACACATGCGCGCCCGCCCTTGGTGCTGCGCGTACTCCTCGAGCGGAGTGAGTCCTCCGAACTCAGCGATCAGGTCGGTCGCGTAGGTCGCCCATCCTTCCGCCATAGTGCCGCCACAGAACATGGCGATGCGGGTCGAGCAATCTACGGCGGCGATCTGGCCGATACGTGACTCGGCACGAGATGCGTGCCAGTTCTGCACGTGGTGGCCTATGCTTCCGTGGTGGATCACGTGGTTGGACTTGATGACGCTGTCGTTTGTCGCCCGTAGCCGTCGCTCCTGCTCGTCGGGAGACATGGCCTCGTCGATGGGGAGCACGAGGTAGTCGTGAGTCAGGGGACGGTTGAAGGCTGCCGGCGAGCGGTAGTAAAGAAAGTAGAGATGGGGGGCCGCTTCCCGCGACCAGATCGGTCGAGGTACGTAACGGATCGGGAACTCGGGCCAGGTCACCAGCGCGTGCTTCTCTGCCCGCGCTCGGATTTCATTCCATACCTCCTGGTAGCGCGAGTAGTACTGCTCGGTGCTGGGGTGGAGGTCGCTCAGCTGCGCGAGTGCCTCTCCGGTCGTGGTCGCGCCGAAGTCTGATGCGTGCTCCTCCAGGTAGGCCGTCGCCCCGACGATCTCTGACTCCGCATACTCGACGAGCTCGTCCGGATCGAGGTCCAGGAAGTGCCCCTCCCGCATATACAAGTCCAGGGCCTCCTCGCCGCACGCATACTGGTCCATGGCGCTGTGACGTAACTCGGTGTCGAGATGGGATCGGAATTCCCGGAATGCTTTCGCTGCCTTCTCTGCCGCCGCAGCAAAGCTCGGGGTCTCGATGGGCCCCATGGCGCACAACGCCTCGACGCCCTCGGTCAGGAAGGCGAGGGCACCCGCGCACTCGACAACGGCCTTCTCGGTCCAGGCCAGCGGCGCTTGCGTCACGTTTGTCTTCGCCTGATCCAGAAAGCCCTCGATGGCCTCCATGCGCTCCGTAGCCGCCGCGACCCGTTCGGATACAGGGGCAAAATCCGTCAGGAAGAGCGAGAGGATGGAGAACACGGCCTCGCCGCTGTAGAGGCTGGGGTTCCCCCTATGGAAGTGCGACGATCGCATTTCCCAGATCTGGGTTTCGAGAAAGCCGCGGGCCAACCGGAGGTCGATTCGCTCGTGAGGGGAGAGTGCATCCAGGTCGAGCCGAACGGATCGAGCCAACAGGTTTTCGAGGTCCGCTTGGGTGTCCCCGGCACCCTCCTCGGAGTAGTCCGGAAGGGCGTGGTCCCAGTCGTGGATCCCAATGAAGGTCGCGTTGACCGGGCGTCGGTTGTAGTACGACGAAAAGAACGCGTCCATCCAGCGAGTGAAGGTCGCCTCGGGCTCTATGCGATCCACTTGGACACCGGTGCGTTGGCTTCTTCCAGAGGCTGCATGACCACGTCCAAGAGGAACGGTCCCGGCGCCGTGAGAGCCTCACGCATGGCCCCGCCGAGGTCCGTCGGATCCTCCACGCGCAGGGCGGACATGCCATAGGCACGGGCGATGGCCGCATGGTCCGACTGGCGGAAATCCACCGAGTGGAACGTGGAGCCTCGGCTCTTCTGTCCGGCCTTGATCCAGCCGTAGCCGGCGTTGTTGCAGACGATGAGGGTTACCGGGACGTCGAGCCGGACGATCGTCTCCAACTCACCGGCCGAGATACCGAAGCTCCCGTCCCCCATCACCCCAACCACACGCCCAGCGTCGGGCTTGGCGAAGTAGGCCCCGACCACTCCCGGCAGGGCGTAGCCAAGCGCACCGAACGCCCTCGGGCTCACGAACCAGCGACCGGCGCGCGGTAACT
Source organism: Longimicrobiales bacterium (assembly GCA_965226375.1). Taxonomy (GTDB): domain Bacteria; phylum Gemmatimonadota; class Gemmatimonadetes; order Longimicrobiales; family Gaopeijiaceae; genus CBDDCX01. The sequence continues at coordinate 2,186,532 of CBDDCX010000008.1, read as the reverse complement.
CCCAGTAGGCGGACAAGTAAGGGCACGGTGTACCCGGATCGGCGATCAGGACGGCATCCTCGGGTAGCGCGTCGAAGAGCTCGGCGAACATGCGTTCGGGCCGCACGGGAGTGGCCCCCGAAGCGAACAGCTCTGCCACCTGCGCCTGATGCACGGCGCGCCCTTCCGCGATTTCCCGGGGATCGACCCGGTCGCCTTCGCCCGGCCCGCCGAGCTCCTCGAGTAGCGCGTCCACTCCCGACTTGGCGTCGGAGTGGACGAAGGCGGCCACCGGATAGCTCCGTCCCACGATTTCGGGATTGGTGTCGAGCTGCAGGATCGTAGCCTGTCCCGGGGTCGGAAGTGTCCACTTCTCGGTGGTCACCGATCCGAGTCCGCACCCGAGATAGAAGATCACATCGGCCTTCCGGACCAGGTCATGACGGTACGGAAGACCCCCATTGCTGCCGATCACGCCGAGGGACAGAGGGTCGGTCTCGGCGATGGCGCCCTTGCCGCAGATGGAGGTGGCGAGCGGGGCACCGAGGGCCCTGGCCAGCGCGGTGACCTCTTCCCAGGCACCCGAACGGAGCACCCCGGTGCCTGCCACCAGAAGGGGTCTGCGGCTGTCGGCCAGGAACCGACCCGCCCGCTTCACGGCGTCGGGGTCGGGGGCGAGCCTCTGCGAGGGGTACCGGGCTGTGACGGGATCGGCGTGGACCTCGCTTGAAACGACGGAGCCGACCTGGATGTCCATGGGCAGGCTGATTTGACAGGCCCCCAAGCTTCCGGTCGTGGCTTCGCGGAACGCGTCACGGATCATCCCGGGGAGCTCCCCGCTACGGGTCGGTGCGAAGGTGCGTTTCGTGACCGAGGAGAAGAGTGCCTGCTGGTCCATTTCCGTTAGGGTGCCCTTGCCCCTGTCGATCGTCGCGATGTCGGACGTAAGACACACGAGAGGCACGGAGGAGTCGTTGGTCTCGGCGACACCCGGGAGGATGTACGTAGCGCCGCCCCCGCTAGGACCTTCGCACACGCCGACCCGTCCGCTGAGACGGGCGTATGCGTCGGCCATGTAGGAGGCGCTGCGCTCGTCTCGGGTCAGGACGTGTCGGGACCTGGTCCTTGGCGTCGGCCAGGGCTTCGTACCACGGGAGCGAGGTGTCACCGCACAGGCCGAAGACGACCTCTACGTGCAATTGCTCGAGGAGGGCGACGAGCGCCTCGCCTCCATTCATGGTCTCTCCCGAAAGTGTGACCTCATCCAGGGGCTATCCGGCGGTGTGGTTTGGCTCTACTCGCTACGGCTTCTGTCTTATTCTGGGGCCGGGTGATGCGCAACTGCTGGAGCGACTCGCCAGAGCGTCGACGGGGCGATTCGGAGTTCGCCGATCGCGTGGGGGTTGGGCGCCCCGAAACTGCGCTTTAGGGCCGTTTGCGGACTTCGATCAGGACTGATATTCTGCGCGACTCTTATTCCCATTCTCGGGAATCCCACCACCGCAAAACCCCCAGGAGTTACTGCATGAAGCAGAACCTCTACGTAGTTGCAGCACTTGGAATTTTCACCTTGGCATGTGAAGCGCCGAGCGCGACAACGCCCGATCTTGCTCCCCAACTCGCACGTGGTGGAGTGACTCACCACGTATCGGTGGGTGGCGCGGATATCTGTGAGGCGACTGGTCGGCCTACCGGTTGCGATGCGAATTTTTCACTTACGGCGAACATGAAAGCTGATGGTAGTGTGACGGGGCAGTGGCAAGACACCTTCACAGGCGGTGGTGCGGGGATTCACGTGGCCATTGACTGCCTCAACGTGATTGGTAACACAGCCACCATCGGCGGTTTGGTCATTCGCGGGACGTCAGAGGGGGGAGTAGATCTAACCGGTCGGCGGGCACTTACCGCGGTCGTGGATAACGGCACGTCTGGAAACGATCTAGCGGATCAGATCAGTTTCTCGATCACCCTCCCAACGGTTACTTGCGATGTGGCTCGCGCTGAGTTCTTCCCGCTCTTTAACCTAGCCCACGGACAGGTCAAGGTGCGCTAGCGGGGCAAAACCTTGTAGCTCATTAGCGGCAAACGGCCGGGACGGTTGCCCCGGCCGTTTTGCGTGCCGGTCCGTTTGCGCCGCTCGGACCGTCGAGCCTTGCCTTCGATCGCCGACTTCGGCCCCTGGCTCGGATGGGGTTGCCCTCCCTCTCTACTACGGTGGGCGGATCGACGGCGTGAGCGTGGACGATGAGCTCAACTTCTCGAACCGCCGCACGGACGTGATTGGTGTGAACATGCTTGGTGTGACGGAAACCGGTGCACCGAACACCATCTACGCCGACGCCAAGAACTTCTGGGGTCACTACGACGACCAGGAGACGCCTTGGGTAGAGCGTGCGACGTTTGGTAAGCTGCGTGAGATGAAGCTGAGCTTCGACCTCACTCCGAACGTGCTTGAGAAGGTGCCGTTCTCCACGGGCCGCATCACGTTGGTGGGCCGCAACCTGGCCATCTTCTGTGGCTCGCGGGCATGTCAGAACGTGGATCCCGAGTCCGATGGTGTTGCGTTCGCCGACAACCACGCACGCGGCGTCGAGTACCTGTCGGCTCCGTCGGATCGCACGTTCGGCATCAACTTCACCGTGACCAGATAACGGAAAGGAGAACAAGATGCGAAACTTCATAAAGCCGCTTACCGTCCTCCTGGCCGTTGCCATCGGCACGGCGGGGTGCGACGAGTTCAGCAATCTTACGGACATCAACCAAAACCCTAACGCCCCGACCTCATTGGCGCCGGAGTTCCTACTCCCGTCGTTGATCCGGGGACTGGCCAACGGCCTGGTAGGTGAGAGCAACATCGACCTGCCTTCGGCCTCTCTGTTCGTGCAGCACTTTGCCCGCATCCAGTACGCGGGTACGGATCGGTACGATCTGGGCACGGACTACTGCACCGATTGTTGGGACGAGTTCTACAACCTGGATAGCAGCCTGGATCCATCCGAGGGACATTTCGTTCTTGCGAGTCACATGCTGGATGGAGCGGTAGCACTGGGTGATGCCAACCAGACGGCGGTGGCCATGATCCTGAGGGCCTACGCTGCTCATAACCTCACCGACATGTACGGTGATGTGCCTTACTTCCAGGCTGCCCAGGGTGGTGCCGAGAATTCCGTCATCAGGCCTGTGTATGATGCGCAGAGCGCCATTTATGACGATCTGTTCGTGCAGCTCACCGCGGCCGTCGCCTTGATCAACACTGGCGCGCCCGGCTTCGGCGGTGGCGATAAGATCTACTCCGGTGACATGGAGAAGTGGCGTCGGTTCGGCAACTCGCTTCGGCTGCGGTTGGCCATGCGAATTTCCGACGTGAACCCGAGTAAGGCGGCGACAGAGGCAGCGGCGGCAGTAGCGGGCGGGGTCATGGAAAACGCCTCGCACACGGCGGCGCTGTGGTACTCAGCGGCGCAGCCGGACCACAACCCCATGTGGCAAGGGTTCGTCGAGCGTCCGGGTGACTATCGCCCGGGTAAGTTCTTCATCGATGAGATGCTCGCCCGGCAAGATCCGCGTGTACGGTTCCACGCAGACCTGTCCGCCGACGGCGGAGTGCATCGTGGCATGCCCAACGGCTTTAGCGACGACCGCGGCTTCGACGACAACGGAGAGCGTGACTTCGACTTCGTGTCGGTGGTCGGAGCTTGGCACCTGAGGCGCGACGCTCCTGCGTTCTTCATGGAGTACGCCGAGACCTTGCTTCTGCAGGCCGAGGCGGCTGATCGCGGTTGGATCAGTGGAAGCGCACAGGACTTCTACGAGGCAGGTATCGCGGCCTCGATGGCGGTCTATGCGGCGGATCTGCCGGCGGACGCCGGTGCGTTCGTGACGCCTCCTGTGGCGGGTATCTCCCAGGCTGAGATCGACGCTTACCTGGCCCACCCGATGGTGGCGTGGGGTGGTGGCGGGATCGGTGGCGAGTCCAACCGGTCGCTGATCTACCGGGCGTACTGGTTCCAGCTTTGGGATCAAGGCCTCGAGGCGATGAACAAGTACCGCCGTACCAACGTTCCGCATCTCATTCCTGGTATCGACGCGTTCAACGCGTTGGTGCCGGTACGCTGGCCGTACCCGCGGAGTGAGCAGACCTTCAACGAGACCAACGTTCTAGCTGCGATCTCCTCCAATGGTGGTGACAATGCTTGGGATAGTCGCGTGTGGTGGGACGTCTCGGACCAGGACTCCGGTCCGGCTAACTAGGGGAGAATAGAGACACGAAAGCCGCATCCTTCGCGTTGGCCCGATTCCAAGAATCTTACCCCCCTAAGGTAGGTCCGGGGTCGGGGCGAAGGGTGCGGCTTTCGTCGCTAGAAGCATTGTAGTGCAGTACTCGCGATCCTACAAGGATTTCGTTTTCGTGTGTGCGGGTCCCGTCTGAACCGTTCGAGGCGGGGCCCACATGCATCTAGGGGTATTCCCTGGCGAGTGGAGGCGCTGACCCGTAGCTTACACGCCCTTCCACGTGTACTCGAGCAAGGAGCGAGTCATGACGCACACTATCAAGGCAGGTCTGATCGCAGTAGTGGCCGTGGGTCTTTCCAGCCCGTCCGCCTGGGCCCAGAGCGACCACCTCGCTCAAGCCACTCAACATGCCGAACAGGCCGCCAATCATGGTGGAATGGGCCACGCCGAGGTGCTAGTCCAGCATGCGACACAGGCGTTGACACATGCTGAGGCGGCCCTGGAGGGAATGGCGAATCCACACGGTACGAAGGCTGTCGCGAGCCTGAAGGAGGCCGTGGAGCACGGCAACATGGGTCATGCGGAAGTGGCGACGGGCAAGACCAACGAAGCGCTCACCCACCTTGAAGTCGCCGGTCACGTGGCTCAGGCAATGCAGCACGGGCAGGAGGCCGTACGTCATGGTGAGATGGGACACGCGGAGGTGCTCGTTCAGCATGCGACGCTGGCGCTGACGCACGCCCAGGCGGCCCTGAACGTGATGGAGGACCCTCACCTCAAGATGGCGGTCGACGGGTTGCAGGGTGCGGTCGACCATGGTGGGATGGGTCATGCCGACGTGGCCACGGAGCAGGCGAAGGGGGCTTTGGCACACCTGCTCATGTAGCGGCATTGGTGGTTCAGTGGAGCCTTCTTCACCATTTAGGGATGCCGTGTTCGAGCGTTCGCTCTTCTCCGTCTTGGTCGCGGTACTCGCTCTGTCCAGTATCGCTTCCGCGCAGGAGCCCGTGGAGTGGGGCCCCGACCTGTACTTTTCCACGTTCTCGATCGCTGCTATCGATCCGGAGACGGGCGAGTCGGGTGTGGCGGTTACGACGCGGGTGCCCTGCGTCGGGAATGGCGTCCCCTGGGTCAGGGCAGGAGTGGGTGCGGTGGCGACTCAGGCCAGTACCCGAGTGGCCTACGGCAACGAGCTTCTGGATCTCATCGCCGGTGGAATGAGTGCCGACGCGGCGTTGACGCAGGCGGTGGCGGCCGACACAGGATCAGCTCGTCGACAGGTAGGCGTGATCTCCCTGGACGGGTCACGGGCGCAACACACTGGGACCGGTCCCAGTTATTGGGCGGGCCACCGTGACGGACCCAACTATGTGACGCAAGGCAACATTCTCGTAGGTCCCGAGGTGGTCGAGGCAGTCGCGCTGAGCTTCGAGTCTACGGAGGGCTCTGGACGGCACCTTTCAGATCGCTTGATCGAGGCCTTGGCGGCCGGGCAGGCTCTGGGGGGTGACAGCCGATCTGGACGCCTGCAGTCCGCGGCCGTGGTGGTGGCCGATCCCCGTCCTGGCAACTCGCGACGTCCCGATCAGGTGACCACCGACATCAACGTGTGCGAACACCCGACGCCGGTTGCCGAGCTTCGTAGGGTATGGAACTCCATCTCCCAGACGCTGGGCTATCGAGAGCTCCGGCGGTTCGCGGGCAACGACATCTGGCAACTGCGAGTGATGCTTCACGCGGTCGGATACTACCGCTCTGAGGCCACTGAGATTCCCCGTGACGGCGCATCGCAGGGTTATACGGCCGACCTGATCGAGGCCGTCGACGCGTTCAGAGAAGCCGAGGGCCTGTCGACGCGCACGGCGGGACTCGTTGACGAGGCACTTGTCGAGCGGTTGTGGCAGGCGATCGATGGCGCCGGGGCGACGGCCAGGGTACGTGAGTTGATTCGGGACGCCACGCTGGTCCGGCGCTAGACGCTCGACGTCAAACTCCACAATGCCTCTGTCACAGAATCCGGGCGTCGCTCCTCGTCGTGGTCGCTCGATCCGGACGCTCTCGACTGACTGACACGTTGGTAGAATCCGCCTCCCTTATTCGTTGATAGGGTGGAGCGTGAAGGCCCGGGTCGAGAATGGCCGTGAAAGGGGACGACGATGAGAGAGAGCGTGATGTCCGGGGCTTCTGCTCCGATGGGGGTCAATCGGTGGATCAGCCGCTGTGCGTTAATGGTGGTGGCCGCTACGGCTCCCTCTGCGTGCATCCTGGATCTGGACACCGACACGGACGGAGATCGCTCAAGATTGAGACGTCAACGAAGGGAGTATCGACCCGTCGACGGCCCCAGCAGAGGGCATCTGGCTGAATCGTATCAGCCCGTCGTCACACACGCGTGGCCACGTCCACTCGGTGGAGCTGGCCCGTCAGCTTCTGTACTGGCTGGAGTCCCACGGCCGGCGGGTCGTCAACGGGCTCTGTGCCTTCGAGCTCGAGATGAGCAAGCTGCGCCAGGACCTCGCTCTGCGCCGGCACGGGATCCGAACGCCCCGCACAGTGCTCGCTGTGGGCAAGGATCACCTGCTCGAGGCGGCTAGCACGTTCGGCGGTCCCTTCATTACCAAGCACGACCAGGGGGAAAGGGCCTCGGCATCCAACTCTTCCAGGACTCGATTGAGCTCGGAAGGCACCTCGATGGGGCGGGCTTCGACGCGGGGCCTGGTGCGCGGGTGATCCTACAGCAGTATATCGCCGCTCCCGAGCCCTTCATCACCAGGGTTGAAATCGTGGGCGGCCGGTTCGTGTTCGCCATGCGTAGCTCTACATCCGAGGGCTTCGAGCTCTGCCCCTCGGACGCCTGCAACCCGATGCCACTGGAGCAAGAAAGCCCTCGGGTGGATGGGTCAGGACTGTTCAGCCCTTCGCCGATCACTGCCGACGATCCGCTGGTGAAGCAGTACATCGAACTCTGCAACGAGGAGGGAATCGAGATCGCAGGGATCGAGTTCGTGGAAGACGCCGACGGGCACCGCTATACGTACGACATCAACGGCACGACGAACTACAACCAGACTCTTGGCGCTCAATTGGGCGTCGATGGGATGCGGGAAATCGCCCGCTACGTTCGACGCATTTCGGTGCCGGGCCAGCGGCTCCGGCGGGTGGCGTGCTGAAGGAGATCTGCTTCGATCCCGTCACCGTGTGTGGGGTCGAAAGCTCTGCTCCGCCCCATCGTCCGTGTCGAGGGGTCGCAACCTCGTCTTACTCGGCCCGTCGGTAGCCCAGCGTTCTTTGGGTCGGAGTGACGCAGGCGCCTCCGCTCTTCACACTTCGGGGGTTGTACCCTTGAAGAATAAGTCTACTTTTTAGATATAATCGGATCGCGCCTGACGGAGGACACCTGCCGATGTACGGACTGATACGAACAACGCTCCCGGGTATTGCGCTGATGTTCGGCCTGATACTCTGGTCCCCGCCTATTGCCGCACAAGATCAGGAGCCCGAATTCGAGAACCTCCAGGTTCTGGGACACGACATCTCGGAGCAGGCATTGGATCGGGTGATGCTCGGAAACATTCAAGGCCTAGGCCTTCGTAGGCGGCAGGGAGAGGGCTGCCTGTTCTGCTACGTCGGAGACATGGAGCGTCAGCGGGACGAGTGGGACTACGCGTCGGATGCCAAACCCACCAAAGAGAAGGCGCGAGTGATGATGGCCATGGTAGAGGCCATCAATGAGGAGCATCTGAGCCGGCTCGACGACCGGTTCGTCCCGTCATTGCGCGTGACGTGTTACACCTGCCACGCCGGGCGCACCGACCCGCGTCCCCTTCCGACCATTTTGGTAGCGGCCTACGAGGAGGGAGGGATCGATGAAGTACTCGTGAGGTATCGGGCGCTTCGCGAGCGCTATTTCGGTGCCGACGCATACGACTTCCGCGTGGACGTCTTATCCAGCGTGGCAAACCGGATCGCGAATCTCGGTTCCTTTGACGACGCGTTGGCCCTCGCGGCCCTCAACGACGAAGTCCACCCCGAGGACGCGGGCGCTCGCAGAGCATGGGTGGCCTTGAGTCTATGGCGGGCGTTGGAAGAGCGTGGCGTTGAAGCCGTGGTGACGGAGTTCGATGCGATGAAGGTCCGTGAAAGTGCCGCGGTGATGTCGCCCGGGGTGCTCGACGGAGTGGGCTGGGGTCTGCACCGGAGCGATCGGCAAGACGAGGCCATCACCCTCTTCCGGAAGAATCTGGAGGCGTTCCCTGACGAGTACATCCCGAACGAAAGTCTGGCGGACGCTTTGCGGTTGGGGGGCGACAGGGAGGAAGCCATCCGGATGTTCGAGGCGTGGCTAGAGCGCAATCCTGATCATGTCATGGGGAGGCGACGTCTGACCAACCTCAGGGCGCGGGGCAGCGACGGCTAGTCACTCCTCAGAGCCGACGCGGGTTGGGTCGCGGAGGCGTGGCGGGCGGGCACGAAGTGGCTCCGATGGCCCGCCAACCGTTTTTTCGACCCTACCACCATCCCCGTTGTGGCAGGAACACCTTCGCTTGAAGGTACTCGACCGGCGCCCAGCCGTCGGTGAGCGGGCGTCCTGACGCACGCGTCTGTGCGATGGGCCAATCCGTGAGAGGCAGGGCCTCGGGGTCGCGGCTGGCCACTACCAAGAGATTCTGGACCATCGCGAGATTCCGGTCTGGCTGTACTCGATATACCACATAGGAGGGAAAGACCTTAGCGACGGTGGACTGGCACCGCTCCAGAAAGGCGACTCCCGGGCCGTCCAACGGTCCGAGCAGATTGGCCGCCAGGATACCCTCCGGCTCGAGCGTGTTCGCCATCTCGGTAAGCGCCTCGACGGTCACGACCGTCCACGGAATCGAGAGCAGGTGATCGAACACGTCGAGGTACACGAGGTCGTATTGGGTGTCGGTGGATCGTAAGAACAGACGAGCGTCCTCGTGCCATACCGAGATGTTCGGGTACTCGCTCCTGCCGTAGGCGAAATACTTGGACGCCAACTCGGTGACTACGGGGTCGATCTCTACAACGTCGATCTGCATTTTCGGCCGCCATCGACTGAAGGCCGCCGGAAGGGATAGGGCGGCTCCTCCCAGGACCAGCATCGATTCGACTCTATCGATGATCGGTTCGAAGATGAGACCGCTCGCGTCTACATAGTCGTGGGCGGGATCCCACGTGTCCGTGTATTCCGCTGACGAGGAGCCACCGTTCTGCCTCAGTTGGCGAACGGAACGCCCACCCCGTACGGACTCGATCACCTCGACCGATGCGTAGAGTGTTTGCTTGCGGTAAAGCATTTCGTCCGGGAGCCGTGACGCGGCGAGACCGAGCGAAACGAGGGCTACCGCTCCAAGAGCTGCCGGACCGGCGCGGGTTCGGTTCCCGAGAATCCGGCCCGAGGCGGCCGCCATTACCAGCAGTCCGGCGGCTGTGATCCCGAGTAGCATCGGCAGGGGGAACACGGGCAGCAGGACGAAGCCAGTCACGAACGCTCCGGCGATCGAGCCCGTAGTGGCTGCAGCACCCACGTCTCCCGCTCTGCGGCCCACACTGCCGAGGCTGTCGGTGTCGGCCTGGATCAAGTAGGGGACGACCGCACCGAGACACAATACGGCCGGTGCGAACAGTACCACGGCGCTCGCCACCGAGCCTGCGATGAAACCCAGAAGCGAGAAGGCCACGCTCGGTAGTTCGGCGCCGAGGATCGGAAGTCCCGCAGCGAAGGCGGCCGCCGTGAGCACGGTCGAGAGTGGGACCGTGCCGGTGTCAGCGAGCCGCCCGCCTATGTGACTCCCCATGGCAATCGCGGCGAGAATCACACCGATAACGGCGGTCCAGGGAACAGCCGACAACCCAAAAGCGGGGGCGATCACGCGCGCCCCTGCAATCTCGATCGTGAGGATCGCAAAGCCCGACCCGAACGCGAGCATGAAGAGGCCGACGCGTCGCGTTCCGGTTGGCCGGGACTCGCCATCGACAGGACGGTGAACTGAAGTTTTTTCGTCGATCATGCTTGCGTCGGCCTGTGGGAAAACAGCCCTCAGGAGCGGGTCCGATACAGCAGGTTCACCATGAAGCTAGCTGTTACCAGCCGCCTTCGGAAAGAGCGGAGGCAGGGGGGATTGCCGCGAAAACGGATTTCCTCAAGCCGCCGTCGGACCCACCTCGACGTCGAGGGGAAGGCCTGGGGCTTCAGGAGGAACGGCGCACTGCGCTTGTGGCTCGGCGTAGTCGAGCCGCATCTTTCGCTCATGCTTCAGCATGACTGGAAACATGTCTTCCTGCCGGGTGTCATCGTCGGCCTTCTCGGGCTGTATCCCAAGCCCGGCCTTCGCGCAGGAGGTCGTCACGGTCCTCCGAACCTCACGCATGCTCGACGGGCGCGGTGGAGTATTGGAAGACCGGGACATCGTGGTCCGCAATGGAAGAATCGCCGAGATCGTCGCCCCTGGTCAGGCAAGCGGCGATCGAGTACACGACCTCCGGAGCTATACCGTGCTTCCGGGGCTGATCGATACGCACGTGCACCTTGGTTGGCACTTCGGGCCGGATGGGCGACTGGCGCGGGACACCGAGATGCCGGACCGTGTTTTGCGCGCCACCGAGAACGCATATCGGATGCTCGAGGCCGGGTTTACGACGGTCCAGTCGCTTGGAGGCGTTGAGGACGGCCCGGTCGTTCGGGCCCTGGGCCGAGGAATCCTCCCGGGTCCTCGCGTACTGACGTCTCTCGGTTCGGTGTCTGCTCGCACGGGTGGACCGGATGAGCTGCGGGCGGCTGTAGGGACTTTGCCGACCGAGGCGCCCACGTCATCAAGATCTTCGGCTCGGAGAGCATCCGGACCGGTGGCGGTCCGACAATGAGCCAGGATCAGCTCGACGCGGCGTGTGGTGAGGCTGAGGTGCGGGGGCTTCGTGCGGTCGTCCATGCGCATGGCCCCGAGAGCGCCAGGCGTGCCACATCAGCAGGGTGCACCACCATCGAGCACGGAGCGCTCCTGGACCGCCCCACGCTCGAGCTGATGGCCGAGCGAGGTACGTTCTACGACCCCAACATCCATCTGATCTTCCAGAACTACTTCGACAACCAGGACCGTTACATCGGCATCGGGGGCTACACTGAAGAAGGGTTTCAGCAGATGCGCGACGCGGTTCCCAGCGCTCTCGAGGCCTTCCGGACGGCGCTGGCCGTTCCGGGTCTCAAGACGGTCTTCGGCACCGACGCGGTCGCCGGCGCACACGGCCGCAACGTGGAGGAGCTGATCTACCGAGTGCACCAGGGAGGACAGTCCGCTCTGGACGCCGTCACGTCGGCCACGTCGCTGGCGGCAGAGTCCCTGGGCATGTCGGCGGACATCGGGACCATCGCCGTCGGTATGATGGCCGACATCATTGCGGTGGACGGTGACCCCGCCGGGGAAATCGAGGCGCTGCAGCGAGTTCGCTTCGTGATGGTCGGTGGACGGGCTGTTCGGCTGGGACGCTGAACGCACCCAAACCTGCGCCGGCCGGCCGGTATTCGGCGTTCAGCCCCCGTCTGGTCTGTGCCGTCACTGCCCCCCGCCTGCCACGATCGTCCGATAGCTCTCTTCGTTCCACTCGGGTCGTTCGGTGATCTGGGCAACCGCCATCGCCATGTGAAACATCAGGCGGGCCACGCGGCTCACCTTGTCTGTATCCAGGTTGATCAACTCATCAGTCACCTGATGGTAGTCTTCGTGAGTTCCGCTGGTAAGAAAGAGGATCGGGACGCCTAAGCGCGCGAAGTTGAAGTGGTCCGAACGGAAGAAGAGCTGTTCTGCGGGCCAGGGGTCATCGATGGCCGTGAGTCCGAACTCAGGGTGCCGTCCCACGACGTCGCTCAGTGTCGCGCCCAGGTCGGAGTGCTCGGGACCGATGGCCACGATGGTATCCGGTGAGTTGCGTCCGATCATGTCCAGATTGAGATCGGCCACTATGTCCCCCATTGGAACGGGTGAGTGTGAAGCGAAGAAGTCGCTTCCCCAGAGCCCTTGCTCCTCTCCGCTTACCGCCAGGAAGATGATCGACCGCCGGGGTGCCACCCCCAGTGCCACGAACGCCTCGGCGATCTCCAGGATCGCCGCCACTCCTGAGGCGTCGTCATCGGCGCCGTTGTAGATGCTGTCGCCGCTGGCCTTCGGCGGTCCGACACCGATGTGGTCCATGTGTGCGCTCAGTACGACGTACTCGTCACGCAGCTTGGGATCGCTGCCTTGCCACACACCTACCACGTTGGGCGCGGTCTCGGTGCTCTCTACTTCTCGCGGCAATCGGATATCAACCTGTAGATCCGGGAGCGGAGTGACGGTCATCGCCTGTCCCGACTCGGCGAATGCGCGCTCCAGATCGACCCCGTGGCCCGAGAGCACCTCGTCGAGGATCTCACGGCGAGTCTCGAATAGGGGGAACCGGAAGGGGCTGCTCACCTCCCACGTCGGTTGTGGGATGTCGAGCTGGAACGTGGTGCGACTATCGGCGAAGAGCGAAGCCTCCCGATCCGTGATGATGATGACGGCTGTCGGACTTTGAGAGGCCAGGGCCGGCATGTTCACGGACAACTCTGGAAAGAGTGCACCTGAGGGTGAAGGGAGCACGACGAGTACGATCTTATCCGCGACGGATGCCTTGGGCAGGCCGGCCGCAGCGGAGCCCCGAACCAGCACGACGTCGCCCGTAATGGCTTCGGTGGGGTCGTTGGGGAAAACCAGGCGGATCTCCCCATCCACGCTCAGTGCTCGTCCGCCGACCTGGACGCCGACCTTGTCGTCCTGCAGGCGGGTCATGCGGATCGAGTACTCCTGCAGGAACGTGTCGCCGTCCCCCCGGGGAAGAAGCCCGAGATCCCCGAAGCGTCCGGCGACGTAAGCGGCGACCTGATTCAACTCGGCGGAAGGAGTCGTACGCCCCAGCATCGAGTCGTGCGCTATCACGCCAATGTGCTGGGCTACGTCGGATGAGGTAATTGTAGCGTCGGCGCGATTCACTCCCTCTTGGGTGATTTGCACCGAGACGGCGGGAGTTGGGAGCAAGAAGGCGAGAAAGGTGAGCAGCGAAGCCGAAATCGGTAGATGTCGCACAGGAGTCTCCAGGTCGTAGGGGTCGTCAGCGAGTGATTGCGAATGGATGACCGCGCCCCTATGACCCGACACCCCAACCCCCGACAGAACCCTTAGCTATTGATCGGTGCGTATAAATTATAGTTTTCTGAATGATAGTCCAGGGGCAGCTCACTAATACGTATAGCGGACGACGACCGTTGACTTCCGCTCTAGCAATCACTACAGTGTGGTAATCGTGTCACCTACACTGTAGTTACCGCAAGCGGAGGGAGTAGCTGTGAGCAAGCATCTCGGGGAATTCGAGCAGCTGGTGATGTTCGCCCTCCTGGAGCTCGAGGCCGACGCCCACGGGGTGTCCATCCGGCAGGCCATCGGGCAGCGCACGGGGCGGCAGGTGTCTCCCGGAGCGGTGTACACCGCGTTGGAGCGCCTGGAGTCGAGGGGCTTCGTCGCGTCCCGGGTTGGCGACACCACGCCGGCTCGAGGTGGACGCCGCCGGAAATACTACGATCTCGAGCCTCAGGGGGCGGAGGCTCTCAAACGCTCCTACGATACGTTGGCCAGCATGGCCGAGGGGTTGGAGTCCAAGCTCGCGGGGCTGGCCGCTCAGGCGAGCGAGTAGCCCATGTCGCGACTGCACGATTTCAGTCCGCCCACCTCAAGAACCCCCGACCTCGCGCGGGCTCCCCGGCTCGCTGGCCTGTTGCTACGAGTCTTACTTCCAGGCGTGGAGGCCGAGTTCATCCTGGGTGACCTGGACGAGGAGTTCCTGGGACACGTCGTGGACCGTCTCGGGGTGGCGGGGGCCCGGCGTTGGTATTGGCGGATGGCTCTCGCGTCACTCGGTGCCCGCCTGCATCCGTTGGTGATGCTCCACCGGGCACGCTCTGGGCGAGCAGGGTCGAGGGGAGGCGATCGATACGGACGGATTCACGTGAAGATGAAGATGACGGGGGGAAGACACATGGATGGGCTCTGGCAAGACGTGCATTATGCACTCCGTTCGCTGCTGCGGAACCCGGGATTCACCTTGGTGGCGTTGCTCATTCTGACACTCGGAATCGGCGCGAATACGGCCATGTTCACGGTCGTGAACAGTGTCCTGATTCGCCCGCTGCCGTTTCCACAGTCGGAGCGTCTGGTTCGGGTTTGGGCCGCTCGTTCGGAAGGCGGCCACGGAGGTCTCTCCGTTCCCGACTTCGAGGACTGGGCCGAGCGCACGACAACACTGAGTGATCTGGGCCTCTACAGTATGCTCCCCAGCGACCTCATCCTGCAGAACGAAGGCCCTGCAGAAGAGGTCGAGACGGCCTATGTATCTGCGGGTTTCTTCGAGGCTCTAGGGGTTCCCGCCCGCCTCGGACGCACCCTCAGACGAGAGGAGGAGTACGGTCAGAACCGGGTCGTGGTTCTGAGCCATGACTCCTGGGTGCGGCGTTTCGGATCCGACCCGACCATCATCGGTCGCACATTGACGCTGAAGAATGAGGGCTACGAGGTCGTGGGGGTCATGCCCCGGGGTTTTCGGTTTCCCGTTCCCGAAATCGAGATGTGGGCCTTCCTCACGGTCATCCCCGCGTCGTCCATTCCGCTCCAACTGCGTCCCGTACGTTTTCTGAACGCGGTGGGTCGCCTGGCTCCTGGTGCTACGGTGGCAGCGGCGGCCGATGACCTCGGCTCTGTGGCTAGAGCGTTGAGTACGGAGTATGCGGACACGAACGAGGGACTGAATCGGGCCACGGTGGAACCACTTCACCAGACAATGGTCGGCGACGTCCGCACACCTCTGCTCGTGCTCCTGGGAGCGGTCGGTTTCATCCTGCTCATCGCCTGTGCGAACATGGCCAACCTGCTCCTTGCCCGTGGCACGAGCCGCGGGACCGAGATGGCCGTCCGCACCGCGCTGGGTGCACCAAAAGGCAGGCTGATCCGGCAGGTGCTCACGGAGAGTGTGGTCCTGTCGGGTTTGGGTGGTCTGGCGGGGGTCGCTCTCTCGTTCGTCGACCTTCGAAGTCTGTCCAGCTGGAGTGCCGGGGTCATCCCGAGGGCGAGTGAGGTGGCCCCGGATCTTCGCGTCCTGGCTTTTGTGGTGGGTGTCTCCCTCTTCACCGGTATTCTCTTTGGGATGCTCCCTGCCTTTGCCATCTCGCGCACGAGCGTCTCTGAGGCACTCAAGGTCGGGGGCCGGAGCATCGGGCGGGGCCGCGGTGGCACCCAACCCTGGCTCGTGGGCGTCGAGGTGGCCGTCGCGGTGGTCCTGCTGGTCGGGGCGGGGCTCATGCTGCGGAGCTTGTGGCTGACACAGCGTGTCGATCCGGGGTTCGATATCGAGGACCGGCTCGCAGTAACACTCACCATATCGGCTGCCACATACCCGGAACGGCCCGACTACATGGGCTTCCACCGGGAAGCGCTGGATCGATTCAGCGACCTGCCCGCCGTGCTGGAAGTGGGATCCATCCGTCATTTTCCCATGCAGGGTGCGGGCGAGCAGACCGACTGGAGTGTGGTGGGGGATGGCCCTTCTGCTGCGCTTTTCGAGCAGGACCTACAGGTCATCCAGGTGAGCCCGGGGCTATTCCGATCCCTGGGGATTCAGCTCCGCCAAGGGAGGAGCATCAACGAGCTGGACACGGAGAACGCGCCGCCCACGGTCGTGATCAATGAGCGCCTCGCGCGGGTGGCCTTCGGAGGTGACTTGGCCGTGGGCCGCTTTCTCCAGATGTATGGGTCGGAGATCGAGATCGTCGGGGTGGTGGAGGATGTGAAGCACTTTGGTCTGCGGGAGGAGACGCCACTCGTGGCCTACATCTCGCAAGAGCTGTTCTCTCGTCGAGGCATGACCTACGTGTTGCACACCGCGGGCAATCCGCTGGCGGTGGTCTCCGGCGTGCGCCAGGTGATGGCCCGTCTGGACGTCAATCAGCCCATCTCCGAGATCGCCACCGTGGATCGGGTACTGGCCGAGTCGATGGCAGAGCCCCGCTTTTTCACGGTCCTCCTCGGGGTGTTCGCCCTTCTCGCGCTCGTCTTGGCCAGCCTCGGGATCTATGGGGTGATCTCCTACCAGGTCGGCCAACGGGCCCAGGAGATCGGCATTCGCATCGCACTGGGTGCCGGGAGGGCCGACGCTTTGCGTCTCGTTCTGCGCGGAGGCATGACTCCTGCTGTTCTGGGCACCGCGGTCGGGCTGGGAGCCGCTTTGGCTCTCACACGAATCATGGACGCCCTGCTGTTCGGAGTGGGCTCTGCCGACCTTCCGACATACCTGGGCGTGGCGGCGGCCCTGCTAGTCGTGGCCGCGGCGGCATGCTTGGTGCTGGCGGTGAGGGCCACTCGAATTGATCCCGTGGGTGCGTTGCGGTCGGAATAACGCTCCCGGTTCCCTCGCCGAAATCGCCTCGAACGGGTGTTGGCCCTCAGTCCCCCGCCAACGCCCGGTCGAGGTCGGCGATCAGGTCCGCCGGATCCTCGATGCCGATCGAGAGCCGCACCAGGTTGGGAGGCACCTGGCTATGGGGACCCTCCACGGTTGCACGATGCTCCACGAGGCTCTCCACGCCGCCCAGCGACGTAGCCCGCACGAAGACACGGAGTCGGCCCGTCACGGCCAAGGCCTCTTCCGCGCCGCCTTTCACCAGGATCGACATCAGCGCTCCGAACCCGTCGGTCATCTGTCGCCGCGCCACCTCGTGGCCGGGGTGGCTCTCGAGTCCCGGGTAGAGCACGGCTTCCAGGCCCGGGTGCCCCTCCAGATGACGGGCGATTTCAAGCGCGCTCCGTGAGGCGCGCTCGAAGCGAAGGGGTAGCGTCCGCAGGCCGCGTATGAGCATCCAGGCGTCGTGGGCGCCCAACACTCCGCCGCTCAGTCTGCGGATCGTTTGGAGCTCCTCCCACAACTCGTCCACCTCTGGAGTAATGAGGACACCCGCCAAGACGTCGGAGTGCCCGTTCATGTACTTTGTGGCCGAATGGAACACGAGGTCGGCACCGAGCTCGAGGGGCCGGGTGGTGATGGGCGATGCGACCGTGCTGTCCACTGCCAGGATCGCGCCAGCCTCGTGCGCGAGGTCGGCCGCCACCCGGATGTCGATGATGTCCCAGGTCGGATTGACGGGCGTCTCGATCCAGACGATCGAAGTAGCACCGTCTCTCAGTGCCTGACCCAGCGCGTCAGGGTCGGTGGCGTCGAACAGAGAGAGGTCGATGCCCCTGCGACTCTCGATCCGGTGGAGCCAGTCCTGGGCGCCGTGATACATGATGGTGGGAGCGACCACGTGCCTGCCGCTCTCGACCGTCTCGAACACGGCTGCCACCGCGGCCAGCCCGGACGCGAACAGCATGGCCCCGGCTCCTCCTTCGAGCCCGGCCAGCAGTTGCTCCGCGTGCACGACGGTGGGGTTCTGGTAGCGGGAGTAGAGGTAGTCGCCGATCAGTTTGTTTTCGGCGTCGCGCCCGAACGTGGTCGCCATATGTAAGGGCGGTACCAACGCGCCGGTCGTCGGGTCAACAGCCTGTCCGGCCTGCGCCAACACGGTGGCGTCGGCCAACTCGTCGTCTGGGGTTCGTTCGTCCGAATCTCGTGCCATGTCTTTGCCGATCGGGCTGGGTCGTCCGCTCACAGGGTCGCAGAGAAGATCGGACGGCTGCTAGCTGAAGCGCCAGTGGGGTCCTTCAAGGCCGGCCGCCCGAAAGATCCTCTCGGCCTCTTCAGAGGACTTGGGCCGCCAGTCTGCCTTTTCGCGTCCACCGTACCACTCCCTAGCCACCTGCCAGCATTGGTCTACACTCATCACTCCGCCCTTCTCGAGAGACCTGCGCTCACACCAGCGATCCACATCGTCTTCCGACCGGAAGAGGAGGATGGTGGCTCACGTGAAACCGATGTCGTTCCAGGAGTCCCGGGGTGGGACCAGGAAGTGAACGCATCCCTCCCCCCAGGCGTCACCCTTGAACACACCCAACTCCAGATCCTGCGCGCTTTCGGCGCATCTGCTCCGCGTGGTGGCGTCCACACCGAGCAGGGAGGGGATACCGAGTATGTCCCATGCACAGTTCGCCCAGAACAGGCCCAACAGTGTCTCCACCGGGTACGCGGTCGGCACGGCGGAGAAAGGATGGACCATCCAGATAAAGCCGGCGTCACCCTTTAGCGTGATCAGGTGATGTCCGGCCAATGTGGATAGGCATTCTTCGATTTCCTCTTCATCCATCTCCACGGCGGCCGCGAGGGAGACGTGCGAGGGCGGCCCGGTGCCCTGGATGAATTGTTGGTACAGCTCGGCCCGCACCCTCCAGTCGGTGGGCTTCATGGGACGGAGGTCGTTCACGGACATCGCTCGTGCGTGGGTGCAGGTTGGCTCAGCGGTGGAACGTATACGAGTACTTCACGATGATGGCGCGTGACAAGGAGAGCGGCGGCGTGGGTTGTCCCGGATCGAGGGATCGTTCGGTGTTGAGCCCCTCATTATAGACGATCCAGAGATCCGTTCCTTCTGAAAAGTTGTAGCGCATCCGAACGTTGAAGTCGACTTGGCGCGTGGTCGAGTTGTACTGGACGAAGGCGTTGCCGGACGCCTTCGAGTCCATGGTGCCCGGACAGGTATCTTCAATATCGAATATACTTCGGAATTGAAGATTTCTACGGCGAGAACATCATGATTAAGCCTGTGCACTTCGCGGTGCTCCTGAGTCTTCGAGGTGAGGCTCGCCACGGCTTCGGCATCATGGAGCACGTGAACCAGCAGTTGGACGGCGGCGCCATCGTAGGGCCCGGCACCCTGTACCGCCTGCTCAAGGAGATGCGCGAGCAGGAGGTTATCGAGAGGGTGGATCCACCTGCCGATCAGAAGGATTCGGATGAGCGCCGCCAGTATCATCGCCTGACGAGCCTCGGCCTTCAGGTCGTTGTGGCGGAGTCCGCGCGACTCAGAAAGGTGCTGTCCGCGGCGGAGGCCTCTGAGCTGGTACCGGAGGGTGGCCCTCAGTGACGGGGCGCGGTGGACCGGGCCGTTCGGAGCGGGCCTATCGCCTCCTGTTACGGCTCCTTACGAAGCGGTTCCGGCTGGAGGCCGAGACCGAGATGGTCGAGGTCTTTAGGGACGGTCTTCGCCAGGCGCAGGGCCGGGGCGGCGTCGTGCCCGTCGTAGTCTTCTGGCTGCGGTCCCTCGCAGATCTCGCGCTCACCGCGGCATCACCGCGCAAGACAAGCTCTACACTGGTTCACGGAGAATCGATCGACTACCGACGAGGTGGCATTACCGGGAGGCGGGGAGGTGACACGATAGCTGCGATAATCAGTGAGACTCGATACGCGCTCCGGACCCTGAGACGGCGGGTGGGCTTCACGACGACGGTGGTGCTCACGTTCGCGATGGGCGTCGGCGCCACCACGGCCGTCTTCAGTGCGTTTCGCCACGTCCTGCTTCGGCCCCTGCCGTTCGACTCTCCCGAGGAGTTGGTGCAGGTCTGGGAGACCCGTGACGCCCGACCCGATCTGCCCTTCTCCATCCCCAACATGGAGTCCGCCCGCCAACGGACCGGATCATTCACCGACCTCGGCGCCTGGATGTTCGGTGATTTTCCAAGCGTCACGCTCACGGGTGGAGACAGACCGGAGCGGATTCCCGGCGCCATGATCACAGCCAACCTCCTTGCCTTGCTCGGGGTCGAGCCTACCCTGGGACGCTCATTCATCCCCGAAGAGAATGAACCCGGCAATCAGCAGAAGGTGATCTTGAGCCATGAGGAATGGTCGATCCGCTTCGGTGCCGATCCGGACATTCTCGGCCGTGTCCTCCAGCTGAACGGAACACCGCACACCGTAGTAGGGATCATGCCGCCGGGCTTCGAGTTCCCGGTCGGTAGTGGGGCTCGGGTGTGGCGCCCACTTCCTTTGTTCCAGAGCTGGCGCGACAGCCGGAGAAATCATCTCCTGCAAGTCCTCGGACGCATCAAGCCAGGCGTGACCGTGGGCGACGCCCAGCTGGAAGTGGCCGCTTTGGGCCGAAGCCTGGCCGAGGAGTACCCGGAGAGCAACGGGGGTGAGGGAATGCGTGTGGTGGGACTTCTCGAGCAGACCGTAGGTGACGTCCGGCCGGCGCTTTCGGCCTTGATGGCCGCGGTGCTCCTTCTCTGGTTGGTAGCCGCTGCGAATATCGCCAACCTCGGAGTGGCTCGCGTCCTCGACCGAACGAGGGAGGTGGCGGTTCGTGCCGCCCACGGAGCGAGTCGCCTCCAGATTGCCAGGCTCGTCACGATCGAGAGTCTTGTGGCGGGAACGCTGGGAGCGGGCCTCGGGCTGGTACTCGCTTCCCTCGGGGTGGAGGCCCTGTCGACGTTGGGGCCACTGAACTTTCCGAGAATGGATACGATCCGGATGGACCGGGCGGCGGTCGGATTCGCCCTCGGGTTGACCGCCTTTACCGCACTGCTGGCCGCGTTGGTCCCCGAGCTCGTCGTGTCTGGCTCCAGCGTGATGGGTGCGCTGGCGCGCGGCTCTTCTCGAGTAAGCATGGGCAGGGCAGGGCGGCACGTGAGGGGGGGGCTAGTGGCTTCCGAGTTCGGCCCTGGCTTTGGTCCTTCTCATCGGTGCGGGGCTCCTGCTCCAGACCCTTGTACGGCTGTCCGGAGTCGACCCGGGCTTTCGCACCGACAACGTTCTCACGGCCGAGCTCAACCTCGCCTCTGCCAGCTTCCCGGACCGTGAGAGTCGTACCCAGTTTTTCGAGGAGCTTCTGCCGGTGTTGGGCGCACTCCCCGGCGTGACGGCCGCGGGCGCCGTATCCGTCTTCCCTTTGAGTGGCAATCGGGGTGGAGGCACGCTCCTGCATCGGGAGGGCGCCGGTGGGCAGGACGGATTCGTCGACGACGTTCGTTTCCGGGTGGCGACGCCGACCTATTTCCAGATGATGGGAATGACGTTGCTTCCGGGCCGCGGTTTTTCGCGGGATGACGCCTCGGTGGATGACGCGGTTGCGGTGATCAATGAGGCGTTGGCGAGTCAGTTGTGGCCGGGACAGGACCCTGTAGGGCGTACCATGTTTTCCGGCAGGCCCGACGATCCGGGGACCCGCTACCGGGTCGTGGGGCTCCTCTCGGATATTCGAGGAAGCAGTCTCGCCACCATCCCCGAGCCGTACCTTTATCGCCCGTACGGCCAGGTCACGATGCAGGAGATGGTAGTGGTCGTGCGTACGTCGGGACCTCCGGAAGAGCTCGCTACTCTATTGCAGAGTGCGGTACTCGAGGTGAACCCGGACCAACCTCTGGAGGCGATTCGCACGGGCGAGGCCATTCTCTCGGATTCGGTGGCTCGACCCAGGTTCAACCTCTTACTTCTGAGCCTCTTCACCGTGATCGCAGTGACATGGAGCGCCATCGGTATCTACGGAGTGAGCGCGCAGGCGGTCACCGCCCGGACCCGCGAAATCGGCGTTCGCCTGGCCTTGGGAGCCAGCCGCGGGGCCGTGATCCGCATGACTCTGGGACAGGGACTGGGCCAGACCTGCATGGGCCTCGCGGTCGGACTTCTCCTTGCCCTGTTGGGCACTCGCTTGCTGGCCAGCCTGGTCTTCGGGGTCTCGACGCACGATCCCCGGACCTTTGTTTCAGCCACGCTCACCTTGTTCGGCGTGGCGATTCTGGGATCCCTGATGCCGTCGCTACGCGCCAGCCGTGTAGATCCGGTCCGGGCGCTTTCGGCGGACTAGAGCCCGGACTGGGACCACTTCCGCAACCTGAACTCGCCCGATATAGATCCCCCCCGACATGGATCTCCCGTGACATGCCATCTACATTGACCCGGTGGCTGGCTCCGGTGAGGTCTGGCGTGTGACCAAGGGTAAGCCGGGCAGCCCGCCGGCCCGATCGGGCCAGGAGAGGGATGAAATGAAGTCCTTGGTAGGAGTATTGTTGGTGGCCCCCGCCGTTATGGTGTCGCATCATGGAACGGTGGACAGCGCTGCCCCGCCGCCACTGCTACGCGCCGCCGTAGTCGACGGCGATTACTACCACGGAGGAGCGCCTTCCCCGGCAAAGGTCGAGCTGGGACGCGTGCTCTTCTTCGATAAGATCCTGAGTGGCAATCGCAACATCGCCTGCGCTACGTGCCATCACCCCGACCTCGGAACCACAGACGGGCTTGTCCTAGGACTGGGTGAAGGCGCGCAAGGGCTGGGACCCGAACGCCGTGCGGGATCAGAAAAGGCCACCGGTGTCCACGGTCGGGTGCCCAGAAACTCGTCCGCTCTGTTCAACGTGGGTGCGGAGGAGTTCACCAGGCTGTTCCACGATGGACGGGTCGAGACGGACCCGGAGGGGCAGTACGAGGGTGGATTCATCACGCCTGCCAGGTGGAGGCTCCCCAAGGGACTCGACAACGTACTTGCAGCGCAAGCCATGTTCCCCGTTGTGTCAGCGACCGAGATGGCCGGCCAAGACGGTGAGAACTCCATCGCTGACGCGGCTTCGCGTAAGAACATGGCCGGCCCAGACGGTGTTTGGGCGCAACTCGGGGAGCGTTTGCAGGGCATCCCGGAGTATGTCGAACTGTTTCGGCGCGCGTTCCCCGCGCGGGTGAACGTTGCGGCAGAAGTCAATTACGTACTGGCGGCCAACGCCATCGCGGCTTTCGAGACCAGTGCGTTTCGAGCCGACGAGAGTCCCTTCGACCGCTTCCAGCGCGGTCAGGTAGGCGCTCTCAGCCGGAGCGCTGAGCGCGGGGCCGACCTCTTCTACGGGAGAGCCGGCTGCGGCAGTTGCCATTCGGGCAAGTTCCAGACCGACCACGGCTTCCACGCCATCGGCATGCCCCAGATCGGTCCGGGTAAGTCGGACCGAGGCGACACCGGCTACTGGGCGGTGACGGGGGAGAAGGCGTTCCCGGAGGACCTGGGACGCGGGGGAGTCACCGAGCGTCCGAAGGACGATTTCAAATTCCGCACCCCGTCTTTGCGCAATGTGGGTGTCACCGGCCCCTGGGGTCACGACGGGGCGTACCAGACACTCGAGGCCGTCGTGCGGCACCATGCCGATCCCGTAACGGCGCTGGAGTCCTACAAGTTCGACCGGAGTCTGCTCCCCCCACTGGAGGGGGTGCTCGAGCTCACAGCCGTAGGCTCGAGGGTGAGCCAGAGGTGGCTGAACGAGTATCGGCTCCGGGCCTTCTTGATGCGTGACGATTGGGTCCAGACTCGAACGGTGCTGCGCGGACGTATTGCCCAGGCCAACGAACTGGCTCCGGTCTCTCTATCCGATCAGGACGTCGACGATATCGTGGCCTTCCTGGAGAGCCTCACGGACCCCTCAGTGCGGAGCCTCAGTCATCTGGTCCCCCAGCGCGTGCCCAGTGGGCTTCCGGTAGCCAATTGAGCCCGCGCGCCGGTATCTTGCTCGGTCCAGTATGGCGACGTAGGGTGGCGTGAGCCGCATACGGCGGCGAGGCGTGTTTGCCAGGGGAGAGACTACATGTCAGATGCCGCAGAAGCCCAAGCCTCGCTCGAGGAGTTTCTCAAGGATGAGATCGTCCGCATGTATGAGGATGTGGCCGATAACCCCGACGGCGAGTTCCATTTCTTCCACGGCCGTCAGGCCGCAGAGCTCTTCGGCTACCCTAGCGAATGGTTAGACCGCGCGCCTTCCGGGGCCGTCTCCTCCTTTGCAGGTGTCGGCAACCCGCACCTGCGTAGCAACGTCCAGGCGGGCGAGACCGTGCTGGACCTGGGGAGCGGAGCGGGGCTCGACTCCATCATCTCCTCATGGAGTACCGGACCCACCGGGAAGGTCATCGGTGTCGATCTCAACCCGTCCATGTGCCTCAAGGCTCAGGCACACGCCGCCGCCACGGGCACGGAAATGGAGTGCCACGAGGGCAGAATGGAGGACATTCCGCTACCTGATGAGTCGGTGGACGTAGTGATCTCCAACGGCGTCATCAACCTGTCGTTCCGAAAGCGCAGGGTGATAGAGGAGATGTTTCACGTTCTCAAGCCTGGCGGACGCATCTCGATCACCGACATCGTCAGCGGCAAACAACTCTCCCAGGATATCGTCAATGATCCCAAGCTCTGGGCGTCGTGAATCGGAGGAGCTCTCCTGGAAGGAGAGATGTTCAGGCTTCTGGAGGAGTCCGGGTTCAGTCGGGTGAAATCTGCTGTGGTTCCCAACTTCCGTTTCCGGAAGGAATCCACGCAAAACTCGGGCGAGGCTTACGGCGTGAAGGCGGTTCTGATGACCGCCGAGAAGGCGGAGCCAGCGTAGAATGAAGAGAACCGTGGAATCCCGCCGATGCCTCACGCTCGTATGGCTCCTGACGCTTCCACTCATACTCGTCGCGTGCGGGTCGGAATCAGCACAGGCGGAAGGACAGATGACCACAAGCGATGGGGGCGTGCCTACGTTCGAGGTCGATCCATCGTGGCCCAGAGAAATGCCCAACAAGTGGATCATGGGAGCCGTGACGGCGGTCTTCGTCGATGCCTCCGACCATGTGTGGGTGACCCACCTCCCCGAGACATTGACGCCCGAGGAGACGTCCGCCGTGCAGGACCCGCCACTGGGAACCTGCTGCGTGCCCGCTCCCGTAGTGATCGAATTCGACGCAGACGGAAACGTTGTGCAGGGGTGGGGGGATGCGTCCACTCAGGACGTATCGGAGTTCCCACGGAACGCCCACGGGCTCTTCGTCGACCACAACGACTACGTCTGGATCGGCACCTATCGCCATCACCGTGTCATGAAGTTCACCCGCAGTGGCGAGCTGGTCATGACCCTGGGTGAATACGATGTAAACGGGGGGAGCAATGACCTGGATCTCCTCGGCGGACCGGCGGGGATCTGGGTGGACCCCGAGACGGACGAGGTCTACATCGCCGACGGGTACCGTAATCGACGCGTGATAGTGTTTGACGGCGAGACGGGGGTTTACCTGCGACACTGGGGCGCGTACGGCGAAGCGCCGGTCGACGATTACGACTTCGGCGATCGCGATCCGGCGGGGCCACCCCCTCGCCAGTTCTCCACGGTCCACGGCCTCGTGGGATCCCGCGACGGGTTGATCTACGTCGCTGATCGAAGGGGGAATCGGATCCAGGTGTTCGAGCACGGCGGTACGTTCGTGGAAGAGAAGATCATCGCACCGCTCACCCGGGCATCCGGGTCCGCCTTCGTCATCGGATTGTCCCCCGATGCGGAGCAGGAGTGGCTGTATCTGGCGGACGGCACCAACCACAAGGTCTGGATCCTCCGGCGTGCAGATCTGGAGGTGATGGGGGAGTTTGGGCGAGGCGGCCGTCAGGTAGGCCAGTTCCTACGCCCCCACGGCATGAGTGTCGACTCTCGCGGCAACCTCTACGTTGGCGAGGCGTCCACGGGTCGGCGCGTACAGAAGTTCGCGGTGCATTGACACGCTACGTCGCCCTCCTCCGGGGAATCAACGTCGGAGGCCACAGAGTCAAGATGGACCGGCTCCGCGAGCTTTTCGAGGAACTCGGGTTCTCGGGGGTCGCCACGTTCATCGCCAGCGGCAATGTCATCTTCGGGGCCCAGTCGGACGACGTCCCGGCTTTGGAACGAGAGATCGAGCGCCATCTCCAAGAGCATCTCGGATACGAGGTGCCTACGTTCATTCGATCTCCATCGGAGTTGGCGGCGATTGCCGCGTCGGAGCCGGTTGCGCCCTGGGGCGAGATGGATGGGGATGCCTCGGTGTACGTGATGTTCCTGCGCACTCCCGCAGATGAGGGGTTACAAGCGCGATTTATCGACCTGTGCAGTGCCACCGACCATTTCCAGTTCTCGGGGCGTGAGGTCTATTGGCTCATGCCGGGCAAACTCAGTGAGTCCCCGCTGTTCGGTTCGGGGGTGACGAAGGCCACGGGCGGTGTGCCGCATACCGCGCGTAACATGACGAGCGTGCGCCGGCTCGTGGCCAAGCACGGGGGAGGGGAGTAGCGGTGATGGCCCCGGCGAAAGACAGTAGGCTCGAGATGACGCTCGGGCTCTTCGAGCCACCCCCCGGCACCAAGCTCTGGCACGGGGGTGCCAGCGTGCTCGGAGCGCTCCGCGGAGTGAAGCCGGAAGAGGCTGCGTGGAAACCTGCCCCCGACCGCCACAGTATTTGGGATCTGACCCTGCACGTCGCCTACTACAACTACGTGATCTGGCGCAGGATGACGGGAGCCGCCGAGGGTGGATTCCCCCGCTCACCGTCTTGTACGACATGCTCACAGGCCACCGGCCCTATCGCTTCGACACGCGCTCACCCGCAGAAGTGCGGCGCATCGTCTGCGAGGCGGTGCCGGAGCGGCCGAGTGGTGTTGTCACGAGGCCCGCCCGGCGCACCCGGCGAGGGAGGCCTACCGATATCTCGGCAGAGGAGCTTTGCGGCTTTCGACGTCTCAAGCCGGATCGCATGCGCAAACGCCTCCAGGGTGACCTCGATGCCATCGTGATGAAGGCGTTGGCCAAGGATCCCGAGGATCGTTATCACACCGCCGAGCAATTGGCGGAAGACGTGCGCAGGCATATCGAGGGCTGGCCACTCCTGGCCCGTCCGCGCACCGCACCCTATCGCCTCGCGAAATTCGTGCGGAGAAACCGACGAGTCGTCGCCGCCGGCGGCGTCGTGCTGGTGACGCTCATGGCGGGGGTCTTCGGAACGATCTGGCAGGCGCGCCGTGCCACTGAGGCTGCGGCCCTGGCTACCGACGAAGCCGAGAAAGCGGCATTGGTCGCGACCCTCATGATGGACCTGTTCCGGCTGTCCGACCCCAGCGAGGCTCTGGGTGACACGATAACGGCCCGTGAGATGCTCGATCGTGGTGCCGAGCGCATCTTGGCTGAGCTCGGGGACCAGCCGGTGGTCCAGGCACGTCTCCTTGGCCAGTTGGGGGCAGTGTACAGTAGCCTGGGTCTACTGTCGCAAGCCGAGCCGTTGGTGCGCCGATCGCTGGAGTTGCGTGAGACGCAGCTGGGTGGAGCAAGCATCGAGGCTTCGGAGAGCCTGGCCCAGCTCGGTGAGCTCATGGTGCTGCTCGGTGAACCCGACGCGGCTATCGAGGCACTCGAGCGGGCGATCGACGTGCGGGAGCCCCTCGTGGCCTTTCCCGACTCGCTCCTGGCCCATACTCAGGCTGCCCTCGCGTGGCAGCTCCGTGCGAATCGACGGTATGACGAGGCGGCCGCACTGTTCTCCACTGCCCTGGAAACCGAGCGTGCCCTCGGCGACGCCCGTCCCCAGGTGGCGACGGTCCTGCTCGGGCTCGCATCCACTTTTCACGATGAAGGACGCTTCGACGAAGCCGACTCCCTGTTCACCACGGTCTTGGCGGACTTCGACCTGACCGGGCGACCCCACCCACTGGCGGTGTCGGCCCTTGTGAACGTCGGACTCATCCGGCGGCTTCGTGAGCAGTACCTCGAAGCGGAGCCGCTGCTCAGAACCGCTATGGAGATGAGCGAGGTGCTCTACGGCTCCGATCACGTCGCAGTGGCCTCGGCGAAAGGGGGGTGGGCCCTCGTGTTGGCGGCACTCGGTCGCTACGAGCAGGCGGAAGGGATCTTCCGTGACGCCATCGCACGGTCGGAAGCCGCCGTGGGACCACTGCACCCAACCACGGCCGGGTTGCAGGAGGGCCTAGCCGGTGTGCTGCAATCTGTGGGGGAGTATGACGAGGCCGTCGATCTCCACACTCTTTCCCTCGAAGACAAGGTCCGACGACACGGGCGTGACGACCATCCGGGAATTGTGGTCACGTTGAACTCCATCGGCGCCTCACTCGTGGGTGGGGGGCGGTTCGACGACGCCCGTACGTATTTCGGCCGTGCTCAGGAGATGAACGAGCGCCTGTCCGGGGGAAAGAGCGTGTATCGGATCCACACATTACAAGGAATCGCCAACATTGCGTGGCAAGAAGGCGACTTCGCTTCGGCCGACGACAACTTCACGCAGGCCATGGCGCTTGCCGACGAGCTTCTGAGACCCAACCACCGCTACACGCTACGCCTCAAGCATGACTACGGAGTATACCTGATCCGGGCCGGACGTAGGCCAGAGGCCGCGGAGGCCCTACGGTGGGTGCTGGGAGAGCGAGAGGTGTTGCTCCCTGAGCCCCATCCGGAGATCGCACGAACTCGCCAAGCTCTGGAAGAGGCTCTCCGAAGCGGTCCCTGAGTCTTCGCCCTTCGCTTGATCCGCACTCTCGGCAACCCTTTTCGTACCTCCGGCGTCAAAATCAGGCGTGCGTGGGAGGACCCATCCGAACCGCTCCGCTACGCCCCCCAACAACGCTTGATTGATGCCCCAAAAGAGGGACGATGAAGATGACCGGTCTGTTCAGCGACCTTCAGTTCGCTGTGCGCGCGTTGCGGCGCTCACCTGGATTCACCGTGGTGGCCGTGCTGACTCTGATGCTTGGAATCGGAGCTACCACCGCCGTGTTCACGCTCGTGGACGGAGTGATCCTCAAGCCGCTCCCGTATCCGGACCCCCACGAACTCGTGTCGGTACGGCACGAAGGGCGCGGAGGGGATGACCGGCTTCCAATGTCGTCTGGGCTCTACCTTCTGTATGCGGATCAGGCCGGCGCGTTCGAATCCGTGGCCATGTATCGGCCCACCGTGGTCAACCTCATGGGAGATGGGGATCCTGAGAGGATCGCCGGTCTCTCGGCGACGCCGTCCTTCTTCAGCGTCCTGGGTGTGAATGCCGCGGTCGGACGGGCCATGATTGCGGAGGACGGTGTGCCGGATGCCGAGCCGGTGGCGGTTCTGAGCCATGCGTTTTGGGAGAGCCACTTCGCGGGTGATCCTGCCATCGTGGGCCGCACGGTGGATATGAGTGGGACCAGTCGCCGGGTCGTCGGAATCATGCCGGCCGACTTCGCCTATCCCAACGCCGACGTGCGGCTCTTTATCCCGATGGTGGTCGATCCAGCCCGGGCACCGCTCGCGGCGTTCGGCGCGACGGGAATCGCGCGGCTTGCGGATGCTGCCACCCTGCAGCGGGCCGACACCGAGCTACAGGGGCTCATCGGCCGTCTCGCCGAACTATTTCCGGAGGACGGCGCTCCCGCTTTCCTGGAAGAGGTGCAGCTCAGGGCGGTTATTCGACCCCTCAAGGACCAGATCGTCGGTGACGTGAGCCGCACTCTGTGGATACTCCTGGGGACGGTGGGGCTGGTGCTGGTCATTGCATGCGCCAACGTCGCCAATCTCCTGCTGGTGCGTGCTGAGGTCAGGCAGCGAGAGGTTGCGCTCAGGGTGGCTATGGGCGCCGGACGGCTCCAGGTGATGCGGTCCTTCATGAGCGAAAGTCTCGTTCTGACGGCGGCGGGCGGGACCCTGGGTGTGGCATTGGCTGCGGTCGCCGTCAGGGTGTCCACGGCATTCACGCCATCCGACATTCCGAGGGTGGCGGAGGTGGGTGTGGATGTGCGAGTCCTGGGCTTCACGGTGCTCATCTCATTTCTCGCCGCGCTCTTGTTCGGACTCTTCCCGATTGTGCGCTACAGTGCGCCGGATCTGGCGGGCCAACTGCGAGACGGGGGAGGGCAGGGCACCACGACCGGCCGACAGCGGCACCTGCTGCGAAACGGCCTGGTCGTGGCGCAGGTTGGATTGGCCCTGATGCTTCTGGTCGGTTCAGGTCTCATGCTGCGGAGCTTCATGGCCCTTCGCTCGGTGGATCCTGGCTTCGACGGGGAGGGGGTGATGACCGTGAACCTCGCCGTGCCGACCGCCGAGATCGAGGGCGCCGCTGAGACGGCAGACTTTTTCCGGCAGATAAGGGAGCGGTTGGAGGCTCAGCCTGGGATAGAGCACGTGGGCCTGGTGGCCGGAGTGCCGTTGTCCGGCAACATGCATTTCAGCACTCAGGACTTGGAGGATCACCCCCGCGGCCCGAGCGACCCGCCGATCTTCTCGAGCAACGGCTTTGCCAGTTCGGGTTTCTTCGAGGCGCTCGACATCCCCGTGATCGAGGGACGGTCATTTCGGCCCAGGGACCGGGGTGACCAGACCCGTGCCGCGATCGTAAGCGAGTCGTTCGCCCGTAAGTGGTGGCCCGACACGAGCCCCCTCGGTCGGCGACTCGGGGGCGCTCCGGACTGGTACGAGATTGTGGGCGTGGTCGGCGATGTCCATTACGAGGGCCTCGAGACACCGGCAGAGGAGATGATCTACTTCCCGACCGTCATCGGAACGGCAGACCGATTACAGGCCCTTCGCCAATTGACGCTCGTCGTCAGTGTTTCGGGTGAGCCCGCCTCGATCCTGTCGGTGATTCGCCGAGAGGTTCGCACTCTGAATCCGCGGATCCCCATCTCGACCCCCCGTACAATGGCGGACATCTCGAAGCGGGCGACGGCACGAACGTCGTTCACGGTCGCCATGCTGGGAGTCGCATCCGGCGTCGCGTTGCTCTTGGGAATGGTCGGCATCTACGGAGTGATCTCATACGTTGTCTCCCAGCGGACCCGCGAGATCGGGGTGCGAATGGCGTTGGGTGCCTCGGCTCCTAAGGTCCGCAGTATGGTCGTGCGCCAGGGGATGGAGCTGGCGGGAATGGGAGTCGGCGTCGGGCTTCTCGGGGCGTGGCTCTTGAGTTCCGTCATGGCCACGCTCCTCTTCGGCGTGAGTGCTACGGACCCGATTACGTATGCGGCCGTGGCGCTGGTGCTGTCCCTCGTTGCGGCGATCGCCTGTTGGCTGCCGGCTCAGAGGGCCGCAGGGGTGGATCCGGCGCTGGCTTTACGTCGGGACTGACCGGGGAACCGTGGGTGGTGGCGCCGGCCGGTGGCGATCAGTGAATCTCGCTCCACTGCACGAATCGATACCGAACCATCACGTGAGTCCCCACGTCTCCTGGACGCATCATCCAGGGATCGAGGCCCTGGTCGGTGTCCGGGATCCCCCATTCGGCGGTGCTGGCGAAGGGGAACAGGAATTCGGACCAAACGCGAACCGAGTCGGGAACACCGGCCTCGACGTTGATGTCGCCCGAGAAGGTTACGAAGCATGGCCCCCGACGGAAGGTAGAGGCGTCCGGTGCGTATCTCAGCGGCCAGAACACTTCGCTGCTCGCTCCCCCGGATACCCTTGGAGGAGAGTTCACGCCCTCGGCGCATATATGGTTCGATTATGGAGGGGTGACACTGTAGGCTCAGCCGATCGTTGCCGGGCAGGTCAGCAAGGCACGTGAACCCGTTGTTCCCCTGTCGTAGGATCGTTTCAGTGGCCTGATCGATGACGGTGGCGCCCTCCCTGAGGTTTTCCGGCAGCGGCAGTACGGCGGTGGCCACCGGGTCTGAGAGGTCGACCGCGCTCTGGGCGCCGAGTAGAGCCGGTCCGAACAGGGCCAGCCCTACGGCGAGGAATACGGCAATCCGGTTCATCAAGCCTCCTGGGTCTCCCATCACACGAATCCACAACACGGCTGTTGCTTGCAATGTAAGCAACAGCCGTGATCAGGCAAGTATGTCGACGCGAAGGGCCCACGCGAAGCCAGCGTGACGCTGGCGCGGGATCGGTCGACTACGCGGCCGGCTCGGAAGCCCTAGCCCGTCAGTTGGACTCCGATTCGGGTGATATCGCCGCGAGGACGTCGGCAACGAACTCTACCTGATCCCAGTTTCCCCTCCCCCGGAATCGCGCTTGGTCGAGTCCCCGGCGGACGACCACCAGGTCCCTCGACGGAACGATCGTGGCGAATTGGCCCCGGGCGCCGTTGGCGGAGTACGTGTCGTCGGGCACGCGGGGGTCGGCTCCCCATAGCCACCATGCCGCACCATAGCCCCGGGCGCCCCTTCCCGTCGTGACTTCCAGAGTCGTAGCTGGATGGGCCGAGTACTCCGCCCATCCTTCCGGAAGGATCCGCTCACCGCCCCACATACCGTCCTGCTGGAATAGCAGCCCGAGCCGCGCCAGATCCCTTGCCGTCGTGTAGATCTGGCTACTCCCGATGTAGTTGCCGTAGGCATCCGGCTCCATGACGGTGTGGCGCATGCCGATCTTGTGGTAGAGGGATTCGTAGGGAAAGCGGAGATACGCCTGATCGTCTTCGAGGACCGCCTTCACGGAGCTGAGCAGCAGCATGGCGTCGAAGTTCGAGTACTGCCATCTGCTGTAGGGCTCGACCTCCAGGCTCAGACTTGCGATATACTCGCGGGTGTCGATGCCACCCCAATAGGTCAGGTTGGTGGGGGACAGGAACTCTTCTCCTCCTCCGTCGTTCTCGAGTCCACTGGACATGTGGAGCAGGTGCTCGAGGGTAATCTCACCCCGGGGATCGCCCGGCTCCCGCCACTCGGGAATCGGTGCGGGTTCATCGACGGCGAGCTTGCCCTCCCCGACCATGATCCCCACGAGAGCGCTGGTGACGCTCTTGCTCGCCGACCAGGCCCGATACGCGGTGTGCAGGTCCCAGCCCGGCCGGTATCGCTCGGCGATGATCTGGCCCCGGTACACGACCACCACCCCGGTCGTCACGCTCGGCTGGTACTTCTCCCCCGTAAAGGCGAGATCCACGGCCTCCTCGAGCTTGTCTTGATCCACCTCCGCAGGTAGCGGTCCGGGTGGGAGCAAGTCCCCGTCGGGCCACGCGATCTGCGCGGCGTCGCCCTCGGGAGCAATGAGGCGGACGGACGGCAGCGACACCGTGTCGGCCAGCGTGGTGTGACGGGGCATCGGTACGCAGCCGAGTCCGTCACGCATGACCGAGCGGCGCTCTTCACCGTACGCGGAGACGGAGACCGCCGACTGGGACTGGCGTTCGACGAGAGTTCCACGAGGAAAGAGCGACGCCGGCACGAGAGCGATGCCGTCGAGCTCCTCGTGGAGGACGTCCAGCGGATCACGCCCGGACAGGAAAACCTGCGAGCACATGATCTCGGCGGCGTGCCCGGCGGCTATGGCGGCTACCGTCGTGGAGTCCCGAAGGGCGTCGCTGTCCTGTGCCGCGAGGGGGGGATCATGGTTGGGCCTGCCGTCATTACGGCGAGCAGGACCGAGCAGCCGGCGATCCGGTAACTCATCACGCCTCGGACATTCGCGACTCCGCGCATGGTCGTGGTTCGACGCAGGGCTGTGCTCCCAGGCACGGTCTCGATCCTACGTACCGTCACGATCCCACCCGTCGACGCGGCACCATCACGGCTTTCATCCGTTGCGGATACTCTCCTGCCTCCAGTCGCTTGATCTCTCGCCGTTCGGCGATCGAGATCACGGAGATGGTGTTGTCGCCCCGGTTCGACGCGTACATGAACTGCCCGTCGTGATTCATCGCGAGCCAGCCCGGTTCCTTCCCCGTGGGGATGGTCGCCACCAGGTCGAGGCCCGGCACCGTGTAGATAGCGACGTAGTCGTACAGAGTGGCCGCGACGAACAGGTACTGGTTGTCCAACGTGAGCTGCATACCGTGGCCCACCGAGGCAGGCCAGTCATTGATCTGCGATGGGGTGAACGCCTTGCCCAACGTCGGCAGGTGGATCGTCTTGGTGACCCGGTCGGTGACGAGGTCGACCTCCACGAAGCCGTGCAGCTTGGAGAGCTGGGCCCACAGCTTGGTCTCGTCGGGGGATATCTGGAATGGCCGCACTCCTTCGGGAAGGAAGATGTTCTTCACCACGCGGTTCGTGCCAACCTCGAACACCACGATCTGATCGCTCAAGATGTTGGCCACATAGACCCGCTCGCCGTTGGCCGATAGCAGGGTGCCGTGCGGACCGTATCCGACCTCGATGCGGTCGACCACTTTCCGAAGCTCCGTATCGACGACCTCCACGTACGTGGCGTTGAGCACCGGCACGTACAGCCACCGATCGTCGGCGGACAGGGTCAGGTGGTTGGGTTGTCCATCGATCGGGACGCTCCAGAGCACCTCTTCTGTATCGGTACTGATGACCAGCACGTCCTCGGCCCCGATACGGTTTACGAAGATCGCCCTCCCGTCCGAGGAGGCGATGACGTCGTCGGGCTCGTGGCCCACGATGCTGGCCGGAATGGTGCTTACCACCACGTGATCGGGAATGGAGATGACGGTGACGTCACCACCGACCGTGTTCTCGACGTAGAGGTACTCTCCCGCCTGGCCCTCTCCGGCCCTGGGCACCAGCAGGGCGACCGTGAGCACCATCACGCTGGTCCAGGTTGTCGTCCTGGTCATCGTCGATTCTCCTTCAGGTTCCCTGCACGTGAATGCGTTCTCAATACCCCCGCCTCTTGTCCACCACGGACAGCAACGGTTCTCCGTTTACGAATCGGCGGAGGTTCTCTCTAAATAGGAGCCACATACGCTCCATGTGACCGTCTCCGTCGCCGCCCAGGTGTGGCGTGATCAGGACGTTGGGCATGCCCCAGAGCTCGTGATCGACGGGGAGCGGCTCGGGCTCGGTTACGTCCAGGCCCGCCCCGGCGATCCGTCCGTTACGAAGGGCGCGCATGAGGGCTTCGGTATCCACCGTACGACCGCGGCCGATGTTCACGAAGAACGCCGTGGGTTTCGTCACCGCGAAGAAGCGGTCGTCGAACATGTTCTCGGTAGCTGATGTGAGCGGGACGCTGTTCACGATGACGTCGGCCTGCGGGGCCAGTGTGAGGAGCTCCGAAGAGAGGCCCACGTAGTCAACGAACGGAGGTCCGTTGCGGCTGCTCCCCCGCGTGGCGATGACCCGCATGCCGATTCCGCTGGCCACCCGGGCCACCTCGGTGCCGATGCCTCCCAGCCCGACCACCAGTAGTGTCCGACCGCGGAGCTCGAGCAGTTCGCTGCCCGCTCCCGTGTAGGGTGTGGGGCCGGTCAGGGGTGTGATGTCCCAGCGACGCTCGCGCTGCAACTCCAGTGCGATGTGGAGACGGCGACTCAAGGTCAATACCATGCCCAGCACGTGCTCCGCTCCCCCCGGGGCGAAGATCCGCTGAGCGTTGGATAGCACGATGTCGCTTTCGGCGAAGCCCGGCATGGCCACGTAACTCTCCACACCCGCCGCGTTGAGCTGGACCCAACGCAGCTTCTGGCCCGCGCGGAAGATCTCGGGCGTCAGCCATCCCAGAACGGCTTGTGCGTCCCGTCCGGCTTCAGCGGCCTCTTCGGGATCGGACACCACGATTACCTCGACCCCCGGCGCGACCAGAGCGATCTGCTCCGTGCGCCCCGGCCAGAAGTCGGCCACCACGACCTTGGTGGGACGAGTCCACCCCGGGGTGGCGGCTGTCGGAGAGGGACCCTCCCGAAGTCCGAGCCCTTCCACGAAGGCGGTGGCCGGCCGGAGGCCGACCAGCTCATCGTATGCCTGGTCGATCGTGCCCTCCGGGAGGACGGTGAAGTCATCCGAAATCACGGCTGCCAGCACCTGTTCTCGAGTGTTCCCGCGGGCCATCGCCTCGGAAATCCGCGCCGTGACCTCTTTCAGCGCGGTGCGAGTCGTCGCTAGCACCTCAGGGCTCTCCACAGGACCGCTTCCGGGGACCACCACCTCGGGGTCCAATCGCTCGAGCCTCTCGAGGGCTCGGATCCAGACGTCCAGCGGAAGGTGGGCTGAGCCCCTGCCCATACCCACCAGGTCACCGGCGAAGAGGGTACCTGTCCCGGCTACGTAGACCGCTAGAGCACCCCCCGCCCGATCATCTACGTGATGGAGTTCCACGCGACGAGTGGAATCTTCCAGCGCTGCTCCTGCCGGGAGGGCCAGCTCAGGACCGGCGGGCATCGTCCCGTCTGTTCTGCCGGCCGACGAAGCGCCGGCCCCGGCACCCGCCTGCCAGGCCGAAAGCCAGGTCAGCCCTTTGGGCGCGCCATCCGACGCACGGTCAGGGGCGCCCCAGGTACGAACCCCGAAACGCACGGGCTTGCCAGTCGCACGGCTGGCGGCCTCGAACACCTCGGATCCGCTCTCGCCTGGCCCGGCGTCGATCACGAGCAGGTAGTCCTCGAGCTCCACCCATCCCGCGTTCCGGGCCGGAAGGTCGGCGCGGGCAGAGACAGGAAGTACCGCTACTCCGTCGGCGACCGGTCGAGGCGTCTGTGACGCAGCGGGGAGGGCACCCGCGAGCATCACGCTGATCAACGCGGTCACCGGCTTCATGCAGACTCCTCCCGGATGGTCGTGATCAGTCCAAAGCCGACAAGGCGGACAGGATGTCTTCGTTGGTCGGCCGCAACCGGTAGTCGATCTCCACGACTTTCCAGCGAACGACACCCTGTTTGTCGATGACCAGCGTCGTCGGATGGGGTACCGGCCTCATCTTCGCTTCGTCGGGGTTGAACAACCCGTAGCGGTCGATGATGCGATGCTCCGGATCCGAGAGCAGCGGAAACTCGATGAGCATGCCGTCGTCCTTGGCGACGCGGTCGATCATCATCTGCTGGTGTTCCCGATCGTCTATGGAGATGGCGAGTAGCTCGGTGTTCTCGAGCTGCTCCGGTGACAGAAGTTCTCTCAGCTTCCCGAGCTGACCGGCACACCAAGGTCACCAGTGTCCCCGATAGAAGACCAGGACGACGTTCTTCTCCCCCCGATAGTCCGAGAGCGTGATCACCGGTCCGTCGTAGGACATGGCCGAGAAGTCCGGGGCGACGTCCCCCACCTTCACCCGTCCCGTGTCCACGGGCGTGAGCTCGAGTCCATCGTGGGGTCCGAGCATGATCCTCTCACCGGGTCCGATGTCGCAGGCCGCGGTCACGGCAGCGCCAGCCAGGATGAGGAACAGCGCGAGGGGTCTCTTGCTCATTACATCTCCAACGCTCGAAATCGGCCCTCACCACCCACCCCCCCGTTCGTCCACCGGGAATCAAGTACCGATCCTACGGAAGGGCGATCACCCGGGCCAGTCCCTTCGACATGCAAAGCGGTCACCGCATCTTTGCCGAACACGAATAACGGGGGCGAACCGAAGCTGTGGACTCAGCGGTCGGTGACGTGCGTAGCGGAGCAAGCCACGTCATATTCACGGTTCACGACGGTATTCCGGAGCAATCTCGTGATCGGATCTGTCTACGGTCGAGCAGCTCCGGGCCCGTTCTTTTCGATAGCGATCAGGAGACAAGTCCCATGAAGCGGCGGCGATTTCTGGAACGGCTCGGTGTCGGCTTCGTGGCCCTTCGTTCGGACGCAACAGTGCGAGCCGAGAAGGCGGCGAGGCTGGTAGAGGGCATGACCCCTCAGGAGGTCGCCCAGGACGAGGCCTACTGGTTCATGATCCGGCGAGCCTTCACCATCGACCCGAACGAGATCAACCTGAACAGCGGAAGCGTGAGTCCCGCGCCTCGGGTGGTGCAGGATGCGGTCCAGAACTACATGACCATCACCAACATGAGCCCGTCGCTCTGGGTCGACGACATGCTCGCACCCCATAGGGAGCTTGTCCGGCGACGCTTGGCGACCATGGCCGGAGCCGATCCGGAAGAGATCGCCATCACCCGCAATACCTCCGAGTCGCTCCAGATCGTACAGCTCGGCATGAAGCTTCAGCCGGGGGACGAGATCCTCACGACCACGCAGGACTACCCGCGCATGATCACCACCTGGCGTCAGCGCGAGCGCCGTGACGGTGTGGTGCTCCGCACGTTTCCGGTACCCACGCCCCCGGACGATCCTGCGGAGCTCGCGGAGTTGTTCGCCTCGAACGTCACGGATCGCACTCGTGTGGTCCACGTGTCACACGTCAGCTACACGGCCGGACAGATTTTCCCGGTTCAGGCCATCTGCCGCATGGCCCGAGAACGAGGGATCACCAGCGTGGTCGACGGTGCCCACTCGTTCGCGCACTTCCCGTTCAGCCTGCATGAGCTGGGGTGCGACTTTTTCGGGACAAGCCTTCATAAGTGGCTCACCGCTCCGGTGGGAACCGGAATGCTTTACGTGCGTCGCCCCCTGATCCCGGAAGTCTGGGCGCTCACGCCCGCGCCCGCCTCGATGGACGACAACATCCGGAAGTTCGAACAGATCGGGACGTACCCGCTCGCCATCCCCAACGCCATCGGTGAAGCCATCACCTTCCACGAGAGCATCGGCGGAGAGCGCAAAGCCGCCCGCCTCCGTTTCCTTCGCCACCGTTGGATGGAACAGGTGAAGGATTTACCAAAGGTGCGGTTCTACACGGCGGACGACGACGTTCAGGCGGGGGCTCTCGGCACGATGGGGATCGACAGCATCGGTGCCGCCGAGCTGACCGATCTACTCCAGGAGCGCTATTCGATCCACGTGCGGCCCCGATTCGTGGAGGGAGAATGGGAGGGCATTCGCGTGACGCCGAATGTGTTCTCGACGCTGGGAGACGTGGACACGTTCGCCCGAGGGATCCGAGAGCTGGGCGCCTAGGGACACGCGGTAGCGCCTGGACCGCGTAGGCTGCACAATATGGTGTTAGCCACTTGAAGAAATGTCCCGTCCATCCGGTGGAAACAACGAATGATCTCCCCCGTCCATAAAGCGGCGTTCCACGAATCTCCATTTCCCGGAGTGATCCTCGAGCGCCGAGCGCCAGGAGAGTTCGACATCCTGGACGTCAATTCTGCGGCCCGGATGAGCGGCGAGTGGAGCCGTGTCCGCGAAGAGGATGTCATCGGCCGAAACATCACGGACGTGTTCCCTGGAGGTCTCGGCTCAAGACAGCTCGATGCCTACGAGCAGGCGTTCGCAGATCAGGAGATAGTCGATCTTGGCGAGGGGGCATTTGAAGATGCGGAGGTCCCGTCGGGCGTTACCTCGGTGCGTGTGGTGCCGCTGGACGAGAGTTGGCTCCTGATCACCGCCGAGAAGGTCACGTCAGGAGCCGGGGAGCTAGACCAGACGCAGGAGGCACTTCAATGGCATAAGGCCATGGTCACCGCTACGAGCGGTCTCATGGTGTTTGTTGATGACACCTATACGTATCGGGCGGTGAACCAAGCCTACTGCGATGAACACCGGCTTACCCAGGAGGAAATTCTCGGATGCACCGTAGCCGACGTGTTTGGAGAGGAGGCCTTTCAAACGAAGCTGAAACCCCATTTGGATCGTTCCTTATCGGGTGAGGAGGTGGTTTTCGGCTTCTGGTGGAATTCGCCGAGGCGTGGCCGTCGGCACGTGGATGCGCGGTACGCCCCGTTCTTCGGGGATGACGGCTCCGTGTCGGGGGTCCTGGTGGAGGTACGCGATACGACCGATCAGAAACAGATCGAGCAATATCATGAGCGGTCGGTCGCGGCACTCGAAGCAGCGAACCAGGAGTTAGAGGCGTTCAGCGACGCCGTCGCTCACGACTTGAAGAACCCGTTGATGACCGTGACCCAATTCAGCGAGTACCTCGATAAAGCCGTGGGCGAGGTACTCACCGAACCGCTGAAGGACTACCTGAAGCGCATTCGGGCCGCGAGCCGGCACATGACACACATTATCGACGACCTGCGCGACCTCGCTGACCTCACCCGCGCGGAGATCAGGGAAGAGAACGTGGACCTGTCATCGTTGGGTCACGAGATCATCAACGAACTGCGGGCACTCGTCCCGGGTCGCGACGTACGGTTCGAGGCGGAGCCGGGGATCACGGCCGTTGGGGACAAGACGCTCTTGAGGCTTCTGCTCACCAACCTGCTCCAAAACGCGTGGAAATACACTGGGCCGAGAAAAGAGGCTCTGATCGAGCTAGGCACCGAGGAGGGCGAGAGCGGGGTCCCGACCTACTACGTCCGCGACAATGGGATCGGCTTCGACAACGACGACCGTGGCCGAATCTTCCGAGCGTTCGAGCGGCTCCATACCGAGGCGGAGTTCGCAGGCAGCGGGCTCGGGCTGGCCACCGTCATGCGAGTCGCGCGCCGCCACGGCGGGCGAGTGTGGGGCGAGGGCATCGTAGGTGAGGGGGCCATCCTCCGCTTCACCCTCGAACCCGAACCGACCGACTCGCAGCGGGTGGACCGAAGGGCAGGGATGAGGGAGGGCTAGTGTCCTGAGTCAGAAGTTCGCTGGAATTCATGACCCGATGCATCCACCCTGGCCGCGTTGCTCTCCTCGCAATAGCGGTGCCGACAACGCTTCGCGTTGTTGACCCTCGTCATCGCGCCTTGCCAGGATGGCGCATCGGCCCCCTCGGTTCTGCACCGAACTTCTGACTCAGGACACTAGTGTCCCGTCATGCCAAGGTGCGGGTGCCGTTGCGGTTTCGGTGCTTCTATTTCGAAACCGTGTTTCCGCCGGCCTTTTGACCACGATGGAGGGCCCTACGGGCAGCCTGCACTATGGCGCCGTATCTGGCGGACCACCCCCCTTCTTCTCCGCGTTCGGCCACGCCGACCGTCACGGTCAGGGACCACCACTCCGAGGGATGCCGTGCGGTCTCGCCGTGGCCGTTTCCAGTCGCCTGGGGCTGCAGTGAAAACCGGAAGTCCTCGATCTCCGCTCGCATGATCTCAAGGTCACCGAGGACCTCATTGCGCCCCTTCCCTGCGAAAACAAGCGCAAAATACTCGCCGCTGTAACGGAAAGCGTCGGCGCCCGCCTTCCGTAAGTGGTTGGCGACCTTTCTCATGACACGGTCGCTCACGTCTCGTCCATAACGGTCGTGAAGCGCCTTGTGGTGATCGACGCTCACAAGGGCCAGGGCATACGACGATCCTGTGAGCATGATCTCTCGCCGCAATGCTCTTCCTGCCCGAAGGTGCGTGACATCATCATGAAGGGAGAGGGAGTATGACTTTTCGAGTACGTTTACGATCAGCATGAGGCCGGCCATGGTCAGGTAGATCGTCGACTCCAGGGAGTCGGCCCCCCCTCGCAGCGCCAGTAGCAGCGCCACGGCGATCCAGAAGAAGCTCTTGTCCAGGCGATGGCCTCGCCATCCCGCGAGTCCGCCCGTGAATAGGAGCGCGAACAGGCCCACTGCCAAGGCCGCATCCGACAAGTGAAGCCTCGAGAGATCCAAGGGAATGAGCGTTTGCCAAGTCCACCAAAGGAGCTCGGGACGCACCGCCCAAACCATGAGACCACCCGTCAATCCCGTCAGGATGATTGCGACCTGGATGAGCCCCCTAGGCGAGGATACACTGCGATCCTTGGTCGCCGCGACCACCGGCAGTAGAAACAGGAACAGCACGCCGCTGCTATCCCAAACTGACCCGACGCCGGGCTCCAGGGCATAACTCGAGG
Organism: Longimicrobiales bacterium; assembly: GCA_965226375.1. Classification (GTDB taxonomy): domain Bacteria; phylum Gemmatimonadota; class Gemmatimonadetes; order Longimicrobiales; family Gaopeijiaceae; genus CBDDCX01. Next base: position 2,145,104 of record CBDDCX010000008.1, on the reverse strand, counting down.
GTCGGAGAAGCACATCCATCATGAAGAGACCGAGAAGGACTGCTGCCACCCGGCTACGGCGATAACGCCAAGCGAGAAGCCACCCAGTGCCGTACACAACCGGCGCATAGACGTCAGCCGTCCCCGCGAGCCAGGGTGTTTCCCGCCAGATCGTGGCCAGTAGGACACCCAACAGCAGAAAAATCAGACCGGGCCACACCCAGCCCCGCACGACTCTTACATTGTTCGCCATTTAATTCGGTGGGATAACGGTGATGACCCGAGGGGTCGTTGACTGCAGCCACCTTCCACTACAACCAGAGTACTCACCTCGGGGCGCCCCTCCCCGTCAACTCCTACAGCGGTTCGTGTTTCCCCGAACTGGTCGCTGAAAACGATTCGAGAGGCGCCGTCTGGTGTGAGAGCTAAGACGGTGCGGGCCACCGATCCTGCGTCGGCGAAGACGAGGGTCGTGGTTCCGTCGGGAAGAAGGCCCAGAACGGCTCGCGTGTCCCCGTCAGAATCCAGAAGGCTCACACCTGGAGAGCCGTCCGCCAGCACGGAGAGGCGAATCCGGGGTCGGGCACGCTGGTCGCTCAGGGTCACGCTCACCGTCCCGTCGGCGCCGACTCGAAGGGCACCCCGTTCGAGGCCTTCGGGACCTCGGAGGACCATGGCGCGTGTTTCCAGAATCGGAGCGACCTCTCCCGGGAAGTTGGCGTGCTGGAGCCGACTCAAGCCGAACGTTGAGAGCCCGAAAGCCGCCAGCGCTGCCAGAAGCGACATGGTTACGAGCCCTCGGCGGCGGCGATGCCGGCCCTCCAGGGCTTCGATGCGTCGATCCAGGACCGCGTAGACTTCCCTGATCCGGTACTCGTTGTCCCGATGCGTCTCCGTCATGGTACCACTCCTTCGGTAAGGCGTCTCTGCCCTGGATCCTCCTCGGCGTCCATCGCCACGAAGTAGGACTCGCAGGCCTGTCGCAGAAGAGATGGAGAAAGTTCGGGATCCACTCCCCGGAAGACTGCGATATCTCTGAGGTGGTCCAGGATATCCCTGGGATGGCAACCTCGAGGCACTGCGCGTCCCGACCCATAGTACTCGCGGCGAATAAGCTCCGTGGCCTGCGGACTGAAGGGGATCCCGTGACTTTCACAGCACCGCGAGAAGATCTCGTCGTACACCTCTGGATCCGGATCCGGGACGCGAATCTTGTAGTGAATTCGTCGGAGAAAAGCTTCCTCCGCCAGATCCCGAGGCTCGATGTTCGTGGAGAAGACCACGAGGCAATCGAACGGTACTGCGATCTTCCTCCCGCTCTTCAGGCTCAGGTAGTCCACCCTGTGCTCCAGAGGCACAATCCATCGGTTCAGGAGATCACGGGGCCGAACCCTTTGCCGGCCCAGGTCATCGATGACAAGCACGCCGCCATTCGCCTTGAGTTGGATGGGGGCTTGGTAGGTTCGGCTGAACAGGTCGTATCCCAGGTCCAGCTGTGACAACTCCAGCTCGGCCCCGGCCACGGCCACAGGACGCCTGACCCTCACGAAACGGCGGTCGTGCTCGGCGAGATCCCTCAAGAGCGCAGGGCCAGCACCGCGAGTCGGAGCCTCGGCCTCGAGCGCTTCGTGGAACACGGGGTCGTAGAGGACCATGATGTGGCCGTCCAGATCCACGGCGTGAGGAACGTAGAAGCTCTCACGGAACAAGCCTGCAACCGCCTCGGCGATGCGGGTCTTTCCGTTGCCTGGGTCCCCGTACAGGAAGAGAGACTTGCCCGAGTGCACGGCGGGCCCGAGCAGGTCGATGAACCCCTCAGGAAGGACCATCTCCGAAAGCCCGTCTTCCAGGCGTTCACGGGGTATCCGGACGGCCCCCACCGATTGTCGATGGATCCAGTCCACATACTTCTGAAAAGTCACTGGGGCCGGCCCCACATACCGGCTGGCGGCCATCTCTTCGCTAGCTCGCTCCCCCCCGTTTCTGGTAAGGGCGAACCAGAAGGAACTCCGGGTAGGCCCTTCGGCTCGTTTCACCTCGATGAGCCCTGCGCCCTGAAGCTCCATTAGCAGGTCGTCTACCAGACCGAAGGGAAGGGCCAGAGCATCTGATACGCCGAACCCCGAGAGACCACCCTTCTGATGCAGGGATTTGACCAGAAGCCCGCTCACGAGATCACGAGACAGCCCGGTCTCCTCCACCGTAGCGGGCGGGGCCGGCCACCTTGCCTTCATCGGGTCCGAGGGCTCCTCCGGGGATCCATGAAGAGCTGGTTGCGCGGAGGTCATATCGGGCCTTTCCGAAACGATACTCATCGGACCGTCTCCTCAAAGGTCAAGACATCTCCTTCTCGGGTGTCCGTAGCGGCGAGCGTTCCTACCGGTAGCTCGAGGGTGGCTTGTACATCTCCCCCTCCCCTCGCGAACCGCCCCGGTGGCAGATTCGCCCGCGTCTTCGTGACTCTGCATCCTACGTCCAGAAACGCGATGTCCACCGTAAAACGCATGCCCACCGTGTGAATGGAGGTACACGGAATGAGCAAGATCCCATGTCCACGAAGGAGTTCGGATCGGCCGAGAAGGCCGACGGCTCTGCTCCACCAGCCCTCCGCAAGCTCGATCCGCTGACCCAGAAGGGCCCCGGAACGCTCGTTCTGTATCTGAAAGAAGCGCATCACAGCGCCAACAACTGCTCGACGACCTGAATGACCGCCGGTGTGAGAATGACAACGAAGAGGGCCGGGAAGATGCAGAAGACCAAAGGGAACACCAGCTTGATGGTGGTCTTTGCTGCCGCTTCCGCCGCCGCCTGCCGTCGCTTGGTTCGCAAGGAATCCACGTGCACACGCAGGGACTGAGCGATGGACGTACCGAACCGGTCGGACTGGGCGAGCATGCTCACCAGGGCCTTGAGGTCAACCAGGTCACTCCTGATCCCCAGGTTCGTGAGCGCCTGCGCTCGAGGCGTGCCGGCCCGAATCTCCAGGTTCACCATGACCAGTTCCTCGCTCATCACGGAGCTGATACGCCGGACCTCTTCCGCGACTCGGCTCAATGCCTGATTCAGACCCATGCCCGCTTCCACGCAGGCCACCAGAAGGTCCAGGGCGTCTGGAAGAGCGAGGTGTACCTCACGCCACCGCCGGGATCTCCGCCGCGTGATGTACCACTGAGGGGCGATCCAACCCAGAGAGCCGATCCGCACCCCCAGGATGCCTCCGACCAGAAGGGTTGTGCCGACCAAACCGGCCGGCAGGACCACACGGGCTGCCAAGTAGTAACGGACCGCGTCGGAGTCCCAGTACCCAGCCTGGATCAGTCGCAGCCGGACACCCTCCATCTCCACTTGTCGGTCCTCGATCCGCTCTCCGAGGTCTCGGAAGGCCTTCCGCAGACGGAGCCGTCGCTCCCGTCTTCCTCTCCTCGCCCGGACGCCGAAGGGGTCGGGACCGGTCCGCTGCAGTCTGGCCACCTCTCGTCTCACGCTCCGAGCCGGCCCGAATACGAGTTGTGAGGCGCCGGTCATGACCAGGGTGACGGAGAGACCAGCCAGGATGCTGACGAGTAAAGGCACGCAAGACTCCTCTAGTACTCGACGTTTACGATTTTCCGAATCCACAAGAACCCGACCAACTGCAGGGTGGCGGCCAGAGTCAGTAGTGCCTCCCCTGTAGGGTGGGTGAAGAGCAGCCCCATGTACTCGCGATTGATCAGGAAGATGAAGAGACCCACGACCATCGGGAGGGCGGCGAGGATGTACCCGCTCATGCGCCCCTGCACCGTGTAGACCCTCACCTGCCTCCGGACGGAGAATCTGACCCGCATGGTGTCGGCCACCTTTTCGAGGATCTCCGCCAGGTTGCCGCCCACTTCCCGCTGGACCAGAATGGCGGTGATCAGAATTCTCACGTCGGTGAGATCCACCCGGTCTGCGAAGCCCATCAGTGCCTCTTCGAAGGGCAGGCCGAATCTTTGCTCCTCGAACACGGCCCTGAACTCACTGACCAAGGGTTCCTCCGACTCCTCCGCGAGCATCTTGAATCCCGCCGACAAGGGGTGCCCCGCCCGGACGGCTCGTGTGAGGTGATCAATGGCCCCCGGAAGCTGAGCCTCGAGCGCCCGAATACGGCGCATCGCCTTGAAGTTCACGTAGAGTTTCGGTAGCCAAGCGCCGACGACCAGTGCCACCAGAGCCACCCAGGCGATCTTGGTGGCAAACCAGACGGGCATGCCGAGCAGGATCGCCCAGAGCCCAGTCAGTAGCAGCAATCTTTCCACAGACCAGTGAAGACCTGACCTGACAAGCAGATCCTCGAGCTCTCCCGCCCACGGCACGCGGGCCACGAGGCGGTGGAGGGCCGAGTCCCCTCCCTCCGATTGCAGAACGGCAGTACCGGATGCGGTGTCGACCCGAATGGACTCGAGCTCCGAGAGGGCATCCCGTACAGAACGCCGCCGACGCCAGTCCCTGAAGACCCCCACGCCGGCCGCGCAGGAGAGAATCGCCAACATGGCCGCCAGGGCAGCGAAGACGACGACGAGTCGCGGGTCTTGGACCATGACGAGGAACTAGACCGAGGCCGGGCGTACGTCGGTGAACATGCTGGCCGGGAGGTTCATGCCGTTGGCCCGGAGCCGGTCCCCGAACTTCGGTCGGATTCCCGTGGGGAGGAGTTGACCCAGCACTTGGCCGGACGCGTCCACACCGACCTGCTCGAACCGGAAGATATCCTGCATGGTGATGACGTCTCCCTCCATCCCCACGATTTCCGAGAGGTAGGTGAGCCGCCGCTTCCCGTCAGAGAACCGGGCCAACTGGACGACCACGTGGATGGCGCTCGCGATCTGTTGGCGCACGGCCTTCGCCGGAAGACTCAGCTTGGCCATGGCCACCATCGTCTCCAGCCTGTTCAGGGCATCTCGTGGAGCGTTCGAGTGGAGCGTGGTCAGAGAGCCGTCATGTCCGGTGTTCATCGCCTGGAGCATGTCGATGGCCTCAGAGCTTCGGACCTCCCCCACCACGATTCGGTCTGGACGCATCCTCAGGGCGTTGATCACCAGCGCACGCTGGTCCACCGCGCCCTGTCCCTCCAAATTCGCCGGCCGGGTTTCCAGACGAACGACCCGCGGTTGCCGAAGCTGGAGTTCCGCCGAGTCTTCCACCGTAACGATCCGTTCGGTAGGCGGAATGAACGAGGAGAGAACATTCAAGAAGGTGGTCTTCCCGGCGCCCGTTCCGCCGGAGATGAGAACGTTCAAACGGGCCTTCACGACACCCTCCAACAGCTCGACGAGGGGCTCGGTCAAGGTCCCCATGCGGACCAGGTCCGCAGCCGAAAAGACGTCGGTCTTGAACTTCCGGATGGACAGGTGCGGACCGTCCACGGCCAAGGGAGGGATCACGGCGTTGATGCGGGATCCGTCCATGAGCCGGGCGTCCACCATGGGCGAAGAATCGTCGATACGACGGCCTACCCCCGAAACGATTCGGTCGATGACCTTCAGCAGGTGTCGATCATCCTGAAACCGGACATCAGTGTCGAAGAGCTTCCCGTCGCGCTCCACGAGGACACGGGCATGCGTGTCCACCAGGATGTCGGATATGGTGGGGTCCTCCATGAGGGGCTGGAGGGGTCCGAGGCCGAAGATCTCATCCAGAACCTGAGAAGTGAGGTTGTCCCTCTCCTCCACGTTCAGTGGGATCCCTTCTTCCTCTAGTAGGTCTCGGACCACGTCGGCGATGACCCTGTTCACTTCCACGCGATCCATCTTGTCCAGATTCGAGAGGTTCAACCGCTCCAGGAGTTGACGATGTATGTTCGCTCTCAACTGGTGGAGATCCGTCGTTGTGGCAGCGACCTCCGCCTCGGACGCGGCCTGGCCGTTCGACTGCGTGGCCAGCGAGGCTCCACCGTTCCCGGGTGTGCCCTGATCGTGCAGGGGCACTTTCACTTGCCAATTAGACATGGCTCAACGCCTCCCGTGATTTGGCCACGGACCGGCCCGCACCTCCGAGAAGCCGCTTCAACATGGGCTGCGATCCTACACCCGCCTTTTCTCTCTTCCCGGCGATGCGCGCCGCGAGTTCCTTCAGTTCCCGGGCGTACTGACAGCTGCTGTTCAGGACCAAGAGCTTACCCGTGGTGAGGGACTCGATGACCGATTGGTAGTCGTTGGAAAGGGTCTGATGCACCGGGAGACCTACGGTCGACTCGAGGTCCTTCAGAGAGAGGAGCCCGTTCTTCACATAACGGTTTACGATCACACGAAGACGCTGGCCCTCAGATCCCACGATGTCTCTCAGGATGGGGAGCGTCCGCTGGAAGTTCCGGAGGGAGCAGAGGTCCAGGTTGGTGATGAGGAAGATCTCGTCTGCGGGACGAAGGGCCGCCAAGGCGGGGGGCGCTATCGACTTCGACGTGTCCACGATCACGTAGTCGTATCGCTTCCGGAGGTAGGTCAGGATGGCCGAGATATCCTCCGCAGTGACCGCCTGACCCACTTCCGGCTCGAAGGGTGCCGAGAGGACGTGCACACCGGATTCGTGACGCTCGATATAGGAGAGCAGAAGGTCGTCATCCATCCGGTGGAAGTTCTTCAGAAGGTCTACCAGGTGGAACTTGGGCTTCACCCCCATGAAGGAGGCGATCTCTCCCAGCTCCAGATCAAGGTCGACCAAGAGAGTCTTCTTTCCCGTGACGCGGTGCAGTTCGACCCCGACGTTCGTAGCGACGGTGGTGCAGCCCGTTCCGCCCTTGGGACTGAAAAAGGTCAGAATCCGCCCGTCGGTGGAGCCTGCTCCGTGCTCCTCGACCCATCCCAGCCTTCTCATCATCCGGTCCAGAGACTCGGCCAGCTCGGTGCCCTCCGCCGTTCGGTCCACAACCTCAGATACGCCGGCGCGCATCGCCTCGAGGAGTTGCCCCTGAGACAGCTCCGGTCCACTCAGCAAGATTCCCATGTGCGGGTGAGCTCTCGAAAGAACCCCCGCCAAGCGAAGGCCATCCTCCGGCTCCGGTCCCAACTCCAGGAACAGAAGGTGTGGATCGTAGTCAATGAGAGGCGTGTCCGGATCACGAAGGAGTGTGTCGGGGGCGGCACTGGTCTCGAGCCCTATCTCGACCCGACCCTCCGTGGCGGCGACGATCTCGTTTACCGCTGCCCGGAAGCTCTGGTCGCCAGAAATCAATGCAGCCCTCACAGGCTCCGGCTTCCCGTCACGCCGAATGGTCATTTCTGTCGCTTGCTCATGCCCTGTCATCGAATGAGCCTCAGTTGCTTGATTAGTGACCCGGTACGGGTCCCGCCGCGGGAATTTGAGCCAGCTCCTTTGACGTAGAAGAGGAAGCGGCCGACCACCGGGTCCTGCGGCGAGGCCTGCCTCTCGATGAAGAAGCGAGCGAAGTTGTTGAACTGTATGGACTGTCGACCCCCGTCCGGATTTCGGAGGGATCGAATAGGGCTACCGTGATGACCCTTGGGCTGTCCTCTCCGAAGTCGCTTACCACCCGGTTTTCTCGCTCGTCCCAGTAGGCTTCCGGATCCTGGGCGATCAGGGACTCCACACCCTGATGGGTGGGGCCGACCATGTTGCCGGGCTCGATGAGGTACTCGGTCTCGAGGTCGATGACGGACGTGTTGCAACTGCAGATGTTCAGACGGTACGCGGCTCCTCCCTTTCCAGAACCAGGAGCGCCGCCCCCGGTCCCCTTATCGCCGTTGCCGCCGCCTTTACCGTTTCCGCCACCCTTGCCCTTGTCGTTGCCGTTGCCACCACCTTTGTCGTTGCCGTTGCCGCCGCCCTTGTCGTTCCCGTTGCCGCCGCCTTTGTCGTTCCCGTTGCCGCCGCCTTTGTCGTTCCCGTTGCCGCCGCCCTTGTCGTTTCCGTTGCCGCCGCCTTTGTCGTTCCCATTGCCGCCGCCTTTGTCGTTCCCGTTGCCGCCGCCTTTGTCGTTCCCATGGGATTGGAGTACTGTGGGCACCTCACAGAACGGCCTGAATCGGCGCACTGAATCGCGATGCCACGAGACGGGACGGTGTGCAACCGGCGTGCCCGAACCGACCGTGGAAGCGACCCTGATGTCGTAAGAGGTTGTACGACATATGGTTACGATTACCATCGCATATTGCAGTTAATTCGCGCGATTTGCGATGGTGCGGCCCCAAGGAGAACCTTGTGTACCGTGCGGGATATTTTGTGCGCAGTCACAGACCTGTGCGCCAAAAATGTGGAAAACTTCGAAGGCGGAGGTCTGGGACCGGTGAATAGTTGCCAAACACAAGCAAATAGTTGACTGAGGCAACTATCTTCCTATCATCCCCGGAGTGACCTAGGCCCTAGAGATCTCCGGAGTTCGAACATGGCTGAGGCCGACCTGACCCAGACCATCGATGCTGTGCGACGGTTCCATCGATTCTATGGATCTCGCATGCGGGCGTTGGAGGAAGGCACGATGGGCGGCCGATTCTCGGAGACGGAAGCCCGAGTGATCCTGGAGTTGGGGCTCCGGGAGCCGACCTCGGCGACGGCCGTCGGGAAGCAACTCGGTGTCGCGGCAGGTTATATGAGTCGGATTCTAGCCCGCCTCCATGGCGACGGACTGGTCGAGAAGACACCCTCCGAAGAGGACCGTCGTCGTACCCTTCTGACACTCACCTCACGGGGGAGGGAAGCCCGAGCAGAGTTGGATGAATTGGCCGGTGCTGCGGTGACCGACGTCCTCGCCACCCTTTCAGGCCAGGACCAGGAGCGTCTCATGAGTGCGATGGACACCATCGAGATTCTCCTCGGTGGCGGCGTCAGGGAGGCCGGGGGCACCGCGGATGTAGTGGATGGTGGGGACGCCGGTGATGCTGTGCACGCAGGCCATGCCGGGGGCGCCACTGACGTACCCGCGTATCGGATCCGCCCGCCTCGCCCAGGAGACATGGGATGGGTGATCCGTCAGCACGGCATCCTCTATGTGGACGAGTTCGGCTGGAACCAATGGTTCGAGGGAGTGACGGCCGATGTCGTTGCACGGTTTGTCCAGAATCTGGACCCCGAACGGGAGCAGTGCTGGATTGCGGAGAAGGACGGAGAGAACGTGGGCTCGGTCTTCTGTATCAAGGAGTCCGAAGAGGTGGCCCGGCTGCGCATGCTTCTGGTGGGACCCGAGGCCCGGGGGTTGGGCATCGGCCGACGGCTCGCCGAGGAGTGCGTGGACTTCGCCCGTCAATCCGGGTATCGCCGGATGACTCTATGGACCTACGACGTGTTGAGCGCTGCCCGACGCATCTACACCGATCTCGGCTTCGTCTTGGTGCAGCAGGCGTCCCACTCGAGTTTCGGCGTGGACATGGTGGAAGAGACCTGGGAGCTGGAGCTATGACTCGGTGGTGTCGACGGTCATCGCCGTGGTGGGGTCATACCTGCCCGGCCGTCGGGCGAGCAGGGTCGACCCGATAGTCGCGGCGCGGAGTGACTAGGCTTCGGACGTCAAGTCGAGGCGGAGGCCTCCGTCACCTTTGGCCGGGATGAAATCAAGCAGCGCGTAAATGAACACGATCACGCCTGCCATCTCCATTCCCTCTTCCAGCGTGGTCCACATGTTGTAGTGGAGGGAGTTCACCTCGGCGCCGGTCCAGTGCTCAACCCCGACCGCTCCTCCTGCATAGAGGGCCCCAGCCAGGAGAAACAGGCCCGCCGCCCGCCATCGGTATCGCCACAGGAAGGGGAGATAAGCGAGACCCACGACCGCGACGATCCAGAAGCCTACGACCGTCCATGGCTTGTCCTCCATGACGGTGTTCAACAGCTCGTGTGTACCCACGACCTCGTCGATCGACAGGACGTGAAACCCGATGCCCAACGTCAGCCACCACACGTGCCAGGCATCGGCATCTGCTCGGAGGCGTCTCGCCTGGACTAAGAGAAGACGTCCAGCGATCAGCAGGATCACCGCGCTGAACCAGGTACCGAAGCTCGCCTCTTCATCCAGATCGAAGATCGAGAGGTGCCAGTACTGCACGCCCCATTTCTCGCTCAAGGCCCACTCGTCATTGAAGATGATCTGCATCGCGACGACGTGGATAATGGCGAGCACCGCGGCGATGACGCTAAGTGTGACGGCGACGCGTGCGGGTCGGAGTCGGTAGGCGGTGAGGTTCTTCATGACGTCAGGATAGGCTACGCCACTCGGTGCGCCAACTCCCTCAGTCGGCTCGTAGCGACACCACCGGATCCACCCGCGTGGCTCTCGCCGCCGGCAAGTAAGCCGCCATGAGACCAGTCGCGCCCAGGATCGATGCCGCAGCAACCAGCGTCATCGGATCTCTGGCACTCACCCCGTACAGGAGGCCTTCCAGGACCCGGGTGAGGATCACGGTGGCCACGATTCCCACTCCGATCCCGGCGGCTCCGAGACGGATCGCCTCACGCAGTACCAGACTCGAGACCTGGGCTGGGCGTGCACCCAACGCCAGGCGGACGCCGAACTCTGCGGTGCGCCTGCCTGCCATATACGCGATTACTCCGTAGGTTCCCACCGCAGACAATACCAGTGCGAGAACCGAGAAGCCGCCAAGCAGGAACATGAGCAAGCGGGGCTGGGCCACCGAGGCGGACCGGACTTCGTCCATGGTGCGGAACGACGAGAGTGGAAGCTGCGGATCCATGGCGCGCGCGATGCCCTGGATTGCCGTCCGTAGCTCGGCGGTCGGTATGCCTGACCGGACCACGATGGAGAGGCCCGCCATGGTGCTTCCGCCGTTCCAGAAGGTGAACTGCTCGTGGGCCAGGTACATCTGGGGCGTCGGAGATGTGTCCAGACCGCTGTGGCGAACATCGCGCACGATGCCGACGATGGTGACCATGCCCGGACCGGCCTCACCTCCCAGGGTGAACCGCTTGCCCAAGGCGTCACCGTCGGGCCAGTGGAGCTGCGCCAATGACTCACTGACGACGATGGCTCCGGGAGCCGTCGCGTCGTCCTGCGCTTCGATCCCCCGGCCCTCGAGAAGCGTCATTCCCATCACATCGAAATACCCGGCGGTGATCACCTGCCAGTCTCCTCGGGGCGAGACCGCACCCTCGGGGATTGGGCGATTCTCGATCCTGAAGTTGAGGTCGCCCAGTCTACCACTGGCGAGCGGGAGGTTCGAGACCCCGGCGGCGGCATCGACGCCGGAGACATCCGCTAGGCGGGTCACGAACTCCCGGAAGAACAAGCGTCGCTCGTCGTCACTCCCGTATCGGCCGGAGGGAAGCGTGACCCGTGTGGTGAGCACCTGATCGCTCCGGTACCCGGGATCGACGCTCAGGAGCTTCACGAAACTGCGAGTGAGCAGGCCGGCTCCCGAGAGTAGGATGAAGGCGAAGGCGATCTCGCCCGAGATCAGGAGTTGACGCAGTCGCTGGCTCCGGCGCGAGCTGGTTGCGGAACGCCCTCCTTCGCGAAGGGACTCGGCCAAGCGTGATGGAGAGACCTGAAGACCTGGGAGAAGCCCGAAGAGGAGCCCCGTGGCGAGAGATACCGTGATGCCGAAGCCCAGTACCCGCCGGTCCAGGTGGACCTCGGCCAGGCGAGGCAGGTTGGTGGCCTCGAGGGACGCCAGAAGATCCATCGAGACCATGGCGAGAACGATCCCGAGCAGGCCGCCGATCGTGGCGAGGACGAGGCTCTCGACCGCCAACTGCGCCGTAATCCGACCACGGCCCGCTCCCAGTGCCGTGCGAAGTGAAAACTCCCGCGCTCTCCCGTCGGCTCGCGCGATGAGAAGGTTGGCGACGTTGGCTCCAACGATCAGAAGCACGAAGCCCACGGATCCGAAGAGGATCCAGAGAAGTGGGCGGACGTCTCCCGTCACGTCCTCAGCGAGCGGAACGGCCGTAGAGGTGAAGCGCATGTCCTGCGGATACCCGTCGGGGTGCTCACGCACCATCGCGGCCGCCAACTCCTGCACCATGCGTGCGCCCCGCTCTTGGCTCACACCGTCTGCCCGCCGGGCCACGCCGAACAGATAGTGGCTTCCGCGGTTCATCACGCTGGCCGGGGTGATTCCGGCCGGAACGTAGAGTTGGACCGGCGACGTGGACGTGAGGAGTTCAGGCATGCGGAAATCCGGGCGCATCACTCCGATGATCTCGTAGTCGTGTCCGTTCCAGTTGAGTGTGCGTCCGATCACGTCTCTGGAGGCCGCGAACCGGTCTCTCCAGAACCCGTCGCTGATCATCAGTACGGAGGCGTCCGCGAAATCTTCGTCGTAGTTGAAGACCCGGCCCATGGCTGCCGTGGATCCGAGAGCAGGGAAGACGCCCGACGACAGGAACGCCGCCGACACCCGGATGGGCTCCCCGTCGCCGGTGACGCCCACCGCGCCGAACGAGTACACGCCCATGGCTGAGAAGCCCTCGAGGCGCTGCTCGAAGTCCAGGAACTCGGCCGGCGAAATGGCGCCCTGGGGAGAACCCACCCAACTGTTCTGGATGCGCACGACCTGATCTGCGTCCGCGTAGGGAAGGGGCTGTAGAAGGACCGTGTTCACCACGCTGAACATGGCCGTGTTGGCGCCGATGCCGAGGGCCAGCGTGACGATCGCGGCGAGCGAGAATCCGGGATTCTTGATCAGACCGCGGACCGCGTAACGAACGTCCTGGAGCAGCGTGTCCACGGTGCTTCCCCAGCGGCCCTCCCGGGCCTGCTGTCGGAATCGCTCCGTGCCGCCGAAAGCGACGAGCGCCGCGCGGCGTGCTTCGTCCGGGTCCACACCGCGTCGGATGCGCTCTTTGGTGTCCATCTCCACGTGGAAGGCCATCTCCTGCTCGGCCTCCCGATCCCAGCGGCGGCGAAAGATCAGATTCCTCACCCTTGTCATCCACGTCCACATCCAATCCACGATCGCCTCCCTCAGGTCATCGCCAGTACATCGTTCACTGCTGCAGAGACGGATTGCCAGTCCTGGCTGGCCGCCTGGAATCGCTTCTTGCCCGCGGCGGTGAGTGAGTAAAGCTTCACTCGACGCCCATCGGACGACTCCCCCCAACGGGGCCGGATGAGCCCCTTGTCCTGCAGTCGGTAGAGAGCCGGGTAGAGGGATCCTTGGTTGATGCGCAGCACGTCGCCGGAGGCCTGCTGGATCCGTCTCGCCACACCCCACCCGTGCAGGGACTCGGTGGCGAGTGTCTTGAGGATCAACAGGTCCAGCGTGCCTTGCAGGAGTTCCCTCTTGGAGTCTGTCATGGGTCAGTCGATTCTCTGCGAAGCAGTCTCTCGTCGATTGTAGAGCGTCTACAATAGTAGATGGTCTACAATACTAGACGGGCTACAACCGCAGAAGGTTGGAACGAGTTGGGGCGCTCGGTCGGGTGTGCTCTTGGCGCTGGTTCGGTTCGGTGACGAGATGTACGGAGTGCCCCACCCCCGGACTGGGCTGGCTCGTCAGCGGATTCCAGCGCTCTCCAAAGAGATGCGATAGACATCGCCCGGCGGGCGCACGCCCGGCTCGACGGGCTGGGCGATCCACGGACGCTCCGACGTGAAGTAGAGGTACTCACCGTCCGGACCCAGAGCGGGGGCGAAATCCGTGAAGGCCGAATTCACATCACCACCCACCATCTCCGCCGGTGTCCATCCGTCCGCCGTTCGGTAACTCACGTAGATGTCGGATTCCCCGGCGCCAGTGGTGGCGCTGGCGGCGAACAGCAGGAAGCGCTCGTCCGGTGACACGAGTGGATTACCGACCCCGTCGGACAGATTCATGTCGATATCCACGACCTCGATGGTACCACCCCGATTTGCTGGAACCGCGCGGTAGGTGCGGGAGGTTCCGTCCCGGTCTGAGCCGAAATAGAGCACGCCTTCGTCGGTCGCCGAGACGAAGATTTCGCTCGCGTCCGTGTTGAACGGCTCTGGAAGAAGTTGGGGATCCGCGGCTCCTTCCGTATCGATGTCCACATACCAAGTGTTGAAGTCGGGGAGGGTATCGCCCGGGGCAGTGGGTCGAGTGGAGCTGAAATAGAGGCGTGAGCCGTCGGGTGTTACAAAGGGATCGACGTCGAAGTGCTCGCCCGAGAAGGGGGCCGCCTCCGCTCCGGACCAGGATTGCCCGTCCCACCGGGAGACCATGATCGCGAGGCTGCTCCGGTCGGCGGTGGTGCGGTTGAAGTAGGCTGTCGTCGCATCGGGTGTGAAGGTGACCGCGAACTCGAGCAGCTCGGTGGACACTGCACCCGGCGCAAAGATCTGTGGGCCAGGAGGCGTATCTGTGGAGCTGCCGCAGGCCGTGAGTCCAATGGCCAAGAACGCTACCCGCAGCCTGCGGCCTCGGGGTGCGGACCTCGTCTCGTGGTCGATCATGCAGCTTCTAACACCGTCGGAGCGCCAAAGGTCGGGCGCTCACTCCTCCTTCAAAGCGTCCACCGGATCGACTCGGAGCACGCGGCGGGCCGGCAGATAGGCACCTAGTGTGCCGACCACGGGCGACGGCCTCGGTGACCTCCGGAAGCGGATGGTCGGGTTGATCGAGGACCTGGCGGGGCAGCGCTCGACTCCGTTGGACCGGCTTGTGGTGAAGTCCAGGGGCCGGGTTCACCTACTTAAGGTGTCGGAGATCGACTGGATCGGGGCCGATGGGAATTACGCCCGGCTGCATGTGGGAGAAGACGATCATCTGGTCCGTGACACCATGACGGCTCTCGAACGCCGTCTCGACTCGGGGCAGTTCGTGCGCATCCACCGTTCTACCATCGTGAATCTGGATCGCATCAAGGAGATCCAGCCCTGGTTCAAGGGAGAGTTGATGGTGATCCTGACGGACGGCGAGCAGCTCCCGCTCTCTCGCAAGTATCGCAAGGTTCTACAGGAACGGCTGGGTCAGCACCTGTAGATTGAACCGTCGCAGACATCGCACCGCGAGGCGGTCGCGGGTTTCGTGTCGAACCACACTAGCTAGACGCGGCTGGGTGGTCCCGGAGCCGCTCCGCGGTCTTCTCCTCTAGGAGGGCTACCGTAGCCACTCCAGCGAAGGCCACCGCCAGGCTGACCACGGCCGCCACGTCCGTTAGCAGGTAGACGGCGCACGACGTGATTACGGTCACGATGATACGCCCGATCCTGACGCGACAGCTCGCGCGCCAAAGGGCGAACGCAAGGCCCCCCACGAAGGCGAAGAGTCCCAGTGAAAGCGCGAAGCGTGCGCCGCCCGATAGGGGATCGCCCGGGTGCGCCACTGCTTCTTCGATCGCCACTACGAACGCAATGATCCCGCACAACATCGGAAAGTGCCCGAGGCTGAACGGGTCACGCGCGAGCTTTACCAGCTCCTTCTCGTCGGCGGTCTCGAGAGCGCGCTCGAGTTCAGGCTTCGCCACCGGGAAGTAAGTCCACCACAGGCCGCATGTGATGGCGACGGCGAGCAAGCCGACGACCATCAGTTCCACGGTACGTGGCTCGCCCGCGAGCCCTCCTGCCGCCACGATCAACGATTCGCCCAAGGCGATGATCACGATCAGTCCGTGGCGTTCTGCAAAGTGTTCGGGGTGGAGGTCCCACCCCTGTTGGCGCCCTGCGATCAGAGCGGCGACTACGTCGAGCAAGATGGCCAGGCCCCAAAACAGTGCCTGGTTTTCGGTCGAGAACGCTCCCAGGACCACGGCGGTGAAACCGCCCAGAGAAGACGTCGCGAAGAGACCGACGGCCCTGCGTCCCATCTCGCTTTGCCACATGACGGTCGTGTAGAGTCCCAACCCCAAGAGGCGAAGCGCGACGTACGGCCCCGCAAACCAGAGCGCCCCGCCCGCAAACGCGTCGGGTACGGCCACGGCCATGAAGAACGCGATGGCCGTGGCGATTAGGGCGCTGAACTCGACGAACGGATGTGTGGTGTCGGCGGCGTTGAACGACCAGGTGAACTGCGTCCAGCCCCACCAGATCATCCAGAACACGACAATTCCCTGCGCGGCCGAGGTCCAATTCAGGCCGTGATGGAGTAGCGCTGCGACCTGCGTGATCCCGAACACGAACACCAAATCGAAGAAGAGCTCCACGAAGGTCGCGCTCTGATCGTGGGGTGAGACGAGAGGACGGTGGGCCATGTCGGTGCTCAAGCGCTCCGTTCGACGGGATCAGGACCGGGAGGCCGCTCAGCGATTTGGGGCCGACTCCGATTATCAGCTATACCACGGAGCGGCGTCGGAAGCGACCCCGCACTTGATCGACGAGTGGCCAGAGTGACCCGGTACGCCTAGTCTGCCGGAATGACTCATCTTCTCAATCCGAATCTCGACCGTGGGCGTCTCTACGGAGATGCTGAGCGGGCCGTCATCAGCCTGGCGGAGTACGAGCGGGCGGCGGCAGAAATCCGGGCCTGGCCAGGCTACGCTCCAACCCCGCTGCACTCTCTCCCCGCCCTGGCTCGCGGGCTGGGGGTCGGCGAGGTCTGGGTAAAAGACGAGTCAGGGCGGTTCGGTCTCGGAAGCTTCAAGGCACTGGGCGGGGCATATGGAGTCTTGCGTGTCCTGGAGCGCGAGCTTGGCGACGCTCGTCATGCTCATAGCCACACGGTGACCGTGACCACCGCGACAGACGGTAATCATGGCCGTTCGGTAGCCTGGGGAGCCCGAACTCATGGCTGTAGATCCGTCATCTACCTTCCCGAGCACGTGACGGACCGGCGTGTGGCTGAGATCGCGGCTTTCGGCGCGCGCACGGTGCGAGTCTCCGGGACGTACGACGAGGCGGTGGCCCTGGCCGACGCAGACGCCCGGCGCAACGGATGGCACGTCGTATCGGACACCTCCTACGAGGGGTACCAGGATGTCCCGCGCTGGGTGATGCAGGGGTATAGCGTGATGGTAGACGAGCTACTAGCACAGATGCCGAGCGGAGTGCGACCCACCCACATCTTTCTCCAGGGCGGCGTTGGCGGGTTGGCAGCGACCGTGTGCGGCCACCTCTGGGAGCTGGACGGTGCGGCGCGTCCTATCATGACGATCGTCGAACCCGAGGAGGCCGACTGTCTTCTTCAGAGCGCAATCGCCGGCGAGCCTTCGCGCGCGCGTGGCTCGCTGCACACGATCATGGGCGGCCTTTCTTGCGGGGAGATTTCGCCCTTGGCTTGGACCATCCTGGACCCTGGGGTAGATGCGTTCATGACCGCGGAGGATGAGCGTGTGGAGCCGCTCATGAGAAGGCTCGCCGAAGGCCGGGGCGGTGACGTTGCCGTGGTGGCGGGGGAATCAGGAGTGGCCGGTCTGGCGGGACTTGAACGAGCTTCAGGAGAGACGTCGCTGAGGGCCGCGCTGCGGTTGGGAGAAGACGCCCGTGTCCTCGTGATCCTGACCGAGGGAGCCACCGATGCCGAGTCCTATGAACGGATTGTCGGGAGGCCCGCGGCCGACGTCGCCACGGTTTAGCGGGAGAAGTACGCCTCGATTTCCCCAGGGTCGTCTGCGGCGGCAATGGCCGCCAGCAGCATGACCCGGGCTTTTTGCGGACTCAGGTTGTCCGCGAAGATACATCCGATCTCGCTGAGGCTCACGCCGCTCCCCTTACCGGCGTAGAGCGGCAGCGTCCGTCCCGTATTGACCCGGGTGCTCACCACCACGGGGATGCCCGCGTCGCGCACCTCGACGAGCGCGTCGAAGAGAGCTCCCGCCAGATTGCCTACCCCGGCGGCCTCCACGACCAGCCCGTCGAGTCCCCCCAGGGCCATGAGGCCACGTACCAGGCGACCGTCGGCTCCGGCGTAGGTCGACACGATCTCGACGCGGCCCAACTCGCTGTCGGAAGGGAGCGGAATGGACTGCCGTCTCAGGGGGGCTCGGTAGAACCGCACCCCGTCCGGGTCCACGGTGCCGAGGCGGCCGTACTCGAGCGACTGAAAGGTCTCCACCCGCATGGTGTGGGTCTTGGTCACTTCCCTGGCCGCGTTGATCTCCCCGTTCATCACCACCAGCGTCCCCATTCCAAGCGCCGCTTCGGACACGGCCACGCGGACCGCGTCGCCCAGGTTTCTCGGCCCATCACTGTCCGGTTCCGAGGCAGCTCGCTGGGCCCCCACCAGGATCACCGGCTTGTCGCTGGTCACCGTGAGGTCGAGGAAGAACGCGGTTTCTTCCAGAGTGTCGGTTCCGTGGGTCACGATGATTCCCGCTACGTCGGGTCGTGACAGGAGCGTGTTGCTTCGTCTCGAAATCTCGAGCCAGAGCGCGGGTGTCATGTCGGTGCTCGCGATATTGGAGACCTGTTCGACCTCTAGGCGTGCGAGATCGGTGATTCCGGGAACGGCGGAGATCAGGTCCTCTCCGCTGAGGGCCGGTGCGTATCCGCCTCTCTCGGGGTCGTAGACGCTGGCGATGGTTCCGCCGGTCGACAGCACGACGACCGTAGGAAGATCGTTGGAGGGAGCCTGCTGAGCCGTGATCCGCCGGGGAGTCCAATACGTCGTCACCGTGCATACAAGAAGGACGAGTAGGCCAAGACCGGACTGTGAGCCGCGCAACGTGTTCTTCATCACCGACGATCCGGCTTGGGAAACGGGAATAGGGTCATCGATCGGTACGGCCGGACACGCGGCGCCGCAAGGACGGGACACGCGGTCGCCGCGGTGAGAGGAGACCCGGCACCCGCAAGGAGGGGACCGGGTTTGACGGTCGCTGGACCTGGTGAGATCATGGACGTTCCTTTCTGACGGGGATGGGATGATGAAGTACGTTCGACTCGGAGTCCGGGGCGCTATTCCGGCCCTATCCGTAGTGGGGGGATTGGTGCTTCTCTTGGGGGCGTGTGCCGCCGGCGACGATCCGGATGGAGGTGCCGAGGCCCGGGGGACCGAAGTGTCGGCCCCCAGTCTTCACCACGTCATGCTCAATTCGGTCGACACGGATGCGGCCATCGAGTGGTATCTGAGGGTCTGGCCCTCGGCGTCGAGGACTGAGGTCGCTGGGCACTCTGCCGTGGAGGGGGACATGTTCGTCCTCTCAATGAGGTGGACTCACCACCTTCGGGGGCGTATCGGGAGGACCTGGGCCGGGCCGACGCCCAGAGCGCCTTCTGGCACATCGGTGCCAACACCAACACGACCGACGTTCGGGACCGGCTCGCCACGATCGGTGTGGACCACCTGCCCCTTTTTACCTCCTCCGCGGACACCGAGGGGGTATGGCGCTCGGGTCTATCGCCCTACGCGGGTATCCGGACCGCGGCCCTGATCGCTGAGGCCGAAGCGACCGACCCGCAGGATGGCGGCTTCCGCTACGTGCTGGGCCCCGATGGGGCCCTGTTCGAGATCGTCGGGGGCCCGAACACGAGGGACTCGTTCGCTCACGTGCACTTCTATCACGAGCAGCCACTGTGTGCAGCAAACTGGTACGTGGAGCATCTGGGTATGGAGCTTCCGCCCATGCGAGACGACTCGGGAACCGAGTCCCGTCGGCCGCTCTACGATCCCTGCGAAGTGGGCACGGCGGAGGCGAGCTGGCCGTCTCTGGAGTCCGTCGGGACGATCCGTGGTCCGCGAGGCGGTGTGCGGTTCGCGAACGGCAGCATGTCGTGGTATCCCCGCCAGTGTGTCGAGGGGCGTTGCGGTACCGATCAGCCGCTGGTCCCGTCGCGAGGTCAGGTGTTCGACCACGTGGCGTTCACGGTCGACGACCTGGACGCGTGGTTCGAGCGGCTACGCCGAGACCGTGTGACCATTCTCGAGGAGCCGCATCCCTTCGGTGACATCCGGGCGTTCATGATCGAAGATCTCGATCGATTGGCCATCGAGCTGGTGGAGGCGGCGGGTGCCACCATGGCGGGAGGGGGGCGGTAGGGCCCACGGGGGTCGCCTTGCAACGGGACGGCTCGACCGCTCATTTCGGTGCTCCGCCGCCGCTCCCGAATCATGCCGGAGGATCGATCATGCCGAGTCCGAACCACCTGCCTATCCGCCAACGAGCGATGTGGCATCCCACCCGCTTTTTGCAGGCCGTGTCCGTCACAGTCCTGATCGCTTTCGCCGCGCCGGCCTCCGCGCAGAAGCCTCGAGCCCGTGACCTCGGCATCCCGTTCGAGGGCACGCCCGGATCACTCAATGCCATCACCGATGTGGCCGGCGTCGAGGTGGGTCATTCGACCATCATCCGTGGGAGTGGCCCGAGGGTCATAGGCGAGGGTCCCGTCCGCACGGGAGTCACGGCCGTCTTCCCGCGCGGCACCGATGTCCCCGATCCGGTTTTTGCCGCCTGGTTCTCGCTGAACGGCGACGGCGAGATGACGGGGACCACCTGGGTACAGGACTCGGGGATCCTGGAGGGACCGGTGATGATCACCAACACGTTGAGTGTCGGGATCGTCCATCACGCCGTGATCCAGTGGGGGGTCGACAAGGTGTTCGGCGGTGAAGGGGGACCAGGCCGGTGGTTGGCCTCGCTCCCCGTGGTCGCGGAGACTTGGGATGGCACTCTGAACGACGTGTACGGACAGCACGTAACCGTGGACGACGCGCTTGCGGCCATCGACAACGCCTCCACAGGACCGGTCGAGGAAGGTGCGGTCGGGGGTGGTACCGGCATGATCTGCCACCGCTTCAAGGGGGGGATCGGTACCTCGTCCCGGATGGTCGACTACGACGGGGCGACCTACACATTGGGCGTCCTAGTGCAGTGCAACTACGGAGGCCGCCCGCCCTTCCGGGTCGCCGGTGTACCCGTTGGCGTGGAAATCCCGGACCTGCTGCCCGCGCGTCCCGACGCTGAGCAGGGTGCACTCGAGGATGGTGCGGACGCCTCGGACCGTGAAGGCTCCATCATCGTCATTGTCGCGACCGACGCTCCGATCCTACCCCATCAACTGAAGCGGGTGGCGAGGCGCATCTCCCTGGGTCTGGCCCGGAACGGGAGCACATCGGGAAACGGTTCCGGCGACATTTTCATCGCGTTCTCCACGGCTAACCGGGATTCAGCTTCGGAGCTCGAGAGCCCGATCGGACTCGAGATGCTGACGAACCGTGATCTGAACGGGCTCTTCGCAGCTACGGTGCAGGCGACGGAGGAGGCAGTGATCAACGCCCTTGTGGCGGCCGAGACCATGACGGGAGCGAACGATGTCACGGTGTTCGCGTTACCCCACGACCGGCTTCGTGAGGTGCTTCGGAAATACAATCGGTTGGTGAACTAGTGGGCTGTCGCCGTCTGGCGTGGACCCAGGTTACGGACTGTTACTATTCTGTCAGGATGTGTGGCGGCGGCGGTGGCCGTTCGCGGAGTTCTCGACTTCGAACGGGGATGGGAGAATGAAACTGTTGATTCTGCTCTTGCTGGTAACGGTTCTGCCGGGCGGGGTGACGGCCCAGGACGGCGAGTTGGGAGAGGCCATTCCGTACGTAACGCTCCCGGCCGAGCTCGACCGTGTCCTTCGGGACTACGAGGAGCGCTGGGAGGCAGGGAACGGAGACGGACTCGCGGACCTCTTTACCGAGGATGGCTTCGTCCTCTCGAACCAGCGACGTCCGGCGCGCGGGCGTGCGGCCATCCGTGGGCGCTATGATGACCCGAGTGGGGATCTGGTCCTGAAGGCTCTGGCCTATGGGGCCGGAAGCGACGTGGGCTACATCGTGGGGCTCTACGCCTACGGCGAGGCGCTGGATCAGGGGAAGTTCCTCCTAGCACTTCGGCGGGACGCTCGAGGCCGTTGGCTCATCGCTGCGGACATGGATAATGCCATTGAACGGAGGTAGATCCTGGCCCGCAGCGTCTTGAGCAAGCTGTCGGCAGTGCCCGGCTACGTATGGATGCTCGTGGTGTTGATCACGGGCATCGCACTCGGGGGTCTGTTCCCGGATCCGTTGGCACCGGTTTCCGGTGCGATCATCGTCCTGATCCGGTGGGTCATCCGCCTCGTCCCGGTCCTGATCTTCGCGGCCCTCAGCCCGGCCATCGCCGGGCTCATGCGGAGAGGACGTGCGGGGCGTCTGGCTGGATCGGTGGTCGGCTGGTATCTGCTCACGTCCGTGTTGGCCGGCCTGTTCGGGCTGATGATCTCGTCCCTGATCTTCGACATGCCCGTGCGGGGTGGTCCGGACGCGGGGTGGGCCGAGGCCCGCAGGATGCTGGCTTCTCTGGGCCAGGGTGGCGCCTCGATTCCCCTTCTGGCCATCGTCGGTGCCGTGGTGACCGGCCTCGTGGGCGCCAAGTGGGATCCCCTCTACCGTAAGTTGGCGGCTGTCGAGGCTCGGATAGGGGCCGCCGGTCCGCGTATCGGTCTGGTCGGCCAGTGCCACCTCGACCGCTACCACCCCAGCCGGTGATCAACGCCAGGGCCATCGAGAAGACGAGAACCGGAAGGTCCACGCTGACTTCGGACAGGCGTGGAGTATCGGCGGGCAGCAGGGAGAGCACGGCTCGGAGCCCGAGCCATGCACCGGCGATCCCGGGGATCACGCCCAGAAGGCCCAGGACGGTACTCTCGGTTAACAACTGGCGTACGAGCCGACCTCTCTCGGCTCCCAGGGCCAGCCGGAGTGATACTTCCCGTTGACGGGTCAGGGCTCGGGCCAGGAGGAGATTCGCCACGTTGGCCGTGGCGATGAGCAGGAGGAGCCCGACCGCCCCGAAGAGGAGCAGAAGCGTCGGCCGGATGTCACCGACCATGCTCTCCCGCAACGGCACGACCCCGGCATCCAGTCCCCACTCGGGTGGAAGCTCGTTCTCCTCGCGAATCCGCGACGCGAGCGTCTGGAGCTCGGCATGGGCCTGCTCTCGGGAGACGCCTTCCTTCAGCCTGGCCACGACCTTGTAGCTCGAGTCACCATATCCGACCGCATCGGGGTCAATGGAGACGGGTAGCACCACGTCGGTGCCGGCATGAAGAAAGTCGAACCCCGGGTGCATAACCCCGATAATGACGCGTTGCGTGCCGCGGAGTTCGATGCTCTTGCCGAGGACGCCGGGGTCCCCCTCGAAACGGCGTTGCCAGAAGTTGTATGAAAGCACGGCCACGTTGTCGCTACCGGCTCGGTCCTCACCGTTGGCGAACGTGCGTCCCAGGATCGGGTCGGGATCGAGGACATCGAAGAAACCGTCCGTGACCATGGGACCCCACAACCTCGAGGCTCCGTCGGATCCGATATCCACGTGAGCCTTCCACGTCCATCCCGCCATGGAGGCATAGGAAGTCGTCTCTTCTTCCAGGTATTCGAAGAACGAAGGCGAGAACCAACGCTCCGGCCAGACGGACACGACCCGGTCGGGCTCGGGGTAGGACAGAGGGTTGAGGAGGATCCCGTTCACAAGACTGAAGATCGTGGTCGAGACCCCGATCCCAAGTCCCATGGTCAGTATGGCTACGAGGGTGAAGCCCGGCTGTCGCGCCAGAGACCGCAGGGCGAACCCACCGTCCTGGAGCAGATCCCGGATCAGGCCGCCAGGGTGGTTGGCCGACTCCAGCCTCCGAACGTGCAGGGCGTCCATCGCGGCGAGAGCTGTTCGATACAGTTGGCGCAGGATACCGAGAATCCCGCGGCGTTGGCTAGGCTGCAATCGGTTCCACCAATGGACGAACTCGGCGGTCCATTCTCGGAGCCAGCGGTCTCGTAGATCGAGCGGGATAAGCTTGCCGAGGGAGCGCAGGATGGCCCGCGAGAGGCGGGGCAGAGTCGGTTGGCTGTTCATTGTCGTCAAGCGGGCCCGACCCCGCGCACGGGGTTTGACCCCAAGGACCCGCGCAATCCCGGAAAGCGATCGCGGGCGTCCCGGAGTAGACCCTCACCCATCGGCGTCAACTCGTAGTACCGACGTTGCGGCCGCTTGTCGGCCGTGGCTTTCGACTCGTCTTCCCACTCGGAACAGACATGGCCCGAGGCTTCGAGCCGTCGGAGCACAGGATATACGGTGCCGTCTGGGAGGCCGGAACCTTCCATGATGTCGAATCCGTACCGGTATCCTTCACTGACGGCGTGGAGCACCATGGCGGTCGTATATGTCAGTTTCAGCTTGCCCATGGGCGCTCCCGGTGCACTAATAACTAGTATACTATATAGGTATCTAGGAAACTATATAGGGCGTGTTCGGAGGGCAACTCCCAGAGCATCCCGCCCTTCACAGTCCGGTCCTGATCGATTAGTCTAGTTACTGATATATCAGTTACTGAGTGAATCGCCAGAGACAGGACAGCCCCGATGGGTAACAATGAGGCGCCGGTGAAGGCACCGTTCAAGATGACTCCCGCCGTTTTTCACGTGCTCTTGGCGGTGGCGGATGGGGAAACCCACGGCTACCGAATTATGCAGGAGGTTGCGGAGCGCAGTCGGGGGAGCGTGAAACTGGGACCCGGATCGCTCTACTTCACCATCAATCGCCTCACGGAGTCAGGCATGATCGAGGAGTCGGATCAGCGTCCGGACCCGGATCTGGACGACTCTCGACGGAAGTACTACCGGCTCACGGAATACGGAAAGGATGTGCTTGCGTCGGAGCTCGCGACGTTAGCGGACATCGTGGCCGTGGCGCGGTCCAAGGACTTGATCAGCGACACGAAGTCGGCCTGAACCCATGGCACGGACTACGCTTCCTGGATGGCTGGAGCGCCTGCTCCGAATGGCCCTCTGGTGTTATCCGCCCGACTTCCGGAGGCGGCAAGGGGACGACGTAATCCAGGCGTACCGGGACGTGATCCGCACCCCTAGCAACGGGCCCGGATCCCAATTGGGACTCGTCGTCTGGCTGCTCCGGGACTTTTTGGGCACGGCGGTCCGAGCATGGCTCACGTCGAGGCCGCAGGCGGGACGGCGGGCAGGGCAAGTGGATCGACCGCGGGAACTGAAACGATTGGGAGGGGGGGACGTGATGGAGATCCTATGGAATGAAGTGTGCCAGTCCGTACGCTCGTTAAGACGCAAGCCGGCGCTCACTGTGGTGGCCGTACTGACCTTGGCCGTGGGAATCGGTGCGAACACGGCAATCTTCAGCGTGGTGAATGCTGTGCTCTTGAGACCGTTCCCATACCCGGCCGGTGAGCAGCTGGTCTGGGTCCAGAACCGCTACCTACCTTCGGGACAGACGGGTGCGGTGTCGGCTCCGGAGTTCTGGGAGTTTCGCCAGGAGGATGGCGCACTGGCCAGCATCGCGGCCATCTCGGGTCGGGCGGCGAATCTCACGGGTGGCGATGCACCCCTTCGGCTGCGGGGACTCAGCGTCTCGCCGAGCTACTTCGAGGTTCTGGGCGTCGGTCCGTCCATGGGCCGAGGATTTCTCCCTGAAGAGGCACAGCCCGGCTCGACACCGGTGATCGTTCTCAGCCACGGTATTTGGCAGTCCGCGTTCGGAGCGGATCCGAACATTCTTGACCGGACCGTGGAGCTGGACGGTCAAAGTCTCTCGGTGGTGGGCGTCATGCCGCCCGACCACCGTTCACTCAGTGAATACGTGGCCTCGGGTCAGACTGTGAGCTTCTGGACGCCGCTCCGAATCGATCCGCAAGCGTTCGACACGCGCATGGTGGAGTTCCACAACCTGTCCGTCGTTGGGCGGTTGGCGGCTGGGAGGGACGAGCTGGTAGCAGAGCGAGCGTTCGTCCGGGCGGTGCATAGACTGGAGAGTCTATACCCCGAGATCGGCAACGCCGGTTCTCGCGACGTGCAGGTGGTACCCCTTCGGGAGCACATCGCGGGCGACGCGCGTCCCACACTCATGATACTGCTGGCGACGGTGGGGCTCGTGCTCCTCGTGGCGTGCGCCAACGTGACGAATCTGCTCTTGGCCCGAAGCGAGGAGCGTGCATCCGAGATCGCGGTCCGTGCCGCATTGGGTGCGAGCCAGCGGCGGGTGCTCCTCCACGTCATTGTGGAGGGTGTCGTTCTGAGCCTCGGTGGCGGTCTCGTAGGGCTACTCCTCGCCTTCCTGGCCCGGGGGATGCTCGTCTCGCTGGCTCCGGCCGGCCTCATGCCTTTCGAGGTCGGGCTCGACGGAACCGTCCTGCTCTTCAGTGCCGGCGTGACCATTCTAGCTGGACTGCTCGCGGGCCTGGTGCCCGGCTTACACGCCTCTCTAGGTGACCTCCAGCGCACGATCAAGGGCGAGTCTCGTACGGGGGCCATACCCACTCGCCACACACTGAGGCGTGCGCTGGTGGTAGGGCAGATTTCGGCGGCCGTCGTATTGATCTCGGGCGCCCTGCTCCTAGTTCGCAGCATCGCCAATCTCCGAGCGGTGGATCCGGGGTTCGACTCGTCGGATCTGCTCATGGTGCAGATCAATGGCAGCAGGGCCGCGTACCCGGATCTGGAATCGGTGCGCCGCCTGTATCGGGCCCTGCTGTCGGAGATTGAGGCCGTGCCCGGAGTGATCTCGGCAGGCGTGTCGTGGCAGACACCGATGCAGAGCGGGATGAGCGATTGGCCTTTGCTCCCCGACAACGTAGAGGATGCCGATTGGCACGCCGCCGACCCCAACTGGGTGAGCGCCGGATACATCGAAACGCTGGATATGGAGCTGGTGGCGGGACGCCTGTTCGAGCCATCCGACCTCGAACGACCAGAGGGAGTAGTGATCCTCAGCGAGACGGCGGCAGAGAGGCTCTGGCCCGGCGAGGAGGCGATCGGTCAGCGTGTCAACATCGACTTCTCGGAGCCCGTGTGGCGGGAGGTCGTGGGAGTGGTCCGGGACGTGAAGGCCAGGGGTCTGGGCTCACCACCCCGCGCTCAGTCCTATTTCCCCATGGTCGACGTGCCGTTTGGCCCCGTGCCGTCCATGGCGATGACCATACGAACCTCTATCCCCGCCGAGGAGATACGTGCGGCGGTGCAGGGGGCTCTCGCCGGTCTGGATCCCGAGATCCCCGTGGGCTCGGTGCGCTCGATGACGGACCAGGTCGACGCATCCATGGCGGGCGAGCGTTTTCTCTCGTCACTTCTCATGACGTTCGCGCTCCCGGCCCTGCTGCTAGGTGCGATCGGCGTATACGGATCGACGTCGTATATGGTCTCACGGCGGACACGGGAGATCGGTCTGCGCATCGCCCTCGGGGCGAGGCCGGGTGAGGTGCTCCGGAAGACGGTGCTGCAGGCGGTCGTTCTGGGCGTCATCGGCGTGGGCATCGGACTGGGGGTGGCCGCTGGATCCTCACGGGTCCTCGAGAGCCTTCTGTTCGGAGTATCCCGCACCGATCCGGTGACCTTCGGCACGGTGGCGGTGGTGGTATTGACCAGCACGATATTGGCCGCCCTCGTGCCCGGACGGCGTGCCGCTTCGGTGGACCCGATCCGGGCGCTCAAGCAGGAGTAGAGCGGTGTTTCGGCAGGTGGCTTTGACCCGGTGGGGTGGCTCCGTGTGAGTCGGGGACTCCGCGCGGTCGAAAGCCGGTGGTGATAGCGTCACTCGGCATTTGACGGACCCTTGTAAAGCCCCCACTCTACGTGCCCGCGGCATACCTGCATCCCGCACCATCCGTCGGAGGTACACCATGAAGACCCGCACTCTCATGACCGCGCTCACGGCCATGCTCTTCATCTCGTGTGGTGGCGACGCTGAAGAGGCGCCTGCCGCAGCCGAAATGACGGACGAGGAACAGCTCGTCGAGCTTCGCGAGGGCTGGGCGCAACACTACAACATGCATCATGCGTCGGTAGTGGCCGGTTACTACACGGACGAGGTTGTCACGCTAAATGCCGACGGCGCAGTCGTCATGGGGCGGGAGGACAACACGGCCTCTCTCGAGACTCAGATGGCCGGGTCCCCGAACATATCGCTCACCGGGGAGGAGATGATGGTCTTCGACGGCCTGGCGGTCGCCCTGGGTTCCTACTCGGTCGAGACCACCCCCGAGGGTGCGGATCCCATGACCATCACGGGCGCGTATCTGACCTCGTTCACCAAGGAGTCGGGTGATTGGAAGATCAACCTGGTGGTTACCAACTATGACTCTCCTCGCCCCGAGGGCTGGGCCTATGTGGTGGGGGACGGAGAGGATGCCCCTGAAGACGAGGGCACGATGACGGACATGTTGGGTGGGTTGGCAACTCACTTCAACATGGGCCACGCCTCAGTGGCGGCGGGCTACTATACCGACGACGCCATCACGTCCAGCGGTGACAGTCCGATCACGGTAGGCCGCGAGGCGGTTACCGCTTATTTGGAGGAGTTCCTGGCCGAGAGCCCCGGCGCTCACCTCACGATCCATGACGTCGCTACGATTCCCCTCGCAGAGGGGTGGGCCCTGGATGGAGGGTGGTTCCAGGTGGACGCGTCCGAGGGCGGTGATCCGCTCGCGGTCGGGTCGTTCCTGCTTCTCTGCAAACAGGCCGAAGACGGAAGCTGGCAGATCCATTGGGAGGTCGGGAACATGCAGCCGCTGGCCGACTAGGCCCTCCCCGGAGATCAGGCCGGCGCCGATCGCACCGGCAGGCTTAGGAGAGCCCCCGGCTGTCACGCCCGGGGGCTTCTTCTTTGCCTGTAACTCGTGGCGGCTTCCTTGCGGCTAGTTCGTCCGGAACACCTCCACAGGGTCGGTCTGTGCCGCGCCGGTGCACGCAAACACATCCTTCCAACCTTGTGCAACTTACCTATCCCCGACGTGAAGGAACAGCGGATCGCGGCTGAGCCTGTGCCCCGGATGTACATGCCGTACAAGCAGTCGCTGACGTCTGCCTACTCGACTCCGGGGGGGATGTATATCGCGATGCTCACCGAGGGGGGAGATCCGCTCGACGCCATGCCCGTAGCCCGCCGAGTCCTGAGTGAGATGGATCCGACGGTGCCGATGTCACGGGTGAAGACCATGGAATCGATCGTGGCGACGTCCCTCGCTACCGAGCGCTTCGCACGGGCGTTGCTCCAGATCTTCGGGATCATCGCGATTTGTCTGGCGTGCGTGGGCGTATACGGCGTGCTCTCCATTTCGGTGAGTCAGCGCGTGCCGGAGATCGGTCTGCGCAAAGCGCTGGGCGCGAGCTCCGAGGAGGTTCTGCGGGGCGTCGTGAGCGAGAGCGCCGTCTTGGCGCTCGTGGGCGGGGGAGTGGGAATCGGACTGGGCGTGCTGACCACCCGTGCCATGGGGGGCCTGCTGTTCGGAGTGAACGGGTCGGACCCGCTCACTCTTATTGCGGTGGGCGGCGTTATCGGGGCGACCGCACTCTTGGCTGCGGTGGTGCCGGCGCTCAGGGCGAGCCGCGTGGATCCGATGGTGGCGTTGAAGGGGGACTAAGGGCCGGTGCCGCTCAGCCCCCCCACCACCGAATGAGTCGATTTCGTCCGTCGAAGCAGACTGCCCCCGCGAAAGCGGAGCTGAGCTCAACGTGGGTGAAGCGCCAGGCCCCGGGGTCGTCCCCGGGCATGTCGGTGCTCACCACGCGTCCTCCACCCTTAGCGGTATGGTCGATGGTGAAGCCGTTCGACGGGAAGCTCAGACCCGTCCCCAGTGCCTTGAGGTAGGCTTCCTTGTGGGTCCACGCGCGGTAGAAAGCTGCCAGCCGCTCCGGTTCGGTAAGCTCCATCAAGGCGTCGCTCTCCACCGTGGAGAAGAAGCGGCGTGCCAGGCCCACGAAGTCCCGTCCTTCACGCGCATGCTCGACGTCGACCCCGATGCGCGTTCCATAGGTCACTGCGACCAGGCCGACCTTCTCCGAGTGGGAGAGGTTGAAGCTCAGATCGGTGTGCTCGGGTAGGCCGGGTTTACCGTGTTCGCCGTACTCGAAGCGCAGGTCGCTAGCACCGATATCGACGTAGAGCGACAGGATGCGCCTCAAGTGCGCTCTACCGGATGCCTTCTGATCCCGCTTGACCTCCACGACGATGCGGTTGGCGCGCTCCGACTCGTCCGGGCTCAGAAGGGCCCAGTCCTCGTCCGTAACGCTCAGATCCAAACGCCACACGTCGATGACGTCTCCGACGGGTGGTGTCCATTCCGAAGCGGGTCTCCAATCTTGGGCCCGCGCTCCCTCCTCAGACACCCGGCACTCCGCCATGATCTTCCACCCAGGCCGCGAGGTGCCTCATCCCCTCCTCCATGAGCACCTGCGGCTCGTAGCCGAGGTCTCGGCGGGCCGCGCTGATATCGAACCAGTGCGATGTGGTGAGTTCCCTGACGATCCACCGACTCATGCGCGGGTCGCCCTTGCTCCCGGACAGAGCGTGCAGCTTCTCGAACACCCATCCTGCGGCCATGGCGGCCCGATACGAAACGCGCTTCTCTACAGGAGGCACACCCGCGGCGTGAAGGAGGCCGTTCAAGAAGGTCCAGATCTCGACTGGCTCGCCCGCGGTGATGAAGTAGGGCTGCCCACTGATCCGTGAGGCCGCCGCCCCGCCGGCGAGGAGCCGGTCGGCGGCGAGCAAATGCGCCCGGACCGCGTCGTCGACGTATACATGGTCCGAGCGCTTGGGCGGGCCGTCGATGCGGCGGAGTTGACCCTTGAGTGCCCGCTCCACGATGCGAGGTAGGACGGACGTATCACCTGGGCCCCAGATCAGATGAGGTCTCAGAGCGATGGTTCGGAAGCTGACCGAGGCGGCGGCGAGGACACGACGCTCTGCTTCCGCTTTGGTCTCACCGTACAAGGCCTCGAAGTGGTTGGCGTATCCGATCGATTCGTCCACTCCTTCGAGGTCCGTCTTCCCGAACGTGACACTCGGGGTCGACGTGTAGACCAGGGCGCCCACCCCGCATTCCCGGCAGGCGGCGATGGCGTTCTCCGTCCCCGTCACGTTGGTGTCGTAGAAGTCTTTGCGAGCCCCACCCGCAGCCACCTTTGCGGCGACGTGGAAGACGATATCCACACCCCGAGTGGCCTCGATCACGGCGTCCGGATCGGCCACGTTGCCTCTCAGCTGCTCGACGCCGTGCGCCGCCAGCTCGGGATGAATACCCCGCGAGAAGCCGCGGACATGGTCACCCCGCTCCCTCAACGTCCGTGCGATCGCGCCCCCGAGGAAGCCGCCCGCACCGGTGACCAACGCCCTCACTTCAGCACCCCCGCGCGTCCTGTCGGCGGAGCATCTCGACGGGTCGTGCACGAGCATCTTTGTGACGTCACGCCAGCTTCTCCTTGGCCCACTCCGCCAGTTTCTCCCGGAAAATCTTCGCGTTGTGGCGCACGTCCATCGGGAAGGAAGCGTGGAAGAGCACGAGTTCGATCTGGCGGGTGTGCTCATGTTGCTGAGCGATGGCGAGGAGTTCCTCGGTGAGGAGATCTTGGTCGTGGGCTGTGGCGGGCTCTCTCTCCACACATAGGACGGGCGCAGTGGCGCCTTCCTGTGGCACACCCACCAGTGCGCTCCGGCGCACCGAAGGATGGACGTTGAAGACAGCCTCACACGGGATGGTGAAGAGGGTGCCGTTGACCGTCTCCACCCGATGGCCCTTTCGGCCGCACATCCACAGGCGGCCACTGCCGTCGAAGTAGCCCACGTCACCCATTCGGTGCCACACGCCTCCGTCGGGCGAAGTGATCTTCGCGAGTCTGGTGGCCTCAGGCTGGTTGAAGTACGACGGCGTCACCACGGGGCCACGTACGGCGATCTCACCGATCTCGCCGGTGGGAAGAACGAGGTCGTTCGACCAGCGCTCGATGGGTTCCTCGTGGATGGGCAGGATCCGCACCTCGATGCCGGGCACCGGCATGCCGACGCAGACGCCCGCACCCCGGTCCGTGAGGTGCCGAGTCTCTCGGAGGATGGTCTGGCTCCCGAGGTACGATACAGGCAACGACTCCGTGGCTCCGTACGACGTGAGAACCTCGGCGCCTTCCGGAAGGCACCGTTGGAACGTTTCCAAGGCTGGATTCGACGCCGGGGCGCCCGCAGAGATCGCACGGCGCAGAGAGGTCAGCTCGAGACCCTGATCGTCACAGTACGAACCCAGCTTGTCGATGAGCGCCGGCGAGGCGAAGAGGTTGGTGCACTCGAAGTCACGGAACGCCTGGAAGAGTAGCGCCGGGTCTGACGCTCCCGGTCGGCTGGCGTCCATGTCGGGTACCACGGAGGCCATTCCCAGCGCGGGGCCGAAGAGGGCGAAGAGTGGCAAGGTCGCGAGATCGCGCTCGCCGGGCTCGATTCCGTACACGTCGCGAAGTGCGTCGACCTGGGCGGAGAACACCCGGAAGGGTGTCACTACGCCTTTGGGAACCCCTGTGCTTCCGCTGGTGAATAGAATCGCTGCGGTCTGTTCCGGATCGGGATCCAGGGTCGGAAAAGAGTGCGCCGGCGCTTGGGCCTCCAGGGCTGCAAGGGAGTGTCCGCCCCAGAATAGGCGGCGACCTACCGTGACTTTGATCTTGAGCGTCCGTTTGGCCCAGCCGAGCACCACGCGCGCGGCGTGAGCCTTCGGGATACCGATGAAGGCCTCTGGCTCCGCGTCCGCGAGGCATCGTCCCAGGTTCTTGGTGCCCATCCCCGGATCGACCATGACGGGAATGGCCCCGATCTTTAGCATGGCGAAGGTGAGGGCGAAGAACTCGAGACTGGGCTTGACCATGAGTACCGTGCGAACTCCTTCGCCGATGCCGATGTCCACCAGGGCGTGGGCGATGCGATCGGAGCGCCGATTGAGCTCGGCTGCCGTCAGCTCGGCGTAACGTCCCGTACCATCCGGATTCCTGCCCGCGGCCACCGCGACGGCCAGCGCGTCGGGCTGCGTAAGCGCCATTTCCGGGAGGTATGCTCCGACGTTCACGTGTCCGGCGGCAGGAGCCGGCGAGGGGGGAGCCTCGTCGGTCATACCGGGGAGTGGAGCGGATGCGCCTCGATAAAACCCCGCACCAGGGGTACGATCTCCCGCGAGGCGTCCTCGAGAACGTAGTGTCCACAGTCAGGGAAGCGGTGGACTTCAGCCGCCGGGAAACGAGCGGTCCACTCGTCCAGGAACTCTTCGTCGAACACGAAGTCCCTCATGCCCCAGCAAAGGAGCATCGGTAGGTCGGTCAGTCGATGAAGCGAATCCGCGGTGTCGCGCACCGTTGCCCAGGCGCGGTCGCCTTTCTGGAGCGGGATGTCCTGCACGAAGCGATGGACCGCGATACGGTGGGCCCAGGAGTCGTAGGGTTCCAGATAGCCGGCTGCTACATCCTTCGACATGGGTGCGCGTGTCACGCAGGTACGGACCGCTCCCCGAGCGAAGGCATTGGCACCTCGCACCAAGAGGGCTCCGAGGCCCGGGGTTCGTGCCAACCTGAGGGAAGCGGGGATGCGGTTGCGGTCCGGCAATGGAAAGGCCGCCGTGTTCATGACGACCAGACGTGAGAGGCGATCGACGTTCTGAACGGCCCAGGCCAGGCCGATCATTCCGCCCCAGTCGTGTACGACCAGAGTGATCTCCCGCAGGTCCAGTTTCTCTACCAGCGAGTTCAGGTCCGCAACCCGTGAGTCCAGCGTGTAGTCGTACCCCCTGTCATCGGGCTTGTCGGAACGGCCACACCCGATGTGATCGGGCGCGACCGTGCGGTGGTCCCCACTCAGCGCCTGGATGAGATCCCTGTAGAAAAAAGACCAACTCGGGTTACCGTGAATCATGAGCACGGCTTCGCCCGAGCCTTCGTCCACGTAGTGGAGCCGGTGTCCGGCGGAGTCGTGGTAGTGCGGTGTGAATGGATAGAGTGTACTCACCAATCCACTCCCAACATCATGCAGTTCAGGCCACTGCCGATGCCGAGAAGGCCGACCTTGTGTCCGGGCTCGATGAAGCCCCGTTCCTGGGCCAGTGCCGCGGCCACGGGGAGCGCCGCCGTCCCGGTATTGCCCAGATACTCGTAGGTCACGAAGTCGTGCTCGGAAGACAGGCCCATCGTGCGAAGCATGGTATCGCGATGGGCCGATCCCACTTGATGGCACACGGTGCGATCGATTTGTTCGACCGGCCACTCCATCTCCGCCAGGAAGGCGTCCCAGGTTCGAGCGCCCAAGGCGACCCCATGCTCGAGAACGGCGGTTGCATCGGTGCTCGCGAACTCTCGCAAGCTGGCCTCCGCACCCATCGCCTGTCCCGCCGGGTGGGCCTCTACGCCCCAGCGGCACAGCATGTGATGTTCGGGAGCAGTCTCGACCACGGCGCCTCGCAGGCGCCGGCGGTCCGATTCGCCGAAGGAGCCGTCGCTGAGGATCACCGCCACTGCGGCCGACCCCCCCGTGAGCGTGGCGATCGCTGTCTTGAACTCTTCCATGTCTGGATTGCCGTTCAGGCGGGCGATGGTCGTATCGACGATGTCCCGGGCCGTCTCGCAGCTCACCACCATGCCGGCGCGGATCTGACCGAGCTCGATACGGTTGGCGACATCGAGAATCCCATTCAGCACGCCGAGGCACGCGTTGCTCACGTCGTAGACGTGCGCAGAGGGTCGAATGGTGTGGCCGGCCGCCTGCAGCCCGGCGCCTACGTGGCAAGCCGTTGCAGGCTCGAAGTGCTCGCGGCACACTCCAGCGTAGATGAGCATGTCGAGGGCGTTCGCGGGGACGGGAGAATTGTGGAGCGCCTTCAGGGCAGCCGCGGTGGCTCCTTGGGTTACCGTGTATCCCGGGTCCCAGTACCTACGTTCCTGAATTCCAGTCATGAGCTGCAGTTGCCCCGGCTGGATGTGCAGTTTCTCGTAGACCGAGGATAGACGCTGTTCGAGCTCGTCCGAGGTTACGACACAAGGCGCCAACTCGTATCCAAAGCGCTCGATGATCACGCGCGAATATCTCATGGGCGCCCTCTATGTCCTCCGGACACTTCGGCAGCGGTACACTATCGTGCTCCCAGGCTGAAATCGTTCATCGAGTAGATCGTTCGGCCGTCCACCGACAGGAATCCGTCGGCCATGAGAGTTTGCCGCTCGTCGTCCACCGTAGTGATGCTGGCGTACACCTCTACCCGCTGGCAACCCTGCACGATCTGTCCTCGATATCCCCAACGGTGCGGTGTTGCGCTCGGGACCGTCTGGAACTCAGCGGTCTCGCCGAGCTCCCAGCGCTCAACCGCGTAGGTCTTGAGGAGCTGTACAAACGCCTCCAGGCCGAGAGAGCCCGGCCACACCGGATCCTGATAGAAGTGTGCCTCGAAGAACCACTTGCCGGGATCGACGTCGATGGATCCGTGGATCCATCCGAGACCCTGAGGACCACCGTCGGGCACCAGGAGATCGATCTGATCCACCATGCGGAAGTCACGGTCGGGGAGTGGTCGCTCGGCGGAGATCGGGAAGCTCAGCCCCCGCTGTCGCTCGGCGGAGGAGGGAGCATAGATGGTGGCGTCGCGTATCCCTACTTGATCGGCCAGGGCCCGCTCCGAGAAGAAGCCGAAATAGGTGGTACCCTCGTACAAGGGGCCCAGACGATCGCTGGCCAGCGCCATGGAATAGTGCTGAATGATCATCCCTCCCGACATGGAGACGCTGGTGAGCTCCACTTCGGTGGTGATCACGTCCGGACCGGCGGCCGGTCTGGCCAGTTGGACGGCGTCGCCGCCTAGATTGCGGAAGCGTACATCCGTTTCCGCGGCCAGGGCAGAGCCCACATACCCCGCGAGCCATCCGCAGGGTTGGAGTGCCACTTCGAGGAGGACCGCAAAGGGCATCTCTTGCTGGCGGTTGCTCGCGAAGTACCAGTGGTCGGCCGTGACGTCGAACTGGGCGGTCGCCTTGGCTCCGGCTTTCATGGCGAACGGCTCACCCTCCACGGACGTGACCCGATCCATGAACTGGTAAGGCGGACGTGGGAGTCTGGCGATGCGGCCAGGGCCACGGTCGAAGGCGCTGTAGATCTCGCCGAACGCGTGTGACGGCTTACCGCTGCTGAAGGCCAGGATGCTGGCTTTGTCGTACGGGACCGAGGAGTCTCTCCGGAGGGACACCACTCGTGGCGTGGCACCGGGCGAGTCCACAATGGTCATTTCGGAAGGGGTGCCACGGTCGGGCACGGACTGCTCGGAGGTGGCGCCGACCGGTTCCGGCTCGCCAGCGGTGGCCTTCACCGGCGCCTCGCTCACGGGCTCGGCGCCTCCTCCCGCGGGGCGGAGCGTACCGAGGTTCCGGGCCAACCACAGATCTTCCAGCTGTTCGCGGTCGGCGCCGGTCAGCTGCACCGACATCTCGCGGATGTCCACGATCGGCTTGCCATCGGCGTACATCATCGCATCCACGATCGCGTAGGGCTCGGGACCGTAGCCCATCTCTCGCACGTTGATCTCGTACGTCACCATCGCGGTAGAGGCCAAGACCTGACCACGACACCTCAGCCGGCTCTTCACCCCCTTGATCGGCTGCCAGGTCGAGGATCCCTCCGCGGCCATCCAGCCCATACGGAGGAGGAAGATCCGAAGCGTGTGAAGGCAGCACTCGTACATCAGTGTGCCCGGCATGACCTGGTCGTCGACGAAGTGGCAAGTCAGGAACCAGTCGTCCGGGTGGATGTCGGCCTCCGCAACGATGCTTCCGATGCCGTAGCGCCCGCCCTCGGGGTCCAGTTCCGTGACCCGATGGACCAGCCGCATACGATCACCGGGAATCGTGAGAGGTCGGATCAGGCCGAGCCCGTCGAACTGTTCGCCGAACGCACCTGCCAAGTCCCCTTGCCGGAGCGCTTCGATCTGTCCCTCGTCGAAGGACTCCTTGCACATGGGGACCAGTTCACGCCAGTCGGCGGGTCGTTGACCCGCGATCTCCCGTCGCTCGAGGGCACTCAACACGATCCCCTTACCCGCGTCCAGCTCTCCCTGCGAGAAGAACCCGGCTGAGCCTTCGCGCATGGTCATGAGCGGACGACCGTCGACCGTGGCGTCGAACTGGAAGCGGAAGAGCCAGGTGTCCCCCTGTCGGAAGAAGTGGATGATGCGGATGTCGTACACGATGACCTGGCCGGGACGAGGCAGCTCGCCCTGAAACGTGACCACGGCGTCCAGGAGCCGGTACACCGCCAGGCCCTGCGTCTCCGAGTCGATTCCCATATAGCCGGACAGAAGCAGGTCCGCTTGCCCCGCCTCGACGGCTACGCAGGTGGGAATGAGCCCCCCGTCCAGATACCACGCGCCCTCAAGCACATCGTGCTCCGTCACGATCCGACCCGACGTCATGGACTGGGGCTCGGCCTCTATGGTCAAGACCCGGTCCACCAGCATGAGCGGCTCATCGGGCAGTCGCACCCGGGTGGGATGGCTGTCCACGTGGGCGAAGCGCTCTCCGAGTGCCTTGCCGATGGAGCCGACGGCGAACTCCATCAGTTGATCCCGGTCCAGGGCGACGGATCGCGGCAGAGTCGCAACCTCTCGCATCGCTTCGGGAGATGGCGGCGGAGGTGTCGAGGCAAGGGCGGGGGTGCCCATCGTTGTCCCGGCGGCGCTCAGATCAGCGACCAGCGGTGCCGCCTCTCCTCGGGCCAGCGCATGCAAGAGGTTGTGCTGGTGCGCCAACTGTGCCGCCGCCAACTGGCGGGTGTGCTCGGCGGAGCGCAGGAAGGCCTCATGGACCTCCAAGGTGGTCTCGGCAGCCCGGACTGCGGCCGCCAGATCCGGTGAGGACTCGGTAGCCAGTGACATGAGGGGCTCACTGGCCGTCGCCGCCGTGAGGCCCTGGGCCGCCAGGTGTGCCGAGCGCGAGTCGGATGTCACGGGCGCCACCGACGGATCTTCGGCCGACATGGTTTCGGTAGCGGACGTCTCGGCGGTCACGGCGGCGTCTGCGACCGAAGGTCCCACGGGAATCGCCCCAAAGCCGACCTGACCTATGGGGACCCGGATGGCCGGCTTCGACTCACCTGCGGGTTTCGGGGCACCCGGATAGAGCAGTCCGAGGTCTACCTCCACACGTTCGACCAACAGCATGGCCAGGGCCCTGAGGACCGCGGATGGCTCGTCCTGCGTCGGAGACGAGATCGAACGCGCCCTGAATGCTGAACCGTCCAGAATCTTGGAGATCATGCGGGTACAGGAGGCTCCCGGCCCCATCTCGAGGAAGATCCGAGCGCCATCTTCGTAGGCTTGTCGAACGGTCTTCGGAAAGTCCACGCCGTGGAGCGCTTGGGCGAGCAGGGAGTCGGCGGCGCTTTCTCGATCGACATCGTAGGACACTCCCGAGGCCCCGCTGTAGAAACGGACTCCCTCCGGTGGGCGGGTGTCGAGCAGATGAAGATCCCGGTAATCGTCCGCAACTTCCTGGGCGACCTCGCAGTGCACCGTCGTGACACCCCGCAGCTCGTGGAACGCCGATCCGAGAGCCTCGACGGCCTGATGTACCGCTTCCGCGTCGCCACCGATAACACACTCGTCCGGCGTATTCACGATGAGCAAGTAGACACGTTCGCGCCCATCGAGGACCGCTCTCACCTCCTCGGCGGAGCGGTCCACCACGCCGACCCTCCACTCCAGCACGGCGTCTTCGTCGAGGCTCCATGCGGCGCGAGCGGCCGTGCAGGGACCCGTGAGTTGAGTCTCGAACAGATCGCTCTCGGTGGTTCTGCGCAGCATCTCATCGCGCTCGTGCCACGCCCCCGTGGAGAACAACCCCGCCGTTTCTCCAAGCGAGTACCCGATCACCGCGTCCGGCTTCACCGCGAATCGGGCCATGAGGTCCGTAGCGAGCGTACCCAATGCCACTTGAGATAGGATGACGGTGCGCGCATCGGTCGGGGTTGGACCGGCCCGCCAGATTTCCGATGCCCTCAGCTGGGAGCTCAGCATTTCGCTGCTCCCTTCCTGATCTCTGAGGATCTCGGGCCACTGGAGACAGAGCTCCCGACCCATGCCGGCGAACTGACTCCCCGAGCCTGGATACACGAAGGCGAGTCGGCCCTCACGTCCGAGCGGCTCACGTGTGAAGAAGACCCGGCCTGCGCTACGATCGGACGGATCGCCGCCGGCCTCGATCTGGTCGGCAGCGGTTCGGGCAAGGCTCTCGATCTCGTAGGCGTCTCTGGCCACCAGAGCGATGGCCCGGGCGACTTCCGGCTGTAAGGGCTCCTCCATCCACCAGAGCTGCGCCAGGTCGGACACCCCAGTCCCGTCCGAGCCAGAATTCTGCTCGGCGTCGGTGATAGGTTGCCCTGCCCCCGTGACGAACTCCGCTAGCTGTCTCAGGCCCGCGACCACCGCCTTGTCGTCGTCCCCCTCGACCAGGAACAGTCCCTCGGGTAGCGCGCCCAGGGGAGTCGCCCTCTCTTCCTCCCGCACCGTCGCACCTGACTCCTCCAGGACCACGTGCGAACAGGATCCTCCACGGGAAACCGCCAGAACCCCCGCACGCCGTGGGCCCTCGGCGCGATCGCAGACCCATGGCCTGGAGTCGGCCAGCGGGATCAATCCCTGCCGTGACTCGGGCTCGCGCGCGGGGCCACCCCTCGTACCGTTGCCTCGGCCGGTCCAGTCGCTACCGGCGGCGGGGAGCACCTGCTGGTAGAGGGCCAGGCTGGCCCCCAGGACCGAGACCAGGCCTGCCGCGGCTCCCGTGTGGCCGACGCGTGCCTTGGTGCATCCGAGAATGGTGTCGGCTCCGTGGACTTCCGCCAGAGCCCGTGCTTCTGCACGGTCCTCTCGCGGTGCGCCACCTCCGTGGCCTTCCACGTATGGGATAGCCTCGGGTGCGACCGAGGCGTCCCGGCAGCTACGGAGCGCCGCTTCTGTGCTCGCATCCGTCAGGTCCCCGCCGACGCTTCCCACTCCTCGCACGATGGCGTAGATGCGATCACCGTCCTGTCGGGCCTCCTTTTCCCGCTTCAGTACCAAGGCGACCGCGCCGTCGCTGGGAACCACGCCCTGGGATTCGCCGTGGAAGGGGCGGGGGATGCCGTCCGCCGCCACACCGTCCGTACTCGCTAGAGAGAGCAGGGCGCGGACATCGCCGGACAGGTCGACGGCCCCCACCACGGCGCAGTCGAGGCGGCCGGTCTGGAGGGATCGAAGCGCGGCCTGAAGGGCCGACATCCCAGACGTCTCCTCACTGGCGAGCACGTAGCTCGGGCCGCCGAGTCCGAACTCCCGCGCCACCCGACTCGCCACGATGGAGCCGAGACCGCCGATGGTGCGGTTGGCATTGAGCGCGGGTGTGAGGGAGTCACAGAGCTCTTCGACCCAGCTCTCGAACTCGGCTTCCTCGATCGGGCGTGCCATTCGCCTGGCCCAATCCGCGGCCCGAGATCGGACGGCCCACCGTAGGTGGTAGTTGGTCGTGTTGAGGTCGATCTCCACCCCCACGAACACCCCCGTGCGAAGACGGTCGAGGTCGTCGAGAGCGGCGTCTGCGAGGGCGCGTTCAGCCACCTGGAGCATGAGCATCTGCTGGGGCAGCGCCTCCTCGATCTCTTTGGGTGGAATCTTGAAGAGGCCGAACGGAATTTCGAGTTCCTCGATGAACCACCCCAAGGGCGGATCCGGGACTCCCCAGTGGTTCTCCTTGGGGAGGACCGGATGGTCGTCCCCGCGCCCGAGGATCCGTTGCTGGACGGCGGCCAGATCCTTCCATG
Organism: Longimicrobiales bacterium; assembly: GCA_965226375.1. Lineage (GTDB taxonomy): Bacteria > Gemmatimonadota > Gemmatimonadetes > Longimicrobiales > Gaopeijiaceae > CBDDCX01. Next base: position 2,104,754 of record CBDDCX010000008.1, on the reverse strand, counting down.
GCCCGATGCGAGCGCCCATTCCGACGATGGCGATCGCCGTAGAGGGCGAGTCCCGTCCCTCCGGCCCGTACGTGAGGGACTCGGTGGGAGACTCGGTGGGTGACTCGGGGGACTCCGGCTTCGGCTCGGCCGACCGAGGTAGCGCCGGCACGGTGACGGCGGCTCGTCCAGCAGCGGGCTCCGTAGCTTCTTCGAGAAGAACATGAGCGTTCGTCCCGCCGAAGCCGAACCCGCTTACCGCAGCCCGACGTGCGTGACTCTTCGGGGCCTGCCACGGCTGCGCTTCCTGCAGCACCCGGAACGGGCTCTGGGCCAAGTCGACGCTGTCCCCGGCCTCTTCGAAGTTGGCGGTAGGCGGCAGGGTCTTATGCTCCATGGCCAGGATGGTCTTGAGTAGGCCCACGGCTCCTGCCCCCGTCAGCAGGTGGCCTGTATTGGACTTGGCCGAACCGATAACGCAGCGCGTTGCGGGGGCATCCTCCTCGGCCCACAGCGCCTGAAGGCTCGCGAACTCCACGGCGTCGCCCACGGGTGTACCGGTAGCGTGGCACTCGACCAGATCCACTTCACTCGGCTGCCACCCCGCGGCTTGGTAGGCACCTCGCATGGCCCGCAATTGCCCCTCTTGGCTGGGGGCCAGCAGGCTGCCTTCCACGTCGTTGGAGAGGCCGACGCTCTTGACCACGGCTCGCACCCGATCGCCGTGCTCGATCGCGTCCGACAGGCGCTTCAAAACCAGGACTCCGGCGCCCTCACCGACCACCAGACCATCGCTCTTGTGATCGAACGGCGAGCAGCGGCCCGTGGGTGACACGGCCAGGAGTTGGGAGAAGCCCATCTGTGTGTAGAGGGAGTCGGGCCGTGAAAGTCCGCCGGCAAGCACGGCGTCGAGTCGGCCGTCGCGGAGTGCGTCGACGGCCAATTCGACCGCAAACAGAGACGATGCGCACGCCGCGTCCAGGCAGAAACGATCTCCGCCGAGTCCCAGCGCCCGAGCGAGCACAGCGGCCGGAAGGCCTGCCACCCAGCGATTGACTGCCCCGACCGGGGCGCGGTCCTCGGGGGGCATCGGTATCCCTGCCGCTCGGAACACCTCTCGCTCGAAGCGTCTCCCAAGAATCCAGTCGGCCATCGCCGAGGCGGACATGGTCGGTAGGACGATGTTGCCCAGCATGACCCCCACGCGCTTGGGATCAACCGGGTCGGTGACGGCATCCCGCCACGCCTGCCGCCCCGCGTGAAGCGCCAGGTGGACCATCGGATCGAGAGCGTCGAGCAGCTCCGGCGGCAGATTCAGGCCCGTGCGCTCGAGCTGGAAGTCCCTGACAAAGCAAGCCCGCCGGGAGTAGACATGGTCGGCTCGAGCCCGTTCGGGATCGTACGCCTGTTCCAGGTCGAGGAGCCAACGGCCCGAGGGCGGCTCGGAGGCGGTGTCGACACCGGCCTTGACGACATTCCAGAAGTCATCGAGGGTAGCGGCGCCGGGGAGAATCCCGCCGAGGCCGACGATGGCGATCGGCTCGGATATGGACATAGAGGTTACGCCTTGGACGACGCGCTCGTGTCGAGTCTGTTTTGGCGGAACGCTTTGCTCAGCGACGGGTCCACAACCGACTCGTATCCTTCGAGTCGGGCGAGCAGTCGCCCGTCGTCTCCGACCCAGTCGATGTCCGACACCACGCGAGCGTCCGTTCGGTCGCGCACGTTGATGACGATGCGCGCACCACTCTCGGGGAACGCGGGGACGAACTGGCGATAGCGCGTCAGGCGTGACGGGAGCGAAGCCTCTCCCACCCGGTCGGAGGTCCAGACGATCATGGCCTGAAGTCCACTGTCGAGCACGAGGGGATCCGCAATCCACCGATTACGCACGGGCTCTTGCATCCAGTCCTTGGGCGGCGGTGCCACCCGGCAGCGAGCCACGAGGCCCGCATCTCCACAACTCTCGACGTCCACCAGGCCGCGCATCGCCGGGCCATGGAAGAGCGTTTCGGAGTAGATACTCTCGATGGACTGTTCGAGCGCCGGCAGGTCTTGGGATGCGTGGGGTGTAGCCGCCTCAGGCTGACGTGCGGCCAAGACGATCTCGGCTCGGGCGTGTAGCACCCGCCTGCCGTTGCTCCCGCCGCTACAGAGCTCCGCCGTCACCACGAATTCATCACCACGGCGCCGCGCCTCGTCGGCACACACGCGTACCCGGAAGGACTCCTGTGCCTGAACGAGGACTCCCTTGAACACACGGAAGTCGTCGACCCCGACAAAACGCAGTCCCGGATTCCCGTGAAGCGCGCTGTGGGCCAGCCACTCCAGGGTCATCGCGGCCGGCAGCACGGCGCGTCCGTCCAAGACGTGGGACGCCATGAACTCGTGTGTGTCGGTGCTGATGGTCCGTTCGAAGACCACGGGCAACTCATCCTGTACCGCCCCGTTCGTCGCCACGGTCGATGTGGGCGCCTCGCTGGGAACATGCGACCCCGCTCCGAGGACGAGCACTTCCGCCGGCCCGTCACACGCGATCTCGTCGAGGAGGTAGGCCGCGCCGCTCTCCATACCGATCACCTCGATACCCTCGGCAGAGAATATGCCCTTGAGTGCCGGCGTCACCATGCCGCCATCCCAGGGTCCCCAGTTCACCGAGACTACCCGGCAGCCTTCTCTGCGGGCCGCTTCGACCTGCGCCACCTTGTTCAGCACCTCGTTTGCGGCAGCGTAGTCCGCCTGTCCGCGGCGTCCGAAGCGGGCCGTCGAGGAGGAGAACATCACCATGGTTTTCAGGGGTGCGTCGTCCAGGGCAGCAAGCACGGAGCGTAGCCCACCCACCTTGGTGTTGTAGACGAAAGCGAAGTCCTCGTCGCTCTTGTCCTCGATGTTGCGGTCCGCCAGGACCCCGGCTCCGTGCACGAGCCCCGTGATGGGCCCGAACTCCTCGATCAGTGGCTCGAGGCTGGTCCGTACGGCGTCAGGGTCACGCACATCGACGGAGGTGTAGACGACCTCCGAGCCCGCCGCCGAGATTCGAGCGAGGTTGCGTAGGATCTCGCGGCTGGCCTGGATACGGTTGTATTCGGCCTGCACCTCCTGGGGGCTGACGCCCGGGCCCGCGTGGGCCACGATGGCACGCTTGACGTCGGCCTCCCCGTCCAGACCGATGAGCCGGTCGGGCTCACTGCTCGGCTCCGGACTGCGGCCCATAAGGATCAGCCCAGGTTGTCCTGCTTGGGCCATCGCTACGGCAACCTCGGCCGTTACGCCCCGGGCGCCACCGGTGATCAGTACGACATCGTCGGATCCCAGGGCCGCGTGCGCCGCAGGCTCGACAGGCTGTGGCTCGAGAACCACCGTAACGGGCCCATCGCTCCCCAGGCCGATTTCCACCGGCCCCTCCGAGAGAGCGTACTTCACTACGTCCGACGCCAGATCAATTCGGTTCGGATCAACGTCGATGCACTTGCAGTCGACCTCCGTCCACTCTGCGGCGGCCGTCTTGGTCAGGCCGCCCCAGGCCCCGCCCGTGGCATCCACATCCTCGGGGGGAGCCGCCTCGAGAGCGAAGCCGCCACCTAGGCAGGTCACGCTGCACAGGAGGGCACCGCCCTGCAGCGCCGCGCGGCGAAGGACGGGGGCCATGGCTCGAACGCGTCCGAATCCGAACAGGATGTCCTCGTCGGTGACACGAGGAGGTACGACCACAATCAAGCCGGCGACGTCGTCGGGCGGGTTGTGCACCTGGTCGGCAAGTTCCACCTCTTCGGCGGAGTAACCCTGTGCGCTGAGCTCTTCGACGATCTGGCCCGAGAGCACGTTGCCGCTCTTGGCTACCCAGATCTTGGACCCGGCGGGAAGCCCGATCGGCTCTCCGATCGAATCGAGGGGCCGCAGTGTCGGGACCAGGCGCTCGACGCCCTTTGGCACGGACCGAGCGGGTTGGTCCGGGACAGGCAGCGAGGGCGGGGGCGCCGGCTCGGATTCGGCTCCTTGGGCGAGCACGTCCACGATTTGGCTCAGGGTCCGGAGCTCACCGAGTTGGTCCGGAGCCACGACCGGGGCCTCTGGGAGCGCTTCCTGCAACGCCGCCAGGATTTCGACCCGCTTGATGGAGTCGATGCCCAGGTCGGCATCCAGATTCATCGATACGTCGAGCATGTCGACGGGATATCCCGTCTTGTCGGCGACTACGCTCAGCAGGACCTCGGAGATGCGTGCACTGTCGACGCTTGGGTTGCCTACCGCGTCTGCGCTTCCGTTGGCCGCCGCGTCTGCGGCATCGTTGGCCGGCATCTCGGCGATACCCGCTGTAGCAGACGTCGTTGGTCCGGTCGTCTCGGCGGCATCCACAAGGGTGGTCGCCTCGCCTGTGACCGAAGGTGCCTCCGACTCGGAGGCGGAGCCGCCGAGGAACTCGACGATCTGTCCGAGCGTCTGGATCTCACCCAGGTGCTCGGGAGTGATCACCGGTGCGTCGGGGAGCCGCTCCTGGAGCGCGGACAGAATCTCGACCCGCTTGATGGAGTCGATGCCCAGATCCGCATCTAGCCCCATTGACAATTCCAGCATCTCCTCCGGGTATCCGGTCTTCTCCGACACGACCGAGAGTAGTGCTGCCGCGACGCCCGGTGCGGCTACCTCGGGCTCGACGGTCGGTGCGGGTGCCACTGTCGGGGCGGGCTCTGGAGTGGGCTCCGGTGTCAGGGCGAGGGCCTCCTGAGCCAGAGCGGGCTCGGGCACCCTGGAAGGGGCCGGGTTCGCGGCAGGCACGGCCGGCAGCAGCCCTTGCTGTCCTGCGATGGCCTGGATGGTCCGCTCCTGCGACTCGAGGAACCGGCGGTGCACGTCCGCAGTCTGCTCCTGCAGCCGGACCAGCGCCTGGAGGCTGGCCTGGCTCGCGCGCATGGCCTCGGCCAACAACTGGGGATCCGAGGTGGACTCCGCAGCCTCGGATGTCGGACCAACTTGATGGACGATTGGGGTCGGTCTTACCGCCGGAGACGTTGCCGGCAGAGCAGGGGTGGCCACTCTGGGCGGCCGCGTCGGCCGCGGATCCACGTGGTTCACACCGGAAATCGGAACGGTCATCGTGGGCTTGCCGCGGGCGATCCTACGTTGCCAAGCATCGAGCGCTCCGTCGTCCCAGCGATCCAGCGCGACAGCATGCCCGTCGGCGGCTACCTGGGCGAGCGTTCGGGCCAAGTCGACGAGTCCGGCTCGGCGGCCCGAGGAGGCATCGACGGCCACCGTCGTAATGTCCTCGCCCGCCAGGATCTCGTCGATGAGGGCTGAGAGGCGACGCCCCGGACCTACCTCCACGAAGGTTCGCACACCGTCGTCGAACATCGACTTGACACACGCCACGAACTCAACCGGTGAGGTCAACTGACTGGCCAGCAACTCACGTGCGTCGGTTGACCGTGCCGGATACGCATCGCCGGTGGCGTTGGCGTACACGGTCACGTCGCTCCCCGTGAGCTCGATGCTCGTCAGGCTCTCGGCGAACGGTGCGCCGGCCTGGGCCACAAGACTGCTATGGAATGCAGCGGCCACGGGAAGGCGTTTCACCCGCACGCCTTCTCGCGACAGGAGATCCTGGGCACGCTCGATCTCGTAGGTCACGCCGGACAGTACGGCCTGTTCGGGGGCGTTGTGGTTTGCCACGACCAGGTCGAGATCGTGGGTCCGCAGGAACTGTTTCACCCACTCCAGTTCGGCGGCCACCGCCAACATCGATCCATGATCTCCATCGCCCATCGCCATGAGTTCGCCCCGGCGACGGGAGAGTTGGTACAGCTCCATGGGCCGGAGGCGACCCGCGGCGCAAAGCGCTACGAGCTCGCCGTAGCTGTGGCCGCACGTGGCGTCGGGCGTGAGACCGAACTGTTCGAGCACCCGGAGAGCGGCCAGGCTTACGGCGCCGATGGCCGGCTGGGCCGTGTCGGTGGCTCGGAGTTCGTCCTCCTGCCGCGATCGGGAAGCGTCGTCGAACGCCGGATGGGGATACACCCGGTCGACCACATAAGGTGTCACTTCGGCGGAGGCGGCCAACGCGTCGGCTGCCGCGGGGAAGCGGCACGCCAGCTCTCGGAGCATGCCGACGTACTGAGCACCCTGTCCCGGGAAACATGCCGCCCATTTACCCTTTGCGGCACCGGATCCGAAGTAGATGCCCTGAGGCATCGCCCAGGACGTGCGCTCGTCCTTCAGCTGTGAGAGCGCCATTGTGATGAGATCGCTGACCGGTGTTCCGTCCCGGTCGGCTACCAGAAGAAGTCTGACCTGGTGGGACACGTCGAAGCGGGCGCGACTTTCGGCGGCCCTCCCCCGGATGTCGGCCCACTCGCCCGACCCCTCGAATTCCTGGAGTTGTGCGGCGAGGGCCTCACGATCTGCGGCTGAGAAGGCGATCAACTGATCGCGTCCGTCCCAGTCGACCTCGGTGGCCTTTGACTCGTACTCCTCCACCACACAGTGGAAATTGCTCCCTCCGAACCCGAAGGCGCTTACGCCGGCGCGGCGTGGATGGCCGCTCTTGGGCATCCAGGGCCGCTTCTCTGTGTTCACATAGAACGGAGTCTCCCCGGTAGCCACGGCTTCGTTGGGGCTCTCCACCTTGATGGTCGGGGGAAGAGTCTTGTGGTGAAGTGCCATGGCCGTCTTGATCAGGCCCGCTGCTCCTGCCGCGGCCTTCGTGTGGCCGATCATCGACTTTACGGACCCGAGGGCACACCAGGTTCCTTCTGGGCTGGCCTCCCGGTAGACGGTGGTCAGGCCTTTCGCCTCGGTCGCGTCACCCACCCGGGTGCCGGTTCCATGACCTTCTACGAGCTCGACCGTGTCCGGCTGAATGCCCGCGCTGTCGTATGCCGCGCGCAACGCTCTCGCCTGCCCCTCGGGGGCCGGGGCATACACGGCCTGTCCTTTTCCGTCGGAAGACGACCCGATGCCCTTGATCACCGCATAGATGCGGTCGCCGTCTCGCTCGGCATCCCCGAGCCGCTTCAGTACCAGCATCCCGACACCCTCACCCAGAATGGTGCCGTCGGCCTCATCGTTGAATGGGCGTGCATTCCCCGTGGCCGACAGGGCCGGTGTCTTGGAGAAGCACATATACATGAAGATGTCGTTGAACGTGTCCAGCCCGCCGCTCAGAACCATGTCGGCCCGGCCCGCCTCGAGCTCGAGGGCCGCGAGATGGACAGCGCTGAGCGATGACGCGCAGGCCGCGTCGACGATGCAGTTGGTGCCGTGAAGGTCGAGGCGATTGGCAATGCGGCCGGCGACGACGTTGGCCAAGAGTCCCGGGAAGGAGTTCTCCTGCCATGGGACGTAGCCATCTCCGATGCGCTCGATAACGTCTTCGGTCGTCTCCGGGTCCACCCCCGCGTCTTCCAGCGCCTTGCGCCAGATGGGGTGTCCGAGACGGGCGCCCAGGGGAATCACCAGCGGCAGTGTCCCGCTCACCCCGAGAATGACGCTCGTTTTTTCCCGATCGAACTCTCGACCCTCCGGGCCGTAGCCGGCGTCCTGGAGGGCCTGACTGGCTACATGCAACCCGATCAGTTGGGTGCTGTCCGTGGCTTCGAGGTCCCGCGGCGAAATGCCGAAGGCCATGGGCTCGAAGTCGATGGGATCGATGAAGCCGCCGCGGCGACCATAGGTCATGTCGGGCTGTTTGGGGTCGGCGTCGTAATAGTCCGACGTCTTCCAGTAGGCCTCCGGGATCTCGGTGATCGCGTCGACGCCGTTCCGGATATTCGCCCAGTAGTCCTGCAGACCCCCTGCCTTCGGGAATACACAGGCGATGCCGACGATGGCTATGGGTGACTGGGCCGCGGCCCGACTTTCGTTCCGATCGCTCAAGACAGCAATTCCTCGAGTTCGTCTGTTTCTCGGGGGAGGACGTCGACACAGGCGGCCGGCAACTCCACTCCCTGGCTGCGCAGAGCGTTCGCCCGTGTAATGACCGCAGCACCATGCAACATGTTGTGAGCCACGCTTACTGCGCGACGATTTTCCCAGGGCTCCAGCACGCTGCCCCGGACCCACTCGTTGAAAGCACCCATCGCCGGGCCGCACCACACCTGGTAGTCCATCTCTCGACCCGGCTCCCCGCGGTTCGCCCAACGGGACGACATCCCCAAATACCACCGAAAGACCAGCGCCATCCGATGTTTCGGATCGCGCTCGGCTCTGGCGACCTGATCCGGGTCACGGGCTTCCCAGAAGCCACGTGTCTCGTTCCAGATCTCGTCCAATGTCGTACGGAAAATCGTACGTTCGAGATTCTGCCGTTCGTCGTCGGGAATATCTTCGAGCCCCGCATGCGCTCTATAGAGATCAAAGAGGCGGTGAGCCCTCATTGGAAACATCGTTCCACGCTTGAGGACCTGCAACCTGACGCCCATCTCGAACATGTCTGCGGCGGGCGCCATGGTCACGTCGGCCTGCTCCGCCTGAGCCAGCATTTGCCGCACCGTATCGGACGTTCCGGCCTCTCTACACGCCTGATTGACGGAGCCGGTCATCACGTAGTCGGCCCCCATCGCGAACGCCGCGGCCACGGAATGTGGCGTCGAGATGCCGCCAGCGGAACCCACACGCAACGGTACCGCGTAGTCGTGCTCCACCTGAAGCCGATCACGAAGGGCCAGCATGGTCGGGACAAGGGCGATCGCGGGCCGATTGTCGGTGTGTCCGCCCGAGTCGGCCTCCACGGTCAGGTCCTGGGCGACCGGAACGGATTCCGCCATGCGAGCCTGATCTTCGGTAAGATCTCCGCGGGCAACGAGTTCGGCCAGCATTTTGGTCGGCGCCGGCGCGCAGAACCGTCGAGCCACCTCGACGCGCGAGACCTTGGCAACCACCCGGTGCGGTGTCACCACCCGACCCGACGAGTCCGAATGAATTCCGTGGAGTCGATAACGCACCAGGGGCAGGGTGAGATCCATATAGGCCGAGGCGGACACACGGCTCACGCCGCGGCGCACATAGAGGTCGGCCACGGCCTCTTCTAATCGGGGCTCGTAGGGGCTGTGAATCAGATTGAAGCCCCAGGGAAGGTCACCGAGGCGCGTAGAGATGTGGTCGATGGCGTCCTCCACCGGACCCGGTCCGAGGCCGGCGGCGCCGAAAAAGGAGAGCATACCTGCCCGGCCCATGGCCTCCACGAACTCTACCGAGGCGATGCCGTTCGCCATGGCGCCAGCGAGATAACAGAAGCGCACACCGTGGTCCCGGGCGAAACCGGCCGATCCCAGGCTCTGAGGCTTGCAGGCAGGAGCCAACGCCAGAAGAGGCAGACCCTCCACCTGAGGGTCGCCGCCTAGTTCGACGCGGCCCACATGGGAGAGCGCGAAGGTCTCCGCGTGATCGACGGCGTAGAGGGGGGAGCCTACACGAGCCAGGCCTCGGGCCAATTCCTCAGGAGTAGTGAGAAGGTGGTCCTTCGGTCCACTCCATGAGCCGATACGTACGCTAGACCGTGTCTGTAGATTCGACATCCAATGCCCCTTGGGCGAGGGGCCTGGTGCGAAATCCCCCGGACCATGTGTCGAGCCCCCACGGGCCCGACGTCGCTCCCCTGCGCCACTAAATGTGCAGTCGGTGTCGCGGGATGTCGAGCGTTCAGCCCTGGCGCACCCAGACTCGGGATGAGCTGTCTTACCGCTTTACCGCGACCCCGAGCACCTCGAAGCGGGCTCCGAAGAGCAGCGTACCGGCACCGATAAAGGCCCGAGCCGGAAACTCGGTCGTGAAGTACGTGCGGTATACGCCGTTGAACGCGCCGTAGTCCGAGACATCGGAGCTGTAGATCTGCACCATCACCAGATCGTTCATGGTCATTCCCGCTGCTTCCAGAGCACTCCGCATGCCGTTGAGGACGTTCCTGGCCTCGGCCTCGGCGGTGGCCGGTACCTGCCCCCCCTCGAGTCCAAGCATTCCGGAGAGATAGAGCGTGTTGCCTACCTGCACGGCGCCGCTGAAGGGGGTCACGCTGTCCCCGTCGGCTGGGGATCGCCCGCCGTAGTAGGTCCGGTCCTGCGCGGAAAGACTGGAGGCTGCTGCAGTAGCCAGCGCGAGGAGGGCGACGGCTGTGACGTTTCGGATGCTCATAGCGCGTTTCTCGGGCAATAGGTGTGACGGACCTTCTGGTGCGGAAGGGCACGGTAGAGGTGGACCGCGGTGTGGGCAAGGAGGTCGACGGCTAGCTGAGCATCCCGGTCACGAAGACCTCAGCCCCCACTCTGGCCAGCGCCGTGGCGCACCATGCGCCCAGAGCGATCGTGAAGGCCCGTCGGCGCCCGAAACCCGTCAATCCAGCCAGGTAAAAAGTGACGATTACGAGCCAGAACGCATCGTGTAGGCTCAGTACGCTCAAGGATGCGGAGAGGACGGAGACGTCCGCCCAAGCGCCTGAGAATACGACCGCCAGGGAGTCGGGAACCACGGCCAACTCTTCCTGCGTCAGGGCGTTCGGTGGAAGTAGATCGAGCCTCAGCATCCGCACCAAGGTGCCGTAGGCCACGGCTACGAATCCTCCAAGCGCCGCACGGAAAGACGATAAGGCAGGACGTGTGCCATCAGCATCGAGATCAGGACGTGTGCCATCAGCATCGAGATCAGCTGGTGGCCAACATGGCGCCGTTTACGTTTTCCACCTGAAATCCGATCGCCGCGCGTGTCAGCCCCAGCCGTTCCACCCGGGTCTGGAAGTGACCAAAGAGTGACAGGTTCATTCGGGCGAAGATCCGGCCGACGCCGAGCCCACGGATCGAGTCGATACCGTCGACGGCGTCGACATACGAGGCTTGCAGCAGCCCGTAGGCGCCGAGTGCGGCGTCCTGCTCCCGATGGATCTGTCCCATCGTGGTGCCTGCGAAGAAAGCGCACGGAAGCAGGAGGAGCAGTGCGGTCAGGCCCAGCGGTGGCGAGAAGTAAAAGACTGCGGCCATGGACATTGTCGCGATCAGCAGGTCGATGGTCGTGCTCCCCAGAATCTCCAGGACGGCGGCCTGAATCCGTGAGGCGTCCTGAAGGCGCGCGATGATGTCACCACGCCTTCGGGTGTCGAAATAGCTGGCGGGAAGCCGAAACAGGTGTTCGAGGAGTTCCGCCGCGATCGCGTTTGAGGCACGCTTACCGAGCCCGACCAAGAACCGCTGACGCAGGTATCCGGCGAGCCCTCTAGCCGCATGTAAGGCGAGAAGAAACCCACCCGCCCACAGGATCCTTGACACGTCTCGCTCCCCGATGAAGTCGTCGATCAGCCGTTGCACCACGACCGCGGTGGCGAGACCCAACACCGTGTAGATGACCCCGAGGAACACAGACTGTACCAGCCATCCGTGAACGTGTCGGATACGGCCCACAACCCATGCGAACCAGTGAGGTGGAGGCTCTGACCGGAGATTGGGGCCTGGATGCAGGATCAGGATCGCTCGCTGGCTCCACAAGCGCTCGCACTCGGCCCGCGAGAGCCACCGCAGTCCCAGGGCGGGATCGCCCACCTTCACCCGACTGTCGTGCACCTCGTAGACGACGACATAGTGTTGAGCTCCCTCATGCACCACGTGGGCGATGCACGGCAACTCTTCTTTGAGCAGGTCTTGGTAATCACCCGTGGCGCCGCGGGCCTCGAAACCGAGAGCTGTTGCGGCTCGGTGGAGTCCGAGTAGGCTAGTGCCGTTCGCGTCGGTACCACCCCAGGATCGGACGCTGGGAAGGCCGGTGTCGCCACCGTGGAACCGCAGCACCGAGAGCAAGCAGGCCGGGCCGCAATCGACGCGATCGTACTGCCGCACGACGGGCTGCGGGTTGACGGCTCCTACAAGGCGCCGGACCAGGCGTGGGAGAACCGAGGTCTTCATGACCCCTCATCCGTCCGCGACCCCGTCCGACCCACCAGGCGGAGGAAGAGGTTCTCGAGTGACTCGCCGGTCTCGCGGCCGTGCTCGATCCGGAGTTCGGAAGCGTCCCCGAGGCGACGAGGTGACCGTGATCGATAATGGCGATCCGATCCGCGAGGCGTTCCGCGAGCTCCATAATATGGGTCGTGAAGAACACCAACGAGCCTCTGTCTCGGGCTGCGATGAGCTCATCTTTCACGAGGCGGGCGCTTGGTGCGTCCAGCGCTCCGGTGGGTTCATCGAAGATCAGGAGGTCGGGCTCATGGACCAGGGCCGCGAGAAAGGAAATCTTCTTCTTCATGCCCGCCGAATCACCCTTGATCAGGCGGTCCGCATCCTGGCTCATCTGCAGGGCAGCCAACTGTTCGTCCAGCCAGCTGTTCGACGCCCGGTCCGCTTGGTAGAGCTGGCCGATGAACTGGACGAACTCTCGGCCGGTGAGATGGTCGTACAACACCGGTTGCTCGGGCATATAGCCGATCCGACGTCGAGCCGACTCGACGTTCAGTGCTTGAAGACTCACGCCGTTGACGAACACGTCCCCCGAGGTGGGTCTCTTGAAACCCATGATCGTGTCGAGGGTCGTTGTCTTGCCCGCACCATTCGGGCCGAGAAAGCAGAAAATTTCACCGGCGTCGACGGTCATGCTCAGCTCGGAGACGGCCTGGATCGGGCCGAAGCTCTTGGTGAGGCTTTCGATTCTTATCGACGGTGCGTCCATCATCTCACGTCTCCAGATGGGCGAATCGACGAAGGGCGAAGAACGCGACGACGACAGCGAGTGTCACACCAAAGCCGGCCGTGATGATCAGGGTCCGGACGAGTAGGTCGGCCGGTAACACCCCCGTGCGGGTCATCACCCGCAAGGCCACGCCCGTCCCTATACCGTAGACGGCCAGGCCCTCGAACAGGCGTCGCCCCGCCCATGATGAGCCCCTCGCGAGCGAACTCCGGCATCGAAAGTCGGGAAAGAGGAACCCGACGGCGACCGCGCTTGCGCTGGCGACGCCAGCGGAGAGACCAGCGAGGCTCGCTGCCTGCAGAGGTCCGAGGGCAAGGGTTAGCCCGCCGGCGACGGCCCCCGTGACGGTTCCATAGAGCAAGCCGGTGAACAGGATGGCAGCCAACACGGGAACAAACTTGTAGCCGAAGAGCGTTGCTGGGCGGAGCGTCGGACGTATCAGCGCCAGTACCGGACCCTCCCGGCCGAGCGATCCGAGTCCGTGCAGGTAGGCCGTGATCGACGGCAGCGCCATCACCAATCCCCACAGTACCGCCTCTGCGGTGATTTCGCTGACACGCCCCTCACGCCGGAGCTGCCATATTGCCAGAGGCGTCATGGTTGCGAGGGCCAACAAGAACCAAAGTCGGGCGAAAGAGGGGTGCGGGTTTCGGGTGGCGGGAAGGAGGATGTCCTTCACGAAGAAGAGGCGCACGCCTGCCATGCCACAGGCGGCGGACCGCCCATATGTCCGGAAACTGCCGGCGAAGCTGCGTCCCGCCGGGGCTTTCGACCTCTCCCAAGAGGAGGGGACTAGGGTCTCGCACTAGTCGGCCGGCCACCGACAGGGCGATGACTGGAGTCACCACCATTGCGGTGACCCAGACCGTGGGGCCGAGGAGACGCTCGGACGGCTGGGCGAGCGGGGCGAGGGGGGGGTAGAAGACAGCCACCGTGTCGAACCACACCCCGAGTCGTGCCAGCGTGGTGGGCTCGAGTCCTTCCAGGAGTATGCCCGATCCTGCCATGGCCAGGAACGCGAGGATGGAGCCGATACCGGCTCCGACGTCCAGAGCTCGGCCTCTGGAGGGTCTTCTCTCGAGCCAGCGAAGGGTCGCACGGTAGGCCAGTACTCCGCAGGCGCCGAACACCAGCACGTGGGCGATGAGGTGCATCGGCACGACGAGGAACGGCCGAGGGGTCAAGCCGTGAATCAAGGCGCCAAAGAAGAGATAGAAGAAGAAGAGGAGGCCGAGGCAGGCGCGCGATACCAATCCCCCGACGTGATAGGCGGCGAGACCGTGCCTCCCACCTGGATAGAGAGCCAGCGGCTCTTTCTTGTCCTCGACGGTCAGCTCGCGCGCCGTGTGCCCGATCACGCCGAGTACGAGCGCGACCAGGGCCGCGGCGTGGGCCCACACTAGCATCACGAGGGCTAGATCGCGGCTCGTGCTCGCGGCCCGTAGGGAGGACTTGACGAGCATGCCCTTCATCAAGAATGGAGCGGCCAGCACGAAGATCAGGGCCACCTTCCCCTCGAAGGTGTTGCGCACCGTGTCGGCGAGGCGGCGGCGGGCTATGCGCAGCTTGTATTGCGTGACTAGACGGAGGTGGTTGGACTCCCCGTTCATGCGATAAACCGGAGCAGAGGGTGGGGGGCTGGGCGCCCTGGGGGCGCCCAGCCCGAATACCTACGAGAATGCCACACCGCAGGCACCGATCGTGCCGTTGTAGATGGCCCATCTCACGACCGGATCGGGGGTGCCCGATATTCCGATTGAGGCGATGAGGCCGATGCCGCAGAGAAATCCTTGCCAGAATTTCATACCGTGGATGTCGGCCATCTGGGTGGTGGTGAGTTCGGTCATGTGAGTCTCTTTTCTGGGGATGAGTCTTGGGGTATGGCCCGGCTGATTACCGCAATCCGTAGTCGAGGGCGCAGATCAGGGGTGTGAACATGAAGGTGTACGCCGCGGGTACGAGCCAGCCGCGGCTGATGGCGCCGAGTACGGCGCCGACCATGAAACCGCACACGGCCCCTTCGTCGATCCACATCCCGTGCAGGTCCCTCATTCGTTCTGGCGTCAAGGTCTTCATCGGTTCTCCTGGTGCTGGGAATCCGTGCGCTGCCCTGGGGGGGCTGCAAGCGTCACGGACAGTAGCGTGGGGGTATCACTGGCCTATCATCGGTCGTGTGAGCACGGGAGGAGAGCGCTCGCAACGAACAAGGGGCCGGACGCCTAAGGCGCCCGACCCCTCGTGGGACCTGGACTTGTCTCGCCGACCGCTTACGCTACACGGCCCGGCGTGGCGTCTCGTTCCTCAGCCACCGTTTTGGAGGTCCTCGGCCTTTTCGAACAGATCGAAATCCACATTGACCGTGATGCCACCGAAGATGAACACCGATTGAGTGGTGATCGCGCGACGGGTGTCGGCGTCCGCGGGAAGCTCGAAGCGGCCCAGCGTCTGCAACTCGACCTCGTACTCGCCCACCGGAAGCGCGTCGAGAAAGAACCGCCCGTCAGCGTCGGTTTCGACCAACAAGATAGGGACACCGTCCCGGCTGAACCGAGCGGCGATGCCGGAGACCCCCTGGCCGTTCGCGGTAACGAGTCCCTGGACACTACCGACGGCGGCGTCGGCCGAGCCTTGGTTGCGATCGATTCCGGTGGCGTCGTCGTCGCAGGCCACAAGCGCGGCGCTGGCGAGAATGAGGGTGACCATCTTGAAGGTGCGAGGCAGAGTGAAAGCAGGCGTCGTCATTTCGAAGAACTCCATCTATCGGGAAGCCCGTTCGGGCGTTGGTTTCGTGTCTCGCCCACCCGAACGCGCGGACCCCAGAAGTGGGTTCCCCAAGCTTGAAGCAGGAGCGCGCTCGTTCGTCACACGACCGGCTGCGCTCCATGGATGCTCCCCGGCCGCCACCGGTGCTTCCATCGTCCCCAGAGGATGAGGCTGAGGATCACGATGTGGATGATCGGACCGTCGGGCCCGAGTTGTGACTCCTTGATCGTTACGGTCCACAGTGCGCCCATCATGATGCCGATGAGCAGCATGGCGGCATAGCTGGCGAATTTCTTCATGATAAGGGTCACTGCCCCTCCGAGCTCTGCTATGCCGATCGCGAGAAGGAACCAGGGCGGGTACCCCCATCCCTCGAACCACGCCCGCCACGGCCCATCGCCGAACTTGGCTACTCCGGTGAGGCCGATCTGTAGTTCGAACACGATCAGAGCCCACACGCCGATGGCTAAGGCCTTTTGCATTCGCCTTCGCTCCGTTGACGCCATCCCGACATCCCTCCATCTTAGATATGTCACATCGAGTAACATAACGGTACATTACTTTACTGGACCAGTCAACATGGCCGGTGTTCCAAGGCTTTCGCACCTGCAGTTTCTCGTCGTCGGGATTCTGAGGAGGCAGAGCGTGCCGGGGCGGGAGATCCGAGGACGGCTGAATGGCTTCGGGGTAAAGAAGAGCGGCCCCGCCTTTTATCAGCTCATGTCGCGGCTCGAGGACTCGGGACTGGTCGCCGGCACCTACCATCAGGAGATCGTCGACAGCCAGATCATCCGCGAGCGTCACTACAAGATCACTGCGGATGGCACGCGCGCGTGGGAAGGGAGCCGGGATTTCTACCTGGAGGCTATCCGGGGCTTCGACGGGCGGAAGGGGCTGGCCAGTGCGTGAAGGTGGTGTGGAGCGATGGCGCCTACTCGGCCGCCTGCTACCGCGCGAGATACGCGAACGGATCTTCGAGCCGGCCTTCGGCGACCTGATGTACACATGGCTGAAGTCGACTGAAGGGACCAGGCGATTGCCGTTCGGCGCGCACGCGATGGGAACCTATGTAGGTTGTTTCTCGATCGCTCTTCCGCGTCTCTTCATGCGGAGTGGACGGTTGACCCGACTCGGTCGCTTCTCGCTGTGGGCGGTCGGCTGCCTGACGACTTTGGTACTAGTGGTAGCGAATTGGGCGCAGTCGTACGCCTCGTACTCCCCGTAGTCGGAAGGCCCGCACGTCTCCCGAGTAGCGGTTCTACCGCCCACCCTCCCAAACACCCTGCTGGGCCATGAGAGCCTCAATCTCGTCGGGCTCGATGGGTGAGTGCCCCGTTAGCCACTCGTGCCCGTCCTCAGTAACCAGGATCACGTCCTCGAAGCGAATCGACCAATCCTCGTGGCTTACGCTCCACTCGATGACGAAGCACATGCCCGGTTCCCAAGGGATGTCATAGAAGCCGACGTCGTGGATCTCCATACCGACGAAGTGACTGATGCCGTAGGTGTTGGTTACGTCACGGAGTCCGACCTCTGACATGAGCCGGTCCTTGAGGGCCTGGCTGCCGGCGAACGTCCCCCCGGGTTTCACGGCAGCGATCAATTGTTTTTGTACGCGTGTCACGACCTCGGCGATGCGCCGCTGTTCCGGTGTGTACGTGCCGCTGACCGGGATGGTGCGCCCGAAGTCCGCCGTGAAGTGTGCGTACTCGGCACCGATGTCGTAGCTGAGCATTTGACCGTCACTCACGTGCCACGGGCCGAGTCTGCGGCGAACTCCGATCGGCCAGTCACGGCCGCCGCTTCTCGGAACGACGCCCGGGCCGGACGGCGAGACGCCCGTGCGGAAGGACGGGGCCGCGTGTTCATACTCGAACGTGAAGTTTACGATGGCTCCGATCTGCTGGGTGGTCATCTCCTCGCGGACGGACTTGGCCGACTCCATGAACGCCTGGACCGTGATATCGGACGCCTTGCGGAGCATCGCGATCGAGGCCTCGTCGTGGATCATGCGAAGGCGGTTGAGGATGTCCGATGCGTCCTTCATCTGGACCTCGGGCGAGAAGTAACGAAGCCGATTGGCCAGGTCGAGTCGCTCGGGCGGCGTTTCGTCCAGGTTCAGGAATCGTTGGTAGTTGAAGTAGATGTTCTTGTCGTCTCCGAGGGACCGTGAGAGATCGCTTGCGAGATCCTTGCTGCCTCGCTGGTGGGTCCTAAGGAGCGAGAAATCCGTGATGGCATCGGAGAGATGCTCGGTCAACAGCTCGTACGGGTAGACGTGCTCGATGCCGGTCAGGTCCGCCATCCCCTCTAGGTCCTGGGAGGTGTAGAGGATCTCCCGGTAGGTCTCAGCGTCGGGTGCGAGGACGAGCGCCGATCCAAAGGCGTCGTCCGCTTCGAGCCCCGTTAGGTAGATGAAGTCATGCAGATCAGAGTGATCCACGAAGCCTTCGTAGATCTTATTCTGGTTCTCGATGGCCGCGACGACGAGGGCGATTCCACCGTCCATCGCGTCGCGGAAGTTGGCACGACGCTGGCTGTGGAGCGCCTTGTCCGGCGGCTCGAAGGCACGTTGGCCCTGGAGAGGCGATGCGATCGCGAGCGCTGCCGCGAGAAGTAGTAGGGTCTGTCTCATGATCAGTTCCTCCGCACGAAGTCAGCGTCCATCAACACCCATGTGTCGGGGTCGAGCACGACCGACCCGGGTTCCCCGTCCACGGAGATCGTGAATCGGTTGGTCCTTTCGTTCACCTGGAGCAGCTCTGTTCCGACCTCACTCCCATCGGGAGCGTAGATGCCCAACGAGACGGGCATCTTGAAGGAGTAGCCGTCATCCTGGACCTGAGTCAGCTCTACCTCGATGGTGCCTGACCCGGAGTCGTACGTCCAACTCCCCTCGTACTCGAGCGCGCCTCCCTGGTAGAGCCACTGGTGGAAGAAACCGGATAGGTCTCTTCCGGAGGCCTCTTCCATGGCTCGGCGGAAGTCATCAGTCGAGGCGTTCTTGTCCCGGTACGTGCGGTAGTAGGCGCGGATGCCGCTCCAGAAGGCCTCCTCCCCGATGATCCCCCGCAGCATGTGCAGCGTCCAGCCGCCCTTCTGGTAGGTCTGGGAGCTGGTGACTCTGCTCATGTCGTCCAGGTTGTCATGGACGATCCGATAGTCGGGGTTCTCCTCGTAGTAGGCCCGCACTCGATCACGGCTCGCCTTCAACCCTTCCACGAAGTCGTCTCGTCCGTACTGGTGCTCCCGAAACAGGAGTGTGAAGTAGGTCGCGAAGCCTTCGCTGAGCCAGACGTCGTCCCAGTCATACTCTGTAACCGCGTTGCCGAACCACTGATGCGCGATCTCGTGGATGATGACGTTCTGCCAGCGGGTCGTGCGTTCGCCCGTGACCGACCTGTCTCCGTAGAAGATCGAGCTCGCCGCCTCCATTCCTCCGCCCACGCTGTTCGACTGGATGTTGGCGAGTTTCTCGTAGGAATACGGACCCACCCAGTCTCCGTAGAACTCCAGTACCTGCTTGGTGGGGACGGCGAAGTCGTAGAAGCCCGCGTCCCGATCCTGATAATAGACCCAGGTCTGAATGGCTTTGCCCATGTAGTCGTCGACGTGCTGTACGGCGAAGCGTGCCACTCCGAGGTTGTACAGCCACGTAGCGATCGGTACCGACTGTTTCCAGTGCGTGAGGAGCATGCCGTCGGGCAGTGCGGTCTCCTCGATCTTCAGCCCGTTGGAGACCACCTGGTAGTGGTCGGGGGCCGTGACGATCATCTCGCTGGTCGCCTTGTCGTAAGGGTGATCGATCGTGGGTAGCCAGTTGCGGGCCTTGTTGGGCCAGTCGTCGCTGAAGAAGGTCCGGTCCCCGTGTTTGTTGGGCCCGATCTCGAGTCCACTGGCCGGAATGCCCCGGTAGTGGACCGTGTACCGGCTGCGTTGGTTCGCCCGTGTGGCCTCCGGTAGCGTGATGAACAGCACGTCGTTCTCGTGGGTGAAGGTCACGTCGCCGTCGCTCGAGGTGACCTCGCTCACGGCCATTCCCCGCCCGTCGCTTCCCTGACTGATCAGATCCAATCGCACCCGCGTGAGTCCCGCCGCCAGAAAGCGGATGTCGATCGTCGCTTCCCCTACGATCTCATCGGTGGCGTCACTCAATGTGAGCCGGAACGCGTAGTTGAGCGCGTCGATGTTCGGGTTCTTGGGGTAGGTGTCGGTCGGTCCGGGACCGGCGCCCGAGGTGGTCAGAAGGGCCAGGACAAGAAGAACGTGCTTCATGCGTCGCTACTCTCTCAGTCGTTCAGAGGCGGACCCGGGCGTTCCGGCGAACCGCTCCGTGAATGTGAGGAAGGGACGCCCCCCCGTCGAGGCGTCCCCCTAATGTTATCCGTCCTGAGTGTCTCTGCTGCGATCCTAAGCCGACGCCCTCGCGTGCACGCTCTCGACGCAGCGCCACGCGGACTCGATCGCGCCCTCCATCCAGGCCGGTTGATCTCCGGCGCCAGCGGATCCGAAGTAGATTCGGCCATCACCCTTGTGGAGTTGGGCCATGTCCTCCTCCTCCGCGCGTCGGCCGTAGGCGCCACGGCTGTACTCGATCTTGTCCCACCAGATGCAGTATGCGTGCTCGAGTTCTTCCCGCATCTGAGGATGGATCTTACTGGACTGAGTCAGGACGTGTTCGATCCGCCCGGCCAGAGGCTTCATGTCCATGTCCCCTGTATTCCCGTTGCCGTAGAAGCCGAGAAGGACGCCCTTCTGGGTGAAGTATCCGTTGGACGGGTACGAGAACTCGCCGAGCTGGAGACTGCGGCCGTAAATGTGTCCGCCGTAGATCCCGTCGTCCTCCTCCCAGAACCGCCGCGCCATCTGGAGCCCCACCTTGGCGCTGCCACTGTGGGAGATGTCCCCCACGATGGCTGCCGTTTCAGGCGAAAGGTTCACCTCGATCCTCTGAAGGATGGACATCGGCAGACAGCAGACGCAGTAGTCGCCTGATTCCTCCCGCTCCTCGCCGGTGCGGGTATCCTTGTAAACCACACGAACGCCATCTTCAGTTTGGGTCACGCTCTGCACGGCTGAGCCCATGCTGAGGGTGTCACCCACAGCGCGCGCCAAGGCATCCGGGATCTCCTGCATACCGCCGACCGCCTGGAAGACCGGCGCGCCTCCACCGGTCGATCGGACGAGCGACCGCACCTGGTTTCCGAATCCGGATTGCAGCAGAGCACTCAGGTCGTAGCGTTCTTCGTTGCCGCGCTGTGCGGGCGGCTTGTAGACGTAGTCCGCTGAGTCGAGATACCCGGAGTTCACCAGGAACTCGATCAGCTTCTCCTTGTCCTCGTCCGAGAGGGCGACGTCGATCTCACCCTGGTCCAATGCCTTGGCGAGCAACTCGTTCGTGGACCCCCACAGGTCGGCTTTGACCTCACGCAGGCGAACCTTCTTGCCGGCGAGAGCACCGCGCTCCCGGTCTTCCTCCCACATGTAGTTGGCGTCGCTGGTATTCAAGAAGACTTCGACAGGGACGTTCAGTTCACGGCAGTACCCGAGGACTCCCTCGTGGGCATTGGGAATGCGCCAGGCACCTCCGTTGATGTACTGCCCCTCGTCGAATTGGCACTCCTGGGTCTCCCCACCGTCGAGTTCGGTATGGCCATAACCCCGCTTGATACTCCAGATCAAGCCGCCGACGCGGTCGCGTGCTTCGAGGATGCGGATGTCGTAACCCAGCTTGCCAAGCTCGTAACCGACCACCAATCCGGCCAGCCCACCACCGAGCACGATGACCTTCGCATCCGCGTCCGTCCGGGCGAGGCGCGGGCGTGGACCCGCGGGCTGCCCCATCAGGTCCCAAGCGCCCATGGCGCCCATCATGAGGGACGAAGTGCCGACCATGCCAAACCGTTGCAAAACCTGGCGTCTGGTCAGATTGGAAGGATTAAATCGCTCGTGCGATCCGTCGTTGTGCATCACGTACCCCAAAATTTTGTTGACCCCTAGCCACACAGCCGAGGGCTGATTCTCCGGGTATCCGTTCCGGAGGATGTTGGCGCAATCGAGTGCATGATGGGCGCGTGGCGGCCCACTGGGCAAGCTCGACGTTCTCCCGTCCCCAACCCGGTCAACCCGAGGGAGAGCGCAGCGGCCGCTGGCGCGGACGGACCGCGTCGACGCCGGCGCTCAGTCTCTATACGCTGCACCCACCGTGGCCTCTACCTCTGCCACCGTGGTAGGCAATCCCGCGGACAGGACATCATGGCCGTCCGCAGTGACGGCGACCACATCCTCCAGAGTCACACGCAGGCCCCGTTCCGGAGCCGATAACACCATCTCGAATGCCATGATCTGACCGGGGACCAGCGGAGATGTGCGATCGTTGTGGATCGAGATGTTCGTGCCTAGGAAGTGTCCGGGCCCGCCGCTGTCCGCACCGTATCGGCGCACGAAGGTGTTTGCCGCATCTCGGAGCCACTCGTCCTCTATCGCGTCGAGCTGATCGGCGACCGCGGCCGAGGCGGCGTTCCCGACCTCGATCCAGGTGTTGCCGGGACGAATGGCGTCCAGGGCCGCCCAGTACGCCACGAGATACAGTTCGTAGAGCGCACGATACTCGGGCGAGAACGTGCCACTGACCGGCACCGTCCGCGCGATGTCCGAGATGTGGTAGTTGAACTCGGCCGAGTGATCCACGAGCACGATTTCACCGGCCTGCATGATCCGGTTGCCTCCATCGTAGTCGCGAAACAGGGCCACGAAGCTTTTCTGGAGGTTCGGACCCGACTGGATGTTCGCGGCGTAAGCCAGTCGCTGGGCGCCACGCCGCCGCATCTCGCCCTCGATGCGGCCGGCTACTTCTCGATCGGCTACCCCCGGGCGGACGTGGCGCAGGCCTTCAATGAGGCCGCCCACCGAGATCTGGGCGACATCGCGCATGAGTCGCATCTCGGCCGGAGACTTGGCCTTCCAGGTGCGGCGTAGGGCGGGCAACAGGTTGAGCACTTCCGTGCCGCGGAAGCGGGCCCGGATACGGTCCGCCACCAGATCTTCGGGCATTGTCCCGGCGGCCAGGCTGGGCAGCAGGTCGGAGAAGTTCTCCCCGGTGCCGAACCCGACCCCGCCCTCGGAGCGCTCTCGCTGCATCATGAAGAGCGGCAGA
The DNA here is from genome assembly GCA_965226375.1 of Longimicrobiales bacterium. Lineage (GTDB taxonomy): Bacteria > Gemmatimonadota > Gemmatimonadetes > Longimicrobiales > Gaopeijiaceae > CBDDCX01. Next base: position 2,082,196 of record CBDDCX010000008.1, on the reverse strand, counting down.
CCGCCCTCGACCGCGCTCGTCAGCCTGTCCTCCAGGCTCGAGAGTGGTTGCACGTCATCGATCCCGAGCTCCAAGAGGCGCTCCCGAACCTCCTCGCTGTCGGCCTCGTCCGGGAGGAGCACCGAGACGCCTCCATCCCCCTCGAGCAGCACTACTGCGCTGGCCTCTTCGACTCCCGTCAGATAGATGACGGATTCGGTCTGCTTGAACTCTCGTAGGCGGAAGTACGGATCGAACCGGCGCTCATCCCAAGCGTCCATAGGATCTTTGGACCCGAAGAGCAGCACGACACCGGCGTCGGTCTCTGCGGCCAAACGGGTCCGACGCTGGGCATACTCGGCGGCATCGAAGTAGTCGCCGAGAGTGGCGGCCGGCGTGGCTGCTTCTGCCTGCCCAGTGATCGGGCTGTCGGACGATTCGGTGCGGTCCGGAGCCGCACAGCCGCCTCCTGCCACGCACGAGACCGCCCATAGGCCGCTAACCGGGATCCAGCGGTGTAGTCTGCCGAGCGATCTCATCGCTTGCCTCCAACGGTGTGCGTTCCAATACGACCGCGAGGCCCTTGTTCCCGAGCCTGTTTCGCAGCCCCCCGATCATGGGTGCCGCCTTCTCGGGGCGCCAGCCGAGAGCCGGCGGTTCGGTCTTGTCTCACGCATCATGGGATGGGCGTCCAAGCCGTATCTCCCAAGGGGCATCCAAGGCCGTCTGTCGAGAATAACAAGAACTGTTAGCGGTGGCGGTTCTCGATCGCTAATTTGTCAGACTGAAACGTCGAGCGTCGGTGGTCACGTTGTGTCGTGGGCCCCGGTTCCCGGCGTGTGGACCCGTCGTTCGTTCTTTTGGGACAAGAGGGGGCAGCATGAAGCAGGCACTTACCACCGTCGTGGCGGTCGTTTTGGCCATTGGATTCTCGGCTCCGGCCGCTGCGGTCCAGACCAGGGGTGAACTGAGTCCCGAGCAGCAGGCTCGTCGTCAGGCGGAGCGTGAGCGCGCACGTCAGGAAATGATGCAGATGCCGAACCCGATCGAGGCTCTCAACTCTGTGTGGATCGACGAGTTGACTTGGATCGAGGTCCGTGACGAGATCGCCTCGGGAAAGACGACCGCGATCATCCCGACGGGAGGCGTCGAGCAGAACGGGCCCTATCTGGCCAACGGCAAGCACAACTATGTGCTCCAGGGCGCCTGCGACCAGATTGCCAGGAGGCTGGGCAACGCCCTCTGCACCCCGGTTCTCAAGCTGGTTCCCGAAGGAGACCCGGAGAATATCTCGTATCCGGGCACCCTGAGCCTGCGGCAAGAGACCTTCCGCATGGTGCTCGAGGACGTCGGAAACAGCCTGAAGAGTCAAGGCTTCACCGACGTCATCCTGATCGGAGACAGCGGTGGGAACCAGCGCGGAATGGAGGCTGCTGCCAAGGCGTTGAACAAGAGTTGGGGCGGTAACGGAGCCACGGCCTACTTCATTCCCGAGTACTACAACTACAACGACGTCGGGAAGTACATGGAGGAGGAGCTGGGCTACGTGGAGACCGTAAATGACGGGCACCACGATGATTTCTATATCACGTCATTGATGATGGTGACGTCGCCGGAGGCGGTTCGGTACCATCAGCGTGTGGCGGCGGGCGAGGCCACGATCAACGGCCTCAGCATCGCTCCGATCAATCAGGCGCTGGAGGTGGGCCGTAAATTGATGGAGTTCCGGACAAACGTCACGGTGAACGCCATTCACGCGGCCATGCACGGATCGGGGAATTAGAAGCCATATCACCGATCCAGTCCGCGTGATGGTCGTGGTCGCAAGGGTTCGAGAGGTCTCGGGGGAAGCAGGTCGCCTCCGGTGCCTGTCGGGAGGCCGAGAAATGAAGAGACTCAGCGTGTTCGGTGCTCTGATCCTCGTCGCGTCAGTCGGTATCGTCTGCCCCGGCGCGGTGCGGTCGCAGGTCCTGTCGAGCGATGTCTCATCGGGCGGCGTCCTCGACTCGGCGGTCCAACAGTACCTGGCCGCTTATGCGAGTCCGGCGGTGCGGGGCCCGGCCCCGAGCAGTTTCTCCGTCCGGGCGGAGGGCTCCCGCCCAGAGATCCCCGCCGACTCGCTTACGGCTGTGGTGAAGCAGTACTGCGTGGTCTGCCACAACGACGTCATGCTGACCGGTAACCTCACACTCTCGGACTTCGACGTGGCGGCCGCGCCTGAGATGGCCGCGACCGCCGAGAAGATGATCGTGAAACTCCGGGCCGGAATGATGCCGATTCCCGGGGCCCCGCGGCCGAGTCCCGACACACTGTTGGCCTTGGTCGAGACCCTGGAGAGGCTCATCGACGAGGCCGCGGCTGCGGCCCCCAACCCGGGTCATCGCACCTTTCAGAGGCTGAATCGTGCAGAGTACGCGGCTTCCATCGAGGATCTGCTCGGGCTCGAGGTGGACGCAGGAGCGTATCTCCCGCTCGATACCAAGAGCGCCAACTTCGACAACATCGCCGACGTCCAGCTGCTCTCACCCACGCTCATGAACGCTTTTCTGTCCGCGGCGAGCGACATCAGCCGCATGGCTCTGGGTAATCCCCACGCGTCCGCGAGCGAGGCCACGTTCAAGGTTTCACGCTGGAACTCCCAGACGGAGCGTGTCGAGGGGGCTCCGCGTGGGACCCGCGGTGGCATCTCGGTCGTGCACAACTTTCCGGCGGATGGTGAATACCTGTTCCGGGTCTCGTTCCACCACGAGACGACGGGAGCCCTATACGGCAGTGGCAGGGCTGCTCTCCATACGGCCGAGAGTCCGGAGCAGATCGAGATCTCAGTCGATGGTGAGCGCGTTGCGCTCATGGAGATTGACCGCTGGATGCACCGATCGGACCCGGACGGCGTGAATCTGCGGACCGGTGCGATTCCGGTCAGGGCGGGCCCTCACCGCGTTACTGCCGCATTCATCAAGCGGTTCGAGGGGCCTCTGCAGGACCTGGTGTCTCCTCACGAGTGGTCACTCGCCAGCACGAGCATCGCGGATGCATATGGGTTCACGAGCCTTCCGCACCTACGGGACATGGCTATCAATGGTCCGCACAACCCCACGGGCGTGTCTGAGACGCCGAGCCGAAGCAAGATCTTCTCTTGCCGTCCCACGTCACCGGTCGAAGAGGCTATGTGTGCCGAGGAGATTGTCGAACGGCTGGGCGCCCAGGCGTACCGTAGGCCGCTGACCCAAGACAACATCGACGACCTGATGTCGTTCTACCGTGTCGGATCGGCGGAGGGCGGCTTCGAGGCTGGCATCGGCATGGCGCTCGAGGCGATTCTCGCGAGTCCGCACTTCGTATTCCGCTTCGAGGAGCCGGCGGTCGATGCGGCACCCGGCCAGGACTACCGCATCAGCGACGAAGATCTTGCGTCGCGCGTGTCGTTCTTCCTTTGGGGCATGCCGCCCGACGAAGAGTTGATGGCGGTGGCTGCCGGGGGCGATCTCTCGGAACCGGGACGGCTCGAGGAGCAGGTCCGCAGGATGCTGGCCGATCCGCGCGCCGAGGCTTTGGGCACCCGGTTCGCGGGCCAGTGGCTCCGTCTACAGGATCTCGAGAAGATTCACCCGGACGTCCGGCTGTATCCCGATTTCGACCAGCAGCTCAAATGGGCGATGACACGAGAGACCGAGCTGTTCTTCAACAGCCTGGTCCGGGAGGACCGCAGCGTCTTCGACCTCTTCACCGCCGACTACACATACGTGAACGAGCGTCTTGCCCGGCATTATGGGATTCCTGCGGTCGTGGGCACCGCCTTCCGACGCGTGGAGCTTGCCGACGATGGGCGTAGAGGCCTGCTGGGCCATGCGAGTGTGTTGACGCTCACGTCGCACGCCAGCCGAACGTCTCCGGTCCTGCGAGGCAAGTGGGTGATGGAGGTGCTTCTGGGCACGCCGCCGCCCCCACCGCCCCCCGGTGTCCCTGATCTGGACCAAACCAAGGAGTCACAGGACGGTAGAATGCTCACCACCCGAGAGCGAATGGAGATGCACCGCTCGAACCCGGTGTGTAGCTCTTGCCACAAGTTCATGGATCCCATCGGCCTGGCGTTGGATAACTTCGACGTCACCGGCAAGTGGCGCATTCGGGAAAACGGGATGCCGCTGGACACGCGGGGTGAGCTGTACGACGGGACCCCGGTAGCGAGCCCAGAGGATCTCCGGCAGGCGCTGCTCGAGCGGCCGATTCCGCTGGTGCGGACGTTCACGGAGAACCTCATGGCCTACGCTCTGGGGCGCCGCATCGAGTACTACGACAAGCCGACCGTCCGGGCTATCGCCAAGACGGCCGAGGAGAACGACTACCGTATCTCGTCGTTCATTCTGGGCATCGTGAAGAGCCCTGCGTTCCAGATGAGCAGGGCAGACAACGTTGTGGATGATGGGGCCGGGGGCTCGTGATTCGAGTGGATTGAGAACCAGAGGCGTGGGTCGGCCGCAGGATACATAGTCGACCCGGAATTGCACCGAGGAGGCAGTCGATGGAGTTCATCACAGGCAAACACATCTCGCGGCGAGAGGTCCTCAGGGGCCTGGGCGCGACCGTGGCTTTGCCCTTCCTCGATGCCATGGTTCCAGCGGGGAGGCTCTGGGCTCGAACCGCCGCCGCGGCCGATCCCACCCGCCTGGTGGCCATCGAGATGGTACACGGAGCTGCCGGTGCCAGTGAATACGGCGCCTCCAAGAATCTGTGGTCACCGGCGGCGGTGGGTCGAGAGTTCGACTTGAGTCCCACGAGCTTGAGTTCCCTCGAGCCGTTCCGGGACTACCTGACCATTGTCAGCGACACCGATGTCAGGAACGCGGAGGCGTTTCAGGCCAAGGAGGTGGGTGGGGACCACTTCCGCTCCAGTGCGACCTTCCTGACCCAGGCGCATCCCAAGCAGACAGAGAGTTCCGACGTCGCGGTCGGGACGTCTCTCGACCAGATCTACGCACGTAGGTTCGGCCAAGACACGCCGATTCCGTCACTCCAACTCTGCATCGAAAATGTGGATCAGGCAGGCGGTTGCGCCTACGGCTACGCGTGCGTCTACACCGACACCATCAGCTGGGCGTCGCCGACCGAGCCACTGCCCATGATCCGAGATCCCCGGGTAGCGTTTGACCAACTGTTCGGCGCCGGTGGCAGCGCGGAGGAACGAGCGGATCGCAGGCGCACCAGCCGGAGCATCCTCGATTGGATCACCGAAGAAGTGGCGAGCCTTCAGAGGCAACTCAGCGCCGGCGACCGTATCCGCATGGACCGCTATCTGGAAGACATCCGAGAGATCGAACGCAGGATCCAGCGGGTGGAAGCGTACAACCTGAGCGGAGAATTACGGGAGCTCCCCGAGGCTCCGGCCGGGGTGCCCGACTCTTATGACGAGCACGTGAAGCTCATGTTCGACCTCCAGGTCCTGGCCTTCCAGTCGGACATGACACGGGTCTTTTCGTTCAAGATGGGACGCGATGCGTCGAGCCGTGTCTATCCGGAAAGCGGCTCGGACAAGCCCTTCCACCCGGCCTCTCACCACGGTGGGAACGAGAGTGCCATCGAGGAGTTCTCCGTCATCAACCGGTACCACGTCAGCCTGATTCCGTACTTCCTGGAGAAGCTCCAGAGCACCCTGGAGGGTGACCGGAGCCTGCTGGACAAGACCATGGTCATCTATGGGTCCCCCATGGGCGACCCGAACGTCCACAATCACAGGCGCTGCCCGCTCTTCGTTGCGGGTGGGGCCAACGGGCGACTCGAGGGCAACATGCATCTCAGAGCCGATCCGGGAACGCCGATGGCCAACGTGATGCTCTCCCTGATGCACAAGCTCGGCCTCGACGACATCGAAAGCTTCGGCGACAGCACCGGCGACTTCTCGCTGACCGTCTGATGACACACATCCTTCGCCCGATGAGCAGCACGCTTCGGGTGAACATTGCTGTTGCGTTCTGCTTGACGGCGCTGATCTGGATGAGCGTCGCCGATTCGCCTGTGGCCGACGCCGCCATGAGGGGCGATCTGCAGATGGTGCGCACACTGCTCCGCCAGGGGGCGGACGTCAATGCGGCCCAGGGTGACGGGATGACGGCCCTGCACTGGGCCGCTGAAGCCGGTGACGCCGACATGGTCGATGTCCTGATCTACGCCGGTGCGAATCCGAGCGCGATAACGCGGATCGGGGACTATACACCGCTGCACCTGGCGAGTAGGGCAGCACAGCCGGCGGTGGTGGAGGGGCTTCTGGCCGCCGGAGCAGATCCCCGAGCTCGTACGAGCACCGGCGGAGCGACTGCTCTCCATTTCGCGGCGGCCTCGGGTAGCGCCGCTATGGTCGTCGCTCTACTAGAGCACGGTGCGGAGGTGGACGCCCGGGAATCCCAGTGGGGGCAAACGCCTCTCATGTTTGCGGCGGCGGCGAACCGGGTAGTAGCTGTCCACGCGCTCCTCGAGGGTGGTGCCGATCCGGAGCTGATCGCAAAGGTCGTGGATATTACGACGCGCGAAGAGGAAGATCGGATCGCTCGTGGCCGCCGTAACCGGGCCTTGGCGGAGCTACAGGAGGCGCAGAGTGCGCTGGGGCCCGAGACTCGGGCTCAGGTTCCGGGGGGCGGGGCCGCACCGAGTCAGCCGGCCGCGGTGGGGCGGCAGCCCGTTGGTGCGGCGTCGGGAGTCACGTCGCCGGCGGATCCGCCACCTGCCGGCACACGGGAATTACCCCAGGAGGTGGAATTGCGGGGCACCACCGAGATCGATCCCCTCTCCTATGCCGACCTGGTGGGCAGCCATGGTGGCCTCACGGCTCTGCTGCTTGCTGTTCGCGAGGGCCATGAGGAAGTCTCCCTGGCTCTTCTCGAGGCAGGAGCCGACGTCGACGCGATGAGTGCCGCCGACCGCACCAGTCCCATGCTCATCGCCGCGATCAACGGCCACTTCGATCTGGTGATGACGCTGCTCGAACGGGGGGCTGACCCCACTCTGGCCAGTGACGCGGGGGCGACTCCGCTCTACGCCGTGCTCAACATGCACTGGGCTCCCAAGTCTCGGCATCCGCAGACGACGGACTACATGCAGCAACAGGCGACCTACATGGACGTCATGGAGGCCCTCCTCGACGCCGGCGTCGACCCCAATGCCCGTCTGGTGAAGCCGTTGTGGTATACCACGTACAACAACGATCTGTTGAGGGTGACCAGGGCCGGCGCCACACCCTTCTGGCGAGCCGCGTTCGCTCTGGACGTCGAGGCGATGCGCGTGCTGGTGTCGTACGGTGCCGACCCGAACGTCCCTACCACCAAGCTGCCCCCGCGTCGCCCCCCTCGCGGAGAGGATCTCTCGGGACTGCCACCCGTTCCGGTGGGTGGGCCCGGAGCGTGGCCGATCCACGCGGCCTCGGGCGTGGGGTATGGAGAGGGGTTCGCCGCCAACTCACACCGCCACGTCATCGACGGCTGGCTGCCCGCCCTGAAGTATCTCGTCGAGGAGCACGGGGCCGACGTGAACGTCCGGGACGAGAACGGTTACACGGCGGTCCACCATGCGGCGGCCCGCGGTGACAACGAGTTGATCCGGTATCTGGTGGAGCAGGGTGCCGACGTGACCGGCGTGAGCCGCCGGGGGCAGACCACGGTCGACATGGCCAACGGTCCGGTACAGCGCATCCAGCCGTTCCCGGAGACGGTGGCCCTCCTGGAGAGCCTCGGCGCGATCAACAACCACAACTGCGTATCGTGCTGAAAAGGAGGGTGGGCGCCACGGCTTCCCTGGCGATTCTGTTCTTCCTGGGGTGTCCGCTGGATCATTCCTGGCAGGCGTCGGCGCAGGAGACGACGGCCGTTGGCGCCCTGGACGCCACGCTCCGAAGCTATCTCGGCCTCTACGCCGGGCCGACCGAAAGGGGCCCCGCACCGGTCTTGCTCGGTCGATCCGGTGCGCTAGCGCTCGACCGCTTCGGGTCGTCCACGCTCAATCGCCTCGGGTCGCCCGCGCTCGCTCGACTCGGGCCTCCCGTTCTGAACGGCGTACCTGCGATTCCTGCCGACTCCTTGAACGCGGTCGTGAAGCAATACTGTGTGGTCTGCCACAACGACGTAATGCTCACCGGCAACCTCACGCTCTCTGACTTCGACGTCGCGTCGGCTCCCGAAATGGCTGAGATCGCCGAGAAGATGATCGTGAAGCTCCGAGCCGGCATGATGCCGATCCCTGGTGCTCCGCGGCCGAGCCCCGACACGCTGCTCGCCCTGGTCGAGACCCTCGAGACACTCATCGACGAGGCTGCGGCCGTTGCTCCCAACCCGGGTGGCCGGACCTTCCAGCGTCTCAATCGCGCAGAATACGAGAGCTCCGTCCGGGACCTGTTGGGATTGGACATCGATGCGGGCGACTACCTGCCGCTGGATACCAAGAGCGCCAACTTCGACAACATCGCCGACGTGCAGATGATGTCGCCCACGCTCCTGGACTCCTATCTCAACGGGGCCAGCGAGATCAGCCGGTTGGCGGTGGGCGATCCTGACGCGGTCTCGAGTGACCGCAAGTACACCATCTCGGGCTACGCCTCGCAGACCGAGCGGGTGGAGGGTGCTCCGTTCGGGACGCGGGGCGGCATCTCCCTGGAGCACATCTTTCCGGCCGACGGTGACTACGTCTTCACCATGACGCTAGAGCACACGACCACGGGCGCCGGCTTCTCGGGTCAGATAGCCCGGTTCGAGGCGATCGAGGTATCCATCAACGGAGAGCGGGCGGCGCTCATCGATGTGGACCAGTGGATGACCTTCGACGACGCAGACGTCATCGCGATGAAGACCGAGCCGATCTCCGTGCGAGCCGGTCCCCAACGCGTCACGGCGGCGTTCCTCAAGCGGACCGAGGGTCCGGTGGAGGACCTGATGTCGCCTCACGACTGGTCCCTCGCCGATCGACACACGGGCATCAGCGGATACGGGCTGACCCTTCTCCCGCACCTGCGCGATCTCGTCATCGGGGGTCCGAACAACGTCACGGGAGTCTCGGAGACCGTGAGCCGTCGGGAGATCTTCAGCTGCTATCCTGAAGCGCTCGATCAAGAACTGATGTGTGCCGAGGAGATCGTCGAGAGGCTGGCCACCAAGGCCTACCGGCGGCCACTCGCCGCCCGGGATCTCGGCATCCTGATGTCCTTCTACGAGGAGGGGGGCGAGGCCGGAGGCTTCGAGGTCGGCATCAGAACCGCGTTGCAGGCGATCCTGGCCAGCCCCCACTTCGTGTTCCGCTTCGAGGAGCCGGTAGGACCCACCGCCCCGGGACGCGACTACCGCATCGGGGACCAGGATCTGGCGACCCGGCTCTCGTTCTTCCTGTGGGGCTCGCCGCCGGACCAGCAGCTCTCGGACCTGGCGAGTCGGGGCGAACTCTCCGATCCGGAAGTTTTGGCGGCCCAGGTGCGGCGCATGCTTCAGGATCCACGATCCGAGGTGCTCGGTCCACGCTTTGCCGCCCAATGGCTCCGACTCCAGGATCTGGACAAGGTCCATCCGGATTCCTTCTGGTTTCCCGACTTCGACGAGCAGCTGGCCACCGCGATGCGGCGGGAGACCGAGCTGTTCTTCAACAGTCTTGTCAGGGAGGACCGCAGCGCCTTCGATCTCTACACGGCGGACTACACTTATGTGAATGAGCGCCTGGCTGGGCACTACGACATTCCCGGGGTGATCGGGAACCGCTTCCGGCGAGTCTCCTATCCGGACGACCGGCGGCGTGGCTTGCTGGGGCACGGCAGCGTGCTCACCCTGACCTCACATGCCGGACGGACATCTCCGGTGCTCAGGGGCAAGTGGGTCATGGAAGTCTTGCTCGGTACGCCGCCACCGCCCCCACCTCCCGGTGTGCCCGATCTAGAGGAGACCGAGGGCTCCAGCGGCAACCGACTGCTCACGACCAGGGAGCGCATGGAGATGCACCGCTCGAACCCGGTGTGCAGCTCCTGTCACAGGTTCATGGATCCCATCGGGCTGGCGCTGGACAACTTCGACGTCACGGGTAAGTGGCGTATCCGGAAGAACGGCATGCCGTTGGACACCCGGGGTGAGATGTACGACGGCACGCCGGTGGAGAATTCCCGGGATCTCCGTCAGGCTCTGCTCAAGCGGCCCGAGCCTTTGATCAGAACGTTCACGGAGAACCTCATGGCCTATGCGTTGGGCCGGCGCGTGGAGTACTTCGACCAGCCCACGATTCGGGCCATTGTCGAAGAAGCGAAAGGGCAGGACTACCGAATGTCGGCGTTCATCACGGGTGTGGTCATGAGTGACGCCTTCCAGATGCAGCGAGTCCAGGTCGTCGTCGAAGAGGACGGCGCGCCCGAGGGCCTCTAGCCGACTCCGAGGAGAACGGAAGCATGGAATTCATCACCGGAAGGCATATCCCCCGCCGCACCTTTATCCGTGGGGCGGGCGCGACGGTGGCCTTGCCGTTCCTCGATGCTATGGTGCCCGCGGGACGCCTTTGGGCCAGGGCTGAGCCTGCCACAGATGGCACGCGTCTGGTGGCCATCGAGTTGGTCCACGGGCTGCCGGCTGCAACGAGTGGGGGAGTACGCAGAACATGTGGGCCCCGGAAGTGGTGGGGCGTGACTTCGATCTGGGCCCCAGCGCGCTGAGTCCTCTCGAGGCATACCGCGACTATCTGACCATCGTGAGCAACACGGATGCTCGGGGGGCCGAGGCGGTTCTGCCAGGCGAGATTGGGGGAGATCACTTTCGGTCCAGCGCGGTATTCCTGACTCAGGCCCATTCCCAAGCAGACTCGTGGCTCCGACGTCCACGTGGGGCCCTCTATGGATCAGCTCTACGCGCAACGATTCGGGCAGGACACGCCGATCCCGTCCATGCAGCTCTGTATAGAGAACGTCGATCAGTCCGGCGGATGTGCCTACGGCTACGCGTGCGTCTACACGGATACTATCAGTTGGGCTTCGCCCACCGAGCCGCTTCCCATGATCCGGGATCCGCGGGTTGCCTTCGACCTGATCTTCGGAGCAGGGGGCTCACCCGAGGAGCGGGCTGCCCGCCGGCGCACCAACCGTAGCATTCTCGACTGGATCGTCGATGAGGTGGCCTACTTGAAGAGGGAACTGGGCCCCAACGACCGCGAGAGGCTCGACCGGTACCTCGAAGACGTAAGAGAGCTCGAGCGGCGCATCGAGAGTGTCGAGGCCCGAAACGCGAGTGGTGAGATGCGGGAATTGCCTGAGGCGCCGGCCGGGGTACCGGACTCCTTCGAGGAGCACATGAAGCTGATGTTCGATCTTCAGGCTTTGGCCTTCGCATCGGACATGACCAGGGTCTTCTCATTCAAGACCGGGCGTGACGCTTCGGGGCGCGTGTACCCGGAGAGCGGTGTGGACAAGCCGTTCCACCCGGCGTCGCACCACGGCGGCAATGAAGACGCCATCAGGGACTTCTTCGAGATCAACCGATATCACGTGAGCATGCTCCCGTATTTCCTCGACAAGCTGGCGAGCATCGAGGAGGGTGACTCCAACCTGCTGGACAAGACGATGATCGTCTTCGGGTCCCCGATGGCCGACGGGAATCTGCACAACCACCCCAGGTGCCCGCTCATTTTGCTAGGGGGCGCGAACGGCAAGCTCGAGGGAGGTGCTCACCTTCGGGCACCCGACGGAACGCCCATGGCCAATGTGATGTTGAGCCTGATGCATGGCCTCGGTCTCGACGACATCGAGAGCTTCGGGGACAGCACGGAGCCCTACTCCTTGAAGGTCTGAGGGGAGGACTCGATTCCCGATGGATGAGCGTATCTCGCGCGCGAGGCGGCCGCTTCGGACGGTCGCTGCACTGATACTGGGTGGGTTGCTATCGGGAGCGGCTGTCGCGGAGTCGCCCATCGCAGACGCGGCCATGCGGGGTGATGCGGAACAGGTACGCTCCTTGATCGAACGTGGCCTGGACGTGAACGCCCCCCAGGGGGATGGCATGACCGCGTTGCACTGGGCCGCCGAGATCGGGAGTGCGGAGCTCGTGCGGATGCTGCTCGAATCAGGCGCCGAATCGGAGCTCGTAACGCGCAACGGCGCCTACACCCCGCTGCACCTGGCGGCGCGATCGGGAAGTGCTTCGGCCGTATCAGCACTCCTCGAAGCAGGTGCCGATCCCGGTGCGACCACGTCCACCGGCAGCGCTACACCTCTCCATCTGGCCGCCGCGGCAGGCAGCGAGCCAGCGGTTGCGGCCTTGTTGGAACACGGCGCTGCGGTAGACGTCGCGGAGTCCGAGTGGGGGCAGACATCGCTCATGTTCTCCTCCGCGTACGGCCGGGTGGCCGTCGTGAACACGCTGCTACGGCACGGGGCCGACGCTTCGATCACGACCCGGGTCATCGACATTCCGGCCCGGGCCGGGGTAGACGACGCGGCGGGCGAGGTCCGGGATCAAGTCCTGGACGATTTCCGCGCGGAGCACGCGGCCGGAAACCTCAATTGGCGACCCACGCCCGCGCAGGTCCGGACCGCGGTCAATGCAGCACAAAACGTGCAGCGGACTCTGAGCGACGCCGAGGAAAAGGACGAGGAGATCGACCCGCAGTCTGAGGAGTTTCCCGGCTTTACAGGATTGGTCGGAACACAAGGTGGCCTGACAGCTCTCCTCCACGCGGCAAGGGAAGGGCAGATAGAGACCGCCCTGGCGCTCCTCGCCGGCGGGGCGGACATCGATCAGGTCAGCGCCGGGGATCACACGAGCCCAATGCTCATGGCCACGATCAACGGGCACTTCGATCTGGCTCTGCTGCTTCTGGAGCGCGGCGCAGACCCGAACATCACCAGTGACGCGGGCGGAACCCCGTTGTTTACGGCCATCAACACACATTGGGCGCCCAAGGCCCGCTACCCGCAGCAGCAGGCCTATCAACAGCAGCAGGCCACCTACTTGGACGTGATGCGGGCACTGTTGGAAGCTGAGGCCGATCCCAACGTCCGGCTCCGGAAGCACCTCTGGTACATGTCGTACACGTTCGACCTTCTGCGCGTGAATACTGCGGGGGCGACCCCGTTTTGGAGGGCGGCGTACGCCACTGACGTCGAGGCCATGAAGATGCTCGTGGCCTACGGCGCCGACCCGAATGTTCCGACGGTCAAGCCGCCCGCACGGCGTCGGCGGGCTAGTCCTGAGGGGGAGGATCCTTCCGGGCTACCGCCGGTTCGAGTGGGAGGGGCCGCGGTTTGGCCCGTCCACGCAGCTTCAGGTGTGGGGTATGGTGAAGGCTTCGCGGGCAACTCCCACCGACACGCGCCCAACGGATGGCTCCCAACCATGAGGTATCTCATCGAAGAACTCGGCGCCGACGTTAACGTACCGGATCACAACGGATACAACGCGGTTCATCACGCTGCTGCGGCGGTGATAACGAATTGATTCGCTACCTGGTGGAGCGGGGGGGCCGACGTCATGGCCGTGAGCCGGCGCGGGCAGACGACGGTGGACATGGCCAACGGCCCCGTGCAGCGCATTCAGCCTTTTCCGGAGACGGTCGAACTCCTGGAAAGCCTCGGGGCCATCAACAACCACAACTGCGTGTCGTGCTGAAGTTCTCCGGGTCATACGGAAGGAGAGGGTCGCGGTTGAGGCCTGTGATGGCGTATCTTGGCGCATTACCTTGCACGAAAAGGCCGATGAAGACACCGCGCACGTCAGCAGTTGGAGCCCTATTCGTTCTCGGCTCCCTGACGGCCCTGCCGGGGGCCGCAGGGGCGCAGAGCATGCAGGCCTCTCGTGTGACCTCGGCTGTGCCCGCCGCCGCCCACGCAGATAACGGAGTGTCCAGCTCCGTGACTGATGCCCTGCAGCGGTATCTGACGGGCTACGCCGATCTTTCCGTGCGTGGACCGGGGCCTGCGTTCCCAAGCAGAACGGTGGCTTCGTTCTCCCGGCGCACGATGCTCGCTTCGCGGACCGGTCTGGCCATTCCCGCCGACTCTCTCACGGCCGTGGTCAAGCAGTACTGCGTAGTCTGTCACAACGACGTGATGCTTACGGGCAACCTGACGCTCTCCGATTTCGCCGTAGAGTCGGCGCCCGAGATGGCCGAGACGGCCGAGAAGATGATCGTGAAGCTCCGGGCGGGCATGATGCCCCTACCGGGTGCCCCGCGGCCGAGTCCCGACACGCTGTTGGCGCTCGTCGAGACGCTAGAGAATCTCATCGATGAGGCGGCCGCGAAGGATCCGAATCCGGGCAGTCGTTCCTTCCAGCGCCTTAACCGCGCGGAGTACACTCGGTCGATCCATGATCTTCTGGATCTGGACATCGACGCGGGCGACTACCTGCCACTGGACACCAAGAGCGCCAACTTCGACAACATCGCCGACGTGCAGATATTGTCGGCGACCCTGATGGATGCCTACCTGCGGGCGGCGGGCGCCATCACCCGCTTGGCCATCGGTGACCCCGACGCGATTCCGACTTCCACGACCTACACGAACTCGGGGTACACGACCCAGTGGGACCGTGTGGAGGGCGCGCCTCGGGGGACCCGCGGCGGAGTGTCCGTCGTCCATAATTTCCCCGCCGACGGGGAGTACGTCTTCAAGTTGGCCTTCGAGCACACAACGACCGGTGGGTTCTACGGTCGGGTATCGAAGAACGAGCAGATCGAGCTGTCCATCAATGGTGAACGCATGGCGCTGCTCGAGGTCGACCGCTGGATGAGCGTGTCGGATCCGAACGGCGTCAACATGGAAACAGAGCCCGTCTTCGTGCGCTCGGGACCCCAGCGGGTCTCGGCGGCCTTCATCCGGCGGTCCGAGGGTCCCGTAGACGATCTCATGTCGCCCCACGACTGGTCGTTGGCGGACCGGCAGATCGGGGTGAGCGGATACGGGGTCACCGCCCTCGCGCATCTGAAGGATCTGGTAGTGAAAGGGCCGCACAACCCCACCGGTGTGTCGGAGACGCCCAGCCGGCAGCGGATCTTCAGTTGCCGTCCGACTGCGGGGGCCGAGGAGTCCGTGTGCGCCGAGGAAATCATCTCCAGGCTCGGAGCCCAGGCCTACCGGCGGCCGCTCACGGAGGTCGATCTCGCTGCGTTGCGCTCGTTCTACGAAGCCGGTGTGGAAGACGGAGGCTTCGAATCGGGGATCGGCATGGCCCTGCAAGCGATCCTGGCGAGTCCCGACTTCGTGTTCCGCTTCGAAGAGCCGCCCGAAGACTTCAAGGCAGGCGAGAGCTACCGCATCAGTGATCTGGACTTGGCATCCCGCCTCTCGTTCTTCTTATGGGGTTCGCTGCCCGACGAAGAGCTGATAGAAGTGGCCCGCCAGGGCGACCTCTCCAATGAGGAGCGGCTCGAAGAGCAGGTGCGCCGACTCTTGGCGGATCCTCGCTCAGAGGCTTTGGGCACCAGGTTCGCCGCGCAGTGGCTTCGCCTGCAGGATCTGGACAAGGTCCACCCGGATCGGCTCATGTACCCGGACTTCCACCAGCAGCTGGCGGATGCGATGCGGCGGGAGACGGAGCTGTTTTTCTATAGCCTCGTCCGAGAGGACCGGAGTCTCTTCGACCTCTTCAATGCCGACTACACTTATGTGAACGAGCGTCTCGCCAAGCACTATGGTATCCCTGGAATCGTTGGAACTCACTTCCGCAGGGTCGAGTTGGCCGACGACCGGCGAAGGGGCCTATTGGGTCACGGGAGTGTTCTCACGCTGACCTCCCACGCCAACCGGACGTCGCCGGTGCTTCGTGGAAAGTGGGTCATGGAGGTGCTCCTCGGGACACCACCACCGCCGCCGCCGCCCGGAGTGCCCGATCTGGACGCGACCGAGGGATCGGTGGATGGGCGAATGCTCACTACCCGCGAACGGATGGAGATGCACCGCTCGAATCCGGTGTGCGCGTCGTGTCACAAGTTCATGGATCCCATCGGTCTGGCGTTGGATAACTTCGACGTTACCGGCAAGTGGCGTATCCGCGAGAACGGGATGCCGCTGGACACGCAGGGTGAGCTGTATGACGGGACGCCCGTGACGAGTCCCAAAGACCTGAGGCAGGCGCTGTTGGCCCGGCCGATTCCGTTGGTCCGGACGTTCACGGAGAATCTCATGGCCTACGCGCTGGGTCGTCGGGTCGAGTACTACGACAAGCCGACCATTCGGAGCATCGCCAGAGCGGCGGAAGAGAACGATTATCGGCTCTCTTCTTTCATCCTGGGAGTGGTAAGGAGCCCGGCGTTCCAGATGAGTCGGATCGAGGCAGTGGTGGAAGAGGGTTCCGGGGGACCGTAGCAGACTTCGCGTCAGCGGAAATCGTATCGAAGAGGTAGTCGATGGACTTCATCACAGGCAAGCACATCTCGCGGCGCGAGGTCCTGAAGGGCCTTGGAGCCACGGTGGCGTTGCCCTTCCTCGACGCCATGATACCGGCCCGACTCTTGGCTGGGCAGGGCCGACCCGCGGCGATCGATGCCACCCGCCTCGTGGCGATCGAGATGGTTCACGGGGCTGCGGGGTCAAGCGAATACGGCGCCTCCCAGAACCTATGGTCGCCTCATGCGGTCGGTCGGGACTTCGATTTGGGTCCCACGAGCTTGAGCACCCTGGAGCCGTTCCGGGACTACCTCACCATCGTCAGTAATACGGATGTCAGGGGGGCTGAAGCTATTACGGCGCCCGAAATCGGGGGCGATCATTTCCGCTCCAGTGCCACCTTTCTCACTCAGGCCCATCCCAAGCAAACGGAGGGCTCCGACGTCTTTGTGGGCACGTCGCTCGATCAGTTGTATGCGCAGAGGTTCGGCCAGGACACGCCCATTCCGTCCATGCAGCTCTGTATCGAGAACATCAACCAATCCGGGGGATGTGCGTACGGCTATACCTGCGTGTATACCGACTCCATCAGCTGGAAGTCGCCTACCGAGCCCCTTCCCGTCATCCGTGATCCCCGGGTCGCCTTCGAGCAGCTGTTCGGGGCCGGGGGAACGCCCAAGGAGAGGGCGGCCCGGCGCCAGACCGATCGGAGCATCCTCGACTGGATCACGGGCAGGGTCGCCCAATTGCAGAGGGAGCTGGGTCCCGCCGACCGGCAGCGGCTGGATCGGTATCTGCAGGACATTCGTGAGATCGAGCGGCGCATTCAGATGGTGGAGGCCTACAACACCAGCGGCGAGCAGCGTGAGCTCCCGGAGGCCCCCGCCGGCGTGCCCGACTCCTTCGAGGAGCACATGAGGTTGATGTTCGACCTTCAGGTGCTCGCCTTCCAGTCGGACATGACCCGCGTCTTCTCCCTCAAGATGGGCCGCGACTCCTCGGCCCGCGTATTCCCCGAGAGCGGCTCCGAGAAGCCGTTCCACCCTGCATCGCACCACGGCGGCAATGAGGCGGCGATCGAAGAGTTCGCCCTCATCAACCGGTATCATGTGGGAATGCTCCCGTACTTCCTGAAGAAGCTTCAGGACACCATCGAAGGCGACGCTTCCATGCTCGACAAGACCATGATCGTCTACGGATCTCCGATGGGCGATCCCAACGTCCACAACCACAAGCGCTGCCCGTTGATCGTAGTGGGTGGAGCCAATGGTCGGTTGGCGGGCAACATGCATCTGAAGGCCGAAGCGGGAACGCCCATGGCGAACGTGATGCTGAGCTTGCTGCACAACCTGGGGCACGACGACATGGAGAGCTTCGGCGACAGCACCGGCGAATTCTCGCTGTCGATCTGATGAGAAACTCCCTCCGAGTGAACACGACGGCCGCGCTGTGCCTGACTGCTCTCCTATGGATGAGCGTCTCCGACTCCGCCGTCGCGGACGCTGCCATGCAGGGTGACCTCGAGGCGGTGCGCACACTGCTTCGCCAGGGAGCCGACGTGAACGCGGCCCAGGGTGACGGCATGACGGCCCTACACTGGGCCTCCGAGAGCGGTCTTGTAGAGATGGCGCAGATGTTGATTTACGCCGGCGCTGATCTCGAAGCTGTGACCCGGATCGGGGACCTCACCTCCCTACAGATGGCAAGCCGCGCGGGCATGGCGTCTTCCGTGGAGATCCTTCTGAAGGCAGGAGCAAATCCGCACGCGGTTACGACGACCGGAGGGGCCACGGCGCTGCATTTCGCAGCCGCGTCCGGGAGCGCCGTGGCCGTCTCGCTTCTTCTGGACGGCGGAGCGGACGTAAACGCCCTCGACTCCGCCCGCGGCCAGTCTCCGCTCATGTACGCCGCGGCGTTCAACCGGGTGGCTGCGATTCATGCGCTCGTCGATGGGGGAGCGGATCACGGCCTCACCAGCCGGGTGGAATCGATGCCCGAACGGCAGCAAGCGGATCGGGGGGCCGGCCAGCGCAGGAACCGGGTGCTCGAGGCGTTCCGCGCGGCGCGAGGGCCGGATCAGACCGGCGGCCCCACGCCCAGCCAGGTCCAGACGGCCGTCCAGGCCGCCTTAGAGGCGCAGCGCGTTCCAGGGGGAGAGTTAGAGGAGGAGGAGGAGGTGGACCTCGAAGAGGCCCGGCCGCAGCCCCTCACCTACGCGGAGCTCGTGGGGGGGCGGGGCGGGCTAACCGCACTGCTTTATGCCGCACGGGAGGGTCACGGCGAGTCGGCCTCAGCGCTTCTGGACGCCGGTGCCGATATCGACCGAGTAAGCCTGGGCGACCATACGAGCCCCATGCTCATCGCCATGCTCAACGGGCACTTCGATCTGGCCATGGCCTTGTTCGATCGGGGGGCGGATCCGTCGCTGGCGAGTGACGCCGGCTCGACGCCCCTATATGCCGCTCTCAACGCCCAGTGGGCGCCGAAGGCCCGTTATCCGCAACAGCAGGCATACCAACAACAACAGCTCACGTACCTGGATGTGATTGAGGCGCTTCTCGAGGGCGGAGTGGATCCCAATCCCCGATTGACCAAGCACCTTTGGTACATGTCTTACACGTTCGACCTCCTGGGAGTGGACACCAAGGGGGCGACGCCCTTCTGGCGGGCGGCCTACGCGTTGGACGTGGAGGCGATGAAGCTGCTGGTGGCGCACGGCGCCGATCCCCGCATGGCGACCCAAACTGTGCCCCAACGGCGCCGAAGAGGAGCCGACCGGCCTGATATGTCCGGACTGTCCCCGGTTCCCGTTGGGGGTCCGGCCGCCTATCCGGTACATGCAGCGACAGGCGTCGGCTATGGCGAAGGATTCGCGGGCAACTCGCACCGGCACGTGCCGAAAGGCTGGATGCCCGCGTTGCGGTATCTGGTCGAGGTGCACGGCGCCGACGTAAACGCCCGGGACCACAACGGCTATTCGCCGGTCCACCACGCCGCCGCACGGGGAGACGTGAATATGATTCGATATCTGGTCGAGCACGGCGCCGACGTGACTTACGTGAGCCGAAGAGGCCAGACCACGGCCGACATGGCCAACGGCCCGGTTCAACGGATCCAGCCGTTCCCAGAGGCGCTCGAACTGCTCGAGAGCTTGGGTTCGAAGAACAGCGACAACTGTCTGTCCTGCTGAGGGCCGGGCTTTCGGATGAGTCGAACGTAAGAGGCACATCGATGCGAAGAGAATGGCATGCCGTGATCGGCCTGCCGGTCGGGCTATTCCTCTCGGCAGGAATGCCCCTGGAGGCGGCGCAGGTACTGCTGGCACCCGTCAGCGGCACCGGTCAGACGGTGACGCCCGCCTTCGAGGGCTGGTACGACAATCCGGACGGTACCGTGAGTGTCTCATTCGGCTACTTCAATCGAAACGACGAGGAAGTGCTCGAGATCCCGACGGGCCCCGACAACTTCATCTCGCCGGGGGCTCCCAACCAAGGACAGCCGACGCACGATCGGTCGGCGTCCAGGACTTCAAGAACGATCGGGGCCTGACCGACAAGGAGATCGACACCATCGTCCGGTGGGTCGACGGCGGCGCCCCATTCGGGGATGAGGCGGACCTGCCCGAGCCGGCGGAGTTTCCCGATCCGAACCGATGGCAGCTCGCCGCTCGCTTCGGGGAGCCCGACCTGATCGTCAAGTCGGAGCCCTTTACGCTGGAGGCCGTGACCATGGACAAGTGGTTCCGGCCCATCGTGGAGACTGGGCTGACAGAGGCCCGCTGGGTGAGGGCGATCGAGATGAAGCCGACCTATCCGGACGGCCGGAAGATCGTCCACCATGCGCTGACTTTCCTGGTACAGGAGGAGGACGGGGTCGTCGGCCTGGCGAGCACCGCCCACGAGGCCCAAGGAAGTGCCGGGCTGTTCATGGAGTGGGCGGTTGGCAAGGTCGGGGAGATCTTCCCGCCTGATGCAGGCAAGCTGATGCTACCGGGTGCCAAGATCCGGTGGGAGGTGCATATACACGCCATTGGCGAAGAGGTGCAGAACAACCAAGTCGAGCTCGGTATCTACTTCTACCCGAGGGGTTACGTCCCGCAGAACCGCACGGTGCTGCGATTCCTGAACGCTTCGGGTCGATCGGGCCTCGACATCCCGCCGGGCGAGGTCGCCGTGACGCAGCAGTTCCACGTGCTCCAGGCCCCGGCGCGCCTCGAGAACTTTCAGCCGCACATGCATATGAGGGGCAAGGCCATGTCGATGGAGGCCATCTATCCCGACGGTCGCCAGGAGCTGTTCAGCTCCGTGGACAACTTCCAGTGGAACTGGCACATCAATTACGTCTACGTCGAGGACGTGGCGCCCCTGGTTCCCAAGGGCACGACCCTGGTCATCACGGCATGGCATGACAACACACCGGAGAACCCCAACAACCCGGACCCTAATCAGTGGGTCGGATGGGGTGACCGCACAGTGGACGAAATGGCGCACGCCTGGGTGGACGTGACGTATCTGGAGCAGGAGGAGTACGAACGGCTTGTGGCCGAAAGGGAGGCCCGGACCAAGGTGGTGGACGAGTCTAACCGGTAGCCGCTTAGCTCGCCTGTGTCTCGCGGCTTCGTCTAATCAGGAAGACGAGCCCGAAGGTGGCCGCGGACGCCACGAGCCCGAGGAAGCCGGCGTTGAGCCACGGCGACGGGTCTGCGAAATCAAGGAGTGTGACGGTGATGAGGGTCGCCACGCCGACTCCCGCGGCCGACAGGGCTTCAGGCGTCCCGGGTCTCCGGGCGTACAGGCCGGCCACGACCGGAACGAAGAGAGACACCGCCATGAGAGCGTAGAAGATGGTGAGCGTGGCGATGACATCACGCAGCACCAGGGCGAGCAGCACCCCCGCCGCTCCGCCGCCGACCGCCGCGAAGCGAGCGACCTTCAGCACTTGAGCGTCGCTGGCGTCGGGCCGGAGGAAGCGCTTGTAGAGGTCCTGCGAGAGCGAGGTCGCCAGCATGAAAAGCGCGGCGTCGGCCGAGCTGATCTCGGCCGAGAAGACCGCGGCGAGGGCGAGGCTCCCCAGCAAAGTCGGCAACCCCAAGGTCAACACCACCATCAAGGCCTGGTCCGGATCAGCCAGGGCAGGTTCGTACACGTGAGCGATCATCCCGAACAAGGGTGGCACGAAGGCGAACACCATCAGAGCTATCGCCACCGCACCCAGACCCACACGGATCGCTCTCTCGTCGACCGCACCATACACCTTTTGTACCAGGCCCGGCGACACCATGAAGTTCGGCGCCACCAGCGCCAGATAGATCCACCCGGATCCACCGTTGCCCAAGAAGGTCGAGGGGTCAGCCGTGGAGGGCGTCGCCGTCAGAACCGCATCCCATCCTCCGGCAGTATCAAGCGCCCAGGGGATCGCGATGGCGAAACCCAGGACCAGGACGACGAGCTGCACCATGTTGACCCAGGCCGAGGTCAAGAGGCCGCCTGCGGTGAAGTAGATGGTCATCACCACGCTGCCGATGAGGACCCCTGCCCAGTAGGGGGCGCCGGCGACGAACTCGATGATCTTGCCCATGGCGATGAGCTGTGTCGCAAGGACGGTCGGGGCACCGAGCCAGAGCAGGGCCGTGATCGCAGCTCGCACGGAGCGCCCGTAACGTAGCTCGAGGTAGTCGCCCATCGTGTAGAGGCCGTGGTCCGTGGCCACGCGCCAGATCCGTGGGCCGATCCAGAAGGCGAGTACCAGGGTGCCCAACCCCGCACTCCCCACCCACCACCACGCGGCGAGTCCATCGCGATACCCCAGGCTGGCGGCGCCCACGGTCGTGCCGGCGCCGATATTGGCCGCCAGCGCCGTAGAGAAGATGAGGGCAGCTCCGAGCTTGCGGTTCGCCACGAAAAAGCCCCCGCTGCTCTCCACGCGTCGGCCGATCCACAAGCCCAAGCCGACGAGGCCGGCCGAATAGACCAGAAGAAGTCCGAGGTGGATATTCACGGACCGGTAGGGCCGTGCGTCATCGGTCGTCGCTGCGATCCGGAGTCATCGACTACTGATAAGATCCGAGACGGACGGAAGGCCCTCGATGCCGGTGGCCGCTCGCACGGCCCGCAAGATGGCTTCGGCCATCATGTCAGCGGCCAGAGTGCCGATCACGAAGACGGACGCGTCACCGTCCAGGGTGCCCGTCGCCAGCGAGAAGACCGTATCGCCGTCTCCTGGCGTATGCGCCGGGTAGAGCGTCCGTGCGAGGCCGTCCTGTGCCATCTGAGCCACCTTGGTGGCCTCGGCCTGCGTGAGCGCCGCGTTCGTCGCGACCACTCCGATGGTGGTGTTCGTGCCACTCTGCGGTTCGTTCGACGAACGATTCTCACGCATCAACACCCGGGCATCGGCGAGGCCCCGACCATCGGCCGTACGAACCCCCGCGATGACTTCTCCCGTCGACGGGTCGATGACGTCGCCCACTGCGTTGACCGCGACGATGGCTCCCACGGTGAGTCCGCTCGCCAGCGTGATGGAGGCCGTCCCGATGCCTCCCTTCATGGCGCGTCCTATGCCCCGCGACTTACCCACGGTGGCCCCCGCGCCGGCGCCGGCGTTTCCCTCGTCCAGCCGATCGGAGGTGGCGCGTGCGGCGGCCTGGTACCCACAGTCCGGACCCGGACGAATGCCGGGGTCGCCACCGATCGGAAGATCGTAAAGGATGGCCCCGACCACGATGGGTACCACGATGGCACCCATGTGGTATCCGATGCCCTTCTCATCCAGATAGCGCATCACCCCATCGCGAGCAGACAGCCCGAACGCGCTGCCACCCGAGAGCACGACGCCATGTACCTCCTGCACGGAATTGACGGGATCCAGGAGGTCGGTCTCGACCGTACCCGGAGCACCACCACGCACATCCACACCGCCGACGGCACCTTCACCGGCCAGGATCACCGTGCAGCCGGTCGGCTTTTCGCTCAGCGTATGGTGCCCGACCGAGATGCCCTCGACGGCCGTAATTCCCCACGAGCTGTCTTGGGCCCAGGCTCCGGACGGCGCGAGCACAGCACCCAGGAGGGCCGTACCGAACGCGAACACCGATCGCTTCATGATGTCTCCTTTGAGGATCCAACAATAATAGCGTAGGGTGAGTGCTGAAGCTCCGCTGCCGTGATACTGGCAACGCCCGGCACGACCCTCATGTATTTCCTCTTCCGAGGCTGATATACGCTCTAGAAGGTCTTGATCCGCATTTTCCCAAATGGTATAATGGTACCATTGTACCAACACGTAGGTTGGTTTCGAGTGCCCATGGGAGGGAAGCATGATGGATAGGGTTGGTCGGGACATCAGATGGGCCTTGAGGGGTGTCCGGAGAAGCCCGGGCTTTGCGGCCGTGACTGTGGTCACGCTGGCTTTGGGCATTGGTGCCAATTCGGCCGTGTTCTCCGTGGTGAATGGTGTCCTGATCAAGCCGCTTCCGTTTCCCGACGCGGAGGAGTTGGTCGTGTTCCATCATTCGGCCACCGGTATCGGCCTTCCCAGGCTACTCCTCACTGAGGCCGACTACCTGAACTTCTCGGCAACTCTACGGACGCCCACGGGCGTTGCCATTACCACGAGCCAGGACGTCGACGTGTCTGGGGACTCAGGCCCTCCCGAGCGCCTGTCGGCGTCCACGGTCACGGCCAGCCTGTTCTCCGTGCTCGAAGTGCCCCCCGAGTTCGGCCGGACGCTACAGGAGGGGGATAACGCCCCGTCCGCCTCTCCGGTCGTGGTGATCAGCTACGATCTGTGGGCCAGGCCCTCTCTGCCAACGTACGTGAGACACGGAGCACGCAAAGAATTAGAGTAGGGCGAAGGCAGAGAAAACGAACATGTTGGGACTGCGAGAGAGAATGGCAGAGAATGGTAGTGCCCCTGGAACCGGGGAGGCCAAGCGAAGCGCGGCAGCTCCTGCGGACCCGGAGGTAGTAGATAGGCCGCTACGGCGGCGGTTCAGTCCGTCGTACAAGCTGCGGATCGTCGAAGAAGCGGACCGGTGCACCGAGCCCGGCGAGGTGGGTCAAGTCCTGCGGCGAGAGGGCCTGTACTCGTCGCACCTGACGACGTGGCGCAAGGCGGCGCATAGCGGGTCGCTGAAGGCCCTGTCGAAGAAACGCGGCCGCAAGCCGGAGCGAAATCCGCTGGATGAGAAGGTACGCAAGCTGGAGCGGCGAAACGCACGGCTCGGGAATGAGCTCAGGAAGGCACACCTGATCATCGACGTGCAGGGAAAAGTTGCGGGGCTGCTGGGGATAAGCCTCGACGACGGGACAAACTCTTGAAGGCGGCCGATGAGCTGGCTAAGCACGTCGGTGTAAAACCGGCGTGCGCGGCCCTCGAGGTCTCCCGATCGACGTTGTACCGTCGTCGAGGCCCATCAACCGGGCAACAGCAGCCCCGCCCGACGCCCGCCCGGGCATTGAGCGAGACGGAACGAGGCGAGGTCTTCGACACGCTGTGTTCGGAGCGGTTCGTGGACCGCTCACCCGCCGAGGTGGTGGCCACGCTGCTCGACGAAGAGGTCTACCTGTGCAGCGAACGCACGATGTATCGTGTTCTGGCCTCCGAGGTGCCGGTTCAGGAACGCCGGGCGCAGCGCACCCATCCCGAGTACAAGAAGCCCGAGTTGATGGCCACGGCGCCGAACCAGGTGTGGTCCTGGGATATCACGCGGCTGCTCGGGCCGAAGAAGTGGAGCTATTACTACCTCTACGTCATCATGGACATCTACAGCCGCTACGTCGTGGGCTGGATGGTGGCGGACCGGGAGAACTCGGCCCTGGCCGGCCGGTTGATCCAGCAGAGCTGCCTGAAGCATGGCGTCCAGCCCCGGGTCCTGACCCTGCACTCGGATCGGGGAGCTCCAATGACGAGCCAATGCACCGCTCAACTTCTCGCTGACCTCGGCGTGACCCGCTCGTTGAGCCGGCCTCAGGTGTCGGATGACAACCCGTTTTCCGAGGCTCAGTTCAAAACCTTGAAGTACCATCCCTCGTTTCCCGGACGGTTCGGGGATCAGGGCCAAGCCAAGACGTTCTGTCGATCGTTCTTCCGCTGGTACAATGCCGAGCACCGCCATGGCGGCATCTCGATGCTAACCCCCGAGCAGGTCCACTTCGGGAACGCCGATCAGGTCATTGCCGGCAGGAAATCCGTGCTCCGCGAAGCATGGGCCGCTCATCCCGAACGCTTCGTCAGAGGTGTGCCGAAGCCCAAACCGCTCCCGGAGGCCGTCTTCATCAATCCTCCCATCCCTTCCCTCACCACACAGGACATTGCTCTCTAATTAATCCCGTAGAGTGTCCCATTGTCGTTGACAGGTTCCGAGGCGGTACGGGTCCGACCCAGGGCTCGTGGGCCGGACCATTATTCTGGATGGTGTGTCTCGTGAGGTCGTGGGGGTCATGCCCCGCAGGTTCGGGTATCCCGACGAGGACACAGACGTCTGGCTTCCGGCTCTGATCGAGCGCGGTGGTCCGCTCACCGGTCACGTCTGCACGGGGATCGCCCGAGTGCCGAGGGATCGGGAGATCCAAGAAGTGAGGGCCGACTTCCAGGCCGGGATCGACAATCTTCCGGAGTTCAGGCCTGACGTCTTCAGTCCGGCGCTTATGGCGCGCGGTCAGTTCACATCAGTCATCGTGCCTCTCCGCGAAACTCTCGTCGGTGACGTGCAAGAGTCTCTGTGGCTTCTTCTGGGCACGGTGGGCTTCGTCCTTCTCATCGCCTGTGCCAACGTGGCCAATCTCTTTCTGGCGAGGGCCGAGGGTGGCCAACAGGCTCGTGCCATTCGCGAGGCCCTTGGCGCGTCCCGCCTGGATCAGATGCGTTTGTTCCTGGCGGAAAGCGGTGTCCTTGCGGCGGCCGGCGGAGTGCTGGGGTTGTTCTTGGGGGGGCTCGCGGTCGGGTCTCTGACTGCGCTGGCACCCGACGCTCTCCCGCGCCTCGAGGACATTGGGCTGGACCTCAACGTCGTCGCCTTCACGGGGGTGGTGACAGTCCTGTCGGCGCTCCTCTTCGGTCTCCTTCCCATGCTTCGCCAGGAGGAACTCGTGTCGATTCTCGGCGAGGGAGCCCGCGGCCTCACGGGGACGCCGTGGCGTCAGCGATTACGAGGCGCTCTAGTCGTGGGTCAGGTGGCCATCGCCCTCACGCTGCTCGTGGGTGCCGGCCTGATGGTACGTAGTTTTTCCAGCTTGCGGTCGGTGGATCCCGGGTTCGACGCCGAGGGGGTCTTCACCGCCCGTGTGAGCCTTCCGGAGGGGGAGTATCCGACGGAGGCGAGGGTGGTGGGCTTCTACGACCAGCTTCTCGAGGAGGTGGCCGGGTTGCCTGGAGTCGAGATGGCGAGTGCCGTGAGCCGGGTACCGCTGGGCCGTGAAGCCATCGAGAGCTATGGGTTCCGACTCGAGGATTATGTGCCGGCACCGGGCGAGCCTCCTACTCGCACCAACGCCAAGGTCGTCACCTCCGCGTATTTCGACGTGATGGGTATCCGACTTGTCGAGGGCCGGTTCGTCGATCGCGACGACTCGGAGGCGGTGACGAACTCGATCGTCATCAATACCGTCATGGCCGAGCGCTTCTGGGCGGGCCGAAGCCCGCTGGGTCGGCGCATCCGGCACGGTGGCCAGGGGGATTGGCTGACCGTGGTGGGGGTGGTGGAGGCGGTTGCTGACCGCTCGCTGAGCAACTCACCGGAAAGCCTCGCATATCTTCCCATGGTCGATTCGCCGGGTGCCCTCACCGACCTGGCCAGGAGCATGACCCTGGTGATTCGCACAGCCGGCGATCCCAGCGCCCTGGCTGGTCCGGTGACCCGGCTCGTCTGGGCCATGGACGGCCGGCTGCCACTCGGTGATCCCCGGACCATGCAAGAGATCGTCGATGCCTCCCTGGCTCGCATGTCGTTCACCATGACGGTGTTGGGCATCGCAGCGGTCATGGCGCTCCTTCTCGGGACGGTCGGGCTCTATGGAGTCGTCGCGTACCTCGTGTCCCAGCGGACGCGTGAGATCGGTGTGCGGATTGCCCTCGGGGCCGGGGAGTCTCAGGTCCGCTGGATGATCCTCCGAAACGGGATGGCGCTCACGCTGATCGGAGTCGGGATCGGTTTGGTGGGCGGTGCTGGAGCGAGTCGGCTTCTGGAGGCGTTCCTCTTCGAGGTGGAGCCGGGTGATCCCGTCACCTACGCAGGTGTCGCTCTCCTTCTAATAGCGGTTGCATTCATGGCCTGCTACCTGCCCGCCCGTCGAGCGTCCCGGGTGGACCCGCTCGTGGCGATTCGAGCCGACTGGTGACCTCAAGGCCGGTACTCCTCTAGAACACTCCGTCGCTATACCTTCTAGCGAGTTTACGGAGAGCCGCCCCTCTCCCCACATCGATACTTATGGGAGCAGGATCCCCAATGGATGTGCTGAGGCGAGCTGGCCATTCCTGGCTCTTCACTTCTAGTTGCGTCACCGCCGTGCCCCCCGCCCGGGTTGCCGGCCAGACGTATAGCGACTTCCCTTCTCAACACTTCGCTATGCCGGCAGGTCCTTGCAGACGTGGACAAGAACTTCGTACGCCCGATTCTGCGCAAGCATGAGGCGGCGTTCTGAGTGCCGGACATCGACTCAGCCTCATGCGACTTTCCATGGCCGGTGACGTAGCGTGCGTTCACCGCGAAGTAATCGCGGCAAAATAGGCTCCTTTGACATTCCTGTTCCCATCGATCTTCTTCCCAGCATCATCACCTCGGAACCGGCTTCCTACATGAATTCGCGATTTCGCGTCGTTTGCACGATGCTCTTTTCGGCCTTCGCCGCCTATATGACACCCATCGCCCTCGACGCCCAGCAAGACGGTGGCCCGACGGCCTCAGTGACCCGAATCAGCACAGCACCGCCGGTCATCGACGGACAGTTGGACGATGAGGCCTGGGGGCTCGGCACACCTATCACGGACTTCTTCCAGCGTGAGCCCGTGGAGGGCGAACCGGTGTCGGAACGCACGGAAGTGCGCATCCTCGCGGACGAGGAAGCGCTCTACGTGGGCGCATGGCTATACGATCGCACGCCCGATCAGATCGTGACGGGTGAGCGCCTTCGGGACGCGAACATTCAGGTGGCCGACCACTTCGGCATCATCCTCGACACGTACCGGGACCGCCAGAACGGTTTCATCTTCTCGACGACGCCGGCGGCCATCGAGTACGACGGGCAGGTGGTGAACGAGGGTGTGGGCGGTGGGCGTGTCCCCGGGGGAGGCCGTCGGCAGCAGACTGGATCCTCGGGGGGCTTCAATCTCAACTGGGACGGGAGCTGGGAAGTCGCGACCTCGCGCAATTCGGAGGGCTGGTACGCCGAGTTCCGCATTCCGTTCTCCACGCTCCGATACGCCGGCGGGTCCGTACAGACGTGGGGACTGAACATGGTGAGGCGTATCAGGCGTCGGAACGAGGAGTCCTTCTGGGCCCCGATTCCGCGTCAATACAACCTGATGCGGCTCTCTATTGCGGGCGACCTTGCGAGTGTGCCGGTGCCCGCCCGGAGAGCGGCCACGGCGACCCCATATGTGTTGGGCTCCGCTGAGAAGGACTACGTGAACGCCCCCGGCGAGACGGAGTATCCGAGCGATATCGGCCTCGATGCCAAGATCACGCTGACTCCGTCGCTGACCTTGGACCTCACGGCCAATACCGACTTTGCACAGGTCGAGGTGGACGAACAACGGACGAACCTGACGCGCTTTCCCCTGTTCTTCCCTGAGAAGCGTCCGTTCTTTCTCGAGAACGCAGGCACGTTCGCCATGGGTACTCCCCGAGCGGTGGACCTTTTCTTCAGTCGCAAGATCGGAATCTCCCCCGCAGGGAACGCCGTCCCGATTCTGGCAGGTGGCCGACTGAGTGGTAGAGTCAGGGGCCTGGGTATCGGGTTCGTTCAGATCTTCACGGACGACCTGGATGAGAATATCGAGTCCGGGGTCCGACAGAACTCATTCTCGGTGGCCCGGGTGACCCGTGAATTGCCCAACCGCTCGCGTGCCGGAGCAATGTTCGTACAGCGGCGTGCGACCCATGACGGGAATGACGTCAACCGCACATACGCGGTCGACGGTCGGCTCGGCATCGGAGACCGGTGGACTGTGGACGCTTGGCTCGCGAAGACCGCAACGCCAGGACTGGATGGCGGCGACGGGGCCGTCAACGTCAACCTGCTGTACGAGATTCGTGATTTCAGCACGAGCGCGCAGTACCGGCAGGTCGGCGAGGACTTCAACCCGGAGGTAGGGTTCGTGAACCGGGTGGGCTACCGCTATATGGATGCGAACATCCGAAAGGCCTTTCGGATGCCCTCCGTCTCGTGGATCCGTGAGTTCTCTCCACACATTAACGCTCGGTATCACTGGAATCTCGACGGATCCTTGGCGACAGGTTACTTCCACTTCGATCCCGAGTTCGCCACCGAGGGGGGCGGTCTCTTCGGGCCCGAGCTCAACTTCCAGAGCGAGGGGCTCACCGAACCGTTCGAGATCTCACCCGGAATCATCATCCCGGTAGGGACGTATAAGGATTTTATTCCGGGATTCGAGCTGAGGACGGACCCCTCGGACCGGCTGTCCTTACGGACCATGATACGTACGGGCCAGTTCTTCTCGGGCATGCGGTACGGCGGTGACGCGACCATCACCTACCGGCAAGGCGAAAGCATTACCGCTGACCTCAGGCTGGACCACAACATCATCCGGCTGGACCAGGGAGACTTCGAGACTACAGTAGTGGCTCTGAAGGTCGGCTACTTCTTTACGCCCCGGATCTTTCTCCAGACCCTTCTCCAGTATTCGGACCAAGCCGACGTCTGGTCGGTCAACGCGCGGTTCGGATGGCTGGATACAGCGGGCACGGGCTTGTACGTGGTATACAATGAGGCCCAGGAGTCGCATGGGCTGACGAGTCTCACGGGACCCATGTCGCGTTCGTTCATCGTGAAGTACTCGAAGCAGCTCAGGATCCTGTAAGCTCGAGTTGCCCGCGGGCCCGTGTGCGCTAAGATGACCCATTCGCCACATCCGGGAGGCAGAACAGTGGATCTCACGCGTCGAGCGTTCATCGGTAGCGTTTCCGCCGCCGCCGCGGTCACCGGGCTCAAGCCGGGCTCCGTTGCGGCCCTACAGCAAGACCCGCTGGATGTTCGCAAGGACTTTCCTGTGGTCGAGGACGGGATCTATCTGAACTCGGCCTACATCACGCCGTCCCCGCGACAGGCCGTCGACGCTGCTCAGGCGTTTGCGGAGCGGAAAGCGCGCGATCCGGTGAGCCTTGGAGCCATGCTCCAGGCAACCAATGCCATGCGGCGAAAGTACGCCGAGCTGGTTGGGGCCACCGAGCCGGAGATCGGTGTTCTGTTCTCGACCAGTGACGGTGAGAACATCGTGACCAACGCTCTCGATCTTCAGCCCGGTGACAATGTCGTCGTCGACGACCTCCATTACGACACCACCTACATCCTGTACCAGCATCTCCGCGAAACCAGGGGGATCGAGGTCCGGACCGTGCGGAACCGAGGCGGTGCCGCCTCCGCGGAGGCGTTCGCAGAGAAGGTGGACGGACGCACCAAGCTCGTATCCGTTTCATGGGTTTCGCACGTGAATGGCTACCGCCACGACCTGAAGGCGTTGGCCGAGATCGCCCACGCACACGGTGCCTACCTGTATGCCGATGCCATTCAGGGTGTGGGGATGCTGGATCTCGACGTCCGGGACACACAAGTCGACTTCTTTACCGCCGGTACCTACAAGTGGCTGCTCGGCGGGTTCGGTGTGGCGCCCTTCTATGTCAAAGAGGGACTCCTCGACATGGTTACCGTCGATCGTTTCGGATCGCTCCAGTCGGCCGAGAATCTGGGCGACCATCGTTTCCGGCTCCACGAGGACGCCAAGAAGTACGGGTATGCCACCATGGCGTTCGGAGCCGTCTTCCAGCTCAGTGCCGGTCTCGACTATCTCCTCGAGGTGGGTGTCCCCAACATCGAGCGGCACACCGTGGCCATCGCCAACCGCCTGAACGAAGGACTGCGGGCCCAGGGGCATGACGTGCTGACGCCCTCCGGCAATCGATCCGCCATCGTCACGTTCGAGCACGGACGTGATCCCGCGATGGTGCGCCGCACTCTCGAAGAGGCGTCCATTCTGGTGAGCGTAAGGGAAGAGGGTGCTCAGCTCAGGGCGGGTGTGGCGTTATTCAACACGGATGAAGAGATCGACCGTTTGCTCGAGGTGACCGGAGGGTGGGTAGCGTAGTCCCGGCTTCTTGCTCGGAGGAGGTACACGGCTCACGTTGCTTGGACGGGTCGGTGGGGCAGGGGTAGATCGACACACTCCAGGAGCCAGACCATGAGCGCATACGACCGTGCGGTCAGAGGGGTGGAAGCCGGGGTCCTCGGGGCGGCGGGTGTAGCCCTGTCCTTCTTCGTTCTGGATCTGATGCGGTTCGAGCCGCTGGCGACGCCGGCCGCTCTGTCGGGAGCCGTCTTGGGCCCCACAGGCTTCGTGGTGGACTTCACCAGTTTTGCCGGTCTGGTTGCCGGGGTCTCAACGGCCTACCAGATCGCGACCCTCACCCTAATGCACTTTCTGGCCTTCGCAATGGTCGGCGCTCTGGCATCGTTCCTCTTCGACTGGAAGCCCCTGGCGGGCCTAACCCGGCTCATCGTCGTGGCCGCCCTCTGCACAGCGGTGTTCTATGGCACGGTGGCCGTATCGAGTTCGGTGGTCGCGTTGCAGCCCGTCGGGTTGGCGATGGTGGTGGCCGTGAACCTCTTCGCAGCCATCCTAATAATTGGATACCTGCACCTGGCGAACATGCCGGAACCTGAAGACGCACCGAAGGGCTGATGCGAGCGGGCCGGAGTGGGGAGCTGGGGAACTCCGTCGAGACGCCGCCAGTACGATAGTCATCTGCAGCAGAGCTCCGTGGTCCTGGAATTGGGGGAGAAGATGAGAGAGCCGACTCGCAAGGAAGACGCTCAGAACCTGTCGGTCATCGCCGGTGCAGGGCTCCTGAGCCTAGCCTGCACCATGGCCCTTTGGGCCAACGCGGCCCCCCACCAGCACCGGAGCTACACCGTTTCGATTCCGGCCGACGTCCCCGTGGTGGCTCCGGCCCCGCTCGTCGAGCGCTCGGAAGGACCGGCCCTGGACAGTCGTCTCTATGGGAACGTCGTCACGCGGTCGGGCCAGGAATTCGAGGGCTACATCCGCTGGGACCGGAACGAGGGGAGTTGGGCGGATCTGCTGGATGTCGATCGGAAGGGCCGCCGCTCCGCCCTCTCCGGCATCCGCTTCGGCCATGTCCGGCGTATCGACGTACTGAACTCGCGCGCGGCTCTGTTCACGCTCAAGTCGGGGCAGCAGCAGGAGCTTGGAAGTCACCGGACGGATTTAGGACGGGGCATGCGTGCACTCGTCGTCGATGATCCGCGGCAGGGCATTGCAGAGCTGAAGTGGCGTGACCTGGAGGCCGTGGAGTTCATGGCTGCTCCCGACGGGATCACTCCACGGGGAGAGCGCCTCTACGGGACCCTGGCCACCCGGGCCGGGCTCGAGTTTACCGGCTATGTGACCTGGGATGTGGATGAGATCTTTACTACCGACATCCTCGACGGTGATGACGGGGAGGGAGTCCGGCAGGAGATCGCTTTCGGGGACATCGCCTCCATACACCGAGCCAACTCCCGCTCTGGTCGTGTGGTCCTGGAGAGCGGCGAGGAGATGGTCCTCAGCGGTACCAACGATGTCGACCGGACGAACAAAGGGATCTCTGTGTCCGACCTTGCATTGGGCCAGGTCAAGGTCGAGTGGAAGGACTTCTCGGCGGTGCACTTCTCTGATGCTCCAGTGGAGGCCACCTACGAGGACTTCGACGGCGGTCGCCTTATCCGCGGCACCGTGGTCACGGAGTCGGGCGATGAACTCACCGGTGAAATCCGGTGGGACAACGACGAGGAGTACACCTGGGAGATGTTGGACGGCGACTACAAAAGCATCGACTTCACCGTCGAGTTCAGCCAGATCGCTTCCATCGCCAAGCGCGGCTACAGCGCGGAAGTGGTGCTCCTGGACGGTCGTACATTTCGACTGTCCGGTAGCAATGACGTGAACCCGGGCAACCGCGGTATCACCATCCGTGCCGACGACGGTAGTGTCCATGAGGTAAGCTGGGACGACTTTGTACGGTTGCGCTTGAGCCGCTGAACCGATTCGGCGGGCATCCAGGAGTACGACGCTTTCGGCCCCTGCTCGATTGTGGATAGCTTAGACGCATAGCCACATACCGCGCCGAGGTCACACGATGACACGTACCAATCAGGCCGTCGCCATAGGGCTGCTCCTGCTGCTGACGGGCTGCAAGGGTGATGGTGGAGGTGGGGGAGTTTGTTCCCCTAAGTCCCACGTCCATCAGTGTCATCCTACCCAAGGCTATCCTGGTCTCCACGGGTGAGACGACCCAGGCTTCCGCCGAGGTTCGTGACCAGAACGGAAACGTCATGCCCGGGCAGACAGTGACCTGGTCGTCCAGCAATGCTCCGGTCGCCGAGGTGAGCGGTAGCGGGCTTATCACCGCTCGCGGCCATGGCACGACCATCATCACGGCCACGGCAGGCGCGGCGAGTGGGGCGATCGTGCTTCAGGTGGATCAGCAGGCCGCGGCGCTCGAAAAATCGACTGGTGACGCTCAGACGGGTGTCGTGGGTCAGGCGTTGCCGGAGCGGCCAGAGGTTCTGCTGACCGATGCATTGGGGAGTCCCGTTCCGAATCTCGTCATCCAGTTTTCCGTCACGAGCGGAGGAGGGTCGGTGGCGGGCACCGCCATCACTGGGCAAGATGGCCGGGCGAGCGTCGACTGGACGTTGGGCACTCTGCTGGGCACCCAGCGATTGAGGGCGGCGATCGCACAGTTTGCGATCGACTTCACGGCTAATGGCGTCGCCGGGCCCGCAACGAGCATCACAAAGGTCTCGGGTGACTCCCAGACGGGAGTGGTCCTGGCCACTCTGGCTTCCCCTATGGTCGTGAAGCTCGAGGACGCTTTCGGGAATCCTGCTGTAGGACAGGACGTGGAGTTCTCCACCAGCGCTGGGGTCTTGACCACAACGACTGGAACGACCGACGACGAGGGGCTCGCGAGTACCACTCTTACACTTCCGGAGACTGCCGGGCCCGTCACGGTCACGGCATCCGTCCTTGACCTGGGTCTCAGCGATACGTTTACGGCAACGGCGCTCGTTGGCTCTCCGGTAGCCGTTGAGAAGGTTTCGGGTGACCTACAGGTGGGGTTGGTCTCCACCGCACTCCCTCTCCCGTTGGTTGCCAGGGTCGTGGATGCCTCCGGCAATCCGATCCCGTTCGCTGTGATCACGCTGAGTGCGAGCTCGGGCTCCATCAGTCCCGAGCCCGTTGGCACGGATAGCCAAGGGCTCGTGAGTACAGTTCTTACCCTACCGGCGACGGCTGGCACGACTACGGTTACCGTTTCGACAGCGGGGGCGACTAGCACGACCTTCACGGCTGAGGCCTTCGCTCAGGTCGGTCCGGGAGCTTTCCTGACAGTCGGTAAGAACCACAACTGTGCTCGCGCCGGCTCCGACGGATCCTGGTATTGCTGGGGTGACAACGGCGATGATCAGTTGGGGAGTGGTCCCTCCTTCAGCTCGGTGCCACGGTTGATCGATGACGTCACTCTCATGAGGGTTTCGGCGGGCGGCGCGCACACGTGCGGTCTCGACGCCAATGGTGAGGCGTACTGCTGGGGGCTTAACGACGACGGGCAGCTTGGCGATGGGACCACCGTGAGCCGGCCCGATGCCGTCAAGGTGAGCGGTGACCTCCACTTTGTTCGCATCAGTGCCGGAGAATCCCACACGTGCGCGCTAGACGGAACCGGCGCAGCCTACTGCTGGGGCGACGGGGGCGCTGGACGGTTGGGCAACGCCGCTCTTTCCGACGCGCTGACGCCCGCCGCGGTGGCC
The DNA here is from genome assembly GCA_965226375.1 of Longimicrobiales bacterium. Lineage (GTDB taxonomy): Bacteria > Gemmatimonadota > Gemmatimonadetes > Longimicrobiales > Gaopeijiaceae > CBDDCX01. Next base: position 2,046,850 of record CBDDCX010000008.1, on the reverse strand, counting down.
GGCGTATCCTTCCAGGTTATCAGTGCAGGGACGGACCACACTTGCGCTCTCACCCTGGGAGGGAACCTGTTTTGCTGGGGCCTAAACGACCAGGGACAGCTCGGAATCGGTACTCAGGTTAGCCGTTCCGTGCCTGTTCAGGTCGTGGGTGGGTTCGTCTTCTTTGGGATGTCCGCGGGCGCGGGGTACTCTTGTGGTTACACGAACACCGGCGCGGGCTACTGCTGGGGCGAGGACATCAGCGGCTCACTCGGGGCGGGTGGTGCGGTGCCCACCGCAAACCCGACGCCGACGCTCGTACTGGGCGGTCACACCTTCACCAGCATCACAGCTGGAGGTGGACACACCTGTGGGGTCGTGGCAGGACTGACGTACTGCTGGGGTCTGAACGCGTCGGGTGAGTTGGGAATCGGGGTCACGGGCGGGACCAACGACACGCCCGTACTGCTTCCCATGCAGCACGGTATCACCCTTCTGTTGCCAGGCCTCGGGGAACACACCTGTGGGCTCAACGGTCTTGGAGAGATCTACTGCTGGGGTCTCAATACGTCGGGTCAGGTGGGCGTGGCTGCCGGAGCGCCGGAGCCGACTCCCGTGATGGTGCCGGGCTGGCCCAGGTAGGGCCTACGTTCGAGTCCCGAAGGTCCTATGGCCCGTTGGCTCCGAGCGTGGCCCATTCGGGCATGACCCCGGGGTCGATCCCGAAGATCGCGGTTCCCAGGAAAAGGAAGATCACCGAGATCACCAGGACGCCGATCAGGTTGAGCACGAGGCCGATCCGGGCCATCTCGGGAATCCGGACCCGGTCACTTCCGAAGATGATGGCATTGGGCGGAGTCGCCACCGGCATCATGAAGGCGCACGACGCCGACAGGGTGGCCGGGATCATCAGCAACAACGGGTGCACGTTGGTTGCGACCGCCACAGACGCCAGGATCGGCAGAATCATCTCCGTGGTAGCCGTGTTCGACGTCAGTTCGGTCAGGAACGTCAGCGTCAGACAGACCACTACGACCAGAACGAATGGGGAGACGCCGGCGAGTCCGGCGAACTGGTTCCCGATGAGGGTGGACAGACCGGTGGCCTGAAAGCCGTAGGCCAAAGCGAAACCGCCTCCGAACAGGAGCACGATGTTCCAGGGCAGCCGGGGGATGAGGTCCCTCCCCGCCAGGGTCGGATAGGCCGCGCCGGGAGTCCGACTCGGGATCAGGAACAGGATGGTCGCCATGGTTATGGCTACCGTGCCGTCGTCGATGAGGCCGGGGAAGGGGATCAGCTGAGACCAGCCTGGGATAGTGACGAACCCGAGCTGGATAGGAACCCTGAACACCCAGAGAAACGCTGTGAGCCCGAAGACCACGAGTACAGCCTTTTCCTCGTAGGCCACGGGTCCGAGCGCTGCCGCCTGCCGATCCACGACCTGTCGATCGACCGTGACGTGTTCGGGCACCCGGAAGAAGACCTTGGTGATCAGGAGCCAGGCGATCAGCAGCATGGTTACCGAGATCGGGAACCCCACCAGAATCCATTGTCCGAACGAGATGGCCGGCGCGTCGGGAAAGGTGATCTCGAAGATCCGGGCAAAGGACAGATTGGGCGGGGTTCCGACGAGCGTGGCGATGCCGCCCACCGAACAGGCGTAGCCGATGGCCAGCATGACACCGACGGAGAACGTGTGTGTGTCTTCGACCCCGAAGTCTTCCTCCATCTCCAGGATGATGGCGAGCCCGATGGGCATCATCATGATGGCCGTGGCCGTATTCGAGATCCACATGGACAGAAACCCCGCCGCCACCATGAAGCCAAGCACAATGCGAGACGGTCCACCACCGATCGTCTGAATGATCTTTAGAGCGATCCGCTTGTGCAGATTCCACTTCTCCATGGTGAGGGCGATCATGAAGCCCCCCAGGAACAGCACGATGGTGCTGTTGAAATAGATCGGTGCGGTGGCACCGCCTCGCTCGATTCCCAGTAACGGAAAGAGGATCAGCGGAAGGAGGGCCGTGGCGAACAACGGGATCGCTTCCGTGATCCACCAGGTGGCCATGAGGAGGGCCACGGCGGCCATACGGGTGACGGCCGGATTTCCCGGATCGAGGTCGAATAGCGTCGTCACGAGGAAGAGGGTGGGGCCCAGGACGAGCCCGACTTTTTGCATTGTGCTTTTTCGGGCTTGCATGGCGCTCCGGGGTCTGTCGATCGACTCTCTCTGCCCGGGATCCTAGGGCAGCGAGGTGTGCCACGCGAGTCGGCTTGTGCCCACGCATCCTGTAGCGGTGACGAACCCATGTAGTCGCCCAGGTGGCACTCGGTCCTCTCCCCGCGCCCTTCGCCGGTGGTCCACCGCACGTCCATGTCCGCATGGCTATTGCTTAGGTGTCGATCGTCTAGTACCGTCCGCCCCGGCCAAGATCAGTCGGTCCGCCCGGGGGGGTGGGCACGGCTAGGTGTGATCCAGAAAACGACATCCAACAGGCGCTGAGAGACCCCTGATGCGTAGATTCTTGTTAGGCGTATTCGTCGCAGCCTTTTTGCCCGCTGTTGAGCTCGCGGGCCAGGAGATCGACGATTCCTTTGTCCGGGTCATGGGGTTCGGTGATTTCAACTATCTGGTTACCGAGCTGGACCGACAGGAGGGTTTCCGTCTCGGGCAGATGGTGGGCCACGTCATCGCAGAGATGGATGATCGGCTCACGTTCTTCGGTGAGGTCTCGGTCACGGGGAAGGACAACGGCTATTCGATCGAGATCGAGCGAGCGCTGTTACGATACTCTTTCGCTGATGCTTTCAAGGTTAGTGGCGGTCGGTTCCACACACCGATCGGATACTGGAACGCCGCATTCCACCATGGATCTTGGCTTCAGACGTCGGTGGCACGGCCCGAGATGATCAAGTTCGGAAGTCGCTTGCTCCCGACCCACTTCGTCGGCCTTCTGATCGAAGGTGGGCTCCCCTCCTCCCCCCTCGGGCTCGGCTATAGTGTGGGAGTCGGAAACGGGAGAGCTGCGAACATCGCCCGGGCCGGGGATGCCGGAGACGTGAACGGCCAGCGTGCATGGGTGGCGGGCGTACGGTCGCGGCCCATATCGATTATCGGCCTCGAGGTCGGCGCGAGCTATTACAGTGACCGCCTTTCCGCACCGGACGGGAGTCAGGCCAACGAACGGATCTTTGCTTTACACGCCGTGTTGGATCGGGACGCACCCGAGATCCTCGCCGAATACGCCCACGTGGTCCACGACCCTGTGACCGGCTCGGGAGACTTCCCCGGTTCGAATGGGTACTACATCCAGTTCGGATATCGGTTACCGGGCGGAACCTGTCAACGACAATGGGACACTCTACGGGATTAATTAGAGAGCAATGTCCTGTGTGGTGAGGGAAGGGATGGGAGGATTGATGAAGACGGCCTCCGGGAGCGGTTTGGGCTTCGGCACACCTCTGACGAAGCGTTCGGGATGAGCGGCCCATGCTTCGCGGAGCACGGATTTCCTGCCGGCAATGACCTGATCGGCGTTCCCGAAGTGGACCTGCTCGGGGGTTAGCATCGAGATGCCGCCATGGCGGTGCTCGGCATTGTACCAGCGGAAGAACGATCGACAGAACGTCTTGGCTTGGCCCTGATCCCCGAACCGTCCGGGAAACGAGGGATGGTACTTCAAGGTTTTGAACTGAGCCTCGGAAAACGGGTTGTCATCCGACACCTGAGGCCGGCTCAACGAGCGGGTCACGCCGAGGTCAGCGAGAAGTTGAGCGGTGCATTGGCTCGTCATTGGAGCTCCCCGATCCGAGTGCAGGGTCAGGACCCGGGGCTGGACGCCATGCTTCAGGCAGCTCTGCTGGATCAACCGGCCGGCCAGGGCCGAGTTCTCCCGGTCCGCCACCATCCAGCCCACGACGTAGCGGCTGTAGATGTCCATGATGACGTAGAGGTAGTAATAGCTCCACTTCTTCGGCCCGAGCAGCCGCGTGATATCCCAGGACCACACCTGGTTCGGCGCCGTGGCCATCAACTCGGGCTTCTTGTACTCGGGATGGGTGCGCTGCGCCCGGCGTTCCTGAACCGGCACCTCGGAGGCCAGAACACGATACATCGTGCGTTCGCTGCACAGGTAGACCTCTTCGTCGAGCAGCGTGGCCACCACCTCGGCGGGTGAGCGGTCCACGAACCGCTCCGAACACAGCGTGTCGAAGACCTCGCCTCGTTCCGTCTCGCTCAATGCCCGGGCGGGCGTCGGGCGGGGCTGCTGTTGCCCGGTTGATGGGCCTCGACGACGGTACAACGTCGATCGGGAGACCTCGAGGGCCGCGCACGCCGGTTTTACACCGACGTGCTTAGCCAGCTCATCGGCCGCCTTCAAGAGTTTGTCCCGTCGTCGAGGCTTATCCCCAGCAGCCCCGCAACTTTTCCCTGCACGTCGATGATCAGGTGTGCCTTCCTGAGCTCATTCCCGAGCCGTGCGTTTCGCCGCTCCAGCTTGCGTACCTTCTCATCCAGCGGATTTCGCTCCGGCTTGCGGCCGCGTTTCTTCGACAGGGCCTTCAGCGACCCGCTATGCGCCGCCTTGCGCCACGTCGTCAGGTGCGACGAGTACAGGCCCTCTCGCCGCAGGACTTGACCCACCTCGCCGGGCTCGGTGCACCGGTCCGCTTCTTCGACGATCCGCAGCTTGTACGACGGACTGAACCGCCGCCGTAGCGGCCTATCTACTACCTCCGGGTCCGCAGGAGCTGCCGCGCTTCGCTTGGCCTCCCCGGTTCCAGGGGCACTACCATTCTCTGCCATTCTCTCTCGCAGTCCCAACATGTTCGTTTTCTCTGCCTTCGCCCTACTCTAATTCTTTGCGTGCTCCGTGTCTCACGTACGTTGGCAGAGAGGGGGGCGCTGCGCGGTCCCTCAAACCATACGTCAGGATCGAAGAGGTGGACGTACCGACGGGAGCCTACGTCTTCGCTCCCCTCGCTTTGAACTACGAGGGGGTCGTGGCCGGAATTCGATATGATCCCGGGGTCTTCCTGGCTCTGAGAGCCGAGCTTCGTAATGAGCAGTTCGAGGGGTTAGAACGATCGAACAGTCTTTATCTACAGGCCAGCTTCGTTCTGGCGGGCACGTGAAAGGCGTGAACATGATACGGGTAGGTCTAGTGGCTCGCGTCACGATCGCGTCGGCAGGCCTGCTGACAGATACGGTCGAGGCACAGACGGCGACGGTTGGGGAGGCTGTCGCCATCGTCGTCCATCCTGAGGTCGCCACGACGAACTGACACTTGATCAGCTCAAAAGCATCTTCTTGGCCGAGCAGCAGCATTGGCCTGATCGCTCGCGGATCACCCTCCTGGTGAGAGCCGCGACCGCCCACGAGCGTGATGTCGTATTGAACGAGATCTACGGTATGAGTGAGGACCGCTACCGACAGTATTGGATCGCCAAGATGTTTCGCGCTGAAGTAGCGTCGGGGCCCAAGATCGTGCTGAAGTAGCGTCGGGGCCCAAGATCGTGTTCAGCACGGACATGCTTCGTGATCTGGTCACGGTCATTCCCGGGTCCATTGGCTTTGTGCCGGCGTCGGCGGTGGGTCCCGATCTGAAGGTGATCAGGGTTGACGGAATGCTCCCCGAGGATGAGGGCTATGCGCTGAGGTGACGCGCGTCTCGCCTTAGGGCGGAGCGACCGCCTCCGAGGTGTCTGGACCCTCGCCGATCGTTTCTGCGATCAGGCTCAGTACGAGGTCGTAGACCTCTTGCAGCCGTTGCTCGGCCTCGGTCAACTCCCTCATGTAGCGGTTGGCCGCGTAGACGAGCAATTCGGTATCTCCGCTTTGGAACCCTCCCACGAGAAGGTCGTTCAGCCCCGACTGGTTCAAGGCTTCCAGACGCTCCTGCAAGCCGTATGTGAGGGACAAGCCGGCCACAACATCGTACTCCATGTATCCCAAGGCGCCGGTGGCCACTGCCGTTTCCCAGGCCGTGTTGACCAGAATGGCGGGTTGGAACCCCTCCATGATATTCCTGATGGTTGCAGCAGTTACGGGGGCGCTACCGGCGTTCATGTTGGCCAGGACGTCCCGCAGCCCGGCATGGAACAGGGTGACGTCCTCCACCCTGACACGGTTCTGGCCGATTTCCCGCTCGAAGTTGGCCAGGGAGCGGTGCGCGAGATCTTGGTACTCGCGATCCTCACTCCATTCGTCCATGGCGAGGGCGAGGAGAATGCTCCCGATCAATAGGATAGACTCGACGAGCACGCGAGAAATCCAAGACCTCCACCCAAGGGAGCCGGAAGTCTCAGACGGAGGAAGATTGGACACTAGGCACTCTGCCGTTTCGAGACGGCCCTCGAGAGATTCCCGCACCAAGGCGGGGCCCGAAAGGGAATGGAGACAAAGGGGGTATTCCCTTAAGTCCACCGACCCCAAGATATAGTGGTTACCGGGGCTCTGCGGGCCGTTTCCCACGTCCGGTGCCGAGGTAAAGGGCCGAAGCTGGCGTGGGAGCACACTGAACAGCCTACTCAAGCAAGCGGTAGAACAACAGGCCGCGAGCCCGGGATGTGCGTCGGTTGAAGCGAAAGGTGAACTCGTCCAGATAGTAGGGGAGGTGTTCGCGGGCGATCCCTCCTTGGAGGGTTCCGAGGACCCAGCGCTTGAGGAGAGACGCCACCCGATGTACGGCCGACATGAGCACGTGAGCGGGATCGCCGGAGGTCGAGAGGTTCGTGACCGTGTGGCGAAAGCCCAGTTTGGCGAGTCCCTGATAGCTTGGCCATCCGTCGGTATGCACCGTGCTTGCCGGTGCGATGCTATCCTTGACGAAGCCTCGCAGAACCGGAGCGGAGAGGTCGGGCACCCAACGCAGCCGTATTCTCCCGATCTTGCGTCCGTCGACCTCGGCGGCGATCGCGACGATGGCCTTCTTGATCGTCTCGCGGCCCCGCACTCCAGCCTCCACGCCCCCGACATAGCTCTCGTCCACTTGCACAACGCCGCTCAGCTGGTCGCGATCCGGTCGGACCATGGCCCGGCGGAGCTTGTGGAGCCAGACCCACGCTGTCTTGTAGCTTCCCAGTCCGAGCACGCGCTGGAGCCCGAGAGCATTGGCTCCGTATTTCTGGCTCGTGAGCTCCCAGGCAGCGAGAAACCACAGACGCAGGGGCGAGCGCGTGCGGTGGAACACGGTTCCCGCCAGCACCGAGGTCTGCCTTCGACAGTGTGGGCAGACGAGACGCCCCCGCGATGCTCGCCAGACCTCTCCCAACCCGCCACAGCCCACGCACACAAACCCTTCCGGCCAGCGCAGACCCTCCACGTACTCCAGGCATGCCGCATCGTCGGGGAAGAACTCGTCCAGCTCCAGCCGCGTACGGGGATAGTCCACGCCGCCACGGAGCTGAGAAGCCGGAACCGCCATGACCACAACATGTAGTGGGCGGTGGACTTAAGGCAATACCCCATTGGAGACAAATCTAGAATCGGGCCAGGGAGTCTACGGCACGTTGCCGTAGGGACGCAATAAACAGGGACCTGATGGGTCCGGGGGCGGCGCCCTACCGGTAGTTCCCGAACTGGAGTTCCACTCCCCAATCGTCGCCTTTCAGGAATGCCATGACGGATTGGAGTTCGTCCCTCGAGGGGCTGGTGACCCGCAGCTCGTCACCCTGGATCTGCACCTGGACCTTCTTGAAGCCGTTGTCTTTGACGGCTTTCACCATCTTCTTGGCCGTTTCCTGGTCGATGCCCTGCGTGAGCCCAACGGTCTGCCGTGCTCGACCTAGGGAGCCGGTCTCGACATCGCTCTGATTGAGATTCTTCAGGGGGACGTTTCTCCGAGCGAGCTTCTCGCGTAGGACCTGCAGGACCGCGGTGAGTCGGTACTCGTCGTCCCCTTCGAGCTTGATCAAGCTCACGGCTCGATCGAGTTCGATGGTGCACTTCGTGCCCTTGAAGTCGTACCGGGTGGCGATCTCTTTGCGTGCCTGGTTCACGGCGTTGTCCACCTCCTGGAGATCGATGCCCGTGGATACGTCGAAGGAGCTCTTCTTGGCCATGTATGTCCTCGTAGTGCGGTGGATGTGGGAAGGATAATCTAACATGCGGTCGGGATGTTTGGCCCACCGGCAGTTCAGTTCCCGGGAGCGGCGGGGCCGATGCGGTAGAAGGTCAACCGGCCCCGTTGACCGGTCCCCTCGTCGGCCAGAATCAAGGTGCCGTCAGACAGGAAGGCGACTCCTTCCGTCTGCTGATGCCGACCCTTGTCGAGTGAGGCGATGCCCAGCAGACGACCGTCCAGCGAGACCTCGGCGATGGCATTTTGCCCTGCGGCGACCAGGAGAAAGTGATCGCTACCAGGGGCCTGTGACAGGCCTGACGGGCTGTACTCGTCACCCTTCACAACGTCTGCGAACGCCTTCAGGGGAAACCGGATCGCCTCCGCCGGAACCAGGCGCCGTTCGGCGACGGACCAGGGAAGTAGGGTCACCCAGGATCGCAGCCCTCGGGCCCGGGGAGTCTTGCACACGAGGAGCAGATGTGTGCGCTCGACATTGGCGGCGAGCCCCTCCACCTCACAGAGGCGACCCGCGCCGGTGATGTACATGTTGTAGTCGAGCCGTTCTTCGTCTTCGCCCTCGAAGCTCTCGAAGAGCACGCCGTCGCTCGTCACGAGAAAGAACCGGTCCTCGAGGATGAACAGCCCTTCGAAGTCGCCGCGGACCACGGGGTCACCCATGCCGAACTCTTTGGCGATTCGCTGTTCCAGCACATCAATCTCATAGATGACGGCCCGCTCGTCGTTGTGGGCGAACAGGCGATCCGTCGAGGTGACGGCAAGACCCGAGATCTCCTTCAGTCGGTTGGGAAGGCCCCACTGGACGCGACGCTCCGCATCGAGTGAGTATCGGGCCAGGACGCTGGCCTCCTGGGCGATGTGCCCCGATGTCGGAGTCCGATCAACCGTCAGGCTCCGCGACCGGGTGGGAATGGGTGCGAGCGCGATGGTGGCGAGCAGCGCGAGGCCGAAAAGCTGAGCCGCGATGCGCATGAGGGTCTCCCTGTTGGAGCGAATTCGGTCTGGAAACATGGGATCGCGGCGCCGTCCTCGCGAGGTCTACGCCCTTCCGTGGCTGCCGATCCGGCCCTGGATCCCGGACGCCGCGCCCCCAGGTGGTACCCGATGGCGGGTAAGCCACCGATTGCCGCCCTGTCGGTCCACCCGTAAGATCTCGCCACGACAGGTAAAGCCAACGCCTTCACCCGCGGTTTGCATGCTGAGGACCACCCCCTTCCACTCCAGAACGGCTCCACTCTGCCAAGCTCAGAACTGGCGAAGGTGGGCTGGATTCATCACGGCCGGATCGTACGAGCTTACGTATGATCGGGAGTACTACGCCGTCCGGAGCTCGGCGGCGCTCTTCGACGTGTCACCGCTCTTCAAGTATCAAATTCAGGGCCGCGACGCAGTGCGTTTTCTGGATCGTGTCGTGACCCGCCATGTGTCCCGGTCGACGCCCGGACAGGTTCTGTACACGCCTTGGTGTGACGAGGCGGGCAAGGTGATGGACGACGGCACGCTGTCCCACTTTCCAGACGGCACCTTCCGCCTCACATCAGCCGAGCCGAATCTTCGCTGGCTCCTGGACAACGCTCTGGGTCTCGACGTGGAGATCGCGGACATTTCCGATTCACTTGCAGCGCTCTCGCTCCAGGGTCCCAACGCGCGCGCCGTGCTCGGAAGCGCGACGGACGGTGCCGTGGAGGCGCTGGGGTTTTTCCGGCTTACTAGCGCACGGGTGAGGGACATTCCCGTGACCGTCACGCGGACAGGGTATACCGGAGATCTCGGGTACGAGATCTGGGTGGACTCCGGTGATGCGCCCCGCCTTTGGGACGCTCTGATCGAGGTAGGCGAGCCTTACGGGATCACGCCTGCGGGGATCCTGGCCCTTGATGTGGCTCGGATCGAGGCCGGACTCGTTCTCCTCGACGTGGACTACGTGCCGGCACACCGGGCGGTCATCGAGGATCGCGAGTCATCCCCCTTCGAGCTGGGCCTGGGCTGGACGGTGAAGCTCGACAAGGAGGCTTTCAATGGCCGTGCCGCGCTGGTCGAAGAGAAGCGACGTGGGCCGGAGTGGAAGCTCCGAGGCCTCGAGGTGGACTGGGAATCGTTGGAAGACCTCTACGGCAAGATGGGGTTGCCGCCGCAGCTGCCCTCTGAAGCTTGGATGACCTCGATCCGATTTGGACGCTCTTGCCGCATGACCTGTCGATCGTCCTTCATCTCTTCGGTTCGATCCCGACACCGAGTGAGGCTTTTGCGGACCCCCTCGGACCTCTCGGTGGAGGTTTGGTCGTGCGCCTGGGAGCTAGTGGGCAGCCGGATGTATTAATTGAGGTTTCCGCCCACCATCCGCTCTCTCGACGATCCATTATTTTGGCTTGCGAGAATGGCGTCGCCCAGGTTGGCGACAGCTATGCCGAGGAGGTCGTCTTGAGGATCGGCACACCCGGATCGCGGTCGGCGGTCGAGGAGCGACTGCCGGCAACAGGACCGATGCCACTTCTGCGAGAGCTCGAGGTATGCCTGGGGTATCTCGATGGCGGTCCACCACCACTTTCGACGGCTGCCGAGGGCTGCTCGGTAGTCGAGACGATTGCCGCTCTTCGACGCATGGCGGGGCTGCCCGAACCGGCGGGGCTGCCAGAGTGAGTGCTCCGCTGGTCACCATTCTGGTTCCGACGCACAACCATTCTGAGATGATCCCGTTTGCACTGCGAAGCATCCAGGCTCAGACCCTAGACGAGTTCGAGCTATGCGTCGTCAGTGATGGGGCTCCATCCGCCACGCGGGATGCTGTTGCTGCATTGGCCAAGAAGGACCCACGGATCCGCTACTTCGACAATGGTAAGGGCGATGGGCACGGGGAACGCCATCGCCATAGTGCGCTTCAGGAGGCCTCCGGAATCCCTGGTATGCTATTGTGGCGACGATGACCTATGGCTGCCCCACCACCTGGAGGTTCTCGCGGAAGGGCTCCGTACGGCAGATTTCGTTCACACGCTACAAACGGAAATTGACGCGGACGGGAACGTGTTTACTCGTCCTTCAGATCTGAGGCGGCCAGCTCAACGGGATCTGATGAAGCGTGAAGCGTTCAACACCTTCGGGCCGACCGTTGCGGGCCACACGATGGCGGCCTACCGCTGTCTTCCCCATGGCTGGCGGCCCCGTCCTCCGGGAGAATGGTCCGATCTGTATATGTGGCGCCAATTTTTCGATCAACGGGAGTTGACCTTCGCCACGATCCCACGTGTGACGACGGTAAAATTTGGCAACTGGATACGCCGGGACTGGACCACCCAGATGCGACAGGAGGAGATCGAGTCGTGGTGGAAGCGGCTGCAACGAACCGATCCAACGCCTTGGCTTGAACGGGAGGCGCTCCGGTCGCTTTCCGAACGTGCCATACACCTGGATATAGACTTTCGGGCAGAGAATGTGGTGGCCAAGCTCCTCCGTCGAACGGCTGGAGCGGCCCGTCGTCGGGTCAAAGCCATGCTCACGCCGAATTGACATCTAAAGGTCGTAAGGTTCTAAGGGACTCTCCTTCTCAGGTACCGAGTATCCCCGTAGAACGTAGGCACGGTGGGACTCCCCCTCGCGTCCCGGAACGGAGCCTCCTCTAGCATCTCGGGAATGGACGGCGAGTTCGCCAGATTCCGCACGAGATAGATGGACATCGCAGCCATCGCCACCGGTGACTCGTAGCTCGCGGCCGGCATGAAGTTGTGCCGCTGACGGTGTTCACGTTCTCGATGTAGTACTGCCATGCCCGTCGATGCGTCTCCGGCTCCCCATCGACCGTGAAGCCGGGCATCAGATAGACCGCAGGTACGCCGCGAGAAGGAATGAGTACTGGTCGAAGCGGAACAGGAGAGCTTGGGCCGCAGCAAAGGGCGGAATCCGATATCTTTCCTAAGAGACTCCCGACTCCTCGCCCGCCTGCTCCGACGATCGCCCCTCTGCCTGCAACCCGGCCTAACCATCGTACGTATACTCACGATACGAAGATACGTACGCGTCTCTGAGGAGCATCTCGGCAAGCTTCGCATCGAACGATTGGATCAGGCAGAATGAGCGTCGAGGTCGCGCGCTCGGCTTGCCATCACCAGATTGGGCGGCGCGGCAGTCGCCTAGGTTCCAAGAGAGATCCCTTTTTCGTGGCTGCCCGCTTTCACAGTTACACCAAGCCAGGCGGAGGCAGGCCCATCATGAAGACCACCCACGCGCTCCTGACCGCAGCGGCGCTGCTGCTGCCCGCTTCCGGACTCCGAAGCGCTGACCCGGGATCGCTGGCTCCACAGCAAAGCCACGAGGACTTCCTTCACGAGAACTACGACAAGACCGAGCACATGGTGGCCATGAGGGACGGCGTGCAGCTCTACACCATCGTGTATGTCCCCAAGGACGACACGAAGGAGTATCCGGTGATGCTTTTTCGGACGCCCTACTCCATCCGTCCGTACGAAGCGGACCGTTTTCGCACTCCCCTGGGGCCCACGGCCGAGTTCGACCGTGAGGGATACATCTTCGTGTTCCAGGATGTCCGCGGGAAATTCCGCTCCGAAGGTGAGTTCGAGGTGATCAAGCCGCTCTCCCGCGATCGCCCCGGATCCGCCGAGACGGATGAAAGCACGGACAACTACGATGTCATCGAATGGGCTCTGAACCACCTGCCCAACGACAACGGAAAGGTGGGGCAGTGGGGCATCTCCTACCCGGGGTGGCAGACCGTCATGGGGATGATCGACCGGCACCCCGCACTCGTCGCGTCGTCCCCGCAGGCGTCGCCGTCGGACATGTTCATCGGAGATGATTGGCACCATAACGGGGCCTTCCGGATCATGTATGCGTTCAGTTGGCTCTCGGGCAACGCTCGCGCACGGAGCGGCCCCACCTCGACCCGGGCGGGCCGCTTCGACTACGGCACACCGTGGGGATACGAGTTCTTCCTGAATGCGGGCTCTGCGGCCAACATCGACGAGAAGTACTTCCAGGGCGACGTGATCGCCTGGAACGATTTCATGGAGCACGGGACGTACGACGAGTACTGGCAACAGCAGAACGCCTTGCTACACCTGGACGGCATCGACCACGCAGTGCTGAACGTCGCGGGATGGTTCGACACCGAGGACTTCTACGGCCCGATGTCCATTTACAGGACCGTCGAGGAGATGAGTCCGGCCAGCCAGAATACGCTCGCCGTGGGGCCCTGGCTGCATGGCGGCTGGCGGAGCATGGAGGGTGACTACCTGGGCTGCGTCGAGTTCGACACCCCCACGTCGATCGACTTCCAGAACCGGGTCCAGGCTCCCTTCTTCCGACACCACCTTAAGGGGGAAGGGGATTGGGGCTCCCCGGAGGCAGTGGTGTTCGAGACTGGAACCAACGAGTGGAGGACGTATGACCGTTGGCCGCCTCCGGGTGTGAGGGCCACCAACCTCTATCTGCGTGAGGACGGCACGCTCTCCTTCGATGAGCCGACGGCGAATGGCGCTGACGTGTCCGACAGCTACGTCAGCGATCCGAATCATCCCGTGCCCTTCTCCGCCGAGATTCGCACTACACTGGGTCATCTCTGGAAGGTTGAGGACCAACGCTTCGCTTCGACTCGGCCCGACGTACTCACCTACGTCTCAGAGCCGCTGACCGAGGATCTGACCATCGCAGGACCGATACTGGCCAACATCTACGTGTCCACCACCGGCACCGATTCGGACTGGGTCGTCAAGCTCATCGACGTCTACCCGGGTGATGCCCCTCAGAGCGAGTCCTGCAACGTGCCGATGGGGGGCTTCCAGATGCACGTGGCTGGCGAGATCATGCGAGGCAAGTTCCGGAACAGCTTGGAAAATCCAGAGCCCATGGTGCCGGGTGAGGTCGCGCGCATCGACATCGACTTGAAGGACAAGTTCCACACGTTCCTGGCAGGGCACCGCATCATGGTGCACGTCCAGAGTTCGTGGTTCCCGGCCTACGATCGGAATCCGCAGACGTTCGTGGACATCTACCACGCGCAGCCGGAGGACTACCAAATTGCGACTCAGACCATCCATCGGTCCGGGGATTATCCGTCCCACCTGGTGCTGGGAGTGATGCGGTAGGAGTCGGCAACACTGCTATTGCTCGGTCGTAATTATGGTTGGAGACGTACGCATCGCTGTGACATAGAGGACGTACGAATCGCCTTGACCAATACGACCTTCTTTGCCCGTGCGGGCTCGACAGGCATCTGGATCGTCCTCGCATTGTGGCTCGGCGGGTGCGGTAGAGTCGTTTCTGCCGGAGGCTCCGTTGGCGGGGCGGTACCTCCGTCCTTCGATGGGCAGGGTCGACCCGGTCGACCGCAGCCCCCCATCGGTGAGCGGGTCGGTCAACGAGGTCCGGCCGATGGGCTTGTGAGCGGTCGGATCACGGCGCCGGAGGGCAGCCAGTACGAAAGCCTGATCGTCGAACTCTTCGAGCTACCGGCTCGCGTCGTCCACAGTGTGCGTGCCTGGGTCGACGAAGAGTACAGCATTGTCTACGCCATTGACTTGGTGAACTGCAGGGAACTGGCTGTTCGCTTCTTGATTCCCGGAGAGAACACCACCCCCTACGTCAGGCATTTGGGCGGTTGCGGTCGGCACGTGGTGAACTACGAATTTGCCCGGGAAGAGTAGAGGGGGCGTCAACGGAGGCCTGGAGCTCCCTCGGGAGCTCCTCACAGCGCGAGACCCGTCAGTGCTGCGTCAGCGCCGCCGTCCCCAGCCCCGCACCGTACCCTTCGATCTCGATGATCTTCACGATCTCCTGGGTTTCGGTGTCGATGACCACCACGGTGCCCGCCCGGGCGTTGTTGCCGGTATCGTAACGGGGCGTGTACATATGCCCGTACTTGCTGTGTCCCTCGGGCATTTCGAGGTTGCGGCTCGCGATATAGGCGAAGCGACCGTCGGGCGAGACCGCGGATCCATGAGGCTGCGCCAGCCCGTTGCCCTCGATGACCTTGGCCAGGGTCCGGGTCTCCATGTCGATCACGTTGGCCGTGTTGTCCCAGTTGTTGCCCACGTAGACCCACCGGCCGTCCGGCGTGAACACGGGATGCCATGGGGCTGCGTTCACGGCGATGGTGTCCACCGGAATCATGTCGGTCCGTTCCAGGTCGAATACGAAGACCGAGGCCGTCAGTTCGGTGGTGCCCACCATCCATCGCCCGTCTGGCGACGTGGCGAACCCGATGAACGTGTGCGGGCGATCGCCCCCTAGGTCGGCGAGCTCGAGTGCCTCGTCCTCCGGATAGAAGGATGCGATCTGGTTGACCGACAGGCTGGCTGTGAAGACCGTGCCCGTCCCCGGCTGGACCGCTAGGGCGTGAGGTCTGGGAAGGAAGATGCCCACCTCCTCGAAGCTCATGTCCGAGCGGCGGATCACCCCGATCTCCTGGGGTGGGGACACGGCGGCCATGGATCGGGCCGCGTAGAGGTTCTCACCTGCCGGATCGAGTGCCAGGAGGCCAGGGCGCATAAAGTCGATACGCTCGACGAGCTCGTTCTGGCGGTCGAACTTGAGGATCTGGTTGGAGGCGATGAGCGAGAGGTACCAATAGGATCCGTCGGGCTCCACCGCGATGTGATGGGGCCAGGCGTTCGCGGGAAGCCCGAGCCGCTGAAGATCCACGGTGCGGATGACCTGGTTGGTCTCCATGTCGATGACCGAGACGACGGCCTCGCTCTGGTTGGCAGCGTACAAGAGGTGTTTTGCGTCGGCGAATGGAATCTCTCCGGACCCCGACTGCGCCCCCTCGTCGATCCAGGCACTCACAAGGATTACTTCGTCTTCGGTGAGCCCGTCGGCGTCGAGCTCGGCCGGGTGGGGTCCACCCACGAGCTTGGTAGTCAGCTCGATCAGCAGCGAACGAGCGGCGTCGTACGCGATGACCGCCTCACCGTGGTCTGATCCCGCGATCGTGCCCTCCCAAGAATCCAGGCTGAGCCCGCGTGCCGCGTCAGGACCGGTGTGGCAGCTCACGCACTTGGCGTCGAGGATGCTTTGTACTTCGGCGTACTGAGCGGCCGCTCCCGTCCAGGTCGTTGCCGCCTCGCCCGGGCCTGGCGCCGGTGCCGCAGCGGTCACAACGAGCGAGGCGCCCAAAGCGGATATGAAGAGCAGAAAACCAGTGGTGACGTTCACGTCAGTTCTCCAGTGGAACGGGGCACAGTTACGGGGGTGGGGCCTTCAGGCTCCGCGGCGTCGAACGTTAATCGCTTGGAACTTTCCGTCCAAGATCGGAGATATTCCTTGTGTACACCGGATTGGAGCCGGGGGAGCCTGTCTTGCTGAACCCTCGGGTACCTGGCCGATCCGGAGCTTACTCGTACAAGTGACAGAACGTCGAGATCCTCACGGAGCCGATGGATAGATGATTAACCGATCCGAATCTTCCTCTCAGATCCGTTCGAGTGTCGGCTGGGGGATGTTCATTTTCTTGGTCGTGCTCGCTCAGGGTCCCCGGGTTCTCGCGGCGCAGAGCGACTACCAGGTCGTGGCGGTGACGGACGGGGCGACGCTCTCTGGCCGTGCGCTATTCCACGGCGACGTACCGGCGGTCCGCAGACTCTTGGTCACCAAGGACGAAGAGGTGTGTGGCTTTGGATACATCGAGCGCCAAGACGTGGCCGTCGGGGAGGGAGGGGAGCTTCTGGGCGCCGTGGTCTTCATCGAGGGAGTTGCCGCCGGAAAGGCGTGGCCCGACCGCGATATGCGCCAGGCGGTGGACCAAAGGGACTGCACGTTTCAGCCCAACATGCTCGTCGCACCCCGATGGGCCGACATGGACATCGTGAACAGCGACCCCGTGCTCCACAACATCCATGCCTGGGAGCTGATCGGAGATCGCGGAAGAACTCTGTTCAACTTGGGCCAACCTCCTGAGAAGGAGGTCATCACCCAGGCGTTGCGACCGAGGAGGGGCAACCGGATCAGGCTCGAGTGTGATGCCCACGACTTCATGCAAGGATGGATCTTCGCGGCGGACACGCCCTATGCGGTAGCCACGGGGGAGGACGGCACGTTCGAGATCGGTGACGTTCCGCCGGGAGAGTACACCGTCAAGATCTGGCACCCGTTCTTGGGAATGCGGGAACAGAGTGTGACGTTGGGCGCCGGCCAGTTCAGTCAGATCGAGTTCGACCTGACGCGTCGTGAGGGCTCCACCGGAGGCTAGAGAACTAGCTGCAGGCGGCCGGCGAGCGACCACGGGAAGCCAGGCGAGTTGTCCGAAAGTGCATGCCCGCTACGGTGAAGCGGTCTGGCTCGGCTCCAGAATGACGTCGTAGTGCTGGGACCGTGAGTCGAACCGGGCGAGCACCGCCCGTGCCGCATCCGGAACGTAGGCCACCTCGTAGTCGTCCCCCATGAATGACCGCACCGAATCGAGGGAATCGAACCACATGATGGTGATGAACTCGATCTCTTCCCCGAGCGCGCGGCGCACGAGGTGCGCGCCTTGGTAGCCCGGAATCTCCTTGCGTGCGATGCCCGGAAGAATCTCCGTTTCCAGGAGTCTCTGGTAGGTGTCCGCGTTCTCATGGCTGGTCCAGCCGTGCCATATTCGGGTGATCATCGCTGCTCCGATGCGGGTGCGGTCGATTTGTCGGTGTCCGTGTTGTCCATCAAATCATCGATCCGCTCCGCCTCGTCCGCCCGGGAGGGATCGCGGTCGATCTGGAAGCGGCGATATTCCAACAGAAAGCGGTCGCTGCCGTCCAACGGCGCACCCCGGTCGAGAATGTCGGCCACCGTGCGGTCCATGTAGCTACCCCAGTCCGGTTGCTGTCCGTCTGCGTCACGGAAACCGTACTCCCTGGCCAGGGTCCAGGACGCCCAGACGCGGCCCGCCTTGTCTTGTACGTGGGGATCAGCGGCGAGTGCAGCTACCGCCCGCCCGACGAAGGTCGGCGTCTCCGACTGCGCGAAGTGAGGATCCTTCTTTACAGCGTCCCGCCAATTCTCTTCCGTGACGCCGAAGTGATCGAGCACCGCCTCGGAGCGGAGGAATCCGGGAGTCACCGCAAGGGCCGTAACTCCTCGGTCCTTCAGGTCCCAAGACATACCGTAGGCCAGCCGGATCACTCCGACCTTCACGAGGTCGTAGAACAGGTGGCCTCGGTATCCATGGAAGTCACCGTCGGTGATCTCGATGACGAGACCGTGGCCCTGCTCGATCATCAGCGGCACGCCGTGCCGGCTCGTGATGATGTGCGTGTGGACGGCCTGCCGCAGCATGGCCAGGCCCTTTTCGGTGGAGAGTTCCCAGAATGGCTTGCCCCACTCGGTGAGTGCATCGCCTCCCCAGATGTCGTTCACCAACACGTCCAGTCGGCCCTGTTCGCCCTTCACTCTCTCGAAGAGTGCCTCGACCTGCTCTTCTTCTTCGTGGTCGACCTGGACCCAGATGCCGGTGCCACCGAGCTCGGTGACCAACTCGGCGGTTTCTTCGATCGTCTCGGGCCGACTCCCGCTGGCTGGCTGGCCCCGCACGCTCCTACCCGTGCAGTACACCGTGGCGCCGGCTTCACCCAGCATGCTGGCGATGCCACGGCCTGCGCCCCGAGTCGCCCCGGCCACGACGGCGATTTTTCCACCCAAGGGTTTCATATCGAACCTACCCTGAAGAGTGCGAAAGCGTGATGTCTGTCTGGAGGTATAGGCCACGAACGTCGCTGGGAAAAGCTTGCCGTACTCGTGCGTATATTCAGTATGAAACCATATCGATATATATTCGTAGTGAACTGCGTCATGCCGGCGGTGCCGGCGTGACCGGAGTACGTCCAGCCGAGTTGGAGAAACGATGGCGAACACCGACAGCGCTCAGAAATTCACAGAACTTCTGCCCTTGAAGCCGGCCTGGTTCCACATCCTCTTGGCACTTGCTGACGGCGCCCAGCATGGATATGCCGTTCGCAGCATGGTGGAGGAACGGACGGCAGGCCGGATAAAACTGTGGCCGGCCACCCTGTACGGCTCGATCCGCGAACTGTCTGAAGAGGATCTGATCGAGGCGGTAGACGGCCCCGACGATCCGGACGACGACGCCCGTCGGCAGTACTACCGTCTGACGGCGCGGGGGAGCGAGCTCTTGAGGGCCGAGGCCGATCGTCTACAGGCGCTGGTCGATGCTGCCCGCTCGAGCCGCGCCCTGGGGCGAGCCTGAGCCGCCGGTCATGAGTACACCATCACCGCGGATCGTGCGGAGCGTGCTGGGCATCTACCGAGCCCTCGCCGGGCTTCTTCCAGCGACGTTCCGGGAGGATTATCTGGCAGAGACCTTGAACGACGTGCGGGCTCTGTTGAACTCCGCTCATGAACGCCACGGCCTTTCGGGCGCGGTGTCCACGGGCGCTCGATCGCTCCTGGACCTGATAGTCAGGATTCCCAAGGAACACTGGAACGGGCGGCGCGTCCGCCGGAACCGATACGACAACGTAGACATCCGCGAGAGGCGGAGGGGAGGCGGGGAGAGAATGGCGAACATGCTGAGGGATTTGCGAATGGCCGCGCGCGGTCTGATGCGTAAACCTGGGTTTACATCCATCGCGGCGATCACGCTCGCTCTCGGCGTCGGGGCGAGCGTTGCGATCTTCACCGTGGTCAACTCGGTGCTGATTCAGCCGCTCCCGTATCCGGAGTCCGAGCGGATTGTGACCATGTCGCATCACGCCCCCGGCCTCAACCTCCCCGAGCTCGAGAATTCGCCCGGAACGCTGAGACTGTACCGTGAGTTCGGTACTGTTTTCTCAGCCGTTGGTGCGGTGAACGAGCTCGAGCGTAACCTGCGCGTCGGTGATCAGCTCGACAGGGTGGAACTGACCGCCCTGACCCCGTCCATGTTTTCGGTTCTCCAGGTCCAGCCCCGTTTGGGCCGAGCATTCGTCGAGGAGGACGCCCTGGAGGGTGCCACCCAAGTGGTGATCCTCACGGACGCGACTTGGAAGGGTCGGTTTGGCTCTGATCCTGCGATTCTCGGGCGTACGGTGGAATTGGATGGAGTGACGACGGAGATCATTGGGGTGATGGCCAGTGGCTTTGCCTTTCCGGATCCGGACCCGGTGGCTTTGGCGCCGCTGTACGTCGATCCCGAGGGACCGTTCGGCGAGTTCGGATTGGCTGGCTTCGCAAGGCTCGGCCCGGATGTGACGCTCGAGGCCGCCCGTCAACAGGTGAGCGACCTACAAGCCAGAGTCGCGGATATCGATCCGGAGATTGGCCCCGCCTTCTTGGAGCAAGCCGGTTGGTCGGCGTCGGTGACCCCATTGAGAGCGGCTCTCGTAGAGGACGTTCAAGCGACTCTCTGGATCGTTCTCGGTACGGTGGGCTTCGTCCTCCTCATCGCTTGCGCCAATGTCGCCAACCTCTTCCTGGTGCGGGCTGAAGCCAGGCAGAAGGAGATCGCGATCCGTGCTGCGCTGGGGGCCGGTCGCGGGCGACTCGCCGCCGGATTCTTGTCAGAGAGTGTGCTGTTGGGTGTGCTCGGCGGCGCTCTGGGCGTACTCCTGGCCAGCGTGGGGGTACAGGCACTCGTGGCGTATGGGCCCGGTGACCTTCCCCGCCTCCACGATGTCTCCATCGACGGCACCGTATTGGCGTTCGCTGCCCTTATCTCCGTAGTTGCGGGCCTCGTCTTCGGCTCGATCCCTATGATACGCTATCTGGGGAAGGCCTTCGCCGGCGTTTTGAGGGACGGCGGTAGAGGGACGACCGAGGGTCGAGAGCGGCACCGCGCGAGGAACGTGCTGGTAGCCAGCCAACGGTACAGCCTACCCTGATCCTTTACACAATGACCTACACTGATGGTTGACAGGTTCCTATCAACCAGGGTTCTGCAACAAGGAGAGCCCGATGGACTGGAACCGGTCGACCATGTACGAGCAAAGAGTACGCTTCATCCTCGAAGTGCAACAACGGACGTTCAGTTTCGCCGAGTCCTGTAGGCGCTACGGTATCAGCAGGACCGCGGGATACACCTGGTGGAATCGCTTCCGCGCAGAGGGATTCGAGGGACTGCAAGAGCGATCGCGCCGACCCCATCACTGCCCGCACGCCGTGGAGGAGGAGGGTGTTCTAGCTGTGACACTCAGTCTCGGTGAGGGTGTCGGCGAGGCGGAGGCTGCTCGCTTCTACCAGCAGGTCGTCGAGGAAGTAAGGAGCCTTCCGGGGGTCACCTCAGTGGGGGCCACGAACTCGTTGCCGGTGAATCCCGCCGGCATGAACGGTGGGTCGTTCTGGATCGAGTCTCAGCCACGGGAAGAAGGTGCGCTACCTCCGGTGTCCATGTTCAAGGCGGTTTCGCCGGGGTATCTGGAGACGATCGGGATCCCTATACGTGAGGGTAGGGCCATGACGACCACGGATCACTCAGGAGAAGTCCCGGTGGCGTGGGTAAACGAGAGCTTCTCCCGAACCTTCTTCGACGGCGAGGCTCTGGGTGAGCGGGTTCGCTTTGGTAGAGAAGAGGGGCAGTGGGGCGAGATCGTCGGGAATGCTCGTGAGTTGGAGCTCACCGACGATGTCCGTCCGCTGGCCTATCTACCGATGGTGGCCGGAGCATGGAAGCGTTTCCGGTTTGACCGAATGTTCATCGCGGTGCGGACCGCCGGAGACCCCCTTACCATCTTGCCCGCCGTCCGTCGGATCGTAAGGGAGATCGACTCGACGGTGCCGATCAGTAACGCACGTACCATGAACTCCATCGTCTCGGAGGCCATGGCGAGCACGTCGTTCACCATGACGCTCTTGGGAATCGCGGCCAGCGTGGCGCTTCTCCTGGGAGCCATCGGGCTCTTCGGGGTGATCTCGTACGTGGTGAGCCAACGCACTCGAGAGATCGGTGTGCGGGTCGCTCTCGGTGCCCGTGGGGAGGACGTTCAGCGCATGATCGTGCGCCAAGGAGTCACCGTCCTGGCCGGAGGTGTCATCGTGGGTTTGGTGGGTGCCTTTGCGCTGACGCGGCTTATGGGTGCCGTCCTCTATGAGGTATCGGCCACCGACCCCTGGACCTTCGCGGGGGCGCCCATTGTCCTCGTCATCGTGAGTCTCTTGGCGAGCTGGTTACCGGCCAGGCGGGCCACCAGGGTGGATCCGGTCGCGGCTCTGCGCGCGGAATAGCCCCAGGGCGCTCCACAGCCTTGACCCACCAACTCAACAAAGTTATGTTCCTGTAACATAACTTTGTTGAGTTGCATCTAATCCTGTGATACACAGGTGAGCCGGAGCGTGCAATGGGTGGGAAGACCTTTCTAGGCGAATTCGAGCATTTGGTATTGGCGGCCTCGATGAGGTTGGAGTCCGCGTATGGTGCTGCG
Organism: Longimicrobiales bacterium; assembly: GCA_965226375.1. Lineage (GTDB taxonomy): Bacteria > Gemmatimonadota > Gemmatimonadetes > Longimicrobiales > Gaopeijiaceae > CBDDCX01. The sequence goes on along the minus strand of CBDDCX010000008.1, from coordinate 2,024,451 downwards.
CTCATTCGCGAGATCGAGGATCGGACGGGCCGCGAAGTGCAGGCCGGCTCGCTGTACATCACCTTGGATCGTCTCGAGAAGAAGGGCCTCATCTCATCTTCGGCGGGGGAACAGGAATCCGGCCGGGGGGGGCGCCCCAAGCGATTCGTGACGGTCACTCGTGAGGGCGTTCGAGCCCTGGGTGAGCATCGAGAGGCCCTCCTACGGATTTGGGAAGGCTTGGAGACGAGGCTCGAGCAATCGTGAGACCACGCCCACCGTTGATCCTTCGCTGGTTATTGGCCGGTGCCCTTCCTCCCGGCGTGATCCGAGACGGACTGCTCGGTGACCTGGAGGAACTGCACCATGAGCGAATGGAGTCGTTGGGAAGGTGGAGCGCGGACCTGTGGTACGCACGCCAGGCCATGGGAGCGGCCCTGCGGTACCCGGCGCGTCGCCTTTCTGGTCTAGTCGGTGTGGACGCTCGAGAGAGGGAACAAGCTCAGCGATTCGCAACGGGAAGTGGACGAAGAGGAGGGGGAATGATGAGCAACGTATTACACGGGTTGGGTACCGCGATGAGGCAGCTTCGGCGGTCTCCCTGGTTCGTCATCGTAGTCGCGGTGACCCTGGGGCTGGGGGTCGGGGCGAACGTCATCGTGTTCTCGCTGGTGAGTGGTGTGCTCATGGCGCCGCTGCCATACCCTGAGGCGGACCGGATTGTCTCCGTGTCGGAGGACAATCCGGAAATCGACATGCCAGTCGGCTTTACGTCGATCCCGAACTTTCGTGACTGGCGTGATCAGAACACCGCGTTCGAGTCCATGGCCCTTTTCCGGGGACGCAGCGCGTCCGTGGGCACGGATGCGCTACCCGAGTACGCTTATAGCGCCTATGTGACGTCTGAGTTCTTCGACGTTTTCGGGGTCCAGCCGCTCCTGGGCCGGAGCTTTTCGACGGAAGAGACGGCGGGTGGCGAGCAGGTGGCCATCCTGGGTCATGGGCTCTGGGCCCGCGGCTTCGGGTCCGATCCTGACATCGTCGGTCGGACGGCCCGGTTGGACGGGAATCCCTACACGATCGTCGGCGTCATGCCGGCTGGGTTCTCGGCGCCGGGCGAGTGGATGGGCCCCGAAGTCGAGATTCAGGTCTGGCGGCCCTTCGATTTGAGTTCTGACGATCAGCGGGGGAACCGGTCGTACAGTGTGGTGGCGAGGTTGGGGGGCGACATCGACTTGACGAGGGCCCAGGCCGAGATGGCGGTTCTGGATGGGGATCTGCGGAGCGCGTACCCGGATGCCAACGGTGCATGGCAGATCCAGCTCATCACGTGGCCGGACCTGATTCTCGGTGAGTTCAGGCCGACGCTCCTGCTTCTACTGGGGACGATGCTGCTGGTGTTGGTTATTGCGTGCGCCAACGTGGCCAACCTGAGTGTGACCCGTATGCTTGCTCGAGGTCGGGAGTTGGCGACACGGGTGGCTATGGGAGCGGGTCGGGGCCGTATCCTGGGACAGGTGCTGGCGGAGAGCCTTCTACTTTCCTGCGGCGGGGCCGTGGTGGGCCTCGGATTGGCTTACGGTGGACTGTCGGTTCTCCGCGCCATCGAACCGGGCGAGCTTCCTCGCCTCGATGCGGTCACCATCGACGCCCCGGTATTGGCGTTCAGCTTGGTCCTCGCTCTCGCGTCGGCTGTGGGATTCGGAACGTTGTCGGCTTGGGTGGCGTCGGGGTCCGATCCGGCCCAGCGTCTCAGAGCCGGCAAGCTTGGGAGCCGCGGTTCCGGGTGGCGGCTCCGTGCGACCCTGGCCACAGCCCAACTGGTGACCTCCTTTGCACTGCTGGCGGGGGCAGGTCTCTTGGGGCGCAGCTTCCATCGGCTGGCCTCGACCGATTTGGGCTTCGAACCCGAGGGCGTGACCGCCGCGACCGTGGCTCTGGCTTGGGGTCGAGTGACCACCTACGAGGAACGCGCCGCTTTCACGCGAGACGTATTGGCGGAGCTCGCCGCACTTCCGGGTGTGGAGTCCTCGGGAATGATCAACTCGCTCCCGCTCAGCGGGTCCTCCGCGCAGACGCAGGTCTCCATCGAGGGTGTGACGGAGGAAGGCCGCGAGCCGGCCGTGGCCGTCCGCGGCATCAGCCCGGGCTATTTCGAGACCATGGGTATTCGGATTCGGCAGGGAAGGGACCTGCGCTCCGACGATCTCGGGGGTGGGGGCACCGTATTGGTAAATGATCTGATGGCTTCCATGTATTGGCCCGATGGAGACGCGGTGGGTCGGCGTCTCTGGCTTGGTGGTGTTGATGAGCCTATGTCGGTGGTGGGTGTGGTGGACGATGTGAAGCACTACGGCCCGGCCCGGGATGTTCGGCCCGAACTCTACACCCCATACTCCATCGAGGGTCTCACGAGCAAGACGTATGTCGTTCGGAGTTCGCTCGAATCCGGCGCCGCCGCGGAGGCTCTCCGGGCCGCCATCAGACGAGTGGATCCGGAACAGCCCGTCAGGGAGATTCGCTCCATGACCGAGTGGACCGCTCAAATCACGGCCGGTGCGCGATTCCAGGCGGCAATGATGGCCGCGGCGGCGGCGTTGGCCATGATCCTGGCCTGTGTCGGACTCTTCGCCGCCATGTCGTCCCTTGTGGGGGAGCGCACCAGGGAGATCGCTATCCGGATGGCCATGGGGGCCCGGGGTGACACGGTGCTTCGCCTGGTGCTGGGCCGTGCAGGTACGATCGTGGCCTTCGGGATCGGCGGTGGCGTACTTCTGGCGCTCGCCTTCGGGCGTGTTCTGGAGAGTTTCCTTTTCGGTGTTGCACCCCGTGACCCCCTCGTGTTCGGAGTGGTGGCTCTGGGATTCGTGGCACTTTCCCTGCTAGCCGCTTATCTGCCGGCTCGCCGGGCCATCATCGTGGATCCGGCCACGGTGCTTCGGCAGGACTGAACGGAAGGCCCCGGTCCGGCCATTCGGACCGGACCGGGGCATCTCGGCAAAATCGGCCGAGTGGGCCGCCCATCGAGTGGGCCGCCCACCGGGTGCACTACCCATCGGGTGGACTACCCATCGAGGTGCACCACCTACTGAGTGGACTACCTATGTAACGGCGCCTGCGATTAGCCGGTGTACTGGGTGCTGCCCTGGTAAATCTCCAACCCTTGCGCGTGCCGCACCGTCATTTGGGGACGGCCCCGGGTATTGCCCATCGACGCGGCGCCGAAGTCCCCGTCCTTGTTGATGGCCACGAACTTCTCCGACGGGAAGTAGTTCGGGTTCACGTTCCGGTACTTGTGGACGATGAGCTCACACGCGTCTTCGCACGCCTGCTGGGGCGAGCGCCCTTGACTCATTCGCATGACGATGTAGTACGAGGCGCAGCACTTGATGACGTCTTCTCCACGCCCGGTCGCTCCCGCCGCTCCAGTGTCGTTGCCGACGTAAAGGCCTGCCCCGATGACCGGGGAATCACCGATACGTCCGTTGATCTTCCAGCTCAGCCCGCTCGTGGTGGTGATGCCGGAGATGTCCCCGTTCGAGTCCACCGCCAGGACGTTCGTCGTGCCGTAGTGGAAGTCGACCTTCTCCTCCCAGCTACCCATCTGGTCCCCCATGGGCCGCCGCAGGTGGTCGGGGGCTCCCCAGTCGTCCCGATCGCTGTGCTCCTCACGCCAACGGAGCCAGGCTGCCCGGGACTTCTCGGTCATGAGGTCCACCTCTTCGAACCCGAACGACCGCGCGAACTCGAGGGCCCCCTGGCCGATCAACATCACGTGATCGGTACGCTCCATGACGAGACGGGCGACGGACGCGGGTGTCTTGATGTTCTCGAGCGACGCGACGGAGCCCGCGTTGTAGGTCTTTCCGTCCATGATGGACGCGTCGAGCTGGACCACCCCGTGTTCGTTCGGAAGCCCCCCGTATCCGACACTGGAGTCTTCCGGGTCCACTTCGATGACGTTGGCGCCCCGTTCCACAGCGTCCAGAGCTGAGCCTCCGTTGTTCAGGATCGCCCACGCCTGTCGCATGGCCTCCTGACCCGTCTCGTTCGAGTGGCTCGTGATGATCAGGGGTGTGCCCGCCACCGCACCGCTCGTGCGGACAACGCCCTCGGGTAGACGGCCTAGAGCCAATGCGCCCGCTCCTACGCCCACGCTGTGGCGAAAAAATCCCGCCGATCGATTCCGGATCGCTCATTACTCATCGATCTACTCCATCTCGTTGAAGGCCGTCCACATGCCCACGCATCGGTGATGTACATGTGGGGCTCGACGGGGGGAGCCGCAACCCGCCGGGCCTTGAGCGGGGGCCGGCGTCGTCGCAGGTTGTGGGTCGCGGGCACGGATCCGAGCGACGCCGACAATGGGGGGCGGTATGCGGACAGATCGAAGAAACTTTCTGAGGCTTTCTGCTGTGGCGAGTGGAGCGTTGGGCTTGGGGGTTTCGCCCCTGGTGGGGGAGGCGATCGCCGACTCGAGTCCTACGCCGCAGGCCCCCTTGCGCATCCTCATCCTCGGCGGCACTGGCTTCATCGGCCCCTTTCAGGTGCGGTATGCGTTGGATCGGGGCCATTCAGTGACGCTCTTCAACCGAGGTCGCACGAACGCAGATCTCTTCCCCGAGATCGAGACGCTCATCGGGGATCGGAATGGACAGCTCGACTCGTTGAGGGGTCGGACCTGGGACGTGGTCATCGACAATTCTCGGTCGAATCCCGACTGGGTGCGCATGTCCGCCGAGTTTCTGAAGGACTCCGTGGATCGGTACTTCTACGTTTCGTCTCGATCCGCGTACGCCGACACGAGCCGGATTCCCATGACTGCGAACGCGCCGGCGTTCACGTACGAGACCGCCGGTGTGCCCCGTGACTCCGAGCGACTGCCGTACGGCCTCGCCAAGGCTCTCTCCGAACGCGAGGCCCAGCGGATCTTCGTGGGACGGACCAACGTGGTTCGGCCCGGACTGATTATCGGTCCCGGTGACGAAACCGACCGGTTTACGTATTGGCCGGTCCGCATCCACCGCGGTGGAGAGGTCCTGGCCCCAGGCGATCCGTCCGACCCGATTCAGATCATCGATGTTCGCGACCTTACGGAGTGGATGATCCGCATGGCCGAGACCGGTCACACGGGCGTGTTCAACGGGGTCGGACCGGCCACTCCTCGCCCCTTGGCCGAGCTTCTCTACGGAATTCGGGCCGTCACCACTGCAGAGACTACGTTCACGTGGGTGAACTACGATTTTCTCACGAACATCGGGATCAGGCCCTATTCCGATATGCCGGTGTGGATGCCACCTACAGAGGGTCGGCAGGGGTTCGCGCGCTTCGATCTCTCTCCTGAGGTTGCAGCCGGGCTGACCTTCCGGCCGCTGGCGGTCACCGCACGAGATACGCTCGAGTATCATTTTTCCAGACCGACTGAGCGCCAGGCAAATTTCCGTGCCGGCATCACCGCTGAGAGAGAGGCAGAAGTTCTCGCGGCCTGGCACGCGTCAGGAGATTCCGACGGAGACGGGTTCAGGTGACGGAGCAGTACGGCTCGGACGGCCGCATCAAGGGCAAGTTCTACGACCGTGAGCTCCTGAATCTCCAAGAGGAGCTAGTGAGCCTTCAGGACTGGATCAAAGCCGAGGGCGTGAGGGTGGCGGTCGTCTTCGAGGGCCGAGATGCTGCGGGGAAGGGGGGCGTGATCAAGCGAATCACCCAACGGCTCAACGCTCGCGTAGTCAAGGTCGTGGCCTTGGGTATCCCGACGGAGCGTGAGAAGAGCCAGTGGTACTTTCAACGTTACGTACCCCATCTCCCCGCATCAGGCGAGATGGTCCTGTTCGACCGGAGCTGGTACAACCGAGCGGGCGTTGAACGTGTGATGGGGTTTTGCACGGATGACGAGTATCGGGAGTTCCTCAGGTCCTGTCCCGAGTTCGAGACCATGCTCGTGCGTTCCGGGATCATTCTTATCAAGTATTGGTTCGCCATAAGCGCGGAAGAGCAGGAGCGTCGCTTCCTAGAACGCATCCGTGATCCGCGGAAGCGGTGGAAGGTCGGGCCGGTGGACGTGGCCTCGCGGGCGAAGTGGACAGACTACTCTCGAGCCAAGGACGCGATGTTTGCCGCAACGGACACGGACGTTGCGCCTTGGTATGTGGTGAAAGCCGACGTAAAGCGTCACGCGCGGCTGAACTGCATCCACCACCTTCTCGAGAGAATTTCTTACGTGGATCTTCCGGACGATCCCGTGGAGCTCCCTGAGCTTCAGCGGGATCCCGACTACGAGCGGCCACCCGCGGACGGTATGAAGTGGGTTCCCGAGGTATACGGGGGCCTGGCGGTCGATGCGGTGTCTGACCTGGGCGAGATCTCGGAGTAACGAAGACTTCGACCTCTCACTGTACTTCTTCGACGGCCTTTTAGAAGTACGTGGCGAACCCGAGCTGCCAGCCGGCCGAGCGGGCAGGCTCATTCCCAACGAAGTCGGTGATCCCATCGTAACGGAAGTTGAGCCGGAACACCGTGTCGGCCGACAGCCGGAACGACACCCCCGGCACCAGTGCGCTGACCTCGTCGCCAATGCGTTCCCCGGTGCTGGAGAACGTGCCCGTATTGAAGTCCACCCGTTCTAGTCGCAGGCCGAGGGACAGCTTGGCGTTTGGGTAGCCCGCGATCGCCGGTTCCCACACCGGCACGATCAGGTCGACGTGTGCGCCCCACTGACTCCCACCGAACACCTCCTCCAGCCCGCTGGGGACGTCGATGCGGGCCCAAGCGACCTCACTCCGGATGTTCACCGGGCCCACGGTCGCACCGACGTCGAGCGCCACAAGGTCCACCCGCCGACGCTCGTCCACCTCTTCACCTTCCACACGGAAGGAGTTGTAGGTGCCGCCATACCACGATACGCCTACCTCACCCAGGCCGGGACGGCGGAACCCGACCCGTGCCGACAGGGCCGGCGACCCGTTGTTGTCCTCGGCGAACTGCTCCTCATTCTTGCCCGACGGAATGTGCGTGCGACCGGCGTCGTTCTCCACCACGCCGTCGCCCAGGCCGTTGCTCACGTAGGCGTCGTAGGACAGGATCCCCGCGCTCACCGGCACCTTGCCGTACACGCCGCCGCCCACTTCGCTGAGGGTAGATGGGATGATCTCGGTCGTGACGAGAGGCCTCTCTACGAAGTCCCACTTGGGACTGTCGTGGTTCTGGTTCATGTATCCGATGGGCAGTAGGAGAATCCCCGGTCGACCAGGGCGGCCTGGAGGCCCATGGCCGCCTCGCCCTGGCCTGAGTACGGGCCCAGGGTGCCGGCCGCGAACGAGATCAGCACGTTGGTTCGAGTCAGCGCTGCCAGATGCGCCGATTCATCCATGTCGACCGGTGCCCAGATACCGGCGCTGCCTACCCAACTGCCGTCATGCATGACGGGAGCGAGGGTGATCGTGGCAAGCAGGCTGTCGCCGAGCAGTATCACCCGGACGGGCATGCCGCCGTCCCGCGTCTGGTCAACGAGCGTGGCGGGCGGCAACGGTCCGACCAGCGATTGGCCCCCGGGGCCCACCAGAAGTGGACGCTCACCGGGATATCCCGGGGCGCCGCCCAGCAGGGTCTGGGCTCGCTCGTCGTCTCCGGACGCAAGTGCGACGGCCAGGCCGGGTGTCACCCCCAACTCCTTGGCGTGCATCATCCGGCCTCCGGCCAGGTCCTGAACGCGGCCCTGCAGAACGAGCGGTGCCAGCTCCAGATCTTCGCGAGCCTTCTGCTCCAGCGCCGCCTCGAGTCGCTTGTCGAGGACCAGGGCGAGCGGGATCAGCCCCGCGAAGAGGGCGATGGCCACCAGGGCCATGAGTGAGCGTTGTAGTGTCACGGATCTACTCCTTGGCCGGCTCCCCCGGCCTCGACTCACGCTAATGGATCGGCCGTACACCCGACAAGACTGCTTCGGTGGTCCGGACTGACTTCAGGCCCTCCCATGCATGAACCGTTCCCCTCGACCAAGGGGCGGATTGCGGGGCTTTTCGGGGACTTCAGGCAGGGTCCATCCGTTTCAACGGCATGCGATGGAACATGCAGCCCATGTTTCGTGGAACGCTGAGCAGGGGTGCACAGGAATGCCCACGGCAGCGAAGAAGCCGCTTGTCTCCTTCAAGAAACGCTCCTCCTAGGCCCAAGGAGAGGGTCGAGCACGCCACGTGCAAGCGATGGTACCCGGTTTGGTCACGTGGCTCTACCTGCGTGGCCGTATTGCCGGAGATCCACCTTCGAATGAGGAGTAACCATGAAGAGACCTTTGTTGGCCACCGCACTGGTGCTGACCACGTGGCTTGGCGCCGCCTGCAGCGACGATGACGACAATCCTGTAGTCCCGCTGATCGACGACCTACAACTGACGCTCACCGGGTTCGAGCCGTTGATGAACGGCTTCCATTATGAGGGCTGGGCGATCATAGGTGGATCTCCGGTCTCCACGGGCAAATTCAACATCGACGCGGGTGGCGGGCTCGTGACCATGACAGGCGAGAGCATTCCCGGTGGTACTTTTATGACCGGGATGGACCTTACCGCCGCAACCGACATCGTCCTGACCATCGAGCCGGCGGGCGACACGGATGCCGTACCGGCCGACACCCACATCGTGGCGGGCAGCGTGTCGAACCTGTCGGCGAGCCTCTCCGTTGGACATGGCGCCGCGCTCGGGGACGGCTTTGGCGCGGCTGCCGGCGACTACATTCTCGCGACTCCGACGAACGGCGCCGACAACGACGAGAATAGTGGGATCTGGTTTCTGAGCCTTGCGTCGGGTGTGCCGGCTGTCGGCCTGACCCTGCCCACGTTGCCAGCCGGCTGGAAGTATGAGGGATGGGTGGTGACGGGTGGTATGCCGGTGACGTCGGGTACCTTCACAGCCGTGGACGCAGTCGACGACGGTGACCCGTTCAGCGGGACAATGGGCGGTCCCCCGTTTCCCGGAGAGGACTATCTCGTCAACGCCCCGGCGGGCCTTACGTTCCCCACCGATCTAGCCGGGGCCACCGCGGTCATCTCCATCGAGCCGGATCCGGACGACGCCAGCACGCCGTTCACCCTCAAGCCCCTGGTGGGCACGATCCCGACGGATGCCGTGGACCACACGACGTATTCCTTGGGGGGCAACCTGGCCTCGCTGCCCACGGGTACCGCGAGTATTCGCTAGAGGTCTGGGGGTGGCGGGCGCTTGGGCTCCGCCACCCCACTTCTCCCGACCGCCGACCGCCGACCGCCGACCGTGAGCGTGAGCGAGTGCGGGACGCTGGTGTCCCCTCCTGCTCCAGGTGCTATCGTTATCGAGCTTGCGAGCCCGGGAGGCGCCTTCGGCACTCCCTGAGAAGACCGGCCGGGCCTCGGATGGCCCATCGATGCCGTGGCTCGCCCACCGAGGAGCCAGAATGCTGTCGTCGAGTCTATATCGGTCGAGCCCTGAGGGGGAGAACCTGTACCAGGTCCGGATATCTTCCAACCTCCTGCCCCTAAGGCGTCCACTGCTTGTGGTGCTCGGGGTTCTCCTCACGTTTCACGTGCTCGCGGGCGATGCCCTGGCGCAGCAGCCGGTCGACGAGGAGTACACGGCCAAGATCCTCGAATTCACGACCGAGGACTTCTTCATGACTCCTCACGTCGATCACCTGCCGGCGTCCGAGACGGTCCCCACTCCGCTCGATGTCCTGGGGCACATCGCGGGGGCGGCGGACGTGCTCAGCTATCCGGAGGAGATCTACCGGTACATGAGGGCGGTGGCCGACGCCTCACCCCGGGTGGAGGTCCACACCATCGGGCGCACCGAGGAGGGCAGGGAGCTGATCGTCGTGGTGGTCTCCAGCGAGGAGAACATCCGCAACCTGGAACGGCACAAGGCCGACATCAGCAAGCTGGGAGATCCCCGCATCACCACTCAGGCGGAGGCCGAGCGACTCATCTCGACGACCGTTCCCATGTATTGGGCCACGGGAGCCATCCACTCTCCGGAAACGGGCTCTCCCGAGATGCTCATGGAGCTCGTGTACCGCCTCGCGGTGGAGGACACGGAGTTCGTCTGGGACATCCGCGACAACCTGATTTTCCTGGCGACACCGGTGATCGAGGTGGACGGCCGGGCCAAAGTGGTGGATCTGCACATGGGCCCCCGCAAGGACCCGGACGCCAATCTGCCCACCCGCCCCCTCTATTGGGGTGAATACGTGGCCCACGACAACAACCGGGACGGTATGGGGCTCTCGCTGGCACTCTCGCGGTCGGTCGTGAAGACGTTCCTGGAGTATCGTCCCCTCGTCTTCCACGACCTTCACGAGTCGGCGTCGCACCTCTACACCTCCACGGGTCGGGGGCCGTACAACGCGTGGGTCGACCCGATCGTGATCAACGAGTGGAATCGGCTGGCGTACAAGGAAGTCGAGGAGATGACCGCCCTGGGCGTGCCCGGGGTCTACACCCACGACTTCTACGACGGCTGGGCGCCAAACTACATGATGTTCGTGGCGCATCTCCACAATGGCATGGGCCGCTTCTACGAGACCCAGGGCGCGGGGAGCGGAGAAACTCGGGTCATCACGACGCAAGTTCAGCGGGAGTGGCACCGACCCAACACGCCCCTGTCCGAGGTCGTGTGGTCCATCCGCAACAACGTCAATCTCCAACAGAGCGCGATCCTGATCGCTCTCAACGAAGTGGCCGACAATCGCGAAGAGTTCGTCTCGAACTTCTGGCGGAAGTCCCTGCGCTCCGTGGCCAAGGCCACCGCGGAAGGCCCGGCCGCCTACGTGTTCCCGGCCGACGATCCTCGCCCCGGGCAGCAGGCGCGGCTGCTCTCGCTCCTCCAGCAGCACGGCTTCGAGATCCACCGGGCTGACGACGACTTCACGGTGGGAGAGGCCGAGTACGCCGAGGGGTCTTATGTGGTGCGCATGGATCAGCCCTTCTCGCGTGGGGCCGACATGATGCTCGACAAGCAGTATTACAACCCCAACGACCCGCGGCCTTACGATGATGTGGGATGGACGCACGGGCCCCTGTACAACGTTCTTTCCGATCGTGTGGAGGACACGTCCATCCTCGATGTCCCCATGACCCTGGCGGAGGCGACCATCCGTGCTTCCGGAGGAGTGGAGGGCGACCGGTCTCCGGGCTACTACCTGATCAACTACAACGCCGACAACAATCTCACCGCCTTCCGATTCGCCAATCCCGACATCTCCATCGAGGCCGCGGAGAGTGGGTTCACGGCGGACGACAGGGACTTCAACGCCGGGTCGTTCATCATCCGGACGGAGGAGAACGAGCGCCTGCGCCGGGCGATCGAGATGGCCGCTCGGGAGCACGGCTTCGTCGCGTACGGTGTGGATTCACGGCCCGATGTGGCGACTCACAACGTGGAGACGCCTCGCGTGGCCGTGATGCACACGTGGACCACCACCCAGAGCGAAGGCTGGCTCCGGCTCGGCCTCGACCAGTTCGGCGTCCCCTACGAGTACATCTCGGTGCACGACGTACGGGACGATCCGAGCCTGAGGGACCGTTACGACGTCATCCTGTTCGGTCCCTCCAGCGCGGACGCGCTGAGCATCGTTCAGGGCCTCGACGGAGATGAGCCGATTCCATGGAAGGCGTCGTCGCTCACCCCCAACATCGGCCGACAGGACTCCACCGACGACATGCGAGGCGGACTGGGCCTTACGGGCGTCGTCAACCTCAAGACCTTCGTGGAGGCTGGCGGTGTCTTCGTCGCGCTGTCGTCCAGCTCGTCGCTGCCCACGCATTTTGGGTTGGCACGCGGCGTGAGCATCCGTACCACGCCTGACCTGTGGGCTCGGGGCGGCGTCTTCCGGGCGCAGGTGGCCGACGCTGAGAGCCCGATCACCTATGGGTACGGCGACGATCTCGGTGTCTACTTCAATACTGCACCCATCTTCCAGATCAGCAGCGGTGGCCGGCGAGGCTGCGGTGGCTTCGGCTTCACCGAGCCCGAGGACCTCGGAGGACCGGGGAGCACCACGACGCGTCGCACGGGGCGGGGCGGGGCCGACGAGAGCGATGTGGTCCAAGGTCGCCGCGGCGACCTTGGCGAAGCGGGGGTCGAAGCGTTCAGGGCCGGCGAGGAGGACGAGGAGGACGGCGACTCCTCCTCCGCTGCGTCGAACCGCGTACGGACCGTTATGCGCTACAGCCGCGACGTCGAAGATCTGTTGATCAGCGGCGGGCTCCGGAATGGCGAGCCGTTGGCCGGTGCACCGGCGCTCGTCGACGTGACCCTCGGTGACGGGCACGTGATCATGTTCAGCTTCAACCCGTTCTGGAGGAGCGAGACACTGGGTTCGTACGGCCTCGTGTTCAATACGATCATGCACTACCGGCATCTTGCTTCGGGAGGGGAGCCGCCGATCACGGACTAGTAGCGGTTGGACGGTCAGCGTACCGAAACTCCGCGGCACGTGCATGGGCCTCCAGCCCCTCCCGCCTCGCCAGCCACGCCGAGTCTTCGATCAACTCGTGAGTCGGCTCGTCCATGCGAATCCAAGTGCGCACTCGCAAGAAGTCCATCACCGAAAGGCCTCCCCGAGCCCGAGCCGTTCTCGACGTCGGCAGCACGTGGTTGGGGCCGACCCCGTAGTCGCCGAACACCTCGCTGCTCTTCTCACCCAGGAAGAGAGCGCCGAAGTGATCGAGGAGTGGCGACAGGTCATCGGAGTCGGCCACGGACAGCTGTAGATGCTCGGGCGCGATGGCGTTCGCCACTCGGGCGGCCTCCTAGAGGCTTGAACAGGCGAGCGCTCCCCCGTTGGAGAGTGCGGCACGGGCGACATCGGCGGTGGGGAGGTCCGTGAGCTGGGTGAGCAACTCAGTCTCGACGGCGGGAATCAAGGCCGGATCCATCGCCACCAGGATCGGCACGGCCTCGGGATCGTGCTCTGCCTGGGCGAGGAGGTCGGCGGCGATCCAGGCCGGATTCGCCGATCCGTCCGCGATGATGACCAGCTCCGTCGGGCCGGCCAGCATGTCGATGGCCACGCCCCCGGCCAAGAGTTGCTTGGCTGCCGTCACGTAAAGATTCCCAGGACCCACGACTACGTCGCTCGGAGGCACGGGACCGACCCCGAAGGCGAGCCCGGCGATGGCGTGGGCCCCACCCGCTGCCAGGATCCCGTCCACATCCGCGGCGGCCGCGGCGGCCAAGGTGATGGGAGCGGGACGTGGGCTGGCGACCCAGACTGATGCCACCCCTGCAGTCCTTGCGGTGATGGCGGTCATGAGCACCGAGGACGGAAGTGGATAGCGCCCTCCGGGAGCGTAACAGCCCGCCGCGTCGACCGGATCGACGCGATGGCCCACCGCCCCCCCGGGGACCTCCACCTCGAGCGGTGTCAGGGCATTGCGCTGGGCGGCCGCGAAGTCACGGATGCGCCTGCCGATGCGCTCCAGGCGGTCGCGGTCTGGTGGTGCCATCGCGTCGAGCTGGAGCTCCAGCTCTTCACGTGGAATGAACAGAGACTGCTCGGGGCTGCGCTCGTCGAAGCGGGTCGCGTACTCCCGAATCGCCGCCTCACCGAGCGCCTGAACCCGGTCTACTATGACCTCGACCTCTCGGCGAATCTCAGAGGGGGATCGTATCAGGAGTCGCGCCGAGAAAGTCCGTTGACGTGCGACGCCGAAGGAGAGTCTCCCTCATTCCGTGCCTCCCCCGGTCTTGGCCGTCATCGGACGTCGCCGCACCCGCAGATGCCGACCTGCCAGTTCACGTTGGATGTCGTCGAGCGTCGCGCCATGGCGCGACGCCGCCACCAATGCGAAGTAGATGAGGTCCGCCGCTTCGTGGATTGCACTTCCCCTGTCGGCGGCCTCGGACAGTTCAGCCGCCTCCTCGAGGAGCTTGGCTCTCATGAGCGCGGGATCGGCCAAGACCCGGGCGGTGCCAGAGTCGGCTGCAACCGACCCCGTTCGGATGTCCGACTCCGACGAGCCACTCGACTCCGGTTGATCACCCGACTCCGATGAGCTACCGGCTAGCGCGAGTCGATCTTGAGTGGTCGAGGGCTTGCGTTCCGAGTCTGCCACGGCCTCGTCCCGGCGAGCCTCGATCACCCTTGCGAGCGAGGAGAGAGTAAACGATGAGGGCCAACAAGCCCGTTCTCCCGTGTGGCAGAATCCGGAGCCGCGTTGGCGAACCGTGAAGCGCAACGCGTCTCGGTCGCAGTCCAGGTCAACACGAAGGAGGTCCTGCGTGGCTCCCGACGTTTCACCCTTGATCCAGAGTTCGCCGCGGGAGCGGGACCAGTAGATGCCCTTTCTCTGTGATACCGCGGCCTCCAAGCTCTCACGCGTGCTCCACACCAGCCCCAGCACCGCACCGTAGTCCTCGCACACGACGGTGGGCCATAGCCGATCCTCCACGCCTTTGGCCAGAGGAGCGGCGACGGCCGAGCCGAGGGTCAGGTGCCCCGAGTAGAGTGCCACGCCCACCTGCGAATCGACGCCCAGGCGGTCGAGGGCGGCCACGTCCTCTGCGGTGGTGATTCCTCCCGCGGCTGTCACCCGGGCGTCTCCTGCTGCCTCCACGGCCCGTTCGACCAGTTCCATGCTGAAGCCGGACATCCCCCCTTCGTGCTCTACCTGCGTGAGAAGGAATCCCCCCACGGCCGGCGCGAGCTCACGCATGCGATCGATCACGTGGTGCGAGGTGGCGGTTCTCCACCCCTCGACCACAACGGTGCCTTCGTCTGAGTCCACGGCGTCCGTCGACCTCGGCGGCGATCGCGACGATGGCCTTCTTGATCGTCTCGCGGCCCCGCACTCCAGCCTCCACGCCCCCGACATAGCTCTCGTCCACTTGCACAACGCCGCTCAGCTGGTCGCGATCCGGTCGGACCATGGCCCGGCGGAGCTTGTGGAGCCAGACCCACGCTGTCTTGTAGCTTCCCAGTCCGAGCACGCGCTGGAGCCCGAGAGCATTGGCTCCGTATTTCTGGCTCGTGAGCTCCCAGGCAGCGAGAAACCACAGACGCAGGGGCGAGCGCGTGCGGTGGAACACGGTTCCCGCCAGCACCGAGGTCTGCCTTCGACAGTGTGGGCAGACGAGACGCCCCCGCGATGCTCGCCAGACCTCTCCCAACCCGCCACAGCCCACGCACACAAACCCTTCCGGCCAGCGCAGACCCTCCACGTACTCCAGGCATGCCGCATCGTCGGGGAAGAACTCGTCCAACTCCAGCCGCGTACGGGGATAGTCCACGCCGCCACGGAGCTGAGAAGCCGGAACCGCCATGACCACAACATGTAGTGGGCGGTGGACTTAAGGCAATACCCCATTTTGGCCATATCCACGCCTGCTGGGGTCAGCGCTCGATCCTTGGGTCGACAGTGATCATCAACGTCGGTCCTGAGGGACATATCCTCGAGATGTGAGTTGAGATCGGCGGCGAACACAGATATACTGAAACTAAGTATACTTGATTGTCGTATAATGAAATCGAGTAGTGTGGGGCCGAGTGCATGGCCGCACGGAACTCCCGAGGAATGATGACATGACCGACACGATCGAGTCTCCCAGCGTCCAGGACCTTTTACCGCTCAAGCCCGTGGACTTCATGGTGTTGCTGACCTTGGCGGCTCAGGAGATGCACGGATATGGGCTCGTGGCAGAGATCGCCGAGCGCACGGAAGGGAAGATCCGACTCGTACCCGGCAATCTGTATGCTGTCCTGCAGAGGCTGCGCGGACGCGGGCTCCTGGACGAGACCGATCGCCGTCCCGCTCCCGATCTGGATGACCAGCGACGGCGCTACTACGCCATCACCGCTCTGGGACGACAAGTCGTGGCGGCTGAGGCCGAGCGCCTGCGCGGTCTGGTTGGCATGGCCGAGGCGATGGAGCTGATCTGATGCCGGCCACCAAGACGACCGACCTTGTGGCCCGGATCTATCGTGCCCTGCTCGTGCTGTACCCGGATGGCACACGGTCCGATGTCGCTGCGGACATGGAGGAGTGTTTCCGGGACTTATGCCGGGCGGCCGATCGAGATCGGGGCGGCTTGGGGGTGGTGGCAGTTGCGCTCCGTACGTACGCGGAGCTTCCGATGAGTGCGTGGCGTGCCCGTGCGGCAGCCCGCAAGACGATGACGACGAAGAAGGGAGCCAGTTCGATGGAGACGTTCCTACAGGATGTCCGGTATGCCGTGCGCGGCTTGCTCCGTAACAGGGGCTTCACAACACTCGCGGTGCTGTCGTTGGCCGTGGGTGTGGGTGCGAACACCAGCATGTTCAGTCTTGCCAAGGGCATTCTCTGGCGGGAACTCCCGGTGCCCGAGGCCGATCGCCTCGTGCGGTTGTTCGAATTCCGGCCGATCGCCTCGTGCGGTTGTTCGAATTCCGAGACGGATCGTCGAATTTCTCGTACCCTAACTTCGCGGACATCCGGGATCAGGGGGACTTCTTCGAGGGAGTCTTCCTGCACAATCTCACCCTCTTCGGACTCACGTCCGATGAGGTTAGCGGGATCGCCTCCGGCGAGATCGTCTCGGCCAACTACTTCGACGTGCTGCGGGTAGAGCCCAGCCTGGGCCGGTCCTTCGATCCGTCCACCGAGGGTCAGCCGGAATCACCGCTCGTGACCGTCCTCAGTCATCACCTGTGGACCGAGTCCTTCGGTGCAGACCCGACAGTGGTTGGCCGCGTCATCAAACTGAGCGGCCGCGACGTCACTGTTGTCGGTGTCGCGCCCGAGGGGTTCAATGGCACCAAGTGGGGACTGGGCATGGACCTCTGGGTTCCGGGCCGTGCTTGGAGAGCTGCGGAGGGGTGGGGGAACTGGGAGGAGCAGCGAGGGTCGAGGAACATGGAGGCCGTGGCGCGCCTGGCTCCGGGTACGGATATCGTCGAGGCGAATGCCGGACTTCAGGTCATCGCCCGGCGTCTCGAGGCGCGCTACGTGCAGAGCAACAATGGTCGGACGTTTCGAGCTTTTCCCGAGAGAACCATAGTGCCGGAGGCGTCGCAACTTCCCAACCTGATCGGACTGCTGGCGCTAGCCGCGTCCGGCCTGGTCCTGTTGGTGGCGTGCGGTAACGTTGCGAGCCTACTCCTCAGCCGTGCCGTGGTTCGACGCCGTGAGATCGGCCTGCGCGTCGCGTTGGGCGCGGGAAGGGGTCGGCTGATACGTCAACTGCTCACGGAGAGCACTCTCCTCGCAGTGCTGGGAGGGCTCCTTGGCCTCGGAGTGGCGAACTGGACCACGGGGTTGTTCGACCGGTTTCTCCCGGCGCTCTCATATCGCTTCCTGCTCCAAGCCTCACCGGACACGGCTGCGGTGCTCTTCACGGCCGGAGTGTGTCTGGTGGCGACGTTCGTCTTCGGGCTAGCCCCCGCCTCTTCACGGCCGGAGTGTGTCTGGTGGCGACGTTCGTCTCGGGCTAGCCCCCGTGCAGGCCTCCAAGCCGGGAGTGGCTGGGGTGCTGCGCGGAGACGAGAGCTCCGCGGGCGGCCTTCGCTTCGGTGGCACGAGACTGCTCAACTCGGTGGTCGTCGGAATGGTCGCCCTCGCGTTCGTCACGCTCTTCCTCACCGGGTTGTTCACCACCAGTCTCCGCAACGTCCGCGAGATGGACGTGGGTATCCAGACCGAGGGGCGCATCATGGCCACTCTCGATCTGTCGCTTGCCGGCGACGACTCGATGGATGCAGCAAGGTTCTACGGAGAGTTGGTGGAACAGGTGACCGCGTTGCCGGGCGTGATGGGGGCAGCCGTTTCCAGCGGGATTCCACTGGGGGACTGGTCTTCCTCGAGTGCGATCTTTGCCGACGACCGGGCGTACTCTCCGGACGAGCGGGGCGTGAACGCGTGGCGTTCGTCGATCTCCGATCAGTACTTCGACGTCTTGGGGACGCGTTTGATCGCCGGTCGCGCCTTCGGGTCCGAAGACCGTGAGGATGGCCCGAACACCGTCATCCTCAATGCGGCCGCGGCTGCACGACTCTGGCCCGAAGAAGACCCGATCGGGTGAAGAATCCGCTTCACGCGAGATCCGGGACCCGACACCTACGAGGTGGTGGGCATCGCCGAGACTGGAAAGTACCGTCAGTTCCTGGAACCGGCTCAAGCCGCTTTCTTCCGGTCCCATCGTCAGTCGGCGCGTACGAGAATGGTTCTGACCGTGCTTGCGGGGGTGGATCCGGTCGACGTCGTCGCTCCGATCCGAGGTGTGGTGCAGGGTCTACAGCCGTCCATGCCTATTTTCAACGTGAAGACAGCTGACGTGCATGTGCACGGAGCGATGTTCCTCTTCCGGATGGGCGCCGAAATGGCGATGGCGCTGGGATTGGTCGCCCTTGTTCTCGCGGCCGCGGGCCTTTACGGCGTCATGGCATTCCGGGTCGGGCAACGAAAGCACGAAATCGGCATCCGTCTCGCCCTCGGCGCCCGCAAGCGCTCGGTGGTCACCAACGTGCTGGGCAGGAGCCTCCGGCTGACCACCATCGGGTTGGTGATCGGCGTCGCCATCTCCCTTGTCGCTTCGGGGATCCTGAGCAGCATGTTGTACGGTGTCGCTCCCAGGAATCCGCTGAACCTGGCCCTGGTCGCCGGGGGGTTAGCCCTGGTGGTGCTGCTAGCGACACTGGCACCGGCACTTTCGGCCACACGGGCCGATCCGGTCGAGGCGCTTCGAGCCGAATAGCACGCGGTGGCCAGCGGCCGGCCCGGCTAGTACAATCCCATCTCGACGCATGGATGCTGGACGCACTCCTCGCTGCCCGATCGGCTCTAAGGGCCGGCCCGGGAGAGTGGGCCCACTCTCGGCCGCACTACAACACCGGCAGGACAATCATGAATACCAAGAGACATGTTCCCAAGCTGACGTTCCTGTGCTCGCTGCTCGCGGTCGTATCGTGCGGTCCGGCTGACTCGGGCGAGGAGTCCGACGCCGCGTTGATGGAGCGCGCGCGCGGCATCCACGATCGCGTCATCACGCTCGACCCTCACAACGACATCAGCCCCGCCAACTTCACGGAAGAGCGGAACTACACAATGGACCTGCCCACTCAGGTCAACCTGCCCAAGATGGAGGAGGGCGGATTGGACGTGACGTGGCCCGTGGTGTTCGTGGGCCAAGGCCCTCTCACCGACGAGGGTTACGCCGCCGCCACGCAGGCCGCGATGGACAAGTTCAACGCCATCCATTGGCTCGCGGAAGAGAAGGCTCCCGATCAGATCGAGATCGCGTATACCTCGGACGACGTCCGCAGGATTGTGGCCTCAGATAAGAAGGTGGCCATGATCGCCATCGAGAACGCCTATCAGGTCGGCCTCGATCTCGACAACATCCGGAAATTCCAGGAGTTGGGTGGCCGCTACATGTCTCTGGCCCACAACGGGCACAGCCAATTCTCAGACTCCAACACAGGTGAGAGAGACGATGTCTGGCTGTATGACGGACTGAGCGACCTCGGCCGTCAGGCCGTGGCGGAGATGAACAAGTGGGGCATCATGATCGATATCTCCCATCCGTCCAAGCCGGCCATCATGGAGATGCTCGAGTTGTCCCAGGCGCCTATCATGGCCTCGCACTCCGCCGCGCGGGCTCTCGGTGACGTCAGCCGCAACCTGGACGACGAGCAGCTCATGGCGCTGAAGGCGAACGGTGGTGTGGTCCAGACGGTGGCCTTCCGCGGCTACGTGGATCCGGTGAAGAATGCCGCCAATCGTGAGGCGCAGGATGCGCTCTACGGCGAGATCGCCTCGGGAATGGACTTCGAGATCCTCGATCGTCGTGCTGTCAGGGATTTGAGTATGGAGGACAGGGCCGCCTACGACGCGAAGATGGACGAACTTCGTGAGATGGCCGCGCCGAGGATGGAGGCAGAGGTCACGTCCGTCGCCCCGCCCGTGGACGTGGCCGACTTTGTCGACCACATCGACTACATGGTGGAGCTCATCGGCCTCGAGCATGTCGGTATCAGCTCCGACTTCGACGGGGGCGGCGGGGTCACCGGTTGGGACTCCGCGGCGGAGACCTTCAACGTGACGCTCGAGTTGGTACGAAGAGGGTACACGGAAGAGCAGATCGGAATGCTCTGGAGCGGCAACCTCCTACGGGTTCTGGACGAAGTCCAGGCAGTCGCTAAGGAGCTCCAGAACGCCAGCTAGGTAGAGGACGTCACCCCCCGCCCCCGGCTGGCCGACACACGGGTTGGTCGGGGGAACGCTCTGGCGATCGTCAAGACAGAGCGGCGTCTTCGCGCGCGCTTGCACAGGCGGGCTTTGCTCGGGGCTACCGGCCCGCTCGCCAGGTCCTCAAAAGCTCCGCCTCCCGCGCGGGATCCAGGCCGGCCCTGAGTGCGGCCCGCTCTTCCTCCGGACGGATAGCGTGCCAATCGAGCGTATCCCCCGTCGTCTCTGCCAGAGACCGGAAGGTGAGCCCCTGCGCCACGGCCCGGTCGATCCGTACGTAGCCCAGGGGGCTGTCGGGGATCCACACCGGCAGGTCGGACCAGGGCCGCACCTCGTGCTCCTGGAGAAAGGCCATGTCCACCCAGTTGAAGTGCACGGGCGACGATGTGACCGAGCGGATCCCATAGACCATCTCGGCTAGAGAAAGACGCGCCTCGGGGCCAGTGGCGTTGTACGTGCCGGACGTCCTCTGTTCGGCCAACCTGACGATCCACCCGGTCAGGTCTCGCGCGTCGATGATCTGAACCGAATCGAGGCCATCTCCAGGCACGAGCACGTCGCCGCCCCGGTCGATGCGCACCGGCCAGTAGGTGAAACGATCCGTGGGGTCGCCGGGCCCGACGATCAGCCCCGGTCGGACGACCGCCGCCCGCCCCGGAAATGCTGAGCGGGCCTCTTCTTCGGCCAGCACCTTGAACGGCCCGTAGGTCCCACCCGTGACCTCTTCACCCTCATGCCCCTCGGGGAGGACCGCGAGCTCGGAGTCCTCGTGGATTCTACGTGCTTCTTCTTCAGCAGAGCCGGGGGCTACGATGCGGTCGGGCTTTATCGCGAAGGACGTGCCGGCGTAAACGGAGATGGTGGAGACGTGGATGTAGTGTTCCGCCGAGTCCTTGAGGAGTTGTGCCGTCCGTCGCACCCAACTCGGGAGCGTGGCGTTGTTGTCGAGCACCACGTCCCACTCCCGACCCTCGAGGGCGCTCACGTCACCGTTCCTGTCGCCGACCAACCTCTCCACCTCGGGGAAGAGGTGGGTGTTGGTCCGACCCCGGTTGAACATGGTCACGGTGTGTCCGCGGCTCAGGGCGTACTCCACCATGTGCGGGCCGATGAAGCCCGTGCCACCCAGAATCAGAATGCGCATGAGACGAACCTGGACGGCCGCGCGCCCACTCGCCAGTGGCGATGTTCGCGTCGAGTACCTGTGCCATGCCTGGAATGGAACCTCACTGGAGCCCTGGCCTAATGGACCCATGCATCCATTCGATTCATGCGTCTGCCACCGGGCTGTTTCGGACGGGATGAGGTCAGCGCGGCGCGTGGCCCTGGTCCTCGTGGTCCTCTTCCCGGCCTGTGGAGACGACCCGGTCGTACCCGACGATCCCGGACGCGCCGGCGACGGAACGCTGGCCGAAACTCTGGAGTTCGTGCGGGCGGCGCATGACCTGCCAGCGCTCGCGGCGATGATGGTGCACCAAGGTCGCGTGATCGAAATGGCCGCCGTCGGCATGCGGGCGGACGGCAGTCCGGAGCCCGTGACCGAGAACGATCTCTGGCACGTCGGATCCATCACCAAGGCCATGACGGCTACCGTCGTCGCTCGCTTGGCGGAACGAGGGGTCCTGTCATGGAGCACGACCGTGTCGCAGGCCCTTCCAGCCCTGGTCGCGGACATGCGTCCCGAGTATGCCGACGTGAACTTTACGGAGCTTCTTTCGCACACGTCGGGCCTACGGGACGAGGTGCATGAGGTTCCGATCTGGCCCACCCTCGATGTCGACGTGGGCCCGGCCACCACAGAGGAACGCCTGCTGTGGGCGGCCCAACTCCTGGCCCTGAGTCCGGAGCGATCTCGTGGTGAGCACCTGTACTCAAACGCCGGCTACATCGTGGCGGGTGCGATGATCGAGGCTCTCACGGGGCTGGGGTGGGAAACGCTCATGGAGCAGGAACTCTTTCAGCCCTTGGGGATCACCACGGCCGGGTTCGGCGCTCCGGGCCAGCCGGGCGTGCGTGACCAACCCTGGGGCCACCTTCGGAGCGGCGGGAACTGGGCGCCGCAGTCTCCGGGCAGCGCGGGGGCGGACAACCCTGCCTCCATCGGGCCTGCGGGAACCGTTCACATCTCGATGGCGGATATGGCCCTGTACATGGCCGCACATCTAGCTGGGGCTCAGGGGCAGGGTGGGATCCTCGAGCCAGCGTCCTGGCAGCAGCTTCACACCGCCGCCCCAGGCACTGCCTATGCCCAGGGTTGGGGACTGGAGCAACAACCATGGACCGGCGGCGTGGCTCTGACTCACAACGGGAGCAACGTAAGGTGGTTCGCCAGGCTGTGGCTGGCGCCGGGCAGAGACTTCGGACTGTTCACGGTCACGAACGCGGCCGACGACCCGGGCGAGAACGGCACCGATGCGGCGGCAATAGTGCTGATCGAGCGTTTCGAGGCAGCGTTCGGGAGCTAGCGCTACGGTCCGCAATCGGGGGCTCTGCGCTCCCGCGTGGTGGCGCCTTCTCCCGGTCGCTACCCCGCGGTCCGCGCGATCTCCAGAATCCGATCCACATCTTCCTCGTTGTTGTACGCGTGGAGTGAGAATCGAAGTACGCCCTTCCTGATGGAAAGGTGGACTCCCTCGCGGGTGAGTATGTCGTGAAGGGAGTTCAGCGCCGGATCGTCGGCCGTATAGTGGCGCCCCCCGCCACTCTTACCCAGCGCTACGATGTTGCCGAGATGCGGCCCCGGCGCTCCTCCACAGACAGGTAGACCCATCTCGAGGAATCCCTCGGCCAAACGCACCGCCAGCGCACGAACGTACGTATCGATGGCCGGTGTGCCGAGCTGGTTCAGCAGATTCAGAGCCGCGTTCACGGCCGTGATTCCCAGGTAGTTGTAGTTGCCTCCGTCGAAGCGTCTCGCGGCGGGCGCATAGGTGAAGTTCTCTCCCGTGAGCGCCGTCTCGTGGGCGCCCTCTTCCAGGGTCACAGAAAATCGAGCCAGGGCGGCAGGCTCCATCTCTTCCGCGTAGCTCCTCCGGCAGTAGAGGAACCCCATCCCGTAACACGAGAGCAGACCCTTCTGGGTAGCCACGGCCAAGGCGTCGATGCCGAGTTGCTCCACGTCGGTGTGCAGAATACCGATGGATTGGGCCGCATCGACGACGAGCCGTGGGCCGCGCGCCCGGCACGCATCCGCGAGGGCGGCAACATCTGTGACGAATCCTGGCGAGAACGTGACCGTCGAGACCGACACCACCCTTGTGCGGTCATCCACCGCCGCCATGAGGGTGTCGAGGTTGAGCCGGCCGTCGTCGGGAGGCACGGCGCGCACCTCGACACCGTAGCGTCGGGCCGCGTTGTACCACGGGTTCACGTTGGCCGGATGCTCCAGCTCCGGGCACATCACCACATTGTCCCCGGTCTTCCAGAGGAGCCCGGAGGCGATGTGGTTCAACCCGTCCGAGACGTTCTTGAGGAACGCAATTTCGTCCGGGTGGGCGTTCACGAACTTCGCGAACGTGTCGCGTGTGCCCTCGACAAGCTCGAAGGACTCTTCCTTACTCCAACCCAGGCCCGTCCGCCGGTCCAGATAAGCCATGATGGCATCCCGCACCTGAATCGGCATGAGCCCCCGTTGGGCCACGTTGGTGAAGACCCCGTCGCGGGTGCCCGGAAAGTTCTCCCGAAAGTCTGCGAAAATATCAGCGCTCATGCCGGAGCCTCGGTGTTATGTCGCTCGGAGTGCGATACGATTGCGGTTCCCACCATGTCGCCCATGACGTTGATGGTCGTGCTTCCCATGTCGATCAGTCGGTAGATGCCCGCCACGATAGCGGCGATCTCCAGCGGTAGGCTGAATGCCTGCACGAAGATGAGGGCGATCACCAGACCGCCGCCCGGGATGCCGCCCGAGCCTTCCGAAAGGACCAGGCCAATCAGGAGGATGCTGATCTGTGATGCCAGGCTGAAGTCCACCCCGGCTGCCTGGGCCGTAAACAAGAGGACGCCCGCCAGCATGATGGAGGTGCCGTCCTTGTTCAGTTGAGCCCCTAAGGGGAGGGTGAACGAGTAGATGCGTTGGGGGAGCTTCAGCCGACCTTCTGCCACTTCGAACGCCACGGCCAGGCTGGCCAGGCTGCTACATGTCGCGATCGTCGTGGCCCACAAGGTCCCAGTTTGCTTCAGGAAGTTCACCGGCGAATGGGGCGTGAGCACACCGAGGAGGGTCATGTACACCACCACCATGGCGACCTGGGCCAGCCACATCCCGCCTATAAAGAGGGCGAGCGGTCCGAAGATCTGCGATCCATACTGGCCGAGCGTCGCCGCGGCCAAGGCCCCGATGCCGATGGGTCCGAACCACATGATCACATCGACCAACTTCCTGAGCAACTCGGCCACGAGGCCGAATCCGGAGCGCAGAGGTGCACGGCGGTCCTCCGGAAGAAGAACCGTGGCGATACCCAGAAAGAGGGCGAAGACGACGATTTGAGAGACCTTGCCGGTCGCGAAGGCTTCGAACGCATTCTCGGGAAACAGGTCCAGGATCACGTCGACCACGCGTGGCACGTCTCCCACCGAGGGGTCCGCGTCCTCGGTGAGGGTCATTCCTAGTCCGGGTTTCAGCAGGTGCATGGAGGTGAGGCCGAAGACCAGCGCCAGCGTCGTGGTCAGCACGTAGTACGAGAGGATCTTGGCCGCCAACCGTCCCAGTGTCTTGAGATCGACCAGACTCGTGATCCCGGCGAGAAGATTGAAGAAGACCAAGGGAATGGCCGCCATGATCAGCAACCGGATGAACAAGTCCCCCAAGGGCTGCACCACCGTTGCTCGCTCGCCGAGTACCATTCCTACGACTCCACCCAGCACCATGTAGAGCAGGATCTTCGAGCCGAGGGAGAGCTCGCGATAACGCGACCAGAGCGTGCGGTCTCGGTCGTGACCCGCCGAGGGATCGGGCCGTCTCTCTACCGCGTCCTCCCGCATCGAGTCGTCAGCCACCCAGGTACGCCATGGCCCGCCGAACCAGCTCCGGGTAGTAGGTACGGAAGTTCTCGCGGGTGAGGGCGACGAGCTCATCGGGGAGCGCCGGGTTGCCCTCCTGGATCTCGCCGTTGGGGCGGATGGTGTGGCCTATGTCCCACATGAATCGGGCCACGGGCCGATCCGTCCCGGGAAAGTAGAGGACCTCATCCCACTCCCACGTGTTGCTGTACCCGCCCGGGGTCATCCCGATGATGTACCCCAGGGCGTTGTCCTTGATGATGGAAGCGAACTGATCCAGGTGGGATCCCCGTCGTGGCACAAAGAAACACACCATCCGACCCCGAAAATGGATCGACGCCGGCTGGAGAATCCCGTCGGAGTCTTTTGACGCGTGGGCCAGCTTGAAAGGCACGTTGTTCGTGTACAGCGCACCCGCCACCACCGAGTCGGCCACGTCCGTATCCAGCCATTCCATGAGCCAAGAACCGTCGTCCATGGCCTCCTGAACCCCCGAGTCCAACGACCCGCCGGTAGCGATCTCCTCTCTCTTTTGCTCGATGAAGAGAGGCACGACGTCGCTGACGCGGAGGTTTCCGAACGTGGTCTTGAATGCTTTGGGGGTGAAGCGTTGGACGGCGTAGGCTCCGGCCGAGCCCCCCCGGCTTCGGGTACCGTCGATGATGAGGTCGTGATCGAGCCAACCTCCCGCAACGGCCAACTCCATGAGCTCGTCGACATCGGCGATCATCGTCTCGCGGAATCCGTACCAGGTCAGAATCAATACGGAGCGGTCGTCCTCGGGCAAGTAGAGGTCGTAGGTAGGCGTGGAATGCTCGATCCTGAATCCCGGGTAGTTCGGCTCAGCGAGGTCTGCCCAGGGGATGGAGTCGGGATGAAGGTAGGGCAGCGTTACCGAGGTCACTCGTCCGTCTTCTCCTTCGAGCTCCAGCTCGAGGGAGTCACCGTAGAATGAAGGAGGCATCAAGGCCGAGCGTGCGGTGATGTCCTCGGCCAAGCGCCATCGCAGGTTGGGTCTGTAGGAGGACGCTTGGTACGGCCTTACGGCACCCTCGTACTCGGCCATGGAGCGTCCGTTTACGGCAACTACTCGATCGCCGGGCCGCGCCCTGCCATCGGGGAAGTGCTCGGCGTTCTCAGACACGTCGGCCACGAAGTACACCGCCGGATCGCCGTAGTCGGGGAGGATACGTATCGGGGCGATGTATACGAGCCCCTCTCCTCCCCCCACTCCCGCGGACTGCGCGAGCCGTAGTCCGCCCGGGACCAAGCTTACATTCAGATGCCGGTCGTTACGGGCGTTGCTCACTTTCTCGAGCGTGTAGAAAAGCGCTTCTTCCGTGTCCGAGGCGATGAACTCGTCACGGTATGCAGACATGGACTCCAGTGGGGAGAAGCTCCAGTGCTCCTCTTTCACGGGCGAGAACGCCGCCCGGGACTCGGTCAGGGCCATGATGGTGTCAAAGAGGGCGGCTCGCAGCTCGGGAGTCCCGGCTCTGGAGGACGCGTCTCCATTGGGCGAGCATGCCCCTGCGGCTGTGATCACCAGAGCCGATACGAGCCGCCACCGCAGTCCAACATATCTGCGCGTCATTACCTATTCCTCACAAGGATTCCCTTCGGGTCGTCCAAGGAGTTAGGCGCTCGCGCCCGTGTGTCAACTACACGTTGCTAGGCCAGGAGCCGCTCGACTTCGGTGACGGCTCCTGCCTGGGCGGCGCGGCTCGTCTCGATGGCGTCGGCGAGCCGAACCAGCTCGGCACCCTGGCCTCCGGCTTCAGAGAGTCTCCGGTTGGCACTGCCCATAGTCCGCACCACGTCGAGGAGTTGGTCGTGAAGTCGCTGCCTCGACGCTTCGATCGTCTCCAGCGCCTCGGTCCTTGTCACGTAGGCTGCAGCGCCTTCTGCCCTCTGGCTGGCCACCACACGGCCCGCCTCTTCGACGCGTGCCAGATCCGTTGCGGCGTCGGCTGCGATGGCCAGCAGCTGCGCCATATCTGCCACGAGGTCGACGTCTCCGGTCACATCAGCTCTCTCCCACAGGAGGCGCCCGAGGTGAACGGCGTCGGCGAGCAGCGTGCGGGGCGTCACGATAGGCAAGCTCGCCAGACCTGCCACAACGCGCTCCTCGACGTCACGAGGCAGCCAGGGGTGGTGCGTCCCTTCACATGCCGCGGGTCTGCGGAGGCGCTGCTGCGTCAGAATCCAGAGGAGGCCGGCATAGAGAGGGCTCCCCAGGAAAAGCAGCTGCCCTGAAAGGAGTCCGACCAGAGAGCCCGCGATCAACACCGACAAGAGTACGAGGGTCATCCCCATCGGGATCGGAGCGACTCCCCAGTGCTTTGGAATGACGTGGGTGGGGATGCTCTCGTGAGCGAAGGCCCCGAGCACCTGCTCGGCTGCGGGGAGGGGCACTGCAGCTAGCGGCAAGTAACCCTTGGTGGCCAGAAGGAACGATTCCCAATCGACGCCTGGCGGCAGGATACGATGCAGACGTTCGACGACCCTGGCCCGCTCGGGCTTACGAATCGACTGGCGGACAAAGAGGAGCCCGTCGCCGGTGCGACTCGTGCAGTCGAGGCAGACCGCGAGGTCGAGGGGGTCCGGCCCGCCACAGAGAGCGCATGAGCCGACCACCTTTGTCGGTATCATGAGCTCGCTCACGGGGCCTCGACTTCCGCGATCATGCTCAGGGCGCTCCGGCGCCAGCCGTCGTCGGGATCGTAGTGCTCCAGGAATCTCACCAGATACCCGTGGGCGGCACCGTGGTCGCCCAGCGCGTAGCGGGCGGCCCCGGCGTGATATAGCGCCATGTAGTGGTTGGGCCAGAACTCCACCACAAGCTCCATCAGGGGGCCGGCGGCCAGGTTGTCGCCGGCGTCTGCCGCGGGGTGGCCGATATTGAACACGACTCCGGCGGCGTGCCACCGCTGATCTTCTTCCAGCTGCAGGATCAGCTCGCGCGCTGTGTCGATGCGTCCGGCCAGCGCGAAGCACGTCGCCTGGTAGGCGGTGCCGTCCGCGGACCGGGGCGCCGGATTCCAACTGACCCTCGTCTCGACTTCTACCGGGTTGCAGTAGGCTTTCACGGAGTGGAACCAGGCCACGGCGTCATTCGGATCGACGTCCGGGTCGATGTCGGGCTGCGCCTGAACGGTGAGGGTGAAGGGAGGATCATCTGGAATCACTATCGGCTCCCGCGCCCTCATGATGTACATCACGCTCAAACCGACGTAGAGCAGTCCGAGTAGATAGATCTTCCGCACCGTCGCCTCCAGGTCCCGAGTCACCTTATTGCCGTTTCGGAGGGGGACGTTTGGCACCCGTCTGTTTGCACACCCTCGGAAAACCGTGATCTACAAACGCAAGGCTCGTGCCAGGATTCAGGGCTTCGCGCGGACCCCGCAGGCGCGAATCTAGCCCGATTCGGTGAGATTATGCCCTCAGGACACGTGTTGGCTCGGAAAAGAGTGCCGACTCCGGCACAGCGTAGTCGATCTACCGCCCACCCCGATGGGGCGGCCCACCCAAATCAAGAGGCCCCCGCCCATGTGGACGGAGGCCCCGGTGCAACAGCCCATTCGCGGGCCCGCTGGTCTGAAGCGCGGCCCGGGACGAACGGGGAAGCGCTCGGCCTTCGCTACTCCTCGTGTTCGTCGGCCGAGGGGCCGTACATACCCGGGACGGCGATGTCCAGGAGCCGGAGATAGACTCCGAGCTGTGCACGATGATGGATGAGGTGGCTTATGATGACGTCCCTGAAGAACACGCCTCGGGGGGCGCCCATAACCTCTTCGCCACCCGACTTCAGGCTCCAGTGGACGCCCATCGCCTCATCGGAGGTGCCCGGCAGCGTGGACTCCGCTGCGGATACGCCGGCGTCGAATGCGGTGAGGATGTCGTCCAACGATTGGTGCTCCGGGGCCGAGTAGGCTTCACCGTCCACGGGGTTCATGTCGAACTCGTCCGTGGTCAGCACGGCTGCTCCCCACCCCGGCATCTCTGCGATATGGCCGGCCAGGCGGCCCAGCGTCATGGCCTTCTCGTGCGGTGCCCAGTCGGCTTTGTCGAAGGGCACTCTCTCGAGCGTGGTTCTGGTCCCAGCCATTTCCTGCCTGAACTGAGCAAGCAGTGCTTCAGCCATCGACGCGGGCTGTGATTGTGGCATCGACATGGTCGCCTCCTACGTTCGGCGGGTTATCGGTGTTTGTTCGGGTCCCAACACCACGGCATTGGTAGACGGATGGCAACTGTTGTTCCCGAGTCGAGTTGAAGCAGGGAGATCTGCCTCGACTACGATCCTGCCAGGGCGCTGCCACACCACTTGCAGTGGCTCGCGTCCCGGTCATGACCACCGTGGCCACAGCCCTCGCAGGGGGCACCCCGTTGGGCGCGCGCCGTCTCGACGAACTCGGCGGTGAGGATACCGGTCGGTATTGCGATGATCCCATAGCCCATGATCATCACCACGCTTGCCAAAGCCTGGCCCCAGGGGGTCTGTGGCGTGATGTCTCCGAACCCGACCGTCGTAAGGGTCACGATGGCCCAGTAGACGCCTTGAGGAATGCTCGTGAACCCAGAGGCGGGACCCTCGACCAGATACATCAATGAACCGACAATCACGGTGATGCTCAAGACCGTTATCACGAAGATCGTGATCTTGAAGCGGCTCGCCCTCAGGGCCTGGCCCAGGATACGGGCTTCTCCGACGTAGTGCGCCAGCTTGAGGACGCGAAAGACGCGAAGCACTCGAAGAATGCGGACCACCGTGAGGACCTGTCCGCCGGGCACCAGCACCGAAAGGTAGGTGGGGAGTACGGCCAAAAGGTCGATGACCCCGAGGAAGCTCCGCGCATATGCACCCGGTCGGCCTACGCACCAGAGGCGGGTCACGTACTCCACGGTGAAGAGCACCGTGAAGAACCACTCCGCTCCCCGGAGCAACCCGCCGTACTCACCGCGGATCGACGCCACGCTCTCCATCATGATCACGGACACGCTGGCCAGGATGGCTGCGAGCAGGAGCACGTCGACGTGCGACCCGCCCAGGTCTCGTGCCCGAAGATGATCTCGTAGGTCTTTTGTCGCGCCGACGAGGCGTTGGCGGGCGGGCTGAGGTCGGTCGATTCCGGCACGTATCAGGGGCTCGGTGGGTGGATTCTGCGGATCGCGCGGTAGTGTAGCGTTCAGAGGAAACGCGAGCCACCTGGACCATGACACTTGAAGCCTCGGTACAGCTTAAGACTCGAGGAGGTCACATCCACAGTAAACCCTTCAGTCGACTTCCTTGATCATACATCGGTAGCGCTCATCCAGGTGGGGTGCCTCGAGAATCCCGGTCGCCAAGGCATATCCAGCGGGGAATCCCGTTGAGCCCCGCGTTGAGTATATTCCACGGCTGTGGAAGCAGCGATTTCAAACAGCCGGACGAACCCGATGGAAGATCGAGAAACAATGGAGACTGTCACCGAAGCGCCGCGCGCTCCGGCCATGCACGCGGACATCGAAGTGATTCAGGCCAAGATTCAGGAGGAGAGCGCTTTCATCAGCCGCCTCCGGGATGAGATCGCCCGTGTCATCGTTGGCCAGCGCTATATGGTCGAGCGACTTCTCATCGGCTTGCTGGCCGATGGCCACGTGCTCATGGAGGGGGTTCCCGGACTCGCCAAGACGCTGACGGTCAGCACCCTGGCCAAGGCGATCCAGACGTCCTTCCAGCGTATCCAGTTTACGCCCGACCTACTCCCGGCGGATCTGATCGGGACGCTGATCTACGATCCCAAGTCGTCGGAGTTCCAGACGAAGAAGGGGCCCATCTTCGCCAATATCATCCTGGCCGACGAGATCAACCGATCGCCGGCCAAGGTGCAGGCTGCCCTTCTGGAATCCATGCAGGAGCAACAGGTCACCATCGGCGAGAACACGTTCCCTCTGGACGACCCGTTCCTGGTCCTCGCCACCCAGAACCCGATCGAGCAGGAGGGGACCTATCCTCTGCCGGAGGCCCAGGTCGACCGCTTCATGCTCAAGCTCTCTGTCGGTTACCCCGACAAGGACGAAGAGCTGGAGATCCTGCGGCGTGTGGCGGGCGGGCCTATGCCCGAGGTGTCCGCCGTCATCACGCCCGAGGAGATCCTCAAGGCCAGGGGTGCCGTGCAGATGATCTACATGGACAGCCAGGTCGAGCGGTATATCGTGGATCTGGTGTTCGCCACGCGCGATCCGGCGGGGCATGGGCTTCACGACCTCGTGGATCTCATCGACTTCGGTGCGTCGCCTCGCGCGACCATCAACCTGGCCAAGGCGGCGCGAGCGCATGCCTTCTTGCGGCGCCGGGGCTACGTGACTCCCGAAGACGTCCGGGCCGTCGGGTTGGACGTGATGCGCCACCGCGTGTTGCTGACCTACGAGGCGGAGGCAGAAGAGGTCACCCCCGAGGACGTGGTCACTCGGGTCCTGGACAACATCGAGGTTCCGTAGGCCTTTCATGAGCATCTGCTGTGGTCGGTTCGAAGCCGGAAGGCGCGCGAGCGTCTCATCGCCGGAGTCGAGTCGATGATTCCCCGAGAGATCCTCAAGAAGGTTCGCCGGGTCGAGATCACCACCCGGGGCCTCGTCAACGAGGTCTTTTCGGGAGAATACCATTCGGTATTCAAGGGCCGTGGGATGGATTTCGCCGAGGTTCGTGAATATCAGTACGGAGACGATATCCGGAGCATCGACTGGAATGTCACTGCCCGGACAGGACATCCGTTCGTCAAGGTCTTCGAGGAGGAACGCGAGCTCACCGTGATGCTCGTGGTGGACGTGAGTGCTTCCGGCGACTTCGGCACCCGAGAGCGGATGAAAGGCGAGGTCGCGGTCGAGATCTGTGCGCTACTGGCCTTCAGCGCCATCAAGAACAATGACAAGGTCGGCCTGATCATCTTCAGTGACCGCATCGAGAAGTTCGTTCCGCCTCGTAAGGGCCGCGCCCACGTACTCCGCGTGCTCAGGGAGCTGTTCTACCACCGGCCGGAGGGCCGCGGGACCGACATCGCCGGAGTTCTGGAGTACCTGACTCATGTGGTTCGGCGGCGGGCGGTGGCGTTTTTGGTATCCGATTTCATGTCCGAGGGGTTCGAGAAGCCTCTGTCCGTGGCGGGAAGAAGGCACGATCTCATCGCCGTGCGCCTGGGCGATCGGCGTGAGGCGTCGCTGCCGCCGCTCGGGTATGTGGAGTTCGAGGATGCGGAGACGGGTGAGTTGTACCTGGTTAACACCTCGGACGCACGATTTCGCGCCACGTTCGAAGAGCACTCGGTGAAGGCCCGCGAGGAGCTGGAGCGTACCTTCCGCCGCAGCCGAGTCGACGTAATCGACATCCAGACCGACGAGTCGTACGTCCAGCCCCTCATGCGCTTCTTCAAGGAGCGGGAGAGGCGGTTCCGATGAGCGCTTATCGGCCGCTACAGGCTTCGGCTTTGATCCTTGCGGTGGCCGCGTTCGCTATCCTGACGCCTAGCGTCGGCATGGCCCAGACGCCCAGAGTCCGCACGGGTCTGGACACGACCCTGGTCAGCGTGGGTGACCGACTCCAACTCTCCGTTACGGTGGAGCATGCTCCGGGGGAAAGGGTGGTCTGGCCCGACTCCCTTTCGCTGGAGCCTTTCGAGATCCTCGGAGCCGAGCTTCTGGCGCCGACGGACCTGGAAGGTCGCACCGTAACGGGCGCTCGGATTACGCTTACCGTCTTCGAACTCGGCGACCTCGAGGTCCCGAGCTTCGAGCTTATGGTCGAGGGTCCCGACGGAGCGTCTACCACGGTCTCCACCGATGCGTACGGTGTGACCGTGCAGAGTGTGGGTCTGGACGAAGGGGGAGACATCCGCACCATCCGGGGCCCGCTCGGCATCCCTATTGGCGTGATCTACGTGCTCCCTTGGCTGCTTCTACTGGTGGCGGTGTGCCTGGCGGCGTTCTGGCTCTGGCGGAGACGACGCCGAGGTGATGATTCCGCGTCGCGGCGGGCGGTCATCATCCCCCGGCTTCCCCACGAGGAGGCGTACGACGCTCTCGATCGCCTGGAGGCGTCGGATCTGCTGCAGCGCTCGCAGATCAAGGAGTACCATATCGGGGTGTCCGAGATCATGCGGACCTATGTGGAAGGCCGTTTCGACGTCTTCGCCCTGGAAATGACGACGACCGAGGTCATGGACGGGCTCCGTAGGACCGGACTCGACGATGATGCTCTGGCGGCTTTCGCTCAGTTCTTGAGCCGGTGCGATCTGGTCAAGTTCGCCAAGCTCCGTCCGACGCCTGATGCCTGTCGGCAGGCGCTGGCGGCCGCTCGCGCGCTGGTCGATCGTACCCGGGGACGGGCGGAAGATCTGACCGAGGCACCCACGCCGGATGGGGACGCCGAGGATCGTGATCCCGTCCTCGAGCCGGCTGGAGCCGAGGGGGCCTGATGTATCGATTCGAGGATCCCTGGTTCCTGGTGCTGCTAGTGGTCCTGCCGTTCATGGTATACAGCTATGTGGCGCGCCGAAGGCAGCGATCCGGAGCCATTCGGTACTCCGATGTCGCGTCGCTGAAGCACGCCGACGTCGGACGGACAGGCCGTTTCCGTCATAGCCTGTTCATCTTCCGGATCATCGCTCTCACGGCGCTCATCGTCGCTTTTGCGAGGCCCCAAACGGGGATCACGAGTGAGACCGTGACGGCCGAGGGCATCGACATCGTTTTGGTCATCGACATCTCGAGCTCCATGCTCGCCGAAGATCTCGAACCGAACCGACTAGAGGCCGCCAAGTCCGTCGCGGCCGAATTCGTCGCGGGCCGCCGCGACGACCGTATCGGACTGGTGGTTTTTGCCGGACAGGCGTTCACGCAGGCGCCCCTGACGCTGGACTACTCCGTGGTCACGGACCTTCTCGGCCAGATGGAGGTCGGGATGATCCAGGATGGGACCACGGTCGGAATGGGTCTCGCGACCGCCGTGAAGCGCCTCCAGGCTTCGGATGCCGAATCCAAAGTCATCGTTCTTCTCACGGATGGCCGAAGCAACACCGGTGAGATCGGGCCCGTGACCGCGGCACAGATGGCCCAGGCCCTCGGCGTGAAGGTCTACACGATCGGCGCTGGTAGCCAGGGGATGGCGCGGGTGCCTGTCGACGACCCCACCCTGGGCCGTCGCTACGTGAACATTCAGGTGGACGTCGACGAACCGACGCTCCGGGAAGTCGCGCAGCTCACGGGCGGGCGGTATTTCAGGGCCACGGATTCCGAGAGTCTCTCTGAGATCTACCGCGAGATCGACGAGTTGGAGACCACCGAGGTCGAAGTGCAGAACTTCACGAGTTATGGCGAGCTGTTCCATTACCCGCTGGCCGCGGGCCTCCTCCTGCTGGTTCTAGAGGTGGGTTTGGGCCAGACCGCTCTCCGCAAACTGCCGTAGGAGACCACGTGTTCCGATTCTTTTCCGTCGAGACGCTCTTTGGACTCGTCCTTGTGCCCGCGCTGGCGGCGTTCTTCTGGGGAGCACTCCGGGCGCGCAGGCAGGCTCTGGCCCGTTTCGGC
The DNA here is from genome assembly GCA_965226375.1 of Longimicrobiales bacterium. Classification (GTDB taxonomy): domain Bacteria; phylum Gemmatimonadota; class Gemmatimonadetes; order Longimicrobiales; family Gaopeijiaceae; genus CBDDCX01. The sequence continues at coordinate 1,989,726 of CBDDCX010000008.1, read as the reverse complement.
GACCTGGATCTGGTGCACAAGCTGAGCCTGACCGTGAGCCGCAGGGGGCGAACGGCCAAGGGGATCCTGCTGTTGGTGGCGGTGGCATTCCTGGTGCTGTCGCTGGCACGTCCCCAGTTCGGGACCCGGGTGGAGACCGTGCGGAGCCAGGGACAGGATGTGATGGTGGCTCTGGACGTATCGCTGTCCATGCTCGCCGAGGATGCCGGCCCGAACCGGTTGGAGAGGGCACGCCTTGAAATCATGCGCATTCTGCAGCGGCTCGACGGAGACCGTATCGGGCTGGTCGCCTTTGCCGGAAACGCCTTCGTGCAGGCACCTTTGACGGTGGACTACGGGGCCGCAGCCATGTTCCTGAACGCCATGGATACGGACCTGATTCCCCTCCAGGGTACCAACCTGGGTGAGGCCCTGACCGTGGCGCTGGACGCCTTCGAGGAGGGCAGCCGTGATCACCGCGTGCTGCTGATCGTCACCGACGGAGAGGACCACGAGGGCGAGATCGAGAGCGCTGTCGAGCGCGCCGTGCAAGAGGGTGTGCAGATCCATACCGTCGGGATCGGATCGTTGGAGGGTGTTCCCATACCGGAGATCGATGAGGCCGGAGTGCGCAGCGGTTTCAAGCGGGACGCCGAAGGGAACGTCGTCACCACCCGGCTAGACGACGCGACCCTACGGCGTATCTCTCTGGCGACCGGGGGCCAGTACTTTCCGGCCACCGGTTCCGGAACGGGTTTGGATGCTCTCGTGGACGAGATCACCGGTGGTGAGGGCCGTGAGCTCGAGGCCCGGCAGATTACACAGTTCGAGGAGCAGTTCCAAGTGTTCCTCGGGATGGCGCTGATGCTCCTCTTGGTCGAGGGTTTCGTGCCGGACCGACGACGGATGAAAGAAGCATGGGAGGGGAGGTTCTCATGAGGCTCACCCTGGGGCTCATCGCCGCCGCTGCTGCGGCGCTCGCGGCGTCGCCATTCTCGGTGGCGGCCCAGCGGGGTCGTGCCGACGTGAACGAGGGCAACCGCCTCTATGAGGAGGGGCGCTTCGGGGAGGCGCACGAGAAGTACCTCGAGGCACTGCGCGACGCTCCGGGTTCGCCCTTGGCCCTTTTCAACGACGGGAACGCCCTCTACCAGACCGAGGAGTATGAAAGGGCTCTCGACGCCTATCGTCAGTCGATCGAGAGCGGCGATGCGGACTTGGCTGGACCGGCGTGGTACAACCTCGGGAACGCGTTGTATCGGGGGCAACAGCTGGAAGAGAGCCTCGAGGCGTTCAAGCAGGCTCTCCGCAACACCCCGGGGGACCTGGACTACAAGCACAATCTCGAGCGGGTTCTGGAGCAGCTCGAGGAGCAGGATCAGGAGCAGCAGCAGGACGGTGAGGGCGAGCCCGAGGACCAAGACCAGCAGCAACAGGACCAGGAGGACCAGGAGCAAGAGCAGGACCAACAGGATGGGGAGCAAGACCCCCCCCAGGACCAGAACCAGGATCAGCAACCGCCCGAGGACCAGGAATCCGAGGACGAACAGCAGCAGCCTCAGGAGGCTCCAGGCGAGATGAGCCGGGAAGAAGCCGAGCGCCTCCTGCAGGCCGTCCAGGAGGATCCCGACGACGTGAATCGACGTGCCCAGCCAGCTCGGGGTCGCCGGTCCAGGAGACCCTGGTAGGATTATGATGCGCCTGGCTCACACCGTGTCGTCGGTGATCCCGTACAGAGGATCGTGGCTCTTGTTGGGGGTCATGATTCTGGCGGTGGCTGCGCCCGTTCAAGTGGCCGCTCAGGAAGTCTCCGCCCGGGCTTTCCTCACCCCCGCCTCGGTGGGCCTCAACGGGCAGTTCGTGCTGAACGTGGAGGTACGGGGCACACAGCGCACCGACACCGACCCCGAGCTTCCGATTATCGGGACCTTCGGGCGGTACCTGGGCGCCAGCAGCTCCACGAACATGCAGATGATCAACGGGGCCACCACCGTCTCGGTGATCATCCAGTATCGATACCAGGCGATGGAGGAGGGCACCTTCGACATCGGACCGGTCACGGTTCGGGCCGGGGGGCGGGTGCTCGCCACCGAGCCGATCACGCTGACGGTTTCCGCCGTGCCTTCTTCAGGTCAGGGCGCTGTCCCCCCCCGGGACGACCCCTCGGGGCCGGCCCCCGACGACCTGTTTGTCATCGCCGAAGTGAATAAGCGCCGGGTTTACGAGAACGAACCGGTCGTGGTCCGCTATCGGCTGTTCACCCGGGTGAACGTTACCTCCTACTCCGTTACACAGACGGGAGGAAACGAGGGATTCTGGGTCGAGGATGTACCGCAGACGCAGAATCCCCAGGTCGAGCAGGTGGTCCGAGATGGCGTGCAGTATGCCAGCGCCGTTCTCCGACATTCCGTACTCTTTCCGACCGGACCCGGCACGAAGACGGTGGAGCCGATGACGGTCGAGGCTCGGGTCAGAATACAGCAGCGGTCCCGGGACCCCTTCCAGGATTTTTTCAACCGGAGCTCTCTCTTCGGCTCCATCGAACCCGTGCTGGTCGCGTCCGAAGCCGTGGAAATCGAGGTAATGCCTCTGCCGGGGGAGGGGCGGCCGGAGAGTTTCACCGGTCTGGTGGGCCGCCTCGGCGTCACGGCCTCGCTCGACCGGACCGATGTGGAGACGAACGAGGCGGTGACCCTGTCGGTCCGGGTGACGGGGGAGGGCAACCTCCGAGGGCTCACCGCGCCCACTATCGTCCTTTCCCGTGACTTCGAGGTCTTTCCCCCAGATGTCTCAGAATCCATTGACCGAAGCGGCACCCGCATCAGTGGCACCAAGACGTACGACTACGTTCTGATTCCGCGGACTCCGGGTGCGAAGACCATCCCTCCCATCGAGATGAGCTACTTCGATGTGGGGAGAGGACGTTATGCGACCGTGGAGACGGAGCCCCTGGGTCTGGCGGTGACGGGTGACGCCATTACGATCAGGCCTGGTTTACGCAGCGGCGTCGAGACGCTTCGGGAGGACATCCGGTTCATTCGCATCGCTCCTCCGCGATTCGCCGTAGCCGATGCCTCCATCTTCGATTCGCCGGGCTTTTGGATCGTAACGCTACTTCCCCTGGTCGCCATGATCGGGACCTTGGGTTTGCGGTGGCACCAGGACCGGCTGGAGGGTGATGTGGCGTTTGCGCGCGCACGTCGGGCGAGTCGTGTTGCTCGGAAGCGCCTGGGCAGGGCCCGCTCCCTCGCGTCGGGTGCCGATGTGCGGACCTTCTACGTCGAGGTCGAGCGGGCCCTCCGGGGCTTTCTTGCGGACAAGCTCAACGTGGCGGAGGCCGGGTTCATGTCCGACAGCGCCGAATCGGAACTCACCGAGCGCGGGGTCTCATCAGAGGCGGTAAGGGAGTATCTGGAATGCCTTGCTGTGTGCGACCGGGCTCGCTTCGCTCCAGCGGGCTCCACCGACGAGAAGCGAGCCCGATTCTACGAGCGGGCCGCCGCGGCCATGGCCGCCGTGCAGGAGGGCCTGTCATGAGACGGGGCCTGCTCTGCTGCGCTGTCACGTTGTCCGCCTTGGCACTCCTCGCTCCCGGCGCCGCATCCGTCCAAGTGGAGTTCTACCAGGAGGGGAACCGGCTCTACCAGGAGGGCGATTTCGAGGGAGCCCTGTCCAGCTACCTGCGAGTGGTCGAGGCCGGGCTGGAGAGCGGAGAGGTCTACTACAACATCGGGAACACCTACTTCAAGGTCGGTGATCTGGCACGCGCCATTCTGCACTACGAGCGAGCACGACGGCTACTTCCCAGTGACGAGGACGTGCGGGTGAACCTTGACCTGGCACGATCTCTCACGGCCGACGAGATCGAGCCTCTGCCCAGGTTCTGGGTGCTGGACGCCTGGAGTTGGTGGGTCGACCTCTTGCCCAGATCGATCCTCCTGTTCCTGGTGGCGTTGGCATATGTGGCCGGGATGACCGGTGTGATTCTGCTCGTTTGGAAGCGCGGAGGGTCGGCGGCCCTCTGGGGTGGGCACGTGGCGCTCGCGGCCGGCGGGGTGCTGCTGGTCCTAGGGCTCAATCTGGCCATCCAGCTGGGGCTCGGTAGGTCGGAAGAGGCCGTGATCATGGTGCCCCAGGTCGAGGTCTTGAGCGCACCTGTGGATGACGAGACGCTCATCATCTTCACGGTGCACGAAGGTACCAAGGTCCGGGTGGACCGTCGTGCCGAGGCATGGGCCGAGGTGGTGCTGGAGGATGGGAAGGTGGGTTGGGTACGGGTCGAGGTGCTCGAGACGATTTGAGCGACGGCCCACTTCGCGGCCAGCTTGACGCCGACGTGCCGTTGGAACACCTTGGTGCCACAATTTAGCTGAAGCGGGCGAGGCATCTCAGAAGCCGGTGTGAATCCGGCACGGCCCCGCCACTGTGATGGGCTCGGCGCGACACGCGCCGGAAAGGCCCCCTCTAGAAAGCCACTGGAGCCCGAGGGCTCTGGGAAGGCGAGGGAAAGCCGCCCTAAGTCAGTAGATCTGCACGCCCGCATCCCAGGCACTCTTCGAGGGGAAGAGATGCGGGTCTTTTTGTTGGTATCGATGGCATTCTGGGCCCTCGGCTCGGCCGAGCCGCTGCATGCGCAGTGGCCCGGTGAGATCCGTGGGCGGGTCGTCGATGCGTTCACCGACCACCCCCTTGCCACCGCCGTTGTCCGCATCGATCCGGGCTCACGCACCACCGGGCTCGACGGAAGGGGCGCCTTCGACCTCTGCGGACTGGAGCCGGGGCGTTACACCGTGCGGGCCTCTTCGGCGGGTTACGTGACCTCCGTCAACGAAGTTGTGATCGAAAACGGAAGGGTCACGGATCTCAGGATCCGGCTCTCGCCCGTGTTCGCCCTCGAGGGTGTAACGGCACGGGTCGACGCCGACCCTCTGGAGGGATTCGTACTCTCGAACGAGGACCTGCGCTCCCTACCAGGTGCGACTGCAGGTGATCTGATGCGCCACGTTCCGGGGGTGCTTCTGTCGAGTACGGGGCGTGGTGGATCCCAGACGCCGTCCATCCGAGGGAGCGGGGGCGACGCCGTCCTCGTCCTGCTCGACGGGGTTCCCATCAACGATCCCATCACTGGCGAGGCCGACCTGTCCACGATTCCGGCAGGCCAGGTCGCCTCCATCCAGCTACTGCCCGGGGGAAGGTCTGCGCGGTACGGGGCCCGGGCCGAGGGTGGGGTGATCCTGATGGAGACCCGCGCGACAGAGCGGGGAGGAGGCGCCGCGTTGACGACCGGATCCCTCCGCGAGGTAGGGGTCGAGGCGGACTACGGAGCCCGTCTCCTGGGCGGCACCGTGGACCTCGGAGGTGTCTTTCACGAATTGGGCGGCGGATTCGACTTCGATCTGCCGGACCAGGCCGGCGGTGGCGCCTCGATCAGAGACAACGCGGACTCTCGTCTCTGGAGCGCGCGACTGGGATGGAACAGCGACAGGACGAACGGCCATCTTCGTGTCGGTCTCGCGACCGAGCAGATGGACCGAGGACTCCCCGGGCGGAGCTTCGCGCCCTCGCACACCGGCCGGCAGACCCTTCGCCGCTCCCGCGCCTTTGCTTCAGGCGAACGAGCGGGAGGGGCGGGGCAGGCGCTTCGCTGGAGCGCGCACGTGATGGGGCAGACGACCGACGTTCGGGACCCTGATCCGGGGGTGGGGACACCCTACGACGATCGAACCACGCTCTCGGGTACGGGAGCCGAGATCCACGGATCCACTGTGCCTTGGGGTGCGGCTGACCTCGCCATGGGACTCGCAGCCTCACACGTGCGAGTGCAGAGCACGGCTCTCGATCTGGGCGAGATCGCGTCTCGAACCGACATCGGTGCGTGGATGTCCCCGTCGATAGACATGGGTCGACGGTCGGCGTTGAGCGCCTCCGTCCGGGTGGACCGAAGCGGCTTCCCCACCGAATGGTACCTGAGCCACGACCTGCGCTTCTCGGCCCGATGGTCGGCCGTCGACTTCCACATGGGGCACCGGAGCTCGTTCAGCCCCCCTACGCTCGGCGATCAATTCTTCCGTGAGGGGGTCGGCGTCGAGCCGAACCCGGATCTCGGTCCCGAGCGGGTCCCGTCGGAGTGGGTGGGTGGAATGGGCCTACGCCTCACGATGGAGCGTTCGCAGCTTTCGTTCGATGGCGAGGCGTACGCCGGAGACGTTCTGGGGATGATCGTGTGGCTGCCCGACTACCGGTTCGTGTGGAGTCCTCGCAACCTCGACGTACAGAGGCGAGGCGTCGACCTGCGCACACAGATCCGGTGGCCCTCTCGGGGCGTCGACGTAAGAGCGGACTGGTCATGGAATCACGCGACCTACATCCGTCCCATGTCGAGCGACGTCCAGCTCGTGTACCGGCCTCGTTTTCGCGGGAGCACCGGAGCCTCCTGGTCGAACACGCAGTGGTCCGGATCGCTCCGCATGGAATTCACCGGGGCCCGGTTTCCCGTTCCCAACGATGTGAATGAGCTCCCCAGTTTCTGGACCACCGGCGTTGGAGTCGCGCGGCGATGGCGAGCGAGAGGCGGTTCCATCGAGATCCGCTTGGACGTGGATCGGCTGGTCGATCACAAGGATGCTCTGATTTTCGCTTATCCCGATCCGGGGCGAACACTTCGGATCTCTCTTCGTTGGCAGCGCCTCGCGCTTGGTGGCGTCACTTCGGCACCCGATTGAATGACCCACTCTCAACTTCATCTTCAGGAGACCAGAATGTTCGAGTTCACCAGATCCCCACTCCGACGCGCGTTTGGTACACCTGCCTTCCTGCGCCTTCTGTCTCTTGTAGCTCTGGTCGCGGTGTCGGGGTGCTCAGACGACCCGGTAGAGCCACAGGTCCAGGCGCGGGAGGTCGGCGTTGTGGTCACGAGCACCGACGTCTCACTGACGATCTTCGACGTGGACGATCCTTCGGTGACGCAGGTTGTCGGCCTGGGGGCGGACGGCAGTCCGGTGACGCTGGCGGTGCGGGGAGCTCTGGCCGCCATCCCGCTGGGAGTGGTCCCGGCGGTGGCCATTGTCGATGTCGCTCAGGCGACTCTCCTGCGCACGATCGCGCTGCCCGTAGGATCGGGTGCTACGGGAGTGGGCTTCGTCAACGACTCGATCGTGCTGGTCGCGAACTCGAGCCTCGGCACGGTGAGCCCAGTGAACGTTCTGAGTGGGACCGTCGGGGCGCCGATCGCGGTCGGGCGCTTTCCGCAGGGGATCGTGGTCTCGGGTGGCCGGGCCTACGTCCTCAACGCCGAGCTGGAGAACTTCGTCCCCGCGGGCCCTTCGACCGTTTCGGTCGTGGACGGTGCAACGCTCCAGGTCGTGAGCACCATCCAGCTTACCGGTGAGAACGTCGCGGCGGGCACGATCCACTCGGACGGAAGGCTCTTCCTGATTCAGTCCGGAACTTAGGGTGCGAACAACGGAGCCGTTTCTGTGGTCGACAGTGGGAGCCTCACCGAGGTCGACTACGTGGAAGGCTTCGGCAACTTTCCCGGATCCATCGCCGTGCATGGCGACGGCAGGGTCGTAGTGGGCGCCTTCGGCATTGGAGCCATGGTTTGGGACTCTCAGACAGGCGCGTTCGTGCGCGGGGCCGACGACCCCATCACCCCCGACGGAGTCGCGAGCGTCTCGGGGCTGGGCTTCGACAGCTCCGGCCGGCTGTACACGTTGAACCCCGACTGCACGGCACCCTCGGTGGTGCATCGATTGGCCGCCGATTTCTCGGTCGAGGCCCAGGTTCAGGTCGGTATCTGCCCGTTCGCGATCGCCTTCACGGAGGTCGAGGGCGCGCGGTGAAGTCAGGTACGTATCTTTGCGTCGTGAGTATACGTATGAACTCGTACGCGCCGCTGAGTTCGGCGGCGCCCCCCTGTGATGCAGAACGCCCTCCCCGCGCCGAAGCGTGGAGAGGGCTTCTCACCCGGTGAAACGGGCGTAGGAGATCGGGAACGCTACGGAATCAGGTTCCGCTCCCGCTTGCGCAAGATGAACATGCCCTCCGATTTGCTGTTCACCACGATGATGCCACTCTCGAAGTAGGGGTAGTTGCTCCACGACCCGTCGAATCCGGGAGCGTCGGGCGACCATGGAACCGTATCGAAGAATCCCACGAGCTCGGGGTTCTCCCGATCCGAGATGTCCAGAATCCGGAGTCCGCTCACGTAGTTGGACTGATACATGAGATCACCGCGGATGTAGAGGTTGTGATCCGACGAAGCGTTGTCGGCGAAGTGCTCCTTAACCAGGATCGGATCGTCCAGATCCTTGATGTCCCACACCAAGGTCCTGGTGCGTGCGACCTGTCCGCCGACCTCGTCGGTCTCGTCGTTCATGTAGAAGTACTCGTGCTGTTCGTCGACCCATCCTTGATGGGTGTACCCGACATTTGGGTAGCTGGCCATAGACAGCGCTACGGGCGCCGCCTTGTCCGTCACATCGGCAATGCTCAGTGCCGTCTCGTTGGCCCCGAAACAGATCTCCTGGCCGCGGTGCTCCTCATCCGGTCCGTGGTAGCTGATGCACTGGGCGTCGTGGCTGTACCCGGTGTTTTGGTTGCCCGTCGACATGTCCTGGAAACACCCGGCGAACAGCGGTGTCAGTGGATCCTGGATGTTGATCATGTGGAGCCCGCCACCGCACGTCTCGCCGCCCGAGTTGACTCCCACCGCGTAGGCGAAGCCCGTGTCCTCGTTGATGACGATGTTGTGGGCGCTGGCGATACGTCCGTAATTGGCGTCCGCCTCGAACGTCACCGGGTCGCTGCCCACATCCCGGAGCTTGGTCAGGTCGAACACCTGCATTCCGTGCTGTCCGGCACCGTCGGCCACCACAAACGCGTGGTCGTCGAAGACCTTGATGTCCCTCCAGGAGTTGCCCCGGGCTCCCTCCGTCATGGGAAGGTTTCCGAGGTACCGTGGGTCCGACGGATCGCTGACGTCCACGAAGGAAGTGCCGTCGTAGCGCCCGACCAGAGCGTACTCCCGACCTGACTCCGGATCGGTCCAGCCCCACAGGTCGTTGACCTTGACGCCTCGCCCGCCACCCAGATCGGACACCGGAAGGAAGGAGAGCATGTCCACATCTTCGCAGTCGAACAGGGAAGCGCTGCCCTCGGAGCAGTCGATCTGGTCTCCAGTGACGGCCTCGAGGCTGACGGGCTCACTGAACAGGCTCGTGACCTCGGCCCATCCGCTCGAGGAACGCTCTAGGACGGCGACCGTGCCGAGACCATAGTCGTCTCCGACCACGCCGATCGCGGCCACATCACCGTTGACCGCGAACATGGCACCGAACTGGTCTCCGCCATCGAGATCGGCACTCAAGATCTTCCGTGCGTTCGTCCAATCTCCGGAGGCGTCTTGGGTCATGGCGTAGATGCGACCCTCGAAGCCCGATGCCCCGGGGGCGCCGAACCACACGTCGGACTCGCCGTAGTAGGCGGAGGCTCCGAACTGCGTGCCGGGCGTGCCCCCGTCGAACGGCTTCAACTTGGCGCCTGCGTCCCACTCGCCGGAGTCTTCGTTGTAGGTGTATGCGAATACGGTTCCGAGGCCCTGCTCGTGGGTGGAGGCGCCGATGAGCGCGCGACCGTCTCGCAAGGCGACCGACCGGCCGAAGCGGCTGTTGGCGCCAGTGCCAGCCCCGGTCAGCTTGTCCCTCTCGGTCCATGCGCCGGTCTCATCAAGCTGGAAAACGTACACGGCCCCGGTACTACCATCCTTTTCGGGCGCACCGATCAGCACTACATCACCGTCGATGGCGACCGACATCCCGAACAAATCGTTGGGCTGAGAATCGCTCCCCGTGAGCCGTCCCGGCTCGCTCCAGCGGCCGGTAGAGGCGTCACGGTGGAATACATACACGGCTCCTCGGCTGCCCGAAAACGCCCATGCAGCCATGAGCACGTTATCACCGTCCACAGCCGCCATGCGCCCGATGTAGTCGCCCTCGACACTGCCCCGCGCCTGCATGGCCTGCGTCTCGCTCCAGGTCCCGTCGCCATCCTTCTCGAAGACGTAGACCGTTTCCATGGTCGTGGAGCCCACCAGGAGGTGATTCCCCGTCAGGGCGAGTGACCGGCCGAAGTGGTCACCGTTCTCGGAGTTCGAGGCCTCGAGACGCTGGGCCTCGGCCCATGCTCCCCCGTCGTCCTTCCGGTACACGTAGACGTATCCGGGGGCCATCGTGTTCAACGACTCTCCGACGATCACCTGGCCGTCACCAACGGCCACGGACTGTCCGTAACCTTGGCCGGCGAGAGGCGTGGCCATCAACACGCTCAAGGCCACTCCTATCCATTTCACGTTTGGCCCCTCACAGCATCATCCCATCTGAGGTAAAAAAACGAGGCCCTCCACTCCTCTGCGGTGAAGTCGCCTTGTGACAAATCCGACGGCTGAGACGCATAGTCAGCCCAGGATTGATACGTTAGCGGAATGCGTGGTGTTTCGGGACCTGGAGACACCCGGTAGCGCCGGTTTTGACGATCCGACTGTTGGATGGCCTGGAGAGCCCAAACGTTGCTTGGTGGCACGACGTTGAACCGCCTTGCCGCGGTCGGTCGGTCATGGCTCTCGGTCACAGCTGATTCTCAACGCAGACGACCCGGTGCGTGTCGTTTGGCAACGGGAGGGTAGTGTGCTCTCTCGGGCTCTTGCTTCAAGTCGGTGGTATGCACCACGTTTGGTGATTCGACAAGAAAAGGACAGACATGAGGGGATTCATCGGGCCCTTGGGGACACTGGCATTGCTGGCTCTGACCGGCTGTGCCTCGTCTCCGCAGGATGTGGCGACCGGCACTGCCGCACCCGCGGCCTCTGCTGACGGCGCAGTAAATGCCGGTGGGGAGACTCCCGTATCGGACGCTGCCGTGTCCGATGTCGCAGTGGCGGATTCCCCAACCCTCCCCGCATTCTACACCGCCGATCAGGCGGTCCGGGGCGAGGGCTTCTTCAGGGAGACCTGCCTCTCGTGCCACGAATCCAGTGAGTTCCGTGGCTCCACCTTCGAGCGCGAGTGGCGCGGTCGGACGGTCCGGAATCTGTATGCGGCCATCGCCTACAGCATGCCGGATGACAATCCAGGAGGGCTCCCCGCCCAGACCTACACCGACATCATCGCCTACATCCTCGAGATCAACGGATACCCTCCCGGCAGTTCCGAGCTCACGCCCGATCGGACTGCGATGAGGGCCCTCGCCCTGTGGCCCGAGGCGCAGGTGGGACGTTAGGTGGCTTCGGTCGAAGACGCGGGTAGGCCTCCTGGAGGCCCGCGAGACGACCCCCCACTGCACTCGACACGCTCGCTCAGCCGTTGAGCAGCACGTCGCGGAGCTCGCCGAGACGGGAGCCCATGGCTGTGACTCGGCGTTCGGCTTCCAGGCAGGCGGACAAACGCTCGGGGACGGGCACGAGTGCGCCGACTTCGGCCTCGACTGCCTCCCGAAATTTCACGGGGTGCGCAGTCGCCAGGAATACGGCCGGTCCAGGTCCGAAGGCCACGCGACCCGACTCCACTCCCAGGTAGCCCACCGCGGAGTGGGGATCCAGGACCTGACCGGTCCTCGCGTATACCTCCCGGATGGCGCGACGAGTCTCGGCGTCGTCATGCACACTTCCCGCCACATCAGCCCTGAGGCCCTCGATGTCATGCTCATACAGCGTAAGAATGCGGATCAGGTTGCTCGGGTCTCCCACGTCCATGGCGTTCGAGATCGTCTGGGCTGACGGTTTGGGTTGGACGACACCGGTACGGAGGTATTGGGGCACCGTGTCGTTCACGTTCGTGGCGGACACGAAGCCCCGAGTCGGAAGCCCGAGCCTCTTAGCGATGAGTCCTGCCGTAAGGTTGCCGAAGTTACCGGACGGCACCGAGAACAAGGGCGGGAGTCCACTTGAGAGCTGAGCCCAGGCATGGAAGTAGTAGAAGGTCTGTGGTAGAAGACGGCCAATGTTGATGGAGTTGGCCGACGTAAGGTTCAGCCGTGCCCGTAGTTCGACGTCGGCGAAGGCCTCTTTGACCAGCCGTTGGCAGTCATCGAACGTGCCGTCGACCTCCAATGCACGGACGTTACGGCCCAGGGTAGTGAATTGACGCTCCTGAAGTGGGCTCACCTTACCCGCAGGGTAGAGCACCACGGTCTGGACGTCTCTTACGTCCAGGAACGCGTTTGCCACCGCGCTGCCCGTGTCACCGGACGTGGCCACCAGAATGGTGATCCTCTCGGAGGAGTTCTTGCGGACGTGGCCGAGCAGTGCCGCCATGAAACGCGCTCCCACGTCTTTGAAGGCCAGGGTCGGCCCGTGGAAGAGCTCCAACACATGGACGTCCGGCTCCAACTCCACGAGCGGCACCGGGAAATCAAGGGCTGAGGCCACAATAGCATGGACATCGGATGTTGCGATCTCGTCGGCCAGCAGGTGCTGCGCCACCTCTCCGGCAATCTCCACGAAGGAGCGACCTCGAAGGCCCTCTAGTGTCGACTTGGCCAGGGGCGTGAGCCGTTCGGGCAGATAGAGACCCCCGTCGGGTGCGAGTCCCTGGAGCAGCGCGGTCTGTAGGGTGGCCGTGGGACTGCGACCGTTGGTGCTCAGGAGTCTCAAGGAAGGTCCTCGATGACCCGTGCTCCACTCCCCACCAGGGAGACGTACCGGTCGGAATCCTCGAGCCCCACTTCCGCGAAGGCCACAGTCATGGCGTCCGCCGCGGCCGCCGCGTCACCGATGTCTCGGCAGAGTGCGAACATGGAGGGGCCGGACCCGGACAGACCTGCGCCCACCGCACCCGCTTCCAGCGCGGCCGAGCGGACCTCATCGAAACCGGGAACGTGCGGAGCGCGGTGCGGCGCCGCGATCTCATCGACCAGCGCTCTTTGCAGGAGGTCCCAGTCCTCCTCGTAAAGACCGACGACCAGGGCGGCACAGTTGGCCCACTGGGTAACGGCTCGTTCGAGCGGGACCTCCGCAGGGAGGGCCTGTCTCATGGCACCGGTCCCCAGCTCCAGGGGAGGATGCACCAGGGCTACCGCCATGCCGCTCGGCACCGGGAGCGGGATGACCACGCCCGGCTGCTCCGGCCTTACCATGACGATGCCTCCGTGAAGAGATGGAGCACTGTTGTCCGGGTGGGTGGCCCCCGCTGCACGGCGCTCGCCCTCGAGCGTGCAGAGTAGTTGGTCTTCCTTGCTCAAGCCGGCCTCGAGCAGGGCGTTGGTAGCTACAACCGCCGCGACCGAGCTGGCGGCGCTGCCACCCATACCTCCTGACAATGGCAGCCCCTTCCACACCTCGAGCTCGACGCCCACCCCCTGCAGTCCGGCTGCCTCGATCACCGCTCTTGCGGCTACACCCACCACGTTCTGGTCCGGGTCCGTCGAAAGGCGCCCACGGTCTCCGTGGATCGCCGCGATCGCCACACCGGGCCCCGAGCACCGACGCGCCTCGACCACATCACCCGGGCGTTCGAGGGCCAAGCCGAAGACGTCGAATCCACACAGGACGTTGCCCACGGTCGCCGGTGCGTAAGCCCGAGCCCGGTTCGAGTCGGTCATGGCGCGTCGGACGAGAGTGGATTCATGCCGAAGGTTGCCGGCCGGCGGGCCAGCGCGCAAACTGGGCCATTCGAAGCCGCTGGCTTGGCCCATGTCCGAACAAGGACGGGCTCGTGCAGCCCTTGAAGACTGGAGCCTCCGTAGCATGAGCCGTTACCTGACCGAAGTCGTAGGGACCTTCTTTCTGGTGTTCACGATCGGCCTGACCGTGCTGGATGGGAGTCCATTCGCTCCTTTGGCCATCGGGTCGGTTCTCATGGTCATGGTCTACATGGGTGGTCACATATCCGGCGCCCATTACAACCCCGCCGTGAGCATCGCCATTCTCATAAGGGGCAAGATGGAAGCTCGTGACCTGGTACCCTACGTCATCGCTCAGTTGCTGGGTGCCGTCCTGGCCAGCCTCGCGGTCCTCGTCGTCACCGGAAGCACCTTCGCCCCCGCGCCCGGAGCCGATGTGGGGCTGGTGGCGGTGCTCCTCAGCGAGGCCCTCTTCACGTTCGCCTTGGCCCTCGTCGTGCTCAACGTCGCCACCGACGATGCCACCGCGGGCAACTCGTACTATGGCTTGGCAATAGGGGTCACGGTCATGGCCGGCGCGTTCTCGGTAGGAGGTATTTCGGGCGGTGCTTTCAACCCGGCGGTGGGCACAGGCCCGATTCTGGTCGACACCTTTGTCGGTGACGGATCTTTGACCAACCTGTGGATCTACCTGGTCGGGCCCGTCCTGGGTGGCGTAGCGGCTGCCGGGATGTACGATCTGCAGCATCCCGCCGCCGAGGAGAACTGAGACCGCCTTAGGACCCGCGCCTCCTAACGGGCGGTGGATCGAAAGGGCGCTATTCCAGCATCGTGTGCGCGGGCTCTTCCGGCAGAGGTCGGATATGGCGATCGCGCATGATCACCCGGGCGCAGGTGTTCCAACGTAGGAGAGCCTCCTCGTTGCCCTCCGGTCCGACCTCGTCCGCCGACTCGTAGTGGTCCATCGCCTGACGTAACCAGTCGTAAGCGATCGGCCCCGATCCGGGTCCGGCCTTGGCCAGCGACGCGACGCCTCGCCGCTCGCAGATCATTCCGGAGTAGTAGCGCTTGTCGTACTCATCCTCGAGGTGTTCGACGAGCTCGGTCGCCTCACGGACCCGGGACCCTCTCGGCGAAGTGAACTGGTCGGTGAGGGCGAGGAGGAGGGTAATCAAGGCTTCGCGATCGTCGGGCGCCACGGACAGGACGTCGCGGCAAATGCTCTCGGCCAGGGCAGGCTCGTTCAGAAGCCGGTATCGAACCGCCTTCTCTTTCGCCGCCTCGACGCTGTCCGGTGAGATGGTCTTCAACTCGAATTCCATAGATCAGTCCTTCGACCGTCCCGCGACCAGGTGGATCAGCTTCCCGATGGGATCGTACGCCCCGTCGGCGACCCGCTCCTTTAGCGGAATGATGGCGTTGTCGGTGATGGTGATACCCTCGGGACAGACCTTTGTGCAGCACTTCGTGATGTTGCAGAGTCCCACCCCATGTTCGGTTCGCAGGTCGTCCGTGCGGTCCTCGGTGTCCAACGGGTGCATCTCCAGTGCGGCGGCATAGACCAAGAAGCGCGGGCCGATGAACTCGTCGTGCATGCGGTGGTCTCGCAGGACGTGGCATACGTCCTGGCACAGATAGCACTCGATACACTTTCGGAACTCCATCACCCGGTCCACGTCGGACTGGTGCATCTTCCAGGAACCGTCCTCGAAGTCGGGGGCCCTCGGCTTGAATGGGCGGATCCTCTTCTTGACTTCGTAGTTCCAGGAGACGTCGGTCACCAGATCCTTCTTGAGAGGGAACGCCCTCATGGGCTCCACGGTGACGGGGCGGTCCAGAGGCAGGTCACTCAGGCGGGTCATGCACATGAGTTTGGGCATGCCGTTGACCTCGGCGGAGCAGGACCCGCACTTGCCTGCCTTGCAGTTCCACCGGATCGCCAGGTCGTGGGCCTGCTCGGCCTGGATCTGGTGGATGGCGTCGAGCACGACCATGCCCTCCACCAAGTCCGTCGTGTACTCCCGAAACTCCCCGGCGTCCGCGTCGCCTCGCCAGATCTTGAAGGTCGCGGTCGCCATCAGCCTTGCTCCTCGATGATCTCGCGGAATTCGTCGGGAATCGGGGGCAGGGGATCCCTTCCGGCCTCCATGATGCCGTTCGATCCCTTCCTGAGTACGATCGTATGTTTTCCCCAGTCGGCGTCCTTGTCAGGATAGTCGATCCGCGAGTGGGCCCCCCGACTCTCTCTTCGTGCCAGCGCCGATCGGGCACACGCCTCAGCCACGGTCAGGAGGTGTCGCAGGTCCAGGGCGGTATGCCACCCGGGGTTGAAGTGGCGGTCTCCACCGGCTCTGGTCTGTTGCGCCTTCGCCGACAGGTCCTTGATCTCGTCTACGGCCTCAGACAGAGTGTCCGCTTTCCGAATGATGCCGACCTTGTCCTGCATGAGATCCTGCAGCTCCATCTGGACCTTGTAGGGACCCGCGTCACCGGACTGGGCTGCCGCTCGAACGGAGCGAGCGCCTCGCGTTCAGCCTCCTCGACCTCGTCATTCTGCACTGCACCCAGGCCATGCTTGTTTCGCGAACGCAGCCGCGTGCTCGCCGGCACGCTTGCCGAAGACCACGAGGTCGGACAGGGAGTTGCCGCCCAAGCGGTTGGCTCCGTGCAGGCCCGCCGCGCACTCGCCCGCGGCGAACAGTCCCGGCACCGTCGACATCTGGGTGTCGGAGTCCACTCGGAGTCCTCCCATCACGTAGTGGGTCGTGGGACCGACCTCCATCGGCTCCGAGGTGATGTCGATGCCGGCCAGCTCCTTGAACTGATGGTACATCGAGGGGAGCTTCCGTCGGATGTGCTCGGGAGCGTTGGGCATGTTCTCCTTGATCCATGCGATGTCCAGGAATACGCCGCCGTGTGGGCTCCCTCGGCCTTCCTTGACCTCCCGGACGATACAGCGTGCGACGTGATCCCTCGTGAGGAGCTCCGGAGGACGGCGGGCGTTCCGATCACCGATGACGTAGCGCCAGCCCTCGTCCGGATTATCCGCCGTCTGGTTCACGTAAAGGTCCGGAATGTCGTCGAACATGAAGCGCCGGCCCTCGGAGTTTTTCAAGATGCCGCCCTCGCCGCGAACCCCTTCCGTAACGAGTAGCCCGCGTACGCTCGGGGGCCACACCATGCCCGTGGGATGGAACTGCACGAATTCCATGTCGATGAGTTCCGCGCCGGCGTGGTAGCCGAGCGAGTGGCCATCTCCTGTGCCTTCCCAACTGTTGGACGTGATCTTGAACGCTTGGCCGATGCCGCCGGTAGCCAGAATCACGGCCCCCGCCTGGAAGACTCGAAAGTCCCCGCTCTCTCGGTCGTAGCCGAACGCACCCACCACCCGGTCGCCTGACTTGAGCAGGCGGGTGATGGTGCACTCTTGAAAGTCCTCCATACCTTGGTGGACCCCGTGATCCTGAAGGGTACGAATCAGCTCGAGACCCGTACGGTCTCCGACGTGCGCAAGCCGCGGGTGGGCGTGGCCCCCGAAATTACGCTGGAGAATCTTTCCCTCCTTGGTGCGGTCGAACACAGCACCCCACGCCTCCAGCTCCCTCACGCGGTCCGGCGATTCCTTGGCGTGAAGCTCCGCCATGCGCCAGTTGTTGAGGTACTGCCCGCCCCGCATGGTGTCGGCAAAGTGCACCTTCCAGCTGTCCCGTTCGTCGACGTTGGCCAGGGCCGCAGCCATGCCGCCTTCCGCCATGACCGTGTGAGCCTTACCCAGAAGGCACTTCGAGATGACGGCGACCGATGCGCCTGATGCGGACGCCTCGATGGCCGCCCGCAGACCGGCCCCCCCGCACCCGATGATGAGCACATCGTGCGAGTGACGCGTGGGCTCCGCCATCAGAACAGCATCAGGTCGGTCAGAATCCCCATGGAGCACAGGCGGACGTAGACGTCCGTGAAGCCCACCCAGCAGAGGCTCATCCAGGCGAAGAGCATGTGGCGCCGATTGAGGCAGCTCACACAGTCGTGCGCGGCGCGCTGGACCGGCCTGTCGAACATCACGTTGAGGCGGCCGCCCACCAGGTGCCGCAACGAGTGACATCCGAGGGTATAGCTGCCCAGCAGGATGACGTTGATCGCCAGAACCAGGGTTCCGACTCCCAGCCCGAACGTCTCGACGCCGGTAGCCGGATCGGTGAACCAGAGCGCCTTCCACACGTCGATGGAGAGGAAGACGAGAAAGAGTAGCGCCAGATACATGAAGTACCGGTGCACGTTCTGGAGGATCAAGGGAAACGATCGCTCCCCCCAGTACGTCTTGCGTGGCTCACCCACGGCACAAGAGGGCGGGTCGGCCCAGAACGCCTTGTAGTACGCCCCTCGGTAGTAGTAGCAGGTCATCCGGAAGCCCCCCGGCGCCCACAGGATCAGAAACGCCGGCGACCAGGGGAGCCAACTGAACCACCAACTGGGTTGCGGGCCGAACCAGGCGTGATGCGTCGCTCCGAAGAGCTCTGGCGAGTAGAAGGGAGAGAGGTCATTCCCGTACGAGTAATGCTCACCCTGGAAGGCGGCCCAGGTGGAGTAGACGATGAACGCGCCGAGGCCCAAGAAGACGGCCGCGGGCTGCAGCCACCACGCATCGGGGCGGGTGGTCTGTCCGAAAGACCGACGCACCGGAAGCGAGGTCGTGCCTGACGCCATGCCGTTCTCCTTTTGGCGCTGCCGAGAGCGCCAACCCGAGGATTCATCGTGCCTTGAAACGTTTCCCGGGCGGCGGTCGGCCGCGAGCCCGAGGATCTCGGCGGACACAATACGCTTGAGGAGTGGAAACGCCAATCGTGAGGTTTGGCGTCGGGCCGGTGCACTCCCTATTATCAGTCCAGCGCCACAGCATGCCTCGAATCCGCTACACACGTGGGGAGGAGAAAGCCGGCCATGGACATCTCTCGGAGAGACCTTCTCAAGCTCTCCGCCCTCGCCGGAGGGGGCACGCTGGTCAGCACCTTGGGTTTCGACCTGAAGCCCGCCTACGCCGCTTCGCGCGACCTCAAGATCTCCAACGCACGGGAGTACAAGACCGTATGCCCGTACTGCGCGGAGGGCGAGACATACGTGGGGTCACCGAAGCGCTCGTGATCCACGTTGAGCCGGTCGCGGTGACGTTGCACGGTCGCGGCGATCCACGCTCCATCGTCGGAGACGTCCTGAATCCGGGCCGTCCGTACGTCGAGGGCGTCCTCAGGCGTGAATGCTCGACCCGTGCGCTGTTGGGCCAGGGCCACCGGAGGTGCGAGGGTCAGCCCCACCAGGAACGAGGTGACGAGGGCGTGGGATCGAGGGAGACACCGGGTCATGACATTCCTCCTTGGGAGTGCTGCGCCGACGGACTCGGCTGAATCGACTACACCGACAATCTCCGCTCCCTCGAGTCCTTGGGCCAGGGGATCTACAGCGGGCTCGGGGTGCCTATCGGGCCGGGTAGGGCTCACCTATGGTTCTCCTCACCGCCTTGTGCCCCGTTTTCACACGCGAAAACAACGCGAGGAGTCAGTTATGAACATTCCCGAGGACGAATATCGGGCCATCGAAGACGAGATCAGTAGCGAGAGCAGCCCTGTGGGAATCGACGCCAAGAAGACGCACGTCATGATCCTCCATCAACTCAAGGGGATCGAGGCCCGCCTCGCCCGGATCGAAGAGCGTTTAGAGGAGGCAGGTCATGATGGAACTGAGCAGTAAGCAGTGAGCGAGCACTACTCGCGGCCACCCGTTTTGAGCGCATTGGTGATCACGACGTGTAGTGGTCCGCGAAGGCCGCGGCGAGTCGCTGGGTGTGTCCCGTGTCTTCGATCATCGGTCGGTTTCTTATGTGCGGGCCTGGCGAGTCCGGGCATAGTACCGAACTGTCTCTGGCCGCGCGAGGGACATTTAGTTGCCAAACACAAGTAAATAGTTGACTAAGTCAACCATCCTGACCTCCGTACACTCACAACTCTGGGCGTCCTCCGGTTCGGAAACGCCGCACCCTACATATGGAGTAGAGGCCGATGATCAACGCCGAGTATTTCATTTCATTCTCTCCCGGTCGGGCTTGGGGCGATCCCCAAGGCGACTCGTTTACTCTGCTGCCTCATAGTAACCGCATCCTACTATTTTACGCTGACCGATGCCATGCATGAGGGGCGGAACGGCGACCGCGCTTTCCGGCTCGGGTCCACCGGCGTAAAACCGTCGCCATTGAGGTCAGTGACGAGATCTGGGTCTGCGGCATCGCCTCCGGCCCTACGCCTCCTGTTCTACTCCGCCTTGAGTGCGCTTACCGGGTCGACTCGGCCCGCTCGCCTCGCCGGTATCCAAGCGGCGAACGAGGCCACCGCCGTCAGCAAGCAGGGCACCAGACCGAACACGGTAGGATCGGTGGTTTCGATTCCGAACAGCAGGCCACCGAGGAGTTGTGCACCCAGGAACGACAGGACCAGCCCGATAAGTCCACCCACCGCCACGAGTCGCATACCCCCGCGCGTCAGCATGCGGACCACACTGCCCGGCTGCGCTCCTAGCGAAACGCGAGTTCCCACCTCTCGGCTCCGCGTAGACACCGAGTAGCTCACCACTCCGAATAGTCCGATGCTGGCCAGCAGAAGAGCCAGGAACCCGAAGGCGGATACCAGAACGGCCGACAGCCGGTGGGGAAGGAGTGGCACGGCCAGGTGCCGCTCCATGGTCTTGGCCTCGAAGATCATCAGTTCGGGATCAAGGCGGCGAGCCATGGCCACCAACTCCAGCGTCGTCGCGTTCGCATCCCCCGATGTGCGGGCGACGACCGTCATGGCGGTGCTGAAGGCCTGGTCGAAGGGCCGATAGATGAAGGGCCGCGGCGCTTCTCCCAAGGAGCGCACTTTCGCGTCGCGGGCGAGGCCCACGACGGTGTACTCGGTATCGTTGCGCCGGAAGGTCCGGCCCACGGCTTGGCCGTCGGGCCAGAATCGACGCGCCATGGCCTCGCTTACGATCACCACCCAGGGAGCGTCAGCCTCGTCGGTCGCTTCGAAGCCACGACCCTCCAGGATGGGAATGCCCACTGCCTCGAAGAAGCCGGCGTCTACGTTGGCCCAATCGACCGTATGGTAGTCCTGGCCCGGGGGCGGTTCGACACCGTCGACCTCCACGCCCATCGTGCGCGTGTTCAGGGGGTTCAGATTCAGGTCGCCGGACATGCCCACAGCGGTCACTCCCGGGAGCTGGTGCGCCTCCGCTAGCAAGGTACGGAAGAACACCCGTGCCTCGTCTGTCGAGTACCGGTCGGGTGCCGTTTGTACTGTGACGATAGCGGCTGGGGCGTCTCCGAAGCCCGGATCCACCGCTACGCGGGCCTGGAGACTTCTGAGGAACAGTCCGGCTCCGATAAGGAGCATGAGGGACACCGCGACTTGAGTGACGACCAGTGCGCTCCGAAGCGTCACCCGGCCCGGGCGCCCCCCCCCTGTACCTTCGTTTTTCAAGGTAGAGGCGACGTCTGCCCGGCTGGCCTGGAGGGCCGGCGCCAGTCCAAACAGCAGACCGGCAACCACGGTGAGGGTGATGCTGAACGCGAGAACCGTCATGTTCAGACTCAGATCCAGCGTGATCGGGAAGGGAAGTGGCAGGTCGGCGGCCACCAGGCCCTTCAACATCCCGGACGCCAGGAGCACGCCGGCCGCGCCACCGGCCGTGGCCAGCAGAACGCTTTCCGTCAGCAACTGCCGGATCAGCGTACCGCGCCGCGCGCCCATGGCCAGTCGAATCGCGACCTCCTTCTTCCGGTCCGCCGCCTGGGCGAGCAGGAAGCTGGCCAGGTTCGCGCAGGCGATCAGCAAGATCAGCCCCACCACCGTCATCATCAGGGTCGCTGCTGGGACCAGGATGCGGTCGATCATGGGGTTCATGATGACGTCGTCCGTGGCGACCAGCGTACGTTGTCGGCCTGCCAGGAGTCGGGATACTGCTGCTTGAGGGAGATCGCCAACCGGTCCGTGACGGCACTGGCCTGGACGAGGGAGACACCCGGTAGCAGCCGCGCCTTGACGAAGGTGCTCTGGTTGTCGCGAGCCTGGAGCTCATCGGTATTGGAAGGGTTGAGATGTCCCACCATCATCGTCGATGCGTATAGCTGCGGCGCGAGCCCCGGCAGGTTGCCCGTGTACTCCTCGGGTCCCACGCCCACGATGGAATACGCGCGCCCGTTGAGCCTGATCTCCTGACCCACGATCGACGGGTCGCCGCCATAACGTCGCTGCCAATAGCTGTAGTCGAGCATCACCACGTAGTGACCACCCGAGGCGACGTCGTCCTCGGGAAGCAGCGTTCTACCGATGTGGGCCGGCACGCCGAGTAGAGGGAAGTAGGCGCCGCTCACCAGTTCCGCGGGGATCATCTCCACACCGCCGTCGACGTCGGTCTGGATGAAGCTTATTCGAGAGCCCGCAACTTCGCTGAAGACATCAGCCGTCTCGCGCCTCAGGTCTTCGATGTCGGGAAAGGAGAGCGGTGCGTGCGAGAACCCGGCCACGCTCCGGTACACGTCGACGAGTTCCTCCGGGCTCTCCAAAGGGAGATCCCTCAGAATGACCGCGTTCACGATGCTGAAGATCGCCGTATTCGCACCGATGCCGATGGCTAGAGAGACGATGGCCGTGCCGGTGAACACGGGCTTCTTGAGAAGGCGGCGGGCGGCGTAGCGGACGTCTCGGATCAGGCGTTCCATGACATGTGACTCGGGTGAGGGTCGAGGGCTGATCAGGCACCGCGGGGATGTCTCTCCCCACCGGAGCCTACGGGCGTCGGGGAGTGCCGGTTTCGCACCTCAGCCGCCCGTCGCCCTCCGCTTGTTCTCGAACGACTGGATCCGGTCCTCGACCTGTAGCGTCAACGCGATATCGTCCAACCCGTTGAGCAGGCAGTGTCGCCGGAACGCATCGACATGGAAGTCGGCCTTCCAGCCCGCACGATCGCTGACCCGCTGAGCCTCCAGGTCTACCGTCAGGGCATATCCGTCGCCGGTCAGGGCCGCTGCCATCGCATGCCCGACTTCCTCTTCCGTCAACTGGATGGGAAGCAGACCGTTCTGGAAGCTGTTGCTCCGGAAGATGTCCGCGAAGCTCGGTGCGATGACGGCACGAAATCCGTAATCGCTGAGGGCCCACGCTGCGTGCTCGCGGGACGAGCCACACCCGAAATTACGGCCGGCAATGAGAACACTCGCCCTTGCGTACTGGGGACGATTGAGGGGAAAGTCCGGATTCGTCGATCCGTCCTCACGAGTGCGCCAGTCGTTGAAGAGGAACTGGCCATATCCGGTGCGCTCGATGCGCTTCAGGAACTGCTTCGGGATGATCTGATCGGTGTCTACGTCGACGCGATCGAGCGGCGCGACCAGACCCGTGTGTTTCGTGAACGGTTCCATCGCTCAGATCCAGTCCCGGATGTCGACAAAGTGACCTGCCACGGCTGCGGCCGCCGCCATTTCAGGACTCACCAGGTGTGTCCGTCCACCCCGGCCCTGGCGTCCCTCGAAATTACGATTCGAGGTCGACACACAACGTTCGCCGGGACCCAGAATGTCCGGGTTCATTCCCAGACACATGGAGCATCCGGCCTCTCGCCACTCGAAGCCGGCTTCGATGAAGACCTGGTCGAGGCCCTCGTCTTCGGCGGCCTTCTTCACGGCCGCCGATCCGGGCACGACCATCGCCCGCACGTCTTGGTGCACCTTGTGTCCGGCCAAGACCGAGGCAGCAGCCCGCAGATCATCGATTCGGGCGTTGGTGCATGATCCCAGGAAGACCCGATCGATGGAGACATCCTGGATGGGTGTGCCGGGTTTCAGATCCATGTAGGCTAGAGCCCGCTCCAAGGCCTTCCGATCGTCTTCCGACTCGCCCGACTCGGCGTGTGGTATGCGCCCCGTGACCGGTATCGACATACCAGGGTTGGTCCCCCAGGTGACGAAGGGCTCGAGCGAGGTGGCATCGATTTCCACAGTCTCGTCGAAGGTCGCCCCCTCATCGGTGGCGAGCCCGCGCCAGCGCGATACGGCTTGCCCGAACGCCTCACCCTGCGGAGCTCGTGGCCGTCCCTCGAGATACGCGAATGTCGTTTCGTCGGGAGCGATCATGCCGGCACGTGCACCTGCTTCGATGGACATGTTGCAGACCGTCATGCGCCCCTCCATGGAGAGCGCCCGGACCGCCGGACCCGTGTACTCGATCACGTGACCGGTGCCTCCACCGATCCCGATTCGAGCGATGATCCCGAGGATCAGGTCCTTGGCGGTCACTCCGGGGGGCAGCTGGCCGTCGACCCGGATCTCCATGGACCTGGGCCGGGCCCGAGGCATGCACTGGGTCGCCAACACGTGCTCGACCTGGGAGGTGCCGATTCCCATGGCCAGCGCTCCGAACGCACCATGGGTCGACGTGTGGCTGTCTCCGCAAACGATCGTCATGCCGGGGTGGGTGAAGCCCATCTCCGGTCCGATGACGTGCACGATCCCCTGATGCGGGCTGTCGATGTCGAAGAGCTCGACCCCGAACTCGGCGGCGTTCTTCCTCAGCGCCTCGATCTGAAGGCGAGCCAGGTCATCGAGGATGGGAAGGCTGCGATCCGTCGTCGGCACGTTGTGATCGACGGTGGCCACGCAGAGCTCCGGACGTCGGACCGGGCGGCCCGCCAGCCGAAGTCCCTCGAACGCCTGTGCCGAGGTGACCTCGTGGAGGATGTGGAGATCGATGTACAGCAGATCCGGTCGGCCCTCCTCGCTGTGCACCACATGGGCGTCCCAGATCTTGTCGAGCATCGTTCTAGGCATGGGAGGGGCCCTCTTCGCTCGAACCGTCGCCACCGGTCACGGACCCGGCTTCGGAATCCGCAGGGTTGGCTCGGCTCACGGCCTCGGCAACGGCTACGCCCATCGCTTCCGTCCCCACCGTAGCCTCACCGCCCCGAGCCAGATCCGGCGTCCGCAATCCACCTCCGAGAACCTGCTCCACCGCCGTCTCGATGGCCGTGGCCTCCACCTCGTTTTCGTAGACGTGACGGAGCAGGAGCGCCGTCGACAGGATCATGGCAAGGGGGTTCGCCGTGCCCGTCCCGGCGATGTCCGGAGCGGAGCCATGGACCGGCTCGAAGATGCCACCGCCACCGCCGATGCTGGCGGAAGCGAGCAGCCCGATGGACCCTACCACCGCGGCGGCCTCATCACTCAGTATGTCGCCGAACAGGTTCGCGGTGAGCATCACGTCGAGCTGAGCAGGGTTGAGCACCAGCTCCATGGCGGCCCGGTCGACCAGCATGTGAGTGCACTCGACGTCCGGGTAGTTCTGCGCTACACCCTCGACAACCTCACGCCAAAGCCGAGAGCTATGCAGCACGTTCGCCTTGTCGATCGAGAGAACCTGCTTGCGCCTGATTCGGGCCGTGTCGAACGCCACCCTGGCGATCCTGACCACCTCCTCGCGGCTGTACTTCATGGTATCCAGGGCAGCCTGACCGTCGTCGACAGGTCCACGCGGTTGCCCGTAGTACAGCCCGCCGGCCAGCTCCCGCACGATGACCAGGTCCGTATTTTCCACGCGGTCACGACGGAGCGGAGACGCTTCTGCGAGCGCGGGCACGAGGCGCACAGGGCGGAGATTGGCGAAGCACCCCATCTCCTGCCGCAGCGCGAGGAGCGCCGCCTCGGGGCGTAGCTCGGGATCGAGGCCGTCTCCGCGCGGGTCTCCTACGGCCCCCAGGAGCACGGCGTCCGCCGACCTGCATGCCTCCAGCGTGGAGTCGGGCAGTGGCACGCCCTGACGGTCGTAAGCCGTCCACCCCACGTCGTGGAACCGTAGATCGGCATCATGCCCGAACCGCTCCGCGGTTGCACGAAGCACTCGCACGGCCGCGTCGGTTACCTCAGGGCCGACTCCATCTCCGGGAAGAACGGCGATCTGCCACCTCACGTCAGACGCCCCACAGGTAGCTTTCCTGCTCCAGCTCCATGCCCTCCAGCGCCTTGGCCTGTTCCGCCTTGTTGAGGACGTTTACGTAGGCGCGAGCTGCGGCATCGACGACGTCGGTCGACGCTCCACTGCCGGCGAACGTCTTGCCGCCGATGCGAGCGTGAAGGTTGACTTCACCGACGGCGTCGCGACCCGGCGTGGCCGAAACGATCTCGAAGTCCACGATCTCCACCGTGCCATCGATCAACTCGTCGATGGCCGAGAACGCCGCTGCAATGGGTCCGTCTCCCTTGCTGGATCCTTCCATGGGCTGACCGTCACCGTGGGTGAGTCGGACACGTGCGGTAGACCACTCTCCCCCACAGTGCACGTCCAACTCCACAAGTTTGAACGATCGGGGAGTATCCACCATCGCCCCATGGTGCAGGATCACGAGCAAGTCCTCGTCCAGCACGGTTTTCTTCTGGTCGGCCAGAAGGGTGAACAGCTTATACGCCCGGTCCAACTCCTCGGGCTCCAGCTCGTAGCCCAGCTCCTCGTAGCGGTTCTTGAGTCCGGCCCGGCCCGAGTGCTTACCCAGAACCAGGTTGGTGTCCGGCGCTCCGACCATTGCGGGTGTCATGATCTCGTAGGTCATCTTGTCCTTCAGCATGCCGTGCTGATGGATGCCGGCCTCATGAGCGAACGCGTTCTTTCCCACGATGGCTTTGTTGGCCTGAGGGTGTGTCCCGGTCAGATGCGACAGGAGTTGGCTCGCCTTGTAGAGGGCGCGTGTGTTGACATCCGTGTAGTGCTCGGTCAAGTCGCCGCGCACCTTGAGTGCCATCACGATCTCTTCCAGAGACGCGTTGCCGGCACGCTCTCCGATACCGTTGACGGTGCACTCTACTTGTCGCGCTCCCGCATCGATGGCGGCCAGAGAGTTCGCCACCGCCACCCCTAGATCGTCATGGCAGTGTACGCTGACCACGACCTGATCCAGGCCCTCCACGTCGCGGAACAGCGTCTTCATGAGCGCGGCGTATTCTCCGGGAAGGGTGTAGCCGACGGTATCGGGGATATTGATGGTGGTGGCGCCTGCCTCCATGGCCGCCTGCGCGACCTGACAGAGAAACCCTGGATCCGTCCGGGTCGCGTCTTCTGCGCTGAACTCCACATCGTCGGAGAGCTGTCGAGCTCTCTCCACCGACTCTACCACCCGGCGGAGACATTCGTCGCGAGTGATCTCGAGCTTGTGCTCGAGGTGGATGTCGGAGGTGGCGATGAAGACATGCACTCGTGGGTGCTGGGCTTCCTCGACCGCCTCGGCGGCACGCTCCACATCGACGGGGTGCGCTCGCGCTAGGGCGGCAATGATGGGTCTGCGCACCTCGCGCACGATGGAGCGGACGCCGTTGAAATCGTCCTCCGACGCTACCGGGAAGCCCGCTTCGATGACGTCCACACCCAGCTCGTCGAGCTGATGAGCCATCCTGAGCTTCTCGGCGGTGGACATGGTGCAACCCGGAGACTGTTCACCGTCCCTGAGCGTCGTATCGAACACTGTGATCTTGGCCATGGTCCTTCCTATGCAACGCCCAAAAAAAGCGGGCCCCCTCGTCTCCGAGAGGGCCCGCGCGTTTCGCGCTTCCTGTTCTGCTTGCTCAGGTCGTCCCGAGCCGCACAACCGGTGCCCTCTCATCGGCCGAAGAAGACCGGTAAGTCGAAGGCCGTCAAGGCTAAATGTCAGTGCCTGAGTCCGGATCATGCCCTTGGTCCCTGTGGTGGGGGCGCTCTGCGCCGCACCCTGAACGAGGAGGAAGCGCCTACATATGATAAAGGACGCTCGTAACTGTCAAGGCTGGGCCGCCCGCCGGAAGGCCGAATGTATGGGTCATGCCACACCGAAACGCGAGTGGCGTCGGTGCGGTGTCGAGGTCGCTTGCCAACCGTTGGGCAGGCTCCGCTCCCCCGCTCGAGCGTCTCTGAACAACCGCTCGAGCGCCGTTCGTTACCTCCGACGGGCTGGGTCGGCACCCAGTTAGCCGCCTGGTACTCCTGTTAGCCGCTCAATACCGGTGTCCGGTTCCAAGAGACGTCTAGTAGCTCCAGGGACGAACCTGTGCTTCCTGTGGCTCGAGCGTCCCCGTGGAATCCGGACACGCCCCCAGGTACAGGGCACCAAAGACTAGGAGTAAGAAGGTGAAGAATCCGGCGCCTCCTGATGAGGTCGGTGTCCTGTACATGGTTCGTTTCTCCTGCGGCCGAGAAACTGCCCGCCATCCCAGTGTCTGGGACAAACCTGCAATACGAGCAGCGACTGACCCGAGCCGGCGCAGCGGAACCTGTCAACGACAATGGGACACTCTACGGGATTAATTAGAGAGCAATGTCCTGTGTGGTGAGGGAAGGGATGGGAGGATTGATGAAGACGGCCTCCGGGAGCGGTTTGGGATTCGGCACACCTCTGACGAAGCGTTCGGGATGAGCGGCCCATGCTTCGCGGAGCACGGATTTCCTGCCGGCAATGACCTGATCGGCGTTCCCGAAGTGGACCTGCTCGGGGGTTAGCATCGAGATGCCGCCATGGCGGTGCTCGGCATTGTACCAGCGGAAGAACGATCGACAGAACGTCTTGGCTTGGCCCTGATCCCCGAACCGTCCGGGAAACGAGGGATGGTACTTCAAGGTTTTGAACTGAGCCTCGGAAAACGGGTTGTCATCCGACACCTGAGGCCGGCTCAACGAGCGGGTCACGCCGAGGTCAGCGAGAAGTTGAGCGGTGCATTGGCTCGTCATTGGAGCTCCCCGATCCGAGTGCAGGGTCAGGACCCGGGGCTGGACGCCATGCTTCAGGCAGCTCTGCTGGATCAACCGGCCGGCCAGGGCCGAGTTCTCCCGGTCCGCCACCATCCAGCCCACGACGTAGCGGCTGTAGATGTCCATGATGACGTAGAGGTAGTAATAGCTCCACTTCTTCGGCCCGAGCAGCCGCGTGATATCCCAGGACCACACCTGGTTCGGCGCCGTGGCCATCAACTCGGGCTTCTTGTACTCGGGATGGGTGCGCTGCGCCCGGCGTTCCTGAACCGGCACCTCGGAGGCCAGAACACGATACATCGTGCGTTCGCTGCACAGGTAGACCTCTTCGTCGAGCAGCGTGGCCACCACCTCGGCGGGTGAGCGGTCCACGAACCGCTCCGAACACAGCGTGTCGAAGACCTCGCCTCGTTCCGTCTCGCTCAATGCCCGGGCGGGCGTCGGGCGGGGCTGCTGTTGCCCGGTTGATGGGCCTCGACGACGGTACAACGTCGATCGGGAGACCTCGAGGGCCGCGCACGCCGGTTTTACACCGACGTGCTTAGCCAGCTCATCGGCCGCCTTCAAGAGTTTGTCCCGTCGTCGAGGCTTATCCCCAGCAGCCCCGCAACTTTTCCCTGCACGTCGATGATCAGGTGTGCCTTCCTGAGCTCATTCCCGAGCCGTGCGTTTCGCCGCTCCAGCTTGCGTACCTTCTCATCCAGCGGATTTCGCTCCGGCTTGCGGCCGCGTTTCTTCGACAGGGCCTTCAGCGACCCGCTATGCGCCGCCTTGCGCCACGTCGTCAGGTGCGACGAGTACAGGCCCTCTCGCCGCAGGACTTGACCCACCTCGCCGGGCTCGGTGCACCGGTCCGCTTCTTCGACGATCCGCAGCTTGTACGACGGACTGAACCGCCGCCGTAGCGGCCTATCTACTACCTCCGGGTCCGCAGGAGCTGCCGCGCTTCGCTTGGCCTCCCCGGTTCCAGGGGCACTACCATTCTCTGCCATTCTCTCTCGCAGTCCCAACATGTTCGTTTTCTCTGCCTTCGCCCTACTCTAATTCTTTGCGTGCTCCGTGTCTCACGTACGTTGGCAGAGAGGGCATCCGGCACGGGGTGGGAACGAGAAGATTCGCAAAGGAGATCTCCCGCTCGGAGCTTCTCCTGACTCATCACCTCGGGGTGAGGACGACCGGTGGAGATGCTGCTTGGAATGGACTGCAAGGGTTTGAGGAGAGCGAGATCCGTGCCAGCGAAAAGGGGCCGATCAACGGGCTTTTTCGTTGTGGAAAAGTCCGAAAACGGAGGGATAGTTTTCCGAATCGGCGAAATTATTCCTTTCGGAATCCAGCCTGTGTCCAGGCATCTGCAAACAAATTTGCCACTGTTCCCATAGGCGGGATGCCCGGTCTGCGAGCGGACAGGTATGCGTCGCGGTTTCCGCTATGCTGTATGCTTCCTGAAAAGACGGAGATGTAATGAAGATCGGTTTGGTTGGATTTGCGGGCTCTGGGAAGACCACGGTATTCAATGCGATGACGGGTCTGGACGTGCCTGTGGGGTTCGGTGGTGAAGTGCGCCTGGGCACCGTGAGGGTGCCGGATAGGCGCATCGACGAGCTCTCCGTGGTCTTCTCGCCCAAGAAGACCACGTATGCCGAGATGAGCTTCTGCGACATCCCCGGAGAAC
Source organism: Longimicrobiales bacterium (assembly GCA_965226375.1). GTDB lineage: Bacteria > Gemmatimonadota > Gemmatimonadetes > Longimicrobiales > Gaopeijiaceae > CBDDCX01. The sequence continues at coordinate 1,959,678 of CBDDCX010000008.1, read as the reverse complement.
ACGGTGCGGAGAAGAAGGGACTCTCGGCGCGAGCCCTCCAACAGATCCGGGATCAAGAGGCGCTGTGCCTGGTGCTCCGGGACTTCGACAACCCCGCGATCGAGGGTGCCCCCGATCCCATGGGTGGTCTCGAGGCGTTTCACACGGAGAGCATCTTCGCCGATCTCGAGATCGTGGAGCGACGGTTGGAGCGGGCGAAGAAGGAACGGGCCGACGCTCAGGAAGTGGCTGCGTTCGAGACAATGCGAGCCGCACTCGAGGAGGAGCGCCCGCTTCGATCCGTTCCGGCGGACGATCTGAATCGGGATTACCTGAAGGGCTATGGCTTGCTCTCGGACCGGCCGCTCCTCGTGGCCCTCAATCGTGCCGAGGACCGTGCCGGTGACCCGCTGCCCTCGGACCTGGCTTCCCGTCTGAGTGAGCTAGAGGCTGCGGGCCTCGTGCTCTCCGCCAGCGTGGAAGCCGAGATCGCCGGGCTCCACGCCGAGGATCAAGCCGTGTTCCTGGATGACCTCGGCCTGGGCGACTCCGCTCTGGCCAGGTTCATCCGCACGGCTTACGGTCTGCTCGATCTCATCTCGTTCTTCACCGTGGGTGAGGACGAAGTGAGGGCGTGGACCATCCGGCGTGGCACCACGGCCCGGCCCGCCGCGGGGCGGATCCACTCGGACCTCGAGCGCGGGTTCATTCGTGCCGAGGTCACTCCATATGAGGCCTTTAAGGAACTCGGCTCCGAGCAGGCGGTCAAGGACGCAGGGCGACTTCAGGTCGAAGGGAAGGACTACGTGGTCTCTGACGGCGACATCATGCACGTTCGGTTCAACGTATGACCTACGTCACGCGATGCGCGAGCGCTCTGTCAGGCCTGGCCCCCGGTCAAGACGTGCTCGATCTCCTCAGCTGACGGGCGACCGACATCCGGGGCATCCTCCACCTCCTCGCGGTCGGCGATGGTGACACGGAGTGCTTTGAGCCCGTAGATGCCCTGCAGGTCCTCCAGTTCGAGCTCCTCTAGCCCCGGTGCGAAGTACCCCTTGCTCTGGAGGAACTCGACATACCTCCGGTATTCAGCGGCCTCGCTGGCCGTGGAGTAGACGATGGCGAGCTGGCCCGGCTGAGTAACACGCTCGCTGCTTCCCCGAATGAGAGCCTTGTCGATCCGTTTCTTGACGATCTCGTAGCGGATGTCGTATGCCCCGTCCACGTCGAACCGCTTTTCGTCCACCCGGAATCGGATCGACAGCGGGTGGTGCTGTACCAGGATCAGGTGAGTCGCCTCCAGCGGCACCGGAAGGTCGTCCTTGATACGGTCGAGTGCCCAGTCGATCCGGCAGGTCGTCATGAGCTGCCAGATCCGGAGGTTGCGCAGATACAGTTCGTCGAAGACCCCATCTTCATGTAATGCGGCGCCGGCATAGATATTGTAGTCGACCCCGTCCGTCTTGAACTTCTCGAAGAAGTGGGGGAACATCGCCTGGGCGCGCTCCTCCTCCGCGTCCAACGTCGTGGAGATGGAGTCGTTGAGCCTGGCTACGCTCTGCTCGAAGTCCTTACGGCGCCGATAGACGATGTCCAACTCAGGGTCGAGGGTAGCCCGATACTCGTCCACCCTCTCAGCAACTTCACTCCCGTAGGCCGAGAGTTGCCCGAACAGCGGCTCAACCTCGCGCCGGAGAAGGTCGAGCACGACGGACTCGTCCTCAGTCCGAAGCCCGGACTCGATGCGTCCTAGATGACTCGCAATCAGGTACCCGACTTCTTCCAGTGCCGGAAGGGGTCGGATCTGACCGGCGGCATTGATCACATCAAGTGCCAGCTGTAGCTGTTCACTGAGATCAGCCCGGATAGCGTCGTTGCGGATCGTCGATGAACCGCGGATGTCGGCGAGCGCGTAGAGCGGGTACACCTCGTGGAAAACAATCTGTTCCAGCTCTGGATTGGCTTCTCCGCCTTCCAGTCCCTCTAGGTAACCCAGCGCCGCCTCTCGGAAACGCCATTCGACGGACGAATGGATCGCGGTGTACTTACGTTTGATGACTGCCTGAACGCGGTCCTCAAGTCCATCCAGATTCCGCTTTAGCGCGGTCGCGAAGAGTGGAACAACGTCCACGAGCCGGCGGGCGTTGAACGCGTTCAGGTCGCCCGATTCAGGCGATGCGAGTTCCATAAGGCCGACGAGTTGATCGTCGACGTAGAGCGGGTACAGAAGCAGGCTTCGGTGGCCGTGTTCCCGCAGGCGAAGTTCGTAGCCGGTGCGGATCTCGACCTGCCGCAGATCGCGCACGATGACGGGGTCCGTACCCTCGAAGACTCCTGCGTAATATGACTCGGCCCGATTGGGACAACTGGGGGCACATTCCTCGCAGAGAAGGAGGCTCCTACCCACCGCTCGCGCTCCCTCGATCGCGTCGACGTCAGCGCGTCGGTCAAAAGCGATCAGTCCTAGGCTGAGGTCGGGGGAGCCCATGAGATTCCGCATGCGATGCTGCAGGCGATCGATCTTCTGCGGCGAGGCCATCGAGTCCTTCTCGATGAGGTCGTTCTTTAGCCGCGAAACCACCTCATGTAACGTCACGTCGACCGCCGAAAGCACCGTCATCCCTTCGAACTCGAAGGCGTCGGGCGGAAGCAACTCGGCCCAGAGGTCCAGGTCCGTCGGTTCGGCCAGCAGCCTTGCGATGTCCTCAGACGAGGGCTTTTCGATGTCTCGAACGGGACTCACCGAAACAAAGCGCGGATCGATGTTCAGAGAGAAGTAGCGGTCGAGACCGATCTCCTCGTCATGTACCGTCAAGACGAGAGCGTAGTCGAGGTCCGCCTCGATACCCAGCCACGATACCAAGAGGGCCTCATAGGCCCACATGAGCTTCCCGAAGGCCATCTGGTCCGGCGGGATATTGAGACGTTCCTTGAACTGTGCGACATCCTCGAACCCGAGTCTCTGCCATGCCGGTGACTCGTAAAACGGGACGTCGCCGAAGGGTTTGACCGCCATCGCGTAGTAGTCGTCGCGGCGAGCCGGCGGGACCATGGCGGTCATCATGAGGTCGATCAATTCACGGTGTCCGTCGAGTACCGACTCGTCGTCGATCGCCTTCCGGAGCTCTGGGGCCCCCTCCAGCTCTTTGACGATCACACCTGCCAGAGCCGAGTACGGAGAACTCTCATCGATGCTCTGACGCTCCCAGAAGTCGATTCGGAACCTGTCAACGACAATGGGACACTCTACGGGATTAATTAGAGAGCAATGTCCTGTGTGGTGAGGGAAGGGATGGGAGGATTGATGAAGACGGCCTCCGGGAGCGGTTTGGGCTTCGGCACACCTCTGACGAAGCGTTCGGGATGAGCGGCCCATGCTTCGCGGAGCACGGATTTCCTGCCGGCAATGACCTGATCGGCGTTCCCGACGTAGCGGCTGTAGATGTCCATGATGACGTAGAGGTAGTAATAGCTCCACTTCTTCGGCCCGAGCAGCCGCGTGATATCCCAGGACCACACCTGGTTCGGCGCCGTGGCCATCAACTCGGGCTTCTTGTACTCGGGATGGGTGCGCTGCGCCCGGCGTTCCTGAACCGGCACCTCGGAGGCCAGAACACGATACATCGTGCGTTCGCTGCACAGGTAGACCTCTTCGTCGAGCAGCGTGGCCACCACCTCGGCGGGTGAGCGGTCCACGAACCGCTCCGAACACAGCGTGTCGAAGACCTCGCCTCGTTCCGTCTCGCTCAATGCCCGGGCGGGCGTCGGGCGGGGCTGCTGTTGCCCGGTTGATGGGCCTCGACGACGGTACAACGTCGATCGGGAGACCTCGAGGGCCGCGCACGCCGGTTTTACACCGACGTGCTTAGCCAGCTCATCGGCCGCCTTCAAGAGTTTGTCCCGTCGTCGAGGCTTATCCCCAGCAGCCCCGCAACTTTTCCCTGCACGTCGATGATCAGGTGTGCCTTCCTGAGCTCATTCCCGAGCCGTGCGTTTCGCCGCTCCAGCTTGCGTACCTTCTCATCCAGCGGATTTCGCTCCGGCTTGCGGCCGCGTTTCTTCGACAGGGCCTTCAGCGACCCGCTATGCGCCGCCTTGCGCCACGTCGTCAGGTGCGACGAGTACAGGCCCTCTCGCCGCAGGACTTGACCCACCTCGCCGGGCTCGGTGCACCGGTCCGCTTCTTCGACGATCCGCAGCTTGTACGACGGACTGAACCGCCGCCGTAGCGGCCTATCTACTACCTCCGGGTCCGCAGGAGCTGCCGCGCTTCGCTTGGCCTCCCCGGTTCCAGGGGCACTACCATTCTCTGCCATTCTCTCTCGCAGTCCCAACATGTTCGTTTTCTCTGCCTTCGCCCTACTCTAATTCTTTGCGTGCTCCGTGTCTCACGTACGTTGGCAGAGAGGGATTAGGTGCGTCAGGCTAAGGCGGGTTCTGAACGGAAACTGTGTCGATGAAGAATTGGACATCGGTTTACCTAAAGCGGCAGGGCGACGCTATTCGTCCCGTGGAGAACCGAATACCCCGAGAGCCTCTGAGGGTCCCACTGGTAGTGCTTCGTCCGGGCTCGGCGGGTGCATAGTGTGCTCGGCCGTCGACGGGGCTGCCCTTCACGAGGGAGGGCAGTTCGTTTGCATGACGGCCCCCCGGAGGTTATCCCACTCGGCCGAGTCGGTTGCTTCACGGCCCCGGGTATCGCCCCGCTGCCCCGTGGTGGCTCCTGGAGCGCTCGGTCGGGGCCGTACTTCGCGTTGGGAGCCTGAGTGGACTACATCGCAGTCACTGTCATCGTCCTCTACCTGATTGGCGTCACCGTCGTGGGCGCCCTCATGGCCAGGCGATCGAAAGGCTCCAGCGACTGGGCCGTGGCCAGTGGAGGCATGTCGGGAGTGCTCGTGGCCTTCGGCCTCGCGGGGGCGCGTATCGGAGGTGCCGGCACGTACGGTGTAGCCGGCGATGTCGTGACCGGTGGTGTCTGGAACATGTGGTGGTACGGGATCAGCTCTTTCGCCGCCCTCGTGCTGGTGGGTCTCGCCTTCGCCGTCTATTACCGGCGGTTGCGGCTCCAAACCGTAGGCGAACTGTTCTTGATCCGCTTCGGCTCTAAGCGATGCCAGTGGCTGACGAGCTTATGTGTGCAGACCGAGTACGCCATAATCATCGTGATTGAGGCGTACGTCATCGGTGTCATCATCAGCTCGCTGACGCCCCTCTCCATGCTGCACGGTACGCTGATCGCCGCCGTGGTCCTGGCCACGTATGTGTCTCTTGGTGGCCTTTGGGGCACGGCCGTCACCAATGTCATCCACTGCATCGTGATCCTTGGGTCCCTGTTCGCGGTGGGGATCCTCGGTCTCCGCGAGCTTGGTGGATGGGAGTCCGTGACGGAGCAGGTGAACGCGCAGTTGGCATCGTCCTCCGGCTCCCAGGCGAGGTGGTGGGGCTTTGCCGGAGGAGGTTGGATGGCGATTCTGGCCATGTTTTTCTCCGCGACGGTCCACTCTCCCGCCGCGTCGATCTACGCCAACTACTCTACTGCGATTCGGAACGAGCGAAGCCTGGCGCCCGCGTTCATCGCCGGCGGAGCCATCGCCGCTCTGATGCCCGTGCTCGCGGGGCTCGTCGGCATCCTTACGGTGGCCCGCTTCGGACCGGAATCGGGACTGGCCGGCTACCGAAACCTGACCACCCTGGCGGCCGAGATCAGCCCCGTCATGGGGGGAATCGCCCTCGCCGCCGTACTGGCGGCGGTCATCTCGTCTGGCGGGCCCATCCTCTTGTCGAGCGCCACCATGTTCGTTCGGGACTGGATCCCCGCGGCGACGGCATACTCGTCTGAGCGGAGGCTACGTGCCTACCGGGCGGTCACCGTGGCGTTCGCCTTCGTATCGGCAGTGATTGCCTGGTGGATCGCGATGAGCACCCGGGTCTCGATCCTGGACCTGCTCCTCTTCGCGTTCGCGATGGTGCTGCCGGCGGCGATCGTGGTCGCGTTCGTACTCTATTGGCGGCGGACCACCGAGCAGGGCGCCTACTGGGGAATGCTCACGGGCTATGCAGCCGGGGTGGTCTGGTTCGCTCTGGTCAAATGGGCCCTCTGGATCGGTCTGCTGGCCCCGGAAGGGGCGTCCGCTCCGGTTCGACTACTGGTGACGCTGCTGACGGGGCAGGGCGAGGGGCTCGATCCGGCCTATGTAACCACGGTGGTTCCACTGCTCGTAGTTCCCGCCGTCTCACTGTTTACCACACTCTCCCCGGAGAGGGAGTCCCAGTTCCGGGCACGCCTCGCGGGGACGACCGACCTGGGTCCCGAAACGGAGGCTGGCCCCCCTTGAAGGCGCTGGCAAGCCGTCCGACGCGCCTTGCCCTGCCGACTGAGCGTCCGGGCGCTACCCGAGGCGACCCCATCCCCTGGGAAGACTGAGCCGGTCGGCACCTAGGTGCTCCCGCAGGCTCTCGAGCGTCTCCGCCAGGCCTCGGTTGAACCTCCCGTTTTGCGCGAAGCCGGGTTCCAGATAGATGGCTTTGATCTCCAACTCGTTCCGGTCCCGGTGTAGTTTCGGATCCAGTCGCCCGACGAGTCTCCCGTCATGTAGGATGGGCAGCACGTAGTACCCGAACTCCCGCTTTGCCGCTGGCACATAGATCTCGATGCGATAGTGGAAGCCCAGAAGCTGTTCGGCTCGCTTTCTCTGCCATAGCAGGGAATCAAACGGGCAGATGAGCGTGGTGCCTTCGGGCTCGGGAAGGTCGTCCGCCCCGTCTAGGTGTTCGGGAAGCGCATAGAACGGCCCCGGCAGACCGGCCACGCGGACCTCAACAATGCGTCCATTCTTCAGGTTGCGCGCGATCACCCGCTTCCGGTCCGGCGCGCTCAGATCGGGCGCGGTGAAGTAGTTCGCCAGGTGTCGTTCACTGGCGACGCCGTTGCCCGAGAGACCGATAAGGAGCCAGCTATCCTCGAACTCGGTGGTGCTCGTGGTGGACCCCGGGGGATACACCCTCTCCGCCAGGTCGTACACACATCGGAAGTGTCGGCGCGCCCGTATCCCCACCCGCCCGGCGTGCCAGAGCACCTTGAGGGACCGCTTGTCCTCCTTCGGGAGGGGCAGGCTACCTCCCCGTGGGTCAGTGCGTTCTCCGGGGTGTCTCTCGAAATCGACGCTCTCCAGCGGTCCTTCGTCTCGGAGCCGTTTCAAGACCCGGCGCTTCGATGTGGTCGAGGTCTCGTACACGCTCCACCACGACTTGCCGCTCCAGCTCTTCGGAGGGAAGCTGCGCATCCGTCGACGGCCCAGCGGAAGGTGCGAGAGCGGCCGGATCGAGGCTTCGTGTCCCCAGTAGTCGAAGCCCACCTTGTCTCCATAGACCAAGCGATCCAGGCGCTTGGGGTCGTACACACCGAAGCGGCTCCAGAGCGTCAGGTAGTGGGCCCGGTCGACGACGTTGACGGAGTCCAGCTGGAGTGCTCCGGTCCGTTCGAGGTGCTCGGTGAGCGTACGTTTGCCGAGCTTCGAGGAGCCGCGTGGCGCGGACAGGCCCTGCCGATAAAACCAGAGCCGAACGACCTGATCGAGGGGGAGGGAGGGAACCGGCACTCAGCTACCTCGAAAGCGTCTCGATGGGGTCTCCTTGCCCTGGACGGTCTACTCGATCGGGATCTGACTTGCGTTCACAGCGAGCCACTCGGAGAGGGTCGTCGGCGGCCACGACCTCCGCGCCTGCCGCGGCCAGCGCTGAGACCCTAGCGGCCTCTCCCATCCAGGCTCAGATAACTCTGTGGATACACGCATAACAGGAGTGCGCCGGCCGACGCGGTAAACACGGAGGCGTCCAGAGGAGCCTTCGGACCGTCCCCCAGCACCATGCCCAGCGCAAAGGTCAGGAGTAACAGGCCGCTTCCGGCGGCCGCCGCCCGCACTTTGAACCCTACCAGAAGAGCCAGGCTCAGAACCACCTCGGAAACGGTCGCCGTCCACCCGATGAGTGTCACTCCCGCTTCGGGCAGAAACGGCAACAGGGACGCCGTATAGGTCAGGAAGTGATCGAAATCACCCCAGGCCACGCCCGGGTCACCGCGCTCGCCCCAGAGGCCGAAACGGTCGGCTACCGCGGAGAGGAAGGCTGTCGCGAGGGCCAGCCTGAGACAAAGAGCCGCAGCGCGGCCGAGAGGGGAAGAAGGGTCCGATGGCGTGTCCATATCCGCTCCCGAAGGGCTCACGAACCCTTTACCCGTGTCGGTCGTGACTCTTTTCGTAGTGCATCCGGTCCTGCATGCGGTCTTCTGCCTGCCCCGCGTCTCGCTTCTTGGCAGCCCGCATGCTCAGTGCCTTGGTGGACTCGGAGCGGACCCTCGGCAGAGACATGAGGCGCTCGAGGTCCTCGCTTCCACACGAGGGACACCGAGCGGTTTCTTCCCCGCGCACCAACTCCTCGAACTGGTTTTCACATTCCGAGCAGGAATATTCGTAGATCGGCATCGACTCTTCCTTCACCCTCGAGTGGGTCGACGAGGCCGTCGATCTCGCCGGTGGATCTCGACGGTCGTATCTCGCGCTTGACGTGGCCCTGTCTCAATGAGGCTTCACGGCCGAACGTGGGCGGCCCCCGCCCTTGGCGCCAGGGCCGACCTGCCGGGGCCTAGTCCCCCTTCGCACTTCCCTTCTGCTTCGGTGTGCCGGTTGCGTCATGCTCACTGATCCCCTGGCAACGGGTGTGTGGAGGCCCTGTCCCCTAGAGCAGAGTCGTGGCGAGGAGCTCATGATTGTAGCCCACGAGAAGGCGGCTTCCTGATCTGATGGTCGGTGCCCGAAGCTTTCCCGAGCGACCCAGAAGCAGGTCCAGCAGCTCGTCGTCGGTGAGCGACTCCGCCTCGAGGTCGAAGTGGAGGACGTTCTTTCCCTTCGCCACGAAGAGCTCCGTGACACCCTCGAGCACCGCAAGGGCGGCGTCGCCCGCCAACGGGTTCTTGGTCGTCGTCTGCACGACTCCATCACCGATGTCGTTTTGCGCAAGAAACTCCTGCGTGCGTTTGCAGCTCTGTCAGCCGGGGCGGTGGTAGCGCCACTCCAAGCTCCTGATCATCCGTGCCCTCCTCTTTGCCTCTCGTCCTCTTGGATGAAAGCGAGCACGGCCTCACCTCTAGCGGATAGGCGATAACCCACCTCGAGGCTCTCGGTCAGGCCGAGTCCCTTGAGCTTTCGAACGTTTGCCTTGAATCGATCCTTATCCATGCCGATATCGGTGGATAGATCGGCCGCCCTTATCGCGGGTTTCCTCTGGAGAAGAGACAGTACCGCGCGAGTCCAGGGCCCGGCTTTGCTTCCCTCATCCCAGCGGGCCATACGGGCACGTAGCGCAGCGAGCTCCTCAGGGTCCTCCGGCACCTTATCGCGAAGCGCGATCCTGGGATCCGGACCGGCGGGGCGCAAGCTGATGCGGTAGATCGAGCCCTCGGTGTGTCTTCGGAGGACCGAGTGCAACTCCGCCAGGTCGGAGAAGCCGGCCTTCACTGCCTCACCCTCGGTGACGTCTCCCAGGTCCACCTGTTCGACGGAGTCGATGGCCAACAGGCCGGCGGTCGTAAGGAGCGTGCCCCCGGCCTTGACCGTGGGACGGCGCCACCGCCTGAAGGCGAGCGTGATACTCCCTGCCGCCACACCTCTCAGCGTCTCCTGTTTGATGAGCACGCTCACTCACCCGGTCGGAAGGAGAACGCTCCACCCACCTACGGGCGCCGAATCCGAACCACGTCTATGGCGGTGCCCTGTCCGCACGCTGAGGCCTCGGCCAACGTGCCCTGCACGATCACTTCGTCCTCGGGCCGCAGTCCACGAAGGTCACCGTGCAGCGAGTACAACTGATCGTCGTCGGCGACCAGAGTCGTGCACGCTGCATCCTGTCTGGAAATGCGCCCGGCTCTGCTGAAGAGACCGTTTCGATCCGTCACGTGGAACGGCTCTGACATGGAGAGGGGACGGAAGTAGATGTCGAAAACGATAAAGACGTGGGATCTGTCCGTCGTGACCCAGCGGGGGACTTGGACCGTATCTGTGATCTCTCCTCGCGGATTCGTCATGAGCTGATGAAGGACCTCGAAGCCGGTTCCGATCGCTCCGATGCCGATCTGCACCGGCGTGATGGCGGGCAGGTTGATGGCGCTGACCGTCACCTCGGTACCTGAGCCTCCACTCTGGGGCGAGATGGTGGGGGGAGTGCGGAGCCGGACCGAATCGGAGACGACCAACCGTTGACGCTCCTGAGCGCGCACTTCCTGGGAGGTGATGAGGACTGGAATGATGATGAACGCCGCGATGGCCATCGCTTGGGCGAAGACCGCCTCTCGTCTCCCGTGCGTAGTCACCTCGTCCCTCCTCGATTTCTCCGCAGATGACTTGGCTGATCGGCCGCTGCGACCCTGGCACACAATGGCCGTCCCCGCTGGGCGCTGCAAGCCGGTCGGCGCGGGCCAGCGACAAGGCACGGGCCGCTATCAATCGACGCTCAGTCCGACTCCTGACTCAGAATTCGCCTAAAACAGATATTCCGCTGCACCTCTGCGAATCCCAGCGCCCCATGAAACGCCCGGCTTCCGGCGTTCCCCACGTCACAATCCGAGGCGAGCTCGGTGAACCCGCTCGAGCACGCCCAGGCCTCCGCCTCCTTCACCAGGGCCGAGCCAACCCCTTCGCGTCGGGTGTCACTGTCGATCCAGATTCCCTCCAGATATGCGACTGGAGAGTCACTACATCCTTCGGCGAACTTTCGGAGCCCCACTTCTGCGAAGCCAAGGAGCCCGCCCGCTGCTCCCTCGGCAACGAGTATGACACCCTCCGAGGCGGTCAGGGCGAGCACATCATCGACCTCAGCCTCCGAGGAGTCCGGCCAGAGAGCTCGACGCATTCTGACCAACTCGTCGCGATCAGATCGCCGGACGGGACGGACCGTCATCGTCTCTCTCGCTCTCGACCAGGGGGAGTCAGAGCGTCGACGTCCAGGGCTGAACCTCTCCACGGACCATGGACTCCAGCACGTACTTCGGGCAGACGTAGTTCTCGATGAACTCGAGCAACGCACCGGCGATACCTCGCAGCGCGTCCTCTACCCCCTCATCAACGCAGTTGCCCTCTTCGTCGAAAGCATGGCGCACTCCGGCAACTGAGACGCTTCCCGGGAGCACCAGGGCCCCTGTGTGAGAACAGACGCCACGCAGCTGCTCGAGCGACTTGATCGCCCCGATTCGTCCTGCCGCGACACCGATCAGAGCTACCGGTTTGCTCGCGAGCACGGACGGGAATCCCAGGTTCTCTATGACCAGCTTGGTCATCGCAGAGAAGGTGCCGTGATACTCGGGTGTCGCGATGACCACCCCCGAGGCCTCTTCAACAGCCGATCTCAGGGTTTCGGCATCGTCGGTCGGGGGGTGTCCGGGGAAGGACAGGGACAAATCTCGGGCATCGAACACGGTGGTCGGCACCTCGCGTCGCGCCAGCTCGTCGTTCACGATCGACAGGGCCATGGCCGTATAGTTGCCGGGACGACTGGTCGCTGAGACGCTTACGATGTTTCGCATGGTCGGTTCGCTATTCTCGTGAGAGTGACACTGGTCAGGGCCTGGCCGTTATCGGTTTCGAGGGTCGGTGCGCCCTCGCACTCTGTGCGGTGATGTCATGCAGCATACCACAGCACCGCGAAGAAGTGGCAGGCCGACCCGGACAGCACGAACAGATGCCAGATGAGGTGATGGTACGGCAGGCGGCGCGCCGTATAGAACACCGTGCCGACGGTATACGAGAGGCCTCCCGCAACGAGCCATCCGATGCCCTCCATGGGCACGTTGAGCACGAGCGGTCGGATTGCGATCAACACCGACCACCCCATGATCAGGTAGAGGACGGTGGAAAGCCGAGGATACCGAATCCCCGAGATCAGTTTCTCGCATACTCCGATGGCCGCCGCGCTCCACACGATTCCGAAAAGGGTCCACCCCCAGGGCCCGCCCAGAACGCCTAGTGTGAAGGGCGTGTACGTGCCGGCGATGAGTAGATAGATCGCGGCATGGTCGAGCTTCCTGAGTCGATCCTTGAGGCGGCTCTTGGGTGCGGCATGATACGAGGTGGACGACAGGTAGAGCAGCACCATGGTTGCCGCGAAAACGCTACTGCCGATCACGTTTGCGGTGCTTCCACGGTTTGCGGCACCCATGATGAGAAACGGCGTCGCTGCGATGGCGAGCATGAGGCCAATGCCGTGACTCAGCATGTTCGCGAACTCTTCTCGGGATCTGGTCAAACGGTTGTCCTCGGGTCGCAGCGTTCTCGTGATCGGCGCGGGTCCTTAATCCGCCTCGATCTTCGCGGCGAAGGTCTGAACAGAGATCTTCCCCTTCCTGATCAGGAACGTGTCCGTGCCGAGAGGCACCTGGGCTGCGTCGTGTGAAGAGTGCCAGACGATGAAGGCCACAGCACCCTCGATATCCACCCTGTCCATCGTGAATTCGTAGGTGCTCGGTTTGAACAGGTCACTGTAGAAGCTTTCGAACGCTTCCCTTATCGCGACTTTGCCGGTGAGTTTACCGTCCGCCGTCATGAGCACGGAGTCGTCGGTGTAGTCCTTCATCGTCTCTTCGATATCACCGGCGCCGAACGACTGCAGATGGTGGTTGAGAACGTCTTCAGTAGACATCGGGCTTCCTGGTTTGCGTGAGGGCTAGGGTCTAGGTGAGTCCGACGGATTGGAACTTCCCACGATCTCACCGGACAATAATGTGGCCAGCGCGGAGGGCACGGACTAGAGGTCCTTCTAGGGTTCGATCGGATAGTGATCCGCATCCGCAAAGAGGAGCCGCCACACTCCGCCCCTACGCTGCCACACGAAGCTCGTCGGCCCGCGGTTCTGGATAAGGTCACCCGTGGCGGTAACGATCGAGTCGCGAAACTGAAACGAGGCGACCGCGGCGTCAGACCCGAGCGTCGTGATCTGAAGGTCGGTCCACTCGGTGTCGAAGAGTTCCAGGCTGGCCATGAACTCTCGAGACCCGGCAACCACGTCGCTGTATCCGATCCGGTTGCCATCAACGAGCATGGTAAAGTCCGGCCACAGGAGGTCGATCACCGCTTCGGCGTCCCGTGCGGTATCCGCCGCATGAAACGCCCAGACGGCTGCTTCGACCTCCGCCGCGATTTGGGCCGGGTCGGTTGCTCGAGGCTCCTCCGGCCGGTCCACGCATCCGGCCCAGAGTATCGTCGTCAAGGCGATCGCCATGACCGATTCCCGCCCATGTAATGGTCGCTCACAGACACGCCCATTCTCCTTCTGCGACCGCAGCGTTCGCACGTCAGACCGCCGGCTCGCGGTTCGCGAAGAGCACGTCGAGGTGCCGGACGTGCGGCTCGCGCTCGAGAAGGAAGTCGTCATCGGCCGGGTAATACCTCGCGTTCTCGTAATCGTCGCCCGCGAACGCCCTAATCGCGTCGAACGAGTCCCACAGCGTCAAGATCTCGAAGTGGGCGATCGCACCATCGGCATCCAAGCGTCGTAGCACGTAGACCCCGCGGTTCCCCGGCGTCTCGATGTAACCCGAAACTCCTGTGTCGAGCAGATACTGGTGATAGGCCTCCGCCTTGGACGCGGGAACGCGTCCATGCCATATGCGAGCGATCATGCCAGCCTGGCTTGCCATCAGATATCTCCTTTGCCTCCCTGCCGCAGACCCCAGTCGAGCTGGTCGAGTTGCGCGTCGACCTGCAGGTTTAGCTCCTCAACTTCAGACGCCCGCCTGCAAAGTAGCCATAGTGCGTCAGGAAGCGGAGAGGTCGAACACCCAGTACGTTTGTTGCCTGGTGTCAGTGTATGCGCAGAGCTCGCTCCCGGAGTCACGATGCGTCTGGCCATCGAGTGGCCCAACTCGTTTCGAGTGGTGATCAGGGCTGCAGGAGTTGGCGGATGTCTCGTCGTGTTTTCGGCGGGTTGCTCCGATGACCGAGGGGACGCCGCCGCCGCACGATCGGTGTCGCCGGACGGGGCCTTGGACCCGTTGAACCGGTGGGTACTGGTCGAAGGCGGGGCATTCGTTTCCGGCAGTGAGGACTGGGCTGACGAGTTCCCGGCCGGAAGCCCATACTCCAAGGAGGATGAGGATATGAACCGGTGGACGGTGTCGAGCTTCTGGATGCAGGAGCACGAGGTCACCAATGAGGAATACCGTCGGTGCGACCCTGACCACGATTTTCCCGCCACGTCGGGGCGGCATCCCGTAGTCAATGTCACCTGGACAGAAGCCATGGCCTATGCCGTGTCTCTAAGGGGTGATTTGCCGACGGAAGTGGAATGGGAGTTCGCTGCCAGAAGCACAGAGCGAAGGGAGTACCCCTGGGGTGAAGCGATGCCCACATGCCTGCTCTCTCACTACCGTGAGTGCGTTCCCAGAAGCACCATCGAGATCATGACTCGGCCGGACGATGCCACACCTGAGGGTATCTATGACCTCGCAGGTAATGTTCGCGAGTGGGTGACGCCCGTGTGGTTCGATCGAGAGAAGCACCCGGTGAACCCCGACGCACTCCGACTCAAGGGCGGCTCGTTCGTGCACCCGGCCTTCTTCCTTAGGGCAGCAGCCGTCACCAATTACCTCGCAACCGACTACGCCGCGGACCACATCGGTTTTCGCGTCGTGTGGCGTTCGGACGCAGGGTCCGATTGACCCGCCCAACTTGACGTCGTGAACACGCCGGCACTCGCTGGCGCTCTCCCACCTACCTTGACCGAAGCGGAGTCGACAACTGCAGGATATTCCCGTCCGGATCGTTTACCTGCAGGATTCGAACGTTATGTCGTGCGAAGTCGAGAACGCGAGGACGCTCACCCGTATCTCGTTCAATGCGGTCTGCGACAGCATCGACATCGGGAACCTGGAAGCCGACCTTCGCGATGCCCAACGCGTCTTCAACGGCTCGTGCATGATCGTCCCTGATGATCTCGACGAAGATCTGCTCGTTCTCGAGGTTGGCGATGCGCCAGCGGCCGTCCTCGGCCCGCGTGTCGTCGACGAGCTGCAGTCCGAGCCTGGCGCTGTACCACTCCACGGAGCGGTCGACGTCGGTAACTAGTACCGCAAAGTAGAAAGGCGCTCGTACCTCGGGAATCCACGCGGTGCTCTCCTGCGCGGCCACAACATGTCCGGTAGTAAGTGTCCACACAGCCAGCGCTCCGACCCCGCCCCATTTCCTCATGGCCTGCCCTCCAGACGTAGTGTGACGCGATTAGCCAACCGCCCCTTCGCAGCTCTAAGGTCCCTGCGAACCGGTCGCGCGGCCACAATGGTGACCGCGGGCGGGGCGCGCGACCTACTGTACTTCTTCGACTGACCCCTGAGAGATCCACCGGGACTTCGGCGATCGCTTGTCGGGCGGCTCTCCGGTATGCTCACAAGGTGGAGATCCAAAGACTTACCGTGGAGGAAGGCCCACGCTTACGCGCGATCCGCCTGTGCGCCCTCCGCGATGCACCCGAGGCCTTCGGCACCACGTTGGATGAAGCGGCAACGTGGCCGCCCGAGGTCTGGTCGAAGCAGCTTACCGGAATTACCGCCTTCGTTGCGGTGGTGGGCGACTCCGATGTCGGACTCGTGAGGAGTGTGCCCTATGGCAAAGCCCAGGAAACAGCACGGCTGATTTCCCTGTGGGTGGCACCCCAAGTGCGCGGCGAGGGCGTCGGTGAATCGCTGATCGATGCCGTCATCGAATGGGCGCGTTCGAACGGCTTTGTCACACTCTTGCTGGGTGTAAACGATGACAACATACCGGCGATCGCGCTTTACACCCGCAAAGGCTTCGAACCGAACGGTGAGGTGGGCACGCTGCCTCCCCCGCGAGAACATCTAGGCAAGCACCAACGGATACTGGAGCTCTAACACGGTCTACCGACCCGGGTGAGACTCGAACCACGCAAGGGCCGCACTGGCCAACCCTTCGTGGGCACCCTCGAAGATTGTTACGCGAGTTCTTCCGGCATGACGACGCAGGAAAATTTCACGACCGAAAGAGGCGTCCGTCACGAGATCAGATTCCTGTGGATTGTCGAGCCGAGGGTCGTGGCGGCTGAGTTCCAGGATCTCCCGCGCGGTTATCTGGGGTTCGCCCAGTTCCGCCGCGATCTCGTTGAACGACACAAGGCTATGCCAGACCGGGATCGGTGCACCATCGTGTCCATCGAACCTCCCGGCGGCAATGTCCAACGCGACATCCTTCGCGCGGCCTAGCTGGTGCAGGGGGGAACGCTGGCTCATCTCTGCAACCACCGATGGGTCAGCGGCGGGATCGCCCCCCACGCATCCCCGCGTCATCTCGCCGTACCGATCTCCGGCGTGAAAGTCGTACCACGCTCGAAGGTCAGTCAGAGGGACCCAAGCGCTGGCTGCCGTCCACCGCTCGGGGTAGCTCGCAACCATCGCCAGGGTCATGAAGCCGCCACCTGAGACCCCGGTCAGGTAGATCCGGGCCCTGTCGACCGGATAGTGCTCGATAAGCCAATCCAACGCGTCGATCACGTCTCGCTTGGCGATGTCCGATGCGCACGCCTCGACGCTGTCGTTGCGACCCCGGAAGTCGGGAAAGAGGTAGATCCAGCCGCGTTCACCCACCTCGTGCTCGAGGTCCTCGCGACGCTGTTCCAGTCCAAAGCTCCAGCTGTGTCATGACACGACTACGGGAACGTCGGCCCCATCGTGATCGTATCCCGGCGGAAGGATCATGAAGGATGGTTGGGGACTGCCGTCCACGGTGCTCGTGACCTCGACGCGGTGCCTACCTGCGTCGATCGGGGTCTGAGCCGAGAGGTTGGACGAAGCCAAGATCGTCAGCAGCGAGCCGACACCGATCACTAGACCAAGCGACATCACAAGGGCCTTCTTGATTCTGTGATCACGAACTCATCCATCTCAGGTTGAAGATGCGACCACCAAAGGCCACAAGGGACGCAGGGGCGCCGCGCGGCCAAGATGGTGGCCGCGGGCGCAGCACGCGACCCTCGCGCTCGCGGAACCAATTCGGTCCACCCCGCCCTCCGCTCCTGAAACCTTCACGACCCGGTCGTCGTCGTACGCATTAAGCCTGCAACGCAGTAAAAACGGAGGAGTGATGGGTCGCGAGACATTGGGGGACTTCGAGAAGCTGGTTCTGCTCGCTCTCTTGCAGCTCGGCTCGGAATCTTATGGGGCCCGTATCCTGGAGGAGATCGAGCGTCGCACAGGGCGTACCTCGTCCAGCGGGGCGATGTACGTGGCCCTTCGCCGGATGGAAGAGAAGGGGTACCTCCAGTCACGTTTCGGCGACCCGACACCCACTCGCGGTGGTCGCTCCAAGCGCTACTTCCGCCTCGAGGCCGCCGGTCTCCGTCAACTCAAAGAGGCTCACCGCGAGTGGGCTCAGATGGCCGACGGACTCGACTCCGTTTTGGAGACCTCGTGACACCTCCACGGCTCGCCACGTGGCTCCTTGCTCGGGCCCTCCGCTCCGAGGATCGGACCGAGGTGCTCGGCGATCTGCACGAGGGGTTTGTCACACGTGTCGGAACACGAGGCCTGCGGTGGGCGCGCACATGGTACTGGCGGCAGGCGCTTGGCGCCTCGGCTCACATCAGGCGTGACCGGCTGATCCGGTCGCTGCTCGACTGGCTCGCCGGCGTCCGCCGGTCGTCGGGCCTGGCCGAGCCGGGACCAGAATACACAAGCGATCTACAATTCACCTCTCGACAGGGGGATTCGGTGATGGGTAAGAGGTTTCGAGACGTTGGGAATGCTCTACGTGGATTCGGTCGGTCGCCGGGGTTCTCGACGATCGCCGTCGTGACTTTGGCCATCGGCATTGGTGCCACCACGCTCATCTTCAGCGTCGTGAACGGTGTGCTGATCCGGCCGCTGCCCTACCCGGGCTCGGACGAGCTGGTCGGGCTTACGCACGACGCCCCCGGCCTGGGCATCGAGGACGAGCTCGCCATGGCCAGGGGGTTCTACTACCACTACGGTGAGTTGAACCACACACTCGAATCGATCGCGATCTATGGCAACGCGACCCTGAACGTCACGGGTGACGGAGATCCGGAGCAGATTAGCGCCATCCGAGCACCCCACACGCTCCTCCCCCTCCTTGGGTTGGCGCCTGCGTTCGGAAGGACGTTCTCCGAGCACGAGGACGCGGTCGGGGCCTCGCCCGTCGTCGTGTTGAGCCACGGATTCTGGAGCCGGCGGTACGGATCGGACCCGACCATGGTCGGTCGAACGATCGACCTCGACGGGATCATCCATGAGGTGATCGGCGTGATGCCCAGAGGATTCGCCTTTCCCAACGAGTCCGTGGCCGCATGGGTCCCGCTTCAGCCCGACCCGGGCAGTGAGAGTTCGGCGGCTTCAACAAGTTCGGAGTCGCCCGCCTCGACCCCGGCGTCACCCCGGAGACAGCCCGAGCGGACCTGCAGGGCGTGCTCCCGTCGATCGTGGGGCGCTACGTCGAGCTCACTCCCGAGCTGCTGGAGCAGGCCCAGGTGATCGTCAACGTAAGGCGAGTGAAGGATGATGTGGTCGGCGATACGGGGGCGATCCTCTGGGTCCTTCTGGGTACGGTCGGGTTCGTGATGCTCATCGCGTGTGGTGAGCCCGAACCCTGATGGGTAACAAAAACTGAACCTTGATGGGTTACAGTTTTGGGTTACGAGAAGGGGAGCCATCGTGGTCTAGGATGGCTCCTTTTTTTAAGTGGTGGGCCCGGCATGGGCGATGACTTGGAGGTGAAAGTCCTCCCGGAACCTGGTCGCAGGGACCGAAGGGAAGCGCAAGGCGTTCGTCGTGAGGCGTACGCTGAACGAAGCGTGAAACGAACCCGTGAGTCGACGAACAGGAACCGGATACGAGGTGCTGCGGACCGGGGCGAGCGGACCACTGACCGCGAAGCTCCTGCGACCAAGGGGAAGCGGCGTAGATCCGGCGATTGTGCGGGGAAGGTCATCGTTCTTACCCGGGGAGGTCTCGCCTGACGCCTGAAAGGGCGACGCCGGCATTGCGCTGTTGGGCCTGCCGGCGGAGCGAGAAGTCAGCAGAGGCCATAGTAGGCCGACGAAGTGCATGATGCGCTTGGACCCAGCTTTGTCGGACGAAGGGCCGAACGGAGAGGAGAGTGTGACGACCGTGGATCTCGAGAAGGCCATGCGCCAGGAGTCCAGGCAACTGGAGCTCCCGCTGGAGGATAGGGGTGAAGCCCCGAAGGTAGAGGGGAGTGGCGAAGCCGGAACGGTGGCCCATGGAGACGAGCGCTCAGGAAGCGAGCATCTCCTGATGGAGGAGGTGGTCGGGCGTGCCAACCTCGTAGGAGCGTTGAAACGCGTGCGGCAGAATAAGGGCAGTCCGGGCATCGACGGGATGAGCGTGGAGGAGCTGCCAGAGTACTTGCGCAGGCACTGGGGGGAGATCCGACAGCGGTTGCTGGCGGGGACCTACCAACCGAAGCCGGTACGAAGGCAGGAGATACCGAAGAGTGGGGGAGGGGTCCGGGAGTTGGGGATTCCGACCGTGCTGGACCGGTTCATCCAACAAGCCATCCTGCAGGTGCTGCAACCGAGGTTCGACCCGACGTTCAGTCGGCACAGCCACGGCTTCCGGCCTGGGCGCCGAGCACACGATGCGGTGCGCGAAGCGCAGCAATACATCCAGGAAGGGAGACGATGGGTGGTGGATGTGGACCTGGAGAAGTTTTTCGACCGGGTGAACCACGACGTGCTGATGGGGCGGCTGGCAAAGCGGATCGAGGATAAGGCGATGCTGCGGATCCTCCGTCGCTACCTGGAAGCCGGAGTCATGGCGAACGGGGTGGTGATGGAGCGGCACATGGGGACGCCTCAGGGCGGACCGTTGTCGCCGTTGCTGGCGAACGTGCTCCTGGACGAAGTGGACAAGGAGTTGGAGCTACGCGGACACGCGTTTGTCCGGTACGCCGATGACTGCAATGTATACGTGCGGTCGAGGCGGGCAGGACAACGTGTGATGCAGGCGCTGAGGCACTTGTACGGGAAACTTCGGCTTCAGGTCAACGAGGAAAAGAGCGCGGTGGCGCGAGTGTGGGATCGACAGTTCCTGGGCTACAGCTTCTGGGTAGCGGCAGGGAAGGTCGTGAAGCGCCGGGTCAGCAAGAAGGCCCTGACGAAGTTCAAGGAGCGAGTCCGGCAGATTACAAGCCGGAGTGGCGGGCGGAGCCTGCAACAGGTGGCGGAAGAGCTACGGCGCTACGTGCTGGGGTGGAAGGCATACTTCGGCTTAGCGGATACACCGGGGGTTTTCCGAGACCTGGACCAATGGATCCACCGCCGGCTGCGTACGTTGCAATTACGCCAGTGGAAACGGGGAAGGACAGCGTACCGGGAGTTGAGGGCTCGCGGTGTGAGCGAGAACCTCGCCTGGCGAGCTGCTCGGTTCGCGCGAAGCTGGTGGCACGTGGCCGCGCACCACGCCCTGCACACGGCCTTGCCAGGGGCGTACTTCGACGAGCTGGGTGTGCCCCGGCTCACGCCGTACTGACCTCAACTCACCGAACCGCCAGGTGCGGACCCGCATGCCTGGTGGTGTGGGAGGGGAAGGACCGGGATCGCCGGTCCTCCCCTATCCCGATTGACTCGGACTGGGTGATTGAGTCTGTGCACGACGCTCGTTCCGGTGAGCGAACCGAGAACGGCAATTCTAAGCCACGACAACTCTCCAGCCTACCCTGGATACCGAATAAACCCCGAAGACTCTCAGAACGCGAATATAAGCGTTTGCCGGGCTTCTGCTTGCGCCTACCGGACCGTGCTCGGATGTTCACCTCGGTCTGATCCTCCGATGCTGAGGAACGCTTGATGTCCGATCCCGTCGCCCGTCTCAACACCGCCCTCAAAGGTCGCTACGCCATCGAGCGCGAGTTGGGCGAGGGCGGGATGGCAATATCCGCGTGTCGGGTTTGGACGCGCAGCAGAATCACAATTCGTTAGACAGCGCCTCTTTCTACCCCGTTGGGATGAGAATCCTGCTCCTGCAAGCCCGGAACGCCGCCGACCCGATGCGCGTCCACGAGCATGGGTGTTTCGCCGCCCGGACCGGTTTGCCCGCCGAAGCGATCGAACCCCACGACCTCTGCGAGGGGCCGCCGTCGCTCTCGAGCCTGCGAGGCTACGATGCGATGATGGTCGGGGGCAGCGGGGACTTCTACGTTTCGAAAGGGAACTTGCCGCACTTCGAGGCCTATCTCGACTTCCTGCGTGAGGTGGCCGAGTTGGGCCATCCGACCTTTGCATCGTGCTTTGGTTTTCAAAGCCTCGTCCGGGCTCTAGGTGGGGAGCTCGTCTACGACCCGGCCAGCACCGAGGTCGGCACGTTCGAGTTGGAGCTGACCGAGCAAGGCAAGATCGATCCGCTGCTCGGCAAGTTACCCGCCCGATTCGACGCACAGATGGGGCACAAGGACCGGGCAGCCTCTCTTGCGGACGGCGTCGTGCACCTGGCATCCAGCCGGCTCTGCACGTTCCAGGCCTTGCGCATCCCCGGCAAGCCAATCTGGGCCACCCAGTTCCACCCCGAACTTGACCGACAGACGAACCTCGATCGCTACCGGCGGTACCTCGCGAATTACGGCCCTCGAAGCGCCGCCGAGCAGGCCGCCGCCGAGGCAGGGTTCCGGGAGAGTCCCGACTCTTCCGGACTCCTGACCGATTTCCTGGATCTGGTTTTCTCCTGAAAACAGGGCCTCTCGGTATCGACTTGCGTCCCGCCCCTCCGTATTTGTATCCGCCCGCGCCGGACCTATCTATAATGTCCACGAGACGGAGGCAGTGAGCGAGATCCAAAATGCGAGAGTTCACGTGTTTCTCGTTTGGGTCGTGAAGCCAGCGTCCGTTGGTCACGACCTCTTCTGGGGGGCTCACGGTCTCCCGGTTAGCGCGGGCAAGTTGTAGCTCGCCTTGGTCAACCCGTTTCGTCGCTTAGTCATCTATCCTCGCTCCTGCGCCAGTACCAAGACATGTGGAGGAGGGCTCGTGTGTCCGCTGTCTAACCAAGCGATTGCTGCAGTCGCGGTAGACATCCCGCTCGCGCGCTTCACTTGCGGTCCGCATCTTGGTCGCGCCACGCTTGAGCTCGGACCCACGATGAGCTTCCTCACGGCTACGCCGAGGAATACGACGACCCCGTGGACACCCGGTTCAAGGGTGCCTAATTGACCCGTCAGGTCTCTTGGCTGCGCGTCTTCGGCAGTACCTATCCAAGACCTCCTGGCTGAGTTCGCCGCCGCCTGGTCCAAGCGCTAACTCCCGCGAGCACGCCACCGATCGCCAGCACGTGCCACGAGAAGTAGAGAAACACGCGCTCCATCCCGTTTTCGCGCGCCGGATCGAATCCGATTCGGTACAATGAGTACGCGATCTGAATGAACCACGTGCCGGCCAGCACCATGAGTCCAGTGCGGAGCCAGAGGCCGACGGCGCGACTGAGCCCGCGTGCCTCCCAGACCGCCACCGTGCCCAGTGTCGCGAGAACGGCCACCAGCAGCCCGTGCAGCGCCGCTGGCACCTCCCCGTGGCTTCCGTGTGCGAGAAAGAGCAAAGCGACATTCCAGCACGCGATCCCGAACGCGAGATGCGTCACTTTTGCGGCCATGGGTTGGGTGCCGCAGGCCTTGTTGGGGCTCTGGGGGCTCCAGCGCATGATTCCTCCGAGGACTGGATGGGTCCGACTACGCCCTCAGCGCTTTGTGGGTTGGGTCTGCGGTGTACGGATTCCGAAAGGTCTCCCAGTGTAGGTCGGCGATCAGCGACGCGAACCAAGCCGCTGCCGAGGCTCGGGCACAGTTCGAGGCTGAGGGTGGCGTGCCCGGCGCCCAATTTCCGCTGTGGACAGAACTCGTCAGGCTAACCGGTCCGCGTTCTGACAAGCGATGGCCTCAGTCGCGGTAGACATCCCTCGCGCGCGCTTCGCTTGCGGTCGGCAGATTGACGCGCAGTAGAATCGCGAGACGGGCAATTAAAGCATCAGTCCTAAGCCTTGGGTTTCATCAGACCCGAGGCCAACCCAATGCCGCATAGAGCGAGGAAAACGCCCAGAAAACCGATCCCCGTCGTGGAGACGCCTAGGATAGCCTTCTAGCCTAACCACGATACCGAATAAACCCCGAAGACGCTCAGAACGCAAATACACGTCTCTACACGGATTCTGCTTGCGCTTGCCGACCTGTGAATAGGATGTTGACCACAGTCTGATCCTCCGATGCTGAGGAACGCCCGATGTCTGATCCAGTCTCCCGCCTGAACGCCGCCCTAGAAGGCCGCTACGCCATCGAGCGTGAGTTGGGTGAAGGTGGCATGGCCACGGTCTACCTGGCCGACGATCTCCGTCACGAGCAATCCCGGTTGCAGGGCTGGTGGAAAATGCATGGGATCGCACGTTGCTTTTTTGTGCACAGAGCAAGCCCCTAGCCGGAGCATCCCAGAATGCGCTCACGACCACGGTTCGCCTGGCTCCCGTCGATCCTCGCCATCATCCTCGCGACACCCGTTTCAGCCCAACGTGCGTTCCCGGTCAACGAAGACGGTGAGTACCCGGCGAGCACGTGGAACCACGTCGCGGAGCCGGAGGCGCTCGGGTGGTCCTCTGAGATGCTTGCCCGGGCGCGGGCATTCGCGGACTCGATCGGCTCCGCAGGTGTCATGGTGGTGGATGATGGTTGGGTGATTGCGTCGTGGGGAGAGGTGGCGAAGCCGTACCGCACACATTCGACGCGGAAGGCGATGCTCAGCTCCCTCTACGGGATCTACGCGGCGCAGAGCATGATCGACATCAGCGCAACGCTGGGTGACCTCGGGATCGACGAGCCGGCCACGCCCCTCACGAAGGCCGAGAAGAGGGCGACCGTCGAGGACCTACTGAAGTCCCGTTCCGGCGTCTATCTCCCGGCGGCCGCCGAGCTGCCGTCCATGCGGGAGGCGCGGCCAGAGCGGGGCAGCCACGCACCGGGCACTCATTTCTATTACAACAACTGGAGCTTCAACGTGCTCGGCACGATTTTCCGGCTGAAGACCGGAGAGGATCTGTTCGAGGCGTTCGGGCGCCGCGTCGCAGGACCTATCGGCATGGAGGACTACTCTCCGGCACACGGCCGGTACGTTCTGGAGAAGTACTCCGCTCACCCCGCATACCCCTTTCGCATCTCAGTGCGGGACCTGGCGCGGTTCGGCCTCCTCTATCTGCGCGACGGGCGCTGGCGGGGCGTACAGGTCGTGCCGGAGGACTGGGTTCGCAGGAGCACACGCAGCTACTCGGACGCCGGGCAGCTCGGCACGAAGAGCGGCTTCGGCTACACCTTCCGCGTCGCCGTCCGCACCGAGCGGTACCCTGAGCTCGGCATCCCCGAAGGGACGTTCGGCGCGAGCGGGCTGGGCGGCAATCAACGCCTCGCCGTCGTGCCGCAGCTAAAGCTCGTCGTTTCGCACATGGTCGACACGGATGACCGGGAAGGGCCACGGGTCGACAACGAGCAGTTCGACCGTCTCCTCTCGCTGATCCTGAGCGCGAAGCAGAGATGATATCGACTCCGAGTCGTCAGGGTAGCAAGCGTCCGTTGCTTCAAGCTCTTCAGTACGCGACCACCGAGCTGCGGGCTGATGACCGACTACGGCACGATAATCGAGACTCGTCTCTCCTGACGTGTGGTTTTGCTGACCTGCGACGCATCGTGAGCACATGACAGGTCAGGACCCCGTCTCCCGCCTGAACACAGCCCTAGAAGGCCGCTACGCCATCGAGCGAGAGCTCGGCGAGGGCGGGATGGCCACGGTGTACCTCGCCAAGGACCTGAAGCACAATCGCAACGTAGCCCTGAAGGTCCTGAAGCCTGAACTGGCAGCGGTCGTCGGATCTGAGAGGTTTCTCGCTGAAATCGAGACGACGGCGAACCTGACGCACCCCCACATACTGCCGCTGTTCGATTCGGGTGAGGCGGACTCGTTCCTTTTCTACGTGATGCCCCACATCGAAGGGGAATCGCTCAGGGAGCGCATCGACCGCGAGAAACAACTCGCCGTGCAGGAGTCCTTGGCCATCACGCAGAAGGTCGCCAGCGCCCTCGACTACGCACACGGAAACGGCGTCGTCCACCGCGACATCAAGCCGGGCAACATCCTGTTGAGCGAGCAGGGCGAGCCGTTGGTCGCCGACTTCGGGATTGCGCTGGCCGTGGCCCAGGCGGGTGCGGGGCGCATCACGGAGACCGGCCTCAGCCTCGGCACGCCGCACTACATGTCCCCTGAGCAGGCCACGGGCGACCGGGATGTGGACCCACGGTCGGATGTCTATGCGCTCGGTTGCGTGCTCTACGAGATGCTCGCCGGGGACCCGCCGTTCTCGGCATCCACCGCTCAGGCGGTCCTCGTCCAGATCCTGACGGCGGATGCTCCATCTATCACAACGGCACGAAGAACCGTCCCGGCGCATGTGTCTGCTGCTCTCGCACAAGCTCTAGAGAAGCTCCCAGCAGACCGCTTCACGAGCGCGGCGGAGTTCGGGGCAGCTTTGACGGACCCGAGCTTCACGTATGAGGCCCGGACTCGGACATCGGTAACTGCTTCGACACCAGAGCCGGTAGCCACGCTCACTATGGTGCCTGGCCCGTGGAAGCGGCTGACGGTCGCCTTTGCGACGACCGCTGCTCTCCTTGCTGCGCTCGCCGCCTGGGGCTGGCTCCGGCCATCTCCCGAGCCGGGTGTCCCGCTCCGAACGGGACTTACAGGCATGGAGATTGTAGCGGGGGCGGGGGTGCGACTGGCCATCTCTCGTGACGGCTCCCAGATCGTCGTTTCGAGCACCGCGGAGGGCGTTTCTAAGCTGTTCATTCGCGATGCAGATCAAGTTGAGTTTCGCGAGATCCCCGGAACCGATGGCGCGAACTACCCGGTATTCTCGCCAGCTGGGCAGTGGCTGGCGTTTCACGCAGGTGGTGAGATCTATCGCGTCGAAACGTCCGGCGGACCCGTACTTCCTGTGGCCACGGGGACCCACCCCCACTGGGGGTTGGACGACCTGATTGTATTTGACGAGGGTGGCGGCATCTCGTCGGTCGCCCCGGGGGGCGGCGAGCCAACCCTCATCCTCTCCGCCCCCGGCAACAGTCGGCCTCACCTGCTCCCGGATGGTGAGGCGATCATCTTCCAGGGAACGGGAGGCGAGGGCAGAACCCTGATGGTGGTGGAGATCGTGTCGGGGGTTGTCACCGATCTTGGCTTAAGCAGTGCGAACAACCCGATATACATCTCCACAGGACATGTGGTATATGGGCACGGTGACCAGGCACTGATGGCTGTCCCGTTTGATCTCAGCACGCACCGGACGACGGGTGAGCCCGCAACGGTCCTGCCCGAGGTCTTGGTCTACGGCGGCGGTGCCAAGCAGTTCACAGTCTCCGAGACGGGCACTGCGGTGTACGCCCTTCCGAGGGGCGGTGCCCGTGCATCGGCGCAACTTGTGATCGTAGACGCGGGCGGTGTGGAGACTCCTCTGGCGGTCGGCGGTGGTTCCTTCCGGCATCCGCGTTTTTCACCCACTGGTCGGCAGATCGTGTACAAAGGGGCCAACGAGACCTTCGTGTACGACCTCGATACCGGTGAGAACCGGTCACTTGCGGCGGATGAGTCACGCCTTCCTTGGTGGTCCCGAGATGGCCGGTATGTCTACTTCGGTGACATGTCGGGTGGCGGCTTTCGGCGGCTTGCCGACGGGTCTGAGGAGGCCGAGCAGCTTTATCGCCGCGATGGGCTGATTCCGCTGTCGATGTCGCTCGACGGGACCCAGGTCCTCGTTATGGAGCTAACGACTGATCGAGGTTGGGACCTGGTCATCATGAGCGAGGACGGTGACAGCGTAGGCTTCACCGACTACCTCCGCGCCGACTGGAACGAGACCATGGCAACCATCTCGCCAGACGGCAACAGGGCCGCGTATGCGTCCGATGAGTTGGCGTCGCCGAGGTCTACGTCCGCTCGTTCCCGGACGCTGGGGACCGAATGCTGGTCTCCAACGGCGGCGGGACCAAACCCGTTTGGGCACCCGACGGGTCGGCGATCTATACCGGAACGGCAGCAGCGTGATGAGGGCGTCGATCACGCCCGGAGAAGTGTTCTCGGTGGATACGCCAGAGGAGATGTTCCTGGGGGCTTGGAGTCAAGACCCAGGTGGCCTCCCCCGGACGAACTGGGATGTGCACCCGGACGGCGAGTCGTA
This sequence comes from Longimicrobiales bacterium, assembly GCA_965226375.1. GTDB lineage: Bacteria > Gemmatimonadota > Gemmatimonadetes > Longimicrobiales > Gaopeijiaceae > CBDDCX01. The sequence goes on along the minus strand of CBDDCX010000008.1, from coordinate 1,932,416 downwards.
CCTGTTCGTGAGCCAGCCGGGAGCAGAACTCACAGAGGTGGGAGGCGTACTCGTCATGCGCGTAGAACTGGTCGTGAACTGGTTCGAGGAGCTGCGCCAGCGGATGGGGAATTGAACCGTCAGGTCCCTTGGCTTCGCGTCTTCGTGGAAGGCGTGGTGATCGTGGCGTCGATTCTGATGGCGTTTGGGATTCAGGCGTGGTGGGACGGGAGGCAAGAAGCGGCGGAGCGGGAGGAACTTAGAGAAGCACTCCGCGGCGACTTCGAGGAGACTCTCCGGCACATCTCGGAGAGTATCGAAACGGCTCAGGGAAACCTTGCGAAGACGGAAGCGTTCCTCGAAGCTGTTGGGAGCGGTGCGGCTGTGCTTGTTGACTCGCTACAGGTCCTAATCGCGGCGACTTTTCGCGCGCCCTTCTGGGAGCCGCAGTTGGCTCTCTACGAGGGCGCGATTTCCAGCGGCGACCTCGCTCTTGTGCAAAGTCCACGGCTCATGGATGCGTTGGCATACTTCGAGTTGGGGCGCTCGAACTTAGAAAACCACTTGGATGTTCTCTTCGACCTACAGTACAGTGGTGCGAACTGGGAGCTCAGGCGTGAGCTTGGCTCTTTGGCGCCGCTCGCCCGTCCCGCGGAAGATGTTCCGGCGGGACTGCGCATTCCGGAAGGCGAGCTTCTGACGATACTGAAGTCGACCCTGGTATACGCGGCAGTAGAGGTCCATCGCAACGCGATGGTGAACGTCATCAGGGGACTCGACTCAATGGAGATCGGTGCCGATGAGGTGCTTGAGGCACTGAACGTCCGGTGAAATCGGATATTGGACGTTCACGTTTTCCCGCGACGCTCAGGGTAGAGTCGTCGGGTTCGCAGTCGACACGGACAGGCTGCGAAACTTGATGTTCGTGAAGCGCTAACTGATGTCTGATCCAGTCGCCCGCCTGAACGCAGCCCTGGAAGGCCGCTACGCCATCGAGCGTGAGCTCGGTGAGGGCGGGAACTGGGCGGTAGCGGGAGGGGACTCGGGTGACCGACTCTTCCGGCGGCAGAGCCCGCTCAGCGGGCTGATGTCGCTGACCGAGATCAGCCGCACCTGGGTCGCCAAGATGGCAGAGCTCGGGATGACTTACCGATACATTGAAATCCCAGGCGGGGACCACATATCAATCATCGCAAGTGATCGCGACAACGTACAAGCGATCTTCGACTTCTTTGACTTGGCTCGCAGAAACTGACCCGCTCCGCTCCTAGGCCTCACGTATTCGTGGAAGGCGTGATGATCGTCGGCAAACTGGAGAACTAGCGCCCTCGCATCAGTCCCATCCATCCATCGCCCAACCTCAGCATCACCCATAACTTGAGCGCATGGGCTCGTGGGCGTGAATCGAGGAGATGCTAAGTAGGATTACGTATGCCCCTCTATCCGCGGTGGTTGCATCCTCCACGCAGACACTCACATCGCCTTGGAGGTGATCATGAAACGGTACTATCCATGCATCATCGGAATGGCCACCGCTCTAACTGCTACCGCCTGTGGCGGTGAAGATTCGACCGGACCGACTGCCGCAGCCTGCGCACCGGAGACCACCTCAGTCACTGCTACGGTCAGCAGCGGTCCATCAATCGTCTTCGATTGGGAGCCCAGGTGTCCCATGGCGATGGTGCTCGTCGAGGGGGACGAGGGTGACGTGTGGGTGATCGCCGCCGACGAGGGCGTCAATAGCCTTTGGGACGGTCCCGATGAAGCCAGAAGCTGTCCCAACCGTAGTTGAAGGTTCCCGATAGGGGAGAAAGAAAAGTGGTGGCTCCGGGGGTCCCGGGCCGATAGGCTCGGGTAGGCAAAAACCCCAACACGGAGCCACCACGATGAAGAGAACATACGAGGTAAGGGATCGGGCGGACAAGCGCGCGATCAGGGAGTTCCTGAAGCGGGAGGGGCAGTTTCTGGTTCCGATGCTTGAGCTCGTGGAGCAGACGGAGGTCGCGATCGACGAAGTCATCCAGGTGATGGGACGAGCGACGATCGAAGCGGTGCTGGAGATGAGCGCCGAGGGTGTGGCAGGCGTGAAGCAGGCAGGTCGGTCAGGTAGTGTCGCGATATTTGTGTAAATGGGGTATTGCCTTAAGTCCACCGCCCACTACATGTTGTGGTCATGGCGGTTCCGGCTTCTCAGCTCCGTGGCGGCGTGGACTATCCCCGTACGCGGCTGGAGCTGGACGAGTTCTTCCCCGACGATGCGGCATGCCTGGAGTACGTGGAGGGTCTGCGCTGGCCGGAAGGGTTTGTGTGCGTGGGCTGTGGCGGGTTGGGAGAGGTCTGGCGAGCATCGCGGGGGCGTCTCGTCTGCCCACACTGTCGAAGGCAGACCTCGGTGCTGGCGGGAACCGTGTTCCACCGCACGCGCTCGCCCCTGCGTCTGTGGTTTCTCGCTGCCTGGGAGCTCACGAGCCAGAAATACGGAGCCAATGCTCTCGGGCTCCAGCGCGTGCTCGGACTGGGAAGCTACAAGACAGCGTGGGTCTGGCTCCACAAGCTCCGCCGGGCCATGGTCCGACCGGATCGCGACCAGCTGAGCGGCGTTGTGCAAGTGGACGAGAGCTATGTCGGGGGCGTGGAGGCTGGAGTGCGGGGCCGCGAGACGATCAAGAAGGCCATCGTCGCGATCGCCGCCGAGGTCGACGGACGCAAGATCGGGAGAATACGGCTGCGTTGGGTGCCCGACCTCTCCGCTCCGGTTCTGCGAGGCTTCGTCAAGGATAGCATCGCACCGGCAAGCACGGTGCATACCGACGGATGGCCAAGCTATCAGGGACTCGCCAAACTGGGCTTTCGCCACACGGTCACGAACCTCTCGACCTCCGGCGATCCCGCTCACGTGCTCATGTCGGCCGTACATCGGGTGGCGTCTCTCCTCAAGCGCTGGGTCCTCGGAACCCTCCAAGGAGGGATCGCCCGCGAACACCTCCCCTACTATCTGGACGAGTTCACCTTTCGCTTCAACCGACGCACATCCCGGGCTCGCGGCCTGTTGTTCTACCGCTTGCTTGAGCAGGCTGTTCAGTGTGCTCCCACGCCAGCTTCGGCCCTTTACCTCGGCACCGGACGTGGGAAACGGCCCGCAGAGCCCCGGTAACCACTATATCTTGGGGTCGGTGGACTTAAGGGAATACCCCCTTTGTGTAAAAGGGGGTGAGGGGTCCGGGGAGGGTGGACAGCCCGGGAAAAAGAGAGGAAGCTCCTTGTGAATGTTCATCATGACACGAACCCGGGGAGTCCGGGCCTGCGCCAGCAGGTCCGGAACCGGAAAGGAGCTTCCTCATGGAAAAGATGGTTGAAGTTGAGCGGGCCACGCAAGAAGAGTTACGGCAGGATTTGAAGTCGTTGTTTCAGGGCGCGATTCGTGTTACGCTCGAGATGGTGCTGGAGGAGGAGTTGAAAGCGATGGTCGGAGCGCGTCGTTTCGAGCGGGTCGGCAGCCGGAAGGACCACAGGAACGGCACGTACCTCAGGCGCCTGCTCACGAGCTTGGGTCAGATCGACGTGATGGTGCCGCGCAGCCGGGAAGGCGGCTCGCCCGCCGACGTGATGGGCCGCTACCGGCGCAGGAGTGAAGAAGTGGACGAGATGATGGTGGAGGCCTACGTGAGCGGTGTGTCGCAGCGCAAGATGGGCGACGTGACTGAAGCACTGCTGGGTGAGCGCGTGGGACGCTCGACGGTAAGCCGGGTCGCGAAGCGGCTCGATGGGGCTGTAGAAGCGCTGCGGAGCGCACCCATCGAGGGGCCTCACCCCTATCTGTATCTGGACGCGACGTTCCTCGATGCGCGCTGGGCCAGGAAGGTCGAGAACGTGAGCGCGCTCGTGGCCTACGCGGTGGATCCGGACGGTCACCGCCGGCTCCTGGCCATCACGCTAGGCCCTGAGGAGTCAGAGGACAGTTGGTCGGAGCTCCTCGAGCAGCTCCTGGAGCGAGGTCTCAGCGGCGTCGAACTGGTGATCGCCGACAAGCACGCGGGCCTGGCAGCTGCGGTGCGCCGCTTCCTGCCTGAGGTGCGCCGTCAGCGCTGCACCGTGCACCTGCAACGCAACGTGCTGGCCAAGGTCCCGCATCGCCTGCGCAAGCGTGTGGCGCGCGAGGTTGCCGCCGTCTTCCGGGCCCCCGGGCTCGCTGAGGCGAAGAAGCGCCTGGCCGAGATCACGACGCGCTGGCAAGAGGAGCTCCCCGAGGCAATGAAGGTGCTCGAGCGGGGCTTCACGGCCGCCACCCAGTTCTACGCGTTCCCCGAGCCCCACTGGGCCAGGCTACGCACCACGAACAGCCTCGAGCGCCTGCACACCGAGATCAAGCGTCGGATCCGGAGCGCCGGCGCCTTCCCCGACCGAGCCAGTGCGCTCCGCCTCATCACCGCGGTTGCTCTGAAGACTACTGCGGTCTGGAGCGAACGCCGCTACCTCGATCTCACGCTTCTCGAACCCAAGGAGGTCGCCAAGGCAGCCTAACCGAAGCATCGAGGAGCTTCCTCTCACTTTTACACACAACTCGGGACTTGACCGTCGGTCACGAGCGGAAGACGACACGGTGTGGTATGGCCGGCAGGGTGGTGTGGTTTACCTGTCGGACCGGAAGGTGCGTGTGGAGCGGCCACGGCTCAGGCGCCGGGGCGCCGGGGAGGGTGGCGAGGTCGAGGTGCCGGCGTACGCAGCGATCCGGAGACCGGGCGCCGTGGCGGATCGGATGCTCGAGGTCCTGATGGCGGGGGTGAGCACGCGGAAGTACGGCCGTGTGATCGGTGAGATGGCCGACACGGTCGGGGTGAGCAAGTCGGCGGTGAGCCGTGAGACGGTCGAGGCCTCGGAGCGCGTGCTGAAGGAGCTGATGGAGCGCCGGCTGGATGCGTGGGACCTCCTGGTGATCTACCTGGACGGGATCCAGATGGGCTCGCACCACGTGCTTGCTGCGGTAGGCGTGGACTCAGACGGAAAGAAGCACGTGCTGGGCGTGAGGGAAGGAGCGAGTGAGAACGCCGAGGTGACCAGCGCGCTCCTAGAGGATCTGGTCGAGCGCGGCCTGGACCCGGGCAGGCGGCGGCTGTTCGTGATCGATGGCTCGAAAGCGCTCAGGAAGGCGATCGAGAAGGTGTTCGGCCAACGTCACCCCATCCAGCGCTGCCGCAACCACAAGCTCCGCAACGTGCTGGGTCATCTGCCGAAGGATCAGCATCCTCAGGTGAAGGCGGCGTTCCGGGCGGCGATGAAGCTGGACGCGAAGCAGGGCGAGCAGAAGCTCGAGCAGCTCGCCCGATGGCTCGAGCGCGACCACCCCTCGGCCTCGGCCAGCCTACGCGAAGGCCTCAGCGAGATGTTCACGATCAACCGGCTCGGCCTCCCGCCGCGGCTGAGGAAGTGCCTGGGCTCGACCAACCTGATCGACAGCACCCACTCGGGCGTAAGACAGAAGACCCGCAGGGTGACCCACTGGAAGAACGGAGCGATGGCCTTGCGCTGGGCTGCGGCCTCGTTCGTGGAGACCGAGAAGAGCTACCGGAGGATCATCGGCTACGACCAGCTCTGGATGCTCAGGGCCCACCTCGACGACCATGAACCGGTTGCCGAAATGAGAAAGGCAGGCTAACAAGGAGACTCTCCGGAGCCACCACCTTCAACTGTCAGCGGGACACCATCTGAAGCCAACCTCATCATGCCACCTGTGACCTATGGGGTGGCACCTGCGGGCGCTGGCATCCTGCAAACCTGGGGACCGCTGCCTCTGGCAGTTGGTGACACTTATGACCTCGTATTGTGGCGGGTGTTGCCCACTGGTAGTACCGCGTTCAGTCAGTGTATGTGGCAGCTAGAGAACGGCTGTTTGGTCGCGGTGCATCCCTTTACCAGGTGAAACACTGAAGAGGCTCTGCGGCGGATACGCGAACTTCGCCGCCACGGTGGGAGAAGGCCCCGAGCGTCCCGGGCGGCGTTCGGGGCCTATGGGTCGGGATGGGCTTTTTCGTTTACCTCGCGGCCTCGCATCAGTCAAATCCAGCCATCGCCCGACCTCAGCATCACCCATAGCTTGAGCGCATGGCCATGTACTCCTTCGAGTTTGGCTCGATTCAGCCGCTGACTCGCATAGTCTTGAGCATCTGTACACTCCTCCTTGCATGCGGCTGTGGGCACGCCACGGCACCCTCCGATGAGGCACCCCCGACGTTCACGGTGGTCGGACACGGAGATCAACCGCTGACCTCGGACCTCTGGGTTCACGGCACGCCTATACCGGCATGTTTGACCTCTTCAATACTGGAGCCGCCACGAACACCCTGTGGGTGTGGGACGTGAGTAACCCGGCAATGCCGAGACGGGCAACGTCCCTTGTGTTGGATGGAGACGGTCCGGTCATGGATGTGAAGATCCGGGCCGACGGCACGCTCGGGGTGATCACGCAGGCGGACTCGCCAGAAAGCGGCAGTGGAATCATCATCCTGCTTGACCTCTCGAACCCCCTGAGCCCCGAGGTCATTACAAATGTCACGACCCCGCCGCTCTCTAAAGTTCACAACGCCTGGATCGAGGGTGACTACGTGTACGCGTGCGGGAATCGGGCTGCGGGTGGGAGGATGCTTTTCATTGTCGACATCAGTAACCCCGCTGATCCGCAGGTCGTGGCGGACTCTTACGCCGGCTCGAGCCGTTGTCATGACGTGTACGTGCGCGACGGTCTCGCGTTCGTCAGCCACTGGGATGCCGGGTTGGTGATCCTCGACGTCGGTAATGGCATAGGGGGTGGCTCTCCAACGAATCCCGTCGAGGTCGGGCGAGTGCAAACCGAGGGGGGGAACACCCACAACGCTTGGTACTGGCCGGACGCGGAGTATGTGTTTGTCGGTGAGGAAAGTGACCGTCCGGGGGTGCTGCACGTGGTGGATGTCAGTGATATTCCCTCCCGGTCGAGGTTGCCACTTTCGTGGTTAGCGGTGGGAACCCGCACAACTTCTGGCTGGACGAGGCGCGAGGCATTCTCTACGTGGCATGGTGGGAGCAAGGACTAATGGCCATTGACGTTAGCGGGGAGCTTCTTGGCCGACTCGACACACAGGGACGGCTACTCGCCTCTATCACTTACGGGGGGTCTTTCGGCCTTGGCCTTGGCGCGAGTAGTTGGGGTGCCCAGCTGCACAACGGCTTGGTCTACGTGTCGGAGGTAACCAGCGGGCTGTGGATTTTCAGACCGGAGTGCTGACCATCGCCCAACCTCAGCATCACCCATAGCTTGAGCGCATGGGCGTTCCTCGCTCGGAGGTTTGTATGAAGAGCTCTCCAGCCTTCGCGGGAGTCGATTCCTCTGTCTCACGCACAGGCAGTACGACTCTCGGTGCCCGTGGAATGGTCAGACACCCACAGTGAACTCCGCGGTCGCGAGGACGTTGTCCTGGGCGTCGAGCACTGCCACCGTCCATGCGCCCGTCCACTCTGCGGGGATGGTCCTGCGCGACCAGATCCGCCACGGCGAGCCACCCACACTCAGCTCGATGACCTCCTCGTGCTCTTGGTGACGCCAGACATGTCGCACCGTGGTGTTCGCGAGGCCCGTGACTCGCGTCCAAGCTACGAGTTGCCCCACGTCGGCCGAGAATTCCGTGCCCTCACCAGTGGGTTGCCGCTCCTGCACGTCGAGGGCGATCGCCAGCTCGACTTCGGGTGCTTCTTGCGCGGCGATTCCGGCGACGGTGAATCCGGCCATCGCGATCGCTAGAACGAGCCTTTTCATGGTCGTGCCTCCACCAAATATCAGGTAGTCTCCCAACCTCCCGCGTCCGGAGGTGCAAATAAGATACTCGGCCTCATAGACTACCGCTGAAGAAACCACTGATGCTGATCGGTTTGAATAAACCCCGAATACGCTTACGACGTGAATACAGGCGTCTGACACGGCTCTGCTTGCGCCTACCGGACCGCTCTCGGATGTTGACCGCAGTCTGATCCCGGAGTGCCCATGTCCGATACCATCGAACGCCTCAACACCGCTCTTGGAGACCGCTACACCATCGAGCGTGAGTTGGGTGAAGGCGGGATGGCTACGGTTTACCTGGCCGACGACCTGAAGCACGAACGCAAGGTCGCGCTGAAGGTCCTCAAGCCAGAACTAGCTGCGGTAGTCGGAGCCGAACGGTTCCTGGCTGAGATCAAGACGACGGCGAACCTGACTCACCCGAACATCCTGCCCCTGTTCGATTCCGGTGAAGCCGACAGCTTCCTCTACTACGTGATGCCCTTCATCGAAGGCGAGTCGTTAAGGGACAGGCTGGACCGGGAGCATCAACTCCCCGTTGACGAAGCGGTGAAGATCACCACGGACCTAGCCGAGGCACTCGACTACGCACATCGCAACAAGATCATCCACCTGGACATCAAGCCCGCGAACATCATGCTCCAAGACGGGAAGCCCGTCATCTCCGCCTTCGGGATTGCATTGGCCGTGGGTGCCGGGGGCGGAGGCCGACTGACGGAGACCGGACTCAGCCTCGGCACGCCGCACTACATGAGCCCGGAACAGGCCACGGGTGATCTGCACGTGGGCGCTGCGACGGACATCTACGCGCTGGGCTGTGTGCTATTCGAGATGCTTGTGGGTGATCCGCCGTTCACGGGGAGTACGCCGCAGGCGGTGTTGGGGAAGATCGTTGCAGGTGAGGCCCCCTCAGTAAGGGCAGAGCGGGCTTCTGTGCCGCCCAACGTAGACGCGGTGGTGATCAGGGCCTTGGAGAGGGTACCCGCCGACAGGTTTCCCTTCGGAGCGCAGATGGCTGGTGCTCTAGCCAATCCAGGTTTTCGGCACGGATCCCGACGCCTCATTCCAAGCTCGGACACTCGCTGGAGGCGCATAGCCTTGGGTCTGGCCGCAGTGACGGCGACGCTGTTGTCGATCGAGGTATGGTCCATCCTGACCGAGGGAGAGCGGCTGGAAGACACACATGTCATGCTAACGATCACTCCGCCGTCCGAGGTCGCGATCGATGCTAACCGGGGGCTCGCGATCGCCCCTGACGAGCAGTCGGTAGTCTTCTTCGACGCCGAGAGTCGCCAGCTGTATCGGAGGGCACTAGACAGACTAGGCGTTCGGTGTGCCGTGGGGCTCGAAGGCGCGGATGTCGAGTGCCCCGTAAGCGCAGGTGGTCGCCAGTCTGTGTTGTGCACGATATATGTGGACAACACATATTTTTCCAAAAATAAGGACGCGTTACCGCGGCCGCAGCGTGTCTCGTTTGAGGTCTCATCTAGCTAGCGCCTTTTCGCACAGGGTGGCGAGCTGGCGCATCTCGTCGCGACTGAAGCAGACCGTGAAACCCTCGTGAACGTTCAGGATCAGAGGGTCCATCTCCTTCAGGAGAGCCATGCCCTGGTCCGTGATACGGGAGATCGAGAGTCGGCGGTCTTCGTCGGATCGACTTCGCTCCACGAACCCCTCCCGTTCCAGCCGGTCCAGCAGTCGTGTTACGTCCGGGGACCGATCGATGAGCCGCTCGGCGATGGCGTACCTGGGGTGTCCCTCGGGGTGAACGCCCCGAAGGATCCGCAGGACGTTGTACTGGTCGTGCGTGATGCCATGGGCGTCGCAGACCTCCTCGAGGGCTCGGGCAAGGTGCCCCGCGGTCACCAGGAGACTCACCATGGCCCTCTGCGCCGGACTCTCGAATCGCCGCTGTGCGACACGTTTTTGAATGGACACGTTTTTTCCCTCTCAAATGTTACGTGTTGCCAACATACGTGTTACCAACACATGTTGTCAAGGGGGCAGTTCGAGGTCTGGCGCCCATGGACATGCGTTCATTATGTCGACATAATGAACGCATGAACAAACAGACCTACCTGGGCGAGTTCGAGCAACTCGTTCTTCTGGCTGTACTCGGTCTCGGGGCCGAGGCTGACGGTCGGGGTATCCGGGGTGAACTCACGACCAGGGCCGGTCGTGAGGTGTCACGAAGCACGGCGTACACGACGCTGGAGCGATTGGTATCCAAGGGTTACCTGAATGCCCAGATGGCGGCGCCGACGGGCGAGCGGGGTGGGCGAGCTCGGCGTCTTTTCCTGCTGACCCCTCTCGGCACCGAGGCCCTCCGCAGCAGCGGGCGCGCGCTCATGCGCATGTGGGCGGGGCACGAAGGACTGCTGGAGGAGGGCTAGATGTCCAAGCGCCACCAGGTCCCATGCTGGGTCGTGTGGTTGCTTCGACTGTTCGTCGGTGACGCGGAGGTGTGTGAGGCGTGGATTGGTGACTTGGAGGAGGACTGCACCGAGGCCCTGGGCTCCGGCGTTTCCAGCGCACGTCGGCGGGCCTGGTTTGTCGCCGCGGCATTCCCCCTTGCGTTTTCATTCCTGTTTCGAAATCGGCTGAAGTGGAGGAAAGGCGTCATGGGGGTGTCGAAGGGAAGGGGACCGGGACGGGAAAGCAGGATGGAAAGCCTCAGAAGAGACGGAGTCCATACCTTCAGGGGATTGCTCCGCACCCCGAGTTCCACGGCGCTGATCGTTGCGATTCTCGGGATTGGCATCGGCGGGACGACTGCGCTGTTCAGCGTCGTGGAGTCCGTGCTGCTGAATCCACTTCCATTCGATCAGCCCGACCGGCTCGTGGGCGTTTGGCTGACCTCTCCGGGAAATGGGATCGAGTGGCTCAATCAATCACCCGCTTCCTATTTCACCATCCGTGACGAGTCGCGTGAATTCGAAGAGATCGCAATTTGGGATCCCGACGATGTGACAGTCACACAGCGGGGGGCCGGTGCTGAACGTGTCGTTGGCATGAGGGTGACGGACGGAATCTTCGACGTGCTCCGCATTCGTCCGCTACTGGGTCGGCCGTTTCAGGTGGAAGACGATCAGCCCCACAGCCCTCCGGTATTCATCCTCGGACACGGCTACTGGCAGCGGCGGTGCGGGGGCGATCCCGGCGTGGTTGGGCGCGCCGTCACCGTGGACGGGGTCGTCGGTGACATCATCGGTGTGATGCCGCCCGACACCCGCATTCAGTGGCACAACCCCGACATCTATGTGCCTTTGCGGTGGGACCGGTCGCGCGTCACCCTTTCGAACTTCAGCTACCAGGCCATGGCCCGTCTTGCGGACGGCGTGTCTCTGGAGCGGGCGAGGGCCGGTTTGGCCGGGATAATCCCACGCACCGTCGAACGTCATCCGGGCGGAATGACGCTGCAGCAAGCCAGGGCCCTCGGGCTGGCAGTGCGCATCCGCCCGCTCCGGGAGGAACTCGTCGAACCGGTCGGCAACATGCTCTGGTTTCTTTTCGGCGCCGTAATCCTGGTCCTGGTGATAGCGTGCGCAAATGTCGCAAATCTGGTGTTGCTGAGGAGTGAGGGTCGGCACAGAGAGGTCGCCATTCGTGCGGCCCTCGGGGCGGGGCGGGCAGGTCTCTTCAGATCTCTTCTCCTGGAGAGTGTCGGGCTGGGTCTGTTGGGCGGACTGCTCGGAGCGGGACTCGCGTTCGTGGGGGTGGACGTTCGGAGCCAGTGTGCTGTTCGGGACCTTCCCGGCTTTGCGTCTTGTCCGGGGTGATCTGACGGTCGGACTTCGCGAGTCCAGCCGCTCCGCCAGCGGCGGCCGAGAGCGGGGGCGGGTACGCAACGGTTTGGTCGTGTCGCAGGTGGGCTTGGCCGTGGTGCTCATGGTTGGATCGGGCTTGATGGCCCAGAGTTTCCGGGCGCTCAGTGCGGTGCAGACGGGATTTCAAGATGGTGAGGAGGTTCTGACATTTCGGGTGAACCTTCCCTCGGCAGTGCTCGCCGGGCCCTTGGACGTGCTCGCGTTCCACGAGGAAGTTATCCGACTCGTGGCGCAGATCCCGGGGGTGGAGGGGGTCACAGGATCCAACTCGTTGCCCATGGACGGGAATGACAGCAATCAGTCGATCCACATCGAAGACTTCCCGGCTCTGGAGGGGGAAAGGCCTCCGCAGGTACGTGTCAAATGGGTCGCTGGGGATTACTTCGAGACGTTGCGGAACCCCATTCTTTTCGGACGTGGGATCACCTGGCGCGACGCACGGGATCGAGCGAGGGTGGTTGTGGTAAACCAGGCCTACGCTGAGCGGTTCTGGGGCGATGCCGAGCGGGCGATCGGGAGGAAGGTCAGGTACTCCAGTAACGACTGGCATGAGATCGTGGGGGTGGTCGCGGACGCGCACGACGACGGCGTGGACCGGGCCGCGGCCAATGTGATTTATTGGCCGCTGGCCGTGGATGGATTCTGGGGAGCCGACCCGTGGGTGCCGCGTTGGTTCGCTTACGCAGTCCGCACGGGCGTGTCGGACCCCTTATCCCTCGTCGATGAGGTCAGAGCCGTAGTCCAGGGGGTCAACGCCACGATCCCGTTGTTCTCGGTCCGCACGCTCGATGATATCGCGGCCCTTTCAATGCTGAGGACGACGTACACCCTGACGCTACTGGGTGGGGCCACTCTTGTCGCCATGTTGCTGGCGTTCATAGGCATATACGGGGTCGTGTCCTACAGCGTCAGCCAGCCCACGCGTGAGATCGGGATCCGCATTGCGCTGGGAGCCGGACTCCCAGACGTGCGCCGCCTCGTGCTGCAGAGTGGGTTTGTGATGATTGGTGCCGGTGTGGTGATCGGGCTGGGCGCTTCCGCCGGACTCGCTCGGCTCATGGAGTCGCTGTTGTGCGGCGTGCAGAGTCTGGACCCGCTGACGTATGCAGCCGCTGCCGCGGGGGTGGCGATCGTCTCGGTGCTCGCCACACTCGTGCCCGTGAGACGAGCGGTCAGGGTCGATCCCGTGGTGACGTTGGGGGCGGAGTAGCTTCTCCGCCCCAACGATCCTAGCCTCTCGACCGCTGCAGAGCCTCGTCGAGCATCCGCACCAACTCCTCGCGGTCGTACGAAAAGTCGTGGGCCTCGTTGATCTGGATCAAACGAGTGATCGCCGCGGCGTCCCTCAACCCACCACGGTGCGGCTACCACTGACGTACTGGATGCCCTTCATCGGGCCATGCCTGAAGGCATCGGCGACGTACTGAAGGTACCCGTCGCAGATCGAGGCCCCACGCGCCTCGTAGATGGGTCTCAGCACTTCATGCACCCCGGGCAGGTTATACCACGGGATTGTCGGAAACAGGTGATGCTCGAGGTGATAGTTCTGGTTGCTGAAAAAGAAAGAGATCACCGTATGACTGAGCGTGGTGCGAGTGGCCTTGAGGGGATCCGGCGGACAAGCCTGTTCGAGGAGCGTGTGCTCCGCGAGCCCCCGAATGTTGGCGATGACCATCGCGAACGGAAGGGCAGCCAACCAACCGTACAACACGACCTCCGTCAGCCCGAACGTGAGGGTCGCCAGATATGCACTGTAATAGAAAGAAAGCATCACTACCGCCTCGACCACACAGAGGCCTTTCTCTTTCCAACCTTCGGCCCGGAACGGTCCCGTTGCGATCACGGTTCCTATATACAACACCATTCCGACGACGTACCAACTGTAGTAGAGGATGAACCTCATGGTCTTGTTGGGCACGGCGGCATAGAGGTTGTCCGGATCCTTGGCGGTATTCTCGTAGCGGTGATGCAGCATGTGTGTAGCGCGATACGCACTGCAGGAAAACGCGAGTGGCAGGCCACAAAGGAAGCCTACGAAACGGTCTGTCGCACCCTTGTGGAACAGCGCTCCGTGGGCCCCGTCGTGCATGGCCACGCCGAGTCCGTGGAACACGAGTCCGATCACGAGCCAACAGGGAACGCGCACCCACCAGGATTCGACCGCGATAGCCGTGGCTCCCAACGTTCCCCATATGGCGAGCAAAACGGCGATTTTCCTTACCGAGATCCACGGCCTCGGCTTGTGAAGATCCTTCAGCCGCTAACGCATGTCCGGGGTCAGATCTCGGGTCCAGGCTGTCTCGGTCATCTGCTCATCTCCAGGGCGTTCGAGGCCCCATTGGGCGGAAGCCCCACCCCGCCTACTCCGATATGTATGCCACTGCCTCGGCCGCCTGCTCCAGCGTCTCCACGGTGAGCGTGGCCAGGGCGTCGAGCTCCTTGAGCGCGTGGATCAGCTCCGCGTCCCTAACCAGGATCAGCGGAAGCCCGGAGGCCACGGCCGCGCCGGCGTCGGAAGCGGTGTTCCACTGCCGATACTGGTGACCGAAATAGGCCACCACCAGATCCGCCTTTCGGAGGAGGATACGCGTACGTAGCGTGTTGACCCGGGCACCCATGAGGTCGCGGTACTGTGGGCCCGGCTGCTCACCGAGAATATCTTCGCCGACCGAGTCTGAACGATCATGCTCGGGGTTAGGACCTACTAACGTAGCGCTCACGCCGGCCGCCTGGAGCGCGGCGCGAAAGCGGTCGCGCCAGTCGCTGTGGATCTCGCCGGCTGTGTAGATCGTTATGGAATCCATATGCTCAACTCCCGACCTCCTCCTCTCTGACGCAGACCCGATGGTTCTCCGGATCGCGGTCCACGAGCTTACCTGAACGGGTCGCCGTCTCCCCGTTCGTCGAACACACCCTCACGTCCATCCAGTCGGCAATGGGTCTGGGAGGCAAGGTAGGGTATGCGGTAATGGACGGGCCAGGCGGGGGAGCGTCTGGTTACCGTACTCAGTTGGCCCGGACAGGGCATAAGACTCATGTAATGTCGTCACCGCCTACATCAAAGGCACCGCCAGGCAATCCGGTTAGACCCCGCGGAGGTACTCCGGGCCGAGTAGACGGCGCACGTAGGGCCGGAGGACTCGCGCACTTGGTCTGCTGTGTGCAAGTTGTTTGTGATAAAGAATCGCGAGACGCGGGCTAGAGTCGGGAGTGGCGTGCGGTGAAGATGACGTCGAGGTGGTGGTCTCTGGGATGTGCGGTCCTCACAACCCCCAGTGTCGGGTGTGCGGCGTCTCTGGCTGACCAAGAGAGTCAGCTGTCGTTCGACCGGGTGGATGTCTTCGTTGGAGTCACCACCAGTGCGATTCTGGCCTCCGATCTCGACGGCGACGGCCAGCTCGAGCTCGTTGTGCCGGGAGGAGGCAGAGTCCTCGTGCTGCACGGTCGCGGTGACGGGCAGTTCGACGTCTCATCGTCCGTCGAGGCCGGCGAGAATCCGGTTGATTTGGCGCTAGCGGATCTCGATGAGGATGGGTTGCGAGATCTAGCAGTCGCGAACCACGAGACGAACTACGTCACCCTGCTGTTTGGCGTTCCGGGTGGGCGCTTCGAGCGCAAGAGCTACTCGCAACTCCAGGTGAGCGTTGCCCCCCATCCTCATGCTGTGCGACTGCAGGACATTGATGCAGACGGCCACGCGGACCTTATGGTCGACGACCGAGGGGCTGAATCGATCCGTCTCTTCAGGGGCGTTGGGGATGGCACGTTCTCAGAGTCGGGCCCATCGACACGAATAGACGTGGGCGGCGACCCTTACCGAGGGATGACTCTGGTCGACCTCAATAGTGACGGCCTCATCGACTTGGTGACTCCGAATCCCGACCACGTATCCGTGCTCGTGGGGGACGGATCAGGCAGGTTCACACAGGATGTGGTCCTCCGGCCCGAGTTCGACCCGTTCTCCATTGTGGCGGCGGATCTGAATGGCGACGGCTTCGCTGACTTGGCTGCCGGCTCGGGAGAAGGGGTGGGTTCCCTGGCCATATGGCTTGGCGGTGCCGAGGGGTCGTTTCGGACCGCCCGCCACTACGACATCGGGATCGGGCCGACGAAGAGCGCCACAGTGGACCTGACGGGAGACGGCCACGCCGAGGTCTTGGTGGCGAGCTACATGGGAAGCGAAGTCGCCGTTCTGACGGGAGGCGACTCGCCCATCCTGCATCGTCTCGAGGTCGACGGGCGTCCCTACGGCTTTGCGACGGGAGATTTCGACGCCGACGGACGGTTGGACTTCGCAATGGCGAATGACAGGACTGAACACATCACCGTCTTTTTATCGAGGTAGCGGAGCACGACCGCGACGCAGTTCGCGCAGGGAGCCCTAGCGGGTCGCGCGCGACGAGCATGTGCACCAGAGTTGGTCGAGTGCAGAACTGCATGTCGTCAAGCGCGACTGGGAGGGTGGGCAGATGAGCATGACAGCCTTGGTACCGGTACTTGCAGTGTTGGCGGGGCTGCCAGCCACCGCCCAGGAGGCCCCTGTACGCAAGCTAACCGAGGGAGTGTTTACCAGCAGAGCTCCGTCGTGGAGCCCTGACGGAACTCGCATCGTTTTCGAGTCAGATCGGAACGCGAACTGGGACCTCTACGTTCTCGAACTCCGGACCAACGCCGTTACCGCGCTGACCACTTCCGACGCCGACGATCGCTATCCGTCCTGGTCCCCTGACGGAGACCGGGTGGTTTTCGTCAGTGACCGGAACGGGGAGCCAGACCTGCACATCATGGAGCTTTCGTCGAGAGAGGTACGTCGGGTGGCTCGATTGCCGGGAGAGGAGCTCTTCCCGGCATGGTCGCCTGATGGCCTCGAGGTAGCGTATACACGATTCTTGAACGACTCCCTCGATATCCTGACGGTTCGCCTTGGTGAACCGACGCCTCGGTCCCTCTTGTCGACGCGCGGCCGCGACGTTTGGCCGAGGTGGTCGCCGGACGGAAGTCGAGTGGCCTTCTTCCCTCGCCGAGACACCAACGAGGAATACGACGAGATCTATCTCCTCCATCTCCTCACCGGTGACGTTGCGCGGTTGACCAGTCGGAGGGGCCACGATTTCTGCCCTGCTTGGAGCCCTGAGAGCGACCGGCTTGTGTTCGTGAGTGTGGAGCCAGATGGGACCCGTTTAGCGCCCCCGATTTCTCTGGACAGTAGATTGGCAAAGACAGCGGGTCCAGAGAGAAAGGGACGTGATGGCCCAGAAGCCGAGGGAGAACAAGGCGACCGCAGGTCGTGAGAAGGTACCCGAGCGGTGGAGTGCCCAGCAGAAAACGGAGGTGGTGCTGCGCCTGCTACGGGGTGAGGACCTGGTGGAGGTCAGCCGCGAGGTACAGGTCTCACCGCCGGAGCTGGAGGAATGGCGGCGGGTGTTCCTGGAGACCGGTCAGCAGGGACTGAGACGCCGGGGCCGAGACCCTGGAGAACGGGAGCTGACCCGGACCCGGGCGAAGCTGGGAGAGTTGACGATGCGACTGGAGCTTGCGAGAGAACTCCTGGAAAAAAGGGGGTACGGGGACGAGCTGGAGAAGCTCTTGAAGCGCGGACGCGGGTGAGTCCGGGGACAGGGCGGCTCTACCCTCTGACGATGATCTGCGAGGTCTGGCGGGTGGGGCGCTCGACGGTCTACGCGGCCCGAGATCGAGAAGAGAGCGACGGGCCGGCAGGGCTGAAGAAGCGCGGACCGAAGACGAAGCTGAGCGACGAGGAGTTGGTGGAGGAGATCCGACAGGTGCTGAAGGAGAGCGACTTCCTGGGCGAAGGCCACCGGAAGGTCCGGGCCCGTCTGAGAGCCAAGGGGATCGGTGTGGGCAAGAACCGCGTGCTGCGGCTGATGCGGGAGAATGGGCTGCTGGCCCCCGTACGGCGCGGAAAGCACCCGCGTGGGGACCGGAGCCACAGCGGCCGGATCACGCGACGGATGTGCCGAACGAGCTGTGGGGTACGGACGCGACGCGGTTCTACACGAAGGAGGATGGGTGGTGCTGGTTCTTCGTGGCGGTGGATCACTGCATCACAGACGTGGTGGGCTGGCACGTGGCGAAGAAGGGCGATCGGTGGGCAGCGCTCGAGCCGATCCGCCAGGGTGTACGAACCCACATGGACGGCTACGCGCCCAAGATCGCTCTGGGGCTCGGCCTACGGCACGACTGGGGCCCTCAGTACACCGCCCATCAGTTCCAAGGAGAGCTGGCCTGGCTCGGGATCCGCTCGACGGCCTCGTACGTAGGAGAGCCGGAGTGCAACGGCGTCGCGGAACGCTTCATGCGGACGCTGAAGGAAGAGTGCCTGTACCTCCACGACTTCGAGAGCCTCGAGGAGGCCAGGCAGGAGATCGATGCGTTCATCGAACGCTACAACCGCGGGTGGCTCCTGGAGCGGCACGGGTATCGGACCCCGGCCCAGGTCCGTCAGGAGCTCACCCTGAAGGCGGCATGATTAGGCCGCCGACTTGTCCAGGAAACCGGAACCGGTACACCCGATTCCTCCAGATCTTGGACACCGGCGGTGCCGAGGTGACGCGGCTCGCTAATGGGTATCACAGGGTGACGGAGCCCTCCTGGTCGCCCGACGGCCGCTTGGTGGTCTTCGCTGGGATTCGGGTTGAGGGGGACAGCTATCAGGTGTTCCTTGAGCCAGTACCGTAGGGGCGCTTTCACCTCCTGCTCGTCCAGGACTCCGTTCTCGACGAGCTGATTCTTAAGCCTGTTCCCCTTATCCCCGCTAAGCCCGATCGGAACCTGTCAACGACAATGGGACACTCTACGGGATTAATTAGAGAGCAATGTCCTGTGTGGTGAGGGAAGGGATGGGAGGATTGATGAAGACGGCCTCCGGGAGCGGTTTGGGATTCGGCACACCTCTGACGAAGCGTTCGGGATGAGCGGCCCATGCTTCGCGGAGCACGGATTTCCTGCCGGCAATGACCTGATCGGCGTTCCCGAAGTGGACCTGCTCGGGGGTTAGCATCGAGATGCCGCCATGGCGGTGCTCGGCATTGTACCAGCGGAAGAACGATCGACAGAACGTCTTGGCTTGGCCCTGATCCCCGAACCGTCCGGGAAACGAGGGATGGTACTTCAAGGTTTTGAACTGAGCCTCGGAAAACGGGTTGTCATCCGACACCTGAGGCCGGCTCAACGAGCGGGTCACGCCGAGGTCAGCGAGAAGTTGAGCGGTGCATTGGCTCGTCATTGGAGCTCCCCGATCCGAGTGCAGGGTCAGGACCCGGGGCTGGACGCCATGCTTCAGGCAGCTCTGCTGGATCAACCGGCCGGCCAGGGCCTTCATAGGATGGCCGGTGGTGGCCCTGGCCATCGGCCTCGGGCTGGCGATCCTGAACCTCCGGTCGGGCGACCGTAGCTCCGAGACCGTGAACGTCTGGGTGAAGGACGGGCTCAAGACCTCTGCCATGATCCTGGTGGTGACGGGTCTGGGCGGATCCCTGAGCCAGATCCTCAAGGGCACCCCGGCGGTTGACTACGTGGCCGACCTGTTCGTGGCCTATGAGCTGCCCACGATCCTGCTTCCCTTCATGCTGGGTGTCCTGGGCAACATGCTCACCGGCTCCACGACGGTGGGCGTCATTACCGCCGCGTCACTGGTGGCGCCCATGCTCGGCACTCTGGGACTGTCGCCCGAGGCGGCCATGCTGTCCGGGGCATCGGGTTCGGTGATCATCAAGTACGTGAACTCCAGCTACTTCTGGGTCTGCACGTCACTCACCGGGATGGAGGTGCGGGAGGCGCTCGTGGGAATCGGGGGCGCCACGTTCGTGGGGGGTACCGCCTCCTTTGCGGCGGTCTGGGTCATGTGGGCCATGGGCCTGGTGTAAGGGGCCGCCGAGGGACGCGTTGAGAGAGGCGCCCCCCCAGCGGCGGAAGGGAAAGGAGAGCGGAAGTTGGTTCTCGCTCTCGTCTAAGGAAGATGGACTTCAGAATCCGGCCCGATGGTCGGGGAGGGGGAGCCATGGACTCGGATGACCTGCACAAGCACGTATTCAAGACGTACCTCACTCTTCGCTACGGCGTCGTCGTCCTGGGGATCGTCTTCCCTCCGTTGCTCTGGTTTCTCGGGCTCTCGGCGGACGACATACATCGTTCATCCATGAGTGCCGCCTACCACGCCGGTGGCCTGATGCGCGACGTGTTCGTCGGCATTCTCTTCGCTGTCGGTGCGTGCCTTTGCCTATACAAGGGCTTCAGCCACTGGGAGAATCGGGCGCTCAACGTGACCGGGATCTCCGCGGGCATCGTTGCGCTCTTCCCAACGCAGGAGGCTATGTCGATGCACACTGTCGGTGTAGTCGGAGTGTTCCTCACCATTGCCTACGTGTGCTGGTTCCGTGCATCGGACACGCTCTATCTGATAGAGGACGACACACGCAAGAAACGGTACCGGGTATGGTACAAGTTGCTCGGCGTTCTCTTGGCGGTTGTGCCGGTGACTGTCTGGCTCCTCGCTCCGAGGCTCGAGCAGTTGACATTCGTGATGGAGGGGGCGGCCATCTGGATGTTCGCCCTCTACTGGTGGGTCAAGAGCAGTGAGCTCAATTCCACGCATGCCGACGGCCATGCCCTAAAGGGAGAGCTTGCCATCGGGCCGTCCTAGGCGACGCCGAATTGTTGAGATCGTGAAGAGTAGTGAGCCGGAGGAGCCTACCCTTCATCTTGATCCTGTTTTATACTTATGTATTATATCATTGTATAAAATAGGCACACCAACGTGAAAACCCACCCATTCCACATCCTTATGGCCCTCTCCGACGGGGATCGGCACGGCAGCGGCATCGTTCGAGAGGTCGCCCGTACGACGAACGGCGAAGTGACGCTCTGGCCGGTCACCCTGTATCGGGCGTTGGAAGCTTTGATGGAGGACGGCTCTGTCGTTGAGCTGACGGATCCCTCGAGCCGACCCGAAGGAGCGAGCGGCCGTCGGCGGTACTTCCGCCTTACACCCGAGGGTCGTCAGGCACTCGCGCGGGAGGCTGAACGTCTTCTCGCCCTCGGACGCGCCGCGCGGCGCAAGCTCGAGTCGCGCGCATGAGTGTAAAGTGGCCGCTCCACGCGCGTCTTTATCGGGTGCTCCTCGGTACTCTTCCGAGAGACTTCCGGGAGCGAAACGGCCCCGAGTTGGAGCGCGTCTTTCAGGTCTGGGTCCGGGCGGCCGGACGGCGTTGGGGATGGATGGGCCCGTTCGTGATCTGGCCGCGGGCGCTGGTGGATCTCGTGGGGGCGCACTTCGGCGCCTGGCGGGGTGTGAGTCCTGGAGACGAGGGAGGTGAGGTGATGGGACAACTGTGGACTGAGATTCGTGTGGCAGCGCGCACCCTCATGAAGGCGCCCGGGTTCTCGATCGTCGTGATCGTGACGCTCGCGCTCGGGATCGGAGCCAACACGGCGATCTTCAGCGTCGTCAACGGAGTGCTTCTCCAGCCGCTTCCATATGAGAAGCCGGAGGACATCGGGCTCATCTGGGGGCGTATGACCACGACCTCGGTGGACCGGGCGCCTCTGTCCGGCCTCGACCTGTTGGACTTCCGTGAGCGAGCCCGAACGTTCGAGCAGATCGCGGGCGTCTTCGGCACGCGCTCCACGATCACCGGAGACTTTGAGCCCCGGCAGGTCGTGCTCGGGTTTACGACCGTGAACTTCTTCGACCTCATCGGGGTCTCGGCCGCCCTGGGACGCACGTTCACTCCCGACGACCATCTCGAAGTCGATCCCGCAGCGTTCACGAATCCTACGGTTGTCCCTCCTCCCACCGTCGCGGTTATTTCCACTGCTCTTTGGCAGGGGCACTTCGGCTCGGATCCGTCGGTTCTGGGACGCGTCGTATCGATCGCCGGGCAGAACATGGAAATCGTCGGGATCTTGCCGACGGACTTTCGTCTGTACTTGCCGGCAGAGGGATCCCTCCCGGGCACGGTAGATGTCTGGACCCCCATGGGATTTCCGCTGGACCAGGGAACTCGCGACCAACAGTTCCTCACCACCATCGCCCGCCTCTCCCCTGGGGCGACTTGGGCACAGGTGGATGCGGAACTCGAGGCCCTCTCCGAAGAGATGCGGGCCGAGAACGCCTTCCATGAGAACGTAGGCATGGAGTTCGCGGCGGTCTCGCTGCACGCCGACGTGGTGAGCCATGTTCAACCCCTCCTGGTCACGCTGCTCGTTGCCGTGGCGCTCGTTCTGCTCATCGCGTGCGCTAACGTGGCGAACCTGCAGATCATCCGGTCGCAAGCCAGGGCTCAGGAGATGGCGATCCGGGCGGCGTTGGGCGGGGGCCGCTTCCGAATCGCGCGGCAGGTATTGGTCGAGAGTGGCATGTTGGCGCTGACCGGCGGGCTCCTGGGCGTCGGCCTAGCGGTGGCGGGGGTGCGCGGGGCGCTCACGCTCCAGCCCACGTCGCTGCCGAGGGGTGACTCCATCGGAGTCGACCTTCTGGCCCTCACGTTCGCGGTTGGCCTGTCCGGACTCGCGGCCGTGATTTTCGGCGCCGTCCCGGCCTTGAAGGCCTCGCGCCCCGATCTGATGAGTGCTTTCGGGCGTCGAGGTCAGGGTGGGGCGGATCGGGGAGTGCACAGACTTCGCGATTCGCTCGTCGTCTCCGAGATCTCGCTCACGCTCGTACTGCTCATCGGTGGAGGGCTCCTGCTGAGGACCTTCGTGGCGCTTCAGGACGTCAAGCCCGGGTTCGAGGCCGAAGGGGTCCTGGTCGGCAACGTCACCCCCGAGTTCTTCGGGACATCTCAAGAGCAACGGGTGCAGCTTTTTCGAGAGGTGGGCGTCGCGTTGTCCGGCGTTGCAGGGGTTATGTCGGTTTCAGGTATCAGCCCACTCCCGCTGTCGGGACAGGGCCACCTCTGGTTCGGACCGTTCGCGCTTACGGACGACGAGCAGGAATGGAGCCGCAATGAGGGGGACTATCGAGTGGTGCTTCCGGGGTTCTTCGAGACCGCGGAGACCCAGCTCAGGGCCGGCCGCGATTTCACTTGGGCCGACAACGAGCAGGAAGCGGAATCAGTGGTCGTGATCGACGAGAAGATGGCTGAGCGCGCGTGGCCGGGTGAGGACCCGATCGGACGCGAACTGAGGGTGATGCGGCCCTCACAGGACGGCTTCGAGTGGGACCGCTACTTCGCTCGCGTCATCGGTGTCGTGGAGCACGTCCGGTTCGACGACATTCGCGAGGAAGGCCGTGAGACCATCTACTTCCCGGTTCGCGACTGGAACTTCGTCGAGATGTCGTATCTCCTTCGAACCGACCTTCCTCCGGGACAGTTGGCGACACCCATGCGCTTGGCCGTGCGTTCGGTGGATGCCGGTTTGGTGCCCGCCAATGTGCGCCCCTTCACGACCTATCCAAGGCCCTACATGGATTGGCCAACATCGCTGACGAGGCGGCGGTGCGCGTCATCGTTCAGCTTCTGGACGATGACGATCCGAAGGTGCGAGAGGCTGCGGCGCGAGCGCTCGCCGGGGACAAGCGCTCGACATCGCGCAGGACGCGCCGGCGTCCGAGCCTGGAGGGACAGTAATCGATGGGTTGGCTGAATGCGGTGACCGGGCAAGCGCTGGTGATAGCGGGAATGGGCTTGGCGGCAGGGGCGGCTCCTGCCCATCAGGCGCCGCTCGCCTCGGCCCTCTTGTCAGCTGTGGAGGGGACGGATGGGGCGGCGTGCCATCTGATTCTCAGCGCGTTGGAGAACCGATGGGGCGGTAGCAGTGTGCGACCGAAGATGATGCTCGGCGGCCTTGCGGACCCGAGGGCCGGCGAAGTGGCCACGTGGGCGCAGCGGGGTGAGCCCGGCTCACTCGACGTCGATGAGCTCATGGCCGGCTTGACGGCGTCTGATCCCTGTGTTCAAGGGGTGGCCGCGCGATTGCTCGGTCGTGTGGATGATGCGAGCACGAGCAGGCGTCTCATGGCGATCGCTCGAGATCGCCGGTCTTCGGGGCGGCGAGCCTCCCTGATGGCTCTGGGTTTTGCGGGTCGTACGGACGCCGTCCCGGTGCTCGTCGATGCACTGGGTGATACGGAACCGGATGTGCGATACGTGGCCGCGGTCGCTCTTGGACGAACGGAGAGTTCCGGCGCGATCCCGGCCCTGATCGCCGCCTTGGACTCCGAGCAAGACGTCGACGTGCGAACTGCAGTGGCATGGGCTCTGGGAAGAATCGAATAGGGGGACGGGCAGATGAGGCAGAGGTGTGAGAGGTGCGACACGGGATCGTGTTGCCGGACCAGAGGCGGGATTAGCGGGCTGTGGCCGCTCATCGCGGTGGGCATCGTGGCTCTGGGGATCGCGGCGCCAGGGATGGGAATGTGGGGTGAGGGTCTGGACTCGGGTGTCGCGTCCGCCTCATCCGAGAGGTCCGGTGCGCTGGCCGCGATTGCACGCGTCAGGGCCTGGAATTCGCACGATCTATCGACTCCCGAGGGCGCTGTGCTCAGGGGCGCCGGCCGCGTAGCCCTCCGGCTCGGTCAGACGGGGCTGGCGGTGCGTCTCCTCAGTAAGGCCGTCGTGGTCGATCCCGTCGAGCCCGATGGATATCGGTTGCTGGGCGACACCTGTCTGGAGCTCGGTGACCGCGCCTGCGCGGCGCTGACGTTTAGGGCTCTGGCGCGGATGCTGGATGGGCCGCAGCCACCCGGCTGAGCCAGCCTGGAATGGGCGGATAGCTCGGTCATCTGGTGGTCTCTGGTGTGATGTGGGCTGACCTCAGCGACACCAGGCTCTTGGTGTGTGTTCCAGGCCCCTATACCCCTGATTGATTCCGCCGTACGTATGTTTCGAAGCAAAAGATACGTGCTCCCTAATGCGCTTCGTCAGGGTTTCCCCAAAGAGATGTGAAGTCGTTTCAAGATTAGTTGCGTAGTTACTCCGGGGTGGGGAAACTCAGCCTTAACCCGAGGGAACCCCTCACCGTCGTCGAGAGTTAACAACAAGTGCTACATCCCTTGCAAGGTGGAAACTAGTGGCTTGTGCCGATTTCGTGCGCGACCCCCAAACCCTGGGAGCCAGAGTGGCCGTCGTGGCCGCGATCGCCCTGGCCATTTCGGCGTGTGGCGGGGGTGACGGGACCTCTCCCCCTAACCAGGACGATGGTCCACCGTCGGTGGCGACGTTCTGCAGCATCCCCGAAGCAGATATCGTCTCTGGCGGTGTGGCGAGAGGTGGAATTCCGGCGCTGCTGAACCCGCCCTTCCTTGCCCCTGATCATGAGGATGTCGGGTATCTGAGGGAATTCGATCGGGTGATCGGTCTGGAGATAGCGGGCGAGTTTTTCGCGATTCCGCACAACATCCTGTGGCACCATGAGATCCTGAATTTCGGGCACAGCGGAGTTAAGCTCGCCATCACGTACTGCCCCTTGACGGGGTCCAGCATGGTCTTCGATCGCTCGACAATCGAGGGACGCGACTTCGGGGTTTCGGGTCTGGTCTACAAGAACAACCTGATCATGTTCGACCGGAGGCAAGACGGAGGGCAGGAGTCGTGGTTTCCCCAGTTCCTGCGTGGGGCTCGCTGTGGTCCTCGCGACGGCGAGGCTTTGCCGATGTATCCTTCGATCGAAATGCGTTGGGACGCTTGGGAGTCGCTGCACCCCACGACCACTGTCGTCTCAGGCGTGCTGGGCATCGATCGGGACTACGAATTCTATCCGTACGGTGACTACGCAGTTCTCAACAACGGAGAGACCGTATTTCCGCAGGGCACGCACGATCCGCGGCGTCCCCCAAAAGAACGGGTTCTCGGCATTCCACGTGACGACGGCTTCGGGATGGCGTTTCCCTTCACTCTGCTCAACGATCTGGGCGACAAAGCGGTGGTCCACGATGACGTCCAGGGAACCCGCTCCATCGTGGTATTCTGGTCAACCGATGCCGCGGCTGCGGTAGCGTTCGTGCCGAGGGTAAACGGCCAAGCGCTCACGTTCGAGGCACGGGACGATGGCTTTTTCGACGTGGAAAACGGGAGCGAATGGACTCTGCAGGGGACGGCCATCTCCGGTCCTCTCTCGGGCTCCGTCCTCGAGTTGGTTCCAGATGCGTTCGTTTCGTTCTGGTTCGCCTGGGCGACGTTCCATCCCAGTACGGGACTGTTCGGGACGCCCTAGCGGACCCGCTTTCTGGAATTCCGCAGCGGCCCAGGTGCTGCCCTGCTCGCCCACCCTTGACTTCAAGCTTACTTGAAGTTGTAACGTCCGGAAGCTCCCGGGACCTGCCTGGGTTGCCGAGAACCAGTGACGGAGGGGTGAAGACGATGAAGTGTGGTCTCCAGTTCCGCAGCACATTGTTTGCTGCTTCGACTTTGATGGTACCCCTGATCGGCACCGTGGCCGGTCCGACGGCACTCGCGGCTCAGCACCCAGACCGAGCATCCTCCAAACCGTCGAGGCACTCTACACGGGCATGTCTGGAGACGAGGGCGAGGATCGCGACTGGCAGGAGTGGTCGACCCTGTTCATGCCCGGAGCCCGATTCGTCAGCGTCAGGGCCGAGCTGGCGAGCCCCGACGACACCCGCACCTGGAGCGTGCCGGAGTGGATCGTCCAGAGCGGACTCGGCATCGACGGCCGTGGATTCGTCGAGGAGATGATCCACGATGTGACCGAGTCGTACGGTGGCGTCGCTAGCTAGCGTATTCACGAGCTATGTGGCTCGCCGGTCGCGTGGAGGGCCGGAAACAGGTCGGGGCGCAGCCGCCTTCCAACTGGCCAACACCGACGAAGGATGGAAGATCGTCACCATGGTCTGGACGGGGGAGCAGGAGAACAATCCCTTGCCCGAGCGCTACCTGCCGTAGGCTCTTGGGCGGGCGGCGGCGTCTCGTGCGCTTGTCCCGCCCCGGCGGCAACCGTGAGGGGCGTAGGAGTGCGCGGTGATACGAGGTCTGCCCCTATTGACGCTATACATCGCGCCCTCGCTACGGGCGCGGCGGCACAGCATGTCTCCATGAACACCTACGTTGAGGACCGCCTCAAGGAGCTGGTGGCTGGCGTCTAGGGCCGGTGTGTAGGATCCCTCGGTCCCCGCCGGATACTTCAGCCGACGCAGTCCGTCGACACCGCCGCCGGCCCCGAATCCTCCGCCGTCGGGTCTCCCACCACCCCCATGAAGAGAATAGTACCGGAGAGTCGCTCCCGAATGGCGAAGACGAAGGGGCGGTCGACGTCGATGGCGCTGAATGAGGCGGGACCGACACCCACGGCGGTTACCGCCGCAGCCGTCGTTCCTTCTTCGTCCACCTCGATAAAGGTCTTCTGGCGGACGAAGCTGATGCAGAACTGATCCCCTTCGGGAGACATCTCCGTGAAGTCGGCTCCAGGGTGGAACGCGATGCCCATCCCCATCTCTTTCAGGGGTTCATTCAGGAGGCCGTCATACTCTAGTGTCAGCTTCGGCATCGAGAACTGGTCCAGATGGCCTGATGTGAGCGCATCCATGATCGATTCCCACTGCGTGTCGTCTAGCGTAGCCAGGAGGGACCGGGCGTCATTGGGCGGTTGAGGAACGATCACGACCATCGAGTAGGCCCCACCACCATAAGTGAGTTCGACGGCTGAAAGTTCGCTGGTCCTCGTGTGAGGAAGAGTTTCGTTGCCCAAGAACATCGTCTCGACGCTCACGACCGAGCCATCGGCGCGGCGGAAGTCCCGGGGCTGCGTCAGGTCCGGATCGAAGCGTGTCGTCCAGGAACCGTCGAAGAAGATGGCGTTGAGGAGAAGCATCTTTAGATCCGGGTCTAGTGCGTCCAGAATCCGGTCGATCCGACCGTTGGTCTGCTCCTTCACCCAGCCGTTGATCTCCTCGAGAGTCGGGCCGGCTCCGAAGTCCCGAGACTCCACCCGGGCGTCGAATGCGTCGGTCACGGATTGAAAGAAGGAGTCGTGGAACAGTACGTCGGCGTTCGCCCACACGGAGTTCGCGATCGTGAACTCCACCTGGGGGTCCGACCCTACCAATAGGTCGATGAGACTCTGGTAGGAGTCGTTGATCTCCTGCATGGAGAGCCCGTCGAAGCCGAGGGTCGCCCGCATCGCCTCGAAGGTCTCGCCGGCCGCGCCGTTCAGGGTCATGCCCAGAGCCATGGACGCGCTCAGGGGTGACAGCACGATGTTCGGCCGTTCGTCCCGCTCGGCCATCTCCCGGACCAGCTCCAGCCCGAAGGCGTTGGAACGGGCGATCACGGAGATTTCGGTGGTGGTCAGAGCTCGGGGCAGCTCCAAAATGCGGTCGTCCTCGCCCGGACCGGTGGTGTCGCTGCAGCCGACTACGCAGAGCGATAGAACGGCAACGAAGGCTCCGACCGATGTACGGTGAGGGAACATGGTGTGCGTCTCAGCCAGATAGTCCGCGGGATGTCTCCGTAAGATAAGACGAACGGAGGCACTGTTTTGTGACACGGAGTACCGCTCACCCTCGGGCGGTGTCCGGCCACCGACGGCCCGGGCGAGAACGCCTCCCACCGTCAGGCCCACCTTAGAGACACTTGTGCGGTCGCCACGATCGTTACGTCCACGCGGCGTGACACCGGTGTCCCGCATTCCGGTCACTGATCGACCCATGGGGTCAACGAAACAGCCGAATTCCAAGGATCGGTGATCGGCATGCCTCTTGCTGCCGACTCGCCTACAAGACGACTGTCGCCAGACCTGCTCCCTCCTGGGCGGGCAGGCTCGTGCCGTCTCCCGTCAGAGTAGTGGGGTGAGGTCACATCACGAAGGGCGAGGGGGTATCGATGGGGCAACGCACGACTGTATGCGCGATGGTTCTGTTCATCTTAGGAGGAGGTACGCCACTTCTTGCACAGGAAGTGGGAGATACCCAGCGAATCAGAGTCTTTCTGGACTGCCAGACCTTCGGGTGCGACTTCGATCTGACCCGGAGGGAGATCACCTGGGTCGCATGGGTCAGGAATCGCGAGGACGCCGACGTGCACGTGTTGATCTCGTCGGCTGAGGCGGGCTCGGGCACGGCCTACGACATTCGCTTCATCGGGCTGGGGCGGTTCCTGGGCGATGACCACGACCTCAGCCACTCGGCTTCGTCCACGGACACCTCGGACGAACGCCGCAGGGGGCTCATCGAGAAACTCGGACTGGGTCTCGTCACGTACGCGGCTAGTACACCAGCCGCCGAGTACCTTCGGATCCAGTATCGAGCGGCCGGAGTTGAGGGTCCAGAGGCGGAGGACCAGGTGACTCCCGAGAACGACCCGTGGAACTTGTGGGTCTTCACGGTCGGCGTGGGTGGGTCGGCCAGAGGTCAGTCCCGGACGTCGTCGGCCAGTGGGAACGGATCCGTCACAGTCAACCGCACGTCAGAAGCGTGGAAGTTCGAGTGGGCCACCCGCCTGCGGTATTCGGAGGATAAGTTCGAACTCAGGGACAGTTCCACGGTCACGAGCATCCGTCGCAGCTCGGGTTCCGACGTGCTCTTGGTCAAGAGTGCCGGCGACCATTGGGGAGTGGGGGGGAGGGCCTCAGTCACGGCAAACACCTTTGACAACACAGACCTTCGGATCAGCGTTCAGCCGACCGTGGAGTACAACATCTTCCCCTACTCCGAGTCGAGCCGGCGTCAGCTGACGCTACAGTATCATGTCGGGATGGATCGAGTTCGTTACAACGAGGAGACGATCTTCGAAGTGACGGAAGAGACGATATTTGAAGAGAGTCTGACCGCGGGGCTGAGTCTCAGGCAACCGTGGGGATCTGTGTCCACGTCCCTTACCGCCTCCCACTTTCTCGACGACTTAAAGAAGAACCGGCTGAGCCTGTTCACCAACGCGAACTTCCGGATCGTTCGAGGGCTCTCGATCAACTTCTTCGGCAACATCTCGCGGCTTCGGGACCAGGTTTTTCTGGCTCAGAGCGGCGCCAGCGACGAAGACGTGTTATTGCGCCGTCGCACCCTGGAGACGGACTTCGACTACTTCACGAACATCAGCCTCCGCTTCACCTTCGGTTCGATCTTCAACAACATCGTCAATCCACGTTTCGGAGGAGGTGGACAGCGGTTCTTCTTCTTCTAGGCACCGCGTACCGGCTATTCCGAACTCACCCGGTATCAACATCTGCCAAAATGGCAGATGTGTAGCTAGGAGACGGGTCACTCGAGACACGGAACATCTTGAGTGAGGCCTGCATGATGGGCCCCATCAGCAAGGCGAAGAGGACGGTGCCCAGGCCTACGGAGCCACCGATCAGGACGGCGAGCCCAAACACCGCCACGTCGATCCTGATCCGAGTCGCCCGGATGCTCCAGCCCGACCGGCGAGAGAGACCCAGGACGAACCCGTCGCGTGGTCCGGCACCGAGCCGTGCTCCGATGTAGACAGCCGATGCGAGACCCATCATGAGTAGCCCGATCAGGAACTGCACGGATCCCAGAATTCTGTCTGTGGCATATGGAAACCATGCTTGCAGACGAAGTAGGTCGATCCACGGACCCACGAGGGCCATATTGAAAACGGTTCCGATGCCGGGCCGCACTCCGAGGGAAAGCCAACTGGTCAGGATCAAGAGCGCTCCAACGGTCTGTGTGACCCGACCGAAGGACCATCCGAGCCGGCTGCTGATTCCCTCGTGAAGTGCCGACCACGGATCGAGTCCTATCTGCGCCCCCAGCATGACCGCGACAGCGCAGCCGAAGAGGAATAGCCCGACCTGCAGACGAAGCATATGCCGGAGAAAGGACCAGGACGGGAGGAGTGGCATTCGGATGAGGATTGAGGTGCTTGGGGAAAGAGCAGAGTGAGAGATGGTCACGATCGCTCGTGAAGTCCAGACCCCATCGCGCGCTTCAAGAACGGGGATTCGTGCCCTACCGGGAAAGCACCCACCGAGGGCCCGGGCCGTTCCGGGCGGCCTTGTCCTGTGGGTTCAATAGTTGGCACGCCTCGAGTGAGAGGCACCCGCACCCGATGCACGAGGTGAGTTTGTCCCTCAAACGCTCGAGTTCGCCGATGCGGGCTTCCAACTCGTCCCGCCAATCCCGCGATAGACGCTCCCAGTCCTTCTGCGTCGGTGTGCGACCACTCGGCAGCGTGTCGAGCGTTTCCTTGACCATCTTCAGGGAAATGCCGACCGCCTGCGCGGCCATGATCACGCCCACTCGCCGGAGCATGGCTCGCTCATAGCGACGCTGGTTTCCGTCGGTTCGACGGGAGAAGATGAGTCCCCTCTCCTCGTAGAAGCGTAGAGCCGACGTATTCACCCCGGCCCTTGCCGCCAACTCGCCGATGGTCAGTAGGTCTGTGTGTTTGGTCACTCGAGCTCCTCCTCCCCTTTTGACTTCAAGTGGAAGTTGATCGGCTCCCCCTCGCTGCTCGTTCCCTGCCGAAACGAAAAGAGGTCGAAGTCGTCGATGACGAGCTCGCCCTGGAAAGTGGTTGTTCCCAGTCGTGCCCACAGCAGGCCGTTGAACATCAAGTTCCCGGTGACGTCCGCCGGCTCACTGTCGTGATCGAAGATCAGCAGCTCCGCCGGGTTCAGGAACCGAAACGTGGAGGGACGATCCGCCGAGAAGACCTTCGCCTCACCCATCGAAATCCAGAAGTTGGGCGTGCCATAGTCGACCCTGTTCGCCATGAAGTGGCGGGTGCGGCCTTCGATCGGCTCGAGTTCACCCGAGAAGAAGTGGACCGAGACTTTCCCGCGGCCGATATCCAGTCCGAACTGCGGGTACGCCACTGGATTGTCGGACACCATCAGACCTGGTTGCCCAATGGGGCCCCAGTTCCGGCGCATCCTGCCCAACCACACATCCCCCCATGGGAAGGCCGCGGTCACATAGGCGTCGTCACTCCGGCGGAGCAGATAGAGGAATCCGCCGGGCGACGTGCCGTCGGGGTCTCCGCTGTCCGAGTAGTTCCAGTGGTCGGCGTAGAGGTTGACAACGACCGCGGCGCTGTGCGTTTCGAGCCATGCGCTCTCGGCGTTGAAGGGCCATACTCGATCCTCGATGGTCTCCTCTTCCGTACTTCTGAACGGCACGAGCGGGTCGCGACGCCGGCTGTCCGCTGCCGTACCCCCGAGGCGGATCTCGGCCCCTACGTGCGTGCTTGCTTCGTCCGTACCCTCGAGCCGTTCCAACTCGGTGGCGAGTGCCTCGCGGAGAATCCGGATCCATGAGGCGACGGGCTCCGGATGAGCTTCGGGATCCACTCCCACCAATCCCGCTGCGACCTCGATTCTCCGGTAGGGTTGCGCGGTTGGGTTGACCTCCACCAAGAATCCGCGGTTCCGCAGGCGCTCGATCGCATCGTACGTCCAAGAGTCGGTCGGCAGGGTTCGCGAGCCGGTCCTGGCGGGATCTTGTTGCGCGGACAGGCCCGCAGGCTCCGCCCGAGCGCTGGAGCTGGGTATCCGGCGCGCGCTCGGTGCACGTACGGATGAGGTGAGTGCGATGGTCATCGCAGAGGGCATGCGACTTCTTGCCGGGGGCCTCGTCCTCGGCTTGGGTCTGGCAGCTCTACTGACGCGCGCCATACAGGGGCTACTGTGGGGTGTGGAGCCCACCGACCCATTGACGCTCTTCGGGGCGGCCGTGGTGTTTACCCTCACGGCGCTGTTGGCGTGTTGGTTGCCCGTGCGCCGAGTCACGCTCATGGAGGTCACGACCACGTTGCGCACGGCTTGACCACGTCCTGATTCGGTGAGTGACGCCTCACGGTATCCGATCCCGGCTGGAATCCACCGGGTCGAGGAGACCATCCGGCGGAGCCGCTTCATCACCACCACCGCGCCAGCCCCCGATGCCGACGCCGCGCACGCGTTCGTCGAGCGCGTGGGTGACGAATTTCCGGACGCGACTCACAACTCTTGGGCGTTCGTTGCCGGACCTCCCGGGAGCATGACTCACATCGGGATGAGCGACGACGGTGAACCTCACGGTACGGCGGGCCGGCCGATGCTGACCGCGCTCCTGCACGGCGGCGTCGGCGAGATTGTAGCCGTGTGTACTCGCTATTTCGGTGGCGTGAAGCTGGGCACGGGAGGGCTCACTCGTGCGTATTCGGGTGGAGTGAAGCTCGCACTCGAATCGCTTCCCACCGACGAGAGGGTCGACCGCGTGTGGGTCGAGGTCAGGGTCGGGTACGCCGATGTGGACACGATGCAGCGTCTCTTCGAAGAGATGGAGATCACCGTCGAGGCGGAGGACTACGGCGAACATGTGCGCTATGTGTGTGGGGTTCCCGAGCCCGGACTGGGGGCATTTCGGGACGCCGTAGCCGACGCGACCCGGGGGGCGGGTATCGTCAGTGACCCCCTCTCTCGGTGATCGCCGAGTAGACCAAGGCCCGGAGTCTCTCCTGATCGTCCAGTCCCGATGCAGGAATGACCTGTGTGAAGTAGGCGACGACCAGCTGCTCGACGGGGTCCACCCAGTAGGTCGAGTGATACGCCCCGCCCCAGCCATACTCACCGGCTGAGCCATGCTGGCCCGCCGCGCCCACATCGAGGCGAATCGAGAATCCGAGCCCGAATCCCATGCCCGTGGACGGGAAGAGCTCGGCCACGTGATTCGTCGTCATCAGGTCGACGCTCGTCGGTGACAGGAGGCGCGCCCCCTCGAGCTCACCACCGTTCAAGAGCATCTGCAGAAAGCGGGAGTAGTCTCGCGCCGTGGAGAGGAGACCGGCGCCGCCGGAAAAACTCGTCCGCGGCCCATCCACATACTGTCCCTGGGTCTGCATCCCGGGTCCGTCCGGAGCTCGAGTCAGGCTCTCCCCGTTCCGGAGGTTGTAGACGGTCGCCAGGCGCTCACTCTTATCCTGCGGCAGGTAGAAGTGTGTGTCTCGCATGTTTAGCGGATCCAGGATTCGCCGCTGGAGGAACACGTCGAGCGTCTGTCCCGATACCGCCTCGATCACGGCACCGAGGATGTCGGTGTTGTAGCCGTACACCCACTGCGCGCCCGGCTGGGCCGGGAAGGGGAGCCCGGCAATGCGGTCGACCGTGGTCCGGACCGGCTCGTCCCGGTGAGCGAAATACCATCCGGTGATCTCCGCGTCAGACCAGCGATCGCTCCCCGGCCCGCCCCCGTACCCGATCCCGGCCGTGTGCGTCAGAAGGTCGCGGACCCTGATCTCCCTGCTCGCCTCGACTACGTCGTACCCGCCCGCCTCGGTCGGTATCGCCACGCTCGTGTTCGCGAAAGCGGGGAGGTGCTTCGAGACGGAGTCCGAAATGAGGAGCTCGCCCTCCTCTTGGAGCATCATGATCCCGACGCTCACGAGGGCCTTCGTCTGGGATGCGATGCGGAAGATGGCGGCCGTCGTCATCTGGGCTTCGGCCTCACGGTCGCGATGGCCGAATGCCTCGGAGTACACGATCTTGCCCCGCCGAAGGACCATCACAACGGCTCCCGGCAGGCGGCCTTCATCGACGTAGCCCTGGAGGGTGCCGCTCAACAGATGCAGTCGCTCCGACGACATGCCGACCTCTTCCGGAACGGCCCTGGGCAGTTCCTGGGCAAGGAGGGGCGCTGACAGGATCAGCGCGGTGAGGAGAGGGATCGCCTGGCCTGCGCGGAATCGTTTCATCGTCACGGCCTTACCGATTGGAGTCGAGACGTACTCCTAGTACTCCCAGTTCGCGAACGGCTCTTCCAGAGAAGGACTCTGTGGAGTGAACAGCTTGGCCCCGTCGTCCGTGATGTACATGCAGTCTTCGAGTCTGACGCCGAACTCGCCCGGTATATAGATCCCCGGCTCGTCGCTGAAGACGTTGCCGCGCTTCAGTGGGACCTTGTTGCCCTTCACCAGATAGGGCCACTCGTGCCCGTCCATGCCGATGCCGTGGCCGACGCGATGCGTGAAGTACTTGTAGCCCGGTCCGTAGCCCGCGTCCTCGATCACTTTGCGGGCGGCTCCGTCCACCTCCTCCGGCAGGACGCCCGGGGCGGCCTTCTCGAACGCGGCCGTCTGGGCCCTGTACTCGATCTCGTAGACCTTCTTCATCTTGTCGGTGGGTTCGCCCAGCACAAAGGTCCGGCTCATGTCGGAGCGGTACCCCTCCACACCGCAGCCCCCATCGATGAGCAGAATGGTGCCTTCACGGATCACCTGCCGAGTGACAGAGCCATGCGGGAGCGCGGACCACTCGCCGGTCTGCACACCGGCACCGCCCTGGAACCCGAGCTGGTCATGCGCCATCGAAACCAGCCCGCGGAAGTCTTGTTGCGTCATCCCTTCTGCCATGGCCAGATAGGCGGCCTTATA
Organism: Longimicrobiales bacterium; assembly: GCA_965226375.1. Taxonomy (GTDB): domain Bacteria; phylum Gemmatimonadota; class Gemmatimonadetes; order Longimicrobiales; family Gaopeijiaceae; genus CBDDCX01. The sequence continues at coordinate 1,897,515 of CBDDCX010000008.1, read as the reverse complement.
TGCCGTGAGCGTGACCTCGTTCGCGAGTGTCATCAGCTCGATCTCGTGCTCGTCCTTCACTCCGCGGCAGCCGGCCGTGACCCCCGTGGCATCCACCACCTCGAGCGCCGGGGCGGCCATGGCGATGCCGTTGGTGAATCGGAACTGCATCGTCTCCTCGGTACCGACCTTGCCGGTGGAGATTCCCCGGTCCTTCAACCCCTGCGCCACACGTTCGTAAGGGCTCTCGTGCTCCTCCCACGTATAGACGGCGGCTCCCCCCAGTGGACCGAGCGCGAGCTGTTCCCGGGCACGCTCCTCTTCGAACGCGGGGCATACCACGAACGCGTCGCCATCTACCGGGATCACGACGGAGAAGAGACGCTCACCCCCGCCCCAACGGATGCTCGTGAAATAGACCATGGACGTCCCGCCGGTGAGCGCGAGCGCGGAAAGTCCCTGTTCGTGCATGAGGCGTTTGGCCTGTTCGACACGGGCCGCTCGCTCGGCAGTGGTGATCGGTTGTGCCCGATCTGCCCAGGAGCTGAGCCGAGCGATGGAGGGGGGCACTGCCTGCTGCACCGTGTCGGCTGCGACAAGCCCGTCAGGACGAGAGAGAGCCGCGCCCGCCGCCGCAGACGAGGAGGCTCCGAGAAAATGGCGTCTAGAGATCATGGGATCGCTCCGTAGTGGTTCGGTATGAAGCGGCATCATACGTCCTGGGAGGGAGTGTGACCACGGTCTATGGGGTCGTTTCGTCTCTCGCCGGTGCCGCGTGTCGGACGCCCTCTCCGACACGCCACCGACTCGCGCGGTCCCGACGGCCGGAGCTGGGGCGCGGATCAGCTTGTTCACAGCGAGAGACGCCGGTACTCTGAGTACTTACGGGTCGATCTTTCCCGCGCCCCTCTCCACCCGAGCGTCCGTCCGCTAGGTGGAGGACACGCGGTCCCGACGTGATGGAGTGTTTCGATGAAGCCACTGGAGCCGGAGCGGCTCGGTCAGGAGTGGCGGGTGCACCGCGCCAACGACGAGTGGAAGGCGCAGTGGAATACCCGGGTGAAATGGTCGACTGCGGCTGCGGTAGCCGTGCACGTGGCTGTCCTCGCAATCGGACCCCACTGGGAGATCTCCGCGCCGGAGCTCGCCGACGAGTTGGATTCCGACCAGATGGCTTGGATCTCCCTTTTCGCTCCACCCTCCACTGGCAGAGGCGCGTCCCCAGGGGCGGCGCCCGTGGCTCTTGTTGCGGACTCGACAACGACGGCGTCCGACGTCGGCGATGGAGCCGACGGAGCTCAACTGTCGATGGAGGAGTATTCCGCCGCCATTCGCCAACGCCTGCTTCGCAGGGGGGCCCCGGTGGCGACGCTCGCCGAGGTTGAGCCCGAGCCCGAGCCGGAACCGACGCAGAGTCCCACTTCCGAGGAAATGCAGGGTCAGGACGGAGATGGCCCGAACTCCCCGTCAATCGGCGGGAGCGCCTCCACCGCAGACCTATCGATGCTGCCGGAGCCGACCTCGATGGACCTGTCACGCCTGGCCGCTCTTCGTCCTGATATCGTCCTGGCGGGTGCGGCGGCGTGGGTCCTGGTCCTGAATCCGCGCGAGGTGCTCCGGTTCATGCGTGAGAGCTTCAGCAAACAGAGCCTGGGCCCGGGAGTGAGCGGGTCGGCGAGCGTGGTTCTCTTCATAGACGAACGGGGCTCCGTCGAGATGGCGGAGATCGGGCAGTCCAGTGGGATCCCCGAGATCGACGAGATCTTCCTCGAGTTGTTCAGCGAAGTCGTGGCCTTCAGGCCGGCCCGGGATCAGGGCGTTCCCGTCCCCCGGTCCGCCGTCTTTTCGGTACCGTTTCCGTGGTAGGGCGCCTCCCAGAGGTCTTGGTCGCGAGTACGCTCCTCGGGTCTTGTGCGACACCGGTTGCGGGTCCTCCTGAGCCGGTAGTCTCGCCGACAGGGATCCTATATGAGCTCGGAACCCCCCCCGCGGACACCCGTTTTTCGCAGACCGCGGCACTCCACCTCCGTCAGGAACGCACCGCCCGAGCGCTGGAGTTGGCCACAGAAGGTATCGCGTCGGATCCCGGAAATCCGATCCATTATTTCATGGCGGGTCAGGCACACATCAGGCTCGACGGATACGAGGATGCGGACGAGATGTTCATCGAGGCACAGCGCCTCTATCCCGGCTACGAGGTCGATATCGAGCGTGAGCGTGAGGCGGCCTGGGCCAAGGCGTTCAACGCCGGTGGTGAGGCCTATGGGACGGGCGACCTGGAGGCTACGATCGAGGCTTGGACTCAGGCGATGGTCATCTTCGACCTTCGACCCGAGGCGCACCGAAACCTTGCGAGCCTGCTTACCGTGGACGGCCGGTATGAGGAGGCCATTGCTGCCTACCAGGGCGGTCTCGCGGGTCTCGACAAGCTGCCTGTGACCCGCGTGCTCGAGGCCGAGGAGATCGAGCGCCGGCGAGAGCAGAAGATCGCGATGGAAGAGAGTATGGCCCCGCTCCTGCTATTCACGCAGCGGTTCGCAGAAGCGGAGGTGCTGCTCAGGAGCCAGCTGGAACGCGATCCCACCAGCACGCAGCTACAAGGTGACCTGGCCGCCTCACTCAGAGGTCAGGGAAGATTGGAGGAGGCGGCCGCGATCTATACGGCTCTCCTCTCGGAAGGAGAGCTACGGGCGTCAGAGCTCTTCAACCTCGGCATCGCGCTTTTTCGCTCTTCCGACTACCGGGCGGCGAGTGACGCCTTCGAGCGTTTGACCAGGCTCCAGCCCATGTCCCGCGACGCCTGGTTCAACTATGCCAACGCTTTGTTTGCGGCCGAGGCATGGGCTTCCTTGACGCGCGTGGGGGATCGCCTGGTCGAGTTGGATCCGCTGGGTGAGAACGCCGGCCTGATCACGGCGCGGGCCCACCTTGAGAGTGGGGACCAGGACGCCGCGCTTCGGGCTCTGGAGCGGACCGAGTCCGCGTTGGTCTACCTGGAAGGACTATTGATGAGGCCTTCCGACGTAGAGACGATCGTTCAGGGTTGGGTGATAGGGAACGCGGCAGCGGCCGGCACGCGTGTCCGGCTCCGGTTCACGTTCTACGGTGACGACGGGGAGCTGGGAGTGGAGGCCGTCACGGTTTCCGCCCCGTCCTCGGATGAGAGTACCGGATTCGAGGTCTCGTTCGGGACTCGTGCCACGGCCTACCGATACGAGGTGATCCTCTGACTCTCCAGAGCCTCTAGAGCTTCTCGAGCGGATCGAAGGTTTGTAGACCCTCCTGATACCACTGTTCGCGGAAGGGATACGTGTTGACGTCGTCGATCGTGAGGCTGGCGGTCATCTCGTGCTCGTACAAGGTCAGTGAGCCACGCTCCTCTTCATGCTCAGAGTGCGGCGCCTTCATGTAGATGTTGGCCTTGAACCTCTCGTCGCCATCGACGGTGAACGCGTGGTAGAGGTTGTTCGACGCCTCGTAGGAATGCCGTGTCACGAGCAGGTCCAGAACAGGCTCGGTACCGTCGAACACGTTGACCTCCATGTCCTGGTCAGTCTCAGTGAACTTGATCTCAACGTCGCTCATGTAGTGCGGAAGGTGCCACCGTTCGATGGCATGTAGGCGCGACACTTCGGTGGTGGTACCGACCACGAACGGGAAGAATGCGGCCTTTGGGAGTGGCTTGCCCGGTTCGATCATCGGCGGCACGATGACCGCGAGGACGATCTCTCCGTACTCACCCACCTCGCTCTCATGAAAATGGAAGGCGGTCAGGGCAAGGATACTGCGCTCGTGCTGCATCTCCAGCGGTTCCAAATGACGAGGGAGAAGCTTGCGTGCATCCTCCGTCGGCATTTCGAAGAACGCTCCGACGCAGTGCCGAAACCCGTAGTAGGTGTAGCCGTTATCGCTCATGTACGCGTTCGCCTTGGTGCGGGGCCGCCACGTGCTCGCCTTGATGCCGATCGGCGCGTGCCGTTAGCGTGTTCCAAGTCCGTTCCTGTTCCCGAGTTGCTTCGACCTATACACGCAATCGCGCCGGAGGCGCTTCGAGTGAGACTTCGAGGGTATCTGGCCGTGGCTGTCGTCTGCCTCGGAATTCTCGTGGCCGATCCGGTCGAACGGTTCGTCATCGGACCGTGGACCTGGCTTCGGCCTTCACGGCGAATCCAGGTGCTCAGCCCGTGGATGCAGGCGTTGATTTGGCTCGTAACGCGTCCTATCTCGGTCATCGGCGGGGCACACTTGCCTATCCCTCCACAGGTCCCATTCGAGCCCGGTGTTCTCATCGTCATGAACCACCAATCAATGTTCGACATTCCAATGGTGGTGGAATCCGTGCGGCCGGGACACCTCCGAATCCTAACCCGTAAGAGATACGCCCGCTGGATCCCGCTAGTCTCGCATATGTTGAGACTCTATCAATATCCGGTGGTGGATCCCGAAGGAAAGGTCTCTGAAATGAGGAGATCCCTCGACGAGATCTGTGAGGCGGCCCGTACCTCCGAGGTGCCGCTGGCGATTTTTCCGGAAGGAACTCGTACCAAGGATGGCGAAATCGGACCATTCCACCGCCACGGAACGAAGGCGATTCTCAGAGCCCGGCCATGGAAGGTGTACGTCCTTGTAGTGGACGGTTTCTGGCAGGTGGCCAAGTTCAAGGACTTCATCGGCGGGGTTGCGAAGCTTCGGGGGCGCTTAGAGTTGGCCGGCGTCCTACACTGGACGGATCCCGAAGCCGATCCCGAACCGTTCATATCAGAGATCCGTGAAGTGATGGTGCGGGGCCTCGCCGACCTACGCGCAGAAGCGCCGGTCGCGTGAACGACTCCTCTCGCGACATGGGCTCGCGGGATGCCAACGCCTCCAGGTCGGCGGCACGACGTTGGCCCGGCGCCGTTGAGCTGGCCGATGCCCTCCTGGCGGCCACGGATGGGTCGATCCGCGCGATCCTTCTCTACGGATCCCACCTGACCGCCGCCAGCCCTGATCGGCACAGCGCCTTCGACTTCTTCGTGATTGTCGAGGACTACGCATCGTTCTACCGGGGGCTCAGTGCCGCCCAAGAGCTACATCGGCCCCCTTGGCTGATGACACGGATGGCAGGACTGCTGCCGCCCAACGTGATCGTGTTCGCGCCCGAGGACGGTGCCGGGGGACTCGCGAAATGCGTCATCGTCAGCCGGGATCATCTCGCCAAGGCTCTCGGACCCGAGCCGCCGGACCATTTTCTGTTGGGTCGCATGGTTCAGATGCTCGGCAAGGTCTACCTGGCGAGTCGGGAGGATGAAGTCTGGATCGACACCCAGCTGGCCGACGCGCGGGGCCGGGTGCTCGAATGGATGGTCCCGTATCTCCGCGAGCCGGTCGACGCAGCCGGCTTCGGCCGGCGCCTACTAGAGGTGTGTTATCAGGGTGAGCTGCGCCCCGAGTCGAAGGATCGACCCCGACGGATCTCCGTAGCCCAGGCAGGCCATTTCCGAGAGCACTTCGGCGCCGTGTTGGCACGTGGCGAGGAGGAGAACGTCCTGCGGAGGGAGGACGAGATGTTCGTTTTGGCTGCCCCCGTACCCTCAGGCGTGCGGAGACGCTGGCGCGCGCACTTTCGACGCTCCAAAGTCCGGGCCACGCTGCGCTGGTTCAAGTACACGATCACCTTTGCGAATTGGTTGCCGTATGTCGTCCGGAAAGTGGAGCGCCATACGGGTCGCCCCATTCACCTGACCGCACTCGAGCGTAAGGTGCCTCTTATTTTCCTGTGGCCGCGTGCGATCAAGGTGTTGCTGACCCGCCCACCGCGAGAGATCTCGAAATGAGAACGGACTTTCTGGTCCTGCTTATCATCCTCGGTGCTGCCCTGGCGTCGATGCCCGTCTACGCGCTGAGTTCCTCGCGGATCGCGAGTGACCCTCATGACGTGGCGAACCGTGGAAGCTTTGTGCTCGGGGGCTTCGTGCGGCGGTGGTTCTACTGGTTCATCCGGCCGATCGAGGCCGTTTCGTTGTCGCTGGGGCTTTCGCCCACAGCCTTCAACCTGCTCGGTGTCGCGTTTGGTATCGGCGCCGGCGTGTGCTTCGCACTCGGCTACGTGAACCTCGGTGGCTGGGGAGTGCTCCTGGGTGGCGCGGCGGACGTGATGGACGGCCGCATCGCACGGGCCCGCGGCATGGCCAATCAACGCGGAGCTTTTCTTGACTCGACGCTCGATCGCTTCGCGGAGGTAGGCGCGTTCGTCGGTCTGGCCGTTCTGTTTCGTGATTCGACGTTGGCGTTGTCCCTGACCGCCACCGCGCTGGGCGGATCCCTGTTGGTGAGCTACGCCCGCGCCCGTGGCGAGAGCCTGGGCGTGCTGTGCAACCTTGGCGTTATGCAACGAGCGGAGCGGCTCATGGTCATCGGGTTTGGAGGCATCCTGGATCCGGCGGTGAGCGAATGGGCCGGCTGGGATCCCGGCACCCTGCTCACCGGAATCATGGCCATTGTCGCAGTCGGGACCGTGGGCACGGCGGTATTCCGCACCGTATGGATCGCCAAGCGACTGGCATGAAGGTGTAAAGCAGGGACTGAGCACTCGCGACCTGGCCTGGGGTGGGGGACTCCGTCCACCAAGGCCAGGTCGTGTGCCGAGGCCAACTGCGCCGGCTCAGTGCCCGACGATCTCCACGCGGGCGAACACTCCTACATGGTCGGAGGGTCTCAGTCCGGTCACCGTCTCGTCCGCCTCCAGATCTCCCGTGACGGCGAAGTTGACCACTCTTACGTCCAGGTTGCGCGTCCCACGTGTCATCAGGTAGTCGATCCGTTCGAACAGGCCGCCGGCCCGAAGGTCGGGGTCGAAGCAGCATGTGTAACCGGGCAACGAGCCGCGAGCCATCGTGCTCGTCTGGGCGTCCTCGAAGCCCGCGTTCAACAGGATCGGATACGTCGCCGTGCTGGCTGCGTCCGGCAGTGCGTTGAGGTCGCCGATGATAATCGTGGGCACCGTGAGCCCCGACAGCATGCCGATCAGCTCGGCGGCCTGCGACTCTTGGGTCGTCGGACCGGTCTCGTCGGTCTCGAGGTGGGTGTTGACGACATGGAGCGGCTGGTCGTCGACCAGCAGGTCGATCCGGTTCCAGCCACGTCGGATGATGATGGGCATCGCCCCGGCCACCGGGATGGACACGCTGAGTGCGAAGTTGTTCGATGTCTCGCCGGTGATCTTGATTCCATCACGCACGAGGATCACGTCGTGGTCGGTCCAGCGAACGTCGACCAAGCCGGCGTTCGTGATGGCCGGAAGCTCGATATCGGTGTTCTCGACGACTGAAGCAATGGTGTAGTTGAGGCCTCGCGCTTGCAAGGCGTCCAGGAGGATCATCAGATAGTCGTACTCGACTGCGGTAGCCGCTTGTGGATTGCCGACCAAGAAGTCACCCGGGCTTTGCATTCTGAACTTGGCGACCTCCTGAAGGCCTAGTATATCCGGGCGGGTGCTTTGGATCTCTCGGGCTATGGCGTCTGCCCGAGCGGGAAAGTCATTCAGCACGATCCTGTTCCAGGCTTCCCCCACGAGGGCCGGAATCTGCTCGGGCGAGCCGGCGCTCATCATCGGTGTGAGATCGGCTCCCAGGTAGAGATTACGAGACATGATGGTAACGGCGTGGGTCGGCGGCGGTGGGGGTGGCGGCGGTGGAGGAGGAGGCCCCTGCTCGAAGACCTGTCCCTCCTCCGGCAGAACGTCTTCCTCGACATCCGTTGGATTCCGATCGCACGCACCAGCGGCGAACGCAAGAGAAGCGAGCGCCGTTATGGATAGTAGAGAGCTCATGGTGTCCTCCTTGCTTGTTGAAACGGCGGACTGTTCCGCCCTCAATGAGGATGCCATGGGCCGTCATCCGAATGGATACGCCATAGTACGTAGTGGAAGGCCCGAATGACGTAGGCCTCTGTGGCGGGATTCGGGTGCGGTAGAACGGCCTACGCACGGATCGAGCTGGTCTTGCCTCTCAGGTGCGTGGATGAGCGATTCGGTGGTATGTTAGGCGGCTTGTGAATAAGACTCTTGCTGCATTTTTGGTTGAACGGGGAATGGGAACATGGGTGTCGGTCGGTACTTCGTATTCTCGGTGGTCGCCTGCGCGGCCTTCAGCTTGTCCACAAGTGCTCTGGCTGCTCAGGGTTCTCTCCAGAGCGCCACGGCGACCCGTATCGAAGGGCCCGCGCCATCGGTGGACGGCGTGCTCGACGACGAGGCCTGGAACGCCGCGGTCGTGATCACCGATTTCACCCAAAAGATCCCGATCGAGGGGACCGAGCCGTCCGTCGCCACAGAGATCCGGCTGCTCTACGACGACGACGCCCTCTACGTCGGCGCACGTATGTACCACCCGAATCCAGAGAATATCCGAACGACGCTGACCCGCCGTGACGGGGATAGTGATGCGGAACGGCTCATCATCGCGCTCGACACATACCACGACCGGCGCACCGCCTACAGCTTTGGAGTCTCGGCAGCGGGTGTGCGCTTCGACGTCTTCCACCCGGAAAACAACACCCGAGGTGAAGCCGAGTATGATCCGGTGTGGACCGCGCGGGTCAGCGTTGATACACAAGGTTGGATGGCGGAGATGCGCATCCCCTTCACCCAGGTGCGATTCAATGCGGCGGATCCCCAGGTGTGGGGACTGCAGATGACCCGGTACGTGCCGGAGCGCAACGAAGAAATCGAGTGGGTTCTGATTCGGCGTGACCGTGCTCAGGCGGGCTACGCCTCCGAGTTCGGCGTCCTGAACGGGATCCAGGGTATTCGACCCACCCGCAGGATCGAGATTCTCCCTTACGTTGCGGGCGATCTGACGCTCGAGTCCGATGTCGACCCCGCGGATCCGTTCGACCAGAAGACACGTGGCCGAGCGGGGATGGACCTGAAGATGGGGCTGGGGCCCAACCTCACACTCGATCTTACGGTCAATCCGGACTTCGGGCAGGTTGAAGCGGACCCCGCCGAAGTGAATCTCACGGCGTTCGAGACGTTCTTTCCGGAGCGGAGACCGTTCTTTGTCGAGGGGAACGGAATGCTGGACGGTCGGCAGGGCTACATTCGGCTTCCCGAGTGGTATTACTCCCGCCGGATCGGGGCAGAGCCTCAGGGTGACGTATCAGGTGACTACGTGCGAATCCCGGCCAGCACGACGATCGCTACGGCGGCCAAGGTGACGGGCCGACTCCCGTCCGGACTCAATATCGGGGCCCTCGCGGCGTTCACCCCCCGAGAACAGGCGCAGACCTACGACGTGGAGTCGGGGCTGACCTCGAAAGTGTCTGTCGAAGCCCCTTCAGCCTACGGGGTGGTCCGTCTGCATCAAGAACTCGGCGAGTCGGCGATCGGACTCGTGCTGACGGGTACGAAGCGATCCTTCGACAGCGGTGAACCGTTGTCAGACCTGTTGGCCCGGGGAGCCTTTACTGCAGGGTTGGACGGGAAGCTGAGGGTCAAGGATGGCATGTACGAGTTCACGGGATTCATGGGCGGGAGTCGGGTCGAGGGCAGTGCTGCGGCCATGGAGCACCTACAGCTCTCCTCCGCGCGCTACTACCAGAGGCCCGACCAGACCTATGTCACCTACGACCCGTCGCTGACGTCGCTGAGCGGGTACAGCGCGGGACTCCGAGCCGACAAAAACGCCGGCAGGTGGACCGTGTGGGGCATCGGGGGGAACGCCCGATCTCCCGGTTTCGAGATCAACGACCTGGGGCAGATGCGAACGGCCGACGACCTCGACTTCAACGCCGACTTTCAGCTGAGGGATACCCAGCCTGGGAAGATCTTCCGGTTCTGGAATCTCGGTCATTCCACGCGGCATGCTTGGTCGTATGGTGGCGTACGTCAGAGCTCCAATCTGAACCAGACGCTCACCCTCGATTTCCACAACTTCTGGAACGTCAGGTATACCACGTCGCGGACATTTAGAGGTATGAGTGACACGCAGACCCGTGGCGGACCGCTCATGGGCACGCCGAGCGGGTGGGTGTTCGATTTTCGCCTGAGAGGGAACCCCAGTGCCCGTGTCGCATGGAACGGGCAGGTCAACTACAACACGGATGAGAACGGTGGCTGGGGCCGGACGGTATCCGGTCGTCTCCAGTTTCGGCTGGCTCCCCGGTGGCAGGCGTCGATCGATCTGACGTATCGCCGAACGGTCTCCTCGAGACAATACGTTACCACGCGTGATGACGGTGGAGCCGCCACCTACGGAAACCGGTACATTTTCTCCCTTATCGACCGCTCTCAACTGTCCACACCGATCCGGCTCGACTACTCCTTCACGCCCGATCTGACGGTCGAAGTCTACGCCGAGCCCTTCGCGGCCAGCGGGCGATACTACGACTTCGGCGAACTGCCGGCCCCACAGTCCTACGACCTACGTACGTACGGAACCGACGGGACGACGATCACCCCACAGCCCGACGGTTCCAACGTGGTCACCGACGGGCCGACGACGTTCACGATCGCCGACCTGGACTTCAACCGACTGTTCATGCGCTCGAATGTGGTGGTCCGGTGGGAATGGGCCCCGGGTAGCACCCTCTACTTGATTTGGCAGCAGAACCGGTCGGAGTTCACGGACAGTGGCGGGTTGGTCGACTTCGGCTCGCTCGGCGATGCCATCGCGGCTCCCGGCGACAATTTCTTTGCCATCAAAGCGAGCTATTGGATCGGGCTCAGATAGGATCTCCATGAAACGCTACGCGATCGTTGTGTTCCTGCTTATCGCCGGTGCCTCGTGCGCACCCCAAGTCGACCAGCCCTCGGACCAGCCGGCGGCCATCGACCACGGCATGCTCCAGGGTGTGTGGCAGCTCATGACCATCGAGAACCTGGACACCGGAGAGGTGGACCGGATCGCCGACCGGCGCACCATCTGGACTCAGTACACCGACTCCTACTGGACCTACGTGTGGATGGGCCCCGGCAGGGAAGGCAGCACGCCGGCCGACTTCGCCCAGCTCGCTCCCGACGCGCAGTACCGTGAAAACCGGGCCAAGATGTGGGACCAGGACGAGCAATGGCGTTTTTGGGGGAGTGGCGGGACATATGAACTCGACGGAAACCGGATGGACTACACGAATGTGGTCTCCATCGAGCCCTATCAGGTCCAGATGGGCGGCGTGGAGGAGATCCTCTACGTGAACGACACCGCCTACGCCTACCACTCGGTGCCGCGATCGGGCGAGCCAGTGCGCAAGTTCACCCATCGCCGCCTCGACACGATGGGCAGACTGCCGACCACCCGTCAGGGCCAAATGGATCCCGCCGACCTGAGAGGCAACTGGCAGGTCATGTCGACAAGGCACACGGGTACCGGTGTGGTGGAACAGGTGGCGCCCCATCGGACCAACTGGTTCCACGTGACCGACACGCACTGGACCTATGTCTGGATGCGGAAGGGCAGGGAGGTCGTTACGCCGGACGAGCTGGCGCAGATGACTCCCGATGAGCGCGTTGCCGTTCAATACGCGAAGATCTGGAACGAGAGACACCGTCCCGTCTTCTGGGCCAGCGGCGGCACCTACCGGATCGAGAACCAGACCTTCGTAGTCGGGCCGCGGGACATGTCCATCGAGCCCTGGATGATCGGCGTGGAGGGTGAGGAGCCGATCAGCCAGCTCGATCGCACCACTTACGTGTACCTTTCCCCGCCAAGGGCCGACGGCTCCGTGACGGAGACCACGCACAGACGGCTCGATTGAGACCCTCGTCCGAGGCCTTAGTCGATCATCTCGGCCGGTAGCTCCTTCTCCGTGACTCTGCCCCCGACCACGCTCACGTAGTAGACCTTGGCGTCGCCCCGGGTATGCACCACCCGCTCGACCTCGTTGTCCACGAAGTAGATGCCGGCGTCGTTGTCACAGGCGTATCCGGGTTGTAGCTCACCAGACAGGATCATCCTCTGGTACGTCGGCCGACGCTCTTCGTCTGCATCGTAGTGGGGGGAGTGGCTTCCCTTGAGAAAGCCAAGGCACTCCACCTTGGTCAGTTCGATGGGTCTGGAGTCCGTGGTGCCCTCGTCGAACCAACACAGTGAGCCGGCACTCGCCCCGCCGAGCACGATCCCGCGGTCCCAGGCTTGCTTGAGCACCTCGTCGATGCCGTGCGCCTTCCAGATCACCTGCTGATTCAGCGTGTTGCCACCGGAGACCACGATTCCGTCCATGGACAGCAGCACGTCTTCGAACGTTTGCTTCATGCGATGGCTGTTGATGAAGCTCGCCTGTACATGGGGCTCGACGTTCAGGGGCGCACAATTCTGATACCAGCGAAGGTTGCCGGACTCACGATCGGCCGAAGCCGTGGGTAGATAGCAGATCCTCGGTCTCTCTTTGCCGGTGAGCTCCGCCAGGTACTTGATGTAAGTCGTCCCAAACCCCCCGCCGGCTATGAGAATCTTTCGGTTTCGGTTCTGAGCGAAGGCTGGGGCCTTCAGGCCGTCCAAAGGTACGTCTCCCGTCCTGAGGCCGATGGCGCCCATCGCGGAGGCGGCGATGAAATCTCTTCTCTTCATGATGGCTTCCTTCCTGTCCCAACTGAGGGGGGTCTGCGTCTCTCATAATGGCGGTTTGATCACCCCGAGACTAGCCGGTGGTGACGACTCCAGGAGCCGGGCACCGAGTGATCGGCATGGGGGTTGCGAACACATGCCGCGTGGATCCTGCCTTACAGAGATGCCCCGCGGCGAAAATGCCGATATAATGCAGCCTTTCCGCCGTGCGCTCCTGCCGTGGTCCAGCCGTCGTGCTGCCGGCCGTGGGTAGAACTAAACGAGGTGAATCATGATCAAGTGGAGATCCCTGACGTCTGCCTGTGCCCTCTTGGGCGTGGCGGCCCTCTTCGCTGCGAACCCGGCCTCGGCCCAAGAAGACGCCGAGAAGCGGGGGAGCGACAACATCGAAGTCGTGGCGCACGTCCCCCTGGGGCCCAGCGTGTCCGACATCGAAATCGAGCAGGACATGGACCGTCCCTACGCCTATGTGGCGAAGCAGGACGGGGGCTTGGACATCATCGACCTGAGCGATCCTTACGATGCCAAGGTCCTCCACCGCTGGCGCTTCGAAGATATGGACATTCACGTCGGGTCCGCCGGAAAAGACATCAAGATCTTCGAGTACAACGGGCGGAACTACGTCGTCCACTCGGTTCAGTTTCGCCAGGGCGGCCCGGATGCCGACCTGGGCGCCGTAGTCTTCGACGCGACCGGGCTGCCCGACGTCTCGACCTGGAAGGAAGTGGGTCGCATCCAGGGCCCCGGTGAACTCGGTGGTTTCCACAACATCTATGTCTACCGGCACAGCAATGGACGTCCCCTTCTCATTTCCACCGTGTCGGGACCGTTCGCCAACGTCTACGACCTGGGATATGTAGTCGAAGGCCGGCTCGACGAGGCGCTCGTCGCCCAGATCCCTGTTCCGGCGAACGATTCTGATCGCCCCGGACCTCGCGGCTACCACGATTTCTACGCCGGCTACCACGCGGATAGCGAGCAGGACCGCTTCTATGGGGGCGGTACCGGTGGGTTCTACGTCTACAACATCACCGACCTCGAGAACCCGGAGCTCATGGTGACCCTCACGGGGGTCAGTGGAGTCGATTGGGGCCATACGTTCACTCCCTCGCCCGACGGTCGTTATGTCGTGGGTGAGGTGGAGTACCAGTACGCGCCACTGCGCATCTTCGACCTCAAGCCTGCCCTGGACGGTGAGGTCCAGAATATTCGCCGGCCCATCTCGGCGTGGACCGCCAACTGGGAGCACCTGTCGCACAACCACGAGGTGCGCTGGCCCTTCGTCTTCGTGTCCGGGTATCTGGACGGTATGCAGGTCTTCACGTTGTCCGATCCCAAGCACCCGAAGACGGTCGCTCACTACGACACCTACCTGGAGCCGGAAGAGAACCGAGGCATGGGCGGGAACTGGGGAGTCGACGTGAGGAACGCCGATGGCCTGATCGTGTCGTCCGACTCACAGACGGGCTTCTGGGCTTTCAAGATGGATGGCTTCAACGGTTGGAACGGCCTGGACTGGGGTCAACCCAACATCTCGAGCGTGCAGGACTGGGTGAACGGTCCGGCCTACCAGGCGGTGACGCGCTACTAGGTGGTAGAAAGAGAGCATATGACCAGCCCCCGGAACGCCGTGAAGGATTGGTGCGGGGAATAGAGAAGGGGGTAACAAGGTGACGACGTTGGCAGGTGCTCTCCTGCTTGGCATGTTGAGCCTTCCGCAGACCGGGGGTGTCGCGCAGACGCCCCCGGTTGCGGAGCTTTGCCCAACGGACGCGACCACGGCGACCGTTCCGGCCTGGAGCGCGTATTGCGCCGATCTGATCCCGGTGCCGGCGCTCCGTGGCGCTTCGGGCATCCTCGAGCTTCGTGGAGTGCCGACCCCGTTCGACGTCTCGGTCACCCGGGACGGGCACTACCTCTACGAGCTGACGGCGAGGGTAGAGGGCCTTCCGGCGCCGGAGACGCTGGGTGACTACACGGTTTATGTGGCCTGGGCCACGACGCTGCTACTCGGCGAGCCCGTCAAGTTGGGGTTAGTCACGAACGGCGTGGTGTCACTGGGTACGCTGGACTACGACCAGTTTCGTATTCTGATCAGTGCGGAGCCGAACGCGAGCGTGCCGGAGCGGACGGGCCGCCTGGTCCTCCGGGGGACCTCTCCGAGTGCCCAGGCCCAGCAGCACCAGGACGCTCTCATGTTTCCGCCCTCGAATATCGACAACTCGGCGTCCGGGTGGAGGGCCCCGCCCATGGCGCCGGCATCACCCATGATGCCGGGCCTCATGGGATTGATCCCCGCGGCAGAGCCCTTCCTTCCGGGAGTCGAGACCGAGCAGGGTCCCGTACCCCCGGTAGAGCGACCAGGCACGGTGACCCTGGCGGATGGCGACACGCTCCATCTGGAGGCCGCGCCGGTCCGGGCCCGCCTGCGGGGCCATGACCTCGGTCTGTACGGATTCAACGGGCAGAGCCCCGGGCCGGTGCTGAGGGTCCGGCAGGGTTCCGAGATCGTGGTGGCCTTCACCAACTCCACGGCCCTGTCCACGACTCTGCGCTGGCATGGGGTCCGATTAGAGAACCGCTTCGATGGCGTTCCCGGACTCACTCAGCGACCCGTCCGACCGGGCGACACTTACACCGCTCGTGTCCGTTTTCCCGATCCCGGTGTCTACTGGTACCACCCACATCAGCGAGCCGACGCGGCCCAGGATCTCGGCCTTTATGGGGCGATCCTCGTGGAACCGGAGGAGGAAGACTACTACGCCGACGTGAACCGTGAAGAGGTCCTGATCCTCGACGATCTCTTGATCGACGGCCAAGGGCTCATTCCCTGGGGCCTCGAGACCCCGACGCACGCTCTCATGGGCCGGTTCGGCACGGAGATCGTCGTGAACGGGAGGGCGGACCACGAGTTCTCCGTCGACGACGGGGACGTGGTGCGCCTCTTCCTGATCAACGCTTCCAACACGCGCATCTTCAATGTGGCCTTGGACGGTGCGCCCATGAAGGTCGTTGCAGGGGATCTGGGCAGGTTCGAACGCGAGGAGTGGGTGGAGAGCGTGGTGATCGCTCCGGGCCAACGTTATGTGGTAGAGGCCCGCTTCGACGAGCCGGGCGACGTCGCCATCACGAACCGGGTGAGCGCCCTCAACCACTTCGCGGGTGTCTTCTACGCAAAGGTGGACACCCTGGGCGTCGTACGTGTGGGGACCGGCGAGACCGCCCGCGACTACTCACGATCGTTCTCTCAACCGAGGGAAAACGCATCAGTCATCGCCGATATCGACCGGTTTCGACCGTATTTCGACAAGCCGGTGGACCACGAGGTCGAGTTGCGCTTAGTCGTCCAGGATCTGCCGCCCGTCCTCGACATGGCGATCCGTAGCTCCACTTACTCGCCGCCCATGGAGTGGAATGACGCCATGCCCGTGATGAACTGGCTGACCACGGGGCTTGCGGTCCGATGGGTTGTCCACGAGCCCTCGGGGTCCGCAGGGGGTGCCGATGCCGAGTTGGGGGTGGCTGAAGACGAGGCGGAAGAGTTCGCCGATGCTGAGGAAATAGGTCCGGCCGTCGGTTGGCGCTTTACCGAGGGGGACGTGGCCAAGATCCGCATCGTGAACCCGGGACGCGGCATGCACCCCATGAACCACCCGATGCACCTTCACGGCCAGCGCTTTCTGGTGGTGGAGCGGGATGGCGTCCGGCCGACGAATCTGGTCTGGAAAGATACGGCGATCATCCCGGTGGGCTCGACCGTGGATCTTCTGGTCGACATGTCGAACCCGGGCAACTGGATGCTCAACTGTCAGATCCCCGAGCACATGGGCTCGGGAATGTCCATCACGTTTGCGGTAGATCCGGCCCCCTAGGCTGAGTGTGGGATTGAACAGCGTGGAGGAATGAGAGAATGATGAGACGATTGCAGCGAGGGTTGGTGTTTGGGGCGGTAGGGGTGCGGGCGTTCGTGGTGGCGTGGGTGCTGACGGGCCTGGTATTTGTGGCCGATGTCGCAGCGCAGACCCCGTCGCTGATACGGACCGACGCACACGTCGTGGCCCTCAACCATGTGACCGTCATCGACGGAACGGGTGCTGAAGCGGTGGAGGACCAGACGGTCCTCATCCGGGACGGCGACATCGAGGCCGTGGGAGCGTTCGGATCGGTTCAGGTGCCCTCAGGCGCCGAAACGTTCGACCTCTCCGGACATACCGTCATGCCGGGCATCATCGGCCTGCACGACCATATGTACCTCTCGTCCAACATGGGTGGCATGAGGCCTCAGCTGGCCACGTATCCCATGCTTTTCCTGGCCAACGGCGTCACCACAATCCGCACCACGGGGAGCGTGGATCCGTATCAGGAGCTGAACATGAAGGCCGCCATCGCCGAGGGAAGCCGGATCGGCCCGGAGATCTTCGTGACGGGTCCGTACCTACAGGGGCCGACCTCTCCCCTGGGCGTCATGCACGAGCTCGAGGACGCGGAGGATGCCCGCCGTCTGGTGCGCTATTGGGCACAGGAAGGCGTGAGCTGGTTCAAGGCGTACACGACGATCACGCGCGCGCAGCTCGGTGCCGCCATCGACGAGGCCCACAAGTACGGGGTCAAGGTCACCGCCCACCTCTGTTCGGTGACCTTCCCCGAGGCCGTCAACCTGGGCATCGATCACCTGGAGCACGGCTTCGACACCGATCTCCAGTACTTCCCGGGCAAGCAGGAAGACGAGTGTCCGCTGAACAGCGCCGACTCGTATCAGGAGATGATGGATACCTACGCGGCAATGGACATCGGAGAGCCGCGGGTCCAGGCCACCATCTCTCACATGATCGAAGCTGGAGTAGGGCTCACGTCCACGCTGGCTGTAAACGAGATCGGAAAGCCGTCCTTCTACGAGCTGGACCGGCGGGTGCTGGACGTGCTTCACCCCGAGATCGCCGAGTGGGTCGAGGAGCAGTACGAGGCGCGTAAGCCCGAGGCCACCGAGACCGGCGCTCAAATGATGCACCGGCTCTGGGAGTTCGAGAAGTCGTTCTACGATCAGGGAGGGTTGCTGACGGCGGGGTCCGACCCCTGCTGCGTCTGGGTGATCGCCGGGTTCGGTGATCAGCGGAACTACGAGTTGCTGGCGGGGCGGGGAGGGTTCACGGCAGGACAGGCGGTTCAGGTCATGACGTACAACGGTGCCCAAGCACTCGGAATCGGCGACCGCGTCGGTAGGATCCAGGCCGGCATGCAGGCGGATCTGATCGTCCTGGAGGGAGCACTGGCCGATGACCCGACCGTGATCAAGAACACTCGGATCGTGTTCCGCAAAGGGGTGGGCTACGACTCGCTGGCGATTCTGGAGCAGTTGAAGGGCAGGGTGGGGCGGTAGTGACCACGAGAGTCTTCGAGGTCTTCACCGACTTCGTCTGACCTTGGTGCTACCTGAGCGCCGGGCGCGTTCGCAAGCTGGAAGCCGAGTACGACCTCGAGGTCAGGTACACGTATTTCCCGCTTCACCCGGAGACTCCCGTCGAGGGGCGTCCCGTGACGGACCTGTTTGCGGGTCGTGAGGACGCGTGGACCCGCATGAGTGTGAAACTCATCAGGTTGATGGAAGAAGAAGGTGTCGAGTACGGAGACCGGACCCACACGTACAACAGCCGTCTGGCTCAGGAGTTGGCCGTGTGGGGTGACGAGGAGGGTGTGACCGACGCCATGCATGACGCCCTCTTCCGCGCCTACTTCGTCGACAATCGCAACGTGGCCGCAACCGAGGTCCTCGTGGATGTGGCGGCGTCGGTGGGACTCGATGCCGCCCAGGCGCGTTCGATCGTGGAAGACCGGACGTACCAGGAGGCCGTCGACGACCACTGGAAGCGCGCGACCGACCTGGGGGTCAGCGGGGTGCCGACGTGCGTCTCGGAGGGGTTCGGCGTCGTGGGCGCCCAGCCGTACGAGGTGCTCGAGGATCTCGCCAACCGTGCAGGTGCGGTGCGGCGGTGACCCACGTGGCCGAACGATGAGCCGGGTCGTCGAACAATGAGCCCGGCGGCTCGACCGTGAGCCTCGTCGGCAAGCTCGGCGCCGTTTGGGGGATCGGGGGTGTCGGATTGCTCCTGGGCGAGGCGATCTACCGGCTGACCCCGATTGCGTTGGCTACCTTCGAGTCTTCGCTGAGCGTCCTACAGTGGGTAGTTCTCGTGCTGTGGGTGGCCGCCATGCTCGTCCTAGAGGGGTACCGCGGCTTTCAGCGGTCCTTCTCGCCCCGCGTCGCCGCCCGGGCCAGATACCTGACCGCGCATCCAGACCTGCTCCGATCGCTGTTCGCCCCGTTCTTCTGTATGGGTTACTTCCACGCCACCCGTTCCGTGCAGATCAAGTCGATCCTATTGACCATCGGCATCGTGGCCTTGGTGTTGGGCGTGCGACGGGTCGCTCAGCCGTGGCGGGGCATAGTGGACCTCGGGGTCGTGCTCGGCCTGACCTGGGGGATCGTCAGCATTGCGGTGTTCACGTACGTCGCGTTCGTCACGGACGGATTTGATCGCTCACCTGAGACTCCGACCGGCGCGTAGAGTTCTGCGGCACAACTTTCTTGTGGTTTCCCCCAGCCTCGCCACATGTTGCTCGCCATGTCTGAGCCAGCAACCCCGCTGAGTGGCCTGCGCGACCCTGCGCGGTCGCACTTGCTGCACCACCAATGAGCCGGAGCCTCCCATGAGTGACGCCATGGAACGCCTGAACGCAGCCCTCGAGGGTCGCTACGTCATCGAGCGCGAACTCGGCGAGGGCGGCATGGCCACCGTGTACCTGGCCGACGACCTCAAGCACGAGCGCAAAGTCGCGCTCAAGGTCCTGAAGCCCGAGCTGGCTGCGGTGGTCGGTGCCGAGCGCCTCCTGGCCGAGATCAAGGTGACCGCGAACCTCCAGCATCCGAATATCCTGCCGCTTTTCGATTCGGGCGAGGCCGACAGCTTCCTCTTCTATGTCATGCCCTACGTGCAGGGCGAGACGCTGGCAGATCGGATCGATCAAGAGAAACAGCTTCCGGTCGACGAGGCCGTGCGGCTTGCCACGGCGGTGGCCGGCGCGTTGGACCACGCTCACCGAGCCGGGGTTGTCCACCGGGACATCAAGCCGGCCAATATCCTGCTGCAGGATGGCCAGCCGGTCGTGGCCGACTTCGGCATCGCGTTGGCATTGGGGGCGGCGGGGGGCGCACGCCTGACCGAGACCGGCCTCAGCGTAGGTACGCCGTTCTACATGAGCCCCGAACAGGCCACGGGCGATCAGACCGTAGGGGCCGCGAGCGACACGTACGCCCTTGCCTGCGTGCTCTACGAGATGCTGGTCGGCGAGCCGCCTTACCTGGGCAACACGGCGCAGGCGGTCCTCGGCAAGATCATCTCTGGCCGACCCGTGGCCCCCACCGAACACCGGCCGTCGATTCCGGCCAATGTAGATGCCGCGATCCGGAAGGCGCTGGAGAAACTGCCGGCCGATCGGTTCACCGGGGCCCAGGACTTCGCGAAGGCACTCGAAGACCCAGGATTCCGGCACGGGGAACTGGCCGGCACGGGGGCGGGCGTCGACGGCGATCGCTGGAAGCGGATCGCCATGGGGTTTGCTGCAGCCTCGGTCGTGTTCGCGGGGACGTCGGCCTACGCCTTCCTCAGGCCCGACGCACCCGAGCCGGTCAGCCGGTACAGCATAGCGCTACCGGAGTCGGAGGCCTTCGACGACGGCTTCGGGTCCGGGGTCGCGATCTCTCCCGACGGATCCCGCTTCGTCTACGTAGGTGTCTCGCAGGACGGGCGCCGACCGCAGCTCTGGCTGCGACAGCGGGACCAGCTCGGTGCAATAACACTACCCGGTACGCGCTCCCCCTCGCAGCCCGTGTTCTCGCCGGACGGTGAGAGTGTCGCGTTCTTCACGTTCGGACCGACCTCACTCAAGGTCGTATCGCTCGGCGGTGGCCCTCCGGTCACGGTCACGGACGCCGTGCCGCAAATCGCCGGACTCGCTTGGGGGCCGGACGGGTACCTCTACGTCGACACGCCGGCTGGGCTCGGGCGTGTCCCGCCGACCGGAGGAGACGTCACACCGTTCACCACACTCGGCGAATCGGAGGCCAGCCACAGTTGGCCGGACGTTCTGCCCAACGGGAAAGGCGTGCTGTTTACGATCTTTCGTGGGGCCGACCAGACCGAATACGATATCGCGGTGGCCGACCTTTCGACGGGAGAGTACGAGGTTCTCGTGCGGGGTGTCTTCGCACGCTACTCGGCATCCGGACACATCGTGTACGTGACCGCAGACGGTACCATGTTGGCCGCGCCTTTCGACGCCGATCGTCTGGAGGTCATGGGCCCTTCGGTGTCTCTCACCGAAGGGTTGGCAGTCGGTGGTTTTGGTGGCACGACGATCGCCTTGTCCGGCTCCGGCGATCTGATCTACCAGACCGGCACGGTGTCGGCAGGCCTCAGCGAGTTCGTGTGGGTGACCCGGTCCGGCGAGGCGACCCCGGTGGATCCGGGATGGTCCTTCGACCGTGGGGACGCCAACCGCGGGTGGTTCCTGTCCCCCGACGGCCAACGCTTGGCCCTCAGAGCCCGTGCGGACGACAACTATGACATCTGGGTGAAGGAGCTGCCCCAGGGTCCGCTCTCTCGGCTGACGTTCGACGACGCGGAAGACAAGATGCCGCGTTGGACACCAGACGGAGAATCGGTCCTGTTCCTGTCGGACCGGTTGGAGGAGGACAACTTCGACCTTTGGACCAAACGTGCCGACGGTACCGGTGAGGCGGAGCCTGTTCTCGACGACGAGCTTTCGATGGCCGAGGCCTGCCTGAGTCGCGATGGAGAGTGGATCGTGCTCCGTGTTGCGGGCGTCGGAGGTGTGGCCGGGGGGCGTGACATCGTAGGTTTGAGGCCCGGTCGAGACGATGCCCTCGCATCCCTCCTGGTGGCCGAATACGACGAGAGCTCGCCCGATCTGTCACCCGACGGCCGCTGGCTGGCGTATCGATCCAACGAGACCGGCGAAGACGAGGTCTTCGTCAGGCCGTTTCCAGACGTACAGAGCGGCAAGTGGCAGGTGTCGACCAACGGGGGAATGTCGCCCGGCTGGGCGCACAGCGGTCGGGAACTGTTCTACGTGGACGGCGACGGCCAGTTGGTGGCCGCCCAGATCTCTACCGATCCCACCTTCCGCGTAGAGAGTAGAGAGCGTCTGTTCCAGTATAGGGGAGAGTACACATTCACCAACATCACCCGTCAGTACGATATCTCTCCGGACGACCAACAGTTTCTGATGGTGCGTGCGTTCGGAGGCGATGAGGAGATCGTCAACGAGCTGATCGTGGTGGAGAACTTCGTGGAGGAGCTGAAGCGGCGGGTGCCGAATTGAGCACCTCCGGGTTTGGACTGCATCTTGTCGCCCATGACCAATTCCATGATCGCCGCACCAGCGTGAACCGCCCGTGAAGTCGTTCTTCCCCATGAGACGGGGCGAGGCCGCAACCCTCGTCTTCCTGGTCGTCTTCGCCGCCTTCTCGTTCATCCCCGCTTGGCGCACCATCGCACTCGGCGGCATGG
Organism: Longimicrobiales bacterium; assembly: GCA_965226375.1. Lineage (GTDB taxonomy): Bacteria > Gemmatimonadota > Gemmatimonadetes > Longimicrobiales > Gaopeijiaceae > CBDDCX01. Next base: position 1,875,407 of record CBDDCX010000008.1, on the reverse strand, counting down.
TAGTCTTCGGCTGGCTCATGGCGGCGCTGATGGTCGTCTCACCCGCCATCGCGCTCTTGACGTTTCTGCGCCGCCGGTCCGATTGATGCTACTCGAGCGCATCCTCGTCGGCGTCTACCTGTTCGGCTGTGTCGGCATCGGCATCGTCGCATCCAAGAAGGTCATGGGCTCCCGGGACGAGTACTGGGTGGCGGGCCGCCGCATTGGCACCGTCGTGAACTCCATGGCCATCATGGCCGCTCTCGCGAGCGGAGGCTCGATCATCGGCGTCATGGGCCTCGCCTACTCACAGGGCATCCCAGCGACACTCGCCTTGTTCGCCGGGGCCGTGCTCGGCTTTCCGTTGGCTTCCATCCTCGTGGCGAAGCCGCTCCGGAACTTCGGCAAGTACACCATCACCGACTTCCTCAGCTACCGGTATCCGCACGTCATAGTCCGCTACCTGGTTCCGATCCTGATCGTGGCGGCTTTCACGATCTACATCGTGGCTCAGCTCAAGGCCGCGGGTATCACCGCCGAGGCGCTATTGGGGATTCCCTACGACGTCTCGCTGACGTTGGCCACGGTGGTGTTCATCATCTACGTGTCCTTCGGGGGCATGATCGCCATCACCTGGACCGACGTGATCCAGGGTATGCTGATGCTGATCGTGGTCGTGGGCACGGCCCTCGTGTTGATCTGGAGGATTGGCTCGCCGTTCGAGATCATGAGCCAAGCCACGGCGGTGGCGCCTGCACTTGGGCAGGTGGTCAATCGACCCGTGTCGAGCTATCTGGGCTATTTCCTGATTTGGGCGACAGCGATTCCCGTGATTCCCCACATCGTGATGCGGGTCTACACGGCCAAGGACGCCGAGAGCGCCCGTCTGTCGCTCAACTTGGCCATGCTGGCCTATAGCGTGATGATCCTGGCCGCGGTGTTGGTCATCGTGCCCGTGGGGCGGATCGACTTCCCGGGATTGCAGGACCCAGACCAGCTTTTCCTGCGGGTCATGGAGATGCAGTTTCCGCCGGTCATACGGGGGATCGCGGTCGCGGCGGTGCTGGCCGCCGTCATGTCGACCACCGACGCGCTTCTGTTGGCGTGCAGCTCCGCCATCGCGCACGACATCCTGGGCGGATTCCTTCGTGGTCGGGCCAGCGAACGGACCCTGAGCCTCGTTCGGATCGGCTCCACCTGGGTGATCGGCATCGTGGCGCTGTTCTGGGCGTTCTCTCCGCCCGAACTCATCAGCCAGTTCTACACGGCAGGCGTCGGGGTGCTGAGCTCGAGCTTGTTCGTTCCGACTGTTGCCGGCCTTTGGTGGAAGAAGGCCAACCTGGTAGGTGGGGTGGGTGCGGTGGCGTCGGGCGCGGTGGTCTACGTGCTGGTCCAGCTGGGTGTCATCGACGTCGGACTGGCGCCGGTGGTGGTGGCGTTGTGTGCAAGCGCGGCGGCCATGATTCTCGGGGGGCTCTTCGGGCCGGCCGAGGCCCCTGAGATGATCGAGCAGATCGAGGCGTTGCACCGGTAAGGCCTGGGGTCCGATCCTGGTAGTGTCCCACCAAAGCATGATGTCGCCCCCGCGTTTCCGCGGAAACCTCGGCCCGCGAGCCTTGCAGTTCCCCATCCCCGTGGACATCGTGAGGCATGGGCCGAATACTTCGGTAACCATCATTCCGAGGGGTTTTCGATGAGCGATAGGACGATCCGAATCTGGCTGGCGCTGCTTGTCGTGGGCTTGTCGGCAGGCCTGACGTCAGGCTGTATCGTAGCTGCCGCCGGAGCCGGGGCTGCCACGGGGATCCACGTGACCTCGCAGGGTGCCGAAGCCGAGCTTCAGTCGAACATCAATGGCACCAGAGGCCGAGTCCGTGCCGCCTTCAGGCGGATGGGAATCGAGCTCACCGACGAGAGCATGCAGGACTCGGGCGATAAGCGGACGCTCAAGGGGTCGGTGGACGAACTGGACATCACGGTGTCGCTCGAGACTCGAGAGCGCGGAACGCACCTCGAGGTGACCGCGAGGCGAAACCTGGCCCAATGGGATCAAGAGTACGCGGAGCGGCTCTTGTCCGAGATCGTCGGGGGTTAGCCCCCCCTCAGTCCGTGACCGGCCGCTCCTTTCCCCCCCACTCCTCGAACCACTTCATCAGATAGAGCTGCGTCCGCATGAAGTTCGAGGGGATGCTGCCCGTTCCGTGGTACTCCCCGTATTCTCCACGGACTCGAAATCCAGGTAGTGATCGACGGTGAGCAACGTGTCGGACGGGATTTCCTGGGATGCGAGATCGGCGGGGGCGAGGCGAGGGCAAACCCGGCAGTGCCGAGGGCAAACGCCACCGTGCCGAAGACAGACGTCGCCGTTGCGATGAGAGCTTCCGTGACGGGGACCATCCGGGTCTTTCCGAAACCGGGTACGTTGAGCATTGGAATCTCCTGCTTGAGCCAGGACGGTGGGGTTCACACGGATTTTAGGAAGCGGAATCGGGCTGCGCCAACCGACATCCTGGCGGCCGCGCCTATCGTTGGCGGACATCACTCGCTCGCGTTGACACGCCCTGGGGTGCGGCTCATCATCTTCGTTGCGAATCTGCCGACACATGTCCGCCCCGCCAGCATCGGTCCTGGCGTCGGGTCGACTCGGCCCCCAGGGGTTCTGACTACATGCGGTTGCTGAGCGAGATCAAGGAACGCAGGCTCTTTCCCTTCATGGGCGCCTACCCGGTAACGGGGTTCGTGGCGCTCGAGGGGATGGATCAAGTGGTCTCGTACGATTTCGTGCCGGCCGTCGCATACCCTCTCACGTTGGTCCTTTACCTGTTCGGCATCCCGAGTAGCCTCATCGTCGCGTGGTTTCACGGCGCTCCGGGTCGTCAGTATGCGGCCCGACCCGAGGTCATATCGCAATCGATCATCTGGATCTTGGCGCTCGTAGCGACGGTCCAGGTATATCGCAACCAGCCGCGATCCCTCGATCTCGCTGCAGAGAGCGGACTTCGGCCGACCAGTATCGCGGTCCTCTACTTCGAGGACGTGAGTTCGGGCGGGGATCTCGCCTACGTGGCCGACGGCATTACGGAGGCGCTGATCGATCAGCTCGATCAGGTCCGATCGCTGGACGTGGTCTCCAGGAACGGTGTGTTGCCTTATCGGGGCGGGGACCTCCGGGCAGACAGCATCGCCCGGGCCCTTCGGGTCGGCACGATCATCGACGGAAGTGTGGATCAACGCGGGGACGAGCTGAGGATCACGACTCGTCTGGTGGATGGTTTCAGCGGTGCCGATATCGAGCGCACGGTCGTCGAGATCGGAGCGGGTGAGTTCCTTGCGGCTCGCGACTCGGTGGCCGAGAGCGTATCGCGGCTTTTGCGGCAGCAGTTGGGCGAGGAGGTGCAGCTGCGGGAGTTGAGGGCGGCGACCTCCAGTGTCGAGGCGTGGGCCTTGGCGCAGAGGGCGGAGCGACTTCGCACGGACGCCGAGGACAACTTCGAGGGCGGGGGCGAGGTTGGGGTGTCTGTCCAGGCCTTCCGGCGAGCGGATTCCCTGCTTGCCATCGCCGAGAGGGCGGACCCGCAATGGGTTCAACCGCCGGGCGCCCGGGCGCATGCCGCCTACAGGAAGGCCTGGTTCGCGGCCATCACAGGCGATATGGAGACCGCCGGCAGGGAGATGGATCTCGGCCTCGAGCACGCGAGTCGAGCCTTGGCGCTTGATGCAAACGATGCGATCGCACTGGAACAGAGAGGCACGATCAAGTTGCTGGCGCACCAGCTGGCTCTTACGCCGGATCCGGTGGAGGTGGCGGGCCTCCTGACGGAGGCTCAGGCCGACCTCGAGGCCGCCGTCGAGGCGGACCCGTCGCTGGCGAGCGCTCACAGCATGCTCAGTTTCCTGTTCGGGGGCATTCCGGACGACGTGGGAGTAGTGCTGGAGGCCCGCCGCGCTCTGGAGGAGGATGCCTACTTGCGTGGTGCGGATCGGATCTACGACCGCCTGGCGTACGCCCAATACGACCTCGAGCAGTTCCGCGACGCCAACAACTGGTGCGACGAGGGTATCCGTCGATTTCCGGACAACTACAGATTCGTCGAGTGCCAGCTCTGGCTTATGGCGGTTCCCTCAGAGACCCCCGACGTCGATGGCGCTTGGGCCCTGCTGGCGCGACAGGACTCCATCGTGCCCGAGTCCCTCCGGCGCTTCAAGCATGGCATAGGTGAGATCATGGTGGCTGGCGTCCTGAGGAACGCCGGATTGGCCGACAGTGCTTCCAGTGTGCTCGCGCGTGTGGACCACAGCGAGGAGGTCGATCCGCAGCGTAATCTCATCGTGTTCGATGCGGGGATCCGAGCCAGCACCGGCGACCCGGACGGTGCGGTCGAGGTGCTGCGTCGCTGGGTAGCGGCGACTCCGGGCAGCACCCTCGGCCCCGACGGGGAGCTTCACTGGTGGTGGCGGGAGGTGCGGACTCGGCCCGACTTCCAGCAGTTCGTCTATCGGAACAACTAACGATCATCTGTGGTGGTCAATCGGTGCGATCGGATCACGGTCTATCTGCTTGCGCACGAGCACTTTGGCCTCCACGTTCGAGATTCTAAAGAACGGAAATCAGGCCCCCCCTCTCTAGCAATGCCGACGGGCGCGCTTCTGCGGCGTAGCCCTCGCCTCAGCGGCCAGAGCTGAGATCGGTGAGAGCCGGAAAACCTGCTGGAGGTTGATTCATGCGTGCACTGCTGTTCGTCGCGATCGCGACTTTGTTCGTTGTTGCGTGTTCTGATCTTATCGTAAGCTCGCAGGACCCTCTCACAACGGCGCCCACCATTCAGATGAGCCACGTCGGGGGTGACCCGGTCACCGACGATCTGTGTGGGGGCCTGTCCCCTTGCGACGCCTTCGACTACGGTCACGCAGGTGGGACAGGTGCTCCGGGGATGTGCTTTCTGCCGCCTACCGTAGACAACCATCTGTCCGATGACGCGTGTTCTGGCGACTTCGTCCCGGGACTCGACGGGGTGTTCCAGTTCGCCTGGTGCGAGGTGGACTACAGTGGAGGGGACGGCACTGCTCCACCCACCATCGTGAACTGCCAGCCAAAGGCCGAGTGGCAGGACCTCGATGAGGACGTGGGCAGCGAGCACTACAGCTCTTCGGTGCGCTGGAGAAGGAATGGGCAGAGGGGGTATTCCCTTAAGTCCACCGACCCCAAGATATAGTGGTTACCGGGGCTCTGCGGGCCGTTTCCCACGTCCGGTGCCGAGGTAAAGGGCCGAAGCTGGCGTGGGAGCACACTGAACAGCCTGCTCAAGCAAGCGGTAGAACAACAGGCCGCGAGCCCGGGATGTGCGTCGGTTGAAGCGAAAGGTGAACTCGTCCAGATAGTAGGGGAGGTGTTCGCGGGCGATCCCTCCTTGGAGGGTTCCGAGGACCCAGCGCTTGAGGAGAGACGCCACCCGATGTACGGCCGACATGTTGACGGCGTGGCTCATGGTGTTCGATTCCATTGCGTGGGAGGTCCTCACAGGCGAGATGAGCCTCTTTGGTGATCTGGAACCTACGAGGCGTCGCTTGTGTCGTCATCCGAGCGCATCGCTGAGTTCTTACAGTCAGGGGGCGGATGGCGCTATTGCAGCGAAAACCGATTGGAATGGTGCGAGACCCTCAGCGAGATCCTACATTCAGCGCAGCGCGGCTGCCGTATTGGCGGCACACCGCCTCAGGCCCGTCTGTCTCCGGCGCCTTCTGACGACAATCGAGTTCCATGACCCGAACCAACGAACACGAAATCATAGACCGGTGGAAGGACGAGCCCGCGCCGCTCCTTCCGATCCTTCAGGCCCTCCATGATCGGGATGGGTACTTGTCGGAAGAGGCCCTCCAGGCCGTAGCGACGGGCCTTCGTATTCCGATCGCCGACCTCTTTGGGACGGTCACATTCTACCATCATTTCGCCCGCGAGCCCGGCGGCCTCGATGCCCCGCGGGTCTGTACTGGCCCCGTCTGCAAGATGTATGGGGCCGAGCAACTGCTTGCAGCGCTAGACGGCGCCACCCCCATGCCCTGCTCGGGGCGCTGCGACGACCCGATTCCGGTCCTTCGCGGCCACGACACACTGGTGGGGCTCTCCGCCACCGACTTGGAATCCCGGCCCTCGCCTCTACCTCCGGAGGCACCGGAGGGCATCGAAGAATGTGTCTTTGCGGACATCCGCCAGCCCGGTCGTGCCAGCTTGGACGGGTACCAGAACACCGGCGGGTACGAGGCTCTTCGATCTGCCCTGGAGATGACTCCCGAGGCGCTGGTCCAGCTGATCGCCGACTCGGGGCTCGCGGGGCGGGGTGGGGCCGGATTCCCCACTGGCGTGAAGTGGAAGGCGGTGGCGGATGCCGAGGGGCATCCGAAGACGATCGTCTGTAACGCTGACGAAGGAGAGCCCGGGTGCTTCAAGGACCGGTGTCTCATGGACTACGACCCTCACGCCATCGTGGAAGGCATGGCCTTGGCGGCCTACGCCACGGGCGCCACCCGAGGGTTCATATACCTCCGTTACGAGTATCCCGAGACCGAACGTGTGCTCGCTCAGGCATTGGTTGAAGCCGGAGACGCCGGCCTCCTGGGTCAGAGCATTCTGGGGTCCGAGTTCTCGTTCGACCTATATGTGCGGCGGGGGGCGGGCGCGTACATCTGTGGTGAGGAGACCTCGCTCCTCAACAGCCTGGAGGGCAAGCATCCGTTTCCCCGGAACCGGCCTCCCTATCCGGTAACGCACGGCTTCGAGGATCTGCCCACGGTGGTCAACAACGTGGAGACGTTGGCCTCGGTTGCGCCCATCGTACGGCACGGCGCGGAGTGGTACCGGGGGCTGGGACGTGGCGAACAGGCCGGAACCAAGGTCATCAGCCTGTCGGGCGACGTGGCGCGGCCGGGCAACTATGAGGTGCCACTGGGATTCCCACTCGGGGAGCTCATCGACGAGTGGGCCGGGGGAGTCGGCGAGGGACGTACGATTCAGGCGGTTACCATGGCGGGACTGTCTGGCGGCTATCTCGCAGGTGAAGATCTGGATGTCACGCTCGACGAGCCGAGTATCCGATCGAAGGACTCGTTTCTGGGGGCGGGCGGCATCATGGTCTTCGACGACACCCGGGACATGATCGAGGTGTCCCATCAGGCCATGGAGTTCTTCGCCCACGAGTCGTGCGGAAAGTGTTTCCCGTGCCGTATCGGCACCCAGCGACTCATGGAACGACTGGCAGGCAAGGCGGGTCCCAAGGAGTTGGAGCCCTGGATCGACGAGGTGGTAGATCTTGGCAAGACCATGATGGAGACGAGTGCGTGCGGCCTGGGTATGGCGGCTCCACTGATAACGAATAGCCTGCTGAAGTACTTTCCTCAGCGAGTGTCCGATCACGTGACAGGGTAGCCGAATGAGTGGAACGAACGGAAAGTCTCACGACGAATCAACGCTCTTCCTGGATGGCGAGGAAGTGCCCTTCGCCCGTGGCGAGACCATTTACGAGGTGTCGGAGCGACACCAGCGTGAGATCCCCACGCTCTGCTACGACGCCCGCCTCGACCCCTTCGGCGGCTGCCGCATGTGCATCGTCGAGCTCGAGGGCGCCCGCAACCCGGTGGCCTCATGCACCACACAGGCCACCGCCGGGATGAAGGTGAAGACCACGGGGGGCCGGCTGCAGATGCACCGCCGTGTTCTCATGGAGATGGTCGCCTCGGAGAACCGGGACCTCGACGTGGATGGGCTCTCCGGGTACGCCAGCCAGGAGATGGGTACCCTCCTGGATCGCTATGACGCGCGCACCGGCCGCTTCAAAGGAAAGCAGTCGGGGACGAGCCATCCGAGCGATCCCAACCCGTTCATCCTCAGAGACTACGAGAATTGCATCTCGTGTTACCGTTGCGTGCGAGTATGTGCGGAGCAAGAGGGGGACTACGCGATCTCGGTCATGAACCGAGGCTTCGACACACAGATCACGACGGAGTTCAATGGATTGCTCAGAGACTCGGCATGCACCTTTTGCGGGCAGTGTGTGCAGACCTGTCCGACGGGTGCTCTGGCCGATCTGAAGGCTTTGGCGAATGTCGATGTGCCTGGTGTCACCGAGAAGACACGTACCATCTGCACCTACTGCGGGGTCGGCTGCTCCATCGACGTCCTGACGAGGGGCGATGAGATCGTGGGGGTTCTGCCGGCTATGGACGGTCCCGCCAACCACGGCGCACTGTGTGTGAAGGGTCAGTACGCCTACGACTTCGTAGGGCATCGCGACCGTCTCGCCACTCCGTTCGTGAGGGACGAGAACGGTAAGCTCCGGCCCGCATCATGGGACGAGGCGCTCGATCGTGCCGCCGACGCACTGGGCAAGGTCATCGCGGAACATGGCCGCCATAGCTTCTACGGTATCGCGTCGGGCCGGGCTCCCAATGAGGCCGCCTATACGATGCAGAAGTTCGTGAGAGCGGGGTTGGGTACCAACTACATCGACAACTGTAGCCGTGCCTGACACGCTCCTACCGTCGCCGGTCTGGCGGCAAGCATTGGTCGGGGCGCCATGTCGAACCCGCTGGTGGACATGGATAAACCCGATGTGATCTTCTGCATCGGGACCAACATGACGGAGACCCACCCCGTGGCCGCCACGGGCATGAAGAAGGCCCTGGCCAAGGGGGCCAAGATGATCGTGGCCGATCCCCGGAAGATCGACCTCGCGAAGATTGCCGACGTGTTCCTGCCCATCCGGGTGGGCTCCGATACGGCGTTGCTTCTGGCGATGGCGCACGTTATCGCACGGGAGGGCTTGGTGGACGAGGCCTTCATGGCCGCCCGCACCACCGAAGGCGAGCAGTTCCTGGAGCACGCGGAGCGATTCACACCCGAGTGGGCCGCGGAAATCTGCGAGGTGCCGGCCGAGGACATCGAGAAGGCGGCCCTTTTGTACGGCCGGGCCGAACGTGGGGCGATCTACTATACGCTCGGAATCACCGAGCACATCTGCGGTGTCGAGAACGTGCAGAGCCTGTGCAACCTCGCCCTCCTGACGGGGAACATCGGCCGGGAGGGAACGGGCATAAACCCCATGCGTGGGCAGAACAATATTCAGGGCGCCGGGGACATGGGCGCGCTGCCGAACAACTACCCAGGGTTCCAGTTGGTCACCGATCCGGCCAATCAGGAAAAGTTCGAGAAGGCGTGGGGGACCAAGGTCGATCTCGAGCTGGGGATCACCAAGGTCACCGCCTTGGAAATGTGTGGAGATCAGATCCGGGCTATGTACATCGACGGTGAAAACACGGTCGTCACCGATCCGGACCGCACCCACTGCGAGCACGCCTTGAGGAGCCTGGACTTCCTGGTGGTCACCGACCTCTTCATGACCGACACGGCGGAGCTGGCCGACGTGGTATTCCCGGCCGCGGCCTGGGCCGAGGTGGACGGGACCCAGACGAACACGGAGAGGCGTATTCAGCGCCTTCGGGCGGCCGTACCGCCTCAGGGAGAGGCCATGCCCGACTGGTGGATCACGTCCCAGCTCGCGAAGCGCATGGGCTTCAAGGGGTTCGACTACGAAGGACCTCACGAGGTCTTCAATGAGTGCTGTGAGCTGTCTCCTATCTACCAAGGGGTGACCTGGGATAGCGTCGAAGACGGCGAATACCAGTGGCCCGTCCCGTTCGAGGGCCATCCGGGGACACCCCGACTGCACGAAGAGGAGTTCGTCAACGGCCGTGGCATCTTCGCAATCGCGGAGTATCGCGATCCGGCGGAGACCATCGACGACGACTACCCGGTATGGCTCACCACGGGACGCAGGCTGGCCTCGTACCACACCCGCACCCAGACAGGGCGGTCTTCAGGAATCGAGTACCTCTTGTCCGAGGAGGTCCTGGAGGTCCACCCGAGCGATGTCGAGGAGTGGGGCCTCGAGGACGGAGGCTGTGCTATCGTCTCCAGCCGCCGGGGATCGGTCAGAGTGAAGGTCCAGGCCAACAACCGTTCTCCCAAGGGGACCGTGTTCACGACGTTCAGCTTCAGTGACGTGCCGGTGAACGTCTTGACCGGCTCGGGTTATGATCCGGTGACCCAGACGGCTGAGTTGAAGGTCTGTGCGGTGAGGGTGGAGCCCGAGTAAACGGGACGGTTCTTGTGCGGGTGGGAGGTGTGAGTCGGGTGTCGAGATTGAGCCGAAGGCGATCATCTCGTCTATGGCGTGGCGTCTGCCCGTCCGGGGGGGCTCCGCGCAGTGCGTTCGGCCTGAGTCTCCTTCTCTTTTCGCTCATCCTCGTACCCGCCCAAGCCCGAGCCCAGACGACGCTCTCGCGGGAGATCCAGGCTCACATCGTCAACGAGCTCGAGCCCGGCGACCATGTGCGTGTGCGTGGTGCAGATGCGTTTCGCATCGAGGGTACGTTTTTGGCGATAGAGGGCGAAGAGGTGCTCGTGAGCCGGGATGCGGGCGTTCAACACGTGCCCGTGGAGAGGATCGAGGGGTTGTGGGTGCGCAAGTCGGGTATCGGCAGGGGGGCCCTCCTCGGCGGGGTGATCGGCGCGATAGTGGGGGCGGGGCTCGGCATAGTCGTCGGAGAGGTGCTCTGCAACGACGACGACTGCGAGGCCAATACCTTAGAAGCCGTGGGAATACTGGGTGCGGCCGGCGCCGGGTTGGGAATAGCCGGGGGAGCCCTTGTCGGATCCTTCGTGAAGAGCTGGCGACTGGTGTGGCCCTGAGCCGACCTTCTTAGTTGCTCGGTGCGCGTCCATTCGACTCGTGTGACTGTACGATCTTCCACTCGCCGCCGCGCCTCTGGTATACGAAGGTCCAGATCTTCCCATTCGTCCACTGCGCCACGCCGGACGTGTCCACCACGTCGGCATGGAAGACACCGGTAAATGCCGCTCCGTCAGGTCCAAGCACGGTCACGTGGGCCGGGTCCCAGGTGCCGCCGATCCGCTCCTGACGAGACGCGAAGCCGGCGAAGGCGTTCTTGAGGGCATCGCGGTCGGGGTAGATACGACCGCCGTCCACGTACACCAGGTCACCGGCATCGGTGAAAGGGGCCACGAAAGCGTCTCCGTCCAAGGACGCCAATCCGGCCACGAAGTCGTCGGTGGCGGCCATGATCTCGGCAGCTACTTCCGCTCGCTGCTCGTCGGTCATCTCGGGCGTCGCACAGGCCGCCATCAGAATTAGCAGGACACAGGCTCGAACACGCACGGTGGCTACCCCTCCTCTGGAGTGTCGTCTGCTGACGTTGTAGTGTCTTCGGAAGCCTCGCCCCCGGAGGCCGGAACAGCCTGGGGAGTTTCTTCCCGGGACAACATCAGGTCCGGGGTAGCCTCTACCTCCGGATCGGCGGAGGGTCGGCCTGCGACGTCTCTGATGTCGTCCACGATCCCCTTCATGCGTATGTACGCCTGGTCCATCTCTTCTTCCACTTCGTTCGGGCTCCGAAAGCCCCGCTCCAGGTCCACCGCCAGCCAGTTCATCCGCCGAACAACGTCGAGCAAAAGCCTCACGTGCGAACGAAGGGCGCCGTATTGCCGGTGGCGGACCTTGGTCCTGGGTAAGTCGCTGACCATGTCGGCGATCCCCAGGGCGTCGGCGGCCCATATGATCGGTAGGAGTATGAGAAGAGCAACGATGACTCGCATCACCGGATCGGTGAAGACGAAGACGACGATGGCGTCCAAGAGGAAAGCCGTAACCAGCGCAGCAGTGTAGAGCAGCTTGGATCGCATAGTACCTCAGGTCAGTTTTGTGGACTGTTCGCGCTGTGGTATCTAGAGGCTACGCAATCGGTCAGGGGGACTGATTCAGCTTACCCCACCGTGGCGGAGGACGCCAGGAAATTCGTGCACGACCGACGAGCTCACCAGCCGCGGACCGCGGTTTCCTCCTCGATGCCCCCGACTAGCCGGGCTCCGGAATGCGCCCCTCTAGGACGCTGCGAAGCGCAGCCCGGGAGAGGTTGCCTCCAGAGACCACACACACGATTTTCCCGCTCCCTCCCAGCCCCGCAGTGGCTGCCGCCACCGGTGCGGCTCCCGCCCCCTCTACGATGAGCCGGTTTCTGAACACGAGTAGGCGAAGCGCCTCGACGATCGCCTCGACGCTCACGACGAGAGAACCGTTCAGGAGCGTACGGGCCAGGGGCCACATCTCTGCCAACACGCTCTTGCCACCGATCCCGTCGATAAAGGTCGGGGTCCGATCGATCGCTGTGGGCGCTCCCTTTTCGAGCGACGCGCGGAGAGGTGCGGCGGTCTCGACTTCACATGCGAATACGTTGGTGCCCGGTTTGAGCGCCTTCACCGCCGAGGCGATCCCGCAGCTCAGTCCGCCGCCGCCGTAGGGGACGAGCACCGTATCTACGTCGGGAAGATCTTCGATGATCTCGAGGCCCACGGTGCCGTTGCCGGCGATGACCGCGGGGTCGCTCACCGGGTGGATAAAGAGGCCCGGGACGCCGGGATGGTGGTGATTCACGATGACCTCCCACCACTCCTCGAAGGGCAGGGAGATGGCCACGGCCCCGAGGCGGCGGATGGCCTCCATCTTGGTGTCCGGCGCCGTGTCGGGGACCACGACCCGACAGGGGATACCCAGACGGCGAGCGTTCCACGCCACGCCCTGAGCCATGTTCCCGGCGCTGGCCGTATAGACGCCGTCGGCAAGGAGCGCCGGGTCGGCGTGCGCCATGGCGTTCCCCGACCCCCTCAACTTGAAGGAGCCGATGGGCTGCAGGCTCTCGAGCTTGAGATAGATCTCTGCAGGGGCATCGTCCGCGAACAGTGGCACGAGCGGCGTACGGAGCGCTACGCCTTTAATGCGCTCCCGTGCCTCTTGGATGGCCTTCAGGGGGATGGGCTCCACTGTTTTAATGGCGCAACCCTCCCAAGGGCACCGACACACCGACGCCCTCTGACCGGGCTCGTTCCAGGACGTAGTGGGCCGACACCAGGTCCTCGACTGCAAGCCCCAATGACTTGAACAGGGTGATCTCTTTCTCGGTCTCTCGACCGTTCAGTTCACCCAGCAGGACCTCTCCGAGCTCCCCCACGATGTGGGAGTCGTCGATGGCCCCCTCGACCTTCGGGAAGAGAAAGTCACCGGCCTCGTTCAAGGTCGATTCTCGTTGATCCACAAACAGTCGGGATATTACGACCGCCTCGGTATCGAGCTCTCGAGTGAACTTCACGCTGGAGCCGGCCGCATTGACGTGGGTACCGAGAGCGATCCAGTCCCCCTTGAGCACCGGCTCCCGCGATGACGTCACCGTGCAGATAATGTCGGCGTCACGTGCGGCCTCTTCGGCCGACGCCACGGCCTCCACGGTAATGCCGTGACGTTCGGTCTCCAGCTCGGCAAATGCGAGGCGATTGGCCTCGGTGGGGCTGTAGACCCGCACCCTTGCTATCGGCCGCGCTTCGATCATGGCCTCCAGGTGTGTCCGTGCCTGGACGCCGGATCCGATGATGGCCAATTCGGTCGCGTCTTCTCGGGTGAGGAGCTCCGTAGCCACTCCGCTCGCGGCGGCGGTCCTGATGGCGGTGACCTCACTCGCGTCCAGGATCGCGGTCGGAAGTCCATACTCGGTGTCGAAGAGTACCACCAGGCCTTGGTGGGCGTCGTACGGGGTGCCGTGATTACCCGGAAAGACCGTCACCACCTTGAGCCCGAGCGCTTCGGGGGAGCCGGACATGCCGGGCATCAGCCCCAGGATGCCCCGATCTCCTGGAAGGCGAATCGCCGAGCGTAACGGGTTGATACCCTCGCCCCGGCCCAGGGAACGGAACGCCTCGGCCATCAGGTCCATACACGCTCGCATGGGCAGGAGGCGGCGCACCTCCGGCTGGGTGAGGATCAGTGTGTCCGGGCCGACAGCTGGTCCGTCCGGTGGGTCTTGCGCGCTCACCTTCGCACCACCTCGACGATCCGCACCGGCTCCTCGAGTATTTGGCCACTCGTGTATGCGCCCTCCGCCGTCGCGGGAGCCTCGAGCTGATCGATGGCACGCACCACGTCCATTCCGCCCACCACCTGCCCGAACGCCGCGAATCCTTGCATGTCCGCGTTGCGGGATTGGCCGTGGTCGAGTCCCTGCTGATCGCCGATGCAGATGAAGAACTCCGAGGTGGCTGTCCCGACTCCACCCCGGGCCATGGAGATCGCTCCGTCGACGTGCAGCAAGCCGGTGTCTTCGGTGCTCTCGTGGGCGATGGCCGGGAACGCTGCCCGGCCCTCTTCGTTCACGCCGCCTTGGATGACCTCGATCTTCGGGTTGCCGTTGTCGTTGTCGTAGCGCACTACCCGGTAAAACCCGCCTCCGTTGTAGTGGCCCGCATCGAGATAGGCGAGAAAGTTGGCCACGGTGATCGGTGCCCGGTCCGGGTAGAGCTCGAGGTCGATGTCCCCCATGGCCGTACGGATCGTGATGGCTACCGAACCGGAATCCTGAGCAGAAGCGGAGTCGCTCGGCAGAGCCGCGGCCCACGCAAGCGCCAGCACCAGCGCCGACCGTCCGAACAGACAAGCCTTGGATCCGATCTGCCGCCTGTTCCTGTTTCCGTCCGATGTCGCTCTGATCATGGTGAGTCTCCTGTGATGTTCAGCCGTTGGGGTTCACCGTCGTACGCTTCAAGCAGTCCGAGCACGTGGTCGATATCGGCTTCCGTATGATCGGCATTGATCTGAGTGCGGATTTCTTCGTCACCCTTCGGCACCACCGGATAGGCCAGTCCCGTGACCAGAACCCCGTTGTCGTACAGATAGTCGACGAGGGCTCGGGTCCTTTCGGTATCGCGGATCATGAGCGGAACTACGGGATGCTCACCGGGGATGGTTTCGATGCCCAGGCGTCCCAAGCCGTCCTCGAAGCGTTTGGTCAGACCCCGCAGCTTGTCCAGCAGGGCCAGGCCCTCGGGGCTGTCCACGATCTGCACCGACTCGAGCCCTGCCTTGGCCTCTCCGACGGTGATGGGGTTGGAGTAGATATACGTCGGCGAGCTCTCGCGCAGAAAGTTGATCACCGACTCGGGGGCGGTGACGTATCCACCGTTCACTCCAAAGGCCTTTCCGAGCGTGCCTACGAGAATGTCCACCTGAGCGGAACCGGTGAACTCCTCGACTCCACGCCCGGTCCTTCCGAACGAGCCCACGCCGTGGGAGTCGTCTACCAACACCACCGCGTTCTCTTCGTAGGCGGGGTCGTGACGTGCCACCACATCCATGATCTCGTCCAATGGAGCGTGATCTCCGCGCATGCTGAAGATGCCGTCCGTGACGATGAGTGCCCGCTTGGCTTTGCCCGCCCACTCCGCGAGGGCCCGGTCGAGGCCCGTCACCGAGTTGTGGTCGTAGATGACCTTGCCGGCCGGTCGCGACAACTTCATGGCGTTGATGATGCAGTTGTGGTTGAGTGCATCACTGACGAGGACCGTCTCGGACGTGACCAGAGACGAGATGGTCGCGACGACGCATGCGTAGGCAGACGAGAAGATCACGGCCGATTCCCGCCCGTGGAAATCTGCCAGCTTGCGCTCGAGCTCCAGGTGGGCTGAGTACGACCCGCTGATAAAACGAACCGCCCCCGGGCCCGCTCCGAACTCGGCGGAACCCCTCTCCTCGGCACGGATGACTTCGGGATTGAGTCCCAGACCGAGGTAGGAGTTGGAGTTCAGGCGTATGAACTCCTTGTCTCCCTCGCCCTCCAGGAGGAATCGAGGGCCGCGGTCTCCCTCGGCCCTCCGGACTCCGGTGAACACGGTCTCGGCACCCTTTGCCGTTCCGGCTTCGTGGAGGCCCGCGACGTGAGCATCCAGCACACCGGCTATACGATCGAGAGGCATGTTCGTCTATCTCCAGGTTCGGGGCTCGCGCCCCGATGGCTCTTAGGATCAGGGCTCGCGGTCCCGCGGTTCCTCGGTTCAGGGCTGGCGGCTCGACAGCTCCTTGATCATGTCGGCGGTCATGCTCGCCATGTCGTGTTCGGGTGACCAGTCCCATTCGTCGCGGGCGGCATTGTCGTCGATCCGATGGGGCCAGGAGCGGGCGATCGTCTCGCGGACCGGGTCGACCTCGTAACCGATCTCGAACTCAGGGATGTGCTCGCGGATCTCCTCCACGAGTGTCGCGGGGGCCAACTGCATGGCCGTGACGTTGAAGGCGTTGCGATGAACCAGACGGGTCGGGTCGGCCACCATGACCTCGATGGCCGCGCTGATAGCGTCCGGCATGTACATCATGTCGAGTTGCGTGTCGGGCCCCAGGAAGCATGTGTACCGGCCGTCTGCGACGGCGTGGTAAAAGATGTCCACGGCCCAATCGGTGGTTCCGCCTCCCGGCGGTGCTCCGTGGGAGATGAGCCCCGGATAACGAACCCCGCGCGTGTCCACCCCGTACTTGAGGTGGTAGTAGTCGCACAGGAGCTCGGCGGCCACCTTGGTCACCCCGTACATGGTGGTGGGCCTCATGATGGTATCCTGCGGCGCCGGATCGCTCGGAGTGGACGGTCCGAAGACGCCGATGGAGCTGGGTGTGAAGACCGCACAGCCCTGGTCACGGGCCACCTCGAGGACCGAGTGCAGAGTGCCCATGTTGACGCGGTACGCCAAGCGCGGGTCCTTCTCACCGACCGCAGAGAGGATCGCCGCCAGGTGGTAGATCGTGTCCGCGTTGTGGCGAATGGTCGCGTGTCCCACCGCGTGCTGATCCGTCGCGTCGATGATCTCGAAGGGGCCCCCATCGATGAGCCCACCCTTGGGGGCCCGGATGTCACTGGCCAGCACCGCCTCTTCGCCATATCGCTCCCGCAGGGCGGGGACGAGCTCGGAGCCGATCTGGCCGCCGGCTCCCGTCACCAGGATTCTCTTCAAGTATGGTCTCTACGTGTGTATGCGTTCGTGTGGGTAGATCCCCGATCCTCAACGGTGGAAGCGGGGGCAATATAGACGTAGGGGATCGGAGCGTCGACAGGCGCGGAACGCTCCCTACTGGTCCCACCCCATCCCTGGCAGGATGTCGGCCTGCAGTTCGAACATACGGTCGATCAGATGGACGGACTGCCGGTAGGAGTAGCAGGTCGGGTCCAACAGGAGAGCCTGCAGCAGTTTGCTCCGGGACATCTCCGAGAATGCTTCCACAAGGAGCTTGTTGATGCTGGTCTGGGTGCGAAGGAGTGCCAGCACCGCTTCCGGCAGGGGGCCCATCGCTCGAGGCTGCAGGCCCTCCGGGCCCACCGTGGCGGGCACTTCCACAACGGCTCCGTCCGGGAGCCCGGGAATCCACCCCTCGTTCGGCACGTTCACCGCGGCCAGCTCCCTCTCCACCCCGCAAGCCAATCCCTCGATGATGGGGATGGCCAGCTCGCCCGAGGGCTTGATCTCGTCACCTGATGCGTCGCGATCCTCTCGGGAGGGCTTCAGCCGGGGTAGGGGGCCGTCGGGAAAGAGGGGTGCGTCGGTCGGATGGTCGGAGAGGTTGTAGAGCCAAGTCGGCACGTCGCCGGTGTCCCAGGGATCTCCTTCCCTCGGATCGTAGAAGAACTGGAGCAGACTACTGCCCAGGAAATCCTCCGCCCAGCGGACGTATTCACCGATGTGGTTGGCGCCGGGAGACGGAAAGAGCCCGAAGCTGCGAAGCAGGATCCGGCTCAATGCGATCTCGTCCCAGTCGGAGAGCCAGTGGGCCTCTTTCTCACGCTTCTTGAGCCGGGGGTAGAGATCCTCTCCCGTTCTGTGCGAGCTGAGTTCCTGGAACCACGTGAAGTGGTTGAGCCCGCAAGCGTACCCACACAGGTCTTCCTGGGGATGCTCCATGAGACGGCAGACCTGCTCCTTGCCGTGACAGATACCGTGACAGAGCCCCACCACCCTCGTCGAGGTCAGACGGGTCTGGCCCTCACATAGTTTGGTGAGAGGATTCGTGTAGTTGAGCAACCAGGCATCGGGACAGCGCGACTCCATCTCTCGGGCAATGTCGACCGAGGGGCCCATGTTCCTCAGGGCATGGAACAGCCCACCGGGGCCACCGTTCTCGCCGTAGATCTGCCGGAAGCCGTAGGTGCGGGGGACATGGAAGTCCTGGGCCCAATAGAAGTAGCGATTCACCTCGATGGCCATGACCACGAAGTCGGCGCCATCGAGGGCTTCGGCCAGGTCCGTGGTCGCGGTGACCCTGTGGCCTCGGTCCATTCGACTCGAGAGCGACTCGGCGTACGCCAGGGTTGTGCCCAGCTCATCGGGGCTCAGATCCATGAGCGATACTTCGGTGCCTCGCTCGGCAAACGGCTCACTCAGGTAGATGTCCCGCAGAGTGGCGGGTCCGAACTCTCGGCTCCCTGCGCCCACCAGTACGATCTTCAAGCTGGATCCCTCTTGGTCAGTGCTGTGGTCCGCTGCCCAACCGTCCAGCGGCTACGTCAGGCTCCGGATCGTCCGCCTCTCGGTCCGTGGCGACGCTCAAGGTAACGAATCCGGTCACGGTGCCGAGAAGCAACAGGGCGCTCCCGGAACCGGTGCGACCGGTGAGGAGATGCCCATCCCGACGAGGGAAGCGTACAGGAACACCATGCCGGCGGCAAAGCCCAGCCACCGTCGTCGGGCCGACAGTCCCCCCACGACGACATCGTCGCACCGTAGCGCGACGGGCCCCCACCACCCGCCGGGGCGCACGGTCCGGTAGAACTGGTCAAGGTGGTCCTCCGAATCGGGCCGCGTGACAAACGCGACCGTCACCCAGACCACGGAGCACAGCACGAGAATTAAGAGGGCCCGAACGAAGTCGTATTCAGCCGCATAGAACCGCTCCACCGAGCCGAGCGAGGCCTCCCCCAGCCAGCCGACCCCGGCCGCTGCCCGTGCCCAGAGCGCTCCGTTGGCCAGCAGCACGGAGCCGGTCATGGCCGCGATCTCGGCCCAGGCGTTCACTCGCCACCAGTACCAGCGGAGCAGCCACACCAGGGCGACCCCTGCGGTGAGTTCGATCACGTAGATCCAGGCGCCCTCGATCGTCTCCATCTGCCAGGCAGCGAAAGCGGCGGTCACGGCGAGGAGCGCAACGGAGATGCGAGCGACCAGCACGTAGTGTCGGGCGTCTGCATCCTTCCGGATGAACCGAAAATACACGTCGTTCACCAGATAGGAGGCGCCCCAGCACAGATGCGTATCCATAGTGCTCATGAACGCCGCCAGGAACGAGGCCACCATGAGACCCCTGAGCCCGGTTGGCATGAGCTCCACGATCATCATCGGATATGCGAGCTCGGGATCGGCCGCGAGCTCGGGAATCGCCGTGGCCACCGGAAGCACGAGAAGGGATCCCAACCCCACCACCACCCACGGCCAGGTCATGAGGATCGTCCCCGCCAGGGCGAACCAGAGCGCGGACAGGACCGACTGTCGCTCGTTGCGGGTGGCGAAGAGTCGCTGGGCCAGGTAACCGTCGCCCTGTCCGCTCCTCGTCCACAGGAAGAGGATGAGACAAAGGAACGAGGCGAACTCCAAGGGGCTCAAATGCGCGGCGCTGGGAAGGATGTCGAGGGTGCCGGGTGGGGCGTCGGGGAGCGCCCGTATGCCGTCGGCCATGGCGCGGGGACCCCCCAGCCGAACAAGCACGAGCCCTGCCAGTACCAGCGAGCCCGTCATGCCGGCCACGAACTGCAACAGGTCGGTGACCACCACGCCCCAGAGACCCGAAGCGACCGTGTAGACCAGCGCCAGCGACACGCACACGACCAGGGTGAGTCCGGCGTCCCAACCCAAGAGGACCTGGCTGAACTTCACCATCGCCAGCATCACCCATCCCATGACCACGCAGTTCTTGAGAAGTCCCTGGTAGAGGGCCGAGAAGCCCCGAAGAAAGGATGCCGGGCGACCCGAATAGCGCAGCTCGATGAACTCGGCGTCGGTGAGGATGGCTGCTCTCCGCCAAAGCCGAGCGTAGAAGAAGACCAGGAGCATGATCCCGGCCGCCTCGTACCACCACAGCCAGTTGGCATAGATGCCCCTCTGGCGGACGAGGGACGCGGTGGCCAGGGGCGCGTCGGTCGCGAACCAGGTGGCCGCGATCGATGTGCCGGCTACCCACCAGGGAAGGGTGCGGCCGGCTATGAAGTACTCCTCTACGCTCTGGCCTGCCCGACGGGTGAACCAGAAGCCGATCGTGAGCGTGATGGTCCCGTAGACGGCCACCACCACCCAGTCCGCCGTGACCAGTTGCATGGCCCTCCCGTCCTATACCATGAGATCGCCGCCGGCGATGTCGTAGGCGGAGCCGGTGATGTACCCGGCCCTGTCGGACGCCAGGAAGCAGACCAGGTCAGCTACCTCTTCGGGGCGCCCGAGTCGGTCGATGGGAAAGCTGGAGCGATACCCCTCGAGCCTTTCCGGCGTGGTATTTTCGTGTGCCATCTCGGTGTCGATGAGGCCCGGACACACGGCGTTGACGGTGATGCCGTGGGGCGCCAACTCGAGGGCACAGGCGCGGGTCAGGCCGAGGACGCCGTGCTTGGACGCCGTGTAGTGGGCCCCGCCCAGGGTGCTCACCGTCTTCCCGGCCGTGGAGGCGAGATTCACTATGCGCCCGTACCCCCGTTCTTTCATCGAACTGATCGCGGCCTGAATGCAAAAGAAGGCCCCTGTGAGGTTCACATCGAGGGTTTTTCGCCACTCTTGCTCCGAGATCTTCTCGAGCCGTGTCGGGAAGAGAATACCCGCGTTGTTCACCAGGATGTCGAGTCGCCCGAAGTGGTCCAGGGTGGTCGCGACCATCTGTCGGACGCTGTCGGTTGAGGTGACGTCGGCAGGGACCGTCAGGACGTCTTCACCCAGTTCCAGGGCAGCCTCACTGGTGATCTCCGGATCGAGGTCGTTCAGCGCCACGGACGCCCCGAGTTGGGTCAGGCGCAGGGCGATTGCCTTGCCCATGCCCCTGGCCGCTCCCGTGACCAACGCGACACGCCCGTTCATTTGGCCTGCGGCCCCTTCCATGCGTCCTCCGCGTACGAGTTTGGCCCCGTGGCTGATCGCGTCGCACCGTCTCGATCCGGGCGCGAGGTGGCAGTCATCATGCCCGTGGGTCGTCACCGACGCCACCCCCGCCGAACCCGGGTTGTCAGCCTGGTCCCGAAGGAGCGGGGTAGGTAGTGCTGCACGCTGGCCGGAAGACCTGGCCGCGCGCATTATTGACGTCCTTTCCGGGTCCGCCCGCCCCCGCGTGGCCCGACCCGTGGTTGCTATGCGGACGGGAGGACAAGCAATGGCCGAGTCACCGCATGGACGGTTCGTCTGGTACGAGATGCTGACCGTGGACAAGGGCCCTACGATCGACTTCTACAAGAAGGTGGTCGGATGGAATGTTCAGGATTGGGAAGGCTCCGATCCGCCCTATACCATGTTCACCGTTGGCGAGGCCCCGGTAGCGGGCATCATGGATCTTCCCGAAGAGGCCCGAGCCGCGGGCACTCCGCCCCATTGGCTGGGTTATGTCTCGACTCCCGACACGGATGCGACCGTTGAGCAGGCCAAGGGGCTCGGCGGCCAGGTCCTGATGGAACCCATGAGCGTCCCGGAGGTGGGGCGCATGGCCGTGCTACGCGATCCCCCCGGGCGTGAGGGGCCTGCCGGCGTGGGCGAGTTCTCCTGGCACGAGTTGACCACCTCCGACCACGAGGCCGGCTTCGACTTCTACTCCGCCCTGTTCGGGTGGGAGAAGACCACCGCCATGGAGATGGGAGAACAGGGTACGTACCAGATGTACGGGATCGGAGAGCACGAGCTCGGGGGAATGTACAACCTGCATGCGGAGATCCCTGCCTCTCCACATTGGCTGCTCTACGTCACCGTGCCCGACCTGGATGCGGCGATCAAGACCCTGAAGTCGTTGGGCGGTCAGGTGCTCAATGGGCCCATGGACGTGCCCGACGGGGACCGGGTTGCGCAGTGCATGGACCCGCAGGGCGCTTCGTTCGCGCTGCACGCACGTGCTGGTGGGGCCGGGTCGTAGGCTTCGGCTGCACATCGGTCGGGAGGCCTGATGCAAAACGTCACGTTCGTCATCGCTGTCATCGGCTTCGTCCTTTCCATCTACACGTTCATCGCCACACGTGTGGGGCGGCGCCCGAAGCTCGAGATCTTCCGCTTCGCTCCCGAGCGGCTGGTCGTCGACGACGACTTCAACACGCTGCACGTCTACACGGACGCCGACTTCATCGTCACCAACCTCAGCGACAAGCCGAACACGGTGATCCGGTTGGATGTTTCGGCTAACCTCGGCGACGGATGGCTCGATGGAGGCGTGCACGGAAAGCGACTCTCGGAGCGGATGCGAACCAGGACCGACTACGGCGGTGCCGGCGGGACGCCGAGTCATCACAACGAGATCCTTCACGAATGGGTCGGCGCCGACGTGTGCCCGATCATGCTATCGCCGCAGGCGTCGGGCATTCCCAACCAGGGCGTCTCACTCCGGCTCGACTTCCAGGGCACCGGACCGATCACGGATGTGAGTGGCCTCAGGCTGCGGCTCGAGTGCCATGATCAATACGGGAAGAAGCACACGTTCGAGATGGGCTCGCGGGAGCTTCGGCACCTGAAGCCCAGCCGGTACCCGAAATTCTTTGAAGACGAAGAGGAGATCGGACGCCTCAAGGACCACATTCCCGAGGATGACATGGACGCCGTGGTCCGCGTCGTACACCGTCGTTATGGACAGAACTTATCCCAATCCACGCTATCGGTTCGGCGGTATTATCCGTTGAAGGAAGGACGGCAACTCGCGAACGTGGCCCACATGGGGAGAAACGGTTACGCGTACGAGCAGTATAGGCCGAGGGACTTCCAGAAGGGGCTCAGGAACGGGTCAGAGGGGGCCGGCGAACTTGGGGAGCCCGATGGGTTCAAGATCTCCTTCAGAGCGAAAGATGGACTGCCTGAGGTTCTGCATGTGCGGCTTCCGAGCAGCTGGTCACAGGAGCAGATGGATGTACCCATCCCTGAGGACTTCGCCCGGCTCTGTGTGGTCGAAGGGGGATGATAACCCCTGGCCGGCGCTTACCGCGCGCCGGCCGGTTCCATCCGATAGACGGCGGTAGGTGCTCCCCCTCGGTCCTCGACCGCCACGTAGATGTATCCGTCCCGTCCCTGGCGGACGTCGCGAATCCGGCCCAACCCATTGAGTAGGGTCTCCTCGACCTCTACGACCTGGCCGTCCATGGTCAGGCGAGCGAGCTGCTGACCGGCCATCCCTCCTACGAAGATGTTGCCGCGCCATGCCGGGAACCGGTCACCGGTATAGACCATCATGCCGGCGGTCGCGATGGAGGGCACCCAGAAGTGGATCGGCGGTTGGATGCCGTCCCGAAGGGTGCCTTCGTGGATCACGGATCCGCTCCCGTAGTTCACACCGTACCCCACGACCGGCCATCCGTAGTTTACGCCAGGACGGATGAGGTTCAGTTCGTCGCCTCCCTGGGGGCCGTGCTCGGTGGCCCAGATGTCGCCGGTCTCCGGATGGATGATGAGCCCCTGTGGGTTCCTGTGCCCGTAGCTCCAGATCTCCGGACGGATATCGGATTCACCCACGAACGGATTGTCATCCGGAATACTCCCGTCGTCGTTGATCCGATTGATGGTGCCGTGGTTGTTCGACCGATCCTGCGCGGGATGGGCCTCCAGATCGCCCGTGGACGGTGCTTGGCGGTCACCTACGCTGATGAATAGATGGCCGTTGCCGTCGAATGCGAGTCGTGAGCCGTAGTGGCCGCGTCCTCTCGAAGCGGCCTCGAAAATCTCTTCGACGTTGCTGAGGCGATCGTCCTCGAACGTCCCCCGGACCACCGCCGTCGTGGCGCTGGACCCGTCGCCGATGGGTTTCGAGTAGCTCAGGTAGAGGAGGTGGTTGGACGCGAAGTCCGGGTGTGGCATCACGTCGAGGAGTCCGCCCTGACCCTCTGCCAATACCTCGGGCACTCCGGGCACCGGGTCGAAGAGCAGCGTCCCGTTCCGCACGATCCGAAGCCGCCCGGGCCGCTCTGTGATCAGCATGTCGCCGCCCGGAAGGAACGCCATAGACCATGGATGCACGAGTCCATCCGCAACGGTCACCAACTGGAAGTCGTGGAGAGCGGAGCGGTAGACCGACGCTTGGCCCTGAGCGGTGGTTGCGACTGACAGGGAGAGACCGGCGGCAACGAATGCCAAGGCGATACGGGACATCTCTAATCTCCTGAAGCAACTGAAGTTTCGGGCGCGCACCAACGTCCATCGATCTATGCATCTACGGAGATTCGGGTCGTACCGAAAGTCCCGTGTGCTAGAGCGGGAGTCGATGGCACCGCCGAAGGGGGGGATTTTCCCTACAGAGTCCGGGACTCTGACGCTGGGAGCCCTGTCACGTCTTGCGCCGACAGATGGCCACGCGTAAGGATGCCGAGTCAGTCTGACGGCGTTTATTCGCGCCTCACATCCCGAGGAATCCACCATGTTGAATCGCCTGTATCTATCGCCGGCCCTGGCTGGTCGTTTGTCCCTGATCGCACTCTCGATTGCCGTGTTCGTCGGGCCGACCGCTCTGACGAGTCAGGATCGAGGCAGTGGACAGCAGGCCCGACCGGACGATCGACGAGTGAGCCGAGTGCTCGGTGGCCTCGAGATGACGGCCGCGGATAGCGCGGTCAAGGCGGTGGTCGATCGCCTGGATTTCGACAGCTACAAGGAGATCCTGCGCGGCCTGACTCAGTTCGGCGACCGTGAGCAGGGCACGGAGCGGAACGCCCGGGCCATAGACTGGATTGAGGCGCAGCTCCAGGGCTGGGGATACGAGACCGGGCGGATCCACTACCAGTTCACGCCTCGGGGTGGCACCGTGGCCGAGCCCCGCGAAGAGGTCTACGCCACCAAGGTGGGCAGCGATGTACCCGGCGAGATGTACATCATCGGTGCCCACATGGATGGGCGGGGCGGTGGTCAGGCCGCGAACGACGACGGGTCGGGCACCGCCCTTGTCATGGAGATCGCGCGGGCGCTGTCGGAGGTCCGGACGGCCCGGTCCATCCGCTTCGCCCTCTGGAACAACGAGGAGACCGGGCTGAATGGAGCCCGCGCCTACGTCGAGCAGCGGGCCCCTCTCCAGGGAATTGAAGAGCCCGCGGGGTCCGGGCAGTATCCGGAGCCGACGTGGCTGGGCATGATCCAACACGACATGATGCTCTGGGATCACGGTAATCCGGTGACGTTCAATCAGGCCCTGGACGCCGACGTGGACATCGAGTTCCAGCTCGCTTCCGAGAAGGCCGACGACTCGGCGGCTCTCGCCCTGAAGCTCCTCAACGCCAACCGGATGTTCGCCACCGACTATCCGGCGGCCATGAGCAATGCCATGAGCAACACCGACTCCGGCCCGTTCCAGGATTTAGTGGCCGCCGTCAGCCTTCGAGAGAATCGGCGGCTTTACGAGACGGGCAACCGGGCCAACCCGCACTGGCACCAACCGACCGACCTCTTCGTGACCTTCTCGGACGCGGACTTCCGCCTCGGGTTCAACGCGGCTCAGACGACCCTGGGGGCGTTGGCGAGGTTGGTAGGCGCACGGGTGGAGGACCGAAGGTAGAGTGGCAACGATGGTCTGGGAGGAAGCCCGATGACGACCCGACGGTACTTTATCGCACACGAAGGTGGCCGCTGGTTGCATATTGTAGATACGGGAGGGTTGCGGCAAAGGCGAAACCATGAGGCACGTACGAAATTGGGTTCGGAATCAACTCTGATGTCTAACTTGGGCGAACTTTGGGCATGCCCCGAGTGCGGGGCCAAGTTCGCGACCGAGGGCCAGTGGCACACCTGCGGGGAGGTTACGCTCGGGGACTGGATCGACGAGCTGGGCCCCCGTGGCGCGGCACTCTACAACCAGTTCGAGCAGATGATCGCCGCCTGCGGGGAATACCACGTGGCGCCGGCCAAGACCCGTATCGCATTCATGGGGTGTGTCCGCTTTGCGACCATCACCAACATTTCCGAGCGAGGGATGACGTGGTCGTTCGCGTTGCCCTTCACGCTCGAGTCCGATCGGATCGAGAGCGTCGAGGAGGTGGTGCCGGGGTGGTATGTCCACTGGATCAAGGTTGTCCACGCCACTCAGCTCGACAGCGAGATCCAGAAATGGATCGAGCAGAGCTACCGGCTCATGGGCATGCAGGAACGCTTGAACATGGAGTGAGGCTGGCTGACGTAAGACGTCGGTGATCGGAGTCAGAGTGGACGAAAAACGCGCGATGCTCCTTCACTTTCTTGCGGCCCTCGCCTATCGCACGCAGAAGGCGCTCCACGAGGCGCCGCCCGATTTCGCCGATTTCTCGGCGGGCAATCGAGTGCGATCCCCCAGGGAGCTTGTCCATCACATGACGAATGTGATGGGCTGGGCTCACGCGACGCTCCGAGGCGAATCCTATCTGGCTGAAGCCTCCGAGACGTTCCAGGACGAGATCGCTCGGTTCCATGCCATGCTCAATGATCTCTCGGGCGCGATCCATACCGTAAAGGCCATGAGTCAAACGACGGCTGAGCGACTGCTGCAGGGCCCCTTCTCGGATGCCATGACACACGCGGGACAGTTGGCCATGCTACGCCGCTTATTTGGATCTCCGGTTCCCCCCGAGAATTTCTTCGAAGCGGATGTCGATCCGTCGAATCTGGGTGCGGATCAGCCGGCGCCAAAGGCTCCCGGCAAGGAGTGGCCCGAGGGCCCCGATGTCGTATGATGTGGGGACAGAACAGTGATCGTTCGACTCTTAGGAAGCGCCCAATGAATACGAAGTATGCCTCGTTCCAAATCATGCTGGTCCTCCTCGCCTTGGGCGTCGGCGGTCCTGGCCCGGTCCTCTCTCCCGCAAGCGTCGGGGCGCAACAGATCCCCACGCCCGAGAGCTTCTTCGGATTCCAGATGGGTGCGGATCGAAGGCTCGCTCGGTGGGATAAGCTGGTTGAGTACTACAACCTCCTCGGGGAGCAGAGCCCCCGACTCCAGGTCGTCGACATGGGGCCCACGACCATGGGCAACCCGTTCTTGGCGCTCTACCTGTCCTCACCGGAGAACCTGGCCAGGCTCGACGAGCTCAAGCGCATCAACGCCACCCTCAGTGACCCCAGGGGCGTGCCGCAGACGGAGATCGACCGGGCCATCTCCGAAGGGAAAGCGGTGGTGGTGCAGTCCATGTGCCTCCACTCTACCGAAGTGGCATCGGGACAGATGGCGGCGGAGCTCATGTACGACCTGGTCACACGCACCGACCGGGAGGTCATGCGTATTCTGGACAACACCATCGGCATCATGATTCCGTGCTTCAATCCCGACGGTGAGATCATGGTCACCGACTGGTACAATGAGACCGTGGGCACCGAGTACGAGGGGAACGGGATGCCGTGGCTGTATCACAAGTACATCGGCCACGACAACAATCGCGACGCCTTCATGACCAATACGGTCGAATCCCAGTACGGCGCAGAGATCCTGTTCCGCGAGTGGATTCCGCAGGCCTACGTGGACCACCACCAGATGGGTGCTTATGGAGCTCGCATCTACGTGCCGCCTTACGCCGAGCCCATCCGGCCCTCAGCCGATCCCTTGGTTTGGCGGGAGATGAGCTGGTATGGCGCCCACATTGCGTACAAGGAGGAGGAGGCCGACAAGTCCGGCGTGGTGAATGCGGCCATCTATTCCGGTTGGGGCCACATGGGATTCCACTGGATCACTCCGTTCCACAACATTGCGGGGATGCTCACCGAGTCGGCTAGCGCCCGACTGGCCACGCCACTCTTCGTGCACCCCGACCAGCTTCAGGGCTCGCGCCGCGGCCTGCCCGAGTACGAGGAGCAGACGTCGTTCCCGAACCCTTGGCCGGGTGGCTGGTGGCGCGTGCGTGATATCGTCGAGCAGCAGAAGATCGCGGCCATCGCGACACTGGACATTGCGGCGCGAAACCGTGAGACGGTGCTCAAGAACGCCTCTCTGAAGGCCCTACGGCAGACGGCGAGGGGGGCGAGTGGCGAGACGGCGGCTTACGTGATCCCGGCGGAGCAGCATGACCCCCTCACCGCCAAGAAGTTGGTGAACAAGCTTCTGGGCCAGGGCATCGAGGTGCATGAGGCCACGGGTGAGTTCGTCCACGAGGGACGCGTGTACGGGGCGGGCACTTTCGTGGTGTCGATGGCCCAGCCCAAGATGGGCGTGATCCGCTGGCTTCTCGGGCAGACCTTCTATCCTGACAATTCCTACACCCGTGATCGGGACGGCAACCCAATCCGGCCCTACGACATGTCCACGGACAACATGGCGGAGTTCATGGGCGTTCGTGTGGATCCGGTGGCCGAGGCCGTCGAGACCGGGCTCACCGAGGTGACGACGCTGATCGACCCCGATGGTCAGGTGTCGAAGGGCCGTTTCGGCTACGTTCTGGACGGCCGCCTGAACGACAGCTTCGAGGCGGTGAACCTCCTGCTCGCGGCCAACGTGGGCGTGCGGCGAGTGGATCGACCGGCAGATGAGAGCCTTCGACCCGGTGACTTCCTGGTGGATGCCGGTGCGTCGGACGCGACCGTGGCCGAAGTGGCCCGGGAGACCGGAGTCGACTTCGCCGCTTTGGAGTCCGACGCGTCGAGCGGGAGCCGACCGCTGACTCAGCTTCGCATCGGGATGTATCAGCGATACCTCGGCGGCAACATGGACGAGGGTTGGACGCGCTGGCTGCTCGAGGACTTCAGTTTCCCTTATGTGACCCTCATGGATGCAGAGATCACGGGCGGTGACCTCCACGAAGACTATGACGTGATCATTCTACCGGCCGACGGCACGGCTCGTATGACTGGGGAGGAGCCTGAAGGTGGCGGTGCCGGAGGTGGAGTTCAGACTTATCCCGAGGAGTACCGGAGTGGCTTCGGTCAGGAGGGACTCGACGCGCTGGAGGCTTTCGTGGAGAACGGAGGCACGCTAGTGACCTTCGCCGAGGCCGGGGCGTTGCCCATCGACGAGTTCGGG
The DNA here is from genome assembly GCA_965226375.1 of Longimicrobiales bacterium. GTDB lineage: Bacteria > Gemmatimonadota > Gemmatimonadetes > Longimicrobiales > Gaopeijiaceae > CBDDCX01. The sequence goes on along the minus strand of CBDDCX010000008.1, from coordinate 1,846,389 downwards.
CTCCCCGTTCGCAACGTGAGGGAGGGACTTTCCTCGACCGAGTTCTGGTCGCCGGGGTCCACCCTACGTGTGAATATCGACAACACTCATCCCATGGCGTACGGTATGCCCGAGCATGGGCTGGCCACCTTCCTGGGCAACAACCATGCGTATGAGATCGTTGCGTCGGCACGCAACGAGCGAGCCGACCGGATCGTTACGTTCGTGGACCGCGATCTGCTGCAGAGCGGATGGCTTCTCGGTGAGGAAGTCATCGCCGAGAAAGCGGCCATGGTCTCGGTCGAACACGGTCAGGGCAAGGTGGTCCTCATCGGATTCAGGGCGCAGCATCGTGCCCAGACGCACGGAACGTTCAAGCTGCTGTTCAACGCCCTCGTGGGTGGGCCCGGATCGGCCGACTTGGCCATGGACGACCGGTAACCCAGGTCGGGAGCAGATGACGACGGTACTCCGAGATCTGATCCCCCATATGGCGGCCCTGCTCGTCGGGGGGCTCGTGTCGTCATTCGGGCTCACGTCGCTGGCTCGCAGGCCGAGCGGGCGGGTTTTCCTCGGCCGGATAAAGGTCTGGGGTGTCGTCGTATTCGTGGTCCTGGCGGTGGGTGGGCTGCTCGGTGGGTTCTATTGGCTGTTTTCGGGAATCCGTGAGGGGCTCGATGCCGACGCGACGGTGGGTTCCCCGCTGAGGTACCTGCTGCTCGGCTTGGGGACTGGACTCCCCCTATCGCTTCCCGGGGTGATCACCGCCTGGAGTGATGCTCGTCCAGAGAAGGCCGAGGCCCGCGCCAGAAAAGCAAAGGCGGCCACCAAGCATGATCGACTGGAGTTCGCTCAGAACTTGGTCCGCCAGATCGAGGAGTACGCCGAGGGGCCCAGGAAGGTCTCGGCTTCCTTGACCGGTGATGATGGAACCGTACTCCTGTTCAAGGGCGATCTCGAGCGACACGAGGGGGACAAGCTCGTCGCCGCCCTGCGTGATGAGTTACAGGGGCATGGTTTCGCGCGGGTCGAGGGGGAGGGACCGAAGGGTAAGTGGTGGTCCAGGGTATGACAGCCGTGCGTTACTCCAAGTTCGGCATCCACTCTCTTGGCTTGGTGTTGACCCCCGTGATCCTCCTGTCCTGTGCAGGAGGGGAGCCGGATACCGGATTGGGTCCGGCCACCTCCCTTACGATCAGCCTGTCTCCCACTACTGCGACGGTCGAAATCGGAGGGTCGTTGGCCATAACTCCCACCGTCCGGGACGGAACCGGCAGGGTCGTCTCCGGCCAACCGATCATGTGGAGCTCGAGCGACAAGTCAGTGGCCACCGTCGGTGGTTCCGGCACGGTCGAAGGTCTGGCTCCGGGCCAGGTCACCATAACGGCTACGGTCATGGTCAACGGTACGTCCAGCTCCGCGACGGCGAGTATCACCGTGTCCTAGGACCACGGCGTCCGGGTATCCACGGGGTCGGCCTCTGTCGAGGGACGGTTGTGAAAGCGTGGACTTGCCGAAATGGCAGGTTTTGCATGTGTTCCCCGGGCGTCAGCCCCCCGCCTCCTTCGCTTCCTTGCGCGCCCACATCTTGTCGATATACGGCACGGCGGCCGGGGTGGTGCAGTTCGTCTCGCCGTGGTCGATGTGGATCGTCCCGATCCGGTTCGCGGCGGCCGTGGCTCTTTTTCGTAGCGTCGCGTTCCTCGCTCCGATACTGATGATCGCTCCGTTCATGGAGTGGCGGACACGGTTGGCTCCGGTGTGGATCTCGGCGTCGATCGTCTTTAGCTGCTCTACGAAGAACGCGTTGTTGAGGTCTTCAACATTGCTGGCGAGGTAGGAGAGCAGGCCCCAGCCCACCTGCCCGACGAACTCCGCCTTCGAGCGCGACCACTTCTCGAACTTTTTCTGGGCGAACGGCGTGCGGGCGACCAGGTCCCTGAGCGCATCGGCCAACACATAGGAGTCCACGTCCTTGATCCAGGCGTCGAGCAAACTGGACTTCACCTGACCAGGGTCCGCCACCATGGTTGCGAGCACGCGAGCATCGTGGTTACCCGAGGTCCATAGCTGCTCCGCGAGGGCCTGGTCCGTTCCGATCTGCTTTCTGAGTTTGTTCAGGTTTGCATAACTGACCCCGTACATCTTTTTCCCTACGCCGTGCCTGGTGTAGACCTTCCGGTTCTGCGCGGTGCCCATCGTTCTCAGCCCTGCCATGATCACACGGAACGACATCGGTGCCTCCTGATTGGCCTTGTTCGGAGCATTGATACCGACATGACCGCCGTAGGTTTCTAACCACACGATTACGGTCGCGGGAAACTCGGGGTGAGCCCCTTCAACCCGCTGACGCTGAGCGTTGTGTTACTAGCGTTCCTTGGAGTGTCGTTGGCGGCGAGCTTGATTCCGGCCGTGAGGGCGGGCCGTGTGGACCCGCTGAACGTGCTTCGGTCCGATTGACACCACCTCCGCGGCGCATGTACGCTCTCGCCATGACGGACCATCGTACGGAAATCGTCAAGCGGGTCATGCGCTCCCTCGAGGAGACGGCCGACCCCGAGGAATTGGTCTCGGCGTATTTCGGCGCCGAAGCGGGTCGAGGTGGAGCTTGTCGAGGCTCTGCGCTTTCCAAATGGTAGCGTATCCGGTCGAGTGACCCGGAGAAGGACGGGTGCCGGGCGGTAGCCATGGGTCCGCACGGGTAGACAGGCCAGCGCCGCTGCGTAGACGCCGAGACGAGACGAAAGGAACTTCGCGTGGAGAATCAACCACGGATCCTCGGGATCCACCATGTCACGGCCATCTCCGGATCGGCTCAGGCTAACCTGGACTTCTACGTGGGAGTCTTGGGGCTACGTCTCGTAAAGCGCACCGTCAACTTCGACGACCCGGGCACCTACCACCTGTACTACGGCGATCGGGTGGGCACACCCGGGACCATCATGACGTTCTTCCCGTGGGAGCATGCGGCGCCGGCGCGGCGCGGCGCGGGATTCACGGATGTCGCAGCCTTCAGCGTGCCGGCCGAGTCGGCGGAGTTCTGGGTCGGTCACCTGGAGGCCGCGGGCGTCGGCCACGTGGTAAGGGATACACGGTTCGGGGAGGATGTCGTACGGCTCGAGGACACCGATGGGTTGGTTCTGGAGTTGGTGGCCGGGTCCGACACCGCGGAGACGACAGCTGGGCCCTCCGCGCACCGCGCCATTCCCTCGGAGCATGCCATCCGGTCGTTCCACGGAGTGACTCTGGACGTGGCCGATCCGCAGGCCACAGCCCGCCTGCTTACGGACCTCATGGGGTACGAGCCTGGCGGAGAGGACGGCGGCCGCCTGCGCTTTCGTGGGCGTGCGAGGGGAATCGGTGCGACGGTAGATCTGCTCTCGACCGGATCCGCCGACGAAGGGCGCATGGGGCGGGGGAGTGTGCACCATGTGGCTTTCCGGGCCAGCGACGACGACGAGCAACAGAGCTGGCGTGAGGCGATCGCCTCCGCCGGCATTCCCGTGACGACGGTGCAGGATCGGAACTACTTCCGCTCGATCTACTTCCACGAGCCGGGAGGGGTGCTGTTCGAGATCGCGACCGACAATCCCGGCTTCACGGTTGATGAGACTGAGGAGAATCTCGGCACCGAGATCAAGCTACCGGCGTGGCTGGAGGGTCGGCGTGGAGAGCTGGAGTCCCGGTTGCCGCGTTTGACCATGCCGCACGGGAACACCGGATGAGCGCTGCGCCTCCGGAGCCGGGCTCGGTTGCCGGTCCGGTCCCGGGCTCAATCCCGGGCGACCCGCACCTCGGCAGTCCCTCGGTCCGCTTCGGTCCGGACCTGGAGGATGCCCACACGGCTGTCGTCCTGATCCACGGCCGAGGCGATAGCCCCCGCGGTATTCTGAGCCTGGCGCACGAGCTGGACGCGCCGAGAGTGACGTTCATCGCGCCACAGGCGCCGGGCTTCTCCTGGTATCCGAACAGTTTCATGGCTCCGACGGACGCTAACGAGCCTTGGCTGTCGTCCGCGCTCGAGCGGGTGGGGGCTGCTCACCGAGAGGCGATGTCCACGGGACTCCCACCCGAGAGAACCGTAGTGATGGGGTTCTCACAGGGAGCCTGTCTGTCCCTGGAGTTCGTTGCCCGCAATGTGTGCCGTTACGGAGGCGTCGTGGCGTTCTCGGGGGGCCTCATCGGTCCCGAGGGGACCGAGTTCGACTACCGAGGGTCGCTGGAGAATACGCCCGTTTTCCTGGGTTGTAGTGACGTAGATCCCCACATTCCCCATGCTCGGGTCATCGAGTCGACCGGCGTCATGGAGGCGCTCGGAGGGCGGGTGGAAGAGCGCATCTATCCCGGCATGGGGCACACCGTCAATGCCGATGAGCTGGAGTGGGCCCGGACGTTGCTGCAGGATCTCTCGGCGGGTCGCGACTAGGCCACGCATTCCGCGCAGACACCCCACGAGCCATCCCGAACGCTGGTTGGGCCCAAGATCGGGACTTGCCACGATCACAGGGTGGTTTACTTTATAGATCAAGTCTACAAAATAGAATCGTTCGCACATGTAGATAGGATGTTTGCATGACTCGAAAGTCGTTCTTGGGTGAATTCGAGCAGATGGTCCTACTCGCCGTGGTGGCCGGAGACAACGACGCCTCCAGCCTGGATGTCAGTCGGGAGTTGGAGCGCAGCGCCGATCGTACGGTGTCGAAGGGGGCGCTCTACACGACCCTGGACCGCCTCAAGAAGAAGGGTCTATTGGAGTGGCGGGTCGAGACGGGTGACATCGCCCGGTCGGGGCTACCCCGCCGGCACTTCACCGTTACCGAGTCGGGCATTGCGGCCCTGCGGGAGAGCCGCGGCGCCCTTCAGAATCTTTGGAGGAGCGCCGAGGGCGTTCTGGGCGAGACGAGCTAACAGCGTGCGTCTCCAGCCACAGAGTCCGCTCCCTCGGGCCGTTCGGTTCCTCCTCTATGTGCTACCCCCGGGTCCCGAGGGCCTAAGCATCGCCGGTGATCTCCTGGAGGAGTGCGAAATCGGTCGAAGGACTCTCGGTGAGGACGAGGCGGGAAAGCGGCTCCGCCGGGAGGCGCGCCGGCTGGCCTTTGCGTGGACGTGGTACAGGGTCCGATCCGCGTTGGGGCGCGCGCCGGCATCGGGATTTCATGACTTTTCGAATGACCCCGGGAGGGGTGGGGGGGGGGGGGGGGGGTGATGTGTTGGAGCAATTGAGAAGTGACGTCGGGTTCGCACTCCGGACGTTCGTGCGGCATCGTGGGTTCACGGCCGTCGCACTGATGGTCCTCGCTCTCGGGATCGGTGCGGAACCTGTCAACGACAATGGGACACTCTACGGGATTAATTAGAGAGCAATGTCCTGTGTGGTGAGGGAAGGGATGGGAGGATTGATGAAGACGGCCTCCGGGAGCGGTTTGGGCTTCGGCACACCTCTGACGAAGCGTTCGGGATGAGCGGCCCATGCTTCGCGGAGCACGGATTTCCTGCCGGCAATGACCTGATCGGCGTTCCCGAAGTGGACCTGCTCGGGGGTTAGCATCGAGATGCCGCCATGGCGGTGCTCGGCATTGTACCAGCGGAAGAACGATCGACAGAACGTCTTGGCTTGGCCCTGATCCCCGAACCGTCCGGGAAACGAGGGATGGTACTTCAAGGTTTTGAACTGAGCCTCGGAAAACGGGTTGTCATCCGACACCTGAGGCCGGCTCAACGAGCGGGTCACGCCGAGGTCAGCGAGAAGTTGAGCGGTGCATTGGCTCGTCATTGGAGCTCCCCGATCCGAGTGCAGGGTCAGGACCCGGGGCTGGACGCCATGCTTCAGGCAGCTCTGCTGGATCAACCGGCCGGCCAGGGCCGAGTTCTCCCGGTCCGCCACCATCCAGCCCACGACGTAGCGGCTGTAGATGTCCATGATGACGTAGAGGTAGTAATAGCTCCACTTCTTCGGCCCGAGCAGCCGCGTGATATCCCAGGACCACACCTGGTTCGGCGCCGTGGCCATCAACTCGGGCTTCTTGTACTCGGGATGGGTGCGCTGCGCCCGGCGTTCCTGAACCGGCACCTCGGAGGCCAGAACACGATACATCGTGCGTTCGCTGCACAGGTAGACCTCTTCGTCGAGCAGCGTGGCCACCACCTCGGCGGGTGAGCGGTCCACGAACCGCTCCGAACACAGCGTGTCGAAGACCTCGCCTCGTTCCGTCTCGCTCAATGCCCGGGCGGGCGTCGGGCGGGGCTGCTGTTGCCCGGTTGATGGGCCTCGACGACGGTACAACGTCGATCGGGAGACCTCGAGGGCCGCGCACGCCGGTTTTACACCGACGTGCTTAGCCAGCTCATCGGCCGCCTTCAAGAGTTTGTCCCGTCGTCGAGGCTTATCCCCAGCAGCCCCGCAACTTTTCCCTGCACGTCGATGATCAGGTGTGCCTTCCTGAGCTCATTCCCGAGCCGTGCGTTTCGCCGCTCCAGCTTGCGTACCTTCTCATCCAGCGGATTTCGCTCCGGCTTGCGGCCGCGTTTCTTCGACAGGGCCTTCAGCGACCCGCTATGCGCCGCCTTGCGCCACGTCGTCAGGTGCGACGAGTACAGGCCCTCTCGCCGCAGGACTTGACCCACCTCGCCGGGCTCGGTGCACCGGTCCGCTTCTTCGACGATCCGCAGCTTGTACGACGGACTGAACCGCCGCCGTAGCGGCCTATCTACTACCTCCGGGTCCGCAGGAGCTGCCGCGCTTCGCTTGGCCTCCCCGGTTCCAGGGGCACTACCATTCTCTGCCATTCTCTCTCGCAGTCCCAACATGTTCGTTTTCTCTGCCTTCGCCCTACTCTAATTCTTTGCGTGCTCCGTGTCTCACGTACGTTGGCAGAGAGGGGTGCGACCACTGCGATCTTCAGCGTTGTAGACGCGGTTCTTCTCAAGAGCCTGCCGTATTCCGATGCGGATCGATTGGTGGCGCTCTCCCACCTGGATGACGAGCGCAGCGTCATGGACGGTCTTTTCTCGCCCCAGGACTACGACGACCTACTGGCGTTGACCTCGTCGTTCGAGTCGTTGGGCGCCTACTGGTACACCGAGGGCCAAACCGCCATCGACCTTCTCGGTGACGGGCCGCCGACGCAGGTTGCGGCCGCCTACGTCACCGAAGGCTTTCTTCGAACCTTGGGTGTCGCACCCGTCCTCGGACGAATGTTCACGCCGGAAGAGGTCGTCCTGGGCGCGGGCGCCACGGTGGTGCTCAGCCACGGACTCTGGCAGACACGCTTCGGCGCGGATCCGGGTGTCGTCGGCCGCACCGTCAATCTCGAGGGCACGGCCTTCACGGTCATCGGCGTGATGCCCGATGCGTTCCGCTTCCCGGCTCCCGAGGTGCGTCTCTGGCTTCCGATCTCACTCATCACGGACGACGGCATCCCTCACGTGCGGGGCATCCGATGGATGAGTGTGGTGGGCCGTCTGGCGGATGGAATTACTTTGGACGTCGCGTTAGAGGAGTCCAACCGGCTGTTCGCTAGCCTGGCCCAGGAGTATCCCGACTCCAATAGGCATTGGGGAAGCGGCAACGTCGAGGGGCTTCGAGATACACTCGTAGGACCCATCCGGCCGGCCCTGCTGATGCTCATGGGCTCCACCCTACTGATCCTCCTGATCGTGTGCGCCAATGTGGGAAGCCTCCTCCTGGCCCGGACGACGGCCCGGGCGAGGGAGATCGCTGTGCGAATTTCGATGGGTGCGAGCTCCGGACGGCTCGTCCGGCAGCTTCTCACGGAGAGCATGGTGCTCTCGGTGCTGGGGGGTGCGGTCGGGCTGGTCGTGGCCGCCCTGGGAGTGGAGACCCTCCTCGCAATCAGCGCGGGGTCGATTCCACTCGCCGCTGATGTGGCGGTGGACGGTCGACTGGTGATGTTCGCTTTTGCCGCCTCCCTCGTGACTGGCCTGGCTTTCGGGGTGATCCCTGCCGCCCGCATATCACGCATGGAGCCGGCAGGGGTGCTCAAGGAGGGGGGGGGGGCTGCGGTGGCTGGTGGTGGGCAGGGGTGGACCCGCGGTGCCTTCGTTGTGGCACAGACCGCCATGGCCGTGATCCTCGTGGTGGGCTCGGGTCTCATGATCCGTAGCCTCTCGAACCTGCTCAGGGTCGACCCGGGCTTCCAGACGGACAACGTCCTGACCTTCTCCATCAGCGTGGCGGGTGGCGTTGCCGTCGACGAGATCGTCCCGTACCGCAGGAACCTTCTGGAGGCGATCCGACGGGTCCCGGGTGTCGAGCTAGCGGGGGGCTCAAAAACGTCTTCTCTCGCGGGCGGCGGGGAGCCATACTCCTTCAGTCGTCACCATGACGACGGCAGCGTCACCGAGGTACAACCCGAGTCGGGTGCGTTCATCGTGATACCCGGCTTCTTCGAGACTCTGGGGATGACGTTTGACCGCGGGCGGCCGTTTACCCTCCAGGATGAGGTCACCAGCATTGTCGTGAACCGCGCCCTGGCCGAGCTCGAGTGGCCCGGTGAGGACCCGGTGGGCCGGTCGATGCACCTTGGCCAAGGTGAGTACACGGTCATCGGCGTGGTCCAGGACGTTCGTCACGACGGGCTGGCTTCCCAACCCCGCACCGCCCTCTACGTGTTGGATCTGGGCTTTCCGCGCTCCCTCATGAACGTGTACGTGAAGATCCAGGGGGCTGCCGCATCTATTGCACCTGCGATCCGGGAGGCTGTGTGGTCGATAAACCCGGACCAGACGATGACGGAGATCATCCCGATGGCGGGTCTCGTGGAGCGTGAGGCCGCCCGGCCTCGGTTCCTCACGGTGTTACTCGGTGGCTGCGCGGCTCTGGCCCTGGGGTTGGCGGGTTTGGGGCTCTACGGAGTGATCTCGTTCATGGTGAACCGGCGCCTCAGGGAGTTGGGTATCCGCATCGCTTTGGGCGCCCAGGGGCGCGAGGTCCTGAAGGTCGTGATTTCGGACGGTGCGCGGATAACGGGTCTCGGGCTCGTGGTCGGATTGGTGGGCGCGTTCTGGCTCAGCCGGCTCATGACGGGCGTGTTGTTCGGCGTTCAGCCCAATGATCCCATCACTTTTGTGACGGTGGCGGGAGTGGTTGCCGTGATCTCTCTCCTGGCGACGGCAGTCCCGGCGTGTCGGGCGCTGAAGATCGACCCGGTCCGTGCATTGCGGGCCGAGTAGTGGGAGGACGTGGGTGCTACGATCAGCTTTCGGCCAAGTCGTGCCGAAGCTGGTGGGCGGACCGCTCCAGGGACACCCGCAGGTAGCGGGCCTCCTCCGAGGGATTTCGGCTGATCGGACCTTCGTCTCCCGGCTCCACTCGCAACGAGACCAGCACGGGTCCATCGACGGTCAGAACCTTCGGTAACGCCGCCTCATATTCTCGGGGATCGTCGTAGGAAAACGCTTCGGGAAACCCGGCCGCCCCGGCCATCGCAGGTAAGTCCACGCTCCCGCCGCCCGGGATGCGCTGGTTCCCGGTGATCTCGTAGGTGCCGTTGTCGATCACGAACAGGACAAGGTTCGTGGCCCCAGCCGACGCCGCCGTCACGAGAGTGCCCAGCGTCATGAGCATGCTCCCGTCACCATTCAAGCACAGGACCCGACGGTCCGGTCGAGCGATCGCGATTCCCAGAGCAAGGTCGGCCGCGTGGCCCATGGCGCTGTCGGCTGATGCGAAGTCCAGTACGTGATTCGACAGACGACCCCACGGTCGCACCACGCTCATGGTGGTCACCACCACCTCGTCGGTGCGCAACCGGGAGAGCGGAGCCAGAACCTCACCCGTGGTCAGCACTACTCGAGCCTCTCTCTGAGAAGGGCGACCACGGGCCTCGACTCCCGACGGGCTCGGGCCCAGAGGTCGATGACCCCCGCCACGTCCTCGTCCGAGGCCATGATCAGCGTGGGAACACCCCAGGTCCGGAGCGTCGGTTCCGTGAGGAGCGCTGTCGAATCCACATCGGGGCGTACAAGGTTGGCACGGTCCGGAGGGTCGAAGGCCGGTCCCATCCCTGCAGCTGTCATCTTCCGATGTCCCCTGTACGTTACGAGGCACAAGACGGGCACTCCCATACGGGCCACCGTGCCACGCAAACTGTCGCCACTTTCCAGGAGGCCCGTGTTCTGCACGATGACCACGGGCTCGCCGCCGCCGATCCAGAGCCCGGCTGCCACGGCGAAGGCCTCGCCCTCTCTGGTCACCGGCACGTATCGGGTTGCCGGGTCGGCCTCCGCAGCGTCGACGAGCGAGGACGAGATGGTGTCGGGCAGGCCCACGAGATGCGTCATGCCTTCCCTGACGAGGGCGTATAGCAGATGTGAGGCAGAGGGCATGATTGGGCCAGCGTCGAATGAAGTTCGGGGTAGGCCGTCCGCGTGATCTACCACCCGGAGATGGTCAGTTCAAGCGGCTGGTCTCCGAGACGGCAGAACAAAGGTCTTGTCCATGCCGTTAAGTGTTGGCTAATGTTGAAGTTGTGATGATCCCCCAGGATCACACGCCTTAGCGGAGATGCACATGGGCCAGACGACCATCCTTGTCGTCGAAGACAACAAAGACCACGCCACCCTCATCGAGGCGGTGTTCGCACGCGGGTATACCCAAGCCCGGGTGCACGTTGCGGTCAGGGGCGAGGGAGCCAAGCGCTACCTTCGCGGTGAGTGGCCATCGTACGAGGACGACGAGGATTTTTTTCCCCTCCCGACCATCATGGTTCTGGACCTTTGGCTTCCCGATATGACGGGTCTCGATATCCTCGAGTGGATGAGCGAGCACGAGCCGTTGAGGCAGATCCCGGTCATCATGTTCTCGGCCTCGACCAACCCCGCTCACCTACGCAGAGCGTACGCTCTCGGCGTGCGCCGTTGCCTCCAGAAGCCTGCGCACTTCGGTGACCTCGTGGAGGCGGTGAAGGATGAGATCGCGGCGTTGAGTGAGTCGCAGTCCGATTCGGCGACAGGCTGACACCGACCGAGACGTCGTCGACCACTCGAAGGGCCGACACCTACGGAGCCCTCACGGCCGCCACCGCCCCAACAACGCACTTGGCAACTCACTCGGTGATCGATACTTTGCAATGTAAAGTACTTTGACACGGGAGGCGCGTGTGGGTCCAAAGATTACGCAGGCTCAACTGAAACGTTATGGCAGCGCTTATGTGATTGCGGTGGCTGTTGTGGTCATCTGCGCGAACCTCGGGTGGATTCCCGGCACGCGCCAAGCCGCACAGGGTCTCTTCACACACCCGTATCGGTGCACCATGGGTGGCATCGTCGTGACGCTCGCGGTGTCGTTAGGTGCATGGTCGTGGGCTCTCGGCACCCTTCGCGGCAAGTGGGTGCACGGATTGGCGGCGCTGATCATGGGTGGCTTCCTGACGGGCGTCGCCCTCGAGTTTACGCCCTACATCCTCTATCCGGACGACAAGTATTCGGTGGCGTTCATGTGGATGATCTCGGGGGCGCCCATCGGTTTTATCGCCTGGGCCGTCTGTGCCGTCGGAGCCAGGGCCGGCGGGAGCGGCGGAGTCGCGCTGGCCTGAGCCGAGCACGGTTACCAGTCCGCATCTGAGGGCCCCCCAAAGGGAGCCCTTTCGCGTTGCGCCCCCCTTCGGGTGCTCGTAGCCTGCTTCTTCACCCCATGCTCCCTGCGGACCGGAATATCCTTGTGGTGCCGAGTGACCTGGTATGAGCAACAAGAAGATCGGTCTTTGGATGTGCACCGCGCTGGTCGTCGGCATCATGATCGGTTCGGGCGTCTTTCTTCTTCCGGCCGCTCTCTCGCCCTATGGATCGGTCAGCATGGTCGGTTGGGTGGCCACCTCAGTCGGCGCACTCGGGGTCACTCTCTCGTGGCGGGTCTGGCCTTTGTCTATTCGGCCTGGGCGATCATGGGAGCGGGGAGGGACGCCGTCTACTGGGGCAGCCTATTGCTCCTGGCTGGCATTCCCGTTTTCGTTTGGTTGAAAAGGCGCTCTTCCAAGGGATTCGACGCCGCCCACCCATGATCCTGGAGCACCTGCCTTGGCCGCTGGCAGCCCAGACGAGCTGACGTCACCCCCACAGTCAAACGACGGACTCATGCCCGCGGCCCGAGTGGCAAAGGAGGCCGTCTTCGGCGTGGCCTCGGAAGTCGGCCGGCTCCGAAAGGTGTTGGTCCACCGTCCCGATCTGAGCCTTGAGAGACTTACTCCGTCGAACGCCCAAGACCTTCTTTTCGACGACGTCCTCTGGGTCCGGAAGGCTAGGGAACAGCACGACGTTTTCGTGGATCATCTGCGAGACCGGGGAGTCGAGGTCTACCTGCTCAGGGATCTGCTCTCGGAGACGCTGACCCTTAATGAGCAGGCGCGTGGGGCCGCCGTCGGGCAGGTGGTGACCGAGATGACCGTGGGCGTCTCACTGGTCGATGAGATTCGGGCTTACCTCCTCGAGATGGAGCCGGATCAGCTGGCGACCCATCTCATCGGTGGGCTCGCGCAGAGGGAAGTGCAGGGGCTCGATCTCAGCTGTTCCCTGACCGCCCGGGCGGAAGAGCACGCCGATTTCATCCTGCCTCCGCTTCCCAACTCATTGTTTACGCGGGACTCGTCATGCTGGATCTATAACGGGGTGACCTTAAACCCGATGTACTACCGAGCCCGTCGTTTGGAGACCCTGAACGTGGGCCTCATCTACAGCGGTCACCCCCTATTCGTCGCTGCGGACTTCGAGTTCTGGTATCCGAGGCCAGGCAAGGAAAGCGGCCCAAGCGCCGAGGATTTCGGCCGGGCCTCGCTCGAGGGAGGTGACGTCATGCCCATCGGGAACAAGACGGTTCTCATGGGCCTGAGTCAGCGGACCACGGCCCGCATGGTCGAGTTGCTCGCGAAGACCCTGTTCGACTCGGGTGTGGCGGAGCGTGTGATCGCGTGCGAGATGGACCGAGACCGGGCGCACATGCATCTGGACACCGTGTTCACCATGGTGGATGTGGACGCGGTCACGATCTACCCGAAGGTTGTGGAGGCGATCAAGGCATACAGCTTGCGCCCCTCCGACCGGGAGGATGGTCAGCTGTGCATTCACGAGGAGGACAGCTTTCTCGGTGCCGTCCAAGATGCGTTGGGCCTGGCGGAGCTGCGCGTCATCGGCACGGGGGGTGACGAGTTTCAGGCGGAGCGCGAGCAATGGGATGACGGGAATAACCTGCTTGCCATCGAGCCGGGAGTGGTCGTTGCGTATTCGAGAAACGAGTACACGAATACCAGGCTCCGGAAAGCCGGCATCGAAGTGATCACCCTGGACGGAGCAGAGTTGGGCCGGGGTAGGGGTGGGGGACACTGCATGACTTGCCCGCTCTTACGGGATGCGGTCTGAGGCCCGATCATTACAAGGTGATCCGCCGTACCTCAAATGGGTGCCCCGCCGTACCTCAGATGGTGCTCCACTGTATCTCGTGACGATATTCAGTATCAATTGATCGGAGAACGTGCATGACGTTGGACCTCAGGGGCCGGCACTTCCTGAAGCTCGAAGACTTCGCGCCGGAGGAGATCCGGTACCTCCTCGACCTCGCCGCGGAGCTGAAGACGGCCAAGGCCGACGGCACCGAACAACGGCGCCTCACGGGCAAGAACGTCGCCCTCATCTTCGAGAAGTCGTCCACCCGAACCCGCTGTGCGTTCGAAGTGGCTGCGTACGATCAGGGTGCGGGCGTCACGTACCTGGGACCCAGCGGGTCACAGATCGGCAACAAAGAGTCCATGAAGGACACCGCGAGGGTGCTGGGGCGCATGTACGACGGTATCGAGTACCGTGGTTTCGGTCAGGACATCGTGGAGCAGCTCGGTGCGTTTGCCGGCGTACCGGTGTGGAACGGCCTTACCGATGAGTTTCATCCGACCCAGATTCTGGCGGACTTCCTCACCATGGAAGAACATGCCGGCAAGCCCCTGTCCGACATCTCCTATTGTTACCTCGGAGACGCCCGGAACAACATGGGCAATTCGCTCATGGTGGGCGGGGCCAAGATGGGGATGGATGTCAGGCTGGCGGCCCCGGAGGTGTGTTGGCCCGAGAATGGGTTGGTGGCCAGGAGCAAAGAGTACGCACGAACAGCCGGAGGGACCGTCACCGTGACCGCAGACGTGAAGGAGGCGGTGCGTGACACCGACTTCCTATATACGGACGTGTGGGTGTCCATGGGCGAGCCCGAATCCATGTGGGCCGAGCGGATCGAGCTGCTCCGGCCATATCAGGTCAATTCTGATGTGCTGGCGATGACAGGGCAGCCCAGCGCTAAGTTTCTGCACTGCCTTCCGGCGTTCCACGATCGACGGACCGTCGTAGGCGAGGACATATACCAGAAGTTCGGTCTCGACGGCATGGAAGTGACCGATGAGGTGTTCGAGGGAGAGCACTCCATCGTCTTCGACCAGGCGGAGAACCGGATGCACACCATCAAGGCCGTGATGGTGGCCACGTTGGTCGGGTAACCGGTGATCGAAACCCACAACGCAGAATCTACGTCGGGTCGGCAAGATGGCCTCGTCGGCCTACCCATGAGGGTCGATGTGCCCTCCTGGACTCACACCTGAGGCGACGTTGGTATGGAGCCGGAGATCATCATTGGGGTCCTCGCCATATTCGTGAGCGGTGGGGCGATGGGGGCGGCCGGGACGCTCCTGGGGCAGTGGGTCCTGAAGAAGATCTCGGGGCCAACGCCGAGGCAGATGAGCTCCGCGAATCCGAGAGAGATCGAGTTGCTCAAGGCCGAGGTGGCGGACATGGCCACCAGGCTCCACTCGGTGGACACCCGTCTCGACTTCACCGAGCAGCTCCTGGACGGCTCTCTCCTGGGGGACTCTGCCCCCGAGCCACTTCCGCTCGCCGCGTCGAGTCCAGTAGCCGACCCCGTTGATCCCGCTGAACCGGGCGGTCACTCGGATCGCGATGATCGCTCAGCCTCGAGCGACGCCGAAGGGCGCTAGCGCGCGTCTCGAGACCAGCTCTTTTCGCGCCCCCTACCGCGATCTGAATTGGAGCTTGTGGTTGGTCGGATCCCGGGACGGGCCCAGGGTCATGACAGGCGATACTATG
The DNA here is from genome assembly GCA_965226375.1 of Longimicrobiales bacterium. Classification (GTDB taxonomy): domain Bacteria; phylum Gemmatimonadota; class Gemmatimonadetes; order Longimicrobiales; family Gaopeijiaceae; genus CBDDCX01. Next base: position 1,831,317 of record CBDDCX010000008.1, on the reverse strand, counting down.
TCGTCATGTCCACACCAACGCTGCGTATCGGAATCGATCTGGGTGGCACCAAAATCGAGGCGCTGGCCCTCGGTCCGGGTGGTGTCGAGTTGGCCCGGCGTCGCATCGCGACCAGACCTTGGGCCTTCTGCGGGGCCTGGTGTCCGCGCTGGAGGGGGAGGCCGCGACCCAGACGGGCTCTCCGGATCGAGCGAGCGTCGGCGTGGGCATTCCGGGGACCCTCTCTCCCACGACGGGTCTCGTGAAGAACGCCAACTCCGGTTGGCTCAATGGCCGTCCGTTCGACCAGGATCTGGAGCGGGTTCTGGGACGACCGGTGCGCGTCGTGAACGACGCCAACTGCTTTGCGCTCTCGGAGGCCACCGATGGCGCCGGCGCAGGCGAAGACGTCGTTTTCGGTGTCATCATCGGAACCGGCGTGGGCGGAGGTGTGGTGATCCGTGACCGCGTCCTGGAAGGACCCCAGCGGATCGGCGGCGAGTGGGGCCACAATCCGTTGCCGTGGCCCAGGGACGATGAGCGGCCCGGGCCGGAGTGCTTCTGCGGTAAACGAGGCTGTCTCGAGACCTTCGTATCGGGGCCGGGATTGGTCCGCGACCATGAGATGGCCACCGGAGAGGCGCTCTCTACCCACGAGATCGCCGCGCGCGCTGCCGAGGGCCAGGTGGGTGCGTGTGCCTCCTACGACCGGTACGTGGATCGCTTGGCGCGAGGGTTGGCCACGGTGATCAACGTGGTGGATCCCGATGTGGTGGTGCTGGGAGGAGGCATGTCCAACCTTGCAGACCTGCCGGAAGACTTGGGACACGCCCTCCCGTCCTACGTATTCACCGACGAGTGTTCGACCAGGGTGGTGCGAAACAGCCACGGTGACTCGAGCGGCGTGCGCGGTGCGGCCTGGCTTTGGCCGGCGGCACAGGACCCTCCGACCTAGCACCCGCCGTACTCCTTCAAGAGGCCTCCAGGACGATCCATGTGGCTCCTCCCCGTGCTCTCCGCGCTGTGCCGGCTGGCCAGTCGCGTGTTCTACCGGCTCTCGGTGGAGGGCCCTGGGGTCCCGTCCGGTGGCCCAGTCCTACTCGTCGCGAACCACCCCAACTCCCTCGTCGACCCGATCATCGTCGCCGGCGTGACGGGGCGGCGGGTCCGCTTCCTGGCCAAGGCGCCGCTCTTCACCGATGCCCAGGTGGGATGGGCGGTCAAGGCTGCCGGTGCGATTCCCGTCTATCGCAAACAAGACGATCCTTCGGCCATGGGGCAAAACCGAGACGTCTTCGAGGCGGTGATCCGGGAACTGGCAGGCGGTGCGGCCATTGGAATCTTTCCGGAGGGCATCAGCCATTCCCAACCGTCGCTGGCCGAGCTCCGGACCGGTACCGCTCGCATGGCACTGGGCACCTATGAGAAGACCACCCGGACGTTCCCGATCATCCCGGTGGGCATCGTACCCGCACGGAAGGAGCGCTTTCGATCGGAGATGCGGGTGGTGCTTGGGGAGCCCGTCTCGTGGGACGATCTGGCCGAGAGGGGAAGGAAGGACCGAGACGCAGTGCGTGAGCTCACGGCACGGATCGATCAGGCGCTGAGGGGAGTCACGCTGAACCTGGAGCGGTGGGAGGATCGGCCACTCGTGGAAACGGCCGAGGCCATATGGAGTCTCGAGATGGCGGAGGCCGAGGGCCACGCGCAGCAACTACGGCGTTACGAGATCACTGCACGCATTCTCGCCACCGTACGACAGGGCTCGGATGAGCGATGGAAGGCGGTACAGCAGGATCTTTCGAGGCACTATCGTCGCTTGGCCCTCTTCGGCTTCGGGCCGGGCGACCTGCGCGCCGATGTCGGGCTCCCGTCCAGTGTGCGCTGGTCGGCGCGCCGCCTCTACCTCGGCGGCATTCCCATCGTCGCAATCGCCCTGCTGGGTCACGTCGCATTTTGGGTCCCGTTCTGGCTCACTCGCCGCCTGACCGCTAAAGCGCGGCCCGAACTCGACCAAGTGTCGACCTATAAGCTGTTGTTCGGAATCCTCACTTATTCGGCTTGGGTCGTCACGGCCGCGCTCGCCGCCGTATGGGTCTGGGACCTGGGCGTGGGGGTGGCCCTCCTCGTGCTCCTACCGCCTCTGGGCGTCGTCGGTCTCTGGATCCGAGAGCGCTGGCGTTGGGGCTTCCACGATGTCCGCCGCTTCATGATCCTCCGCACGCGCAGGGACGTGATGGAGGAGCTGCTTGCAGAGCAGAAGCGCTTGGGAACGGAGCTCAAGGCCCTCTTCGAGGCCTGGGATGCCGGCCTCGTCTATTGAAGCCCGACGGCGATCGCAAGCATTATCACTGCGCCGCCCAAGCCCATGAGGACCAGGTACCACTTCATAGTGAATTTCAGCCACTCCTGGTACTCCACGCCGCCGGCGGCCAGGATCGCCATGAGGGCACCGTTCGTCGGCGTGATGAGATCGCAAAGCCCCGCTCCGTATTGGTATGCGAGCACGGTAACTTGGCGAGACAGGCCGAGGAGGTCGGACAGGGGGACGAGCACCGGCATGGTCAGTACGGCGTGTCCACTCACGCTCGGCACGGGTACGTGTACGAAGACGTGTGACACCATCATGCCGAGGGCGGACAGCGCCACCGGGAGGTTCGCTACCGGTGTGAACATGCCATGGACGATCGTATCCACGATGCGCCCTTGGTCGAGAACTACGAAGATGGCCCTGGCGAAGCCGATGAGCAGGGCTGCATAAGCCATCGAGCGGAAGCCCTTCACGTATGCCTCCGCGGTGCCCATCACCCGCAGGCCCCCGACAACACCGGCCGCGATGCCCATGATGAAGAAGAGCGCCGACATCTCGTCGAACCCCCATCCCTTGCTCAGGATGCCCCAAACGAGAACGGCGAAGGTCACCACGATCATGCCTAGGATGGACAGGTCGTGCGGGCTCATGGCGCCGTCCCACTCATCCCACTCATCCGGAATCTCGGGAGCCGTGCGCGTGCGGTCGGCATGGCGCATGGTAGCGAAGATCCAGATGCTCAGGGCTACCACGAGGAACACGATCCGAAAGAGACTGCCGGACAGCAGGGGTAACTCAGCCAACTTCTGGGCGATGCCTACCTGGAAGGGGTTGATGGGACTGAAGGCCGAACCCACAAAGGCGGCCCCCGCGCTCATGGACACTGCCGTGAGGGGTGCGAACCCCAGCCGCTTGGTCAGTATCAACAGCACGGGAACAAGGGCGATGATCTCTTCCTGCATATTCTCCAGAACACCGCCCGTGGCGAAGGCGACGCTTACGACGGGAATGACCAGGACCTCCCGGTTCTGGAGCCGGTTGACCAGCCAACCCACCGCGCTGCGGAGCGCACCGGTCTCGTCGACGACGGTGAAGGCCCCACCGATTAGAAACACCAGAAAGACCACCTCGGCCGCGTCCGCCATCCCCTTCGAAATCGCCACGATGGCCTGGAAGAAACCCACAGGCGCGGGCTCTACCTCATGGAAGGTCCCGGCCACGACCACGCTTCGGCCGGTGATCGGATCGTCCAAGCGGTCGTACTGACCGGCGGGAAGCACATAGCTCAACGCCGCCGCTATCAGGATGCATCCGGTAAGCAGTGTAAGAGGATGCGGAAAGCGCAGCTTCTTCATGCAGAGCCCTATCGGTCGCGGTAGTCACTGAAGGTCGGCGGACCGCGCAACATGGGGACGGGGCACTTTCTCTCGCTAGTGTGGTGTTACAGAAGTTCGCGAGCCACCGAGAGTCCCTCACGGACCGTCAATCCAGGTCGAGTTCCTCGTCGTACCCGTCCAGTCGTGCGATGCGCTCGAGGAAGAATCCGATGGCATAGACGGCCATCCCGCCGACCAGCATGTACACGGTCTCGACTCCCGATACGAACAGGAACGCCGCGGCCACGATAATGAGGCCGAACATCGAGATCAGGCTGGCGAAGGGGGAGACGCGATTGGCGCGGCCCCTGCGCACGACGACGGAGACGCCTGCTGCGGCGGCCGAGGCGGCCATGAACTTGAGAACGATGGGGAGGGTGATCATGCGGTTCCGGGCTGTCGGCGAATCAGCGATCCGTCTTTACATACGTGTGACCTACGCCCTTGGATTCGTTGGGGCGGTCCGGCGCGCCACAATACTGCACCGCTGCGCATACGGGATCCCATCTACCCGTCCCGAGACTCCGTCGCGCTGGCAATTTCGGGGCCATAGGCGAACAGAGCGGGGGTCCCCCCCGTGTGCAAGAAGATGACCGGTTCGGGGCCCAGGGTACCCTGGCGTACCAGGCTCAGGAAGCCCGCGAACGCCTTACCCGTGTATACCGGATCCAGCAGGAGTGCTTCTTTGCGGGCCGCCAGGAGCATGGCCTCGGTTCCGGATTCGGTGAGACGCCCGTACGCGGGTCCAAGGAACTCATCGGTGGCCAGCACGTCGTCCTCCTCGACCACACCGATGCAGTCCAGAAGTGATTCCGTCTTCCGCACGACGCGTATCACGCGCCCCTTCTGTGCCTCTTGGTCCCGGCGAACGCAAATCCCGTGAACCGCCACGTCGCTCCGGCCGTGAGCTCTCAACCCCACGAGCATGCCCGCGTGGGTGGCCGCGCTGCCACTGGCGAGTACGATGGTCCTCAGCGGCACATCCATCTGTTCGGTTTGTCGTATGAGCTCCTGTGCGGCGTCCACGTATCCCAAGGCCCCGAGTGGCTCGTGGTCCTCGGACAGGTAGATCAGGTATGGGCGCTCTCCCGTCGCCTTCAGCGTTTCCGCGATCTCGGCGAGGGCTCCGTCGGCCCCTGCCTCGTCTTCACCCTCCGGGTAGGTATGCACGTGGGCACCCAACAGGTGATCCAGCAGGACGTTGCCCGATCGGTGGTAGACCTCGCCCATTCCCGGTACGCGGTCCTCGAGTTGGACATGGCAGCCCAGCCCCAGCTTGGCGGCGGCCGCGGCTACGGTCCTGACAAAGTTCGACTGCACCGCTCCGGTAACGAGAACCGTGGTGGCGTCGCGCGCTACGGCGTCGCCGAAGTAGAACTCGAGCTGACGCGCCTTGTTGCCACCCAGGGCGAGCCCGGCGCCGTCGTCCCGCTTCACGAACAGATGGGGTCCGCCCAAGAGCGCAGACAGATTGGGCATGGGCTCGAGCGGAGTCGGGCGACGGGCCAGCTCGACCCGGGGAAAGTCGGACAGTGGACGCATGGTAGTCAGCGGATGAGTGTGGTGATCAGCATGTAGGAGCCCGTGGCCGCCAGTAGAAGAAGGACGAAACGACGGAACATCGCCTCATCGATATGTCGGGCTCCGACGTGTCCCAGCGCGGCGCCGGCCCAGGCAAAGGGGAGCAGCGTGGCTGATGTGACCCAAACACTTCCAGGAATCCCGACCGTGACCGACTGGAGCAGTATCGCTCCTATATATAGGACGGTGAACAGGGTGAGGGATACCGCCCGGAAGGTGGTCTTGTCGACTCCGATCGCGGTCAGGTAGAGGACCAGAACCGGGCCCGGCATGCTCAGGGCCGCCGTCATGGCACCGGCGAGGATCCCCACGGCAAGAACCGACTGGGGCCGATACGGCGGTGAGGCGTGGTCTGGCGAGATGCCCTGGTCCCCCCCCACGCGGCGTCGGTTGCGGGCGCCCTCTGACGGGCCAGGAGCGCCGTGAACAACAACACCGCGACCGCCACACCGATGTAGATGGCGGCTAGGCTCGCGTACGCGAAAGCCGCTACTCCTACCGGCACACCGACCACCGCCCCCGCCAGAAGGAGGCGCCAGAGCCCGAAGGGAACGTCCTTCCAGAGGTGCCTGCAGAGTGACCCGCAGATTACCAGGTTGAGGACCAGAGTTACCTGCACCGCTTCTGTCGAACGCAGAATGAGAAGGAAGAAGGAGACGGCCAACAGTGTGAACGCGAAGCCGACGGCGCCCTGAACCGCTGCGGCCAGAAACGTGACGAGGCCCAACAGGGCCCAGTCCGTCAGCGCGATGGCTCCTATGACTCGTTCCCTTCCCGTCGCTGGGCCCATCCTTGGATCAGCTCGTGGATCTGGGCGACGCCGTTGGTGAGGGCCGCCGGTCCAGGCTGCAGGATGACTGGTGACTTGATTTCGTAGATGTCGTCCTGTTCTACGGCGGGAATCTCCGACCAGCCAGGCCGCGCCGCCAGTTTGTCCTTCTGGAACTTCCGGCCGCACCACGAAGCCATGATGATGTCGGGCGAGCGGCGGACGACTTCCTGAGGATCCGCGATGATTCGACCCTTTGCGAGAGATGAGGCTGCCAACTCCGGAAAGCAGTCCTCTCCGCCGGCTTGCTCGATCAACTCGGACACCCATCGGATTCCCGAGATCAGTGGGTCATACCACTCCTCGAAGTATACCCGTGGACGGGCCGGCAGCGCGGCCGCTCGCGCTCGGATTCCGACCAATCCCTCTTCCAACTCCAATGCGAGATCGACACCCTTCCTCTCACAGCCGATCATGGCCCCGAGCGTCCTGATCATGCGCAGGATCCCCTGGACGCTGCGGTGATTGAACACGTGGACCTCGACACCATGACGGATCAGCTCCGCGGCGATGTCGGCCTGGATATCGGAGAAGCCGAGGACAAGGTCCGGTTCCAGATCGAGAATCTGGTCGATCTTGGCGCTGGTGAATGCGGATACCTTGGGCTTTTCCTTCCGAGCTCGAGGAGGTCGCACGGTAAAGCCGGAGATTCCGACGATGCGCCAGTCTTCCTCCATCATATATAGGGCCTCCGTGGTCTCCTCTGTCAGGCACACAAGGCGTTCATACATCGGTTGGTCGGCACTCCACTTTCGGATCGGCTGTTTTTTTCGCAAGTGAGGTCTTAACATGCCCCTCCGCCTTTCGCTATGTAGGCCATCCGATACGCTCCGTGATGAGCGGAATCAAAACGAGGTGCACGATGGGGATGAAGAGTGTAGTTGGCTTTGCCACGATACTGGCTTGCGTGGGCCTTTTCTCGACCACTTCGGCCTTGGCGGCGCAGGACGATGCCGAACAGCGTGGAAGTGACAACATCGAGGTCGTGTCCCATCTCCCCCTCGGAGCGCCTGGAAGTGTGTCCGACATCGAGGTCGAGCAGGACATGGACCGTCCCTTCGCTTACGTGGGCCGTGAGGTTCTGGGACAGTCCGAGGGGGGCGAGCGCGGTCTCGATGTCATCGACATCTCGGATCCCGCAGATCCCAAGGTCATCCACCGTTGGCGGATCGAGGACAGTGATCTACACGTCGGAGCGGGTGGAAAGGACATCAAGGCCTTCTCGTGGGAGGGGCGGCACTACATCATCCTTTCGGTCCAGTTCCGCCAGGGTGGTCCGGATTATGATCTCGGCGCCATCATTTTCGACGTCACGGGGCTCCCCGACGTGTCCACGTTCAGAGAGGTGGCTCGCATTCAGGGGCCGGAAGAGCTCGGGGGCTTCCACAACATCTTCACCTACCGGCACAGCAACGGGCGGGCCCTGCTCTTTGCCACCACGACTACGCCGGCCGCCCACGTGTACGACTTGGGGTACGTACTGGCAGGGCGAGACGACGAACGGCTGGTTGCGCGGGTTCCGGTCCCCGGAGAGAACGCCCAGAGCTACCACGACTTTTACACGGGGTACCACGCGGATAGCGAGCAGGACCGCTTCTATGGTGGTGGGACGGGCGGATACTACGTGTTCAACGTTACCGACCTGGAGAATCCCGAGCTCTTGGTCAGCCTGACCGGGATCAACGGCATCGAGTGGGGACATACCTTCACGCCCTCGCCCGACGGTAGATACGTCATTGCGGAAGCCGAGTACCAGTATGCGCCGCTCCGGATGTTCGATCTGAAGCCGGCTCTGGATGGAGAGGTCTCCAACATACGCAACCCCATCTCGGCGTGGACCGCCGACTGGGAGCACCTGGTGCACAACCACGAGGTTCGCTGGCCGTTCGTATTCGTATCCGGCTACCTGGATGGCCTGCAAGTCTTCAGCATGCAGGATCCCAAGAAGCCCCGGACCATCGCCCACTACGATACCTACCTGGAAGGTGAAGATGAGGGAGTGATGAGCGGGGCGTGGGGCACGGACGTACGCAATGCGGATGGCCTGATCGTCGTGTCAGACATGGTAACCGGGTTCTGGGCCTTCCGTATGGAGGGGTTCAATGGTTGGAACGGCCTCGACTGGGGCCAGCCGAACATCTCGAGCGCCCAGGACTGGGAGAACGGCCCGGAGTATCAGGCGCGAACCCGCAACTAGTGTGGATCGAGGCAGGCGAATTCCCGTCGGGAACAGCCGAACCAGCGAGGTGACAAGATGAAGACGAAGAACATGATGATGCTCACAGCGACCTTGACCGGACTTGCTCTCCTTGCCGCGAGCTCCGCACTCGGTGCGCAAGAGAACGCCGAAAAGCGGGGGAGCGACAACATCGAAGTCGTGGCGCACCTCCCCATGGGGGCGGAGGGGAGCGTCTCCGACATCGAGATCTCCCAGGACATGGATCGTCCGTACGTGTTCCTCGGCCGCGAGGTGTTCGGGAATATCTCCGGGATGGAGCGTGGCATCGACGTCATCGACATCCGTGACCCCGAGAATCCCGAGGTCCTCGTGCAGTGGAGGATTGAGGACTCGGAACTCCATATGGGGGCCGGGGGAAAGGACCTGAAGGAGTTCAAGTGGAACGACCGCTATTATGTGGTCCTCTCGACCCAGTTCTCGCAGGGAGGGCCCGACTACGACCTCGGCGCCATCATCTTCGACGTGACCGGGCTCCCGGATGCCTCGACGTTCCGGGAGGTGGCTCGGATCCAGGGGCCACAGGAGCTGGGCGGATTCCACAACATCTTCGTCTACAAGCACAGCAATGGCCGGGTGCTCCTATTCACCACCACGAGCACTCCCTTCTCCCATGTATACGATCTGGGTTACGTAGTAGAGGGCCGCGGTGAAGAAGCTCTCGTCGCCCGTGTGCCGGTACCGGCGCCCGACGCCCGTAGCTACCATGACTTCTATACGGGCTATCACGCCGACTCGGAGCAGGACCGCTTCTACGGTGGGGGCACCGGAGGCTACTACGTCTACAACGTGACCGACCTGGAGAACCCTGAGCTTCTGGTGAGCCTCACCGGGATCAACGGAGTCACCGGTGGTCATACGTTCACGCCGTCGGCAGATGGCCGCTACGTCATTGCTGAGACGGAGTACCAGTACGCGCCGCTACGGATTTTCGATTTGAAGCCGGGATTGGATGGCGAGGTGGCGAACATCAACCGGCCCATCTCTGCCTGGACCGCCAATTGGGAGCACCTGGTGCATAACCATGAGGTGCGCTGGCCCTTCGTCTTCGTGTCCGGATACTGGGATGGCTTGCAGGTCTTCAGCCTTCAGGATCCCAAGAACCCAAAGACCATCGCACACTACGACACCTTTCTCGAGCATGAGGAGAGCTCGATCATGAACGGTGCCTGGGGCGTGGACGTGCGAAATGCAGACGGCTTGATCGTGATTTCCGACATGGCGACGGGCTTCTGGGCCTTCAGGATGCAGGGGTTCAGCGGATGGAACGGCTTGGACTGGGGACAACCGAACATTTCGAGCCAGCAGGACTGGGACAATGGGCCGGCTGTACAGGCTCGCTCGCGGAACTAGGATGCGTCCGGTCGATGTCGGGTCGGCGGGGGGCTCAGTCGGCCCGACATCGAGCATATTAGCCGCGAAACATATGAAATAGTTTACTTGACAGATCCGGCGGGGGCGTTCTATATACCCGTTACGATTGTTTTCACTGAAGGCTGCATCGAGGGTCGGCGCGTCCTACGTCCGACCCGTGGTCAGCCAATGAGCGCGAGGGCGATGTCCATGCTGCAACTTCGTTCGCTTTTCTTTACGGCACTGCTCGGCTTTATGCTGGTCACGCCGGCTGCCTCGCAGTCCACCGACGTGATCGGGGAGTTGTCGTTGCACCTGCACGGTGGCATCTCGTCCGACCCGCAGGGTTTCGACGTCTTGCGGGAGACGACTTTCGGGTCCGCTACGGCGTTTGGTGGCGGCTTCACATACGTCCTCTATGAGAACGTGGCCGTACGTGGCGATTTTCATTACGCACCGAAGACCGGGCGTGAAGAGTGCTGTTCCGCTCAGCGTCCCGGCGATGGTCAAGGCGTAGAGTTGCCGGCCAACCCCGGTGCCGTCTCCGAGGACGTGGATCTCAACCGTAACTACTACGGTGCGAGCCTCCTGATTCGATTCCCGATGAGTTCAGCGGTTCCGTACCTGAAGCTCGGCGGTGGTTTCGTCGACATCAAGCGGGACGCGCCGTCCTATCAGTATGACTTCGCGGAGTTCGGGGTCCAACTCGGCGCCGGCGTTTCCTTGCCGCTCGGTGACTCCGGGGCAGCCATTTTCGCCGACGTCGTCGAGTGGATATACGCACGCACCGGTGCCGGCGAGGGTAGTCAGTACGACACCCTGGTCAGCGTTGGACTCTCATACGCGTTCATCCGCTAAGGAATGAGCACCAAGAACTTGGGCCCGGACGTGCGCGTCCGGGCCCAAGCAGTTCCCCAGGCTTCTCGCCGATACCTTTTAGGGGGGTAAGATGATGGACCGATTGCTACGGAAAACGTTTGGAGCGGTCTTGGTCGCACTGTTGTTGGGGCCTTTGGGCTTCACGGCGGCGGCACAGACCAACGTGGCGGGGACAATTGTCTCCGGTACGGGAGAGCCGCTTGCCGGCGTTCAGGTTTCGATTCCCAATCTACAGATGGGAACGTTGACGAACACCGACGGGCGTTTCGTGATTCAGAACGTACCCAACGGGGCGCAGATCATGCGAGCCGAGCTCATCGGGTACGGGAGCCAGCAGCGTCGCATAGACGTTAGCGGCACGACGGTCACGGAAAACTACACACTCATCGAGACAGCGGTGGAGCTGGATGGCCTGGTGGTTACGGCTCTCGGCATCAGCCGTGACGAGCGAGCGTTGGGCTACGCGGTGCAGAACATTCAGGGCGACGATATTGCCGATTCCGGCGTATCGACGAACCTGGTGACCGCACTATCCGGTAAGGTTTCCGGCGTGTTGATCAAGAACCAGGGCGCCATGGGCGGCCGTTCTGACATCACGATCCGCGGGCTCGCGTCGATCGCCGGTAACAACCAGCCGCTGTTCGTAGTGGACGGCGTGCCGATCGACAACACGACGGACTTCAACCGCGGCACCAACGCGATTCAGCGCGTCGACTACGGCAACGCAGCGCAGGACCTGAACCCGGACGACATCGAGTCGATCTCGGTGCTCAAGGGTGCGAACGCTGCGGCGCTGTACGGTTCTCGTGCCTCGAACGGCGTGATCTTGATCACGACGAAGAAGGGTGCAGGAGCGGATGGCCGTCTCGAGATCTCAGCCAGTATGGAAGCGACGTTCGCGACGGCTGCGATATCGCCTCGTTGGCAGAACATCTTCGGCGGCGGCGACCGTACCTCGAACTTCGAGTACGCGGACGGAGCCGGTGGTGGAGTCGGTGACTACATCGACGAGAGCTGGGGCCCGCCGATGAACGGGCAGTTGTACAACCAGTGGACGGACGATCCGAGTGATGCCGACGGCATCGCGCTGCGTCCGTGGATGCCGGTAGCCTACTCGACCCGTGACCTGTTCGAGACCGGGGTCAACCTGACCGGACACTTCTCGGTAGCGGGAAGCGCCGGCAACGCGAACGGACGTCTGTCGGCGACGCAGGTCAGCGCAGACGGTCAGTCTCCGTACCATGAGATCGATCGCACGCAGCTGTCGATCGCGGCAGGTGTAACGCCGATCCCGTCGCTAACGGTTCAGGGTTCGGCCAGCTACGTGAAGAGTGGTGGAAAGAACCGGCCGCTCAACGATGGTGGCTCGCTGAACTCGGCAACGTACCAGTACCTGTGGTGGCAGCGTACGACCGAGACGCAGATGGCGAAGCGGGCGTATGAGTTGTGGCTAGAGAAGGGCAGTGAGTTCGGATCGGATCACCCCGGATACGGGCTTCCCCGGAACTGGAACCACAACTATTGGGACAACATCTACTTCGTGCTGGCCGAAGCCGGGAACAAGGACACGCGTGACCGCTTCATCGGCAACGTGGATCTCGACTATTCGTTCAGCGACGTGGTCAAGCTCAACGCCCGCGTCGGTACGGACTGGTACGAGCACCGTCGTAAGAACGTGTTCCCGAAGTTCAGTCACGACTACAAGTTCGGCGCGTTCATCGACCAGACGATCTTCCGTCAGGAAACGAACGTCGACATCGTGCTGTCCGCCGCCGGCGACCTCAACGATGACTTCAACCTTGCGATACGCGGCGGTGTCAACCGTCGTGCGAACGACACGAACCGGCACTCCGTCGAGACGGAGAACCTGATCATCCCCGGGCTCTACACACCGCAGAACTCCGCGGTACCGATGACGGTCGACAACTGGATCACCGAGAAGCGCGTATACAGCGCCTACGGCCTGGGTTCGCTCTCGTTCCGTAACTACGCCTTCATCGACGTGACGGCTCGCAACGACTGGTCGTCGAGTCTTCCCGAGGGCAACAACTCGTACTTCTACCCGTCGGTGTCGGCCGCTCTGGTTCTGTCCGACGCGTTCGAGTGGGACGGCGGCATCTTCGACTATGCGAAGATCCGTGCTAGCTGGGCCGAGGTTGGCAGTGACGCCGACCCGTACCAGACCAGCGCTGTGATGACCCAGTTGCAGACCTTCCAGGGCGCGCCTGGGTTCATTCCGAGCAACCATCTTCCGGCCTTGAACCTACGGCCTGAGATCACGACGTCCTGGGAAATCGGCGCCGACGTTCGGTTCGCCGACAACCGTGCGACGCTCGACCTGACGTACTACAACACGAAGACGCGGGACCAGATCCTCTCGGTTCCGATCTCGACCACGAGTGGCTTCGCGAACCAGATCATCAACGCTGGCGAGGTGAAGAACGCAGGTGTCGAAGTGCTTCTCACGACCGAGATCTTGAGAGGCTCGGGCCTGCAATGGGACATGACGCTCAACTGGGCGAGGAACCGCAGTGAGGTGCTCGCACTTCACGAGTCTCTCGACCGGATCGTGCTCGGTAGCTACGGCGTCACTTATGAGGCCCGTATCGGCGAGCCCTACGGCTCCACGTACGGTGACGACTACAAGCGGGACGCGAGCGGCGCGGTGATCATGGACAGCAATGGTTGGCCGCAGCGGTCTTCGAAAAAGCAGCCGCTGTGTCCGGGTGGTGAGACGTCCGTATGTAAGGACGGTGAGCGTTCAACGAGTGAGCCGGACTGGATCGGCGGAATCCGCAACGATTTCCGCTTTGGGCTCATGCAGTTCAGCTTCCTGGTGGACGTTCGCTGGGGCGGCGTAATGTACTGCGGCACCTGCCGCTTGGCGGTCCGTGACGGGCTGCTGTACGAGACCGGCTACTACGGTGGGCGGATCGACGGCGTGAGCGTGGACGATGAGCTCAACTTCTCGAACCGCCGCACGGACGTGATTGGTGTGAACATGCTTGGTGTGACGGAAACCGGTGCACCGAACACCATCTACGCCGACGCCAAGAACTTCTGGGGTCACTACGACGACCAGGAGACGCCTTGGGTAGAGCGTGCGACGTTTGGTAAGCTGCGTGAGATGAAGCTGAGCTTCGACCTCACTCCGAACGTGCTTGAGAAGGTGCCGTTCTCCACGGGCCGCATCACGTTGGTGGGCCGCAACCTGGCCATCTTCTGTGGCTCGCGGGCATGTCAGAACGTGGATCCCGAGTCCGATGGTGTTGCGTTCGCCGACAACCACGCACGCGGCGTCGAGTACCTGTCGGCTCCGTCGGATCGCACGTTCGGCATCAACTTCACCGTGACCAGATAACGGAAAGGAGAACAAAATGCGAAACTTGATAAAGCCGCTTACCGTCCTCCTGGCCGTTGCTATCGGCACGGCGGGATGCGACGAGTTCGACAACCTTACAGACATCAACGAAAACCCTAACGCCCCGACTTCATTGGCGCCGGAGTTTTTGATTCCGTCCTTGATTCGGGGACTGGCCAACAGCCTGGTAGGTGAGAGCAACATCGACCTGCCTTCGGCCTCTCTGTTCGTGCAGCACTTTGCCCGCATCCAGTACGCGGGTACGGATCGGTACGATCTGGGCACGGACTACGGGAATAGCGCCTGGGGTGAGTTCTGGAGCCTGACCGGCGATCCGCCGAACGGCAACTTCGTCTTGGCCCAGCACTTGTTGGATGGGGCCGTAGCCATAGGCGATGTCAACCAGACGGCGGTGGCCATGATCCTCAAGGCCTATACCGCTCACAACCTGACCGACATGTATGGTGACGTGCCTTACTTCCAGGCTGTTCTAGGTGGAACGGACGAGGCCGTCATCAGGCCGGTGTACGATGCGCAGAGCGCCATTTATGACGATCTGCACGCGGAGCTCACCGCGGCCGTCGCTATGATCAACACCGGAGCGAGTGGCTTCGGCGGTGGCGATAAGATCTACTCCGGTGACATGGACAAGTGGCGTCGGTTCGGCAACTCGCTTCGGCTGCGGTTGGCCATGCGAATTTCCGACGTGAACCCGGGTAAAGCGGCGACAGAGGCAGCGGCGGCAGTAGCGGGCGGGGTCATGGAAAACGCCTCGCACACGGCGGCGCTGTGGTACTCAGCGGCGCAGCCGGACCACAACCCCATGTGGCAAGGGTTCGTCGAGCGTCCGGGTGACTATCGCCCGGGTAAGTTCTTCATCGATGAGATGCTCGCCCGGCAAGATCCGCGTGTACGGTTCCACGCAGACCTGTCCGCCGACGGCGGAGTGCATCGTGGCATGCCCAACGGCTTTAGCGACGACCGCGGCTTCGACGACAACGGAGAGCGTGACTTCGACTTCGTGTCGGTGGTCGGAGCTTGGCACCTGAGGCGCGACGCTCCTGCGTTCTTCATGGAGTACGCCGAGACCTTGCTTCTGCAGGCCGAGGCGGCTGATCGCGGTTGGATCAGTGGAAGCGCACAGGACTTCTACGAGGCAGGTATCGCGGCCTCGATGGCGGTCTATGCGGCGGATCTGCCGGCGGACGCCGGTGCGTTCGTGACGCCTCCTGTGGCGGGTATCTCCCAGGCTGAGATCGACGCTTACCTGGCCCACCCGATGGTGGCGTGGGGTGGTGGCGGGATCGGTGGCGAGTCCAACCGGTCGCTGATCTACCGGGCCTACTGGTTCCAGCTTTGGGATCAGGGCCTCGAGGCCAACATCAAGTACCGTCGTACCAACGTTCCGCATCTCATTCCGGGCATCGACGCGTTCAACGCGTTGGTGCCGGTACGCTGGCCGTACCCGCGGAGTGAGCAGACCTTCAACGAGACCAACGTTCTAGCTGCGATCTCCTCCAATGGTGGTGACGATGCTTGGGATGGTCGCGTGTGGTGGGACGTTTCGGACCAGAACTCCGGTCCGGCCAACTAGGCTTTCAGTCTAGCGCTTTAGCCCGCGCCTCCTGCCTTCGGGCAGGGGGCGCGGGTTTTTTAAGTGGTGGGCCCGGCATGGGCGATGACTTGGAGGTGAAAGTCCTCCCGGAACCTGGTCGCAGGGACCGAAGGGAAGCGCAAGGCGTTCGTCGTGAGGCGTACGCTGAACGAAGCGTGAAACGAACCCGTGAGTCGACGAACAGGAACCGGATACGAGGTGCTGCGGACCGGGGCGAGCGGACCACTGACCGCGAAGCTCCTGCGACCAAGGGGAAGCGGCGTAGATCCGGCGATTGTGCGGGGAAGGTCATCGTTCTTACCCGGGGAGGTCTCGCCTGACGCCTGAAAGGGCGACGCCGGCATTGCGCTGTTGGGCCTGCCGGCGGAGCGAGAAGTCAGCAGAGGCCATAGTAGGCCGACGAAGTGCATGATGCGCTTGGACCCAGCTTTGTCGGACGAAGGGCCGAACGGAGAGGAGAGTGTGACGACCGTGGATCTCGAGAAGGCCATGCGCCAGGAGTCCAGGCAACTGGAGCTCCCGCTGGAGGATAGGGGTGAAGCCCCGAAGGTAGAGGGGAGTGGCGAAGCCGGAACGGTGGCCCATGGAGACGAGCGCTCAGGAAGCGAGCATCTCCTGATGGAGGAGGTGGTCGGGCGTGCCAACCTCGTAGGAGCGTTGAAACGCGTGCGGCAGAATAAGGGCAGTCCGGGCATCGACGGGATGAGCGTGGAGGAGCTGCCAGAGTACTTGCGCAGGCACTGGGGGGAGATCCGACAGCGGTTGCTGGCGGGGACCTACCAACCGAAGCCGGTACGAAGGCAGGAGATACCGAAGAGTGGGGGAGGGGTCCGGGAGTTGGGGATTCCGACCGTGCTGGACCGGTTCATCCAACAAGCCATCCTGCAGGTGCTGCAACCGAGGTTCGACCCGACGTTCAGTCGGCACAGCCACGGCTTCCGGCCTGGGCGCCGAGCACACGATGCGGTGCGCGAAGCGCAGCAATACATCCAGGAAGGGAGACGATGGGTGGTGGATGTGGACCTGGAGAAGTTTTTCGACCGGGTGAACCACGACGTGCTGATGGGGCGGCTGGCAAAGCGGATCGAGGATAAGGCGATGCTGCGGATCCTCCGTCGCTACCTGGAAGCCGGAGTCATGGCGAACGGGGTGGTGATGGAGCGGCACATGGGGACGCCTCAGGGCGGACCGTTGTCGCCGTTGCTGGCGAACGTGCTCCTGGACGAAGTGGACAAGGAGTTGGAGCTACGCGGACACGCGTTTGTCCGGTACGCCGATGACTGCAATGTATACGTGCGGTCGAGGCGGGCAGGACAACGTGTGATGCAGGCGCTGAGGCACTTGTACGGGAAACTTCGGCTTCAGGTCAACGAGGAAAAGAGCGCGGTGGCGCGAGTGTGGGATCGACAGTTCCTGGGCTACAGCTTCTGGGTAGCGGCAGGGAAGGTCGTGAAGCGCCGGGTCAGCAAGAAGGCCCTGACGAAGTTCAAGGAGCGAGTCCGGCAGATTACAAGCCGGAGTGGCGGGCGGAGCCTGCAACAGGTGGCGGAAGAGCTACGGCGCTACGTGCTGGGGTGGAAGGCATACTTCGGCTTAGCGGATACACCGGGGGTTTTCCGAGACCTGGACCAATGGATCCACCGCCGGCTGCGTACGTTGCAATTACGCCAGTGGAAACGGGGAAGGACAGCGTACCGGGAGTTGAGGGCTCGCGGTGTGAGCGAGAACCTCGCCTGGCGAGCTGCTCGGTTCGCGCGAAGCTGGTGGCACGTGGCCGCGCACCACGCCCTGCACACGGCCTTGCCAGGGGCGTACTTCGACGAGCTGGGTGTGCCCCGGCTCACGCCGTACTGACCTCAACTCACCGAACCGCCAGGTGCGGACCCGCATGCCTGGTGGTGTGGGAGGGGAAGGACCGGGATCGCCGGTCCTCCCCTATCCCGATTGGTTCTTCGACGGCGTTGCTCTTTCGTGAGGCAGCATGTTAAGATGCCCCGCGGCCGTTGCAACGGCCGCTACGTTCAACGCCCGGACTACTCCCGCGCACGTCCGCATCCAACGAGGTAATCCATGAGTATCCATGCAGCTGGACTGCTTGCCGCTACCTTGGCAGGCTCGACCCTGGTTCTGGCGGGCCCCGCCATGGCTCAGACGGACAGTGAGGCCCGAGGGAGTGACAACATCGAGGTGGTGGCCCACCTACCGTTGGGCGAAAGAGTGTCGGACATCGAAATCGAGCAGGACATGGACCGCCCGTTCGCCTACGTGGCTCGTGAGGGACGGGGGTTGGACATCATCGACCTGACCGATCCCTACGACGCCAAGGTGATTCTCCGCTGGAGCTTCGAGGACATGGATCTGCACGTCGGGTCTGCGGGAAAGGACATCAAGATCTTCGCGTACGAAGGGCGAAACTACCTGGTCCACTCGGTTCAATTCCGACAGGGTGGCCCCGACGCCGATCTGGGTGCCGTCATCTTCGACGTGACGGATCTGCCTGACGTCTCGACTTTCAAGGAGGTCGGGCGGATTCAGGGCCCTAACGAGATCGGTGGCTTCCACAACATTTTCGTCTACCGGCACAGCAACGGCCGTCCGCTGCTCTTCTCCACCGTGGGCGGGCCCTTTGCCAACGTCTACGACTTGGGGTACGTGGTGGACGGACGTATCGACGAGGCTCTGGTCGCTCAGGTGCCCGTGCCCGAAGGGCAAACCCCGGGCCGAGTCGGCGCTAGCGGGTACCATGACTTCTACACAGGCTATCACGCCGACAGCGAGCAGGACCGCTTCTACGGTGGTGGTACGGGTGGCTACTACGTCTACAACATCACCGACCTGGAGAACCCGGAGCTCATCGTGAGCCTGACCGGGATCAACGGCGTGCGTCGTGGCCATACCTTCACTCCTTCCGCTGACGGCCGCTACGTCATCGCCGAGACGGAGTATCAATACGCTCCGCTTCGAATCTTCGATCTCCAGCCCGCCCTGGATGGTGAGGTCGCCAATATCAATCGACCGATCTCGGCGTGGACGGCGAACTGGGAGCACCTATCGCACAACCACGAGGTGCGCTGGCCCTACGTGTTCGTGTCCGGATATGTGGACGGACTGCAGATCTTCACACTGTCGGATCCCGCGAATCCGAAGACGATCGCGCACTACGACACCTATCTCGAGCCGGACGATGCGGGCGTAATGAACGGCTCCTGGGGTGTGGACGTGCGTAACGCGGACGGTCTGATCGTCATGTCCGACATCCAGACCGGCTTCTGGGCCTTCAAGATGGAGGGCTTCTCCGGCTGGAACGGCCTGGACTGGGGTCAGCCGAATATCTCCAGCGTGCAGGACTGGGAGAACGGACCTGCCGTACAGGCGCGGAGCCGCAACTAGTGTAGTAGTACCGATGAGAGAGTTCTCGGGCACTGCGGCTTTCCCGGGGTTGGTGATGAGGCTGGCGGGGTTTCCCCGCCAGCCTCTCGTCCATATGGGCCTATGACCTCATCCGCCGTCGGCTTCCTGGGAACACGTGAGCACCGAAGGGAGGCGGCGCGGGTCTTTGCGGCGGCACTGGTGATTACCGCGCTGTTTGCGGTACTGACGACACACTTTGCCACACGACCTTCACCGCTCGAACTGATAGGAACCTCCACCGGACTCTGCAACGTCTGGCTGCTCCGAAAGCAGAATGTCGTCGCATGGGTGTTTGGGATCGTAAGTGTGACTGCTGTGGGACTGGTGTTTCATCGCCTCGGGCTCATGGGTCAGGCTTGGCTCCATCTCTTCTACTTCCTGCCCATCAATTGGTGGGCCTGGTATCACTGGGTGCGAGGCGGGGACGAGCAGACTGAACTCCAGGTAAGCTGGACGAGCCGGAAGGAGTGGCTCGTATACGTGCCCTTCTTCCTGGTAGCTACCTACCTGATGGCCGCTTTCTTCGATCGCATCTACGACCGTGCCGTCTTCGTCTACTGGGACGCGTCAATCGTGGCGGCGAGCGTCATCGCCCAGTGGCTTCTGAGCCGCAAGAAGATCGAGAGTTGGATCCTTTGGTTCGGGCCGGTGGATGCTTCTGCGATCGTCCTCTTTTCGCTCACTGGAGCTTATATGTTCGGTGCCCAGTACATTGTTTTCCTGCTGAATGCATCGGCGGCGGTATACGAATGGCGAAAGGATTGGCATGGACGGGCGGCATCCGCCCAGGCCTGATCCTGCGCCCTCCACCCGGTCCCAATGGAGTACCCCATGCGACACAAGCACGCAGATGATGTCCCGACCGAGCCCGTGAGCGCTGGTTCGGGGACCGTTCGCCAGGTACTCATCGGTCCCGATGAGGGGCCCAACTTTGCCATGCGCCGGTTTATCATGGAGCCGGGGGGCGGCATGCCAAAGCACACGAACACGGTCGAGCACGAGCAATACGTGCTTCGTGGGCACGCTCGAGTCGGCATCGGCAACGAGGTCATCGAGGTGAAGCGTGACGATGTAGTCTTCATTCCGGCCGGCGTTCCGCACTGGTACGAGTCGCTCGGGCCCGATGCCTTCGAGTTCCTGTGTGTGGTGCCGAACGGCCCGGACGAGATTCAGCTCGTCGAAGATGACTAGTGTCCTGTCCCAGAAATACGGTGCCGCACCGAGGGGACCGAAGGGTGGATGCAGCGGTTCCCGAGCCGAGCGACCTGCACGCTTCTTTCGAGTGCCGAGTTGACCGCGAGACGATCGAAGCGTAGCGAGATCAATGCCGGCGTATTTCTGGGACACGACACTAGGTAGGCGGTGTCGGTTCTTCCTGCTCGCTCAGGGAGCGTCCTCATCCTCTTGGTGGGGTGCGGGCCCGCCTCATCGTCCGGGATTTCGAAGGACGTGGGCCTGGAGAGTTCCGTGGGAGTCCGACACCTGTAGGGTCGTTCCCATCGAACGACTGGGGCCTGTGCGGAACCTGTCAACGACAATGGGACACTCTACGGGATTAATTAGAGAGCAATGTCCTGTGTGGTGAGGGAAGGGATGGGAGGATTGATGAAGACGGCCTCCGGGAGCGGTTTGGGCTTCGGCACACCTCTGACGAAGCGTTCGGGATGAGCGGCCCATGCTTCGCGGAGCACGGATTTCCTGCCGGCAATGACCTGATCGGCGTTCCCGAAGTGGACCTGCTCGGGGGTTAGCATCGAGATGCCGCCATGGCGGTGCTCGGCATTGTACCAGCGGAAGAACGATCGACAGAACGTCTTGGCTTGGCCCTGATCCCCGAACCGTCCGGGAAACGAGGGATGGTACTTCAAGGTTTTGAACTGAGCCTCGGAAAACGGGTTGTCATCCGACACCTGAGGCCGGCTCAACGAGCGGGTCACGCCGAGGTCAGCGAGAAGTTGAGCGGTGCATTGGCTCGTCATTGGAGCTCCCCGATCCGAGTGCAGGGTCAGGACCCGGGGCTGGACGCCATGCTTCAGGCAGCTCTGCTGGATCAACCGGCCGGCCAGGGCCGAGTTCTCCCGGTCCGCCACCATCCAGCCCACGACGTAGCGGCTGTAGATGTCCATGATGACGTAGAGGTAGTAATAGCTCCACTTCTTCGGCCCGAGCAGCCGCGTGATATCCCAGGACCACACCTGGTTCGGCGCCGTGGCCATCAACTCGGGCTTCTTGTACTCGGGATGGGTGCGCTGCGCCCGGCGTTCCTGAACCGGCACCTCGGAGGCCAGAACACGATACATCGTGCGTTCGCTGCACAGGTAGACCTCTTCGTCGAGCAGCGTGGCCACCACCTCGGCGGGTGAGCGGTCCACGAACCGCTCCGAACACAGCGTGTCGAAGACCTCGCCTCGTTCCGTCTCGCTCAATGCCCGGGCGGGCGTCGGGCGGGGCTGCTGTTGCCCGGTTGATGGGCCTCGACGACGGTACAACGTCGATCGGGAGACCTCGAGGGCCGCGCACGCCGGTTTTACACCGACGTGCTTAGCCAGCTCATCGGCCGCCTTCAAGAGTTTGTCCCGTCGTCGAGGCTTATCCCCAGCAGCCCCGCAACTTTTCCCTGCACGTCGATGATCAGGTGTGCCTTCCTGAGCTCATTCCCGAGCCGTGCGTTTCGCCGCTCCAGCTTGCGTACCTTCTCATCCAGCGGATTTCGCTCCGGCTTGCGGCCGCGTTTCTTCGACAGGGCCTTCAGCGACCCGCTATGCGCCGCCTTGCGCCACGTCGTCAGGTGCGACGAGTACAGGCCCTCTCGCCGCAGGACTTGACCCACCTCGCCGGGCTCGGTGCACCGGTCCGCTTCTTCGACGATCCGCAGCTTGTACGACGGACTGAACCGCCGCCGTAGCGGCCTATCTACTACCTCCGGGTCCGCAGGAGCTGCCGCGCTTCGCTTGGCCTCCCCGGTTCCAGGGGCACTACCATTCTCTGCCATTCTCTCTCGCAGTCCCAACATGTTCGTTTTCTCTGCCTTCGCCCTACTCTAATTCTTTGCGTGCTCCGTGTCTCACGTACGTTGGCAGAGAGGGCTCTGCCCATCGAGTACCCTGTTCGAGGTCCGTAAGGTCTCTACAAACGGAGCCATCCGCTGGCACTCGCGTTGGATCACATCAGTTCGGCTCTGGGCAACGAGTTCAAACCCATCGGCCCCGCTCTGTGGCAGGTCTACTTCGGTCCCACTACCCTCGGGTGGTTTGACGAAGAACTGTCATTTTCAGTAACACAGGACGTAACCCAATCTGTCACAGCTGGCACACTTGGGGTGCGCTGTTCAGTGTGACGATTGACGATGACAACGGTCACATCACGCGTGACGGTTCCCGAAAGGGGGTAGGGATTCTCGTCCCGGGGAACCACATGAACGACATCCGTGATAACCGACGCACCGGACATCTCGTAGCTGCGGTCGCCATCCTCGTCGGAGTGGTGACTGCGGGAAACGGTGCTGCTGCCCGTCCCGTTGGCCGTGCGGTCGGTCTCGTCGCCCTCGAGGCCGGTAATCGTAATGTCCCGTGTCCGTGAGATGGACCCGGACCAGTTGTCACGAACCATTTCGCCACTCATCTCACTCACGATGTGGATCGAGGCGGTCGCGTCCGCGTCGTAGGCGTCCTGCGGGTCCCCGTTAGCGTCGTAGTACGTGACGGTCCGAACACGGTCGAGCGGCGGTGCGGCGAACGCGCCGCCGAATCCACCGACGAATCCCAACTGCAACTCGGCCAGAACATCGATGAGCGCATCGGCCGAGACCATAGCGACATCGAGCGTCAGGAGGGACTCGAACTGGGAGTCGGTCCCATCGGGGCCGGCGGTTTCACTGCAGGCAGCCAGCGCGATCACGCTCAAGGCCACCATTCCATGCACAAAGTGGTGCTTCATTCTCTGAATCTCCTCATACGGCTCTCAAGCCGTTCGGAGCGACTGGTCATCCCTTCCACCCGCTTTGACTCCAAGGGGGGTCGATATGTTAAATCATCCCCCTTATTCTCAATTTACCAAGAGTATAGGGCCTCTGGGCACAATTTTTTTTTCGACATCGACCCTTCGTCTCACTGTCTTCCTCGGAGCACCGATAATGATCTCTCGTCGCATTTTCACACTTCCGCTGATTCTGGCGTTTGCAGCAGCCGGATTCGCCGCCTCCGAACTGACAGGACAGGAGCGTCCCGTACGGATCTTCATCTCGGTAGATATGGAAGGCATCGGAGGAATCGGGACCGGGAAGATGACCAACGGCACCGGGAAAGACTACGCGACCGGCCGCGAGCTTATGACCGCCGAGGTCAATACGGTAGTAGAGGCCATTTTCGAGTCCGGTCCGGCCGAGATCCTGGTAAACGACTCGCACGGCGATATGCAGAATCTGCTCCACACCAGACTCGATCCGCGCGTGACCTACATTCAAGGGAACATCAAGCCGCTGGGCATGGTGCAGGGCCTCGACGCTTCATTCGACGGAGCCATCTTCCTCGGATATCACGCCCGGGCGGGCACCGAAGGCGGCTTTCTGGCCCACACGGGATCAGGATCGGTCAAAGGGCTCTGGCTGAACGGGGTGGAGGTCGGAGAAGGAGGGTTGAACGCACACTATGCCGGGTCACATGGTGTACCGATCCTGGTAGCCGCCGGCGACGAGACCTTCGCGAAACAGTTCAGCGCCTTGGTGCAGACGCGGGCGGTCGCCACCAAAGAGGCCATCGGCTACCAGGTCGCACGGCTCCTCCACCCGGAGGTCGTACGGGCCCGTCTGCGGGAAGCGACCCATGAGGCGCTGGCCAATCTCCCGAGCGCCACACCGCTCCAGGTCAGCGACCCCATCAACATCCGGATGCACTTCGCATCGACGACGCGGGTGGATATTCTCCAGGCCATCCCCGGAATGAGCCGTTCGGACGGCACCCACGTCGAGTACACGGCGAAGAACATGACCGAAGCGTACCAGTTGATTCGGCTGATGTACAAGTACGTGAGCTGGTAGGGGGGAGAGCTCATGGGCCGGACAAGCCACCAGAGCATCTACAGCGTCCACCCCTCGGTGCCGTATGCTCAGGCCATTCTCCGGAAGCTACCGGAAAAGACCGGGCGGTCCGTCGAGGAGTGGACGAGCCTTCTGGACCGGGACGGTCCGCGGGGCGCCAAGGAGCGCCTGATCTGGCTCAAGTCGGAGCACGGGCTCGGAGGCACCACCGGTAGGATGGTGGCGGAGGCCTCGGTGGGACAGGGACGTGACGGAACCGATCCGGATGCCTACCTGGAGGCGGCCCCCCGGTACGTCGCCACGATGTATGACGGTAAAGAGTCCCTCCGGCCGATCCATGACGCGCTCATCGAGCTCGGTCGCTCCCTCGGGTCCGACGTGAAGATCTGCCCATGCAAGACCATCGTTCCGCTCTACCGGTCTCACATTTTCGCCGAGATCAAGCCCACGACCAAGACGCGAGTCGATCTCGGCCTGGCGCTGAAGGGGGTCGATCGGGAAATCCCCCAGCGCATCATCGACACCGGCGGGCTGGCCAGGAAGGACCGCATCACACATCGATTCGCGCTCACCTCGGACGATGAGATCGACGACGAGGTGCGTGAATGGCTCGAGGTGGCGTATGAACTGGACGGATAACGACGAGCCGCAGGTAAGCCACCGGACCTTTAGGGCGTAGAAAACATATTGGTGCCTGCAGTGTCCCGTACCTCGACGAAAGAGACGGATCATGGGGAAGTTGACGTGTGTGGTGGTGGTGATCGCCTTCGGGGTGATCCTCTCGATTCCGGGTCGGGCCGCAGCCCAGATTCCGGATGAGTTCACCAACCTCGAGCTCCTGCCCGAGGACATCTCACGAGCGCGCCTCGTGGGCATCATGCGTGGGTTTGCCAGTGCTCTCGGCACCAATTGCGGCTATTGCCACGTGGGAGAGAACGCGGCCACGCTCGAAGACTTCGACTTCGCGTCTGATGACAAGGAGACCAAGCGCATCGCCCGGGTCATGTATCAGATGGTGGAGTCGATCAACTCCGAGCATCTCCCCAAGACGGGCCGAGAAGACCGGGTCGAGGTGGGCTGCAACACCTGTCATCACGGGTACAACAAGCCTGCGGATCTTCGCACCGAGCTCATGGTGGCCCGCGAAGAGGGTGGGATCGACGCACTAAAGGCCAAATACGACGAGCTTCACGACGCCTATTTCGGCAGGGCCATCTTCGACTTCGGCCAGGGTGTACCGGTTCCGGTTTCCTGGACAAGTCGGCGGCCTAATCATGCCGCCTTCAGGGTGAGCTCCTGACGGACCTGGGCCGGGGTCCGATACCCGTGCCGCTCCAGGAGCCACCCGCGGTTGTAGCGTTCGATGAACGCATCGATCTCCTGCCTGGCCTCCTCGAGGCTCTCGAAGTCGTGGAGGTACAGGCACTCTTCCTTCAGCGTCCGCATGAAGCGTTCCGCGACGCCGTTGCACTCCGGCTCTCCTACGTACGAGGCCGTCGAGCGGATCCCGAGCCAGGCCAGCTCTCCTTGGAACTGATGGGCGGTGTACTGAGGGCCCCAGTCGTGCCGTAGGCCGAGCCCCAGAGCGATCTTGGGCGCGTAGCCGTCCATGTGGGTTCGTACACCCTGGCGGATCGGCTCGAGCGCTGCCCACCGATCGCCCTTCTTCGCCACGTGCCAGCCCACCACGTCTGTGATGCAGTGATCCACCGCCACGAAGAACCAGCACCACCCATCCTCCTTCGTGTAGAACCGCGTCGCGTCCGTACCCCACAGCTCGTTCGGCACATCCGTCGCGTGATCCGGCCGCTGTGGCTCCGGTCCCCACGCGGGTGCTTTCCGCGCCGTACGGGGGCCAGCAGCCCATTCTCCCGCATCAGCCGCAGCACGCGGTTCTTGCCCACACCGATCCCCTTGGCTCTCAGACGGGCCCGGACCTTCCGGTGGCCTTCGCCCAGGAAGTCGCTCTCCTTCAGCACCTGTCGGATCTCCTCCACCAACTCCTCGTCGCTCAGCTTCGTCTTCGGTCCGCGCTTCTTCAGCCCTGCCGGCCCGTCGCTCTCTTCTCGATCTCGGGCCGCGTAGACCGTCGAGCGCCCCACCCGCCAGACCTCGCAGATCATCGTCAGAGGGTAGAGCCGCCCTGTCCCCGGACTCACCCGCGTCCGCGCTTCAAGAGCTTCTCCAGCTCGTCCCCGTACCCCCTTTTTTCCAGGAGTTCTCTCGCAAGCTCCAGTCGCATCGTCAACTCTCCCAGCTTCGCCCGGGTCCGGGTCAGCTCCCGTTCTCCAGGGTCTCGGCCCCGGCGTCTCAGTCCCTGCTGACCGGTCTCCAGGAACACCCGCCGCCATTCCTCCAGCTCCGGCGGTGAGACCTGTACCTCGCGGCTGACCTCCACCAGGTCCTCACCCCGTAGCAGGCGCAGCACCACCTCCGTTTTCTGCTGGGCACTCCACCGCTCGGGTACCTTCTCACGACCTGCGGTCGCCTTGTTCTCCCTCGGCTTCTGGGCCATCACGTCCCTTTCTCTCTGGACCCGCTGTCTTTGCCAATCTACTGTCCAGAGAAATCGGGGGCGCTAAACGGGGGCGCTCACGGGGCTCGCCGGCCAGCTCAGTCGGCAGGGAAACTTCGACGACGCCGTCACTGTGCTGGAGATGAATCTCGAACAGTTCCCCGAGGCGCAGTCAATCTTGTGGGAGTTGGGAGAGACTCTGGAAGCGAAAGGTGACCGCGAGGCGGCGCTGGCGGCCTTTCAGAAAGGACTCGCGGTCGACCCAGGGGAGGGCTTCGCGCGGTTCTTCCAGCAAAAGATCGACGCGCTCGGGCGTCGGTGAGTCGAGTGCTTGACCCGTAGCCGCACCACCCCCTTTGGCCAACGCGTCGAGACCGTCCCCGGTCCAATCCGCTCTCTCCGGTGGAGGCGCTCAGGGCGGAGTAAAGGCCACCCTCGCCCGGACGATCCTGTCCAGCTCCGGGAACTCCGCGTCGTAGTATTCGGCCCCACGCGCCATGGCCATGGCCTGGTAGACACCCTCGCCCCGCGGGGGACCCTCACCGTATTCGGCGTAGAGCCCGTCTACCACGTCCATACCCTCCACCACCTCGCCGATCGGAGAGAATCCACGCTCGTCCAGACTCGGGTTGTCCTTGTAGTTGATAAAGACCTGGACCGTGCGGCTGTTAGCCCCACCCTTGGCGAACGATACACGCCCGCGCGTGTTGGACTGGGCAGGAGGGTCGTCAGCCAGGAGTTCGTCTTGCCAGATGGCATTCACGTACGGCTCATCGTGAATGCCCCACTGCACCATAAAGTCGGTCAGCACCCTATGAAACCGCACCCCGTCGTACCATTCACGGCTCACCAGGTTGAAAAAACGGTCGGCGCCCAGCGGTGCCCATTCGCGGTGAACCTCGATGACGAAGGCCCCGTTGGTGGTCTCGAACAGCGCACGGAAGGTCTCGGGCGCCGTTTCATTGAACTGACTCGCCCGCAGGAGCGTATTCTGGAGCCGAGGATCCGTCGGCTCTTCGACAACCTCCCCGGCGCACGCCGCGAGTACGGAGACAGCCACGAGCACCCCCAGGCGTCGCGCCGTCCGTGTCGCTCCCACCCGCACTGCCCACCTACGACTTCCGCTCGCGTACGAGCCGGCCGCGGTTCTCACCGCCGACCCATCTCCTGCTCCGAGTCGGTCGTGGCCTTCGGCTTCTCTTCCTTCTCCTCGAGCGTCTTCAGCACGTCCTGCCACTCGAATTTGTTGCCGATCCCCCGCACGTAGTAGTCCATCCACGCCATCTCACTCACGGCCTTCACGAGCCGGTTGCGTGGTTGGGAGATCCCATGGGTGCGGCCCGGATACATGAAGAGCTCGGTGGGTACCCCCAGCTCCTTGAGGGCCATGTGCAGCTCCACCGACTGCGGGCTCGGAACTCGAGGGTCCCCCTCCACGACGTGGATCATCGTCGGAGTCTTAGCGTTGGCGACGTACTTGAGAGGTGATTGATCCCAGTAGGGATCGAAGTTCTCATACAGAAAATCATCGCCGATGTAGAACCGCCGGTTCCGCTGCACGTCGCTCTGGGCGTACATGGAAATCCAGTTCATGGTCCCGGCCCCGGAGCTGATCGCCTTGAACCGACCGGTGTGGGTGACGATCCAGTTGGACCAATGCCCACCGGCGCTCCATCCCAGCGCCCCCATGCGATCACCGTCGACGATCCCTTCGTCGATGAGGTAATCCACCCCGGTCATGATGTCGTCGTACCCCAGGGTGAAGTAATCACCGACGATGTCGGTTCGGTGTGCGTTGCCGTAGTTGCGCGACCCGCGGTAGTTGGGCTTGAGAACGGCATACCCGGCCCCGGCGTAAACCTGGGCACTGTATCCACCGTTGAACCGGAGAACGTCGGCCGAGGCCGGGCCGCCGTGAATCGCCACGATGAGCGGATAACGCTGTCCCTCACGGTATCCGGCCGGCTTGACGAAAATTCCCCCGACCATCTTGCCGTCGGTGGAACGCCAGCTGACCTCGACCTCTTCGCCGAGGGCCATTCCGCGTACCTCGGGGGCCACGTCGGCGAGCTGGGTCCACGCGGAGCGGTCGGCCACGTCCTCGATGTTCTCAACGGTAAAGACCGTGGGAGGAGTCGTCGGATCCTGATAGCCGATGAGCACGGCGCCCGAGTCGTCGTCCCGGCTCACAGCAAGAGCCGCCCGTTCTTCAGTGACCTGCCTGACCTCGCCGCTCCTCACGTCGAGCGCATGGAGCTGCGTAGTGACGCGCACTCCTGCGTTGAAGTAGATCGTATTGCCGTCCTCGGACCAGAACCCGACACTCAGGCTTTGGTCAAACGCGTCACCGAGCTTGCGGAAGGAGCCACCTCGATCGCCCACCTCGCGGACGTAGACACGGTTGTCCGTCATCGTATAGCGCGTCATGTCGTCGGGCGCCGAAAACGCGATCAAGTGGCCGTCCGGCGACACGCTGGGCAAGCTCTCACGCACCTCGAAGTTGTCCGTGAGACGCTCGATGTGGCCCGTGGCTGTTTCGAGGAGGAACTGGTCGGCGTAGAGCCGCGCCCCGGTAATGTTGCGCTCGTACCGCTTGGCGGATCCGCCGCTGAACGTGACCCAACGTCCGTCGTCGGAGACGTTGAAGCCTCCCACGCTCAGGTTCGAATCACTCGTCAGCTGTCGGGTGTCGCGCGGCTCCAGGTCCATCGCCCACAGGTTGGACAGAGACGTCACCATGTTCTTCACATCCACAGTGAAGCCTTCTTCGCGACGAAGGTCATCGTCCTCGTCTCGGGAGTCCGGCCTGGTGAAGTAGATGCGACGGCTGTCGGGAGCCCACTCCCATCGCTCCACACCGGCCTCACCGTCCGTGAGCTGCTCGGCCTCGGCAGTCAGGAGGCCGTTCACCGGCAAGCTGTAGAGCTGCTCCTGGCCGGACTCGCCACTGCGATACACGAGCCACCGACCGTCGTCACTGAACGAGAAGTCGGAGACACCGTGGTCCGCGTAGGTGATGCGCTGGGCCTCACCACCATCGGGGCGCATCATGTAGAGTTGATCTTCGGACTCGTCCGCAACGCGGTCACGGGTCGGGTCTCGGTCGGCGCCGGAACCACTGTCCCTATCCGACGCGAACACGAAGAAGCTGCCGTCCCTCGACCAGGTGGGTGACCCCTCGTTCTTGCCATCTGTGTAGGTCATCTGCCGGCTCGAGCTGACACCCTCCGCCATCGAGACGAGGTGGATGTCCGATTGTGACTCGGCCTCCGCCCAGTCCGGGGTGGTCACGGTGTAGAGCATCCACTCGCCATCGGGACTCGGAGTCCAGGAGCCCCCACGAGCCATCCTCTGGACATCCATGAACGTCATGGGCTCCAGGTCGCCAGCGGCCTGAGCTGACGCGGGCGAGATTGCCCCCGCCGCGATAACGAACGCTGCTGAGCAAGACAGGACGAACGTTGAGAGCACCAAACGCGGCGGCAATTCGAGAGCGATATACATGGTTACCTCACACGGCGGTTCTAGCGTGGAGCGGACAGAGGGAGTCCGCCCTGTGACACGCGTCCTCGATGACCTCTGACTTATAGGTCATGCGGGCTCATTTTGCACGTCCAGGAACGAAAAGAGCCCCGCCCCGAGGGGCGAGGCTCTTCGAAGCCGAGTCGAGACGGGGTGGGGTTTAGTTGCCCGACCCGTCGTTACCCGGCCGCTTCACGATGATGCGACGCTTGCGCTTTTTCCTCTTGTGCTGGTCATCGGCATCGTCTACCTCGACGTCGACAGTCACGTCACCGTCGAAGTCGAAGTCGAAGTCGAGCTCATCCATCGCCTGTTCGAGCGCCTCGAGATCGATCACAACTCCATCGAGACCCTCGAAGGCGTCCAGGGACTCCAGTGCCTCCAACGACTCCAACGCTTCGAGCCCCTCTAGGCCCTCGAGCGCCTCATGGAGCGCGAACGCCTGCCCGACCCGAACGTCCGTCCGAATCTCGCGTACCCTCTGCCGTGCCGCGCGGGCTTGGCCTCGGGCTTGACGGCGAATCTGCATGACCTTGATGTGCTGGCGATCGTGATCGGACCGGTGCATACGCATCCTGGTGACCACGTGGGGCGCCTCTGTCTCCATGAGGGTCAAGAACTCGGTCTCGTCCCCCACGTCCCGCTGGCTGTGCGCGAAGAGGCTCGTTAGTCCGAGCCCCGCGCCGGCGCCGGCTAGAATGGCCGTGAAGGCCATGATGTCTGACTTTCGCACACCCATCGAAGTCTCCATTCGTTTCGAAGTCCAACTCCATCCCTCGGCCCGCGAAAGCCGCTCCGAGGTGTCCCCTCTAAGGATATGACGCCTGATGCATCCGGATGGTTGCCCAGCGCCCCGGCCTCAGTACCGCTTGAACGTTCCTGTCCTCTCCACCACGACCCGGTGGCCACCCACTGAAGACGGAATCTTTCCCGACGCACCGTCCGTGGATACGAAGACCTTCAAGCAAGGCTCACCGCCCGAAAGTCCGATGGCGGTCCCGGAAACCCCAGGCATGTCGATCACCTTGCCCGTGAGCTTCTCGAGGGCGCTCTTCATATCGTCGGTCAACTTAGGGCCCCACCGGCCGACCCGCTAACTCCCATCGATGGCGACCCCGAAACGTTTCAGAACGAGATCGATGGGGTTGGCGATGGTGTGGGTGTTGCTTCCTGCGAACAGCAGCCCGACCGGCTTTCGGTCGTCCCCTCCAGTGGCCTTGGTGACGACGAGTGATCCTGAGTCTCCACCCTGACTGAAGTTACCGTCGCTGATCAGGATCTGATCCACGAAGCGGACCGTTCCATTGTTGTAGTTCACGTTGATCGTGGCGTTGACCCCCGTCACCGTGCCCGTCGTCAATCCTGTGGTGCGTCCATATTTCTGCACTCGCTGACTGAGGGCGGCCCCGGTGGTCTTGGCACGGGGCTCACCGTACCCGTCGTCCGGCGTGCTCGTCCCGAGGTTGTCAGCCGATGTCAGCGCGATGGCCGCATCGATCCGGTTGTCGGGGCAAGTCAGGGCGCTACAAAAGCGGAGTGGCTCGTAGTCGTGCAGCGTGCCGATCGAGTTCGAGGGGTCCGTGCCCCCGTCCACCCGGCCCGGCTGGAGGATATCATCCCCCTTGTTGGCGTCGTTGCGATTGGCGAACACGTGGTTGTTGCTCAGCGCAAAGGTCTTGGAGCCATCGCTCACCCGCGCGCCGATGGTCCCGGCGGTCACATCCGGCTGTCCACCGGACACTCCGATGGGGACGGGTCGGGGAAAACGTTTCTTGGGGTCCACGGCACCCTCCGATTCTCTCGCCCGCGGCCCGTCTCCCAGAGCCCAAAACTCGCCGGTCACCTCAGGGAGAACCGGAATACCCTCGAGGCTCGCCGGCACGCCCAGCACACCAAAGCGAGCCGTATAGACCATCACCACCGGAGTCCCCCCGAGCCCGATCGCGACTGCGGTCCCCACCACGCCGTCAATGGCAAAGAGATCGGGAGCATGCAGATCCTGGGCGGCCATGGCGGCCGACAGGTCGTAGGAGCCCGGCGCCCGAGAGGATCCGAAGATCCATAGGTCGTCGTGAACGGCGGGACTGGGCAGGAATAGCTCCGCCAACAAAGCCGCCAGAAATGTGATCTTCGACCGACGTCCCCACCTCGTCACTGGATGCTCCCGTCTCTAGAAGGCTGTGGACATCCCACATATACCATACGTGGGGACAGGGGAAGAAAGTTCCACCCCTTGCCCGTTTCCCTGCCCTCTCTAAGATGTCAAAATTAGCTAATATTGTTGGACTACAATTTCGTTCAGTCCGTTGTGAGGCGTGATAATGAAACGCTTTGGTTACAGTCTTTTGGTCATTTTCTCCGCCCTGGTCATGGGCACGACAGCAGCAGAGGCCCAGTTTGGGTGTCCCGGGTTTGGCGCCGCGGTGGCGGTAAGCGGCGACGATGTCCTGGTCGGTGTTGCGAGTAACGTCATCACGCCGGGAGCCGTCTATGTGTTTCGACAGGGCTCGGGCGGGTGGACGGAGGCCGCGCGCCTCCAGGCCTCCGACGCCGCTTCGGGTGACGGATTCGGAGCTGCGATCGCCGTAGACGGCTCGACGATGATGGTCAGCGCCTCTGCACAGAACGAAGGTGCGGGCGCCGTCTATGTCTTCGAGCGGTCGGGGTCGGGTGATTGGCAGGAGGTGGGCCAACTCGAGGGTGGCGCCCCAGGTACCAACTTCGGCGCGACGATAGCCCTCGGGGGCGGATTGGCCGTGGTCGGCGCGCCGGGCCAGCGAGCCCGCGGCCGACAGGTTCAGTACATGGGCCAGGGTACGGCTCACGTCTTCTCCAATAGTGGTGGTGCTTGGACGTCGGAGGGGGCGATCACATCAGGTGGCACCGGCACCGGGTTCGGCGCGAGCGTGGCCGTCCACGGCGCCGAGCTCCTCGTGGGCGCCCCGGCAGCCGATGAGACCGGCGCGGTCTACACCTTCAGCAGGAGTGAGGGTGGCTGGCAACAGACGGGCACGTTGGCGGCCCAGGGCATCGGCCCCAACGACCGCTTCGGCTCAGGGTTGACCGTGGCGGGTCACGAGGCGCTGATCTCCGCCCCGGGCCGCGGACAAGGGCAGGGAGCCGTGTTCGCGTTCCAGTTCGATGCCCCAGAGGGGGAATGGAACCCGCGTGGTCACCTCGTCTCTTTCGATGGCTTCCAGCAAGACGCCTTCGGCACCGCCATGGCCCTCACGGAAGAGGGAGCCTGGGTGGGCGCACCGAGAGGCAGTGGCGGCCGCGGGGCGGCGTACTTCATCTCGGGGAGTATGGCCGTAAGTTGGAACGAAGCCACCAAGCTCGGGAGCGGCAGTCAGTCGGGTGACGCCTTCGCCAGCACCATCGCCATCGACGGCGACGTCGCGGTCATCGGCGTGACCGGGGCAGACTTCGGCACGGGCACGGCCGCCATCTACGAGCGCACCACCGACGGCTGGGGGATGGCCGAATCCGTCATGAGTGAGGTCGAGGGCTTCGATGCCGTGAGTGGAGGGCAGATCGACTGCACTGCCGGCGCGGCGTCGGCCTGGGACTGCGACGACTACGACCTGGTGTCGTTCATGCCCCGTGCGGACCTGGCTCCACGAGGAGTAACCGTGAACGACGTTTGGGGTTGGACGGACTCGCAGACCGGACGCGAGTACGCGCTGGTGGGTCGCCGCGACGGATCCGCGTTCGTAGACATCAGCGATCCCCTCCGGCCCCGCTATCTGGGACAGCTTCTCCGGCCCGAGGGTTCGAATCCGAGTACCTGGACGGACATCAAGGTCTACAAGGACCACGCCTTTATCGTTGCGGATGGCGCGGGACAGCACGGAGTTCAGGTCTTCGACCTGACTCAGCTCCGTGACGTCACAGGGGAGCCCATCACCTTTGAGGAAACGGCTCATTACGACGGCGTGGCCAGCGCCCACAACATCGTGATCAACGAGGAGTCCGGCTTCGCCTACAGCGTAGGCAACCGTGCCGGCGGAGAGACGTGTGGCGGTGGCCTCCACATCATCAACATCCAGGAGCCTAGCAACCCCACGTTCGCCGGCTGCTTTGCCGACACTCAGACGGGTCGAGCCAGCACGGGCTACACGCACGATGCACAGTGCGTGACCTACGCTGGGCCGGATGAGGAACACCTCGGTAAGCAGATCTGCATGGGAGCCAACGAAACGGCCCTGAGCATCGGTGATGTGACGGATCCGGCCAACACGATCGCTCTTTCCCGGGCCAGCTACCCGAGCGTGGGTTACGCCCATCAGGGTTGGCTCACCGAGGACCACCGCTACTACTACATGAACGACGAACTCGACGAGATCGCAGGTCAGCCGAAAACCCGCACCATGGTGTGGGACGTTACGGATCTGGACGATCCGCAGCTGGTCAAGGAGCACTTCGGCACGCAAGAAGCGAGTGATCACAACCTGTACGTTCGCGGCAACATCATGTACCAGTCCAACTATCGGAGTGGGCTGCGCGTACTCGACATCAGTGATCCGGAGAGCCCGGTTGAGATCGGGTACTTCGACACCGTGCCGTACGGAGACAACTCCGCTGGCATGGGAGGCTCCTGGAGCAACTATCCGTACTTCGAGAGCGGGGTCATTATCGTCACCAGTGGCAACGAGGGCCTATTCGTTCTCAAGAAGAGGCAGCCCATCACCTGAGTTTGACGGTGATCAGGCGCCCGAGCGCCAGCCTGCGAGGGGGAGAATGGACGAACCGGTTTTCCCCCTCGTCATCAAGAATGCGGATCGGCCCCGGCGGGTGCGGTCCTGAGAGGGAGTGCACAGGACGATGACGGAAGTCGTAGCGACATTGGCCGGTCGGAGCGTGGCTCTGTGGGCCCTGAGCAGCCTGGCGATTACGAGCTGTGGGGGCTACGGCTCCCCTACCACTGCAACGCCGGACGGACCCACGGGCGCCCGGCAGGAGACCAACCGCTTCGTACGTGTGGTGGACGCCTGGGAGTTTCTGGACGAGGCCGGTCGGGCCTATGAGTCGCCCCTCCTGGGCGGCCTCAACGTACCCCGTCCTCAGTTCGTGGATCTCGACGCGGACGGCGACCTGGATCTCTTCCTCCAGGAACGCACGGGCGAGCTCATGCACTTCGAGAACGTAGGATCGCCCGGAGATCCCCGTTTCGTGTGGCGTACCGACCAATACCAGGATCTGGAAATCGGGGAGTGGAGTCGTTTCCTCGATTTCGACCGGGATGGCGATCTGGACCTGCTCGCTGAGAGTCCGTTCAGCTACGTGAAGTACTTCCGTAATGAAGGCACGGCCCAGGAGGCAGCGTTCCTCCCGGTGGGGGACTCGGCCCGAGATGTCGACGGCGAGCCGCTCTTTGCGGACCGGCAGAACATCCCGAGCCTCAACGACATCGACTGCGACGGGAACTGGGATCTCTTCCTTGGCCGGGTGGATGGTACGATCAGCCGTTACGAAACGTCGACTACATCTGCGGACGGCGCGCCACTGTTCCGGTTCATCGAAGATCGTTTCCAGGGCATCGAGATCGTTGCCGCGATGGCGGGGA
The DNA here is from genome assembly GCA_965226375.1 of Longimicrobiales bacterium. GTDB lineage: Bacteria > Gemmatimonadota > Gemmatimonadetes > Longimicrobiales > Gaopeijiaceae > CBDDCX01. The sequence goes on along the minus strand of CBDDCX010000008.1, from coordinate 1,795,748 downwards.
GCCTCCACGGCGCCAACTCCATGGCGTTTGCCGACATGGACGACGACGGGGACCTCGACTTCTTCTGGGGTGACTTCTTCGAATCCAGTGTGCTCTATCTGGAAAACACCGGATCATGTAGCGAGCCGATCCTTCTCGGTGAACCCCTTCCCTTCGAGGTCGAAGACTCGCTGACCACGAGCGGATACAACGTCCCGACGCTGGCGGATGTGGATGACGACGGGGACCTGGATCTCTTCGTCGGCGTGCTGGGCGGAGCGTTCAACCCCAACCTGACCACGATCCGGAACTTTCTATTCTACGAGCAGGTGGACGGTCGCTTCAGCCGCCGGAGTGAGCGCTTCATCTACACGATCGACGTGGGGAGCGAGAGTATTCCCACGTTCACGGATTTGGACGCGGACGGGGATCTAGATCTACTCCTCTCCAACAAGATCGACCCGAACGACACTCGTACCTCGCGGATGTACCACTTCGAGAACGTAGGTTCCGCCCAAGCGCCGTCCTTCCAAGAGCGGGAGCGGATCGAGCTCTTCACCATGTACCATTACGCGCCGGCGATGGGCGACCTGGACGATGACGGTGATCTGGACATGTTGATGGGTACGTGGAACAAGGGCGTGTCCTTGTACATGAATGCAGGCTCCCCAGAGAGACCGGACTTTGTCCTGGCCGACACGACGCTCGTGAAGCTCACCAGGGGGAGCAACAGCACGCCCGCACTGACCGACGTGGACGGGGACGGCGACCTGGACCTCTTTATCGGAGAGTCTTCAGGTGAGTTGAACTTCTACCGGAACGTAGGAACCCGCCGAGCACCGACTTTCGAGCTGGTGAGCGACAAGTTCCAGGGGATCGACGCGGGCCGCAGAAGCTTCCCCACGTTTGCCGACATGGACGGAGACGGAGACGACGATCTACTCCTCGGCCGAGAAGCCGGCGGCGTGCTGCTCTATCTCCGAGAGGGCGGAACAGCCGATCCGGTGTTCGTTCAGGACTCCACGTTTACGCTTCCCCTGCCCAACTACTCCACCCCGTCGGTGGTCGACATCGACGGCGACGGAGATCTCGATGTCTTTTCCGGCACGCTGGCCGGTGGCTTGGTCCTCATGGAGAACCAGAGCCGCTAGCGTCGTGACACCAGGACCTTCTACAGCATGAAACCGACTCCCAGGAAGAGTATCAGGGCCCCCGCCGCCGCGATGAGCGCGTAGGGGAGCTGCGTCCGAACGTGGTCGATGTGGTCTGTGGCCGATGCCATGGACGCCACTATGGTGCTGTCGGAGATGGGCGAGCAGTGATCCCCGAAGATTCCGCCACCCAGGGCCGCCGCGAGCGTGAGCCCCAGATGCAGATCCAGGAGCTCCGCCATGGGCACCACGATGGGGATCATTATGGCGAAGGTTCCCCATGAGGTGCCCGTGGAGAACGCCATGATGCAGGCCAGGATGAAGACGATGGCCGGCACGAAACCCGGATTGACGTTGGCCTGAGCGACCTGGGCCAACCACACGCCGGTCCCGAGAGCTTGCTGCGTGCCGGCGATGGCGAAGGCGAGGGCCAGGACGATGACCACGGGCGTCAGGCCCTGGATACCCTTGAGTGTGTAGTCCGTCACCTCATGTAACGTCATGATTCCCTGGAGACGATACATGAGGGCCGCAAGAAGAATGCCCACGATGACACCCCAGAGCACCGCGTCTGACCCGCTGCCGTTCAGAATCACACCATCCCCGGTCAGCCAGAGCACGAACGGTACGGTCGTGACCATGGCGAAGATGGGGAGCAACATGTTGATCGCCCGCTGCGGCACACCTTCTTTGGCGGCCAGCATGCTGACGTCGGACGAGACCATAGGCTCGGCTCCGTCCCTGAGGAGCTTGCCTTCTTCCCGGACCCGCCGCTCGGCCTCGCGCATCGGCCCGATGTTCCAGTCGGTCATCCCCACGAAGAAGACCAGAAGGATGGCCAGGATCGCGTAGAAGTTGAGGGTCAACGCCGAAAGCAGGACCCGGTTCGGTTCGGGCACGGATTGAGCCGCCAGGAGCGTGACGATGTACGCCCCCCAGGCGTTGATGGGGATCAGCAGCTGCTTGGGTGCGCAGGTCCCATCCAGGATATAGGCAAGCTTCTCACGGGAGATCTTGGCCCGGTCGAAGAGCGGCCGTGAGACCGACCCCGCGACCAGAAGCCCGAAGTTCGATTCCAGGAAGAGGACCATGCTGGTGCCGATCCCGAACATGCGCACCGTACGGCGGTTCTTTCCCAGCCGTTTCGCTTCCACCCATTTGATGAACCCTTCCATCCCACCCGACGCCTGCGTCAGGGTGATGATCGCACCGATCAGGGCTGAGAAGACCAGCGTGCGAGCATTCCCCGGGCTGGTGATGGCGTCGAGGAATACGTTCACACCCTCCACGAGCCCAAGGATCGGATTCCACGAGTTCAGAATCGTCCACCCCAGCCACACGAACAGCGCGAGGGAGATGTAGACCTCCCGGGTCTTGATGGCCAACGCTATGGCCACGATGGGTGGTAAGATCGAGAGCCATCCGATGGTCTCCATATCACCTCGGCTTCGGGGTTATCCGATCATGGGAAAGGACCAACCTGCGGGTGAAGCATAGGCGGACACAAGGGTTCCTAGGGGGATGGACCCCAGTCAGTTGTTTGCGATCTCACCGCTAAAGGCCATTCAAGGCTCTCTGGGCCTCGTGCGGCCGTGAGACGCCCTCTGGGCAACAATAGGGCTCGTCGACGCTCCTGGGGCGTACTCAGGCGCCACCGAGGCGCCACTCAGGCACAACTCAGGCCATGGATCGATCGGGATCGGTTTCCCCGGGGGAGTCGTAGGCACAGTACTCGTCCTCCATCCATTCCCAGACATTGCCGTGCATGTCGCACCCCTCTCTGCCAACGTACGTGAGACACGGAGCACGCAAAGAATTAGAGTAGGGCGAAGGCAGAGAAAACGAACATGTTGGGACTGCGAGAGAGAATGGCAGAGAATGGTAGTGCCCCTGGAACCGGGGAGGCCAAGCGAAGCGCGGCAGCTCCTGCGGACCCGGAGGTAGTAGATAGGCCGCTACGGCGGCGGTTCAGTCCGTCGTACAAGCTGCGGATCGTCGAAGAAGCGGACCGGTGCACCGAGCCCGGCGAGGTGGGTCAAGTCCTGCGGCGAGAGGGCCTGTACTCGTCGCACCTGACGACGTGGCGCAAGGCGGCGCATAGCGGGTCGCTGAAGGCCCTGTCGAAGAAACGCGGCCGCAAGCCGGAGCGAAATCCGCTGGATGAGAAGGTACGCAAGCTGGAGCGGCGAAACGCACGGCTCGGGAATGAGCTCAGGAAGGCACACCTGATCATCGACGTGCAGGGAAAAGTTGCGGGGCTGCTGGGGATAAGCCTCGACGACGGGACAAACTCTTGAAGGCGGCCGATGAGCTGGCTAAGCACGTCGGTGTAAAACCGGCGTGCGCGGCCCTCGAGGTCTCCCGATCGACGTTGTACCGTCGTCGAGGCCCATCAACCGGGCAACAGCAGCCCCGCCCGACGCCCGCCCGGGCATTGAGCGAGACGGAACGAGGCGAGGTCTTCGACACGCTGTGTTCGGAGCGGTTCGTGGACCGCTCACCCGCCGAGGTGGTGGCCACGCTGCTCGACGAAGAGGTCTACCTGTGCAGCGAACGCACGATGTATCGTGTTCTGGCCTCCGAGGTGCCGGTTCAGGAACGCCGGGCGCAGCGCACCCATCCCGAGTACAAGAAGCCCGAGTTGATGGCCACGGCGCCGAACCAGGTGTGGTCCTGGGATATCACGCGGCTGCTCGGGCCGAAGAAGTGGAGCTATTACTACCTCTACGTCATCATGGACATCTACAGCCGCTACGTCGTGGGCTGGATGGTGGCGGACCGGGAGAACTCGGCCCTGGCCGGCCGGTTGATCCAGCAGAGCTGCCTGAAGCATGGCGTCCAGCCCCGGGTCCTGACCCTGCACTCGGATCGGGGAGCTCCAATGACGAGCCAATGCACCGCTCAACTTCTCGCTGACCTCGGCGTGACCCGCTCGTTGAGCCGGCCTCAGGTGTCGGATGACAACCCGTTTTCCGAGGCTCAGTTCAAAACCTTGAAGTACCATCCCTCGTTTCCCGGACGGTTCGGGGATCAGGGCCAAGCCAAGACGTTCTGTCGATCGTTCTTCCGCTGGTACAATGCCGAGCACCGCCATGGCGGCATCTCGATGCTAACCCCCGAGCAGGTCCACTTCGGGAACGCCGATCAGGTCATTGCCGGCAGGAAATCCGTGCTCCGCGAAGCATGGGCCGCTCATCCCGAACGCTTCGTCAGAGGTGTGCCGAAGCCCAAACCGCTCCCGGAGGCCGTCTTCATCAATCCTCCCATCCCTTCCCTCACCACACAGGACATTGCTCTCTAATTAATCCCGTAGAGTGTCCCATTGTCGTTGACAGGTTCCGGATCCACCGAAACGTCCTTCTCGGGCCGATACCAGGTATAGATCCAGTTCATCATCCCGAAGAGGGCGAACGTCGCCACCCGGCCATCGGTCGGGTCCCGGTCCGGAGCCATCGTCGAACTCCCGACGCAGACCGCGTGCCGCGGCCTTGTGGCCAGAGACAGACGGGTCGGATTCAGGTTTCGGACGAGCGTTCGAGCGAGAAACTATCCAGGGCTCGGAGGGGGGGCAACCGGATCCCGTGGCGACTGAGAATTGATTCAGAACCCTGGTCTTAGGTAGCTTGGAACGATGAGAAACAGTTCCATCCCATCCCGTGCCAGAGCGCTGTCCCTATTCCTGGTAGTCGTGATGTCGACGGGCGCGTGTGCCGATGCGGTGTCTGATCCCATGGCGGCCCTCATGGCTCAGGAGACCCGTGCCGCCCTCGACCTGGGTGGCGTGCTGCACAGCCTCGCGGACGTATGGGTCGCTGCTGGGGGTATTCCCGAAGAGGGCCCGGTCCTAAGGTGGGAGGACTCCTGGGAGTTGCCGACTAGTGAGGGAAGAGCACTACGCGCCTTGGTGTACACCGACGCCGTGCCGGATCTCTTCGGTCGCCTGCGCGAGGGAGAGTTGCAGAAGTTGCTTGTCGACATGGACTCGACGTTGGCCCGGGTCGACCAGCTCTCCGCGGTGGGCATCCCGGAGCGGGTGAGTCGAAGGCTGGATTCGGCCCGTGAGATGCTGACGACGGCCTGGATACTTTCCGATGCAGGGGAAGGCGCGTCGTCTCTCGCCGCCGCCTTTCAGGCTTCCGACTATCTCCTCGAGGTGACCCCACCTCACGTCGCGTCTCAGCTTCTGACGTCTGCCGAACGGGGATTCAGAAGAATTTCCCCCGAGAATTCGTACTCCCAAGAGATGTTGGGGCGTGTAGAGCGGCTCATCGACGTGGCTCGTGGTGCGATCCACGAGGGCGACTACGCCAGGGCGATCCGCGGCTCCTACTATGCGTGCCTCCTGTTGGGGGTCGAGCTGCCCGACTAAGGGCCTTATCAGACACCGGCCCTTGTGGCTGCGACGGTGGACGAGTGCCCGCATCAACACCAGCGGTGGGTTCAGCTTTGTGAGGGCCGACGTCCCGATGTACCTTAGGTCGGTCCGTCGCAGCATATAGCTCCGGGGGAGAAAAGAGATGTTGCGGATAATCCAGACCATGACAGCGGTGGTACTCGCCGGAGTGTTGAGTTTCCCATCGACGGCGCTCGGCCAGGAGACCGTCTTCCGAGTGCCCGTGACCGGCGTGGTCGAGCTCGGTCTGGCTCCCTTCATCGAGCGAGGCATACGCGAGGCTGAGGCGGCGGGCGCCGAAGCGATCGTGCTCGACATCGATACACCCGGGGGCCGTATCGATGCAGCCGAGCGTATCGCCGATGCGATTGCCGACGCCCGGGTGCCGGTATATGCCTTCGTGAATCGACGCGCGTTCTCCGCAGGCGCTCTGATCGCGCTGGCGACGCAGGGCATCTACATGAGGCCCGGATCCGTCATCGGAGCGGTCACTCCGGTCGACGGTTCGGGGACCAAGGCGTCCGAGAAGATCGTCTCCGCCATGCGGAGCGAGATGCGCGCCCTGGCTGAAGCACGAGGCCTGGACCCCGCGGTGGCCGAGGCCATGGTGGACGAATCCCTCGCCATTCCCGACGTGGTCGAGTCCGGCAAGCTTCTCACGCTGACCACCGAAGAGGCGGTGGGGCTGGAATACGCGCGCGCGACCGACGACTTCACCACCCTGCTGGATGATCTGGACCTCTCGGGCGCCACGGTGCGGGACCTCGAGGTGAACTGGGCCGAGCGGCTCGTGCGCTTCTTCTCGCATCCGGTGGTGGCGCCGTTCCTGCTGTCGTTGGGCTTCTTGGGACTGATCATCGAGATCAAGACTCCGTCGCTGGGGCTGGCGGGTGCGGCGGGGCTGCTCTCGCTCTCTCTGTTCTTCGGATCCCACTTGATCCTCGGGCTCGCCGGTTGGGAGGACCTGCTGGTGTTCGGTGCCGGTGTGCTGCTCCTGGCGGTCGAGGTCATGGTCGTCCCGGGCTTCGGTCTCTTCGGGTTATTGGGACTCGTCGGCATGGGGGCCGGGATCTACATGAGCCTCCTGGGTGGCCTCCCGACCGCGGCAGACTTCAGCAGGGCGGGGGGGGTGCTAAGCACGACCCTGCTCCTCATCCTGGTGACCGCATGGGCAGTCATCCGCCACCTTCCCAAGAGCGCCCGGCTCTACCGCACCGGGATCTTTCTCGGCGCACGGACGGACAAGGCCATCGGATTCGAATCAGCCCAGACCCGGCCGGAGCTCGTGGATCGGCAAGGTGTGGCCATTACGGACCTGAGACCCTCGGGCGTTGGCCTCTTCGACGACGAGCGCATAGATATCGTTTCGGAGTCCGAGTGGATCGAGCAAGGGACCCCTGTGCGCATTGTGGCGGCAGAGGGATATCGTCATATAGTCCGGCCCGTTGCCGGCGAAGAGGAATAACACAAGAAAACAAAGGAACACTCGATGCAGCAGCTAGACATCTTCAGCCTGTTCGTCCTCTTCGGGGCGGTCATGCTCATCAGCGTAGTGGCGTGGGCGGTGCCGGTACGCCTGTGGGTCGAGGCGATCTCGGCCGGCGTCCGGTTGGGCATCGGCTACCTGGTGGGAATGCGTCTGCGCAAGGTTGTCCCGTCGGCGGTGGTGCGCCCCTTGATCTGGGCGACCAAGGCGGGCATACCACTGAGCGTCAACGACCTCGAAGCTCACTACTTGGCGGGGGGGGAGGTCGACCGCGTTGTCCGGGCGCTCATCAGCGCGGACAAGGCGAACATCGAGCTGGGCTTCCAGCAGGCCGCCGCAATCGACCTGGCCGGGCGCGACGTCTTCGAGGCGGTGCAGGTCTCGGTGAACCCCAAGGTCATCAATACGCCCAAAGTGGCGGCCATGGCCAAGGACGGCATCCAGTTGATCGCCCAGGCCCGTGTCACGGTTCGGGCCAACATCAACCGGCTCGTAGGGGGCGCCGGCGAGGACACGATTCTAGCCCGCGTGGGTGAGGGCATCGTGTCGTCCATCGGCTCCGCGAACTCCCACAAGGAGGTCCTCGAGAATCCGGACGCCATCTCCAAGACGGTGCTGGCCAAGGGACTCGACGCCGGGACGGCCTTCGAGATCCTCTCCATCGATATCGCCGACGTAGACGTGGGCAAGAACATCGGTGCCGACCTCCAGACCCATCAGGCCGACGCGGACAAGCGAGTCGCCCAGGCCCGCGCGGAGGAGCGGCGGGCCATGGCCGTCGCCCTGGAGCAGGAGATGAAGGCGAAGGTCGTCGAGATGCAGGCCGAGCTGGTGAAGGCTGAGACCCAAGTGCCGCTGGCCTTGGCGGAGGCGTTCCGCGCGGGCCATATGGGCGTCATGGACTACGTACGCTACAGCAACATCCAGTCCGATACGTCCATGCGTAATGCCATCGCAGGTGGGGACGAAGACGACACTGAGCCGCTCGCGTAGCGCGGCTACTCCCACTCCTTTAAGAGTTCTCCCATGGACAGCGGCCTGATCCAGATTCTGGTGATCGCGTTCTTTGTCATCATTTCGATGATGGACGGCGCGGCTCGGAAGAAGCGGAAGGAGAACGAGCGCCTCGGCAGGGAAGGGCGATCGGACGGTATGCCCGAGGCTGGCGAGCTCTTCCCACAGGAGCCCGAGACGACGTCCGAGGGTATGGTTCCGCACGAGCTCTGGGAAGAGATCGCCGCCCTGGCAAAGGGAGAGCCCTCTCCGTCTGCTCGACAGCTACCGCAAACAGCTACACCCAGCCCAACACCGGACATCGAGTCAACATCGGTCCTCATGGACGGATACGAGTCCGAGGAAACGCGGCTCGATCCGATACATCAGCATGTCGAGGCACATGACCACGTGGAGTGGGAGCCGGACGACGGGTCGGGGTTGAAGACAGCGACGATCGCCCCCCGCGAACGCGTGCTGACGGAGCCGGGTGAGGGACTGCCGGCGGTGGATCTGGACCGGAAACCTGCGCGCACGCGCCGGTCAGTCGGACCGGCGGAAGCCGTGCGCCGGACGCTGACGGGGGGAGGGCACGACAGCATTCGACAGGCGGTGATCCTGTCAGAAGTTTTGGGCCCGCCCGTCGCGCTCCGCGAATCAGACCACAAGCCGCCCGGCTAGATCGAATCCTCCGATCCCAGACAAGGCGACAAGGCCGCGAGCGGCGATTACCGGACCGACGTTACATCTCGCCTGAGCCCATCCTCCTCAGCACCGTGTGCAGGATTCCACCGTTCTTGTAGTACTCGACATCGATGTCCGAGTCGAGCCGCGCAATCGCCTCGAAGGAGGTCTCCGTTCCGTCGTCGGCGCGTGCCACGACGCTGAGGCGCGCATGGGGCTCGAGTCCGTCCGCCACACCCGTGATGTCGTACGTCTCCCGACCCGTCAGGCCCAGCGAATCGGGACTGTCCCCCTCATCGAACTGTAGCGGTAGCACTCCCATCCCGACCAGATTGCTCCGATGGATACGCTCGTAGCTCTCGGCGATCACGGCTCGGACACCCAGTAGGGCCGTGCCCTTCGTGGCCCAATCCCGTGAGCTGCCTGTCCCATATTCCCGACCGGCCAGAACCACAAGCGGTGTGCCCTCGGCTTTATAGCGCATGGCGGTCTCATAGATCGAGGCCTCCTCACCACTGGGGACGTGGACGGTGTATCCGCCCTCCCGCTCCTCGAGCATGAGATTGCGGATGCGCACGTTCCCGAACGTGCCACGCATCATGACCTCGTGGTTGCCCCGTCGGGATCCGAAGGTGTTGAACTGCCAAGGCTTCACGTCCCGCTCCATCAGGTAGGCTCCGGCGGGCTCATTCTTGGGAATCGCGCCGGCGGGGGAGATGTGATCCGTGGTCGTGGTGTGGCCGAAGATGCCCAGGACCCGGGCTCCATGGACGTCCGTGACGTCTGGGACCTCCAGCGACATGCCCTCGAAGAAGGGAGGGTTCCGGATGTACGTGGAGTCGTCCTCCCAGTCGTAGAGGTTGTCCTCGTCTGTGGGAAGAGGGAGCGCTCGCCAAAGGTCATTGCCCTCGAAGACCTGGGCGTACCGATCCTCATACATCTCGGGTCGGAGGCAGGACCGCACGGTCTCGCCGATGATTCCCGAACTGGGCCAAAGGTCCTTTAGGAAGACAGGCTGCTCCTCCCGATCGTGACCGATGGGCTCCGTCGCCAAGTCGATGTCGATCCGGCCGGCCAGTGCGTAGGCCACCACGAGCATGGGCGAGGACAGATAGTTCGCCCTCACCTGGGGGTGAATCCGAGCTTCGAAATTGCGGTTTCCCGAAAGGATGGACGCTACCACGAGCCCGTTCGTCTCCACCTCTTCGCCGACGGGTTCAGTCAAGGGACCGGAGTTCCCGATGCAGGTGGTGCATCCGTACCCCACCACGTTGAAGCCCAGCCGGTTCAGATATTCCGTGAGGCCGGCGGCGTCGAGGTAGTCGGTGACCACTTTCGATCCCGGAGCCATGCTGGGCTTCACCCACGGCTTGACCTCCAAGCCCAGCTCCACGGCCTTCTTGGCCAGCAACCCTGCGCCCACCATGACCGACGGGTTGGATGTGTTGGTGCAGCTCGTGATGGCGGCGATGACGATGCTGCCGTCTCCGATCTCACACGGTGTTCCGTCTACTTCTACGGGGATCGTGCGCTTTGCGTCGCCGTTCAGAGAGAACCCCGAGGGCACCAGGTCAGGGAGATCCCTGGCGAATGCGTCGGGAAGTTCCGTGAGAGCGATCCGATCCTGTGGCCGTTTTGGTCCTGCCACGCTGGGCTCCACAGTGGAGAGGTCCATGTGCAGGACGTGCGTGTACTCGGGGTCAGGCGTCTGATCCGTACGGAAGAGTCCCTGCTCCTTGCTGACCCGCTCCACCCGCTCCACGAGATCCTCACTGCGCCCAGATCCTCTCAGATAGGTCAGCGTCTCGCCGTCCACCGGAAAGAACCCGATGGTCGCTCCGTACTCGGGGGCCATGTTGGCCAAGGTCGCCCGGTCCGGCAGGGTGAGCTTGGAGAGGCCCGTGCCGAAGTACTCGACGAAGCGCCCCACCACACCGTGAGCTCGGAGCATCTCCACTACGTGCAGCACGAGGTCCGTCGCGGTGGCCCCCTCCGGGAGTTCCCCGCTGAACTTCACCCCCACCACCTCGGGCAGGAGCATGTAGTAGGGTTGACCCGTGAGGACGGCTTCGGCCTCGATACCCCCGACGCCCCACCCCACTACGCCCAGCCCGTTGATCATCGTCGTGTGAGAGTCCGTGCCCACGAGCGTGTCGGGGTAGGCCAGCCAGGTCCCGTCCTCTTCCCGGCGATGGATCACCGAGGCGAGGTACTCGAGATTCACCTGGTGTACGATGCCCGTACCAGGCGGCACTACCCGGAAGTCCTCGAAGGAGTGCTGAGCCCAGCGGAGCAGGGCGTATCGCTCCCGGTTCCGCTCGAACTCCCGCTCCACGTTTTTCCGGTACGCTTCGGGGGTCCCGAAGAAGTCGACCTGCACCGAGTGGTCGATCACCAGGTCCGCCGGTACAACCGGATTGATCCGATCCGGGTCTCCACCCATGGCCTTGAGCCCGTCCCTCATGGCGGCCAGGTCTACCACGGCGGGTACGCCGGTGAAATCCTGGAGCACGACTCGACTCGGCATGAACGGCACATCGGCACCGGCGTTGGTGGGGCTCCACTCCGCTATGGCCTGGACGTGCTCTTCACCCACGTATCGACCGCCCGAGTGTCGTAACGCGTTCTCCAGAAGGACGCGGATGGAGAATGGTAGTCGGCTCAGATCGTCGAGGCCGGTTTCCTCCAGTCGGCCGAGGCGGTAGAAGGACGTGGGCCCTTCCTTGAGATCGATGGTGGTCAGTGCGCCGAAGGGGTCGCTTGTCATACGGCTTCTGTCTGCTCTCTCGTGCGAGTTGGTCCTGGTTTCTTGCGAGGGATGCGATTGTCGAAAAATACCAAAGCCTCAACACGGAAGACACCCCGCGCCAGGCACCACTCCGGTGCGCGGTCTTTCTCTGGGTACTCAGAGGAGGTTTCGCGGCGTCCGCCTACTCGCAGTAGCTTGTCGCTCCGAATCCAGAGCGGAGTCGTTTTAATGCGAGTACCGGCCCTCATCGTGCCCCTCAATCTCCGGCGGGACGGAAATCCGTTCCAGCCGCCCCGGGCATGAGCTTCCGCCGGGAGCTCGGGACGTTCGACGCCACCATGGTCGTGGTGGGCGGCATCATCGGTGCGGGAATCTTCATCAATCCCTACATCGTCGCTCAGCGGCTGGACAGCGGATGGTTGGTCATGGCGGCCTGGATCGCAGGGGGTGGGATCGCCATAGCGGGGGCGTTCACGTTTGCCGAACTGGGGGTCCCTCTTTCCCACCGCCGGTGGCCACTACGCCTATCTGCGAGACGCGTATCATCCGCTCGCGGGGTTCCTCTACGGCTGGGCGCTCCTGCTCATGATCGAGAGCGGGGCCATCGCAGCGGTGGCCATCACGTTCGCGGAGTACACGTTCCGGCTGGTGGGTCGGGGAGGCTCGTCGACCTCGTCGCTGGCCATCCTGGCCATCGTGGTTGTCGCAGCCATCAACTACCTGGGGGTGAAACCGGGGAGCCGGGTGCTCAATGCCTTCGTGGTGCTCAAGGTGGCGGCGATCCTCGTGTTGATCGGGGCGGGCTTCCTTCTGGGCGGATCTGAGGCGGCCGAGGCCGTTGGTGCTGCCGGTACCATTGGTGCCGCCGGGGCCGCTGGGGCCACCGCGGCAACCGTCTCCGAGGCGGGCGAGCGTTCTCCTCTGCTCCTCGCGTTCGGAGCGGCCCTCATCCCCATCATGTTTTCGTACGGGGGATGGCAGAACGCGAACTACGTGGCCGAGGAGATCAAGGATCCGGTCAAGAAGCTCCCCACGGCGCTCCTGGCAGGAACGGCGGTCGTGGTGACCGTGTACGCTCTCGTCAACCTCGTGTACCTGAAGACGTTAGGGCACGCGGGACTTGCGGGATCCATGACACCCGCGGCCGACACGGCAAACCGACTCTTCGGTAGCACCGGCGACAAGCTCATTGCCTTGACCATCGCCATCTCGACCTTCGGATTTCTGAACCTCACCATGCTGGCGCCCACTCGGGTCTATTACGCGATGGCGCGCGACCGCCTCTTCATGCCGGCTGTGGCGCGGCTCCATCCACGCTTCCGCACACCGTCTCTCGCCATCGGCATCCAATCGGGCTGGGCTGTGGTTCTCGTCCTGAGCGGCACGTATGCCCAGCTCATCGACTACGTCGTGCTTGCGGACTGGATCTTCTTTGGCCTAGCGGGTGCGAGTCTGTTAGTCTTCCGGAGGACACATCCGCTTGCCGAACGACCCGAGGGCACGTTTCGGACGGTGGGGTTCCCCCTGGTCCCCGGCATCTTCGTTGCCGTCTCGGTGCTCATCGTGTGGAGCGTACTGAGGTCGAACCCGGTGGGGTCGGGCATAGGGTTGGTGTTGCTTTTGACGGGTATTCCGGCTTTTTGGTATTGGAGTGGACGGGCCGAGTGAGCCGGCTCATCCTGGTTCATGGAGAGTAGGTAGAAAACAGAGGCCGGGTGCGAGGTTCAGGTCGTGCTTGCGCGGGCCATCGCTACGATCACGACCATCAGAGCTAGCAGACCAAAGATCGGAAGCCAATCGGTGCCCCTCTCGTCCGCGACTGGATCCACCGTCGTTTCAGCGGGAGCCGACGTGGCTTCAGCCGAGGTCGGCGGTGCTTCAACCGGAGTCGGTGTCACCACATCGGGCGGAATGAATGCATCACCCAACGGCTCGGGGGCCAGAGCTATCGACAGTGGCGCCACGTACTCGAGGTGGATCTCGGGTTCGTCAAGATCCGACATCGCTACGTTCCACCGACCCTGCTGTAGGTAGACGTTCAGTGTCTGCCACTGCGGGACATCCTCGAAGGGCATGGCCTGCCCGTTCATCCAGACCTTGTAGCCATCAGGCGGCGAGGCTTCGGTCCTCACTCCCCATTGACCGTCAGAATGCAGGTATTGGAGGATTGCAGGATTACCGGACCTGAGAATTCGCGCCTCCAGACGCGCATACAGCTCGCCCTCCCGTTCCACGATCTCGAGGCACGCGGCCTCCGCGTGAGGGTATGCCTCGAGCACGTCCGCGCCGAACTCGACGTCGGCGCACGTCAGTTGGGCAGCCAAGGGGGTGGAGACGAGAGCAAGCAGAACCGTCGCACCTAGCGTGATGAGATGTCTGTTCATCCATACCCTCCCAGATAACGGTTGCTGATGGTCCGATACGACTAAACTTCAGTAGTGGTGGTGTGGACCCATCACGATGCGTTAACGGAACGATGCGGGCCGTGTCGGGCGGCGTCTATTGGACCTTAGGGCAATAGGCGGGAGCCATCGTGGTTTCGCCCAGATCTCACATATACGGGTTTCAGATGTCAGCAATCGAGCCACGGGATTGGGCACCGTACATGCGATTCCGCCTACCACCGGCTGCACCCCCACCGCACGATTAGCCCCACAAAACAAAGGGCTCTCGGCGGTCTAAGTAGAGGGGCCGCAACCCCCCGCACGTCCCCTGCCAGCCCATCGCTGGTACGCACTTTGGTAAGCACTCCCGACCACGAGAACCAAGGAGCGTCCGTCTGTCTCCGCTCGGGGCCAGAGGATCGTTAGGTGGATGCCCTTGGGTCACCCGGAGGCGATGTGACGATCCCATGTTGGGTGGTCCGACCGGGCTCTGTCGATGCCATCCGCCACCTCGGTGAGTCGATGTACCTGTGGGCTACCATCTGGTCGATCAACGGGACCCCCTACCGACCGTGAGACACGGAGCACGCAAAGAATTCGCATCCGATGCCACGCTCGCAAAGACAATCGGTCGCTCCCGCGGGACCGTTCGGTGTCGCATCGCTGACATCCGCTCGGTTCCGGGATTGCTCTTCGAGGTCAAGCGACCCAGAGGCTCGGCCATACCCGGGATTCCGACGGCCGGGCTCCGCCCCGGCTGGATGCGAAGCCGTTTTGGGCTTGGCACTCTGCCCCCGCTTGGCTGGAATGACCGGATCGTCAGGGAGCGGTGCTGCTGGGGATGAGCCTCGACGTCGGGACAAACTCTTGAAGGCGGCCGATGAGCTGGCTAAGCACGTCGGTGTAAAACTCGGCGTGCGCGGCCCTCGAGGTCTCCCGATCCGGACGTTGTACCGTCGTCGAGGCCCATCAACCGGGCAACAGCAGCCCCGCCCGACGCCCGTCCGGGCATTGAGCGAGACGGAACGAGGCGAGGTCTTCGACACGCTGTGTTCGGAGCGGTTCGTGACCGCTCACCCGCCGAGGTCACGCTGCTCGGAAGAGGTCTACCTGTGCAGCGAACGCACGATGTATCGTGTTCTGGCCTCGAGGTTCCGGTTCAGGAACGCCGGGCGCAGCGCACCCATCCCGAGTACAAGAAGCCCGAGTTGATGGCCACGGCGCCGAACCAGGTGTGGTCCTGGGATGCGGCTGCTCGGGCCGAAGAAGTGGAGCTGTCATCATGACATCTACAGGCTACGTCGTACGGACCGGGAGAACTCGGCCCTGCCGGCCGGTTGATCCAGCACTGCCTGAAGCATGGCGTCCAGCCCCGGGTCCTGACCCTGCACTCGGATCGGGGAGCTCCAATGGAGCCAATGCACCGCTCAACTCTCGCTGACCTCGGCGTGACCCGCTCGTTGAGCCGGCCTCAGGTGTCGGATGACAGCCGAGGCTCAGTTCAAAACCTTGAAGTACCATCCCTCGTTTCCCGGCGGTTCGGGGATCAGACCAAGACTTCTGTCGATCGTTCTTCCGCTGGTACAATGCCGAGCACACGCCATGGATCTCGATCCTAACCCCCGTGCAGGTCGGGAACGCCGATCAGGGTCATTGCCGGCAGGAAATCCGTGCTCCGCGAAGCATGGGCCGCTCATCTTCGTCAGAGGTGTGCCGAAGCCCAAACCGCTCCCGGAGGCCGTCTTCACGGACATTGCTCTCTAATTAATCCCGTAGACCCATGTCCTTCCGGAGCGAAATCCGCTGGATGAGAAGGTACGCAGGCCGTACTGCAGGGAAAAGTTGGTTTGGACCGCTGGTCGGCATAGCTTTGGCTGGCGGCCCTCGAGTTCGGGACCGCGTTGAGAGCGCGCTTGGAGAGCTCTTCGACGGGACGTGAGACGTGCCGTGGGCGCTGATCGGCACAGTGAGCCGCGAACCCTGATGGGTAACAAAAACTGAACCTTGATGGGTTACAGTTTTGGGTTACGAGAAGGGGAGCCATGGACATCTACAGCCGCTGGTCTAGGATCGGCTCCTTTTTTTAAGTGGTCGGGCCCGGCATGGGCGATGACTTTGGAGGTGAACAGTCCTCCCGGAATCCTGGTCGCAGGGACCGAAGGGAAGCGAGCAAGGCGTTCGATGCGTGAGGCAGTCACGCTGAACGAAGCGTGAAACGAACCCGTGAGGCCGTCTTCATCAATCCTCCCATCCCTTCCCTCACCACACAGGACGAACAGGAACGTACGGATACGAGGCGCTGCGGACCTGGGGCGAGCGGACCACTGACCGCGAAGCTCCTGCGACCAAGGGGAAGCGGCGTAGATCCGGCGATTGTGCGGCCACGGAAGGTCATCGTTCTTACCCGGGGAGGTCTATCTGAGACGCCTGGGGCGGCCTGACACTTCTTCGGGTTCTGCGGAAGGGCCTGGAGTTAGGCTCGTGCCTCGGCATGACTGCGAACCGGGCGTACGGATTGCTTGAGACTGCCTCCCGCAGCGGCTCCATGGACAAGACAATCGAGTTGGTCGACGAGCTACCGCGTTTGGCGACCCTCCATCTTCGCTACAATCAAGACACGCAGGATCTCTCCTTGTGGCCGATCGAGGGTGGCACCGTGCGCCTCAGACGCCCGTGGAACGAAATCGCGGCGGACCCTGTCCTTCATCAGGCCGTACTTTGGTGGGGAGTGGCCGCTGGAGAGCTCGGCACGTGAGACGTGCCGTGGGCGGATCGGCACAGGAGTTCGAACCCTGGGGTAACAAAAACTGAACCTTGAGCAGTTTTGGGTTACGAGAAGGGGAGCCATCGTGGTCTGGAGGCTCCTTTTTTTAAGTGGTGGGCCCGGCATGCGCGCTTGGAGAGCCCTTACGGGACGTGAGACGTTGTGGGCGGATCGGCACAGTGAGCCCGAACCCTGATGAGGTAACAAAAACTGAACCTTGATGGGTTACAGTTTTGGGTCTACGAGAAGGGGAGCCATCGCGGTCCAGGATGGCTCCTTTTTTTAAGTGGTGGGCCCGGCATGGGCGATGACTGAGGTGAAAGTCCTCCCGGAACCTGGTCGCAGGGACCGAAGGGAAGCGCAAGGCGTTCGTCGTGAGGCGTACGCTGAACGAAGCGTGAAACGAACCCGTGAGTCGACGAACAGGAACCGGATACGAGGCGCTGCGGACCGGGGCGAGCGGACCACTGACCGCGAAGCTCCTGCGACCAAGGGGAAGCGGCGTAGATCCGGCGATTGTGCGGGGAAGGTCATCGTTCTTACCCGGGGAGGTCTCGCCTGACGCCTGAAAGGGCGACGCCGGCATTGCGCTGTTGGGCCTGCCGGCGGAGCGAGAAGTCAGCAGAGGCCATAGTAGGCCGACGAAGTGCATGATGCGCTTGGACCCAGCTTTGTCGGACGAAGGGCCGAACGGAGAGGAGAGTGTGACGACCGTGGATCTCGAGAAGGCCATGCGCCAGGAGTCCAGGCAACTGGAGCTCCCGCTGGAGGATAGGGGTGAAGCCCCGAAGGTAGAGGGGAGTGGCGAAGCCGGAACGGTGGCCCATGGAGACGAGCGCTCAGGAAGCGAGCATCTCCTGATGGAGGAGGTGGTCGGGCGTGCCAACCTCGTAGGAGCGTTGAAACGCGTGCGGCAGAATAAGGGCAGTCCGGGCATCGACGGGATGAGCGTGGAGGAGCTGCCAGAGTACTTGCGCAGGCACTGGGGGGAGATCCGACGGTCAAGTCCCGAGTTGTGTGTAAAAGTGAGAGGAAGCTCCTCGATGCTTCGGTTAGGCTGCCTTGGCGACCTCCTTGGGTTCGAGAAGCGTGAGATCGAGGTAGCGGCGTTCGCTCCAGACCGCAGTAGTCTTCAGAGCAACCGCGGTGATGAGGCGGAGCGCACTGGCTCGGTCGGGGAAGGCGCCGGCGCTCCGGATCCGACGCTTGATCTCGGTGTGCAGGCGCTCGAGGCTGTTCGTGGTGCGTAGCCTGGCCCAGTGGGGCTCGGGGAACGCGTAGAACTGGGTGGCGGCCGTGAAGCCCCGCTCGAGCACCTTCATTGCCTCGGGGAGCTCCTCTTGCCAGCGCGTCGTGATCTCGGCCAGGCGCTTCTTCGCCTCAGCGAGCCCGGGGGCCCGGAAGACGGCGGCAACCTCGCGCGCCACACGCTTGCGCAGGCGATGCGGGACCTTGGCCAGCACGTTGCGTTGCAGGTGCACGGTGCAGCGCTGACGGCGCACCTCAGGCAGGAAGCGGCGCACCGCAGCTGCCAGGCCCGCGTGCTTGTCGGCGATCACCAGTTCGACGCCGCTGAGACCTCGCTCCAGGAGCTGCTCGAGGAGCTCCGACCAACTGTCCTCTGACTCCTCAGGGCCTAGCGTGATGGCCAGGAGCCGGCGGTGACCGTCCGGATCCACCGCGTAGGCCACGAGCGCGCTCACGTTCTCGACCTTCCTGGCCCAGCGCGCATCGAGGAACGTCGCGTCCAGATACAGATAGGGGTGAGGCCCCTCGATGGGTGCGCTCCGCAGCGCTTCTACAGCCCCATCGAGCCGCTTCGCGACCCGGCTTACCGTCGAGCGTCCCACGCGCTCACCCAGCAGTGCTTCAGTCACGTCGCCCATCTTGCGCTGCGACACACCGCTCACGTAGGCCTCCACCATCATCTCGTCCACTTCTTCACTCCTGCGCCGGTAGCGGCCCATCACGTCGGCGGGCGAGCCGCCTTCCCGGCTGCGCGGCACCATCACGTCGATCTGACCCAAGCTCGTGAGCAGGCGCCTGAGGTACGTGCCGTTCCTGTGGTCCTTCCGGCTGCCGACCCGCTCGAAACGACGCGCTCCGACCATCGCTTTCAACTCCTCCTCCAGCACCATCTCGAGCGTAACACGAATCGCGCCCTGAAACAACGACTTCAAATCCTGCCGTAACTCTTCTTGCGTGGCCCGCTCAACTTCAACCATCTTTTCCATGAGGAAGCTCCTTTCCGGTTCCGGACCTGCTGGCGCAGGCCCGGACTCCCCGGGTTCGTGTCATGATGAACATTCACAAGGAGCTTCCTCTCTTTTTCCCGGGCTGTCCACCCTCCCCGGACCCCTCACCCCCTTTTACACAAATATCGCGACACTACCAACCGAAGCCGGTACGAAGGCAGGAGATACCGAAGAGTGGGGGAGGGGTCCGGGAGTTGGGGATTCCGACCGTGCTGGACCGGTTCATCCAACAAGCCATCCTGCAGGTGCTGCAACCGAGGTTCGACCCGACGTTCAGTCGGCACAGCCACGGCTTCCGGCCTGGGCGCCGAGCACACGATGCGGTGCGCGAAGCGCAGCAATACATCCAGGAAGGGAGACGATGGGTGGTGGATGTGGACCTGGAGAAGTTTTTCGACCGGGTGAACCACGACGTGCTGATGGGGCGGCTGGCAAAGCGGATCGAGGATAAGGCGATGCTGCGGATCCTCCGTCGCTACCTGGAAGCCGGAGTCATGGCGAACGGGGTGGTGATGGAGCGGCACATGGGGACGCCTCAGGGCGGACCGTTGTCGCCGTTGCTGGCGAACGTGCTCCTGGACGAAGTGGACAAGGAGTTGGAGCTACGCGGACACGCGTTTGTCCGGTACGCCGATGACTGCAATGTATACGTGCGGTCGAGGCGGGCAGGACAACGTGTGATGCAGGCGCTGAGGCACTTGTACGGGAAACTTCGGCTTCAGGTCAACGAGGAAAAGAGCGCGGTGGCGCGAGTGTGGGATCGACAGTTCCTGGGCTACAGCTTCTGGGTAGCGGCAGGGAAGGTCGTGAAGCGCCGGGTCAGCAAGAAGGCCCTGACGAAGTTCAAGGAGCGAGTCCGGCAGATTACAAGCCGGAGTGGCGGGCGGAGCCTGCAACAGGTGGCGGAAGAGCTACGGCGCTACGTGCTGGGGTGGAAGGCATACTTCGGCTTAGCGGATACACCGGGGGTTTTCCGAGACCTGGACCAATGGATCCACCGCCGGCTGCGTACGTTGCAATTACGCCAGTGGAAACGGGGAAGGACAGCGTACCGGGAGTTGAGGGCTCGCGGTGTGAGCGAGAACCTCGCCTGGCGAGCTGCTCGGTTCGCGCGAAGCTGGTGGCACGTGGCCGCGCACCACGCCCTGCACACGGCCTTGCCAGGGGCGTACTTCGACGAGCTGGGTGTGCCCCGGCTCACGCCGTACTGACCTCAACTCACCGAACCGCCAGGTGCGGACCCGCATGCCTGGTGGTGTGGGAGGGGAAGGACCGGGATCGCCGGTCCTCCCCTATCCCGATTGCAGGGCTGCCAGCCACACGTCTCAGGTAATTGCATGCGTGAGTCGACCCCGCGATATCGCTGTGGGCTCCGGGTGGACAGCCCCGCCGCGCCCCTTACCAAGCTCTTGCGTTTCGCAAATGGCGGGGACAGTGTTGTGGCTGTGGGCGTCTGGGAGGCCGGCCAAGCTGCCAAACGGAGAGACGAGGGATCGATGAGACAGCGGTGCGTTATAGGTCTCGTGTGGTTTGCTGCGCTTTCCAGTGCCGGATGCGTCCGTGGGGGGGGACGGCGATGGTGAGGGGGTCGTCTCGCCGTCGGATATCGTCGGATCGGTGCACGGTACGGTAACTGTCGAGGGCACGGGCCTGGCTGGCGTGACCGTGGACCTCCTGGGAGTCGTCTCGCGGTCGACAACGACCGGGGGAGATGGTACGTACTCGTTTTCCAGCGCTCCCGTAGCGACGTACGGAGTACGGATCAGCGGTGCCCCCGCCGACGTGATCTTTCCTTCCACCTCGACGGTGGCGACCATCTCGACAAGTGGCCAGGCCGTCTCAGCCGACTTCGGCGGCGCCTATATCCGTACGTCGAGCATCCGGGGCACCGTCACCTCCGGAACTGGCGCTGGAATTGTGGCAACGGTGACCGTCACGGGTGTCGAATTACGGATGTGACGGTGGCCGCGGGCCAGACCGCGAGCGTGAGCTTCGTCGGTACGGTCGAAGAGGTCACCACGGCCGCGACGGTCACGATCTCGTCGATCACGGTCAGTGGTACCGCCGGGGCGACGGTCGTGCCGGCGGTGGTAGTGGGAGCCATCGACGTGAACCTAACCGTCGACGAGGGTACGGAGACGATCACCGAAGCCGCGGTGCTCCTCGACGGAGTCGTGGTGGGCGAACAGTCATTTGCCACCGGTGCACCCCGAGAGGATGGGCCTGAGGGAGCGGTTCGCCGGGTTACCATCCAGATCAGCACGGCCGCCTGTGGGCCGGCTCCCGGAACTGTGTGTGCTCGGGGCAACAGCACGCCGACGTTCCAGACCGGCGAGCACGTCGTCTCAGCCCGGATCACCAGCACCGACGGGGGCGGTGGCACGAGCATCGTAACGGCCAGCCAGGACCGGGGCCTGACGTTCATGAATGCAGACGCGTTAGTCGGCACGTTGTCTTCCACGACCAGCGCCGTCACCTCATCCTCCGTGTTGTGGAGGGGCGGAAGCTTGATCCTGGACGTAGAGCCGGTTCTGTATTCCGGTCGGACGTTGGGCTCGGTGGTGGCGACGCTGACGACCAACAACGGCGCACCCCCAGCCCCGTTCTCCGGTGTCGGAACGACCACGCTGACGGACTTGGCGGCACCATGGAACTTCGTGTTCGAGGGCAATCAGGGCACGTCATGGAATCCTTGCGCAGACGCTGCCGACCCTCTCTGCGGGTATCAGTCCGCGCCGGGTGGCGGGGACGAGGTGACCCTAGGTGCCGTGCTGTACAGCAACGGTGATCCCTTCCTTGGGTTGACGACCATCGACGGGGTCGCTCCTCCCCTCGCCGTTCTGGTCGACAATGTCGGTCCGACGTTGAGCGTCGCCGGCACGTTTATTTTGCCGAGCGCTGTAGCAAACGCGACTACGCTGTGCTGCAATGTCGGTTGGGTGAAATCGACGTTCGCGTTCGGTACGGCGCTGGGGACGACGGAAGACGACGATGACGCGGTTCCGAGTGCCGGGGCCGGGGTCGCCGGGGTCGGTGGGTCGTCTATCACGGCCCACTTTGCCGAGTCTACGGTGGGTACTCCGGGCGTCCTGGGCGACCCCGATCTCATTGCGCTTCCGAGCGCCGCGACTCCGGCCGCCGCCGGTCTCTTCATGGGGCTGTCGAATAATGAAAACCACGTTCAGGCAGGCCTCACGGACGACCTCGGCAACGTGAGCTACGTTGCCCTTGCAGCTGGCGGAGGCGGGGGTCATCCGGCCAACACCTTCGGCGTCGACGACACGCCGCCCACGGATGTTGAGGTGACCGGTGTCGAGGACCAGACCATCTATAACGCCGCGTCCGGTGCTTCTGGAGTGGGGATCACCTTTTCGGCGGCAGAGGACGTGTCCGGCGTCTCGGCTACGCCTCTGAGTGTGTGGATGAAGATTGACCCGGGCTCCTTCGTGATAGGAGCCTCCTCGGGCGGTGGGGCGATCAACGTTCCTATGGCGATTCCGGCCTGCGGAGTCTCGACCCCCGCGCCGGCAGGTGTGAGCAACTGTATCCCGGATGGTGGGACCGGTCCGGCGGACGGCTACTACACGTTCGGCGGCAAGGTGGTGAACCAGGCGGGCGGAATAACGACAGAGACCGTTGTGTCGCTCCTGCAGGATGTCACGGATCCGGAGATCACGGCCAACGTCTCTTCTTCGGCGGCACTCACGGGTGGTTCTTCGGCCACCTTCAGCGGAGCGGTGAGTGACAACCTGGATCTCTTGTCCACGAACTTCACGTTCGATTATGGCAACTCGGGTGACTGGTTGTCGTTCGGGCCCGTTGTCCCGATCGGAGACGGTGTCGCTTTCGACGGTTCGATGACGACTACGGCCAGCCCGTCCACGACGATCAACTTGGTCGCGGGTCTGGAGCAGGTCACCGGTGCCGACCTGCCCGGCGGGGGGCATGGTTCTCATGACGAACGTCCGTACCATCGCCGAAGACATGGCCGGCAACGTTTCGCCCGCAGTCTCGAACAATATCAACGCCGGGACGATCAACGGTGGTGCCGGCGTGGTCGGCTACGCGGGTGCGGGTATCGCTGCACCGGGTTGGTTGTTCACGGTTCCCGTCGCCAACACGGAGATCTGTAATGGTGAGGGCGACCCCGACACTGAGGACTGCGTGGACGACCTGGGGGCCGAGAGGTCCTTGGACGTGGAAGCCGAAGTGACCGGGGCGTCGGGCACGTTCGCCAACCCGTTCCTGAACGGCCGTATCTACTTCTACCTGGTCCACCCGGTTACTGCGGAGAACGTCCTTATCGGGGACATCTCCGCCAACTCGGGAGCGTTGACCGACGACGGCTTTGTCCGGACGTATGCCTGGGAGCACACCCTCGAGGCGTCGGATGTCACGGGATTTGCTCCCGGCGTGGGCGCTCTTACGGTCTTCGCGATCGGAGTGAATGCCGACGGTGAAGGCTTACAGTTGGCCGACCTCGTTCTCGACGTGGTCGACGGGGTCTGATTTCACCGGCCCTCGTCGCCCTATGCCTATTCCAACGCCGAGATGTTTCTAGCCGCCTCGTCCATACTGGCCATCAGCTCGTCCTTCTCCCCCCGATGCAGAAACGCCGACTCGAACCCCATACGCGCCACCCGCTTGAGCTCCTCCCACGTAAACCCGAGATGCTTGTGTGCCTTCCAGTACTCGTCCGTCACGGTAGTCCCCGACATCAACCGGTTGTCCGTATTCAGCGTCACCACCAACCCGGCGTCGTAGTATTGGCGTAGGGGATGGTCCGCGTACGAGGCCACGGCCCTGGTCTGCACGTTCGACGTCAGACAGATCTCCAGCGGCACCCTGAAGTCGTTCACGAACTGCATCAGATCGGGATCCTCGTAAAGGCGCGTCCCATGGCCGATGCGGTTGGCTCGGCAGTAGTGCAGCGCCTGGTGGATGGACTCGGGACCGTAGGCCTCACCGGCGTGGATGGTGGTGGCCATGTTCCGGTTGATCACGGTGAAGAAGGCGTCCCGGTGCTTCTTGGCCGGGTAGTTGTACTCGGCCCCGGCCAGGTCGAAAGCGACGACCCCACGGCCCTTGAACGCCACGGTGAGGTCCGCCAGGTCCCGGGACGTATCAGCCTCCATGTTCCGGATGCCGCAGATGATCAGGCCGGTCTTGATGCCGTACTGCTCCTCTGCCCGAGCGAGCCCACGGACGGGGGCTTCTACGGTCTCGGTGAGCGGTAGCCCTTCCCGAGTGTGCAGGATCGGTGAGTAGCGGACCTCTACATACCGCACGTTCTCTCGGGCGTTGTCCTCAGCCAGTTCGAAGGCGACACGCTCTAGCGCGTCGGCGTGTTGCATGACCGACAGGGTGATTTCGAACCTGGCCAGGTACTCCTCGAGATTCCGGGTATCTCCGGCCCGCATATTATCTGCCAAAATGGCAGGTTCGGTGCTCGGTAGGGGCTTCTCGTACTGTTCGGCCAGTTCGATCAGCGTCTCTGGACGGAGGCTACCGTCGAGGTGAACGTGGAGCTCGGTCTTCGGAAGCCGCTCCAGCATCTCTCGAGTGACGTTCACCGGCACGACGCTGGTGGTGTAGTGATCATCGTTGAGAGGTCACTAGCAGTTGATCGGGTGGTTCCCCGGAACATACCCCCTGTCCACGTCGACCAGCGGTGCGGCGTATTCGCCGGAAAAACAGGCGTTGCAAAACGATCCGTGGTCGGACACGACCGAGAGCATGCCGTCCAGAGACAGATAGCCCAGAGAGTCTACCCCGAGGGTCTTGGCGATCTCGGGCGGCTCCATCTGTGAGCCGATCAACTCCTCGCTGCTGGGCATGTCGATTCCGTAGAAGCACGGGAAGCGCACGGGGGGGCTGGCGATGCGGAGGTGCACCTCCTTGGCTCCGGCCTGGCGGATGAACTTGACCAGGCTCTTGCTCGTCGTGCCCCTTACCAGGGAGTCGTCCACCACGATCACTCGTTTGCCCTCGAGAACCTCACGGACGGGGTTGTACTTCATGCGAGCACCGAAGTCGCGGTCCGCCTGCGACGGCTTGATGAAGGTACGGCCCACGTAGTGGTTCCGGAGAAGGCCCAGCTCATAGGGGATGCCACTGGCTTCGCTGTAGCCCAGAGCCGCCGAATTCGCACTGTCGGGTACGGCGATGACCGCATCGGCCTCGACGGGGTGCTCCGCGGCGAGGCGGCGCCCGAAGCCACGTCGTGCGCCATCCACCGATATGGTCCAAAGACGCGAGTCCGGGCGCGCGAAATAGACGAGCTCGAAGATGCAGGGAGCCTGTTCCTGGGCCGGCGAAAGGCTGCGCAGACTCTGGACCGACCCGCCCTCGATCTTGAGTACCTCTCCCGGTTCGATGTCTCTCACGTACTCGGCCCCGAGGATGTCCAGTGCGCATGTTTCGCTGGTGACCACGTGCCCGCCGTCCAGTTTGCCCAGCACCAACGGGCGGTAGCCCCTGGGGTCCCGGATTGCGTAGAGGGTCTCGCCCACGGTGATCGCCAGCGAGAAGGCGCCCTCGAGGTGGCTGAGCGCGTCGTCCACCTGGGCATCGATCGTGTCGTGTCGTGAGCGTGCGATGAGGTGGACGATGACTTCGGAGTCCGACGTAGTCTGGAAGATGGCGCCCTCGCTGACCAGACGTTTCTTCAGGTCGTGAGCGTTGGTCAGGTTGCCGTTGTGGGCGACTCCGAGGTCGCCCTCGGCGTACCGGACCACGATGGGCTGAGCGTTCAGCGCATTACTGCCCCCGGCGGTGGAGTAGCGGACGTGTCCGAGGGCGGTACTACCGGGCAGCTTGATGAGCGCTTCGGCATTGAACACGTCCCCCACTAGCCCAACCTCTTTGTAGACTCGGGCCTCGCCGTTGGAGATGGCGTAGATGCCCGCGGACTCCTGCCCGCGGTGCTGGAGAGCGTAGAGCGCCAGGAATGCGAGTTCCGCGGCATCATCCACCCCGCTGATGCCCACCACCCCGCACTCCTCACGGGGTCGTGCATCGAGGTCTGTCGTAAGGATGTCCTGTGGCCGACCGACGACGGGCAGTGGCTTTGCGGTCACGTCTGGCTAGCTCCATCCATCAAACGAGGAATCGCACCGAAGAATAGGTCGGACATGGTCTCCACGTCGACCTCCAGCGTCACGCTGCGCCCTTCTATTCGAAAGCCCTCGTCCGCCGCGACCACTTGGCCGATCTGGCGGCAGGGGACCCCGTGCTTCTTGGCGATGCGTAGGGCGTCGTCCACCGAGTGTGCGTCGCACGACACCACGACTCGTCCCTGCGCCTCCCCGAAGAGCAGAGGCAGGGGGGAGAGGGCGTCGTGAAGTGTCACGTGTACACCCATCGGCGAGCCACCCCGCCCGAGCGCGCTCTCGGCCAGCGCGCAGGCCAGACCACCCTCGGAGACGTCGTGGGCCGAGCGGAGCAGACCCTTCTGGATCATGGCTAGCACGGCGTGTTGGAGGCGTCGTTCCGCCAAGAGGTCGACCGAAGGAGGCTCGCCGGCCACCAGGTCCTCGATGACGTAGAGGTACTCCGACGCGCCCACCTCGTCCGTGTTGTCCCCGAGAAGAATGATGGCGTCACCCTCCTCCTGGAACGAGGCGTGGGTGAGGTGGGCGACATCTTCGACGATCCCGACCATGCCGATGACCGGGGTCGGATAGATGGACACGCCGTCCGTCTCGTTGTAGAACGAGACGTTGCCGCCCGTGACCGGAGTCTCGAAGAGCTTGCAGGCCTCGGCCATGCCCAGAACCGCTTCGCGGAACTGGTGGTAGATGTGCGGCTTCAGAGGGTTCCCGAAGTTCAGGTTGTTGGTGATGGCCGTGGGCAACGCGCCGACACACACGAGATTTCGCGCCGCCTCGGCAACGGCCGCCATGGCGCCCATGCGGGGGTTCAGGTAGACGTAGCGCCCATTACAGTCTGTGGTGGCTGCCACGGCCTTCGTGGTGCCCCGGAGGCGGACCACACCGGCGTCCGCGCCGGGGCGGATGGCCGTGCCCGTCCTGACGGTCGTGTCGTACTGGCGGTACACCCAACGCTTCGAAGCGATATTGGGTGACCCTATGAGCTTCAGGAACGACTCCGTCTGGTCCGAGTCCGCTTCCTGGAAGTGTGACAGGTCCATACACCGAAGCTCCTTCACCTCTTCCGACTCGATTCCCTCCCGCTCGTACGTGGGGCACCCTTCGGTGAGGGGAAGTGCGGGGATCTCGGCCACGGCGCGGCCGCCTTCCATCACCCGGAAGAGCGCGTCGTCGGTGACCACCCCGATCGTTTCGGCCTCCAGTTCCCACTTGTTGAGAATCTCCTTCACCCCATCCTCATGTCCGATCTTGGCGACCACGAGCATGCGCTCTTGCGACTCGGAGAGCAGGATCTCGTAGGGCGTCATACCCGGTTCGCGCACGGGCACGCGGTCCATGTCGATCTCCACACCGTTCCCAGAGCGACCGGCCATCTCCGAGGCGCTGGAGGTGATGCCTGCGGCCCCCATGTCCTGGATACCGGTGATGTGTCCGCTCTTGATCAGCTCCAAGCTGGCTTCCAGGAGCAGTTTCTCGGTAAAGGGGTCCCCTACCTGAACCCGTGGGCGGCTGGCCTCGGAGTCCTCGTTGAGCTCCTCCGAAGCGAAGGTCGCACCATGGATCCCGTCGCGGCCCGTCCTGGCCCCGACGGTCATGAGCGGGTTGCCCACGCCCTCGGCTTCGCCCTTGATGAGATCTTCCGCTTTCATGAGCCCGAGGCACATCGCGTTCACGATGGGATTACCCTCGTAGCCTTCGTCGAAGAAGGTCTCTCCGCCGATGTTCGGGATTCCGACACAGTTGCCGTAGTCCCCCACCCCCTTCACCACGCCCGAGAACAGGTAGCGGACCCGGCCGCTGTCGAGATTACCGAAGCGCAAGGAGTCCAGGATCGCGATGGGTCTGGCCCCCATGGTGAAGACGTCCCGCAGAATGCCTCCCACGCCGGTCGCGGCGCCCTGGTACGGCTCGACGGCCGACGGGTGGTTGTGGGACTCGATCTTGAAAGCCAGAGCCAGGCCGTCACCTAGGTCGATGACGCCGGCGTTCTCTCCCGGGCCTTGGATCACCCACGGTGCGTCTGTGGGCAGGAGGCGTAGGAGCCGTTTGGAGTTCTTGTATCCGCAGTGCTCCGACCACATGGCGCTGAACACGCCGAGTTCTGTGTACGTCGGCTCTCGTCCCATGATCTCCAGGACCCGATCGTACTCCGAGGGTGACAACCCATGATCGTCGACGAGCTCGGGCGTAATGGGTGGATCGCCTTCTCGGGGTGCGGGGGTCGCCCCCGGCGTGGTGCCGTGATGCTCCGGTCTATCGCTCAAGATTCGACTCTGGGTCCGTTCGGTAATGGGTTGTGGGTTGTTCGGGCTCACGCTGCGCCCACCGGTGACAGATGGGCCAGAAGGGCTTGGAATACACCTGTTCCGTCCACCGAGCCGAGAACCTCCTCCACGGCTCGCTCGGGGTGGGGCATCATGCCCATGACGTTGCCTTCGTTGTTGATGATGCCGGCGATGCTGCGTGCCGATCCGTTCGGGTTCGCGTCGGCGGTCGTGTCGCCGGAGGCGTCTACGTAGCGGAAGAGCACCCGACCCTCGTTTTCCAGTTGGTCCAACGTCTTCTGGTCGGCGTGGTAGTTGCCTTCCGCGTGAGCGATCGGCATCCGCAGGATCTGCCTGACGTCGTAGTTCTGCGTAAAGACCGTGGCGTCATTCTCCACCCTGAGCAGGACGTCCCGGCTGGAGAAGAGCAGCGAGTTGTTACGGAGAAGGGCACCAGGAAGCAGCCCGGCTTCACACAGCATCTGGAATCCGTTGCAGATCCCCAACACGGGACCGCCCGAGGCCGCAAAGGCCTTCACGGCATCCATGACAGGGCTCATCGTGGCGATCGCCCCGGCGCGGAGGTAGTCCCCGTAGGAGAATCCTCCCGGGAGCATGACGGCATCCACGTCGCCCAGTGCAACCTCTCGATGCCAAACGAAGGCGGGGCTCCCGCCGACCAACTGGATGCACTTATAGAGGTCGTAGTCGCAGTTGGATCCGGGAAAGGTGATGATCACGACCTTCATGCGGGGATCTCCGCGGTGGGCGCCTCCGCGACCTCGATCTCGAAGTCCTCGGTCACGGGGTTGGCCAGCAGCCGCTGGCACATGGCTTCTCCACGTTCGCCCGCCTCTTCTGCTGATGAGGCCTCGACGTCAAGGTAGAGGATCTTACCGACCCGTACGTCTTGAACGCCTTCATAGTCCAGTGAATGCAGTGCGTGCTGGATGGCCTTGCCCTCCGGGTCCAGCAGACCAGGGCGGGGGACCACTCGAATCTCCAAGCGAAAACGCGTCACGTTTCGCTCTCCGTGTCAGGGGGTTGCAGGTGTGTGGGACTTTGCTGGTAGCGCTTCGGAGCCAGCTCTCCGTAGTCCAGTGCCCGGACCTCGGCGCCCGCGTCGTCCAGCACGTCGAGCACGTCGAGGAGCGGGTCTCGCTCCGGGAGACGCTCCAGAAGTCCGTGGATGACCGACCCCAAGAGTCCCCACATCGTGTAGGCGAGGAGCATGGGGAAGAAGTAGTAGGCCGGGAAGGCGATGGCGACGAGCAGGTTCACGAAGAGCCACAGCGAGGTCAGGATACCCTTCCTCGACCTGAGGCCGATCTTCGGCACCAGCGCGTACGGGATGTTGCTCAACATCAGGGCGCCGAGGACGATGATCAGAATGCCCATGATGCGCGGCCACGGCATTCCGGAAAGGTAGGTCTCGCAAAACGGTGTCTGGCTGAATGGATAGAACGTGGCCAGGATCATGCCCGGCGTGGGGGAGGGAAGCCCATGAAAGTGGGCCTTGGCCTCTCCGCCCTGCTCGATGTTGAAGCGGGCCAGGCGGACGACCACGGCCATCACGTACATGAAGGGCAGCACCCAGCTCCAGTTCCCGTCCGAGAAGTAGAGCGTGTACATGATAAACGCCGGGGCCACACCGAAGGAGATGGCGTCCACCAGGGAGTCCAACTCCCCACCGAACGCCGATCCGGTCCTGGTGAAGCGTGCGATGCGGCCGTCCAACAGGTCTGTGATCGCAGCCCAGACGATGAACCACCCGGCCCACGTGAAGTCGCCACGGGTGGCCGCCACGATGGCGTAGAACCCGAAGAACAGGTTGGCCATCGTGAAGGCAGAGGGGAGGATGATGATCCCCTTCTGGAGCCTGGTGGTGGGCCTTGGGCGGTCGATCATGCGTTGGCCTCCTGCGTACCAATTCCTTGCTCACCAGGCACTTCGGTTTGCGCACCAGACACGTCGGTGGCTCCCGCCTGATCTGCTTCTTTCACATGGGCGAAGACCGTCTCACCTCCCACGGCCTTGTCACCCACGACACACGACAGAGGCCAGTGGAGCGGCAGGAAGAGATCGACTCGGGAGCCGAACCTGATCAGTCCGATGCGGTCTCCGAGTTGAACCTGGTCGCCCTGCTCCGGATACGTGACGATCCGACGCGCGATCAGGCCCGCGATCTGACGTACCAGGACACGACCCCACTCGGTGCTCAACCCCAGGGAGGCCTGCTCGTTGGACTCGCTCGCCTTGGGGTGCCAAGCCACAGCGTACTCACCAGGACGGTAGGCCCGGTGAGCGACGAGGCCCGAGACCGGAGCCCGTTGGACATGGACATTGAACACGCTGAGGAAGATCGTGATACGCCGGCAGCGACCCTCGACAAAGGACGGCTCGTCGACCTCTCGGATGTCGATGATCTTCCCGTCTCCGGGCGCGAGAACGACACCCTCATCCGCGGGTAGGGGCCGTGCCGGATCGCGGAAGAAGTAGCATACGAACGCGGCGAGTACCGTGACTATTACAGCCGGGACGGCCACCCAGGTATCTGAGAGGGGAACGGCTACCCACGCCAGCGCCGCCAGAAGCGACCCTGCCAACATGAACGGATAACCTTCCCGCGCGAAACTCATGTGGCTCTTTTGGTCCTCCGGCGCTCAGCCGAAGTGAGGGGGCTCGAAAGCATTGAGCTCGGTTCCGGTCAGGCGCCGGAAAATCTCCAGGTATCTCGTTGACGTGGCATCGACCACATGATCCGGTAAGTCGGGTGGTGGTGGTAACTTATCCCAGTCTAGCTCGTCCAGAAAGTCGCGGACGGGTTGCTTGTCCAGTGACTGTTGGCCCTGCCCCGCGATGTACCGGTCGGCCGGCCAGAAACGGGACGAATCCGGTGTCAGTACCTCGTCGATTAGGAGCAGCCGACCGTCCGGATGGTACCCGAACTCGAACTTGGTGTCCGCTAGGATGATTCCTCTCTCCTCGGCCAATTTCACACCGTGACCGTAGATGAGGAAGGATAGATCGCGCAGGCGATCGGCGACCTTTTCCCCCAACCGTTCCACGACACCCGCAAAAGGGATGTTCTCGTCGTGGCCGGTCTGGGCCTTGGTCGCCGGAGAAAAGACGGGCTGCTCCAGTCGGCCGCTCTCCACCAGTCCTTCGGGGAGCGACTCACCGGCCAGCGTCCCGGAGGCGCTGTACTCCTTCCATGCGGATCCCGAGATGTAGCCTCGCACGACGCACTCCACGAGCACGGGCTCCGTGCGGTGCAGGAGCATGCTGCGGGCGGCCCACGCGTCCCTCGAATCGGCCAGCCCGGGCACCCGGTCCACGATCTCGTCGGGGTCGACGCTGATCACGTGGTGATCGATCTGGTCGCGCAGGGTGTCCATCCACCAGGCCGTGATCTGTGTGAGCACCTCTCCCTTCCGGGGGATGGGCTGTGGGAGGATCACGTCGAACGCGCTGACGCGATCGCTCGTGACCATCAAGAGCATGCCGTCTCCGGCGTCGTATACGTCGCGGACCTTTCCCTGGTGGAGGAGAGGCAGCGGTACCTCAGACTGCGTTACGGCCATCGCTTCAGACGCGGACATCTGGTTCTCCCAGGCGCTCGTTGGCACCTGCTTCAAGGCGTTCCAAGGCCGGCTGTACCCACTCGGCCAAGAAGCGATCCACCTGTTCGGGCGCTCGCCCCACAAAGCGGATCGGATCGGCGATCTCACGAAGGTCATCGAGGGTCATGTCGAACGCATCGTCGGTTGCGATGCGCTCGAGAAGATCGGCCTCCGCGCCCTCGTCCTTCATGCGTCCGGCGGCCTCCATGGAATGCCGACGGATGCGTTCGTGTAGCTCCTGGCGGTCCCCTCCGGCCGACGTAGCGTGCATGAGGATCGTCTCCGAGGCCATGAACGGAAGATGCACCTCCAGGTTCCGTCTGATGACCCCGGGGTTCACCACCAGCCCCGACGAGATGTTCTCGACGAGCACCAGGATGCCGTCCAAGGCCAGGTACGAGTCGGGAATGGAGAGCCGACGATTGGCGGAATCATCCAGGGTGCGCTCGAGCCACTGGGTGGCAGCCGTGTACTGCGGATCTTGGGCCAGAGCAATGACGTGGCGCGCCATGGCGCACATACGCTCCGCACGCATGGGATTGCGCTTGTAGGGCATGGCCGACGAGCCGATCTGCTCCTCCTCGAAGGGCTCCTCCACCTCTCGCAGATGAGCCAGGAGCCGCAGGTCGTTCCCCATCTTGGACGCGGAGGCCGCCACCCCGGCCAGGGAGCCCAGGATCTGAGCGTCGATCTTGCGCGTGTAGGTCTGACCCGTCACACCGAGGCGTTCGCTGAAGCCCATACGGTGGGCCACGGCATGATCGAGCTCGTCCACCTTGGTCGTGTCTCCCTCGAAGAGCTCCAGGAAGGACGCCTGAGTCCCGGTGGTGCCTTTCACCCCACGGAAGCGTAGGGTCTTCAAGCGGAACTCGACCTCTTCGATGTCCAGGACCAAGTCCTGCAGCCACAGGGTGGCCCGCTTTCCCACCGTGGTGGGCTGTGCCGGCTGGAAATGGGTGTAACCCAGGGTCGGCAAGTCTTTGTGTGTGTCGGCGAAGTCGGCGAGGCGGGCCACGCACCGAACGATCCGGTCCCGGATGAGCGTGAGGGCCTCCCGGTGCAGAATCAGGTCGGTGTTGTCACCGATAAATGCGCTGGTGGCTCCCAAGTGGATGATTCCCTTTGCCGCTGGAGCCACGTCGCCGAAAAGGTGCACGTGCGCCATAACGTCATGGCGGAAGCGGCGTTCGTACTCGGCCGCCTTGTCGAGGTCCACGTCGTCGAGCGTCTGGCGCATCTGGTCCAGAGCCTCGGACGGAACGGGTAGGCCCAGCTCATGCTGTACTTCGGCCAGGGCCAGCCACAGTCGCCGCCACGTCCCGAAGCGGTGGGCCGAAGAAAAGATGGACTGCATCTCGCGGGAGGCGTAGCGCTCTCCGAGGGGATGGTTGTAGAGGTCGGCCGAGGAATCAGCCACGGGACCCCCGGAAGGAGAGTTGTCTCACGATGACCCCGCCGTTGCGTTCGATGTAGACTGCCACGTTGCCCGATGCTCGCCGAAAGATATCGGCCGCCTGCTCGGCGGAGGTGACCCCGATCCGGTTGATCTGGAGGATGACGTCACCCGCTCGAAATCCGATGCGACCTTCGAGTTCCGGCTCTATGGACAGAATGAGGGCCCCGGTGTCGTACCCGAGATTCCTCTCGGCCCGGATTCCCGGTGTCACCGTGACCAATTGCATCTGCTCCAGAGCGGTCACCCGGTCGGCCGAGCCCGACGGGACCTCTGTAGATACGACGGTCACAGCCCTCGGTCGGCCCTCGATGCCCAGATCGATGGACTCGCCCACCCTCATGTCCAGGAGCACCGACTCGAAGTCCAGGAGCGTGTGGAGTGGCTGCCCGTCCACCGAGACGATGCGATCACCCCGTGCCAGCCGGGCGCCAGCCGCCGGTGAGTTGGGAGCCACGCTGGCCACGACGATCCCCTGTGTTCGCCCCCAGATGTCCTCGGCGCCCGCGTCCACCTCGAAACCCAACCAGGCCCTCTTCAACTCCCCTTCGCCCAGGAGTTGTTCGGCCACGCGCATGGCACGGTCGATGGGGATGGCGAATCCGAGGCCTTCGCTCCCCCCACTACGCGTGAAGATGGAGCTGTTGACGCCGATGACCTCTCCGGCGGAATTGACGAGCGGCCCGCCCGAATTCCCAGGGTTGATGGATGCATCGGTCTGGATCATCCCCAGATAGACGACCCGGGCGTCCTCGTCGGGGATGATGTGCCTTCCCGTGGCACTCACGACACCGGCGGTGACCGTAGGCTCGGAGTTGGAGAAGAGGTTGCCGAACGGGTTCCCGATGGCCAGGGCCCATTCACCGATGAGTAGGCCCTCCGACGTCCCCAGCCGGGCCACGGGGAGCCGATCACCCTTGATCCGCAGCACGGCGACGTCGGTAAGCTGGTCCGTCCCGACCAGCTCGGCCTCGAAGTCGCGCCCGTCCGGGAGCGTGACCATGATGCGCTCCGCATCCTGAATCACGTGATCGTTGGTAAGGATCACGCCCTCTTCACTGATGATGAATCCCGATCCCAGGCCACGGCTACGGCGCGTACGGGGCATGGAGAACGGGTCGAAGAACGAGCGGGTGCGCACCTGTTCGGTCCGCAGCACATTGACGCTCACAACGGCCGGAGCCACCTCGGTGGCCGCCTCGACGATGGCCGTGCTCCGAGAGCTGTCGAGTTGGCTGGAGCGCCCCGCACTGGGCACCCGCTGGGTTGATGCGGCGGGTACCGAGCTAGCGGTCGCCAGCGCCGCTGCCGCTGCCGCGCCCGACGCATCGGCAGGGGCTTCTTCCGCACCGCAGGCAGCCGGAGCCACCGCCAAGATGGCGGCGGCTACTCCCGCGAGGGCTGACCGGCACCTCACAAACTTCACTTGTTGGTTGGCCATGAGCAGGGCATCGCGACCCCTCTAGAGGTCCCTTCCCAACTTCTTCCAGTCCGCCATGAACCCGTCCAGGCCGCGGTCGGTCAACGGGTGCTTCAACAATTGATACAAGACCTTGGGTGGCAACGTTGCACAGTCCGCGCCGAGCATGAGCGATTGCACCATGTGCTGCGGATGCCGGATGGACGCGGCCAGGATCTGCGTCTCGATATCGTAGTTGTCGTAGATCTGCCGGATCTGAGCTATGAGCTCCATCCCGTCGCCCGCCATGTCGTCGACACGACCGATGAAGGGCGAGATGAACGTGGCTCCCGCCTTCGCCGCCAGATGAGCCTGGGTGGGTGAGAAGCAGAGGGTCACGTTGACGCCGATGTCTTCACTCCGGAGGGTACGGCACGCGACGAGCCCCGCCTCGGTGAGCGGGACCTTGATGACGATGTTGTCGTGGATCTTGGCCAGGCGGCGGCCCTGCTCGACCATGCCTTCGGCGTCCAGCGCCACGACCTCGGCACTCACCGGCCCATCCACAGCCTGACAGATCTCGAGAAAGAGGTCAGCCGGCTCACGGTCTCCCGCGACCTTGGCCATGAGGGAGGGGTTGGTGGTCACTCCGTCGATCAGGCCGGCTTCGACGGCTCGGCGGATTTCATCGGTATCGGCGGTGTCGAGAAAAATTCTCATGTGCTCTTCGGTTCAGGGCGTCGTCGTAGCGGCGTCGTCGTGGTGGCGTCCGGGGTCTTGGAACCGGGGTTCCGTCGGATATGCCACATGATGGAGAAACAGGCCTTCGGGGGGCGCCGGAGGGGACGTTTCCAGGTCGTCGTCCGAGTTCGTGAGCAGACGGCCAAGGTCGTCCACCGGACGCCGTTGGCGCGCGATGTCCACCATCGTCCCTACAAGGTAACGGACCATGTGGTGGAGGTAACGGTTCGCCGTTATTTGGAACGAAAACCCGAGATCTTCCCAAGTCTCCCACCGGGCTGAATGGATCGTGCACAGCTCACCACGCTCGGGCTGTCCCGACTTGGCGAAGGCTTTGAACGAGTGTTCCCCGGCCAGGAGATTGGCGGCTCTTCCCAAGAGGGCGGAGTGTACCGCGGTCGTGAGGGCCCAGCACCAAGGACGATGAAACGGAGACCGGCTCTGCTCCGAGACACCGAGTCGATAGAGGTACGTGCGGGCAACCGCATCGTATCTGGGGCTGAAGTCAGGGGCGGCCGACTCGACGGATTCGATCCAGATATCGTTGGGCAGCACAGCGTTCAGAGCCTTCTCGAGCTTG
This sequence comes from Longimicrobiales bacterium, assembly GCA_965226375.1. Lineage (GTDB taxonomy): Bacteria > Gemmatimonadota > Gemmatimonadetes > Longimicrobiales > Gaopeijiaceae > CBDDCX01. Next base: position 1,759,738 of record CBDDCX010000008.1, on the reverse strand, counting down.
GGCGGTCCCCAGCTCTCAGGGAGTGACACAGCCGCCACCTGACCGGTCGCATGGACTCCCCGATCCGTTCGGCCCGATCCCTCGACCGGGCGCCGGGCACCCGTAAGACGCGTCAGAGCCGCTTCGAGCTCCCCTTGAACGGTTCGCTCCTCACGCTGCATCTGCCAGCCGAAGAAGGCTGAGCCATCATATTGAAGGATCAGCTTGAGGCGATTCACCCTCGCGGATTCCACGCCCGGAAGGTAGAACGGAGGTAACTGTTGTCAAGCGAGGCCCGAAAGGTTGAATTGTAGCTGTATTCTGCCGGGGTAATCGCGTTCTCCGGCACTGCATTTTTTACGGGAACGCCATCTCGAATGAGTCAGAGTCCCACCTCATCGTCGCACTCGCCGGACCTTCGGGATGTCCTTCTCAAGGTGGCCGACGGCGAGCACCTCAACGCGGCAGAGGCGGAGTTCGCGTTCGACACGTTCATGGACGGAAGTGCTTCTCCGGCGCAGATGTCCTCGCTGCTCACCGCCTTTCGCGTGAGGGGTGTCCTCCCCGTCGAGGTGGCCGGAGGCGTGAGAGCGCTCCGCAAGGCGATGGTGCGTGTGGCATCCGAGGCGACGGACCAGCTTATCGACACCTGTGGGACGGGGGGCGGGGCCGTGACCACCTTCAACATCTCCACGGCCGCCGCGCTGGTCGCCTGCGGGGCGGGGGTACGCATTGCCAAGCACGGCAATCGCTCGTTCACCTCCCGAAGCGGGAGTGCCGATGTTCTGGAAGCGCTCGGAGTACGCATCGAGCTCACTCCGGAAGAGATGGCTATCGTGCTCAAAGAGGTCGGGCTCGTTTTTATGTTCGCTCCTCTCCTGCACCCGGCCATGAGGCATGTCGGGCCCGTTCGTAGGGAGCTCGGCTTTCCCACGGTGATGAACATTCTGGGACCGCTCACCAACCCGGCCGGGGTCGGCAGGCAGTTGGTGGGTGTGGCGGATCCGTCTCTGGTTTCGCTCGTGATCGAGGCGCTCCATGAGTTGGGCCATGCCCACGCGCTGGTCGTGCACGGGGAGCCCGGGATGGACGAGGTCAGTCCCATGGGGCCTACGCGAGTGGCCGAGTTGGTGGACGGTGTGGTGAGCGAGCGTACGATCAGCCCCGAGGACTTCGGCATGCAGCCTTGCTCGGCCGAGGAGTTGGCCGGGGGCGAGCCCATGGAAAACGCCGAGGTCATCATGGCAGTGCTCGAGGGAGCGGGGCAGGCAGGTGCCCGGTCGGCCGTGCTGCTGAACGCCGGCGCGGCTATCTACGTTTCGGGTGCTACGGAGACGTTGGAGGCGAGTGTCGATCTGGCCAGGGAGGCCCTCGACAACGGCCAGGCGCTGGAAGCTCTGAACTTGCTCAAGGCGGCGACTCGCAAGCCCTGAGCGTATCTAGTGTGGTGACTTCCGCTACACCACACTAGTACTTTCGGATCACCCCCACGACGACGCCTTGAATCTGGACGTTGTCCGGATCCTCGAGAATCGGTTGCATGGCCGGGTTGGCCGGCTGCAGCCGAATACGACCGTCGCTCTCGCGATACAGCTTCTTGACGGTCGCAGAATCACCCCCGATCAGAGCAACGACCATCTGGCCGTCGGTGGCTGTCTCCTGCGCCGTCACGACGATGTAGTCTCCGTCGCGGATCTGCTCGTCGATCATGGACTCACCCTGCACACGAAGCACGAAGTTGTCGCTCCCGGCCCGCACCATGTCCGGCGGCACGGCGAGGGTCTCCTGCTGCTCGATGGCCTCGATCGGAAGCCCGGCGGCCACAGCCCCCAGGAGCGGCAACTCGAGCCCTCCGGGCGAGGACGGGTGCCCGACCAACTCGATGGACCGGCTCTCGTTGTAGGCCTTCCGGATGTAGCCCTTGCGCTCCAGATTGCTCAGATGCTCGTGCACTGTGGCGAGGGATGAGTATCCGAACGCCTCAGCGATCTCTTCGAAGCTCGGCGCGTACCCGTGCTCGTCGATGAAACTCTCAATATGATCGAGGATCTCTTTTTGTCGCTTCGTCAGGGGCATTGTGTTCGCCTCCGTATCGATGGCACCCGAATAGGACCCGAACAAACGATACCCGAACGTTGCCCGAAGCGCAAGGACGTGTGGGGATCATGGTGTTTAGCCGGTCATCGGGGGCGAGAATGAGTGCTCCGGTGGGTGGTGCCCCGGTGGGTATACTCGAGCGGATCGTGGAAACCAAACGGCAGGAGGTGGCGGGGCTCGCAGATCGGGTTACGGAGCTGCGGGCTGCGGCTGAGAGCGCAGGCCCTCCTCGGGACTTCTTCGGAGCCCTCCGCGGTCGCGAGTCCGTTGCGGTGATCGCGGAGATCAAGAGGCGATCGCCGGGCGCCGGGCTTATTCGTCCCGATCTGGATCCCTTGCAACTCGCGCCGATCTATCAGGCCGGAGGCGCGGCGGCCCTGAGTGTACTGACGGACCGCGACTACTTTGGAGGTTCACTCGAAGATTTGACCGGGGCCCGAGCTCTGGTAGGCCTACCTGTCCTCCGGAAGGACTTTATGATCCACGAGTCTCAGATCTACGAGGCGAGGGCCGCCGGGGCGGACGCCATCCTGCTCATCGCTCGGATTCTCGACGACACGCTCCTGCGCTCCCTACGCGTCTTGGCCGAGGAGTTGGGCATGACGGCTCTGGTCGAGGCCCACGACGGAGAGGAGGTCGATCGCGGTGTGGCGTCTGGCGCCACACTACTCGGCGTGAACAATCGGAATCTGCAGACGTTCGAGACCCGGCTGGAGGTGACGCTCGGCCTTCTGGACCGGATTCCTCCGGAGGTGGTCCTGGTCTCCGAAAGCGGTGTCCGGACTCGGGACGACGTGCGCATGCTCGGTGACAAGGGAGTGGACGCCGTATTGGTCGGAGAGTCGCTGCTCCGCCAGGACGATCCCGGCGAGGGGGTGGCCGCCCTCGCGGGAGCGACGAGGAGGGCTCGGGATCATGGCTGACGTGCGGGTCAAGATCTGCGGAATCTGTTCCGCGGTGGACGCGCGAGCGGCGGAGGAGCTCGGGGCGAGTTATCTCGGTATGATCCTCTCACAGGGATTCGGCAGAAGCCTTCTGCCCGATCAGGCGGTGGATATCGCGCTCGCGGTGGATACACCTGTGGTCGCGGTCTTGGTGAACGAATCTGTGGATGAGGCCCACCGTATCGCTGCGCTGGTGGGCGCTGAGGTGATTCAGCTTCATGGGGAAGAGAGCCCGGGGTTTGTGCAGGAGTTGCGCATGCGGGGCGATTGGGCCATCTGGAAGGCCGTGAGGGTGAGAGAACCAGAGGACGTGAGGCGGGCTGTGAGCGAATACGGGGCTTCGGTGGACGGTTTACTTCTGGACGCCTGGCGCCCTGACCGCCCGGGAGGCGGGGGCGTCTCGTTCGAATGGGAGGACGTCGCTTCCCTCGTAGACGCCTTTCCGTCGACGGTCGAGCTGATCGCCGCCGGAGGCCTCACTCCAGACAATGTTGGACGCGCGGTGCGGGTGCTCTCACCGGATGTGGTCGACGTCAGCTCGGGCGTGGAGCTTTCGCCCGGGCTCAAGGATCACGATCTGATTCGAGCGTTCGTGCGTAACGCTGGGACGCACGACGCTCCCATCCCGGATGCGGAGAAACGATGAGCATTCAGGCTGAAGCGGGTCGCTTCGGGTCCTTCGGTGGCCGATACGTCCCTGAAACGCTCATATCGGCTCTGGACGAACTGGAGGCGGCGTACGAGGCGGCCGCGGCGGACAGTGCGTTCCACAGTGAACTCGCAGCCCTGTTTCGTGACTATGTGGGTCGCCCCTCGCCCCTGTACCGGGCGCGGCGGCTCGAGGAGTACGCGGGGGCGGGGCCTATCTACCTCAAGAGGGAAGACCTCAACCACACAGGTGCCCACAAGATCAACAACACCTTGGGTCAGGCCCTCCTGGCTCGCCGTATGGGTAAGCGCCGCATCATTGCCGAGACGGGGGCGGGCCAACACGGAGTCGCGACCGCGACCGCCTGTGCGCTCTTCGATCTCGAGTGTGTGGTCTACATGGGAGAGGTAGACATCGCGCGGCAGGCGCTGAACGTCTACAGGATGGAGCTACTGGGCGCAGAGGTGCGTCCCGTGGCTTCAGGCACGCGAACCCTCAAGGACGCGACGAACGAAGCGATCCGGGACTGGGTGACTCACGTCGAGACCACCCACTACATCATCGGTTCGGTGGTGGGGCCCGCGCCATTTCCCCGCATCGTGAGGGACCTCCAGGCGATCATCGGCGTCGAGGCCCGTGAACAGATGCTCGATCGGACAGACGCCCTGCCGGCGGCCATAGTGGCGTGTGTTGGGGGGGGATCCAACGCCATGGGGATCTTCCATGCCTTTCGAGATGATGACGTCGAGCTGATCGGGGTCGAGGCAGCCGGGGAGGGCCTGGACTCGGGTCGACACTCCGCCACGCTGGCAGCCGGAAAACCTGGTGTCCTCCACGGGGCCATGAGTTATGTTCTTCAGAACAGCGACGGCCAGGTGGCACCGGCACACTCGATTTCGGCGGGTCTGGATTATCCGGGCGTAGGTCCGGAGCATTCGTCCCTCAAGGAATCTGGTCGGGCTCGATACGTGTCCATGACGGATGCGGAGGCTCTCGAGGCGTTTCATCGGTTGTCTGAACTCGAGGGCATCATTCCGGCCCTGGAGAGCGCACATGCTGTGGCTCATGTGTTGGAGATGGCGCCGGCGTACGAGGAGCGCGGCTCACTTCTTGTATGCTTGAGTGGCCGAGGAGACAAAGACGTTACCCACGTGGCTCGAACCGAGGGGCGAGGGAGCATTGCGTAGACTGACACCGCAGACGGATCAGTAGGGAGAGCGACCGGTGACCGACTCTCCCGTCGATATCTCCGACCAGGATGCGGACGGCTCGGCCGAGTGGTCCGAGGCCGAGGATCTTCCGTTCGCCCAAGTCCGGGAGCTGTTCGTCATCCTCGGCAAGGCGCTACGTGCCTATCAGCTCTACGACGAGAACAACCCGGTCTACAAGCGCTTCGTAACAGGCCTGCGGGAGGCGTTTGTGGATCTCTGGCAGGAGATCGAGGGCCTCAACGTCTCGGTTGAGGAAGACCGGTTCACGCTGGCTGCCCAAGAGGTTTACCGCAGTGATCCACGAGCAGATTCGCTCGCCTTCCTCTTCTACAAGGACGGCGTCCGCGATGTGACGCTGCTCCCTGGAATCGAGGGGGAGGAGCTCGAGCGTCTGCTGAGCCTTCTCCAAAGGGCCAAGGCCCTGAAAGCCACACAGGGAGACGACCTTCTCACTATTCTCTGGGAAGAAGACCTGGAGTTCTTCAAGTACTACTACATAGACCAACTGGCGGACGGGGTCGAGACTCCAGAGGCGCGTCCCGAAGAGGATCGCCCGGCGCTGGATGGAGTGCTCCAGGAGGCGACCGAAGGACAGGAGGAGAGTGCTGCGGCTGAGACTGCCGAGGCTGCCAAGGAAGAGACGCCGCCTCCGAAGCTCGGGCGGGACGACTTCCAGCCCGCTCTCTACGCTCTGGATCCGAGGGAGAAGGACGAGCTGAAGCAGGAGCTCGAGGCCGAGATGACGAGGGACCTTCGGGGCGACGTGCTCGCAGCCCTGTTCGACCGGTTGGAGGAGCCCGAGCAGGCGCAACGCCAGTCGGCGATCCTCGGAATCCTGCGGGACCTCCTACCGAACTTCCTGAGCCGCGGGGCGGTGGTCTCTGCCGCTGAGGTCCTGGAGCAGTTGGCGGCGATCCGGGCCAAACCCGGGGCGCTCGACCCGGTTCAACAGCAGGAATGTGACGCCCTCATGGACGACCTTTCCTCGCCCGAGACCATGGAAGAACTCGTTCGTGCACTTCAAGATGGCACCATCGACGTACCGGTGGACGTTTTGGAGCGCCTCTTCAAGTATCTGCGAGCCGGGGCCCTGCCGGCCCTTCTCTTGGCTTCTGAGGAAGCGGAGGAGCCTGGGCTGCAAGAGACGCTTCGCCGAGCCGTGCGTGGTATTGCCGACGAGAATCGAGAGGCCTTGATCGGTCTCCTGGATGAAGAGAATGCGTTGATCGTATCGGGGGCCGCCCGCCTCGTTGGCGAGATGGGTCTCTCCGATGCGGCTCCCAGGTTGGTCCGGCTCATGGGTCATCCGTATCCCGCGGTGCGGCTCGCCGGGGTGGAAGCGGCCCGTACCCTTCGCGACAGTGGGGCGGCTCCGGGACTGATCAATGCGCTCACGGACTCGGAGTCGGATGTCCGGATCGGGGCAGCCCGCGCGCTTGCGGGAATGCAGTACACGAACGCCGCCGCGGCGTTCAAAGCGGTTGTCACCGGGAAAGAAATTCGGCAGGCGGATCTCACCGAGAAGATCGCCATATTTGAGAGCTACGGGATACTCGGTGGGGGAGAAGCCGTCGACGTTCTCGACAATCTGCTGAACAAGAAGGGTCTCCTCAGGCGCAAGGAGCCTGCCGAGATCCGGGCGTCGGCCGCCCGAGCGTTGGGCAAGATTCGCATGCCCAAGGCCCAGAAGGCACTGGCAACCGCAAAGGACGACGGAGAGGCGGTTGTTCGCACAGCTGTACGGAAGGCGATTCAGGGTGGGGAGGGCACCGAATGAGCCAGACCGATACCGGCATCATCCAGGAACTCGGAGGCCGGCTCCTGACGGCGTTTTATGTGGCCCTCCGCTCCCTGAAGCTCTATCCGGTGCAGAACCAGCGGGTCCAGCAGGCCATCGATGACCTCCACGCCCAGATGACCGAATTCTTCAAGCACGAGGGCGGGTTCGAGCTTCAGTTGGTCGGGGATTTCTTCTTTGTCAACGAGACCAGGCTCCGCCTGGATCTGTCGAACTTCTCCACCTTCGGGAGCTTTTCCTCCGCGCTCAGCAGGCACGGGGTCGGTGAGTTGGCGGTGGACGCCGACGTGGAACGGAGCGAGTGGGCACCGTTCATTTCGGTCATCCTACGGGATCCCAGTGAGACGGATCCGTTTGAAGCCCTTGTCGAGCGGCTCTCGAAGACGCCGGTCGAGCACATCGGGGTCCGACCCGAGGTTGAGGCGCAGGAGCCGGAACTGATCGAGCGTGATGCCATGGTGGCCGCCAAAGGCACCTACGCGCAGTCCGTGAAGGTTGCCAAGGATGTGCTTACGGACATGCGTCTCGGAAAGGCCGTCAACGTCCGGAAGGTGAAGCGGGCGGTGCAGGGGATCGTGGATCAGGTGCTGGACAACGAGTCGTCCATGGTGACCATGACCACGCTACGCGGGTTCGACGAATACACGTTCACTCATTCGGTGAACGTCTGCATCTTCAGCGTCGTCATCGGCCAGCGGTTGGGTCTGACCAAGATGCAACTCTACGAGCTCGGCATCGGCGCACTCTTTCACGACATCGGCAAGATGAGTGTCGACCCCGACGTCATCAACAAAGCCGGCGGGCTTACAGACCAAGAGTGGGACGCCATGAAGCAGCATCCCACAGAGGGGCTCATTCTCCTCTTCGACATGCACGGCTTCTCGGACGTCCCGTACCGTCAGATGCTGATGGCGTACGAGCATCACATGAAGATCGATCTGACCGGTTATCCCGAGAACACGCGCGCACGGAAGCCGGGCCTGTTCTCGCGGATCGTGGCGGTCGCCGACGGGTTCGACGCAGGCACCTCCGTGCGGAGCTACCAGTATGAACCTTGGCCGCCCGACGAGGTTCTGAAGGAAATGAGGGACAACCCGCGCCGGGGCTTCGACCAGCTGATCGTGAAAACCTTCATCAACGCCACGGGGGTGTATCCGGTGGGCACTCTGGTCGTGCTCGACACGCTGGAGCTGGCCGTCGTCGCCAAGGTGAACCCCGATGTTGCCCACCTTCATCAGCCGCTCGTGAAGATCATATCCGACGAAATGGCGGTGCCGTTAGCGACGCCGCTGCAGGTAGATCTCGCGCTCGGTGGCCGTGCTATCATCAAGACCACCAACCCTCAGAAGTACGGAATCCGTGTCAGCGATTATCTCATGTGATCGTCTGACTCCCGGGCCGCGGCATTGAGCTCCGGGGGGGTGGGGATCTCAGAGCGGTTCGCGGAGCGCCGGGCCGAGGGGCGGAGCACCCTGGTGCCCTACGTCACGTGCGGCTTTCCATCATCCGAAGCGAGCGTGGACGTGCTCCTGGCCATCGCCGAAGCGGGTGGGGATATTCTCGAGTTGGGCATCCCCTTCAGTGACCCGCTAGCGGACGGGCCCACCATTCAGGAGTCCACGCACAGGGCCCTCGAGGGGGGCATGACCGTGGTCGGTACCCTCGAGGTCCTGTCCGCCTTTCGTGCCGTGTCCGATACGCCCGTCGTGCTCTTCAGTTATGTGAACCCGTTGCTCCGGTACGGCTTGGAGTCCTTTCTCCGGGACGCATCGGCGGCTGGGGCCCAGGGGCTTCTCCTTACCGACGTACCCACCGGAGCCGATCCTGCGGTGGAAGACGCCATTCTCGATTCGCCTTTGGACCTGATCCGGCTCATCGCTCCCACCACCGAGCCCGACCGGGTCGCCGTGGTGGCCGAGGCCGGCCAGGGCTTCCTCTACTACATCTCCCGCACCGGCGTTACGGGCGCTCGAGAGAGCCTGAGTGAGAGCCTCGCCGCCGAGGTGGAGAGCCTCGTGAATCGGGTGGACCTACCGGTCGCCGTTGGTTTCGGGATCTCGACGCCGGAACAGGCAGCGATGGTGGCAGGGGTCGCCGACGGTGTCGTCGTGGGGAGTGCCCTGATCAAGGCATTGGACAGTGGCGGTGCCGCCGAGGGGAGTGCGTTCGTCGCGTCGCTACGTGCGGCTATGGACGAGGGTCGCGGCACTACGTGAAGACCTCGGCGCCGGCCCCACGATCCGGTGCCGATTCTACTCTCTGAGGCGGTCCGAGAGGGTCGCATCGGGTGCGACGAAGAGGGTCTTTACCCGATCGGGGACGACGCTCCCCGGAAGGGACTTTCTGGGCTTTCGGACGTACTTCCGGTGCGTCCAATCCACCGGTACACTTCCCGACGTTCTTGACTTGGAGTTCAGCGCTGCCAACACCGCGGCTTCGTGAAGATCGCGAGCCGGAGGTGCGCCTTGCCCGTTCCACCTCAGGATGACGTGAGCTCCCGCGGAGTCCCGGGCGTGCAGCCAAATGTCGTCGGGCCTGGAGTGTCGGAAGGTCAGGTCGTCGTTGAACCCCGATCCGCGTCCCACGCGAACCTCCAACCCACCCGATGTCCGGTAGACGCGGTAAGGCAGACCGGGGACGGTCTCTCCCTGTGGTGTCCGAGCTCGTAGCTCTCTTTCCGGGAGAGCCCGGCGGATCTCTTCTTCCGTGGCCGTTCCGGCTCCGACCCGTGCCGAGAGTTCTGCCAGCGCCACCTCCTTGTCCAGGCTCTGGCGGATCAGGTCGGGAAGCCGTTTTCTCGCCCGTTCGGCGCGGCCGGCCCTGTCGTAGTAACGGGCCGCGTTCTGCTGGGGGGCCAGCGCCGGATCCAGGATTATGGTCGCTTTCTCGCCGTCGAATCCGGGGAGCGCCACCTCGGACGCACCTTTCGGCACCTGCTGAAGGTGGGCCAGGATCAGGTCTCCCGTCCCCCTGAGCAGCTGAGAATCGGGCGCTCGCTCGAGTTCTGCTCGGAGCTTGGCCGTACGCTTGCTCGAGAGGGAGAGGGCGTCTTCCAGGGCCCCCGTCAGCCCGGACGGGATTAGCCCGGTAGCGGTGCCTAGCGTGGCCCTGACCTCTCGGATCGCATCCAACAGAGACTGTGACGGCTCACATTCGTATCCCGGAAGGCAGACGGGGTATGGTTGGGGGCCCCAGGGGCATTGGACCACATAGGCCTCGGCAGAGGCCGAACCGAGCCCAATCTCCAGGAGATGCATCCAGAATCCGTGACCTGCCGCGAGTGCGAGCTCGTCGCCGTCGGTGGCCTGGCCGGAGTCCGTGCCCGTGTCTGTGTCACCGCCCCCGTCCACGGCGTCGCCGAGCAGGACGGCAGCGTTGACGGGAGAGGCGAGCGCGACATGGCGGAGCAGGGCCCCCTTCCGTGCTCTCGGCTCAACGAGCCCCAGCAGGTCGCGCCACTCCTCGAGGCTCAGAGGTGACTCGAGTCCGCGGCGGGTCGAGTCGGGCAGGGGATAGGGTCGGCCGACCCGTGGTGTCCGGGCTCCGCCCCGGTCGGTCAGAACGTGCCTGACGGTCCAATCATCACCCTCGACCACCGTGGCATTCCCGCGGTTAGGAACCATCTCGAGGACGATCCGGACAACCCCACCGCGGCCACGTACCCTTGGAAGCACGAGTACGAGGATACGTTCGTCGGGCAGGGCCTCCACGGTGGAGAGACGACACGGAAACGTCCTGGCTCCCTCCGGGGGGTCGGCCGCTTCCCGAATATCGAGGCCGACTCTTGAGGGATCGAGATCTGCCAGAAGCGTGGCCCGGCCGAAATACGCGTGGAGGGTGCCGGCACCGCGGTCGACGAAGATTGCCTTGAGCCGTTCGCCGGAGAGAGCCTCACTCAGTTCGCGAGCCACCGCGGCGGTAAGAACGGGGTCCCATCGCATGGTCATGGCGTGAAGATAGCAGGTATGGGACGTCGGCCGTTACACTCCCCTGGCCGATTCCCCGACGTGTCACTAGGTTGCCGCCGACAGCCCTCGAACGAGCCTCCTCATCCAGGATGAGCGTATCCTTTTCGTGTCTCACGAAATCGTGCCGAATCCGGCCCCCGCGACGGTATGAGCGGAGGCTCCGAGCTCCACCCCCTGGTATCGGCGGCGGCCGAAGGTGAGCTGCCGGAGTGGGCGGTCGCCGGAACCAAGCGACGAGAGCACATGGCCCGCGTGGCCAAGCTCCTGAAGAAGTGGAGCAAGGCGCGCGGAGAATCGAAGAGTGATATCCAGCGCTGGGCGGCTGTGGGTTATCTTCATGACATGATGCGAGACGCGAAGCCCAAGGTGCTGCGCCGGGTGGTGTCGGGGTCCCCGGCGGACGTGCCCAACGCGGTGCTCCATGGACCCGCTGCGGCGGTCCGGCTTCGCGAAGAAGGAGTGACGGACGAGCCCATCCTGACGGCTGTGGCCTTCCATACCCTGGGCAGTCCGGACTTCGATGACTTGGGCAGGGCGCTCTACGTTGCCGACTTCATCGAGCCAGGCAGGAGATTCCGCCCGAAGTGGCGTCAAGAGATGCGCAAGCGTATGCCCGAGGACCTCGAGGTCGTGGTTCGAGAAATCCTCTGGCTCCGGATTCGGCACCTTCTGGACAGAGAACGACCGGTTCGACCTGAAACGATGGGCTTCTGGAACGTTATGGTGAAAGGGCAGGCATGGGCGAGCGCGTCCGAGGTCTGATGCTCCTGGGCGTCGTCCTGGCGACCGGGGTCTTCATCGGTTCGGCAGTTTCGCAGTGGAAACCGCTCCCCGAGCAGGAGCGCTCCGTGGCCCCTCCCCGCAATCCCACAACGAATACTCTGGGGCGAATTCGTGTCGAGGTCCTCAACGCCGGAGGCGAAGCGGGAATGGCACGGCTGGCCACCGACCGCCTCCGTGATCAGGGTTTCGACGTGGTCTACTTCGGGAACGCCGAATCCTTCGACCAGGATTCCACGGTAGTCCTGGACCGGTCCGGTCGGCTCGAAGCGGCTCGGGCGGTGGGTGATGTCATGGGGACGACGTCGATCCTGAGCGAACCTGATTCGAACCTTTATCTGGACGTGACCGTATTGCTTGGCAGGGAGTGGACACCGGAGACCCCGGAGAGCGAGGACGTTCCCGGCGATGAGGTCCCGTGGTGGGACCTTCGCAAACACCTCCGCTGATCGAGGGTTGATCCGGGTTCGGAATGGCCAAGAAGAGCCGACGCAAGGGCGAGAGTAAGCCACGTTCAGGAGCCGAGGCCGCCACGGCCAAGACGGCCAAGACCGCGAAGAGAGCCAAGACGGCCAAGGCCCCGCCCGAGGAAAACGCCTTCGTCGAGTGGATCAAGTCCCTGGCCATCGCCGCCGTGCTCTTCGTCCTGATCCGGACTTTTCTCCTCCAGACTTTCGTCATCACCTCCGGATCCATGGAAGACGCGCTGCTCGTGGGAGACTTCCTCCTGGCGAATCGAGCAGCGATCGGGGCCCGGATTCCGGGTACTCGGATCCACATCCCAGGCTATTCGTCGGTACGGCGGGGGGACGTCATCGTATTCGATCCACCCCACGAGCCCGATCTCAAGCTGGTCAAGCGACTCATCGGCATGCCGGGCGATACCGTAGAGATGCGCGATGCTTCACTCCTGCTCAACGGTGTGCCGCAGGACGAGCCCTATGTCAAACACCTCGATCCCGAGGGTGACCTTCCGCATCCGATGATGACGTGGCAGTCGCAGTACCTGGCGGGCACCGTCGACCGCCCAAGCTATCGCCCGACCCGCGACAACTGGGGTCCGTTGGTGATTCCCGAGGATCGCTACTTCATGTTGGGAGACAATCGCGATACCAGCCTGGACTCGCGATACTGGGGGCTTCTGGAGGGGTGGCGTCTCGAGGGGCGGACGTCCTTCATCTACTTTTCGTACAACAAGGGCTCCTTCAGGCCTTTTCCCTGGATTCGCGAGGTCCGGGGGAGCCGAATCTTCTCTCGCATCCGTTGACGGGACCGCGGCCCACTAGTGTCCTGAGTCAGAAGTTCGCCGGATATGTGGCCCGATGCATCCACCCTGGCCGCGTTTCTCTTCCTCCCAATAGCCCTGCTATTACTCGTCATCGCGCCTTGCCAGGGCGGCGCCTCGGCCCCCTCGGTTCTGCGCCGGACTTCTGACTCAGGACACTAGGGCTTCGGGTCACATCTCGCTCGTCGCCTTGGAAGACGGCTGAAGCTCCACCAGGGCGCTCGCACGCAGCTGCCCGCATGCCGCGTCGATGTCGCGTCCCCTGGGCACCCGAACGGCAACGGCCACACCCCGCTCCTCGAGAACGGACCGGAACTCCTCGATTCGCCCTCCGGTGCTCGCCTTCCAGTCCTGATCGGGGATGGGGTTGAAGGGGATGAGGTTTACGAAGGCCTCGAGTGAAAACGCGAGCTCGGCCAGCTTCGGAGCAAAGCTCAGGGCGTCGTTCACACCTCGAATCATGATGTATTCGAAGGTGATCCTGCGCCCTCCGGCTCGGTTGAAACGGCGGAGGGCCTCGACCAGTTCAGTCAGAGGATACCGCTTCTCCAACGGGATGAGCTCTTGGCGAGACTCGGACTCCGGCGAGTGGAGCGAGACGGCGAGGCGAAACTGCTCCTTGCGCGTGGCTAGCTCCAGGATCCCGGGCACGACCCCGACCGTGGATACCGTAATGCGGCGGGCGCCCAGTCCATATCCCTGGTGGAGGATCGTCAATGAGGCGTTGAGGGCCTTCCTGTTGCTCATGGGCTCGCCCATTCCCATGTAGACGACGTTCGTGATCCGGCCGTAGTCGTTGTCATCGGCCCACCGGCGCGACGCGCGGTATTGGGAGACGATCTCGCCCGCGGTCAGCTGTCGCCGGAAACCGGCCCAACCGGTCGCACAGAAGGTGCATCCCATAGCGCAGCCGGCCTGGGAGGAGATGCAGAGCGTGAGCCGATCGGTCGCCGGAATCAGAACCGATTCCACGAGCTCCCCGTCCAAGAGCTTCCAGAGGTGTTTGACGGTGCCGTCGGAGGAGCGTGACACCGTATCGGCTACGGCCTCGCCCAGAACGAAGGCGGCCCCGAGAGCTGCGCGTTCACCCCCGGGCAGATTGGTCATGTCGTCGAAATTCTCGACGCATTCCTCGAGGATCCAACGCCTCACCTGCTCGGCCCTGTACGACGGTTGGCCCCTGGAGTCGAAATGGTCCGCAAGGGCCACGTCGAGTTCCTCGGGTGTCAGTCCGAGCAGGTCGGTCTTGTCAGCGTGCATCGTATACCGGGTGTGACGCCTTGCCGCTGTGCCGTGAGCGGCGGTTCCGCACGGTTAAGCGAAAAGATAACGTAACGGCGTCTGGAGGCCTGTCGGAGAAGTCCGGTGTGGCCACCTGAGGCTCGGTGGGTTTTCTTGTATCGCTCCGGTGCGCGGGTTAAACTTCAAGCGATTCTGACACGATTGAGAGGAGGATCGGGCGCTGTTCCTATCACCGAACAATCCATGATCCAGAAGGTCATCGGCTGGGGGCCTGCCGTCCTTTGGGCGGCGGTCCTCTTTTTGTTGAGTGCCTGGAGTGCGCCGAGCGTCAGCTTGGACTCCGGAATCGACAAGCTAGTCCACGGTGGTGCTTATCTGGTTCTCGGCCTGACCCTTGCATGGGGAAGGGACCGGACGGCATCTGGTGTATCGGTCGCGGTCCTGATGGTCATGGGCGTGGTGTATGGCGCGTTGGTCGAGTGGTACCAAACGTTCGTGCCGGGCAGGGAGGCAGAGCTCATGGATGGCTTGGCGAACGCTCTTGGAGTGCTCGCGGGGTACCTCCTCTTCACTAGATTCGTGCCTTCTTCGCGACAGAGCGATCGGGCACCCGACGAAGGAACAACAGCATCGTCAACGGTACGGACATGACGGATATCGATATTGAGCGCACGGCGCTCCGTTCTCGAATGGTCGGCGGCATTCGGGCCGGTGATGAGGGGACCGAGTTGAAGCTGGCCGGCTGGGTCCATCGCCGCCGGGATCTTGGCGGATTGATCTTTCTGGATCTGCGTGACCGCAGCGGGCTCGTCCAGGTCTCTCTTGGACCCGATTGGACGGAGGCGTCTTCTCTGGAGTTGGCTCATCGGCTCGGTGCGGAGGACGTGGTGACCGTGGTGGGTCCCGTGGTCGCCCGCCCGCGGGAGGCCCGAAACACGGACATGGCCACCGGAGATGTGGAGATCCGGGCTACGACCCTACGTCTGCTTACCGACGCCGACGTGCCGGCGATTCCCGTCTATCAGGCGCCGGAAGACGAACTGCCCTCGGAGGAGTTACGTCTGAAGCATCGTGTTCTCGATCTGCGTCGCGACGAGCTCCAGAGCAACCTGAGACTCCGACACCGCCTGATCCTGGCGTGCCGCAACTACATGGACGCCTTGGGTTTCATAGAGGTGGAGACGCCCGTTCTCACCAAGCCGACGCCGGAGGGCGCCAGGGACTACCTGGTGCCGAGCCGCGTACACAAGGGTGAGTTCTACGCCCTGCCTCAGAGCCCGCAAATCTACAAACAGATCTGCATGGCCGCCGGGTTCGACCGCTACTTCCAGATTGCCCGTTGCTTTCGGGACGAAGATCCGAGAGCCGACCGGCAGCCCGAATTCACGCAGATCGACGTCGAAGCCTCCTTCGTGGAGCCCGACGACATCTTGCGGTGGATGGAGGGACTGATGGCCGTGTTGGCGGCCGAGGCCCCCGGCGTGGAAGCAGAGACGCCCTTCGCGCGGATGACCCATCGGGAAGCGCTCGACCGCTTCGGCATCGATCGCCCCGACCTGCGCTACTCGCTGGAGATCCAGGACTGGACCGACGTCCTGAGCGGCGGTGAGTCCGCCATTCTGAACGCGGCCGTCGAGGGCGGAGGGCGTATCCGCGGTTTGCTCCTGAAGGCAGGAGCACGTTTGTCCAGGCGAGAGGTAGAGGCCGTCGAGTCCCACGCCAAGGCCGCGGGTGCGCCCGGCCTTCTGTGGGCCAAGCTGGGCGAGGAGGGTGGATCGGGACCGCTATCCCGGTTCATGGACGAGAGCGCCTTCCAGGCGCTCGGCATGGAGTCCGGAGACCTGGTCCTGGTGGCCGCCGGAGACGACCGCATAACCTCGGCGGCGCTGGCTGCTACCAGGGCGGCTGTCATCGAGGCGCTCGGCATCGAAAAAGAGCGAGAGCACGCGTGGCTGTGGGTCGTGGACTTTCCCATGTTCGAACCGGGAGCCGACGGCCGGCCGGCGGCGAATCACCATCCGTTCGTGATGCCACACCCGGACGATGTCGAGCTCCTCGATTCCGACGCGATGTCGACGCGAGGTCTCGCGTACGACCTGGTGTACAACGGCGTCGAGTTCGGGTCGGGGAGTATCAGGAATCATGATCCGGATATCCAACGTCGCATCTTGAGAATCCTCGGTCTCGAGGACGAAGAGATCGAACTGAAGTTCGGATTCTTGTTGGGCGCACTTGATTCCGGAGCTCCACCCCATGGCGGAGTGGCCTTCGGGATGGATAGGATCGTCGCTGAGTTCGTGGGAGCGAACAGTATCAGGGACGTGATCGCGTTCCCCAAGACCACGGCGGCACGTGCGCTTTTCGAGGGTGCTCCCACTCCCTTGTCCGATACGGATCTGACCGATCTGGGGCTCCGTAGGGCGGAGTTGATAGAGCCACCGGCCACGGTAAAGGGCGGAACGGCATGACGTCAGGACAGAGTACCATAGTCGAGCATCGGTTGGACGCTGAGGGAATAGATCCGCTCCTGTTGACCGGAGTGAACGATGCCAACCTGCAGGAGGTGTCCAAGCTGTTCGGCATTCGCCTGGTCCTCAGGGGCGACCACGTCATCCTCTCGGGCGAGGTCATAGCCGTGGAGCAGGCGGCTCCCGTGGTGCAACACGTCATCGAACTCTCCCGTCTTCGGGCTCCGTTCGATGCCAACGACATCGCGCGCTTTGCCGAGGGTTTCGCCGCTCACGGCGGTGACGGAGTGGTGCATCCGGAGGACGATATCGGGATCGCACTTCCGGGTACCCGCAAGGTCATCCGTCCCAAGTCGGATGGCCAACGGCGTTACCTCGGCTCCATTCTGGACAACGATATCGTCATCGGGATCGGCCCGGCGGGGACCGGCAAGACCTATCTCGCCGTGGCCGCGGCCCTGGACGCCCTCTACAAGAAGCGGATCAAGCGCATTGTCCTGGCACGGCCTGCGGTGGAGGCCGGTGAGAGTCTCGGCTTCTTGCCCGGTGACATGCAGGAGAAGGTCGACCCTTATCTTCGGCCGCTTTACGATGCGCTCGAGGACATGATGCCCAGCGATCGCGTGCGGCGCGCCCTAGAGGACAACACCATCGAGATCGCGCCCCTCGCCTATATGCGGGGCCGGACGCTGTCGGACGCATTCGTGATCCTGGATGAGGCGCAGAACTCGACGACGGCTCAGATGAAGATGTTCCTCACTCGTCTGGGTCTGAACTCACAGGTGGTCATCACCGGCGACAAGACCCAGATCGATCTCCCCAGACGTGAGGATTCCGGACTGCTCGAGATCGAGGCTATCTTGAGTGGGATCGACGGTATCCAATTGATTTACTTGGACGACATGGACGTGGTCCGGCACCGGTTGGTGAAGGACATCATCCGGGCCTATGCCAGATCAGACTCCGAGGGGGATTCTTGACCCGTAGCGGTCGCGGAAACCTGGCCCCGATCTCCGGCGGCCCTTCGGACGAACCGAGGCCGCTCTGGCCGGACGGGGTGCTGTACCATGGATCGCGGCTGCTGCTCATCGTGGGCGTGGCGGCGGTGGTTACGGCTCTCTTCCCTCCGATGGGGCGGTCGACCGTCGGCCGTTATACGGTGGGTATGGTTCTGACGGAGCCGGTGATCGCCGAGGTGCCCTTCGTCGTTCCCAAATCTATCGCCCAGCTGCAGCGCGAACGTGCCGATGCAGCGGCTGGAATGTCGCCCACCTTCGACTTCCGATCCGGAGCTGCCGATACGATGGCGCTTCGGTTGGGACGCTTCTTCGACCAAATCGACACGATCGCTTCTGCCGGTGACGCGGAGACGCTGCGCCGTTTTTTGTTGGGGTCTTCCGTGGTCTCCGGGTTGGATCAGGCCACGTTGCTGATGAACGAGGAGACCCGACTCCTGCTGCGTACGGTATCCATATCCGGGGCCCGGCAATTTGCCGTCCCCGGAATCACGGACGCCAGTCAGGCTCGGGAGCTCACGGCGGAGCGCGTCTTGATCCAGAATACCGCCGCAGGGGGCCGGCGCTCGGTGGCGAGCGACGATATGCTCTCCGGCCGTGAGTTCCAGGACCACGTCGTCAATCAGCTCATGACGCCCAGCCCCGAGCTCAGCGAGCTCCTCCGCCTGATCATGATCCGCCATACGGTCTATTCGCTGGAGTTCAACGCTTCCACGACCGAGGCTGACCGCGAACAGGCTCGGCAGGCGGTCTCTACGACCAAGGGGAACGTGGTGCAGCAGGAGGCCATCGTGCGGGCCAACGAACCCATCACGCGCGAGGATCTGGAGCGCCTGAACGCCTATGAGGCGGAGTTGCGGCAACGCCAGCAGCTACAGGATCCGGGGCTTCGGTTTGGAGTGATCTTCGGGGCGTTCCTCCTGAACCTGACCATCCTCGCGGTGTTCGGTGTGCTCGTCTACTTCATTCGGCCGCTGATATACGACTCTCTCCGCTGGCTGGTCCTGCAGGCGGGGCTCGTAGTCGCCTACTTCGCTCTGGCGCGGCTCGTTGCCTCCAATGGCCTTCCGCCTGAGGCATTGCCGCTGGCGTTTGTCACCCTGACCGTTGCGGTCCTCTGGGACTCCAGGATCGCTCTGGTCATGGGGCTCGTTCTGGCCGTGCTGACTGTGGCGCAGTCCCCGTTCGCCGCCACGGCTGTTCTGTTCCCGACCATGGTCGGAGGGGCCGCGGCCGCCATGAGTGTGCGCGTTGTCCGGCGCCGAGCACAGACGTGGGTGTTCGTGGCAATCATCACCGGCTCCTACGTCGTGACCCTCCTCGCCCTGGCGCTTCTGGATGGGCTCTCCGCCGGACCGGTTGCCGTCTCGATGGGATGGGCGGGGGCGAATGCGGCCTTGAGCGCCCTCATCGCTATGGGCTTCATGCCCGTCTTCGAGTGGTTTACCGGGATCACCACCGACCAGACCCTGCTGGAGTGGGCGGATCCGAATCGCTCACTGCTCCGGCGACTGTCCCTGGAAGCCCCGGGGAGCTACGCGCACACGATCAACGTGGCCAACCTCGGTGAGATGGCCGCGAATGCCATCGGCGCACACGGTCTGCTGTGCCGGGTCGGTCTGTACTACCATGACGTCGGAAAGGTGCTCAAGCCTCATTACTTCGTAGAGAACCAACCCGAGGGTAGGAATCCCCACGACAAGCTGAAGCCCGACACGTCTGCCTCCATCGTGCGCGAGCACGTTACGGAAGGCTTGCGGCTGGCCCGTGAGGAGAAATTGCCCAACATCGTGCTCAACTTCATCGCCGAGCACCACGGCACGCAGCTGATCGCCTTCTTCCACGCGCGAGCGAAGGACGAGTTCGGTGAGGACAACGTGGACGAGGCCGACTTCCGTTATCCCGGACCCAAGCCTCAGTCGAAGGAGACGGCCATCGCCATGATGGCGGACTCCATCGAGTCGGCGACGCGCGTGCTTCAGGAGCCCACTCCGGAGCGGGTGCGGGGCCTCGTGGACGGCATCGTCGAGGGCAAGCGGGAGGACGGGCAGCTCGATGAGGCTCCACTGACGTTGCGGGAGATCACCGTGCTGAAGGACACGTTCGTGAAGGTTCTGAGCGGCATCTACCATCACCGGATCGATTATCCGACCACTCAACACCTGACCGAGGCTCCCGGTTCGCGGGCGTCGAAGGCTGAGAAGGATTCCGTTGCAGACGCGGGCACGGTGTCCGAGCCCGCCGACCGATCGACCTCCGGGGCCGACGACAGCTCGATCTCCGAAGGAGCCGATAAGGACGACGCACAGATGGAGCTCGGTGCCGTAACCGACGAAGGGGTCTGAGCCGGTTGGAGGTTCAGATCTCTCTCGGAGATACGAAGTATGTGTCCCGAGATCTACTTTGCGCGGCCGTCGAATTGGTATTGAGCGATGCCGGCGTCGAGGAGGGTGAGATCTCCCTTGCACTCCTGGGCGACCGTGCCATCCGTGAGCTCAACCGAGACCACCTCGGTCGGGATCAGCCCACTGACGTCATCGCATTCGCTCTTCACGAAGCGGGTCAACCGGTCCTCGGCGATGTCTACGTCGGTCACGAGCAGGCGGTACGTCAGGCCGCCGACATGGCCATTCCGGTGACGGAGGAACTCGCGCGACTGGCGATCCACGGCGTGCTGCACGTGTTGGGACACGAGCATCCCGAGACCGACGCTCGCTTCGACAGCGAGATGTTCAGGGTCCGGGAAAGACTTCTCGGAGAGCTACTGGACGAAGCGTTGTGAACGCCCCACTCTGCGGGGCATGAGCACCAGCCGGACTCAGGATCTTCCCGATCTCAGGGAGCGCATGGCCACCCTCGTCGACCAGGGCGACATGAGGGCTTTGGAGGCGTTTCTCGCTGAGCTCCATCCTTCGGACATCGCTGATGTCGTGGAATCGGTGGATGGGGCTACGCGTCTGGCCCTCGTGCGGGCCCTTCCCGCGGAGCTTGCCTCCGAGGCCCTGGCCGAGATGGAGGAGGGGGACGCCCGTGCGGAGCTCCTCGCCGCTCTCGAGCCGACGGAGGGTGCTGAGCTCCTGCACGAGCTCCCCGACGACGATGCCGCCGACCTCATCGGCGAGTTGGAGCCCGAGGACCAGGATCGCATCCTGGCCCAGCTGCCGGCCGATGAGGCCGGAGAGATCCGAGACCTTCTCCAATACGACGAGGAAACCGCCGGGGGTATCATGACCACCGCCCTGGTGTCCGTGCTCGGCACGGTGACCGCAGGGGAGGCGATCGGTGTGGTGAGGGTTCAGGGTCGTAGGGTCGAGGACTTCTACAGGGTGTTCGTGGTGGACGACGGCGTGCGGCTCCTGGGCACCGTTCCGCTGGATGACTTGATCCTCGCGGACCCCGACGAACCCGTGCAAAACCTCGTCGAGCCCATCGTCGCATCGGTGATTCCGGATACGGATCAGGAAGACGTGGGTCACCTCATCCGGCGCTACAACCTTCCCTCCCTCCCAGTGGTCTCGGAGGACGGCGTCCTCTTGGGCCGTGTGACCTTCGACGACGTCATCGACGTGATTGAGGCGGAGACCACCGAAGACCTGCTCCTTTTCTCCGGTGTGTCCGACGACGAGGAGTTACGTGGTAGCTCGATGGACGCGATCCGGGCCCGGCTACCCTGGCTCCTCCTGAACACGATGACGGCCAGCTTCGCCGCCGCCGTGGTCTGGATCTTTCGTGACCAGATTGCCGCCGCCACCCTTCTGGCCGTCGTGATGCCGGTGGTGGCCGGTCTCGGGGGCAACGCAGGTCAGCAGGCTCTGGCCGTGACGATCCGCCGACTGGCCACGTCGACGGGCCCACTGGAGAGCCGGGGCCACGTGGTCGGCAAGGAGCTCCTGGTGGCGTTGCTGAACGGCGGGGTCATCGGGACGGTCGTGGCTGCTGCGTCCGCGGCGCTCGCGAGTGCGGCGGGTGCCGACCCACGCCTCGGAGTCGTCGTTCTGCTCGCCATGTGGGGCAACATCGCCATGGCCGGGTTCGCCGGCTCCTTCATTCCGACGTTCCTCGATCGCATGGGACAGGACCCCGCCGTGGCATCGACGGTCTTCCTCACGGCTCTCACGGATCTGACGGGCTTCCTGCTGCTGCTTGGCCTCGCCACCGTTCTGCTCTAGCATGACGATTCGGTATGACATGACGATTCGGTATGACATGACGATTCGGTATGGCATCACGATTCGGCAACGATTCGTGGTGCGAGCGTCGTCGTGAAGCGCCTTTTCAGGGGACTTCGGGTCGTCACCGGGCTCACGCCTTTCGTGGTGGCGTTTCTGCGAGACCGGAGACGGTGGATCATCTTGGGGCGCCCGGCCCGGCGGAGTGAGCGCCATCATCAGCGCAGAGCGGAGAAGCTGGTGAAGCGCGTGGCGGGTCTCGGCCCCACGTTCATCAAGCTCGCTCAACTGCTTTCGGCAAGAGCCGACATCTTCCCTGAGCCGTACCTGACGGCCATCGGAACTCTCCAGGACCAGGCGCCGCCCGATCCCCCGGATGAAATCATCGCGGTGCTCGAGGAGGATCTCGGCCGCTCGGTGGACGAGGCCTTCGACGAGTTCGAGCGGGAGCCGATGGCGGCGGCCAGCCTGGGTCAGGTGCACGGCGCCGTCGTGGGAGGTCGTGATGTGGTGGTGAAGGTGCTACGGCCCGGGGTGGAGGAGCTGGTGGCCTTGGATCTCGACATCGGGTTCACTCTCCTGTACTGGCTCAACAT
Organism: Longimicrobiales bacterium; assembly: GCA_965226375.1. Taxonomy (GTDB): domain Bacteria; phylum Gemmatimonadota; class Gemmatimonadetes; order Longimicrobiales; family Gaopeijiaceae; genus CBDDCX01. The sequence continues at coordinate 1,737,536 of CBDDCX010000008.1, read as the reverse complement.
CCTTTTCCCCAACCATCACGTTCAGGCGCTGACCAATGTGGTCCGAGAGTTCTCGCACCGCGTTCGCGAGGAGATGGACTTCCACCACGAAGCAGAGAACATCGAGCGTTTTCAGCGGCACTTCAGGAGCGATCCGAAGGTCAGGGCCCCCGAGGTTCTCTCCGACTTCACACGCCGCCGCGTATTGGTAATGGAGCGTTGTTCGGGAACGAAGATCGATCAGCTGGACGACTTCTTCGAGTCGGGTCACCTCCGATTCACGGAGTTGATGGAGCGTCTCACCGGCCTCTACCTCCGGATGATGATGGTGGATGGAGTTCTCCACGCCGACCCCCATCCGGGGAATCTCCTGGTGCAGGAAGATGGGACCATCGTGGTCCTCGACTGGGGAATGGTCCTCGACGTGCCCCGGTGGACGCGGGAGTACATCCTCGATCTCGCTTTGGCGGTGGAGAGGGACGACCTGGACGGGATGATCAACGGCATGTACCGACTCGGCATGATCAGCCCTGAGGTCTCCCGGGGAGAGATTCGCGAAGCGGCCACGGAGATCCTCTCCGTGATGGCCCGGATGCGGATCTCGAATCGGGACCGCATCGAAGAGATCGTACAGGAAATCTTCGACACCTTCTACACGTGGCCCATCATGCTTCCTCAGGAGCTCGTCTACTTCTTTCGGGCTGCGGCCCTCTTGGAAGGTTTGGGGATTCGGTACGACCGCAATTTCGATGGTCTGGGGGTGCTGAAGCGGGTCGTGCGAGACCTGAGAGGCGAGATCGTGAAGACGGCGGTACGTGAGCCCGTCTCCGTGGCCAGGGACTTGCTCGGCGATGCTCAGGCGGCTCTCCGCACCATGAGGGATCTCCTGACCAGGGCCGAGCGTGAGGAACTTAGGGTCCGCGTGCATCCTCGGGATATTCAGGGTCAGGAGCGCTTTCTCCACCTGCAGGCCCGTCGCGTCACCCTCAGCATCTTCGCCACCGCGACGGCGGTCATCTCTTCGATCCTCTTCATCTCGATACGGAGCGTATGGCTTCTTGCGTTGGGCCTCGGATTGGCGCTGCTCATGTTCGTGCTAGTGTTTTTCATCCCGACGCACCTGCTCGAGAATCCGTTGCGTCATGCCCGACGGATCCGCCCTGGAGAGCGCCACCGATGACCGAGGAGATCCTGAAGCCGTTACCGGATGCGCTCGAATCGCTGCTGGAGCGGTTCCGAGCAGGAGAGCGCTTGGCGCTCGCCAGGGCTATTTCGGTGATCGAGGGCGAACGCCCGTCGTTCCAAGGGTTTCTGCACCGAGCCCTCGACCAGGGGCCTCGGGCTCGCCGTCTCGGCATGACCGGCCCGCCCGGCGCGGGGAAGTCCAGCCTCATCGCGGCTCTCGCGACTCTCTGCCGTGCCGAGGGTGACGAGGTGGGTATCGTCGCGGTCGACCCCACGTCGCCGTACTCGGGAGGTGCGCTTCTCGGCGACCGGATCCGGATGAATGACCTGTCGACCGACAAGGGGATATTCATCCGCTCCATGGCCACACGCGGTTCCTTGGGGGGGCTGGCCATCACCACCAAAGAGGTGATCGACCTGATGGATGCGTTCGGGCTCGGCCGCATCATGGTCGAGACCGTGGGCGTGGGTCAGACGGAGCTCGAGATCACGGGAGCGGCGGACACTGTGGTGGTCGTGCTCGTTCCCGAGTCCGGCGACGGGATTCAAGCCATGAAGGCAGGGCTCATGGAGATCGCCGACATCTTCGTGGTGAACAAGGCGGATCGACCCGGAGCGGACCGCCTGCTCAAGGACCTGCGGATGGCCCTACATCTGAGGGCCGGAAGGGCCTTGAGTAACGTGCCGGCCCATCATGGGGTGGATCTGTCGCGTCTAGGGACGAAGGAGCCGATCGCGCCGGAGCCGATCGTCGAGGGGCCCGTGTGGGACATCCCGGTCCTCAAGACCGTCGCTCAAACGGGTGAGGGCGTCCCCGAGTTGTTGGCAGCGATCGGGGAGCACGGGAGGTTTCTGACGGAGTCCGGCGAGCTCCGGGTAAGGCGTAGGGCCAGGGCGGCCGTCCGGGTCCGAGAGGTGGCCAATCGGGAGATCCGCGGCATTCTGTGGGGGCGTGAGAGCGTCGTGGCACTCCTGAACAAGGGTCTCGACCGGATTCAGGACGGCGAGGCGACCCCCTACTCCGTGTCCTCGTCCATTCTGGACGATCTACTGAATCGGACCTGAGGCTCCGGGTAGTGGGTCAATTTGTTCAAACTGACCCACTATCAGGCTCCGAGTACTCGGGACATTTCGCTGAGAAACGGGTAAACTTCGAACATGTCCACACTAGAGCGCGATATTCCGTCTCCCGGTGACCTGATGGAGAAGGTGGCCGAGCAGAACGCCGAGATCGAGCGGCTTCAGGAACAGTTGAAGGTGTGGGAGGAGAAGTTCGGAGCGACACCCACGCGGGACGCCCTCTTCAGCAGCCTCTCCGGCATGGAGATCCAGCCGCTCTACACGCCCGCTGACAGGGAAGGGGCGGACAGCTATGAGGAGGCTCTGGGGGTTCCAGGCCAGTTTCCGTTCACTCGCGGTCCCTACTCGACCATGTATCGCACGCGTCTGTGGACGATGCGGCAGTTTGCGGGATTTGCCACGGCCGAGGAGACGAACGAGCGGTATAAGTACCTGTTGGCACACGGTACCACGGGTCTCTCGGTAGCCTTCGACTTTCCCACTCTCATGGGCTATGACAGCGATCACCCACGCTCACTGGGTGAGGTGGGGGTCTGTGGAGTCGCCGTCTCGTCCTTGAACGACATGGAGACGCTCTTCGAAGGAATGCCACTCGACCGCGTCTCCGTCTCCATGACCATCAATGGGCCGGCCGTCATCCTCTACTGCTTCTACGTAGCGGCCGCGGAGCGGCAGGGAATCTCGCCGGACAAGCTGCGCGGCACGGTGCAGAACGACATCCTGAAGGAATACCAGGCCCAGCACGCGTGGGTCTTTCCTCCGGAACCCGCGTTGCGCTGCGTCGTCGACATGTTCGAGTGGTGCTCGGAGCATGCCCCGAAGTACAACCCGATCTCCATCTCCGGATACCACATTCGCGAAGCCGGTGCCACCGCCACTCAGGAGTTGGCGTTCACGCTCCGGAACGGCTTCGAGTACGTGGAACGGGGAATTGAGCGGGGCCTGGACGTGGACCTCTTCGCGCCGCGCCTCTCCTTCTTCTTCGATGTCCACAATGACTTCTTCGAGGAAATTGCCAAGTTCCGGGCGGCCAGGCGAATCTGGGCTCGGGTCATGCGGGACAAGTACGGCGCCACGAATCCCGATGCTTGGAGGCTCCGTACCCACGCCCAGACGGCCGGGGTGAGCCTCACGGCTCAGCAGCCTGAGAACAACATCGTGCGTGTCGCGTATCAGGCCATGGCTGCCGTGTTGGGTGGCACCCAGTCTCTGCACACCAACTCGATGGACGAGACCCTGTCACTTCCGACGGAGAAGGCGGTCCGGATCGCGCTTCGTACGCAGCAGATCCTTGCCTACGAGAGTGGTGTGCCCAACACGATCGACCCGCTCGCGGGTTCGTACTATGTGGAGTCGCTTACGGACCGGCTGGAGGCCGAAGCGCTCGACTTGTTCCAGCAGATCGACGACCTGGGCGGTGTCGTTCCTGGCATCGAGACCGGCTTCTTCCAGCAGGAGATCGCGACCTCGGCCATGCGCCAGCAGGGCGAGGTGGAGTCGTCCACTCGACTGGTAGTGGGCGTGAACGAGTTCACAGAGGGCTCAGAGGACGTCGAGATCGACACGCTCAAGATCGATGCTTCTGCCGAGGAACGTCAGCGTCAGCGTATGGCCGAGCTTCGCGCCGGAAGAGACAACGCCCGGGTACAAGAAACCCTGGGGCATCTCGAGGGCGTGTGCCGTGACGGTGGAAACGTGGTCCCGGCGATCCTCGACTGTGCGCGGGCGGACTGTACGCTGTACGAGATCCGGCACGCCATGGAGATCGTCTTCGGGAGCTACAAGGAGCCCGTGTTTTTCTAAACCTTCTCGATAATGTAGCTGATGCGCCAGTTGGACATCGCTTCAGGATCGGTCGATCCCTCGTCCGCGGGCTCGTAGAGACCCGCCCACTCATCAACCGGACCACTGAACTCCCGGCGGTACCGATCGAGCTCATCGTTCGCGGAGAAGGTGTCGATCTCTTCGCCGAACAGCTCCACGACCAGGTGGTCTTCGACGTCGCCGTCGAACAGGACCTTGTTCAACGTCACGAAATTCCATCCCGGCTTGTCCGATAGGGAGTAGTGTCCCTCTTCGGGGAAGCGGGTCTCCTCCGCGAGACCACCTGAGTTCTCACTCGAAACATTGGACCGGAAGCGGAACTCTCCCGTCTCTTTGAAAAACGGTTCGAGCTTGTCGAGAATCTTGATCCACTGCAGCGTGACACGAATCCGCGCCATCGATTATCTCCTCCAACTGGCGAGCTTGAATTCTTACCGGCCAATCCTCAAACGGCCCGAAACTGGCCGATGTTATGCACGAACGTCCTGTTTGTCCAGCGGTTCGTGTGGCCTCGGCTATCTCCCGGAGCTTCGCCGGGCGGGACGACACCCCGGCCACTGCTGGTTGCCCGGGAGGGTCCTCTGTGCGTTCGACACCCGCTCGGCGTCCTCCGAGGCCAAGTAGGCCAACATAGCCGCCAGCGTCGCGTTGTTTCGCAGGTCATCGAACACGAGCTTGTCGTACGTATCGATGTCGGTATGCCAGGTGTATTGCCGGTAGTCGGGATAGTGGGATTGCAGGCGGAATCCCGTGGTCCCTCGGCAGATGAACGACATGTGGTCGCTCCCTCCCCGTTCCGGAATGCCCGGAATGTCGAGCTCGACGTGTTGCGCGATCTCGAGAGGGATCTTCCCGAACCAGCCGCCGAAGCTCCGGCCCGCTTCCGCGAATCCCTGCATGCGAATGTAGTCGATCCGCCAGGTGCCGTTGTCCTGGTTGAAGGCGGCCTGTAGACCGTCCACGACCTCCGGATGGTCCTCCGCGAAGGCGCTGGAGCCGATGAGCCCTTGCTCCTCGCCGCCCCAGTGGGCCACCACGATCGTGCGGCGAGGTCGGGGATACACTTCCCTCAGGATCCGCATGGCCTCCATCATCATGACCGTGCCCGTGCCGTTGTCCGTCGCGCCCGAGGCTCCGTCCCAGGAGTCCAAGTGCGCCGTGAGCAGAACGTACTCGTCCGGAAGCTCGGTTCCTCGTATCTCGCCGATGACGTTCGCCACCGGGACCTCACCGAGATCCTCGGCCTGGGCGTCCACGCGCAGCCGAGGACCCTGACCATTCGACGCCAACCGGTGCACCAGTCCATAGTCCTCGCAACTCAGATGCAGGGAAGGAACCGTCCGCGTGGCGGAAGAGAAAATCTTGTTGGCTCCCCATCCGTTGGACCAGCGGCTCGTGAGCACGCCCAGGGCTCCCGCCTGTTCAAGGGCCGCCGCGACCTGCCCCGGTCCGCCGGCGCTCCCCACCCCCTGGTTCCACTCGCCGCGGACGCTCGCCTGCAGCGCTTCCATGCGCTCCACCGACTCCGGCGTCGCCAGCGCCTCCCAGCTTTCGGGTGCCCGACAGGTGGGCTCGGCGTAGCTGAGGGCGACGAACTTGCCTGACGCCTGTGGGAGCCAGGACTGGAACTCGGATCGGTTCGAGAAGGTGGGCAGGGCTATGACTTCGCCCTCGACCGGACCGTCAGTGCCGGGGCTCCAGGCCAGCATCATCCCGCTCAGTGTCCGCTTTCTCGGCGCGATCAGATCGATGTGGGTGTAGCCACGGTCCCAGCCTTGCCAGGTGCCGTATTCCTCTAGTCGGGCAGGCACGTTCCACCCCTCGTACATGCTCGCGACCCAGTCGATCGCGGCTCGTTGACCAGGACTGCCCGAAAGCCGCGGACCGATCGAATCCAGGAGCGTCTGGGCAAGGCTTTGGATCTGAGATCCCTCTTCCATGCCCTGCTCCCAGATGGCTCGGATGACCGGATCATCGGTCGGGAACGTCTGTGCTGCGCCACCGGGTGCGGCCACGAGGGCCGTGATCCAGGCGAGCACTGTGAGGCTGGGTAAACGGGGCATCTTCATGTCGATCTCCAAAGGGATCATCGTGGTGGTCGCGGTTCGGGCAAGCGGTCGGTGCAAGTAGTTACGAATCCAGCTCGGAAACTCGCCTCCCCGCCGGTCCCTTATCAAGTCATGGCCCCGCACACTAGTGACGTCCCCGCTGAATCGAATACATTTGAAACGCTTCGAGCGACCCGATCGGATCGCGCTTCGAGCATTCCCAAACGGAGAATCCAATGACGTCGGAGGATCGAAAGATCCGGGTGCTCGTGGCCAAGCCGGGATTGGACGGACACGACCGCGGGGCCAAGGTGATTGCCGCATCGTTCCGGGACGCAGGTTTCGAGGTTATTTACACGGGCCTCCATCAGACGCCGGAGATGATCGTGAATGCCGCGGTCCAGGAGGACGTCGATGTGGTCGCCTTGTCCGTCCTGTCGGGGGCGCACATGACGCTTTTTCCGAGAGTGCTCGGGTTGCTCAGGGAGGAGGGTGCGGATCACATGCTCCTGACCGGGGGAGGGATCATTCCCGAGGAGGACATGCGTGCCCTGAAGGAGGAGGGTGTTGGGCAGCTGTTCGGTCCAGGGACGTCCACCACCGATGCGGTGGCGTATATCCGCGATTGGTTCGCCACGCGAGAGGAGAGGGTCTGACGTGACCCCGACCGGGGACGCTGCCGACGAAGAGCCTCGGACCCCTCAGGGCCAGGGTCGCCTTTTCGAGTTAGGGGAGGAGTTGAAGGAGCTCCGGTCCACGCTCTTGCAAGGCGGCGGACCGGAACGGATCCAACGTCAGCACGACCAGGGAAAGCTGACCGCCCGCGAACGGGTAGGGCACCTTCTGGATGCCGGGAGCACGTGGTTCGAGGTCGGCCTGCTCGTTGCCCACGATCAATACGACGGCGGTGCCCCCGGTGCCGGCGTGGTGACGGGAGTGGGCGTGGTTGAAGGGCGGGAGGTCGTTGTGGTGGCGAACGACGCCACCGTGAAGGCGGGATCGTGGTGGCCCGAGACCATCAAGAAGATGTTGCGGGCCCAAGAGATCGCTATGCGGTGCCGCATTCCGATCGTCTACCTCGTGGACTCCGCCGGCGTGAATCTGCCGTACCAGGGGGGGGTGTTTCCCGGTCAATACGGGGCGGCCCGCATCTTTTACTACAACTCCATCATGCGTCGCTATCTGGGGATTCCTCAGCTCGCGGCGGTGATGGGACCGTGCATCGCCGGCGGCGCATACCTGCCGGCTCTCTCCGACGTCATTCTCATGGTGGACGGGACGAGTTTCATGGGACTCGGAGGGCCAAACCTCGTGAAAGGGGCCACGGGCCAGACGGTGGGTTCGGAGGAGCTGGGAGGCGCGCGGGTGCATACCGAGGTGAGCGGTGTCGCACACTACATGGTGCCGGACGACGAGGCGTGTCTCGTCAAACTGCGGAGGCTGATCTACGAGTTACCGGGAGAGGCCGCCGTGGCTCCGGAGGCCGGAGCTGGGTCGGCACCTGCCCGAGAGGCCGTGGAACTGTACGACCTCCTTCCTCCGGACCATCGCCAGCCCTATGACACGCGCGCCGTGCTGGCTTGTATCCTCGACGGAGAAGGACTCGACGAGTTCCAGCCTGAATACGCCGCCGAGATGATCTGCGGGACGGGCTTTCTCGGGGGGATGCCGATCGGCGTCATCGCCAACGCGCGGAGCATGATCCAGGACGATCGGCCCGGCCCACCCAGGTTCGGCGGAATCGTCTATACGGAGAGCGCCGAAAAGGTGGCGTATTTCATCGAGACCATGAATCGCCACCGGACACCGATCCTGTTCGTACAGGACGTGTCGGGTTTCATGGTGGGTCCGGAGGCCGAGCACTCGGGGATCATCCGTGCCGGCGCTCGCTTCGTCGAGGCCATGGCCACCGCCACGGTGCCCAAGCTCGTGCTCACCCTGAACCACGCGTCGGGCGCCGGTTACTACGCCATGGCAGGTCAGGGATTCGATCCGGACTTCATCCTTTCCCTGCCAACAGGCCGTATGGGTGTGATGGAAGGGGACAGCGCCGTGATGGCGCTCTTCGGCCGACAACTCGATGAGCTCAAGGCTAAGGGCGAAGTGCCCGACGAGGATCTGAGCACCCGCATGGACGAGGTCCGTGCGGACTACGACCGCCAGCTCGATGCCCGATTTGCGGCGGCCCGGGGCTTCGTCGACGAGATCGTGCTGCCGGAGGAGCTTCGGCCCGCGTTGGTCCACCTCCTCAAGGCCGCGCTCCACAATCCCGGCCCCCATATTGGACCGTTCCATCTGGACCTGGGGCCCGACCATGGCTGACAGGGACGTCGTACGCATCGCCTCAGGCCAGGGGTTTTGGGGCGACGACCCAGAGGCACCCGTCCGTCAGGTAGAGGGCGGAGACATCGACTACCTCATGATGGACTACCTGGCCGAGGTCACCATGTCCATCATGCAGAAGCAGCGAGCCCGGGACCCGTCTGCGGGATACGCCAGGGACTTCGTACCCCTGATGGGCCGGATCTTCCCGACGTGCGTGGAGCGTGGCGTCACCGTCGTCACCAACGCCGGTGGCGTGAATCCACTGGGGTGTGCGGAGGCTTTGGTCGAGGCGGGGCGAGAGGCTGGAGTAGGGGGCAGGGCCACCGTGGGCATGGTGGTCGGCGACGATCTTATGGATCGGCTCGACGGGCTCTTGGCCGACGGCCACGAGCTTCGAAACATGGAGACCGACGAGCCTCTCTCGAGCCTGCGCGACCGGGTGCAGAGCGCCAATGTCTACATGGGTGCTACACCGATCCTCGAGGCCCTCTCACGGGGAGCCGACGTGATCGTGACGGGCCGCTCCACCGATACGGCTCTGACGTACGCGCCCATGATTCACGAGTTCGGATGGGCGCTGGACGATTGGGATCGTCTGGCCGCCGGTGTGGTGGCGGGGCACATCAACGAATGCGGCGCGCAGAGCACCGGCGGGAATTGTCTCATCGACTGGTGGTCGGTCCCGAACCTTGCCGAGGTGGGCTTTCCCATCATCGAGGCTACCGCCGACGGCACGTTCGTGGTGACCAAGCACGAGGGATCAGGCGGACGGGTGACCCGGGGTACGGTCACCGAACAGATCGTCTACGAGATGGGGGATCCCCGAACGTACATCACTCCCGACGTGGTGGCCGACTTCACGACCATCGAGCTCGACGAGGAAGGTGACGACCGGGTTCGCGTCAAAGGGGTTAGGGGGCGGGAAGCTACGGAGTTCTTGAAGGTCTCTATCGCCTACTCCGACGGCTTCAAGGCCGTGGGGACCCTTACCTACTCCTGGCCGGATGCTGCCGCCAAGGCCCGGGCTGCCGGCCGGGTTCTCCGGGAACGACTGGATCGGCTGGGCCTCGATCTGGACATGCGCACGGAGCTGGTGGGGTGGGATTCTACGCACGGCTCCTTGCCGGGGCCGCCGCCCGCGGATCTCCCCGAGGTCCAATTGCGGCTTGGGGTGAGGAGCAAGGACCGTGCTGCGGTTGAGCGCTTCACGCGCGAGATCGCACCTCTGGTCCTGACCGGGCCTCCCTCGGTCACGGGGTTCGCCGGGGGAAGACCGCGTGTTCAGGAGATCATGGCCTATTGGCCCGCCCTGATCGCCAAGGAGGCGGTGGAGCCTCATCTGACGGTGGAGGTCTTCGATGTGTAGAGCGTCCGGACGCGCGTGCGGTGCTCGCCGAGAGGACCGAAGCGGAAAGGGTGGGAGATAACATGGCCAAGATCCAACTGGTCGACCTGGCGCATGCCCGCTCCGGAGACAAGGGTGATACTGCCAACGTGGGCGTGATCGCGTACGACCCGAGTCACTACGAGCTCCTCGAAGAGATTCTGACGGTGGAGCGCGTGAAGGAGCACTTCGGTGACATGGTGCGCGGGCCGGTGGAGCGCTTCGAGCTCCCCAACCTCGGCGCCCTCAACTTCCTGCTACACAACGCTCTCGACGGGGGAGGCACCAAGTCCCTCATGAACGACGCCCAGGGCAAAGTCTTCAGTACGGCGCTCCTCCGCCTCGAAGTGGACGTGCCCACCGAGGTGGCGGACGCCGTTCGAGGTCGCGGCCGAGTGCCCACCGACCAGGAGGAGAGACAGCCATGACGCCCCCGGTATTGGAGGAGACGGTTTCCGCCGGGGTTTGCCGCCTTACGCTCAATCGTCCCGAGAAGCGGAATGCCTTGAACGGCGATCTGGTGTCTGCCCTGGCGGACGCCCTCGATCGTACGTCGGGTGACGATGCGGTCCGAGTCATCGCGATCATGGGTGCAGGCAAGGACTTCTGCGCAGGAGGAGACCTGGCTGAGCTCGCACGGATCGCGGAGCAGGACCACGAGGCGAACGTGGCCGATGCCATGACTCTTGGAAACCTGTTCATCCAGATGCGGAGTCATCCAAAGCCCATCGTCGCGGTGGTACATGGAAGGGCGCTGGCGGGCGGTTGTGGGTTGGCTACGGCGTGCGATCTCGTGCTGGCCGACGCGAGCGCCGAATTCGGGTATCCGGAGGTGGATATCGGCTTTGTTCCGGCCATGGTCATGGCGATCCTGCGACGTAAGGTCACGGAGTCCGTGGCTTTCGAACTCGTGACCACGGGCGAGGCGATCTCGGCTCAGAGGGCCGAACGGATCGGACTGGTGAACCGGCTCTTCGGCGCCGACGAGTTCGAAAGCGGCACATCTGGCTTCCTCGAGACCCTCGCGAGAAAGCCGGCGTCGGCGTTGGAGTTCTCAAAGGGACTGCTCTATGAGCTCGATGAGACGGGCTTCGAAGAAGGCATCAGAAGGGGTGCGGAGGTGAACGCCATCGCTCGACGGACCGATGCGTGTCGTGAGGGTGTGAGGCGCTTCCTGGATCGGTCTCAGGGCTGAGGTCGGGTTTGGCTCTCTGGCCGTCGGGACCACGAGCGGTCCGCTTCCTCGAGTGGAGGCTGCGGATCTTCGGAGCCGGAGCGGTGCTCGGTCTGGCGGGCATCTTCCTGGACATATCTTGGTTGGTGACCGCGGCTCTCGTGGTGCTTATCGGCGGGGTGGCCATGCGATACACCGCCAATCCGGGCGCCGTGGACGAGGAGGAGGGGGTAGTGGATCCCGAGGCCTGATCGGCCATTGAGATGCCCACCGGATCTCGCCAAGGTCCCGGATGCCCACCGATCTGGCCCTGGCCCATCGTCTTCTGAAGAAGCACTTCGGCTTTCCAACCTTCCGCCCTGGCCAAGAGCGCCTGGTCGTAGCCGGGATGTCGGGCCGGGACGCACTGGGGGTTCTTCCGACGGGAGGGGGCAAGAGCCTGTGCTACCAGGTACCCGCGCTCGCTCTTCCGGGCCTCACGCTGGTGCTGAGTCCCCTGATCTCCCTCATGGAGGATCAGACGACCAGGGCGCTCGCAGCCGGGATTCCCGCCGCTCTTCTCACGAGCGGGCTCTCGAATCACGAGCGACAGGACGTTCTGCGAAGGGCGGTAGAGGGGCAGTTGAAGCTCCTCTTCGTAGCGCCGGAACGCCTGGAAACCGCCAGCTTCGTCGACGCGCTCGACAAGATGCTGGTGTCGCTGGTGGCCGTCGACGAAGCGCACTGTATTTCCGAGTGGGGACACGACTTTCGGCCGTCGTATCGCCGGATCGGCTTTCTGCGCCGGAGCGTGCAGGCGCCTTTCATGGCGCTGACGGCCACGGCCACACCCAAGGTGCGAGAGGACATTGTCGCGGTGCTCGGCCTGGTGAACCCGGTTCGTATGGTCGGTTCTTTCGATCGCCCCAATCTGTCCTGGCATGTCCAACGAGCGGACGATACCGGTCCAAGCTGTGTGCCCTCCGGCGGATGGTGCGGCAAGAGAAAGGCGCCGTCGTCGTGTATGCGGGCACTCGCCGTGTGGTAGAGGCCATCCGTGTCGACTTGTCCCGACTCGGCGTGCCGGCGACGGCGTATCATGCGGGGCTCGACGCCGGGCCAAGGAGCTCTGCACAGCACGACTTCCTGGCTGGGAAGACACGTGTGGTCGTCGCGACCAACGCGTTCGGCATGGGCGTGGACAAGAGTGACGTGCGCCTCGTCCTCCACTACCAATTGCCGGGTACGCTGGAGTCCTACTATCAAGAGGCTGGACGGGCCGGGCGAGACGGCGCGGCGGCGCGCTGCGTTGCTCTTCATGGCCGTCACGACCATCGGTTACACGAAACGTTCATCGACCGCGCGAGGCCTTCGGTGCGGACGCTCAAGAAGGCTCACCGGACGCTTCGTACCATCGTGGGCACAGGCATGCGAGGACCGCTGAGTGTCGGTCGTGCGGCCCGGGAGGCCCGCTGCACGGATGAGGAGTTCCTTGGTGTACTGGAGGTTCTCGAACGGATCGGAACCTGTCAACGACAATGGGACACTCTACGGGATTAATTAGAGAGCAATGTCCTGTGTGGTGAGGGAAGGGATGGGAGGATTGATGAAGACGGCCTCCGGGAGCGGTTTGGGCTTCGGCACACCTCTGACGAAGCGTTCGGGATGAGCGGCCCATGCTTCGCGGAGCACGGATTTCCTGCCGGCAATGACCTGATCGGCGTTCCCGAAGTGGACCTGCTCGGGGGTTAGCATCGAGATGCCGCCATGGCGGTGCTCGGCATTGTACCAGCGGAAGAACGATCGACAGAACGTCTTGGCTTGGCCCTGATCCCCGAACCGTCCGGGAAACGAGGGATGGTACTTCAAGGTTTTGAACTGAGCCTCGGAAAACGGGTTGTCATCCGACACCTGAGGCCGGCTCAACGAGCGGGTCACGCCGAGGTCAGCGAGAAGTTGAGCGGTGCATTGGCTCGTCATTGGAGCTCCCCGATCCGAGTGCAGGGTCAGGACCCGGGGCTGGACGCCATGCTTCAGGCAGCTCTGCTGGATCAACCGGCCGGCCAGGGCCGAGTTCTCCCGGTCCGCCACCATCCAGCCCACGACGTAGCGGCTGTAGATGTCCATGATGACGTAGAGGTAGTAATAGCTCCACTTCTTCGGCCCGAGCAGCCGCGTGATATCCCAGGACCACACCTGGTTCGGCGCCGTGGCCATCAACTCGGGCTTCTTGTACTCGGGATGGGTGCGCTGCGCCCGGCGTTCCTGAACCGGCACCTCGGAGGCCAGAACACGATACATCGTGCGTTCGCTGCACAGGTAGACCTCTTCGTCGAGCAGCGTGGCCACCACCTCGGCGGGTGAGCGGTCCACGAACCGCTCCGAACACAGCGTGTCGAAGACCTCGCCTCGTTCCGTCTCGCTCAATGCCCGGGCGGGCGTCGGGCGGGGCTGCTGTTGCCCGGTTGATGGGCCTCGACGACGGTACAACGTCGATCGGGAGACCTCGAGGGCCGCGCACGCCGGTTTTACACCGACGTGCTTAGCCAGCTCATCGGCCGCCTTCAAGAGTTTGTCCCGTCGTCGAGGCTTATCCCCAGCAGCCCCGCAACTTTTCCCTGCACGTCGATGATCAGGTGTGCCTTCCTGAGCTCATTCCCGAGCCGTGCGTTTCGCCGCTCCAGCTTGCGTACCTTCTCATCCAGCGGATTTCGCTCCGGCTTGCGGCCGCGTTTCTTCGACAGGGCCTTCAGCGACCCGCTATGCGCCGCCTTGCGCCACGTCGTCAGGTGCGACGAGTACAGGCCCTCTCGCCGCAGGACTTGACCCACCTCGCCGGGCTCGGTGCACCGGTCCGCTTCTTCGACGATCCGCAGCTTGTACGACGGACTGAACCGCCGCCGTAGCGGCCTATCTACTACCTCCGGGTCCGCAGGAGCTGCCGCGCTTCGCTTGGCCTCCCCGGTTCCAGGGGCACTACCATTCTCTGCCATTCTCTCTCGCAGTCCCAACATGTTCGTTTTCTCTGCCTTCGCCCTACTCTAATTCTTTGCGTGCTCCGTGTCTCACGTACGTTGGCAGAGAGGGGATCGGAGCCGTACGAGTCTACCGCGGATCCGGCCCGCGGGGCTCTGAACGGTGCCTTGTGGGTAACAAAGAGCCGAGTTGCTTGTCGGAATCGGAGTCGGAGAGCGACTCTGGGCACGAGCTGTTGGACGTCGCGTTACGACCCGGTAATCCAGACTGGGCGGGCCCTCGCCGACTGCGGGAGGGTGCCCTGGCAAGTCTTGGAGCCGTTCGGAAATATGCCGCCGCCGGCCGGTGTCGGCGAGCGGTGCTCCTCGACTATTTCGGGGACGTGACAGCGGCTTGTGGAGGCTGTGACCTCTGTGACAAGAATGGCCGGCGAGTGTCGAAACGAATCTTCGGTGCCAAAGAACCGTATGCATAGATATCTGTCAGAAGAGCACAACAACCTCGTGGAAGAGGTGCGGGCCTTTGCCCGAGAATGCGTTGCGCCCCACGCCCGGGAAGCCGACGAGTCGACGAACTTTCCCTGGGAAAGCGTCAAGGCGATGGGGGAGATGGGCTTGCTCGGCGTACCGGTCCCCAGTGAGCTCGGGGGTATGGGCCGTGACTACTTGAGTTACATTCTGGTGGTCGAGGAGCTCGCCAAGGTCGACGCGAGCCACGCTATTACGGTTTCCGCCCACACCACACTGGGCACTTCTCCCATCCTGCAGTTCGGCAGTGACGCTCAGCGGGAGAAGTACGTGCCGCCCTTGGCCAGCGGGAAGGTGCTCGGTGGGTTCGGGCTCACCGAACCGGGAGCCGGCTCCGATGCGGGCGGAACGCTGACGCGTGCCGTTCGCGAGAACGGAGGATACCGTGTCAGCGGATCGAAGATCTTCATCACCCATGCGGGTGTGGGAGAGATCTTCACGATCACCGCGGTGACCGAGCCCGATCGAGGATCCGCGGGAATCTCGAGCTTCATCGTGTGTAAGCCGACGGTGGACTTAGAGCGGACCCGATCGCTCGGTTTCGGACACGATGACAGCCTTCCGTTCCTCGAGGGGGTGCGGGCGGGCAAGAAAGAGGACAAGATGGGGTGGAGAGCTTCTGATACTCGGGAGTTGATCATGGAGGATGCGCTCGTTCCCGAAGAGGATCGGCTGGGTGAAGAGGGACAGGGCTTTATCAACTTCATGAAAACCCTGGACGCCGGTCGGATCGGCATTGCGGCCCTCTCTCTAGGCTTGGCCGAGGGAGCGTTTGAGACAGCAATGCGGTATTCGAACGAGCGCGAGCAGTTTGGAGAGAAGATTTGGAACTTCCAGAACGTCCAATTTCAGTTGGCGGACATCGCCACAGACATTCAAGCAGGTAAACACCTCACGTACCACGCAGCCTGGCTCAAGGATCAGGGCCGACCGTTCATGAAGGAGGCCGCCATGGCCAAGCTCTTCTGTTCTGAGCTTTCCATGCGAGCCACGCAGAGCGCGGTCCAGATCATGGGTGGAGCGGGATACACCGCCGACTACCCGGTGGAGCGCATGATGCGCGACGCCAAGGTTTGCGAGATCGGTGAGGGAACTAACGAGATTCAGCGTTTGGTGATCGGTCGACAGCTCATCAAGGAGATGTTCGACGGATCGGCGCTGGCATAACAGGGAAGCATACTCGGGCCGCTGGCTCGCCAACCGAGCGCTGTAAGCGCGCGGTGCGCGCGCGGATAACGTGCGCTACGCGGGCCGCCCATGCTGCGGCCGGCTTCGCTCCTCCCCAGAACGTGGGAGGCCCGAGGCCGGGGCGGAGTGGGCGCACCGGCGAGATTGGCCGCGAGTAGCCGACCAAGGAGAAAAGTACATTGAGGAGAGAAATCCTCGTGAGCGCTTCGGCCCACGAATCGTGGGTGGCGCTCATGGAAGACGAGCAGTTGGTCGAGATATTGTTCGACCGGCCCGATCAAGGGCGTTTGCTCGGTGACATCTATTTAGGCAAGGTCGAAGCGGTCTTGCCCGGTATTCAAGCCGCCTTCGTCGATATCGGAACGGACAAGGCGGGATTCCTTCACGTCTCGGACGTCGAGACGGGTGAAGACGACGAGGACAACGGCGGGGGAGGGAGACGGCGGCGCCCGAAGAAGTATCCCCCCATTCAGGACATGATCAAGAAGGGCCAGCAGGTGATCGTACAGGTCACCAAGGAGCCCATCAGTACCAAGGGACCTCGCCTGACCGCCGAGATCTCGCTCCCGGGCCGATTTCTGGTCTACATGCCCGGCTCGTCCCACGTGGGCGTCAGTCGAAAGATCGAGGATCGTGACGAGCGCTCCAGGCTGCGCAAGCTCGCCAAGAGCATTCTGCCCAAGAATAGCGGCGGGATCATCGTCCGTACCGTGAGCGAGGAGCTCAACGAGGACACCTTCGAGAAGGACTTCAAGCGCCTCCACGCGATCTGGAAGAAGATCCTCAAGAAGAAGGATGGGGTGAAGGCTCCGGCGCTCCTGCACCGCGAGGCTAAGCTCATCAGTGGGGTCATTCGCGACCTCTTCAGCAATCGCTTCGAGTCGATTACGGTCGACAACAAGGCCGTCTACAACGAGATCCTGCAGTACGTGAAGAACGTGGCCCCTGACCTGAAGGACCGAGTGCGACTCTATTCGGACCCGGTTGCACTCTTCGACAAGTACGGGGTCGAAGAAGGCATTCAGGCGGCGTTCCAGAAGAAGGTGATCATGCCCTCGGGCGGCTATATCATCATCGAGCCGACCGAGGCGCTCGTGTCCATAGACGTCAACACGGGCCGCTACACCGGTAAGAAGGATGCCGAGCGCACCATCCTCAAGACCAATCTGGACGCCGCGGGTGAGATCGCCCGCCAGCTTCGGCTGCGCGACATCGGGGGAATCATCGTGTGCGACTTCATCGATATGGAGTCCCAACAGAACCGCGATCGTGTCCTCCAGGAGCTCAGAACCCACCTCGCACGCGATCGCGCTCGGACCAAGGCTTTCGAGGTTTCCGGGCTGGGGCTGGTGGAGATGACACGACAGCGGGTACGGCCGTCTCTCTTCACTTCCCTGACAAAGCACTGTGACCACTGTGAGGGTGGGGGGCGGGTGTACACTCCGGCCACCGTCGTCCGGCAGATCGAGAGAAGTCTCTCGAGGGTCACAGCCAGGGGTGAGGAACGGAAGATCATGATTCGGATGCATCCCGAGGTGACCCTGCGCATCCTGGAAGACGAGCCTGACTTCCTACGAAGATTGCGACGCCATACCAAGCTGTCGCTGGACATGAGGGACGACCCGCTACTCAGAGAGGACGAGTTCCGAATCCTCTCGGGTGCGGCGGAGACGGACGTGACGGCTCGCTACGCAGCTGCATGAGTCTGGCCACATCTTGACCAGTCCCTTCATTTTCGTGAGATTTTAAGGCTCTAGTGGATGACACTGTACTGCCATCGAGGCACAGCATGTACGCGGTTTTTCAGACAGGTGGTAAGCAGTTCCGGGCGGAACCGGGCGTAAGGCTCCGGATTCCGTCCTTGGAAGCGGACGAGGGAAGCACGATCTCGTTCGATGAGGTTCTGCTTGCCTCGGACGGATCAGCGCTCTCAGTGGGACAGCCTCTGGTGAGTGGCGCCAAGGTAACCGCCGAAGTGCTCCGCCACGGCAAGGACAAGAAGATCATCGTGTTCAAACGGAAGCGCAGGAAGGGCTACCGCAAGAAGCAGGGACACCGTCAGAAGTTCACCGAGATTCGGATTGCCGACATCAAGCTCTAGGCGCACCGACATCCGGAGCGATACTCCGAGGGACATCGCATGGCACATAAAAAAGGCGTGGGCTCGAGCCGAAACGGCCGCGACAGCAATCCGAAGCGGCTCGGCGTAAAGCGATACGGAGGAGAATGGGTCAGCGCTGGCAGCATTATCATTCGCCAGCGTGGTACGCCGTTCCACCCGGGCAATAATGTGTCCAAGGGAAGAGACGACACGCTGTTCGCCACCGCAGATGGCGTGGTGAAGTTCGAGACCTACCGTCGGCGTAAGGCCGTGTCGGTGTACCCATCGATCGCCTCGGGCGAGTAGTTCCCTAAAGACGTTACCAGTCCGCTTCGCGGGGAGGCCCTGCGAAGCGGGCTTTCTTTATGCCTCGCAGTAGAATTGAACAAGACACAGGATCCTGGATCTTTTCGGACCCGTACCTGATTTGGGCGGACGGAGTGGATCTTTTTGAAGGATCGGCTCGTACGGTGTGCGAGACAGATAAATAAGGAGGGTGGTATGTACTCCAGAGCGATATGCGATAAATGGCTGAGGCGAGTGGTTCGTGGCGCGGCACTCGTGCTGACCGCGGCGTTTCTTGCCGCCGGGTGGGGTTTCGACGACGGAGATGACGTAGTCAACGACTCCGGCTGGCTGAGTGAAGAGGTCGTGCCGGTGGTGCTCGCCGACATCGAGCGTGAGTTGGCATCGGCCCAATTGCCTCTACATCAGAACGAGCGGGTCGAATACTGGACCCGTCGGTTTGTCACCGAGGAGAAGAAGGCGTTCGAGGAGATTCTCTCGAGGGCGGGCCTCTACTCGGACATGATCACGGCCAAGCTCCGCGAGCGCGGTATGCCTGAGGAATTGCTGTATCTGGCCGCGATAGAGTCCGGATTCGTTCCGAGCGCTCGGTCCTATGTTTCGGCCCTCGGCGTTTGGCAGTTCATGAGCCCGACGGCTTTGGCGTACGGTCTACGCATCGACTCCTACGTGGATGAGCGACGTGACCCGGTCCGTGCCACCGACGCCGCGCTCGACTACCTGGAGGAGTTGTACGAGCGGTACGGCTCCTGGTATCTGGCATCCGCGGCATACAACGCGGGTCCCACCCGTGTGTCCCGTGCCCTCAACCGACATGCGGGTGGACGGGTCGGTGACGAGAGCCTGTACTGGGAGATAGTGGACCACCTACCACCGGAGACGGCCCAGTACGTACCCAAGCTCGTAGCCGCTACGTACTTGGCTCGCTACGCCTCGAAGTACGGATTCGCAGTCACCCGTGCGGAGCCGTATACGTACGACATCGTCTGGACTCCGGGGGGAACGTGACTCGAGGGCGTGGCAGAGTCCGTGGGCGTGTCGACGGCGCGCATGCACGAGTTCAACCCTCAGCTCATCAGGGACATGACACCTCCGGGCGCGGCGTATCCTCTCCGTGTGCCTGTTGGCGCAGGTCCTCAGGTGGTAGCCGCCTTGGGCATGCCCGATCGCCGGCTCCGCCGCGCCGACTAACGCGGCTCCGCCGCGCCGACTAACGCCGCTCCGCCGCGCCGACTAACGCGGCTCCGCCGCGCCGACTAACGCGGCTCCGCCGCGCCGACTAACGCGGCTCCGCCGCGCCTAACGCGGCTCCGCCGCCCCGACTGACGAGAGGTAGCCGACGTTGCCTGATCTCCCTCTCCCTTTCGGCTAGTCGGTCGAATCGGATGTGCCGGACCCTGCCCGGGAAGGGTCTCCACTTTGGGCCCGGCGGGCGCCCGAAATGATGCGCCGGACCACGTCCCGGGCTAGCTCCGGATCGACGCCCAGTTCCCGAGCCCTCTCAGCAGCGCGGCGTACGACTAGCGCTTCACGGGCCGGATCGAGCACCGGAAGATCCAGGTCCTGTTTCACGCGGCCGATCTCGATCGCGACCGTACGTCGCTCTCCGATGAGGCGGATGATCTCGTCGTCCAACTGCATGATGCGGTCCCGCAGCGCTTCCAGCTCGGCCTGAGTCCCGGTAGTGTCGCCTCGAGGTGCCTGGGTGTCGCTCATGCGCTTGATCCGACGGATCGTACGGAGTCCGGTGTCATCGGCCCTTGAATTCCGGCTTTCGCTTCTCCACGAACGCCTGCACCCCTTCGCGCCCGTCGTCGCTGGCGAACGCCGAGAGGAACAGCTCCCGCTCGAGGTCGAGCCCGGCCGCGAGGGGAGTCTCGGAGGCGGCCTGAACGGATTGCTTTACCAGGCGCAGTGCCACGGGGCTCCAGCGAGCCATACGCCCGGCCAGCTCACGAGCCTTCTCCAGGTGTTGGCCATCATCGACCAAGAACTCTACCAGTCCGATACGAAACGCCTCTTCAGCCTCGACAAAGTCACCGGTGAGGGCGATTCGCATGGCCTGACCGGCCCCCACCAAGCGGGCGAGACGCTGTGTACCGCCGGCACCAGGAATGAGGCCCAACCGGATCTCGGCCTGACTGAAACGCGCGGTCCGATCGGCCACCCGGATGTCGCACGCGAGCGCCAGTTCGCAACCGCCCCCGATGCAGAATCCGTGGATCGCCGCAATCAACGGCTTTGGGAAAGCCGCCGCCACGTCGTACACCCGCGGGTTCTGGTAGACCTCTCGTTGTTCCGCCGCGGTGCGCGACGCGAATTCTGAGACGTCTGCCCCGGCGATGAAGGCCTTTTCACCTTGGCCGTGAATGATGGCGACCTTGACGCTCGGATCGTGGGCCAGCTCGTGGAGCGCGTCCTTGATGCGCTGACGAAGATCCTGGTTCAGGGCGTTGAGCTTGTCGGGGCGATTGAGCGTGAGAACGCCCAGCGCCCCATCGCGCTCCAAGAGGAGGGGTGCGTCGCTCATTCCTTTTCCCAGCGGTAGAATCCCTCGCCTGTCTTCTTGCCCAGCTTACCCTCTGCGACCATCCGTTTGAGCAGATCCGGCGGTCGAAAGGCCTCGGACTCCAACGTCCGGTGCAGATACTGGGCGATGTCCAGACGAACGTCGAGACCGACCACGTCCGTGAGCTTGAGGGGGCCCATGGGATGCCGATAGCCCAGCATCATGGCCTTGTCGATCGCACTCGGGCTTGCCACGCCCGCCTCGACCATGCGTATGGCCTCGAGGCCCAGGACAATGCCGAGCCGCGACGAAGCGAATCCCGGCGAATCCTTCACAACGATGGGCTCCTTGCCCATGAAGCGAGCGAAGTCTACCACCATCTTCGTGGTCTCGTCCGAGGTCAGCTCACCCGTGACCACCTCCACGAGCTTCATGATGTGGACAGGATTGAAGAAGTGCATGCCCACGAAGCGATCGGGAGCCTCCAGGCCTGCGGCTAACTTGGAGATGCTCAGCGACGACGTGTTCGTCGCGAAGATCGTATCTTCTCCCACCCTCTGCTCAACCAGTCGGTAGAGATTCAGCTTGATCTCTATCGACTCCGGAGCCGCCTCGATCACCAGGGGAGTGTGTTCGAGGGCGTAGGCGAGCTCGGAGGTCAGTTCGATCCGCCCCAACGTCGCGTCCCGCTCCTCTGCCGTGATCTTCTCGAGGGAAACGCCCTTATCGAGGTTGGCTCGGATGCGCTCGAACCCGGCTTCCACCTGGGACAAGTCGATGTCGTACAGGGTGGTTTGCACACCGACGGAGGCACACACGTGTGCGATTCCATGACCCATCGTGCCTGCGCCGAGAACGGAGACTCGCTCGAAAGGGGTCGTCATGTCGACACTACTGTCGCGATGCCCTGACCGACGCCGATGCACATGGTCGCCATCCCGGTGACGGATTCTCGTCTCGACATTTCATGTACAAGAGTTGTGAGGATGCGGGCTCCCGAGCAACCCACCGGGTGTCCCAGGGCGATGGCTCCGCCGTTTACATTCACGTTTTCTGGATCCAGATCGAGCTGCCGCATGCAAGGAAGTGCCTGGGCAGCAAAGGCTTCGTTCAACTCGATCAGGTCCAGGTCGCCGGCCGCCATGCCAGCGCGGCGCAACGCCAGTCGTCCCGCGGGGACCGGACCCATACCCATGCGATGGGGCTCCACTCCCGCCACTCCAGAGGCGACGACCCTTGCCATGGGCTCGAGCCCGAGGCTCCGGGCCCGGCTCTCCTCGACGACCAGGAGGGCCGCGGCGCCGTCGTTGATCCCAGAGGCGTTGCCGGCTGTGACCGTGCCCCCCTTCTTGAAGGCTGGGCGCAGCCGGGCCAGGTCTTCAGCCGTGGTACCGGGTCTGGGGTGCTCGTCCCGGTCGACCACCACGGGATCGCCCCTCCGCTGCGGAATCTCCACCGGAACGATCTCCGCGTCGAAGCGACCGGCCTCCATGGCTTGTTCGGCTCGCCGTTGGCTTTCTGCGGCAAAGGCGTCCTGTTCCTCGCGTCCGATCCCGAACTCCTCGGCGACCACCTCCGCCGTCTCGCCCAGGCCGATGGTCCAGTGGCTGGGCATTGCCGGGTTTGTGAAGCGCCAGCCCAAGACCGTGTCCGCAGTCTCAGGATTCCCGCGGCTGTAGCCACGCTCGGGCTTGAGCATCACGAAGGGGGAGCGGCTCATGCTCTCCACGCCGCCCGCGATGAAGACTTCTCCTTCACCCGCCTGGATGGCGTGAAAGGCTGAATTCACGGCCTGGAGGCCCGAGCCGCACAGGCGGTTTACAGTGACTCCCGGAACGCTAACCGGGAGTTCGGCGAGAAGGAGCGCCATACGGGCGACGTTCCGGTTGTCCTCGCCCGCCTGATTGATACACCCGAGGAGCACGTCGTCTACGTCTGCCGGGTCGACACCGGTCCGCTCGACCAGCGCCCGGATGACGCATGCCGCCAGGTCGTCGGGTCTGACGGACGCAAGAGCGCCTCCGTGCCGGCCGATGGGGGTGCGTGCCGCATCAACGATCCATGCCGTCTTCATCTTGGTCACCGATCTATGGCTACCCAAACGCTCTTGGTCTGGGTGTACTTCTCGAGGGCCGCCTGATATCCCAGATCTCGGCCGAAGCCGCTCTGCTTGAAGCCACCGAAGGGAGAGGCAGAGTCGTACTGGTTGTAGGTGTTGATCCAAACGGTGCCGGCCTGTACCTCCGACGCGACCCGATGGGCCTTGCCGACGTCACGCGTCCAGACGCCGGCGGCCAGGCCGTAGACGGTGCTATTGGCCTTTTCGATGGCATCCGCCATGTCGTCGAAGGGGATCACGGCAGCGACTGGCCCGAAGATCTCTTCCTGGGCGATCTTCATGTCGGCGTCCACGTCCGCAAAGACGGTCGCCGTGACAAAGTTGCCCCGACCATCTACCTGGGTCCGCTCGCCTCCCGTGACCAGGCGGGCACCCTCCGACTTGCCCGCATCGATGTAGCCGAGCACCCGTTCGAGCTGCGCTTCGGACACGATGGCCCCGAGACGGGTCTTGGGTCCCATGGGATCACCAACCGTCATTTTTTCGGCTCGGGCGGCAAATTCATCGACGAAAGCTTCATAGATGGTCCGCTCCACCAGAACACGTGATCCGGCCGCGCACACCTCTCCCTTTCCATAGAAGATGCCCGTGGTGGCACCCCGGATCGCAGCGGGCATGTCGGCGTCCGCGAACACGATGTTGGGCGACTTACCGCCCAGCTCGAGCGAGACCTTCTTGAGGGTGTCAGCGGCTTCACGCATGACCGTCTTGCCCACCTCGGTGGACCCGGTGAAGGCGACGGCATCCACCCCGGGGTGACGGACCAATGCGGCCCCCGCGGTCTCACCGAATCCTGGAACCACGTTCAGCACTCCGGCCGGAAGTCCCGCCGCCGCCGCCAGTTCCCCCAGACGGAGGGCGGTAAGGGGGGTTTCCTCCGCTGGCTTCAGGACGACCGTGTTCCCGCAAGCGAGGGCCGGAGCGACCTTCCACGTGGCCAGGGAGAGCGGGAAGTTCCAAGGCACGATGCATCCCACCACGCCCACGGGCTCGCGCAGCGTATAGTTGAGAAACGGGCCTTTGACCGGTATCGTCTCGCCCTGGATCTTGTCCGCCAATCCGGCGAAGTACCGGAAGTTTCCCACCACGCTCGGTAGATCCACCTGCCGTGATTCGAAGATGGGCTTCCCGTTGTCCCGGGTTTCCATCGTACCCAGTTCGTCCGCGTTCGCCTCGATGAGGTCGCCCAAGCGCCACAGGATCTCCGCCCTTCGGTGCGCATCCATGCCGCGCCACTCGGGGGAGACCAGAGCCGCTCGGGCTGCCACCACCGCCCGGTCGATGTCTGCCTCCGCGCCCTCGGCCACAGATGCGATGGCCTCACCCGTGGCGGGGTTCACCGTCTCGAAGGTACGGCCCGAGGCCGCGTCCTCCCTGGCGTTGTCGATCCACAGCCGGCCATCCATGCCGTCGGACACGACTACTTGCCTGTGAACTCGGCCTTACGCTTCTCCACGTAGGCGGCAAGCCCCTCCTTGGCGTCCTGGCTCTGAAAGAGCTGCTGCTGCAGCTCTCGTTCCAAGGTCAGTGCGAGCTCGAAAGGCATCTCGGCGCCGGACTGGACGGCACGCTTGATGTTGCCGACCGCTCGAACCGCCTTGTTCGGGGTCGTGAACTGCTTTGCGTACTCCATGACCTTGGCCATGAAGTCGTCTCGGCTCTCGGCGTCGATGAGCTGGTTCACCAGGCCGAGCTTGAGCGCCTTGTCGAAGCCGAACGTGTCTCCACCCGCCATCAGTTCGATGGCCTTCGATTTCCCGACAATGCGGACGAGCCGCTGTGTGCCGCCCGTGCCGGGGAGTACGCCGAGTGCCACTTCGGGGAGGCCGCACTGCCCTCCGTCCTTTCGTGCGACCCGAATGTCACAGGCCATGGCGATCTCGAGTCCGCCGCCGACAGTGTGCCCGTTAAGCGCGCCGATGACCAGTTTCGGCGTATGCTCGAACCGATTCAGGGTCTCGTTGGCGTGCAGGCAGAAGCAGTACTTGAAGCTCGACGTCACCTCGGAGAGCATTTGGATGTTGGCACCGGCGCAGAAGAACTTCTCACCGGCACCGGTGACCACGATCACCTCCGCGTCCTCGTCGAAGCGAGCCCGTACGATGGCCTGGTCGAGCTGGACCATCATCTCGTGGGTGTAGGTGTTCGCGGGCGGGTCGTCGAGAGTGAGAACCGCCACGCGGTCCTGAACGTCGTAGTGGACCAATGTCTTGTCCGTCATGTCCTGTCCTTGCTCGTTGTGGTTCTGCGGGTTTCAGCCAAAAACGATAACACATTGCAGGGAAGGGCGGGTGGCCCGTTTCGACGAGTCACTGCTCCGTCCACAAGGAGGTGTTTCCAGCGTGAGTCGAGACACGATGTGCGAGGCTTTCCATCGGATGAGAAGTGCCGACACCCCCCGAGGAAAATCTGCAGGATCGTGGCGGTCAGGCGGCCCTCTCTGCCAACGTACGTGAGACACGGAGCACGCAAAGAATTAGAGTAGGGCGAAGGCAGAGAAAACGAACATGTTGGGACTGCGAGAGAGAATGGCAGAGAATGGTAGTGCCCCTGGAACCGGGGAGGCCAAGCGAAGCGCGGCAGCTCCTGCGGACCCGGAGGTAGTAGATAGGCCGCTACGGCGGCGGTTCAGTCCGTCGTACAAGCTGCGGATCGTCGAAGAAGCGGACCGGTGCACCGAGCCCGGCGAGGTGGGTCAAGTCCTGCGGCGAGAGGGCCTGTACTCGTCGCACCTGACGACGTGGCGCAAGGCGGCGCATAGCGGGTCGCTGAAGGCCCTGTCGAAGAAACGCGGCCGCAAGCCGGAGCGAAATCCGCTGGATGAGAAGGTACGCAAGCTGGAGCGGCGAAACGCACGGCTCGGGAATGAGCTCAGGAAGGCACACCTGATCATCGACGTGCAGGGAAAAGTTGCGGGGCTGCTGGGGATAAGCCTCGACGACGGGACAAACTCTTGAAGGCGGCCGATGAGCTGGCTAAGCACGTCGGTGTAAAACCGGCGTGCGCGGCCCTCGAGGTCTCCCGATCGACGTTGTACCGTCGTCGAGGCCCATCAACCGGGCAACAGCAGCCCCGCCCGACGCCCGCCCGGGCATTGAGCGAGACGGAACGAGGCGAGGTCTTCGACACGCTGTGTTCGGAGCGGTTCGTGGACCGCTCACCCGCCGAGGTGGTGGCCACGCTGCTCGACGAAGAGGTCTACCTGTGCAGCGAACGCACGATGTATCGTGTTCTGGCCTCCGAGGTGCCGGTTCAGGAACGCCGGGCGCAGCGCACCCATCCCGAGTACAAGAAGCCCGAGTTGATGGCCACGGCGCCGAACCAGGTGTGGTCCTGGGATATCACGCGGCTGCTCGGGCCGAAGAAGTGGAGCTATTACTACCTCTACGTCATCATGGACATCTACAGCCGCTACGTCGTGGGCTGGATGGTGGCGGACCGGGAGAACTCGGCCCTGGCCGGCCGGTTGATCCAGCAGAGCTGCCTGAAGCATGGCGTCCAGCCCCGGGTCCTGACCCTGCACTCGGATCGGGGAGCTCCAATGACGAGCCAATGCACCGCTCAACTTCTCGCTGACCTCGGCGTGACCCGCTCGTTGAGCCGGCCTCAGGTGTCGGATGACAACCCGTTTTCCGAGGCTCAGTTCAAAACCTTGAAGTACCATCCCTCGTTTCCCGGACGGTTCGGGGATCAGGGCCAAGCCAAGACGTTCTGTCGATCGTTCTTCCGCTGGTACAATGCCGAGCACCGCCATGGCGGCATCTCGATGCTAACCCCCGAGCAGGTCCACTTCGGGAACGCCGATCAGGTCATTGCCGGCAGGAAATCCGTGCTCCGCGAAGCATGGGCCGCTCATCCCGAACGCTTCGTCAGAGGTGTGCCGAAGCCCAAACCGCTCCCGGAGGCCGTCTTCATCAATCCTCCCATCCCTTCCCTCACCACACAGGACATTGCTCTCTAATTAATCCCGTAGAGTGTCCCATTGTCGTTGACAGGTTCCGAACCGGCTGAAGCCGTCCTGGATCGTGAGGGGGTAGCAGTAGCGACCGTTGCGCATCTTGAACTGCCCTTTGAAGTCGACGGTCCAGACCGCATTGGGCTCATCCATCGCAGTGAGCGGCTTGCCGGGGTGGCCCGGTTTGCCGGAGCGTCTGCGCTTCTTCGTGATCAGGTCGTGACGCTCGAAGATGCGATCGATCGTCCTGCGAACTGGGGCCGAGCCAAACTTCTCAGCTGTGAGTTTACGGATCTTGCGTGATCCCCATCCGTAGCGCTGACGCAGGTCGACGACGTGTTCGACGATCGGCTCCTCCACGGCGTGCGGGCAGTGATGGGGTCGGCGCGATCGCTCTTGCAGTCCCTCGAATCCCTCTGCGCGGAAGCGATTCCACCAGGTGTATCCCGCGGTCCTGCTGATACCGTAGCGCCTACAGGACTCGGCGAAACTGAACGTCCGTTGTTGCACTTCGAGGATGAAGCGTACTCTTTGCTCGTACATGGTCGACCGGTTCCAGTCCATCGGGCTCTCCTTGTTGCAGAACCCTGGTTGATAGGAACCTGTCAACCATCAGTGTAGGCCATTGTGTAAAGGATCAGGGTAGGCTGTACCCACGTACCAGACACGTGGTCATTACCTTCAACGGTACACAATTCGCTACCATGTCCGTAGATGGCGAGTCATTCGAAGTCGACTTGTCGACCCGCGACGGCCGTCATCCCCTCCGAAATCGCGGACGGAAGAGCTGATCGTTTGCGTGCCGCACCGGCGGGGGAGGGGCAACCCTCCCCCGTTTCCGTATCAGGTTGGGCCGGCGCTGCCGGGCAGCGGGTGACGGGGCCGTCGACCCGGATAGGCCGGACTCTGCGCTGAGCCCCTGAGACGCGCCTTCCAGAAACTCGAGAGGCTCCTTAGCATCTAGTATGGGCCTCTGCTTCCCCTCCCGTGCCGCAATCGTCTTGCGCGGCTCCGACATGCCATGCTGACGCACCTGCTGAAGATTACGCTGGCGACCGGATTGCTGGCGTTCGTCTTGGCCGTTGTGGTCTCCGTAACAACCCGTTTGCCGCTCGAAGCGCCGTCGGCTCGCGGAGAGTTCGAGTGGGTGGGGGCCATCCACGTCCACACCGTGGCGTCGGACGGAGGTGGAACCTTGGCCGAGGTTGCGGAGGCCGCGCGGGTGACCGGCCTCGACTTTGTCACCATTACGGACCACAACCTGTGGGCCATGCCGGGACCCCAGTATACGGATGGCCCTCTCATGGTGCTCGGAGAAGAGGCGCGGGTGCCTGCCGGCCACATGCTGGTCCTCGGGGGGGACGATCCGGAAGAAAGACGGGCGCGCCGTGTCGAAGCGGAGGAGCGGGGTCTGCCGTTGGGATCTTCGGTCCCGGCGGGTACAGGCCTTCGTATCGTCGCCCACCCCGAGGGTCCTGGTGAACCGTGGCAGGATTGGGACCCCGCCGGGTTCGATGCCCTCGAGATCTGGAACTGGGACACGGAACTCCGTGATGATGGGTTCGGTGACTGGCCCAAGGCGCTGTTGCTTCTGCCGGCCGATCCGGTATCCGCCATGCTGGAGCTTCTCGACCGGCCGACTGCCACTCTCGAGCGTTGGGACCAGCTGCTTGCGGATGGCCACCGGGTGCCGGGCGTCTGCTCGGTGGATGCGCATTCCAACGTGCCCCTGACCGGTGAGTTGGTCCTGCCGTTCCCTGCCTACCGGGACCTGTTCAACCTGGCGCGCCAACATGTGCTCCTCAGTGCTGCACCCACCGGAGATGCGGCCCACGATGCGGCCCTCGTGATCGAGGCGTTACGCTTCGGTCGCAGTTTCTGCGCTCTGGACGGAATCGCCGATGCCGCGGGCTTCTCTGCCGAGGCCGTGAACCTCGACGAGTCGGTGACGCTGGGGGGAGAGCTTGCCTGGGAGGCCAACGGTGTCCGTGTCACCGCGTCCGTTCCAGACATCGCGGCTCCCACCATCGTAAAGCTGTATCGGGATGGGTCGATGGTTTCGGAGGGCCGAGGACCCGAGTACGACTCCGGGGCGTTGTCTGAGCCTGGAGTGTATAGACTCGAAGTCTACGTCGAGTTGGGGCGCGGCCAGGTCCCCTGGATCTTCACGAACCCGATCTGGGTGTTGTGACGGAGCCGGGAAAACCTCATCTCTAGTGTGGTGTAGCACACTAGGATTCCATCAGTACCGAATGTCCGAGCGGCCCACGGTCTTTCCGATGTGGCCCACGGCTCGACCTATCGTATAGAACTCGCCGCTTCCGGCGGTCATCCCGAAGAAGGGCGGGGACCGGCGGCAGCATGGGGCCGGGCTCCCGAAGGTTTAAGCGGCCGGTGGCGGGCTGCATAAGCCCGTTGAGCGGTGGCCTGCCACCCGATAGCGCCGCCCCGCCTACCGCGGCGCCCAGGAAGGTTCTTCGTGACAGTTCTTTCGGAGGGCACATCCGCTACTCCTGGGGCGAAGGGGGTGCAGCGAGAAGCACGGCGCGTTTCATGATGGACTCCGTCGGGGATCCGGCATGGCGTTCGTCAGACGGTACCCGGCTCGCCCGTCAGTAGCCCCGAGGGCTGGACAGACCCAGAGGGTGCATGCGCTGCCGAGTCGTGGCCGTGGTCGTAGTAACGCTGTTGTTGAGCGTCCAAACTGGGATCGCGGTAGCGGATGAGGCCCGAGGGGAGACGATGGGTGGATTGGCCCAGTACCCTCGTTTCTCCCCCGGGCGGCGCTCCGACGAGGCCTGAAGGACCTCTACCATGACCGTTCGCCTCAACACCCTGGGCAGACTCCAGGTGTTTCGAGGATCCGAGGAGTTGAAGTCCTACTCGGTCCGGGGGACGCGGTGCGCCCTCCTACTTCACATCGCACTCGAGGGAGAGACCACTCGCGACGCCGCGATGGGCCTTGTCTGGCCGGAGAGTTCTCCCGAAAAGGCCCGCCATTCACTGAGCCAGACGCTCTATGAACTGCGGAAGGATCTGGGAGAAGATTGGGTCGAATCGACAGGAGAGGTACTCCGAGTCGGTGACTTGGAGTCGGACGCCACACGATTCGTTCGGGCTGTCGAGTCCGAGAAATATCAGGAAGCCCTGAGCTTGTATCTGGGGCCTTTCCTGGAGGGGACCTATCTAGTGGACTCTCCCGATTTTCAGCAGTGGGTGGACCGCCGCCGCTCAGCGATCGACCGAATGCGCCGAAACGCCCAGCGCGCTGAGGTGGAGTTTCGTGTAGGGCGGGGGGATCTCGAAGGAGCGCTCGAGGTGACCTACTTCTGGGTCGAGTGCGACCCGTTGGACGATGAGGCACAGCATACGCTGGTCAAGCTACTCGCCGATGCCGGGCACCGCTCCGAGGCACTCAGCCAGTTCGATGAATTCGAGCGTACCCTACGCCGTGAGTTGGAGGTCAGCCCTCTCGCGGAGATGCACCGCCTGATCGAGCGGATCCGGGCTGGAAACGATGAGGAGCTCGGCGCCCAGCAACCCGGTATTTCGTCTGTTCCGACCGAAGCGCCCGTCGCGATCACGGGCGGGGATGAGGACCCGGACCCAGTGCCGGTGAATACGAATCGGGGCGTTCGTGGACTGCTCGAGGCGACCGTGGCCGGAGAGTTCGACGTGGTTCGCAAGATCGGCGAAGGGGCGATGGCCGAAATCTATCTGGCGCGCGAGGTGAGTCTCCGCAGGCTTGTGGCGATCAAGGTCTTACGGCCTGAACATGCCGAGACCACGACGGCCAGGCAGCGGTTCATCCGTGAGGCCCAGGCCGCGGCTCGGGTTTCGGATCCGAACGTAGCCTCGGTCTTCCGGACCGGGGTCTTGAAGAACGAATTGCCCTACATGGTGATGGAGGGGATCAAGGGTACGAGCCTCGCCGACTGGCTTGCCTCGGGAAGCCAGCTAGGGGACGAGGACATCAGACGCGTTGTCCTGGGCATAGCCAACGGACTCGCCGGCGCGCACGCGAAGCGAATCGTGCATCGAGACGTGCGCCCCGACAACGCCCTGGTGGAGGACGACACGGGCCGGATAGCCCTGACCGACTTCGGAATCGCCGCGGCGGACGAAGAATCTGCTCGATCGCCACGGCCAGCTCTCCGTACCCCTCGGGCTTGACGAGATACTCACGAACGCCGAGCTCACGTGCCCGCTTCTCCACCTTCTTGTCCACGCACGCTGTAAAGATCACGATCGGAATCGACGACAGCTCATCGTATTCTTGGAGCCACTCGAGGATCTCCAACCCGGTCCCGTCGAGTAGCCAGTGATCGAGGACGATCAGACCTGGTAGAGGGTGACGATGCCGATTGTCGAAAGGCCAATCGCCGGCCAGGTAGGCACGTCCTTCCGACACGCTGGCTGTTACGAACACCGGGCTGTCGAGAGAACGGAAGTCCAGGAGGGCCTGAATCAGGGTCGCGTGTTCATGGTTGTCCTCGATGAGGAGAACCAGTTCGGTAGACAAGGGCTCAGACTCCCAGCAGGGATCGAGTGTTCAGGCGGGTCGAATTTTTGTCCGGGGGGGGATATTCCAACGTTACTATCACTGTGTGTTCGTCGCCACGTTTTCGTACACCCGACCCTGGCCGGCCGAATCCGGCTACTCGGTGGTCCGAGAATCATCCTGGCCGGACCCGAGGTGGCGCTTCAGGCCCTCGTGGGTCGCCTCGAAGCCCAGCTTCTCGTAGAAACGGAGGGCTGCCGGCCTCGTCTTGTCCGTGGTGAGTTGTATCAGGTGGCATGCGCGCTCTCGGGCTCGGTCGACCGCCCACTCTACCAGGGCCTGACCGACTCCGTGTCCTCGGATTCCGGCCGCGACTCGTACCCCCTCGATGAGTGCTCGATTTCTCCCTAAGGGGGTATTCCCTTAAGTCCACCGACCCCAAGATATAGTGGTTACCGGGGCTCTGCGGGCCGTTTCCCACGTCCGGTGCCGAGGTAAAGGGCCGAAGCTGGCGTGGGAGCACACTGAACAGCCTGCTCAAGCAAGCGGTAGAACAACAGGCCGCGAGCCCGGGATGTGCGTCGGTTGAAGCGAAAGGTGAACTCGTCCAGATAGTAGGGGAGGTGTTCGCGGGCGATCCCTCCTTGGAGGGTTCCGAGGACCCAGCGCTTGAGGAGAGACGCCACCCGATGTACGGCCGACATGAGCACGTGAGCGGGATCGCCGGAGGTCGAGAGGTTCGTGACCGTGTGGCGAAAGCCCAGTTTGGCGAGTCCCTGATAGCTTGGCCATCCGTCGGTATGCACCGTGCTTGCCGGTGCGATGCTATCCTTGACGAAGCCTCGCAGAACCGGAGCGGAGAGGTCGGGCACCCAACGCAGCCGTATTCTCCCGATCTTGCGTCCGTCGACCTCGGCGGCGATCGCGACGATGGCCTTCTTGATCGTCTCGCGGCCCCGCACTCCAGCCTCCACGCCCCCGACATAGCTCTCGTCCACTTGCACAACGCCGCTCAGCTGGTCGCGATCCGGTCGGACCATGGCCCGGCGGAGCTTGTGGAGCCAGACCCACGCTGTCTTGTAGCTTCCCAGTCCGAGCACGCGCTGGAGCCCGAGAGCATTGGCTCCGTATTTCTGGCTCGTGAGCTCCCAGGCAGCGAGAAACCACAGACGCAGGGGCGAGCGCGTGCGGTGGAACACGGTTCCCGCCAGCACCGAGGTCTGCCTTCGACAGTGTGGGCAGACGAGACGCCCCCGCGATGCTCGCCAGACCTCTCCCAACCCGCCACAGCCCACGCACACAAACCCTTCCGGCCAGCGCAGACCCTCCACGTACTCCAGGCATGCCGCATCGTCGGGGAAGAACTCGTCCAGCTCCAGCCGCGTACGGGGATAGTCCACGCCGCCACGGAGCTGAGAAGCCGGAACCGCCATGACCACAACATGTAGTGGGCGGTGGACTTAAGGCAATACCCCATTCTCCCTATATACGTGAGGTTGGGAATGATGGTCAGTTGGAGAAAGCCGACAAGCCTCCCGTCGCTCAAAGCGACCACGAGTTCGTTCGCGGGATCGGCCTCGATCGCGGCGAACGCGTCACAGTAGGCGTCGGGGAGGGGATCTTCGGAGCGCTCCCTCATCGCACCCAGCGCATCGTCGGCCAGCATCTCGACGAGACGAGGCAGATCCGCGGCCGTGGCCGCTCGGAAGATCAAAGCGTCCATGGGCTCAAAAGAGGTCCTTCCGATGTAGCCGTTTCCCGGTAGACAAGGCCCCAATGCCCTTCTAGCTTCAAGCTATCACCATGAAGGGAGAGGTCGGGTTGAGTTGATAACGTCGCGACCCTCCTAAGATACCGGGGCCTTCGGCCCCAGCAACGTCGGTAAGTGGAGATCGTAGAGATCGGGATTGGGTTATGGGCGGAGCCATCGACGGACTTAGGAAGAGCCTCTGGCGTGCGTTGCCGTGTGCCGTCTTCCTGTTTTCCTCGATCGCCCAGGGAATCCAACCGTGTCCCCAGCACTCCCACGTCGAGGTCGGCGCACACGGAGCGATACCTTCAGCTCCTGCGGAGGCTCTACACTCCGGGCACGGACTCCAGGAAGACTCGCCTGACGATAGCGAGAGCGCTTCTTGCTCGTGCGTAGATGGGTGCAATCCCGGATCCGATGCCCTGCTTTCTAGCGGTCGAATCGCATCCGCGCCGCGGTCCCATACCGTGCGGATTCTCGGCCTCCGTGACCACGGCGCATTCTTTGCGTCTGCCAACGACTATCTCGCACCGTTTCCCCAGCCTCCACCGCACCACTCCTCGTAAGTAAGTCCCCAAGAGACGACTCGGCTCGCCCGACCGCTCGCGCTGACGCGCGTGGGGGTGCTCCGTGTTGAACCCGACGCTATTTCGAGGAGAGTGGTATGCGCTGTAACTGTGTGAAGAACTGTGGGCCGTGGCCCCTTGTTGCGCTGTTAGTGGGTCTTCCCGGTCAGCTTCGAGGCCAAAACAACGACATCGACCATGAACATGATCTTCACTTTACCCATCCGATCTTTACGGAGTCGGTGAGCCCGGACCGGAAAGTGAGGCTCGATTTCGGTCGAGAGTGGGAAGACGAGGGAACCGGCTCGGAGCTGGAGGTCGAGGTTGAGTATCCCTTTCATCGTTCGTTCAGCGTCGAGGTCGGTGTCCCATACGGCTTCTCGAGCCCGGATGAAGGATCCTCCGAGTCGAACCTGGGGAGCGCAGAAGTAGCGCTCAAGTTCGCCAACTTCGCGTTCGAAAACAGCGGGGTTCTGCTCGGCTACGGCCTCGAAGTCGGCATCCCGACCGGGGACTCGTCGAAGGGCATCGGAGACGGTCACATCTGGGAACTCGAGCCCTTCCTGAATATCGGAGTCAAGACAGGCAACGTGGAGCTCGTCGCGTGGTCTCGTTTCGGCATACCGACGAACCAGAGGGATGACGAGGAGATCGAGACTGAGATCGCCTACGATTTCTCGATGCTCTATCATTTTTCGCCCCGCGTTCAGGGGCTTGTCGAATTGAACGGGCACGGTGGTCTTAGTGGCGAAGAGGCGGGGGAGGGCATCATCAGTCTCTCACCGGGGATAAAACTGGCTCTCTTCGCTGAGAGATCTCTCTTCGTGGGAGTCGGGGGAAGTTTCCCGCTCGGTGAGCAGGAGCTGAAGGCCCAGGTCAAATTGGCCCTGTTCTATCACTTCTGATTTCAGGCCCGAGCGGGACCTGCCTAACCTCCCAGGGGTTGGTGCGGGTCCCGCGTCGGCGCACCAGGTCCCTCGACGTCTCGACGTAGGTGCCCGATCAGGTCGTTCTTGGCCGATCGCAACGGAAGAGCAGAACGGCGGCGACGGTGGCTCCCACCAGGTTCGCCACCAGGTCCCAACCCGTGTTGACGTATCCTCCCACGTTTGATTCGGGAACCATGAGTGTCACGAAGAACTCCACGACTTCGTTCAGGGAGCCGAATCCGAGGCCTGCGGCGATGGCCAGGATCATGAGACCGAGGCTGGGTTCCACGTGGTCACGACCTGCCCGTACCATGGCCTTCAAGCCCTGCCAGCACACCCACGTCGTGGTGCCGAAGCCGAAGGCGTGCACTACATGATCGTATTTCAGTCGACCGGGGATCAGCCACAGGGTATAGAGAACTCCCGAGTCACCATTCGTGGGCCAACCTTGGGGAACGGTGACCAGCCCCCCGAGCATGTGTAGGAGCCCCCACGAACTCAGGCACCAGAGCGTCCCCAGGGCCAGGTTTACACGGCGGTGCACCCCCCACACCGCTGCGATCAAGATCAGCATCACGCCCACGTAGAGCAGGAACTCTGTGTTGCCGCCGAGAAGGGCCGAGGTCGCTGATATCGAGAGGTAGGCCCCGGTGAAGATCCCGGGGATCAGGATAGGGGTGGGGTGGCGCACAATATCGGCGCTCATCGGCGTATCCGGTTCTCGGGCAAGAAAGAAGGGGCCGCCCCGATGTGACGGGAGCGGCCCCTGAAGCCTCTATCAGCTCAGGAACAGGTCAGGTGACTCGCACCACGTTCTCTGCGGCTGGTCCCTTCTGCCCCTCAACGATCTCGAACTCGACGACGTCGCCCTCGTTAAGGGTCTTGAAGCCCTCAGCCTGAATGGCGGAGTGGTGGACAAAGCAATCCTTGCTGTTGTCCTCCGGCGTGATAAATCCGAATCCCTTCTGATCGTTGAACCACTTCACTGTCCCTCTGGTACGCATCATCCTGCTCCTTTGGTGGTCACTGTCGGAGTCCGGATGAACCGCACCTCCCGACTACATGACTCGCGCGGAAACTCCCCCGCGCTGGGCGCCGTGCCGGTAGCGACACGGAAAAATCCTCGACGTCGGGTCGAGGGTGAACCAACGGTGCCTGCCCGCGTGCTCCCGGTCAAGTCTTTTGCGTTGCCCCCCCGGTGGTCCCAGTGCATGTGATTGAGGATGGAGATCGTGCCGCATCGGTTCTTCATCCATTGCGACTCAAGATTCTGGCGGAGTTGGGGGAGCCCGACTCGGCGGCCGGCCTGGCTCGACGACTCGGGATACCCCGTCAGAAGCTGAACTACCACGTCCGCCAGTTGGAAGCACAGGGGCTACTCGAGCGGGTTGGAGAGCGCAAGGTGAGGAACTGTACCGAGCGATTGGTCCGAGCGGTGGCCCGATCCTATCTGATCAGCCCTGCCACTCTCGGCGACCTGGCGGTGGATCCCGCATCAATCCGAGACCGGGCGTCGAGCGCGTACCTGGTGGCTGTGGCGGCACAGGTTATCCGGGAGGTTGCCGAGCAGCGCGAGCGTGCCCGCGGGGGCGGAAAGCGTCTGCCCACACTGACGCTCCAAGCGGACGTCCGCTTCGCCTCACCCGAGCAGCAGCACGCGTTCGCGACCGAGCTCTCGCAGGCGGTCGCACGATTGGTTTCCAAGTACCACGACGAAGATGAACCCCACGGTCGGCGGTTCCGGGTCATCGCCGGTTCGTACCCGGCTCCCTCGGAAGACGGTGCAGGGAGCGATCTCCAGGAGGAGGACTCATGAGTACGGAGGAACAATTCGGAGGCTCGCAAGATCAGGAAATCCGCGCGGTCGAGCGGGAGATCGAGATCGAGGCACCGTTGGCGTGGGTATGGAAGGCGCTCACGAGGTGGTTCCCACTGAACGCGGGGGTGGTGCCAGGGGCCGGCGGCTCGGTTTGGATGAGCTGGTCGGACGCCGGAGACGAGACCGCACCCATCGAAGTCTGGGAACCCGAGGAGCACCTCCGAACGGGGCCTAGCAAAGGCGCGGCCCTCCAGATCGCCACCGACTTTTATCTCCAGGGCCAAGGCGGCGGCACGGTCCTCCGCGTGGTGAGTTCCGGTTTCGGGAAGGACGCGGAGTGGGACTACATGTACGAGGCCTGGGGTCGCGGTTGGGACTTCGAGCTCAACGGCCTTCGCCACTATCTGGAGCGCCACCCGGGCCAGCGTCGGATTGTAGCTTCGGCGCATGCGGCATACGGCTGTGATGACGAGGAGGCGTGGACAAGGATGACCGAGGCGGGTGGTTGGTTCGGATCCAGCGGCCTTGCGGGTCTGACCCGTGGGGGTAGGTACGGGATCCAAACGGCAACGGGCGAGATGCTCGAGGGGGTCGTGGCTTTTGGGCAGCCACCGTGGCAGTTCTCGGGCACCGTAGACGGCTGGAACGACGGCCTGTTCAGGGCGCAGCTCTGTGAAGGCTCCGCCAGCGTATGGTTGTCCACATACGGAGCGGACGAGGCGGATGTCGGTGCCCTGGAGCAGAAGTGGCGAGCCTCCCTCCTCGAGCTGTTCCCGTCTTGAGCACGGCCTCTGTTCGGCTGGCTTCGGGAGCCGGTCTCAGGTGACTCTGAAGGTGATCCGCCGGGCCCTGGTTCTTATCGCCGTCTGCGCGTGGGCGCCGTTACAGCTTGCGGTCGAAGTCGAAGCGCAACAGGCCGATCGCTTCACGGCGCCTGTGCCGCACGATGCGACCATCGACGCGGCGTTGGCCGTCAGGGTTCCCCGCGGAGCCGAGATCCGGGTGGACGGAAGCCTCGGGGAGCCGGTGTGGCGGTCGGCTCTTCCATTCGGTGATCTGCGACAGGAGGAGCCCGAGGAGGGGCACCCTGCCACCGAGGTCACGACCATTCGCGTGGTCTTCGACAGCACGACCCTCTACGTCGGAGTCGAAGCCTTCGACACGGATCCGGATCGGATCATCAGCCGAATCCTACAGCGAGATCGGGTGATGGAGTCGGATGGTAACGGTGGCCTCGACTTCGCCGGTGACGACGCCATCGCCCTGCTCATCGATCCCTTCCACGACCACCGCAACGCAGTGGTCTTCGCCACGAATCCCAACGGGGCGGAGTTCGACGCGCACATTGGCGACGAGGGTCGCGATATCAACATCAGCTGGCGCGCCGTATGGGCCGTGTCGGCTCGACGTCACGCCGAAGGGTGGACGGCGGAGTTCGCCATTCCACTCCGGACTCTGCGATCGACCGGTGGGACGGACGGAACGCTGGGATTCAACGTCTATCGCTCCATTCGGAGGAAGAACGAGCAGGCCCTGTGGCGCTCGTGGCGACCCGAGAGCGAAGGGTTCGTCCGTGTGAGTCTGGCCGGAGATCTTCGGGGTGTTACCGTGGCCGCTCCCCGAGGCGTGGGCGTAGACGTCAAGCCTTATGTGCTCGCGGAAGGGAGTCATCGAGGATCCGACGTCAAGCATGGGCCCGGCTCCGGCGTCGACGCGACATCCGCGGAGCGTGGCACGGGCACCACGGGCCAAATGGATCTGGGTTTGGACCTCAAGTACGAGGTGCGTCCCGGGCTTGTCATCGACGGCACCGTGAACGCGGACTTCGCCCAGGCCGAGGTGGACGACGAGCAGGTGAACCTCACACGGTTCGACCTCTTCTTGCCGGAGAAGAGGGAGTTCTTCCTGGAGAACAGCGGGGTCTTCGAATTCGGTGTGCGTGGGAGTGCGGAGCCGCCCCCGTTTCTGCTCTTCTTTTCTCGACGTATCGGCATGTCGGATCACGGTCCGGTCCCCCTACTCGGTGGCCCGCGGCTGTCGGGCCGCGCGGGGCGTCAGACCGTGGGGTTCCTCCATACGGTGACCGATCGGGCCTTCGGCGGTCCCCGTATGAACCAGACGGTGGCGCGGCTCAAGCGGGACGTGGGGAAAGCGGGATACCTCGGCGCAATGCTCACCCGGGTCGCCGGACCAGATACTACCAACGTCGCCGGCGGCGTCGACTGGTCCCTCTGGCCCACGGGCAGCTTGAACATTCAGGGCATGGCCGTGCGCACCGATAATCCCTCCCAGAACAGGGAGACGTCGGCGTATCGTCTGGGCGTGGGGTACCAGAAATCCAGATTGGGCTTCACGGGGCAACATCTCTACATCGAACCTGGTGTGCGAGCGGATTTGGGCTTCGTCACCCGCACCGACATCCGTCGCAACGATGGGCTGCTGAGGCTCACCGCCAGACCTCGTGTGGCGGGACTCCGGCGCACGGACTTGATGATCGTGGGGCAATACCAGACTCGCACCACCGGTGAGTTTCAGGACTGGGTAGCTGGGCCCGCCTTCTCCGTCACCTGGGACTCCGGCGAGAACGTCACGCCGTACTTCAAGTCTGGGCGGACTCGCCTCGATGAGGGCTTTGCGTTGGGGGGCCGGGTGCCGGTATCCGCCGGTGACTACGAATCCGTAACTCTGGGTCTGATGCTGACGACGAGCCCGGCTCGCCGCATCAGCGGGAGCGCCCATCTGGTTCGTCAGCGCGTATACGAGGGCCGGATCCTGACCGCGACCCTCGCGACTCGTGTCGTCTCGGGCACAGGTACGAGGCTCGATCTCGGTCTGACGCGGAGTGACGTGGAACTCCCGGGGGGACGGTTCGTCTCCGATGTGGCGTCCTTGGGGGTTGGATACGCCTTCTCCACCCGTTTGTCC
The DNA here is from genome assembly GCA_965226375.1 of Longimicrobiales bacterium. Lineage (GTDB taxonomy): Bacteria > Gemmatimonadota > Gemmatimonadetes > Longimicrobiales > Gaopeijiaceae > CBDDCX01. Next base: position 1,698,387 of record CBDDCX010000008.1, on the reverse strand, counting down.
TCGACCCTACGCATCCAGTACAACACGCTGGATCAGCGTCTCACCACGAGCGCGAGGATCGAGTACCAATATCGGCCGGCCAGCGACCTGTTCATCGTCTTTCAGGACGGGCGTTCCGGGGGCGGTATCCCCGGGATTCCGGAGAGTCGTGCGGCAATCGTAAAGCTCACCTGGTTGAGTCGGATCTAGTGTCGTGTCCCAGAAATACGCCGGCATTCGGGAACCGCTGCATCCACCCTGGCGGCGTTGTTCCTCCTCAAGATAGCGGTGCTATCCCTCGTCGTCTCGCCTTGCCAGGGCGGCGCTTCGGTCCCCTCGGTGCGGCACCGTATTTCTGGGACAGGACACTAGGCGAGGGGCCCGCAGTATCGCGGATTCCCCGTCGGGGACCCCTCTGGCCCCCGTATTCTACGGTTCGCGGACGTGTAATCCCCCTACTTTGCGCGACGCACCGCCTGAATCATCTGGTCCAGGGCCTGGAGGAACTGGGAGCGGTCTCGTTTTTCAAACGGAGGGGGTCCTCCGGTCACCTCGCCCATGTCGCGGAGTTGGGACATGAGCTCTCTGGTCGCCAGAGCGCCACCGATGGACTCTTCCGTAAAGGGTCGTCCCCGGGGGCCCAGTACACGAGCCCCCTTCTTCAGACACTCCGCAGCCAGGGGGATGTCGGCCGTGACCACGATGTCGTTCATCGACACGTGTTCGACAATCCAGGCGTCCGCGGCGTCGAGCTCTCCGTCCACGATCACCAACTCGAGCCAGTCCTCTCGGGGAGTTCGCAGCCAGGAATTGGAGACCAGCTTCACTGCGATACCATACCGCTGGGCGACCCGGTAGACTTCGTCCTTTACGGGACAGGCGTCTGCATCTACGAAGATGCCCGGCAGGCACTCAGTCATGGTGAGCCCGATCCGCCGACGTTGCTCCCGGGACGAGTCTGGTCCTTACCTCCACGATGTCGGGGGGCTGAATGCGGCAGCATCCGCCTATCCCGGTGGCCCCCAGCTCGGCCCACTCCTCCACAAGGGTCGCAAAGCCGATGACGGCTGTGGACGGGGCCCACTCCTTGTTCTTGGCGTCGTACGTCTCCCCCGAGTTCGGATAGACGATGATCGGTTTCGGCCTGGCCTTACGAATCTCCCCGATCAGCGACGAAATGTGAGCGGGCGCGGTACAGTTGACGCCGATTGCGGCGACCTGCAGCTCGGAGGCGCACAGTTCGGCGGCGTGCTCGAGTCGAGTGCCATCATTCAGATGGGCTCCATCTCGGCAGCTGAAACTCATCCACGCCCAGCGGTTTGGCGTATCACGGAGAAGGCTGAGGAGTACCTCCGCCTCCAGGCGAGAGGGCAGGGTCTCGCACGCCAATAGATCCGCTCGGCTGTCGGCCAATACCCGCCAGCGTCTCTCGTGGAATGCGCGCAGCTCGCCGGCGTCGAGCCCGTATTTTCCATCGTACTCGGATCGGTCCGCGAGGAACGCCCCGTAGGGTCCGACACTGGCCGCCACGAGCGGACGCAGGCGACCGTGTCGGTTCGCGGGATCGGCCCAGAACGTGTCACGGGCCTCAACGGCCAGGTCGACGGCCTGCAGCAGAAGCCCCCCCGCCGCCTCGTCACTCAGGCCCCTGGCCGCGAATCCGGAGAAGGTGGCCTGATACGTGGCCGTCGTGATACAGTCGGCCCCGGCAGTCAGAAAGTCGCCGTGCACCTCGCGGATCGCCCGGGGATCCTCGAGCAAGACCTTGGCGGACCAGAGATCGTTGTTCAGGTCATGTCCACGTGCCTCCAAGGCCGTGGCGAGTCCCCCGTCCAGCACGATTTGGCCCTGGGACCGAATGAACGGGAGTATGGGGTTCTCAATGTGAGCCATCTGTTTGATTTCAGGTCGGCCAAGGGGCTCTTCGGGACGGGACCAACGTGTCCGAGAAGGGATTGGGCGGCAACCGCGGCCGGGCACACCGGCCGGAGAAAAAAAAGCGGGCCACCCCGATGCCCGGGGTGGCCCGCTACCTGCTATAGGCCATACGGCCCTAGAGGCTTTAGAGCTTCTGAACGTTCTCCGCGGCGGGGCCCTTCTGGCCCTCTACCACGTCGAACTCAACGCTCTCGCCCTCGGCGAGAGACTTGAAGCCCTCGGCCTGAATCGCCGAATGATGAACGAACAGGTCTCTGCTGCCATCCTCCGGGGTGATAAAGCCGAAGCCCTTTTGGTCGTTGAACCACTTCACAGTGCCTTTGGTACGCATCATCTTGCTCCATCTTGTTGGTCATGGTCGGAGTTTCGGACGATCCGCACCTTCCGACTTCTTGACTCACTCGCGGTCTTAACCCCCGCGCTGGGCCGTGGTACTTTCCACGAAAAATGCGGGCCGCCCATGGAGGCTCCCGCATCAGTACATCTGCTTCCGGCCTGCCCTCAATGTCTTTATTCGCCGTAACCTCACAGAAACGTCGCCTTGCGTCAACTGGCTCGGCCATCATCCGTCCGCGCTGGCCTAAAGAACAGGCGACAGGCGGCGTTCCAGAGTATATTACCTCTATGGAGACTCGATCGACTCGCCACTTTTATTGGTCCAACACGGCGCGAGGCACGAGCCGTGCTCACAGCCTTGCCGGCTTCACGCTGATCGAGCTCATGATCGTGACGGTCATCATCGGCTTGCTCGCCACCATCGCCATCCCCCAGTTCGACGAGGTGCGCCAGAGGGCGTTCAACTCGACGGTGCTGTCCGACATACGTACCACCGTTGCCGAGATCGAGCGTTATGCGACGACCAAGTATGCTTTTCCCGCCGACGAGGACGCGCTGTTTGCCGATGGCCTCGTGCTCTCACCGGGCGTGTCGTTCATGTCCTTCAGCGTCAGCAACAAGGATCAACCTTCGATAGCCACAGTCCACGTCCATATCGAACACGTGGGATCATTGCACTACTACCACTTCAAACACCCCGAGGCCAAAGCTCCCTCGAAGCGTTTCAAGTAGACACGGCCGATCAGCTCGGTTCGAGTGAAATCTCCTCGGCGTCCCACCCTTCGGTCGCACTGAACTGTGCGATACAGACCACCTCGTTTCGGATCCGTCGCGAGCCGTTTCGGAGCGTGAGGGTCCCTCGGATTTCGTACTCTCCACCTTGGAGGTACTCCACCCCGAGCCCCAGGAGTGTGGGGCTCTGGGAGGCGAACCGGGAGTTGATGGCTGTCTGACACAGGGTGAGCGCCTCCTGAGGCGAATGCAGCGCCTCCTGCGCGGGATCGGGACCGACTTGGCGGTTACTGGCCAGCCACACGCTGGTCCCCGCCAGCACGACGATCGTCAACGTCAACAGTGCCATCCGGCGATTGCCGTCGTGGCCGGGCGCAATGTATTTACCCACGTGGTATGTACACCTTCCCTGGGACCCTGGTCGGGGGGTGAGAGCGTTGGCCTCCGGATCTGTGTCCCAGGCGGGACAAAGGAGTGGAGCCGGCATCTCCGCGACGTTGACACCGACGGTGCGTAACCTGTCCAGTTCGACTATGGACGGCAAGCGTCTTGGCCGTCTCGGAGTCTCCTTCTCGAGGCGTCGATCGGTGGGGCTCCCGTGACGCGAATGGGTGGCGCTCCCGTGTCACGATGAGAGCGGGAACCCACAGAGGTGGGCCCTGCCGGATGTGGACATTGGCGCGCCACGCTTTCACGCCCGAGATTGGAAAGTGATCGCACCCGTCAGCAGGAGGTAGGTATGAAGATCAAGGATATCCTCCGCCACAAAGGGCATGAAGTCGTCACCGCGTCCGCAGGCGACCGTGTCCTCCAAGCTGTCCGTCTTCTCGTAGACCGAAACATCGGTGGCGTTGTGGTTGTGGATGGCGAGAAGGTCATCGGAATCCTCACCGAACGTGACATCCTCCGTCTCGCGGCGGCGAAACCCGATAAGCTCGCAGCTCTAGAAGTCGGTGAGGTGATGACTCACGAGGTCATCAAACTGACGCCCGACGACGACCTTGCTCACGTAATGGAGGTCATGACGGAGAACCGGATCCGACACCTTCCCGTTATCGAGGAGGGTAGGTTGGCCGGGATCGTCACGATCGGCGATGTCGTCAACGCTTTTCGGCGCGGCGCCGAGGACGAGAATGCGGCTCTGAGGCAGTACATCCAGGAAGGGGCCTGACGTTCGTGGTCCTTGACACCCCCTCGGGCTTCGGACAACTATCCGCCCATGAACATTCTCTTCTCCTCGAGCGGTCGATTTATGGGCTCGCCAGGTAAATCGTTGCCAGGCGTTCGGCCCGAGGTGGATGCGGTGTAGCACCCAGACCAAACCGTGAGTGGATCGACGTCCTGGCAAATCGCTAGGGCGTCTTTTTGTATTCAAAGGAATCTGCAATGACTACGATAGCAGCAGTTAGAGATCTGCAGGTCGTACGGGGTGAGATCGACGAGATCGATCGGTCTCTCGTGGGGCTCATGGCGACCCGACTGGACCTGGCGCGGCAGGCCCGCGTCCTGAAGCACCGCGGCGAACTGGCGGTCGCGGATCCAGCCCGCGAGGGGACGGTGGTGCGCCAGGCCGCCGAGGTGGCAAGGGACTTTGGCCTGGACCCCGAAATTGTGCGGGATGTGTTTTGGCGCCTCATCTCCCTTTCGCAGTGGCCCCACTCGGAGGATTCGGGAGTAGAGCCCGGATGACCCGGGTTGCGATTCAGGGAGAGGCGGGCGCGTTCAGTCATGCGGCGGCCCAGCAGCTGCTCGGGCCCGAGATAGACCTTCATCCATGCAGGACGTTCGACCAGGCGTTCGAATCCGTTCTGAGCCACGATGTGGACCGGGCCGTGATTCCGGTTGAGAACTCTTTGGCGGGGCCCGTGGTCGAGTCTCTGGATCTGTTGTGGTCCACGGGCCTTCGGGTCGTGGGGGAAACGCGTGTTCGGATCCGCCTATGCCTCTCGGCCGCGCCAGGCGCTCATCTCGAGGATTTGAGGACGGTGGCGTCGCATCCGGTTGCTCTGAAGCAGTGTAAGGGGCTCTTCGATGCGTATCCTCTCATGGAGAGTGTGGTCGTGTACGACACGGCCGGCAGCGTCAGAGACCTCATGCAGGGCACCGCCGCCTACGATGCCGCCATCGGATCGTCGTTCGCTGCAGAGCTATACGGTGCCGAGGTGCTGAGAGACGGAGTGGAGGACGACGACCGGAACTACACCCGCTTCTTCGAGTTGACGGCGCCGGGATCAGAGTCGGCCGGGATGGGAGACTGTGCCGCAGTAGCGGCTGTGATCCGAAACGAGCCGGGGGGTCTTCACGATGTGATGGGCGTCTTCGCCGGCCACGGTGTAGACATGACCCAGATCGTCGCCCGACCCATCAAGGGTGCGCCCTGGCAATATCGGTTCTACATGGAGGTTCGTGCCGACGGGCCCGAGGACCTGGCCGAGTGCCTGCGGGTGCTGGAGGACGTCGCTGTAGAGACGCGGGTCTTCGGTACCTACTCGAGGTGCGAGGAGGCTGCCACGGGTTGAGAGGCGCGGGTCGGTGGAACGTCGCGTCTCCGTCGGCCACCCCTGAGCGTTACAACGATCACGGCCGACAGGATCATGGCCATGGCCAGGCCGGTCCTTACGTCGATTTGCTCGTCGGCCAAGAGCCATCCGAGGAGGACAGCCACGGCAGGATTCACGTAGGCGTAGGTCGTGGCCCGAGCGGGTGTGGTCACACCCAAAAGCCAGATGTACGCCGAGTAGGCGACTACGGCGCCGAAGAGGATCAGGTACGCGAGAGACGCCGCGGACTTCACAGACACCCTCGCCACATCGAGCTGTCCCGGTTCGCCGGCCAAGACCGCCATGATGGCCAGCACCGTTCCTCCCGAGAGCATCTGCATGGCTGTGGTCAGCCACGGTGAGGCCGGGAGCCGGGCTCGACGGGCATAGATCGATCCCGAGGCCCAGGCGAGCGCGGCGCCCAGGAGTGCCAGAGCGCCCAACAGTCCCTCCCGACTCTGGGCACCCACCTGGTCCGAGCCGACCAGGAGGCCCACTCCCAGGAGACCACACAGGAGTCCCGCTATCAGCGAGTTCGATGGGCGCTCACTACCCCCGGTAAGCCAATCGATGAGAACCATCCAAAGGGACACGGTCGCGATGATCACGGCGGTAAGTCCGGAAGGCACCCATTGGATGGCCCAAACCACCCCGCCGTTTCCGCCTCCTAACAACAGCGTGCCGACGATGGTGGCCGAGAGCCAGTGGCGCCCGGTGGGACGCTCGGCCCGGCGTCGTGCGAAGGCGTAGAGGATGGCGCCTGCCACGAAGAATCGAACTGCCGCCATCGAGAACGGCGGGAGCGTCTCGATGGTGAATCGGATCGCGAGGTAGGTGGAGCCCCAGATGAAATAGACAGACGCGAAAGCGAGCGTCAGTTTCCAAAGGGGTGGGTCGGCTTGAGAGGAGCGCATATGTGTGCATACCCCGACGAGTTCCACCGACGCATGCCTTGCCCCGCTCCCTCTCCAGTCCCAGCATCACTCAACGCCTCACCCACGAAGGGGTCCCACGTTGGTCGGCTAAGGAGGCCGGTTCATGAGCCAGGAGACCGTCTACGAGCGCATCTCGGTTCGACCGGTGACGCCGGTCATCGGGGCTGAGCTAACAGGAGTCGACCTCACGAAGCCGTTGGACGACCTCACCGTCCACGAGGTGCAGGATGCACTCACGACTCATCAGGTGATCTTTTTCAGGGACCAGGATATCTCGGTGGAGCAGCAGAAGGCCCTGGGCAGGTGGTTCGGTGAGCTAGTCGTACATCCCAACGACCCCGGACTCGAGGACATCCGGAGGTCATGATCATCCACGCAGACGAGTCGTCCAAGCGGGTGGCGGGTGAGCGATGGCACTCCGACGTATCCTGTACGGAAGAGCCACCCTTCGGTTCGATCCTCCGTCTGTTCACCGTGCCCGACTCGGGGGGAGACACACTATTCGCCAGCATGTATGCGGCCTATGACGCTCTGTCCGGACCCATGAAGACCCTTCTACAGGGTCTGACCGCGATTCACGACGGCGGGCCATACTACCGGGGCGTAAACGCTCTGCTTGATCGTGACGATAGTGGGCGTGAGTACCCTTCCGCCGAGCACCCGGTGGTGCGATCTCATCCCCTGACTGGAAGAAAGGCCGTCTTCGTCAACGAAATCTTCACCACACGCCTCGTCGGCCTGCCCACTGCCGAGAGCGACGCGATTCTCGACTTCCTTTTCAGGCACGTAAAGCGCGGTGAGTTCCAGTGCCGGTTCCGTTGGGAGTCGAACTCGATCGCATTCTGGGACAACCGCTGGACGCAGCACCTGGCGATCTGGGACTACTGGCCCCAGATCCGATCCGGATATCGCGTCACCATCAAGGGAGAGCGGCCGGCCTGAGCTCCGATCCGGACCAGCCGACCACAGCGTTCGCCTAAGGAACCCTCGAGAACACGATCTCGCCGCCGACCATCGTAATCAGCGCCTCCGTCTCCAGAATCTCGGAGGGGGGAACCGTCATGATATCCTTCGACAGGACGACCAGGTCCGCGTACTTCCCGGGGGTGAGGGAGCCCAGCACATCCTCCTCAAATGAAGCGTAGGCCGCGTCGATCGTGTAGCTCTTGAGCGCCTCGAAGCGAGTCAGCTTCTGGTCCGGATACCAACCGGTGTCCGGCAGACCGCTGGCGTCCTGGCGTGTGACGGCCGCGTGGATTCCCATGAATGGGCTGAAGCGGCGGGCCCCTTCATCGGAGCCACCCACCAGGCGCGTGCCCATGTTCAGGAGGGTCCGCCATGCGTAGCCTCCGCGGATCCGTTCGGGACCCACGCGGGTCTCGGCCCACGGCATGTCGAGTGTGGCATGCATCCACTGCATCGAGGCGAGGATTTCGAGCTCGGCGAGGCGCGGCAGATCGTCGAGCTGGACGATCTGAGCGTGTTCGATGCGGATGCGGTGGTTGGCCACGGGATGTACGCTCAGGGCCTGCTCCACGGCGTCTAGAGCTAGCTTGTTTCCTCGATCTCCGATGGCGTGGATTGCCACGTTGAAGCCCGCCGCCAGGGACTTCTCCACGATGTAGTAGAGCTGATCGTAGGGCACGCGGATCACGCCGATGTTGCCGGGCTCATCGGAGTAGGGCTGCATGAGGGCCGCACCCCTCGCCCCCAGAGCCCCGTCGATGGAGACCTTCACGCCGCGGACCGTGAGCCTGTGGTCGCCGTACCCCACCAGGGGTCCTTCGGCGAGGATCTGGTCGAGGATCTCACCGGTGTTCAACACCCTGGGAATCGCGTTCAGCCGGAAGGGGAAATCCCCCTCGTTGATGAGCTCCTTGTACGCCTGCACGGTGGGGAGATTGGTCCCCATGTCGTGCGCGCCGGTGAACCCGTAGGAGAGAGAGAGTTGAATGCTCTTTCGAATGCGGTCCTTGAGCGACTCGCGGGCGCCCGCCGGAACGATACTCCGGAGGATGCGCTGCGCGTCTTCGATGAGCACTCCGGTGAGCTGCCCGGTGGCCTCGTCCCGCATGAGCTTGCCGCCTGACGGATCCGGTGTGCCAGCGTCGAGCTCGGCGGCCTCGAGAGCCAACGAGTTGGCCCAGGACGCATGGGAGTGCATGCCGCCTAGGAAGACCGGGTTGTTCGGGGCCACCTCGTCGAGCGTCGCCTTGGTCGGCCAGGCCTCTCCGGGCCAGTTGCCTGTGTGCCATCCGCTCCCGGTAATCCACTGCCCTGGCTCCATCCGCTGGGCTAGGCGCCGCACCAGTTCTGCCGCGTCGGCTTCACTCGCGGCATCGGCGAGGTCCAGGGCGTTGCCTCGGTCGGCTCCGAGTCCGGCGAAGTGCAGGTGTCCGTCCACGAGGCCCGGGACCACGGTCTTGCCCTCCAGATCGATGACCCGCGTGTCGGCGACACGAAGCGCCTCGATCTCCGCGTTGGACCCTACAGCGAGGATACGGGCGCCTTCGATCGCGACAGCTTCCGCGCGAGGATTGCGTTCATCGACGGTGATTACGTTGCCGTTGATGAAGACGAGGTCAGCCGTCTGGGCGGCGCTCGGGGTGACCGCTCCGCTCGCCAGAATCGACAGGAACAGGGCGGGGGGGAGCGTGCTCCGGGCCATGGGGTCCTCCGTGGGGTCTATGACTCCAGTCGGTGCGTCGTTCGTACGGTGTCATCTTGCTGAATGGGTGAGGCCGGGGCAACGAAGCCTTCACTCGCTCTCCTTCAGTAGTTGCTCCAAGGCCTCCTCGTCCAATACCCGGTATGTCCCTCCAGGCTCGGAACTGATGACCCCTTCCTGCTTCATCTTGGCCAGTTCACGGGCCAAGACCTCTCGGACAGTTCCCAGGTCCTCGGCCCACGCCTCCTGCGTGCCTTCCATCCGGATCAGACCCTCGTAATCCGTGGCCTCTGCAAGAAGGGACGAGGCCAGTCTCGACCGTACCGTCCCCGTGTGTTTCGGTGAAGGCGAGCGACGAGTTGCCGCACTCGTGCGCCCAGGCGCTCGAGCAGTCGCCACGCGAAATCGGGATCCCCTCGCACAGCGGCACGCATGGCGTCCTCCTGAACCACGAGGCATTCGCCTTCGGTGACGGCGATGCACGTGGCCGGGTAACCGGCCCCGTCCAGGAGGGGGACCTCTCCGAGGGTGGCGCCCGGGCCTTCGGTGTGCACCACGTGCTGGCGCCCCGAGCGGGTCTGGAGGACCCGCACTCGACCGCTGAGCAGCACATACAGCCCCCTAGATGGCTCACCCGCCCGCCACAGCACGGCGCCTTTGGGGTGGCTCCGAACCACGGCCCGTCGACACAGCTCCGTCAGGGCCTCCCGCTTCAGGCCACGGAAGATTTCGATCTGTGCCAGGGTCGATTCGGCGATCATCTGGTCCTGTGACATAAGTCACAGCTGGAGAGTCGTAGATCCGTCATCTTCCGGGGAACGACACCAATGCCGCAAGGAGTCCTCCATGCATCGATCGGGAAATTCATCTGCGCTCACCCTGAATCTGGCCCTCCTGGTGTTCGCAACTCTCGCCTCGCCACAGCGGACGGCCGCTCAGCACGAGCACCAATCGCCCTATACTGGCCACGAACGGATGGAGATCTCCTCGCTCAGTTCCGATGAGCTTCGGGAGCTGGAGGCGGGCGAGGGGATGGGCTTGGCTCGGGCCGCCGAGCTGAATCACTACCCCGGTCCCAAGCACGCGCTGGAGATGGCGGCAGAGCTCGGGCTGTCAACGGGCCAGGCGGATCGGCTCACGGAGATCCGTGATGCCGTGTCCGAGTTGGCCGTCGCAAAGGGGGAGGAGATCATCGTGGCCGAGCGCGAGTTGACCGAGCTGTTTCGGGCGGGTGAGCCGGATGACGCGGTCGTCCACATGGGCACGACCACGCTGGGGGTGCTCTATGGAGAGCTGCGAGCCATCCACCTGGTTGCGCACCTCAGGACTGCCGCAGTGATGACGGATCACCAGATTGATCTGTATGACCAACAGAGAGGGTATCGTGATTAGCGGCGTGCCGCTCCGGCAAAATCGCGGGCGCTCTGAAAAATTCGTCAGCCGGAAGGCGGACGATACCCGGTCAGGAGGAGGGAGCTGAGAGGGTGAAAGACTCGCCCTGTTCCATCACCTCCGCTTCGAAACAGCCGCGTGTCCCTTCACCGTCGTGGTGGTGATACAGGACCATTCTCTCGGCATCGATCCCGCGGGCGAACGCTCCCGCGGTGCAGCCCAGCCAGGGTGTGAGGAAGGCCACCGTCAGCTTCGGGACCGAGAGAAGATGAGACGGGTTCTCCGTGTCCCCGACGAAGTAGAGCCTCAGGCCATGCCAGGTGACGAGATAGGAGTAGTGTTCCACGTCGCTGTGGGCCGTGCGATGCGCACGGATCGTAAACGCCCCGACCTCGATCGCCTCGCTCAGCGGGATGACCCGATCGGCAGGAAGCCGGTCTGTGACCTCGACAGGACCAATGATGCTCCAGTCCCGCTCTAGGAACAGAGCCTCGTCGAAGTGATCGGCATGCCGATGGGTGATCAAAGAGGTCACCTGACCCCGGGGATCCAACGCCTCGGGGTCGTACCTCATATAGCCGAAGGCACCGGGCCGATACGGGAGGTCGGTGAGGATCGTGGTCTCACCGTCCGAGAGCTCGAAGCCCTCGTTGCCGATGAAGCGGATTCGCAGCTCGGCTGCCTTAAAAGACAGCGTGGCGGATACAGCGTCCTGTCCAGCCAGGACGCCGAGTCCAGTCAGCTGAAGGCCGATCATCCAAAGAGCGGTGCGGATCATGGTCTCAGATCCAGCGGCGCGTTCGCCGCCGGTACGCTCGGTACTCGTCGCCGAAGACCTGCTCCATCATGCGTTCTTCATGGACGATGAAGCGGCTCGTGATCAGCCAGAAGAAAAGAGGAATGACGAGGACGGGCCAGAGTGTGCCCAAAAGCGCCGCACACCCCAACAGGACGATGACCATTCCCAGGTACATCGGGTTCCGAGACCAGCGTAAGGGACCGTCCGTTACAAGAGATGTCGATTCCTCGAACGGCTTGATCGTCGTTCCCCGCCGGTCGAAAAGACGCGACGAGACGACGGCGAGGATGATCCCACCCAGGCCACCGAGTCCGCCGACGTACGTGGTCGGGGGAGTCAACCACCGACGCTCGGGCAGGAAATGGTGCAGCCCGGCCATCGCCAAGAGTGCCGCCAGGAAGAAGACAGGCGGGTAGACTCTCCGTGGAGCCTCAGGCGCTTCCACCGTCAGGCTCGTTGGCGCAGAACAGATCAGACTCCATGAGCCTCGGGTCGTGGGGTGAGAATCTGATACCCGCTCGTTGCGGTTTCCTCGGAGTACAGCTCCGAGAGGCGCTCGGTCATGGGGCCCGTCTCCCCGCTCCCGATGGTACGCCCGTCCAAGGTCGTAACCGCGACCAACTCTCCCATGGTTCCTGTACAAAACATCTCGTCTGCAGCGTACGCTTCGGTAAGTGAAACTTCCCGAACCTCGTGGGCGATCCCGTTGGCTGTGCAGAGATCGAGGATCGTCTGGCGGGTGATCCCTTCGGGGCAGGCCTCGGTCGTGCTCGTGAACAGGCGGTCGCGCCTCACGAAGAACACGTGGGTCCCGTGGGCCTCGGCGATGAAACCGTTCTTATCGAGCATCAAGGCCTGGTCGGCGCCGGCGTGGTTGGCTTCGATCTTGGCGAGAATCGACTGGATCAAGTTGTTGTGATGGATCTTCGGATCGAGGCAGTCGGGCGGAAAGCGACGGACGGAACTGGTGATGAACGACAGCCCGCGGCGGTCGTAGACCGGCGCCTTGAATTCGGGGAGCACGATGAGGGTGGGGCCCGACTGATTCAGGCGCGGGTCCATCCCTGAGGTGACCTTCACGCCGCGGGTCAGCGTCAGGCGGACATGGACCCCGTCGACCATATCGTTGGCTTCGAGCGTACGGCGGATCTCGTGGATGATGTCGTCGTGCGACGGGATCTCGGTGAACGCCAGCGCCTTGGCGGAGTCCCGCAGGCGATCCAGATGCTCGGTCAGCCGAAAGATGCGTCCCTCATAGAGCCGCAGACCTTCCCATACGCCGTCACCGCCCTGCACGACGCTGTCGAACGGGCTGATACCGGCCTGATCGCGATGGACGAGCTCACCGTTGATGTTGACGATGAGATCCCGGTTCCGCTCATCAAACTTCTGAAGGATGATTCCCTCTCTTTTTCCGGAGCCAGATAAAACTAATCGGTAGGCCGGTGGCTACGAAGGCGAAGTCGATCAATGATTTCTCCCACTCGAATACGGCCCGTAGCACCAGGAGCCCCACGACCCCGATCAGGTACAGGGCCGGGAGTAGCGGGTAGAGGGGCATCTTGAACGCGCCTTCGCTCCCGATATCCTCTCGACGCAGCTTGAACAGGGCCAGAGTCGTCATGGTGTAGAAGATGAGGACGGCGAAGACCATGCCTGCTGCGATCGACTCGAAGGAGCCGCGAACCACCAGGATCACCGACGCCCATATACAGTGGGCGATGATGGCCCGGGACGGCGTTTTGAAGGTCGGATGTATGTAATCGAGCCATCGGAAGAAGAGGCCGTCGCGGGCCATGGCGAAGTAGACACGCGTCGCCGACATCATGGTCCCGTTGATGCTTCCGGAGGCGGAGATGATGGCCATCACCGCCACGACGGTCGCTCCTGCTGTGCCCACCATGACGGCCGCCATGTCCGCTGCGGGAGTGACGGTGGTCCGCATCCCCTCCATGCCGAGCGTGAAATGATAGACGGTGTTGAGGGACCAGTATAGACCGAGCACGATACCGATTCCGATGAGCATGGTCCGTGGGATGACCTTGCGGGGGTCTTTCATCTCCCCGGCGACGTACCCCACCCGGTCCCATCCCGTATGCGTGAAGATGATCAGCATCAGGGCCGCGATGACGTTGCCGGTGGGACTGAGGCCGGTGGTGGGCGTCAGACGCGTTCCCAGCAGGTTCGGCACCCCGCTCATGAGAGCCACTCCCACCGCCGCGAAGAGCGCGAGGAAGCCCACCTTGATGACGGTCGTGACCTTCTGGAAGAGGCTCGCCCACTTCATGCCCACGTAGTTGAAGACGCCCAGAGCGGCGATGATGCCCAAGGCCACGGCCGTGTGTGCCCGTGGGCTGAGCTCAGTGAGCACCCCCACGTAGTCGGAGGCGATGATGGCGAGTCCCGCGGCGGGACTCGTCCGGATGATGAAGAGCTGGGCCCAGCCGAACATGAATCCGGCGAAGGGCCCGAAGCAGCGTGTGATGTAGACGTACTCGCCTCCCGTCGAGGGCAGTCGCGTGCCCAACTCCGCGTAGATGAGTCCGCTGATCATCACGAAGACGCCCACGGCGAGCCATACCGCCATGACGGCGGTGAACGAGTCGAAGTGGGCCGAGACCAGGGAAGGCGTAGTGTAGATCCCGGAGCCGATGACGATGCCGATCAGCAGGGCGACGCCATCGAAGGTGCCCAACGACCTGCGAAGCTCGGGTTGGGCGGCGCCAGCTGGGGAAGGGTCCGTCATGGCTACCTGCGTCGTGTCGTCAAGAGAGCACCGAGGGCAGGTCGGCAATGGATGCGATGATCACATCGTGTGGCGCCTGCCGAAGCATCGCTTCCGTATGGGCTCCAGAGAACACTCCCACGGCGCAACCCACTCCGGCGTTCCGCGCCGCGTGCAGGTCTGCGGTCGTGTCACCGACCGCCACCACGAGCGCCACTTCCCTGGTCATCGTTCTGTGCATGGCCTCGAGAATCAAATCGGGAGCCGGTCGACCGCGCTCCACATCGTCATCGCAGATTACGGCGTCCAAGGTATCGGTCCACCCGACGCGTGCCAGGAGAAGCTCGGTCAGCTCCCGGTCGAACCCCGTGGTCAGGGCGATGGCGAGCCCTCGGTCTCGCAGCCACTCGAAGGTTTTTGCGGCTCCGGCGATGGGGCGCACCTCGGCCGTGCCGTAGCTGTCCAGAAGCCGAGCCTTGAACGACGCGAAGACGGCGGCACTGGTGGTCGCGAGCTCGCCCTCTTCGAGCCCCAGCATCAGCGTCGCGACCAGGTGCTTGATGGCTTGCCGTTTGGACGTGCCCCGAACGGCGTGGACCTGGACGTCGCTGACGTCCAGGTCCACGGTGGAGAACGCGTATCGGAAGGCCTCGGGGACCTCGTCGCTCACCTGCAGAGTGGTGCCGGCCACGTCGAACGCGACCAGCTCGAAATCAAGCGGTTGGTCCGACACCCTCCGATCAGTTGGTCCCGCCGGTGTACATGATCTCCCCACCCACGATCGTGTAGGCGATCTCGGTAGACGGGATCTCGTTCTCGGGAATGGTCATGATGTCTTTGGTGAGCACGGTGACGTCCGCGAGCTTGCCCACCTCCAGCGAACCCTTGATGTCCTCCTCGTGACCCGCATAAGCCACGTTGATGGTGTACGACTTGAGGGCCTCGAGACGGCTCATCCGCTGGTCGGGATAGAAGACCTCGCCGTTGTTCATCCTGCGCGACACCGTAGCGTAAAAGCTCGCCAACGGATCCACGTCCTCGACCGGGGCGTCGGTCCCGTTGGAGATCACACCACCGGCGGCCATGATGTCCTGCCACACGTAGGCACCCCACTCGGCACGTTCTTCGCCAAGCCGCTCGGTGAGCCAGGGGCCATCCGATGTGGCGTGGACCCCCTGCATCGACGCGATCACGCCCATACCTCCAAAGCGCGGGATGTCGTCCGGGTGCAGATGTTGCGCATGCTCGATGCGCCACCGCAGGTCTTCCTGGTCGGGATTTTCCTCGAACTGTTCCTGGAAGATGTCGAACACCACGCGGTTTCCCCGGTCGCCGATGGCGTGGACACCCAACTGGAAACCGTGTTCCATCGCGAGTTGGGCGGTCTCGTAGATGCCCTCCACGTCGTTGGGGAGTCCACTGCTCTCCGGAAGATCGTCATACGGCTCGAGGAGCCAGGCACCGTGTGAGCCCAACGCGCCGTCGATGCTGCGCTTGATGGAGCGCACCGTGAGCCGGTCGTCGCCGGCACCGATGATCTTGTAGTCGGGCAGTTTTTCAGCCAACTCGGCGTTAGACGCCCGTATCATCACCCATAGACGGATCTTGAGACTCCCGTCCTCGGCCATCTCACGAAAGACGTCGATGGTGCTAAAGCCTGAGCCGGCGTCCTGAAACGAGGTGAGTCCTTTGGCCAGGGCCTCGTCCTGGGCCAGCTCCACCACTCGCCGGGGATCGGCGGGCGCGGATCCCTGCTGCGCGGGCCCGAGCAGGCGAGCGGCGCTCTCGCGGAACGCCCCAATGGGGTTGCCTTGCGCGTCCCGGACCAGCTCGCCAGCGGCCGGATCTCGCGTGCTGGCGTCGATGCCCGACATCTCCATGGCCTTCGCGTTGGCGTAGGTGGCGTGGCCACTCGCGTGCCTGAGGATCACCGGATTGTCGGGCGAAACGGCACTCAGGGACTCGTGGAAGGGGAGACCGTCGACGTTCGGCTCGGGAACCACGTCCCACTTCTCCTGATGCCATCCACGGCCGCGAATGAGCTCTCCGGGCTCGGCCTGGGCGACTGCTTCCTCCACCATAGCCACGATCTCGTCCCAGTTGGCCACATTCATGAGGTTGAGCTGTAGGTTGGCATTCCCGACCCCCATGAAGTGCGCGTGCCCTTCGATGAGCCCCGGGATGGCGGTCATACCGTCGAGATCGATCACTTCAGTGTCCGACCCGATGTATTGCTCGATGTCCGAGTCGCTCCCGAGCGCGACAATGCGGCCGTCCTTGGCCGCGAGCGCCTGAGCTTCGGGGTTCGCATCGTCCATCGTCACGATATTGCCGTTCCTGAGCACGAGGTCGGCTTCATCGCCGGACTCACACGCCGTCACAACGGCCAAAGCGGCTACGAACGCGCCGCACCTCAATAGTCTTGGTGTCATGGAAATCGAGAACATGGAACCTCCGGAGGTCGTACCTGCAGTTGAAGACCTGCAGCGTAGGGGATGGGAACGTGCAGGGCAATGAGCCGGTGACGCCCGTAGGAGAGTGCGACGGGTAGGGTCAGGCGACGTCACTTGCATCAGGTCGTCATGAGGAGTCAACTGTGATTGGAAACCCTTCGCCGGGACCCGCACACCATGTCAGATTCGTTCTACAGCGCCATCGATCCGGTCGACGACTTCGAGGCCCTCGTCCGTTCGGAGAGCTACACGCCGCTCCCGGACGATTGGTCTCTGGTGGTGGCGGACGTAGTCGACTCCACCGGGGCGATCGAGGCGGGCGAGTACAAGGCGGTGAACACGGTGGGTGTGTCTGTCATCGCTGCCGCCGTAAACGTGCTGAGGCCGGTCGAGATCCCCTACATCTTCGGTGGTGACGGAGCGCTGCTGTGCATTCCAGGCCGTGCCACTCCGGATGTCGCCCGGGCGCTGTCGGCCACAACCGCCATGGCCCGAGAGAGTTTCGGATTGGAGTTACGGGCGGCGATCGTACTGGTGGCACACGTAAGAGCGTCGGGGCATGATGTGCTCGTGGCCCGCCACCGCGTTTCCCCGCACTACGTACAGTGCGCCCTCCACGGAGGCGGAGCGGAGGTCGCGGAGCGAAGCCTCAAGGCGGGCGTGCTACCCGCTCCGTTCCTGATCGCCCCTGATCCGTCGGCCGACGCGGACTACGCTGGTCTCGAATGCAGGTGGGGAGAGATCCCCAGTCCTCGTGGCGAGACCGTGGCCGTCATCATCGATGCCGTGACCGAATCCGGCAGGACGCTGGAGGCGTACGGACCCATCATGCAGCGGATACGGGCGATCTACGGAGACGCGGACCGATGCAGGCCGGTGACCGAAGGCGGCCTTCGGGTCACGTTGAGCCGGAGGATTCTGAGCAACGAGGCCCGTCTGAAGAGATGGAGGGATAGCCTGCCCGTGCGCCTTGGCCACGGGACGCGTCTACGAGCCCAGATCATTTTGGGCTGGTTCCTGCTCCGGTTCGGGGTGCGAAGCCGCGACGTTGATTGGGGTACCTATAAGACCGACCTCGGTTCCAACACCGATTTCCGGAAGTTCGACGGGTCTCTACGGTTGGTCTTGGCCGGGAGCACGGAGCAACGACGGGAGTTGGAGGAGTATCTGAGTGGCCTCCGTCGACGGGGACAGCTGGCTTATGGAATCCACGTCGCCCGCTCGGCGCTCATGACATGCCTGATCGAGCATCGCCAGAGCGCTCACTTCCACTTCGTGGACGCGGCGGGGGGAGGATACGCCGCCGCCGCTCGCGCTCTGAAGGAGAGTGTGGGGACGGGCGAGTCGCTCGGTTGACAGTATACCCAGGTTTGTATACTAATAATTGTATACCTAACCTGAGGAGCGGGCGTGCCGAGACATCTCATGGGGGAGTTCGAGCACCTGATTCTACTGGCGACAATGCGTCTGGGCGACGAGGCGTACGGCGTTTCGATCCTGCGGGAGATCGAGGCTCGAACGGAGCGCGACGTTTCGCAGGCCGCCGCGTACCTGACCCTCAAGCGGCTCGAAGAAAAGGGGTGGATGGAGAGTCGCAAGGGTGAACCTACGGAGCGACGGGCAGGGAGGCCTCGCCGATACTTCCGCGTGACCGATCTCGGGCGAGCGAAGCTCCGTGAGGCCCGAGATGGGCTGATGAATATGTGGACCGGCATCGTGGAGGAGCTCGGATGATGAGGGTGCCAACTCCTCCTCGAGTCGCCGCTCGGCTGATCGAGCATCTGGTTCCGCCGGCGGACCAGGGAGAGCTACTCGGCGACCTGCACGAGCGCTTTATGGATCGTTTCGATGCAATGGGCCCGCGAGGAGCCAGGATCTGGTATTGGCGGCAGACCCTGTCGTTGGTCCCACGTCTCTTCGCAAAGGGGGCGGCGGCTGCCTTCACTCAAGTACTGACCACACACGACCTGCGCTTCGCGTGGCGGTCGGTCCGGAGGTCTCCCGTCTCGAGCTTGGTCGCCGTGGTGACGTTGGCGATTGGGATCGGCGCTCCGAGCACTATGTTCGCGTTCGCTGGGGCGATCCTGCGGCCATTGCCCACTCACGACGGGGAGGTCGTCGTGGATGTCGGTTTGTCGGATCGGTCGACCGGGCGGACGTACAGCCTGCCGCATTCCACCTTTGCACTGTTACGCGATCGTGCTTCGGGACTCGGTTCGGGGTTGACTGCTCTCGGAGCGTACCGTTCGGACTATGTGGCTGTCAGCAGTTCCGAAGGGGCTCCCGCCCGGTATCGGGCGGCTTATGTGTCTGCCGAAATCTTCCAGATCATGGATGCCCGCGCGGTAGCCGGTCGGGTGTTCACCCGGGCGGATGCGGCGGCGGCGGGACCACCCCTGGCTGTGCTCGGTGAGGATATCTGGGAGGATCGGTTCGATCGGGACCCGAGCATTCTCGGTGGCACGCTGAGGATCGACGGCGTGACCCACACCGTGGTCGGTGTGCTGCCCGCCGACTTTGCATTTCCGTTGCGACAAGAGCTTTGGATGAGCTTCGATCTACGCCCGGGCCGTAACAACGCGGTGAGTATGGTCGGGCGCGTCCCGGAGGGTGCGTTGCCGGAGCGGGTCGAAGAAGAGCTCCTCGCCTTGACCGGCCGATCGCCCGATGAGCCGTTGAAAGACCTCGATGATCCGATGATCCGCGTGCGGGAATATGTGGGTGCGTTCTATGCGGGAGATGCAGGGATCTTCGAGAAGATCATCTGGCTCTCGATCATTCTCACGATCATCGCTGCAGCCAACGTGGCGAGCATCATGCTGGCGCGTGGTGCCTCGCGGGCGAGCGAGACTTCGGTGCGCATGGCAATCGGGGGCAGTCGATCTCGTGTGATGTCCCAGCTCGTCTATGAAGCCGTGATTCTAGCGGCATGTGGCGTCGGCCTGGGCCTCGGTTTGGCCTCCGCAGCGTTGACGCTCATCCGTTCGCAGTTCAAGGTGGCCAACGCCCCCTTTTGGGTGACGGTGGAGCTCGGTCCGTCCTCCTTCTGGTTCGCAGGACTCCTCGCCGGAGGTGCCGTGGTGGTGGCCGGCCTTCTTCTGGCATTCCGTGCGTCCAAGGTCGAGCTTTCGGATGCGCTCAAGCCGCAAGGCCGTGGGTTGGCATCGTTGACGGGAGGATCTCTGTTTCCGGCGATCATCGCGATCGAAGTCACGCTGTCGTGTGTCATGCTCTTGTTGTCGGGCCTGATCGTCAAAGACGCCGTCACTGAAACGGTCTCTAGCGCTCGTTTCGACGACGCCGAGATTCTGACCGGTCGACTGGTCCTCGAGGGCCATGGGGAAGCTTCGTGCCACGACTCCCGTGTCGACCTAAGTAGGTTCCTCACAATACGTTAGGTCGGAGTATGCCGTAGTCATGCTGGCCGATCGGTGCCCGCCTCCGGGACGTCTTCTCCCGGAATCGGAACGGGTCGGAAGAACGGCCCGACTCGCCCCCTACGGCTCGTTCTCGGGATTCCGGATGCCGACTAGAGCGATCTGCGTACCGTCGGGACTCACGGCGATGCGGCTGAAGGTCAGATTCATGTGCCCGAGATTCGCCATGACACGCCATCCGGTGTCCATCTCCGGATCCCACTGTAGTAGCTGGCCACCGGAGGCCGTGAAGAGCACCCCCTCCGGCGTCCAGGCGTGGAAGTCACCACCATCCCGAGTCTGGATCAGGCGAACGATTTCGTGGGTCCCGATGTTGAGCTCGCTAATCCATGACTCCTCGGGCGAGATCCGTTCGACGAAGCTCCAGGCGTTTCGATTCGGGATCTTGTGCAATGATCTACCAATGCTGTCGGCCACCACCTCGGATACTCCAGTGGCCACGTCTGCCACCTGCAGTGTCGGTGGATTTCCCAGGACGAACAACACGATGCTTTGCTCATTGCCCCAAGCGTGATACCCCACCGGGGCCACGTTACGCAGGATCACTTCAGCGTCCATTCCCTCCATGGTGAAGCGCCACAAGCGCTGGGTCGAATCGGCCTCGACCTGGATGACGGAGAACGAGCGGTCGCCAGGAATCGGCGTCGGCGAATACTCGCTCTCCGTAGTTCTCGTGATGCGGGTAGTGCGCCCGGACGACAGGTAGTAGCGATGAATTTCAGTCTGCCCATCGTCCCCATCGTCATACGCCGCCGTGTAGAGGATTGAGCGGCCATCGGGAGCGAACTGGGGCTGGTTGTCGTAGGCCTCCGGGCGATTGGTGACGTTCCGTACTTCTCCGAGAAAGTAGAGCCCGTCGAACACCGAGAGGTCGGCCACATAGATGTCCGTTTGGGGCGGAGCGTCCTGGGCCATCGTTGAGCCATTTGGGAGGATGGGCGTCAGGAGAATCGCCACGGCGCAGGCAACGCCGATTCTCGAGGCGGGCTGTATTCGATCCGGCATTCGAGGTGACATTCTAGGAGGTGTTCCGATCATGAGACGTGCTTGTAGGCAACGGGTATGAGGGTTCTCCATGAAAGGCTTGGCAGGCCGCGGCGCAAGCCCCGCATTGCGCGGGTCCCGGGCTTACACTCCGGCCGAACCACCGATAGCGCCATCTGCCGTGTAACCTCTCATAGGGGCGACGAACTGTCACAAACATGTACGAACACTCGTTTAGAAGGTACGTCGGAGCGCATACGGAAGTGCCGAGGCCCGACGTCGGGGTGTCGAACCCCGCCCTTCGGTCCGTGTATTTGAACGGGATCCGCAGGAGCGGGGGAGGGGCCCGTGAGTGAGAGTGCTGAACCGCTTGGATGAGCCGGCCGTTGCCGGCGGGAAGGGACGTGTGATGGGTCGCAACGGCAACAGGGTTTCAGGGAAGGGGACAGGCGTCCGAGGCCGGGCCTCGTTGTTCCCGATCCTCCTCGCGGTGCTACTCGCGGCGGCCGCGTGTAGCTCCGATCCCACCGGTCTCGGTGAGGACGAACTGCCGGAGGCCCTGTTCGGGACCTGGTCGTGGATTTCGTCCAGCGGCGGGATTGCCGGTACCACGCTGACTCCCGAGACCGAGGGGTACACGCAGACTGTCACTTTCACCGCCCCGAATCAGGTAACGATGCTGCGGGACGGGGTTACGCGAGGCACGACCACCTTCGAGTTCGTCCCTCTGATGGACAACGGGTCGGCGGTGCGCTCCGCCCAGTTGCTCTACGACGAATCACTCACCGGCTTCCCCGAGCAGTGGGTGGAGATCACCGAGACCGGCAACCTGGTGCTCTCCGATCCGTGCTGTGACGGCTTTACGTCCGAGTGGAGTCGTTAGTAGTCCGACTACGCCCAGGGCGAAAATCCTGCGTGCTCGGGCGGCTCGAAATCCTGGTAGACGATGGCATGCACCGTGCGCGGTCCATGCACACCGAGGGTCAGTGTCAGCTCGATGTCAGCCGACTTGCTGGGTCCCGTGATGAAGGTGAGTTGAGACCCGTCTAGCAGAGTCTCATCCAATCGGTCGTCCTTCCTGAGAGACGCGATCCAGGCCTCGGCCGTCGAGTAAAGTCGGCTTGTCGGGACCAGCACGATGTGATGTAGCGGCAGCAGGCTGGCCGCCCGGCTCCGCCCGGCGTCGGCGCCCATCACCAGAGTGCCGGTGCTGGCCAGAGCGGCGTCGGTCGAGGTGATGCCGACCGCGACGCCTGCGGCGTCCCGTCGCTCCCGCGCATCATGGAGATCGTTGGGCACGAGCACCTCGATGCCATCGCGAGCCAGGCGCTCCGTGAGACCCGGAACGGCCAGAGCGTCTGGGGCCCAGGCGAGAGCGCGGGTGAACGTAAGGCCCTCCGACGAGTTCGCTGTGCGAAGTGCCTCGATGTGCGCCGCGACGCGCTCAGCAGCGTCGTCTGCCGACGGGACGATTTCGTGGCTTCCCAGTACCGCATCGAGGCTGGACCCGAATGCCACGGCCAGTGCCCCGGAGTCACCCTCGGCATGTGTGAGCGGATGGGGTGGCCCGTCACGAGCGTCTGGTGAAGCGGCGACTTTGAACGCGGCTGAAGGATCACGGAGGCCCTCTCGAAGCCGAGCCAGGATCCACGCACGAGCTTCAGACGAGGTCTCGCTCCTGGACTGGGACGAATAGCTCATTCAGCCCCCCCCTCGCTGTCGCGTACCGACCTGTCCGCCTTCCACATCTCCCTGAACGTCCGCTTGGGCGGCAACGGGAAGTCCCGGGTGCGGGTCCACGCACCAAAGGGCGGAGGCAGCGCAGACACATGCCCTGCGCGTGCACCCAATAGCCGGCCGAAAAAGCGTGCAACCTTGGTGGCGAACCGGTAGCGGCCAGGACCGTGTAGTGGCAGCGTCAGCGCCTTTACCGAGGCGCGAGCCGCCAGGCTCGACTCACCCCGCGAAGCCAGATCGCCGCGGAGGTCGAGAAGCATACGTGGTAGGTCGATCTTGACCGGACAGGCATCCTTACAAGCTCCACAGAGCGAGCTGGCGAAAGGGAGGTCGGTGCCTGCCGTCGGGTCCTCTCCCCGGGCTTCGGACATCAAGGGAGTCAGGATCGAACCGATGGGCCCGGAATAGGCGGTCCGACCGTAGGCATGTCCGCCGATCTCCCGGTAGACAGGGCACACGTCGAGACACGCCCCACAGCGTATGCAGAGGAGTGCGTCGGCGTACCCACGTAGAAGGACAGCCGAGCGGCCGTTGTCTACCAGAACCACGTGCATCTCCTGAGGTCCGTCGGCGTGCCCGGTGGGGCGGGGGCCACTGGTGAGAGAGAAGTAGACCGAGACCTCCTGGCCCGTCGCGTTCCTCGTCGCCGCCTGCCAAAGCAGCACCGCGTCTTCGATGTTCTCCACGACCTTCTCTATCCCGACCACGACGACATAGACCGGGGGCAGGCTCGTGACCATGCGCCCGTTTCCTTCGTTCGTGATCAAGCAGATGGTGCCGCTCTCGGCCACGGCGAAGTTGCAGCCGCTGATCCCCATCTGAGCTCCGAGGAAGCGCCGCCGCAGCTCCTGGCGAGCGACGCCACACATGATCGCGGCATCTAGCGTCGGCTCCATCCCCAGCTCTCGCTCGAAGACTCGAGACACGTCCTCGGCGCGCTTATGAATGACCGGAGCCACGAGGTGACTGGGCGGCTCGTCGTCGAGCTGGATGATGTACTCTCCCAGGTCGGTCTCGACGACCTCGATGCCGGCTTCTTCCAGCGCTGTGTTTAGCCCGATCTCTTCGGTGAGCATGGACTTGGATTTGACCGTGCGCTCCACCCCGGAGTGCCGGGCGATCTGAACGACGGTGTCGCTCGCCTCGGTCGCATCGCGGGCCCAGTGCACGGTACAGCCGTTGCGAGTGAGTTTTGCCTCCAACTCCTCGAGCAGATCCGGGAGACGCCGGAGGGCCCGTTCTCGGACCGATCGACCCTCGTCGCGCATCAACTCGGCATCGACCGCGGCGAGCGCCGTCAGGCGTCGCTCTGCGAGTTGCGCAGTGGCTCGGTCGAGGGCGATCTGGAGGTCTGGGTCCGCCAGGGCCTGTCTGACTCGTGTCCGAAATGGTGCGTCGATATCGATCTTCATGCGCTGCCCTCGTGGTCGCCCGCCAGGAGCTCGGCAATGTGAATCGCGCGACACCGATGACCGCCTCGGGTCAGAATTCCGTTGATGTGCGTCATACAGCCCACGTCACCCACGGCGACGAAGTCGGCTTCGGTGGCGTCCAGATGGCGGGCTTTACGAAGACCCATTTCGGTGCTGATCTCGGGGTTCCACACGGCAAAGGCCCCGCCGAAGCCACAGCACTCCTCGGCCTCTTCGAGCTCGATGAGCTCCAAACCTTGCAAGTTCCCCAGAAGCCGTCGGGGTTGGTGATCGACCCCGAGGTCCCTCAACAGGTGGCAGCAGGCGTGATAGGTGGTGCGCCCGCTCCCCTTCACGCCCGTGGCCTCCACACCCAGCACGTCGACGAGGTACTCGGTGAGCTCGTGGATGTGATCACCAACGAGGTCGGCCCACCCGCGCGTCTGTGCGGTCGCTCCCTCCTCCATGAGGATCCTGAACGAGTGCTTCACCGTCGCCACGCAGCTTCCCGACGGCGCCACCACGGCATCGACCGCACCGCTTTCGATCAGAGGGCCGAACACGTCGAGAAAGCGCGAGGCGAGCTTGCGTGCCTCTTTTCGATGCCCGGCGTTGAAGGCCGGCTGTCCGCAACACGTCTGGCCCTCTGGGAACACGACGTCGGCGCCGTGTCGCTCCAGTAGCTCCACGGCCGCCAGTCCGACTCTGGGATACAGGGTGTCCACCATGCATGTGACGAACAGCGCGACCGTGGGCCGGGGGCGGATGTCAGGGGAGGTGGGCTGCGCCATGGGACACAACATGCCCGTCCACCCGCACCAACGCGAGGCGCCCGTGGGCCGCCTCACACGTGGAGTGGTTCGTCTTGGTAAGGCGCACCTTTCACGTATATTGCCTTCGGCCAGACCACCGCGCCCTCGGCCCGCTGCGGGACCGTAGGGCATACGCACGCTTGAACCACGGAGCCATGAACCCGGCAGATACCGTCGTGGCCGCCCCGGCACGCCTCGTTACCGTGACTGCAAGAGCCGTGGATGCGCATCCCATGGTGTTCCTCCGGCAGGCGAAAGGCGGGCCTCGTGGGTTTTGGGCCAGGGCCGACCGCTGGGTGGCCCACTCCGGTGCCGTCGCCACGCTTTCGGTGAGCGGAGACGCCGCGACGGACCGTTTTGCCGCCGTGGAGACCGAAGCTCGGGAGTTGCTCGAGATCCCTCCGGCCACGGACGGCGAATTCGACGCTCCGAGCCGGTTCTACGGAGGCTTCTCCTTCCGCTCAGACCATTCGCCCGTCGACCTTTGGGCCGGATTTACGCCCGCGCTTTTTCATCTCCCGGAGTTCGAACTCGAGGGTGGAGGCCGCCGGCCCCCCCGGCTGACTGCCCGGGCCCTGGTCGGTCCTGGCGATGGCAACGTAGACCAGGCGGTGAGACTCCTTCTGACTCGGGTCGGCAAGATCGCCGACGGACTTCGCGAGCCACCGCGTGTCGACGGCGAGGCGCCTCTCACCGTCCCCACCACGCGCGCCGAATCGAAGCGTAGCGTCTGGGAGGCCACCGTGACCGATGCGTTGGCGGCTATCTCCGACGGGCGAGTGTCCAAGGTGGTCTTGGCCCGCACGATGGACGTGGTCACGGAAGACCCGCTCGATCCCGTGGAAGTCGTCCAACATCTGTGGGAAGAGAACCGGGGAAGCCACGTGTTCCTCTTCGAGCCGGCCGACGGGTGCCCGCTCGTGGGGGCCGCTCCAGAAACGGTGGCGACCATGTCCCGGGGTACATTCCATGCGACTGCGGTCGCAGGGACGGTGGCTCGCGGTGAAACGCCTGAAGAACAGAAAGCGTTGGCGGCTCGCCTGCTGGCAAGCGAAAAGGACGCGGTCGAGCATCGCATCGCGCTCGACGACATGGTGGCGCGCCTGGGTCCGTTGGCTCACGAGGTGCACGCTCAGCCTGAGCCACACGTCCTGACTTTGGCGCGAATACAACACCTCGAGACCGAGATCCGAGCGAGTGTCCCGGAGGGATCGACCGTGCTGAAGGTGCTCGAGGCCCTGCACCCGACGCCAGCCGTTTGTGGCCTTCCACGGGACGATGCCCTCGACTTCCTGAGCCAGGAAGAGCCGTTCGAGCGCGGATGGTATGCGGGACCGGTGGGCTGGTTCGATGTGGAGGGCAATGGGGTCTTCGCTCCGGCGCTCCGCTGCGCGGTGGCACGAGACCGTCAGTGGAGACTGTTTGCAGGAGCGGGCATCGTGGCCGGTTCGGATCCCGGCCTCGAGTGGGAAGAGACCAGCATGAAGTTCGAGCCCGTGCTCCGAGCCCTGGCGGCAAGCGGGGCACGATGAGCGATCCGGCGGTCACCACCGCCTGGGCGAGGGCTTTCACGGATGAACTGGCTCGGATGGGTGTCGTGCACGTGTGCATCGCACCGGGCTCCCGATCCACCCCCTTGGTCATGGCATGTGCCAGGGACGACCGCTTTACCACGTGGGTGCACCTGGACGAGCGCTCGGCGGCTTTTTTCGCGCTCGGCCTCGGGAAGGCTGCGGGTCGGCCCGCGGCCGTGATCACCACGTCGGGCACCGCCACGGCGAACCTGTTTCCCGCCGTCATCGAAGCCTCGTTGAGCGATGTGCCTCTCCTTGTGCTCACGGCCGATCGACCTCTCCGCCTCCGCGGCTCCGACGCCAACCAGACCATCGAACAAGAAGGCATGTACGGGTCCTACACACGCGCTAGCCTGGATGCCGGCGACCCGGCACTGGAGAAGCTGCGGGAGACAAGGGTTCTGGCCTGTCGATCCGTTGCTCTGGCGTTGGCGCCCCATCCGGGCCCCGTCCATGTGAACCTGCCGTTCGACAAGCCACTGGACCCGGTCGAGATGGATCGAGAGCGAGCGGCGACTCTTCGGGAAAAGGACCTGTCGGGCCTGGATGGACGAGCGGACGGCTCGCCCATGGAGGTGTTTTCGGGCTCCGAAGCTGTTCACTCGGCCGAGGAGGTGTCGGGTCTGATCGACTTTCTTCGAGGTGGTGAGCGGGGGCTCATCGTCGCCGGCCCGGTCGGCGATCCCGGCGTGGTCGGGCCTGCGTTGATCCGACTGTCCGCGGCCACCGGGTTTCCGCTGCTCGCCGACCCCCTCTCGGGCGCGCGGTTCGGACGCGGTAACGGACCGCCAGCCATCGCTTCATCCGACCTGTTCCTTCGCGACGCCGCGGTGCGGGATCTGCTTCGACCCGACCTCGTTCTCAGGATCGGGGGTCCGCCTACCTCTGCCGGTGTGCTCACCTTCCTGGAGGAGTGTGGCAGCGCACCTCACATCGTGATCGGAGTGGGACGCCCCCGAAAGAACTCTCTGTCCGCCGCATCTCGCTACGTGCAGGCCGACGTAGCGGAGATTCTCACCGAGCTCGCGGCTGGCGTGTCCGAGAGGATCGCGCCGACCTCTTGGAGCGAGGTATGGGAGCGCATCGACCGGACGGCCCGCGAGGCGGTTCAGGACGGCCAGGGCGATTTCTTCGAGGGAGACGTCCTTTCGGCCCTGGTCGATGCGCTCCCGGAGGACGTCACGCTGTTCGTGTCGAACTCCATGCCGGTGCGGGATCTGGACGCGTATGGGGGAGCGAGGTCGAAGCGGCTTCGTGTTCTCGGGAATCGAGGTGCCAGCGGAATCGACGGGATCGTGTCCACGGCGGCCGGTGTCGCGGCGGGTACCACCGGTGAAGCGGGTACCACCCGTGAAGTGGGCACCGCCCGAGGCGAAGGAGAAACGGTTGGCCCCAACGAGCCGCCTGTGGTGGCCTTACTCGGAGATCTGGCGTTCTCCCACGACATGAACGGCCTGCTCGCGGTTGCACAGAATCGGTTGAACGTGCTCTTCGTGGTGATTAACAACGACGGGGGAGGGATTTTCCACATGCTCCCGATTCGCGAGCACGAGCCGGAGTTCACGCGCTACTTTGCAACGCCGCATGGCCTCGACTTCAGCCGGGCTGCGGAACTCTATGGGATCCCCTACCGACGTCTGGACGCGATGGCGTGCATTTCAGAGGTTTTCCATGAGGCCCTGCTTGAGCCCGGGCCCCGGATTCTGGAGATTCGAACGGACCGTGACGACAGTCATCGCAGGCACCGGGAGGTGATCGAGATGGTAACCCAGGCGGTCCGCCGTGAGATTGAGGCGGAATGAGGGTCGTCGGCTCGAGGCGAGCGGCCCCGGTCGACGCAGGAACAAGACAGTGACTCGAAACTCGGGACGAGTATAAATGAACGAGCCGCAATGGGATGTGGTGAAGGAGTACCAGGACATCACCTATAAGAAGGCCGATGGAGTAGCCCGCATCGCCATCAACCGGCCTCGGATTCGTAACGCCTTTCGGCCCGGGACACTCCTGGAGCTGCAGGAGGCCTTCAGGAATGCGGGTGAAGACACCCGGATCGGCGTGGTACTCTTCACCGGAGAGGGGCCTGCGGAGGATGGTGTCCACGCATTCTGCGCCGGTGGGGATCAAAAGGTGCGAGGAGACGGCGGGTACGTGGGAGAGGACGGGGTCCCCAGGCTCAACGTCCTCGAGCTACAGCGCTATATCCGAAGCATGCCGAAACCCGTGATCTGCCTGGTGGCCGGATACGCCATCGGCGGCGGCCATGTCCTCCACATCATATGTGACCTCACACTCGCCGCCGACAACGCTGTATTCGGTCAGACCGGCCCCAAGGTGGGGAGCTTCGACGGGGGTTTCGGGGCGGGATTCCTCGCCCGGATGGTGGGTCAGAAGAAAGCCAGGGAGATCTGGTACCTGTGTCGCCAGTACAGCGCGCAGGAGGCCCTCGAGATGGGCATGGTGAACAAAGTCGTGCCCGTGGAGGAGCTCGAGATGGAGGGCTGGCGTTGGGCCCAGGAGATCCTCGACAGGAGCCCCTTGGCCATCCGGCTGCTCAAGTCCTCCTTCAACGCGGATGTCGATGGCCAGGCGGGAATCCAGGAGCTTGCCGGAAACGCCACACTCCTCTTCTACATGACGGAGGAGGCCAAGGAAGCGAAGAACGCGTTCCTCGAGAAGCGTAAGCCCGACTTCCGGCAGTTTCCGTGGTTACCGTGGTAGAAGGCCGGACCGACCTGGGAATCCAAACCGAGCCAGCAGGGGCGGCGGAGCAGCGCTGATGACAGAGCCCGTGCCCATCTCCCGCACACGTGCCTGGATTCTGGCCGCCCGTCCGAAGACCCTGTCAGCCGCCGCCGCTCCTGTGTTCGTGGGGACCGGCTTGGCCGCCGCGCACGGCACCCACCAAGCCGTCCCGGCGGCGGCCGCACTCGTGGGTGCGCTCCTCATCCAGATCGGGACGAATCTGGCAAACGACTACTACGACTTCTTCCGAGGGGGGGACACGGAAGATCGGGTGGGACCCACGAGAGTGACTCAGGCTGGTCTGATCCCTCCCAGGCAGGTCTGGCGGGGCATGATCCTGACCCTGTTCATGGCCCTGCTGGTGGGTGTCTACCTCGTTTCGGTGGGCGGATGGCCCATCGTATGGGTCGGTCTGGCATCCCTCTTGTGTGCCGTTGCCTACACGGGAGGACCCTTCCCGCTGGCCTATCATGGCCTAGGGGACGTTTTCGTATTCCTGTTTTTCGGCCTGGTGGCGGTGGGGGGGACCTACTGGGTTCAGGGTCTCGCCCTTCCGGCGGACGTGCTCGTGGCCGGGGCGGGCGTGGGTGCTCTGAGTACGGCCATATTGGTGGCCAACAACGTCAGGGACCTCGAGACCGATGCTGCAGCCGGGAAACGCACGCACGCTGTCCGACTCGGCCGAGACGGTAGCCGGGTCGAGTACACCCTGTTGATGGCTGTGGGATTCTCGGTGCCGGTGGTCGGGGTGGCCCTCTTCGGGTGGCCCCGAGCCGCCCTCATTGCCCTCGTCGCAGGAGTGGCGTCCATCAGACCGATTACACTCATCATGACAGAGGACGACGCCCGTGCACTCGTTCCGGCGTTGCCCGGAACGGCTCGGGTGGTGGCGTTGTACGGTGTGTTGCTCGGGCTGAGCCTCGCCTTCGCATGAGGGACCCCCTTCGCGTCGTGGCCGGAAAGCGGCCGGACGCCCCGGCACTGGATGACGGGGATCGCATCTGGAGCTTCGCCGAACTCGATGCCGCCGTTGCTCGGATGGCGCGACGCCTGCAGCCGATCGGTTCGACCTTCGGAGCGACCGTCGCGCTGGTCGCACATCCAGGTGCTCTAGCGGTCCAGGCCCTGTTCGCGGTGCCGCGCACCGGAGCCACGCTGGCGGTTCTGAACCCGGGCGTGGGATCCGAAGGGCTCGAACGAGCCCTCGATGCCATCGGCGCCGACCTCCTGTTGAGCACCGAGGCCGACGTGGACGGGTTGGGGTTGGACCGAAACTGGTTCGTCACTGTGGACGACCTGCCCAAGCCGCCCCCGGAGCAAGGTGCTGCCTCCGAGGGAGGTCCCCCGGCTGAAACCGGCCGGCCCTTTGCCCTCCTGTGCACGTCCGGTACCTCGGGTGAGGCCCGGGTCGTGCCGGTGACTCTGGACGCTCTCGATGCAAGTGCTTTGGCCGTGTCGGCACGTCTGGATCTGCGGGAGGGTGATCGTTGGTACGGATCCCTGTCACCCGCCCACATCGGCGGGCTGGCCTTGGTCCACCGGGCGGTTCACTCGGGATCCTGCCTGGTGGTTCGGGGCCGGTACTCGGCGCAGACGCTGGTCGAGCTCATCGACCGCGCCGAGATCACCCATGCGTCCCTGGTGCCGACCATGCTGCGACATCTCGTCGATGCTGGTGGAGACGCGCCGGTCCCGCCCGGTCTGCGATGTCTGCTCGTAGGCGGAGCGGCGGCCGCGGCACCGCTCGTCGAGCTGGCCGTCGCTCGCGGATACCCCATCGCCCTCACGTACGGCCTCACCGAAGCCTGCTCGCAGGTCGCTACCGCCCCGCCCGACCTCGTTGCCGAGAAGCCGGGCACGGTAGGCCTTCCCATCGACGGCCTCGAGCTTCGGTTGCTGGAAAGCGGCGAGATTTCGGTGCGCGGTGCGACAGTGGCTCCCTCCCTCTGTGACGAAAAAGGATGGCTCGCCACCGGGGACTACGGGTCCCTCGATGACGACGGTCACCTTTGGGTCTCCGGCCGAGTCGACGAACGTATCATCTCCGGCGGGGTCAACGTCGACCCATCCAGGGTCGAAGCCGTGATCCGAGACGTCGCAGGTGTGGCTGACGTTGTGGTGATCGGTGTTGCCGACGACACCTGGGGTCAGGTGGTAGGGGCTTTGGTAGTTTCCGAGTCGGGAGCGCTCGACCTGCAAGGTCTGGATGCCGCAGTGCGCATGCGTTTGTCGGGCGCCGAGGTGCCCCGCTTGCTCGCTGTGGCCGAGGAGCTGCCGAGAAACGTCAATGGCAAGATCGACCGCACAGAGGTTCGGGTGCGTCTTGCCGGACCCCGGGCCGGAGTGATCGAGACCGGGTAGGCGTAACGGAAGGCGGGCTCGCGCCGGACCCACGGCCCTCGCGCCGGATCGCACCGCGATTATCTTTCGGCTCCCGCATCGGAAAAGCCGGAAACTGAACCGAGAGCAATGAACCTACTGGAAGAATACCGCTGGCGCGGGATGTTGCAGGACGCCACGGACGGGGCCGAGGAGGCCCTCGCCGAGGGGGCCGTGACCGGCTACATCGGCTTCGATCCCACGGCACCTAGTCTTCACGTGGGCAACCTCATGCCCATCATGGGTCTCGTGCATCTCCAGCGCACTGGGCACCATCCCATCGTGTTAGTGGGTGGCGGGACCGGGCTCATCGGGGACCCTTCGGGAAAGACGGAGGAGCGCCAGCTGCTCACCAAGGAGAAGGCTGCTGAAAACCTGGCCTCCATGCAGCTTCAGCTAGAGCACTTTCTCGACTTCGACTGTGCCACCAACGCGGCGCGCACCGTGGATAACCTGGAATGGCTCGGCGAAATCGCCATGGTCGATTTTCTCCGGGACGTGGGAAAGCACTTCTCGGTCAACGTCCTCCTGAAAAAGGAGTCGGTGCGGCGCCGTCTCGAAGACGAGAAAGTGGGCATCTCCTACACGGAGTTCAGCTACGCACTCCTGCAGGCCTACGACTTCGTAGCGCTGAATGAGCGATACGGTTGCACGTTGCAAATGGGTGGAAGCGACCAGTGGGGGAACATCACTGCGGGCATCGATCTGGTCAGGCGGATGACAGGCGAGAAGGCGCATGGTCTCACCTATCCTCTCGTGACCGGGGCCGGTGGCCACAAGTTCGGCAAGACCGAGGCGGGTGCGGTGTGGCTCGACCCTGCGCTCACATCGCCATATCGGTTCTACCAGTTCTGGATGAACGTCGACGATCGCGACGTTGTCGCGTACCTCAAGTATTTCACGCTGTTGGACGCCGACGAGATCGCTGTTGCTGAGGCGGAGTTGGCCGAGCGTCCTCACGAGCGGGCGGCCCACCGGAGGCTGGCGGAGGTGGTCACGAGCCGTGTCCACGGGGAGACGGGCCTGGCCAACGCACAGGGGGCGACGTCGGTCCTGTTCGGCGGTGAGCTCACGGGACTGATGGCGAGCGAGATCGCCGACATCTTTGCCGATGTGCCCTCCAGCGAGATCCCGCGGGTGGAGTTGGAGGGAGAGGGGACGGGCATCCTGGATCTGTTCGCGTCGACCGGATTGGCCAGTTCTCGCGGGGACGCTCGTCGTTCGATCGAGGGGGGCGGCTTGTACCTGAACAACGTCCGGGTTCAGGACGTCGAGGCCCGGGTGCGGATCGAAGACGCCGTTGAAGGGAGGTTTCTGGTGCTCCGGAAAGGGAAGAAGGCCTATCACATGGTCCGGGTGGCTTAGCGTAGAGGTCGAAGGCCTACTTGTGAACGCAGAACGCCCCGTCCGGTGACTCCGGACGGGGCGTTCGAGCTTCTAGATGGTCCGTCTAGAAAGCGACCTGCCAGGAGACCACGAACGTGTTGGCGACCGACAGCTGGGGCCCGTTCAGATCCTCATGAACCGGGTAGAACCACTCGACCGCGAGGCGATGACCGTCGAAGGCGCCATCCTGAAAGTAGAGGTTGAGCCCGAACGGGATGTACACCCGCTCGCCCCCCTGGGCGAGTGGGTTCGAGCCTGGATCCACCAAGGGGTCGGTACCCGGATCGGCGCCTCGGTCTCTCCCTCACTCTGGTAGAGAACACGAGCCGATACGCTCATCCACTCGTTCAGGTTATACGCGCCCCAGGCGGTGAACTCGAACGCGTCACCACGACGGTAGTCTTGCTCGTTGTTGAAGGGGCGGATGGCCACATTGGCATGCGCTCCGACACTCGCCACCTCGTTCTGGGTGGTGAAGCCCAGACCTCCCAAGAAGTCTACGTGCCCCGTGCCGGCCTGCATGGCGTACGGCAGCACGTCTTGGCCCGTGCCGGAAAATGGCGTCTGGTCGGTGTCCTGATTCTCGCCCGAGGGGAGGGTGCTCCCCAGCATCAGGTGCATTCGGTACTGGTCGATCTCGAAGAGATCGAAGAGAAGACGGATGCTCAGGTCCCCAATGTCGTTCGATCGAGTCTCGTAGAACTCGTCGTCCTCGGTCACGTTCCACATTTTGTTGAGCACGAACGGCATCGACACCGCCGCCGTGAAATAGTCGGAGAGTCCCCAACGCAACTCTACCTCGTGTATCTCCCTGTCGAGCG
This sequence comes from Longimicrobiales bacterium, assembly GCA_965226375.1. Lineage (GTDB taxonomy): Bacteria > Gemmatimonadota > Gemmatimonadetes > Longimicrobiales > Gaopeijiaceae > CBDDCX01. Next base: position 1,664,606 of record CBDDCX010000008.1, on the reverse strand, counting down.
TGAGCGGAGCGACCGAGAAGAAGTCCAAGACGTCATCGGAAAAGAAGGGCGTCGTGCCGACCAGCGTTCCCTCGAAGTCCTCTCGGGAGTACCTGTAGGCGACGTAAATCTCGCCCTTTTGCAGGGTGTAGTCGGCCATAACCCCGCCAGGGGCGTGCCCATCCGGGCGATCCGGGGACCAAACCGGCGTCTGGGCCAGAGCTGGAGTCACCACTGACAGGCTTACCACCAGCGCGCATGCGGACACGATCTTGCGAGCCATATGTCCCTTCCTCGGGGAAGTCAAAATGTCGTCCAACACCTGAAAGATGCGGAGCCGGTTTTCTGGAAACAAGTGTTTCTTTTTCGGGATGCGGCTACGCGGGCGCCCTGGAAGGGGGTGAAACGGGGCGAACAGGGGCGTCTCAGACCCGCCTAGCTCTCCTTCTCGAGGGCGATCGGGGCCCGCAGCACCTCGTCCGGAATGCCGAATCCGTCGACCAGGAAGACGGCCTGTCGCCGGATTTCGGAGCAGATTTCGTTTACAAGCCAACGGATGGCACGGGTCTTGGCCGGGTCCATGTAACTACTCTCGAGATACCAAGCCCCGTTCGCCTCCATGGTGGCCAGGCCATAGAGCGTCGCCAGCCCGCTCATGGCCTCTGAGAGCCCCGGCGTTGGTGCACGCATCACCGCATCGTGGAAACACTCCATGATCATCCGCTCGACGTGTGCGTTCGCCAGAGTGACGAGATGGTCCTGCGTGATGTTCATGGCCTCGAAGGAGCTCACGCCGTCTCCGAGAAGGTCCCCGAGGCGTCGGGCCGCGGATGCCAAGAGGCGATCCTCTCGGTAGCGAAACGCCGCCAAGTGAAACTCGGGATCCCGTAGATGATCCTCGTCCGTTCTTCTCGTGATGACGGGGTTCATCTCCGTCAATCGTACGCTGGCCCGATCGGCTACGTGGCGGACCATGCCCCACAGCCTCAAGTCTCCGATCTGATCTCGATAGCCTGACAGAAGTCCTTTGGCGACGAGCTGGAGCAGCACAGGGTTGGCACCCTCGAACGTGGTGAAAACGTCGACGTCGTCGCGGAGGGCGCCCAGGCGATTGGCCGCCAGATACCCCTGGCCGCCACAGGCCTCCCGGCAGGCCTGGATCGTGGACAGCGCATGTGCGGACGCATAAGCCTTGAGGCCCGCCGCGTCGACCTCTACCGCTTCGTCCGGTCCTCCCGCATCCCCGGTGTAGCGTCGGATCAGGTCTCGCACCGCGAAATGCAGCCCGTATGTGGTGGCGAGGCGGGGGAGCAGGAGACGTTGGTGTACGCGGTAGTCGAGAATCCGCACCTCTTCCGAATGCGCCGGTCCGAATTGCCGTCGTCTGTCACCATACCGGATCGCGATGGTGAGCGCGGTCTTGGCGGTGCTCACCGAGGCTGCCGCGATGCTCACACGGCCGGCCACGAGCGTGCCCAGCATCGTGAAAAAACGCCGCCCGGAGCTCGGGATGGGGCTGGCGTATACACCTTCGGGGGTGACCTCGCCGAAGCGGTCGAGAAGGTTTTCCCGTGGGATGCGTACCTCGTCGAACGCCAGGGTGCCGTTGTCGATCCCGTTCAGGCCCACCTTGTCGCCCCGGTCCGTGATGGTCACCCCGGGAAGAGGCCGGCCATCATCATCCCGAATGGGCACCACGAACCCGTGCACCCCGTGCCGCGTGTCGTCCACTTCCAACTGAGCGAAGATCGTGGCCACACGGCCGTGGAGGCCCGCGTTGCCGATCCAGTCCTTTTGGGCCTCCGGTGAGGGGGTATGAACGACGAACTCTCCCGAAGTCGCGTCGTAGCGTGCGACGGTCTGGAGGTCACGAACGTTCGAGCCGTGTCCCGTTTCGGTCATCCCGAAACAGCCTGGAAGCTCCAGCGAGCCGATTGCCGCAAGGTAGGCCTCATGGTGGCGTTCGGTGCCCAGCTGCAGGATGCTTCCACCCCACAGACCGAACTGTACCCCGAACTTGACCAGCACGCTGAGATCTCCGTAGGCCAGCGTCTCAAAGACGGCGATGGCCGCGCCCGGATCGTTCTGGCCTCCGTAGGCCGTGGGATACCCGAGGCTGCCGAGGCCCTCCCTTGCCAGAATCTGGAGCGCCACCATCACCCGTTCTCTGTACGCGCTTCGAGGTAGTCCCAACGGTAGGGCGAGCTCGGGCGACTTCATGAGTTCGAGGACTCGGGCTCGCAAGTCGTGATGGGTGCCGTTCAGGTACCTGTGAAGAGAGCGCATCCAGAACTTCGAATACTGACGCCGCACTGCGTGAACGGGGGCCGGCAGGCCCAGGAGCTCGAGCACCGCTTCTGGCCCGGGTATCCCGAGGCGCACCTCCGCGCGCGCTAGTGCATCGGGTCCGCCATCCTGACTCCAAGGACCGGTGGTGAGCCCCGCCCCCCGAATCAACTCGAGCCCGAGGCCCGTGAGTGATTTCGGTACGCTGCGGTCCTCAGGCCACCAGCTCCGTGCGATCTCGCGAAGGTCGGCCACCGACGCTGGGGTCGGCGGCGACTCCGGCCGGAGCCAACTCCTCAGGATCTCCCGTCCTTCATCATCCAACCACTCCTGATCCTCGAGCCCCTGACACAGGGCCTCCATCTCACTGGGGGTCAGAACACCGTCGCTCCAGGCCATCTGGATCATGGGGAGGAATGCCAGCAGATCCGGGCGGGCGACCGGCCAGACCGGGGGGCCTGCGGGAGGTTGAAACGAGTCGGTCATGGTGCAGTCGATGGTAGGTGGTGGGGCTGTGCCTGTCGAGACATCACGATGGGCTCTTGACCTGGCTCTACACCTGATACAACCTCTCTTCCATGGACGAATCGAAGCCACTCGTAGGCGTGATTATGGGTTCCCGGTCGGACTGGGAAACCATGAGCCGAGCCGCTGACGCACTGGAGAGCCTCGGGATCCCTCACGAGGTCCGGGTCATCTCTGGTCACCGCACACCAGACCTCTGCATCGAGTATGCCGCGACTGCTGAAGAGCGGGGTCTGGAGGTCATCATCACCGGTGCAGGCGGTGCGGCGCACCTCGGAGGGATGATGGCGGCCAAGACCGTGGTCCCGGTCCTGGGCGTGCCGATGAAGGCCTGGGCCTTAGACGGTCTGGACTCACTCCTGTCCATCGTGCAGATGCCGGCAGGGATTCCCGTGGGCACCCTGGCCATCGGTAATGCCGGGGCGACCAACGCCGGGCTTCTGGCCGGTGAGATACTTGGGAACAAGTACCCTGAGGTCCGCGACGCCGTGAGACAGTACCGCGCCGCGCGTACCCAGAAGGTGCTGGACGAAGGAGATCCGCGGGAGGGAGAGCGGCTCCTCCGAGCGTCGGACAACTCTCCTCACAGTGTCGGATAACGTCTCCCACAGCGCCCGCTGAAACCTCCATCGATCACCTTCCGTACGGACGTGCATGATTTGTCCTAGGAGTTCTGACAAATCAACGTCACGCACCGACGGGGGGATGATCGTGAGCCGTTGGAAATCTCTGGGAGAGTTCGAGCACCTGTTGCTCTTGGCGGTCATGCGGCTTGGTGAAGATGCATACGGCGTCACCATCCGCAGGGAGATCGAGGAGCGCACGGGCCGGCCCGTCTCTTTGGGTGCCATCTACCCGACGATGGATCGTCTCGAGGAGCGCGGATACGTCACCTCGGCCATGAGCCGTCCGACCAACTCCCGAGGTGGACGGTCCCGCCGTTACTTCCACCTGGAGCCCTCGGGACGGGCCATGCTGGACCGCGCCCGCGACATGATCGCGGCCATGTGGGAGGGGCATGAGACCGGCTCCGTTGTGAAGCCGTGAGCCGCGTCCCACTTCTCCCGGTTCCCCGCGCCCTTCGGCTTCTGGCGCTCTTGATCCCCCGCAGGCATCGCGAAGCCTTCCTGGGCGATCTCCTCGAAGAGTACGAAGACTTCGTCATTCCGGAGAAGGGTCCCGGCGCCGCTCGCGCGTGGCTTTGGGCGACCGCCTTTCGCGGAGCCGTGATCGGCTTCGCATACCGAACTAAGAACGGGCTCGGACGTACCGTGAATGCCCTCGGCTTCGGCCGTCCTTCCGGCTCCTCTGAGCACCCCAAGAGAGATCAAATGGACATTCTCAACCAGGACCTACGCTATGCACTCCGCCGCCTCGCGCGGAGCCCCGGATTCACCATGGTGGCGGTGCTGTCTCTGGCGCTCGGCATCGGGGCCAACACGGCGATCTTCAGCATCGTGAACAGCCTTCTTCTCCGCGGGCTCCCGGTCGAGGCTCCCGAAGAGCTCGTGGAGATCTACCAGTCGGATGACGACTACGCCTACCTCACATTGTCCTATCCGGACTTCGCTGATCTCAGGGACTCCAATGAGGTCTTCAGTGACGTTGTGGCCTACTACCTCTTCATGGCTATGACGGATCGGGACGACGGCAGCGAGACCCGGATCCGCCAGATGGAGGTCGTCACCGGTAACTACTTCTCGATGCTGGGTGTGCGTCCCGTCCTGGGGCGTGGCTTTCTTCCCGAAGAAGACGCCACACCAGGTACGCATCCGGTCATGGTTCTTGGCCACCAATACTGGCAGAGCGACTTCGGTGGTGATCCGGGTGTCGTCGGCAGCTCGGTGCGGCTCAACGGACACGTCTTCACCGTCGTGGGTGTGGCGCCCGAGAGCTTCAAGGGCATGTATGCGGGGCTGGTTCCGGAATTCTATGTCCCCATGATGATGGCCGATGTGTTGGAGTTCGTATCGGGAAGTCGATTCCAACGACGCGGCACGCGCAACCTGTTCGCGAAGGGTCGACTGCGGTCGGGAGTGTCGGTTGAACAGGCAGACGCCGCCGTATTGGCCTTCTCCACGGCGTTGGCGGAAGAGTACCCCGACACCAATGAGGGTCGGCTCATGACGGTCCTCGCTACTGAGGACGTCTCGGTCCACCCTTTCGTGGACAAGGCTCTGGTACCGGTGGCGGGGCTGCTGCTCACGGTTGTAGGGCTCGTGCTGCTGATCGCGTGTGCGAACCTGGCAAGCTTCCTTCTGGCACGAGCCGCGGACCGGCAGAAAGAGATCGCGGTGAGGCTGGCCCTGGGCGCCAGGAGAAGCACACTGGTGAGGCAGCTGCTCACCGAAACCGTCTTACTCGCAGGCTTGGGAGGTGCGGCGGGAATTCTTGTCGCCCAGTGGACGATCTCCGCGCTGCTCTCTTTCCAGCCGCCCATCCCCATCCCGATCAACTTGGATATCACCATCGACCGCCAGGTTCTGTTCTTCACTCTGGGAATCTCCGTACTGGCGGGCGTGTTCTTCGGCCTGGTACCGGCGCTGCAGTCCACCAAGCCTGACGTAGCGCCCACATTGAGGGATGAGGGTCGGACCACGGGCAGCCGGGGTCGCTTCAACCTGAACAGCGCACCTGATGGTTAACACAAGTGTGCCAGCTGATGGTTAACAGATTGGGTTACGTCCTGTGTTACCGTGGGTGTCGAAAATGACGAAGAGTTCTTCGTCAAACCACCCGAGGGTAGTGGGACCGAAGTAGACCTGCCACAGAGCGGGGCCGATGGGTTCGAGCCCGATGAACTCGTTGCCCAGAGCCGAACTGATGTTGATCCAACGCGAGTGCCAGCGGATGGCTCCGTTTGTAGAGACCTTACGGACCTCGAAGTGCTCAGGGTACTCGATGGGCGGAAGGACGTCGGGGTAGGCTCTAAGAGCCGATCGGTAGACGGAATGGGGAGTAGCGTCGTCGAGCGCCTCGTGGGGGCGGATGTGATTGAATGTGTGGCGGAAGTCGTTGAAGTGGCGCTGCTGGGCACTGAGGTTGGCCTTGGGCGGGCGAGTGGCTTCACGCTTGAGGGTCCTGTGCATGCGTTCGTGTCGGCCGTTCTGCTGCGGCTTACCCGGCTCGATGGTCTCAGGACGGATACCGAGGCGGATCCACCAGGCACTCAGGCGTGTGAGGCGAGCGAGGCCGATGGAAGCGAAGGGCGTACCATTGTCGGAGCGGATGACGGCGGGCAGACCGAACTCGCGGAAAGTCCTGATGAACACAGGCTTGGCGAGCTCGATCGACGTGGAATACAGCCCTGTGCACTCGAGCAGGAACCGGCTGAAGCCGTCCTGGATCGTGAGGGGGTAGCAGTAGCGACCGTTGCGCATCTTGAACTGCCCTTTGAAGTCGACGGTCCAGACCGCATTGGGCTCATCCATCGCAGTGAGCGGCTTGCCGGGGTGGCCCGGTTTGCCGGAGCGTCTGCGCTTCTTCGTGATCAGGTCGTGACGCTCGAAGATGCGATCGATCGTCCTGCGAACTGGGGCCGAGCCAAACTTCTCAGCTGTGAGTTTACGGATCTTGCGTGATCCCCATCCGTAGCGCTGACGCAGGTCGACGACGTGTTCGACGATCGGCTCCTCCACGGCGTGCGGGCAGTGATGGGGTCGGCGCGATCGCTCTTGCAGTCCCTCGAATCCCTCTGCGCGGAAGCGATTCCACCAGGTGTATCCCGCGGTCCTGCTGATACCGTAGCGCCTACAGGACTCGGCGAAACTGAACGTCCGTTGTTGCACTTCGAGGATGAAGCGTACTCTTTGCTCGTACATGGTCGACCGGTTCCAGTCCATCGGGCTCTCCTTGTTGCAGAACCCTGGTTGATAGGAACCTGTCAACCATCAGTGTAGGCCATTGTGTAAAGGATCAGGGTAGGCTGTACCCCCTGCGCAACTCACTTGTCGTTGCTCAGGTTGCGCTTTCCTTGGTGCTCCTGATCGGGGCGGGACTCTTCGTACGCAGCCTGCAGAAGGCCCAAGCCATCGAGTTGGGCTTCTACTCGGGGCCGTCGGCGATCGTATGGCCCAACCTTGAAATGAGCGGCCTTTCGCAAGAAGAGGGGTTCGTGTGCCAGGACGAACTCAAGGACCGACTGAGGGCCATTCCCGGGGTCACCGCGGTCGGAACGGCCAGCCGGATTCCCTTGGGAGCAAATATCCGGCTCACGGATGTGTTACCGGAGGGTGTGGAGCCGCTCCCCGATCGGGACAGCTACGACATCGACGCCACCAGTGTAGGAGACGACTACTTCGAGACCATGGACGTTCCGCTCGTTCGCGGCCGGGCCTTCTCGGCCGTGGATAGCCCCGAGTCGCCAAGGGTGGTTGTGGTGAGCGAGGCCTTCGCTCGGCGTTTCTGGCCCAATGACGACCCCATCGGCAAGACCGTGGACTCACGCGACAGGACCTACGAGGTCGTTGGTTTGGCTCGCGACACCAAAGTCAGAACGCTGGGAGAGGACTCGAGGCCGTACATCTACTTTAGCGCGAGCCAGTCCTATGATCCTGGCTTGATGTACGTAGTGCGCGGCGGAGGCAGCGCGTCGCAGTTGGTCGCGCAGTCGCGCGCGGCGATCAACGAGCTTCGTTCGGGCATGGTGATACTCGACATCATGACCATGAACGAGCACCTGGCTTTCATGTTGTTCCCGCCAAGGATGGCTGCTCTGCGCTTGAGCGTGTTCGGCGGTCTAGCGTTGCTGCTCTCCGCAGTGGGCCTGTACGGGCTCGTGAGTTACGCGGTAGCCCGGCGGACCCGCGAAGTGGGGATACGGATGTCGCTGGGGGCCGATGCGGTCTCCGTGATCCGCATGGTCGTCGGTGATGGCATGCGTCTCGTCGCGGCGGGAAGTGTCATTGGCCTGGCCATTGCCGGTGCCGTCACCTGGCTCATCTCGAGCTACCTGTACGGGATCGAGGCGACGGACGTGGCCACGTTCGTGGGCATTCCCACGATGCTTGCCGGCGTGGCGTTCGTGGCCGCCTATGTCCCCGCGCGACGGGCCAGCCGTGTGAACCCCGTGGATGCGTTGCGAACGGAGTAGCGACTCCCCGTCCTTGACGGCCCCTGGGCGTCCTTGACGTCGACTGGAGAGACCCCGAGCATGCCGCGGATGGGTAGTACGTATCAATCCGACGTAGGCCGCCTGCTACGGGCCGTAGTGAAGCATCCGCGTGATGCCCTTGGTGGCGACGAGGCCATCGACGCCCAATGGAAGGCCTTGGGCTACCTGGGTCGCCCCGATCCTCTCCTCGCCGCACGGGAATACGACGCGTTCGCGAGACTTCTCGAGGACTTGGGAACTGAGTTGCTCTTCCTGCCCCCGGCGGACGATGTGGGCCTCGACTCCATCTACGCCCGAGATGCTGCCGTAGTCTCCGACTCGGGCGTCATCCTTTGTAGCATGGGAAAGGAGGCCCGGCGAGGAGAGCCCTCGGCGCAGGATCTCGCCTACCGCAACTGGGGTGTCCCAGTGCTTTCGGGGATCGACGGCGAGGGCCGGCTGGAGGGGGGAGACGTGGTGTGGCTGGATAGGGGTACGTTGGCCGTGGGGAGGGGATACAGAACCGATGCGGAGGGCATCGGGCAGCTCGCTAGGCTCGTAGGTCCAGACGTGGAGATCGTGACGGTCCCGCTTCCCCACTTTCGGGGCCCTGAGGACGTCTTCCACCTCATGTCCATCGTCAGCCTCATCGATGAAGATCTGGCCGTCGTGTACTCTCCTCTCATGCCGGTTCCCTTTCGGGAGATGCTTCGATCGCGAGGCATCGAGTTGTTGGAAGTGCCGGAAGAGGAGTACGACACCCTGGGCTGCAACGTGCTCACGGTCGCGCCGCGGGTATGTGTCGCGGCCGACGGTAGCCCGGAGACACGCCGACGGATGGAGGCCGCCGGCGTACAGGTCCACCTGTTTGCCGGTTCCGAGATCTGCCTCAAGGGGTCGGGTGGACCTACCTGCCTGACGCGCACGCTGGAGCGCGAGGGGTAGAGCCCACTCAGTGTGACTTCCCAAGACGTCGATAGGGTGCCGGGATCACCGAGTCCCTTTCGTTCGCACGGGCCGAGGCGCTAAACTAAGGCTTGCTGGCCGCTCCTCGGTCCGGACCGAGAGGGCGGCCCTCTTCGTTTTATGCGTCCCAGGCCCATGTTCTCAGCAATACACTCAGGATCGTAGCCTCATGTTGGATCAGATTCGGGAGAAGATCGAAGCGGAGATCGTGGCGTTGACGCGAGAGCTCAACGTCCTGCTCCCCGAGCGCATTCAGAAGGCCGTCGAGCTGGGCGACCTGCGCGAGAACTCCGAGTACAAGGCTGCGCTCGAGCGACAGCAGTTCGTCCAGGCCCGTCTGGGGCATCTCAGCAGCCGCATGTCTGAGCTCTCGAAGATCGATGTCGACGCCATGCCCGCCGATCGTGTCGGCTTTGGTTCCAAGGTCGAGATCCACGATCTGGCCATGGACGAGGTAAAGCAGCTGACCATCGTGGCCGGTGACTTCATGGATCTCGATGGCGGGCAGGTTTCCATGGCTTCGCCCATCGGTCGTGGGCTCATGGGAGCGCGCCAGTCCGAAGAGGTCACGATCGACCTTCCGGTCGGGGAGCGGCGCTTCAAGATCCTTGACCTCGTCACGCTGCCCGAGCAGCTCAAAGGCGACGGAAGCTGACCTTACAAGGGCGGTATTGAGTCGTCCTCCTCATCGCCGGATCAGCACCGTCCACTTGTTCACAGGCATCCCCTGTTAGCTGTGCTCTTGACCCTATGTAGACTTCGTCATACTATGCTATGTCGAGTTCATAATAGCCTCGGAGGAGGGCACCGTGGGAACCGTTCGAATCACCCCCGCGACCGCGTTGATTCTCAAGGCCGTTGTGGCCGGCTATACGTACGGCTTCGACATCATGGACGTCACCGGAATACCGAGTGGCACCATCTACCCGGCGCTTCGTCGGCTGGAGCGGGCCGGTTATCTCCGAGCGCGTTGGGAGAAGCCGACCGTGCTGGTTGAAGAAGGACGGCCCAAGAGAAGACTCTATGAGGTCACCGCCCTAGGCTCGGAGGTGCTGCCTCTTGCGGAACAGAGGCTGGCTGACGCCCGGGCGCTATTGAATCGACCTCTCGGGCGGCAGACGGGCTAGTGCCATGCCCTTGAAGGCAAGCTTCCCCTGGGATAGCGCCCTGTGTGGGGCCATCATCTCGGCTGCGGGTCTTTTCGTCCCACGATCGGTGCGCCGGGATTGGCGGAGCGAATGGCTGGGTGAGTTGTCGCATCGAAGGGCGGAGTTACAGGCCGCCGGCACGCTTGGCCGGGTGGAGAGGTGGGATCCCGTGGTGCGGGCCGCCGGTGCGGTTCCGGATGCTGCATACTTGTTGGCGGGAGGGGTGACGATGGATGGGTTTGGTAAGGACCTGGCGATGGCGGTAGTTGTCGCATCGAAGGGCGGAGTTACAGGCCGCCGGCACGCTTGGCCGGGTGGAGAGGTGGGATCGAGGCTGTTCGTGGTGCGGGCCGCCGGTGCGGTTCCGGATGCTGCATACTTGTTGGCGGGAGGGGTGACGATGGATGGGTTTGGTAAGGACCTGGCGATGGCGGTACGGGGGTTACGTAGGAGGCCGGGCTTTGCGGTGGTGGCCGTACTCACGCTGGCGTTGGGAATCGGGGCCAATACGGCTCTCTTCAGCATCGTTCAGGGCGTTCTACTCCGCCCGCTCGTCCTCGGTGACCCCGCCGCTCTGGTAGGCCTGCGAGGGATCAACGAGGCTTCTCCCGAACACGGCAACGTCTCCTATCCCAACCTTCGAGATGTGTCGCTTCAGTCGACCACCCTCGAGTCGGTTGCGGGAGCGTCCTCGTGGAGGCCGGCGTTCACGGAGGCTGACAACGCCGCGGTGGTTCGGGGTCTCACCGTATCGTGGAACTACTTCGGTGTGCTCGGCGTGGAGCCGGTGTTGGGTCGTTTCTTCGACCAAGAAGAGGAGGGGGAGGGCCGCAGGCCGGTGGTCGTGTTGGACTTCGGCCTCTGGCAGACACGCTTCGGTGGCGATTTGAGTGTGGTCGGGCAGACCGTACAACTTGATAATCAGGCGTATGAGGTCGTGGGGGTTACCCCCCGCATGTTCGAAGATCCGGTGTCAGGCATGGATAATTCGTCGATCGAAGTCTGGCGCACTCCGTGGTTCGAGGCCCCAGACTGGTTCCGCTCGGGCCGGTCCTGGAAGGGCGTCGCTCGTCTGTCCGCTGGGGCCACGGTCGAGATGGCCGGTGAGGAGCTGGCGACGATCATGACAAGGCTGGCCGAGGCCTATCCAGAGGAGAATGCGAAGCAGAGCATGGTGGCCGTACCCCTTCGCGAATTGATTGTGGGAGATGTCCGGCGAGGGATCATGGTGCTCTTCGGCGCCGTCGGATTCCTGCTCCTGATCTCCTGTGCCAACGTGGCCAATCTCCTTCTCGGTCGGGCGGCGGAGCGTCAACACGACGTTGCCGTGCGTCGTGCGCTGGGGGCCAGCCGCGGTCGTCTCGCAGCCCAGGTCATGTCCGAGAGTCTGGTCCTGGCCGTGCTCGGAGGGGTCGTCGGTGTGGCGCTGGCCTACCTCGGATTGGATGTGGTGGTCGGATTGGCAGCGGGCGCCATGCCGCGTCTCGAGGGGATCGGCATCGACTCGGCGGTTCTCGTCTTCACGGCCGCAGTATCCGTCTTCACGGGGCTCCTCTTCGGCATCATTCCAGCGGTTCATGGGACCCGTGGCACCGGCAGCTTCGCCATAGGCGCGAGCGAACGGCAGGGCACAGGTGGAAGAGCCCGGGGACGTCTTCGGCGCGCGTTGGTAGTGGCCGAGTTGTCCTTGACGGTCGTGCTCCTCGTCGGAGCGGGGCTCTTTGTACGGAGCCTGTGGCTACTGGGTGCGGTCGATGTCGGAGTATCAACGGAGACCTTGGTGACCATGGACCTACACGGATCCGCCTGGTGGGACCTCGACGAAGATGAAGCCGAAGCGTTGTACGACGGAGTGTTCGGTGCCGTCGGCGCCGTGCCGGGCGTTCAGGCCGTGGGTGCCATCGACATTCTGCCTCTGTCCGACAACCACTCGTGTGACGGTACCAGGCGGGAAGACCTTCCCCCACCGGCCCCGGGTGAGGGAGAGTGTGCCGAGGTGCGCTCCGTGACGCCCGGCGCCTTCTCGGCACTCGGCGTGCGCCTTCTCCAGGGCAGGATGCTTGGGCGTGCGGATGGTAAGGACGACGTCCGTGTGGCTGTAGTCAGCAAGTCCACCGCGGAGATGTTCTGGGCCCCGGACGAGCGGGTAGTGGGAACACCCATTCGCATTCACAGTGAGACATGGGAGGTCGTTGGGATCGTGAGCGACGTCCGCCACTACGGTCCCGGAGAGCCGCCGCGGGCTCACGTCTATCTGCCAGCCGTACAAGAGCCGTGGAACGGCATCTCCCGAGGGATGACGCTCGCGGTCAGGGCCGATATGGACCCGGCGTCCCTGGCGCCTCAGATCAGGAGCGCCATCCAGTCCGTTAACTCGACCATTCCCGTCGACAACGTCCAGACCGGGCAGCAACTCCTACGGGGCTCCGTCGCCGGGCCCCGCTTCCGAAGCGCCGTGCTGCTTTCGTTTGGTGTTGTCGGACTCCTCCTGTCGATGATCGGGGTGGTGGGAGTAATGGCTTTTTCGGTGAGCCAGAGAAGGAGGGAGATCGGCGTGCGCATGGCGTTGGGCGCGGCGCGATCAACGGTTCGCAGCATGGTCCTTCGCGAGGGCTTGACCCTGATCCTGGCGGGGATCGCGATTGGTGTTCCTACCGCCGTTGCCGTTGGGCGTTTGGTGTCCGGCCTGCTCTTCGGCGTGTCGGCTACCGATCTCTGGATTTTGGTGCCCGTGCCGTTGGTCCTGGCGTCCGTGGCCTATGTGGCCTGCTATTTTCCCGCTACCCGCGCGGCCCGGGTCGACCCCATGGAATCGCTGCGCAGCGAGTAGAGGTGGATGTAGTAGGCGACCCTCACTGAGCCGAGGGTCCGGACCCACGTCTGGCACTCTTGGGTACCGGATCGGTGGAGCGACACGTCGCCGTTCCGGTATCGAGGCTCAGGAGGACCCGTGGTCAAGACCGCATCGACAATGGCCCCTATCGGTATGGAGGCTCCGGCATTTTCGCTCCCCGACACCGAGGGTCGGACCGTCTCGAGGGACGAATTCATAGACGCACCGGGTCTGCTGGTGGCTTTCCTCTGCAACCATTGTCCGTTTGTGAAGCACCTGCGAGTTCAGCTTGCAGAGTTCGCTCGTGACTACCAGAAGCAGGGGCTCGCCGTGGTGGGGATCAACGCGAACGATGTCGAAGCCTATCCGGCAGACAGCCCTCAGATGATGGCTCGTGAGGTGGAGGAGGTCGGCTACACCTTCCCTTATTTGTTCGACGAGGATCAATCGGTGGCCAAAGCCTACGGCGCAGCATGCACGCCCGACTTCTTTCTCTTCGACGGAGATGGGCGGCTGGTCTACCGAGGGCAGTTCGACGACAGCCGGCCGAGCAACGGCCTGCCCGTAACCGGGAATGATCTGAGGATGGCCGCTGACGCCGTTCTGGAGGGAAGGCCCCTTTCCGAAGAACATCGCCCCAGCGTCGGCTGCAACATTAAATGGAAGCCGGGGAATGCTCCGGATTACTTCGGCTGACACGCAGGCCTGAGCCGCCCCACGGGGGCGGCTGGATGAAAAGAAACGCGCCGTCGGGTCACATACTCCCGACGGCGCGTTTTTTTCTGTCGCAACCCGGCGCGATGGCCGCTGATGGCGCGAACAGCTGAAGCCGATTCGGCTTCCTACAAACCGAAGCGGCGATCGCTTGCCCTTGCCAGGCTGGACAGGCTACATGGACTAGACAATTGATCACCTCCTCATTTCAGTTCGACTGTGGGCTTATCGCCGGCGGGCTCGAGGACCCGCGGTCCGCGTCCGTTGTCCCTCTCTGGGATTCTGGGGCGGCCCAAGACCGTCCATAGGTCAACGGCAACCTACGGGGCCGAGCCGGTGAGATCAACGAGTAACTGACAGGTGGGTGTAACACGCCGTCACACCACTACATGTGGTGTCGGTCAGGCGTTACGATACGACCGGTGGAACAACCAGGCGCTGGCCAGGACTGCGACCGTAATCCACAGGCTACCCCAGACCACGGTGTGTATCCCCGTCAGGTCGCCCAACATCGCGGCGTCGGACTGGAGCTCCGGCCGGTCCAGAATGTCACTCTTGATGTCGAGGATGGCGTAGAGACAGCTGGTCAGCCCAAGGGTGAGCAGCACTCCCTGATTGACCGCCGTCGATAGCTTTACGGCCCCGATCACCAGAGCCAGACCAAACGCGATCCCGAACCCGAACCCGAACGTGCTCCGGACGTAGGCGATGGTGAGCGCGACTACCAAGACCCCGGCGGCTCCCGCCACCCAGCGGCTGTTGATGCGTTTCGCCTGCGCGGCGGTGACGAGCAGGCCACCCCACGCCAGGCTGCCGAGGTACCCGGCGGAGAGGGTCGCAAAGGCGTTCCCGCCAGGGCAGTAGCATGCCCCGCCCTGGTTGGGGTCCAGGACGATGCGTTCGATGGTGCCGCCCGTCGCAACAGCCACTACGGCATGGCTGATCTCGTGGAGCAACACGACAAAGACCTTCAAGGGATATATCGCGGCTGTATCCCACAGGAACCAGAGCGCACCGAAGTACACGGCGAAACCACCCAGGAACGTGAGCTTACGTTTAGTCTGAGCTTTCATACGTTCCTTCTACGGCCTGAACGCCTCCAGTGTTTCGTACGCAGAGACGACGCGGGGCGCGGACGGTGGCGGAGTTCGGTGGCGAAGGCCCGTAGGGCCAAGAGTCGCTTGACTATCGTCACTGGGCCTCCAAGCCTGTATGAAGCTGCCAGCGGAGACCGGTGGGGAAGGCCCACCGACGCTGATCAGACGGAAGGAAAAGCCATGCTCTCCTCTAAGCCTGTGATCTCGGCCCACGTCGTCGCGCTGATGTGCTTGGCGCCCCCCGCCCAAGGCCACGCCCAGACACGGCCGGCCCAGCATCGGCTTCTCGCCGGCCCGACCACCGTGGCGTTCGGACACTACGACCCCACCAAGCCCGGAGTACTCACCGTGCAATCCGGTGACGTGGTCGAGGTGACGACCATGCTCACAAGCAGCCCGGCGCGCCTCGTCCGCATGGGACTGCCTGCCGCCGAAGTGCAGCCTGAGCTTGCCGCGATCTACGATCAAGTTACGGACCGGGGGCCGGGGGGCCATATCCTGACGGGTCCGATCCATGTGGCGGGCGCGGAGCCTGGAGACGTGTTGGAGGTGCGAATTCTTTCGGTCGACTACTCGATCGACTACGGGTACAACGGATGTTCCGGATTCGTCCGTTCACTTTGTGACGAGGACCGTCGTTCCCGCCTCATCCGGATCGACCGCGAGCAGGGTCGGGCCGAAATCGCTCCCGGAGTGACCGTAGCGCTCCATCCCTTCTTCGGAAGCATGGGCGTCGCCCCTCCACCCGACTCGGGCAGGGTGAGTAGTAATCCCCCTGGGCGCCATGCCGGCAACATGGACAACAAGGAATTGGTGGCCGGAACCACACTTTTCATTCCGGTTTGGGTGGCCGGGGCGCTTTTCGAGGTGGGCGACGGACACGCCGCGCAGGGTGACGGGGAGGTGGACCAGACCGGCCTCGAGACGTCACTTCGCGGGAGGCTTCAGTTCACGGTGTTGAAGGACCAGACGCTCGATTGGCCCCGCGCTGAAACTCCCACCCACCACATCCTCATGGGCTTCGCTCCAGACCTCGAGGATGCCACCGAGATCGCGATTCGCGAGACGGTGGAGTTCCTGCAGGAGCGACTCGATCTCACGAGCGGAGAGGCGTACTCGGTGGTCTCCATGGCGGTCGATTTGCGGATCACGGAGTTGGTGGACGGAAACGTGGGAGTGCACGCGATGGTCGCGAAGTCGCTACTGCGGTAGGAAGTCGCTACTGGGGCAGGTAGGGCTTGTCGGAATCCCACGCCTCTAGTTGGGCACCCGCGCCTTCAGCTCCTCGAAGAAGTTCTCGACCAGGATGAGCTCTACGCTGTCTTGGCCACCGTCGTTTCCGAACTGGGTGGGACGGGCCATCAAGAATCGCTGACCGTCCGGCGAAACATCGTACCATCCTTGCGGGACGCCCGTCCTGACCCCGGGAGGAAATCGGAACAAGGGCTCATGCCCGATGACTCGAAAGCTGGGTGACGTCTCGACCTGCGCCGCGGTCAACCCGTCTTGCGTCGAGAAGAACAGCTCGTTGCCATCTCTCGACCAGACCGGTGCACTGCCCTGACCGTTGGAGACTTGCCAGCGGCCCGCGTCCACGTCGGGGAAGGGACGGACGTACACCTGGGGCGCACCGGTTTCGTTCGACGAGTATGCGATCCATCGGCCATCGGGCGAGATCGCCGGCCCGAGCTCGGCGAAGTTCGCCGAGGCCGCTACAGGCAAGGCCTCCTCCTCCCCGGACTTCTGGGTGAGAATATCCCGGCTTGGCGATCCGGTCGTGCGAAAGACAAGTCGCTCCCCGTCCGGTGTTATTGCCAAGGACACCGGACTGCGGTCCAGCGCCATCAGGAGCGTCGGCTCTCCGATACCATCCGCACGTCGAGTCCACACATCGGCACCATCTCCGTCGCGGTTGGACAGGAAGATCACGGACTGGCCGTCCGGCGACCAAATCGGCGCGCGGTCCGGACCAGCGTGGAATGTAAGCCGGGAAACGGGGCCCCGGTCCAGGGTCTTGATCCAGACATCACCCCCCGACGCGATATTGTCCTGGTAGGCTACCCTTTCACCGTCCGGCGACAGCCTCCACCAATGATTGTCACCACCCGGGTTGAAGGTGAAGTCCGGATCCACCGGCGTTACGTCACCAGATCGGGACACCCAGATCATCTCGCTCTCAGCGGCGCTCGCCGGAGCGGACCAGTAGAGAAGTGTACCGTTGTCGGACAACGTGAACATCACGTCCTGGCTCGAGCTGACCCCCACCCCTTGAACGAGCGGGACGGGGTCGCCGGTGAGTTCCATGGCGTCGGAGTCGAAGGGAGCTGCCAGGATCTGACCTTCCAGCGTCCCGAAGACCAGATGCCCGGTAGACGTCACGTATCCTCGTAGTCCAGTCGTGATCACCTTCCGCTCGCCCGTCGAAATCCGATATGACTCCAAACGTGGCGGCGTCGTAAAAACAGAGAACACCCCCGAGTCGCCGTCGGGAAGTACCTGGAAGTAACCGTGCTCGTCGTCATTCTCGGGACGGCGTGTCGTGATGTCCTCTACCTCCCCACCCCCGATCGGCACGCGCTGGATCGTGTTCTCGGGCCCGGCGAAGTAGACAAAGCCATCCGATCCCCACCGGGCGCAGCACCCCGCGGCCTCGGCAAGAATCCGAACGATTCCGCCGCCCAGCGGCGAGACCTTGAGCTGCCCCCCCTCCATGAACGCGACTTCGCTGCCGTCTGGGGAAATGATCGGGTCTACGGCCGAACCCTCCGCACCCTGCACCGCTGTGGAAGCCAGTTCCGCCCAGCGGCGCAGCCAGAGCCGAGGCAGGTTCCTCTCGTCGAAGTAGGTCATGACCATGGCCGAGCCATCCGCCGAAAGGCTCATCCACTCGCTGGGGAACTGGTCCTCGGTCACGGCCAGGGAGTAGCGACGAACAGGCCCCGGCGCTTCGGGACGGGTGAGCGACCAGGCGGAGATGAGGGCGAAGACCGCGGCGAGCCCGGCCATCGCGGCGGTGAGTCGGTTGGCCCTCTTGCCGACCTCGCTCGACACGAGCTCGCCCCCGTGTCGAAAGCTCGGGTCGGTGAGGGCAGGCGCGAACTCGTTGGCGCCGGTGAATCGATCAGCGGGCAGCTTCTCCAGCGCCTTTCGAAGCGCCGCATCGACGTTAGCGGGAATCGACGTACGAATCGCCGTTGCCGAAACGGGCGCGCCCTGGATGATCTTTCCAAGAACGGCCTGGGCCGTGCTTCCGATGTAGGGCGGGTCGCCGGTCAGGATTTCATAGAGCAGTGCGGCCAGAGAGTACGTGTCGCTGGCCGGCCCGACCGCCTGGTCCCCCGTCGCTTGCTCGGGCGACATGTAGAAGGGCGTGCCCACCGAAAGGCCCGTCTCGGTGAGTCGGCTCCCGCCCGCTGCTCCGACAGCGAGCGCGATTCCGAAGTCGGCGACAACCGGCTGGCCATCCTGAAGCAAGATGTTCGCCGGCTTGATGTCCCGGTGGATCACACCTCGGTCATGTGCGTGCTGTAGCGCCGCCGCGACGGAAGTCGCGATGCCCACGGCCTCGTCGATCGGCAGCTGCTTGTCTCGTTCAATCCGCTCGGCGAGCGTCTCCCCCTCGTGATACGGCATGACATAGAAGAGGAATGAGTCCGCCTCCCCCGAATCGAAAAGCGGAAGGATGTGCGGATGCTGGAGATTCGCGGTCGTCTTGATTTCAGCCAGGAATCGTTCGGCTCCGACGACGGCGGCAAGTTCTGGTTTGAGAACCTTGAGCGCGACCTTTCGCTCATGTTTTAGGTCGTCGGCCAGATAGACGGTCGCCATACCGCCCTCACCGAGTTCACGCACTATGCTGTAGCGCCCTTCGAGGGCGGCGTTCAGTCTGGTCGTCTGGTCGGGCACGAAAGTTCGCTCGAATTAAGGGGCGGAGTCACGGAAACATTCGATGGGACGCCGGAGCGGGCAAGAGGTCACCGCGGGTCGTGGTTACCGACCCCCCGCCGGCGTCTCGCCGGTCCCTAGGAAGTCGGTGCGACGTCGATGACGTAGGCGGCCTCGAGCCCGCCGCCGAGCGGGGAGGCGTGGAGATCGTGACCCGTGCAGAGGCGCTCTCAATAGAGGAGCGCTCGGTGGTGATCCGGGTCTCGGAGAAGCCTTCCGGCGCCATGGGGCAACCGTCCGAGTGGGCCCCGGGGGAGTACCGCGTAGAGGCGAACACGATCGTTGCCGCCGGAGGATCCATCGGTTCGAGCGCCCTTCTGCTCAGGTCGGGCTTCGGTTCGGTGCTTCCCCGGTTGGGCCACGGATTCACGTGCCACCCGGCCTTCATTCTGGTCGGGGAGCACTCCCGTGACATTACGAACGATGTCGGTCACCCCAAGAGCTACTACGTCGACCGAGCACATGAAGAGGGGTGGATCCTGGAGACGTGTATGTACTTCCCGTTCGTCACCGCGAAGAACCTGACGGGCTTCGGCGCCGACCACTCGGCGTTCATGCGAGCGTTTTCGAGGCTCCAGATGATCCTGGTCCTGGCGGCCGACAAGGCCACGGAGGCGAACCGAATCACGGTGGATACCGACGGAAAGGCGGTCGTGCACTACGGCTTTACGGACGCCGTCGTGGAGGGGATGACGCGTGCTACGCGGGCAGCCGCACGGATCTTCTTTGGAGCGGGTGCGCTGCGAGTACACGCTCCTCCCGCTGATCCGCCCCTGATCGATGCGGCCGACGCCGGTCGCCTGGATGAACGTATCCACCCTCGTCACTTCGTTCTCGGCAAGACCTCCGTGGCCGCCGCACACCTCATGGGAGGATGCGGAATGGGCCGCAATGCGTCGGAGTCGGTGACCGACTCGTGGGGGCGCGTGCACGGTATGCCCTGGCTCCGCGTGGCGGATTCTAGTCTCTTCCCCGACTCGGTGGAGATCAATCCATACCTGACGGTGATGGCTCTCGCCGACCGGGTCGCCGAGGGAATACTGCAAGACCGGAGGATCGGATGAGCAAGCGGACCGGTGCGTCCATGGTGGTGCGTGCTCTCGAGGACGAGCAGATCGGGTTCGCCTTCGGCATTCCCGGGACCCACAACATCGAGCTTTACGATGTCCTGGGCTCTTCGGATACCGTCCGGCCCATCCTGGTTACCGACGAGCAGAGCGCCTCGTTCATGGCAGACGGGGCCTGGCGGGCTTCGGGTCGGATGACCTGCGTCAACGTCGTTCCCGGCGCCGGCCTGACCCATGCGATGTCGGGGATCGCAGAGGCGTTTCTGGATAACGTTCCCATGTTGGTGCTCGGCTGTGGAATCCGCAGAGGCATGGCCAAGGCTTATCAGCTCCACGACGTGGACCAGGCGGCCATGGTCTCCGCGGTTACCAAGGGCGTCTTCCGCCCGATGTCGGGAGACGAGATATATCCGACTATCCGAGAGGCCTGTCGCCTAGCGCGGTCTGGGGTGCCGGGTCCGGTGTTCGTTGAGGTGCCGGCCAACCTGTACCTGCTAAAGCAGGAGGTGGGCGACGCCGGGTCGCCCGAACGTTGGGTGGAACCTTCCATGGAGTCCCCGCCCCATCCCACACATGAAGAGGTGGTGCAATCCATCGAGTTGATCCGTGGCTCAAGGTGCCCCCT
This sequence comes from Longimicrobiales bacterium, assembly GCA_965226375.1. Classification (GTDB taxonomy): domain Bacteria; phylum Gemmatimonadota; class Gemmatimonadetes; order Longimicrobiales; family Gaopeijiaceae; genus CBDDCX01. Next base: position 1,644,329 of record CBDDCX010000008.1, on the reverse strand, counting down.
GATCTACGTGGGTGCTGGAGCTGCGGGTGCCGCCGACGAGGTGTTGAAACTGGCGGAGGCGCTCGAGGCCCCCGTGGCCACCACCATCCAGGGCAAAGGAGTGTTTCCCGAGGACCACCCGCTCTTCCTGTGGCCCGGATTCGGGCGCGCGGCCCCCCGGTTCGCCCAGCAGGTGGCGGCGGCCTGCGACATGATGATCGCGGTCGGATGCCGCTTCAGTGAAGTGGGCACCGGAAGCTACGGCCTGACGGTTCCCGGACCGCTGATCCATGTCGATATCGATCCCGAGGTGCCCGGGCGGAACTTCCCGGCAGAGTTGCCCATCGTTGCCGACGCACTCGTCTACCTCGATTCGATTCTGGCCGGGCTCAAGGGCGTCGCGCGCCCTCGAGCGGTTGATCTCCGGCATCAGATCGAAGAAGGGCACGGTGATATCCGCCGTGAATGGCAGGCGCGACTCGACGGCGGGCTAGTCAATCCGCAGCACCTCCTCACCACACTCCAGTCTGTGCTGGGCCCTGAAACGATCTTCACGACCGATAGCGGCAACGGGACGTTCTTGGCCATGGAGGCACTACGCCTCCCCGGCCCCGGCAAGTTCTTGGCTCCGGTGGACTACTCGTGCATGGGTTACTCGGTGCCTGCCGCCGTAGGGGCCAAGCTGGCCCGCCCGGAATGCCCCGTGGTGGCACTGGCGGGGGACGGGGCTTTTCTGATGACGGGTCTCGAGTTGTTGACCGCGGCACAACTCGGTCTCGGCGTGATGGCCTTCGTACTCAGGGACAGGGAGTTGGCTCAGATCGCTCAGTTCCAGTCCACCGCCATGAACCGCAAAGTCGCGAGCGAGCTGCCCGACTACGACCTGGAAGGCCTCGCACGCGGGATGGGCGTGGACTTCATTGCCCTCTCCGACGATCAGGCAGTGAAGGCCGCGGTGGCCGACGCCCGTGATCGGGCGTCGGCCGGCCGAGCCGTCATCGTCGACGTGGCGATCGACTATTCGCAAAAGACGCACTTCACTCGGGGCATCGTGCAGACGAATCTACATCGACTGCCACTGCGTGACCGAGTCCGCTTCATCACTCGTGCCCTGGGGCGCAGACTCACGCCACGCTGAGTCCGCTGGTGGCTTGGGACGGCCAAAACCCTGGCGAGGTCGCCTTGGCTCTTCCTAACTTAGACATCCCCCCCTAGGGTGCGCCGGTTCAGGATATCTGGGAGATTTCGAGCGTGCCGACAAGCCGCTTTCAACAAGTTCTGAAGCTGGTCTCTTCACACCTGCCGGGTGACGGATATGTCGTTACGCTGCGGAGTCTCGGTGAGGAACCCAGGGTCCTCTTCGTCGGTGGGGCGCTGCAGGCCATCACGGGCCTCGACCAATTCTCGTTTGAACGAACTCCGGGACTCTGGCAACGGTGCGTTCATCCGGAGGACGCTGAGGCACTGGCATCTGCCTTGGGGTCGCTGGAGGAAGGCGATGCCCGATCCGTCGAGTATCGCGTAGTCGCCCCGAACGGGGACATCCGCTGGCTTCGGGAGGATCTCACGGTGCTTCCCGGAGTTCCGATCCGGTCCTTCGGCGTGGTGCACGACGTCACCGATAACCGTGAGGAGGTAGCCCGCTTGGAGGAGCGTCTATGGCGCGCCCAGCGGATGGAGTCCCTGGGAGTTCTCCTGGCCGAGGTGGCGACCGATTTCAGTGACCTGCTCAATACGATTCTGGCAACGGCCCCATTGGTGGCGGAAGAGGAGGGTCTGTCGGGGGTGAGCCGGGCGAACCTCAGGATCGTGGAGGGCGCCGCTGCTCGTGGTTCCGCCTTGGTCAAGCAGATCCTCGAGTTCTCGACGCGTCAACGCGGAGCAGCCGGGGCGGTGCATGTTTCTACGTTGGCACGGGGCCTCGAGCCTATTCTGGCCCGGGTGCTCGGTAAGGGCATCCGTCTCAATGTCCGCTCAGAGGAGGATCTCTGGCTCGCCGAATGCGATCCCGTCCAGGTGGAACAGGTGATCTTCAACCTGATCATGAATGCCAAGGACGCCATGCCCCGGGGCGGAGAGGTCACGATCGGATCCATGAACGCCGAGCTCTATTCTCCGATGTCGGTGGAAGGCGGGGTGCTCCCAGCCGGGCGATACGTGCACCTCGTGGTCGCGGACGGTGGCTCGGGGATTGCGACAGACGATCGACCTCGATTGTTCCAACGGCACTACACGACGAAACGGGATCGTGGAGCGGGCTTCGGCCTGTGGACTGTGCACCGAATCGTACAAAGCTGTGGTGGAGGGCTCACCGTTGAGAGTGGTGATGGCGAGGGTTGCACGTTCCACGTCTACCTTCCGTGTGAAGGAGTTGCCGTGGTACCTGTCGAAGAGGCGGCCCCTGTGGCGGAGGCGAAGGGGTCGAGGCGACGCCTTCGCATCTTGATCGACGACGACGATGCCCTGGCTGGCGGAGTTCTCGAGCGGTCTCTCGTGCGCGACGGACATTCGGTGGTCGTGGCCAAGCGGTTGGCGGAATGGCTGCCCACCCTCGAGGGTCCTAACCCCGCCTTCCATTTGCTCATCGTCGACGTGGGCCGTCTCGACGAGGGCGGCCTGAAGGCGTTGTTCGACCTCGCCTCTCTGCCGGTGATCTTTACGTCGCGACTCGGTGAGCGAGCGCTCGACCGGCACGAGGGCCTGCGGCAGAGGGGTGTCTTCCTGGCAAAGCCCGTCGAGCCGGACGTTCTTCGGAAGGCCATCTCCTTGGCGATTGCTCAATCGGGCCCGTTCCGGGATGCCGACCTAGAGGCATCGGGGTAGTGTCCGTTCCCGAGATCAATGAGCGCGGGCTGCTCATCTCTCACCTGCACGATCAGTTCTGGTCGGACGAGTACTACCGGGCCGCAGAGCATATGCGGCGGTGGGTGCACGAGCGGGGGCCGACCTGGGCCGCCGAGCTGTTCAGTGCGCTCGACACGCTCGCGGATCTGCCTGACGATGAGCAACAGATCGTTCGAGAGACCAACGCCGCTCGGCGGCTGATCAAGTCGTACTTCCGAAAGGCCCAGCAACTTTGTACCCGGGGCTTTCTGGAGGCCGACGATCTAAGTGAGCACCTGACCATGCCCCAACGACTCAGGACGCTCTTCGGGATCATCGAGCCGTTCGAGCAGGCTCGCGATGCGGAGTACGACCGTGAGATGTTCGACTTCTACGACGAGCTACATGGCGGAGAGCTCGAGCGACCGGCGCGCTAGGCGAACTCTCTCGATCTCCGAGTTCTACCGGGCTACTCCCAGCACCTCCTTCGGCATGTGCATGCTCACCAGATAGTGAGGCATGTCGACGGTCTCTGAGATCTTCAGGTCGCCCGCCAGGGAGGCCAGCACATACGCATCGGCTCGGTCCATGCCGTGCTCGGCCACCAGATAGTCGATCATGAACAGGGTTGCCTTCCTCGCAGCCTCGTCGATGGTGGTCCCAAAACCGGTCACGGCGTAGTAGTCGCTCGTTTCGTACTCGGGCTCACTCAACTCCCGTCCGCCCTTGAGCACGTTCAGCTCGTAGACGATACGCATGGGCGCCTCGATGGCCGTGCCCGAGACTTCTCCGTTACCCTGGGCTGCATGAGTGTCACCGATGGAAAAGAGCGCTCCCTCCACGAAGATCGGGAAGAACACCGTCGTGCCTGCCGTCATGTGGCGGTTGTCCATGTTCCCACCATTGGCGCGGGGCAGAATGGTGACTAGGAGTGAGTCGGTGTCCGGCGCTACTCCCATGACTCCGGCAAAGGGCGCTAGGGGCACCCGGATGCGGTCATTGAAGACGGCGTGTGTGGCCTTGGGCCCCAGCTCGAACAGCTTCAGGTAGGGCTCGGTGAAAACATCGGCCAGGAACCCGAAGCCCGGCACGATGGCGGCCCATCCCCAATCCCCCACCTCGATCTCGTGGAGTGTCACGGCCAATACATCACCGGGCTCCGCTCCCTCGACGTAGACCGGCCCGGTCAGGGCATGGATACGGTCGAAGTCCATGGCAGCCAGGTCATCCAGGTCGGATTCCATCGACAGCTGCCCACCGGTCGCCTCTTGAGTGAAGACCTCGACGACGGCTCCGGACGGAACCGTCAGCACGGGCGGAATCGTACGGCTCCATCGTGCGTGGGTGTTCTCGGCCGGGAGTGTAAATTCCGGTACGGGCACTGGGTCACGAGCCGGGGTCGTAGGCTCTTCACCAGCCGGAGCGCAGGCTGCGGCCATGAGTGCGACCAGTGTGAGCCCGTAGATGGGGCGGGGACGAACGCGGATCTCCATGGGATCTCCTGGATCAGCTGGGAGTGGTCGAGGGTCGAAGTTAAGGTGCTCGGAGGCTTGAATGCCACCGGTGGTCCCTCGCATGTCTTGCTTCCTTGCTGACCACTCCGGTGACGCCGATCTTACCGGCCGCTTCGAGGCATGAAGCCCGAAGCCATCGTCTACCTGGACCAGCACAATGGCCATCCGAACACATCCCGATAAATCGTTCGCGCTCGCACTGCCCGTCGTCCTGTCGCTCACGGTCGCGCTCGTCACTCTGACGACGACGGCCCGTGCGCAGGCTATCCCCACTCCCGAGTCGGTGCTGGGCCATTCGGTGGGTGAGGACTTCTTCCTGGCCACGTACGAAGAGTCCCTGGACTACTTCCGGCGACTCGCGGTGGCCAGCGATCGTGTGGAGTTGGTGGAGGTAGGGCGAACCTCTTTCGGCCGCTCCACCGTCATCGCACTCATCTCCTCCCCTGAAAATCTCCGGAACGTAGAGCGGTATCGGGAGATCTCGCTGCGGTTGGCGCACCCCGAGGGCCTCTCGGACGACGAGGCCCGACAACTGTCCCGCGAAGGCAAGGCCATCGTGCACATCGACGGTGGGCTCCACGCTTCAGAGGTGGCCCACGCCCAGCACACCATGCAGTTGGCATACGACCTGGCCACCGAGGAGGACGATCCGGAGGTCCTGGCCATCCTGGACAACGTGATCCTCATGCTGTGGCCTTCAATCAACCCCGATGGCCAGACGCTGGTGGCCGACTGGTATCGGTCCAACGTGGGCACGCCCTTCGAGGTGGCTTCGATGCCGTGGCTCTACCAGAAGTACCTGGGCCACGACAACAACCGGGACGGCTACATGATCAACATGATCGAGTCCCGGCTGGTCACTCGGGTGGATCGGCATTGGGAGCCGAACATTCTCTACAACCATCACCAGACGGCGCCCTTTCCAGCCCGGATCTGGATCCCGCCTTTTGCCGAGCCGATCAGCCCTTATGTGCACCCGCTCATGTGGAGGTCCGTGAACCTCATCGGCATGGCCATGGCTCCAGAGCTCGAGGAGCGTGGCCAGAAGGGCGCCGTGCACATGGGTACGGGGTGCGACAACTGGTATCCGGGCTTCATGGACCACGCCAACAACTTCCACAATGTGGCGTCATTCCTAACCGAGACGGGCCTCTACCGGTACGCCACGCCCCATTTCTATACGATCGGCGACTTCCCGGAGCAGAGTCGGGGCCTTCAGCCCCAGTCGCTCTACTCGAGCCCGTGGGAGGGCGGTTGGTGGCGTCTACGGGATGCCGTGGACTACATGCTGACGGCCTCCATCTCCGTTCTGGACGTAGCCGCGAAGTACAAGGAGGATCTGCTCTACAACCGGTACCAGGCGGGTCGAGACATCATTGCGCAGTACCTCGAGGGGCCCCCGTACGGTTACTTCATTCCCCAGAGTCAGCGCGATCCTGTGGCTGCGGTCGAACTTCTGCGGCGCCTCGCGTACAACGGCATCGAAGTCCAGCAACTCGACAGCGACGTGACACTCGACGGGATCCGGCACCCTGCCGGCACCTGGGTCATCGCGATGGACCAGCCGTTCGCCAACTTCGTACGACAGCTTTTTTCCGTGCAGGACTATCCGGACCTTCGGGAGTTCCCGGAGGGTCCGCCGGATCAACCCTACGACGTGGCCGGATGTCGCTGACTCAGCGTTCGCTCGATACGAGCGGAGCGTCGTTACCCGACAGGGTCGGGAGTTCAGGGCTATCGAGCAGGTCGTCATGGCGAGCGCGGCTTTCGGATCGGGCCGGTGGGCCGAGGCTGCGGACGGATTCGATCACCTTTTCGAGGATATCTGGCCGTGCGCGCCCTCCTGCCGATTTGGTGTGGAGCACGGGCTGGCTCTTGCGGAGGCGGGAAGGACCCAGGAGGCGATTCGAGTGCTCGAGGGCACCCTCGAGAGGTATGCGTTGGGGACCGACGGGGAAGTGGTGCCGCTCATCCCGCTTGCTCTCGAACGGCTTGCCCGGCTCTACGAGGCCGAGGGGAATCGCGCCGCCGCCGCCGGAGCATATACGCGCCTGGCCGACATGTGGGTCGACGCCGATCCGGTGCTCGAGCCGATCGTGCGCCAGGCCCGTGAACGGGCGGCCGCGTTGGACGCCGGAGGCTGACGGATCGCCCCACCGATTCCGACCATGCGCGCCACACTGGCAAACCCGCCGTCCATCCCCTAATTATCAGTCCTCGACATACCGCATTGCAGAGGAGTTGCACCATGGATCGCAGAGGATTCCTGAGGGCCGGCGCGCTGGCTTCTGTCGCCACTGCTACCGGAGGCCCTGTGGCCGCCGAGACGAACCGCCTGTCGGCGCTCTTGTCGGCCCGACCGCACCTGGCCCCGGATGGCTCCCTTCGCTTGAACGCGAACGAGAACCCCATGGGCCTGTCCGAGGTGGCTCGCGAGGCGGTCGTCGAGGCCATTTCGTTGGCCAATCGTTATACGGACAACTGGGAGGCGGATCTCTTTCCGGCCATCGCGGCCAAGTTAGGCGTGCGGGCTGAGAACGTCTTTACGGGCGGAGGCTCCAGCGAAGTCCTGCAGGCGGCGATCCAGGCACTGGCGTCTCCCAACATGCCGTTGATCATGGCCGAACCGACGTTCGAGGACGCCCTCGATTACTCGCACAACCATCCGTACAACCTCATCAAGGTTCCCCTGGACTTCCGGTACGCCCACGATCTCGGGCGGATGAGGGAGGCTACCGAGCGGGCCCGCCGGCCTTCCGTGGTCTACATCTGCAATCCCAACAACCCCACCGCAACGCTCACGCCCAGCTCCGAGGTCGATGCGTGGATCCAGGATGCTCCCGACTCGGTGTTCTTCATCATCGACGAGGCGTATTTCGAGTTGGTGGAGGAGCCAGGGTATTGGACGGCCATCAAGTGGATCGACGAGCGGCCCAATGTGCTGGTCACCCGGACGTTCTCGAAGATCTACGGGATGGCGGGTCTGCGTCTCGGATACGGTATCGCCCACCCCGACACGGTGGACCGGATCAAGGCGTTCATCGCACAGGGTAGCCGCAACATGATGGGCATCCAGGCCGGTCTCGCGAGCCTCAAGGACGAGGGACACATCGAGCGCACCCTGGCCATGAACAACCGGTCGCGCCAGATCGTGCAGGACACGTTGGATGAGCTCGGCCTGGGCTATCTGCCCAGCTACACCAACTTCCTGATGCACGAGATCAACGGTGATCCCGAGACCTACATCGAGCGCTTCCACATGGAGGGCATCGCGGTGGGTCGCCTGTTCCCGCCGATGGTCGACTACGCACGTATCTCTTTCGGACTTCCCGAGGACATGGAGCGCTGGTCGGACACGTTGCGTTCATTCCGCTCGCGGGGCTGGGTTTAGCCGCGATGGCCGGGTGTCGTGGTACCTCGTTGATGGGAACGGCGGCCTCTGTGGCCGCCGTTCTGATTTCGGCCACCCCGGCGCTGGCCCAGACGGCCCGTGAAGGGCCCGATCTCGCCAACTGGTTCACGGGACTCACGGCCGTCAGCGGATACGAGGGCACGTTCGCCCTCGTTCTCGAGGATCTGGTGCCCGGGGCAGAGCGTGACCGGGCCGGTAGTGTGGTTGTGGTCCTCGGTTCGGGGAGTCCCCGCCGCCTCGTTGCGTGCCCCATGGACGAATGGGGATACGTGGTCGGGGGGATTCGGGACGACGGCTGGCTGACCCTCAGAAGGGTAGGGGGTGGTGCCCCCTGGATCTTCGATCAGTCTCATGAGGGGCACCGCGTTACGGTGTGGGGCGATCAGGGTCCTATTGCCGGAGTCATGGCAGTGCGGTCTACCCACCTGGCACGTGGCAGGAGTTCTTCCATGGATGCGTTTACCGTGGACGACGCCTACGTGGACGTGGGAGCCACCACCGGCGACGAGGCCCGGGGCATCGGGATCGATATGGTGAACCCCGTGTCGATGCTCAAGGCCCCGGTCGAATACGGCGACAGCCTGTTGGCGGGCCCCGAGTCCGGGCAACGCGGTGCGTGTGCGGCCCTCGCCAGGGCGGTCATGAACCGGCCCAATGCGCAGGGCACCGTGGTGGCGGCCTTCGTGGTCGAGAGCCACATCCGTCACCGAGGGTTGATGACCGTGGCGAACGCTCATGGCCCATTCGAGCAGACGATCCTGCTCGACTATCCGGCACCACGGAGTCTTGCCGACATGTTCGGGTCGGTGGAGGCGCGGGGGCTGGAGACCCGGTACGAGGGCTGGCCGGTGGAGACCATCGACCTCCGAGAGGTGAGGGCACTGACCCGAAGCCTCGAGTCGTGGATCGGGGGTGGGAGATGAGAGGCGTGTCCATGAGGCGGTGGGCGGTGGGGGCCCCCCTAGTCATCCTGGCCGTGTCGGCCGGACCGCTCCTTGGCCAGGTGAGCCAGCAGCGGATCGAGAATGCGGCTCGCCTCTTGGAAGATCTCGTGGAGACGTACGGTGTCTCTGGCGACGAAGGTGAGGTCCGCGGTGAAGTCCTCGACGCCCTGCCGGACTGGGCTGACCCCGAGGTGGATTCGGCAGGCAACGTCTGGGTCCGGGTGGGTCAGGGTGAGCCTGTCTCGGTGTTTGTGGCCCACATGGACGAGGTGGGATTCCAGGTCACGGAGATCGGTGAAGACGGATTGCTCACCGTTCGGAGCCGGGGCGGCTTTTTGCCGTCCCTATGGGAGGGTACGCCCGCTATCGTGCACCAGGAGGACGCACCCATCAACGGCGTCTTCGTCCCCAGAGCAGACACCAGCAAGCCTCGCCGCTTCGCCCCTGCCGGGCCGACGTACGTCGACATAGGGGCTCGGTCGCGGGCCGAAGCGGAAGCCATGGGAATCGAGGTCGGGCAGACGGTGACCAACCCCAAGGAGTTCGTGCGATTGGCCGGGACCCGGGCGACGAGCCGGTCTTTCGATGATCGCGTAGGCACGGCGGCGCAGATCCTGGCTCTCCAGGAGCTGGACCCTGCCACCGCGCAACACGAGTTCATCTTTCTGTGGGTTGTCGAGGAGGAGATCGGCTTGGTCGGCAGCGCCTACGCCGCCCGCACGCTGGGCTTCGACGCCGATCGTGTCTATCCGGTAGACACGTTCGTCTCTGCGGACACGCCTATCGATCCGCAGAACTTCGCGGTGGCGCCGATCGGTATGGGGCCGGTGGCTCGGGCCGTGGACAACTCGTCGGTTACCCCACCGGCGGTCCTCGACTCGCTCCTGGCTGTGGTTCGTGCACGTGGCCTGCCGCTCCAAGTGGGCACCACCAATGGCGGCAACGACGGGTCGGCGTGGGCCCCATGGGGCGTCGTGGACATTCCGTTCGGCTGGCCGCTTCGCTACTCGCACTCGCCGGTCGAGGTCATCGACCTCAAGGACGTGGTGGTGCTCTCCGACTGGATTCGCGCCATCGTCGGGGCCTGGTAGCCTGATCCTGCTGGGAGGATCGTAAGTATGGGCCACCTGTTGCTGACCCTTTCAGTCGTTATCAACACGGCGGCGTACACAGCCCCTCAGCAGTTGGCCCTGACCGGGGGCACGGTGATCACAGCTACCGGCCAGCCGCCCATCGAGAACGCCGTGGTGTTGGTCGACGGTGGACGGATCGTCCAGGTCGGTGCGCTGGGTGCCGTGGCCATTCCAGGCGGATACCGGACGATCGATGTGACGGGCAAATGGATTACGCCGGGCCTGATCGATTCCAATATTCACCTGATTCTGATGATCGTCCCGGAGTTTTACGTCAAGTATGAAGACCGATTGACCGACATCGCGATACAGTCCGCGCAGGTCGGATTGAAGTACGGTCTGACGACCATGCCCGACACGTGGGGGCCGCTCGAGCCGCTGTTGGAAGCACGAGATCGCATCAACAATGGCGAGTTCGTCGGCAGTCGAGTGCTTGTGGCGGGGAATATCATCGGCACCGGTGGCCCCTTCAGTCCGTACTTCATGGGCGGTTGGCCATTGCGCGGTCTCTCGCTGCGGTATGGTGGTTGGGTACACCCGGATGTTCAGGCGCGCATCAACGCCCTCTGGGAAGATGAAGTCGGTCCCGCGATGCTCTCCATGACCGCTGAGGAAGCCGCGGAGACCCTTCGGAGATACATCGCGAAAGGCGTGGATTTCATCAAAGTCGGGGTGAGTGGGCACGGCCTGGGCGGGCATGAGCCACTCATGTTCTCGCCATCGGTACTACGGAGCATGCGGGAAGTAACGCGTGAAGCCGGTATCCCGTTTACGACCCACACCTTTACCGTCGAGAGCCTGCGACTGGCCGTCGAACTCGAACCGGATCTGCTCGTTCATCCCAATGTCATGAGCGTACCGTGGCGCAGCGCATCGCCGCAGCAACAGGAAGCCATTCGGTCTCTGATCAAGACGATCGCGGACAAAGGCATCTTCGCCGGGCTCATGAGCATTCCTGAGAAAGAACAGATGCGCATCTATGCGGAGTGGGATCCGATCGAGCATCCCGACGATCCCTACCTGAACGAAATCATGATAAGTCGCCGGCAGGGAATGACAGGAACGTCGTTCGAAGACCGTGTCGACGGTGTCAAAGTTTGGTTGGACGGCGGCGTTCGATACACGCTTGCCACCGACCAGGGGCCTGAGGCAGAGGACCTCGGGCCCGTCGTTTGGGGGCGCCTCGGCAGGATGCACTTCGATAGAATGATCGGCCTGCAGGATGTGGGCGCCGAGCCGATGGACATCCTGATTGCCGCGACACGCAACGGCGCCGAGGCCTACGGCTTGGGTGATGACCTGGGAACGGTGGAGGTCGGCAAACTAGCCGATTTACTGGTGCTCGATGCCGATCCACTGGCGGACGTCGCAAACTTCAGAAGCATCAACATGGTGATCAAAGAGGGCCGCATCATCGATCGGGATGCGCTCCCGAGCGTACATGTGCTCGACTACGATCCAGAGGCACCCTGGCCCCGCTAGTTCAGGTCATGCCGGCAGAGGACTGTCGTACGCTCTGAGCAGTCGCCGCAGATGCTCTTGGACCCTTGGCCACTCCTGCACGGTGACGCTGTAGTACGTGCTGTGTCGCAGGGATCCGTCTGTTCGCACCATGTGATTGCGCAGCGTCCCCTCTTCGCGGGCACCGATTCTGGCGATGGCCGCACGGGACTGCATGTTCAGGGAGTCGGTCTTGAGCTCCACCCGGTTCGCGCCGAGTGCCTCGAACGCATGGCGCATGAGAAGCAACTTGCACTCCGTGTTGACGCCGGTTCGCTGCCAGGCCGGAGTGATCCATGTCGCACCGATCTCGACCCGTCGGTTCGCCCGGTCCGCGTTGAGATACGTGGTGCTCCCGACGATTCCTTTACCGTCCCGGACTTCGGTCACGTAGCCCTGGCCGAAGCAGGTCTCGGCCCAGGCGACGATGCTGGCGACCAGCTCTTCGAAGTCCCTCTCCGTGTCCAGGGTCCAGGGCATCCAGCGCCACAGGTCCTCGTGCTGACCCACCTTCCACAGGTCCGCCGCGTGGTCGGCTCGAAGAGGTACCAGCCGGACGAGCTCCCCTTCCAGAACGACAGGGTCGATCCAGCTCTCTCTCGGTCCGCCGATACTCATGAGGCGACCCCCTCTCCGAGACGCGCCAGCTCTCGGATGCGAGCCAGGTGTTGGTCATCGTGCTCGGCGACGAAGAAGAACAGATCGGCCATGCTCATGGACTGTTTGAGCCGCGGGTGAAGCGCTGTACCCCCTCGTTGTTCGGGACTCAGCGTCTCGGCCCGCTCCACCAGGCGATCCCTCTCGGCCCGAAAATCGGCCAACAAGTCTTCGATGGGCCGCCCGTCGTGGTCGGCCTCGTGGGTCTTCCGGTTGGTGAGGTCGGCGGGACGAAGCTCCTCGGCTCCGGCTATCAGATCCTCGAGCCGGCCGTACCAGAGTGGCTCCAAGTCGAAGAGATGTCCCACATTCGCCTGGATCGACCACGTTCCGTCGTGGGACGCCGTCAATTCCTCCGCTGGGATCGAGCGGACCAGAAGCTCCAGGCGCGGCGGTGTGCCCCGGAGACGCTCCAGGATCATGGGCAGAAGCTCGTTGCCGAGCCCGAGCGCAAAGGATCGATCAAACCACCTCATCATCGTCGTCATCCACCTTCTCCTCTGCTGATCAGTCGTTGGACTCGAATCATTCGGTCGTTTCGACCGCGGTGATCACTCGCTCGGGTCTCAGTTATTCGCTCGGTCGACTACGCTCCAGCACCTGCGGCTCGGTCAAGCCGTAGAGGGAAGGAGTCTCGACCCCGGCGAGTTTGAGCGTGGTGTAGAGTTGCCCACGATGATGGATTTCGTGCTCCACCATGGCCCGGAGCCACCTCCAGATCATCAGTTCGGTGCCGCCCACCGTGACGCACTTGGCCTGGAGTTGCTCGGGCTCGAGGCCTTGGAAGATCTCGACAGCTTCGGCGTGCAGCGTCCGCATGTACTCGACCACGGCGTCGAGGCCCGACGCCAGCTCGGGCCCGTGCCCGGGGTATCGGCTCGGTCGCCCCATGACGTTCTCGGCCCACATCCAGCGTTCGGCTCCCGCGATATGGCGCACGAGATCCCCGGGGGTAAAGAATCCCGCTCCGGGACTCCACTCGAGGGATGCCTCGGTAATGCACGAGACGACACCCGATGTGCGTTGCCGCACCCTCGACAGATACTTGAGGAACTCGCCCACGTCTTGAATCTCCATGCTACTCCTCGTGGGCTAGCATCACAGGATATCGACACAGGGGTCGCAGCAACCCTCGAGCACGTCTCCGAGAGTCTCGAGCCCGCGCCGGAGATCCTCTCGGTCGGGGACCAATCCGACGCACACCCTCACGGCGTGGGGCACGTCCCGCCGCCCGACGGCGAACGCCTCGGCCCCGGCCACCAGCACCCCTCGCTGACGTGCTTGCGCCACGCACTCGTCACTTCGCCAGGGGTCGGGAAGGTGGATCCAGTGGTGAATGGACGCATCCGTACCGCGCACCTCATAACGACTGCCGAGGACCTCGCGGACAATGGCGGTGCGGGCCTGGAGTTCCGCTCTCTTCGCGGCTGCAACGTGCTCCGCCGTGCCGTCGGACAGCCAGCGCGTCGCCACCTCGGTCATGAGAGGAGGGGGCATCCAGATGGTGGAGCGCACTCCCGCACGGATGCGGTCCACCAGATGGTCCGGAGCGACGAGGAAGCCGATGCGGAGCCCGAACGTTACCGACTTGGAGATCGTGCTCAAGTGGATCGTCCGCTCCGGTGCGAAGACGGCCAGGGGAGGGGGTTCGTCGTCGACCATGAAGGCATGGACATGATCCTCGACGACCAACAGGTCGTGCCGTCTGGCCACCTCAGCGATGTGACGCCGCCGCTCTTCGGACATGACCGCGCAGGTCGGATTCTGGAGCGTGGGGACACAGTAGAGGGCGCTGGATCCGCCATCCTGACAAGCCTCATCCAGTGCGTCGGGCCGAATGCCCTCATCGTCCAGGGCCACGCCGCGGATGCGGAGCCCGAGCATCTGAGCGAGGGCCTTCATGCCAGGATAGGTGAGTTCGCCGGCCAGAATCGTATCACCCGGGCGCAGCAGGGTGGAGAAGAGTGCAGTCATGGCGTGCTGGCCGCCGGCGGTGACGATAATCCGCTCCGGCGGCGCCTCCAGGCCGGTCCGGCCGATCCACGAGGCGGCCGCAGCGCGATGCCTCAAGGACGAGAAGCCGAGGGTGCCCGCCGGGCGGCGCTCGAGCCCAAGGTGATTCTTCCCCTCGCAATCGCTCTCCTTCTCTGGGCGTCGGCGTATCCGGGTATCCGGGTCGGACTGGACGCCTACTCACCGGAGCATCTCGCGGCGTTGCGCTTCCTGGTGGCCTCGGCGGCTCTGGCGATCTACGCGGCCGCGAGCCGCATGCGGCTCCCAGCGCTCGAGGACCTCCCGGCCATCTTTCTGGCGGGAGGCGCAGGGATCACCGCATGCCATTTATTGCTGAACATCGGTGAGCTCTCCGTGTCGGCTGGGGCCGGGAGCTTCGTGATCAACACCATCCCGATCTTCACGGCCATCATGGCGGCCGCGTTCCTCGGCGAGAGACTTCCGGCAGCCGGATGGCTCGGTATTGGGGTGAGCCTGTTTGGCGTGGGGCTCATCGCCGTGGGAGACAGTGACGGGGTGGGCATCGACCCGAGGGTGTTCCTCATCCTGGTCGCAGCGGTCGGTGGGGCCGTCTACTATCGTGCTACAGAAGCACTACATGAAAAAGTACAGTCCCCTCGAGTTCACCTCCTATGCCATATGGGCGGGCACGTTGATGCTGCTGCTCTTTTCCGGAGGCCTCGTCGAGGCGGTGCGGTTCGCTCCCAACGGGGCCACGGCCATGGTGGTCTATCTGGGACTCTTTCCGGCGGCTGTCGGCTACGTGTTGTGGGCCCACGTACTGGCCGTGTGGCCCGCCTCCAAGGCCGCCACCGCCCTCTTCCTGCGAGATCGCTGTGCATGTGGGGCGGGGCCACGCTCTGGCGACACAATCGTCAAACAATCGTGGTTGAATAATGTGAGGTGGGATGATGAGTGAAGAGACCCTCGATCCTCAGGACTGGGAGGCGTTTCGGGCCCTTGCTTACCGGATGGTGGACCAGATGCTCGACGCTCAGCGCGATGTGAGGGAGCGACCTGTTTGGCGCCCCGTCCCCGACGCCGTCGATGCCCGTTTCGGGGAGGCACGTCCTATCGAAGGACAGGGAGTGGAGGCGACCTACGAGGACTTTCTCGAGCTCGTCCTCCCGTATCCCACGGGCACCGATCATCCCCGCTTCTGGGGGTGGGCCGGTAGCACCGGCTCTCCGACGGGGATGATGGCGGACATGCTCGCCGCCGGCATGAACGCAGTCCCCGGACCCTTCAACGATGGTGCTGCCCGAGTAGAAAAGCAGGTGGTGAATTGGATGAAGGCGGCACTGGGATTCCCCGAGGACGCATCGGGGGTGTTCACCAGCGGCGGCTCCGTGGCCAACCTGATCGGCCTGGCCGTCGGAAGGGACGCCCGAGCCGGCTACGACGTGTCGGAGCGCGGGGTGGGGGCTGAGAGGGGCAAGTTGGTCTTCTACGTCTCTGCAGAGACTCATTCCTCGATGTTCAAGGCCGCCAAGCTGCTGGGTCTCGGCAAGGACGCGGCCCGGATCATCCCGGTCGACGACGAACTACGGATGGTGATCCCCGAGCTCGAGGCCGCCATCGCCCGGGACCGTTCACAGGGCATGAGGCCCTTTGCCGTCGTGGGCACCGCCGGCACGATCAATACCGGGTCCATCGATGATCTTGATGCGATCGCCGACGTGGCCGCACGCGAAGATCTCTGGTTCCACCTCGACGGTGCCTTCGGTGCCATGGCGGCCCTCTCGCCCGAGACGCGGGGCCTTGTGTCGGGCATGGACCGTGCCGACTCGCTGGCCTTCGACTTTCACAAGTGGATGTACGTGCCGTACGAGGCGGGGTGCATCTTGATCCGGGACGTATCAGCCCATCGAGCCACGTTCTCCGTGCACGCCGACTACCTCAAGCCGCTGCCCAGGGGGACCGGTGCGCAGCCCGAATCCACCAACCTCAGCAGCCCGCAACTCTCACGGGGCTTCAAGGCCCTGAAGGTGTGGATGACGCTCAAGGAGCATGGGTTCGAGAAGTTTGGGCGGCTGGTGGCGCAGAACGTGGAGCAGGCCCGTTACCTGGGAGGCCTGGTGGAGGAAGATCCCGGACTGGAGCTCATGGCTCCGGTGGCGCTCAATGTGGTGGCGCTGCGATTCGCCCCGGCGGGAGTCGATCCGGGTGAGCTGGAGGAGCTGAATCGAGAGCTTCTGATGCGCATCCAGGAGCAGGGAATCGCGGTGCCCTCCTCCACCCACGTGAGAGGGCAGTTCACCATCCGGGCTTGCATCTGCAACCACCGGAGCCGGCGAGAGGACTTCGACCTGTTCGCTCGCGAGGCGGTGCGGATCGGTGAGGAGATCATGGAAGAGTCGGGACTTCTTCAGGGTGTGTAACGAGCGTTCGGCCAGCCAGGGGGCGGCCGGCGTGTGATCCCAAGTGAAGCGAGGACACGATGACGAAGTGGATCGATGAAGTGTGGAGCGATATCCGTTTGGCGGTCCGCAGGATCACGCGTCGGCCTGCGGTCTCGATCGTGATCATAGCGTGCCTGGGGGCGGGGATCGGCGCGACGTCCGGGGTCTACTCGGTGGTTCGTTCGGTTCTCGTGGACGCGATGCCGTTCGAAGACGCAGAGCGTTTGGTCCAGATCTTCAGTTTCAACCTCGACCGTCAGGATCCTGACCGACGATTCTGGGTGGCACCCGTCACCTATATGGCCGTCGCGGAGGAGAGCGAGGCGCTCGAGTCTGTGGCAGGCTTTTTCGCCACAGATTTCGACGTGCTCGAGGACGGAGTCGCCCAGCGCATGAGTGGCGCTCGGGTGATGCCGGGCAGCTTTGCGGCTCTGGGGATTCAGCCGGTCCTGGGTCCTACCTTCACCCAAGAAGAGGTTGAGGGGAATAATCGGGTGGCGTTGATCAGCGAGGCGGTCTGGCGGCAGCGTTATGGTGGCGACCGGTCCGTTCTGGGGCGGTCGCTCGATGTGTCCGGCGAATCCGCTTCCATTGTCGGGGTGATTCCCCAGGGCCAGCGTATTCCAGGGCGGGCCGAAGTGTGGGTGAACCTGCTGCGGCGCGACTACGCTGAGGGGGAGTGGGTTTCCTGGGGCAGCTTGATCATGGTGGGTAAGCTGGCAGATCGGGCGAGCCGGGCGGACCTGGCGGCCGAGTTCGGGCGTGTGTCCGCAAGGTTGGCCGAGCGCGAGCCGATGATCCTCGGCGACAACGGAATCGAAGCCGTGACCCTCCAGGAGGCCCAGGTCGGGGCGTTTCAGACGCCGCTTCAGGCGCTCCTGGGCGCCTCGGTGTTCGTGCTTCTCATCGCAGTGGCCAATGTGGCCAACCTCCTCCTGGCGCGGGCGCAGGAAGAGTCTTGGGAGAGGGCCGTGCGGACGGCTTTGGGTGCTTCCCGGGCGTCTTTGTTCCGGCAGTCCCTGTCGGAGAACGTCATTCTTGCGGGCCTGGGAGCCGTCTTGGGCACGGCACTCGCGGGTTGGGGTGTGATGGCCCTCCTCACTCTGGCCCCCGTCGACAGCGCCGCGTTCGACAGCGTGGAGTTCTCCGGACGTTCGCTCGCATTGACGGTGGGTCTGGCCTTTGCGGTGGCGTTGATGCTCTCCGTCGTCCCGGCGGTGCGCGGCCGGACCACCGCCGTCGAGGCCGTTGGGAGGGGCGGACGGAGCCCGAGTGCGGGTCGCCGCGAGCGCCGTATCCGAGACGCGTTCGTCATGGGGCAGGTCGCCGTGAGCCTGGTCTTGCTCGTCGGAGCCGGACTCATGGTGAGAGGCTTCCGGGAGCTGCAGAGCGTCGACCCTGGATTCAGGCCCGACGGATTTGCTGTGGTGCGTGTGTCGGCCCCCGGCTCGGTGGCGGGCACCCATGAGGGCAGGGTGGCGTTCTTTACCGAGGTGTTGGCACGGATGGAGGCTTTGCCGGGGGTGGAGGCCGCCGGGGGCGCCCATATCTTTCCCCTGGACGACGAGGACTGGGGATACGCCTATTCCGTGGAGGACGAGCCACCCGCCGATCCGAACCAGGCGCACTCGGCCATCGGGAGGATCGTCACGCACGGATTCTTCCGCGCCGCCGGCATACCACTTCTGGGGGGGCGTACCTTTTTGGAGACGGACGCGCTCGACGCTCCCGGGGTCGCTGTCGTGAGTCGCGCTTTCGAGGAACGCTTCTGGCCCGCCGGTTCCGCCTTGGGCCGACGGATCAAGCGGGGCTCGTACGGCCGGGACCGGCCCTGGCTAGAGATCGTGGGGGTCGTCGACGACGTGCGGAGCGGCGGCCTTGAGGAAGATATCCGGCCAGCGGTTTATTATCCGATGAGTCAGACGGATGGCGCTTATGTGTCGGTCATGGCAGTCGGAGTCCGCGGTTCGGTCCCAGCCGAGTCTCTGATCCCGGCCGTTCGCCGGGTCGTTACGGCAGTCGGCCCGTCGGCCACCACCTACCGCACGACGACCGGTGAGAGCATCGTCTCGCGGTCGCTGGGCCGGGTGCAGTTCAACGGACTCGTACTGCTGATCTTCGCCGGCGTCGGTTTGTTGTTGGCCGCCACCGGAGTGTACGGCGTGACCGTGTATTCAGTGGGACGGCGCACCCGGGAGTTCGGATTGAGGATGGCGCTGGGTGCTCAGGGCATCGAGATCATCCACGGCGTGCTCCGGGGGGCCTTTGTCCTGGCCGTGACCGGGGTCGGGTTGGGTCTGTCGGCCTCGGTAGCGCTCACGAGCCTCCTCTCGGACGTCTTTCTCGCCGTGGAGCCGTTTGATCCGCTGGTCTACGGTGCAGTCTCCAGCCTGCTGGCTGCCGTGGTGCTCCTGGCCACATATCTTCCGGCGAGACGGGCCACGCGGGTGAGTCCGACCGTGGCCCTGCGTGATGATTGAGCATTCTGAGAATGGACGGAGGGGTGCGAATGAATGCTGCTGTGAACGGACAACCTTCGCACACGGCGGTTCAGCGGCACCCGTCGGGGCGTCCCACGATCGGTCTCTTGGCGGGTATGGGGGCTCGCTCCACGGGGCCGTTCCTGGACTTCGTGGTGGACGCGTGTCAGCAGCAGCTGGGCGCGCGGCACGAAGCCGACTACCCGCCCATGGTCGTCTTCTCGTGGCCCATTCCCTACTACTTCGATCGAGAGTTGGACCACGCCGAAATTCAGGAGACCATCGGCCGAGGACTGGAGTGGCTCGAGAGCACGGGGGTCGACTTCATCGCCATGCCGTGTAACTCGGCTCACGTCTACTACGAGGGTTTGGTCGACCGGGTGACGGTGCCCCTGATCAACATGGTCGAAGCGGCCGTGGATGCGGTTCCGAGCGCCGCCGGGCCGGTGGCACTGCTGGCCACGCGATCGACTCGTGACTCAGGTCTGTACCAACGGGCCCTCGAGGCGTCTCCGACCTTGCCGAGCCGCGGGCGCTGTTGGGTGCGCTCCTGGCGGAACTGAGTGGTGAGGGCGCCAACGTCGGCCTCATCGCCTGCACCGACCTGAATTACCTCGTAGACGGCGAACCGCCTCTGCCGTTGGTCGATGGGGGACAGGTCCTGGCGGCTCGCGTGGTCTCACATTGGCAGACACTCGTCGAGGCCGAACCGCAGAGGGAGGTGACGGCATGAGCGACGGATCCGTAACCATCCTTACGGCCGCGAGCAGCGGCATCGGGAAAGCCCGATGGACCTGAAGAATCCGGTGCGGTTCCGACCGACCGAAGAAGCGGACCTCGACTACGTGCTCGCACTCGAGGCCGATCCGGATACAGCGCCCTTTATCGCTCCTTGGCCCATCGAGGAACACCGGGCGGCTCTGGCCGATCCCGCCATGGCGCACTGGGTGCTGGAGGACACGGAGCGAAGCGCGAACGTGGGGTTCGTCATCCTCCGAAGCGTGGGCTCGGAGAGCGTCGAGCTCAAGCGCATCGCCATCTCCGAAAAGGGCCGGGGCTACGGTAAGGACGCCATGCGCCTCGTAAAAGAGGCGGCGTTCGGAGATCTGGGAGCCAACCACCTCTGGCTCGACGTCTACGATTTCAACGAACGTGCCCAGGCGGTCTACGAGGCCGAGGGGTTCGTGACGGAGCGGTCGCGGCCGGCGTCGGAGGCTGGCTGCGGTGAAGGGACCGCGTACGTCATGGGCGTGACGGCGAACTAGTCCTGCTCGGTCGAGTCGAGAAGTGGCGGGGTCTGCGCCGGTGGTCTTGTGGTCGTGAGCTTGGCGGCGCATGGTGAGGTGTGGCAGAGTCAAAGGCCCCGCGCACGCTGCCGATACCCTCGACCCGTCTGGAGGTCGACACCGCAACGATGGTCAGACACACGGCCTCATTGGCTCTGATGTTCTACGTCGGCCTCTTGGTCAGCCAGACATTCTGCCAGGTTCACTCTGTGGACGCGGAGGCGCGGTCAGAGATCAGCGTGGATCACCAGACCGCCATGGGACACCGCGCACCGGGGACGACGTCGCCAGCATCCGACGGACGTCCGCCCCATCATGGTGACCACTCGGACGCGCCGGGGCCGAACGCGGACACGTGCGCCATGGCGGTCTGCGGAGTGGCGGTCGTGGCAACGGCCGACCGGTTTGTCGCGCAGGTCAAGCCCGTCTTCTCGACTCCCGTGACGTCCCTCGTTGGTATAACGCCACCCGAGTCGGGGACCGCGACTCCCCCTCCTCGTTTGGGCTGAGTTCGAAGCGACTTTCTCGAGCCCAAGCCTGAACGAGGAACACATGCAGCACCCACAACACCTGAGAATTCTAGATTCTCAGACCCCGGCAGATCCGCCATGTCGGCGTATCTTACGCAAAAGGTCGGGACTCCCCGCGGCAGCTCTCCTGGCCGTGACGTTGGCCTCATGCACGGGTGTGATCCCCCGCAACGGTCAGTTTTACCTCCCGGCTAGTTACAACTTCGCGTTCTACGACACCCACACGAGCGCGGCGCGATCGTTCTACGCGGCTCACGTGGCCCACTTCGGGATCTACGAAGTGGCGCTCACTATGGGCGAGGACGCGACAGACGCGTTCGCGGAGTTGGAGGCGCGTATTCGACGGTTGGTCATCGATCCCCCCAGGTTCGGGCCGCCTGCCGAGCTCATCGCTCCCCAGTGGACCAAGATCGCGTATCCGACCGGCCGCAGCATGGATTGGACCCACCACCTCCACAGCCAACTCTACGATATCCTCACCGACCCGGAGGTGACGCAAAAGCGAGCGGTGGGGGAGCGGGCCATCGCGTACTACCTGGGGACCCCCGACGCAGCCTACTCCACGCGCGGATACGGTCATCGCTGGATGATGGGCGGAGGAGCGTGGGCCGGGATCTTTCCCAGGAAGTATCCCGGCATCAACGGGATCCTGTGGTCGTATCACTGGCATCACGCCGCCGTGTACGAGGCGCTCATGGAGCCCACCCCCGAAGCACAGGCCCGAGAGCTCGACCGGGTCATAACACTCTTCGTCGATTCGGTGCTCGTGGACCCGCCCGACTATATGCCGCTGACCGCGGAGGTGGCCCCCCGATTCTCGAAGATGTTCCCGGCCGCCGCTCATATCTTCGACAACCTCCACATGATGCACGACATCACGAACGACATCATGGTCGACGAGCGTCTCAGCCGGGAGCAAAAGGAGGCGGAGATCGACCGGATGCTGCGGAATCAGCTCTATGCTACTCAGGACTTCGTGGTGGCGCCGGGGCTGCCGATGGGAGGAGACCACGTCATGGCGCCGAGCGCGATGCGGGTCCCCACGGAACTTCCGGATGGGTCGTGGCTCCCGCAGGGTCATCCCGAGTCTCAAATGGTCCCGATGACCCAGCTCATGATGCCCTTGCGGCCGGCGGAGGGTGGAAGATGAGGCCCCCTCATAGGATCCGATCCTGGTTGTTTTTCCTGGTCGGTGCCGTATTCACGGTGTCACCCCGCCATGGGGCGGCACAGGAAGACTTCCGATCGCTCGATCCCGATCGACCTCTCCACGTCACGGATGCGTACCCGAAGAAGTACCTGGAATGGGAGTTCCAGGTGGGCCTCGAGGGCGCATGGACCGAAGCCGGTCGCAAGGCATTCGGAGGGCTCTTCGAGTTGGAAACTGGCCTGTTTCGAAACTTCGAGATCGGTGCAGGTGTGGAGGTCGCCACGGAGGATGAGGCCGGAGTGGCACGGACCGGGGTCGCCGTCCCTCCGATCCAGCTTCCCGAGAGTGCCGCGAATCCGGTCCACGCATCGGCCGGCAGGAATCCCTTGAAGAGGACATATGAAACGGGGCCGCCCACGATGATCCCAAGCGTTCCGGCCAGTACCATGAACAGGGCGATCGGGCCGAGCTTCAAGATGGCCTTCAAGTCGATGGAGATCATGAGGAGGAGCAACGCGAACGGCAGCAGGTACCGGGTCAGCCAATCGTAGGCCGGTGAGCTCGAGGGAGTGATGCCCACGGTCGTGGCAAACATGGGCAGGAAGTACACGTAGATGACCTGCGGCGTATACTCGAAGATCTTCTCGAAGCGGGGGAGTCCGGAGACCCAGTAGATGAACGCCACCGTGCCCGCCAGGAAGGCGAACACCGACATGGGGTCGGTGATAAGCGCGGTTCCGGTCATCCTCCTAAGAGCCGTCCGAAGAAGCCCTTCTTCTGGCCGGGGGCCGCTCCGGCTGTGCCCGTGCCCACGCCGGTTCCCCGCGCGCTCTCGGCAGCCGACCCCGCCTCCTGCAGGTCATCGTCATCGTCGACACCGCCGTCGAGCTCGCGCGGATCCAATTCACCAGACCGCTCGCGCTCAGACAGATTCATGAGGGCTGTGATCAACTCCTGGACGACGGTCCACTCCGTGGGCGCCCGCATCCACCAGTTGAGCCGTACTTCGGCCTGCCCCGATGCGAAGGAGAGTTCCACCGGCCAGCCGCCAGCCCGCGGCTTCGCATCACCGAATGGGACGATCCGCACGTCCGACGACAGCCGTTGCAGGCTCGCCACGTCTTCGTCGGTGAGGGTGATGGCCCAGGCTTTGGCTCCACCGTACTGAGCGATCTCGGCTTGATCGTTGGGGGGCGGGCTGAAGCACTTGAGCTTTACCGGGTCAGTCTCGTCACCCTCCGGGAGGTCCACCTCGATGAGCATGGAGGCTCGCCCGGGGGGCTGAGCGTAGAGCCGTATTTTCATGCACCCTCATGGAACGATGATGATCGGCCGTGCCACGACCATGGGCTCGCGTCCGGCGAGCTCGATCTCCACCGAGAGGGTATACTCTCCGGGCTCCAGGTCTGGCAAGTTGAGCTGGACCGCACGGAACAAAGTGCCGAGCACGTCGGGGCCCGCATCTTCGTAGGTCATGACCACCGGCGCGTCGGGCTCCAGAACCCGCAAGAAGGCGCCGAGCCTACGCAAGAGGCCCTGTCCCCCCTGGTCCACGCCGATGCGCACGCTCGCGGACTCACCGATACGCAGCCCGTACAGCTCCCAAGCAATCTTGAAGGCCTCCCCGGCCCGAATGCGCGTCGCCGCCATGACCGTCGGCAGCGCCTCATCCAGGGTCTCGGGCAGCTCACCGCCACCCTTGAGAATCAGCAGATCCGAGACCGCGGCCAGGCCCGGAACGATGTCGTCCTGCCAGAGTCCGTGCCGATCTCTCCACGCTTGTTTGGCGCTCTCGCTGAACGCCTCGACACCGATGATGTATCGCCCGTTGTCGACCTGCAGCTGGAACACACCCTCGGGACCCTCACCGAGGACCTCGTGTCGATCGCCGCCTTCCGTTTCGATCAGGAAAAGTGCCGATCGGACCGGCCCCTCGGGCTCGGGTTCAACAGGCATGAACGGCTGCGGCACCTCGACGCGTTGTCCGAAGGGGTTCAGCCTCGCCTGCCGGTCGCTTCGAGTCTCGTTACGGGGAGCGCCTGCGTTGACGACCCTCGGATTTCGGTTCGTCTGTCGCCTGTCGTCCACCGGTACATCTTCGACCGCCGGGGCGAAGGCCCCGACCACCAGGAGCGAGTCACCCCGTCTGAAGCGGGCCACCTGAGTCTCGAGTGGATCGAAGTCGGGCGCATATGGAGGCGCGTACCCGGTCCACGGCCGAATCTCTCCGATGGTCCAGTCTCCCGCCGCCACCTCAGCGGGATCCATCAGACCTTCCTTGGGCGGAAGGAATTCCTTGCTCTTCGGATGATGCCGGCCCACGATGGTGCGCGTGTCCTGCAGACCCTGCCTCCCGATTGACTTTACGCGTTCCCACGCCCTTTCCGCACCGTAGCGGAGCGTGAGCTGCTCGATGTCGTCACCCCACTCAACCCCATAAGCGTTTTCCGCCTCTCCACGCATCCGGATCAACACCTGCCGCGCGTACTGCTCGGTCTTGCGGTCGTTGCCCTCGATCATGTAGAGCGGGTCCGACAGGAGCCAAAGCCGCTCCTCGGCGGCCTCCTTGTCCTCGTACTCCTCGTAGACGTCCATCGCTCCGGGATCCAACAGGTACGTGGGGGTGCGGAACCGCTCCGCCTCTTCGGGCGTCATCTGCTGGATCGCCCGGTCGAAGATCTCTGCGGCGAACACCCAATCCCCCTGCGAGTGCTTCACGTAGCCGAAGAGCGCCGTGCACCACCATTGCTCGCCGCTGCAACGACGGATCAGGTTTTCGGCCTCCGACCAGTTGCCTACCTCACCCATGTAGTAGACCCGCTGGCCCAAGACCCACGAGTCGCCCGGGATCTCCTTTCCGACCTCTGCCAGGTCCCTGAGGACCTGTACCCGCGCCATCCCGAACTCCACGGGTTCTTCGGGCACCATCCATTCGTCGTCGTCTTCACCGTTCCCGAAACGAAGGCAGAAACGACCCACGAGATCGTCGCAGCCGCGCCCGCCGTATGTGGCCAGCTCGGGAGGAATCCGCTGCTCGCGGTACCGCTCGAACCTCGCCTGGACGTCCTTGGCCTTGGCCAGGAGATCGAGGGAGTCGGGATTCGCCTCTTGGCCGGACAGACTTGAAGGGGCAGCCAGAATGAGTCCCACGAGCATGGCGGAAAGGACCAGAGCCCCGCGTGGAGTGGTGGCGCGTGTCACGGATGTTCTCCTGAGGTGACGGGTTCCCGAGCATGGACGGTGGCCGACCCGGAGTGTTTGTCCCTGTAACCTAGAGACCCCCGAGCACACGGCTCCGTTAAGGGATGATACGCTCGGAACACTCACGCAATACACGGATCCGCCCAAGCGGATCCCGCGAGTCAGCCGTGATCCTGACCCAGGTGCGACGGGCGCGCCCGGGATCAGCCGCCCCCGTCCTCCGTCGGTACTAGCGTTTCCATGCTCGGGGCGATGCGATCGACCCTCCAGCTAGGAATCTCGAACACCACATCGCTACCCGGCACCCGGGCGTGCCGGGTGCTCTCCGTTCCGGATATCAGTACCGTCGTCAACGTGTCTCCGGAGGCGTCAAGGGCGGTTACACGCCTCGGATCCTCCTCGGCAGCCAGGCCATCCTCGACGAACCCGGTCGCCACCAGACGGTTGAGTTCGCGCATGAGGTTGCCCACGGCGATGGCGGCGGCGACTTCACCGTCCAGCACCCACACGCTGTCGGGCCGCTCCAGACTGAACGGGCCACTCTCTGTGTCGATGACCACGCGGGCCACAGAAGCCGTGTCCGTGCGCAAGATGGTCTTGTCTCGCAAGGCCACCACACCACGGGCCACCGCCGACCTGAGGTCGCCAGAGACCACCACAACGTCGTCCTGGCCCGGAAGACGCGCATACGTGCTTGGGTACGTGGGCCCACTCTTGCCGATCAGTACGCTCGAAACTGCGCCTCCCGATCGCGTCAACTCGACCGACCAGGCGCTGTCCGCGGACACCCCCATGCGTGCGTGATTGGCCGGATTGGTCGCGACCACCCTACCCACTTCCGAGCCGGCCAAAGCGTCCCAAAGTCGGACCACCGCGGCCGAGTCGGCCGCGTAGCCGTTGACGGTCCAGCCGCCACCGCCACGCTCCAACGTCAATGTGGCAAGGGGTCCCTCGATGTGGACGGATTCCACGTTGGTGCCGTCCAACCCCTCGAGTGCCGCCGCCACACCACCGTTCGTCACGGACGGCCCGCCGCCGCCCCGGCCGGACAAGAGAGAAGAGACGCCCCAGAGCCCGATGAGTACCGCGAGGGCGATCAGGATCTTCTTCAGAGTTTGTTCACTCATCAGGTCATCTCCTCCCAGCGTGACTCTGCCCTGCGTCGCCGACCCGTGACCCGCGCCGTGCCCCCCAACACGAACAACAGTGGCACACCGACCAGATTCCCCCACTTCAGGGCCATCTTCTGGAAGTCCGACGTGAACGCCATGGCCGGAGGCGTTCTGGTCTTGGAGCGGATGTCGATGAGCGCCTCGTCTTGAGCGAGCCAGTCTATGGCGTTGGCGGCAAAGATCAGGTTCTGTGGGTTGGATCGGACGAACTGCTCCTGCAAGAAGTCCACGTCCCCGACCACGATCATGCGGCCGGCCGTCGTGGCCGACTCGCCCTGCTCCCCTTCGGCACCGGCTCCCAGTGCAACGGCGAGTGTCACAGACTGGAGATTGTCGGGATCGGGCTCGACGAGTGCATCGGGCATGATCAGCCCGCCGGGAGGCTGGATATCGCCGGCCTCGCTGGTCACCCAGAGCCTCTGCACGGCTGAGCTGTCCGTGACCGTGATGGCTGTGGCCCAGCCCATGCTCAGGTTACTCAAGTCCCGGGTGGTCGTGTGGTCATCTCCCCTCAGCGCGATGGGCCACAGGGGGTAGGGGCGCACCACATTGAAGATTCCCTGCCTACCCATGGAGATGTTGGAGTTCGAGCTGTAGTCCAGGGCCATCCCGGCGTCTAGGCGGATCCCGTTGTCTTCCAGAAAGCCCTCGAGCCCCGTCCGGACCGAGACGGTGACCGGCGACTCCTGCGAGACCTGATTCATGTCCATGAGCAAAAGCGCGGCCCCACCCTCTTCGACGTACGAGCGCACACGTTGCACCACCTCGGCGGGCATCTGTTGGTCCGGGCCGGCCAGGACCACGATGTCAGTCGTGTCCGAGTCGAGCTGGGGCAGTGAGTCGCCGGACAGGTCGGCGGTGCCGATCTCGTATCGTTCGGCCAGGCTCCGCTGAAAAGACGGGAAGACGTTGGCGCCTTCCGCCCCGAACCCCGTAAGGAACGTCACCTTGGGTTTCACAACGGTAGTCATCGTGGAGACGCTCGAAACAATGCGGAATTCCAGGTCGTCGGTCCGGTTGATGTACGGAATGACTTCGCGTTGATCGGCGTAGAGAAGGGCGAGTCCGAACCATCCACGGCGTATCTCGAACTCGTCATCCCTGAGGACGTTGAACTCGTTCTGTGTGATGCCTAACGCACGCGCTTCCGCCGCCAGATCCTCGTCGTCGTCCGGGTTGATGTTCTCCACGACGAGCTGTCCCCCCGCGGCCCTGCGCAGGTCGGAGACCAGGTCTCGTACGTCGCGGAGGGCAGGAATCAGTTCGGTCGGGAGTTCATCCGAAATGACCAACTTGAGCGTGACGATGTCGTCCAGATCCGCCAGGATCTCCCGCGTTCCGTCGGCGAGCGTGTAGAGGCCGGCACTGGTCAGGTCCAAACGCCCCCGGATGTTGCCGCCAAGGAGGTTCAGCACCACGACCGCCGCTACCAGAGCCGCGGTACCCGTCCGGAGACGGCGGTACGCACCGCGCCCGAGTGAAAGGCGATCTCGGCTCATATGCCCTATGGCCAAGAACAGGAAAAGAGCTGTGGTTGACAGGAAGTAGATGACGTCACGCAGGTCCACCACACCTCGGGCCACGTTGCTGAAGTGCCCGACCACGGACAGGCGCGAGACGGCGGCTCCCAACGTGGGTGGAAGTCCGATGAGCACGACGGGAGTACCGATCAGCACCAGGAAGAACGACAGCGACGCCGCGATCATGAACGCCGTGATCTGGTTCCGGGTAAGGCTCGAGGCCCAAAGACCCACCGCCACCCCTTGTCCCGCGAGCAGTCCGGCTCCGATGTACTGGGCAGCCATGATGCCGGCGTCGGCCTCGGATACCATGAGAAGTCCTATCGCCGTAGGAAGGCTTCCCGCCAAGGCGATGAGTGCGAAGATCCAATTGCCCAAGAACTTGCCCGCGATCACCTCGGCCTCGCCGAGGGGATGGGCCAGGAGCCATTCCAGGGTGCCGCTCCTCCGTTCCTCGGCCAGAGAGCGCATGGTCATGGCGGGAATGAAGACGGCAAAGAGCCAGGGCAGCATGTCGAAGAACGGGCGCATGGTGGCGATCCCTGCCGCATAGAGCGTGCGAAAGGTCAGGAAGAGCCCCAGGCCCAGGAACGCCACGACCAGGATGTACGCGGTGGGGTGGTCGAAAAAGGTGCCGACCTCTCGTCGTGCCACGTTCCAGGTGCGCTTCATGACGACACCTCGCTGTCGTCTGCAGCCGCGGGGCTGGGATCCCCCGTTTCGGCTGGCCCGGCCTCCCCGTCTGCGGGTGAACCCTCAGTGGAACTGTCCGCAGTCTCTGCGGTGCCTCCCTCGGTCTCCGCGTCATGATCCAGGCCGGTCGTGCCCGAGTCGGCCGTCAGCTCGCGGAAGATCTGCTCCAGCGTGGCCCTCTCCCGGTGCAGCTCCCAAAGGACCCACTGTTTTTCTGTGGCCATGCGAAAAATCTCGGGTCGAAGCTCTCCTTCGCCCGCCACGGAGAGGCGCACGCGCGTGCGATCCTCCAGGTCTTCAGAGGTGTGCGAATCGACCCCGGGAAGCCGACTCAAGGAGTCGGTCACGCCTTGGCCGGCTGCCTCCACCACATAGGTGGACAGGCCTCGGCCGGCGGCGATCAGATCGTTGACCGCCCCGTTCGCCACCAGCTGTCCGCGACTGATGATGATGAGGCGGGTACAGGTCGCTTCCACTTCCTGCATGACGTGGGTGCTCAGGAGCACGGTACGCTCACGCCCCAGCGCGCTGACGAGATTGCGAATGTCCACACGCTGGTTGGGATCGAGGCCCTCGGTGGGCTCGTCGAGGACGAGGATCTCGGGATGGTGTAGGATGGCCGCGGCCAGTCCTACACGCTGGCGGTATCCCTTGGAGAGCTCCGAGATCGGACGGAAGAACACCTCAGTGCTGCCCGTCTCGTCGACCGCGTCGGAGATGGCAGAGCGAGCCGGGGCCCCCTCGAGCATCCTCAGCCGAGCCGCATACTCGAGGTACTCCGCTACGAGCATCTCGTCGTACAGCGGGTTCGCCTCGGGCAGATATCCGACGCGCTCCTTGGCGCCCGTAAGGTCATTCCCGATGGGGACGCCGTCGAACAGCACCCGGCCCTCGTCGGGTTCCAGCGTGCCCGTGAGCATTCTCATGGTGGTGGTCTTTCCCGCCCCGTTCGGCCCCAGAAAGCCCACTACCTCGCCCCGGTCGACCTCGAAGTCGAGGTCACGAACCGCAATGAGATCACCAAAACGCTTGGTTACTCCCTCAACAGCTATCATCCCAGCCGTCTCTCCTGGCAATGGAGTTCATCATATGAGCAACGAGAAGCCGCGTCGGCGCCTAAGCACGCATACGCGGCCGTGGCCTGACGCTGTTCGTGCCGAGCCGCGCGAAGTCTAAGAAACGCTCGTTGGCTTGTCCAGCGCTCCTGAATTAGTCGCTTATGCGCGCGATCGGGTTGCCCGACTGGCGGGCTGTTCGCTCGGTCGCTATTAGCATCCGGGGCTTGTGCTCGTGCGTGGGATGCGGGAGTATGCATGACTTCGTCTCGGGTAGGATCTCTTATGGCTAATATCCTTCCTGCCCTCCCCCTTATCGGACGGTCCGAGGAGCTGGCTCTTCTCGGATCTGCCCTCGCCAACGCAGCGTCTGGCGCCGGCGGGGCCGTCTTTCTGAGGGGCACCACGGGCATAGGCAAATCCCGCCTAGCGGTCGCCGCGGCCGAAGAGGCGAACCGGCTCGGCTTTCGGATCGTGCGGGGGCAGGCCTATAGGGTGGAGACGGGCGCCCCCTACGGTCTCTGGTCGAATGCTTTTCTGCCGGTGCTCCGAGAGATGGACGCCTCTACCCTCTCGGTGCTTACGCGCGGCGGGGAAGAGGAGCTCGCACGCGTCGTGCCCGCCCCCGGAATCGGGACCGGCGAGGGTTCCGTCTCGGACACCGGCGAGCCCGGTGAGTTGCAGACGCGGATCCATTGGAACTTCACCGAGTTCCTGCGCCGCCTGGGCGATAAGCAGCCGGTCCTCGTCGTTCTAGACGACGTCCACTGGAGCGACCCCTCCGGTCTCGATCTGCTTCACTTCATCACCCGACATCTCGCCGAATCCTCTGTTCTGCTCCTGTGCGCGTACAATGTCGAGCAGAAGGTCGAGAACGCGGACTTCGAGGCCATGGAGAGTGCCCTCCTGTCCGTTCAGAACGCTTCATCTCTGGACGTCCGGCCGTTCTCGACGGAGATCACGGGTGAGTTGGTCCGGCGTGTGTTCGATGTGGAGCCCGGCGTTTCCGAGGGCCTGTCGGAGCGCGTCCACGCGCGCGCTGGCGGGAATCCTCACTTTGTCAGTGAGATCCTCAAGGCCATGGTCGACGCGGGGAGTCTGTACCTGCGCGACGGCACCTGGTTGGGTTGGGAGGCTGAGGACCTGCAGTTACCCGACTCGGTGACCGAGGCCGTTACGGCCCGGGTCGGCAAGTTGTCGCCCCCCGCGACTCAGATTGCTCATGTGGTGGCCGTGGCGGGAACCAGTGCGACCTATGAGTTGCTCCGTGAGGTCACCGGACTGGCTGAGGACACGTTTCTGGGTGGCATCGACGAGCTCCGTGCCAAGCAACTCGTGGAGGAGTCGGCCGAAGGGGCGGCCATCGTCTACCGTTTCGCCCATTCGCTCGTGGGAGAAGTCATCTACGACAATATCGGCCTTGCCCGAGCCCGCGGTCTTCATCGGGCGATCGGTGAGGCGCTCGAGGGGGAGGTGGGCGGCGCTCTGGATGACCGAACTCACCAGCTGGCCTACCACTTCTCTCGGGCCGGCTCCAACGACCTTCGCGTTCTCCAGTACCTCGCAGCGGCGGGTCGAGAGGCGTTGTCCCGGCGAGCCGACCGTGAGGCCGTTGCCTTTCTCAGGGACGCCCTTTCCCGAGTTGCCGGTGCTGGTCAGGCCGACGATGACGGCGGGGCGGAGTTGGACCTGTTGTCCCTGCAGGAGGATATGGCTCGGGCCCTCCAACGCTCGGGGGACTATGGCGCCGCGGCCGAGCATTGGCAGGCGGCGCTGGCCCTGGCGCTCGAGGGTGGCGAGGACGCTCGGGCCGCACGTCTCTATGGGCGCATCGGGCAGGGTGCCTACTTCAGGGGTCGCTATGACGATGCGCTGGCCGCCTACGAGCTCGGTCTGGAGCGGGCAGAGGCGGCGTCGGATCCGGTGGTCGAAGCTCATTTACGGCTCCATACGGGAAATGCGCTGCAATCCGAAGGACGGGCCGAGGAAGCCCAGACGGAGATGGAAGCCGCGCTGGAGTTGGCCGGGTCGGTGTCGGACCCGGGCCTGCTCGCTCGAGTGCACCGGGGATTGATGATCCTCCATACCTGGCTGGGCGAGCCCGAGAGGGTCCGCGAGCATGGAAGCGAAGCCATTCCGCTGTCCCAGGCCGCCGGCGACGCTCACGTCACCTATTGGGTGTACTGGCAGCTCGCGGTCCAGGAAGGGCTCCTCGGCGACGCGGAGACGATGGACGCGCACATCCACCGCTGCCAGGAGCTGGCGGAGGAACTCCGGTCACCTGTGCTCGAGCTTTGGACGGCCGAGATCTTTATCGAGCATGCGGCGGCTTCGGGTCGGTGGGACACGGGGATCGCGCTCGGAGAGCGAGCCGTTGCGAAGGCCCGCGTGCTCGGGCAGGACGCCTTGCTGCCCCGGCTGCTGGTCGTCCTGTCGTTGATCTATTTCGGCCGGGGCGAGATCGAGCGCGGCAAGGAGTGTGTCGACGAGGCCTGGGAGCTGTCGGGCGCGGCGCGTGGGGAAACGCTCCGGGTGCACCTGGTGGTCCCGGCGCACATTGGCAAAGTGGCGTGTCTGGTGGCCGAGGGTCAGTACGAGGAAGCGATCCGGGTAGGTGAGCAGGGCCTGGCCATCGCCGAGAACTCCGGCTTCATCGTCTGGGCGGTACATCGCCTGCTTCCCCTGATCGCCGAAGCGTACCTCGAGCTCCACGACGCCCCAGGGGCGGTACACATCGAACAACGTCTGAACGACTACGGCAAGCTTCTGGGTAACCGTTTGGCCATGGCGTGGGGCAAAGCCTTCAAGGGGATCAGTGTGTGGCACGGCGGAGACATTCAGGCGTCCACAGGCCCCCTGCGTGAAGCTGCGGAGGAGCTCGAGGCGCTCCCCATGGTGTTCGACGCCGCTCGCGTACGCAGACAACTCGCCGGACGGCTGGCCGATCTTGGGGACCGGGACGGCGCCCTACGTGAGCTCAGGTACGTGCACGGCGCCTTCTTGAAGATGAAGGCCGAGGGTGAACTACAGAAAACCAGGGACATGTTCCGTGAGTTGGACGTCCGCCCCCCCAGCCGATCGGCCGGTGAGGGGGCGGGCGGCCTTACCCAGCGTGAGCTCGAGATCGCCCGTCTCGTGGGGATGGGCAGATCCGACAAGGCCGTGGCCAAGGAGCTGGATATCGCCCGGCGCACCGTCAGCACACACCTCTCCAACATCTATCGGAAGCTGGAGCTCGGCTCCAGAGGTGAGCTGGCGGCCTATGTTACCGAGAACGATCTCCTGGAGCGCGGGCACTCGGGTTGACCCTCGACGGCTCCCTAGAAGTCCTGCTCCAGGGCTTGGACTCCGAGTTGCGCCTCGGCCAGCCGTCCCGGCATCACAGTCTCGACCCGCTCCAAGAAAGCCGGCGATGTGAGGATGGCGATGACCTGGCTCTCGGAGAGCGCTACTGCGGCCGAATCGCCGCTGTCGCACCGTATCTTGACCGTTGTAGGCGAGTAGATACCCCATGTCAAAGTGGCCACAAGGCCGTTCAGAAACGATTGCTCGTCATGAATCGTGGCGTTGCCCGAGGGGCAGATCCGGGGCACGTCGAGCGTCTTGTCGCCGATGAGCCCAGCCAGCCAATGGTTTTGCCACTCCTCGTAGACCACCGGACCGGTCGGTGCACCCTGCCCGACCGTATACGTGTGCTGGTGACAACCTGTCGTTGCGATCACCAGGCCCAGCGCTGCTGCCACCCGTCCCATCTGGTGCATTGCTTTTGCTCCTGAGAGTTGAGTCCTGAAACGAGAACGAAGGAACGCCCCCGATTCTGCCGTACCGGGAGCGCAGACCAGCGGGCGGTGCTCCCTCGGGGGGCAGACGGCAACCCCCGTGCCAAGTCGAGGGGGTAGTTATAACGTCTTGTCTCCCTCCAAGTTAGGGTGATGACGCCGCCACGGCAGCTTGCGTGATCGTCCTCTCTGGGGACGGTTTGCCCGTTGCAGGGCCAGCGGGGCGGGGTCATCTTGGTGCTTCCTTGATAACGATACCTACTATACAGTTAGTTGATCCTCAACGGATTCACCGTCTTACAGCCACCTCCCTTATCCCGCTACCGCCTTTCAGGAGATACCACCATGGTTTGGAGATCACCCGCCCCCTCGGCCCTCGCCGCCCTCCTCCTCGTCACCATCATGGGGAGTGCGGCGGGCCAGGAGAACTCCGATCTGGAGATGCCCGAGAGCTTCAAGGAGCCCATGCCACTCTTCGCCAAGGGCCTGGGGCCGTTCTCCCGGACGGTTACCACCGACTCTCCCGAAGCCCAGGCGTTCTTCGACCAGGGTATCCAGCTGATGTACTCCTTTACGCCTGAAGACGCCGCGCGCTCGTTTCGCGAGGCGCAGCTCCTCGACCCCGAGTGTGCGATGTGCTACTGGGGCGAGGCGTGGGCCTGGGGTCCCTTCATGAACGGCGCCATCGGGCCTGGGTCACTTCCCAGGGCGCAGGCGGCCATGGAAAAGGCTCTCGAGCACGCTCCCGACCACGCCAGCGCGGTAGAGCGGGACCTGATCGAGACCATGGCCATCCGGTACATCGGCCGGACCGATCGCACCCCCCGGATCGCGGTGGATACGACCTATGCCGAGGCCATGGCCGCGGTCTACAGCGACCACCCCAACGACCTGGAGGCAGGGTTCCTCTATGGGGAGGGCCTCATGCTTCTGGAGCCGAGGAGGGGGAACTGGGACGGTGACCGGGCCGAGATCCAGCGTATCCATGGCATTCTGGAGGACGCGCTCGCCCAGGACATCACCCATCCCGGTGTGTGCCATCTCTACATTCATGCCACCGAATCGACTACCAGGCCCGACAAGGCCGAGGCCTGCGCGGACCATCTGGGAAACTCGATTCCGGGCGCCAGCCACATCAACCACATGCCGTCTCACACCTATAATCGGGTGGGGCGTTGGGCAGAGGCCGTGCGCTCCAACATCCAGGCCTTCCACTCCGATCAGGCGGCCGCGTACGGCGAAGGGTTCGCCATCTACCCCGGCCACAACCTGCACATGCTCCTGTTCGCGGCCTCGATGGGCGGCCAGGGGGCGGTAGCCATTCAGGCCGGGCGGGACTACGCCAAATCCACGGGCGGAGCGATGTACTACGAGGTGCTGACCAAGCTGCGCTTCGGTCGCTTCGAAGAAATCCTCGAGATGGAGAACGATGCGGACAACCCGATCTTCAGGGGATTCGGGGACTTCGGCGTCGGCTATGCCCATCTCCGCATGGGCCAGGTAGCGATAGCCAGAGGATATCTGGACGCCGTTCAGACGGTTGCACGCGAGGAGCAGGAGGCCGCCTTCCGAGGTCACTCGGCGGCCGACCTGATGGGTGTGGTCGGGGGGATCCTCGAGGCTGAGATCCTGCGGGAAGAGGGAGATGTCGCAGCGGCCATCGGTGTGCTAGAGACGGCGGTGGAGATCGAGGACGGACTCCAGTATGACGAGCCGGAGCCCCTCAATTTTTCCGCGCGGCACTGGCTGGGAGCGATCCTGCTCAAGGCCGAGCGGCCTGCCGAAGCCGAGACGGTCTACCGTGCCGCCCTAGCCGATCATCCTCATAACGGATGGTCACTGTTCGGGCTCGAGCAGGCGCTCCGTGCTCAGGATCGCACGGCTGAGGCCGACGAGGCCCTGCGGGCCTTCGAGACCGAATGGGCTCACGCCGACACTTGGATTCGGGCGTCCCGATTCTAGTAGCCCGTAAGCGGTAGCCGACCGGTGCGGGAACTGCTGATTTCAGCAATCAAGGTCGCGACACTGGCCTACCTGGGGTACGCGGTCGTTCTGTTCTTTCTCCAGCGTCGGATGTTGTTTCCCGGAGGAGGAAGGGTTCCCGAGAAGAGTGTGTCGTCGGATCTGGGACCGGGGATGCACCGTGTACGGTTGGAGCTGCATGCCGGGCTCGTAGAGGCGTGGTACATGGAGGCCGAACCGGTCGGTCGCCCTGGGCCGGCACTCGTCTTTGCCCATGGCAACGCGGAGCTCATCGAGGATTGGACCGGCCTGGCGGAGCTGACCCGGCTCGGAGTGGGCGTTCTGCTCGTCGAGTTCCCGGGCTATGGCCATTCGGCCGGCGAGACGTCCCGGTCGGAGATCGCTGCGGCGTTCCTCGCTGGTTACGACTGGCTTGTGGAGCGCCCCGATGTCGACCCCGAGCGCATCGTGGTCATGGGGCGTTCGATCGGGGGAGGGGCCGCCACCGACCTGGTGGCCAGCCGGCCGGTGCGGGCGCTGATCCTCCAGTCCACGTTCAGCTCGCTGTCCAGGATGGCATGGGAAGCGTACAGGGTGCCGCGCTTTCTCGTCCGGGACGCCTACGACAACGAGACGGTCGTTCGATCCTTCGATGGGCCGCTGCTACTCATGCACGGTCTCAACGATGACATCATCCCCTTCACTCACGCGCGAGCCTTGGCCGATGCCCGACCCGACGCCGAGTTGATCGAGTGGGACTGTGGCCACAACGACTGTCCTCCGGATTGGGACGCGTTCATCGCGGACGTGAAGGACTTCCTTGAGCGGCACTCGGTGATCGAGGGCGGCGGAGGCAGTGGGGATTCTTGAGCCCCACACCTGGTTGGTGGGCGCAAAGCGAGGCCGCCGGTCGCTTCTCGCCAAGGGAAAATACCGACGGCCTCATTCAATGCACGCCCTGACTGCGGGCGTCGATGATGAATACGACGGGTCCCGTTAGTTGTTTCTGGAGTCCTGTTGACGTCACGTCAGCACTCCGGCGAGCGAAATCCGACTCGCGCACCTAGTTTGTGGCCCAGCAGGGGCGCCGCTGATGGTCCGCCCCAGTCACACCGCCGCCAGGGAGCATCCCCATGAGCACAGAATCCGATGTGCCTGAAGACCGGAGAGACCACGACACCCCCGACACTCTTCGCCTGCGTAACATTTCGCCCATGCTGACCGTCGGAGACATCGATGCGAGCCTCGTGTGGTATCGAGACGTGGTGGGATTCCATGTGGAGGAAACCTGGGAGCACGAGGGTAAGCTGGGCGGCGCCGCTCTCGTGGCCGGTACCGCCAGCCTCTTCCTGGGCCAGGACGACTGGGCCAAAGGCCGCGACCGCGTGAAGGGCGAGGCGTTCCGGCTCATCATGACGACGGCGGATGACGTGGACGCCGTCGCGGCGGGGATCGAAGAGCGGGGAGGTACGCTGGAGACCCCGCCGACGGACAACCCGTGGGGCCGAGCGTTCACCCTGGTCGATCCGGATGGTTTCAAGCTCACGATCTCGACGCAGCAGGGGGAGTAGCGGGGCTACAACGGCTCGGGCGGACTGAGTCGGACTCGCCTCGGCCCCTCCCGTCCGATCGGCGGACATCCGTGATTCTACTGGGTTGTAGACTCGTATCCCCTCACCGTATGGTAAATCGCTCGGTCGAAGAACCGAACGACGAGCAACTCGAGATCCAACTGCTGGCGAAGCTCCAAGACGGTATCGCCGCCCACCGAATCGACGAATTCCCAGAGGTTGCGACGTGTCAGAAGGAGAGCGCTGACCACCTGAGATGGTGCGATTCCCTCTGTACGGCGGGTATTTCCCAGCCGAAAATACTCCTCCTCCACGCGGCCCTCGGAGGCCCGCTCCAACCAGCCGCCCAGGTCGGCGTATACATCGTGAACTCGTCTACCGAGCTCGGCTTCGTCAAACCGGCGGTACTCGCTCGTGCGGG
The DNA here is from genome assembly GCA_965226375.1 of Longimicrobiales bacterium. Lineage (GTDB taxonomy): Bacteria > Gemmatimonadota > Gemmatimonadetes > Longimicrobiales > Gaopeijiaceae > CBDDCX01. The sequence goes on along the minus strand of CBDDCX010000008.1, from coordinate 1,607,132 downwards.
GATCTTCGCGGAGCCTCCGCACCAACCGAGCTGTCAACTCGTCAGCGTGGTCCTCGATGAGGGCCACGAGCCTGGCAATCAGCATGGGTCACTCCTCGCTTACAGCGGTGCGGTCGAGCAGCCGTCGCGTACCCGAACCGCAATCTTCACCGACGCCGATGTCGGCGCCAGGCAACTCCCCGAATAGATGAAGGCCTTGACCTCAAGTTTACTTGAACTTGTAGATTCGGTGAATTCGATTGATCGCGGACTTGAGGCGAAAGGAGCGAGTCATGACCTCCACCGATACCTCCATACTGAGTGGTCTACGTGTCGCCGTCACCGGGGGCACGTCGGGCCTTGGGCTCGCGCTCGTAGGGGCGCTTCACGCGCGGGGGGCGGCCGTGGCGTTCGTGGCTCGGCACCAAGGGCGGGTGAGCGACGTGACCCGACAGCACGTGGGAACCCACGGCATTGCGGGCGACGTGTCACAGAAGGACGCCACCTACCCTATGGCAATGCAGATCACTGCGTCGCTCGGCGGACTCGATATTCTCATCAACAATGCATCGGCGCTCGGCCCGGTACCGCTCGCATTGCTGGCCGATACGGATTGTGAAGATCTGGAGGCGGCGTTGGCCACGAACGTGATCGGTCCGTTTCGTCTGACCAAGGCCCTACTCGGTGCTCTCGGTGCATCCGCCCGCGATGGCCGGCCGGCGCTGGTCGTCAACATCAGCAGCGACGCTGCGGTCACTCCTTACGCACGCTGGGGAGCTTATGGAGCGAGCAAGGCGGCACTCCTGCACATGAGCAGGATCTGGGACGAGGAACTTCAGCCTCACGGAGTGCGGGTGGAGTCGATCGATCCTGGCGACATGGACACGCCCCTGCACGCCTTGGCCGTGCCCGACGCCGACCCGGCGGACCTCAAGCACCCGAGCGACGCCGCTCTGGAAATTGTCGCGTCCATTGAAGCGTTCGCCCAACATGCCGGAGCCAAGACGTGAAGGCCGCCACCACACCGTTGCAGCGTCGGCCCCGCCCCCGGATGCTCGTCGTTCATGGTGACGGAAGGTTCGAACATGTTGGGAGGACGCAGCTGGCTCGCTTCGTGGCCCCCGGCGATCTGGTCGTCGCGAACGATGCCGCCACGATACCGGCGAGCCTCGGCGGATCCCATGAGCCCAGCGGAGTTGCGATCGAAATTCGGTTGGCCGGTCGGCCGTCTCTGTCCGTCGACGACGTGTACGACTTTACCGCGATCGTCTTCGGCAGAGGAGATTATCGAACGCGCACGGAAGACCGTGCGGCGCCCCCCACACTTCGCATCGGCGACGCCCTGAGGCTGGGACCCTTGAGGGCCACCGTGACGAAGTCTCTCGGCCACCCGCGCCTAGTAGAGCTGAGCTTCGTCGGCACCCCCGATGAGATCTGGGGCGGCATCGCAGGACACGGTACACCGATCCAGTACTCGCACCTCGATCGGCCGCTAGTGATGTGGGACGCTTGGACGCGGATCGCAGCGCTACCCGTCTCGTTCGAGCCTCCATCCGCGAGCTTCGTAGTCGACTGGGCGTTCCTGCCGGAGCTGAAGGCTCGCGGAGTCGGCTTCGCGACCCTGACGCTTGCGGCCGGGATTTCGTCGACTGGCGATCCAGCACTCGACGCCAGGTTGCCGTTCGATGAGGCATACCATCTGCCTCGGGCGACCGTGCGGGCGATCTCCCGGACAAAAGCGGGAGGCGGTCGCGTGATTGCGCTCGGCACCACAGTGACCCGTGCCCTGGAGCATGCCGCTTTAGATGGAGGTGTGCTGCAACCTGGAGCCGGCCTGGCTACTCAACGCATTGGCGCACAAACGCGACTCGCTGTGGTCGACGGCATCGTCAGCGGAGCCCACGAACCCGGTGAGAGCCACTACCAGTTGCTGGCCGCGTTCGCGAGTGACGTGGTGCTACAGCGCATGAGTCGCGCGCTCGAGCAGGATGGCTACCGCTCACACGAGTTCGGTGACTCGGTACTCATCATGCGCAAGCACGGCGAGTCGCTCCGGACACTAGCGCCCATCTTCACTCCGCAACGCCTTCGGACGCCGCGAAGAGACGCCACTCGCCTGGTATGCCCTTCAGGACATGCGTTCCGCGGTCACCGAATCCGAGGCCGGAACCGGCAACGAGATCCTTGACGGTCGTGGAGACGAGAACCTCATCCCCCTCCGCACGGCCCGCGACGCGGGCTCCGACGTGTACTGCGATTCCGACCACCCTGTCATCCACCACCTCGTATTCGCCGGTGTGCAGGCCCGCCCGAATCGCAATCCCCAAGTCAGAGACGGCGTCACGGATCGCACACGCACAGCGAACCCCACGTGCGGGCCCGTCGAAGGTAGCGAAGAATCCGTCCCCTGCTGTGTCTACTTCCCGTCCACGAAAGATCTTCAGGTACCTTCGTGTCTCGGCGTAGTAGCGGTCGAGCATATTTCGCCACCGGCGATCCCCCAGTGCCACAGCATGCTCCGTGGAGCCGACGATGTCAGTGAACATCACGGTGGCGAGCACACGATCGGGCTCCGGTCCGTGCCTCACGCCGGTGAGGAACTCCTCCAGCTCGCCCAAGACTGCGTGCGAGTCGCCGACCCAGGGAAAGTGATCGATGCCGTCGAACTCGACATACTTGGCACCGGGAATCTGTCTCGCGATGTAGCGGCCTCCGCCCACCGGCGTGGCGCGATCACCGGCTCGGTGCATGACAAGAGTGGGGACCCGGATGGTGGGCAGCACACCCCTCACATCAGTGTCTAGCGCCATCTTAATCAGGACCCGAGCCCCCCCGGGACTGACCGCCCGGCGCTCGAACTTCGCCCAGGATCGAACCTCCCGCTCATCCTGGGCGATGCTTGGGGCGAAGAGCTTCGCGGTCATGCCTTTGCCCCACTCGCGCTCGATTCTGTCGAGGAACCGGATGGCCTGGTCGTCGTCACTTCCCCATGGGTAGTCGGCATCCCTCATACCCCTGGCCATCGTGCCGTACAGCACCAGCGCGGTGGTTCTCTTGGGGTACGTCGCAGCGAACAGCGAGCACATCGGACCGCCTTCGGAGATGCCGAAGAGAGCCGCACGCTCCGAGCCGGCGGCGTCCATCACGGCGCGGACGTCATCCATCCGCTCCTCCAGCGTCGGCAAGCCAGCCACTGGATCGGAGAGGCCCGTTCCCCGGCGGTCCAGGAAGATCAAACGTGAGAACGATGCTAAGCGGTGAAGAAAGCCCGAGAAGGAGGGTTCCTCCCAGGCGTGCTCCACATGGGACACCCAACCCGGCACCAGCACCAGGTCGAGCGAGCCGCTCCCGGTGACCTGGTAGGCGATGTTGACGTTCCCGCTCTTGGCGTAGTGAGTCTCAGGTTGCAAGAAGTTCCCCCCAAACACGGATCGATCAGATCAAGGCCTGAAGCAATCAGGCGGAGGCCGCCGCTCGTCTCGCGATGTTGCTGCGCGACCAAGATGCCTACCGCGACCGGAGCGCGCGAGCCGGATGCCGACTCCGGACAAAACGGCTCCCCTACCCGTCGTTGGTCCGCTGTAGGGTCTCCGGCATTCGCTTCGCCACGCCAAGCCCGGTCAGCCCCGTGAGGACCGCTACCGCCATGATCGCAGCCCGCATCCCGAAGAGGTCGGCCAACGTGCCCGCCAGCAACCCGCCCACGGCGTAGCCGCTATCGCGCCAGAGCCGGTACACACCGACGGCCGAACCGCGCCAGCTTGGATGAGCGACGTCCGCGATGGCGGCAAGAAGCGTCGGATACACCATGGCCGTGCCGATTCCGAGTAACGCGGAAGCACCGGCCCACACTCCGAATCCGTCCAGCATCGCAAGGGCCGCCAGCGCCGCCGCCTGGACCAGCATGCCTCCGGCGATCAGACCCTTGCGGCCGACCCGGTCCGACAACGCTCCAGTCCAGAGCTGCACGATCCCCCACGTGAAGGGATACACGAACGTCAGGACACCGATGCTTACAACATCCAATCCGGAGGCGGCGAAGAAGAGCGGAAAAAGCCCCCAAGCGAGCCCGTCGTTCAGGTTGTTGACCAGCCCGGCATGACTCGCGCTGGACAGTGCTGGGTGCTTCCAACTCACGGTCGCGAAGATCTCTCGAGTGCTGGGTGCGACGGGGTCGGGAGGCGGGATAGCGGCGGTCGGGGCAGATCCGGCTCCGCTTGCCGCCTGAGCCGCCTCCACCACCGAGTGGCCCCGCGTCTCCTTCACGAAGACCACGGACAGCGCCAAGCCGAGCGCCGCGAATCCGAGCCCCAGGTAGAAGGGCTCCGGCCGAAGCCCATACGCCCCGGCGATGTATCCGGTACCGAGCGCAGACAGAGCCACGGCCACATAGCCGGCGAATTCGTTGAGACCCATGGCGAGGCCCCGCTGCCGTGGCCCCGCCAGATCGATCTTCATGATGACGGTCGTGGACCACGCGAGGCCTTGGTTGATGCCGAGGAGCACGTTGGCCGCGACCACCCAACCCCACGACGGCGCCCACATGATCATCAGTGGCACCGGTAGTCCCACACACCAGCCGAGCACCAGGATGGGCTTTCGTCCGTACAGATCTCCCAGCCGCCCCGCGAAGAAATTCGTCGCGGCCTTTACCAGCCCGAAGGAGACCAGGAACGAGAGCACCACCGTCGTGGACGCGAGGCCGAACTCCTCTTCGGCCAAGAGGGGCAGCACCGTGCGTTCGAGCCCGACCATGGCGCCCACGAAGGCGTTGATGAGCACCAGGAGGCTGAACTGCTGCCAATTCGCGCCCAGGCCAAGTTCAACCGAAGGCGAAGGACGAGTCGCCGGCTCACCGCCCAGGTCGTGTCTCACTGGGGGCCGTCAGTGTCGAGGCAGCAGTTCGTCACGCCGCGCCTAGTGACTGTGCGTCGCGTCGGGGTACTCTCCCGAGCGCACTTGTCGACCGTATTCGGTCAGCGCCTCGCGCACGGCCACACCCAGCTCGGCGTATCGCTTGAGAAATTTGGGTTGGAAATCCTCATTGAAGCCCAAAAGGTCGTGCAGCACCAACACCTGGCCATCGCAACCGGGGCCGGCGCCAATCCCGATCGTTGGCACGGACACCGCCTCTGAAACGCGCTCCGCCACCGCCGCCGGGATCAGCTCCAAGACGATAGAGAATACGCCTGCCTCTTCGAGGCGCCTCGCGTCGGCGATCAGCTGTTCTGCGGCCGCCTCTTCTTTTCCTTGAACGCGATAGCCGCCCAGTGCGTGAACCGATTGAGGCGTGAGGCCCAGGTGACCCATCACCGGTATGCCGGCGTCGACGAGTGCGCGAATCGTGGGGGCTACCGTTTGCCCACCCTCCAGCTTTACGGCTGCGGCTCCTGTCTGCTTGAGCACGGTCCCGGCGTTCCGCAGGGCCTCTTCGACGGACACTTGGTAGCTCAGGAAAGGCATGTCGACCACGACGAGCGCACGGTGAGTACCGCGACGAACCATGCGTCCGTGATAGATCATCTGCTCAACGGTCGCGGGCAAGGTGGTTTCGTGCCCACCCAGGACGGTGGCCACCGAATCGCCGACCAGGATCGCGTCCACGCCGGCGCGGTCGACGAGGGATGCGAACAGGGCATCGTAGGCGGTCGTCATCACGATCTTCTCGCCACGTTCCTTCATGGCCAGGAAGTCCAAGGTCGAAATCGGGCGTCCTTCCGTGGACGGCTTGGGCGATCCCATGGTCTTGGGCATCAATGAGATCCTGGCTGGATAGGTGCGCCCGTGTCCGCGTCTTCGACCTGGATGGCGCCGGTCGGACAGTTGGAGGCCGCCTCCAGGATGGCGTCGCGAGTATCCCCCTCGGGGTCGACGACCTCTGACTGTCGGTCGTCGTTGTGTGCGAAGACCCCCGGCGCCGTGGCGACACACATGGCGTTGCCGACACAGCGAGTGTGGTCCACCCACACCCGGAGTCGCTGCGTCACTGGAGCTCCTTTCCCCACCTCACGGGCAGTGACTTGAGCGACCGGAATTGGAGGCTCGGTTGGTATTCGAGACCTTCTGTCTCCACCACGAAGGAGTCGAAGCGTTCGGCGAAACCGCGGAACACTTCCTGTCCCTCGATTCGAGCCAACGTGGAGCCCAAGCAGTAGTGAATCCCGGAACCGAACGAGATATGCGGATTGGGCTGGCGGCCGATGTCGAATCGGTCGGGATCAGGAAACACATCAGGGTCACGATTCGCCGACGCCATGATCCAGCGGATACGGTCACCCTTGCGGATGGTTTTGCCGCCGATCTCCACGTCCTGAACCGCGACCCGCTGGGTGGATTTAACGGGCGGATCGTACCGGAGGCACTCTTCGGTGGCCAGTCGGGCCATCCCGCTCGGATCGGCTTTGAGTCGATCCCACTGATCGGGATGGTGAATGAAGGCGAGCAGGCCGTTGCAGATCAGATTCATGCTCGTCTCGTGGCCCGCGAAGAGAAGCAGGGCCGTGTTGACGAGCACCTGATACCGTGTGAACACGCCGGCCTTCTCACCCTCCACCAACACCGAAATGAAGTCGTTGGTCGGATCGGCCATTCGCGCTTCGACCAGGGGCTCGCAGTATTCGATCAGGCCTCTCATGCCGTCGGTGAGAGGTTGGAGCCGATACGACTCGCCGCGGTTGGCCCACAAGATCTTGTCGGCCAGCTCCCGTAGATGATCCCGATCCTGGTACGGGACGCCCATCATCTCGGCGATGACACGCACCGGCAGGGCCGCCGCAAAGTCGGTGAGGACGTTCATGCGCCCTCGGGGTTCGATCTCGTCCAACAACTCTGCCACGGCGTCGCGGACGAAGGGGCGCCAGGCCTCCATCTCACCCGGAGTGAAGTACTTGTGGACCACCGAGCGCATGTCGAGATGGGCCGGCCTGTCCTTCTCGACCAGCTGATCGGCCCGAAACGTACGCACCTCGTCGTACAGGGGCACGTCCGCAGCATCGACCGGAGGATACGGAGGTTGCGATGTCGACTCGATGACGGCAGAAGAGAACAATTCCTGATGACGGAGGATCCACACCACGTCTTCGTAGCGCGTGATCACCCAGATCCGGAACCGCTCGTTCCAGTGTATGGGGTCGGTCTCGCGGAGGTTCGCAAAGTACTCATGGGGATGCGCGTTCACCTCCCCCGCGAAGAGATCATCCAATTCAATGACGGCCATCATCGTACTGTATCTGCGCCAATCTCAGGCAGCAACATCCAGGTGGACCACCCACATGCGACGATCTCGGATAACAGATGACGAGCGCATGTTGCCAACGTATGGGACCGACCGCTAGCATCGTTTTTTTTCCGGGAAGACCAGGGGGGAAGGGGAGGAATAGGTGGGAATCTTCGATCAGATGACTCCGCACGGTTTCCAGAACGTGTTTTTTTGTAGCGATGATGCATCCGGGTTACGCGCCATCATCGCCATCCATGACACGACGTTGGGGCCCGCACTCGGAGGAGTGCGGATGCGGCCCTTCGCCACTGAAGAAGACGCGTTACGGGACGTCCTTCGGCTGGCGCGAGGCATGACCTACAAGGCGGCGATCAGCGGTGTCGACCTCGGTGGGGGCAAGTCCGTGGTCATCGCAGATCCCGAGACGCAGAAGTCGGAGGCTCTGCTTCGGTCCATGGGTCGGTTCATCAATAGCTTGGGCGGCCAATATATTGCGGGCCAAGACATCGGAACGGACTCGCACGACATGGCTGTGATAAGGGGAGAAACCCGACATGTCTCGTGCGTTCACGAATCGGCGGGAGGAGCGGGAGATCCTTCGTTCGCCATGGCCTACGGTGTGACCGCGGGTATACGCGCAGTCCTCCAGGCGACGACGGGAGGCGATTCGCTAGCCGACCGCCATGTCGTCATTCAGGGTGTGGGTAACGTAGGATATTTCGTTGCCAAGTACTGCCACGAAGCCGGCGCTAGAATCACGGTGACCGATGTCCTGCAGGAATCCGTCGACAGGGTCGTGGAGGAGTTTGGTGTCAGTGTCGTGGCGCCGGACAGCATATACGCAGTCGAGTGTGATGTGTTTTCGCCTTGCTCCATGGGGGCCGTGCTCAACGACGAAACGATTCCCGAGCTACGCTGTCGCGGCATCTCGGGCGGGGCCAACAACGTTCTTGCAGAACCCCGGCATGGGGTGGCGTTGAGAGAGCGAGGGATCGTCTATGGGCCGGATTACCTCGTCAACTCGGGTGGACTGATCCGATGTCAGGCAGAGGTGCTGGGTGAGAGCGTAGACGACGCTCGAATTCTACGGAAGGTGGGCCAGATCTACGGCCAGACGCTCACGGTGATCGCGACGGCTGAGCAACGTGGCATCTCCACCGCGGAGGCGGCCGATCAAATGGCAGAAGAGCGCATCGCGGAGGCGTGTTCAGGCCCGCTTCAACACGAGCGAAGCGTTCGACCCCCCGAACGCGAATGAGTTCGACAGGGCGATCTCGAGGCCCGGGGCATCGCGTCCGACCCCCGCTACACAATCGAGGTCACACGCCGGATCGGGAACCGTCAGGTGCGCGGTCGGCGGAATCCGGCGCCCGTGGAGCGCGAGCGCAGTAATCGCGCACTCGAGGGCCCCGGACGCCCCCACCAGGTGCCCATGCACGGACTTGGTCGAGCTTTCGGCGACGTCCGGAGCCGTCGCTCCAACGACGTGCTTGATCGCTCTCGGCCGCCGCCGCCGCGTTTTGCGACAGCGAATGGCGCGGCTTCCACCAGCGGCGCTCGCTGATTCCCGTGAGCATCCGAAGAGTGCCCGTTCGGACGTTGAGCTTTTCGTAAAGGGGCTCGAGACGCTCTTCGATCTCCTCCGATGTGACCACAACCGGCGGGAGCTCGTAGCTGATGGCTTCGAGGTACACCTTGCTGTACCTCACGAGCCTTGCAGCATCCTGGTAGCCACTTTCATTCGATGCTCACGGCGGCGCACTCCATCGGTCGACAATCGTACGTTGATCAGAGCCAGCGCGCGGAAGGTGAGTGCCAAGGACAAAACGCGCAAAAAAGCGGTGACCGATATCCTTGACCATCCGCTCTTGACCGGATGTCCATGCCGCTCACGCGGGTGGATGGAAAAACATCGTGAGCCTCAAGACTGCCTACCAGCAGGCCGACAGTGAGACTACCTTACGTGTCGTTCTTGAGGCGGGCGAGCTTCGGGAGGCCCGGTAGACCCCCCAACGTGCACGCTCGTTCGTCGGCGGGATTCCCGGAAACAAAAGAATCGCTTGCCTATAGGACGAAACAGCAAAGAGGGGCCATAGCTCAGTTGGGAGAGCGCTGGCTTTGCAAGCCAGAGGTCGCCGGTTCGATCCCGGCTGGCTCCACTGATGTAAAAGGAAGCCCGCGAGGCGGTTCGGATTGCGACTGCCGTGGCAAATGCGCTGGACCACGCCCATCGCCACGAGGTGATCCACCGCGACATCAAGCCCGCGAACATCCTGCTTCAGGACGGCGAGCCGGTGATAGCGGATTTCGGCATCGCGCTCGCCGTGGGCACAGCGGGCGGGAGTCGCCGTCATCTGCGCAGCGAAGACCTCGCGAAACAGACCTGACGCTGCGCGTTCATCGCCGGGAGCGTATGGTCGAAGTGTCCAATCTGTCGTCACTGTACCGCCGGTGGTGTAGCTGGTGCACTCACAGCGAATCGAACGAGTGTTATTGGCAGGAGCAAGTTTGATCTCATACCTACCGTTGGGCTCGAAGGAATGGTAACCAGTCTGCCGATCGCCTCCAGGGCACCCAATGAGTGAGGTCAATGGGATCCAGGGTGAACCTGACTCCCCCGTCCCCTCTCTGCCAACGTACGTGAGACACGGAGCACGCAAAGAATTAGAGTAGGGCGAAGGCAGAGAAAACGAACATGTTGGGACTGCGAGAGAGAATGGCAGAGAATGGTAGTGCCCCTGGAACCGGGGAGGCCAAGCGAAGCGCGGCAGCTCCTGCGGACCCGGAGGTAGTAGATAGGCCGCTACGGCGGCGGTTCAGTCCGTCGTACAAGCTGCGGATCGTCGAAGAAGCGGACCGGTGCACCGAGCCCGGCGAGGTGGGTCAAGTCCTGCGGCGAGAGGGCCTGTACTCGTCGCACCTGACGACGTGGCGCAAGGCGGCGCATAGCGGGTCGCTGAAGGCCCTGTCGAAGAAACGCGGCCGCAAGCCGGAGCGAAATCCGCTGGATGAGAAGGTACGCAAGCTGGAGCGGCGAAACGCACGGCTCGGGAATGAGCTCAGGAAGGCACACCTGATCATCGACGTGCAGGGAAAAGTTGCGGGGCTGCTGGGGATAAGCCTCGACGACGGGACAAACTCTTGAAGGCGGCCGATGAGCTGGCTAAGCACGTCGGTGTAAAACCGGCGTGCGCGGCCCTCGAGGTCTCCCGATCGACGTTGTACCGTCGTCGAGGCCCATCAACCGGGCAACAGCAGCCCCGCCCGACGCCCGCCCGGGCATTGAGCGAGACGGAACGAGGCGAGGTCTTCGACACGCTGTGTTCGGAGCGGTTCGTGGACCGCTCACCCGCCGAGGTGGTGGCCACGCTGCTCGACGAAGAGGTCTACCTGTGCAGCGAACGCACGATGTATCGTGTTCTGGCCTCCGAGGTGCCGGTTCAGGAACGCCGGGCGCAGCGCACCCATCCCGAGTACAAGAAGCCCGAGTTGATGGCCACGGCGCCGAACCAGGTGTGGTCCTGGGATATCACGCGGCTGCTCGGGCCGAAGAAGTGGAGCTATTACTACCTCTACGTCATCATGGACATCTACAGCCGCTACGTCGTGGGCTGGATGGTGGCGGACCGGGAGAACTCGGCCCTGGCCGGCCGGTTGATCCAGCAGAGCTGCCTGAAGCATGGCGTCCAGCCCCGGGTCCTGACCCTGCACTCGGATCGGGGAGCTCCAATGACGAGCCAATGCACCGCTCAACTTCTCGCTGACCTCGGCGTGACCCGCTCGTTGAGCCGGCCTCAGGTGTCGGATGACAACCCGTTTTCCGAGGCTCAGTTCAAAACCTTGAAGTACCATCCCTCGTTTCCCGGACGGTTCGGGGATCAGGGCCAAGCCAAGACGTTCTGTCGATCGTTCTTCCGCTGGTACAATGCCGAGCACCGCCATGGCGGCATCTCGATGCTAACCCCCGAGCAGGTCCACTTCGGGAACGCCGATCAGGTCATTGCCGGCAGGAAATCCGTGCTCCGCGAAGCATGGGCCGCTCATCCCGAACGCTTCGTCAGAGGTGTGCCGAAGCCCAAACCGCTCCCGGAGGCCGTCTTCATCAATCCTCCCATCCCTTCCCTCACCACACAGGACATTGCTCTCTAATTAATCCCGTAGAGTGTCCCATTGTCGTTGACAGGTTCCGCTTCTGCCTCGGCCCGCTAAGGGTCCGAGCAGTCTCGTTGATAGCCGCAGTCCAGGCAAACGATTTTGCAGTGACGCTCCAACACGGGGCCTCCGCACACCTCACAGCGGGCTACGTCGGCTTGGCCTACGCCCTGATCGAGGTACTCCCGCGACAGCTCGATATAGTGGCGTCCGCCCCGCGCGATCCAGGGTGCGGATTCGTCGAGCGTCCGCTTCACGACCGCCGGGACTCCCGCCACCAGACTCCGGTCCGGGATCTCGGTGCCCTCCAGCACAACCGCGTTGGCCCCGATGACACACTCGATGCCGATGCGGGCCTTCTGGAGAATGACGGCGTTCATGCCGACCACGGTTCGATCACCGATGTCGCAGCTCTCGAACTTGGCTCCGTGCCCGACGGTCACCTGCTCGCCGATGCGTGTCGGGCCCCAGTCGCCGACATGCACCACACAGTTGTCCTGAACGCTGCTGCCCGCCCCGACGATGATCCCGTGGTTGGGGTCGTCACCGCGGAGCACGGCGCCGAACCAGATGCTGGCCTCCTCGCCGACCGTCACGTCTCCCACCAGGACAGCATTGGGTGCGACGAAGGCGGACTCGGCAATGCGGGGCCGCTTACCGTTGAAGGGCAGGATGATGGCCATCAGGCGCCTATGGAAGGAGTGCAGCGGGTCGCGTCACGAACGCCACCGATCCAGCGCATAACGGCACTAGTCGCTCCCGTCTCTGCCCGTCGGGGTGAGCTTGGCAAGACGTGCGCGGATGACCTGCGTGTCCGAGGCCTCCAGGATCTCGATCCGCACTCCGGCGCGATCGAGTGTCTCACCAGCTTGGGGGACATGGCCCAACTCCTCGAGGATGAACCCGTTCAGGGAGCGGTGCTCGAGCTGGGGGAGTGTCACGTTGAACGCATGGTTGATCTCCCGCAGGTCCATGCCTCCGGGTGCTTCGACTTCGGTGCGGGACAGGCGGACCAGGGCCTCTTCGTCCACGTCGGTCTCGTCGACGATCTCTCCGACCAGCTCTTCGAGAATGTCCTCCAGGGTGGCGAGTCCGTCCGTTCCCCCGAACTCGTCCGCGACGATGCCCATGTGAATGCGACGGGCCTGGAACTGTCCGAGTAACCGAGTCAGCGATAGGGAGCCCGGTACGAAGAGCGGTTCCCGGGACAGCTGGTCCAGGGTCATCGAGGCCCGGCCGGCCACGTAGTTCTCATAGGCCTCGCGTATGTACAGGATGCCCGAAATGTCGTCCGTGGTCTCTCTGTAGACGGGCACCCTGGAGTAGGGCACTGTCGCAAGTTCACCGATGATCTCCTCGAGGGTGAGCGAGTCCTTCCAGGCGAAGATGTCGACCCTGGGAGTCATGACCTCCCAGACGGTCAACTCGTCCAGGCGGAAGGCCCTCTCCACGAGCAGGTGCTCCTCCACTCCCACCAAGCCCTCCTCCTGGCCCAGTTCGGAGATCTCACGGACGGCCCGCTCTTCTTCCGTCGAGCCCTCGTCCCCGTTGCGCCGTACGAGCAACCCGGTGATCTGCCCGATGGGCACCGTTGTCGCTGCGACCACTCCGTCGACAAGGATGAGAAGAGGCGCGGCCGCGAGGGCCAGGCGCAGGGGCCGGACGGTCGCCAGGAAGCGAGGGAGGCTTTGCCCCATGACCAGGACGACTCCGCCGCCGATCAATAGGCCGAGGACACCTCCGGTGGTACCCCTGAGCAGGGTGCCCATGATAACCGAGATACCTACCGCACAGGCGTTGAGTACAGTGGTCAGGGCGAGCAGGGATGTCCGCACGGCCTCGGGCCGGCCTCTCAGGTCGGCGAGGGCCTCGGCGCCATGGAATCCCTCTTCCTCGAGGGTCCGCAGGCGTGACAATCCGACCGCGAAGGTTGCTGCTTCAGCCGCGGAGAGCACAGCAGACAGCAAGATGGAGACGGCCGCAGCGGCCAGCAGCAGCCAGATCATGTCAGTCCCCAGGGATTCGGCGGACGATCGCCCGCCTTCCTCCTTGGACCTACATCCATTCAACCGTGTCCTGCAGGAGCTCGGCAATCACATCTCTTGTGGCCCTGCCGTCCGCTTCGGCCTCGAAATTGAGCACGATGCGGTGTGCCAGGACGGCCGGGGCGACGGCCCGGATGTCATCGTACGACGGAATCGGATCGCCCCGGAAGGCCGCCCGCGCTTTGGCGCCCAGTACGAGGTACTGGGAGGCGCGAGGACCGGCACCCCAGCTCACGTAGCGCTCCGCCACATCAGCCGTCTCTTCCAGGCCGGGACGGGTGGAGCGTGCGAGGTGCACTGCAAACGATATCAGCGAGGGAGAGGCCGGGACCCTTCGGACCAGGTGCTGAAGCTCGATGAGCTCCGCCGCCGCGAGCACGGGATGGATGTCGGGAACCTCCTCGCCCGTCGTCCTCATGGCGATCTCTTCTTCTTCATCCTTAGACGGATACCCGATGGGCAACTCAAGCATGAAGCGATCGAGCTGGGCTTCGGGCAGGGGGTACGTGCCCTCCTGCTCGATCGGGTTCTGGGTCGCGAGCACGAAGAACGGCGCCTCCAGGTCATACGTCTGGCCGGCGGCCGTCACCTCGCGCTCCTGCATGGCCTGGAGAAGAGCGGCCTGGGTCTTCGGCGGGGTCCGGTTGATCTCGTCCGCGAGCACCACGTTCGCGAAGATGGGCCCCCTCACGAAGCGGAAGACTCTGCGGCCCGTGGATCGGTCTTCCTCGATGACCTCGGTGCCCGTGATGTCGGTGGGCATCAGGTCGGGCGTGAACTGAATGCGGCTGAACTCCAGGTCGAGGGCTTCGGCCAGCGTCGAAATCAGGAGGGTCTTGGCCAATCCCGGCACACCGACGAGCAACGTGTGGCCGTTAGCCAGCAGGGCGGTGAGCAAACCCTCGACCACTTCGTGTTGGCCAACGATCTGCTTCTCTATCTCGTTGCGGAGCTCCTGGGCGACTTCGGCTACGCGCTCGAGAAGTTGCAGGTCCCGATCTTGAACAATCGTTCCTGTCGTTGACGTCATCAGATCGCTTTCCACGCCCTGCTGAAAGGGTTTAGCCGCGCGGCGGGCGTGGCGAGGTACACCGACCACGCAGCGTACCCGCCACCGATCATGAGAGGTCCCGTGGCGAGATCTCTCATGAGGAACGCAGGGCGACTGACTCGGGCCGATTCGAGCCTACTTTTCACGTCGCGAAGTTGACCACGGTGCCGTTCCCCGTCAAGCGTCGTCGATTGCCCGGAAAGCCCTTGCTACATGGCAAAAGCGGCGCTTGCGATTTTTTTCACAAGCTTCTAGATTTTGCTGGCTTTGGGCAACCGACCGGAGTTCCAGCCAATGAAGAGGTCAGGAAATCCGAGCGGAGATCGAGGGGAAGACGTGGTCCGCGCCTCGTCCCAGTACATGGGGCACGGGATGGCCATGGCCGCGTCGGTGGCGCTCTTCGGATGGGTCGGCTCCGAGATCGGAGAGCGGGTCGGGTTCCAGTCGTTGCTCACGCTTCTCGGGATATTCTTGGGCGGCGCGGCCGGTTTCTACAATCTCTACGTTCAATTGGTGGTACGTCCACGACAGGAGCAGGATCGCGAGGAGAGTGAGACGGATTAGTGGCCTTGGTAGGTACGCTTTGGTCGCGCTCTTGATAGTCGGTTTGGGAGCGGTGGCACTTTCGGCGTTTTTGGACGACGCGGGCAGAAGAGGGATTCTCCTGGCGGCGTTAATCGCTTACCCTGTTCAGGTCATGGCATTCGGATTGCTGCTTCGCGCGCGAGGTGAGCCGACTCGTTTCATGGTGTGGTGGGGAGCCGGAATTGCGCTTCGGGTGGCGGTCGTCGTAGCCGTGGGATTTGCCTCCACGATGCTCGTGTCGGTGGAACCGGCAGCACTTGTGCTGTCGCTGGTGGGATTCTTCTTCGTCTTGTTGTTGATAGAACCGGCCTTCCTAAAGGCCGATGATAAGGACGCACGGACGACAACATGAGTCTATTCGGAGCTCTGCAGGAGCACGCCGAGGGTGGAGCCCAGGGAGCCGCCCAAGAGGGTGCCCACGGTGCCGAGGTCGGCCTTAGCATGGAAGGCCTGCCCGATTTCATTTCCCACCACATCGGTGACGCCAAGGAAATTGAGTTCGCCGGTGGGCACTGGAGTCTGGAATCGTTGAGCATCGATCCCATCCACTTGGGATCGATCGCCATCGATCTGTCTCCGACCCGTCAACTCGTTGTGATGTTGTTCGTGGCGGTTCTGCTCCCCCTGATCTTCATCCCGGTGGCGAGGCTCATCCGGTCGAAGGGTGTGGAAAAGGCTCCGAGTGGCTTCGCCAATGCCATGGAAGCCCTGATCATCTATTTCCGGAACGAGGTTGTGCGGACCAACATCGGGCACGGGGCGGACACCTTTACGCCGTTTATCCTCACGTTGTTCTTCTTCATTCTGGGCATGAACCTGATCGGGCTTACACCTTTGGGGATCACGCCTACGGCGAACATCTCCGTGACCGCCGCTCTGGCCATCATCAGCTTCGTCGTCATCGAAGTCTCGGGATTTCGGGCTTTGGGCCCCGTGGGGTACGCCAAGACGATCTTCTTCATGCCGCCGGGTGTTCCGACCTTCATGAAGCCCTTCATACTCGGCATCCTCACGATAGTCGAGGCCCTCGGGAAGCTGACCAAGCCGTTCGCGTTGGCCGTGCGTCTCCTCGCCAACATGACAGCCGGTCACACGCTGATCCTTGCCATCATGGGGATGATCTTCGTGCTCCAGAGCTACGTCATGGGCGTCACCTCGGTCACCATGGCCAGCCTTCTCATGATTCTCGAATTGTTCATCGCCTTCTTGCAGGCCTACATCTTCGTGATGCTCACGTCCGTCTTTATCGGGCTCATCCGTCACGCTCACTAGTCACTGTCACAAAGGACGAAAGATGCACTTCTTGCTTACCGCGGTTCAGGAAGCCGCAGGGAATGGCGGCAACGCCCTCATCGGTGCCGGACTGGCGATCGGCGGTGCCGCCATCGGTGCCGGACTCGGAATCGGACCCATCGGTGCCGCTGCGGCGTCGGGGATCGCCCGTCAGCCGGAAGTCGGGGCGCAGATCCAGACCGCAGCGATCATCTTCGCGGCCCTCATCGAGGGCGTCGCCCTCTTCGGTCTCGGCCTCGCGTTCGTGATGTTCTAGTCGAAGAGTCATAAGGAGTCTGCATGTTCGACCTCAACCTCGGACTTTCAGTCTGGACCACGTTCGTCTTCCTCGCGTTGCTAGGCATCCTGTGGAAGTTCGCTTGGGGGCCGGTACTCGCGGCGGTCGACGCGCGCGAGAGTGGTATCCAGGATACGCTGGACAAGGCGGCCCATGAGAGGGAAGAGGCCGCCAAGCTGCTCGCCGAGCACCGGCAGCAGATGGCCGAAGCACGCCGCCAGGCGCAGCAGTTGATCGCCGAAGGCAAAGAGGCGGGCGAGAAGGTCCGGCAGGACATCGAAGAGAAGGCCAGGTCCGAAGGCCAGGCCCTGATCGAGCGTGCGCGGGAGTCCATCGGACGTGAGAAGGACTTGGCCCTCGAAGCACTCCGAAAGGAGTCGGTCGATCTGGCCTTGGCCGCCGCGGCCAAGCTCCTGCACGAGAGCCTCGACGACGCCAGGGACCGTGAGTTGGTCATGGGCTACATCGACGATCTCAGCGAGCAGGGTGGGGGAGCCCAGGCGTGAGAGAGGAAACGGTCGCCCGCAACTACGCCGAGACCCTGGTCGAGGTGGCGGAGCGACACGAGGGCCTGGAGGTTTTCGGGGACGGTCTGGAAGTCGTGGCCCGTCTCATCGACGAGAATCCGAGTTTCCGAACGTTCCTAGCGACACCGCGGATTGCGGCCGGCCAGAAGAAGGACGTCGTGCGACGTGTGTTTGCCGACAGTCTTCCCGGAACGCTCATCAACTTTCTGCTCGTGACGATCGATAAGAGGCGGCAGCGTCTCATCGGAGAGATTGCGCGGGAGTTCCACACTCTCGTGGACGAGCGTCTGGGCCGTGTTCGTGTCGAGGTGACCTTGGCCCGCAAGATGGACGACGCCTCGCTGGCCGACCTACAGGAGCGACTTTCGTCGCTTCTTGGCCGAGAGGCGATTCCCAGCGTGCGCGTAAAGCCGGGTATTCTGGGCGGCGTCGTCGTTCGGGCGGGTGACACGATCTACGATGGATCCCTGCGGCGCAGGTTGGACGGGTTGCGCCAAAAGCTGCTAACGACGGACCTCCCCAGGGTGGGGGAGGCATGACGGATACAATCGGGCCGGCCCGAGCCGGCTTTCTCAAAGGGCTTCTAGGCAATGGCTAACGATTCGGGACTTCGCGCGAGTGAGATCAAGGGCGTCCTCCTTTCGGAAATCGAGAATTACGGGGAGCGGCTAGAGGCCGAAGAAGTGGGCGAGGTTCTCGAGGTAAAGGACGGGATCGCACGCATCTACGGGCTCACCAAGGCGATGGCCAGCGAGATGCTGGAGATCACGCCGGCTGACAGCGACGAGGCCGTGACGGCTTTGGCGCTCAACCTCGAAGAGGACAACATCGGTGCGGTCATCATGGGAGACTGGACGAGTCTCCATGAGGGTGATCAGGTGCGCCGGACCGGCCGGGTGCTGGACATTCCTGTCGGTGAGGCATATGTCGGGCGAGTAGTGGACGCTCTAGGCACCGCGATCG
This sequence comes from Longimicrobiales bacterium, assembly GCA_965226375.1. Taxonomy (GTDB): domain Bacteria; phylum Gemmatimonadota; class Gemmatimonadetes; order Longimicrobiales; family Gaopeijiaceae; genus CBDDCX01. Next base: position 1,589,041 of record CBDDCX010000008.1, on the reverse strand, counting down.
ACGGCAAGGGCCCGATCGAGTCCCAGGACCGACGTCACATCGACGTCGTGGCTCCGGGCATCGTCATGCGCCAGCCGGTCGGTGAGCCCCTCCAGACGGGACTCAAGGCCATCGACTCCATGATTCCGATCGGACGGGGCCAGCGCGAGCTGATCATCGGGGACCGCGGGACCGGAAAGACGGCCATCGCCCTCGACACGATCATCAACCAGAAGGACACCGACGTCATCTGCGTCTACTGCGCCATCGGGCAGCGCGCGAGTAAAGTGGCCGGCGTGGTCGAGACGCTTCGAGAGCACGGGGCGATGGACTACACGATCGTCGTGGCGTCCAATGCCTCTGACCCGGCGCCCATGCAGTACATCGCGCCTTACTCGGCTTGTGCCATCGCCGAGCACTTCATGTGGCAGGGCAAGCACACCCTGGTGGTCTTCGACGACCTCTCCAAACAGGCCACGGCGTACCGGCAGCTCTCGCTGGTCCTCCGGCGGCCTCCGGGCCGCGAGGCCTTTCCGGGAGACGTCTTCTACCTGCACTCCAGGCTTCTCGAGAGGGCAGCCAAGCTGTCAGACGATCAGGGTGGCGGGTCGATGACGGCCCTTCCCATCATCGAGACTCAGGCTGGCGACGTGTCGGCGTACATCCCCACGAACGTGATCTCCATTACCGACGGCCAGATCTACCTGGAGCCGAATCTGTTCTACTCGGGTGTACGGCCGGCCGTGAACGTGGGCATCTCGGTATCACGCGTCGGGGGTGCCGCTCAGATCAAGGCCATGAAAAAGGTTGCCGGACGGCTCCGCCTCGACCTGGCCCAGTACCGTGAGCTCGAGGCCTTCGCACAGTTCGGCTCCGACCTCGACGCCACCACGCAGCGCCAGTTGGCGCGTGGTGAGCGCACCGTCGAGATGCTCAAGCAGGGACAGTACCAGCCCATGGCGGTGGAGAATCAGGTGTGCGTCATCTTCGCCGTCACTCAGGGTCACGTCGACGACGTCGAGGTCCGTCACCTCAAGCGTTGGGAGCGTGGCTTCCATGAGTTCCTCTCCACCCATGAGGGCGACGTCCTCAAGGGAATCAGGGAGGAACAGGAGCTCACATCAGAGATTACCGAGAAGCTGGTGGCCGCCATCGCCGAGTACAACAAGGTGTTCGCGGCAGAGATGGACGCGGAGGCGCCGGCGGACGAGACAGCGACCACCGGGGCACCCACCGGGGCACCAACCACCGGGGCACCAACCGCCGGAGCGTCGGCCTGAGCCGGCCGAGAGGGCGAGGGGAGCTAGCCGATGGCAGGTGATAGCGACGTCAAAAGGCGGATCAAGTCGGTAGAGAATACCCGACAGATCACGCGGACGATGGAGTTGGTGGCCACGTCCAAGCTCAAGAAGGCCACGGATCGGGTCCGGGCGGCCGTGCCGTACGCCGACGCGTTGGCGGAAGTGGTCGCAAGCCTGTACGCACCCGAACTGGCCGAGCACTTTCCACTCCTTCGTAGCCCGGAACGCATAAGGCGAGCCGCGGTGCTTCTCATGACCGCCAACCGCGGGCTGGCGGGTGGCTTCAACGCCAACCTGATCAAGGAAACGCGACTTCTCCTGGAGCGCCTCGAGGGCGAAGGGGTCGAGACGGACCTCCACATCGTGGGCAAGAAGGGGATCGCCTACTTCCGTTTCCGAGGGCGTGAGATCGCGTCGAGCAACGTCGACATCAGCGACAGCCCGTCGATGGATGACGCGGAGTCGGTGATCGCCGGAGTACGAGACGATTTTGCGGCGGGCCGCGTCGACGCGGTCCACCTGGTCAGCTCCAAATTCCGGTCGGCGCTGTCGACCCCGCCCGGGGTGAAGGAGCTATTGCCGATTCGCCCAACGGCCGGGTCCGCATCGTTGGACAATTACCTCCTCAGCCCGAAGGCCGAGCTCCTTCTTCAGCGGCTGCTTCCAGCATACGTCCGTAACGCCACGTACCGCGCGTTGGTGGAGAACGCCGCCGCAGAGCAGGGTGCTCGGCGAACGGCCATGAAGAGTGCAACCGACAACGCCGGTGACGTGCTCGAGCACCTCACACGCACATACAACAGGGCCCGTCAGGGCAAAACCACTCAGGAGATCGCCGAGATCGTGGGTGGCGCCGCCGCCCTCGAGTAGGGACGGCCCACTCCGACAAGGGATTTAGCAGCTATGTCAGAATCGAATATCGGGAAGGTCGTTCAGGTCATCGGGCCGGTGTTGGATGTGGAGTTCGAGCCCGAGAAGCTCCCGGATATCTACAACGCCCTGTCCGTGAAGTCCTCCGAAGAGGGACGGGAGGTCAACCTCGTCGCCGAGGTCCAGCAGCATATCGGCCGCGGCATGGTGCGGGCGGTCTCCATGACGTCGACCGACGGGGTGACCCGGGGGATGGACGTGGTCGACAGCGGACAGGCCATCTCGGTGCCGGTCGGTGAGGCTGCTCTGGGTCGCATTCTGAACGTGCTCGGAGAGCCGGTCGACGAACAGGGCCCCGTCAAAAACCCGGATGGCAGCGAGATCGAGCGCTGGCCGATCCACCGCGATCCGCCGGCCTTCGATAAGCTGGAGCCCAAGACCGAGATCTTCGAGACCGGCATCAAGGTCATCGACCTCCTCGCCCCATATGTAAAGGGTGGTAAGACCGGCCTGTTCGGCGGAGCCGGAGTCGGTAAGACCGTCATCATCATGGAGCTCATCAACAACATCGGCATGGAGCACGGTGGTCGCTCCGTGTTTTGCGGTGTGGGTGAGCGGACGCGTGAGGGCAACGACCTCTGGCTCGAGATGAAGGAGGCGGGCGTCATCGAATCCACGGCTCTGTGTTACGGTCAGATGAACGAGCCTCCGGGAGCACGCCTCCGGGTGGGCCTCAGCGGGCTGACCATCGCCGAGTACTTCCGCGACGTCGAGAAGCAGGACGTTCTGCTCTTCATCGACAACATCTTCCGGTTCACCCAGGCGGGCTCGGAGGTATCTGCGCTCCTCGGCCGTATGCCTTCTGCCGTGGGATACCAGCCGACGCTGGGCACGGAGATGGGTGAGCTGCAGGAGCGCATCACCTCGACGACGGACGGATCCATCACTTCGGTGCAGGCGATTTACGTCCCGGCCGATGACCTGACGGACCCGGCGCCGGCCACGGCGTTCACACATCTGGACGCCACCACGGTGCTGTCCCGTTCCATCTCGGAGAAGGGGATCTATCCGGCGGTCGATCCGCTGGACTCGACCTCTCGGATTCTCGATCCGCAGTTCCTGGGAGAGCGTCACTACGCGGTCGCGGTCGAGGTGCAGCGGATCCTGCAGCGCTATAAGGATCTGCAGGACATCATCGCGATTCTAGGAATGGACGAGCTCACCGAAGAGGACAAGGTGTTGGTGAACCGCGCCCGCAGAATCGAGCGCTTCCTCTCGCAGCCGTTCCACGTGGCCGAAACCTTCACGGGCATTCCCGGCAACTACACGCGCCTGGATGACACCGTCGAGTCGTTCGAGCGCGTGGCTCAGGGTGAGCTGGACCATCTTCCGGAGCAGGCGTTCTACATGAAGGGCGGCATCGAAGAGGTCATCGCCGCCGGTGCGGAGATGGCCGACTGATGGCCGAACTCAACGTTCGGGTCGTCTCCCCCGAGGAGCTTTTGTTCGAGGGCGCGGCCGCTTCGGTGGTTGCACCGGCCTGGGACGGAAAGGTGGGGGTGCTCCCCGGACACGCTCCGATGATCGCGCTGCTCGGCTCGGGAGAGCTGTCCATCGATCTGCCTTCCGGTGGGAGCGAGCGCTTCTACGTGGCGGGAGGCGTGCTGAAGGTGGAGGGTCGCGAGCTGACCATCCTCACGGAATATGCCGGCTCGGAACCCCCGGAGGATCTGCCCTCGGGCGCACGGGTCGATGTGGACGCCATCTTCGAGGAGATGGGGGGCGAAGCCTGACGCTCCGTGGTGACGTATGAAGCTGGATCTTCACGTACATACGTCGGCGTCCGACGGAGCGTGTGACCCGAAGGAGGTGGTCTCGCTTGCCGGCCGGGCGGGCCTGGACGTGATCTCGATCACGGACCACGACACGGTGGCGGGGCTACCCAAGGCCATCGAGGAGGCGGCCGGCCACAGCGTACACGTCATTCCGGGTGTGGAAATGAGCAGCACCCTCCAGGACTCGGAATACCACATCCTGGGATACTTCGTGGATCCGGACGCAACAGCGCTCAAGGGTCACGAGCGGATGGCGCTCGAGGGGCGCGAGCGGCGGATGATGGAGATGGTCGACCGCCTGCGCCGGCAGGGCCTTCTGATCGAGTATGACGACGTCCTGGAAGAGGCGGGGCCGGATCGCTCTGCCATCGCCCGCCCTCACCTGGCCCGGGTGCTCGTGGCCAAGGGATATGCATCTTCGACACCCGATGCCTTCGATCGCCTGATCGGCGATGGGCACCCGGCTCACGTCCCGACGCGGTTGTCGACCCCTGCCGAAGCCATTCAGGTCATCCTGGACTCCGGGGGGATTCCAGTTTGGGCTCATCCGCCGCTTGCCGGCCGCTCTCGGGTGCTGCCTGATCTGGTTCAGGCTGGACTCCGTGGCCTGGAGGTCTATCGGCCGCGGTCGCGGCCCGATCAGATTCTGGCACTCGAGCAGGCGGCCAGGGCATCTGACCTATTGATGACCGGTGGGTCGGACTGGCATACGCCCGACAGTGGCGCGTCGCTGGGGGACTTCTTCGTTACGGAAGACGAAGTGGCCAAGCTGTTGGAAGCGGGGGGGATGTAGGGGGAGGGGGGATGCCCGGGGCGTGGCCCCGTGCGGGTTCAGGGCGTCCCGAACGCCTTCAGGAGTCTCCGTACAGCCTCTCCCGGGTCGGGGGCGCTCATGACGGCCCCGATCACCGCGATTCCGTCGGCCCCGACTCCCGCCACGGCGTCCGCATTGTCCGGTGTGATGCCGCCGATTCCCACGACCGGGATTGATACGGCCGCCACGACGCGCTGTAGGCCCGGAGGGCCGATTACCGCGCCCGGATCGGACTTGTGGGCGGTCGGATATACGGTGCCCGAGCCGAGATAGTCGGCACCTTCGCCTTCGGCCCTCGCGGCCTCTTCGGGATCGTCGGTCGAGTAACCCACGATAAAGTCCGCAGGAGCGGCAGACCGGACATCCCCGACCGGAAGGTCGTCGGGCCCGAGATGGACCCCGTCGGCTCCGGTGGCCAGGGCCACGTCGAGCCGATCGTTCACGAAGAAGAGGGCTCCTGCCTCGCGCACCATGGGAAGGAGCCGCCGGGCCGTGGCCGTGAGCGCGCGCGCGCTGGCGTCCTTGGCCCTCAGCTGTATCGCGGGTGCTCCCGCTGCCAACGCTTGTCTGATCACGTGGTCGACCCCGAGCGGTTCGGCCAAAGCTTCGTCCGTGATCACAACCAGACGCAGCCGTCTACGAAGTTCGGACCGGTTCACTATGGACGATTCGACGCGTCCCACTCTCTGCGAGCGACGCCCCTTGCCCGGTTGTGTTCCTCGAGGCTGTTCGTGAACAGGTGGCTGCCGTCCGGGCGCGCTACGAAGTAGAGGTACCCGTCGTCGGAGGGATAGAGCGCGGCCTGTAGCGCCGCGTCGCCAGGCGCCCCGATGGGTCCTGGGGGTAGGCCCCGCTGAGTGTAGGTGTTGTAGGGATGGTCCGCGACGGAGTCGATGGCTGCGAACAGCAGGCGTTCGCGCCGACCTCCCAGGGCATACAACACGGTCGGATCTGCCTGGAGGAGATACCCTAGCCTAAGGCGGTTGTGATATACCGCCGAGATGGTGGGCATCTCCCCGACCTGCCGCGCTTCAGCCTGGATGATGGAGGCCAGGGTCACGATCTCCGTTTCGCTCATCTCGAGCTCGTCGAGTCTGGACATCCGTTCTGGAGTCCAGGCAGAGTGGTACTGCCCGACCATGGCTCCTACGATGACGTCGAGATCGACTCCCCTCGCGAAGCGGTAGGTGTCCGGGAAGAGGTAGCCTTCGAGCCCGGGACCGGGCACTCCCCAGCGTTCATGGGCCGTCGCATCGGCCAGGCGTGCTGCGACGCTCTCCGGAGTCTCCTCCGTCACCCCGGCGATCCGAGCGACCATGTCGGCCAGCGTGAACCCTTCGGGGATCGTGATCACTTCCGTGCTTACCCGACCGGTCGTGAGGGTCTCCAGGATCTGCCCCCAAGAACCGCCCGGTGTCAGATCGTAGTCCCCGGAACGAATCTGACGATCGGCGCCCTTCAGTCGGGCGTAGAGTCCGAATCGGCGAGGTCCGCGCACGATGCCACGCTCCACGAGCGTGTCCAGGACGGTCGCGAACGTCACACCGGCCGGCACGGTGATGCGTACCGGTTCGTTCGGCTCATCGGCACCACAGCCGGAAAGGACGGAGGTCACCAGAAGCGCGTGCACGCCGAACTGGGCGGATTTCCGGAACACGGACGGTGTCATGAGCGTCCCGCTCTATCGAGCCAGCTCTGGAGGATCAGCACGGCGGCGGCGGCGTCTATCCGGCCTTTTTCTTCCTTCTTCTTTTTCGGGAGGCCGATGCTCCGGACTGCCCGCTCGGCGCGGACTGATGTGAACCGCTCGTCCACCAGATGGACCGGCAGGCCCGACCGCTCGTGCAGCTTCTCTGCCGTATCCCTCACCTCACGCGTCCAGTCCGTGTCGTGGCCCGAGGGGGCCAGCGGCAGACCCACGACGATGGCCTCGACTCCGTACTCTTCTACGAGTTCTTCGAGAGCCCGTAGGGGCATACGTTTGCCCCTACGCCGTTGGAGAGTGGGGAGTGGTTGGGCGATCACCCCCGTCGGGTCGCTGATCGCGACACCCACCCTTCGTTCGCCGAAATCGATTCCCAGGACGCGCATATCCCCCTTACGAAGGGTTGGGATAGATTAGGTACATCGGTCCGGCGCTCAATATACACCCGAATTGGGCCGGGCCGACCCATTCCGGTGCCGGGGAACAACCCGTGGTGGGGGGGCGCCGCCGTCCGGACGACGACTGGCCAAGTGGACTGAATTCCAGGAGTGGACGATGCAATACGATCAAGACGCCAACGCCATCAACTTCGTGTCGGGGTTTCTGCTGGGGGCCGTCGTCGGCGCGGGCATCGCCCTCCTCACGGCTCCCGAGGCGGGGAACCGTACCCGTCGCAGGATTCGTCGGGTCGCCGGCGAGATCAGGGAGACCGCGACGGATCAGATGGACGACTTCGCGGAAGACGTGAAGTCCAGGGTGGACGACGCGGTGCGAGGTGCACGAAAGAAGTTCGAGACCAGGTAGCGAGGTCCTTCAGGTCGGGGCCGTCGGCCCCTGCCATTCAGTTTCCGCTGTCGCCGATATCCGAGGGAATGCGGAAGAGACGGGAGTCGTCACGGTCGCAGTACTCGGTAGGTTCGGTTCCCGGCAGGAAGATCTCCAGGATCTGGTCCCCCTGGGGGCACCACTGAGACGCGAGCTTGCCCGTCGTCTTGTCGATCAGCCGGGTGACGAGGCCATCGGGGAGCGGCCACGGCTCCGGGATGGGTAGAACCGGCTCGCGCATCTCCTCGTCGAGCGACTCCGGGTCGCCATAGTAGATGCGGCGCATGAAGTTTCCCCAGACGGGAGCGGCATCACCGCCGCCCGTGGCTCCACCGCGTCGAATAGATTGAGGCAGATCCAACCCGAACCAGACGGTGGCGAGCAGGTTGGGGGTGAAGCCGTTGAACCAAACGTCGGTCCCGTCATTCGTCGTGCCGGTCTTACCCGCAGCGACTACCTCTCGGTTGAGACCCGCCACGATACGGACGGCGATGTTCCCGGTGCCCCCGTCTACCACGCCTTGCAGCATGGAGGTCATGATGCGGGCCACAGGCGGGTCCAGTACCTGAGTACGCTCGGGCTGTGGATCCCAAATGATGCGCCCCTGGGCGTCTTCCACCCTCAGAATGGGGAAGGGACGCACCTTGGTACCCTGGTTGGCAAACGTGGAGTACGCCTCCGCCATCTGGAGGGGGATCACCTCGGCTGCCCCGATAGCGGTCGACGGAAAGCGCTCGATCTCACTTCGGATGCCCATGCGCCGCGCCGTCTGCGCTACGCTCTCGAGTCCCACCTCGTCGGCCAGTTTGATGGCGATGATGTTCTGCGACTTCATGAGCCCCGTGCGGATGGTCATCGGCCCCTCGAACCGCTCTGTGAAGTTCGCGGGTCTCCACTCCGTACCGTCGACCTGCATGGTTACGACCGGCGCGTCCACCACGACGAACGTGGGAGGGATGCGCGCGGCGATGGCGGCGGTGTAGACGAACGGCTTGAAGCCGGAACCCGCCTGCCGGAGCGCCTGGGTGGCGCGGTTGAACTTCGACACCTGAAAGTCTCGTCCGCCGATCATGGCCCGGACCGAGCCCGTCCAGGGATCGAGCGATATGAAGAGCCCCTGGACGTATTTCAGCTCGGTCATGTCGACATCTGCGGCCACGGAATCCTGGTACGCCTCGTAGCTCAGGTGCTCGAACCCGGGCCGCGCCTCGATGCGTGCCCACCCCTCCTGCATCGAGACTTCAGCGGTCCGCTGCATGCGGACATCCAGAGTGGTGTAGACCCGTAGGCCGGCCGTGTAGAGCTTGCTCCCGAAGCGGTCGTCCAAAATCTGACGGACCCACTCCTCGAAGTACGGTGCGATGCTGCCGCCCGCCACAGCCCTTTCGGTCGGGACGGGGGCCGACGTGTATCGCTCCAGGTCTTCAGCGGGAAGAAAGCCCTGCTCGACCATCCGACGTAGTACGAGGTCCCGGCGCCGCTTCGCGTTGTCGGGACGGAGCAGGGGACTGTACGAAGCCGGCCGGTTGGGAATGGCGGCGAGGAGGGCCGTCTCAGCCGGATTCAGCTCCGAGGCGTTCTTGGCAAAGTAGTTTCGGGCCGCGGTCTGGATACCCCACCAGCCGTGGCCGTAGTTGATCTCGTTGATGTAGGCCTCCAGGATCTGGTCCTTCGTATACGCCCGCTCGAGCGCGAAGGCCACCTGGAGTTCCTTGAGCTTCCGAACGATCAGCTTCCAGAAAATGCGTCGCTCGAAGCCTATCTGGTCGAACATGTTCCGGGCGAGCTGCTGCGTGATGGTGCTGCCTCCACCCAGATTCTGCCCGGTCAGCACACCGACCACGGCGCGGGCGATTCCCCGCACATCGATGCCGCCGTGGTTGTAGAAGCGCTTGTCCTCCACGGCCACGAAGGCCTGCCGCACGTAGTCCGGGAGCGCGTTGATCGAGACGGGGGTGCGACGCTCGATGCCGATTTCGGCAAGCAGTCTACCGTCGTGGCTGTAGAGCTTGCTGGTCTGCTCCGGCTCGAAGGTCCGGATCTGGGCGATGGAGGGGCAGTCGGAGCAGATGTTCTGCCAGGATCCCCAAGCCACTCCCGACCCGACCCCGACCAGCAGGAATCCCGAGAGAAGGAATAGCCGGGGTCGCCATAGCTTCTTGATCACTGATCCGTTCTCCGTCGGTTCATAGAAGGCCCCGGCCTGGTGTGCGCGCGCCCGATGCACGACGCTCGCAGACAGAGTACCGGGCTGGGACCACGAGGGTCCCTCCATCGATGTCGTCTCCCGAGTAGTGCAGCTTTCATGCCACGAAGTCGCTGCCGAGACGTTCGCCGCCGCCGGGTTTAGACCGCAATTCGTGAGCCGGGACCGAGCCGATGGGCCCTTGACCAGGGTCGGAGCCCTTGGCACTGTCCCTGCCGAAGGCCGTCCTTAGATCGAGTCGCTGCATTCCCTTGAGGCCGAAGCCGGCTGAGCCCGACCTTGAAACGAACTCCGACGCGCGTAGAAAAACCCTGGGGCCACGAGCTCATCTGGGCCGAAACCGAAGAGTACGTGGGGAAAACTCTCCATATCAGGGCCGGCGAGGCCCTCTCCCTGCAGTACCATGAGCAAAAGGACGAGACCATTCACTTGCTCTCAGGCGAAATGAGATTCGAGGCGGGCGCTTCTCCCGATCTACTCGAGGACATCGATTTGAAGATCGGGGAGAGTTACCACGTTCGCGCCGGTACAATCCATCGCATGACGGCCGTTACGGATTGTGATGTGCTCGAGGCCTCGACCCCTCATCTCGGCGACGTGGTGCGCCTCGACGATCGATACGGCCGGGCTCCGGCGGGGGAGTGATCCGCGTGCCCGACCCGGGCGTGGAGCGACAAGGATGAAACCACTCATGATGATGCTCGTGTTTCTGGCGTGCTACGCGTGCGCCGCAGACCAGGCGGAGCCGAGCGCCGCCCTGGTCACGTCGTCGGACCCGACTTTGGCCCGCGCTGCGGCCAGGCTCCTGCCCGATCTCGCCGATCGTGCCGGTCTCGAGCTTCTGGCGCCGGTGCGCCTCGAGCGCCGGACACGTAGTGAGTTGGAGCGTTATCTGGAGTCCAAACTCGACGAGGAACTTCCGGCCGACGAGGCCGAGCTCATCACAGCGTCTTATGGACTACTCGGGATGGTGCCACTAGACATGGACTTGCGGGCGGTCCTCAAGGGGCTCTATCTGGAGCAGGTCGCGGGCTTCTACGATCCGGATTCCACCACGCTATTCGTTCTGGACGATCAGCCCGAGGACGCCCTGGAGTCACTTCTGGTCCACGAGCTCGTTCACGCGATCCAGGATCAGAGCACGGATTTGGACGCGATTACCGATGCAGACCTGGGGAATGACCGACAGGTGGCGGCTCAGGCGGCCATAGAAGGTCACGCTACCCTGGTCATGTTCGAGTTCCTCATGGCGCTGCAAGGGGGCTCGGTCGACCTGACCGAGATGACCAACTTCACCGATCTTGTGCGCCCCGCCCTCGAGGCGGCACGGACCGAGTCGCCCGCTCTGGCCGGGGCGCCTCTGGTGCTGCAGGAGTCGCTTCTCTTTCCGTACCTCGGCGGAGCGTCGTTCGTGGAGGCTCTCTGGAAGCAGGAGCCGGGACGTCCCCCACCCTTCGGTTCGCGGCTACCCTCGTCGACCGAGCATATTCTCCACCCCGAGAGGTTTCTGGGCGATGAGCCGGACTTGCCGGTGACCGTGGAGCTGGGGGCACCTGCGGGGTGGAGCGGGCTCTACGACGACAGCCTGGGTGAGCTGGAGACCGGAATCTTGTTGGAAACGCACACGGGATCTCGAGCCCCGGCGGAGGGATGGGACGGCGACCGCTATCTCCTCCTCGAGAACGACGAGGGGATGCGCGCTCTGGTTTGGGTGAGCGTCTGGGACAGCCAGGGTCAGCGCGACCGGTTTGTCGATGCGCTGGGTCCGAACCTGAGTGGATTTCCAGTGGCGGCTGCCGTCGGCGCGATCGAGGTGGCCGACCGCCCCGCCGTGCGTCTCGTGATCGGGGGCGCCCCGGACGTGGAAGTGTCTCTCGCGGGACCGACAGGACACTGAGTGTCGTGACACTCCGGGTACGATGGTGACCACTGTGCGCGCTGGAGGGCAGGCCGCCGACTACCGGGTGCTCGTCGGGAGTGGTCTGCTCGCCGCTCTTCCAGACCTACTCGCGGACCACGCGCCGGCACATCGTTATGCCCTCATCACCGATTCCACCGTGGCCGGACTGTATGGCAACGCCGTGCTGGAGGCTCTACGTGGATCGGGCCTCGCGGCCGACCTGTTTTCCTTTCCGGCGGGAGAGCGGCATAAGACCAGAGCGCATTGGGCGGACCTCACGGACGGCCTGCTCGCCGGAGGCTATGGCCGGGATTCATGCGTGGTCGCACTCGGTGGCGGGGTGGTGGGGGACCTAGCTGGATTCGTGGCTGCTACGTACATGCGGGGAGTGCCCGTCGTGCAGGTGCCGACAAGCCTGGTGGCCATGATCGACGCGTCCATCGGTGGTAAGACTGGGGTGGATGTCGAGGTGGGCAAGAACCTGGTGGGCGCGTTTCATGCCCCCAACCTCGTGGTGGCGGATCCGGATGTGATCCGTACCCTACCACGCGAGGAGCGCGCGCAGGGTCTGGTAGAGGCCGTGAAGCACGGCGCCATCATGGACGATCTCTACCTCGAGGATCTGGAGTTGAACATGCCGGCCCTGCTGGACGGCGAGGTTGGGGCGGTCGAGCGGGCCGTCGCCCGCTCCGTTGAGCTGAAGGCGGAGGTGGTCTCCGCAGACGAGCACGAATCGGGGCGGCGCGAAATCCTCAACTTCGGGCACACTCTGGGCCATGCCGTCGAGGCTGCCTCGGCGTACGAGATGCCTCATGGGACGGCCGTTGCCCTGGGTATGTATCTGGAGGCCCGTCTGGGGCAGGTACTGGGTGTGACCGAAAGTGGTGTCGCCGAACGTTTCGCCCGGATCACGGAAACTCTCGGGATAGGCCTTGAATTACCCGGTGGGGCCGCGCCGAGCGAGATCATGTCGTATCTTAGGCTCGACAAGAAGACCCGACACGGCCGACCGAGGTTCGTGCTTCTCACTCGGAGCGGGACGGTACACTGCGCCGATGATTCCTGGAGTCAGGCCGTGGACGAAAGCTTGGTGTTGGACTTGTTGAATTCGATGGCCGCGAAAGGGTAATGGTAGCACTCTCAGAGGACACCGAAATGGAGCTGGGGCGAATAACGCACCTGAGCGTCGCGGGCGTTCTGGCGGCGAGGGCGACGTCGCAACCCGAAGGGGTGTTCCTGGTCCTGGACGACGACGAGGTCACGTTCGGCCAAATGGAGAGCCGGACTGAGGCCCTGGCCGCTTCTCTCGCCGGGCTCGGGATCGAGGCGGAGGACCGCGTTGCGGTCATCATGCCTTCCTGGCCGGAATTCGTCATCTCGATGTTCGCCGTGGCCAAGCTCGGTGCCGTTCTCGTGCCGTTGAACCCCCGTCTCACGGGTCCTGACCTCCAGTACACGCTGCGCCACTCCGAGGCCGTGGCGGCGATCACCGCCGAGACACTGGAGGACGTGGACTTCCTGCAGCTCCTCGAAGACCTCCTGGTGCAGCTTCCGGAGCTCCAGTACCTGATCACGGTGGGCGAAGAAGATCTCTGGTATGACGATCGAATTTTTCAGTTCGAAGATCTGTTGTCGGCGGGCGGCGGTCGGGACTATTCGGCTCAGGCCGTAGAACCGAGCGAAGATCTGTTCGCGATCGTCTATACCTCGGGGACCACCGGCAAACCCAAGGGCGTCGAATTGACCCACGCCAACGTCCTGGGTGTGGCCGCGAGCACGGCGCAGGTCCTGGGCCTGACCTCGGACGACCGAGTCGTGGGCGTCACGGCTCTCTTCCACGTTTTCGGCCTCGGCCCGGGCGTTCTTGGATCGCTGGTATCCGGGTCCGCGTTGGTGCTCCAGGATGATTTCGGGGGCGCCGGTTCGCTCGATCTGATCGAGCGTCATCAGGCGACGGTGCATCACGGAGTCCCCACACTCTTTGCGACCGAGCTTTATGAACAGAAGGCGCAACCCCGCGACCTTTCATCTCTCCGGGTGGGCTTGGTGGCGGGAGCACCCGTCTCGGACGACTTCGTCCGGGCGGTGACGGAGCACCTGTGTCCGGAGCTGCTCATCGCCTACTCCCTTACGGAAGCCTCGTCGACCGTTTGCATAACTCGGACGGACGACCCAGCGCCCAAACGTCTCTTCACGGTCGGTCGGCCAATCGACGGTACCGAGGTGAAAATCCTCGATCCGAACGGGGGCGAGGAGCTTCCGGTGGAGAGCGTGGGTGAGATCGGGGTGCGCGGACCCGGCCTGATGCACGGCTACTACAGGCAGCCCAGGGAGACGTCGAACTCCTTCAATGCCGACGGATTCTTCCTGACGGGAGACCTCGGAATGATCGACGAAGAGGGGTTCATCCATTTGGTCGGTCGCCAGAAAGAGGTTATCATCCGCGGTGGCTACAACGTTTACCCCGGGAAGTTGAGGATCGACTTCACTCACACCCGGCGGTGCGGGAGGCCGTGGTGGCTGGAGTTCCGGATGATATTCTGGGAGAGGCCATCTGCGCGTGCGTCGTTCCCGACGAGGGCGCCATTGTCACCGGTCAGGAAATCATAGATTGGTGCGCGGCGACGCTCGCGGACTACAAGGTTCCCGATCTTGTCCACTTTGTGGACGATTTTCCGCTGACGGGCACCGGAAAAGTCCGACGGGTAGAACTCTCTCGCAGAGTCCGTGCGGAGCACGAGCGCTACAAGACATGAAGCAAAGCCGGGCACTCTGAATACCTGGCCCCCCTTACCCGTACCGGATTCGACTGCCGAACCAGGCACGATGAGCCGGCACGGGTGGGGAGGTCTTGCGAGTGGGGCCGGCACACACAAATCGCAAGAAGGAATCATGAATCAGTACATTCAGGCCCCCCATGTAGAGGGGCCCAGCAAGGCGATGGCCGATGCGCCCAACGCGGCCCTTCTCATCGACTTCGACAACGTCACGATGGGGATGCGGAGTGACCTCTCCAAGGAACTGAAGAGCCTCCTCCAGTCCGACGTCATTCGAGGTAAGGTCACCGTACAGAGGGCCTATGCCGATTGGCGTCGTTACCCGCAGTACATCGTGCCTCTCTCCGAAGCCTCCGTCGACCTCATCTTTGCTCCCGCCTATGGGAGCTCCAAGAAGAATGCCACCGACATCCGGATGGCCATCGATGGGGTAGAGCTCGTCTTTATTCGTCCCGAGATCGGGACCTATATCCTGTTGACCGGTGATTCGGACTTTTCGAGCCTCGTCTTGAAGCTCAAGGAGTACGGAAAGTACGTGATCGGCGTGGGGATCCAGGAGTCCAGTTCGGACATTCTGGTGCAGAACTGCGACGAATACTACTCGTACACGAGCCTCACCGGTCTGAGAAAGACCACGGACACGACGGGCAAGCCTGCGGATCCATGGGAGTTGGTGGGCGAAGCCCTGGCTCGCATGACCAAGCGGAACGACGTCATGCGCTCGGACCGCCTCAAGCAGGTCATGATCGAGCTCGACCCCGGTTTCGACGAGGGAGGCTTCGGGTTCAGCAAGTTCTCCAAGTTCCTGTCTGAGGCGGCGTCCCGGGGCATCATCCAACTCCACAAGCTGGAGAACGGTCAATACGAGGTGAAGACGGCTCGCAGGGGAGCGAGTGCGGCGGCGGATACCGGAAGTCGGGAACGTAAGAGCCGGGGGCCCGCCCGTCGGACGAGATCCGAGCGACCCCGTCCTGAGAAGCCTGAGAGGTCGGACCGCACCGGTCGGTCTGCGAGGGCCCCGGAACCGCCTGCCACGTTGGAGGAGTCCGGAGGTGATCCGCTCCAGGCTGCGTACGATCTGATGTCGGGGTGCCTTCGTACTCTCAAGGAAAAGGGCAGGGACTCGGTCCGTGATTCCGATGTGAAGCGGAAGATGCTCGAGCGTGTTTCCGGGTTCGATGAGGCCGAGCTCGGTTTCGCCAAGTTCAGCAAGTTCCTTCTGCAGGCCGAGGAACACGGCGTAGTCGACCTCGAGAAGACCGAGACGGGTAACTACAGGGTCTCCCTCAAGGAGGGTGGCGCCGGCGCAGCATCCCCACAGAGTGACATGTCGTCTGGAGATTCCTCCGGTGAGGCCGCCGAGTCTCGAGGCACCGAACAGGTGCGCGTGGCCGAGCCTCGCGGCCAGGCCAGCGGGCGGTCTGCGGGCCGCCTGGGCCCCCGAGGCGGTTCGGGACGGCGGCGAGACGGGGAGGGTCCCGTGCTCTTCGAAGGACAGGCCGTCGGCCAGAGCACCAGGGTTTCTTCGCCGACTTCTGACGCGGGTGCGACGACGGTGAGCGCTTTGGACCTGCCCACTGGAAGCGAGGCCATGATCGGCTACCTGACCAACTCCTACAAGGGTGTGGGCAAGAAAACGGCCGAGGCTCTAGTGGAGGCGTTCGGTGATTCTCTTTTCGAGGTCTTCCAAAATACGCCGAAGCGTGTGAACGAAGTCGTGCCGCGGCGGGCCGAGCAAGTCCTGGCCGAGTGGCGGACGGATTACGCCCGCCGAACCGAAGGGGGACGGCGCGTGGAGTCGTCTGCTCCGTCGCCCGGCGCCGAGACCCACAAGTCCGACGAGCGCGGCTCGAGTCGGGACCGCCAGCCCCGCGGAGGACGCTCGCCGAAGGAAGAGCGTCGGCCTCAGGGGGGACGCTCGCCGAGGGGGGAGCGTCCGCAGGGAGGACGCCCGCCTGCGGAACAGCGTGAGTCCAGGGGAGGACGCCCGCCGAGAGATGAAGGCCGATCTCGGACGGAACGCCAACCGAGAGATCAGAGCCAGGCTTCGGTGGAGCGGCAGCCGGAGAGGCAAAGCGACTCCAGCCACAGTGCCGAGGCTGAGCAGCCACGCCAGGAGGAGTCTTCGGGGGTTGCGCCGCGAGGTCGTGACGGAGCCCGACGAACCCGCCGTGGGTCGAGGCGAGATTCTTCCGACTCCGACGGCGAGTAGAGTTGACCGGACGATCCGATGACGGCAGGGTCTGTGAGCGTACAGTCCCCGCTCAGGTGGGCGGGCGCGCCGTCTAAGGAAAAACTACACCGGGACTTTTTCGCGCGGCCGGCTCAAGAGGTAGCCCCCGATCTTCTCGGTACCCGAGTGGTTTCTACTGTGGACGGGCGACGCACCGAAGGTGTCGTCGTAGAGGTCGAGGCCTACCTCGGCCTGTCTGATCCGGCCTCGCACGGCGCGACCAAGTATGGGCGGACTCGACGCAACGCCACGATGTTCGGCCCGGCGGGCCTGGCCTATGTCTATCTCAGCTACGGCATCCATTGGTGCCTCAACGTGGTGACAGGGCAAGACGGCGAGCCGGGTGCAGTCCTCATCCGAGCCGTGGACCCTACATACGGGCTCGACGTCATGTCCGACCGCCGGGGCCGATCACGGGACCTGGGTTCGGGTCCGGGCCGGGTGGGTCAGGCTCTAGGGGTGACAGGAGCACTGGACGGCCACGACTTTTCTGCGCCTCCGCTCACGATCTGCGCCGGATGGCCCGTGGCGCTTTCCTCTGTCGGGATATCCCCACGAATCGGGATCACCCGAGCGAAGGAACGGCCGCTCCGCTTCTACGTTCTGGGCAATCCTTGTGTGTCCCGAAGCCGAGGCGGCTGACGCTTGAACGGCCTTTTGCAGGGCGGTAAATTCAGTGGGCCAAATCGTTGAACGGCAATGAATTGGAGTGGATGACTTGAATATCATCGTGTGCATCAAGCGGGTCCCGGATACCGAGACACGGGTCCGTCTTGCGGATGGCGAAAAGGACATCGATCCGGCCGGTGTGAAGTACGTCATGAGCCCCTATGACGAGTTCGCCCTCGAGGCGGGCCTGCGCATGCGGTACGAGCTCGGCGAGGGTGAGGTAACCCTGCTGACCCTCGGTGACGACAGTGCCCAGGAGACGCTGCGTGCGGGCCTGGCGGTGGGGGCGGATGCCGCCGTTCTCCTCAAAGGGGCAGTCACCATGGACGGACTCGCCACAGCGAAGGTTCTGGCCGCAGAGCTCGAAGGCCGGGACGCTCCGCTCGTTCTCTTCGGAGTGAAGGCGGCCGATGACGACCAGCAGCAGGTCGGTCCCATGGTCGCCACCCTGCTCGATCGTCCCTGTGCCTCGAACGTGACGAGCTTCGAGCTCGGAGACGGGGTGGTCACGTGCCGACGAGAGGTGGAAGGCGGTACCGAGGTGGTCGAACTGCAGCTGCCGGCTGTCGTGTCGATAACCAAGGGTGCGTTCGAGCCGCGCTACGCGTCTCTGAAGGGGATCATGGCCGCCAAGAGGAAGCCGCTCGAGCAAAAAGATGCCGAGGTGCCAGAGAGCCGAATCACCCTGGAGCGCCTCGAGTATCCGGCCGCTCGAGCCGAAGGTCGTATCGTCGGGGAGGGTGCCGATGCGGTGCCCGAGCTGGTGCGACTCCTCCGCGAAGAGGCGAACGCTCTTTAGTGCTCGGCTACCGAACGATCTCGGACGGACCGACCAACCAGTGCTTCAGACTGACAGATATCGGAGACTAGAAATGGGCGACATTCTCGCCTTTGCAGAACAGAAAGCCGGCCAGATCAGAACGGCGGCCAATGAAGTGGTGTCCGCGGCCGCCGCCAGGGCAGCGGAGCTGGGCGGCTCGGCGGACGCGTTGGTCCTCGGGGGTCCGGGTGTCGGAGACACGGTGACTGGACTGGGATTGTATGGCGCCGCAACCGTTCGCGTAGCCGAGGACCAGGCTCTGGCCGAGTACTCGCCGAGAATCTACGCGTCGGCGGTAGTCGATGTTGCGCGAGCGGGTGGCTACGGCGCGGTCCTGTTTCCGGCTACGGCCCAGGGCAAGGACCTGGCGCCCCGGGTGGCAGCACTCCTCGACGCACCCATGGCATCCGATATCACGCGCCTGGAGGTGGACGGCGGGGAGTTGGTGGCCGTGCGGCCTATATATGCGGGCAAGGCACTGGCTCGGCTCACGTTCCGGTCTTCTCCATGCGTCATGACCCTCCGACCGAATTCGTTCGGTCCGGAAGAGGTCGGCGGTGCGGGCACGGTCGAGGTGCTGAGCCCGACGATTCCGGCGGACGTGGGCATGCGCACGTTAGAGTTCCAAGCCGCGGAGGGTGGATCCGTCGACGTGTCCGAGGCCAGTGTGATCGTCTCCGGTGGGAGGGGCTTGAAAGAGGCTGAACACTGGAACCTCCTGGAGGATCTTCGAGATGCACTCGGCCCCGGAACGGCTCTTGGCGCGTCTCGTGCAGTCGTGGACGCAGGCTGGAGGCCTCATTCGGAGCAGGTGGGTCAGACCGGAAAGACGGTCGCTCCGACGCTCTATTTTGCGATCGGTATTTCGGGAGCCATTCAACATTTGGCCGGAATGAGGACGTCTCAGACCATCGTGGCGGTGAACAAGGACGCCGACGCGCCCATCTTCGGCATAGCGGATTATGGTATCGTAGGAGATGCCTTCGAGGTGTTGCCGCGACTCACACAAGCGATCGAGGCTCTTCGAGCCGAGGATTAAGAGGCCGGTTGAGGGAGGACGCTCGTTCTCAAAGCCCGGGAGGGCCCCCCAACATCGCTACCGGGTCGAGCTGGACGCCCCGCCGCCAGATCTCGAAATGGAGGTGTGGCCCCGAGGCGTTTCCCGTGCTTCCGCTGAGGCCGACAATGTGGCCCCTGGCCAGCTGATCACCGGTCTCGACCCTCAATTCCGAGAGGTGTGCGTAGACCGTGACCACCTCGTTGTCGTGGTCTAGCCAGACCACCAGCCCAAAGTCGTCCATGGTGCCTGAGAACCGCACCTGTCCCTCGGACATGGCGGCCACCGGGGTTCCGGTGGGAACCAGAATGTCGACCCCTCGATGGACGTCGGGAAGAGCACCATCCCACCGTACTCCGAACGGGGCCCCGAGAGGTCCTGCCACGGGCCATCGTGGGATGCTGCAGCCTACCACCAAAGTCACACAAAACAGTACGGATGCCCGGTTGGCGAGCGCTGAGCTCACCCCTGGGCCGGTTCGAAGAGGGGCGCTCCGGTGGCGAGCCCGGGAGCGTTGTCGAGGAGGATCACGTCGACGGGAGAGCCCTGGCTGATCGTCTCGATCCCCTCGGGAACAACGGCCAGACCGTCGGCCGCGCCAAGGCTGCTGACCAGCCCAGAGCCTTGGGACCCCGTGAGAGAGGCCTCGACGGCTCCACCCGCCCGGGTCAACGACACTCGAAGAAAGGCGGTGACCGAGGCTGCGGCACCGAGATCCTCGCCGGCGCGGGCCGATAGCATGGTGCGGTGAACCCTGCTGTGTCCCGCAAGAGCCAGAAGAAACGGACGTACCAGGATCTCGAAGGTCACGAAGGCCGATGCCGGGTTTCCGGGAAGCCCGAACACGGGCTGGTCCGGGTGGCCCTCCCGGGGTAGGTGTCCAAAGCTCGTCGGAGTGCCCGGTCTGATCTTCACACGCCAGAAATCCAACCGAAGACCCATGTCGTCGAGAGCCCTCTTGAAAAGGTCGCCCTCTCCCATCGATGCGCCGCCGAGAGTCACGAGTACATCGGCGTCTGCGGCCTTCACAATGTGTGCACGAATGTCGTCCGGATCGTCTTTCGCGATACCCACTCGCAGGGGCGTGCACCCGGCCAGTCGGACGGCAGCCTCCACGACACGACCGTTGCTTTCGGGGATGCGGTCGGGACTGGGGGGGGCGATCTCGATGTCCTGGAGCTCGTCTCCACTGGCGAGGATGGCTACCACGGGCCTCTGTCGTACCAAAACCTTGCCGGCGTGCGCGCTGGCCAACACGCCGATCTGACCGGGGCCGAGGCCCGTGCCCGCCTCCAGGGCTACATCGCCCCGGCTCCAGTCCTCCGCGGCCGGCCGAACGTGTCGACCCTGGTCACGGGCGGAACGGATCAGGACCCGCCCCGGGGCACCCTGCTCCCGATCGGTGTCTTCGACGCGAACGATGGTATCCGCGCCCGCGGGAACGGTTCCCCCGGTCATGATCCGTACGGCCTGGCCGGGGGCTACCACCCCCTCGAAGCGCGTGGCCGCCAGCACCGCACCGACAACGGTGAGCGTGACGGGCTCGTCCGCGTCAGCGCCGGCGATGTCATCGCCGCGAACGGCGTACCCGTCCATCGCGCTGCTGTCCCATGGGGGCAGTCCGGTCGGGGCGATGAGGTCCGACGCCAGGGCTCGTCCGAGAGCTTCGGGGAGGGGCACCTGTTCGATGTCGAGGGGCGAGGCGGCGGTGAGGATCCTCTGCATGGCCTCCCCGACCGAGAGCCAATCGGCGACTCTGGATTCGAAGTCCGTCATCGAGACTTCGGCCTCGTAGCGCGGGGGTGTGCCACCGAGTATCTCAGAGACGCCAGCTGGCTCCGAAGGACAGGCTCTTGGCCGACGTCCACTCGCTCTGCGGAAGTACCCCGAGATCGTCCTCGGAGCCAAACCATCCCCCCGGCGTGCTGATCTTCCAGAGGTTCATCACGCCATCGACCCGCAGCATGATGCTTGGCGAGAGGTGGAAGTTCATACCTCCGAAAAGACTGGTGATGAACTTGCTCCCGAAGTCCCACCGGTCCGTTTGCGGCATGTCGGCCGCATCCTCCAAGGTCCGGTCCAGATTGCTGCTCAAGGCCATCCCCCCTCCGAAGCCGAGAAACGGCTGCAGGCCGTGCCAGGTCCGCTGGCCCGTCAGGTTTATTCTGAGACGAGCTTCCATGGCCAGTATGTCGACGGTGGATTCGCCGAGAACCCGATCCTCCTCTTCCCGGCGGATGTCGATGACATCGCGTGTGCCCTTGAAGAACGTCGCATCAGCCTCGAACACGAGAGCACTGCCGAACATGAACGAGTATCGTCCGCCGTACACGTCAGCCGACTTGGGCCCGAGTCCGAGCTGGCCCGGATTCACGCTCGCGACGCCCGCGAACAGGCCTGCTTCATGACTATTCTCGACAAAACGGTAGGACGACGGAATATCCTGGGCGGCAGCGGGGCTGGACTGGAGTAGAATCGCTCCCCACAGCAGCAGGCAGATCGTTCTCGGGTGTGGCATAAAAGCTGGTTCGACGTTTCGTTTAGTGGTATTTGACGACCGCCACCGGCCGGAACACATTCGTGCAAGTGGCGTCAGGCCCCTTCCAGAGGGCCGGAAGATCACCCTTTCAACACCATCTGTCGAGGATCGTTTCAGGAAAATGAGCGCGGATTTCAAGCGATTGCGGGCCACTACCGTCTTCTTCGGCGTCGGTCTGACGATTTTGGCCCAGGGTCTCTCTGGACAGAGCGGAACCGTGACGGCCGACGAGAACTTTCGGGCCCAGGCCAACGGGACCTTGCTGGGTCAGCTCGCCCCCGGAACGACGCTTGATATCCTGGCCACCGGAGACGATTGGCTCGAGTTCGAGTTGGCCGGTTGGGTCTGGACCCAGTCGCTTCAGGTAGGCGGCCGCGGCGACTTCGATCTGGTGGTGTCGGCCGCGGAGGGTGAGAACCTTCGCGCCACTCCATCCGGCGACGTCCTGGGCCGTTTGGAAGAAGGGACCTTGCTACAGGAAGTGGAGCGGGTGTCTGGCTGGGTCAGAGTGCGGCGTAGGGCTTGGATCTGGAGTCCGTCCGTGGCACTCGACGAGCCGCCGGGAGGGGTCCGCGGGGGGACGGACGTTGTTCTCGCCGATGAGTGGACCATCAGTGGAGAGGTCAATGCTGCCATCCTCAGCACTCCGGACGGAGACACCTTGGCCTCGGCCGTACCCGGGGCGAACCTCAGGATCCTGGCAAGAGAGGGAAACTGGGCCAGGGTCAGGATGGACGGATGGTTGTGGCTTCCGCAGGGCACCGTGGCCGAGGGAGAGACCACGGTCCTTACGGACGTCAGCTTCGAAGACGTTGTTGCTGCACCCCTCGAGTACCGGGGCCGGGTCCTGCAATGGGATGTGCAATTCATCTCCCTGGAGCGTGCGGAGAAGATCCGCACGGACTTCTATGAAGGAGAGCCGTTTCTCCTGACCAAAACCGGCCGGGGAGCTGGTGCGTTCGTCTATGTGGCCATCCCGCCTGAGCGGCTCCCGGAGGCCGAGGGCTTGAGTCCGCTGGAACGTATCCGGGTAGTCGGACGTGTCAGAACCGGAGCCGCGACCCTGACCGGGAGTCCGATTCTGGAGCTTCTGGCGTTCTCGACCATTCCTCGGTGATGGACACACTTCTACACAGACTCCTCGCCGGAGTCACCCTTGTCACCTCCCTGAGCATCGTGGCCTGTTCCAAGGACGGCCCGACTCAACCGCCCACGGCGGAGGTCGAGCTGGTGGCCGTGTCGGGGAGCGGCCAATTCGGACCGACCGACCAGCTGCTCATCGATCCCCTCATCGTGGCCGTTCAACAACTCGGTGATGGGCGACCAGCGGAGGACGTGGTGGTCGACTGGACGGTCGTCGAGGGCTCCGGGGCCGTCTTGGAGCCGGCCACCACACACAGCGACTCCACCGGGCTCGCAACCGTGCAGTTGCGTCTGGGTGCGGCGCTGGGAGTCTACCGTGTAGAGGCACGCCTTCGAGACCAACCGGAGCGGCTGGTCGAATTCGAGGCGTGGGCCGTGTTACCTCCGCAGCTCACCTCGCTCTCCACGCCCGCTGCGGATGCCGGGCAGGTCATCACTCTCGAGGGAGACAACTTCAGCGCGATTGCGTCTCACAACGTTGTTCTGTTCTCCGGGATTCGTGGATCCGTGCTCGTGGCTGAGCCGACGCAGATGTCCGTGGAGGTCCCGGCGTGTCTGCCCAGCAGAGAAGTGGATGTGTCGGTGCGGCTGGGAGGCGAGGTGAGCGGTGTCCTCCCATTGGCCGTTCAGGCCTCCGGCGAGGTGCTGGACTTCGACTTCGGCGGCGACACGACCGTGGTCGTCGAAGAGGCCCCTTCGTGTGTCCGTCTCGCGGCGGGGAACTGGCTGGCCGTGGCCCAGTCGGTAAGCACGATCGGCGCGGCGCGCTTCGACTATCGGCTGACGGGTCTGAGGCAGACGCCCCAGGGCGTGGCGTCGCGCGGTGTGGCTCCGCCGGCCCGCATGGTCATGCCGTCGCGTGTGGACACGAACCCTTCCGCTGGAACCGGCTCCGCACGCGAAAATTGGAAAGTGTTCCTCAGAGGTCTCGAAAAGCAGCTCCTCAGGAAAAAGCGATCGGCGGGAGAGGAACCCGCTCTCTCGCCTTCAGAGCGAGCGCCCGACCTTGGGGATCGCAGAGATTTTCAGGTCGTGCGCGGCGACGGCGAGTTCGATCAGGTCACGGCCGAGCTCCGGATGACCTCGGAGCGAGCCATGCTGTATGTCGATGTCGAGGTGCTAGCCAGCCTTCCACAGGAAGATATTGAGCGTTTTGGCACGCTCTTCGACGACCCGATCTACACGGTGGACACGAGTGTCTTCGGAGCTACGTCCGACGTAGACGACAACGACAAAGTGATCATTCTCTTCACCCCCAGCGTCAACCGGCTGTCAACACCGGGCTCAGGTGAGTTCGTCGGTGGGTTCTTCTTCGGCCTCGACCTGTTCACGGAGGCCGAAAACAGCAACGCGGCTGAGGTCTTCTACGTCATGGTCCCCGATCCCACGGGGCAGTATGGGAACGTACAGAGCCTGAGCCTCATCCAAAGCACCGTACCGGCCGTTCTCGCACATGAGCTCCAACACATGATCCACCACAACGAACGGATCATCAACCTCGGCGGTGAGCGTGCCGATGCGTTGTGGCTCTCCGAGGGACTGGCCCAGATGGGTGAGGACCTTGTCGGGGAAGAACTGCGTCGACGCGGAAGCTCCGAGGCGGAGGACTACCAGAAGGGTAATTGGCGAAGAGCGAATCAGTTTCTCTCGGATCCAGCTGACGTGAGCTTGATCGTGGTTACCGGCCAGGGGACGCTCGGAGAACGGGGTGCCGGGTGGATGTACCTACGTTACCTGAGGGATCAGGCGGGAAGCGACGCTCTGCTGGGGTCGCTGACCCGGACCACGCGTACAGGAATCGACAACGTTGAAGCGGTGACGGGCTCGTCCTGGGAAGATCTGTTCTCGGACTGGAATGCTGCGGTCGCTGTGGAAGACCAGCTCTCGGGCAACAGCCTGCTCCCGGTCCGCCCGATGCTCGAGTACCCCGGCGTCGATTTGGTCGAGACCATTACGGAGGGCCTCGGGTCCTACTCGCTAGCCCCCACCGTCATCACGGTAGGGGATTTCCACGTCGATGGACGGCTCTGGTCGTCTTCGGGTGCACACTTCTTGCTGGGAAGCGGAGTGGGCGGATTGGCCTTGAGCTTGGCGGGCGGGGAGGGTGGAGTGGCTGCCCCTCAGGCGGGGCTGCGTCTCAAGTTGGTGCGGTTGTTCTAGGACCCGAGCGGGACGGTGAAAGGGCTGAATCTTTGCCGGAACGAACACGTAGTATCGAGTGTCTACCTTGGAGGAAGACTCCTGCGTCGAGGCTGAATGCGCTGTTCTACCTGTGGTGAGCATCTGAGAGAGCATGAGACCGCCTGTCCCACTTGTGGGGTGGCGGTCTCATCTCGGTCCATAGTTCGTCCGGTCGGAATGGGCGTGCGGAACTGCCCGCGCTGTGCCTACGTCGGAAACGGCATCGAGTATTTCAGGCGGCCCGGACACATGGGTCTGCTCATCGGCGTGTCCCTTTTTACGTACGGATTGGGGGGACTGGCCTACTGGCTGGCTCGCCGAAAACACCGCATTTGCCCGCAGTGCGGCTTGGGCTGGGAGAATGCGGCGGTGTTGGGACCCGGTGCGGCCCGTGCGCCTGCCTGGGGCGGCCCGGTTGGTGCCCGCCCTCGCTTCGGGGCCGACGAGGGGCTTCCCCGAAGGGGAATTGTCCGGAGGACGATTGGCGTGGGTATGGTCCTAGGCGCAGCGCTGATGATCTCGGTCGGTATTATCTCGTTCGCACTAGAGGCCGTGGCTGTGGGCAGCGTACTGGGGGCCGCCGGGACCGGCACCATCTGGTGGGGGCTCAAAGCGCGTCAGGATCGCCGGAGAGCCCTGATGACGCGGCTACAGCGTCGCGTGCTGCTTCTGGCCACCGAAAAGGGGGGGACCCTCACCGTGACCGAAGTGGCCGCCTCGCTCAACCTGTCCCTGGCTGCGGCCGAGAGCGTGCTGGAGGGCATGGACGACGGGCTCAGAGTCCGTTCCGACGTGACCAACCAGGGGATTATCGTGTACGAGTTCCCCGAGGTTCGGCATCATCCCAGGCTCGAGTCGGGCTCGCCGGGCTAGAAGGCTAGAGGCCTTCGGTTGCCGCCTCTCCGGCGGACTCTCCCTCTCTGGCCCTTGCCACCCGAGCCATCCACACCCCTCCGATGATGATTGCTGCACCCACCATCTGCAGAGCGGAGGGTCTTTCGTCGAGCCAGATGGCGGCGGTGATGAGTGCCACGATAGGCACCAGGTTCGAGAATACGGAGGTCCGTGCGCTGCCGATGTGCTCCAAGCCGTAATTCCACAGCAAATACGCGACCGCAATGGCCAGGACGCCCGCGTAGACCACTCCAGTCCATGCCATGGGCGAGACGGCGCGAACATCCATACGCCCTACTGCCGAGGCGCCGGCCGCCACGAGGACTATGGTGCCGACCCACAGTGTCCACGAGGTCACGGCCAGGGCACCGTAGCGGCGCGTCAAATCCTGCGCTCCGACCGTGTAGACGGACCAAGTGACGGCTGCGGCGATCAGGAGTAGATCGCCCCTCGGGATACCGCCGGAGTAGCCCGCGGCACCGGCCCCGCCAGCGACCACGAAGACCATGCCCCCCAGGGTTGCCAGCACACCGAGCCACACAGCCACCGTGTGCTGTTCCTGTCCCAGCACGGTGGATAGGACCAGGGTCCACACGGGCGTCGTCGCCAGGACGAGGCCGGCGTTACCGGCAAGGGTGCCGTCGAGGCCGAAGATGAACAGGAACTGATATACCACGTTGCCGAGGAGACCAAGAAGGACCACCCGCACCCAATGTTCTCGGCGTGGAATGGGGACAGGCCCCCTCCATCTCAACAAGACGAACAGGGTCGCGGAGGCGAGGAGGAAGCGGAGAGCGTTGAAGGCGAGAGGTTCTATCTCGACCAGGGCCACCTTGATGACCGAGAAGTTCACCCCCCAGATGACACAGAGTGTCACCAGGCCGATGTCGACCCGAAACGTGGGCTCGAGTACCCGGGAAGCGGGCGCTGCTTGGCTTCCTGGCCGATCCTCGGCTTGATCAGGGGTCATTCAAAGGGCGTGAGGGGTGGGTCAACGTCACCGTTGTCTTTCCAACTCGGGGCGCCTAGCTTGGAGTGATCCCCCCACAAGCTATTTATTCCGGTGTAGATGTCTACTTCGAACGTTCCACGACTCTCAGATTACCGTAGTGGGCGGGCAAAGCGGTCAGAGGAGATCGCGGCGCTCTACCGCGGAGACCCTGTACGCTCCTGCCTTTTGGGGCATCTCGCATGTGCGCAAGAGTTGCTGGAGGCCGATCGGGCCGCCGTCGTATGGGTCGATGAGTACGGGCCCGGTCTGGTTCACGTGCACTGCCTGCTCGATCTCGTGGGCAAGCCCCCACGACGTAACTTCGCGGTAGAGGCGTGCAGGGTGGCGTGGGGTAAGGGCGTACCGGGTCTGCTCGACAAGCCGGATATCGAGCGGGCCGGAGAAATCCCGATCTCTGGTGTTCGCAGTTCCTGCTGCGTCGCTATGGGCAGTGACGGGACCAGGGCTTGGTTCCTCATCGTGGACTCGCTGACCCCTCGACAGCGATTGGCCGTGGATGTCACCGACGAGTTGATGTTCGTCGCAGGTGAGGCGGCGGCCGTGGTTCTCCATCAAGATCTGGACCGTAAGGCCACGGGTCCCAAGCGCTTCAGCAAGAGTTCCGATCCAGCGGCAGGCGAGACCTTCTCCGGATGGGCGGTCCTCAAAGACCTGGAGGGACGGGAGAACGATGCCGAGACGAATCGCCGCATTGCCACCCGCTTCCTGGTGGCCCGGGCTGTGCGCTCCGCGCTGGATGAAGAGCTCACCATGGATCCCGAAGCGCTTCGACAGCAGGTCGAAGGCGTGAAGTGCGAGCTGGACGCCGTGGACGCGGGTGATCCCGAGCGCGAGAGCTGGAGCGCGGTTCTGGAGGCCCTCGGCTCGGGTGACGGGGTGGAGTTGGGCCGATCGCTCCTCGAGTTGGGCGACCGGGTGGACATGCTCGGACACCTGCATGGAGCCCGGGAGATCTTCCGCCTCGCCTACCAGGTCGCCATGACCTGTGGATCGGCGGCCATCGCCGGCCCCGCCGCCCGTTTCCTCGGTAGAGCGCATCGCCGGTTCGGCGCCTGGGAGGATAGCGAGCAATGGTATGGGGTGGCCCAGGACCTTGGTGAGGCCCTCGGCGACGGCAGGCTGTCCGCACTGGCCCTGAACGGGCTCGGGAACACCGCCCGTGAGAAGGGAAATCTGCCTAAGGCCCTCGAGCTACATCGTCAGAGCCTCGAGTGGGGAGAATCTGACGGTGACGGCTATGTCCAGGGACTCGGCCACCACGACCTCATGACCGACGAGCAGTTGTCCGGTCGATACGGAAAGGCTATCCACCACGGGTGGGAGGCCGTTCGCCTCCATCCGACCGAGCGGCACCAGCTCCACGCCCTGACGGACCTGGCTTGGGTGTTCGTCGAGGTGGGGGAGCTCGGCTCGGCGGAAGACGCGTACACGGTGGTGGCCCATCGTACGGAGGATTTCCGCTATAAGGTCTATGCGCTACAAGCCCTGGCCTACATCGAGGCTCGGCTGGGCCGTCGCAAACAGTTCGAGGATCGACTCGAAGCCGTGGACGAGACTGGATGGCGAAACGGGCCGTCCTTCATGGTCTCCGAACTGCTTCTGAATCGAGGCCAAGCCTTCGGCCTCTTCGGAGATATCGAACTCGCCGGACGTTGGATGACCGAAGCGAAGACGCACTCCGAAGAGCACGGCAACCACCAGATCTTCTTCCAGGCAGAGGCTGCACTCGAAGCCCTCAGGGCGGGAGAACCCGTGGCCGAGGATGCCGGTGCGAGCTTTGATACCACGACCCTCGAAGATATCGAGGGGGTACGTAGTGAGTTGAGTTCTATGCGGGACCAGCTGGTTTCAACGGAAGCGCAGGGCCCTTAACCGTTGCCACCCGGAGCGAGTGTCTGGCACATGCTGTCTCCGGCAGCGCAGTCCAGGCCCGCGGGCGATGAGCACGCGCTCAACGCGAACGAGAGGGCTGCGACGGCGAAAAAGAGGCGAAGCTTCGTCATTAGACCGGGTTCCTTCCCGAAGATGGGCTCTGGTGAGGGGGGACTGGACGGTATAGCTCGTTAATAAGGTGGATGCGGCATCTTTGGGTGCCGCAATCATTTCCGACTAGGGGTATACCTTTTCCGAAGGTCATGGCACTTGTAAGCACTTTTACCCGGAATCCCGAGGTGCAATCCGGCCTCCGAGAGGCACTCTCGACCGTGCATGACGTTGCCGAGGCCAGAACGCTTGGTTGGCTGGCACTGTCACTTCGAGAGCGACCTGTGAGTGTGTGTATGGTCGATTTGACATCGCTCGGATGGGGGCCCGGTGGACTGGAGCGGCTTCTGAGGGTGCGCCGTCAGTTCCCGAGCGTGGGATTCGTGCTCTTGGCCGGCGACAAGGAGGATCCACGAACACTGTTCGAGGTGGGGCGCCTGGGCTTCCGAAGCCTCGTAGTCCTGAACAGTGAGGATCAGGCGTGGCGCCTGCGCCGAAGTGTCGACAAGGCTCAAGAACGAGGTGTGACCTCGCGCGTTCTGCGGGAGGTCAGCCCCGACCTCACGCCACGCGAGTCGAAGGCACTACGGCTCGTCCTGGACCAGGTTCACAAGTGCTGGTCGGCCGAGGGCTTCTCCGAACTCATGGGCCTGTCGCGACCCTTCCTTAGCGTTTGCTTGAAGAGGACCGGTCTGCCGGCTATCGGACGCCTCCTCGTGTGGTCTCGACTCCTCCATGCGGGGCATTGGCTGGGGGATCCCGGGCGGACCGGGCAGAGTGTCAGTCGCCAGTTGGAATATTCGTCCGGTGCGGCCTTCCGACGGGCCCTGAAGGGTTTTACCGGCGCAACGCCCACGACGGTGGCCGAGCGGGGGGTGCTGTCCTTCGTGCTCAGACACTTTCTGCGAGATTGTGGGTTCGAGACTTCGACCACGTCGCGCATCTCGGTCGCCTGATCGCTGCGCCTGATGTGGTCCGAAACGATCACCTTCAATCCAATCTCATGACTGAATTCCTGGACGAAAACGGAAGCGCTTGGGTGGCGACCGTGCGATCGGAGTCGGGTACGGACTACAAGGGTCGCTACTACCTGCACCTCCATGTGGAGGGCGCCGCCGACGATGGTGTGAGCCTCGTGGACGTACGCTGGAACAGCTCGGGCACGGCGGAACGGGCGCTCGCCGCCATGTCTGACGTCGAGTTGCGCAGACGATTGCGCTCAGCTCTAGGTCGGGCTTCTTAGGCGAACACTAGGGCGGGGGTACCCCGGGTACAGCCCGTTGAAAGTCCGACAACCTCGATCCGATTCGATCCTCCACTCGCTTGGCGGCGCCCGTGGACGTGAGTTCGTTCGAGAGGATGCTGAAGAGCAGCCTTTCACCGTCCCGCGCCGAGACCACGCCCGTCAGGGCCGAAACCCCGTCGATCGTGCCCGTCTTGGCACGTAGATTCCTGGCCGCTCGGGTCCGGTACATGCGGCGTAGGGATCGACCAGCTTCGGGGAGGGTGGAGAGGTATGCATCCCATTGGGGAGATCTGGCCACGTAGCGTAGGATCGCCACCAGTCCACCCGCCGTTACACGGTTGCTTTCGGAGAGGCCGGATCCGTCCACCGCGATGATATCGTTATCGTCCAGCCCGACCTCGCCGGCCGTGAAGCGGCGGACTGCTCGGGCCCCCCCTTCGAACGATCCCTGGCCCATGACGACTCTGCCCATGGTCTTGTAGATGGTCTCGGCGAACAGGTTGTGACTCTCGTGGTTGACCACGTTCAGATACTGGATCATCTCCGGGGACGTATGGCGGGCCAAAATCCGCGGCTCCTCGTCTTCCGGAAGGCTCGGGACCCACGCTTCCCGGTCGGTAATGCGTGAGCGGGCGGCTCTGTGGACCGCACGTGCCTCACCGTTCACGACGAAACCGCTCGATTCCAGTACCTCCAGCAGGGCGCGGGCGGCGAACAGGGCTGGATCGGGCACCGTGAGTCGCCTCCAGATGGCCGGACCGCCCCGCGTCATCTCGCCTTCGATGCGTATGAGCGATGTGGGCGTGGGTCGGTCGAGCCACAGCCTCGGTCGTGGCCTGCCGGCGACGGTCTCGGCCGTGTTGTTCATCTCCAGCGGGAAACCGGTGGGGATGGTCTCGACCGTGGGCACGCCACCGAGCCGTGGTGAGGGGATGATGCGCAACGTGACGATGTTTTCGTTGAACGAGAGGGCGGAGGCCGGTGCCGCGAACCGCTCGTTCAGATCGCGCGGATTCCATTCCGGCCCGAGGTCCGGCCCCGAAAAATAGGTCGCGTCCCCCACAATGTTGCCATCGATGTGCGTTATTCCGGCCGCGGTCAGCTGTTCCGCCAGCTCCTCGAACACACGGGTACGGGTACGGAAGCATCGATCTGAGATCCCCGGGTCGCCGGTTCCATAGAGGATCAGATCACCCTGCAAGTGGCCGTCCTCGACCACGCCATCGCCTAGCAAGAACGTCGGATAGGTGAAGGATGGGCCCAGAAAGTGGAGTGCGGCTGCCGTGGTCACGACCTTCATGTTCGAGGCCGGGGTCAGGAGAAGATTCTCGTTCCTGGCGAACAGCGTATCGCCCCGGTCGAGCGACACGACGAGGACGCCCCTTTGCCGAGCTGCCGTTGCCGAGCGCAGCCGCGTGCCGTCCAGAAACCCGGAAAGGTCGCGGCGGAGGGCTTCGATCTCGGGGCTCGGCGGAGAGGGGGGTTGTGTGCTGGTCTCCGCCTGGCTTTCCACAAGTGCCGACGTCGGTGGGACGGCATCCACGGAAGCCCCGGGCCTCCAGGCCAGGGAACTGGCCAGTAGCGCACCCAGCCCTAGCAGTAGAAGGCGTGGACTCGTCACGCCCACCCGCCTGCTTCGGGCCACAGTCCTTCCAGCGGGTCCTGGCCGGGAAGGGGGACGATCACTCCCGGGTTGAGGATGCCCCCAGGGTCGAAATGATCCTTGACGCGGAAAAACGCGCCGGTAAGAGTGTCCCCCCAGATCCGCTCGAGGAGTGGCGCCCTAATGCGCCCGTCCCCGTGCTCTCCGGCGAGCGTTCCGCCCAGGTCTGCAACGAGGTCCGTGGTATCCTCCAGAATCCCCCGTGCTCGTTCACGCCATGCCGCGTCGGTGACGTCCAAGAGAGGATTCACGTGGACGTTCGCGTCACCGGCGTGGCCGAAGAGCACGGCATCCGTCTCCCACCTGCTGAGAATCCCGTCTAGCTGTGTGATGTATCGGCCCAAGCTCTCGGTAGGGACGACTGAGTCCTCGATGATCTGCGTCGACCGAAGGCCACGATCGGCGCACCCGGCGATCACGGGACTGGCGGCGTGTCGGATCTCCCACAAAAGCTCCTGGTCGGTGCGGTCCAACGCCGTGACGGCAGGTGAACCTAGCTCCCGGCCGAGTCGTCGCAACGCTTCCAAACCGCGGCTGACTTCATCGACCGTTCCGTCGACCTCGACGAGAAACGCCGCCGCGGCATCCGCAACGGTCGGCCCGACCACGGGGTGCGATGACATGGACGTGATCTCCAGGAAGCGGCGACCGAAGAATTCGCAGGCCGAGGCGCCCAGAGTGGCCGCCTCGGCGAGCACCGATGGGGTGTCGTCGAGGCTGTGCACCGCCACCAGGGCGAGCGCGGTGGCTTGCGGGACCGGCTCCAGGTCGAGCGTGACCGATGTGACCACGGCCAATGTCCCCTCGCTTCCCACCACGAGCTCGATGGGATTTCCTTGTGGCATGAAGCGATCGAGGGCATACCCGCTGGAGTTCTTACGCACGGATGGCCAGGAAGTGGGGCCGGAACCCATCTCTTCCTGAAGGGATCGATGCAGGGCTTCGAACAGACCGGGTCCTCGCTTTCCCCGGACCAAGCGAAGCTGTGATCCATCGTGCATCACGACCTCCAGCTCCCGCACCCAATCACGAATCGCTCCGTATTTGTAGGTGCGTGCTCCCGCCGCGTTGTTCGCCACCATGCCGCCGATCGTGCACCTCTCGGCGCTCGACGGGAGGGGTGGCAGAAAGAGTCCCACGGATCGTGCAGCCCGCTCTACGTCGGCAGCCACGGCGCCAGCACCGACCTTGATCGTCCGATCTTCTTGCTGAGGGGGGCCGACGCCGGTAAACGACGTGCTGAGATCGAGCGTCACTCCGGGACCCACGTTGCCACCGGGCATTCCGGTGCCCGCGCCCCGCGGGATCAGCGACATCCCTTCATTCGCGGCCCAGGACAAGAGCGAAGAGAGATCGTCCTCGTCGAGCGGTCGGACGCAAGCGATCGGTGCAATGCTTACGGGTCCGGATGCACTGCGGTAGGGAGCGAGGGAGAGATCGTCCAGCAGGGTCTCGCCCCTGATCGCTGGGAGCCGGGCGAGACGGTCCAGCGTGGTGTCAGCCGACGGCGGCGATCGCCTCGCCATCCGACTCTCGAGCACACTCAGGGCAATATCCGGTGAGCTCGAGCTGATATCCGGTCACCTGGAAGCCGTCGGTCCCCGCACTGACGCAGGAGAGGTCGGAATCATGGAGCTCACCTGGAATATCGGACACGGACCCGCAGGTGATGCATCTGGCATGGTGATGCGGATCGGTCCTGCCATCATAACGGGCCGAGCCGTCGGCGTGACTCAGCTTGTTGGCCAGACCGCAAGACACGATGGTCTCGAGACTCTTGTATACCGTGGCCAAAGAAATTCCGGGCACCTCGTCCCGTACACCGAGAAACACTTCGTCCGCCGTGGGGTGGACGGTGGTGTGAGCAAGGAGCCGATAGACGGCCGCACGCTGATCTGTGAACCGATGCCCACGCGCCTCGAGTGCCCGCCGGAGGACCTGGTCGCTCGAGCTGGAAGATGTAGACATGTTGCGGCCATACCCGAGAGCGCCTTTAGTGATCCATGACGACGACGAGCGAACCGCTTTTGACCCTCGAGCCACTCATCGATGCTGTTCGGGAGGGGGTATCCGGGGCCGGGTGGAATCTGTCGGGTCTACAGAAGACGACCAGCCATCAGTTCGAGGGTCGATGGGATGGGCAGAGCTCCAGGAGCGCCTACCTCTTTTTCCACAACGCGAGGTTTCCGGACATCGTGAGCGTCGACGTGTTCCTGGACGAGACGACGAAGGGTCTCAGGGGCAATCTGGCCCTGGTTGTGGAAGGTCCGGAGCTTTCCCGTCTCGGGCCCATGAAGGACTTCCTTTCCGCCCTTGCCAAGGTGAGCGCACAGTGCATGCCCGAGGGACATCGAACGCCCTTTACGGTACGATTGCGTATGGATGGGTCGGATGACGATCCGGACGGCGCCGAGAGTGAGATCCGTCTCAAGCTCCGGATTCCCGCCAAGGCGATGAGGGCCGGAGCGGATGCGGTTTCGGCGCTAGCGTCCGCCACCGTCGCCGCGTTTGAACGAGCGTTGGTACACGACGATTTCATTATCCCACACTTGGAGGATGAATGAGTGCTGAAGGCGGAGCTCTCGATGTACTACTGACCGAAGAACGTCTCTTCCCCCCACCCGAGCAGTTCAAGAACGGCGCGGTCGTGGTGGATCGACGACCCTACGATCAGGCTTCCGAAGATTATCTCGCCTTCTGGGAATCCTGGGCGGAGGAGCTCGATTGGTTCGAGAAGTGGCACACGGTTCTCGAATGGAATCCACCTCACGCGAAGTGGTTTGTGGGCGGCAAGCTCAACGTCTCCCACAACTGTTTGGATCGTCACCTCGACGGTCCCCGTCGCGACAAGCCTGCCTTGATCTGGGAGGGAGAACCCGGCGACACTCGCTCCTACACCTACTGCGAGCTGCACGCGGAGGTGTGCCGGTTCGCCAACGCCCTGAAGGGCCTGGGGGTGGGGAAGGGGGATCGAGTGGCCATCTACTTGCCCATGATCCCTGAGGCGGCCATCGCCATGCTGGCCTGCGCCCGGATCGGTGCGCCGCATTCGGTGGTCTTCGGCGGCTTCAGTCCCGAGTCCCTGTCCGACCGAATCAACGACGCCGAGGCCAAGGCGCTGATCACTGCCGACGGTGGGTATCGTCGAGGTGGAATCGTGCCGCTCAAGGTCAACGCCGACGTGGCCGTGGAGTCGTGTCCCACCATCGAGAGTGTGGTGGTCGTGGCTCGCGGCGGAGCACTCACCCAGGAGGTCGATGCACATATGGTGGAAGGCCGGGATCACTGGTACCACGAACTCGTGGCCGACGCCGGCACTGACTGTCCGCCCGAGGTGATGGACTCGGAGGATCTGCTCTACATCCTCTACACCTCCGGGACCACCGGTAAGCCCAAAGGAGTCGTGCACACGACGGGTGGGTATCTGACCCAGGTCAACGCCACCACAAAATGTGTCTTCGATCTCAGAGAAGATGACGTCTACTGGTGCACCGCTGATGTGGGTTGGGTTACGGGGCACAGCTACATCGTCTACGGACCGCTGTCGAACGGGACCACGGCCCTCATGTATGAGGGCGCTCCCAACTGGCCTGAGAACGACCGGTTCTGGGAGTTGTGTGACAAGTATGGGGTCACGGTCTTCTACACCGCTCCCACAGCGATTCGGGCCTTCATGAAGTGGGGTGACGAGTGGCCCGCGAAGCACGACCTGTCCAAGCTGAGGCTCCTTGGATCTGTCGGGGAGCCGATCAATCCCGAGGCTTGGATGTGGTATCACGAGGTGATCGGAGGTGAGCGTTGTCCCATCGTCGACACGTGGTGGCAGACCGAGACCGGGGCGATCATGATCACTCCGCTACCCGCGGTGACCACGACCCGCCCGGGCAGCGCGACCGAGCCCTTTCCCGGCATTTCGGCCGCCCTTCTCGACAACAACGGGAATGAGGTGACGGCGGGGTTCCTTGCCATCACGCGGCCCTGGCCCTCCATGTTGCGTACGATCTACGGAGACGAAGAACGCTACCGCGAGACGTACTGGTCCAAATGGGACGGGATCTACTTTCCCGGAGACGGTGCCAAGTTCGACGATGACGGCTACCTCTGGATTCTGGGCCGCGTGGATGACGTTCTCAACGTTGCCGGCCACAGAATCGGTACCATGGAGGTGGAGAGCGCGTTAGTCGATCATGAGGCCGTGGTCGAGGCCGCCGTCGTGGCTAAGACGCACGACGTGAAGGGTCAGTCGATTGCCGCCTTCGTGACGTTAGGACAGGGCCGGGACGGCAGTGACGATCTGGTAAAGGAGCTGAAGGCCCACGTCGCCGGCAAGATCGGCGCTATTGCCCGCCCCGAGATCGTCGTCTTTACTGCGGACCTTCCAAAGACGCGATCCGGCAAGATCATGAGACGTTTGCTGAAGGATGTGGCTGAAGGCCATGCGCTGGGTGACACGACCACCCTGGCGGACCCGGAGGTCGTGGCGCGCCTTCAGGCGCAGTACGAAGCCGAGGAGGGGTAGCCGCGCTAGTCGCCGTCGTCCGCCAACGGATCTCGGGTAGGCGGCGGACGCTCCCGAGACGGTTTGTCCTTGATCTTCTTTGCCGGGATGCCCGCGTAGATACTCTCGGGTTCTGTGTCACGGGTGGCCATTCCGAACGATCCTAGCATGGTACCGTCTGCGATATGGACTCCAGACATGACGGTGGCGTGGTAGGTGATCCGGACTCCGGCGCCGATAACGGTCACCGGAGTGGTGATGTCCCGCCCCTCGACCAGGTCGTGGGAGTGACTGTAGATGTTGGCAAAGTCGGAGATGGAAGCGCCGTTTCCGAGTTGGATGCCACCCCGGTCGTCGAGGAGCACGTGCCGGTGGACCACGACATTGTCGCCCACGTCCATGTTGTAGCCGAAGGACAGCTTCACATGGTGAAAGGCCTTGAAGTTGTCTCCACACCTCCGGAAGATGCGCTTCGCGAGCATCCTCCGGAACTTGACCCCCAGGTGCACGTTCTCTCCCAGAGCGCTCCGGTCGAACCCCTCCCACATCCAGATGAGGGGCTTGACCAGGTCGTACCGCTCGAGGTCTGTCTCGGCGTAATACTCGGGCTCCAGCGTGACGCTGCGCGCGTCCATCTGTGCCAGTAACACCTGTGTCGATAGGGGGAGTGTCTGGAGATCCACTCCAACCAGCTCCGGATAGTGGATCTCCGTCAGAACCGAGCGGCACAGTTCATAGCGATCGCACGAGGGATCCTCGAGACGTTCCTCGATGGAGCCGAGCCAGGCCACGTAGAGACGAGCGGCTTCGTCGGCGATGTCGACTCTGCGATTGGGGAGGAAAACCATTGGGCGTTTAGCCCCGTAGGGACAAGGGAGTTCCGGGGCGACGGTGGACGATAGGGGCTGCGATCCGCCAGGCGAAGCCGTCGCCTCTCCCCCGGGGGCCGTGTTAACTTGCTCTGGGCCCGTCTGGACCGGGAACTGTAACCGATTCGGGAAGATCGACCATGCACGACGTACTCCGGCAACGCCTGATGCGGAAGATCGAGAGTCTGCCTGAGGAGCAGGTGTACCAAATCCTCGACTACATCGAGTTCCTCGAAGGTAAGTACGCCACCGATATCGCCCAGGAAGCCTCGGGGCTTCAGAAGTTTGCGGAGTCCATGGAGGACAAGCTCCGGAAGAAGGCTATGAGCCCCGCGACGCTGAGGGAGGCGTTTCAGCTCATATCCGCGGCCGATCGGGTCCTCTCGAATGTGTCATCGGCCGGTAAGCAACTCCTCGAGGAACTGACGCCGTCCCTCGGAGAGCCCTCCGGGTCGGAGGACCCGAGCTTGGACGAAGCGGAAAACGACGGAGACGAACACTCCGACGACGCTCCGAAAGAGGAGGGTTGACACCCCGAGACGCCTTCGGGTAAGATCTTCCATGGTAGCCAATACTGCGCCTGTTCGCCGGGGGTCTCTGCTGGAGACTTCGGGTGGGCGGGCGTCTCGTTTATGGGTGATCGGAATGACCTCATGGCGGTGATAGTCAAGGAATCCCTGACGTTTGATGACGTGCTTCTCGTGCCCGGGCATTCGACCGTGCACCCGAAGGACACCTCGGTCACCTCTTCCCTGACAAAGGATATCCAACTCCAGATCCCTCTCCTTACCGCCGCGATGGATACGGTGACCGAGTCGGGTATGGCCATTGCCATCGCTCGGCAGGGGGGGCTGGGGATCATTCACAAGAATCTCTCCATCGAGCGGCAAGCCGAGGAAGTCGACCGGGTCAAACGGTCCGAGAGCGGCATGATCAGAGATCCCATCACGCTGCCTCCGGACAAGACGCTACGTGACGCTCACGGGCTCATGGCACGCTTCTCGATCTCGGGAGTGCCGATCATCGAAGAAGGTGGCCGCCTGATCGGGATCGTCACGAATCGCGATCTCCAGTTCGAGACCGATCTCGATCGCACGATTCATGACGTCATGACGGCAGAAGGTCTGGTGGTGGCGCCCGTGGGCACGACCCTGGAGGACGCGGAGAAGATCCTCCACCAGCACCGTATCGAAAAGCTCCCTGTGGTCGATGACGAAGGGATTCTCCAGGGCTTGATTACGGTCAAGGACATCTTCAAGCGCCGCCTCTTTCCGAATTCCTGCAAGGACGAACACGGGCGTCTTCGGGTGGGCGCGGCGATCGGGGCGTCGCACAAGGACCTGGATCGCGCCGCCGAGCTCGTGGCGGCCGGGGTCGACGCCCTGGTGATCGATACCGCTCATGGCCATGCGGAGGGTGTGCTCCAGGCCGTGGCGCGCACCCGGGAGAAGTTCCCCGATGCACAGATCGTGGCCGGAAATATCGGAACCACCGAAGGCGCCGCCGCCCTGCTCGAGAGAGGCGCCGACGCCATCAAGGTCGGCGTGGGGCCGGGGTCGATCTGTACGACGCGGATCGTGACAGGGGTGGGCCTACCGCAGTTGACGGCCATCATGGACGCGGTAGAGGGCGTACAGGGTGAGATTCCCGTGATAGCAGACGGAGGCATCCGTTACTCCGGGGACCTGGTCAAGGCGCTGGCGGCGGGAGCCCAGTCGGTGATGATGGGGTCCATGTTCGCGGGCACCGAGGAGTCTCCGGGCGAAAGTTTTCTCATGGAGGGACGTCGCTTCAAGACGGTGCGGGGAATGGGCTCGCTGTCCGCCATGCAAGAGGGCTCGGCGGACCGTTATTTCCAGGATCCCGGGACGGAGAAGCACAAGCTGGTGCCCGAGGGGATCGAGGCTCGTGTGCCGTACAAGGGCCCCATGGCGGACTCGGTATTCCAACTTGTGGGCGGACTCCAAAGCGGTATGGGCTATTGCGGGGCCGCGAACCTCCGCGAGCTTTGGGAGAAGGCCAGATTCGTACGCGTGACCCCCGGCGGTCTTCGGGAGTCTCATCCCCACGACGTCACGATCACTCGGGAAGCCCCCAACTACCATATGTAGGCCGGCACACCCACTTTATGCGAGTACACGACATACCGGCTCGGCTCCTGCTGGGTCCCGGCCCCTCTCCCGTCTCGGACCGGGTTCTGTCTGCCATGGCCCACCCCACCGTCGGCATGGGGTCGAGCGCCACGGACGAGGCCGTGGATCGCCTCTTGAGTGCGGTGGATCAAGTGCTCGCCTAGATGAATAGGGGCCGGGTACTCCGGACCGTCGTGGCCGCGACGGCTTCGTGGCTCGGGGTGGGCTGCGCGGCCGGTATGCCCGATCCCCCTCCCTCGGTCCCGGGGCCCGCCCTGAAGTCGGATCGGCCCGCATTTCTCGACGCCGGGCGAGGCCCCGTTCTCACCGAACCTCCAGAGGTGGTGCGAGATCCCATCCTCGGTTCCCGCTGGGCGCGTCACCCGACGTTGGCCGATCGCACGGAACGCTGGATCGAACGCTGGACCGGGCCGGGAGCCCGGGACTTTCAGCTGTACCTGACTCGCATGGAGCGGTACCGCGAGGTCGTGGATCGGGAAATCGCGGCCAGGGGGCTCCCGCGCTCCCTTCGCTACTGGCCCATCATCGAGAGCGGGTATGCTCCGGCCGCCCGAAGCCCATGAGCGGGACGGCGCGCGATGCGTCCGCTGTGGGTCTGTGGCACTACGTTCGGCTCCTGAGCTTGCGGACGCCGCATACAACGCCACCTGCGATGTCGGATTGACGGTGAGTCCACTACTCGACGAACGCCGGGACCCGGTGCGATCCACTCCCAAGGCTCTGGACGTCCTGGCGGAGCACTACGAGCGATTCGGCTCCTGGTATCTTGCGCTCGCCGCATACAACGCCGGGCCGGCTCGTGTCTCGCGTAACGGCCGGCTCGTGTCTCGCGTATTCTGAGGAGCCGGGCCCCGCTTGCGCCTCAGGGGGACAGCCTCTTTCTGGTGCTTTACGAAGCGCTTCCGGCTGAGACACGCGACTTTATCCCGAAGCTTCTCGCTGCCTCGACCTTGGCGGGATCTCCCGAACGGTACGGGTTCGAGCCGCCTTCCACGACTCCGCTCCGCTTCGAGAAGGTCACGGTCCCGGATGCGACGTCCGTGGACGTGATCGCACAAGCGGCTGAGAGCCGGCAGGAGGCCATCGAGGAGCTGAATCCGCAGCTCGTGCGAGGATTCACACCACCCGATCGGGAGACGATCGTGCGGGTGCCCGAAGGCCAGGGCCGTGTGTTCGAAGAAAACTACGCCCTGATCCCCCCGGAACGACGCGTCAGCTTCCTGGAGCACCGGGTCCAGAGTGGTGAGACGTTCAGCCACATCGCGGTGCGGTACGGCGTGAGCCTGGGTCTGTTGCAGGCAGCCAACCCGGGCATCGAGCCGCGGCGGCTGCAGATCGGCCAGTGGGTGGTCGTCCCCCGGGCCCCCCGAACCGGCGAGCGGGGCCGTAGGGGATCCTAGTGTGGACTAACCCGATCAGTTCCCGTTTTCGGCGATGATCTGTTGCACCTCGGCCAGGCCGGTCTCTGTCCACTGCGGATCTTCGTCTCCACCGGCGATGCGTGCGCCGAGGTAGAACACCAGCTTCGCGATTCGCGCCGCCTTCTCCGAGTCGATCAGGTGGGCTTCATCGGAGGGCTTGTGGTAGTCCTCGTGGTCCCAGGTGGTGAAGAAGATCGCCGGAATGTCCTTGTTGACGAAGTGAAGGTGATCGCTGCGGAAGAACGCCTGCTCCTCGGGCTTGGGATCTTCGATGACCGTAAGTCCGAGCTCCGGATGCTCCTCCAGGATGCGATCCGTAAGGGGGCCGAGGTTGGTGTATTGCCGACCCACGCCGATGAGGGTGTCGGGATGGTTTCTGCCCACCATGTCGAGGTTGATGTTCATGATGATCCCCTCGATGGGCACGGTCGGGTTTTCTGAGAAGTACTTGGAGCCGAGGAGTCCCTTTTCTTCGCCGCTCACGGCGAGGAAGATCACGGAACGTGCCGGTGGCACGTCCATGGCCGCGAACGCGGCGGCCGCCTCCAGGAGTACGGACGTGCCCGACGCGTCGTCGTCGGCGCCATTGTAGATGGAGTCGCCCGCCTCGTTCGGCATGCCGATGCCCACGTGGTCGAAGTGTGCGCTATACACGATGTACTCGTCCTGGAGAACCGGATCGTTTCCTCTGAGCATGGCTACCACGTTGGGGGGAGTGTGCTCGGAGATCTCGAACGGTGCGGCCACCGTCATGGTGACTCCCTCCAGGGTGACGGCGCTCGCCGGAGGGGACGCTCGCAAGGCCGGCAGATCCAGGCCGGCAGCCGAGAACAGCTCGCGAGACCGAGCGGCGGACAGCCCGACTACCGGCAGCGGCGTGGCCAACCCCGCACCTTGGATTCCGCTCGCGAGATCGAGAATGCTGTCCGGAGCGTTGGTGTCATCGAGGAGAAGGACCAGGGCCGAGGCGCCACCTTGTGCTGCCACCTGGAACGCGGCAAGGAGAGCTTCGCCGGGTCCCACCACCGGGTTTCCCTCCGTGGTGAAGAGAAGCACCTTGCCCCGGGCCACCTGCACGAGACCGTCGGGCGGCTGCCCGGCCGGCCCACCGAAGACCACCTCGGCTCCTTCGGCGACCTGTTGCCCCGGGATCACGTAGTAGTCCCCCCCAAACTCGAGTTGCGTCGTTCCGGACGGACTGTCGTAGGCCACCCGCCGACGCCCGACCACCATGGCAGTGCGAGTGTAGGGGAAGCGCTGAAGGAACGTCCCGTCGTCTCCGGCGGGCTCGAGGCCGGCGCTCTCCAACTCGGCGGCCAGGTACTCGGCGGCCATTTCCAGGCCGGGACTCGGGGTGTCGCGTCCGCCCAGTTCGTCGCTCGCCAGGTACGTTATGTGCTCCTGGATCCGGTTCGGCCTGATGGTGGCGGCCGCGCGGGTCATCGCTCCCGAGTAATCCGCCACGGAGGAGACCGCTTCGGGCTGGGCCGGCCGTGCTGCGGGGGCGGGGGTGGAGGTGGAGGCCCCACCCCCTGTGCAAGCGCCGACACCGACTGTGATGAACGCAATCAGGACTGAGTTTCTCACGGATACGTCTCCAGAAGTGAATCGAGTTGTTGTGTGTTGCTCAGTCGTCGGCGGACCAACGGCCGGACTTTCCACCGTCCTTGAGCAGGAGGCGGACGCCCTCGATCACCATGCCACGATCGATGGACTTGGCCATGTCGTACACCGTCAGCAGACCCACGGTCACGGAGGTGAGGGCTTCCATTTCCACGCCCGTTTGCCCGGCGACCGTCACCTCGGCTCGCATTACGATTCCAGGTAGGTCCCGGTCCATCTCCACGTCTATGCTAAACGATGCACCGGGGAGCATATGACAGAGAGGAATCAGTTCGCCGGTACGTTTTCCTGCCACAATGGCAGCCACCCGGGCTACCTGGACGACGTCGCCCTTCTTCATGTCCCCAGCCTCGATGGCGCTAAAGGTCTCAGCGGACATGCGAATGCGACCCTCGGCCACCGCGGTTCGCTGGGTGACATTCTTCTGCGTGACGTCGACCATGTGGGCGCGCCCTTCGGGGTCCAGGTGTGTCAGACCTGCCGTACCCGATCTGTCGTCTTGATCAGACGCTGCCATTCAGTGCCTCTCGGATCCCGGTCAAGAGTCCCGCAACGACGAGCTGGGGGTTTACGTTCCCCGCCGCCATCTCCTTGGCTTCCTCCAACCTGGCGAATGCGGCGGCGATCGCGACAGGGTGGATATCCCGCTCGGTCTGAATCCGTTCCAGAAAGTCGGCCGTGTCGCGGCTGATGACCCGATCAGGGACTCCCGCCGCCGTAGCGGACAGGTCCCGGAGAGCATCTTCGAACAGGTCCAGGAGCGCGATCAGGCCGCGGCCCCGTACAGACTGGAATTCGAGAGATTGACGGTAAATGGAGCCGGCGTCCGGGGCCGACGCCGCCTTCAGAAGACGGAAGGCTTGCTGTCGCAGCTTTTCCAATGGCCCGGGATCGTCACCTTCGGGAAGAAATCCCAGGGCGCGGCTTATGGAACCTCGACCCAGTTGTGCCGCCCTGTCCGCGCTCTCCTGGTCGACCTCGGCCACCGCCACGAGGAACGCTGCCACGTCTCGGTCCGGGAGTCCCGGCAGGTGAAGCGGCATGGTCCTGGAGCGGATCGTGGCCAAGAGGCGGCCCGGCTCGCTCGAGGTCAGGATCAACGAGGTATCTGCCGGAGGCTCCTCCAGCAGCTTCAGCAAGGCGTTGGCCGCCGCCTGGCTGGATTCCTGGGGCACCAGGGTCTCCGCGTCACCGATGACGAAGACCTGCCGGGCGCCCATGGCCGGCCGCTTTCGGGCCTGCGAGCGTAGGTGCTGCGCCACCGCCAGGTAGAGGCCGGTGGGTTCAGTTGCTTGCACGGCTGGTCTGAGCGTGTTCTGCCTGCGATCTGCCAGGGCCTCATGTCGCGCCTCTTCCATGGCCGCGGCGAGCTTGTCGGGACGCACCCGCGGCGGCTTCGGCAGGGGGAAATACCAGTGGAGGTCCGGATGCTCCAGGGACAGCGCCATCCGGCAGGCCTTACACTCGGCGCATGGGCCGACGGCGGTCGGTGCGGTACACATCAGGAGTTGTCCAAGCCACAG
This sequence comes from Longimicrobiales bacterium, assembly GCA_965226375.1. Lineage (GTDB taxonomy): Bacteria > Gemmatimonadota > Gemmatimonadetes > Longimicrobiales > Gaopeijiaceae > CBDDCX01. The sequence continues at coordinate 1,545,302 of CBDDCX010000008.1, read as the reverse complement.
GGCGAGTCGCTGCTTGCCGACACCCCTGGGTCCGTGGATCAACATGGTGACTGGCAGGGAACCACGCTCCCAAGCGAGGGCGAGCGAGGAACGGACGGTATCGTGCCCTACGAAGTGGTGAAGGCTCACCTGCCCAAGGGCCGTAGCCACTGGAGTGGATCCCGGGCTTGCGGTGACCCGCCGTCGACGGGTGCCCTTACCTGGAACTCGATGTGTGGGCCTTCGGGCGTATCGGACCCACCCACCGTCCCGACTACCTGACTCGCCACCACCTGCCGCCCCTGGATTACCCCTATCTCTTCGAGGTAGAGATAGAGTGTATAGAAGCCCTGGCCGTGACTGAGCACCACGGTGGGGCCATACCCCTCGAACGGTCCCGCCAGGACCACCGTTCCCGCACGAACTGCCCGAACGGGCGACCCGATGGAAGCCCGAATGCCGATTCCGTTCCATCTGAGGACGATCCCGTTCGGTCTCCGCTCTCGACCAAAGCGATAGATCAGCTCGCCGTTCACAGGCCAGTCGAGGGAGCCTACGTCTTCGGAAGACAGGGTCGGGGCGCCACTTGCCGAACGACGCTCCGCCTCGAGGCGTCGGGCTTCGAGGTCGGTGACCAATCCCGTCAGGCGGGTCTCGTCACTGTCGAGCTCCTCCAGACGGCTTCCCGCTCGCCGCTCCTCAGATCGGAAGCTTTCCAGTGCTCTCCGGTGTCGGTCTTCCACCGTTCTGAGTGACACCACCTCTCCTTGCTTGGCCTGCCGCAGACGACCGAGGTCGGACATCTGGTTCTCGAGATCGTCATTCTGAACCACCAGATTGGCCTCGAGCTCCCCCACCCGCCGCACAAGCGTGCGATCGTAAGAAGCGATAAGCCTCAGATACCGATAGCGGGTGAGCAGGTCGGAGAACGACGCGGCCCCCAGCATCACGCTCACCGAATGAAGGGGGCCTCGCTTATAGATATCCCGTAGCCGGCGATTGAGCACAGCGGCCCCGTTCTTCAGCCTTTCCCTGGTGACCACGAGGTTGCGCGCTGAGCCTTCGATCTCGCCTGCCACCGCGTCGACTTGGAAGTCGATCTCGCCGAGAGCCGACCGGGAGGCACTGATCTGGCGCTCGATGTTGGCGAGTTCCCCCGATACGTCGCGGACGCGACCCTCCAGGTTGGACATTTCGCGCTGCAGCAGCACCCGCTCCGCGCGCACCTGTTCGAGGCGTCGTTGGCTCTCGAGGATCTCCCTCCGTATGCCCTCGGCCTGACCCGTGAGACTCGACGGCCCAACGAGGACTGCCCCGAAGAGGAGAGCTGGAATCAGCAGAGACGGGCGATGGGACACGATCAGACTTCCCTGAGGTGTTTGCGTACAGCGAAGCCGCTGGCGATGACGCCGAAGACCACACCTGCCAAGACCACGCCGCCGGCCCACTCCATCGGGATCCATTCGATGGAGAACAGATAGTGGAAGACCGCCCTGAAGGTCGCGTACGTGAGTCCGACCGCCAGGATCCCGCCCAGGGCTCCGGTAATCCCGCCCTCGACGAGGAAGGGGCGCCGAATGAACCCGTTCCGTGCGCCGACCAACTGCATCACTTTGATCTCTTCACGCCTGGCGAAGATGGCGATCCGAACGGCTGTCCCGATGATGAGGGCGGCCACCACGGCGAACGCAACGCCCAGCACGGTGGCGGTGACGCCCCCCATCCGCCGGAGCGTGAAGAGCTTGTCTACCCACTCCCGTCCGTACTGTACGTCCTCCACGAAGGGATAGAGCCGGGCCTGTCGGGCCAGCCTATCGACCGTTGCCGGTGTCCGACTGCCAGGTTGCAGTTCGATCTCGAGTGAGGCCGGGAGGGGGTTTACCTCCAGGTCGGTCATCACCTCGCGGAATTCGGGAAGCTCCCGACGTGCTTTCTCGAGCGCCTCGTTCTTGGTTACGAACTCGACGGCCACCACCTCGGGAAGCGCCGACATGGCGCTCTCCATTTCAGCGATCTGGTCATTGGTCGCATCGTCCCCGAGGTAGGCGACGATCTCCACCCGTTCCTCGAGGGTGTCGAAAGCGAGCTTCAGATTGTGGGCCGCGAGGGAAAACAGCCCGACTACGAACAGGGCCAGGGCCACCATTGCGGCCGAAAGACCGGTCAGGAGTGGGGCCCGGCGAAAGGCGGAGATGGTTTCTCGGACGGTGTAGAACACGTCAGTCCTCGCTCCCTTCCGCCTGAGGCGTTTCGTGGGAGTCGTACACCAACCGTCCTTGGTCGAGCTCCAGAACTCGAGCCGACGGATAGCGGCGGATCAGGTCCAGATCGTGGGTGGCCATCAGGACGGCCATCCCCAAGGCATTGATTTCCCAGAACAGCTCCATGATGCCGCGCGTGGCGCGATCGTCGAGGTTGCCCGAGGGTTCGTCGGCCAGCAGCAGGAGGGGCTCATGTGCGAGTGCACGGGCGATGGCAACCCGCTGTTGTTCCCCGCCCGAGAGCTCGTGAACCGCTGAACCGGCCTTCGGGGCCAGTCCCACCTGGGACAGCAGACGCTGTGCGCGAGGCTTGATCTGCTTTCTGCTCGTGCCCGTCACCTCGAGTGCGAAGGCCACGTTCTCCATCGCCGTGCGGCCAGGCAGCAAGCGGAAGTCCTGGAAGACGTATCCAACGCGCCGGCGGAGCTTCCAGACGTCACGCGCGGAGGTACGCTCTGACGAAAAACCGCTCACCCGGACCTCACCCCGACTCGGCTTCTCGACCATGTGGACGAGTCGCATCGTCGTGGATTTGCCCGAACCTGAATGGCCCCTGAGGAAAGCGAACTGGGCCTTGGGTAGATGGAAGGAAATGTCCTTGAGGGCGGGCTCACCCCGACCATACTCTTTTGTGACGTGAATGAACTTTATCACGCGGTTGTCGCGACCCCGTAAGTTGGTATTTGCCATCCACTTCCGGGAGCAACGAGTGCCCGGGTAAAAAAGCTAAGCCTGGGCGGGCAGCGTGTCAAAACGGTTTTGTGTTATGAGTTCGGCCATACGGATGGCCTCTTCCATGGAAGACGAGTCCGCTCGCCCGGTTCCCACCAGGTCGAACGCCGTACCGTGGTCCGGCGAGGTCCGAACGAAGGGCAGTCCCAACGTGACGTTGACGCCCTGCCCGAAGGTCACGGTCTTGAACGGGGCCATGCCCACGTCGTGGTAGGGCGCCACGACCGCGTCGAATTCACCCCTAAGCGCACGGCTGAACACCGTATCCGCCGGAATGGGGCCATGGGCGAGGACGCCTGCCCTCCGAAGTTCCTCCACAGCGGGAAGGAAGACGACGGCCTCGTCGTCTCCGAAAAGCCCCTCGTCCGACGCGTGGGGGTTGAGCGCACACAGCGCGATCTGGGGTGTCGCGATGCCCCAATCGTTCTCCAGCGCCCGACTCAACAGAGTGGTCTGGCTGACGAGCACCTGCAGGCTCACGAGGTCGGGTACACGTCTCAGCGCGACGTGGGTCGTGGCCAGGAGGACCCGTAAGGGGCCGCCGAGCCCCGTCTCCTCCGCGGCCATGAGCATGCCCACTTCGGGGGCACCCGTGAGCCGTTTTAGCATCTCGGTGTGTCCCGGATCGACAAGGCCGGCAGCGCGGAGGGCAGGTTTATGGATAGGACCCGTTACGATGCCTGAGACTGAGCCTTCCAGCGCCAGGGTCACGGCCCGCTCGATGGCCAAGGCGGACACGGAGCCGGCCGAGGCCTCTGTGCCGTCGAAGGATCCGACCGACTCGTATGGACCGACGCCGGGGTCGTAGCCGTCCGGGCCGACCAAGACGATCGGAGCGGCGTCCTCTCGAGGCTGAAGGTTGGCCACGGCCTTCAGCACTACCTCCGGCCCTATGCCCCGCGGGTCTCCCAACGTGACCGCAAGACGGTTCGCCGACATCTGCTGCTACAGCGCGTCAGCGCGCTCCAGCGAGTCGGATCTCGATGAATACGCGATCTCTCAAGCCCTCGACCACGCCCTCGGTGAGCCGCGCCGACTGCATGCGCGTCTCGATCTGATCCCGCACATCCTCGAACTGGACGTCTCCTCCCCCTTTGACGGTTGTCACCTTGATGAGCGCCAGGGTATTGTCGCCTTCCGCTCCGAAACGGAGAGGGCCCAGGATATCACCCGGTTCTGCCGTCTGGAGGGCTTCGGCATAGACGTTCGAGATCTGATTGATCTCGGCGACGGTCAGGTCCAGGGTGTCCACTGATTCTTCGATCAGCTCGGCCAATTCCCCCATATCTTCCCCGTCGCGCAAGCGATCCCTGTACTCGGTGGCCCGTTCCAGATTGGCCGCGATGTCCGCTTCGGTGATCTCCGGCTGGAAGAGAATGTGCCGAACTCGTCGCTCACCGCCTCGAACTCGCTCCACCAGGATCAAGTGGTACCCGAAGTCGGTCTCGGTCGGAACACTCACCATTCCCGGTGCGAGCATGAACGCGACTTCTTCAAATTCTTCGACGAACGCGCCGTCGCGCCGAACCCAGCCTAGCTGCCCCCCGTCACTCGCCGACGGTCCGTCCGAGAATTGCCTCGCCAGCTCGCCGAAGTCGTCTTGTTCACCGTCGCGTAACATCCGCAAGACGCTATCGGCCTCAGCGAGCGCTTCGGCCTTCGCGGCCTCCGTCGGTAAGGGAGCCAATTGCAGGTTCATGAAGGCGATGGTGGGCGGGAGCTGGGGCAGCTGCTCCTTGTTCTCGGCGAAGAAGGTCCGGAGCTCTTCCTCGGAGATGACGACGTTCCTTGCGCTGCGACCCCTCTTGGCCATGTAGCGCTCTTGCAGGAGTTGGCGCTTGATGGCGCTCCTGCGTTGGTCACGAAAGATCGACATGGTCATGCTTTGCTCTGCGAGCGCTTCCTGTAGCCGCGACAGCGTGCCGAACTGACGGATCTGGCCGTCGATCTCCAACTGGAGCCGTTCCTCCAGCTCTTCTTCACCCACGGCGAGCGTGCTGTCGCGTCCGGCATCCTGAATCACCAGTTGCTCGTTGATCAGGAGATCGAGCACATCGGCTTTGAAGGACATCAGCTCGGACGTGGTCTCGGGGCGAGTCCAACCCTGCGCCTCCAGTCGGAGAAGGTAGGAATCGATCTCCGTCATGAGGATCACGGAGTCACCCACGACGGCGGCCACCTGTTCGACCACGTCGGTGAGGCCCGGAGGGTTCTGCGCGGCGGCCGACTCTGTGTTGGCTGCCACGAGTACCGCGATGAACAGGGGGGTCATCAGGATCCGGCCCCCGGCTCGCATTGCGGATGCTGATTTCACTGAACGGTTTCTCATCCGTTCTCTAACCTCTTCGAAAAGTCATGTTCCGATCGGCGCATACGAGTTCTCGTCAGTTTTCGGTCGTATCCTGGACCGGCTCATCCGGTGCGGGTTGCGCGATGGGCGCGGCCGGCGGCTGTGTTCCCTCCGTCACCCCGAGGAGTTCGTCGATCCGAGCCACGGTGGCCGCGATGGAGCGATCCGAAACCGTCCAGTGCTCGTCTCGTCGGAGAGTAACGGTGATCACACTGAGTGGGATGGCGTTGCGAGTGCCTGCCACCAGCTCCCGCAGAATCTGTAGTAGCGTACGATCGAGTGCTTCGTCCGCCGTCTCGTTTTCCAACGCCGTTATTTGGCGGATACCGAGGGCGTCGGCCGCCTGGGTCACCTGGGCTATCGTAGCAGTACGCAGCGTGTCCTTACGCTCCTCCGACAGCGTGATGCCCGCATCTTCGGCCTTCGCGATTAGCACGCGAGCCTGACCCAGCCGCTGCAGGAGCACGCGCACGTCCTCTTCTGAGGCGCCCTGGACCTGAGTGGCGAACTCGACGGGTCTGGATTGTAAGAACTCGCGAAGCTCTCCCGCCGAATACTTGCCGCCTTGGTAATCGACCACCGTCCGACTGGCGGCGCGTCCGCTCAACCGCTCTTGCGGTCGGGCGGCGAGTTCCCTCAGTACGGCAACGGCCGCCGGCGTCACTTCGATGCCGGCCTCTTCGTCCAGGTCGGCGAGGAACGTCGAGTCGGCTTGGCGGACCCGTTGCGCGACCACGAAAGTCCTGAAGGCGGCCGCACCGTTGTCGAAGGTCGTCGGCTTGCGGTCGACCAGTTGAATCATGTGCACTCCGAACTGGCTTCCCACGGGGTCGCTCACACCTCCCACTTCGAGGGCATAGGCCGCCTCCTCGAAGCTCGGCACCATGGCGCCGGGCCCGAAGTAGCCCAGATCGCCGCCGAGCGACCCGCTCCCCGTATCTTCGGAATATCGACGGGCGAGCGCCTCGAAGGACTCCCCCCGTTGCGCCCGGTTCTTCAACTCGACGGCCAGTCTCATGACGCTGTCGACCTGAGTCTCCGTGGCCTGGGCCGGAAAGGTGAGCAGAATGTGCCGGGCCCGCACGGAATCCGCGGGCGGATCCGCGTCCCACAACGCTCGGAGCGCATCGTCGGAGAGCGCCGTATCCGGGTCTACGGCCGAGGCGAGGTACAGTTCGATGATCTCCTGCTGGAACTGAGGATCCAGGAGTGGGCTCAGATCGAGGTTCGTGAACAGAGGGTCCTCCTGCGCGGACTCAGCAAGCAGAGCGTAGTCGACCCAGAAGTTCGCGAGAGCCTCTACGACATCCGGCTGATTGGGTACCGCGTTTTGACGGGCCAGGAGCTCGACGAGTTGGTCGACAGAGAGCTCGTGGTCTCCGACCCTGGCCACGGTCCGATCGGATCCCGCATCACACGCTCCGAGGATCGTCACCAATCCGAGGGTTGCGGCGCGGACGGCACGTGCTATCCGGGGAAGAGGCTGGGCTGTGTACATCGCTGTCATCCTTAACATACTATGGCATATCTGGTTAAACGGTTTCACTTCGAGTATTCAATAAAGTCGAAAGCGCGAGGATCAACGTCGAAACTAGCGTATCGGGCCCGACCTGATGAAGGGCCAACGAAAGAGGCGTCAACCTGCGCACCTCGACGTCGACCTGATGGTCGCGAAGCGGGCCTTCCAAAACGGCCAGCCGGGGCGTGGCGGTGGATCTGAAGTTCACCCTCGCTTCACCCTTTCGTAGCAGAATACGCTCGACCCCGAGCTTGCGCCCGAGAATTCGCAGTCCGGCTCCATCGAGAAGGCGCTCGACCTCTTTCGGAAGGGTGCCGAACCGGTCTTCGAGCTCCTCGCGTAAGGCCTCCACTTCCGCAATATGTGTGAGCTTGGAGAGGCGGCGGTATAGGTGCAGTTTCTGTCCCGAGTCCGGGATGTATTCGTCGGGTAGATACGCCGAGCCGGCCATCGTGATTTCAGGATGAGGATACTCCTGCTCGACATCGCCTTCCTTGAGCCGTTTCACGGTCTGCTCCAAGAGGCGCATGTAGGCGTCGATGCCGATGGCGTGGGTAAATCCGGTTTGATCTCCGCCGAGTAGGTTTCCCGCGCCTCTGAGCTCCATGTCGCGAAGCGCTACCGAATAACCACTCCCCAACTCTGTGTAGTGCTCCAGCACCCTGAGACGGCGCTCGGCCTCGTCGTTGAGGCTGTCCGGCACGATCAGGTAGCAGTAGGCCCGGCGGTCGGAGCGTCCTACGCGACCTCGGATCTGGTAGAGCTGGGACAGTCCGAAGTGGTCCGCCCGGTTGACGATCAGCGTGTTGGCGTTGGGCACGTCCAGACCGTTCTCGATGATGGATGAACACACCAGGATGTCGACCTGTCCGTCCACGAAGTCCCGCATGACCCGGTCCAGTTCTCGTGCCTTCATCTGCCCGTGGGCCACCTCGACCCTGGCTTCCGGGGCCAGGCTCCGCATGCGGTCGGCGGCACCCTGAATGGTCGACACCAGATTGTGGAGAAAGAACGCTTGCCCTCCCCGGTCGAGTTCTCGTTGGAGGGCTTCGGCGATGATTTGATCGGACCAGGGGACCAAGTGGGTGATAATCGGCATGCGGTCCCGCGGCGGTGTTCGGATGAGCGAGAGATCACGGATACCGGTGAGGGACAGGTACAGGGTGCGGGGGATCGGGGTCGCCGTGAGTGTCAACACGTCCACCGAGGTGCGGAGTTGCTTGAGTCGCTCTTTGTGCCGAACCCCGAAGCGCTGCTCCTCGTCCACGATGAGGAGCCCGAGGCGAGGCATCTCCACGTCCTTGGAGAGAAGCCGATGGGTGCCGAGTACGATGTCGATCTCGCCGGTCTTCACCCCTTGGAGGAGCAACTTCTGCTCTTTGGGGGTCCGGAAGCGGCTCAGGGCGCCGATCTTGACCGGGTAGTCGGCCAGTCGCTCTTCAAAGGTGTGACGGTGTTGTTCCACGAGGACGGTGGTGGGGGCCAGGAGGGCTACCTGTTTGCCGTCCTGGATTGCCTTGAAAGCCGCCCGTATGGCGATTTCGGTCTTGCCGTACCCGACGTCTCCACAGATCAGTCGGTCCATCGGCCCCGACGACTCCATGTCGCGCTTTACGTCCTCTGTGGCCAGACGCTGGTCCGGCGTGTCCTCGTAGAGGAACGAGGACTCCATCTCCTTTTGCCATAGGGTATCGGGTGAGTAAGCGAAACCCGGGATCGTGGAACGGCTGGCGTACAGTTGCAGTAGCTCCACGGTCATTTTTTCGATGGCTTGGGTGGTCTTGCACTTCAGGGTTTTCCAGCGCTTGCCCCCGATTCTGTGCAGGGCGGGGGCCTTGGCCGTTTCCGACTCTCCAACCCACCGTTCCACTTGATCCAGACGGTACACGGGCACGCGGAGGATCTCCCCACCAGCGTACTCGATGGCCATGGATTCGAGCTCCTTGCCCGCGATCTCGACCCGTTCGAGGCCCCTGAATACGCCTACGCCGTGGTCCATGTGCACCACGTGGTCCCCGGGGGACAGCTGCGAGAGGCTTTCCAGTGCCACCGCACCTCGGAAGCGCCGAGTTCTACGCACCCTCCGGGAGCGTCTGAAAATTTCATGATCCGTCAGAACCTGGAGCGGAGGATCGGCGCATTCGAGCACGAATCCCGCGGCGAGGGATCCGACCACGACGTTGGCCCCCGGAGGGATCTTTTCGGGGCCACCGAGAATCTCTTCTAGCCGGTCGCACTGACCACGGTTGTCGCAGAGGACGAGGCTCTTGTGCCCCATGCCGGAGGCCGCCCTGAGAGCCGCTCCCAAGCGGGACATGTCCCGGTCGACGACCGGCGGCGCTACACACGCGAGCTCGAGGAAGTCGCTCGCATCGGGCGATACGTCCACCCGGGCGAGGCTCGAGAGTCGGTCCTCGGCCTCACTGGAGGACACGAAGAGGGTCTCCGGTCCCTCAGGGTCGTTTCCCTCGGCCTCGAGCTCGTCGTGGAGTCGACACACGTGGCGCCAGGTACGGGCCAGTTCGGCCGACCAGTCCTCGTCGCCGAACCGGAGGAGGAGCGCGTCTGCTGGAAGCAGCTCGAGGAGTGACCGTGAGACCACACTTTCGTCGCCCCGCTGCCTATGGAAGTCCACCGGCAGGATGTGGACCTCGTCCGTCGACTCCTTCGAACGTTGGTCCAGAATGTCGAAGAAGCGCAGGGACACGACCTCATCTCCCCAGAACTCGACGCGGAACGGCTCGAGCGTCCCGAACGAGAAGATGTCGAGGAGCCCGCCACGCACGGCGTACTGCCCGACCTCTTCCACGAGGGGTACCCGTTCGAAGCCCCTCTCATCCAGGTCTTGCACCAGTCGTTGGAAGCCCGGTTCCTGGCCCGTCCGCAGCGTGATGCGGAGCTCCGCCAGACCGGCCGGGATCGGCGCACGTTCCTGCAGGGCCCGCAGGGTCGTCACCATGAGACGGGCCCTGCCCCCCAGGAGGGCCTCCACGGCCTCAACCCGGAGTCCGCCGATCTCGAGATGCGGCTCGTTCGATTCGTAGGGTAGGGCCTCCCTCTGAGGAAAGAGGAAGGACTCCTCTCGGCCGAGCAGGACTTCCAGGTCGGCCTCGGCGTCGGTGGCCGCCTGCGGCGACGGCGCCACGACCACGAGCACCCTGGTCGCGAAGCGTTCGTGGAGGGCTGCCACCACGGCCGTCGACGCCGAGCCAATGGCACCCCCGAGCAGGCGGTGTTGCCCTCGGCCCGGGAGCTGATCGCACAACTGCTCGAAGGCGTGGCAAGTGCTGATCGCCTGAACGATGGGATGGAGACTACCGGACACGGTCAGGCGGGTGTCGGATCCTGAGGCGCGTGAGTGGCAGGAGCCGTTCTTGCGCCCGTCGCGCCAGGCCCGGAGGCCGCCACGAGGCTTTCGGCCAGGAGGACCAGAACGGTGGCGACGAGCAGCCATCGCCACACCTCGGGTCCCTGACCCGTCGAGAACAGGGAGCGCGTCCATCGAGCACTGTCGGATACCATGGTCATGGGTCCGGGAACGAGGGCTTCCAGCTCGTCGGAGTCCACGGGGGTCAGCACCGACTCGGACGGCGGCGCGTTCACGGCCACGAGGCTCACGACGGAGTCGTCCTGCAGAACTTCGTACAACCCGGTCCATTGGGTTGCTCGGAAAGGCTGGGTAGCGTCCACCGGGTGGATGGCTCCCTCGGGATCCCTGATCGCGGTTATTCCTTGCGGTGTCTGTATGGCGTCGCCCGCGACCAGCCCCTCCGATTCACCGTCGGCGCTTCCCCAGCGCGCCACGATCCACTCGAGGAGCGGGACCATGGCTGCGGTCACAGCCAGATTCGTCGACTCCGGTTCGAGGTCCGAGGCCAACAGGAGGTAGGGGCCTCTCGGGTTTGTGCCTTGGACCAGCCAGGGCTCCCCGGACGAAAGGCGTGCGAGGACGCCCGCCTCGAGCCCGGCGTCGTTCGGAGTGAGCAGGTAGTGTGACCATACTCGGACTTCGCTCAGGTCAACCGGACCCGTCCATTGTGTCACGCCCGCCTCACCACGCCCGTCGGTAAGGTCGTATCGCCACGGAATCCCGGCCGCGGCGAGAGTTCTGTTGAGGCCCGGGAGGAGGGTGACATCGCCCGGTGGCAAGATCACGGTGGCACGCCTCGCATCAGTCACGTCGGTCACCGCAGCGCCGGCCACGCTGACGAGGACCTCCGCGTCACGCGGCTGGGTTACCCGAATTCGCCCGGCGTCCGTGAGGACCGGGAACGCCTCGTCGAGGAAGAACGACGAAGCGCCCGTGGTGGCTACCGTGGGTGGTGTCCGGACCTGAAACGTGAAGTACCGACGGTCGTCTCCACGCAGGTCGTCCGGATCGCTCTCTACGTACCCGGTCACTCGACCGATGGCGAAGGGCCCAAGCGGCAGCACGGTCGATCCACCGGATCGGGCGGTGGCGGCTCCACGAATTCGGTTCCCGATGACGAGCCGTACGGCTACGCCCTCGTCATCGTCCAGACCCGACACGCGCACGGAAAGGCGAGTGCGCTGGTTGGCCAGCGGTGGCAGGCCGCCTCCGATGACCACGCTGTCGAGGTGGGCGTTCGGGGGGATCGGGGCACGCTCGTTGAAGACGATTACGGGGATGCTTCGGACCACCGACGTGGGAGGGGTACCTGAAAAGGCCGAGGCTTGCATGTCGGAGATGAGGTGGATCTCCCTCGCCGACAGTTCCGACCCGGACACCAGCCCGCCGGCCCTTCCGAGAGCCGCCAGGAGGTCTCCCTTCGCGCCGGTGACCTCGGTGGCGACGATCGCCTCCCGCAGTCGGGTGCGCGAGCCGGTGATGGCCACATCCCAAGGCTGACCCGCCCGAACGAGCCAGACTTGGTCCTCGTCGCTCGCGCCGTCGATGCTCTTCAGGGCCACGGACTTGAGAAGGTCGAGAACCCGATCACCCCCTCGGATCAGGCCCGAACTCATCGAGTTGTCGAGCACGATGACCACGGCGGTCGGGTCATGCACCCCACCGCCACCACGGAGAAAAGGTCTGGCACCGGCCGCGACCAATAACAGAATGGCGGCCATCCGAAGCAGGAGGAGCAGGAGCTGGCGCAGCCGAATCGTTCGAGCATGCTCCTTTTCGGTACGCAGGAGGTAGCGAAGCGCAGGAAAGGCCATGCGGCGGGCGTCATGGCGGTGGAAAAAATGCAGAATCAGCGGCACCGCCACCGCGAGTCCGGCCAGGAGAAAGACCGGTGAGAGAAGACCCATCAGCCCAGATGCTCCCGCTTTCGCAGATAGACGCGAAGGGCTCGGGACAGGGGTGTTTCGGTCCCCACGACCACATAGTCGATGCCGTGTGGTCGAAGTCCCCGATCCCACTCGGCCAGAGCGTCCTTTACGGCGTCCCGATAGGCAGAGCGCACGTCGGCCACGTTCACGTTCAGCTCCTCTGCGGTCTCCGGATCGTAGAAGCGAGCGTCACCCGCGGCGGGTAATTCACGCTCCCCGGGGTCGATCAGATGAAAGACGAGCACCTCGTGTCCCTGATGCCTCAGGAATCGGAGAGCGGTGCGGGTCGTCTCGGGGTCGACGAGCATGTCCGAGAGGAGCACCACCAGGCCGGCTCGCCGAAGGCGGACCGCGATATCCCGTAGGGCCGAGTGGGCCGACGTGAGCCCCTGCGCCTCCAGAGGCGCCAGCCGTCGGAGGATCTCATGCCAGTAACGCTGGCCTCCACGCGGCTGGACGCGAGCGACGACCTCGTCGTGGAACGCCGCCAGTCCCACGGCATCTCCCTGGCGCAAGAGGATCAGCGCGAGGGAGGCGGCCAGGTGCTTGGCGTACCAGAGCTTGGTCGGAAGGGTATCCGGCTCTGAGCTCCACCCCATGGACGTGCTCACGTCCACGAGAATATAGGCTCGCAGATTCGTCTCCTCCTCGAACTGTTTTACGTAGTAGCGATCGGAGCGCCCGAACATGCGCCAGTCGATGTGGCGTAGATCGTCGCCGGGTTGATAGGCCCTCAACTCCGCGAACTCGGCCGAGAATCCGCGGTGTGGTGAGCGGTGCAGACCCATGATGAACCCCTCGACCACCTGGCGGGCGATGAGTTCCACGCCCCCCAGCTGTGAGAGCGTCTGTGGATCCATCAAGTCGGGCCGTGAGCGGAGGCGACTCGGCGCGTTGGACGTGAAGTCAGGCATGGCGGCACACTAACGGGTCGCCGGAGAAAGGCAATGGGTAGTCCCGACGGTTGGGATGTGTGTCCCAGTGCTTTGTCGATCGTCGTCCACTTTTTCGGACGCTCCGGGGCCCCAGGTGGGTCGATTCGCCACTAACTACAAGGTTTTAGCGCTGGCACGAGTCCTGCCGACTCCGAGGGTGGGGGATCGATGCCTAGGGAGGAGCATATGTGGATCACAGGAGTTGTCAGCGCGCTCTCGGCCCTCGCCATGGGCCCGGAGACATGGGATCTGGATCGGGTTGCCACGTACCGGCATCATCCGCCCGTGCCCGCCGCCCAGATCTGGTTCGACCGGGGCGTCGATCCGGTTCTGCAGAGGGGTGACCGGGTCCGTGTCTACTATCGCTCGACCGTGACCGCTTATGTGGCCATCCTCCAGGTTGACACGGACGGGGTCGTACGGCTGATGTACCCACAGTCGCCCGAAGAGAACCACTACGCGCGGGCGAACCGGGAGTACCGACTGCTCTTGCCCCGGTCGTCCTACTGGAATGTGGGGGACCGCTCGGGCATGGGTTCCTTTTTCATCGTCACGTCCTCCACGCCGTTCGATTTTTCGGATTTTCGCTACTCCTACTACGATGGTGGGTGGGATCTGTCGGTCGTGGGAAACAGGATCTACGAAGACCCCTATATGGCCATGGACGACTACGTGGCACGCCTCGTTCCCGACTGGGAGTCTGCCGCCTACAGCCTCGATTTCGTGTCCTACAGCGTAGGAGGTGTGCACGAATATCCACGGTTTCTGTGTTACGACTGCCACGGCTTCAAGCCGCTCGATATCTGGGACCCGTATCGCTATACCTGCACGAACTTCAGGGTCGTGGTCTACGGCGATCCGTATTTCTACCCGTCGAGACGTTACGGGGGAGATCAGGTGGTCTTGGTGGGTAGGAGCGTCCCGAGCGGTCCGCGTTTCGGCTTCAAGGAGCGGGCGTGGGGTGAGCCGGCAACGCCGTTGGTTCGGAGTGTTCCGACCGCCGGTGCTGCCGACGCCGCAGGGGCGGCCAACCCGGCTCGTGGCAAGGCGATCCCGCGTGGTGGGGTGGGGGCGGCTGAGATTCGCCGGCCGACCAGTCTTCGAGACCCGTCGTCCGGTGAAGGTCGGGCGCGCGTGAGTCCGCCCGGGCGTCCGCCCGTGATCCGGCCCGGTACGGCCGCCCGGTCGGAGGTTCCACGGGGCACTCGGAAGGCCCGGCCGGCCGCGCCACCGGAGGCGAAGCGGCCGGTCCTGAAGAGGCGCCCGCCGGCCGAGCGACGTCGACCCGGAGGGTAGGGGATCCCACCGCGCACTACGGAGCTTTGACGGGGTGGATCCACCCCGCCTTCTTTGGTCGATTCACGCCGATTATCTTCATGCGTTCAAGTTCCCGACCCTCTAGGTGGAATTGCTTCCGCAGTGGATCTCGACCACATCCGTAACTTCTGCATCATCGCGCATATCGATCACGGCAAGTCGACACTGGCCGATCGGTTGCTCGAGGAGACGAACACGCTCGACGAGCGTGACATGCGGGAGCAAGTTCTCGATTCCAACGAGTTGGAACGCGAGCGGGGCATTACCATCAAGCTGCACGCGGTTCGTATGGACTACAGCGCGGACGACGGCGACGCGTACGTCCTGAACCTCATCGACACGCCTGGCCATGTCGACTTTTCGTATGAGGTCTCGAGGTCACTCGCGGCTTGTGAAGGTGCGATCCTCGTGGTCGACGCGACGCAGGGGATCCAGGCCCAGACGCTCTCAAACCTCTTCTTGGCCATGGAGGCCGATCTCGAGGTCATCCCGGTCATCAACAAGATCGACCTGCCCGGGGCTGAGCCCGAACGCCGGCAAGAGGAGCTTGCCGACCTGCTGGGCATCGAGCCCGAGAGAATACTCCTGGTCAGCGCCAAGGAGGGCCTCGGCATCAAGCCGGTACTGGAAGAAGTAGTACATCAGGTGCCGGCTCCCGCGGGGGATGCCGCTGCACCCCTCAGGGCTTTGATCTTCGATTCCTCGTACGACCAATATCAGGGTGCCGTCCCGAACGTGAGGATTGCCGACGGCGTCGTGAAGGCGGGGATGTCCATCACCTTCGGAGCCGTCGACCAGAGTTATGAAGTCACGGAAGTCGGCTTCATGCGTCTAGGGCGCGTCCCTCGAACCGAGCTGATGCCGGGCGAGGTTGGATACGTCATCGCGGCCATCAAGGACGTAGGGCACACGCGTGTCGGAGATACGGTCCTGGACGCGGACAACCGGGCGGACGAACTCCTGGAGGGATACAAGGACGTCCAGTCCATGGTTTTCGCAGGGCTCTACCCGACCGACGCGGACGACTATGAGAACCTCCGCGACGCTCTCGATCGCCTCAAACTCAACGACGCGAGCCTGCACTACGTCGCCGAGACGTCCGTGGCGCTGGGTTTCGGCTTCCGCTGCGGGTTCCTGGGGCTCCTCCATATGGAGATCATCCAGGAGCGTCTGGATCGTGAGTTCGGAGTGGATCTCATCACCACCGTGCCCAATGTGGAATACCGCGTGAGCCTGACCGACGGTACCGAGTTGACCATCGAGAATCCCACGGCCCTTCCGGAGCGCGGCCGCATCAACACCGTCTCTGAGCCGATCGTGCTTGCCAGCATCGTTTGCCCTTCGGAGTACATCGGCAACGTGCAGAAGCTATGCCACGACCGACGCGGCGTCTTCAAGGGGATGCAGTACCTCGATACCGAGAGAGTTGAAATCGAGTTCGAGTTGCCCTTGGCCGAGATCGTCCTGGATTTCTACGACAAGCTCAAGGGTGGGACCCGCGGATATGCGGCTCTCGACTACGAGTTTCTCGAGTTTCGGCCCCACGACTTGGTCAAGCTCGACATTCTGGTGAACAACGACCCCGTGGACGCGTTCTCAGTGATCATTCATGAAGAGAAGGCTGCTGAATACGGCCGTGATCTGGTGCGGCGACTCAAGAAGCTGATCCCGCGTCAGCAGTTCGAGGTGGCGTTGCAGGCCGCCATCGGCACGCAGATCGTGGCACGCTCGAACGTGAAGGCCCTCCGCAAGAACGTGACCGCAAAGTGTTATGGTGGTGACATTACGCGGAAAAGGAAGCTGCTGGAGAAGCAGAAGGCCGGAAAGAAGCGGATGAAACAGGTCGGTTCGGTGGAGATTCCGCAGGAGGCCTTCCTGGCGGTCCTCCAGCTCGGCGACTCGTGAGCGTCGACGGCGAGGCTCGCACGCTGGAGCCTTCGCGGTCCGAACCCGGCGTCCGCCCTTCAGTCATTCTCACCACGTATGACCAGCCGGCTGCTCTGGAGTTCACGCTTTGGGGCTACGCGCGCCAGACCTTTGCCGACTTCGAGGTGGTCGTGGCCGACGATGGATCGGGGCCGGAGACGGGCCGTGTCATCGACAGGGTCCGTGACGAGGCCGGCCTCACGATACATCGGGTGTGGCATGAGGATCGCGGATTTCGAAAGACCGAGATTCTGAATCGGGCCGTCGTGGCTGCGACCGGCGACTACCTCATCTTCTCCGACGGTGATTGTGTCCCGCGCGAGGACTTTGTTGAGGTGCATGTCCGAAAGGCACAACCCTCCACGTTTCTCTCGGGTGGATACCTGAAGCTTCCGCGCGATCTCTCCGAGACCATGACGGTCGAGGACGTGACGTCAGGGCGTGTGTTCAGACGCTCTTGGCTCAAGGCGAGGGGGTGGAGAGGAGGACGTCGACGCTTCCGTTTGACGCGGTCGTCGAGGCTGGGGTATGTCCTCGACCGCATCACGCCGACCCGTCCCACCTGGAACGGGCATAACGCTTCTGCATGGAAGAGCTCCGTATTGGCGGTGAACGGGTTCGACATGGATATGGGGTATGGCGGTCTGGATCGGGCGCTCGGGGAGCGCCTGGTCAACCTGGGAGTTCCGGGACGGCAGATTCGCCATCGGGCCCCCTGCCTCCATCTGTGGCATCCGAGGCCGTATCGCAGTCCCGAGGTGGTTGCCGCAAACCGGGCCATCCGGGATCGAATTCGAGTGAACGGTGAGGTGCGAGCGCGGCTCGGAATTGCGGAGCTCGAGGAGGCGGATACGAGTGTCTGAAGTCGCTTCCAAGCGTCTCGGGGTGGTTGGGACCCTCGTGTGGGACACGATTCGACATAGGGACGGCCGTAGCGAACCCGTCGAGGAGTGGGGAGGGATCGGCTATGCGTTGTCCGCCTTGGAGGCAGCACTGCCGTCGGAGTGGGAGGTCGTGCCCATCATCAAGATTGGATCGGACCTCTCGGAAGCGGCTTGGCGATTCCTTCGGGACTTCCCGCGCATGGACGTCGAGACGGGTGTTCGTGTCGTGCCGGAGCCCAGCAACCGGGTCGAGCTGATCTACTCCGGGAACGAGCGTCGCAGCGAACGGCTAACGGGCGGAGTACCCCCGTGGTTGTGGGCCGAGCTGGGCCCGCTGGTAGGCACCTGCGACGCTCTCTACATCAACTTCATCTCCGGTTTCGAGATGGAGCTGGATACAGCCCGAGCGTTGAGAAGCTCCTTTCGCGGGCCGACCTATGCCGATCTCCACTCCCTTTTCCTGGCAGTGGGGGGGAGCGGCATACGGGTTCCTCAGGAGCTTCCCTCCTGGGGAGCCTGGCTCCGCTCTTTCGACGCCGTCCAGATGAACGAGTTGGAGTTCGAGTTGTTGGGTCGAGCCATGGGCGATCCCTGGCAGCTCGCCGCCCAGGTGGTCGGCCCCGAGCTCAAGCTCATCACCGTCACTTTGGGTTCCAAGGGGGCGGGTTACGTGGCGGGAGCCGGGTTCGATAGTGATCCGGCGTGTTGGCCCGAGACGCGGCATCGGGTAGCGGCACCGGGACACGCACACAGCGGTCGCACCCTCTCCGAGACAGGCGAGCTACAGGGTGACTCCACTGGCTGCGGTGACGTTTGGGGAGCTACTTTCTTTGCCCGGCTGCTTGGAGGAAGCGAACTTCAAGGCGCTATGACTTACGCGAACCGCATGGCATCCAAGAACGTGGAACATCGAGGTGCCAGCGGCTTGAATCGGCACTTGAGGGGTCGGCTTTCCGGGCAGAGGGGCGCATGAGGGTCATCGAACTTCCAGGCTCTCTGGACTTCCACACATACGACGCCCTACTGGCCGAGGTCGTGGAGGCGGGGGGCCAGAAGACCCTCTTCGACGGGCGGCACCTGCGATGGGTCGGCCCCAACGGGATGGTGAACTTGTTGGCTGCCGGTTCCGTTGCCCGCGACCGGAGCGGAGAGCCGCCTCATCTGGAGCTGCCCGAGGTCGGGGATGTGAAGAGTTACCTGGACCGCATGGGATTTTTCCAGGCGGCGGAGGGCGTGTTCGACATCGGCAAGATCCCCCACAGGCGTGCGGCGGGGGAGTCCGACGTGTTACTCGAGATCACACCCATCACCACCAACAGTGACGTTCACGCAGTAGTGGATCGGGTGCAGAAGCGGGCCGGCGCCATCTTGTCGAAGACTCTGGGTTATCCGTTGACCAGCGTGGTTCAATTCAGCGTCATCCTCAGCGAGGTGTGTCAGAATGTGATCGAGCATGCCGAGGCAGCGGGTTGGGTGGCGGCACAGTCGTACAACTGGTCCAAGCGATTGGGGCGTCACGTCGTAATCATCTCCGTATCCGACCTTGGACGAGGCTTCAGGGGCTCCCTGGCCGACGAACATTCCGCCCGCTTCGCCGATCGCTGGGGTGACGCCACGGCACTCGAGGCTGCGTTCATCCATGGCCTGACGCGCTTTCCCGATTCCGGCAGAGGGCAGGGAATTCAGCAGATCCGGAAGCAGGTCCGGCGCTGGGACGGGCTCATCTCCATCCGCAGCGGCACGGCGCGCATAGCCGACGTGCCCGAGTGGTTCGATTCCCCGCCCCTGGAAGAGGGTTTGCCCGAGTTCCCGGGAACGCAGATCAACATCATTCTTCCGGAGCGCATCGCCGATGAGGCATGAGTTCCAGGTCGATCCCATCGCCATCGATGTGGGTGTGCTGTTACAGCGCTCGTTTGCGTCGCTGTATTCTCACCTCGTAACGAGGCCCACTGGCCGCGCTGTACGTTTGGCCATCGAAGCTCAGGTTGCAGAGAGCAGCCGGACGTCGCTTTCTCTGATCGACTTTTCCGAGGTCAGCGTGATCGACTTCTCGTGCGCCGACGAAGTGGTGGCCAAGCTCATCCGCCGCTTTCTGGAAGAGGACAGGCCAGGCGACGCCCTGTTCGTGTTCAGGGGTGTCGGCCAGATCCATCGGGACCCCATCGAGACCGTGCTCCACAGGCAGTCCTTGGCGGCCGTCGCGGAGGTGGGTGGTCGATTCGAGCTGCTCGGGACCCGGACGGAGGACGAGGCTCACGCATGGTCGGTTCTGGAGGACCACGGCCGCATCGAGCCTGCCGATGTAGCCGACGTGTTACCGGGTGCGCACCACCGTGAGGCTTTGGGGGATCTGGTCACGAGGCGGGTTGTGTTCGCGGCTCCGGGCGGTGGCGGGTACCACGCCCTGAGCACGCTCCTCGGTGGTCTGGGCGGTTAGAAACGAAGAGAGACCCCTGAGGGATGGCCCCCAGGGGGCATGCACAGCCCTATTCGGCGTCCATAAACGGATAGCGATAGTCGGTTGGCGGCACGAACGTCTCTTTGATACTCTGGCCGAGGTCCACCTCAAGAGGTTGAGGACCGAGCCGGCCTTGTCGTTCGTTCCGCTGGCCCGAGCTCCACCGAAGGGCTGTTGGCCTACCACCGCTCCGGTGGGCTTGTCGTTGATGTAGAAATTGCCTGCCGTGAACCGGAGAATCTCGCGAGCTTGGCGGAGCGCGGCACGATCCTGGCTGAAGACCGCCCCCGTGAGCGCATAGGGCGAGGTGGACTCCACCAGTGACAGCATCTCGGTCCACTCGGCGTCCGGGTACACATAAATGGTGATCACGGGTCCGAAGATCTCGTCACACATGGACTCGTAGTCCGGCTTGTGGGACAGGATTATGGTCGGCCGGATGAAGTAGCCCTCCGAGCCGTCGTATTGCCCACCGGCGATGATGTCGGCGTCGGAGCTGGCCGCCGCTCGATCGATATACCCGGTGATCTTCTCGAAAGCAGATTCGTGAATCACGGCTCCCATGAAGTTCCGGAAGTCCGTGGGTTCGCCCATGGTGAGGGCGTTGGTTTCCTCGACAAGCGGTTCCTTCAGCTGCTTCCAGATGCTCTCCGGCACGTAGGCACGCGACGCCGCGCTGCACTTTTGTCCCTGGTACTCGAAGGAGCCTCGCACGATGGCGGTCTTGAGCGCATCCACATCAGCGCTCGGGTGGGTAACGATGAAGTCCTTGCCGCCGGTCTCTCCGACCAGCCGAGGATAGGAACGATAGCCGGCGATGCGCTCGCCCACCGTCTTCCAGAGGCCCTGGAACACAGCAGTCGAGCCGGTGAAGTGGGCTCCAGCAAAGTGCGGGCTACTCAGCACGAGCTCCGTGATCTCGGCCGGAGGGCCGGGCACGAAGTTGATGACTCCGGGGGGGAGTCCCGCCGCCTCGAAGAGTCGCATTACGTAATAACTGCTCAGGAGTGCTGCGCTGGACGGCTTCCACAGGATGGTGTTGCCCATGATGGCCGGGGCGGACGACAAGTTGCCGCCGATGGCCGTGAAGTTGAACGGCGATACGGCGTAGATGAAACCCTCCAGCGAGCGATACTCCGTGCGGTTCCACATACCCTCGCTGGAGATGGGCTGTCCCTCGTAGATCTGCTGGGCGAAGTGGACGTTGAACCGCAAGAAGTCCACCAACTCACACGCCGCGTCGACTTCGGCCTGATGCACCGTCTTACTCTGGTCTAGCATCGTGGCGGCGTTCAGTGTGTCACGCCACGTGGTGGCCAGAAGCTCGGCCGCCGTCAGGAAGATCGAAGCGCGGTCCTCCCAAGGAGTGGACGACCATTCGTGCTGAGCATCCGTCGACGCCTTGATCGCCTGCTTGATCTCGTCCGTCCCCGCTCGGTGGCAGGTCCCCAGTACGTGCGAGTGCCGGTGAGGCATGACCGCATCCGCCATGGTGCCGGTGCGGATCTCCTGCCCGCCGATGATGAGAGGAATCTCGACTTGCTCGGCGGCGATGGCGACCAGTCTGGACTTGATGGAATCGCGCTCGGGAGTGCCGGGCGCGTAGCTTCGGACGGGATCGTTAGTGGGGCGGGGAACGTTGTATCTGCCGTTCATGGACGTAGGCTCTCTGGGCGGATAGTTGGGTTTGGAACAAGCTTCGACCACTGTACGGGCCGACTCGGCGGCCCCAAAAAACGACGGGGAACGCTCGCCGTTCACCCGTCGCACGGCCGGGCGATCCAGCCCGAATTTCCCCTCGAAAACTCGAGAAGTCTTGTTAGAAAGTACAGCGAAATTCTAGCGGAATCTCGGGCGTGGGAGCACCCTTCGCAAGCGCCCGCGAACAGGTCGAACGCGGGACGGCGGGGAGCGGACTACGAGCCGAAGAGTTGTGGCTGAGAAAAGGGAGGTCGGAGGTCGAAGCGGGGAGCCTCTACCAGATTTTCGCCTTCTGAAGACCCTTGGCGAACTTCTTGAGGCCTCCGTTCTGCCTGGGGTGGTACGAGTAGTAATACTGCATGTAGTAGCTCTCCTCCACGGTGGTGGAGGCCACCTCGTTCAGTACCGCACCGAACACGCGCACTCCGACCCGCCGTAACTGATCCACGGCCCGCTCGGCGGCTCGCTGCTCCGTCTCTCCAGAACGAAGTACGAGAACCACACCGTCCGTGTGGGCACCCAGAATCGACGAGTCGGTGACGGCGAGGATGGGTGGCGTATCCAGGATCAGGTGGCTGTACTTTCCTTCGAACTCCTCCAGGAGACGCTGCATGGTCTTGGAGTTGAGGAGCTCGGACGGGTTGGGTGGGAACGGCCCGCTGGGGAGAAGATCGAGGTTCGGGAGAACGTTAGGCCGAACAGCCTCACGGAGAGCGTCCTGCTGGGCGATCAAGTCCTGCATCCGGTCGTCGGTCCGCTCGTAACGATTGAGGAGCTGTTGCTCCTGAACCGAGAGGCTGGTGAAGCGGGCGCTCTCTTTGAAGCTTCGGATCGCACGGGACGACCCCTGGAGCTGCGAGAGGGCGCTGTCGAGGCGTTGCTCGATGAACCGGAGGTCGCGCTCTGCCTGCACTCGGACGCGATCCTCACCGAAGCCCTGCAGCGCTACCGTGGCTCCGTTCAGGATCTGCGGAGCCAAGATGGGATCCGCATTGCGATAGCTCACCCGGATGATGTTGGTCGATTGAAGGGCCGCTGCCACCAGTCGTCCCTGGACTTCGCCCTGGACAGCCGTCACAGGATGGATCACCAAGCGGTATCGGCGAGACTCTTCGGGAGGCAGCTGCAGCTTCAACCTCAGCCAGCCGCCGTCGAGGTCCATGCCCACGGGCCCTTCGAGGACGAGGTTGCCGATCCCGTCGAAGATCTGCGCTGCGGTGCCTTGCTCGTCGTAGACGAGATCCAACACGCCGTCATCCGCCTCCGGAGCGATCCAGGTGTCGACGAAGAGATCGGAGCGAACCAGATTGGGATTCTCGGGAACCAGCCTCATACCCAGTCGGTTCACGACGCTGCGGGCCACCTGGACCGAGGCAAGGACCTGAATCTCGGATTCGATGGGATCTACGAAGATGTTCATACCCGACACTCTCGTCGGGACCGTCAGTTGCCGCGTTACTTCGAGCGGATCATTGATCTGGAGGGTGGCACCCGTCTCGTAGATCGTCCTCTGCTTGGATACGGCCCAAATAGCAGAAGCGGTCGTGACTCCAAAGATGAGGAGCACGAGCCACAGGCGACGCGTCATAACATGCCAGTAGTCGGAGATGTGGGGTGAAGCACCCGACAGCTCGGACTCGATGGGGCCAAGGGACGTCGTCTCTTCTTGCATGCAGCCTCGTTGCTTTTATCCCTGCGGTCAGCCTTCGACACCTGCAGACGATGAAAACATATGTTTCTAGAATTTCCGTTCTCGGTCCGTTTGACGCAACCTTGTTGAAATATAACAACGGTCATGTTGACTGATGCAATGAAATATTCGTAGCTTTTCTCGGTTCCAGAAGTGTGGCGCGGGACGCGATCGGATGCTGAAGACCGTAGAAGCGAGAATCGAAGAAGTCTTGGAGGCAATCCGCCCAGCACTCCAGGCGGATGGTGGAGATTTGGAATTCCTGGGCTTCGACCCGACAGATGGTGTAGTGGAACTGCGCCTTCTCGGAGCTTGCGAGGCCTGCCCCATCTCCATGATGACGCTCAAAGAGGGGATCGAGCGTCGGCTCAAGGGAAGCATTCCGGACGTGACCGAGGTGCAGGCAATCTAGATCAAGAAACGGCGGGCTCCTGTCAGTGCCCGATCCGTTTAGGCGTCCCGGACACTCCGGGGGCGCCCCTTTTTTTGGGTCACGCCGTCGCTCGAAGCGATGGGCTGGCGTCACCCAGCGTACCGCTTGGGAGTAGAAATGGGCGAAGACAACGTGCGGAAGACCGTTCTCCAGGCCTTGGCGGCCGTACGGAATCCGGTCACGGGCCGCGACATCATAGAGAGTGGGCACGTGCAATCCATGGTAGTGGGAGACGAGGGCGACGTGCGCTTCTCGTTTGCCCTTCAGACGGACGATCCGGGAAATCTCGTCAAAGAGGCGAGAGGTGCGGTCGAGGCCTTGCCCGGTGTCACCAGCGTGAAGATCAACGTTCAGTTGCCGCAGTCCGGGGGCCACACGCCGGGAGGAGGAACACCGGGCGGACGCCAACCGGGCGGAGGCCTCCAGCCGGGGTCGGTGCCCGCGCCGACGCCCCAACCGGGCCTTCTCACCGAGGTGTCCCACGTGGTGGCGGTGAGCTCCGGCAAGGGCGGTGTCGGCAAATCGATGGTAGCGAGCAACCTGGCTGCGGCCCTCGCTGCGTCCGGGCAGTCGGTGGGGCT
The DNA here is from genome assembly GCA_965226375.1 of Longimicrobiales bacterium. Lineage (GTDB taxonomy): Bacteria > Gemmatimonadota > Gemmatimonadetes > Longimicrobiales > Gaopeijiaceae > CBDDCX01. The sequence goes on along the minus strand of CBDDCX010000008.1, from coordinate 1,521,235 downwards.
CCTCGATGCCGATATCTATGGGCCCAACATCCCCCTCATGTTCGGTGTGGATCGTCGTCCGCCGGTGACGGGTGACAAGGGTAAGGAGATGATCGAACCTCTCGAAGCCCACGGCGTGAAGCTCATGAGCCTCGGGTTCCTGCTGGACAAGGAGCAGCCGGCGATCATGCGCGGTCCGCTCATCGCGGGGATCTTGAAGCAGTTTCTCGAGCAGGTGAGCTGGGGCCCGCTGGACGTCATGGTCGTAGACATGCCTCCCGGGACCGGCGACGCCCAGCTCTCGCTCGTGCAGACCATCGACTTGGACGGCGTGGTCATGGTGAGCACGCCACAAGAGGTCGCCACCGGTGACGTGCGAAGGGGCATCAAGATGTTCGAGCGTGTGAACACGAGAATCCTGGGCATCGTGGAGAACATGGTGGGGCTCTCATGTCCCCACTGCGGAGAGGAGATCGATGTCTTCGGGAGCGGCGGCGGCGATCGGCTGGCCGAGGACATGGATCTGCCGATCCTTGGACGGGTTCCGCTTGATCCGGCGGTCCGGGCTGCCGGCGACGCGGGCGCGCCCACGGTGCTTTCGGCTCCGGACTCGGCTGCTGGGCAAGCGCTCAAGGGGATCTCTGAGGTGGTGCTGGAGGCGCTGACGACCGTCGGGTAGGCTTGGCATAGCTCCGAGTGCAGGTGCGCGGGAGACGGCGGGCCAGGTGATCGTGGTGGAGAACTTCTTCGAGGAGCTGTTGCAGCGGGTCGGCCGGTAGCTGCCGCCCGGAGTCCGACGCTCCTCGACGGAGTGGACGCACTGGCCCCTTTTGTTGCGCACTAGGTGGGACGCCCCCTGCTATTCGCCGCCTTCCAACCAGCGTTGGTCCGCCGCGGAAAGACTCCCACCCCTGCGCTTGTCGATGACCTTCAGCACCACCCACCCGACCAGTAGGATCGGCGCCACCTTGAACAGCAGGAAGGCGGCCAGGCCGAATCCCAAGGACAGCACGGAACCCAGGATCGACAACGCGATGCCGGCCACGACGAGTGTGACGAGTCCGACGGCGAAAAAGGTCAGCAGTGTACCGATCATCTCTCTATCTCCTAATCAGCGTGCGCGGGATGCGGTCAGCGCACCCAGACGACACGGATGCTCCCGAAGGCGGCGTCCACTTCTACCGAGACCTGGTACTCCGCCTCGTCGTAATCCAACGAGTAGTACGCATCACCGCGCTTGACGAGCCCCTCGGAGTCCAGGGACGTCAGGAACGTGTCCTTGACGAGCCTGACCCCGAGTCCCCTGGGGAAGCGCAGCGTCAGGGCGCCGAGCCCCATGTCCACGGAAATTCTCGCGTCTCTCCGCCACTCTCCGGAGAAGTCGAGATCGATGTCACCGAGGCCGGCGTCGACCTCTATGCGGCTGGCGTTCAAGTTGCCCAGCTTACGGGCGGTGAACTCGGCGACGCCCACCTCGAAGCTCGCCTCGTCCATCATTTCCGAATTGGGCTCGGATACGACCAGATCGGTCTGCGAGGCTCCGGTCTCGATTTCCAGGTTGGTGAGTCGCAGGCCGCCGAGGTCGATGTCCGCCTTTACGGCTCCGAACTCCATCCTCAGGTCCATGGCGACGTCCTGAGCGAGCTCGAGCTCCATCTCTCCGGCCGTGTTGTCACGACTGAGACGGATGCGGCGTCCGAGGGTCTCTGTACCGATCCGCAGGGTTGAGCCCCTGTGCTCGGCGATCGGCTCGAAGAGGTCCTCGTCGTACCGCACTTGCATCCGGTAGAGTGTCCCGGGCTCGGCCGCACGGATCGTGAATCGGCCGGCTCCGTAGCGCACCTCCACGTCCACGCTCTCGTCGGATTCGATCTGCCGAGACATGGTCACGGTCCGCCAATCCTGAGCCTCTCCACGCGCTACCCCGACGCCGATCAGCAGCAGGGCCAGCGCCAGTCTCGTGATCGTTCTATGCATCGTCCGCATCCCCGGTATCCCCCGCCTCATCGGTAGTCTCATCGGCTGCGTCGGCCGTAGCCTCCGCCATGTCCTCACTGTCGGCCCCGTCCCTGGGCTCGTCCCGGACCTCTTCGGCCTCGATCACCTCTTCAGAGATTCCGTCCTCTTCCCAGGCCGGCTCGTCTCCAAAGGGATCACCGCCGCCGTAGAACTCGGCCTGGCGGCCGCCTCGCGTGAGCAGAACGGCCCCAAAACCGACCAATAGCGCCGCAACGGTGATCATGGATCCCAGCATAGCGATCAGGCCGCTGAAGAAGCCGAAGAACGGCACGATGTCGAGCACGTTCGCGGCCAGCGAAAAGGCCAGAACCGTACCCACACCGGTGACCACCGCGTAAAACGTGTTGGTGGGCTGTATCCACTCCAGGCCGCTGATCTCCCTTTCAGCGACCCACTCACCGATGTTCTTGGCTGCCGCCAGGAAGCCGAGTCCGGCACCCAGAGCCACCGCGATCGGGAAGAGCAGTAGCCAGAAGGGCAGCGCGACGATACCCACCACCGAGACCACGAGGGCAACACAACCCAACAGCCAGGTCGGAAGGACCAGGAATGCACCCGCAAGCCCCACCATGCCCGCCCGCATCGGATTCCACCGGGCAGTGTCGGCCACGACCTCGAGGTTGTCCTTGGCAAAGTAGACCACACCAAGCGCGATCAGGGAGAGGATCAAGAAGGAGATGAGATCCCCCATCACCTCCGCGACGCCACGCCCCACGGCGAGAAACGGTGAAAAGCCTCGGCCCACATCACGGAGTTCGTGGCGTAACTCGCTACGAATTTCGTCCCGGATCCGGTCCTTGAGATCTTCCAAATCTTCGAGATCCCCGAAGTCCCCAAAGTCGGCCGACAGGTCGAAGTCGGAGTCATCCGAGTCGACTCGGATGACACGCCCTTCAAGGGCAGACTCGTCGATTCCGAAGTAGCGCGAATCCACCAGCCGGATGTCACCGTGCACGTCTCCGCCGTCCCGTACCGTGATGGAGCCCCCGACGATAACGACGTCTTCTTCGATGGTGCCGTTCACGGTCAGATCGCCGTCCACGACGATGATGTTTCCTTCGATGGTCTCGTCTTCAGCGACCACCACATCCTCTCCGATGTGGATGGAAGAGTGCAGCATGTCGATCGCCTCGAGGGCCTGCCCCAGCTCGCCCAGATTGTCCACACGGCTGAGAAGGGCTTGCAGGCTGAGTCCCAGGCCGGCCGAGATGTCTATATCGCGCTCGGCATCCGGACCGGTCTGTACACGCGCACCCAGTGCCTCCTCGAGCGACTCATCCAGAAGCTGGGCGGTCGTCAGATCACTGCCCGACAGAGACGAAGGGGGCGCCCAATCGCGCAGAGCTTCTCCGAGCGCTCCGTCCGAGAGGTTGACGATCTCGCCGAGGAGCTCACGCCAGGCTGTATCCAGGGGATCGCCTCGGTCGAAGTTGCCTACGATCCCACGGTCTACCACCACCACACCGTCGCGTAGGGCGATCTCCAACAAACCGTCATCGGCAAACTCGAGGACCAAGCCGGCCTCGGTTTGCGAGATAGCAAGCTGGTTCGACACGACTTCACGTACCGGTCCGGTTCGTACCTGTCCGGTCCGTGCCTGTCCGGTCAGCGCGACGGGAAGGAGCGCGAAGAGAAGGGCCGGCAGAAGACGCCGGCTGAAGCTAAATCGAGGCTGTGGCATACTGACCATCCACCTTCGGGGTGGGGAGTAGATTTCGGTATAGGACCCATCCAGACACACCAGTCGCGGCTGCGAGAGACACGGCGACCATGGCGGCCAGCACAGGCGCACCTGCCAGGGCGTCCAGGGCTGAATAGGCGTAGAACATGAGGGCACTCTCGAACAGCGCATCTGCCGCGAGACCAGCGACGGCGGTGACGGCACCGCTGACCTTCCACCAGAGGAAGGAAGCCAGGTATCCGGGCGTGACCACCGGGTTGGAGAAGACCGTGTAGGCCAGTAGGGCTACGACCGTGGCGGGTGTTACCGCCACGCCCGAGATGATGGCCCAGGCCTTCTGCGTACTTGGGATCAAGCTTCCGGCCCAGGCCAGCACACGGCTCCGGGCACGGCTCGAAGCGGCGACCGGCTGACGGACGAGCTGCCCGATCCGGACCTGCGCCATGACTCGTTGTGCGAATCCGGCGGAAGGTACCAGCTCGGGTAATGTCTCGATCCGTCGGACCAGCTCTCTCCAGGCGATTGCATCGTTGCGGCATGCCCCACATGCCTCGAGATGCGTCTCGATCCGGGCCATATAAGGCTGCGGAAGGACGCCTTCAATGTAGTCTTGTAGACGTTCGGGCCCGACGTGTTGGGATACCCTCGCCGCTCGGCGGCGTAGCCATCCCAAAGCCCCCGCCTTGGAGGTCTCTGATGCCGGCACCCTATGTGGCGCCGCTTCGGTAACCTCGAGCCCGGCCATTACTCGGCTCGCGAAGCCTTCAGAGGGCACCAACTCGGGCAACTCGCTCAACTCGGAATAAAGAAGCTGCCAGGTGTCCAACTCGGCCTGACAGCTCGCACAGAACGTAGCATGCTCCTCGACGTGAACCCTCTCCTCCTCAAGGAGAGCGCCGTCGAGGAACCCCTGAATCCGCTCAGCGGTCAGGTGCATGTTTACGTCCTTCTTATTCACGTGATCGACTCCCGTTGTTTTCCCACTCGACCCTACGGGGACATCTTCTCGAAAGTTTCATAAAAAAGCCCCTAAGAGGCGAGGTGGGCAAGAAGGGTCTTCAGTTCACCACGGGCGCGGTGTAAGTACGTCTTCACGGTGCCCAGGGGTAGGTCCATGATTTCGGAAATTTCCTCGTACGCGTACCCCTCTACGTGTCGCAAGAGGATGGCCGTTCGATATTCCGGCCTGAGCTCACCGATGGCCTGCTCGATCTGGTGACCAAGCTCGCGATGTTCCACATATTCGTGCGGATCCTCGTCGGTGGACTGCACGACCAGGCTGGTCTGCTCCTCTTCGCGTGCGGTACGAGCATGAGGAGATCCGTGGATGGACACGGTGTCCAGCTTGCGCTTCCGCAAGTGATCGATGGTGTGGTTGTTGGCGATCTTGAAGATCCAGCTGCTGAACTTATAGCGCGGGTCGTACGAGGAGATGGCGTTGAACGAACGGATGAAGGCTTCTTGGGCCAGATCTTCGGCCAAGGATCGGTCACGCACCATCCGATAGATCAGCGCGAAGACCGGCCGCTCGTATCGCTTGAGCAGCTCGCCGAAGGCCTCCTCACGTCCGTCGGCCGCGAGGGCCGCCAGATCTTTATCGGTCTGGTCCGGTAGGTCCAAGTAATGGGGCTCCGAAAGAGTGGGTCCGGTGGGACGGCGAATGCCCCCTGGAGAGTCCGCAGCCATGTTACGGTCGGGAAACTTCGGATCTTTCCCGGGTACGCGGCTGACCACTCACACCGACCGACCTCTTCTGTTCAGCTGGGTCCAGAAAAGCTAACCAAAACGCCGAGCAGATGGCCACAAGCCCCAAAGCCACACCGTCTCGCGGGACGGACCGAGAAACCCAGGTCCGCACGCTCTTTTCGGAGATCGCGCCGCGGTACGACCTGTTGAACCACGTGCTGAGCCTCAACATCGATCGACGTTGGAGGCGGCGGGCCGTGGAGCTGCTGGGTTGGGAGCGTGAGCCCGGGGGTCGCTTCCTGGACGCGTGCGCGGGGACTCTCGACCTGAGTCTCGAACTGGCTCGCCAACCGGCCTTCACAGGCGCCGTCGTAGCGACCGACTTCGCGTTACCCATGCTCATCGAGGGCCGCGACAAGCTCGGCGACTCCGTGACGCCAGTGTGCGGGGACTCGCTCCGGCTACCGTTTCCGGATGCGTCGTTCGACGGCGCCATGGTCGGGTTCGGCGTGCGGAACCTGTCGGACCTGCGGGCGGGGTTCACTGATCTGGCCCGGGTCCTGCGTCCGGGCGCCTGCCTCGTGATCCTGGAGTTCACGGACCCGCCGAATCCGCTACTGCGTCGGCTGTACCACTTCTATTTTCACAGGGTGCTGCCGGTGGTGGGACGTGTCGTCTCGGGCCACCCCTGGGCCTACACGTATCTCCCCGAGTCCGTGAAGGAATTTCCCGGTCCGGAGGAGGTTGCGGTCTTGATGCGTGAGTCGGGCTTCCGGGACGTGGAGTGGAGTTTCGTGACGGGCGGAATCGCTGCGATCCACGTGGGTGTCAGCAGCTGAAGCCCTCGACGGGGGCGTCCCGTCCACCCAGGACGCTCCCCTCGAGATCGACGATCCTGATGGGCCCGCACTCCTCCAGCCCGGGGTCGAACACGTCCGGATCGCCGACCACCAGGATGACCATGTCGTCGATGTCGCGCGACGAGAGATGGCTGCGGAACAGGGCCTCGACGGATTCTGACGTCACGCCCTGGATTCCCTCCAGGTACCGTGTGAGCCAATCCAGAGGAAGATCCTGAGTGTTGTAGAGCATCTGCCGTGAGACGATCTGCCCGGGGTTCTCGAAGTTGAACACGAATCCGTTCACGATACGGTCGATCGCGTCACTGACCTCCGCGTCGTCGGGTGGATCCGTCGACATCCCCCGGAAGACGCCGAGGATCGAGCGGATGGCGGCCACCGTCGATTCGCTCTTTGTTTGCGTGATGGCGCCTACGATACCTGCCGATCGTCTGGGTGCGGTCCATACCGAAGCGGCCGAATAGGCGAGGCCATCCTCCGTCCGCACTCGGGTCACGAGACGGCTCGTCAGACCCGACCCACCGAGGATGGTGTTGCCGATTCTCGACGAGAAGTACTCCAGCTCGTCGCCGAGCCGGATACGGCTGGGCCTTCCGATCACGACCGTGCTCTGCTCGAGCTCCCTCGGCACCAGGTACACGCCGGGCTCGACCACCTGGTCGGGCAGGGGGGGCTCGGTCAACGGACGGTCGCAGGGTGGCCAGTCGGCGAGCAGGGTCTCCAGCCTCGGACGCATCTCTTCCCACGTGACGTCGCCGGTGACACCCAACGTGAGGTTGTCGGTGCAATAGATCCCGCCGTGTACGGATCTGAGAGTCTCGGCTGTGAGGTCTTCGGCCTCCAGATCTTCGGCTCCCAACTCCCAACCGATGGGGTGGTCCCCGAAGAGCAGTCGATTGAACTTCGAGACCGCAAGGCGACCGGGCGTGTCCCCTTTGCGTCGTACGTCTTCAAGTTCCTGGCCGCGCCACACCTCGATGGATTCCTCGTCGAAGGCCGGCCTCTTCAGCAGGTGACCCCAGATGGGGAGCACGTCGTCCAAATGCCGCACGAGCATGTTCACGTTACTGAACGAGGTGCCTCCTCCTCCTCCGAACGTCGTCTGGGTCGCATAGAACTCCAAGAACTTGTCCACGGAGTCCGGCGACAGATCGGTGGTGCCGCTCGATCGGAGAAGTATGGGTACGGCCGTGGACGCTCCCAGCTCGTCGCGTCGAAAATGGCGCGGTCCGCCCTTGAAGCGGGCGTATACGGTTACGAGCGGCAGGGTGTGGTCCTCGAGCAGAAAGACGTCGACTCCGGGCTCGAGCGTGTAGCGCTGAGGCTCGGGCGGGAGGAACTCCAACTCGGCGAACTCGAGATCAGCAATGTGCCGCCGCACCGTCTCCTGGGCCGGAAGCTCTATGGCAAGCGTGATGAAAGCCACGAGCCCGGACGTCACACGGAATCCGGACGTGTTCACCGTTCCGACCCCGTGTCGGCCCGAACAAGAGATGCTACCGTGCGGTTCTCGCGAGTGAAGTAGGCCGCCACGACCCGGCTGACGTCTTCGGGTTGTACCTCGGCCAGGCGTTCCCTGTCACGGAATCCGGTTCTCCAATCCCCGAACTTCGATGCGGATCCGGACAGCTGAAACGCGAGGCCGAGGTGGGACGTCAGGGCTCTGACCTGACTTGCTTCGAGCTGGTTGCGGATGCGTTGCAGCTCCGGTTCGGACGGCGGCGTGCGTCTCAGGGAATCCAGCTCGGCGTAGACGGCGGCCTCGATCTCATGGGTGGTATGAGGAAACAGCGTGTTCGCGTCGATCGTGAACAAACGGGGGAAACGAGCCCCCGGGCCCATGACCGAACCGACCCGCGTCGCGAGTCGCTCGCCGAGGACGAGTCGCTGGTGCAACCGGGCCGTCCGCCCTCCGGTGAGCAACGCGGACAGCATCGACAGCGCCGGTGTGTCGGGATGCTCCTGCTCGGGCACATGCCAACCGATTCGCACCTGCGGTTCGGCGTCGAACACGACCTCGGCGCGACGCTCCCGCCGCTGTTCCGGCTCGCGGGAGACGACCGGAGGGGGCGGATCTCCTGCACGTAGGTCGCTGAAGTATCGTACGGCCCACTCGATCATCTGGAGCGGATCCACGTCGCCGACGATGGCCACCACGGCATTGTACGGCCCGTAGTAACGCTCGTAGTACTCCCGCACCCTCTTGCGGTCGAGCTGCCGGATGTCCGACATGGACCCCACGACGGGCTGGCCGTAGGGGTGCACCGTGAATGACTCGCCTATGTGGGTCTCGTAAAGGAGTCCGCCCGGCTGAGTCTCGACCCGGAGGCGTCGCTCTTCGGCCACCACGTCCCGCTCCGTGTAGAACTCACGGAAGACGGGATCCCGAATACGGTCCGATTCGAGCAGGAACCACAATTCCAGACGGTTCGAGGGAAGCTCCACGTAGTAGGTGGTGGACTCTGCGTCGGTGCTGGCATTGAGTCCGCGAGCGCCGTTCTTGGAGAGAATGCGGTCCATCTCGTTCGACACCACGTAGGCCGCGGCATCCTCTTCCAACAGACGGATACGCTCGAGCAACGGCGTAATCGCCGTGGCCGGAGCTCCTTCGGTCTCCATGGTCCGAACCGAGTCCTCAATGGCATCCATCCTCGCGAAGAGTCCCCGCTCCGCATCTATGTCGAGGGTGCCGAGAGTGGTGGTTCCCTTGAACAGCAGGTGCTCGAGGAGATGGGCGATGCCGGTGTTGCCGGGGACCTCGTTCACACCGCCCAGGGCATACTGCACGACCAGGGAGGCGGTGGGTGATCCGTGGCGGGGCAGCACCAGCCACCTCATGCCGTTGGCGAGCTCGTGCTCCACGACCGGGAGGTCGACCCCCGTCGACACCTGAGCGCGGGCCTGCCCTGCGCTCGTCGCGATCCCCCCCGCCAGCATCGTGGCGAGCACCCCGCCCTTCCAGAGCCGTGCGGTGCGAGTCATGCGCGGCTTGTAACCGGCTGACAGGTCGGGCAGTAGAAGGCGGATCGATTTCCAAAGACCAATCGACGGATCCCCGTAGAACAGTTGAGGCATGGCTCCCCGGCACGGCCATATACCTGCAGGGTCACGGCATTCTCACCGGGGGCCCCCCGCGCGTCCCGATAGTCCCGCAACGTGGTGCCGCGATTCCGAATCGCCTGGCGCAGGACTTCCCGTATGGTTCGGTGGAGCGCCCGAGCTTCTGCCTCGCTCACCGACTTGGCGGGGCGTTGTGGGTGAATGCCGGCCAGGTACAGAGCCTCGTTCGCGTAGATGTTTCCTACACCCGCTATGCGACGCTGGTCCAGCAACCAGGATCGGATGGGCGACGAGGACCGGCCGAGGTCGGTGTGGAGACGCCTGGCCGTGTAACCGGTAGAAAGGGGCTCGGGTCCGAGCTTTCGAGATCGTAGATCCCATTCGTCGATTGTGAGTGCCTCCAACGCTCCGAAGCGGCGCACGTCGTCGAAGACCATGGTCGGCCCCTGGTCGAGAGTGAAGCGAACGGCCGGATGTGTCGCCCGCGCCTCGGGGCCGGCCAGGAGCAGGCGGCCCGTCATGCCGAGGTTCACCACCAGAACCCGCTCCTCAAAAAGGGAGATGACGATGTTCTTTCCGCGCCGCGACACGGATTGGACGGTCCGTCCTCTCAATCGGGCTGAGAAGCTCCGGGGAGACTGTCGCAGGACATCGGGTCGTAAGACTCGGATGCGATGGATCGAACGGCCCGTGAGCCCTGGCCGGAGTCCACGGACGATGGTCTCGACCTCGGGGAGTTCCGGCATGGGTTGATGTCCTCGGCGGGCAAGAAGGGTTAGGGACGTTCCCGCTCGGATCGGGCGAACTCTCTCCACCCGATATCGCTCCGGAAAAGCTTGCCGTCGAAGTCGATGGTGGCGGCCGCCGCGCGACTCTTGGCCGCCGCTTGGCTCAGGGTCGAGCCGAGGCCGGTCACCGCGATCACGCGTCCGCCCGAGGTCTCGAGGCCGTCCGGGCCCATTCTGGTGCCCGCGTGGAAGAGCAGCACGTCGGGGTCCGAAGACAGGCTGTCCGGGATGTCGATTCGCCGGCCGTTTTCGTATTGGCCGGGATATCCCTCGGAGGCCACGACGGTCGTCAAAGCCGCTCTGCTGCTCCACTCCAGCGTGGCACCGCCCAGGTGTCCTCCGCGTGCGATCTCCAGCATGGGAGCCAGGAGGGACGACTCGAGCAAGGGCAGCACCACCTGTGTCTCGGGGTCCCCGAAACGGCAGTTGAACTCCACGACCCTGGGCCCCTGATCCGTGAGCATCAGGCCGGCGTAGAGCAGTCCCCGAAATTCGGAGTCGTCTTCTGCCAGGGCGGCCAGGGTCGGCCGGATGACACGGTCCAGCACGTCGGACAAGAGTTCGGGGGTCGCCAGAGCTACCGGGGCGTATGCCCCCATGCCGCCTGTGTTGGGGCCCGTTTCCCCCTCGCCGACGCGTTTGTGATCCTGCGACGGGAGCATGAGCATGGCGTCCCGACCGTCCGCCAACGCGAAGACCGAAAGCTCCTCTCCATACATGAACTCCTCGATGACCACCTCGCGGCCCGCTTCGCCGAACACGCGGTCCGTCATCATTCGATCTACCGTCGCGAGGGCTTCATCGACGGTCTCGCAGACCACGGCCCCTTTTCCGGCAGCCAGGCCGGAAGCTTTGACGACCACGGGAGCGCCGCCGTCCTTCAGGTAGCTGGCGGCCTCGGCCGGGTCACTGAACGCCGCGAAGCCGGCCGTAGAGACGCCCGCACGCTGCATGAGTTCCTTGGCGTAGACCTTGCTCGACTCGATGCGGGCCGCGGCTTTGGTAGGGCCGAACACGGGCACGCCGCTACGGTGCAGGCGATCCGCGAGACCCGAGGCCAGCGGTGCCTCCGGTCCGATGACCACCATGTCGATCTGCTGAGCATGAGCCCAGCCCGCCAGAGCTTCAACGTCTCCCGGAGCGATCTCAAGGCTTTCGACGGAGCCTACCATTCCCCCGTTGGGCTGGGTGACGAAGATGGTGGCGTCTCTTGCGTCCCGGTCGAGCTTCCAGGCCAGGGTGTGCTCCCGGCCGCCGTTACCAACGATGAGAATGCGCATGGCCTAGAGGCCTGCTGAGGAAGTACAGCGGGTCGCGTTAGGAGCGCCGAGGGTCCAGCGCGTAGGCGGCGCGACGACGCGATGCTTAAGTATCGGGGAGGAGCGCCAACACCCGCGATGGGCCCTCGCCGCCCTAACCCGGAGGGCACAGGGGGGTTGCGGTCTCATACGTTGTCTCTCCTCCTCGCCGTAGCCCTGCTACGACTCGTCGTCGTTCCTAGTCTGAGCCTCGCAAGACCCGGGGCACCCGCGCCGAAGGCGCGGGTCGCGCGACCCACTGTACTTCCTCAGTAGGCCTCCAGAATAGCCCCAAAAAAAGAACGGGCAACCGGTTGCCCGGTTGCCCGTTTCCGCAGGTCCCGGAAGGGACCAGCCTAGTCTCTTATCGCTACCGCTTGACGCTTCCCATGATGTCGTCGGCCATGCGCTTTGCGGCGCCGGTGACCTGCCCGAAGAGATCTTTGGCGCCCTGCGCGTACGCCGAGGCCGCATCGTTGAGATCATCCTTGTAGGCCGGATCCGGATCACCCCGGTGCTGGTACTCGCCTCGGATGATTCGATCGTATGCACCCTCTTCGATCCAGGAACGGATTTCCGCGACACGAAGCACGTAGAAGGGATGGCTTTGGCCCATCAGGTTCAGCACCTTGAAGACCTGGTCCGCCACGTCACCCGTCTCCCTGTACTCCTCCGCCTGCATGATGAACTCGTCGAGGTTCATCTCGTCGTCGTCTCCGCCGCCTGCCATCTTGAGCATGGTGTGCATCACCCCCTGGGGGTTCTGCACCGAGAGCAGACCGGCCCGGTCGCTCGACAACTCGCTCTTCCGGGACCACTCGAGGAGCGCAACCAGAATCGCCCGTGCAGCCAGGCCGACGATGGGAAAGCCCATCCCGGCGAGTTGAATCAGGAGCACCGTCATGGTCCGGTACAGGACGTGGTCGCTCATGATATGGCCCACTTCGTGGCCCATGACGTACGACAACTGTTCGTCGTCCAGGAGCTTGACGGTTCCGGAGTTCAGGATGATGAACGGCTCATCCATGCCGTAGGCGCCGGCGTTCACGATGGGCGTCTGGGAGACGAACAGAGGATAGTCCTCAGGTGCGTCCAGGGTCTGGAGAACGTCCTTGTACAGACTCTGGACCCTGGGGAACTGGCGCTCGGAAACCCGCACCGAGTTCGCCAGGAACGCCAGGCGAATCGGCTTCTCGCCGAAGAACCCGAAGAGCTTGCGGAGTACGTCGTCGAAGACCGGAATTTTACGCAAGGCCGCCAGGGCTGCGCGATCCGCCGGGTGCTCCCAGGAGCGCGGCGCGATGTCGGTCAGGATGCGACGTGCACGTGCGTCCTGCTCGTCTTCGCCGTTCTCTCCGTTGCCGTTCTCTTGGTCGTTATCACCAGCCATGGCCATCTATCTCCTTGTGTCCTTACCGCTAGGGCCGAAGGCCGCCGCGTTCTTATCGGCTGTACGCGGCTCCCCCGAGAGAAGTTTCAGGCCAGAGCCTGATCCAGGTCTTCGAGCAGATCCTGCAGATCCTCGATGCCCACAGAGAGCCGTACCAGTCCTTCCGTGACTCCCATGGCCTCTCGCAGATCCTTCGGCACCGAGGCGTGCGTCTGCAGCGCCGGAATGCTGATCAGCGACTCCACACCCCCGAGACTCTCGGCAAGCTGGAACACGTCAGTGCCTGTGGCCAGGGCCCGGGCCTGATCGGGGTCGCCCAGGTCGAGCGCCACCATTCCCGTGAAACCCGACATCTGGCTGCGAGCGAGATCGTGCTGAGAGTGTGAGTCGAGTCCCGGATAGATGACACGCCTCACAGCGGGGTGTTCCTCGAGGTGCTGTGCCACCGCCAAGCCGTTCGCGTTGTGTCTCTCCATTCGCACGTGGAGTGTCTTTGTGCCCCGAAGGCAGAGCCAGGCATCCATGGGTCCCGGGACGGCACCGGTGGACTTTCTCACAAAGCGGATATCTTCCGCGAGCTCGTCGTCGTTCACCGCGAGGATCCCGCCGATGATGTCCGAGTGACCGTTCAGATACTTGGTGGACGAGTGCACCGTGACGTCCGCACCCAGCTCGAGGGGGCGCTGGTTGAAGGGCGACGCAAACGTGTTGTCCACCATGAGAATGGCGCCTGCCTGGTGAGCGATGTCGGCCGCAGCGGCCAGGTCGCAGATACGCATGAGGGGGTTGGTCGGCGTCTCGACGTGCACGAGCCGGGTGTTCGGCCGCATGGCCTCACGGATCCGGTCGGGGTCACGCGTGTCTACGAAGGAAAACTCCAGACCGAGCTTGTCGAGTACGCGTGTGAACATGCGCGTGACCCCGCCGTACGTGTTCTCCTCACTCACGATGTGATCGCCTGCCGAGAGTCGCTTGACTACGGACTCGATGGCGGACAGGCCGCTCGCGAATGCGACGCCGTGTTTTCCACCTTCCAGCGCGGCCACGTTACGCTCCAAGGCCTCCCGGGTCGGGTTCTGGACCCGGGCGTAGTCATAACCCTTTTTGGGCTTGGCTACGTCGGGCTGCACGTAGGTAGAGGTCTGGAAGATCGGAGGCATGATGGCTCCGGTCTCGGCCTCGGGCTCCTGTCCGGCATGGATGGCGAGCGTTCCGAATCGGGCTCCGTCCCCGGATGTCGTCGTCATTCACTCCTCACGATGGGTATCTGTGATGCTGCGTCGGGTGTCCTGTCCGGAGCCGCAGTGGAGCTGGCGCGGAGGGACCCGTGGATGGCCGGAATGTACCCGAGCCGGTGCAGGCAGTGCCACCGCCTGGCGTTGACGGTCTTCGAGGAAATCTCGATAGTCTAACTTCCAGATGGGCTGGTGGTGAGTGTGTCCGGATTCCGAGGTCGGGTCGGCGCTCCGCTCACCGATGCGGTGTCTCAGGTTCCTCCTAGGGTAGCCAGATATGTGCGGAATCGTCGGGTACGTGGGCTCCAAGGAGGCCGGGCCGATCCTGTTGGAGGGTCTGCGTCGACTCGAGTATCGCGGATACGATTCGGCCGGGATGGCCGTCCTGGGCCAGGACGGATGCCTTCGGACGGTGAAGCAGGCGGGAAAGCTGAGAGAGCTGGAGCTACTCCTCGAGACCGAGATGCCTGAGGGTACCTGTGGCATCGCGCATACGCGCTGGGCCACTCACGGCGCTCCCAATCAACCGAACGCACATCCCCATCGGAGCCGTGCAGGCGACATTGCCATGGTCCACAACGGGATCTTCGAAAACGCCGCCCTGCTGCGTGGCAAGCTCGTTGAACTCGGATACGTGTTTGAGACCGAGACCGACACAGAGGCCGTGGTGCACCTCATCGATGAGGCGTTTCGCGAGAACGAGACTCTGGAGGATGCCGTCGTGGCCGCCCTCCTCCAGGTCGAAGGCGCGTATGGGATCGCCGTGGTCAGCAGTAGGGATCCGGGCAAGATCGTAGTCGCCCGCAACGGCAGTCCGCTTTTGGTCGGGGTCGGCAAGAACGGAGAGAACCTCGCCGGCTCCGACGCATCGGCGGTGATCCAACACACGAAGGACGTCATCTACCTGAACGACGGCGACGGCGCTGTGTTGACCGCCGCCGGATACCGGCTCCTCAACCTGGAGCACGGTGAGGTGAAGCGCTCCATCCATCACGTGGAGTGGGACCTGGAGGCCGCCGAAAAGGGCGGTTACCCCCACTACATGCTCAAGGAAATCTGCGAACAGCCCACCAGCCTACGCGACGTCATGCGGGGTCGCCTTCTCGAGGAGGAGGGAGACGCCCGCCTCGGCGGCATCACGCTCACCGACGAGGAACTCTCGCAGGTCAAGCGCATTGTGATCACCGCCTGCGGAACGAGCTGGCACGCTGCGCTCATAGGCGAGTACATGCTCGAGGAGCTTGCGGGAATTCCCGTGGAGGTGGAGTACGCTTCCGAATTCCGATACCGGAGCCCGGTGATCGAGCCCGGCACTCTCGTTCTGGCCATCAGTCAGTCGGGCGAGACCGCCGACACCCTGGCCGCGCTCAGGGAGGCGAGGAGCAGAGGCGCTCCCACCATGGGGATCGTAAACGTGGTCGGCTCCACTATTGCGCGTGAGACCGACTTCGGCATCTACCTGCACGCCGGTCCCGAGGTCGGGGTCGCCTCTACCAAGGCCTTCACCAGCCAGATTGTGGCGCTGTTGTTGTTCACGTTGTATCTGGGTCGCCGTCGCAATCTCTCGAACGTGCAGGGCCGTGAGATCGTCGCCGCCCTCCGGCAACTCCCCGAGCAGGTGGCAGAGACCCTGAAGCTGGAGCCGGTGATCAGGCAGTTGGCGGGGCAAGACGCCCACTCCCAGAACTTCCTCTATCTGGGGCGTGGGTATCAGTTTCCGGTGGCGCTCGAAGGGGCGCTCAAGCTCAAGGAAGTGAGCTACATCCATGCCGAGGGGTATCCGGCGGCGGAAATGAAGCACGGGCCTATCGCGCTGATCGACGAGAACATGCCCGTGGTAGTCCTGGCTCCCAGGGACGCGGTGTACGGCAAGGTGGTGTCCAACATCGAAGAGGTGAGCGCCCGCAACGGCCGCATTATCGCGGTGGTGAGTGATGCGGCTCCGGAGCTGGCGGAACGAGTGGACCACGTCATCCAGGTACCACACACCATCCCGGCGCTGCTACCCATCCTCACCACGATCCCCCTTCAGCTCTTGGCCTACCACGCGGCCATCCAACGCGGATGTGACGTCGATCAGCCGCGAAACCTGGCCAAGTCCGTCACGGTGGAGTGAATTTTCCGGATTCGGTGTGCGACGGCGACATCTGCACGCCGGGAAGGGCGCCTCGATGAGAGTGGTACTGCAGCGGGTGAGTGAGGCCCGGGTGGTCGTGGACGGAAGGGTTGTCGGCGAGATCGGCATCGGGCACCTGCTTCTCGTCGGGTTCACAGAGGGTGACGCTGCAGAGCAATGCGAGTGGATGGCCGACAAGGTCGTGGGCCTCCGGGTGTTCGGCGACGCGGAGGGCAAGATGAACCGCGACCTGGAGGAGGTCGGAGGATCCTTGCTCGTCGTGAGCCAGTTCACGCTGTACGGCGACACGAAGAAGGGGCGTCGTCCCAGCTTTGTCCATGCGGCGCCGCCGGAGGTCGCCATTCCGCTCTACGAGGGATTCGTACAGCTCCTCGAGGCCCGGCTTCCCGGGCGTGTGGCGACGGGGGAGTTCGGCGCGATGATGGAGGTGTCCCTCGTGAACGACGGACCTGTCACCCTGGTGCTCGAGAAGTGAGCGATCTTCCGCCCCTGGTCCTGGCGTCGGCCTCTCCGCGGCGAAAGGAGTACCTGGCCATGCTGGGCCTGACCTTCACGGTGGAGCCCACCCATATTCCGGAGGACGTGCTGGTCGGAGAGACGCCGGAGGCGCACGTGGAGCGTCTGTCGCGCAACAAGGCACTGGCCGCTGCTCGTATGCGACCCGACGCGGTCGTTATAGGCGGCGACACCGTGGTCGTGTTGGACGGAGAAATCCTGGGCAAGCCCACCGGCCCCGAGGACGCCGTAGCCATGCTCCTCCGTCTCCAGGGACGGTGCCACATGGTGGCGAGCGGCCTTGCACTGGTCCTTCCCTCCGGACAGGTCCGGAGCGGAGTGGCCACGACCGAGGTCCTCTTTCGCGATTTCCGGCCCGAGATCGCCCGCGGGTACGTCCGGACTGGGGAGCCCCTCGACAAGGCGGGAGCGTACGGAATTCAGGGACTTGGAGCCGCGCTGGTGAGTGAAATTCGGGGCGACTACTATACGGTCGTGGGTCTCCCGATTCCCCTTCTCCTGAGCCTCATGGAGGAGTGCGGCTGGGAGTATCGCTTCGGTGGTTTCCAGTCGGTCGACACATGAGCAAAACGGCTTCTATCCTGGCCATCGACCAGGGCACGACGGGCTCGACCTGCCTGGTCATCTCCCATGAGGGTCGGATACTGGGGCGGGCCTACTCGGAGTTCACCCAGCACTTCCCTCGGCCCGGATGGGTGGAGCATGATGCCGGTGAAATCTGGAAGGTCACGCGCGGTGTGGCCCGCGAGGCGCTCGAGTCCGCGACGGAGGCGGACATCCAGGGGATCGGCATCACGAATCAGCGGGAGACCGTGTTGCTATGGGACAGGGACACCCTCGAGCCGGTGAGCCGAGCCATAGTGTGGCAGGATCGCCGAACTGTAGACCTCTGTACCGAGCTGAAACAGGCCGGCCACGAGGCGGACGTGCGGAGTCGCACCGGTCTGGTGCTGGACCCGTATTTCTCGGGCACCAAGCTCATGTGGCTTCTTCGTGAGCGACCCGAATTACTGGCTCGAGCCCAGACGGGCGAACTCGCGGCAGGCACGATAGACACGTGGCTGATCACATGTCTCACCCAGGGGGAGGTCCATGCCACCGATCCCACCAACGCCTCCCGGACGTTGCTCTACAATCTGTCCGAGTCGTCTTGGGACCCGTGGCTCCTGGATCTCCTGGGTGTTCCGGAGTCGGTGCTCCCCGAGGTGCGATCCAGCAGTGGTGACTTCGGGGTGGCCCAAGGTGAGGTCCTTGGAATCGAGGCGCCGATCGCGGGAGTGGCCGGTGACCAGCAGGCCGCGCTCTTCGGACAGGGATGCTGGTCGGCGGGGCTGGCCAAGAACACATACGGAACCGGCGCCTTTCTACTCATGCATACGGGAACGGACATCGTTCCTTCTTCCCATGGACTGCTGACCACTGCGGCCTGCGACGCCAGGGGCGGCCTCGCTTATGCGCTCGAGGGTTCGGTATTCATCGCGGGCGCCGCCCTGCAGTGGCTTCGTGATGGTTTGGGGGTTCTCGAGCAGGCCTCCGAGTCGGAGCAGATGGCTTCGGGACTCACGGGTAACGAGGGGGTGTACTTCGTACCGGCTTTCGTAGGCTTAGGCGCGCCGCACTGGGTGCCGGAAGCCCGAGGAGCCGTCTTTGGACTGACACGCGGCACGTCGAAGGAGCATCTTGTGCGCGCGGCGCTCGAGGCGATGGCTTATGGGACCTGTGAGCTGATCGGCGCCATGGAGGCCGACTCCTCCGTTGCGATGACCGAGCTTCGGGTGGACGGGGGGGCGGCGAACAATGATTGGCTGATGAAGTTCCAGGCCGGTGTCCTGGGGGTCCCGGTGAGAAGGCCGGCCCTGGTCGAGACCACCGCCCTTGGAGCGGCCGGCTTGGCGGGGTTGGCGACAGGCGTCTGGTCGACCGCGGGCGACTTTCTGGCTTCACAAGGCGAGGGGGAGCGATTCGATCCCGCCATGGACGCTGCCCAGCGGAGCCGGCTGCGCGACGGTTGGTCCCGTGCGGTCCGAACCGTCAAGACGTGGGCGAGTGATTCAGGGGACACTACGTGACATATAGGTGTAGGAGGGGCTCTGATAGTAGAGTTTTGGGGGTCGTGGAATCTTTGCCGCCCCCCTTGTCGGCCCTATATTCGCTGCAGCCGTACGTTGCTCCGCCGTACCCCAATGAGGGGGCCTGAAGTGAAAAAGAACCACAGATTTTTTATCGGTCTAGCTGGCGTGGCCACCGTGATCACGTATCTCATGTGGACGGGCGTGAGCCAGACGATGTTGTACTACCTCACACCCAACGAGCTTCTTGCTCGGGTCAAGGACGACCCCACGTTCCATCAGGTCGGGGTCAAGGTGAGCGGCCGCATCGTACCGGGATCCTGGGAGCAGGCCCGAGAGGGGCAGCCACATCGCTTTCACGTCGCCGACCTGGAGGACGAAACGAGTAGCTTCCTCGTCGAGTACGATGACATGCTGCCCGACACGTTCAACGATCATGAGAACGTCGATGCTATCGTGGAGGGGCGCTTTCGTGAGGACGGAGTATTCGAGGCGACTCTGGTTCTGACCAAGTGCGGTAGCCGATACGAGGCCACGCCGGAGGAACTCGCAGGGTGACAATCCTCGGAGAGTTCGCTCTCTGGATCGCACTTCCGGTCGGCCTCTGGGGAGCCATCCTGGGCTTCGTGGGCGGACGTAAACAATGCGGAGACCTGGTTCTCAGTTCAGAGCGTAGCGTCTACGCGGTCTTTTTCCTCCTGATCCTGGTCTCCGCCGGGATCATCACGGCCTTCCTGACCGACCGCTTCGATTATTGGTACGTCGCCAACTACTCCAACCGTGATCTCGACACGTTCTTCAAAGTGTCGGGTCTTTGGGCTGGACAGCGGGGATCTCTGGTCTTTTGGGCCTTGCTGCTCTCGATGTTCTCGTCCCTCGCGGTCTTCACGAACCGTAACAAGAATCGTGAGTTCATGCCCTATGTGGCTGGGGTACTCCTCAGCATTTCGAGCTTCTTTCTCGTCGTCCTGTTGTTCGGCGATGTGAATCCGTTCGAGCGCCTGCCGTTCACTCCGGCGGATGGTAGGGGGCTGAATCCTCAGCTTCAGAACTACTGGATGACCATTCACCCGCCCACGCTCTACCTGGGCTTTACGGCGTTCACGGTACCGTTCGCGTTCGCTATCGCGGCGCTCCTGAGCGGCAAGCTCGACGCCAGGTGGATCGTCATTACCAGAGGGTGGGTCCTGCTCTCGTGGTTCTTCCTCGCCAACGGCATCATTTTTGGGATGCGTTGGGCATATGAAGAACTGGGGTGGGGAGGATTCTGGTTCTGGGATCCAGTCGAGAACGCGTCGCTACTCCCGTGGCTGACCGCTACCGCCTTCTTGCATTCCATCCAGATTCAAGAGAATAGAGGGATGCTGAAGGTATGGAACATGAGTCTGGTCAGCGTCACGTTCCTGCTCACCATCTTCGCGACGTTCCTGACCCGGTCGGGCCTCATCGAGTCGGTGCACACGTTCGCCGAAAACACTACGATCGCGTTCATTTTCCTGACGTTCCTAGGGGTGATAACAGGGATTTGTGTGCTGTTGATCGCGTGGCGTTATCCGCTTCTGAAGAGTGAGAACCAGATCCAATCGTTCCTCTCCCGGGAATCGGCGTTTCTCTTCAACAACCTGATCTTTCTCGGGGCCGCTTTCGCGATCATGTGGGGCACGCTCTTTCCCCTGATCACCGAAGGTCTCACGGGACAGGCGATCACCGTGGGTCCGCCCTTCTTCAATCGGGTCAACCTGCCCATTGGAATCGCGCTGCTGGCCCTGACCGGCATCGGCCCGGTCATCGCTTGGCGAAAGGCGTCGCGCCGCAACCTTATCAAGAACTTCGTCTGGCCGGTGGTGGTCGGGGTCGTTGTGGTTGCCGGGCTCTACTTGCAGGGTGCCCGCCAGACTATGGCACTCGTCACGTTTGGCGTGGCGGCCTTTGTGATGACCATCATCTGTGTGGAGTTCGCGAAGGGCACACGAGCGAGAGCCCACATCGAGGGGGAGGGCATCCCACGAGCTTTCGTCCATTTGGTTCTGCGAAATCGGCGTCGCTGGGGCGGCTACATCGTGCACGTGGGGATGGTGATGATCTTCACCGCCTTCGCGGGTGCGGCGTTCGACCGAGAGGTGACCCAAACGCTCGATCCCGGTGAGTCCGTGACCATCGCGTCTCCTTTGGGTCACGAGTACACGCTCACCTATCAGGGACTGTCGTCGCCTCGAGGGCAGAATATGCTGCGCCAGGCGGTGGCCCTCATGACCGTTGAACGAAACGGAGTGCCGGTAGGATCGCTGACGACGGAAAAGCGCCTCTACGTCACATGGGAGTCTCCGGTGACCGAGGTCGGGATTCGATCTACTTTCTTCGAGGATCTCTACATCATCTTGGAGCGGGTGGAGGATCTGGGTGGGGCGTTCGAGAATGACGCCTCGTCCCAGAGGGCTACGTTCGAGGTGCAGGTCAACCTCCTGGTGGGTTGGATTTGGTATGGAGGCCTCATCCTGACCCTGGGTAGCCTCATCGCCATGTGGCCTTCCAAAGCGTCGGTAACGCCCGCACCGCGGCGCTCCGCAGAGGAGCGTGCACCGGCCGTACCGGTCGGGGTGTAGTGACCGGCATGGGGCTCGTCCTTGGGGCGGCGCTGCTCACCATCGGGGTTGTGCTCTTTCTCCTGATACCGATCCTGCGCGGTGAAAGTGCTTCCTTTCAACGCACGGATCAGGAACCCACCGAAGTCGATGCGCGAAAGCGCGTGGCCCTGAAGGGTCTCCGTGACGCCGAGTACGACTACCGGTCCGGCAAGCTCGACGAGGACGACTACCGTGAACTCAAGGCCGAGATGTCTCGCGAGGCCCTGGAGGCCATGGAGGAAGCGAAGGCTCAGGCCGTTGAGAGTCAGCCGTCCGATCCGGCTGGGTTAGCGGAGAATCTTCTGGAGGAGGAGATCGAGCGAGCACGACGCGGGCTGGCCGAAGGGCGGACATGCTCCGAGTGCGGGCATGTGAACGTGCAAGGGAGCCGATTCTGTGCCGGTTGTGGCCATCCCCTCACGGTCGCCGTTCCTCAAACTTCGTCGGGCGGCTAGCGTCTTGCTTTTCGGCCTGGAGGCCGAGGGACTCGTACGTACGTTCGGGGGTCTTCGAGCCGTCGATGGTGTCAGCTTCCGGCTCGCTCCCGGCCAGCTCCTGACGGTGTTCGGCCCTAACGGAGCCGGCAAGACGACCCTTCTCCGCATGCTTGCGGGCACGCTCAGGCCCACGGCGGGGGACGTGCGAGTGGCGGGTGAGCCGGCGGACATCGCCGAGCGACAGTGGCGTAGCCGCGTGGGTGTGGTCTCGCATCAGAGCTTGCTGTACGGACAGCTCTCGGTCGAAGAGAATTTGCGTTTCTACGGACACCTTTTTGGTCTGGATAATCTTCACGACCGGATCCACGAGAGACTCGATGCGGTCGGACTGACGGACCGCGCGACGACTCCCGTCCGTGACCTCTCCCGGGGCCTGAAGCAGAGAGTAGCCTTGGCGCGGGCCCTTCTACACGACCCGGAAGTCGTTCTGCTCGACGAGCCGTATACGGGACTCGACGCCCACGCGGCGGGTATCCTTCGCGATCAGCTCGCCTCTCTGAAGGATGGGAGTCGCACCGTCGTTCTGGTCACGCACAACCTCGGACAGGGTTTGGAGATGGCGGATCGGATCGCCATTCAATGCCGTGGACGTTTCCTGTCGCTGTTGGACCGGCGAGACTGGGAGTCCGAGGGGTTCGAGAGATTCTACCGGGAGACCGTCGAGGCCGCCGACTGATGCGCTATCTTCGCCTGATCTGGACCATCGCACGCAAGGATCTGATGATCGAGATGCGGACCCACGAGCGGTTGGCGGCGATGGGCGCCTTCGCGGTGCTCGTGGGTGTTCTCTTCAACTATTCCATCGACACCGCTCAGGTGCGGCCTCAGGCCATCGCGGCAGGGTTGATCTGGATGACCATACTGTTCGGCGGGATGTTGGGTATGGGGCGCACCTTCCAGTTGGAGCAGGAAGACGGGGCGCTCTCCGGACTTCTTCAGAGCCCCATCCCGTTGGACGCGCTGTTTTTGGGTAAGGTCCTCGCGAATTTCATCTTGCTCACGATCATCGTCGGATTGGTGTTCGTGGCGTTCGGAGCCTTTTTCAATCTACGGTTCTCCGGGAACCCGGTGGCCCTGACTGCAGTGGTCGGCTTGGGTGTGCTGGGCTTCGTGGCGCTCACGACCCTCCTCAGCGCCGTGGCGACCAGAACCACCATGGGAGAGAGCTTGCTTCCGGTCCTGGTTTTCCCTCTCGTGGTGCCGGTGGTCATCTTTGGAACCACGGCCACGGGTCGCCTGTTCGCGGGGCGGCCCGTGGTCGAAGTAAACGGAAGCATACGGATGTTGGCTGCGTTCGCTCTCGTGTTCTTGATCGCGGGGGCAGGGTTGTTTCGTTTCGTGATCGAAGAATAGAAGGGGTCTTACCGAATGAACCTCAAACGAATCGGGTGGGGGGTCCTCGGGCTCGGCACGCTCGGCGTTGTAACGATCGTGATCTTGCACGCGATGGTGTTCTTCTGGGTACCCACCGAATCCTTTCAAGGCATCGTCCAACGGATTTTCTACATTCACGTGCCCGCTTGGTGGATCACCTTTACGGCGTTCGGGATCGTCGCTCTGTGCAGCGCGGTCTATCTGTGGTTGGGGGATGAGCGCCTGGACATGGCCGCCGTCGCCGCCGCCGAAGGCGGAATGGTCTTCTGCACCATCGGCCTCCTGACCGGTCCCTTGTGGGCCAGGGTCGCCTGGGGAGCGTGGTGGACGTGGGAGCCGAGGCTCACGCTGGCGCTCCTGCTGTGGTTCATCTACCTGGGGTATTTTCTCGTGCGGAAGAGCACGGTCAACCCCGAGCAGGGCAAGCGCCTTGCGGCCGTGATCGGAATCATCGGCATACTGGACATCCCGCTCATCCACATCAGCGTGAGCTGGCTGCGCTCACTTCACCCGGAGGCGGTGGTGATGCGGCCCGATGGGCCCAATCTGGACGCTGCCATGTTGTGGACGCTGATGGTGGGACTGCTGGCCTACACTTTCATTTTTTTCGCATTGTTCCTGGCGCGTTACACCGTGGAGTTTCTCGAGCGCGAGTTGGCCCTGCGAGAGGCGACCCCGGGACCTGCCCACGGAGTGCAAGTCTCATGAAGCAACGCACACGATATGCCCGGCTCTTTCTGGTGATCGGGCTAGCGCTTCTGGTCATCCATACGAGCCCGACGACGCTTTCCGCGCAGGAGGCAGCCCGCACCATCGGGCAGCAGACTCTCGGCCGGCCCTATTGGCATGTCTTCACCGCCTACGCCGTGGCCTGGTTGCTGGTTCTAGGTTGGCTCATCAGCATGGCTCGCCGCTTGGGGCGTATCGAGGAGCGGTTGGGGAGGGAATAGCGTTCCGGGCCGGCTCGGTTGGCCCCCCGCGTTTTCAAGGGTTCTCCCGGCGTTCTCGAGCCGAGTAGTCTCAGCCAACTAGGGTGGCCACCATGTCGCGGAAGGCCACCCAGGCCATGAAGGCCAGAACCGGCGGGATCAGGTACCGGATCACGAACACCAACGCCGGGAGCGAGCGAGCGATCAACGGAGAGGCGCCGTCCGTGACAGAACGGGCCGGATCCGTAACTCGCCATCCAAAGAACAGCGACATTCCCAGCACGCCGACGATCACGAAAAACTCTCCGGCGATCTTGTCGAGCACCCCGAATACATCACCAGATATGGCGGCGAATACGCCGATTCCCGCTGCTAGCGTTCCCGCCAGGAGCGCGGCGGTCCGTCGGGTCAGCTTGAACTCGTCGATCCCTACCGCGGTTACCACCTCGAGCAGTGAGACCGTCGACGTGATGGACGCCAAGGCCAACGCCACGAAGAACGATACCCCTACCACCCTCCCTATGGCGCCCATCTCTCTGAACGCGCCGGGTAGCGAAATGAAGAGGGTACCGATCGTGCTCTCCGTCATGTCACCCGTTAACCCCAGTGCGAAGATCACCGGGAACACCACCAGCCCCGCGATGAACGCGACGGCGAAATCGGCCATGGACACGATCAGTGCTTCCCGGCCCAGATTCTCACTGCCCGACAGGTAGGAGCCGTAGGTCAACATGATGCCCATGCCGACGCTCAGTGAGAAAAAGGCCTGGCTCGCCGCCCCCTGGATGACGAGCGGATCCATCAGCGAACTCACCGAGGGTGTGAGGTAGAACGCGTACCCCGGCCCAGCTCCCTCGAGAGTGGCCGCCCACACTGCGAGAGAGATCAGAATCAGGAATAGGATGGGCATCAGGACCACGCTGGCCCTCGCGATCCCCTTCTTGACTCCCAGCAGGACGATGCCTGTGGTCACGCCCATGATGAGGATGTGATAGAGGATCGCGGACGATCCGACCGAGACTTCGGCATACCGGGCCCCGGGTGTGGCCGAATAACCCGTGACGACTCCGTCCAGAGCGTAGCGAATCGTCCAGCCCGTGATGACCGACACGTACGC
The DNA here is from genome assembly GCA_965226375.1 of Longimicrobiales bacterium. Classification (GTDB taxonomy): domain Bacteria; phylum Gemmatimonadota; class Gemmatimonadetes; order Longimicrobiales; family Gaopeijiaceae; genus CBDDCX01. The sequence goes on along the minus strand of CBDDCX010000008.1, from coordinate 1,495,976 downwards.
CACGATCAGTAGCGACGTGAGTACGAAGAGGTACCCTAGCGGGACCCACGCCGGGCCTCCGATCGTGCGCAAGGCACCCACCGACGAGAGTCGTGCCCTACGTCCGACCCCGCACTCGGCCATCATCATCGGCACGCCGATGAGGAGGGTCATCCCGAGGTACAGCAGCACGAACGCCGCACCGCCACCCTCGGCGGTCCGGTACGAGAATCGCCACATGTTGCCGGGCCCGACCGCACTGCCCACAGCCGCCATCACGAACCCGGCCCGGCTTCCGAAGAGCTCCCGCGGACGGCCCTCCGCCGGCTGCGCCGTGTTCAATTCCAGCTCAGTCCGCGCAGCTGCTCGACGTCGAGATTCCCGCCACTCAATACCGCCACGACCTTGGTGTTCGGCGGCGCATCGATCAGCCCCTGCAACAGGGCCCCCACTGGCGCCGCCGCCGCACCCTCGGGCACCAGTTTCGCTCGCGCCATCACCCACAGAACCGCATCGAAGATCTGCTCGTCGGGCAGCGTCACGATCTCGTCCACGAAACGCGAGACGACCGAATGGGTGTGCTCCCCCACTCGTTTCACGCGGAGCCCGTCGATCACGCAGTCCACTTCGTCGAGCGTGATGCGGTGGCCGGCCTCGACACTGCGCTTCATGGCCGGTGCGCCGGAGGACTCGACTCCGATGACCCGAACCGCGGGGTTGATGCTCTTAACCGCCATGGAGATCCCGGAGATCAGCCCGCCGCCTCCGATGGGTACGACAACGACCTCGACTTCGGGAAAGTCGTCCATGATCTCTAGACCGACGGTGCCCTGGCCGGCGATGAGATCCGGATCGTCGAACGGATGGATGTAGGTGAGTCCGCGCTCCGCGACCAACTCGAGGGCCTTCTCGTTCGCCTCGTCCCAGATCTGTCCGTGTAGAATTACCTCAGCGCCGTAGCCCTCCGTGGCAGCGATCTTGGACGGCGTAGCGTTTTCGGCCATCACCACGACGGCCTGAACCCCGTACTGTCGAGCAGCGATGGCGACCCCTTGTGAGTGGTTGCCCGCCGATGAGCAGATGACCCCGCGGGCCCGCTCCTCGTCGGACAGGTGGGAGATCTTGTTCATGGGACCCCGCACCTTGTAGGCCCCGCCCCTCTGGAATAGCTCCGCCTTGAGCCGGATATCGAATCCCGTAGCCTCACTCAGGGAACGGGACGTGAGCATGGGTGTGTGGTACACATAAGGTGCGATGACGGCGCGAGCGCGCTCGAAGTCTTCGCGCGTGAGGGTAAGCTCGTCGCTGGGGACCGGTTCGCTCATCGATCGTTCTCGTGCCGCGCTGAAGGGTGGCAAAATCAAGGGGTATCGAACGTACGCAGCGAACTCGGCCGTGCAACCGTTACCGAGGTCCGTGGGTGTTGTGGCACGCATCTGGCAAGGTGATTAGGGTGGGGGATCGTTCGGATGCCCCCAACCGACGCGGGAGGCTGGACGATCGAAGGGAGGCCGCCGTCATGAAGACCACGCTCGAGAGGACTCGTGTAACGATGATTCGTACGATCGCAATTTTGCTCACACTGCCCCTGGCGGCGTCAGCGCAGTCTACCAAGGTCTCCGGTACGTTACGGCACGGCTCGGGCTTGCTGGACATTCCGGTCGCATCCGTCCTTCCGCACATGGCACTCACCGGCACGTATTCCGGATTCTGGACCAGCAACGACGTCGATTTTGCCACGGACGGGGACGGTGAGATCACCGGGACCGAGCCGTTCGAGGGTGGCTGGAACGGCGATCTGGCGCTGGCCCTCGGCCTCTTCGACCTGCTCGAGGTGGGGGCGACGGTCCATTCGCTCGAGGGAACGGAGGGCGGTGGCACTCTCTGGGGCGCCTTCGGACGTTTCACCTTCCTCAACCCCCAGGTGCACGGATTGGGCCTGGCGGTGGGCGGTCGATACCTCAATAGCCCCGATTTCGGAGACGGCGTCGACTACGCCCCGACTCGCTTGGGGAGGGCCGATCGAAGGGTACGGGACCGGATCGGCACGTCGAGCATCGATACCGAGTTTTCCTTCTACGCCGTGGCCGGAGCGGATCTTCCCGGTCTCGGGGCGGGGTTTCTCCCGAAGCACGACTTTACGCTGAGCGCAGGATGGGGAAACGGGCTCTTCAAGGAAGGCGACGAACTCGAATGGCACGAGTTCTCCGACAGCGAAGGTTGGTTTGCCGGCGCCGCGTGGCATCTCCAGGTGGGGCGAAGCAAGATCTTCACCGTCCTGGGTGAGTACAACGGATTCGACCTGAATCTGGGAGGGGAGCTGGACCTGGATGGCGTCGTCGTCGGAGCGCACGTACTGGGCGTGAATTATTCCACGGACGCTTCGGTTTACCGGAGCTCGAAGTTCGGCCTGAAGGTGTCGATGGCATTCTGCGGTGCCCATCTCTGTAAGGCCACGCTGCGCGATCGGCCGGTGGGAGAGGTCGTCGTACTACCCGCCCCGCCACCCGATACGGTCGTGGTGAGGCCAACGCCCCCCACAGGTGTGCCCACCACGTTGTGCCTGGCGACGGGTGCGTCGGTCGAGGTGTTCACCACGAAGGGGGGCGCGACCCTGGTGGGTCCCAGGCGGGTTCCTCTAGAGGAGTTGAGGCCCGCCATCGACTTCGCCGGTACATATGCGGAGGGTCGCCCCTGGTTTGAATCAGGCGAGTCGATTCCGTTCGATGGACGTGAATTCGACCCGTCGCCGGCACCGGTGCGGCTCAGCTGTGACGCCATCCGGAAGGTGTCCGAGCACATGGGCGTTTCCCTTTTTGTGATGCGAAACGTACGGGAGCCATGGGAGGTTCTCTACGTGCCCGTACGCCCCGGGGTGTGGAAAGCGTATGGGGTCGGCTCTTAGGGAGGAACCCCAGGTGTGGCGGGGTTCCGTAAGACACCGGGCGCTACAGGTCGGCGACCGTGTCCACGTCGCTCAAGGTCCTGAGCGTGTGTACGGTCAGGCCCAACTTGCGAGCTACGTCCAAGGTGCGGTCCAGCACCTCGGGCGTGCTCCAGGGGATGTCCTCGAACAGTTCCGGAATGGGACGCTGGAGTGCCAGGAGGTAGTACCCTCCGTCGGCGGCGGGGCCGATGACCACGTCGGCCTCCGACAGCTCGTCGAACGCTTCCTTCACGAGCGCGTCGTCGAGGTCGGGAACGTCCGTGCCCACCACGCACACCTGAGTCGCTATCTCCAGACCATCACGCACGGCAGACCACAGGCGATGCCCAAGGTTCCCTGATGCCTGTGGTGTGAGGGTGATGCCGTCTCCTAGCCAGGCCTGAACCTCACTCGCCGCAGAGGGCGGGTCGTAGCAAACGAACAGGTCGTACGCCGGCGACCGGAGGCGGTCCATGGCGTCCGACGCCATCGTGGCGTACAGGTCGGCGGCGGCCTCCTCGCCGATTCCCACCGCGAGGCGCGTCTTGACTTCGCCGGGTCTCGGGGCCTTGGTGAAGGCGAGGGCGAGCCGGCCGGCGGGAGCTGTCGTTCCTCGCGTAGGATGGAAGCCCGCCAGCTTGCCGGGGGCCACTCCCAGGAGGGTCATCGCCAGCACTCCCGTGTTCCTGAACCAGGCACGCCAGCGGCCTTCTTCCTGGAAGCGACGGGGACTGGTCGGGAGTGGGGCGGGCAGACGCTCTACGGGTCCCCTGGCGCACAGCGTACGCACGAGGGCCACGTCCTCCAGGAGCGGGATCACCGGATAACCTTGGACGGCCTCCAGGTCGACTCTGCGTACCAGCAGCCCCTGGTCGCCATAGGCCAGGCCCGTGATACGCTCTCTCAGATACTGCCCCAGCTCGATGAATCGCCAGAACCAGTCCTCCCCGTCGAGGCGAAAACGGAAGTACCCGGGCCTTGTCTCGGATGCGTCCGCCAGGCGGCGGACGAGGCACTCTCTCGCCGCAGAGGGGAGTCGCGAGTCGGCGTGCATCATCAGCAACCAAGGGGTGTCGAGGACGCGGGCTCCGGCGTTCATCTGATGCGCCCGTCCTCTCCTCGCTACAACGACTGTGGCACCGCCGGCGCGCGCCAGCTCCCGCGTTGCGTCCGTCGATCCGCCGTCGCATACGACGACTTCGTGCTCGGTGGTCAACTGAGCAAGGTCGGCCAGCAGGGAAGGGAGGTACTCGGCCTCGTTGAGCGTAGGGATCACCACCCCGAGGCACTTCGGCGACGCGCGTCCAGTGCTCGTCACGGATGCCTCGTCAGCGAGGAACGTCGTTCAGAGTCCAGTCGTAGTCGAAGAACTCGATCTTGGTATCAGGACCGATCCGGGCGTCCCCATCCTGCCCGGGGAGGTAGGACGCGAAGAATTCGAGGAGGCCGTCCGTTCCTCCGAAATCGTCACCGTACCAATCCAGGACCTTGTTCAGCCGGAGCGTGGAAGGCTCTCCCGCTGCGAGCTCGAAATGAGCCGGGTTGGCCGTAAAATCCCTTACGATCCCGTCCAACTGCTCGTCCAGGTCCTGGGCCGTGTAAGCCCAAGTCTGAAGTGGCGGACAACTCATGGCGGCACAGTTCACCGCAAAGTGGATCCTCGGGTCACCCATGGGCCGGATGATCTCGTGCTCGATCTGGTCCTGGGAGCGCACCTTGCCGGCGACGTTACAGTGCTCGCGCTTGAATATGTCGGGAATCTGCCACACCGAGTTCGCGGGTCGGTCCATGATCGCGTTCGTGGCCCGGCTCAGAAGGCCCCTGTTCTTCTGGATCGGATAGTGATCGATGACTTGCTGAAGCATGCAGGCGTTGTACGCGTTGATCCAGAAGGCCAAGCGGGCGGAGGGAGAGGCCGCTGCCAGCACGTCCATGTCCGTGTTCGCCATCTCCTCCAGATACGCGTCGAGGTCGTTGCGGTTGGCCTTGAGTGCGGCGTAGTCGACCAGAGGTGCCTTGACCGTATGCTCGAGCACACCGCTGAAAGCGGAGTGGTCCGGCAGGCTTCCACTCACCTGTCCTGACACAGCACCCGGGATGAGTAGCAGCGCCACGAGCAGCGGCGAGAGTCCCGGAACCTTTACGTTGAGTTTCTTCATAATCGTCGGCAGGAAGCTGAGGAAGACCAGCAGAGCGCCGGAAATCAGGACCCGGACCAGGGCCTCGCGTGAGGCTTCCTGCGAGCCCTGGAGTAGCGCGTCGGCGAACATCGTATACACGACCGTGCCCGGGAAGATGCCGATTACGGTGGCCAGTGCATACGTACGCCACCGAAGGGCAGTGAGCCCGGATCCGAAATTCAGGGCGTTGAACGGCACCAACGGGACCAGACGCAGCAGGAAAAGGCCCCGGAATCCGTGCTCCCTGGTTGCCTCGTCCAGCTTCTTCAGCTTTCGTCCGGAGAGCTTTTCGATCCCCTCACGTCCCAAGAACCTCGCCGCCAAGAAGGCCATGTTGGCGCCGATATTCGCTGCGATCGTATTGAACACCGTCCCCCAGAAGAAACCGAACAGGACACCCCCCGCCAGGGTCAGAATCGTGCCGGGAATCGCCATGGCCGTGGCCCCGGCGTATAGGGAGATGAACAGGACGGGAGCCCACACCGAGCCCCGAAGTTCTCCGATGGCATGGCTGAGACCTTCCTGTGTGAGGAGAGCGCCGAGCGGAGTGAAGCGGGCCAACAGGAACCCGCTCACGATGAGAAGGGCGAAGAGGGTAAGCTTCACATAGGCCCGTCTGCCAGCGCTGGCCCCGTCGTTCACGTCAACCATGAAATCACTTTCTTCAAGGCACGTCCGCCCGTACCCTCGAGACGGGTTCGCTGAAAGGCGTTGGCGGCCCGCTTGACTCCTTCCACCATCGTCGGATACGGAAAGACGGTGTCCGCGACCTTGGAGAGTGACAGTCCATGGGTCATCGCCAGAACGATGGGCTGTAGCAGCTCTCCTGCCCCGTGGCCGAGGATGGTCGCTCCGAGGATGCGACCCTTGGAGTCCGCCGAGATTTTCACGAATCCGTCGGTTCGGGCGTCCGTGATGGCTCTGTCCAGGTCGTCGAAGTGATACGTATAGGTATCGGCACCCCGAGCGGATGCCTCCTCCGCACTCAGACCAACGTGTGCGACTTCCGGATCCGTGTAGGTCACCCATGGGACGTGCCGGTAATCGACGTGGGAGTTGAGCGGGAGCAGCGCGTTCCGGAGTGCTTTCTTGGCCATATATTCGGCCACTTGCGTAAACTGTAGGCCTCCGGTGACGTCACCGGCTGCCCAGATTCGGCGGTTCGAGGTGCGAAGACTGGAATCCACCCGGATGGCCTTGCCCTCCTGCTCGACTCCAGCACGCTCCAGGTCGAGTCCCTCTGTATTGGGCTGTCTTCCGGTGGCTACCAGAATTTCGTCCACGGCGAAGCGGCGACCGTCTTCCCTGACCATCACCTTCTTCCCGGCTTCGACCTCGATGCGTACCACCCGCGCGCCGAGCTCTATACTTATGCCCTCGCGTTTCAGGATCACGAGTAGCGCGTCGGCAACGTCGGGATCCTCACTCGGAAGGATGCGGTCGAGCATTTCGAGCACGACCACCTCGGATCCCAACCGGTTGAAGACCTGCGAGAACTCCAGCCCGACGGGCCCTCCACCGAGGATCCCCACTCTTTGGGGGTGGATTTGCAGATCGAAGATCGTCTCGTGAGTCTGGTAGCCGGCCTCCTCGAGACCCGGAATGGGCGGAATGGCCGGTCGGGCTCCGGTCGCCACGATGATTCGCTTCGACTTGAGCGTCCCCACGCCCTCCACATCGAGCGTGTCGGGCCCCACGAACCGGGCGATCCCGAATCGGACGTCGACCCCCATGGACCGAAAGCGCTCCGGGTCGTCGTGGCGGGCGACGGTTTCGCGGGCCGCACGCATCCTCTCCATGACCTTGCAGAACACCTGGCTCGGGGGCGAACCCTGCAACCCGAGAGATTCGGCATTACGCATCGCATGAGCCAGGCGGGCCGAAGCGAGGAGAGCTTTTGAGGGCACACAACCTGTCCACAGGCAGTCACCCCCCAGCGCAACCTTTTCCACGAGGGCAGGGTGCGCGCCCAGGTAGGCGGCACCCGCTGCGCTCACAAGGCCTGCGGTTCCGCCCCCCACGGCGATGAGATCATGTTCCTGTACGGTCATGCGCCACCCATGAAGCCGTTCGACGGGATACGTTCTGGACCATCGTTTCGGTGCACCCACCCGTCTCGGTGCACCAACCCGTTGACCTGTGGTGCGGTTCCCAAGCTGACACCATGCGGTCTCATACGCGAACGTCGTGTAGTGACATTCCCAGGCCCGCCGGCGCGCTTTACCTTGCACCTGCGTCGGCGCCGGACGTCAAGGGACTTTCGCTTTCTCTTCGGGTGTTGTAAGATAGCTGCCGACCCCACTGTTTTTTCCGCGAGGATGGAATGTCGACCGTAGAAGTCACCAATACCGTAGAAGTCACCAATATAGTGAGCGACAAGAAGAAGAAGGCCCTTTCGACGGCCATCACCCAGATAGAGCGTTCCTATGGGAAGGGCTCGATCATGCTGATGGGTGGTGACGGGATGCGTAGCGAGATCGACTCGATCCCCACCGGCGCCATCAATCTGGATGCCGCCATCGGGATCGGTGGCATCCCGAGAGGGCGCATCACCGAGATCTACGGTCCCGAGTCGAGCGGCAAGACCACTCTCTGTCTGCACGTGATCGCCAATGCCCAGGCTGCCGGAGGGATCGCCGCATTCGTAGATGCCGAGCACGCTCTGGATGTGGGGTACTCCAAGAAGCTCGGAGTGGACGTGGACAACCTGCTCGTGTCCCAGCCCGATACGGGTGAGCAGGCGCTCGAGATTGCCGAGGTCCTGATCCGCAGCAACGCCGTCGACGTGGTGGTGATTGACTCGGTGGCGGCTCTGGTTCCGCGGGCTGAGATCGAAGGTGAGATGGGGGACACACACGTAGGTTTGCAAGCTCGGCTGATGAGCCAGGCGTTGCGTAAACTGACGGGCGCGGTCGCCCGATCGCAGACTTCCGTGATCTTTACCAACCAGATCCGTGAGAAGATTGGTGTGATGTTCGGGAGTCCCGAAACGACGTCCGGGGGTCGGGCCCTCAAGTTCTACGCATCCCTTCGCATGGACATCCGGAGGATCGGTGCCATCAAGGACGGAACGGATATCGTTGGCAATCGGACCCGCGTGAAAGTCGTGAAGAACAAGTGCGCACCACCTTTCAGGCAGGCCGAGTTCGACATCCTCTACGACGTGGGCATCAGCCACGAGAGTCTTCTCGTCGATATTGGCGTCGAAGAGGGGATCATCGAAAAGTCGGGGTCGTGGTACTCGTACGGAGACCTGCGACTCGGCCAGGGCAAGGAAAACACCAGGGAGTTCCTCCTGGAAAACCCGGATGTGCTCGAGGAGGTGGACGCCCGGGTCCGCGTGGCATTGGGAATGGGGGACGAAGCTGTCCAAGTCGAAGATGCCGCGGAAGTCGAGGCTCCCAAGGAAGCCATCGCGAACGGCGAGGGCTGACAAGCCGAGGAGTACTCCCTCGAGTCACGGAAAGCCCGGTCCCTCGGCCGGGTTTTTTTCGTTGACCCTCCGAGCTGGGAGGACCTGCCGAGGGGGGCCACTCGTTGTTGGGTGGGGCCCGTTAAGTCATTATAGTTGGCGCCCATGGTCTCGGCGCTCTTCATGCGATCCACTGTACTGTTCAGCAGGCCTCAACTCATCATGACCACAGCCGCAATCCGCTTGAAGTTCCTCGAGTTCTTCCGTTCTCGAGGGCACGAAATCCGGCCGAGTTCGCCGCTCGTCCCAGCAGACGACCCTACACTGTTGTTCACCAACGCCGGCATGGTCCAGTTCAAGGGAGAGCTGTTGGGCGTCGTCGACTCACCGTTCAAGCGGGCGGTCACGTCTCAGAAGTGCGTAAGAGCCGGCGGAAAGCACAACGACCTGGAGGAAGTCGGAAAGACGACACGTCACCACACCTTCTTCGAGATGCTGGGCAATTTCTCGTTCGGCGACTACTTCAAGAGAGACGCCATCGCCTATGCCTGGGAGTTCTTGACGGAGGACCTCGGGCTGGATCCGGAGCGGCTGTACGTGTCGGTCCATCACTCGGATGACGAGGCGTACGAGCTCTGGCAGGAGGTCACCCCAGTGCCCGCCAACCGGATCTTCCGGCTCGGCGATAAGGACAACTTCTGGCAGATGGCCGACACGGGCCCCTGTGGCCCCTGCTCCGAGCTGCACTATGACCTACGGCCCGAGCGGCCTGGCGGGGACCTGGCGCAGGAGGAATTCGAGGATCTGGCGGAACAGGGTGTATTCATCGAGCTCTGGAACCTGGTCTTCATGCAGTACGATCGGGACCAGGACGGAACGCTGAAACCGTTGCCGGCTCCGTCTATCGATACCGGAGCGGGCTTGGAGAGGATCGCATCCGTGCTCCAGGAGGTCGACTCCAACTACCACATCGACGCGTTCGCGCCTCTGTTGGCCGCCGTGGCCGACGTCATCGGGCGGCCTTACGAGCCGGAGGGCGACCAGGGCGTGTCCTACCGGGTGCTCGCGGATCATGCACGGGCGGTGGCGTTCTTGCTTGCCGACGGGGTGTTCCCGTCGAGCGACGGTCGGGGCTACGTATTGCGCCGTATCCTCCGACGCGCCGTGCGGCACGCCTGGCTTCTGGGTCGTCGGGAGCCGTCGTTGGTCGCCGTCGTGGAGGCCGTGATCGACAGTATGTCCGACGTGTATCCGGAGCTCGAGGTCCAGCGCGGTCATATTCTGAGCACGACACGGACCGAAGAGGAACGCTTCCTTGCGACCATCGAGGGTGGCATGGACCGTTTCGATCAAGTGGCTCCTCGCGCTGCCGAGCGGACGGGATCGGACTCCGTGGTGTCGGGCTCCGACGCGTTCAAGCTCTATGACACGTTCGGCTTTCCCCTGGACCTGACCCAACTCATGGCGGAGGAGAGGGGCTACACTGTCGACGTCGAGGCTTTTGGAGCGGCCCTGGAAGGGCAGCGGCAGAGAAGCCGGGCAGACCGGGCCAAATCCGACAGCCGGCTCGCCGAGGGTGATCTCAAGGAGGGTTGGCAAACTCTATCGAGCGACGCGGAACAGTGCTTTCTGGGCTATCAGAAGTTGGCATTGGAGACCGAGGTTCTGGCATACAGGGTCTCTGAGGAGGGTGTAGCGCTGCAGTTGGCCGACAACCCCTTCTATGCCGAGGGCGGAGGACAGGTGTCCGACACCGGAAGGGTCGAGGGGCCCGGATGGTCCCTCGAGGTCCGAGGCGTTGCGCGTGTTGGAGACCGAGTCGCGGCCCTGGGCGTGCTGTCCGAGGGTGATCTTGCCGCGGATACAGGGTGGCCCCTTCGGGTCCGTGCCCTGGTCGACGCCTCGTCTCGGCGCGATACCCAGCGCAACCATACGGCCACTCATCTTCTCCACGCCGCTTTGAGGGCGACCTTGGGCACACACGTGGTCCAGCGAGGATCCCTGGTAGCCCCCGATCGGCTCCGCTTCGACTTCGCTCATACCGCTCCCATGACGGATGAGGAGCGCGCTCGGGTCGAGCAGCTCGTGAACGAGGGCGTGTGGACCGATCACATGGTGACTACCGGCGATCGTCCGTACGAAGATGCGGTGGCCGACGGAGCGATGGCGCTCTTCGGGGAAAAGTACGCCGACGTCGTCAGGGTAGTGGAGATCCCCGGCGTCAGCATGGAGTTGTGCGGAGGAACCCACGTCCGCCATACCGGGGAGATCGGGCTGTTCAAGATCACGAGCGAAAGCGGGGTCGCAGCCGGCGTGAGGCGCATCGAGGCCGTGACGGGCCCCGGGGCTTTCGGCCACCTCGAGGAGCAGGGTGAGCGGTTGGGCCAGGTGGCGGAGATCCTGGGAAGCTCCGTCGGCAACGCCGCGGCCCGAGCCAAGCAGCTGATCGACGAAAAGAGAGAGCTCGAAGCGCTTCTCGACGAATTGAGAAGCTTCGGGGGAGCAGGAGAGACCGTGGTGGTAGAGGAGGACGTTGCGGTAGATGGATCCCCAACGGCGTACAAGGCCGTGCGACTCAGGGCCAGGAACGCCGACGACGTGAGAAAGTGGGGGGACACCTTTCTTACGGAAGCGGGGAGTGGCGTTGCTGTAGTGGCTGCCGAACTGCCGGGGGACAAGCACACGCTGTTCGCCTTTGCCACCGATGACCTTATCGGCAAGGGCGTTCGAGCCGATGTCGTTGTCCGGGAGGTAGCGGAGGTCGTGGGGGGAAGGGGTGGCGGGCGGCCGCACATGGCTCAGGCCGGGGTCGAAGAGCCGGGGCGAATCGATGAAGCCCTTCGGATCGGACGCGACGTGGTGGAGAAGCTCGGACGGGAAGCCGGAGCCTGATGGCGGAACCGACGGCATGGCTGGCCGAGCGGAAGCCCGCGCCACCTGAAGAGCTACGACGGAGGCTCGCACTGCGACCTGTCGAGGGCGGGTCGATCAGCGAGACACTGGGCGTGCTGGCGCTGGGCCAGCTCGACGAGGCACTCGCGCGGCCGGGCCGTGACCGAGAAGGGGCGTTCCACCTATTGGCCACGGACGCCCTGCTCACATATGCGTGCGAGGCGGCCGCCGGCGAGGAGGACATGGAGAGAAGACTCTCCAGCCTTCTCGCACAACTCCGTCCCGATGCGGTCCGCTTCACTTCGCCCAGAGGCTCGTGACATGCCCTTCGGCGAGTCAGGGACCACGACTGACTCCCACAGTCATCTCGTGCCCGGCGTGGATGACGGTGCACGCACCCTCGAGGAGGCCCTGGAGGCGGTGGAGCGGATGGTCGACGCCGGTATCGGGCGGATTTGTACCACCCCACACCTGAACGCGAGTCTCACCCACGACCCCGTGAGGCTCAAGGAACGCCTGGAACAGGTGGACGCTGCGTGGGAGGAGGTATCCGGTGCAGTGAGCGAGCGTTTTCCGGATCTACAATTCGATCACGGATTCGAGATCATGCTCGATGTGCCGGACCCCGATCTCTCCGATGCTCGGCTCCGATTGGCCCGCACCACGTTCGTGTTGGTGGAGTGGCCCCGGCTCCAGATTCCTCCCCGCACGGAGCACGTTATCCGGAAGATCTGCGCCGACGGGTACCGACCGATTCTGGCACATCCGGAGCGATACCAGGGAATGGAGCACGATCTCGAGCTTGCAGGTACCTGGCGGAGAGCCGGCGCCTACCTCCAGGTGAATCAAGGCTCGTTCGCGGGCCGCTATGGGCCTGAGGCACGTGACGTGGCGTGTTCGCTCTTGGGCCGTGGTTGGGTGGACTACCTTTCGAGCGACTTCCATGCCCGGCGCCATCTGGGCATCTACCTTAGAGACGTTTCGACCTTTCTTCGAGAGCACGGTGGGGGAGAGCACCTACAACTCCTCAGCGTGACCAATCGGGGGCGAATATTTAAGGGTGAGGCACCATTGCCTGTGCCGGCGCTCGTGATCGAGCAACCGCTGTGGAGTAGGTTCAAGAGCATCTTCAAAGGGTGAGCCACTTGTCGGACCAAGAGCAGGAATCAGGCGAGCTTCTCGAGCTCGCGGAGCTGTCGGCGACTTGTGCGCGCGAGCTGGCCGGAGAGGTCGACACGCTGACGTCCATGGTCTTGGAGACCCTGGCGGCCGATGGCACCCTGCTCTTCTGTGGAAACGGCGGTTCCGCCGCCGACGCGCAGCACCTTGCTGCTGAGTATGTGATCCGGTTTCGTCGGAATAGAGGCCCCCTGAGGGCGGTGGCGCTCACGACCGACAGTTCGATTCTCACCGCCGGCGGGAATGATCTCGGCTTCGAAGAAGTGTTTGCCCGGCAGGTGGAGGCGTTGGGCCGACCAGGCGATCTCCTCTTTGTCCATTCTACGAGCGGCGAGTCCGAAAACTTGATTCGAGCCGCGAGAGCGGCACGACGTGCCGGACTCCGTACGGTAGCATTGCTCGCGAAGGGAGGCGGCCGGCTCAAGGATGTCGTGGACGTTGCCGTAATCGTGCCCACGGAAAACACAGCCCGAGCGCAGGAGCTTCATCTCGCCATTGGGCATGCGGTCTGCGACCGTGTTGACGAGACCCTTTCCGGAGAAGCCGGATGATCAGAGTCGGGGTCGAAATTTGGACAGTGGCTAATCGGAGGGGACCGACATGTCACTCATCGATCTGAAGGGGAGGACCGCGGTCGTTACGGGCGGCTCCCGCGGGGTCGGGCGCGCCACGGCGCGACTGCTTGCCAAGGCCGGTGTCCACGTCGGAATCGCCTATCGCACTCGCGAACAGGACGCGCTGGACGTTGTGGAGGAGCTCGCCGGCCTGGGCGTGAAGGCCTGGGCCGAGGTCGGAGATCTCTCTCGCTCAGAGGACGCAGGCCGACTCTTCGAGCGGGCAGATCGGGAGTTCGACGGGCTTGATTTCTTCGTCGGCAATGCGGGGATCTGGATTGCCGAAGATGTCGCCCTCGCCGACATGGACGAGAGTCAGTGGCGGAAGACGCTGGCCTGCAACCTGGACTCGATTTTCTATACCTCGCGGGAGGCGGCCCGCCGGCTGCGGCCCGGTGGAGCCATGGTTCTGGTAAGCTCCACGGCGGGCCAGCGGGGCGAGGCCTATCACGGAGACTATGCGGCCGCTAAGGGAGGTATGATCTCACTGGTCAAAGGTCTCTGCGTCGAATTGGCCCCGAGGGGTGTGACGGTCAACGCTGTAGCTCCGGGTTGGATCGACACCGAGATGGTCCACCCGGTTATGGACGCGGACGACCGAGCCCGCATCGAAGGCACGATCCCGCTGGGCCGGATCGCAACCGCCGAAGACATCGCCGGACCTATCGTCTTTCTCTGCTCACCCTTGGCGCGCCACATCACCGGCGAGATTCTCAACGTCAATGGGGGAGCGGTGTTGGCCGGGTAGTGGACTTCTCCCCCACTGCTCCGGAAGCGGTTCTGTGGATAACCACCACGTTGGAAGACGCCGGGTTCGAGACGTGGGTGGTGGGGGGCGCCATCCGAAACCTTCTGCTCGGACAGGTGGCGGGGGACTGGGATTTGGCCACGAGGGCGACGCCGGGGGAGATCATGGCCACCTTCTCACGGACGGTGCCGATCGGTGTCGATCACGGCACGGTGGGAGTTCTGGCAGGCGGCGGGACGCTCTATGAGGTCACGACCTTCCGCCGTGACGTCGAGACGTTCGGACGCCGCGCCGTGGTGGAGTTCGCCGACGACATTGAGGAGGATCTTGCTCGGCGGGACTTCACCTTCAACGCCATCGCTTGGCACCCGCTGCGCGGCGAGCTACTGGACCCTGCCGAGGGGGCAGCCGACCTGGAAGCGAAGATCGTCCGCACGGTGGGTGTTCCGGCCGAACGCTTTGCCGAGGACCTGCTGCGTGTGTTGAGGGCCCTGCGCTTTTCGGGTCAGTTCGGGTTCGCCATCGAAGAGGATACCTGGCGGGCCCTTTGTGATGCGGTGCCCGAGCTTCACGCGCTGTCGGCCGAGCGGGTTCAGGAGGAGCTCATGAAGGTCCTCTCGCAGGCCGAGCAGCCGTCGATCGCGTTGCACCTCTACGCCCGATCCGGAGCTCTGGAGGAATTGTATCCCGAGTTGGCCGAAGCCACGGCCGACTCCGGTTCGTTCCCGCTCGAGGGAGTATTGAAGGCGTGCGATGCCGTGCCACGGAGAAGACCTCTCGTGCGACTCGCGATCCTCCTTTCGCCTCTGGCCGGTGAGGGAGAGATGGACGCCCGAATGGCGCGCTCCACGGTTGAGGGTGTAATGGATCGCCTCAGGTGCTCTAAAACGGATACGAAGCGGGTCTCCAGCCTGGTGGCCAACAGGACGCTTGGGACTCCCTCCGAGGTGCCTGCCGACATTCGCCGCTGGCTCAACCGGACGGACCCGGCGCTCTTCCCGGACCTTGCCAGGATCTGGTTGGCCGAGGCGCATGCCCGACTCGATTCGGTCGGCGACTCCGAGTCCGCGCCAGCGGACCCGGTCGTCAAGCGCATCGCATCGATTCGAGCCGTCTTGCGGACCAAGCCGCCTCTCTCGATTTCGGACCTGGCCCTGAACGGCGGACATCTCCAGGCCATGGGGCTCACTCCGGGCCCCAGTTTCGGTGAGATCTTCGAGCGGTTGCTGGAGCACGTATTGGAGTATCCCGAGGCGAACACCCGCATCCTGCTCGAAGCGTTGATCAGGGAGGATGGACTCGCGTCAGAGGCGTCCGAGACGTCTTCTGAGGATCGAGTGATATATGAGTGATCTCAGCCTGTTTCCGCAGAGCGAGTCCGCTAAGCGTGCCGGGGCAGGAGGCTCCTTGCCCGTGGTCGACCCCGACTCTCCACTGGCCGCACGGATGCGTCCGCGGACCCTGGAGGAGTTCAAGGGCCAGGAACATGTGCTCGGGCCAGGCAAGGCTCTGCGTTCCCAGATCGAACAGGGTGCCCCGGGGAGCATGATCCTGTGGGGGCCACCCGGCAGCGGAAAGACGACGTTGGCACGGTTGGTGGCCGACAGAACAGACGCTGCGTTCGTAGCTTTCTCGGCCGTGACCGAGGGGGTGGCCAGGGTACGGGAGGTCATCAAAGAAGCGAAGGAGCGGCGGAGGGCCACCAACAGGAGCACGATCCTGTTCTGTGACGAAATTCACCGCTTCAACAAAGCCCAGCAGGACGCGTTCCTGCCTCATGTGGAGAGTGGCACGGTCGTGCTGATCGGCGCCACGACCGAAAACCCGAGCTTCGAAATCGTACGCCCGCTCCTTTCCCGAGCTCCGGTGTTCGCGCTGAAGCCGCTTTCTCCCGAAGACATTGCCGACATCCTCCGCACGGCTCTGGAGGACGTAGAACGCGGTCTGGGCCCACTGGATCTCCGAGTGGAGTCGGACGCCCTGGAGGCCATGGCTCCCGCGGCCGATGGGGACGCTCGGAGGGGGTTGGGTATTCTGGAAACGGCCGCCAAACTGGCCGGTGCCCGAGGCGCCGTCGACCTGTCTATGGCCGAGGAGGCCGTGCAACATCGGTTCGCCGTGTACGACAAGTCCGGAGAGGAGCACTTCAACCTGATCTCGGCGCTGCACAAGGCGGTCCGTGGCAGCGATCCCGACGGTGCACTCTACTGGCTCGCGCGTATGATCGAAGGAGGGGAGGATCCTCTCTACCTCGCGCGCCGGTTGGTCCGCATGGCGAGCGAAGACATCGGACTGGCCGACCCGGGAGCTCTGGGCGTTGCCATTGCCGCCAGGGACGCCTTCCATTTCTTGGGCCCCCCCGAGGGAGAGCTGGCTCTTGCGGAGGCCACCGTCTACCTGGCATCTGCCCCCAAGTCCAATCGGATCTACGTCGCCTGGAAGGCGGCTCGGCGGAGCGCTCAGGAAACACCGTCGGCGCCGGTGCCACTGCATATTCGTAACGCTCCGACCGAGTTGATGAAGGACCTGGGGTACGGCGAGGGGTATCGGTACGACCCCGATGAGCCGGAGGGAATAGCCTCACAAGACTACCTTCCCGACGAGGTGGTTGGACAGACGTTCTACCATCCGGGATCGGCGGGCTTCGAGGAGAGTATCAAGGATCGGCTTGACCGCTGGAAGGCCCATAAGGAAGACGCCCGCCCGCCAAAGCCCGAGATCTAGGAGTCGTTATTCCCACCCAGTTGATAGACAACCAGACGCCCGTCGATCGGACTGTTCTGGTTGGAGCTCCGCTCAAGACGCTCGACGAGCGTGTTGTTCTGGAGCACCTCGAAGAGCTCACGCGGCTTACCGACACGGCCGGCGGGCAAGTCGTCGACGTTGTCCGCCAGTGGATCGACAAGCCTCATCCCCGCTTCTACATCGGTCAGGGTAAGGTCGACGAGCTCCGTGAGCGTGTGACGGCGGAGTCGGCCGACCTCGTGATATTCGATGAGGAGTTGACCCCCGCGCAGGGTAAGGCCCTCGAGGATCGTGTTGGAGTGCGGGTCATGGATCGTTCCGAGCTCATCCTCGATATTTTCGCCAGGCGGGCGCGCACCAGTGAGTCCAAGATGCAGGTCGAGCTGGCTCAGCTTCAGTACCTGCTTCCCCGACTGAAGCGGATGTGGACCCACCTCTCCAGAATCCGTGGTGGTGTGGGGCTCCGGGGTCCGGGGGAAACACAGCTGGAATCGGACCGTCGCTTGATCGGTCGCAGGATCGCCGATCTCCGCAAGAAGCTGGAGGGCGTTGCGCGTGCCCGAGAGATCCAGCGCCGGTCCCGCGACGGAAGCTTTCGAGTGGCACTCGTGGGCTATACCAATGCCGGTAAATCTTCCCTTCTGCGCGCTCTGTCGGGGTCGGACCTCTTTGTCGAGGACCGGCTCTTTGCCACGCTGGACTCCGCGACCCGATCCGTGCCTCTCGGGGACGGCTTCGAGGTTCTGGTGACCGATACGGTGGGGTTCATTCGAAAGCTGCCTCACCACCTGGTCGCTTCCTTCCGATCGACGCTCGAAGAGGCCCGCGAGGCCAACCTCCTTCTACATGTTATCGATGCTTCCCATCCGGACTGGGAGGAGCAGAAGGAGGTCGTCGAGGAAGTACTGAATACGCTCGATCTGGCCGATCGTCCGCAGGTGCTGGCCTTCAACAAGATCGATCGCCTGACACACCGCGAGGAAGATGCCCTCGGTCAGCGGACGCGAGCGCTCGAGCCCACCCCCGCAGTATTCGTGTCCGCTCTGGACACCCAGACGCTCGAAGGCCTTAAATCGGTCCTCAAGGCGCGCATACGTGGCGGGCTGCAGCACCTCTCCGTGCGTGTCGCCGCTCAGGACGGTCAGACTCTGGCCTTGCTACACAGGGAGGGGGAGGTGCTGGAGCAATCGCATAACGGGACCACGATCGAGCTCGAGATCAGGGTTACCCCCGCGCTGTGGGGTCGACTCGCTCAGATCGAAGGGCTCGAGTTGGTCCGGGAGCACGGTACCACGACATGACCGACCGCCTGGTAATCGTGGGCCCCGGAAGGCTTGGGCTCGCGCTGGGACTGGCTCTTTGGCAGGCCGATGGTGTGGAGAGCCTCGAGTACCAAGGACGCCGCCCCGAGCCACCATCACATCCGCTCTTCAACCAGGGTGTGGCCCGCTACGTGTTCGGGCTGGAACGGCCTTCTCCGGGGACGACGGCTGTCTTTCTGGCCGTTCCGGACGACGTGATTCCAGAGATCGCGCGAGCGATCGCGGCACAGGGGGAAGCGCCGGAGCGTTGCGCCGCGTTCCACATGTCCGGTGCCCTCAGTACCGACGCGCTGAGCCCTCTTCACGCCGTGGGTTACAACGTGGGCTCGTTCTATCCCCTCCAGACCGTGGCCCACTCTGTCACCGGGGCTGAGCGACTTGCAGGATCGTCCGTCTCGATTGCGGGAGAGCCGCCTGCTCTACAGGTGGCCCAGCGACTCCTGGGCGTTCTGGGGTGTCGGGCACTTTCGGTGCCCGCCCGATACCGTCCCAGCCAGCATGCGGCAGCTATACTGGGATCGAACTATCTTGCTGTCGTACTGGCGTCGGCCTATCGAATGCTCGGGTCGGCGGGGGTGTCCGGTGAAGACGCTAAGGTCGCGTTGCTCGCCCTGGCGCGCGGGACTATCGACAACATCGAGGAAATGGGCTTGGAACGAGCCCTGGTGGGACCGATAACCCGAGGCGAGGTCGAGACGCTCAGTCTGCACTTGAGAAGTGTCGATCCGCGATCGGGGGAACTCTATAAGGTCCTCGGCCGGGAGCTGATCGAGCTCTTGGGACCCGACGACATCAATGAGGAAGCCATGCATTCGGTTTGGAAACTGTTCGAGGTCGAGCGATGAGGTTCTACGTCAACATCGACCATGTCGCTACCGTCCGTGAAGCCCGGCGCACGGACGAGCCCGATCCGGTTCGCGCCGCAGTATTGGTGGAGTTGGCGGGCGCCCACGGGATCACGGTGCACCTGCGTGAAGATCGTCGTCACGTCAATGAGAGAGATGTCCGGCTCCTGATGAAGACTGCTCGCACCGGGATCAACCTCGAGCTCGCTACGGCCACGGATGTCCTGGACATCGCTTGTGAGCTGCTGCCGATGCAGGCGACTCTGGTACCGGAGAAGCGAGAGGAAGTAACGACCGAGGGGGGGCTGGCGTTGCGAGACGACGGGGTTCGTGCTTCGACGGAGGCGGCCCTCGAGCGACTGAGCGAAGCCGGCATACGCACGGCACTGTTCATCGATCCCGACGAGGATGTGGTCCGGACGTCGGCCGATCTGGGTGTCGACGCCGTTGAGCTTCACACGGGTGAGTACGCCAACACCTGGACCACTGCGGAAGGTGAAGTCCAACTTGCCCGACTGGCCGACGCGTCGACACTTGCGTCGAGTCTCGGCCTGTCGGTTCACGCCGGACACGGGCTGACGTACGAGAATGTCACGCCGGTAGCGGCCATCGAACTCATCGAGGAATTGAACATCGGTCACTCCATCATTTCTCGTGCGGTTCTGGTCGGTATGGAGCGGGCGGTGCGCGAGATGGGTGAGCTGATCAAGGCCGCCAGGCGTGGAGTGGACCGCGCTTGAGGCTGAACTGGAAGGTGGTGCTCGGAGTAGGCGTCAGCGCCTTCTTCATTTGGTGGGTACTCCGGGGCGAGGACCCCGGGGAAATCGTCGCGCAGATTTCGCGGGCGAATCCCTGGTACTTCCTGGCTTCCATGGTCGTAGGCATGTTCGGCTATTTCATCCGGGCGCTCCGTTGGAACGTGCTGCTCCAGCCGGTGGCCCCCGTCACTCGGGTTCGGTCTCGGTTCGCCGCTATCTGCATCGGCTTTGCCGTCAACAACGTCTTCCCCGCGAGACTCGGAGAGATCGCTAGGCCGTTCGCGTTGAGCAGGGCCGAGAAGGTCACGGTCTCGGGGGCCTTCGGCAGCCTGGTGGTCGAGCGCTTCCTGGACTCGCTGGTGCTCGTGACCCTGTTCCTTGTGCCCATGGCTCTGCCGTCGTTTCCAGGTACCGCGGATTTTCTGGCCGGGGCGGGCGGGACGATTCTCAAGGCGACCTTCGTAATGCTTGCGGTATTCCTGGCGGGTCTGGTCGCACTCCTGATTTTTCCTGAGCCGCTCGTCCGCCTTGCCGAAAGGATCTGCGGACGCCTGCCCGGACCCACGGGTGAGCGACTGGTCGGGGCCCTCGAGTCGTTCCTTCATGCGCTGAAGGTGCTGCGGCATCCGAGGCTCCTCACCCAAGCGATCCTCTGGAGTTACGGCTTCTGGATCTGGCACGGTTGGTCGTTCTGGTTGGGCATGAAGGCGTTTGGGATCGACCTGGGGTTGGATGCAGCGCTCTTCACCACCGCCGTCGTGGGCTTCGCGGTAGCCATACCGGCGTCTCCCGGCTTCTTCGGCACCTTCCAGCTCGGGGCGGACCTGGCGTTGAATGGTGTCTATGGCGTTGCGGCTCCGGCGACGCTGGCCTTCGCCTTCGGATACCACCTCGGAGGCTTCTTTCCGATCACGATCATTGGATTCTACTACGTCTGGCGCATGGGCTTCTCCGTTGCCGACATGCGCGGGAGTAGGGCCGCCGTGCAGCCTGGGATGGATTCGCCGGGGTCGTCGGCATCCGCTGGGCAGGCGGACCAGGGCACCGAGAAAACCAATCGTGGCTGAAGTCGACGCGGTGCATATAAGTGCTCCGGCCAAGATCAACCTCTTTCTGCGAGTGCTCGCACGGGAGATTTCGGGGTATCATCAGATTGAGACACTCTTCGCCGCCGTCGATTTTTGTGACGAGATACGAGTAGAGCGTGCCGAGAAGGGGGTGTCACTCGACGTGGTCGGAGCCGATGTCGGACCCGTTGAGGAGAATCTGGCGTATCGGGCGGTACTGAGGTTCCGCGAAGCCACGTCGGCGAACGTCGGTCTGCACATGCGGTTGACCAAGAACATTCCGGCTGGGGCGGGGCTCGGCGGTGGATCTTCGGATGCAGGTGCCGCGTTACGGGCGTTGAATATGCTTTTCGACAACCCGGTCTCCGAGTCGGAATTGCTACGTTGCGCGGCGGATCTGGGATCGGATGTGCCGTTCTTCGCTTCTGGCGTCGGACGGGCGTTGGCGTGGGGAAGAGGAGAGCAGCTCTTGCCCCTCCCGACCGACGAGGACGTGACGGTCCTGTTGGCTCTTCCCCGCTTGAAGGTGTCTACCGCCGATGCGTTCCAGGAGCTTGAGCCCGATGTGCGAGCCGCGCCGTCGGCACACGATCTTGCAGCGTTCGAGCAATCGGAGCGACTCGCCGAGGTCTGCGTGAACGACTTCGAGTCCTCCGTCTTTGCTCGTCATCCAGAGCTAGGGGCGCTGCGGGGGTCGATGGAGGATGAAGGCGCTCTCACTGCCCGCCTTTCGGGTACCGGTGCGGCGCTCTTCGCACTCTTCGATGGCCCTGTACTTGCCAGGTCGGCGAGCGAGTCACTGTCGTCGTCCTGGCCGGACATCCAATTCGTGGTCACCCAAACGCTGGCACTCCAGCCGAAGCCCTCTGTTGTGACGTAGATGCCCGGGGTGCTACGGGTTGAACCGAGTGGTGCCCTCGGGTAGGATTGTGCACCGGATCCATGCGTCAGGGTTGGACCGGTAGGCACAGCTTCGTGGCCCGTCGTCTAATGGTAGGACACCGGTCTTTGGCACCGGCGGTGATGGTTCGAATCCATCCGGGCCAACTCGCGGGACCCCAGTCATCGCAAAGCTGTTGCTGGGGTGTTTTCCTTTCCGAACCATCGAGCGAGGGCAACCTGCTCCGATGTGGCGGCGAGGGGCTCGATCCGTCACGGGTAGACACATGCTACTGGACTTTGACCGCCTTAAGGATGCACTCGCCGGGCGATACACGCTCGAGCGGGAGCTGGGTCAGGGTGGCATGGCGGTGGTATATCTGGCCCTGGACACCAAGCACGATCGTCGGGTCGCGCTCAAGGTGCTGCTTCCTGAGTTGGCTGCGACGGTGGGATCGAGCGCTTCCTGCGTGAAATCCGGATCGCCGCCCGCCTGAACCACCCGCACGTCCTTCCCCTCCACGATTCTGGAGAGGCCGACGGATTCCTCTACTACGTGATGCCTTATGTGGAGGGGGAGTCGCTCCGTGACCGGCTGGATCGTGACGGCCGATTGCCGGTGGATGAGGCCCTGCAGCTCGTGCGTGACGTGGCAGAGGGACTCGACTACGCGCACGGCCAGGGTGTCGTGCATCGTGACATCAAGCCTGCCAACATTTTGCTCTCGGAGGGGCATGCCCTCATTGCGGACTTCGGGGTCGCCAGAGCACTCAGTGACGCGAATGAAGAGCGGATGACGTCGACCGGGCTCACGGTGGGCTCCGTCGCGTATATGAGCCCGGAGCAGGCGGCCGGTGAGCGTGATATAGACGGCAAGAGCGATCTCTACTCTCTCGGATGCGTGTTTTATGAGATGCTCGCCGGATCTCCGCCCTTTACGGGTGAAACCTCTAGAGCGGTCCTGCTCAGTCACCTGAGCAGAACCCCGGAGCCTCTCTCGAAACGGGGCGTGCGCGTATCGCTCCTAGTTGAAGATGCGCTGCGCGGGCTCATGGAGAAGGATCCGCTCGATCGTTGGCCGCGAGGAAAGGCGTTCCTCGACTCGCTGGCGGGGACGGTGGTCGGGGGGACTCCGGTGAAGGGTCGTGCGGTGTCGGATGATGGGCGGGTGCATGCTCTACGGAGCCGGACGGTGCGGGTAGGTGTTGCAGCGGCCCTCGTCTCTTTGCTGGCGGTGTCGCTGCGTTCCTGGATTACGACCGCGGATATGGGGTCCTCTCTGGATCCCACGCAGATCGCCGTGCTCTACTTCGACGACCTCAGCCCCGACCAGGACCTGGGCTATCTGGCGGATGGACTCACGGAGTCGCTCATCCACGCCCTCGGGCAGATCCAGCCGCTCCGGGTCGTTTCGCGTAACGGGGTCAAGCCGTACCGCGACAACCCGATTCCCATAGACAGCTTGGCCCGGGTCCTCGAAGCCGGCAGTCTCGTCGAGGGGAGCGTCGAGCGCTCGGGGGACCAACTCGTCGCCACGGTCCAACTCGTGGACGGTGTGACGGGGACTCAGTCCTTTAGTGAGCGGATCATCCGTGGGGGTGACGACCTGCTCGCTCTTCGCGACGACATCGTGGCAGAGGCGACGCGCCTGCTGGGGCAACAGCTGGGTCGTGGGCTTCAGTTGAGGGAGGTCCGCGCGGCTACCGAAAGCGGCGAGGCCTGGGAGGCCTTTCAACGGGCAGCGCGACTGATGGACGCCGCCGACACGCTCCGTTGGAGCTTGGGTGATACGGAGTCGGCGCGGCGCACCCTGAGTCAGGCCGATTCGATTCTGTCCTTGGCAGAGTCGTTCGATCCCGATTGGATTGAGCCGGTGGTCCAGAGGGGTTGGGTGTGGTGGTCGGTGGCTGGCCTGACGGCGACGAGGAGCGGTCGTGACGAGGCTGCACTCCGGCTGGGGATTGCCCATGCCGAGAGGGCCCTCGAGACCAAGGGTCAGGATGCCACCGCCTTGGAGCTCAGAGGTGTTCTTCGGAACGACTTGAGCTGGCTGGGATCCATCGCTTCCGATTCGACTGCGGTGAGGACGCTTCGCCAGGCCGCTGAGGAGGACCTCAGGGCAGCCGTCGAGGCGGACTCGACGAGGGCCCTGGCTTGGGTGGCTCTGGCGGATCTCCTGCGTGTGGGTGGTGACTTCGCGCAGGCTTCCCTCGCGGCGCAGCGTGCCCTGGATGCCGACCCGTTCCTGAGCAACGCGGAGAAAGAGATCATTTTCACATTGGGCCAGGTGTGGCTCGATCTCGGAGATCTGGAGCGAGCTGAGACGTGGACCGACGCCGGTCGAGATCGTTACCCCGCCGAGGTGGCCTTTCCGGCCACCGCCCTGGTCATTTTGTCTGGATGGGAGGGGGCCGACGCCGACGTCGAGACGGCGTGGGAGTTGAGTACGACTTTGCGTGGATGGGACAATGGCGAACTCCTGGTAGCGGGTGTTCTTGCCCGTGCCGGACTGGCCGATAGTGCCCGAGCGGTGGTCGAGCGTGTGCGGCCGCGAGTGGCCGACGATCCTTGGTCCCGATATTACGAGGCGAACGCCCAGATACAGCTTGGCGACCCGGAGCGGGCTGTTGCCCTGCTGGGGGAATTCCTCGAACGGCTACCCGACAGGCGGGACTACATCGCCAATGACTGGTGGTGGAGGGGGCTCGGTGACCACGAGGACTTCAAGGCCCTGACGGCCACCGAGCCCCGATAGGGTTACTAATGGCGGACCGCTAGCTTTGGCCCTCTCCCCCTGTGCCGATCTGTACCTCAGGGTCGAGGAAAAGTGGTTCGCCAGGCCCTGTCCACACCCGGATGTCGTACTTGTATCGCGCCCCGACCTCGGCTTCGCCGGAAACGACGGCCCGGGCGCGGTGGGACGCGTCTTCGGAAGGGCCTCGGTTGCTGTCGAGTCCCTGCTGCGACGCGCCGGCGCCGAACGGCCGACCGGATTCGCATCGAACCTGGAATCGTTCGATGCCGGATCCCGGGGCCAGCTGCCATTCGACCGCCTGACCGCGGTTCGCCACCACTACGTTTGGCGAAGCGGTGATGACGTCCCCGTTCAGGCCTATTACAACTACGGCGGCTTCCTGCGACGGGGGTTGGAGGGTTGCTTCGGACTGCGCGGCGATGAGGCAAACCGCCAATACGGCGGGAACGCCGAACCAAGCTTTCATCTGTGATCTCCTGTCGTGGTCATCGACCGATCCCGGTCGAAGTGATTGGTGCAATTCACTAGGCCGAGCGTGCTCAATGAGCAATGTTTTCTTCGGCCGTGCGATTCTCCGCGGACCCATACCGGCATCGAGGTGTCGTTGGATTGATGAAGATGAGGCACGGATACCCAGCATGATCAAGACTCCCCTCCGGCCCGCGCTGTGGATGGCCATGGGACTGGCGGTGGGTCCCGGGCAGGGTGAAATCCAGGCCGCGATGATGTCTGGCGAGTCGAAAGCGAGGCATCTTCAGCCCATTCCCCAGTCTTCGCCTCCCGACTCATCCGACCTACTCGGTGTGGCCCGACGCGCCCAGAGCCGTTTCGAGCGTCGACGACGAGCCACCCTACCCTGGACACCGGGTGAGAGCGGCCACCCGTGCGACAATCGCGTAGGCCGTTTCTGTCAGTGGCACGACGAAGACAGCGGGTGGCGGCCCATTGCGGACACCCCCGAGGTTGTGCGACTGCGCGAGGGGCTGTTGGCCGAGCTCTCCGAGCTTTCCGTGCGAATTCCTGGAGATCGGTGGATACTCGGACAGCGGATCTTCTACCTTGCGGAGGCGGGCCGATGGGGCCAGGCCATGGAGGTGGCCGGCGCGTGCGGGGTCGAGCCGACCTGGTGGTGCGACGTACTCCTGGGATTCGCGCAACACGGTGCAGGGCGATACGGACCGGCCATGTCGTCTTTCCGCCGTGGTCTCTCCGGCATGGACCCGAAGAAGGCACGTGAGTGGCGGTATCCCGAGGTCCTCCTCGACGGAAGGGCGAAGGCCGTGATGAACGATGCCGCCGACGAGGAGTGGGAGCTCCTCAGGGCCAGGTTCTGGATTCTGGCCGATCCCCTGTATCTGATGTCGGGGAACGACAGGGAGACGGAGCATTATGCTCGGTGGACCTACTCCGAGATGAGCGATCGTGCCCGTAGCCCACGTGGAGTGCCGTGGGGAAGTGATCTCGAGGAGTTGACGGTCCGCTACGGATGGGATCGCGGTTGGGAGCGACGTCGGCCGAGCGTCGGATCGCTCGGTCAAGAGAGCATGACCGTCGGCCACGACCTGCCCGGGACCCGGGAATTCGTGCCGCCCGGTGTCGTCCTGGAGCGGCCGTGGCTGACCGACCGAGGCTCCTGGCTGCCGAAGGAACGTCCCCGAGAAGCGCACGTGGCGGCTTATTCACCCGACCTCGATCCGGGGGTTGGGCAGGTAGCCGTGTTTCACCGCGGGGATTCCATCCTGGTGGCTGCTGCCACTCGACTACCTGAGCGATCCGACCACCAGTCGGTCACCGAGGTGATGGTCGGTGAGATCCCCTCAGCCGAGCCGGAAGGCCCACTCCCGTGGGCACAACCCGAGTTCTTGGATCAGCCTGCCCAGGTCGGCCTCTTTCTCATCGATCCTGAGAATGGGCTTCGCGAGGCGAGGCGTTTTGGAGAGAGTGAGGGTGTGCTCGCGCTGTCCGCCCCGGCGGGCCGTTATCTCATGAGCCTCGAGGCCTGGGCTCCCGACGAGCGCCGCGCTGGGCGCATCCGCCTCGGCCTGGTCACCGACAGCGTACCGCAGGACTTGGCCACCCTCTCCGACCTGATCATTCTGGATCCTGTCGATACGCCTCCGGCCCGACTCGATCAGGCTCTACCTCTCATGAGACCGTCACTCGAGTTGGTCTCGGGGCAACCGCTCGCCGTGGGCTGGGAGATCTTCGGCTTGGGTTGGCGGGAGGAGCGTGTGGACTTCGAGTTGAGCGTCTCCGAAGAAGGGGAGGGCGTTTTGGAGAGAGTCGGGCGGTGGTTGGGTCTGGGCGGTGGAGATGACGAGCCTCTTCAGATCGGCTGGAGCGAACCCGGTCCGGGTCATACCGGGCCTTGGTTTCGCTCCGTGAACGTGGACTTGCCCGAGCTCGAGGCGGGTGAGTATCTGCTCCGCCTGGAGGTGTCCGTTCGAGGCCGGGAACCGTTGGTGAGGACACGAGCTGTTCAGATCTTGCGGTAACGCTTGAAAGTCGCTCAGGCACAAGACGTTCGGCGTTGACGACGTTTGTCGGAAAGTCTAACTTTTCAGGCTGTTGCCGCTTGGCGCCACACTCGGTCTGAGGTCAATGGACGACACATTTCGTAGGGGACCGCTCCTCGTGCTTTCCGGACGGGCGAATCGCCCCCTGGGACTAGAGATCGGGCAGATTCTCGGAGAGGACCCCGAATCCGCCACGATTCGTGATTTCTCCGACGGAGAGATCTTCGTTCGTATCGAGCGAAATGCCCGTGGCCGGGACGTCTTCATCATCCAGCCGACGGTGGCTCCCGCGGACAGCATTATGGAGCTTCTCCTGCTGATCGACGCTGCGACACGGGCCTCGGCGGCACGGGTGACGGCTGTGGTCCCGTACTACGGCTACGGTCGACAGGACCGAAAGGATCAGCCTCGGGTGGCGATCGGCGCCAAGTTGGTGGCGAACCTCATGGTCGCTGCCGGTGCGGACCGCCTTATCGGCATGGATTTCCATCAACATCAGATCCAGGGGTTCTTCGATATTCCGGTGGACCATCTTTATGCTGCGCCTGTCCTGATCCAGTACTTCTTGGACAAGAAGCTGCCGGATCTCGTGGTGGTGGCGCCTGATGTGGGGTCGGCCAAGATGGCTCGGGGATTCGCCAAGCGGCTCGGCGGCACGTTTGCCATCATCGACAAGCGGAGGCCCGCGGCCAACGAAGCCGAGGTGCTCAACGTGGTCGGTGAGGTGGACGGTAGAACCTGCCTTCTCGTCGACGACATGGTCGATACGGGCGGAACATTGGCGAACGCCGTGACTGCTCTACGTGAACGAGGCGCCCGGCAGGTGTATGCTGGGGCCACGCACGCAGTGCTCTCCGGCAGCGCCACCGAGAAGCTCGCGGCGGCGCCCCTGGAGGAGTTCGTGGTGACCAACACGATCCATGTGGCCGAGGAGCGTCGCTTCGAGAGTTTGAAGATACTTTCGGTGGCCGACCTCTTTGCGAGAGCCATCCAGTGCGTACACGAGAACGAATCGGTGACCCAGCTGTTCGAGCTGGCCACAGATGCATAGCCGAGACCCGAACCGGGTCTGCGGCGGAACTACAAGAGAGTGGAAACAAGAAAATGATTGCTAATACGGGACTTACGGCGAAGCGACGCAGCGAAACCGGCAAGGGCGCAGCGCGGAAGATACGGGCGATGGGGAAGGTACCCGCGGTGATCTACGGCAAGGATCAGGAGCCGATCGCGCTGACTGTGGATGCCAAAGAGGCCTATCAGCTCTTCCACTCGATCTCGGTCGAGAACACGATCGTCAACGTGCAGGTCGATGACGACGACGAAGTGCTTGAGACGCTCGTGCGTGAGATCCAGATGCACCCTTTCCGTCCGGACATCGTGCACGTCGACTTTTACTGCATCCAAAGGGGTGTGGCGATGGAAGTCGATGTCCCGATCAAGTATGTGGGGACCCCCGAGGGTGTGAAGCTCGGTGGTGTTCTCGAAGTGATCCTCCACGAGCTTCGCGTCAAGTGCATCCCGTCCAGGTTTCCCGAGAGCTTTGAGATCGATGTCTCGGCGCTGGATGTCGGCGACTCGATTCACGCCAGGGACATCGAGATGGAAGATGAGGTGGAGCTCTTGACCGATCCCATCCGCACGCTGTGCCTCGTCGCCATTCCGAAGGAAGAGGTTGTCGAGGAGGAAGAGGATCTGGAGTTGGAGGAGGGCGAACTGGCAGAAGGGGAAGAAGGTGCAGAGGGTGCACCTGCCGCCGAGGGCGATACTTCTGGTGGGGACGAGGACTCCGACGGCTGACATCGCGCGTCGGATCTCGTGTTGTGAAGGTGATCGTCGGGCTCGGCAACCCCGGGCCGGAGTACGACGACACGCGGCACAACGTAGGTTGGTGGGTCGTGGATCGACTGGCCTACGACTGGGGATTCGCGTCCTTCGAGAAGAAGGGCCGAAGCCTCCAGGTAGACGGAATGGCAGGCGACGTAGCGGCCCGCCTGATCAAGCCCACCACATATATGAATAAGAGCGGTGCGGCCCTCATCGCTCTCGCCATGATTCCCGAGTTCGATGTGTCCGAGGACCTCCTCGTGGTGTCGGATGACGCGGCACTGGATGTGGGTCGTGTACGCTTCCGGCCCCGAGGAGGTGCGGGCGGGCACAATGGTCTGAAATCGATCACCGGTGCCTTGGGCACCGAGGAATACGGACGACTCCGAGTAGGAGTCGGGCGGGTTCCGGGGAGTATGGATCTCTCAGATTGGGTGCTGTCGCCCATGGACGGCGAAGACGAGGATGTGGTCGTAGGGCTTCTTCCGGGGCTCACCAGGGCGGTCGAAACCTGGATGAGAGAAGGTGTGGAAGAGGCGATGAACGAGTTCAATCAGTGATGCTCACCTGACAGTCAGGTTCACGCCGATGCTGTCAAAGACGATGTCCACTGCACGAGGAACCTGATGAGCCAATTCGTGACGTTCGCAAGCTGGTCCTGGGCACTTGGCCTGATAGCCCTGGCCGTGGCGGGGATCATCTATCGCTACATGAAGAGTCAGCCCGCCGGGAGCGAGGCGATGCAGGATCTGGCCGACCAGATTTACGAAGGGGCCATGGCCTTTCTGCGTCGAGAGTATTCCATGCTGGCCGTCTTCGTGGTGGTGGTGGCGGCGCTCTTGGCGTGGGCGGTTTCGGGCCAGACGGCCCTGGCTTATCTGGTGGGAGCTCTCTGCTCGGTCATGGCCGGTTTCTTCGGAATGACGGCTGCGACCCGCGCGAACGTGCGTACCTCGGCTGCGGCCAACGAGGAGGGCGCAGGTAAGGCCCTGCGGGTAGCGTTCTTCGGAGGCGCGGTGATGGGACTTTCCGTCGCCGCCCTCGGTCTCGCGGGCATCGGAGTGCTCTACTGGTTTTTCGGGGCGTCGGCCATCGGTGCGGCGGAGCACCTCCGTTTCGCCGAGATCATTTCCGGGTTCGCCATGGGGGCCAGTTCGATCGCCCTCTTCGCCCGCGTGGGCGGTGGTATCTACACCAAGGCCGCCGATGTCGGTGCGGACCTGGTGGGTAAGGTGGAGGCTGGTATTCCCGAGGATGATCCTCGGAATCCGGCTACCATCGCCGACAATGTCGGCGACAACGTCGGTGACGTGGCGGGCATGGGGGCAGACATTTTCGAGTCCTATGTGGGCTCGGTCATCGCTACGATCGCCATCGCGGCCAGTTCGGCCGCGCTGGCCGGCAATGTTGGAAACGCCGTGGCGCTGCCCATCGTGACCGTGATGGTGGGTCTGGTAGCTTCTCTCGTGGGCATCGGGATGATGAAGGCGCTCGAACGTACCGATCCGGCAGCGGCCCTGCGTCACGTCACGTTCATTGCGGCGGCCCTCTTCTTGGCGGCCATGTTCTTCGTCGTTCGTGCGCTGGACCTCCAGATGGTCGAGGGAGGCCAGACGTATCCGGCCATGGGTCCGTGGTACGCCATCGTCGCTGGGACGGTGGTGGGCGTAGCCATCGGGCTCGTCACCGAGTACTACACGTCTTCCAGGCCCGTACGAAAGATCGCCGAGGCCAGCAAGACGGGCGCGGCCACCAACCTCATCACCGGGCTCGCGGTGGGTATGGAGTCGACCGCCATCCCCATGTTGTTGATCTGTGTCGCGATCTTCGCGTCCTTCTCGTCGGCCGGACTCTACGGCATCGGCATCGCAGCGGTCGGCATGCTGGCCACCGTCGGTGTCACCATGTCCGTGGACGCGTATGGACCCATCGCCGACAACGCGGGCGGTATCAGCGAGATGAGCGGCTTGGGACCGGAGACTCGGGCGATCACCGATTCTCTCGACGCCATCGGCAACACGACCGCAGCCCAGGGCAAGGGTTTTGCCATCGGCTCAGCGGCGCTCACGGCGTTGGCGCTGTTCTCGGCGTACGCCACCAAGGTCGGGTTGTCCGAGACGGGCATCGATCTCGTGAATCCGATCGTGGTGATCGGCCTCTTCATCGGTGGCATGCTCCCGTTCTTCATCGCCGCCCTCACCATGACCGCGGTGGGGAAGGCCGCTCAGGGCATGGTCGAGGAGGTCAGGCGACAATTCCGAGAGAACCCGGGCATCATGGACGGGACCGCCAAGCCGGATTCGGCACGTTGCGTGGCGATTTCCACCGATGCTGCCCTACGAGAGATGATTATTCCCGGAGTGACCGCGATCATCTCGCCGGTTGTGGTGGGCTACTTCCTGGGCGTAGAGGCACTGGGCGGTTTCTTGGCTGGTGCTACGGTTACCGGCGTGCTCATGGCGCTCTTCATGGCCCATGCCGGGGGCGCATGGGATAACGCCAAGAAGCTCATCGAAGCCGGAGCCCATGGCGGGAAGGGCTCCGAGCCCCACAAGGCTGCTGTCGTAGGGGACACGGTGGGCGATCCGTTCAAGGACACGTCCGGTCCATCCTTGAACATCCTCATCAAGCTCATGGCCGTCGTTTCTCTCGTGCTCGCACCGTGGTTCGTCCGTGTTCACGAGATCAACGTCGACGGCCAGGTTTCCGGTCTCATCGGCTGGGTTGCCCGCCTCTTTGGGTAGGGTGTCCAAGCTGTTCGATTGAGGGGGTCCGGCCGGCCGCCGGCCGGGCCCGAGTAGCGATGGCGAAAGATCCAACGTTCGAGAACGCCCTGGCATTTGCCCAGGACCTCATCCGCATCCCCTCGCCTTCTGGTCAGGAAGGCGACGTAGCTGAGCGGATTCTGAGCGAGATGGAAGCCCTGGGCCTGCAGGACGTGCGACGCGACGAGGTGGGCAACGTCATCTCTTGTGTTCGGGGAAGCGGAGCCGCTCCGGCCGTACTGCTCAACTGCCACACCGATGTGGTGGCCGAAGGCGACCATGCGGAGTGGGAGTACCCACCCTTCGGTGGGGACGTCGCCGAGGGGTTTCTTCATGGGCGTGGCTCCATGGATATCAAAGGGCCCCTGGCCCTGCAGACGTACGCCGCCGCCGCCCTGGCCGGCCGTGCCGCGGGAGACGTGATTGTGGCGCACACCGTCTTCGAGGAGCGCGGTGGTCTGGGCATGAAGCACCTGCTCGAGTCTGGGGGCGTCCAGCCCGGCGTCGTGGTGATCGGCGAATCGACACACGGCGACATTTGCATCGGGCATCGAGGCCGCGGTGAGGTCGAGGTGGTGCTGCGGGGCCTCGCCGGCCACGCTTCGGCTCCGGACCGTGCCCACAACGCTCTGGACTTGGTCCCGCAAGTGCTCGGGGCCGTGCAGGAGTTGGCCACGCATCAGCCTGAGGATCCGATTCTCGGTACCTCGAGCCTGGTAGCGACCGGTGTGGACGTCCTGCCGGAAAGCCGCAACGTCATCCCCGACCGGGTCACGGTTGTCCTGGACTGGCGGGTCCTGCCCGGGACGGACGAAGAGGCCATGACGTCACGTGTAAGAGACGCCGTGACGCGTGGACTGGGCGAGCTCCCGGACGGCTTCAGCGTGTCGGTCTCGATGGCGCAGGAGCGACAGGCTGCCTACACGGGAATTGCACACGATCGGAGCCTCTTTACGCCTGGCTTCCTCATGGATCCGCTCGACCCGCTGGTCCTGGCTGCAGCTGCTGCGGTCGGACAGCGCGCGGGAGAGGGCCCGGCCGCGGTACGTCCCTGGACGTTTGCCACGGACGGTGGTTGGAGCCGAGGTGTTTTCGGAATCCCCACGGTGGGATTCGCTCCGGGTGAGGAGCGCTTTGCACACACGAATCGGGAGCGTCTCGATGTGGAGGAGGCCCGCTGGGCTTTTGCCCGGTATCCCGAGCTCGTCCTTGCTCTTCAGCAGGAAATGTCCTAGTGGCCCAGGGGTACAAAACCCCCCCACATGGCCTATATTACTTGGCTCATCCCGCTCCGCCCCTGTGGCGGGGCCCGTTGCACATGCGGACCGTGGGAGACATACCATGCGGCTGTACGAGATCGTCTACATTTTCGATGCTACGCTCGACGAAGATGCGGTAAACAAGAAGCTCGAGAAGTTCCATCTCCTCGTGACCGGCAGTGACGGAGAAGTCGTGGCCGTCGATCATTGGGGCGTCCGTCAGATGGCCTACTCCGTGCGGAAGCAGAAGGCGGGCTATTACGTGGTGGCGCAAGTTCGCGCCGGTTCCGAAGGCCTCCCCGAGTTCGATCGAATTCTGAAGCTTGATCCTGAGCTCATGCGGCATCTCGTGGTCTTGAACGACGGGGAGCCTACGACCGGGAGATCCATCCTTGGTGAGCGGCCGGTCCGCATCAGCGAGGATGATGAGGACGAGGATGACGGTCCGCCTCCTGAGGAGGAAGCGCCCGAGGATGAGGAAGGGGCCGTCAGGCGGCAGAGACCCCCAGAGTTTTCCGGGGGCCGCGGCCGGCGTCGTCGGATGGAAGGGCCGGTCATCGAGCTTCTCAATTACAAGGACGTCTCGACCCTTTCTCAGTGCATGACGGAGCAGGGTAAGATCTTGCCGAAGCGAACGACCAAGGTCACCGCTCGTTTTCAGAGGCAGCTCGGGCGGGCCATAAAGCGGGCTCGGTATCTGGCGTTGATCCCATACCTACGGGACCACGAGGTCTAGGTCTCCGCGGAGCACGATCTCTTGGATTCCCCGACGCGGCTCGAGCGCACGTGGCTGCGCGCTGCCGCGCTTCTGCTCGTCACCATGGGGCTGTCGGTCGTCAGCGCCGGCGTACTGGTGGCGGTGCCCTTCCTGGTGCTCGCCGCCGTACTCGGTGCCCGCCGGTTCCCGACCGTGGTGGCTGCCGTATTGGCCGTGATGGTAACGCTGGGGGCCACGGCCCGTGGAGGTCTCTGGTACCTGGAGCGAGGATGGACGATCATCCTGGCGGGTGGGTTCGTGTTCCTGACCATGCGGTCGCCCGACAGCCGCTTTTTTCCGAGGGCTCTCGGAGCCGTCGGTGGGGCCTTTGGGCTCGTGGCGGTGCTCCTGGCCGTCCAGCCGGGCTCCTGGGCCATGGTGGATTGGCTCGTTTCCGAGGGTGTCATGAAGAGTGTCAGCCTGGCCATGAGCTTGGTGGCTGCCTGGAAGCCAGACGTGGAGATCCCGACGGAGATGGTCAACACCGCGTTCGAGACCGCGGCCCTTCAGGGAAGGCTATTCCCGGCGCTTCTGGGCCTGTCGTCGCTGGCGGGACTCGGTGTCGCCTGGTGGGGATATGTGCGACTCGCCGCGGGGAGTGATCAGGGACTTGGACCGCTCAAGGACTTCCGGTTCAACGACCACTTCGTGTGGCTATTGCTGGTGGGACTGGTGCTGATAGTGCTCGGATTAGGTGACGCGTGGACACGGGTGGGGACCAACGCCGTCGTGTTCATGGGGGGGCTATACGCGGTCCGGGGCGTTGCCGTGGTTCTGTTTTTCAACGGCGGTATTTCGCTGTTCGGTTTCTTGGTGATGGCGCTCGGGATGTTGCTCCTTGCGCCCGTTTTGACGATGGGGGCGCTGGTCATCGGCGTCGGCGATACTTGGCTCGACCTACGAGCCAAGGCCGACGTGTTGTCCGGCGGTACGACTGACACGTAAACGGAGAGGGTCCATGAAGCTCATTTTGAGGAAGACGGTAGAGGCGCTTGGAGGTCAGGGTGACATCATCGACGTAAAGCCCGGTTATGCGCGCAACTACCTGATCCCCCAAGGACTCGCGTACCAGGCGAGTGATGCCAACTTGAAGAGGCTGGAGGAGGAGCACGCGCGGTCTGAGGAGAAGGCCAGGCACGACTACCTCGAGGCACGTCGTCGCGCCGCCCAGCTCGACGGAAAATCACTCGTGTTTCATGTCAGGGCGGGGGATGACGGCAAGTTGTTCGGCTCGGTCACGAACGCCGACATCGCCGACCAGCTGAACCAGGGAGAATTGGACTTCGAGGTGGACCGCCGCACGGTCATTCTCGAAGAGCCGCTGAAGCTCCTCGGAGAATTCAAGGTTTCCGTGCGTTTCCATAGCCAGGTCGAAGTCCAAGTCGATGTACGTGTGGAGCGCGCTGGGGAGGAGTAGGGCACTACTTCTTCTAGAGCGGCATGGGAAATCAGTCGAGCACCGACGTGTCCGAGATCGGTCATGACGTAGAGCGTGCAGCCGAGTGCGCGCTCGAACGCAAGGCAGCCGACGTGGTTGTCCTCGACCTGAGGGGCATCTCGAGTGCCACCGACTACTTCTTGCTGGCGACCGGACAGTCCGACGTCCAGGTCAAAGCCATCGGTGACCACGTCATCAGGGAGTTGAAGGAACTGGGCATCCGCCCCGCACATGTCGAGGGGTTGGCGAGCGGGCGCTGGGTCCTGGTGGACTACATCGACTTCGTCGTCCACGTCTTTCATCCGGGAGCCCGGGAGTTCTATCAACTCGAGGTTCTGTGGGGCGACGCGCCCAGGCGCGAGTTCGAGTGACGAGGTGTGCTTCTCGCCCCCGTCGTCAAGCCTGTTTACAACCCTCCGGGTCGTCGTGTAGCTTGTGGTGTCAGCCCACACGAGCTGCACAACGGACGTATCGACGGAGGCTGTAATCCGACCCATGCCAGGGGCGTAGGACCCGTTGGATCGGGGCCACTCGCGCCTATACCCGTTTGACCCGGACTCCGGTCATCTACCGGAGATCGCGGCACCCGGCGCACTCGTCTCAGGCGCCGGGGGAGGCGTCGTCACCCTTATTGTCACGCCGGACGTCGCCCGATCGTCCTGGAGCCCGGCCGCTGCGATCGCGGTCGCACGGGCTTGGTCCGATCAGGGTCACCGTGTCATCCTCTTCGATTTGTCCCTCACCGAGCCGGTGCTTCACCAGACATTGGGATTGCCGAACGCGGTAGGCGTGGTTGACCTCGTCCTTCGCGAGGCGTCCATGCCATCGGTGGCGCAACAAGCCGGAGCACCAGGATTTCAGTTCGTGTCCGTCGGTACACCGGTCGAGGATCCCACTGAAATCACTTTGAGCGATGCGTGGTCGGCCTTCGTGGAGGAGGTGGGGAGTGCTCAGGCCAGGGTCCTCTTCTACGTGCCCGCGGACCTCCCGGGCGTGGATGCTCTGATAGCTCGGAGCACCGCAACGCTCCTTTTTGCGGGCGATCCGACCGAAGCGGAGTGGGTGGCCGAGTCTTTCGCTCTCGACGAGGTGTGGGGTCTTTTGGAGGATCGAGGGCCACCGCCGCCGACGGAGGGGTCGATCGAGATGGCGGGTGAGGTGGAGGCCGAGGCTAGCACGGAGGTGGTCGAGGCTGGATCAGCACGTGTGCCTGAGACTGGGGTGGAGCCTACGACTGAGGCAGAGCCGCAAACTGAAACTGAGCCAGGGACTGACTCCGTTCCTACGACAGAGGCTGAGCCAGAAACTGACACTGAGGCTGTTGCCCTTGAGACCGAGGCCAAGCTTGAGACCGGGACCGAGCCCGATCGGCGGCGGATCCCTTGGCGGCCGGCTCTGGTGGGGACGCTGGTAGGGCTCGGGGCTCTGTTTCTGTTGCAGAGGATGCTCGTTCCCGCGGACCAGACGGTTCCGGTAGCGCTTACTGAAGATTTCCAGACATCGGTGTCTGCCGAGCCCTCGCCGCCGGAGCCGCAACAGGCGTATTCACTGGCACTGGCTGCCTATCAGACGCGCGAGGCCGCTGGGCGACATGCCCAGAGGCTGGCCCAGCGACGTCCGGACCTGTTGTTCATTGTCGCTCCCGTGAGGGTGGCGGATCGCGTGTATCATCGGGTGCTGGCAGGCCCATCGGTGGACTCCCTCGGGGCAGAGCGCCTCCGTGAATCTCTGGCGGAAACCCTGACGGGCGATGACGGCGCCCGTTGGATCGTCCGGCCGACCCCGCTCGCGTTCGATTTTGGAGGGTTCGAGTCGATCGAGGCGGCGACTGGTCGGGTAGCGGAAATCGGTAACGCGGGTATAGGGGCCTACGTGTTCGAGGTTGCCGGTTCGACGGCCCCGGGCTTTCGGGTGTACGCAGGGGCCTATCAGAGCCCCGCGGAGGCGGACGTCATGAGGACGGAGTTGGACACTGCGTTTGGAGGCGTACCGATACTCGGGCCGAGGATAGGCCGGTATGTGCGCTGAAGGCCGGCGTGTCCGGGCCTCCTGTGGACCTCTCTTGGAGGGTGGGTTACCTTTGCCGCCATCAAAACGGGGGGTGCGACGACTCCGTTCTGCTGGTGCATCGTGCCCGTCGCGGCGCGGTTTTTTCACCATGCGAAGGGTGCGCGGATGAGTCCGGATATTCCAGCCTGGCAGTCCATTGATCCGACCGGTGGGGACCTCCCGGAGCCGATTGCCGGCGCGCTTGATTCTGCCGACTCCACTCCGGCTTGTGTGGTCGTCTGGGTGACACCGGAAATCGAACGACACTGGGGGGCGAGTGCGAGCCTGCTCCTCGCTCGGGGCTGGGCTGCCAGGGGCCGGAGCGTCCTTCTGGCAGATGCGTCTTTCGAGGATCCGGTTCTCCATGAACTGGTTGACGGCGCAGGCGATGAAGGCCTGTCCGACGTCATGCTTTATGGGGCTTCGGTGAAGCGGGTAGCCCGGCCCGTCGACGGTGGTTTTCTCCTTGCGCCTGCAGGAACCCCGGTGGCTGACGCTGAAGAGGTATTGGCGCACCCCAAGTGGGATACGGTCATTGGCGGCTTCCAGGAGGCCGGGGCGGTGCTGGTCTTGCATCTGTCGGCTTCCACCACCGGAGCCGGGGCCCTGCTCGACAAGGCCGCAGGAATCATCCTCGTTTCGGAGGCGGGCGGAGACGCGGGGGGAGCGATCCTGGGTGCGGCTTCGGAACGAGTCCTTGCCGTGATTGGCCCCGAAGCGGTTATGGACGTCGAGGTAGACAGGACGTCCGAACCCGAGTCTGAACTCGCTTCGACGACTGAGCTAGATCCTGAATCCGAGCATGGGTTCGATGCGGAGCTGGAGGTTGCAGAGGTGCTCCAAGAGGAACCGGAACCGGAGGTAGAGATGGTCTCTGACCTGGATGACGATCAAGAAGCCGAGTTCGAGGCAGATTCAACGCCCGAGCCGGAGTTGGACCCGACGTCTGAGTCTGAGTCGGAGCCGGAGTTGGAGTCCGGGCCGGAGTTGGGGTCGGAGCCGGAGTTAGAGCTCGAGCCACCTGTCAGTGTTGATGAAACGCCGGCCGGGGTCACACAGGAGGTCGCCGGTGATGGGGAACTCTTCTCGATGGAAGAGCTTCCCGAGTCCACGGGAAATGCTGCAGACCAGACGGATGACTCCGGCGCCTTCAACTTCGACGGCATGGCAGGATCACAATACGACGCTTCCAGCGCAGCCGAGACGGAAGATCCCACGCCCCCGCCCGAGGTCCCTGACGAGGTCGAGCCGGTAGTGACTCAACCCGACGAGTCGGCGGCCTCACTTGAAGAGGACGCTCCGTCGGAGGAGGAGTCCGAGGAGGAAGCGGGCCTGGACCTGGATGTGGCGGCCTTGGAGATGGAGCCCTCGGAGGTCGAGTCGCTCGAGGTGTCCCCCCCGGAACCCGACGAACCGGCGGCGGCGGGTCCAGAGGCCCCAGTGAGCGCGGATGAGGCGGCCGACAAAGAGGCGGACATGATGGACGGGGTGACCCGATCCAACGTCGAAATGGATGAGGAAGCTGTGGCGGCTGCAGCCGAGGCGGCCCGTCTGGATATGGCCGGATTCGAGACAGGCTCCGGATTCGATCTTGAAGACGCGCCGGACGACCAGGGCATGGACTTGGCCGCCGATGCAGTCGCGCTGGGTGGGGAGTCGGAAGAGGAGATGGAGGGTGCCGACGACTTCGGCTTCGGAGACGAAGGCCTCGAGGTAGAGGCCAGTGCCGTGGCCGAAGAGGAGGAGCAGGCCGCTGAGGAAGACCTTGCCGGGGCCGCGGGAGACGTGCCTCTCGGTGGTGACGACGCAGCCGACCTTGAGGCCGGCCCCCCTGAACTCAGTGATGACGTGCCGATCGTGGATGCTGCGGACGGATCCATTGCCGTGGATGCGGCCGCGGAGGTCATGGAGGTCGCTGCCGACACGCCTCCCGCCGAGGATACGGTGCCAGACATCGAGGTTGTCGCGGACGAGGGTCCACCGGCGAGAATGTCGGGGCTGGAGGAGTTGGAGCGGCGAAGAAAGAGAGGGGCAAGGCTCCGGCAACTGATGGTGGCCGGGACGACCGCACTGATTGTCGGTGGCGGAGGCCTCGGCGTCGCGTATTTCGGCCTCGTCAACATCCCCGGGATCACGCCACCGGACAGGGTGCGCTCCGCCGTACCCGCCCCCGTGGAGCTACCGGGGCCGACGCCGGTGACGCCCGTGATAACGCACGTGCTCGCGGTCGAGGCTTGGCGAAATATGGAAACGGCTTTGAGCACCGTGGAGGCCCTCAGGGCGAGACTTCCCGAGTTCTTGTTCTTTGTGACCGTTACAGAGGTAGACGGAGGCGTCCAATACGCGTTGCTCGCCGGCCCGGCCTTCAGCGCGGTGGAGGCGGACGATCTCAAGGAGCCTCTGGCCGAGGTTCTCGATCGACTCGACCCCACCACGTGGACGGTTCAGGAAGCGAGATACTCGTTCTTCTTCGGGGAGTATGCCGAGGATGCGGATGCGGCCGGCAGAGTAGAGTCGCTAGCCGCTCTCTCCATCCCGACTCACATCCTCGAAGTCAGTTATCCTGACGAGACCACGGCAATGCGCGTGTATGGTGGCGCTTTCGTGGACGAGTTCCAGGCCGCCGCGATGGGACGACTCCTTCGCTCGAACGACCTGGGTGGCGTACGTCTGACCGAACGTAGAGGCCGACTGCCCCAATGAAACTCCGATCTCTTCGCCTCCACGGGTTCAAGTCGTTCGCAGACTCCACCGTCATCGACTTCCACGAGGGCATCACCGCGATCGTCGGGCCCAACGGTTGTGGAAAATCGAATATCAGCGACGCCGTTCGCTGGGTATTGGGCGAGCAACGTCCCTCCGCCGTCCGTGGTGGCAAGATGGAGGAGGCGATCTTCCAGGGTTCACTGAATCGCCGCCCCGTGAACCGGGGCGCGGTTACCATGGTCGTGAGCAACGAGGACGGAGTGCTTCCGGTCGCGTATGATGAGGTCGAGATCGGCCGCACGATATATCGGGATGGGGGGAGTGATTACTCGCTAAACCGGGCGACCTGTCGTCTGCGTGATGTAGTCGATCTTTGCCGCGATACCGGACTTGGCGCGAACGCCTATTCGGTGATTGAGACCCGGATGATCGATGCGATTCTTTCCGATCGCGCGGAGGAGAGACGGCAACTCTTCGAAGAGGCCTCCGGAATCAGCAAGTACAAGGATCGTCGTAAGGCCGCGCTTCGTCGGCTGGAGCACGCCGACAACGATCTCACTCGCCTGGAAGACGTTATCGGCGAGGTCGAGACCAAGGTACGGTCGCTGGCTAGGCAGAAGGGCAAGGCCGAGCGATACAAGTCTCTTC
Organism: Longimicrobiales bacterium; assembly: GCA_965226375.1. Classification (GTDB taxonomy): domain Bacteria; phylum Gemmatimonadota; class Gemmatimonadetes; order Longimicrobiales; family Gaopeijiaceae; genus CBDDCX01. The sequence goes on along the minus strand of CBDDCX010000008.1, from coordinate 1,455,713 downwards.
GGGAACGACGGTTGTCGGTCGAGGTCGCTGTAGTTCGCAACGACCTGGCGGATCTTTCGGCGCGCCTGAAGGAGCTGGATGCCGTCTTGGAGGGAGACCGTAAGACGGGTCAGGGCATGGTGGCCGAGCTTCGGACAGCCGAGGCCACCTATGAGAAGCTACGGCTCGATGAGGTGACGGCGGAACGGGCGAGGACCGAAGCTGCGGAGGTGCTCGACCGGGTGAAGACCCAACTCGTCGAGTGGGAGCGCGACCTGGCCGTGGCAGAAGAGCGTAGAGGGTACGCCGAAAAGCGGCTGAGTCAGATCGACGATGATCGTGAGGCCTGGTCCAAGCGTTTGGGCGACGTCAGGGTCGAAGCGACCGACCTTCAGGCGAATCACGATGGGCAGGAAGGAAAGCTGGAGGCGATCCGGGCGGATGCCACTAGCCAGGCAGAAGTGTCGGCGGCCGTGAAGGCGCGCCTGAAGGAAGCGCGCGATCGGGTTGAAGAGACGGAGCACCGGGAGCGCGATTTGGTCCGAAAGGGCGCACAGCTCGAGGGCGGTGCCGAAGCGGCCCGGGGCCAGGCCGCCGAGCTCGAGCGCCGCATCGAGCGGGTAACGGTGGAACTGAGTGACGCCTCCACCGTTCTGACCGACCTTGAGTCGCAGGGTGATCTCTTCACGACCCGCCTCGATGGTCTCCAGGTGGCGGTGGAGGATGCCCGGAAACACCTCGACACCGCTCGGGAGGATCTCGAGGGCCGCCGTAAGGCACTCGACGAGGCGAGGCTGAGGGACCTCGATGCCGCTCGAATCGTTCAGGGCATGGAGGTCGAGGTCTCGGCCTTGGAAGCTCTCGGCCTCAGGCACGAGGGTGTCGACCCGGCCATCCAGGCCGTACTCGCTCTTGAAGACGCCGACGTGGTGGGATCCCTACTCGACTTCATGGAAGCTGCCAGTGAGGTCGCCGCGGCCGTGGAGACCTACCTGGGCCCGCTCGCACAGGCTCTCGTGGTGCGAGATGGTGCTTGCGTCGATCGTATCGTTCGCTGGTTTGCCGAAGAGTGGACCGAGGATGGCGGGCTGGTGCTGCTTCCCCTCGATCGTGTGCCCGATCACGCGGGTGGGTCACTGCTGAAGTCCGTCAAAGCCAAAGGGCAGGGAGCTCCCTGGGTGGAAGCACTGCTCGGTGAGGCGGATCTGGTCGAGGCCGATGATGCTGTCGCGAGTAGTCCAGATCCAGACCGCTCACTGCTGTCGATTACGGGCATGGTTCGCGATCCCCGCGGCTTTGTGAAGATCGGCAGACCGTCGGGGACCTCCGGCATGCTCGAGCGGAGGGCTCGCGTTGAGTCATTGCGTAAGACATTGGGTCAGGCCGCGGGCAAGGCGACCGTTTCAAGGAGGGAGGTCGAAGACGCGGATGCCGCGGCGGAAGCGGCCGAGGCCGCTCTCGTAGCCGCACGCGTCTCATTCCTGGAAGCCGAAGACGAGTTGAGGCGGACCAGCGCCGAGATGGCGGCTCAGGTAGACCGCCGAGCCCGAGTTGACACCCATCGAGACGAGCTCGCGAGGCAGTTGGAGGGAGCCAAGGCTGCCCGGACCAGGGCGCTGGAACGAGCACAGACGGCCGGAGAGGATCGCGAGGGCTTTCTGGGACAGGAGGGTGCGATCCGTGCCGAGCGCGAGCAAGCGCGTGAGGTCCTCGTCCGCGTCCAGGACGAGTGGGAAGAGGCTAGGGCAGAGGAGACCCGGCTGTCGGTGACCCTGGCTCGCCTGGAGGCGGACGTCGCAAGAGTGGCCGAGCGCCTGAAAGATCTCACCCGCGAGATGTCCACCGGGGAGGATCGACTAGGTGAGCTCGATGTCGAGGAAAAAGACCTGAGGGAAGAGGTGGACACCGTCCAAACGCTCCAGGAAAATGGCCGCGTCGCGACGGAGCGGCTGTTCGGTGAACGTGATGAAGCCGACACGGTGTACGCGGAGCGAACCAAGGTGTTGTCCGACGTGGCCGAGGCCCTGGCTGAAGCGGATAAGGCGGCGCGCGTGGCACGCAGCGCCGAGCGTGAAGCCGTAGACCGACGTCATCAGCTCGAGTTGGAGAGACAGGAGGTCTCCGGTCGCATCGGACTCATTCAGGAGCGCCTCGAGGGGGAGTGGGGTCGTCCACTGGAGCGCCTCCTAGAAGAAGCCGAGCCGGTGGAGGGTACGCCCGAAGCCCTGAAGGCGGAGCTCGAGGACATCGTGATCAAGCTGGATCGCATCGGACTGGTCAACATGCTCGCCGTCGAAGAGCATGCCGAGGAAAGTGCCAGGCTCGAGTTCCTCAGTGAGCAGCGTGAAGACCTCATGGCCGCAAGGAACGACCTCAAGTCGGCCATCCGCCAGATCAATGAGACCGCCATCGACCTCTTCGAGGGCACGTTCGAGAAGATCCGTGAAAACTTCCAGTCCACCTTCCAGCGACTGTTCGAGGGAGGCGAGGCCGACATTTGGCTGGAAGATCCAGAGGATCCGCTGGAATCACCGATCGAAGTGCACGCCTCTCCCCATGGAAAGAAAACCCAGAGAATCGATCTGTTGTCGGGTGGAGAGCGGGCTCTGACGGCACTGTCATTGCTCTTCGGGATCTACCTGGTCAAGCCGAGTCCGTTCTGCGTTCTCGACGAGGTGGATGCCCCGCTCGACGAGAACAACATCGGTCGCTTCATTCGACTGCTCCAGGAATTCAAGAAGCAGACTCAGTTCGTGATCATCACACACAATCCGAGGTCCATCGAAGCCGCTGATTGGATCTACGGCGTCACTATGGAAGAGCCCGGAGTGAGCACGATTGTCGGGGTGCAGTTCCAGGACGCTCTGCAGGTGGGTGGTTCGGCGGCCTAGGACTTGGGGGAAGGTGGTCCGCTGGTCACCCGAACGTTCAGGGATGGCCAAGTCGGAATGACCGCCACAGTGACGGTGCTCGGTTCGGGCACCCTGATTCCGAATCACCTGCGTCACCCGGCCGCCTTCCTGATCGCGGAAGATGACACGCTGCTGTTGCTCGACTGTGGCTCCGGCGTTTTGGACGGCATGAGTCGCTTCGGGGTCCCGTGGGCCGATCTTACCCACATCGCTCTCAGCCACTTTCACACAGATCACATCGGTGGGTTGGCCCCCTTGATGTTCGCGTTGTCACACGGAATGACTCCGCCTCGTACGGCCCCACTAACCCTTCTCGGCCCACCGGGCGTTTCCCACCTTCTGGAAGCCCTGGCGGACGCGTATGGGCGCTATGTAGTGGAGCCCCGCTTCGACCTTACCGTGGTAGAGTTGGCACGCGAGGATCGTTGGTCCGACGGCATGGTCGACCTGAGAACGTGCGAAACGGACCACACCCCGCACTCGGTGGCGTACCACTGGGTGGGCGGAGCGGGAAGCGTCGGGTATACGGGCGATACGGGCCAGAATCCGATGCTCGGAGACTTCTTGGCGAAGTCGGATCTCCTGATCGTCGAGTGCTCCCACCCGGACCCGCCCCCCGTAGAGACACATTTGACGCCCAGTGGGGTGGCGGCGTTGGCACGGCAGGTTTCACCGAGTCTGGTGGTTACCACGCATGTCTACCCTGCGCTCTCCCCCGACGACGTCCCCAAACTCGTGAGTCAGGCGGGGTACGATGGACGGGTGGTGGCCGGGTACGACGGAATGAGTGTTGTCCTCGAGCAGGGAGCGCCTCCCGCGGTCCGGTAGACTACATCTGTTCCCGCCGGTACACTTCTGTAGCGAGGGCGAGCATCGTCTAACCGCCAAGAACCCCCCCGAACTTGAGAATCACATGCTGGTAGTCATGAAGCACAACGCCTCCGAAGCAGAGGTCGGGCGTGTCGTTGGAGAGATAGAGGATATGGGGTATGAGGCCCGGTCCATGCCAGGCAAGCAGCGGACCACAGTCGGCCTTATGGGGAACGACGGGCGAGTGGATTCGGCACGGATTCAGGGGCTCCCCGGGGTATTGGAGATCATCCCGGTCACCAAGCCCTACAAGCAGGTCTCCCGGGAATGGCGTGAGGCAGACACGATCGTCGAGGTGGGGGGCGGGATTCGGTTCGGCGGGTCCGAGGTTCCCATTATCGCGGGCCCGTGTGCCGTGGAGAGCGAGGAACAGATTCTCGATATCGCTCATCAACTGAAGGCTATGGGTGCCAGCCTTCTACGTGGCGGTGCGTTCAAACCGAGAACGTCACCCTATTCTTGGCAGGGGCTTGGTGAAGAGCCCTCTCTGCCAACGTACGTGAGACACGGAGCACGCAAAGAATTAGAGTAGGGCGAAGGCAGAGAAAACGAACATGTTGGGACTGCGAGAGAGAATGGCAGAGAATGGTAGTGCCCCTGGAACCGGGGAGGCCAAGCGAAGCGCGGCAGCTCCTGCGGACCCGGAGGTAGTAGATAGGCCGCTACGGCGGCGGTTCAGTCCGTCGTACAAGCTGCGGATCGTCGAAGAAGCGGACCGGTGCACCGAGCCCGGCGAGGTGGGTCAAGTCCTGCGGCGAGAGGGCCTGTACTCGTCGCACCTGACGACGTGGCGCAAGGCGGCGCATAGCGGGTCGCTGAAGGCCCTGTCGAAGAAACGCGGCCGCAAGCCGGAGCGAAATCCGCTGGATGAGAAGGTACGCAAGCTGGAGCGGCGAAACGCACGGCTCGGGAATGAGCTCAGGAAGGCACACCTGATCATCGACGTGCAGGGAAAAGTTGCGGGGCTGCTGGGGATAAGCCTCGACGACGGGACAAACTCTTGAAGGCGGCCGATGAGCTGGCTAAGCACGTCGGTGTAAAACCGGCGTGCGCGGCCCTCGAGGTCTCCCGATCGACGTTGTACCGTCGTCGAGGCCCATCAACCGGGCAACAGCAGCCCCGCCCGACGCCCGCCCGGGCATTGAGCGAGACGGAACGAGGCGAGGTCTTCGACACGCTGTGTTCGGAGCGGTTCGTGGACCGCTCACCCGCCGAGGTGGTGGCCACGCTGCTCGACGAAGAGGTCTACCTGTGCAGCGAACGCACGATGTATCGTGTTCTGGCCTCCGAGGTGCCGGTTCAGGAACGCCGGGCGCAGCGCACCCATCCCGAGTACAAGAAGCCCGAGTTGATGGCCACGGCGCCGAACCAGGTGTGGTCCTGGGATATCACGCGGCTGCTCGGGCCGAAGAAGTGGAGCTATTACTACCTCTACGTCATCATGGACATCTACAGCCGCTACGTCGTGGGCTGGATGGTGGCGGACCGGGAGAACTCGGCCCTGGCCGGCCGGTTGATCCAGCAGAGCTGCCTGAAGCATGGCGTCCAGCCCCGGGTCCTGACCCTGCACTCGGATCGGGGAGCTCCAATGACGAGCCAATGCACCGCTCAACTTCTCGCTGACCTCGGCGTGACCCGCTCGTTGAGCCGGCCTCAGGTGTCGGATGACAACCCGTTTTCCGAGGCTCAGTTCAAAACCTTGAAGTACCATCCCTCGTTTCCCGGACGGTTCGGGGATCAGGGCCAAGCCAAGACGTTCTGTCGATCGTTCTTCCGCTGGTACAATGCCGAGCACCGCCATGGCGGCATCTCGATGCTAACCCCCGAGCAGGTCCACTTCGGGAACGCCGATCAGGTCATTGCCGGCAGGAAATCCGTGCTCCGCGAAGCATGGGCCGCTCATCCCGAACGCTTCGTCAGAGGTGTGCCGAATCCCAAACCGCTCCCGGAGGCCGTCTTCATCAATCCTCCCATCCCTTCCCTCACCGCACAGGACATTGCTCTCTAATTAATCCCGTAGAGTGTCCCATTGTCGTTGACAGGTTCCGGAGGGCCTGCAGATGCTCTCTCTGGCCAAGGAAGCCACAGGACTGGCCATCGTCACCGAGGCTCTGGACCCGGATGGGGTGGATCTGGTGGCTGAGTACGCCGACGTCATCCAGATCGGAGCGCGGAACATGCAGAACTACCCGCTACTCAGGCGAGCCGGGCAGTGCGAAAAGCCCGTCCTTCTGAAGCGGGGCATGTCCGCAACTCTCAACGAGTTGCTTCTAGCCGCCGAGTACCTGCTGGCCGAGGGAAATGACGACGTCATTCTCTGTGAACGGGGGGTGCGGAGCTTTGACAATCACACTCGAAACCTCCTCGATCTCACCGCTGTCCCCGTCGTGAAGTCTCTCTCACACCTGCCCATGATTGCTGATCCGAGTCATGGGACCGGGATTCGGGACAAGGTCATTCCCATGGCTCGGGCTTCAGTGGCGGCGGGGGCCGACGGCCTCATGATCGAGGTGCATCCGAATCCTCCCCAAGCGTTGTCGGACGGCGCTCAGTCGCTGTATCCGAATCAATTCGGCGAACTCATGGAGCAGATCCGGGTTATCGCGAGCGCGATCGGCCGATCGGTGCGAGGGCCCTCGTAGGCCCCCTTCCAGCGAATAGGGCGTGGGCAAGGCTCGGCCGTTCCAACCATGTTCCAGCCCCGTATTATCCGCGATCGTTGACACCCGCACCCCAATGCCTCTCGACCCGAATCCGACCAATGAATACCGTGGACCGCGGACGACGTTTCGAGGATCTCGCCGAGGCCCTTCTTCGTGACCGGGGTTGGACGGTCGTGGATCGAAACGTCCGCTTCCTTCGGAAGGAGATCGATCTCGTCATTTTGAAGGACGGGCTCGTGGCCTTCGTGGAGGTAAAGGGGCGGAGTGGCCCGGGGTTCGGCCACCCGTTGAAGGCCATCACGTGGCGGAAGCGCCGAGCCATTTCGGTGGCGGCGCGGCTGTGGATGGAGCGCAGTCGGATCGAGGCCGTGTCTTATCGATTCGATGCCGTCTCGGTTTACTCGGACGGAGCCGGGACCATGGAAATCGAGCATGTCGAGGGCGCCTGGATGGAATGAGCCGAAAACGCGAAAAACCCGCGTACTTCCTGCTTTGTGGCCCCGCAGGGCGTTGACGCTCCGCGCGGGGGGCTCTAACTTTCTCGTGCCCCAGGTCCGTAGGGCGAAAGCCCACGAACTCCGTCAGGACCTTGCCGGTAGCAGCGGTAAGTGTGTGATCGTCGCTGCGGGTCGCCTGGGGCACTTTCTTCTAGTGTGGCTCTCCGCTGCACCAGCCGGCTCTCGAAGCGTACGTCCGTGTCCCACATAGCCCTGGCCCGAAAATATCGCCCCCGGCGATTCGCCGACGTGGCGACCCAAGAGCATGTCTCGGAGACCCTGCGTCGCGCAGTGGCGGACGCCAGGGTGGGGCACGCGTACCTCTTCTGCGGGCCGCGCGGAGTGGGCAAGACCACCCTGGCCCGTGTCCTGGCCATGGCTCTCAACTGTGCCGGCCGAGACGAATCGGGTGAACCCTGCGGCAAGTGTGACAGCTGCTCCAGGATCTGGGGTGGCCAGACGGCCCTGGACGTTGTCGAGATCGACGCTGCATCCAATAGAGGCGTAGACGACGCGCGTCAGTTGCGTGAACGGGCCATGTACGCTCCTTCGCAGGAAGGAAGCTATAAGGTCTATATCGTGGACGAGGCGCACATGCTCACGCGAGAGGCGTGGAACGCACTGCTCAAGATCCTCGAAGAACCGCCCCCACGAGTGATTTTCGTCTTCGCGACTACTGAGCCACAGAAGATTCAGCAGACGGCTGCGCCCATCCTGTCACGCTGCCAGCGTTTCGACTTCAGACGCATCGGCGTCGCGGATATCATGTCACGGCTCTCGGTCGTCCTCGAGGGGGAAGGGTCTAAGGCGCCTGACGATGCCCTCCGGACCATCGCTCGCAAGGCGGACGGGGGAATGCGAGACGCTCTCTCGTTGCTGGATCAGGTCATCGCGCTGACCGGAGGAGAGGTCACCCAGGAGTCCGTTAGGCGGGTGCTCGGCCTGGTGGAGACCGAACGTTACCTGGAATTCATGGACATCCTGGCCAGCCGGCAGCATGGAGAGGTTTTTGCCTTCGTGGAGCGACTCCTCGACGAGGGGTACGATCTCGTAGAGTTCTATCATGGCCTGGTAGATGCTCTGCGGTCTCTCCTTCGCCTCTCCCTGGGTGGCGATCCGCCGGAGCTGGACGGGGAGGTCCGACAAGCTTTCGAAACATGTCTACAGCCGTTCCAGCCAGCCGACATCGTACGCATGCTCTCGTTGGCTTCGGAGCTGGAGAGCTCCGGAAGCCTCCGGCGGAGCGCGAATCCTCAGGTCCTACTCGAGATGCTCCTGCTCCGGCTGAGTTACATCGATCGCACCGTGAGCTTGGAGGAGCTGCTCAATAGCCTCGGTGGGACTTCGCCACAGATGGACCCGGCTTCAGGAGCCTCGGGCGGCGGACTCGGGCGCCCGTCCGACGAGTCGTCATCCGCTGCGCCTGGTGAGGTGTCGACTGGGGAGCTCGACCCGCAGGAGCCCGCCGAGAAGGCGGATTCGTCGGTGACCCCGGGTCGTGTCGACGTGCCTTCCCCTATGGATACGACAGGTGAGGGGCCTGAGTCTGCTGTTGCCGGGTTGGGCCCGACCGAGGCGTGGGCCCGCCTCGTGGATGAAGGAAAAGGGGTCCCTCCGGGTATGAGACCGTTCCTGCGGGCGGCTGTCGTGGAGGTCGATGATGACGGCGCCTTGGTTGTCGGGCTTCCGGCCGGCCCCGGACTGGAGCGCCTGAGGGAGCAGACCGCGCTCAAGACGCTACAGACTGCCCTCGAGACACTGATGGGTGATCGACCCGAGATCGTTGTTCGGGCCACGAGCGAAGGGTCTCAGGAAAAGCCGGAGCGGATCACACCCGAGACGGTGCGGGGTGACCGGCTCAAAGAGCTGATCCAACGGGAACCGCTTCTTCAACACGCGGTAGAAGAACTTGACTTGGAGTTACTGGACTGATTGCAACATGTTGTAAGACAAGGACTTGACGATGACGAATCTCCAACAACTCATGCAGATGGGCCAGCAGCTCCAGGAGCGCATGACCAAGCTGCAGGAAGATCTCTCGGCTCGAGAAATTTCTGCTTCGTCCGGTGGGGGAATGGTGACCGCCACGGTTGACGGTAAGGGTACGGTTTCGAGAATCGCCATCGATCCTACCGTTGTCGACCCGGAGGACGTCGAGATGCTTGAAGATCTGGTGCAGGCGGCTATCGCCGAAGCACAACACAAGGCTCAGGGCCAGTACGAAGAAGAAATGCGAAAGGCTGCAGGTGGCATGCCGATCCAGCTTCCGGGCCTCTTCTAGCAGCGTGCCCGTTCGCCCTCACGGAACTACACCCTCCTAGTGTCGGTCATCCAGCAGCTGACAGCGGAATTCTCTCGGCTTCCGGGCGTCGGCCCGAAGACGGCTCAACGACTCGTTTACCATCTCATGAAACGACCCCGCGAAGAGGCCGTCAGGTTGGCCGGGGCGATTCGTGACGTGGCCGAGCGGATTCGGCCGTGTGCGACGTGTGGCAATTTCAGCGAAACGGAGCGCTGTGAGATCTGCAGCGATCCGAGGCGTGACGGGACGATCCTCTGTGTGGTAGAGGAGGCCTTCGAGGTTGGGGCCATCGAGAGATCGGGAGAGTACCGAGGGGTCTACCATGTGCTCGGAGGGCGGCTGTCGCCTCTGGACGGAATCGGACCCGAGGAGTTGTCCATCGTCCCCCTGCTGGATCGAATCCAGGAGTCCGGCGGTAGGGTCGAGGAGGTAATCGTAGCGACGAATTCGAGTGTCGAGGGCGAGGCGACGGCGGTCTACCTGGAGGGTTTGATCAGAAGCAAGGGGCCACGCGTAACCCGTCTGGCGAGAGGGATTCCGGTGGGGAGCGACCTGGAATACGTTGACGGTTCGACCATCGTCGAAGCCCTGGCCGGTCGACGGGAGATGTAGGGAATGGACAAGCGCCTTAAGAACACGGGGTTTGCGGTCCTTGCCGCGGCGGCGGCGGGTGCAGTGGCAGCCTTCGTGATTCGCGATCAGATCAAGCGGCATAGCCGGGACCTTTTCAGTCCGTCTTTCCTTCGACGGTTGGCAGCGCTCGGTTTCATGGCCAAGGCCGAGGCCTCCGTCGATCACATCAATCTTCTCAAGGACTTCGTGGCATGGGAACCCAGGGCTGCGCTGCGCCGTCGCGCCCAGGCGATCGTCGGCCGAATGGAGGAGGACGCAACGCGTGGTGTTCTGCCTGCGGGGTAGGTTGCTCAGTGTGTGCGGGTGCCCGACCTTTACCCGTCCCTTTCCCGCGGGGGATGAATGTCTCATCTTCGTCGCCGTCCTGGACGACATTGAATCCCAACTTGCTCCGTATGTGGGGGCCGAGATCACGGGGGACCGCTTGGCGGGATTGATCCATTCGTACAACCCGAAACGGGTGTAGCCGATCATGTCGATGATCAATTACGCCAGCCGGGAGATCAATTGTAAAATCGTCTATTACGGTACCGGGCTCGGTGGGAAGACTACGAACCTCGAGTACGTGTATTCCCGTGTGAATCCGGATGCGAAGGGAAAGATGATCTCCCTTGCCACCGAGACCGAGCGGACGCTTTTCTTCGACTTCCTACCGATTGATCTCGGAGAGGTGAAGGGCTTCAAGACCCGCTTCCACCTCTACACCGTTCCAGGCCAGGTCTACTACAACGCAAGCCGTAAGCTCATCCTCAAGGGGGTCGACGGAGTCATCTTCGTCGCGGACTCTCAAAGAGAGCGGATGGAGGCGAACATCGAGGCCATGCACAATCTGTACGAGAACCTCGAGTCGTACGGGTACGATCTGACCAAAATTCCGTTCGCGGTTCAGTACAATAAACGGGATCTGTCCAACGCCATGGAAGTGGAGGAGTTGCGATCGCAGCTCAACCCGGGGCAGGTCCCCGACTTCGAGGGTGTGGCCGTAGAGGGTAAAGGGGTCTTCGAGACCCTTGGCGCCGTCAGCAAGTTGGTAGTTCAGACCTTGAGCTGAGGCGACCATGTCCGGGAGCCGCAATCTCCCCAATCTCATAACCATCGGCCGGATCTTGGCGTGCCCCGCGATTTTCGCGATGGCGATCGCTCCGTCCGTGGGTGTGCGCTACGGTGCTTTTTTCCTCTTCGTGGTGGCAGGGCTTTCCGATCTCTGGGATGGCTACCTGGCACGCAAACACGGGTGGATCACTGATGTCGGCAAGCTCCTCGATCCCCTGGCCGACAAACTGCTCCTCCTATCGACCTTCATCCCCTTCTACTTGATCTCCCACCGAGGTGGAGACGAATGGCTGGTCCCGTGGTGGGGAATGCTCCCCATGTGGGTGATGATCGTCATCTTCGGCCGCGAATTGCTTGTGACTGCTTTTCGGCAGTGGGCTGCCTACCACGACGTGGTCATCGCTGCCGGCCAATCGGGCAAGTACAAGGCCTTCATACAGAATCTGTTCTCGGGCGGCCTTCTTCTTTGGTATCCGCTCACGGAGAGCGCAAACGTCTGGGAATGGGAGGGCCTGCTGTGGGCGGCCTGGACGCAGCTTCACTCCGCCTGGATCGGCGTCACGCTCGCGTTGGCACTGGTTCTCACCGTGTACTCCATGTTCGACTACCTGTGGAGCTATCGAGCGCTTATCGGCGTTCGGGGCTGACCGCCATGAACGAGCGCAGTGAGACGCACGCTGTCGTCGTCACCGTCGGTGAGGAGTTGCTCTCCGGTGAGACCGTCGAGACCAATGGTTCATGGCTCAGCAAGCGGCTGGCTTCCCTGGGGGTTCCGGTCATCAAGCGTATGGTCGTCGGGGACGATCCGGATTCCATACAGGGGGGCGTTTCTGAGGGACTGGGGCTCGCGGACCTGGTTCTGGTTACCGGAGGACTTGGCCCAACGACCGACGATCTCACGAGGCCGGCCGTAGCCGATTTTTTTGGCCTGGAGCTCGAGCTGGATCAAGACGTACTCGACGACCTTCGGGAGCGCTTCCTCGCTCGTGGCTTCAAGGAGTTTCCACCGAGCAACGTTGTACAAGCCCAGGTCCCCCGGGGCGCATCGGTGATTCCGAACACCCGTGGGAGCGCTCCCGGCCTCTGGATCGATCGGGAGGGTGGGGTCGTCGTGCTCACGCCAGGCGTCCCTCGAGAGTTGTACGAGATGTACGAGGCTGAGATCGAAGGCCGCATTCGCCGGCATTTTGGGGCTCGCCTCGCCCCACTGGTTCATCGGACGATTCACACCACCGGGATCTCGGAGTCGGTTCTGGGCGAGCGGCTGGACGCCGTCGCAGCGGAATTGCCCAGTCGGGTGACGCTCGCCTCTCTCCCCTATCTCGGGGGCGTTTCGATACGCGTATCCACGGTGGGCACTCCGGACCAGGCCCGTGGGCGCCTGGATGACGCCGAGAGGTTGTTGAGTCCGATTCTGGCTCCGTACCGGTTTGATGCGGAGAGCGGTGACCTGGTTGAAGCGGTTGCGGAGGAGTGCGGTCGGCGTGGTCTGTCGTTGGCGGTTGCCGAGAGCTGTACGGGTGGCCTCCTGGCCAAGCGCATCACGGATCGTGCAGGGTCGTCTGATTACTTCCTTGGCGGGATCATCGCATACGCCCACGAAATCAAGAACGACCTCTTGGGTGTGGCAGAGTCCGTCGTCGAGGCGGAGGGAGCGGTATCCGAGGCCGTGGCGGAGGGTATGGCTCGTGGCGTAGCAGAGCGGTTCGGCGCGGATGTAGGTGTCGGAATTACCGGCGTCGCCGGGCCTAGAGGAGGCGCGGAGGAGAAGCCGGTAGGGACGGTCTGGTACGGGGTCTCGCTTGAAGATCGGGTCGTTGTCTCTCACCGGATATTCCCGGGAGATCGGGAAGCCATTCGGGAGCGCGCTGCGCAGGCGGCGCTCCACCTTCTGTTCCGAATGATGACGGGGGAGCGTTGAATCGGTCCGACGGTGGAACGCTCACGGCCCACGACGGCGTTCGCCTTTGCTGGAGCTCCTGGCAGCCGGAGACGGAGCCACGCGGCGTCGTGGTTCTGGTCCACGGCTACGGAGAGCACAGTGGTCGTTACGATTTGGTGGCTGAATTCCTGACCGGGGCCGGGTTCCGTGTGGTCGCGTTCGACCAGAGAGGTCACGGCCTTTCCGGAGGTCGGCCGGCCTTTGTCGCCCACTTCGACGAGTTCCTGGCAGACCTGGACGTCGTGCTCACCAGCGTGAATGCCGAGCCTTGCGATGTCCCGGTCATTCTGTGGGGCCAATCCATGGGGGGGGCTCGTCGTGGTGCGTTACCTGCAGACGCGCTCTGACTCTGTGGCGGGAGCGGTGATCTCCGCCCCGTGGTTGGCGACGAAGTTGAAGACGCCCTGGTGGAAGGTCGTACTCGGGCACGTACTGAAGAGGATCGCACCTGAAATTCGGGTTCCGGTGAACTCGCCCCGGAGACACTGACGCGTGATCCAGAGCGGCAAAGGGCCTACCTGGACGATCCGTTGGTCCGCCAATTCGTCACGCCCGGTCTCTACTGGGCGGTCATCGACGCCCAGAAGTTGGCCCTCGCCGACTCGCAGAGTCTATCAGGCCCGGTGCTGTTCCTGGTCCCACAGGCGGATCAGGTGGTGGATCCCGAGGCGACCTTGGACTTCTTGGAGCGTGTGTCGGCGCCGGACATCGAGACGTGCCGACTCGAAGGATCGCTTCACGAGCCGCACAACGAGCCCGAGAGAGGACAGGTCTTTGCACGGACCGGCACCTGGCTCGACGACAACTTCCCTCGGACGGGTGGCTCGTGATCGAACAGTGTGTGGTGGTAGGGCCTCCCACATCCGCTCAGAAGAAGTAAATTCACCAACACGTAATAGGAAGCGTGGTCCTGCGGACCCACCATCGAGACGAGCATGAGCGACAACGTAGCCGAGACCCCCGAAGAGAGGGCCGAATCGAACCCAGCCGAGCCCGGCGTGGATGCCGATCAGAGCGAGGCGGTCGACCGTGATGTCGATCCGACCGGCGGTTCACCGTCTGGGCGCCAGGTTTCACCCGAGGCCTTGGAGGAGCAGGAGGCCGAGGAAGGGCTGGTTCGAGATCTGGATCACCTGCAAACTGAGTTGACCACTTTGAACGATCGTCATTTGCGTCTGGCCGCCGAGTTCACCAACTACCGCCGGCGGGCGGAGACCGAACTCTCGGAGGCTTGGGCAAGGGGACAGGCGGATCTGCTCCGTACGTTCCTCGATGGCCTGGACGATTTGCAGCGAGTTGGGGCGTGGCAGCCTGAATCGACGACGGTAGAGGCTTTGGTGGAGGGGGTGGATCTGGTCGAGCGAAAATTTCGGCAAGCTCTGGAGCTTGCCGGGGTAGAGGTGCTCGAGCCCATCGGTGACGAATTCGATCCCAACCTGATGGAGGCTATGGTCACCGTCCCGACCGAATCACCGGACGAGGATCATACGGTGCAGGACGTGTTCCAGAAGGGGTATCTCTTCAAAGGCCACCTGGTGCGTCCCTCCCGGGTGACCGTGTTCAAGCACGAGTAGGCGGAGGACAGCGGAGAATCGTGTCGACTGCGACCAAGGACTTCTACAAGACCCTCGGGATCTCGGACAAGGCTAAACAGGACGAGATCAAGAAAACGTACCGTAAGCTCGCCAAGAAGTACCATCCCGACGCGAACCCCGGAAATAACAAGGCCGCCGATCGCTTCAAGGAAGTTGGTGAGGCCTACAGCGTGCTGTCGGATCCGGAAAAACGGAAGCAGTACGACAACATGCGGCGCCTTTCGAGCTTTGGTTTTGGCAGGGGCCGGGAAGCACCGAGGGGTAGTGCCCAAGGCGCCCAGCCGGGCGGTAGCTTTTCGTTCGAGGATCTCCAGGGGTTCGGAGGTCTCGGGGACATCTTCAGTTCGATCTTCGATCGTGGGGGCAAAGGTCCTGACGAGTCCAGACCCAAAGGTCCCAGGAAAGGACACAACGTCGAGTATGTCGTGGAGATCTCATTCAAGACTGCCGTCCAGGGCGGGAAAATCTCCATCGACGTTCCCATCACGGAAGCGTGTGCCACCTGCGGTGGGTCGGGAGCTAGTCCCGGGACGGACACCAAGCGTTGCAGCGAATGTTCAGGGAGTGGGACCATCTCGTTCGGGCAGGGTGGGTTCGCGGTGAGCCGACCTTGCCCTGCCTGCTTCGGTCGAGGGCGGATTCCCGAGAGTCCCTGCAAGTCGTGTGCTGGCAGCGGGACGGTTCGTCAGGACCGCAGGATCCAGATCACGGTGCCGAAGGGTGTAGAGCCGGGAGCGAAGATCAGGGCTACAGGCCAGGGGGAGCGCGGCGATCAAGGCGGAAAGCCCGGGGATCTCATTATCACGTTCAAGGTCAAGCCCCACAGTTTCTTCCGCAGGGAGGGGCTGGACATCCATGTTACGGTGCCGATCAACCTGGCTCAGGCCACGCTGGGCTCGAAGATGGCGGTCAAGACGGTGGACGGGAAAAAGGTCCACCTTCGTATACCGCCCGGCACCCAGACCGGGACCAAGTTCCGCATCCGTGGGCAGGGAGTGGAAAAGGCTGGGCGGGTCGGTGATCAGTACGTGGAGGTGTCCGTGGACATTCCCGAGGAGCTTACCCAAGAGCAGCAACAGGCGATGGAGGAGTTCGCGTCCTCGTCGGGCCTGAAGCACTGAGCGACGCGTTGCCCCGACGTTGGCGGACCATCGCCGCCAGCTGAGGTCGTGGACGATCCAGGTAAGGCAGTGACTCTTAGTCGTCACCTCTCGTCGCACGTACGATGCGACCGCCACCGAGGACCCGATCTCCATCGAAGAAGACGGCGGATTGTCCTGGCGTCACCGCGTGCTGTGGCTCGTCGAAGGCGAGCGCCACACTGTTCCCGACGGAGACGGCCAGGGCCGGCACATCGGCTGCGCGGTACCTGATCTGCACCCGGACGCGTGAGCCTGGGGTAAGAGGACTTTCCAGCCAGTTGACCTCTCCGACCTCGACTCCCGGAGAGACACATTCGTCACGACTACCCACGACCACTTCTCGAGCGTCAGCGCGGATCTCGATGACGAAGCGGGGCTCTTCGAACCCGCCACCCAGGCCTTTGCGCTGCCCCACGGTGAAGTTGGCGTAGCCGGTGTGCTCCCCCAGGATGTCTCCACCGGGCGAGACCAATAGGCCCGGCTCCAGAGCCGGGTGCCGAGACTCGAGCCGCTTACTCAAGAGATCCCTGTAGTCCCCCGTCGGAACGAAACAGATTTCTTGCGATTCGGGCTTGTCCGCGGTCGCGAGGCCGAGCTCTCGGGCCATTTCGCGCACCTGAGGCTTGGTGAGGTCCCCGAGAGGAAAGTGGAGCAATGGCAGCATGTCCTTCGGAAGTCCCCAGAGGAAGTACGACTGGTCTTTGCCGCTGTCGATCCCCCGCAAAAGCGTCGATTTGCCCGCGTGCGTATGCTCGATCCGGACATAGTGTCCCGATGCAATACCGTCGCACCCCAGCGCCCGCCCTCGTGCCATCAGATCCAGGAACTTCGTATTGGAGTTACAGCGCACACATGGATTAGGTGTGCGGCCGCGGGCGTACTCTGAAACGAAGTCGTCGATGACGTCCCGGGTGAAGTCCTCTTCGACGTCGAAGACGTAGTGTGGGACTCCCAGAGTGTCGGCCACCCTGCGAGCGTCCTGGATACCATCCAGCCCGCAGCACGTCTTCGACGACGCGCCGTCGCCCGAGTAGCAGAACGTCTTCATGGTGGCACCCACGACATCGTGCCCCGCCTCAACCAACAAGGCTGCCGCGAGCGACGAGTCCACGCCGCCCGACATGGCGACCAGGATACGCTTGCCCTTCACTGTTACGCCTTCCGACTTCGGATGCTGGCCACTACCGAGAACGTGGTCTCTGCAACGCGGACGATGTCTTCTCTGGTGGTGGAGCGACCGACGCTGAAGCGCAGGGCCGCCATGTTGTCCATGGCGCCGTAGAGGGCCTCGAGCACATGACTGCCTCCCTTGCCTCCGCTCTCGCACGCAGAGCCGGCCGAGGCAGCGATGCCTTCCATGTCCAGCCCGGCAAGCAGCAGTTGTGGATCCACGTCCGGGATGCCGACGTTTAGGATGTGAGGAGCGCGCCGCGCCGTGCCACCGTGCACCCTGAGGTCTTCCAGCCCAGCGGTCAGGCGCACCTGCAAGTCGTCCCTCAGCGCTCCCAGCCGTGGGGCCTCGAGCTCCCTTTCGCGTACCGCCAGATCTACCGCAACGGACATGCCGACGGCGCCGGCCACGTCTTCCGTTCCCGGCCGTAGCGCGCGTTCCTGTCCGCCACCAAAAATGAGCGGCGAGATTTCGACCCCCTCCCGCACGAACAGTACCCCTGTCCCCTTGGCACCGTAGATCTTGTGTGCCGTCAGCGAGAGGAGGTCGACGGGCACCTTGTCCACCCGCACGGGGACCTTGCCGATCGCCTGAACCGCATCCGTGTGGAGACTCACTCCAGCTGCGCGAGCGCGCTCAGCAAGCTCCCCCACGGGCAGGTGGAGGCCCACCTCGTTGTTGACGGTCATTACCGACACTACGGCGGGCCGATCCTGCAGGGCGCGCTCCAGAGCGTCGAGATCGACTGTGCCGTCGGGTTGGACCGAGAGGACGGTGCACCGTCCACCTCGCTCCGCCACCTTGGCGGACGCTTCGAGTACGGCGCGATGCTCGATGGCCGTGGTTACGACATGATCGGATCCGCCGTCGGCTCGTACTGCCGCGGCTCGGCCGAGAATCGCCAGGTTGTCCGACTCTGTGCCGCCACGGACAAAGTAGATCTCACCTCGGCTGGCTCCCACCGCTTCCGCTAGCCGCTCGCGGGCCTCCTCCAAGCGAGCGGACGCACGACGGCCCCACGTGTGAGCACTAGACGGATTCCCGAAATCCTCCTGGAGGATCGGGAGCATCGCGTCCCGCACCTCATCTCGCAGCGGGGTTGTGGCCGCATTGTCCAGGTAGATCGGTTGCATACGTTCACATGGGGTGAAAGCGGGGAGGGCCGTTTCGACGGACCGGGACTTCCGCGTATCTTCGACAACATACCCAATGCGCTCCGGGTGGTGAACCTTGACACGAGCACTGGACTCAGATGACAGGTATTCGACCCCCGTTCCCACGGGGACGGCCGCAACGGTTCAGGGCGACCGTTCACGGAATGGTGTTCGCCGGCCGTGATAGACATCTGCACGGTCTGAAGACCGGTGCCTCCCTTTACCTCATCCCCGACCATCCGGACCAGGAAGCCCCGGAAGTCTGGGTGCACCGCGAGGGGGGGGATCTACTGGGGCACCTACCTTCGGAGATCAGTGCCTGGTTAGCACCGTGGCTCCTCCAGGGTGGGGGGGCGGATGCCCGGGCCATAAAGATCCACGGCTCGGAAGTACCGACCTGGCGAAGACTCTTACTCGAGGTTCACTGTGCGGTCTAGCGTCGCTCCTGGTCTGAGCCTCGCAAGACCCGGGGCACCCGCGCCGAAGGCGCGGGTCGCGCGCCCCGGAACCTGTCAACGACAATGGGACACTCTACGGGATTAATTAGAGAGCAATGTCCTGTGTGGTGAGGGAAGGGATGGGAGGATTGATGAAGACGGCCTCCGGGAGCGGTTTGGGCTTCGGCACACCTCTGACGAAGCGTTCGGGATGAGCGGCCCATGCTTCGCGGAGCACGGATTTCCTGCCGGCAATGACCTGATCGGCGTTCCCGAAGTGGACCTGCTCGGGGGTTAGCATCGAGATGCCGCCATGGCGGTGCTCGGCATTGTACCAGCGGAAGAACGATCGACAGAACGTCTTGGCTTGGCCCTGATCCCCGAACCGTCCGGGAAACGAGGGATGGTACTTCAAGGTTTTGAACTGAGCCTCGGAAAACGGGTTGTCATCCGACACCTGAGGCCGGCTCAACGAGCGGGTCACGCCGAGGTCAGCGAGAAGTTGAGCGGTGCATTGGCTCGTCATTGGAGCTCCCCGATCCGAGTGCAGGGTCAGGACCCGGGGCTGGACGCCATGCTTCAGGCAGCTCTGCTGGATCAACCGGCCGGCCAGGGCCGAGTTCTCCCGGTCCGCCACCATCCAGCCCACGACGTAGCGGCTGTAGATGTCCATGATGACGTAGAGGTAGTAATAGCTCCACTTCTTCGGCCCGAGCAGCCGCGTGATATCCCAGGACCACACCTGGTTCGGCGCCGTGGCCATCAACTCGGGCTTCTTGTACTCGGGATGGGTGCGCTGCGCCCGGCGTTCCTGAACCGGCACCTCGGAGGCCAGAACACGATACATCGTGCGTTCGCTGCACAGGTAGACCTCTTCGTCGAGCAGCGTGGCCACCACCTCGGCGGGTGAGCGGTCCACGAACCGCTCCGAACACAGCGTGTCGAAGACCTCGCCTCGTTCCGTCTCGCTCAATGCCCGGGCGGGCGTCGGGCGGGGCTGCTGTTGCCCGGTTGATGGGCCTCGACGACGGTACAACGTCGATCGGGAGACCTCGAGGGCCGCGCACGCCGGTTTTACACCGACGTGCTTAGCCAGCTCATCGGCCGCCTTCAAGAGTTTGTCCCGTCGTCGAGGCTTATCCCCAGCAGCCCCGCAACTTTTCCCTGCACGTCGATGATCAGGTGTGCCTTCCTGAGCTCATTCTCGAGCCGTGCGTTTCGCCGCTCCAGCTTGCGTACCTTCTCATCCAGCGGATTTCGCTCCGGCTTGCGGCCGCGTTTCTTCGACAGGGCCTTCAGCGACCCGCTATGCGCCGCCTTGCGCCACGTCGTCAGGTGCGACGAGTACAGGCCCTCTCGCCGCAGGACTTGACCCACCTCGCCGGGCTCGGTGCACCGGTCCGCTTCTTCGACGATCCGCAGCTTGTACGACGGACTGAACCGCCGCCGTAGCGGCCTATCTACTACCTCCGGGTCCGCAGGAGCTGCCGCGCTTCGCTTGGCCTCCCCGGTTCCAGGGGCACTACCATTCTCTGCCATTCTCTCTCGCAGTCCCAACATGTTCGTTTTCTCTGCCTTCGCCCTACTCTAATTCTTTGCGTGCTCCGTGTCTCACGTACGTTGGCAGAGAGGGCCCCACTGTACTTCTTCAACAGCCCTCTAAAAGGTCGACACGCGGTCGTCGCCCAGCGACTCCAGGGCGATCGTTTCACGAGTCCAGAACGGCTCGCCATACGCGCACCGAATCCGAGAGCCGTGGTGGGCGCACTGAGCCTTCACCTGTTCGAGTAGGGGGCGTTGGCCTCCGCCAAAGGCCTCTCCGGCTGTGAACTTCCCCCCGAACTGGGATTCGAAGCACGTCAGAGCGGCCAACTTGGTGTCGATGTAGTCCGAAATGTCCACAACGAAGGAGGGGGTAGGGGCGTCCTCACGAAACAGTACGCTGTGGACAACCTTCTCCGGACGGTGGGCGACGCCAGAGGCCGGGTAGTTCTTCAGGCCCGCAAGGAACGACGCGTCGTACACGAGCTGGGCGGCAACCCTGTGATCGGGATGGCGGCCTTCGCGCCAGTGTGTTACGACGACGCGGGGCCTCAGCTCGCGGATCAGCCCAGCGACCGTCTCCCTCGAGGCCTGGTCGTTCACCAGGCCGGTGTCACGGAGGCCCGCGTTCCTGCGGACTGCGAGACCCAGCACTTCGGCGGAATGGGAAGCTTCCTGTTCCCTGAGCTCGGGCGACCCCTGGCTGCCACCCTCCCCGCGCGTGAGGTCGAGGATTCCGACGCGATCTCCGGCCGCCGCGGCCTTCGCGAGTGCTCCGCCACACTGCAACTCGGCGTCGTCCGGGTGAGCCATGATGGCCAGGATGTCCAAGGTGTCGCTCATGCGTGCATGTCCTTCTCGAGAGTGGAAGCGCCCGGGTCAAGTCGTGATCGCGCGGAAGCCTACTCGGATCGCAACGCGTGGACGGGGTCCAGCCGAGAGGCCCGATAGGCCGGAATGATGCCGAAGAGTATACCCGTCAAGAGGGCCATGAGCAGGGCGGCGGCCACGGCCCACAGGGGCACGGCCGCCGGGATGGGCGTCATGGCGGCCACACCCTTGGCGGCCCCCGCACCCAGAGCCATCCCGGTGGCTCCCCCGAGAACAGTCAAGACTGCCGCCTCCACGAGGAACTGCCAGAGAATCTCCCGTCGAGTCGCGCCCACCGCTTTGCGAACGCCGATCTCGCGCGTCCGCTCCGTTACGGAGATCATCATGATGCCGATCACGCCGATCCCGCCTACGAGCAAACCGACGGAGGAAAGGGCCAGCATGACGAGGAAAAAGACCCCCGTGAACTTATTGAACGCTTCAATGATCTGGGCGGAGCGGAGGAGTGCGAAGTCGTTGTCCTCCTTCGGCCGGAGCCCTCGCATGGAACGCATGGCCCCGATCACCTGATCCATCACCACCGCCTGATCCACCGAGTCACGAGGTACGATCCACACCCCGGCTTGCCAGTTAGAGGCCTTGAGCCTCTTCATCGCGGCCGTATGGGGGAAAATGGCCCAGTGCTTGATGACGGCGGTGAAGATGTTCTCCTCGTTTTGGAACACACCCACCACGCTGAAGGACTGGCTGACGCCCCGGCGGCCGGCGTTCACCCGGATCTTCCGGCCGACCGGATCCAGGTCGCCGAACAGTTCCTGTGACAGGGGCGCGGAGAGAATTACCAGGGGACGAGACTGCCGGACTTCAGCGGGTGTGAAGTCCCGGCCCGCCACAAAGTCGCCCGGAGTGTACGCGGGCCAGCCTGCGGTATAGGCAGTAGACTGGATGTTGCGCACGGTGCGGGCGTCCACCGACATGTTGGTGCTGAGATTGAAGTTGTAGAGCGCCACCCCGACGCCCGGGAGCCTGGCGAGACGCTCCGCCTCTTCCGGTTCGATTCGGGGATTGTTCCACCAGGGGGGGCGTTGATTGCCCTGGACGATGCGGACGCTGGTAAAATCGAATCGCATGACCGCGAAATTGTCGGGACCGGCGGCTTCGAATCCGACCATGATCGACTCTCGGATGCCGGTGACCATCGCTGCGATCATCATGACCACGCCCACACCGATAGCAACGCCGAGGATGGTCAGACCGGAGCGAAGCTTGTTGGCCCGTATGGAGTCGAGAGCGATGGAGACGCCCTCGTCCAGCATATGCAAGCGGTTCATGTCACTCGTGCCTCAGCGCGTCGACCGGGTCGAGCTTGGATGCCTGCGACGCAGGGTAGACCCCGGAGACGATTCCCACGACGACCCCGAGGGATACGCCCAAGGTGATCCACTTGATGTCCACGGCCGCCGGGAGGGGCGAAAAGGTGGCCACCAGATAAGTGAGTCCGACCCCCACCGCGACCCCCAGCGTCGCCCCCACACCCGACAGGGTGATGCACTCGATCAGCACCTGGCTCAGGATATCGCGTCGCCGCGCTCCGATCGCCTTCCTCACGCCGATCTCCCGCGTCCGTTCCATGACGGACACCAGCATGATGTTCATGATCACGATCCCTCCCACCACGAGGGAGATCGCGACTAGCCCAGGTAGGGCCAGAAAAAGAATCCGTGAAATATTGTCCCAAAAGCTCAACGTTTCGTCGGCCGTTTCCACGGAAAAGTTGTTGTCCTCTGCCGGCCGGAGGCGTCGACGGGCCCGCATGACGCCCTCGATCTCACGCTGGAGCTCCCGGGTGTGAGCGGGATCGAGGGCCTGGGCCACGACTTGATCGACGATGCCTCTCGGATTGGTGACGGCCTGGATCGGTGAGCGAGCCGGTGCAATGACCCTATTGTCCAGGGAGATGCCGAAGATGCTGCCCTGTTCTTCGAGCACCCCTACGACTCGGTAGGGGAACCCCCGTATCCGCACTTTGCGACCGATGGGATCCAGGGATTCGAATAGAAGGTCAGCCGTGTCGATGCCAAGGACCACGACGGCCGTGCCCCGCTCGGCCTCCTGCGGCGAAAACGGTCGCCCCTTCTCCACGGCGAGGTTCCTGATGCGGAGGATCTCCGGTGACACGGCCGAGATGTTGACGTTCTCCACCTTACGACCGTTGTCGGCGACGACCTCACCCCCGGTTTCACTCTCTGCTCCGACTCGGGCCGGCACTGTGATCTGCTGCTGCACGGCCTGCCAATCCTCATACCTGATGCGTGGCCGACGCGCTCGCTCCCTACTATCCATGCCGTCGGAACTCGGCCCGTCGGACCACCTCCGCAATGTCACCGTATTCACGCCGAACACCACCGAAGAGAGGTCCTCTCGGATGTATCGGTCTATGCCTTCGACAACGCTGACGACCACGATCAGAAACATGACGCCCACGATGACTCCCAGTAGGCTGAAGAAGCTCTTCAGCTTCTCCGTGCGGATCTGGTACAGAGCCAGTCGAACGCCTTCAGCGAACTGCATGGTCCCTCGGGGCTAGCTTGAGCCGCCGCCGCCCGAATCCTGGGCGCGGACTGCGTCACCATTGGCGAGCTGCCGGATCTGCTGGTAGGGGCCCGCCACAATCGTATCACCGGCACTGAGGCCGTCGAGGACTTCGAAGTGCTCCTGCCCGGTCACTCCTATCTCGACCGGCGTGAAGGTGACCTCGCCATCCATGACGATGAAAACGCCTTCGACGTCGGTGTCTCGGGGTCTACCCGCCGGACCGAGCTCGCGGGCCTCCTGGTCGTCGTCCTCCGGCCTGGCCTCGTCTTCGCCTTCCACATCGTCGGCGGTCCTCACCGTGAGAGCGATGATCGGCACGGAAAGTACATTCGTGCGGGTGGCTGTCACTATGTCCGCCGTCGCTGAGAGGTCGGGCCTGACGCCTCCCGGAGGGTTGTCCATGGTAATCACGACCTCGAAGTCGATGGCGGCTGTCTGGCCGCTTCCCGCGGTCGAGGCGGGCGGGCGGATGGCGCTGTTGCCGATCTCCGTCACCACCCCGCTGAAGAGCCGATCGGGAAAGGCGTCTAGCTCGATCACCGTACTGTCGCCCACCGCGATGTAGGGTATGTCGGTCTCGTCTACCTCCAGGACGGCTTCGACGTGGGATAGTTCGCTGATGGTCAAGACCAGGCTGCCCGGGTTGTTCATGGTTCCGACGATGACGGTCTCGCCCTCTTCCACGTTCAGCCGGGTCACCTTACCCGCGATAGGTGCCGTGAAGATCGTCTTGCTCAGTCGCTCGTTGGCCTCCTCGAGCGCCGCCTCCGCCTGGGCCACCCCGAACTGGTTGGATTCGAGCTGACGGGTAGCCACCTCCACGTCGGTCTGGGCATCATCGAGCTGCTGGCGGGCAATCAGGTCGGAATCGGTCTCGAACAAACTTCTGAGCCGCTCATGATCCCGCCTGACACGCTCGAGGCTGGCCTCCTGTTGCCGTACCATTGCGATGGCCTGGTTCAAGGCGGCTTCGGCCCTCGTTGCGGTGGCGTCGAACTGCGTCGGATCGAGACGGAGCAGCAACTGTCCCACCCGCACGTCGTCGCCTTCGTCGACCAGGAGGGCCACGACCCTCGCCGACACGTCGGAGCTGATGTCCACGACCCGGCCCGCGCGGATGTTGCCGCTCGCGGTCACGGTCTCGACGAGATCTCTGCGGATCACCTCTTCGAGTCGCACCTCGAGACCCCGGCTGCGTTGGCGCTTGACGCTCAGGGCGGCGGCGGTCCCCAGGACGACGACGATTGCCAAACCGATGAGGATTTTGCGATTAGCAGTCATGGGCCGTTCAATGCCTCATTGTATGCGCAAGGGCGTTCCGACCACCGCTTCCAGATTGGCCAGGGAGTCGTGGTATGCGAAGATAGCTGCGATCTGCTCGCGGTCCGCCTCTACCTTAAGGGTCTCTGCCTCCAGAAGCTCCAGGAAATCCGCCAGACCCACACTGAAGCGCTCCCGAGCCAGCCGGAGCTGCTCATCCGCAACGATCTGATTCTGATCCTCGATCAACGCCGCGCGATAGGCGGCCCGGGCGGTGGCCAGGGTGGCGGCGATGTCCGCACGCAGTGCCAGTTCTTGTTCCCGGAGGCCGTAGTCCAGGTCTTCGAGCTGTATTTCGGCCAACGTCACCTGTCGCTGACGGTCGAGGCCCTGGAACAGGGGAAGGCTGATGGTCATCGAGGCGCTGGCCGGCTGGCGGATAAAGTTGAAGGGAAACGAGTTGTTGCTGTCCCGGATCTGCTGAGCGGTGGCGTCGGTGAACGCGAGCGAAGAGCAGTCCTGGGGTGGTAGTGGGTCGGCCAGGCGAGCGAAGAGATCGTTGGTGAACAGGCAGTTCTGAATCGAACCCTGAGCCTGGGCCTCGGCCTGTTGGAGCTCGAAGGCCGTACTGGAGGCCTGTCGAGTGAAGCCGCTGATGCCGGCGCGAAGGTTCAGGGTCGGCAGGTAAGCGCTCTTGGCCATCTTTACTCCGTAGCGGCTAGCCGAACGACTGGCCCTGAGCGACCGGAGATTCGGGTTGCCGTCCAACGCCAGGCCGTAGAGTTCGTCCCGGCTCCACAGGGGTTCCGAGAGCACGAACGGCGTCGTCGGTACAAAGGGGCTGTCCAGGTCCACACCCATTCGTTGGAGCAGTCGAATACGCGCCGTCTCCAGAGCGTTGGCCGTTTGGAGTATGGTGACCTCGGCGCGCCCCAAGGACACGGCAGCCTGGGCGGCGTCCACGGCTGTGGCGGTGCCCACGGCCAACTGAGCTTGGGCGAGTCGCAAATTGAAACTTGCCCGCTCCCGTTGTTGTTCGGACACACGCACCTGCTCTGTCTGGCGAAGCACCTCGATGTAGCTCTGCGTGACCACAGAGACGAGTTCGGCTGCGGCCCAGGCCACATCGGCTCGGGTAGCAACCCGGTTCGCTTTTGCCTGGCCTGGAGCGAGTAGGGTGTTGCCGTCGATGCCGTAGTTCAGGCTCAGTCCGTAGTTCGAGAACATGAACGACGGTTGGTTGGCGAAGCCCAGCTGTTCGGCTGTCAGGCTCCCGAACACCTGCTCACCAGCGCCCTGCCAGGAGAATCCGAGGTTGGTCGACGCGGACGGGAAGAGCGAGCCATACGCGGATTTGACATCCCAGTCGGCCAGGGCCTCATCGTTACGCGTGGCTTGAAAGCGCGGGTTGTTGAGACGAGCAATCTCGATCGCCTCTTCCAGGCTGAGCGTGACGGGCACAATCTCCTGGGTGGTCGCCCGACCGGGAAGGATGAACATCGCAGCCAGGGTCACCCGGCGCAGTAACGATCCGGTCAACACGTGAAGCCTCCGTATGATGGATGGCGCATAGGTTGAGCTGGGTTCAGTTTGGCGATTTCAAACCGGCCGCAGGGGCCACGCTGGGTCGCACCTGACCTACGCTTGCCCGAGCGTACCGGTTTCAACGGGTCATGATGGCGGAAAAGTCCGTGCCAAGACATGGAATATCGGGCCGACATCATAGGCTACGGGTCGAGGAGGAGTGATCTTCACGAGGAGTTGACCTGCCCGCTGTCAGGGGTCACGTACGAACGACAAGAACGGGGCTCAACTGGGTGGGGCGCTTCGGATGGCAACATAATCGGCTCCGGGGATCTCTACCCTCAGTACTCGATTCTGGCCGTCGAGCCAGAGCTCGTGGACGACTCCGGCCAGGACCAGTTGCAGGTGCTGGGCTTGTAACGTGCGGGCTCCCAGGGTAATGGGCTCTACGGAGCCCATGCGCAGTACCCCCTCGGCCTGTCCGCCCGGCCGCGGATAGATGATGGAAATCCGCGTTTCTCCCGGGTTCTGATAGGGACCGAGGAAGAAGTAGTGGTGTGCGAGAAAGCGATCGAGAAGCACCGTAGGCGTCCGCGACGATGGACGCCGGTACTGGCGTTCTTTGACCCCCGCGGCCGAGGTCGTTTCGGCGACGAGCCGATCACCCCGACGCTGAAGAAAAACCTGAAGCTCTCCGGGTCCCGATACCTTGACCTGGTATGCGTCGAGAGACATGCCGATTCCCACCGTACCGAGGGCGGACTGCACCGTCTGATCACCGCCTTCGACAGCGAGTTCGAGAGTGCCCTGGGCGATGACCTGGGCGTTCTCGCCGAAGCCGGAGCGGCGGATGCGAAAGCTCTCGGTCCCGACCGGACGGCCGCCGATCTCCACAAGGAACGATCCCTCGTCCAACACTACCGCCTGAGCGGATAGCGGAGCGGATAGAGGGAGAACGGCCGCCACCACCAGGAACGCTGACAGGATACGCATACCTGACATTACACCGGATCCCTGTGTGCGGTTCGGCCGTGACGCCTCAGGAGTCCACATCCGGAACATGCGACAGAGCCCGTTCCAGGAGGGCGATATAGCGCTCGAAGACGGCTCTGCCCTTCTCGGCTGTGGCCAAGGAGGGACGGCCCACGACACCCTTGAAGTCGGCGTGGGGTGATGAGACCCGACCTTGCACGTACTTTCCAGGAGGGCCTGGATGGTCCGTGTAATCCACGGCCTCGTCCATGCGCACGAGTCCCGGTGCCAGGTGCAGGAGCAGAGACGTTTCCAATTCTCCTCCGCGCTCGTGTTCGGGTCGACCTTCGACCAAGTCTCCGACGTCGATGGTCATGAGGTCTACGACTTCGGTCGTAGAGTTGCTTGTCAGAGCCGTAAGGCGGGACTCCAGATGCGGCTCGTGACGCTGTGCGGTTATCACGACGACTGCGGCGATTCCGTGGTCGTCCCAACTTGTGAGGAGTTCGTTGATGGCACGGTGGGACGTCTTCCGGCGAAGTGTGCTGGTGCCCGCATACGGCGTCCAGTCCGGTTTCGTCAGACCGTAGTGGAAGGTCGGCGCGACGACGATGCGAAGGCGGGAAGAGAGGGTGCGGGCCACACGCTCCGCTATGAGCGTGTTCGCACCCAGCGGCAGATGGGGTCCGTGGTGATCCAGCGCACCTACCGGCAGGATGAGTCGGGGATCGCGCTCGAGGTGCAGACGAACTTCAGGCCAGGACAGGTGGTTCAACTCGTATGAACGCCCCCGATCAGACGTCTGCTCCATTTTTCTCCTCCGGTCCCTGGCTGGCGTTTACTCGGGTCGGTCCTTGGCTCGGCGTCCTCGGGCTGGCCGCATGGACACGATGGCCATGGGTTGGCTGGCTGGGGTTTTCCAGCGTCGCGTCCCTGTCCGTTTTCTCAGCTCGACCTCGGCGCGGAATAGCCCACACGATAGCGGGTGTGGTCGTCCTGGCCGGCGTCGTCGCCGGTTTCGTCGGACACGAGGTCAGCCGGCGAGTGTCACAAGATTTCGATGCGTATTGGGCGGCCCGCAACACGCTCGCCGAGATTGCGCTCGACAGGAGACTCGAGCGGCTGCTGACCACCGGCGAATCTGCCGTTGCGCGCATCGGAAATCTCGCGGTCGGTGGCGCCGGCACAAGCCTTCTCGAGGATCTGCGATCCGTTCGGAGAGGGACCAGGATGACTGCGGCCGCGATCTATGGGCCCACGGGGGACTTGGTAGTGTGGGACGGCACACATCGTGGCATCGTACCGCCCGAGCTCCGCAACGGTGAAGCTCGCTATCTATACCGCGAACGCCCTCTGTTCAGCTACCTGTATTTCACGGCGCCGATGGACGGGGGCGGGACCGCGATGGCTGCGGCGCTGATCAAGGCGAACCTCCCCCGGAATCTGCAGTCGGATCCGGGGGACTTCGTCACGTCGTTCCGCGATGCCGTCGGTGAGGATCTTCGCATCCTTCGGGCAGAGCGGGCTTCTGGAGACGATGTCCTCGACCTGAGTTGGGAAGACGAACCGCTTTTCAGCGTTTCTGTGGTCAGACCGACGCAGGAGCAGAGACTCCGCGACGTCCGGATTTTCTGGTCGAGGGTGGTCGGCGCGCTGGCGGTGATCGCATGGTTGCTCCTGGCCATTACGGCCGGGGTGGAAAAGTGGGATCGCGCGGCGGCGGCACTGACGCCGTTGGGTTTGGCCTTTTTGATCCCCGTGGGGGCGGCGATGGGGTCGTTGCCCGTGTTCACGGCAGCCGATTTCGTCCTTCCGGGCCCGCTACCCGTGACATTCGAGCGAGTCCTGTTGGTCTCGCTCGCCGCCGCCGTCGTCGCCGCCGCTCACATTCCGCCCGCCGCTCGCCTCGGCCCGATGGTCTCGGGTCTGGGGGTGCTCGTAACCTTCCCGTTGGCCTCGATCCTCCTCTTGGGTGGAGCCGGACCCGCCCTGTTGTCGGGTGGAGAGGGAAAGTGGGTGGCCTATCAACTGGGGTTGGCGCTGGTGTTCACGCTGCTGTGTCTCGCTTCATTCAGGCTCGGCGAGCGCGCGCGCCGGCTACCCCACGCGGGAATCCCTCTTTTTGTCGGTGGCGCGCTCGCTTTGGTTCTTGCCGGTGTGGGTGCACTGTCGGTGCGCGTCGGGGGCACACTTCCGGCGTGGAGCACGGCGGCATGGTTCCTTCCGGCTGGATTGGTCGCTCTCGGTCTGTCCGGTCTCCGGGGATGGCGCCGAATCTGGGTGACATGGGGGTCGGCGGCGCTTCTGGGCGCGTCCTCGGCTCTGATTGTTTCTTGGGCTGCCCGTGTGGAGTCCCGTATGGATACGGCCGAACAGCAACTGGCCCGGCTCGGCACCCCGGCGGATCCGTACCTGGAGTACGTTCTTCACAGATTCGTGCAGTCGGCGGATTCGTTGGATACAGAGGGTGCCGATCCACCTGAGCTTCTCTATGAGAGTTGGGTCGACAGCGGACTCGCGGAAGAGGGTTCGGGTGTTTGGCTGACGCTGTGGACACCCGGTGATCTGCCGGAGTTCGAGATCGCCATCGGGGTAGACGGTGGACGACCGGGTCGTGCCGACGACTTTCTGGAGCAGGCCCGACAGGGTGAACCCGCGTTCGTGCGTCGCTTCGCTTCAGGGGACGCGAACTACATGTTGCAGGTCCCTCTGCGCGGGGGCAGGGTCCTCACCGGCGTCCTTCCAGCCCGCCGAGAGCTTCCGAGTGCGTCACCATTCGGCCCGCTCTTCGGTGGATCGACGGCCTCGACTGAGACCCCGTTGACACTCGTCCCCATTCTCGAGGGCGACCTTGCCAGCCAAGCCGAGGGTGTGGCATGGGTGCGGACGGTCGACGGCTGGGAGGCTCGCCAGAGTTTCTCTTATACTGGAGGAGGTTTCGACGCCCAATACGTAGTGGACCTGCCGAGCCCGTTGCTGGTGGTGGCGAGGGGAACGCTCCTGATCGTGGGTGACGTGGCCCTCATCCTACTGCTGTGGACCCTGGGTCAGTTCGTCTTGGTAGGTCGGCGGCCCGCGGTCAGGAGCTGGACGAACCCGTTCACCTCATTCCGCGCACGAGTGACATGGGCTCTGTTCGGGTTCTTCGTCCTCTCCGCAGCCCTCTTCGGGAGCCTCGCGTTCCGTACCCTCTCGCAGGCCACCGAACGCGCTGCCGCGGCCATTGCCGCCCGTGTCGCGGCTGACGCCGCCGCGTTCTACTACGAAGCCGGGCGCTCCATGACCCTCCTGTCGAGTCGAGTGGGAGCCGACCTGCTCGAGTATCGAGCGGGTGAGCTTCGTGGCGGCTCCGTCGATGATCTGGTGGAGATGGGCTTGTACGACGGGTGGATTCCCTTTGAGGTCAACCAGCGGCTCGAGAGTCGTGAGAAACTTTTGGAAACGGCACTCGGGAATCTCGGCCGGCGACAGTACCTCATGGCGTTTCGGAGGCTTCCGGACGGAGACGTCGTGGCGACGCAGGTGCCTCTTCAGGCCGGTGCCACAGCGCTGAGGGAGAGAGAGGTGGCCGAGTTGGTCGCCTTCGTTGTCCTCATCGGTGCCGCCTTGTCGTTGGGGCTGGCTCTACTTGTCGGAAGGACCCTCACGAGTCCGATCCGGACCCTGCAAGTGGCATCGGAGAGGGTCGGCGGTGGCAACCTGGCCGTGCAGCTTCCCGACGCGCGGGCCGATGAATTCGGGTCGGTCTTCCGGGCCTTCAACCGAATGGTGCTGCGTATCAGCCGGGCCCGTCGGGACTTGGTCCGGACTACGCGGCGGACCCAGGCCATTGTCGATGAGGCGGCCACGGGCGTCGTGGCCCTGGACCGTGAAGGACACGTAACGTTGGTGAACCCCCGGGCCCAGAACGTGCTCGGTGGCAGGGTAGAGGTGGGTGAGCCGCTACCACAGCTCGAAGGGACACGGGCAGAGCTGGTCCAGTGGATGGAGAAGGGACTCCGCGACGGCCTCCGGGAGGCGACGGCCGAGTTCCAGGTCGGTGAGCGCCGAATTCGGGTCCGGTTGAGGGAAATTTCCCGGCAGGGCCCCGGTGGTGTCGTGCTGTCCATCGAGGATGTGACCGACGAACTGCGTACGGAGCGCATTCTGGCGTGGGGTGAGATGGCACGTCAGGTGGCACACGAGGTCAAGAACCCGCTCACACCCATCAAGCTGAGCGTCCAACATATTCGACGGGCCTGGCAGGATAAGAGCGGGGACTTCGAGTCGATCCTTGAGCGCAACGTCGGGGCGATTCTGAGCGAGATCGACCGACTCGCCGAGATTGCCAGTGGCTTTTCACGGTTCGGTGCTCCGGCCGCAGCCGGGGAAATTCCCCTCGAGCCGGTGGATGTGGGATCACTGGCTCAGGAGGTATTGACCCTCTACCGGGTGGGCGAGGAGGGTCCAGTACATTTCGAGGCTCAGGTCCCGGTTGACCTCCCCCTGGTTAGCGCGCGCGAGACCGAATTCAAGGAAGTCCTTCTCAACTTGCTGGAAAACGGACGTGTAGCGGTGGAGGGAACGGGCCACGTGACCATCGAGGCCGTGCACGTTCCTCTGGCGGTGGAGGTGCGGGTCCGCGACAACGGTACCGGTATCCCCTTGGAGCTTCTAGGTCGCATCTTCGAGCCACAGTTCAGCACTCGTTCAGCCGGTACGGGCCTTGGCCTGGCCATCGTCCGGAAGCTGGTGGAGTCCTGGGGTGGCACGGTGACCGCGGAGAGCGGGCGAGGGGAAGGGACGGTGATTCGGATGCAGCTGAGGGCTTGGGGTGATTCGGATGAAGAAGGTGGCGCGCAGGCGACCGCAGATGATGAGTTGCCCGGACAGCCTGGCGATGGGATGGAGGATTCGGCACCTTAGGACATTCGTTTCTGGTCATTTCTGCCTCGCTCTGGAGCACTATGAGGGATTCCGTCGCCCAGCCGACCGAGATCCAGCCGATACAATCGCCCTCACCGCAGTGCGACACATCATCCAGTTCCCATCGGCTTGGGGAGTGGCTCAATCAGAACATCGAGTTCCTGTCACGCCACTGGGTAGACGAGGTTCTCCGCCGGGCCAGTCCGGACGCCGACATGGAACGACTCCTTGAACGATTTCTCGCACTCCTTACCGCAGTTATTCCACGGGCTGTCGGGGAGGATCGCGCACGTGTAGCTCCCATTTGGAGAGAGGCGGCGGAGCTTTACGGGTCGCTGGGAGCCCAGCGCGGCCTGGCCGCCGGGGAGATCGTCGAGGAGTTCCAGATTCTGCGGGAAGCGGTGCTACGACTGCTCTTCGAGGCACCGCCTGCTCGGTTTGGTGCCGCGTTTTCGCTCGGGGACGCACTACGTCTCAACCGCTTCCTCGACAGTGGTGTCACACATGCGAGCATCGGGCACACCGACGCCCTTTTCTTCGCCCTCTTCAAGGGGAACGGCGTTCTCAAGGTACCGACCGCCCAATTGGTGACGGAAGTGCAAGAGCAGCTCAATACCATCGAGGAGGAGTTGTCGGCTGGGGCCCACTGAGCCTGCTCGACCATGAGTGATAGGAATCACCCTGAAACTGTCCCGGCGCGAGGGATGGAAACGGGTGACATGCCTCCTGAGGATTTTCGACGGCACGGCCACGAGGTGGTGGATTGGATCGCCGACTACCTGGCAGGCGTGGGAGACTATCCTGTACTTCCCCCGGTGGCTCCTGGCCAGATCCGGGAGAGTCTTCCGACTTCGGCACCCTCGGAAGGGGAGCCCTTCGAGGACATCCTCCACGACTTCGAGACCAAGATTCTCCCCGGGGTCACGCACTGGAATCACCCCGGGTTCTTCGCCTACTTTGCGGTGACCGGATCGGCTCCGGGGATCTTGGGTGAAATGCTCTCGGCGGCGCTCAACGCCAATGCCATGGTGTGGAAAAGTTCTCCCGCCGGCACCGAACTCGAGGAGCTGACTCTCGACTGGGTGCGTGAGCTCGTCGGACTTCCGAAAGCCTTCCGAGGCGCGATCAACGACACGGCGTCATCCAGCTCGCTCTATGCACTGTGTGCGGCTCGCGAGGCCTGCTTTCCGCAGGCACGCGAGACCGGCCTCTTCGGGGTGCCAGTCAGTCGCATCTATACCTCGGAGGAATCCCACTCCTCGATCGACAAGGCGGGGATCACTCTGGGCTTCGGCCTCAACGGCGTGCGACGCATTGAGACCGACGACGAATTTCGTATGGATACGAACGCTCTCCGGAGAGCCCTGGAAGAGGATCTGGCACAGGGCATCCGTCCCGTCGCCCTTGTGGCTACCCTGGGAACGACGTCGACCAGCAGTATGGATCCGGTTGACGAGCTGGCCGACATCGCGGAGGAGTACGGCACATGGCTCCACGTGGACGCGGCGCACGCCGGCCCGGCAGCGATCGTTCCTGAGCTCAGGTCAAGCTTCGCGGGGTGGGAGCGAGCCGACTCCATCGTTCTGAACCCCCACAAGTGGTTATTCACTCCGATCGACTGTTCGATTCTCTACTGCAGACGCCCCGATCAGTTGCGAAGGGCCTTCAGCATTACTCCGGAATACCTGACCACGAGTGAAGACGGCGCCACCAACCTCATGGACTACGGCCTGTCGTTGGGTCGCCGACTGCGGGCCCTCAAACTCTGGTTCGTGCTGCGCTATTTCGGGAGCGAGGGAATCGCGGAGCGGATACGGACCCACTGCGGGCTCGCTTCGATCTTTGCCGGGCTTGTGGACGCGACTCCGGGTTGGGAGCGGGTGGCTCCGGTTCCGTTCAGCACGGTGGTGTTCAGACATGTGCCTACGACTGCAACCCGGGGCTCCGCCGGGAAGAGCCGAGACGTGGAAGGGCTGGGGGCCGTAGATGGGGCTTCCGATGCGGGACGACTTCAGGATGGGGTCAACATGGCGATCCTGAAACGAGTGAATGACAGCGGGGAAGCGTTCCTGTCGCACACTCGACTCCACGGACGGGTGGCGCTTCGGTTGTCGGTGGGGAACCTGCGCTCCACCGAAAAGCACGTGCGCCGGGTTTGGGAGCTCCTGGCCTCGGCTGCAAACGAGGCTTCATCGGACTGAGGTCGGGTCTAAGGGCCGGACCTCCGCCGCAGGTGCTCCTCCAGATCTCCTGACCGCGGAAAGGAAACCACTTGGCTGCCGACCGAGGCCGCGGCAAAGATCAGGATCCAGATCGACGATCCCGCGAGCATCCCGCTCATCACACCCATTATGCCGACGCCCTCCCGCACCGCCTGGGGCACGATGACCGAGGCCGCGTACCGCTGCACGACCTCATGTTCAGGGAGGCGGCTGAGCGAGCCCCGAAGTCGGGCACCGAGCATTGGAGCCGTGAGCAAACCCACGACCATGACCCCTATTCCCGCGTAGAGAATGATCGATCCCACCGCCTCGTCCATCGGCGCCCAAACGTTCGAGCGAACTAGGAAGTAGGCGACCCCACCCAGGGTCGCCACCCCCGCCATGAGCGCTCCCGCCACCACCTGCACGATGCGCTCCTGCTGACGGACACGATCGATTCGCTCCATCGGTGCTGCGTCTGGCGGTGGCACGGTCAGGCCTCTCGGACCTCCTTGACCAGCTCACCCATCGACGCTTTGGCGTCTCCGAAGAACATCCTCGCGTGATCCATGTAGAACAGCGGATTGTCGATTCCGGCGAAGCCCGGTGACAGGCTGCGCTTCATGATGATCACGCTCTTGGCGTTTTCGACATCGAGGATCGGCATTCCTGCGATCACACTCTGCGGATTGTGAGCGTCCGGGTTGACCACGTCGTTGGCGCCGACCACGAGCACGACGTCCGTTCGGCCGAAATCGTCGTTGATCTCGTCCAGGTCGTAGAGCTGATCATAGGGCACGTCCGCTTCCGCGAGCAGCACGTTCATGTGGCCCGGCATCCGTCCGGCGACGGGGTGCACGGCATACTTCACGTCGACCCCACGTTCCTCCAGGCTGTCCATGACCTTGCGCAGATCGTGCTGTGCCTGTGCAACGGCCAGGCCGTAACCGGGGACGACGATGACCGACTGGGCGTAGGCTAACATCATCGCCGCGCCCTCGGCATCGCAGGAGCGCGCCGTCTTGTCGCCGGCCCCGACCTGCGCTGCCGTGGCCCCTTCGGCCCCGAAGGCTCCGAACGCAACATTGGCCAGCGAGCGGTTCATGGCCTTGCACATGATCATCGTCAGAATGAGCCCCGCCGCACCCACGAGTGCGCCACTGATGATGAGCACGTTGTTACCGATGACGAATCCCGCCGCCGAAGCCGCGAGTCCCGAATAGGAATTCAGGAGCGAGACCACGACGGGCATGTCGGCGCCCCCGATGGGGATCACCAGTAAAACGCCCAGAACCAACGCGAGCACCGTGAAGATCGCGAACGTGGTCAGGCTGGACAGTCCAGCGACCTGGAACAGTCCCATAATGGACGCTCCCAGGGCCAACAGGACCAGGAAGAGCACCGCATTGACCGTCTTTTGGAGAGGGAACGTAATCGGGTTGCCGCTCACGAGGCCCTTCAGTTTTCCGAATGCGATGAAGCTACCGGAGAAGGTCACCGTTCCGATGAGGCATGACAGTGCGATGGTCAGACCGTCGCCGATGACGAGTGCGGACCCCGTAGTCTTTATGCGTACCAGTTCGGCTGCGGCAACCAACGCAGAGGCTCCGCCGCCGCATCCGTTGAATGCCCCCACCAATTCCGGCATGGAAGTCATCTTTACGGTGCGCGCGAGCACACCTCCGATGATGCTGCCCACGATCATGCCACCGACGATTCCGGTCCAGCTCACGGCCTGATTGTCCACGAGAGTGGCCACGATGGCGATGAGCATGGCGATGGCGGCCATCCGGTTGCCGCCACGGGCCGTGGCAGGGGACTGAAGTTGCTTGAGCCCGACCACGAAGAGGACGGACGAGAGGAGGTATGAGAGCTCCACCCAAAGCGAGAGATCCATTTGATTTGCTCCCTTGAGTGGTCGTCTAGCTCTTCTTGAACATCTGGAGCATGCGATCGGTCACCATGAAGCCACCGACCACATTGATCATGGCCATGACAATGGCCGCGATCCCGAGAATCTCCGACAACCCCGAATCGACCTGCGACGAAACCACCAGGGCTCCGACGATAGCGATGCCCGAGATGGCGTTGGCCCCCGACATGAGGGGCGTATGCAGAGTCGGGGGAACCTTGGTGATCAGCTCACGACCGGCCACGGTAGCCAGGACGAAGACGTAGAGTCCAACGACCATCTCGCCCATCAAGTCCTCCTTCTATTGGTGATGCTGTATGTGGAAGTGGGCCGAGTGGGGTTCGGCCCTTCAGAGTCACTGTATGTGGGCTCCTGGTCATGCGAGCCTGAGCCGCTCCTTCGTGGGTCCATGTCGGACCTCACCGCCGTGCGTCACGCACGTGCCAGCGACGATTTCATCCTCGAAATCCAAGGAGAGCTCACCGTCGGTGACCAACTCCTTGAGAAGCGTGGCCACGTTCTTGGCGAACATCTGGCTAGCGTGCACCGGAATTCCGGCGGGAAGGTTCGCGGGCCCGATGATCTTGACGCCGTTGCGGATCACGGTTTCGCCATCGACGGAGCCGGCACAATTTCCGCCGGACGAGGCGGCGAGATCGATGATCACCGATCCCGGGCGCATGGAGTCGACCATCTCTTCGGTTATGAGCCGGGGTGCGGGACGGCCCGGAATTTGAGCGGTCGTAACCACCAGGTCCGTATCGGCAATATGGGCTGCGATGAGCTCCAACTCACGTTGGTGCTGCTCCTCGCTGAGCTCCTTGGCGTATCCGCCCTCGCCCTCGGCGGAGACGTCATGCTCCGTCTCCAGGAACGACGCGCCAAGGCTTTCGATCTGTTCCTTCACCTCGGGTCTCACGTCGAACGCCTCCACCTTGGCTCCGAGACGCCGAGCGGTGGCGATGGCCTGCAGTCCGGCCACTCCCGCACCCAGGACCAGAACCTTGCCCGGCCGGATGGTGCTGGCAGCGGTCATGAACATGGGGAGAAACTTGCTCAGCGCGTCGGCGCCCATGAGCACGGCCTTGTACCCGGCCACAGTAGCCTGAGAGGAAAGCACATCCATGCTCTGAGCCCGGGTGATGCGCGGGATCAGCTCCAGCGCGAAGGCGGTGACTCCAGCTTTGCCCAGACGCCCGATCAGCTCGGGCTCCGTTAGGGGAGACAGTAGCGACACGAGAACCACCCCGTTCGGGAGTCCCCCGACTTCTTCATCGCTCGGAGCCTGGACCTTTACCACGATCTGGGCTCCCCGCATCGCCGAGGCCGCATCCGGGACGACTGTGGCTCCGGCCGCCGTGTATTCCTCATCCGCGAAGTGAGATGCCACGCCCGCACCGGAGGCGACCGTAACGTCGCACCCGATCTTGGCCAGCTCACCGACGGTTGAAGGGATCAGCGCAACCCGCGTCTCTCCGGGCTTGGTTTCACCGAGAACGGCAACATTCATCGAGCGCTCCCACCTTTGTTCTGGTTCGAAGTTTAGCGCACTAATCTACCACCCAACCACACCAGGTGGTACAGGTCAGGGACACCATATCAGCCGACTTTTCGCTCCATGGATTTCGCGAAAAAGCGGTGGTCCATTCCACCTATCTCGGACCACGAATCGTCACCCGTTCATGGCTTGTCTGGACATGGATTCGCCCATCCTTCCCTATCAGAGTTAGGGGCCATCTCCCCAACCTGGAGGAACATCGATACTCGCCTACGTTCGCTCAGCCTCCGTGCAGGGAGTCGAGAGCTACCCCGTCTCGGTCGAGGTCAACTTGTCCGTGGGGCTGCCCGCGTTCGTCGTCGTCGGGCTGCCTCAGGGGGCGGTCAGAGAGGGGCGAGAGCGTGTCACCGCAGCGCTCCAGAACGTGGGGCACTCTCTGCCTCCTCGTCGCATCACCGTGAATCTGGCTCCGGCCGACGTCCCGAAAGAGGGGAGTGCCTTCGATCTACCCATCGCTCTAGCTCTCCTCATCGGCATGGGTGTGGTCCCGCAGGATCGTGTGGACGGACTCTGCTTTGTCGGGGAGCTCGGACTGGGTGGACGTCTGAGGCCGGTTCGAGGAGCGCTTCCCATCGCCGCCGGCTGCATGGACCGAGGGGTGGGGGCGCTGATGCTTCCGCTCGAAAATGCGCGGGAGGCGGCGGGAGTCAGCGATCTACAGGTCTTCGGCTGCGACGATCTGGCTACCGTCCTGGAGCATCTGGCGGGCGGTCACCTGATCACACCCACCACGGTGGACTCCGCACGTCTCCTCCGAGAGACCGAACCGCCAACGGCGGATCTCACCGACGTCCATGGTCAGGAATTCGCGAAGCGGGCCCTGGAGATCGCCGCCGCGGGATGCCACAACCTGCTCCTGTTGGGACCGCCGGGGTCAGGCAAGACCATGCTGGCCCGGCGACTCCCCGGCATTCTGCCTCCCCTGACGGTGGCCGAGTCCATCGAGGTTACGAAGATCCACTCGGTGGCGGGCCTGGTTCCGGCGGGGGGCTCCCTTCTCGTGGGCCGGCCCTTTCGGGCTCCCCACCACACGGTGAGTGACGCCGGTCTCGTAGGAGGCGGGTCGATTCCCAGGCCCGGAGAAATCAGCCTGGCGCACCAGGGTGTCCTGTTCCTGGACGAGCTCCCCGAGTATCGGAGGCATGTCCTCGAGGCGCTGCGACAGCCGTTGGAGGATGGAGTGGTGTTCCACGCTAGAGCTCGCTCGGCGCTCCGATATCCAGCGCGTTTCATGCTGGCTGGAGCCATGAATCCGTGTCCGTGCGGTTGGTTTGGAGACGACGGGGGACGGTGCGGATGTGATCCCACACATATACAGCGCTATCGATCCAAGGTGTCCGGTCCGCTCCTGGATCGAATCGACCTTCACATTGAGGTGCCGGCGGTTCCGTTTCGGGAGCTTGCACAGGATCGGAGGGGTGAGCGAACGGCCAGCGTGCGGGAGCGAGTCACCCGGGCCCGGGACCGGCAGATCGAGCGCCTCCGCGACTCGGTCGGCGTCTT
Organism: Longimicrobiales bacterium; assembly: GCA_965226375.1. Lineage (GTDB taxonomy): Bacteria > Gemmatimonadota > Gemmatimonadetes > Longimicrobiales > Gaopeijiaceae > CBDDCX01. The sequence goes on along the minus strand of CBDDCX010000008.1, from coordinate 1,416,560 downwards.
TGCCAATGGCCAAATGGGTCCGGCAGAGATCCGTAGACACTGTCGCCCGTCCACGGACGTGGCGCGACTACTCCAGAGGGCCCTCGATCGACTACGGCTGTCAGCGCGGGCGTACCACCGAATCCTCAAAGTGGCACGGACCATCGCCGACCTCGACGATAGCAAGGGCATTACCTCGGCCCATGCGGCGGAGGCGATTCAGTATAGGAGCCTCGATAGGCACCGAGTCTGAGCCTGATCCGCGCCGGGGTACCGAAGCCGAGCCCTGCACACTACCATCCAACCATGCATCAGGACACTAGGTCGCCAGGCGACAGGTGGGGCCCGTCGGCGCAACGGAGCTGCCGGTGACGAGCTCCGTTATCTGGGGGGCAGTTCAGAATGTCCCAGACAGCGCCGCTCAGAGCGCCCTGACGCAGGGTATCGACTTCTTCAGCCAGGGGTTGTTCCTGGACAGCGCCTCCGGGAGGAAAGTCGGCCTCACGGTCATTGTTCTGCTGTCCATCTGGTTCGTACGAAGGGTCTTGCAGCGGGTTGTGGCCAGGACAGTCGACGACCGAAGCCTCCAGTATCGGTGGGGCAAGTCCATCGCGTACGTCACGTGGGTCATCGCGGTGCTGTTCGTCGGGTCTATCTGGGTAGACGGTCTTCGACAGTTAGGAACCTTCCTCGGGTTGTTCACTGCAGGTGTGGCCATCGCGCTGAAGGACGTCATCGTGGATTTGGCCGGATGGGTGGTCATCATGACCAAGCCGCCGCTCGCGCTCGGGGATCGGGTGCAGATCGGTGAGCACGCCGGTGACGTGGTGGACATTTCCGTCCTTCATTTCACGCTGTTGGAGATCGGAAACTGGGTGGAGGCCGATCAGAGCACGGGACGGGTCGTCCGGATTCCCAATGCGAAGATTCTTACCGAGCCCATCGCCAACTCCACGGCCGAGTTTCCGTTTCTGTGGAACGAAATCCCCATCGTGCTCACGTTCGAGAGCGACTGGCAGAAAGCCAAGGCGATCTTCGTGTCCATCGTTCAGGAAGAGACGGAAGAAACCAGTCAACGGGCGAGGGAATCACTCAAACGGCGTCCGAGCCGGATGTTGATTTCGTATGGCACGGTCACCGCCACCGTATACACGTCGGTGGTGGACCAGGGGGTATGCTTGACCATGCGCTTCCTCACGGAACCGCGCCGACGCCGGGGAGTTCAGCAGAGCCTTTGGGAGGCGGTGTTGCACGTGGTCGACCGGGAGGCCGATATCGATTTGGCCTATCCTACCACGAGGATCGTGAACGAAGGGCAGACACCATTTTCGGCACCTATCTCGGATCGCGAGTAGCCGCTTGCGAGAGCCGCACAGGCATCTGTACCGCCGACTTCGGCTTCGCACAGGCCCACTTCTGAGCAGTTACCCCGTTTTTTTGCGGTCAGGCAGTTGTTAGCGCTGGAGCAACCCGGTATTTTTTCGCAGCGACGGAGCGGTAAGGTCGTGCTGTCAAGTATTCGTGGAGGTCCGACTCATTCTCAAACTTTCTAGGGTGTGATCCCCAGCATGCGCCTCTTCGTAGCCCTCAATCTGTCAAAGAAGGAAAAGGACCGCATATCGCGCAGCTCGCGTTCTCCGAGACTCGGACTGCCGGTGCGTTGGGTGGAGCCCGACAAATACCACATCACTCTGAAGTTCCTTGGTGATGTCGCGGACGAGCCTATCGAAGTCGTGGAACAGGCGGTTGGCCGTGTAGCGCAGGCGACGGGTACCCTCGAGCTTGCGGTCAGTGGGTGCGGGGCTTTTCCGACCATCCGTAGGCCGCAAGTCATCTGGGTCGGAGTCGAGCCCACGCCCGCTCTCCGTTGTCTGAAGCAAGACCTAGAGTGGGCACTCACTGACTGTGGATTCAATCGCGAGACTCGGGCGTTTCACCCCCATCTCACCCTTGGACGGGCGGAGGCGCAAAACGGGGCTGGAGCTTTTCGCGGGCTGGATGAGAGGGCGGCAGCCTTGACCTATAAAGGCGAGATCAAGGTTCGGAAGCTCGACCTGATGAGGAGCCGCCTTTCAAAGGCGGGAGCACGCTACACCCTCCATCGCAGTACCACTTTCGAGGGGTAGGCGGTGCTCGGATTCGGCTGCTTGAAGAGCTGCCTCGGGAAGATCGTTCTCGGGGTGCTGCTGGTTGGGGCCGCCTATGTGGGATGGCGTTGGGGGCCCTCATTCTTCCCACAGGTGACCGCTTTGTTTTCCAGCGGGCAAGACGTTCCCGGGGTCGTCGCGTCGCCCGAACTCGCCGAGGCCACCATGGATCGGTTCGAGGCGTTACGGCGTGGGGAGGTGGGAGGACAGTTGGCCCTGAGTGCCAGCGAAATCGAATCCGTCATTCGCTATTCGGTCCCGGGCATCATCCCGGCGGGGATCGGTGAGCCGCGGATCGCGATAAAGGACGGTGTCATAACCCTATTGGCTCGCGTGGCGATCGCTGCCTTCCCGCAGATGCCTGATTTGAACGCCATTCTGGGCTTTCTGCCCGACACTCTCGAGGTCTCCTTCGACGGTGCGCTTGCGCCCTTGGACGACGAGCGCTGGGATGCCCTTGTCATCCACCGAGTGCAGGCGGGATTCATACCGCTTCCCGACCGTATGATCCCAGAAATTCTGGAGGCCCTGGGTAGAGAGTATGTGGGTGGACTGCCCGACGATGCCATTGCCATACCGCTTCCCGACGGACTCGAGTCCGCCTATATCCTCCGCGACAGTCTTGTACTCGTAAGCGATCGCTGAGGGAACGGAACCAGCCCGGCACACGCATGTCACGAATTCTGATCGTCGACGACGAAGAGTCCATCCGCCACGCCCTCAGGCAGGTCTTCGAGTACGAGGGGCATGAGGTCAAGACGGCTGCCGACGGTCCCGAGGCCACCGATTTGTTCCAGTCGTTCGGCCCCGACGTCACCTTCCTCGACGTAAAGATGTCGGGCTTGGACGGTCTCGAGGTGCTCTCCCGTATCCGTAAAGTGGATCCGGGAGCCTACGTGGTCATGATCAGTGGCCACGGCACGATCGACACGGCCGTCGATGCCACGCGGAAGGGGGCCTTCGACTTTCTGGAGAAGCCCCTCGATACCGACCGCCTTCTACTGAGTCTGCGAAATGTCCTTGAGCTCCGAGGGCTCAGCCACAGTGTCGAGCTGCTCCGCAACGAAGTCGATGACCGGTACCGGATGGTCGGGGACTCGGCTTCGATTCGGGGCGTGTTGGAGCGAATCGAACGGGTGGCGGGGACGGATGCACGCGTGCTCGTCATGGGGGAGAATGGAACGGGTAAGGAGCTCGTGGCACGAGGCATTCATCGCCTCTCGGCCCGGCAAGACGCCCCTTTCGTGGAGGTGAACTGCGCCGCGATTCCCTCGGAGCTCATAGAATCTGAGCTGTTCGGACACATGAAGGGCTCCTTCACCGGTGCCGTGGCGGATCGAGCAGGTACGTTCCAGCAGGCACATCAAGGCACCCTGTTCCTGGACGAAATCGGAGATATGTCTCTGGCCGCTCAGGCCAAGGTGCTTCGGGCCCTGGAAGAGGGTGTGATTACCCGGGTGGGCGGATCCAAGGCCATCCAGGTCGACGTCCGTGTGATCGCCGCCACGAACAAGAAGCTGCCGATTGAGATCGCCGAAGGAAGATTCAGGGAAGATCTCTTCTACCGACTGAACGTAGTGCCGATCGTAGTGCCCCCGCTGCGGGAACGGCCGGAGGACATCCGCGCCCTCGTCGCCCACTTTGTCGGGCAGGCGGTGGGGGTGACCCACGTCGCTCCCAAGATTCTGGAGGAGGGAGCGCTCGAACGGCTCGAGGTCCTGGAGTGGCCTGGTAACGTGCGAGAGTTGAAGAACACGGTTGAGAGACTGCTCATTTTGTCACCCGGAGAGGTCGTAAGGGCGGTCGATGTGGATGCACTCGTTGGTGGTTCCACCGCCGGGGATGGTTTGGGCATGGCGCTTCTGGGTACCGACACGTTTGGTGACTTCAAGGAGCAGGCGGAGCTCGTCTACATCACCCACAAGCTCCGGGAGAACGACTGGAACGTCAGCGAAACGGCGCGCCGGATCGATATGCCACGCTCGAACCTGTACAAGAAAATCGAAAAATACGGCCTGACTCGCGACGACCTCTAGGGTGGTGTAGCAGAAATCTGGTAGCGTCCGAATGGCAGCATGGCTTCTGTTACACCACACTAGTTCTTCCTGATCTCGGCTCCGTTGGGCAGGTTGTACAACGCGTCCAACGTCCTGAAGTCCCTCGTCGAGAGACTACGCGCGGTGTTGGTGGGATACATGACGTCGCGGGGTGAGTCGCTGTGGGGCACTCCCAGGGCGTGGCCCATTTCGTGCGCTGCGGTGAGAAGGATCTGCTGCGGGGTCAGATCCTGACGCCAGTTCATCCGGTTTCGGGTTGCCAAGGTCAGCGTATGCACACGGAAGTGCGGCTCGCCGTTCTCGAAGCGCCACTCGACGCGCGTCACTCCGAGTTGAGATCCCGAGAGACCCGAATTCCATGAGACCGTAATGTCGGCCGGCTCCGAAGACGTCGTGCGGGAATCGATAATCAGCTCGAAGGGCTTGCGACTCCAGTACTGAAAGCCACGGACCGCTGCGCGTTGGAGGTCCCGAACCCGGTTTCGATCCGCACCTGGAGGGGGGGGATACGGATGCGCAGCCGTGCGGTGCCGTCGGGCCACCGATACGTGCGCTGTACGTCTGATTCCTCGAGCTCGGCGCAGAGATAGCCGACGTCCTTGCAGGTCTCGCTGGCCTGGAGAATGACTCGCGCAGCGTTGGGGCCGGCCAAGATACCTTCATCGCAGAACGACGGGTCGCCTGCCGGGCACTCGGACGTCCCTTCGGTGTTGTCTCCCGCTCCGCCTCCGAAAATGGCCACTCGGTCGCGCAACACGTTCACGCCCACGGCGAAGACAGCGATCAGGACGACGAACGAGACTGGAGAGACTTTTCCGCGCACGACGCTCTTCTTTCGATGCTCGCGACCCGATCCGGCCTGGCACGGCGTGATCGACACCAACCTGCTATTACTAGACTAGGCTCAGGTCCCCTCTCGGGGGAAGGCTCGAGAAGTGACGTGCCCTCGTGACCGTGCTGGAACGGAGGCCTTGCGCCCGTGTATTTTGGATTCCCACGCATCGAAGGTGGCCGGGTAGGGGGGCTGGGTGTGTCGCCTTCCGAGAGAGTGTCTGGAAGTGGTCGAAGGCATCGAGCTCGAGTAAAGGATGACACATGAGTGACGAAGGGAACGCGGCTCGAGAACAAGGGAGTGCGGGCCCGCTCCGGATAATTTGGGATTGGACCAGGTCGCTTTTTTTTGCCCTGATACTGTTTCTGCTCGTCCGTACTTTCCTTGTCGAGGCGTTCAAGATCCCCACGTCCTCCATGGAGGGGACGCTCCTGGTGGGGGACTTCCTGCTGGTCAACAAGGCCGTATACGGAGCCGAGGTACCCTGGCTTGGGATGACCCTGCCCGCAGTGAAAGAACCACGCCGAGGCGACGTGGTGGTATTCAAGCCTCCGCATGATCCCCTCAAGAAATACGTGAAGCGGGTGGTGGGCCTGCCCGGCGACACCCTCGAAATGAGGGACAAGGCGCTCTATTTGAACGGCGCCGAGATGAATGAGGATCTCGCGCGCTATATCGACCGCAGCGGCACCGACGCCATTCACCCCAACATGAAATGGCAGAGTAATCATCTGTTGGCCGAAGAGACGGTCCGCCGGCGCGGTCGAGGTGGCGAGTATCGACCGTCGCGCGACAACTGGGGTCCCCTTGCCGTTCCGGACAGCAGTTACTTCGTGCTTGGAGACAACCGCGACAATAGCGAGGACTCGCGTTACTGGGGATTCGTAGACAGGGGGGCGATCCGCGGTCAGCCCTGGATCGTCTATTTTTCCTTCGACGCCACGAGCGAACAACGACCTCCCTGGTTGCGGGCCGTGCGGTGGGATCGGGTAGGCGGCCGAATACGCTGACGATGCTGTCTCGGGTTGTCGAGCGACACCCAAGACTCGCCCGAAGATTCTGCGTTGGGGCGGTTGCGCAACGAGCGCCGCGCCGTATCATTTGCTTGCTTCGGTGCCCCCCCGTTCCGGGCGGGGACGTGACGAGACCCGTAAACGACGGAGGGACTAGATGAGTTTTCCTTCCCGTCGGGGTTCTTTCCGGGAAGGATCGCTCGATCAGTACCTCAAAGAGATCAGCCAGTATCCGCTGATCGACAAGGCCGAAGAGGTACGGCTCGCCAAGGGCATCAGGCGGGGCGAGGAAGAGGCGCTAAACAAGCTCGTCCGCTCCAATCTCCGATTCGTCGTTTCGGTCGCCAAGAAGTATCAGAATCAAGGTGTACCCCTCTCCGATCTGATCAACGAGGGTAACCTCGGCCTCATCAGGGCGGCCCATAAGTTCGATGAGACCAAGGGCATCAAGTTCATCAGTTACGCCGTGTGGTGGATTCGGCAGGCCATTCTCCAGGCGCTGGCCGAGCAGAGCCGGATCGTCAGGGTCCCTCTCAATCGTGCGGGTGCCCTCCATCGGATCGGACGTCGGACTTCGGCCCTTTTGCAGGAGCTGGGTCGTGAGCCTACCGTCGAGGAGATCGCCCAGGACCTCGACATCTCCGAGGAAGAGGTGGAGCGCACCCTCGCGATTTCTCAGTCCCACCTGTCGCTTGATGCGCCCATTACGCCGGGCGAGGACAATAGGCTTCTCGACTACCTACCGGATCAGTACTCACCGGGCCCGGAGGACGAAGCGTATGAGCACGCTCTGAAGGACAGCGTCGAAGATGCGCTGTCCACCCTGAAGGAACGAGAGGCGAAGATCCTCAGGCTGTACTTCGGATTGGACGATCAAGAACCGATGACCCTGGAAGAGATCGGGTCCTTGTGGGGGATCACCAGAGAGCGGGTCCGCCAGATCAAAGAGAAGGCTTTGCTGCGTCTTCGGCATGCGTCCAGAGCGCGCTTTCTGGAGACCTTTTTCCAGGAGTAATGCTCGGTGGGCCGGGGTGGCTGTCGAGCCCCGAGTGACCCGTCGTCTGCGACGACATGGTCGAGGGTCTGGCCCCAGCGAAACCCCCCGGAAACGCTGCCCTTTCCCCCGTTGACACCCCTCGCGGCCTCTACTATCCTTGATAGTTCTGTCGCTTAGCAATGCGTGGGAACACGGTGAAGACATACACTCCGAAAGCTGACGAAATCGAACGCGCCTGGTGGGTCGTCGACGCGGAGGGGAAGACCCTCGGTCGTCTCGCCACTGAAGTGGCGCGCATTATTCGTGGAAAACACAAGCCAATGTTCACCCCTCATCTCGATGTGGGCGATTACGTCGTGGTGATCAATGCCGAGAAGGTCGCGTTGACCGGCAACAAGGCCGATCAGAAGACCTACTTCAGGCATTCGGGTTACATGGGCCATGAGAAGCACATCCCGTTCCGGCGCATGATCGAGAGACATCCGGATCGGGTGATCCAATTGGCCGTCAGGGGCATGCTTCCCAAGAATACCCTTGGACGACATATGCGTAAGAAGCTGAAGGTCTACGCGGGTGCCGAGCACCCGCATGAGAGTCAGCACCCTCAGCACCTAGAGCTCTGAGCGGAAAAACGATTTAATGGCGGAAGACAAGATTCAGACAGTGGGCCGGCGTAAGACGGCCGTTGCCCGCGTGGCGCTCAAGCCCGGCAAAGGCGATTGGTCGGTCAACTCGCGCACCCTGGTAGACTATTTTCCTCGGTGGACTCATCAACAACGCATCGAGCATCCGCTCAAGGCGGTGGAGATGGAAGGACAGTTCGATATCACTGTCCGCGTTCGAGGTGGTGGCCCGACGGGTCAAGCCGACGCCGTCCGCATGGGCCTCGCCAGGGCGTTGTTAGAGCGGGATGAGGAGCTCCGTCCGGTGTTGCGGGCGGGTGGGTTCCTCACCCGAGATTCCCGGAAGGTCGAGAGGAAGAAGCCCGGTCGCCCCAAGGCCCGGAAGCGCTTCCAGTTCTCCAAGCGTTAAAACGTCGAGACGAAGAGATACATGCAGCAGCAGCAGGTGGGCCTGAACGAATTGCTTGAGGCTGGCGTCCATTTCGGGCACCAGACTCGCCGTTGGAATCCGAAGATGCGTAAGTACATCTTCACGGAGCGCAATGGCATCCACATCATCGATCTGCGTAAGACTCTGGATCGTTTGATCACCGCTCAACAGGCCGTGCGGGAGGTGGTTCTGGCCGGCGAGCACGTGCTCTTCGTGTGCACCAAGCGGCAGCTCCGGGGGATTATCGAGCAGGAGGCCGAGGCGTGCGGCGCGTATTACGTGACCGAGCGCTGGTTGGGCGGCATGCTCACCAACTTCCAGACCATCCGCAAGCAGATCCGCCGTCTGAAGGAGCTGGAGCGAGGCCAGGAGGAGAGCGCTTTCGAGTTCTACACCAAGAAGGAGAGACTCCTGCTCGACCGTGAACGGCTAAAGCTCGACAAGTATCTGTCGGGTGTGAAGGACATGACTCGGCTGCCAGGTGCCGTGTTCGTGGTCGACGTCCGGCGTGAGGCGATCGCGGTCCGCGAGGCGCACCGTCTCGGGATCCCGGTCATCGCCATCACGGACACGAACGCCGATCCCGATCTCATCGATTATCCGGTGCCCGGCAACGACGACGCGATTCGGTCGGTCGGTCTGATCACCAAGGCCATCGCCGAGTCGGTTCAGATCGCGAGCACGCAGGTGCCGGCTGAGCAAAAACGGTTGGTTCAAGAGGCGCAGGCGACGACGTATTCTACGGAGACCGGTGAGACCACAGAGGCTTCGAGTCGCCCGGCTGCCAGGCGACGCTCGAAGCGACACCCTCTCCCCGAGGCGATCGCCGAGAAGACGGGCGGCAAGGCCGGGGGTGCAGCGAAGGAGGAGGCGTCCGCGGCTCAGACGAAGGATGAGGTGCCAGCTGCCGAGCCAGCGGATGAAGGCGCAACCGCCCAGGCAGCAGATCAAGACGCGGCTGCTGCGGTAGCCAACGAAGGCGCGGCCGCCACCTCTGAGGAAAAAGTGGCTGACGACGCTACGAAGACCGAAGCTGAACAGGGTGAGGCTGAGTCGGAGTCCTGAGCACCGCAGTAACAGTGCCCCAGAGCTTCTTGGGGTCGAGAGAGGCGGAGCAGCTGGGCGCTCCCGCCTCTTTCTCTTAACCAGAACAACAACTCGAGTAACACGGACTGAACGAATGCCGATTTCTGCAAAGGATGTGAAGGCCCTCCGCGATAGAACCGGGGCGGGCATGATGGACTGCAAGAAGGCGCTGGTAGAGACCGATGGTGATCTTGAGGCGGCGATCGATCTTCTGCGCGCCAGGGGGGCCGCGAAAGCGGCCAAGCGGGCTGAGAAGTCGGCGAACGAGGGTACCATAGGCTCGTACGTCCACTTCGACAGCCGGACCGCCGTGATCGTCGAGGTCAATTGTGAAACCGACTTCGTCGCGAACACGGACGACTTCAAACGCCTCGCCAAGGACCTGGCGCTCCATATCGCCTCGTCGGCTCCGATGGCGGTTTCTCCCGACGACATCCCTGCCGACATCGTCGAGCGGGAGCGCAAGGTCTATCTGGAGCAGGTCAAGGAGGAGGGCAAGCCCGACAACATCTCCGAGAAAATAGTTGAAGGAAAACTAAACAAGTTCTTTAAAGAGAACACGTTACTGCCTCAGGCGTTCGTAAAGAATCCTGGTCAAACCATCGAGCAGTTGATCACTGAGACATCGGCCAAGACGGGTGAGAAGATCGAGGTCGGCCGCTTTGCCCGCATGAAGGTCGGCGAGGGAGATTGAGCACCGAAATGGCTACGAACCCGGGTCTGAAATATCAGAGAGTCTTACTCAAACTCTCGGGCGAGGCTCTCGCCGGAGACCAGGGTTTCGGGATCGAGCCATCGGTGGTTGATCGACTCACGGACGAGGTGGGGGCGGTTCACGAGATGGGTGTGAGCCTCGGATTGGTGATCGGAGGAGGGAACATCGTCCGGGGAGCTCTCGCGAGTCAGAAGGGCATGGACCGTGTGCAGGCGGACTACATGGGAATGCTTTCGACGGTGATCAATGCCTTGGCGGTGCAGGATTTGCTCGAGCGAAAGGGAGTGGCCACCAGGGTCATGACCGCCATCCGCATGGAAGAGGTCGCCGAGCCCTACATCCGCCGCAGGGCACTCCGACACATGGAGAAGGGGAGAGTGGTGATTTTTGCAGGCGGCACGGGCAATCCCTACTTCTCCACCGACACGACCGCCGTATTGCGAGCCATCGAGATGAGTTCGGACGTGGTGATCAAGGCCACTAAGGTCAGGGGCATATACAGTGCGGATCCTGTACACGACCCCTCGGCAGAGTTCATTCCGGCGATTACTTTCCAGGAGGTGGTGACCCGGGAACTCGGCGTGATGGATGCCCCTGCCGTTTCGCTTTGCAAAGAGAACGGTCTCCCGATCATCGTCCTCAATCTGGAAGATCGTGGTGCCGTTTCCGCTGCTATTCGGGGAGAGCAGGTCGGGACTCTGGTTTCCTAGTCTCCATCGTCGAGAGGCTTCGGCGTGGGGGTCACTACCTCCGTTCGGGATGGCCCGTTGGTCGGGCTCGAGAAAAACACACGTAGAGAGGTGGCTATGTCGCTGGAGCAAGCCAGGTCACGGATGGTCGATGCCCTCGAAGCGCTTCGTCGTGAGTTCGCCACCGTCCGCACGGGCAAGGCGACCCCCGCCCTTCTCGACACCATACGGGTCGACGCCTACGGCTCGAAGATGCCCCTCAATCAGGTGGCCAACGTCTCGGCGCCCGAGGCGTCGCTCCTGGTGATCCAGGCGTACGACAAGGCACTGTTGGCAGATATTGAACGGGCGATCATGATCGCCGACCTGGGACTCAATCCTGCCAACGACGGCAATCTGATCCGTGTGCCGATTCCGCCCCTGAACGAGGAGCGTCGCAAGGAATACGTCAAACTCCTGCATCAGATGGCCGAGGAGTGCAGGGTCTCCATCCGCCATGCCCGCAGGGTGGGCAACGAGGATATCAAGGAGGCCATCAAGGAGCACGAAACGGGAGAGGACGAGGGCCATCGCGAGCTCGAGGAAGTTCAGAAGCTGACGGATGATTACTCCCACAGGATCGACGAAATGCTCCAGCTCAAGGAGAAGGAGGTGATGGCCATCTAGGCGGTCGCCGTTCCATCCCACCGCGACTCGCTTCACCCGGCCCTCCTCCGTTATGGCATCTTCGGAACTCCTTCAGCAAATCCGCGTCCACGGGCAGATCCCCCGACACGTGGCCATCATCATGGATGGCAACGGACGGTGGGCCGAACAACGCCATCTCCCTCGTGTCGCGGGCCACAAAGAGGGTATGAAGACGGTCAGGGAGACTATCGAGGGAGCCACCGACGTCGGCATCGAAATCCTCACTCTCTTCGCCTTCTCCACCGAAAACTGGCAACGCCCACGCCACGAGATCACGGCACTCATGGGTCTGCTGCGACTGTACTCCACCCAGGAGAGGGCCGAGCTGAAGAAGCAGGGGGTCGAGGTCCACGTCTTGGGGAACGTGGATGCTTTGGATGACTCCACTCGGGCCGCCGTGGACGAGATCGTCTCCGAGACGACAGGCGGCATGAATCTTCGGTTGAACCTCATGATCTCGTATTCGGGCCGGGAAGAAATCTTGCGGGCCTGCCGCGTAATGGCCGAGCGGTCGGTCGCCGGCGACCTGGATCCACACGACATCGATGATGAGACGTTCGGCGAAGCTCTCTTCACCAGGGGGCTTCCCGATCCCGATCTTCTGATTCGGACCTCCGGGGAGCTCCGCATCAGTAACTTCATGCTGTGGCAGCTCGCCTATACGGAGCTGCACATCACTCCCGTATTGTGGCCCGACTTCTCGAGGACTGATCTCTTCCGGGCCCTTTTGGACTATCAGGAACGCGATCGCCGCTTCGGTCGCGTGACGGTCAGCTAGGGAGCCGCCCCCGTCCATGCCCAAAGGGGAAGTGGTAAGCCGCTTCAGCGTTGCGGCACTCGGGATTCCGATGGCCGTGATGATCATCTACTGGGGTGGGTGGTATCTAGGCATCATGATGGCGTTGGTCTCGGGCGTTTCGGCCGCCGAGTACTACTCGATGGCCTCAGCGAAGGGATCGAAGCCGCTCCGCTGGGTGGGGATTTCGCTCGCGATCGCCTTGCCCGTTTTGGCGACGGTCCACCCGACGTACCACGATTTTTCTCAAGTGGCCTTTGCCCTGGTGCTTGCGGCCACTTTGTTGGCCGTGGCCCTCGTCCTTTGGCTGCGTTGGCCGGAAGGTCAGCCTCTGGCAGCTGCGGCGACCACCGTTGGTGGCGCCATCTATACCGGCGGGACGTTGTCTTTCTGGATTCTGCTTCGAGCCCTGCCCGAGCAGAGTTCCGTGGCCGCGACCGCCTTTGATGGTGCCGTCCTCCTCATTTTTCCGATCTGGGTTACCTGGCTCGGGGACAGTTTTGCCTACGGATTCGGCACCCGCTTCGGCAAGTCGAAGCTGATCAAGGCGGTGAGTCCGAACAAAACCGTCTTGGGGTCCGTGGGAGGTCTTGCGGGCTCCATAGCCGTCGGCGCCCTCTACTCGTGGCTTTGGCTTTCCAATGTGCCCGTGTTCGGCCTGTCCTTGCTCGGAGCGGCAGGAGTGAGTGCCCTGATTGCCCCGGTCGGCCAGGTGGGCGACCTGGCCGAGTCGGTCATCAAACGAGAGGCGGGGGTCAAGGACTCCGGCAGGCTGCTACCGGGGCACGGCGGAGCCCTCGATCGGTTGGATGCGCTATTCTTTACCGTGCCGTTCACGTACGCACTTCTGACGTCGATTCAGTACTGGTTGTGATACGCGTCGCCGTTCTGGGATCGACCGGGTCCATCGGCCGCGCCACGCTCTCGGTTATCCAGCGACACCCGGATCTCTTTCGCGTAGTCGCTCTGGGGGCTCACAGATCGATCGGCCAACTCGCCGCTCAGGTCGCCGAGCACGAGGTTCCTCGTGCCGTGATCTCCGATCCCGACGCCCTACGGGATCGAGCGACGCTCCCGTCCGCGGACTGGCGAGCCGGCCCGGAGGAGCTGTTGGAGTTGGTCACGGACCCCGAGGTCGATGTGGTGGTGAACGCGATCGTCGGGTCGATCGGATTGGCGGCCACTCTTGCGGCTCTTCGAGCGGGCAAGCGCTTGGCCCTGGCGAACAAGGAGTCGCTAGTGGCCGGCGGCCCCTTGGTCATGGAGGCTGCTCGTCAGGGTGCCGGCGAGTTGATCCCCATCGACAGCGAGCATTCGGCCATTCTCCAGTGCTTGAAGGGTAATGATCCGTCTTCGGTAGCTCGTCTCGTCCTCACCGCTTCGGGCGGGCCGTTCCGGGGCTTGAGTAATGATGAACTCGCGGTGGTGAAACCCGACCAGGCTCTGCGCCATCCCACCTGGAACATGGGTGACAAGATCACCATCGATTCCGCCACCCTGGCCAACAAGGCCCTCGAAGTCATCGAAGCCCATTTTCTGTATGACATTGAATACGACCGAATCGAAGCGGTCGTGCATCCGCAGTCGATCGTGCACTCGATGGTGGAGTTCACGGACGGCGCCGTGTTGGCCCAGATGGGCTTTCCGACCATGGAGTTGCCGATACTGTACGCCTTGTCATATCCGAAGCGTGCCGGTGATGCCTCGCTCAGGACCTTCGATGCGATTCGATCATCTCCTCTGACCTTCGAGGAGGTCGACCTAGAACGATTCCCGCTCTTCGCTCTCGGTGTCGAAGCAGGAGTAAGGGGGGGAACGGTTCCCGCGGTCTACAACGCTGCGAACGAAATTGCGGTAGATTCGTTTCTCGCAGAAAAGGTGGGATTCCTGGAAATGGCAGACGTGGTCGCTCATGCTATGGATCGTGTGCCGCGACGGAACGTCGAGGTCGTAAATGACGTACTGGAAGCAGACGTGGCCGCACGTTCAGCGGCTCGCGAATTCGTTTCCTCGGCCCGGTCGATGGCCAATGGCTAATGCGTATCGGGTGAGGACGTGAGCACCGCTGGGCGGGAAGCGTCCACGAGAGGGATATTGGAGACCGCATGACCATGTTGGCGACCATTGTTCTACTTGGCGTCCTCATCTTCGTCCACGAGTTGGGCCATTTCCTCGCGGCCAAGTCCGTCGGCGTTGAGGTGCAGCGTTTCTCCATCGGTCTGGGCCCCGCCATCTTTGGATTCCGGAAGGGTGAGACCGAGTATGTGTTGAGCTGGATCCCGTTGGGCGGATACGTGAAGATGGGTGGGATGGACGACGAGGTCATGGATCGCATGGAGGGCGGCGCCGAGAAGGAGCCCCGGCAGGCCTCTCCCCGGGACTTCGACAGTAAGCCCATCTGGGCGCGGACCTTCGTGATTTCGGCCGGCGTCATCATGAACATGCTGTTTGCGTTTACGGTCTACGTCGGTGTAAACGCTGTGTGGGGCCTGGCCGAGATCGCCGAACATCGTATCGCCCGTGTAGAAGCCCGACTGCTTCCCGAGGGCACTGAAATTCTCGCCGAGCTTCCGGAGGGAGCACAGGTCGTTCGTATCGGTGACAGGGAAGTCGAACATTGGGGCGACATCCGGGAGGGCCTCATGGAGGCGCCTGCCGGATCGCTCGAAGTGATCACCGAGGAGCCCGCCTGGTCGACTTCGATCGACCTCGGCACGGACCCAGAGGTACGGATTCGGATCTTGCGATCTCTGCGCCCTTGGATCGAGCCGCAGGTCAGGGACGTCAATCCGGGCACACCGGCGGAAAGGGGCGGGCTCGAGGCAGGCGATCGGATCCTGGTGGCCAACGGCGTCGCGATCACCCACTGGTATGACTTCGTGGACGTCATCGAGTCTCGGCCGGATATGCGAACGGAACTGTCGATCGAGCGCGAGGGTCGACCCCTGACGCTCTATGTGACCCCGGATGAGGTGACCGAAGACGATCCCGTATCGGGGGAGACCATCCGGGTGGGAAAGGTCGGGATCTATCCCATGCTGATGGAGATGGCGTATCGGCCGGTATCGCTGGCCCGCGCGACCCAGCTTGGATGGGCTGAGACGGTGGGGATCAGCGGACTCATCCTGGGGTTTCTCCGGGACTTGGTCACGGGCGGGGTGTCACCGCGGTCTGTGGGGAGCATCGTCACGATTGGCGCCGCATCCGGTCAAGCAGCTCAGATGGGGCTCGAGACGTTTCTCCGCTTCATGGCGCTCTTCTCGATCAACTTGGCGATCCTCAACCTTCTACCGATCCCCATCCTGGACGGTGGACACCTCGTATTCCTCGGGATCGAAGCGGTGCGGGGCAAGGCACTCTCGATCGAGCAGCGCCTACGGTGGAGTCACGTCGGATTCCTGGTGATCATGGGCATCATGCTCTGGGCGCTCTCAAACGATATCCTGAGGCTATTCGGTCTGTAGCGAGAGGGCCTCTTGGGCGTCCCCTCTGCCCGTGTCCTTACCTCTACAGGAACGTCAGTTGTGCCGGCCCTACGCGGTGCCGTAGTTCCTCGATGTCGATGAATTCCGTCGGCCGCTCCTGAGGCGCTACTCCGAGGAAGCCCTCGTAGCCGGCGGCTCTCAAGGCATCTCCCACTACGGCCGCTGCCAGTTCGGGACGATTGCACTCCTGTGAAAGGTGAGCCAGGAGTACACCGACGAGCCTGGGATGAAGCAGCTCGCATGCGAAGCGTGCGGCGGCATGGTTCGAGAGGTGCCCATGGCTCGAGGCGATGCGCTGCTGGACTGCCCAGGGATAGGGTCCCGTCCGGAGCAGCTCTTCGTCGTGATTGGCCTCGAGAATCAGGAAGTCGGCACCTGCCAACGCCAGGTGGATCTGGGCGTTGGGCCTTCCCAGGTCCGTGGCCACACCGACCCGGATCTCCGTCGTCGTGTCCACCAGGGCCACTGCGACGGGATCGGCAGCATCGTGCACAGTCATGAACGGCTCGACTCGAATGGATCCGATCTCGAAGTGGCGTCCGACTCGATAGCTGACCGTGGGCTCCGTGCCACGGAAGACCTTGGAACAGGCGGTCAGGGTACGCTCGGTCAGGTAGACCGGCGTTCCATGTCTGCGGCTGAACACCCCGGCACCCCTCGTATGATCGCCATGATCGTGGCTGATCACGATGGCGTCGATGGCGTCGGGCGTCAGGCCGATTTGAAGGAGACGCCGCTCGAGATCCCGTCCGCTGAAGCCGGCATCGACGAGTATGCGCGTCTCGCCGGCTTCGACCAATGTAGCGTTGCCTCCGCTGCCGGTTCCGAGGACGCAAACCCTCACGGGTGCCCGTCCGGATGGCGAGACAGATGTCCGCCTCGCACATCACATCGCTCGAATGTCACGATCGTTCCGATCGCGTTCTCTCCCAAGCGTTGGTCAACAGGGTGCGGGTCGCATCTGTGAAGGGCATGTCTCGACGCACCATGGCGCGCTCCACGACCTCGAGAAAACGGTCGAGCCGGTACTCCCCCAGTGTGTCCCCCGACCCCCAGGAGAAAGGCGGTACGTACCGGGGGGACATCCGTCCACCGAACAGGTTGCTGCCGGCCCCTACGACGCTGCCGGTAGTGAGCAGCGTACCGATACCGGTTTTCACGTGATCTCCGATCATACAACCGACCTTCACGAGGCCGGTGTCCACCAGGCCCGAGGCGGTGGGGACGCGCACGGTGCTATAGTTATTCTTGAGGTCGCTGTTGGTCGTCAGAGCGCCCAGGTTTACCCATCTTCCTACGTACGAATGACCCAAGTGCCCGTCGTGGGCCTTGTTGGTATATCCCAGGATTACGGTGCTGGCCACTTCGCCGCGGATCTTGCAGACCGGGCCGATGCCTACGTCCTGAATCGCGCCGCCGAGCAGCTGAGTCCCCGTGCCGACGAACGCCGGACCGGCAAGTCGGGTGAAGGCCAGGATGTGGACGCCGTCGGAGAGACGGATCGGTCCATGAGTCGCATCGAGATGTACGCCGGCCTCGAGGTGCACGCCGGAGCCCACCGAAATCCGCTCGGCGCCTGTGCAGTGGACGCCCTTCGTCAGTGTGAAGCGGCTCTCGGGGAAGATGGAAGGGACGTCCTGGCACACTTGCTCCCCGTTGCCGGCGATCAGCTCCCATGGTTCTCCGAGGACCTTACCCCCCACCTCCACGACAGGCGCTTCCAGAGTAGAGGAGTCAGGATCGAGAAAGTCGCCTGGCCCGGGCCGAGGCGAGTCGGGTAACACGACCCATCCCACGGTCTGACCATCGATGATGAGCCTGGCTGGAGCGTCACGGGGCGGGGTAGTGGCGATGTCGGGTACCGCCCGGCTCGAGAAGAAAATCAGTGGTTCATCACCACCCGTGGGGGCCTGGTCGAGGATCGGCGGTGAACCTGCCTCCTCGAAGCCGGCAAGGGCGGGGTCCACCAACTGTCCGCTGCATCGGCTGTCCCAGAATTTTTCCGCTCGCTCGCGCAGGAGCATGCAGCCGAAGAGGAGTTCACCGGCGGGTCTGGTCGTCGTGAACGGCCTCCAGCTCCGGGCCCGGGCATCGTCGAAAAGGTAGAGAGCCATCAGCCCACCTCTTTCGGCGGCGGAGTTGCTTCCGGTGGCTCGTGCTCTTGTTCGTCCTTGGCACTCGCTCCTTCAAGGCCATCCGCACCTGCCAGGCTGGCGCCCACCTTAAGTTCCGGGGGTAGTTGGTCCAAGAGGTCTTTGAGACTGGGTGCGAGCTCCCTACGCGTCACGAGCGTGACCTCCCCGGACTGTACGATGACCAGGTCCTCCACCCCGTAGGCGACTACGGTACCCTCGGGAGAGTACACCACATTACGCGAGCTCTCCACAAGGTGGCCGTTCCCAATCAGCACGTTGCCGTCATCGTCGGGTTCCTGGCTACGCATCAATGCCTCCCAGCTACCTATGTCGTCCCATTCGAAGGTGGCGGCCACAGACGCCACCCGACCGCTTCGCTCCAGCACGGAAACGTCCACGGTCGTCACCGGAGCTCGGGCGAAGAATTCATCGACCCGGCCCTCGTCCAGGAGCGGGATGAGGGCCGCGAGTTCGGGCGTGACCGCTTTCACCTCCTCCAAGAAAATCGCAGCCTTCCATACGAAGATACCGCTATTCCAAAGGTGTCCAGCGGCGACATAGGACGCCGCTGTTTGGGAGTCGGGTTTTTCCCGGAAGGAGGCCACTCGGAACGCTCGCACCCCGCCATCGTCCTGGATGGCCTCGCCCGGTTCGATGTATCCATAACCCGTCTCGGGCCGAGTTGGAGGAACCGCCACGGTAAAGAGGAGGTTCTCCCGGCGCGCCAGGGCCGCGGTCCCGTGCAGCAGGTCCACGAAGCTGGATTCCGGCCGAATCATGTGATCCGCGTGGAGCGAAATCAAAACGGCATCGGGGTCGAGCTTGACCATCTCCCAGGCCGCCCACACGAGTGCCGGTGCCGTGCCTCGTGCCTGCGGCTCGATCAGCAGCCCCACCTCACTCAAGTCGGGCAGGGCCGTTCGGAGCGCCTGAGCTAGCCCGGATCCGGTCAGGATGTGGATCCGGTCATCGGATACCACCTTCCGGGCCCTCGTGACGGTGTCGAGGATGAGGGGGTCGGCCGAGGCGAGCGGGAGAAGTTGCTTGGGCCTCGAAGGAGTGCTTGCAGGCCAGAACCGACTTCCTACTCCCCCGGCCAGAATCGTGATATAGAGGTGGAGGTCAGGGTTCCTGGAGGATCTCGTGGATTCTGGCAAGTAGCTTCTTGGGGCTGAAGGGCTTGGTGAGGAAGTCATTCGCTCCGAGGGAGAATGCCTGCTCCCGATCTGCATCCTGTCCCTTGGCGGTGAGAATGACAACGGGCGTGGCCTTGCGATGATCCAACCCGCGTAGATGGCTCAGCACCTCCAGTCCGGTCGCTCCGGGCATCATGATGTCCAAGAGAATCAGATCGTAGTGAGCATCGCCCTCGAGCGCCTGAATCGCTGCCGTTCCGTCCGGCTGTGCGTCTACATGAAAGGTTGCCGACTCGAGTAGCGTCTGGAGGATACGCCGAATATGGGGCTCGTCGTCTGCCACGAGAATGTGCCCGCGCGGGGCGGAGGACTCAGCCGCCTTCGGCATTGATTTCGGCTCCTCACTTGGGCTGACCAGGGGCGGGAACCTACCCGTCAAACGGTGTAGAAGTCAAGGTACATCACGGACTTGCAGGGTTGACACCCTCGAGTCGTTTCGGGTAGCCTTGGGCCTCCATTTCAACCGAAAAATTGCTTCTGTGAACAGGTATATTCTCCCTAGATCGGTGACCCGTTGTGTCACTGTGCTCGTTCTGATTGTCGGGTTGTCCGCGTGCGGAGGAAGGGATCCCTTCGACATCGGATGGACTGCGACTCCGGACACGGCGCTCATCTTCTCTCTCGCCCGTCCCGACCTGAACCTCCCGTCGGCCTTCGACTTCCATCTCGGGGTCGCGCAGGTCGTTGAGTCGCCGGCGTCGACCGGCCTGTGGGATGTGATTCTGGACACTCAGAACGACGAGTTCGTTTTCTTGCTACCGGAGGTGCTTGGCATCCCGAGCGAGGCACGGATCCTGGAGTTGCCCGGTCTGAACTTCGATGAGGTACGAGAAGCCCCGGAAGACACGACGATCTATACCATCGACGAGCCGGTACCGATCACGTTGGGTTCGATCTACGTGATCCGTACGCACCAGGGTTCGGATCAGTTCGGATTCAACTGCCTCTTCTACGCGAAGATGGAAGCGTTGGAGATCGATCTCTCGGGGGGGAGCTTGCTCTTTCTCTACGATGCGAACCCCCTGTGTAACGATCGGGATCTCGTCCCCCCAGACGGCGACTGACGTGCTCGACATTCGCCGTATCCGGAGCGAGCCCAATGTGGTCAAGGCCGCCCTGGCGCGGCGGGGATCGGAGGGGCTCGTGGAATCCGTCGACGAGATCCTTGCACTGGACGAGAGACGGCGGGCGGGCCTCAGCGAGGTGAATGACCTCAAGGCCGAACGCAACGAGGTCTCCAAGAAAATCGGTGAGCTCAAGCGGGAGGGTGGCGACGCCGAGGACATGATCGTCGCCATGCGCGAGGTGGGTGATCGCATCTCGGAGATTGATGGCGATGTCCTCGAGGTGGAGGACCGTATTCGAGAGGTTCTGCTGACGATCCCGAATCTCCCCATGGATGAAGTGCCGGAGGGCGGCGTGGAGTGCAACCACGTCGTTCGGGTGGTGGGCTCGCCCGCCGAGTTCGACTTCGAACCGAAGCCTCACTGGGATCTCGGGGAGAGCCTCGGGCTGCTCGACCTGCCCAGAGGCACCAAGGTGTCCGGTTCGGGTTTTCCCGTCCTGAAGGGCGTTGGGGCTCGACTGCAGCGGTGCCTCATCGACTACATGCTCGACATCCACACCCTCGAACACGGCTACACCGAGCTCCGAGTCCCTTATCTCGTGAGCCGCGACTCGCTTACGGGCACCGGCCAGCTACCCAAATTTGCCGACGAGTCGTATCAAACCGAGCGCGACGATCTCTGGCTGATTCCAACCGCTGAAGTGCCCATGACGAATCTTCATCGCGATGAACTGTTGTCGGCCGAAGATCTCCCCGTGCGGTACACGGCGTACAGCCCCTGCTTCCGACGCGAAGCGGGTGCTGCCGGGGCGGATACGCGAGGCCTTCTCCGAGTACACCAGTTCGACAAGGTCGAACTCGTGCGATACGAGCCCCCGTCACGGGGAAGGGAGGCGCTGGAGGAGCTGACCGGCGAGGCGGAACTGATTCTGCAACGGCTGGATCTTCACTACCGGGTGGTGACTCTGGCGACCGCCGATCTCGGGTTCTCGTCGGCCATGACGTACGACCTCGAAGTCTGGGCACCTGGAGTGGCGCAGTGGCTCGAGGTCTCGAGCTGTAGCACGTTCGCCGACTACCAGGCCCGGAGGGCCAATATCCGTTACCGGCCGACCCCCGCGGACAAGCCGGAGTTCGTGCACACGCTCAACGGATCGGCGTTGGCTCTTCCGAGGCTCATGGTGGCCATCCTGGAGACATACCAGCAGGCCGACGGCTCGGTGCGTGTACCCGAAGCTCTCCAAGAGCGACTCGGCCGCTCGACCATCGAAGCGTAGTGGGCCCCCGGTCTGGTAGGGCGGGCGGGGCCATGTATCTGTGGATTGAGCAGCGCACTGGAGATCTCGCCCCATGATGCGCATCCGGTGGCCGGTCGCGCTGGCGACGCTCTTCTTCGCGCTTCTCACCTGGTATCTGCTCTACAGCCAGAGCATCGTCGCTGGCCTGCATCGCAATCAAGCACTCATGACCGAGGTGTTCACCCTCGCTCAGGAGCTCATTCAGGATCCGGGAGATTCGGAGAGGGCGGACTTCGAGGAGGGTGTACGAGACGCGGGTCGCTTCGATCTGGCCCTTTTCGAGCTTCAGGGAGTCGTCATCAGGTCGGGCATTCCACTCATCGTCATGGACGCGGCCGACAGCGTGCTCTCGGTGGAGAACGTGCCTGGCGGGCCGGACATCTACACGCCAGAGGGCCAGGAACAGGTCAAAGCTCTGGTCCGGCGTCTGACCGCCACGGGCAGGGAGCCTGTCGTAGGCGCTGGGGACAACCTGATCTACTTTGGTGATACCCCAACGCTGTCCGGGCTCAAGTGGATTCCCTACTTCCAGGCCAGCGGTCTGGTCATCACCGTGCTCATCGGCTTTCTCGTCATTCGATATCAGCGCAGGGCCGAGCAGGAGAAGGCGTGGACCGCGATGGCCCGCGAGTTGGCTCACCAGTTGGGGACGCCGATCTCGTCCCTACAGGGTTGGTTGGAACTGCTGCGCCTGCCGTTGGAGGAAAGGCCAGGATCACTCGAGGTCGATACGGTCGCCACTGGGATCGACGAGGATCTCGTGAGGCTGGAGCGCATCAGTCACCGCTTCGAGTTGATCGGCCGGGATCCAGAGTTGGAGCCCCTGGACATCCGTGAAATAGTACGGGAGTTGGAGCGCTACCTTCAGGCGCGCCTTCCCAGGCTGACGAGCGGCATTCTCATCATCGTGGACGTGCCCAAGGGTTTGCCGAAGATCATGGGGAATGAGGTGATACTCTCATGGGCGCTCGAGAACGTGGTAAAGAACGCGTTGGATGCGATGGCTGGGCGAGGGGGGGAGATTCGGCTGCAGGTCCGTAAAGGGCTGCCTGGCTGGGTGCACCTGCGCATCCAGGACACCGGACCTGGGGTGGATCCTGAGGTACGCGACAAGCTCTTCGAGCCCGGAGTCAGCGGTAAGGACCGTGGTTGGGGAGTCGGCCTCACCCTGTCCCGGCGAATCATCGAGGTGGGCCACAAGGGTCACATCTACCTGCTGGACACCGAAGGTGCCGGCGCCATGTTTGAAATTCGCCTTCCAGCGGCGCCGCTCTGATCGGAGTCCACGCACTGAACACCTCTCCAGAAGCCCGGGATCGACGTACGGTCCTCTCGGATTCGTATCTGGCACAGCTCAACGAAAGCCAACGCGAGGCGGTGGAGCACTTCGAAGGACCTCTGCTCGTCTTGGCAGGCGCCGGGTCGGGCAAAACCCGAGTGCTCACCACGCGTATCGCACACCTCATCCACGAACATGGTGTTCCCCCCGATCGCATTCTGGCCGTGACGTTCACCAACAAGGCCGCCGGTGAGATGCGTGAGCGCATTACCGGCCTGCTGGGTGCGGAGCCTCGGGGCATGTGGACCGGCACCTTCCACGCGCTGGGAGCGCGTCTTCTGCGGCGGCATGCTCCGAGTCTGGGCTGGACCAACACCTTTACCATTTTCGACGCCGAACAGAGCCTCCGGCTTATCAAGAAAACCGCGGAGGCGGTGGGGTTGGACACGCGGCGTTGGAGTCCGAAGGCCATTCGGGCGCACGTAAGTGGTGCGAAGAACCAGCTGGTCACGCCCCAGCAGTTCGTCGAAGACAACGAGGGGAGCTTCGACATTTTTGCGCGCAACGTGGCCAAGGTCTACCCGGCGTACCAAGAGGCCCTGAAGAATCAAAACGGGTTCGACTTCGATGACCTTCTAGGGAAGCCGGTGGAGCTCTTCGAGGCCGATCCGGAGCTCTTAGGCCGGTACCGACGACGGTTCAACTTCGTCCTGGTAGACGAGTATCAGGACACGAACGTCGCCCAATTTCGTTTCGTCGAGCTGCTGGCGTCGAGCCACCAAAACCTCATGGTCGTGGGCGACGACGATCAGAGTATCTATGGCTGGCGGGGAGCAGACATCAGGAACATCCTCGAATTCGAGACGAAGTTCCCAGGGGCTCATGTGGTACGGTTGGAGCAGAATTACCGGTCGACCGATGTGATTCTCTCGGCGGCGAACGCCGTGATTGCCGAGAACGTGCAGCGAAAAGGAAAAACACTTCGAACCGACAGATCCGGAGGGGAGCGGATCACGGTCGTGACCTCCTCCAGTGAGACGGATGAGGCTCGCTGGATCTGTGATCAGGTCGAGGGCCGGCGGGCGGCCGATTCCGGTCTCATGCATCGCGAAGTCGCCATTCTCTATCGGACCAATGCCCAGTCCCGGGCGCTAGAGGATGTGTTCCGCCGGAGAGGTCTACCCTACCAGATTGTAGGTGGCGTGCGCTTCTACGAACGCCGTGAAATCCAAGACGTCCTCGCCTACCTGCGGCTCATTTCGAACCCCCTGGATGCCGGCGCCTTCGACCGCATCGTCAACTATCCACGTCGCGGGATCGGTGCCGCCACACAGGAAAGGTTGGCGACATGGGCCGAGTCCCAGGAGATCAGTCTGCTGGAAGCTGCCTCGCGGGCCCAGGAAGCACCGGAGCTTCCTCAGGCGGGTGCCCGAGGGCTCGAGCGATTCGCGGTCCTGATTCAGAGATATTCGGCGCTGGCCTCTCAGATGCGGGTGGGTGAGCTACTCGAGAGCCTCGTGGAAGAGTTGGAGCTCTCTCGACATCTCGAGGACGAGGGTCCGGATGGAGAGGATCGGGCCGACAACGTGAGAGAGCTCATCGCCGGGGCGCTCGACTACAATGCGGAGCTCCTGGAGGAGCAGGAGGCGGAGGACTTTGATCACTTCAGCGAGCTGGACCTGTTCCTTCAGCAGGTGGCTCTGGTGGCCGACATAGATCGCCACGACCCGGACGCTGACGCGGTTACGATGATGACCCTTCACAACGCCAAGGGTCTGGAGTTTCCGGTGGTGTTCATCTCGGGGCTCGAAGACGGTCTGTTTCCGTTGCGTCGCGCCTACGACGAACCTGCGGAACTCGAGGAGGAGCGTCGCCTTTTCTACGTCGGAATCACCCGTGCCGAGGACAAGCTTTTTTTGACCCATGCCCGGCAGCGACGTCGTGCCGGGGACATCATGCATGGGCGCCTGTCCCCCTTCGTCGAGGCGATCCCTGAGCACCTCGTGGAGGAAGTGGAGACTGCCGTTGTCGGGACCACGGGGGGCTACTTGTCGCGCCGGGCCCGCAGGGACCCACGCCGGGCCCCACTGTTTCCCAAGAGCGATCGAGAGGCATCCGAAGACGCTCTCGATCTCGACGCGAGCTTCAACCAAGATCTTCCACGTTTCATCAAGGGCGAAAGAGTGGCTCACGAGACGTTCGGGTCCGGCACGGTGGGGGAAGTCTCAGGCTTCGGGAGAGATCTCAAAGTGACGATTCACTTTGATTCGGTGGGCACCAAGAAGATGCTGGTCCGCTACGCGGGCCTGAGCCGTGACTACGACTGAGGGCGTTCGGTGTCCGTAGATCGTGACGACGTGTTCCGCATCGCGGGGCTGGCGCGTCTGCACCTCTCGGAGGCGGAGGCCGAAGCTCTGGGACGAGATCTGAACGACATCCTGGCGTACGTTGATACCCTGGCGTCCGTGTCTGTGGACGAGACGACCACCGAGCCTCCCCTCCGAGCTGTGCCCGGGCGCGCACCGAGGGGTCGGCCCGACCCATTGGTCGGTTCGTTGGACCACTATGCGCCGGACTTCCGAGAAGGATTTTTCGTCGTGCCCTCCCCTCCGTCACTCGGTACGGATGACGAGCCCCCGAGCGGGCATGAGTGACGTCGCTGCGGTCGCCGCTGCTGTCCGTGACGGTGCGGTGGATTTTCTGGAACCGGCGCGAGCGGCGCTCCGGTGCCTGCGGGAACGCGAAGAAGGTGCCGAGCCCCTGAACGCGTTTCTGGCCGTGCTTTCGTCCGAGCAGTTGGAGCGACCGAGCACCGGCCCGGCCGAGGGAGCCCTCGCCGGCGTGCCGATCGCCGTCAAAGACAACCTCGCCACGACCGATGGTCTCCCGACGACATGTGCCTCCAAGATGCTGGAGGGCTACCGGTCTCCTTATGAGGCTACCGTCGTACGACGGCTTCGCGAAGAGGGCGCGGTAGTCATCGGCAAGACCAATATGGACGAGTTCGCCATGGGATCGTCGAACGAAAACTCGGCATTCGGACCCGTCTGTAATCCAGCCGATCCCACTCGTGTGCCGGGCGGGAGCTCCGGAGGATCTGCCGCCGCCGTAGCGGCTGGACTTGTGCCCGGAGCGCTGGGCTCCGACACCGGGGGCTCGGTGCGACAGCCGGCTGCGTTCTGCGGAGTCGTAGGCGTCAAACCGACCTATGGTCTGGTGAGCCGTTACGGGCTGGTGGCCTTCGCATCGTCACTGGACCAGGTCGGTACGTTCGGGCGCAGCGTACGCGACGCGGCCGCCCTCCTCGAGGTCGTAGGGGGGCACGATCCACTGGATTCCACGTCGGCCGATCGGAGCGTTCCCGATCTGGTGGCCGCATGTGAGGAAGGCGTGGAGGGGTTGGTGGTTGGCGTGCCCCGCGAATACTTTGGCGAGGCGTTGGAGGAGGGCGTCCACACCCGGTGCCGAGAGGCTCTGGGCGCGCTCGAAGCACGTGGGGCGACGATCCGGGAGGTGTCGCTCCCCCACACACATAGCGCGCTTCCCGCTTACTACGTGGTGGCCAATGCCGAGGCGTCGAGCAACCTGGCCCGATTCGATGGCGTACGATACGGAATCCGGCGCGAGGACTGTCGGGACCTGGGTGAACTGTATGAAAGGACTCGCACGGACGGGTTCGGAGCCGAGGTAAAGCGGCGCATCTTGCTCGGCACCTTTGCGCTGACGGACGGCTACTACGACCGGTATTATGGCAGGGCTCAGGGCGTGCGTCGTCAGGTCGCGAAGGACTTTCGTACGGTATTCCGTGATGGGGTCGATGTACTGTTCACCCCCACGTCTCCCACGGTGGCATTTCCCCTGGGCGCGCGCATCCAGGATCCGCTCCAGATGTACTTGGCCGACGTGTTCACGGTGACGGCCAACCTGGCCGGTGTCCCTGCCATTTCCGTGCCGATCGGTGACTCGGACGGTTTACCCGTGGGGGGACAGATCATCGCGCCGTGGTGGGGCGAGTCGGCGTTGTTCCGGACGGCAGGGGCTCTTGAGTCCGCCTGCGATTCGAAGGGTGCTAGGGACGCTCGAGGGCGGGGTGCCGGTGTGCCCCGAGTGCCGGGGCGGGCTGGTGGGCAAGGGGCGGAACAGTGAGGTGGGAGCCAGTCATCGGGCTGGAAATCCACGTCCAGCTTCGTACCGCCGAGAAGCTCTTCTGTGCCGACTCCACGATCTTCGGGGCAGCGCCGAACAGTCATGTCTGCCCGGTGTGCATCGGCCTACCCGGGGCACTTCCGGTACTCAATACGGAGGCGGTGGAGCTTGCGGTCACCGCAGCCCTCGGCCTCGGCTGTCACGTCCACGAAAAGAGCGTGTTCGCCCGGAAGAGCTACTTCTATCCCGATCTGCCGAAGGGGTATCAGATTACTCAGTTCGAGGAGCCCCTGGCCACGAGAGGCTCCGTCACGGGTGGGTCAGGATCCGACGGCCGTGCGATTCGGATCCGCCGCATCCATCTGGAAGAAGACGCAGGCAAGTCCATTCACGACCGCTTCCCCGGAGAGACAGCCGTAGACCTCAACCGTGCAGGCGTCCCGCTCATCGAGATCGTCACCGAGCCGGATCTCCGGACGCCGGCCCAGGCAAGAGCTTTCCTACAGGGGCTCAAGCGTACGCTCGAGTATCTGGACGTTAGTGACTGCAACATGGAGGAGGGTAGCCTGCGCGTGGACGCCAACATCTCGCTGAGGGCCGAGGGTTCAAGAGAGTTGGGCGTGAAGACCGAGGTGAAGAACCTGAACTCGTTCTCGGCGGTGGAGAAGGCGCTTCACAGAGAGGTGGAAAGGCAGGAGGGCGTGCTCGGGTCGGGCGGAGTCGTCGTTCAGGAGACCCTCCTCTGGGACGAACATGATGGTACTGTCCGCTCGATGCGCTCGAAGGAGGACAGCCACGACTATCGCTACTTTCCCGACCCTGATCTCCCCTGTCTCCGGGTGGAGGCCGACAGGATCGGAAAGCTGAGGAGCCTGTTGCCGGAGCTGCCTACCGAGCGGGAGCGACGCTTTGCGGAAGAGCTGGGGCTGCCGGAGAGGGACGTGCAGGTCCTGACCTCGTCTCGTGCGCTGGCGGATTACTTCGAGGAGCTTTCAGTCCTCCTGGAAGATCCCCAAGGCGCCTCCAACTGGGTCCGTGGGCCGCTTCTCAAGGAAGCCAATCGGGTCGGCTGTGACGTTGCGGGTCTCGGTCCTACACCGGCCGAGGTGGCCCAGCTGATCGGGTTGGTGGAAGACGGCACGCTGTCGGGGGCCATGGGCCGCTCAGTGCTCGGGCGCATGACCGACTCGGGCCGGCCGGCGCCCGAGATCGTCGCGGCCGGCGAACTGGCACAGGTCCGGGACGTCGATGAACTGGTGGGGTGGATAGACGCGGTACTGGCGGACAGCCCTGAGGAGGTGGAGCGTTACCGGCAGGGGGAAGGCAGACTCCTCGGGTACTTTATCGGCCGGGTCATGCAGCGGTCGGGTGCTCGAGCCGACCCGAAGGCTACCGGGAAGCTGCTCAGGGACCGCCTCAGTCGCTGATCGCCTCAGTCGCTGATCGCCACCATCCGTTCTCGTTCGGGCCAGTGTATCAGTGCGTCGTGGGGCAGGGGAAAGAACTCGTCAGCGCTCTCGAGCAGGTGAGTCGGATCGCCAGCCCCGCCTCGGGCCATCGTAAGGCGACGTACCTTCTTCGCCAGCCTCAAGTTGAGTTCGCCCGTGGGGTCGAGTGTGCCCGGACGGGATCTGTCGCGTGAAACCAGGTAGTCGACCAGATACTCGAACGAAAGAGCCTGGTACGTTTCGACCGCGGCAGGCGGCAGGTCGAAGCGAGACTTCTTCAAGACTTGGTCGAACACTTGCTTCCAACGGTCGTGGTCGCTGAAGCGGATCATGCCGCGGAAGATTCTCCGATTGGTCTGAAAGCTGAAGATGGTACTGCTCAGAACTTCATCGAAGAGCGCGTCCGCTTCGGAGTGGTCATGCTGCACCACCAGGTGTCTGGCTTTGGTCAGATACTGCTCGCCGACGTGCATGTCCATGCGGTGCTCCCAGTAGGCGTGTCCGAGAGCCTGCGTCGTGCTCGTGGTAAGCAGTTGCCGGGGCAGAAAGAAATTGTGGGCGATCGTGTCTGCGGCCAGGTGGGCGAGGTAGCCGTAGCCGACCGAGGTCAGATGCGGGCTGTCCGCCGTGGCCAGGATCTCCTCTCCTACAGGCCAGTGATGGCAGTGCCTGCCTTCGGGCACGTACTTCTTGGCAAAGGAGATGTCGGCTGCGATGGATCCGTACAGGAAGTGGAGCGGGTGAGCCTCGATGATCGCCCTGATGGCCGGTGGGAGCAGGTACAAGGACGCGAGAAGGGTTTCGCCGAGGGCGATGTGAGTGCCGGGCCCCCAGGCGAACAGCGGTTCAGGATCGAGGGCAAGCCAAGCGAGCGCCACCGAGAAGGCCCATACGGTCTTCACGCGCTCTCGGCGTCTCCGGGGACCATCGCTCCTTCCGCCTCGACGGAGTCCGCCGACCCTCCGTCCTCGGGCGAGTCGCCCTCCGAGTCCTGCCGGGCCATACCCTCCCCTATGGTTCTGGCTCCCGCACGCACCCCACGGACCGCAGCGGCGGTATCGAGCAAGACGGATTCGGCTTCGTCCTGCACCACGTCCATGAGAGCGTTGAATTCTTCGACCCTCTCCTCCATTCGCTCGGAGGCGTCCTTCAGCCGATCCGACAACCCCGCAACGGAGGAGTGGACCTTCTGCACGTCCTCGCGGACCACGGCCGAGATGTACTCCACGTTCTCGGCGGCCACCCTGGCTCGATCGGCTACCGGTTGCATCTGCCGCTGAAGGGCGGCGAGCACTTTCCGGAGTTGGACGAGCAACAACAACATCGCCAGCAGCAGGAGCGCGGAAATCGCGGCGAGGACCACGGCCGAGATATCGGCTGTGACTTGCAAGCCTCCCGGCGGTGCGAGCGCCTGCGTTGTGCCGTGAATGGGCAGCAAGGCGGGGAAAAGAAGTCTATGGACCATGGCGAAAGGTATAAGCTCAGTACCTCACAGTTCCAGATCGGCGCCCCGACCATCACCCGGAGTGTGCCGAACGGCGTGAGCCCGGGCCTGCTCGTCGTCGCCCAGCGCCAGGGCTTCTTCGACACGAGGGGAGATCTCACCGGCGCGCCGCAGCGTGCTGGTCGTACACGCCGGGCCGACCAACTCGGAGATCACGACGCCCAGAACGACCACGCTGAACAGGGCCTCTCCTACGTTCACGCCGGCTACCTCGAGTCCATAGAAGGTCAGAAAGGCGGACAGGGCCATGGCGAGCGAGAGTCCGCCCTGTGGAACGAGACCGAGCCCGAGGAAGGCCGGGGTCGCAAATCCCGGTCTCCCGATCCGCACCAGGACACCGCAGGCCAGGATCTTGGCGCCCCCACGGAGCACCGCGTAACCGAAGGCGAGCGGCACGATCCAAACGGATGGAAAACGGAGGAGGGCCCCAGCGAGCATCAGGAGGACCACATAGACCGGCTTCTCCCACCTGGCCATGACGCCATACACCCTCCGAGGATCGCGGACGAGGTTGCCCACGACCACGCCCATGACCAGGCAAACGAAGAGTGGTGACAGCTGCAGTTGAAGCGCGGTCCCGGCGGCGAAGGCTGTGATGCCCATGAGAAACAGGACCAACTCCTCAACGCCTGGGCGGCTTCTCGTCAGCCAGACGAAGATGATTCCGCAAAGAACCCCGATACCCACGGCCAGCAGGGTCCAAACGGGTGGCGGAATGTCACCGAGGAAATCGAGGACTCCCTCCGCGTGGTAGCTCGAGTAGATGATCTGGAGCACGGTGATCCCGATAAGGGCGTCCATAGATGCCACGAACAGCAGCATCTCACGGACGGGACCCCGGACCAGGAAGTTGGACGAGATGATGGCGATTCCCGCCGGGGCCGAGATGCACGCCGTGGCTGCCGCCAACAGCACCAGGAGTACCTCGTTCGGGCCGCCTAAGCCCAGCCCTCGGAGAGTTACGATCCCCGCGGTCGCAAGGACGACGAAGGTGAGGAGCGCCTGGCCCGCAGCGAACAGGTGCAGCCTGCCCGGAAACGCCTTTAGAGCGTCCCGCTCGAATTGGAGCCCGAAAAGCAGCCCCACCCATCCGAGGCCGAGTGCCACGAAAGGGAACAGGTCTTCGAGGGCGTCGGTGGTGACGAACCCCATCATCGAGGGTCCAAGCACGAAGCCCACGAAGATGAAGTGCGTTCCCGTGCGGAAGAGCAGTCGCGGCCCCGCCGGCACGTTATCTGTGGAAAACGAGAAGCGAGCCCCCAAGAGGGCCAAGAGAATGAGAATGAGGGTGGCCAGGAGAGGATCCATGGACCGTCTACTCCGGCTGCTCGCCCAACTCCGTAGCGGAGAGTCCAACCACACGATCCAACGGGAGTGTAAACAGGATGCCCGTGGCGGGATCTTCAAGATCACCGCAAATATCCTGGAAGAGCACGATCACCGCTTCCACCAGATCATCATCCAATACGGTGAAGATGGTGCGATTCTGCGGCCGAGATCGATCGATGAGAGTTTGGAGGCCGGCAAAGATCGGAATGTCGTGCGAAAGGACTCGGCCCATGCCCTCCGACTTGATGACGGTTGCGCCACGCACTCCGAGCTCCACGAACCCCGACAGGATTTCGTCCAACTTCTCGGGCTCGTTGACGACGGCGACTAGTAGGTGCATGGCATGGTCATCAGCGTCGGTCGTCCATTACCTGCAACGCTTCCACCAGGAGCTCTTCCGAGCCGGCAGACCGGAGACGCTCTACGGCGGATGGGTCGGACGCCAGTCGTGCTATCCTGGCCAGAATCCGGATGTGCTCACCTCCCCTGTTGGGTGGAGAAAGGAGTAGGAAGAACACGGAACAGGTCTCGACTTCCGCCGGTCCGAACGTCACGGGGTGGCCCGAAACGGCCACCATGAGAAGCGTTCCCCCTAAACCCTCGACGGTGGCGTGAGGAATCGCGACCCCATTGCCGATGGCTGTGGTGTGCACATCCTCGGTACGTATAAGCCGGTTTTTTACGTCCCACTCATTCTGTATCAGTCCACGGCTCACCAGTGTCTCGACCAACAGCCCGATGGTATCGTCACGCGAGCCGGCTCGGAATCCGCATAGCATCGAATCAGCTCGAACAAAATCTCGTAAGCGCATTATTCGTAACCGGTGAGGCGATTTCTGAACAGTCACTGGGCGGGGAAAACAAGGCGTCCGTTCGGCCTTGACTGGAGTCGATCGACGTCTCGAGGGGATCCCCGCCGATGGCGGCACGCAACCTGCAAGAGAGTATCGCAGGCTGCTGCCCCACGCGAGGGGTGACGGCGGTTTCGAGGCGGATATCTCGAGCTGGAGGGCGTTACGATGAAGAGCCGGTTGCTGCGTCGGGGGACGGTGGAATATGTTCGAGGTCGACGTGGCAAAACGGTCGTGGGATTGGAGACCGGACCCGTGTCGGCCAGGTACTTCGGAGACCGCAAGGAGGACATGCCAAGCTTCATCGTTGAGGGCGGCCATTCCCTGACCGGGGTGGTCCGACCCGCCGGTAACAAGAACGCTGCCTTGCCCGCGATCGCCGCTACCGTGCTCGCGACCGGGCCGGTGACCCTCCAAAATATCCCCCGCATTAGAGACGTCGAGACGCTGCTGGAAATTGTGGCTTCGCTTGGCGCCGACGTGCAATGGGACGACAACAACGTGGTTACGGTGGATGCGTCCTCGGTGACCTCGGGGGAGGTCGACCGCGACCTGGCGGAGCGCATTCGGGCATCACTGCTTCTCGCTGGACCCCTTCTCGCTCGTTTCGGTCGGGTCGATTTACCGCCGCCCGGTGGCGATGTGATCGGTCGTCGTCGCATGGACACACACTTCCTGGCCTTCGAGGCACTGGGGGCGGAAGTGCGACTCAACGGAGGCTTCCAGATCGAAGCGATTCATCTGAGGGGGGCCGACATATTCCTCGATGAACCGTCCGTTACGGCTACGGAGAATGCCGTAATGGCCGCAGTGCTTGCCGACGGGGAGACCTTGCTACGCAATGTCGCTTGCGAGCCACACGTCCAGGACCTGTGCCACCTGCTCAACGGCATGGGAGCTCACATCGAGGGAATCGGCACCAATCGCCTTCGCATTGAGGGGGTCAGGGAACTCGGTGGGACCACGTTCGCCATAGGCACCGATCACATCGAGACAGGATCCTTCATCGGCTTGGCCGCCGTGACGAATAGTGAGTTGGTGGTGGAAGGGGCTCCCATCGAACATCTCGACTCCACGCTGCTGGGCTTTGCGCGGCTTGGCGTTGAGGTCACCATCGATGGGGACTCGCTCGTGGTGCACGGGGACCGTGAGTGTCGGGTAGCCAGCGACGCTTTCGGCGCAGTACCCAAGATCGACGACGGGCCCTGGCCCGCTTTCCCCGCGGATCTCACGTCCATTGCCGTGGTCACGGCAACGCGGTGTACAGGAACGGTGCTGATTCACGAGAAGATGTTCGAGTCTCGCATGTACTTTACCGACAAGCTGGTAGCCATGGGTGCTCAGATCATCCTGTGCGACCCCCACCGGGCGGTAGTGGCTGGGCCCTCCCAGCTCAGGGGAACAACTCTGGAAAGTCCGGACATCCGGGCCGGAATGGCCATGCTGATCGCGGCACTCGGAGCCGAAGGTACCAGTCGCATCCAGAATATTCGGCAGATCGAGCGAGGGTACGAGCGTATCGACGAGCGCCTGCGCGCTCTAGGGGCTCACATCGAAAGGTCGGAAGCCTTTTAATTGTCCGGATCCCATTGGATGTCGTCCTTCGTGATGGGTCGGCCCCCGGCGGGAAACCTCGCGAGTGACGAGGCCGTAAGGCTCAGGAATGGACTGAACGCTTCAATGTGCATACGAGGGACCATATGTCTCGACGTCGACCTCTGGTCGCCGACGGGATTCTGTACTGCTAGACTAAAGGCTTGTTGAAGAAGGACAGAACAGACCTCTACACGACCGCGACCATCGTGGTCACCCCACAGTGGAGAAGGGCCGCGACATGTCGGAAGAGAACACTCCTGAGGGAAACGACGGCTCGGGAACCGAGCAGGACTCGGAAGAGCAGAGCCGAACAGACGGTATCAAGGGCAGCATTCGTCAAGGCCTTGGTATGCTCAATGCGATGAAGGACGCCATTGAGGAGCCCCTCAACGAAGCCAAGGAGCGGGGTGATCTCTCACCCGAGCGGGCCAAAGAGGTCATGCGCACGACGCTGGAGAAAGCGCAGGCGAGAGCCGGTGAGGCCAGGGAGGCCTTCGATTTCGTCAAACAGAAGGAATTCGACAGCCTGAGGGGTGTCGTGGACGGGCTCAAGGAAAGGGTCAAGAGTGTCGAGCGGTCCGTGGGGCTGGAAGCCGAGGCAGCCCCCGAGGAGCCGGCCGAGGAAGAAGAGGGCGCATGAGCCTCTGAGTCGGGGCCTGTGGTGCTGGTAGTGGGTCAGTGACCCACTACCCCGGCGCTCGAAGTCTTGAGTAATCAAGGCATTGCGCCTATATTATCGCTCGTAACGGCCGCCTTTCGGGCGGCCACTTTTGTGAGTGGGGGAGTTGGTAGCCCCCGCTTTTTTGTTCTCGGGGGTTTGCGTTTTACCGCCTCCGGTAGGGGTGGCCATGGCTGCATCACGGCCCGAGATCGAACGGAAAATCGAGGCGCAGATCGCGACTATCGGATTCGAGCTGGTCTCGTTGGATTGGGCTGGGAGCCGAAGTCGGCCGATCATGCGCATTCGCATGGATAGGCCGGGTTCGGAGTTGGAGTCGACGGTCACGGTGGACGATTGCGCTCAGGTGAGCCGTGCCCTCGAGGCTTGGCTCGATGAGGATGGAGACGTACCTGAGCGCTATGTGTTAGAGGTTTCGTCTCCGGGAGTCGAGCGGCCGTTGGTCAGGCCACGAGACTGGGAGCGTTTTGCAGGACGACCTGTGGTGGTCAAAGGTCACCGGGTTCTTGCTGAGCGATCTACCCGGATCGAGGCGGAGTTGTTGGGATTGGACCCGGACCCGGAGCCGACGGCACGGCTCCGACTGGGCGATGGCACCGAGGTGGGCGTGCCCCTTACGGAGATCAAGGGTGCCCACCTCCTGTTCAATTGGAAGTAGGCGTACGGGCGAGGACACTATGACTGTTGATACCGGCCAAATCGTAGCGGCGTTTAGAGACGTCGCCGCAACGAAAAGCCTGTCCCACGATGAGGTGAACGAACTCCTCAAGGACGGGATCAGGGCGGGTCTGGCGCGCATATACGGTCCAAACGTACAAGCCGAAATCGACATTGACGACGCCGCGGGCGGGTTCGAGATCACCGTTCTGAGACGGGTGGTCGAAGATGTAGAAGATCCATCGTCCGAGATCAGCCTCGAGGAGGCTCGCTGGGACGATGAAGGATTCGAAGTCGGCGACGTCATGGAAATTCCGGTCGATTTTGCGGATTTCGGTCGCAACGCGGTGATGGCCGTGAAGCAGCGCATCATCCAACTCGTTCGCGAGAATGAACGCGATCGGATCCGCGATGAGTACTCGGACCGCATCGGGGAGTTACTCTCCGGCGAGGTGCAGCAGATGGAGCGTGGCAAGATCGTAGTCATGCTCAACCGCTCGGCCGACGCCGACGCCATCATTCCCTGGAAGGACCAGAACCCGAGGGAGCGATTCCGCCAGGGTGATCCCATCCGTTGCGTTCTCAAGAAGGTCGAGGAGACGCCGAAGGGACCCCGGCTCATTCTCTCCAGGGCAGACCCACTATTCGTGGCGGCCCTCTTCAATCTGGAGGTTCCGGAGATCCACCAGGGGATCGTCGAGATCAAGGAAGTGGCCCGGGAAGTGGGCGGACGTACGAAGATCGCCGTCTACAGCCGGGACGAGTCCATCGATCCCGTAGGTGCGTGCGTCGGCCTCAGGGGGTCTCGGGTGCAGGCGGTGGTTCAGGAGTTGGGTGGAGAGCGGATCGACATCGTGCCGTGGCACGCCGAGCCGGAAATCTTCGCGAGACGCTCCTTGGCGCCCGCTCGGGTTTCAAAGGTCATGAGTGATCCTGAACGCCAGGTGATCACGGCCATTGTCGATGAAGATCAACTCTCCCTGGCTATCGGGCGAAACGGTCAGAACGTACGGCTCGCGTCTCAGCTCATCGGCTGGCAGATCGACCTGTACGGCTCGCGGGAATGGGTCGAGCTCGGCGCGGATCTGTCCCTCTTCCAGGAACCGGACGCGGACGAGTACGAAACTTCGGATTTCTCGTTGTCCGAACTTGATCTCACTCCGGCGATTCTCGGAGCCCTGGGGAACGCCGGGTATAGTACTTTCCTGCAAATCATCGACTTTGACCGCACGAATTTCCTGGCCATCGAAGGACTCACGGAGGACGCCGCGGATCAGCTGCTGTCCCTCATCGATGAGCTTACGGTTGTGGCGGATGCGCCCGACGCGGTGAGTGAGGTCGTGGACGATGATTCCTCCGTGGTCGCGGACGCCCCTGAGGCTGGGGGGGACGTCGAGAACGGAGAGGAATCCGCCGGTGGCGAATCGGACGATGGTGATGGGGAGTCCGGTGGTGACGAGGCGGCCCAAGAGACAGAAGTAGCAGACGCCGGACCGCTCGCGGAAGAAGAGGCTGAAGCCGACTCTGAAGGACTGGCTTCAGCCGGCCCCGACGATGCAGGTGAGGCGGAGGCGGACCAAGCGGGGGCGGCGGACGATGATGAGACGGTCGAGGCGTAGCGCGCTGATGTTACTGGGGCTTGCCCGGCGAGCGGGCGCATTGGAACGTGGAACGGGGGCCACGCAACGGGCCGTGAGGGACGGACGTGCCCGGCTCGTGCTACTGGCCCAGGACGCCTCGGAGGTCCAGCGCAACAAGGTGTTGAAGTTGTTGCGACATCGGGAGACTCCCCGCGTAATCTTGGGGAGTCGAGCCGAGTTGGGTGCGGCGGTGGGATCCGCTCCGCTTTCCGCGGTCGCGGTCACCGACAAGAACTTTGCGAGTCAGTTGGCCGGCCAGTTGGCCGTGAATGTGGGCACGCACGATGCGACTGAGCGGAGGTAGGCAAAGCAGATGCGGGTTGTAGAACTAGCCGACGATCTCGGAGTTTCCGCCGAGGTCCTGCTTAGCTTGCTGAGGACGATGCGGATTCCCGTCCCAGACGCAGACGCCCCGATGAGCGACGAGAACGTGTCGCGCATTCTTGCGCGACTCGAACGGGAACGCAGAGCCGGCCACAAGGACGCGTCCGAGGCGATCCAGGCCGCCATCGAAGACGCTAAGCCCACGGAGGGCAAACGTAGGCGACGCCGGGCGAGTGAGATAAAGCCGGAGCCTGCAGAAGAAGAGATCTCGGAAGAGGCGGAGGAGAGCAACGAACCCTCCGAGGCTCCGGTTGCGGATGTTGAAGACGAAACCGAGGTAGCCGACGAGGGCGCCGAGCCGGATGAGTCGTCCTCTGAGGAGGCTGAGGTAGAGGAGCCGGTCGCCGAGGCAGGGGTGGCGGAAGAGGTTCCCCCGGATGAGGCCGAGATTGAAGAGACCCAGGCCGAGGAGCCGGAGACCGAAGAGTCCGCCGAGGAGCCTGCGGCCGAGGTTGTCGTCGAGACGCCCGTTGATCCTGTACCGGCCGCTCCACCGCCGGAACCCGTCCGTCATTCGGCACCCGAGGGGCCCGCACGTGTGATCCGTCGGCCCAAGCCTTCGGCCAGCGCGGGAGCGGCGGGGCAGGTGAGGGTCCAGGCAGAGGGGTACACGCCCGACGGTCAGCGACAGCAGCGTGCGAAGAAGAAGGGCAAGAAGCGCGCGCGTGTCGATCAGAGTGCTGTCCAGGAGAACATCCAGCGCGTCATGGCCGAGCTCAAGGGCAGTAGCAAGAAACGCCGACGGAAGGGGCCTGCCAAGGAAGAGCGTGAGGTCGCAGAGCAGGAGGCCATTCAGGAAGAAGAGCGCGAGCGGACGACCGTTCGGGTGAACGAATTCCTCACCGTATCAGAGTTGTCCGATTTGGTTGACGTCTCGTCTATGGAAATCATCGGCTCGGCGTTCAAGAATCTCGGCCTTATGGTCACCATCAATCAGAGGCTCGACTTCGATCAGATCGAGATGCTTCTGGATGAGTTCGACTTTACCGCCGTGCGTGAGGAAGAGTATAGCGCCCAGGAAGAGGCCGAGGTCCAGGAGGATGCTCCGGAGGATCTGGAACCGCGATCACCTGTCGTGACCGTCATGGGCCACGTGGATCACGGAAAGACGCTGCTGCTCGACAAGATCCGGAGCACGAATGTGGTGGCCGGAGAGTCGGGAGGCATCACCCAGCACATCGGCGCGTATCACGTAGAGCTGGAAAACCAGCGAATGATCACGTTCCTGGACACTCCCGGCCACGCGGCGTTCACGGCGATGCGTGCGCGAGGCGCCGAGGTCACGGACATCGTGATTCTGGTGGTCGCGGCGGACGACTCCGTCATGCCTCAAACCAAAGAGGCCATCAGCCACGCGCGCAACGCGGGCGTGCCTCTCGTCGTGGCGGTGAACAAGTGTGATCTGCCCGCCGCTGACCCGATGAAGGTCAAGCAGGAGTTGCTCCAGCAGGAGGTACAGATCGAGGACTACGGTGGGGACGTCCTGAGCGCCGACATTTCGGCGAAGACCGGTGAGGGGATCGATGAGCTTCTGGAGAAGGTGCTCCTGCAGGCCGATCTCCTCGAGCTCAAGGCGAACCCGAATCGTGACGCTAGCGGCATCGTCATCGAGGCCCAACTCGACATCGGAAAGGGTCCGGTAGTTTCGGTCCTGGTGCAGAAGGGCACGTTACGTGTCGGAGATTCCTTCGTGGTTGGACACCGCGATGGCCGCGTGCGCGCCATGCTCGACGAGCGCGGTCATCCCGTGGAGGAAGCGGGCCCTGGAATTCCGGTACAGATCCTCGGAACGGCGGGAGTTCCACAGGCCGGCGACACCTTCCAGATGATGGCGGCCGACAAGGCAAGCGAGATCGCTCAGAGCCGTATGCGGCTCGAACGTGAAAAGCAGCTCCGTATCAAGGAACGGGGCGTAAAGCTGGGCGATTTCTCAGGACTGCTCGCCGCCGGCGAAGCCGACACGCTCCCCCTCATCATCAAGGCGGACGTGGACGGTTCGGTACAAGCACTTTCCGATGCCTTGGAGCAGATCGGTACCGATGAGGTCAAGGTTCAGATTGTCCACCGGGCGGTCGGGGCCATCAACGAGGAAGACGTGCTGCTCGCCGGAACGTCCGGATCGGTGATCATCGGCTTCCGCGTGCGTCCCTACACAAACGCTCGCAAGCATGCCGAAAGAGACGGGGTGGACATCCGAGTCTATGACATCATCTACGAGGTTGTGGATGAAATCCGGGCTGCCCTCGAGGGCATGCTGACACCGGAGCGGAGAGAGACGATTATTGGCTCCGCTGAGGTTCGTGAGGTGTTCAAGGTCGGTAAGGTGGGCACTATCGCCGGCTCATACGTCATCGACGGTGTGATCGACCGGAAGTCTGAGGTAAGGCTCGTGCGGGACGGAATCGTCATCTACCAAGGTGAAATTTCCTCTCTCAAGCGCTTCAAGGACGACGCCAAAGAGGTGCGCGAGGGCTTCGAGTGCGGCATAGGCATCGGCAACTTCAACGACATCAAGGTCGGCGACGTCTTGGAGTGCTTCTCGGTCGAGGAGGTGGCCCGCACACTTGCCGGAGCAGCGGGCTGACTTCTGCAACGGGACACTGATCGCGAGCCCGCAGGAGGAGCGACGAGTGCTTGTGGCAGCATGCTCATGGGAGCTTTCGCTTCCCGGATGCGGCTCGCTCAAGGAAAAGCGCCGAGTCGTAAGGTCGCTGAAGGACCGTCTCCGTAGCCGGTTCAACGTCTCCGTAGCGGAGACCGGACACCAAGACGTATGGACGCGAGCTCAACTGTCCATCGCCCTGGTAACAACCGACGGACGGGTCGCCGAATCGGTCCTGTCGAAGGTTGACCGCCTTATTGAAGGGGAGACACGCGCGGTGGTTCTCTCCAGCAAACGAGACCTCTTCTGAATCGGCCGCCGTCTGGACCAGGCCACGTCCCTTTTTGTTTATGCCCAACCGACGCCTCGAACGCCTGAACGAGCAGTTCCGGAGAGAAATCACCGGCATCCTCCACCGAGACGTGAGGGACCCAAGGGTGATAGACGTCGTGGTCACCGGGGTTGCCGTGACGTCGGATCTCTGGCTCGCTCGTGTCTACGTGCGCATTGTCGGCGCGGACACGGACCACAAAGAGGCCATGGAGGGTCTCGCCGCCGCCTCCAACTTCATTCGGCGTGAGCTCGGGTCCATGCTACACATTCGCCGCGTACCCGAGTTGCGCTTCCTTGAGGACGAGACATACGAACAGGCCAATCGGATCGAGGAAATTCTGCGTGATATCGGACCGTTGGAGCGCCCCGAGGTGTCGGATGCCGACGTGCCCGAAGAGCTCTCGGACGAGACCGGTGAAGGAGAACCCCCCGACGTGGGCGGGCAGCAGGAAGATGCGACGGAGCCGGGTGAATGACGGCAGGTCGAGGCGAGTGAGGACCGCCGTCTTCGAGTCGCCGAAAAGGGGCGGGGCGCTCCTCGTGGACAAGCCTCCTGGGCCGACGTCGCACGACGTGGTGGCCTGGGCGCGAAAAGTGCTGGGCACGAGGCGTGTCGGGCATACGGGGACTCTCGACCCTTTCGCCTCGGGACTTCTGATTCTTCTCTTTGGGCCCGCGGCTCGGTTGGCCGAGTACCTTTCGAGTCTTCCCAAGACCTACGCCGCGAAGGCGCGATTGGGCACCAGAACGGACACGCATGATTCCCAAGGACGGGTCGTGCAGTCCGAGGAAAGTCTGGAGATGCCCAGCCGAGACGACGTTACGTCGGAACTGGCTTGCTTCCGGGGTCGCAGCGACCAGGTGCCGCCCCAATACTCGGCCAAGAAGGTCGGCGGAGAAGCCATGTACAAGAAGGCCCGGCGGGGTGAGAGCGTGAAGTTGACTCCGGTGACCGTCGAAATCTCGGACATCGGGTTGACCGACTTCGAGCCGCCGGATCTCTCCTTCGAGGTGACGTGCTCGGCCGGTACCTACATTCGTGCCCTTGCGAGGGACTTTGGTGATGCACTGCGTGTCGGAGCCCATCTCACGGCGTTGCGCCGGACCAGGGTAGGGGATTTCTCCGTTCAAGGCGCGATGCCGGGTGACGAGCTGAGAGAGGGCGTTCGGCCCATACCTGGCCAGTGGATCGATGCGGCCGAAGCTATTGCTCATCTCCCCACCGTACACGTGGCGGCAGAAGCGGCGTTGCGACTCCGTCAGGGTGGCAGGATTCCGTTTCCGGAAGCGGGGTTGCAGGCCGACATGCCTATCGCCGTACTCGACGAGGTGGGTTTGCTTGGAATCGGCGAAGTGCGGGATGGGGAAATCGCACCGAGGAAGATGCTCGAGGGTGCCGTCACCACATGACCGAATTCGCCATCGATCCGGCTCTTCCTTCAGGTCTCCCGTCGGATGGAATGGGGACGGTGGTCACCATCGGCACCTTCGACGGGATCCACCGCGGCCACTGGGAAGTTCTTTCGGAGATTCGCCGGAGGGCGCAGGAGACCGGCCGCCGCAGCGTTCTCGCGACCTTCCACCCACATCCCCTCACCATCGTCCGCCCGGAGCTGGCTCCTCCCATGCTCACCACGCCCGTGGAGAAGAAGGAGATCTTGGCAGAATCCGGGCTCGACTACGCGGTGTTCCTGCCCTTTACCCCCGTGCTGGCCCGGTATACGCCCCGGCGCTTCGTCGAGGAAATTCTCGTAGGCCGACTCGGTGTAAAGGAATTGGTGGTTGGGTACGATCACCACTTTGGTCGGGGGCGGACCGGCGACGCTGATACCCTCCGTGCTCTCGGCTCGGAGTTGGGGTTCGAGGTCGATGTGGTAGGTCCGGTGGGTCCAGGCGGAAATCCCGTTTCTTCGACAGGCATTCGCAGAGCTCTGTTGGAAGGGAATATGGCCTCAGCCGGTGAAGCACTCGGTCGTCCATACTCGCTCCGCGGCTTGGTTGTCCGCGGCGATCAGCGGGGCCGCACTCTCGGCTTTCCCACGGCGAACCTCGAGGTCAGGGGTGGTGGGGTAGGCCAGAAGCTCATACCGCCTACGGGAATCTATGCCGTCAGGGGCGTCCTGAGGTCGGGTACCTACGACGGAGCTCTTCATTTGGGTCCGAGGCCCACCTTCAGGGGGTCCCCACCCACCATTGAGGTCCATCTGTTGGACTTCGAGAGGGACATCTACGGGGAGGAGATCCGGGTCGACTTCGTGCGTTACCTCCGAGAGATCCGTCCCTTCGATTCGCAACGTGCGCTGGTGGACCAGATGCGCGAGGATGTTGTCGAAGCACGCGAAATTCTAGCGGAGTCCTGAACGAGCTCCGTGGTCCCCCCGAAATCTCGGGTGAATCGCGGAGGACGGGGAGAGCCGTTGTTGCCCCACACCGGTCCCGCTACCTTAAATGGCTGTTCGTAAAAGGACGAATCAGCTTCCCTTGTAGCGCAGACTCTCGCGGAGGCAAACGCAGGCATGACGATTAACAGAACAGAGATTATTCAGAAGCATCAGCTCCACGACGGAGACGTCGGGAGCGCTCCGGTCCAGGCTGCGATCCTGACGGCTCGCATCAACGACCTCAGGTCCCACTTCGACGACCACAAGAAGGATCACCATAGTCGCCGAGGCCTCCTCAAGATGGTTGGACGCCGACGCCGGTTGTTGGAGTACCTGAAGCGGACGGACATGGAACGTTACCGCGAGCTCATCGCGGACCTAGGACTC
Source organism: Longimicrobiales bacterium (assembly GCA_965226375.1). Lineage (GTDB taxonomy): Bacteria > Gemmatimonadota > Gemmatimonadetes > Longimicrobiales > Gaopeijiaceae > CBDDCX01. Next base: position 1,374,113 of record CBDDCX010000008.1, on the reverse strand, counting down.
CGCCACTAGACAGAGGCGGACGCGAATCGGCGGCGGCCGGAAGGTCGGTCGCCGTTTCGTTTTTGGTCAGCAGGACCCGATGGAGAATCGGCCCAACCAAATAGCTGCAATCGGTCGGGGCACGCCGTGCCCTGCATTGCGGCGGTCGATCTCTCTTCGGTACCTGCTGTATCGACCCGGTCGGGAATGCCCCGACGGGCGAGACATCGTCGGGCGGGATGGTCCCGCTCGACCGAAAGCAGAAAAAGAGAGAAATGATTCAGAGAATCGAACGCCAGTTCGCGGGGCGCACTTTAAGCCTCGAGTTCGGGCGCATGGCCAAGCTCGCACAGGGTTCTTGCCTTGTGCAGTTTGGCGACACGGTGGTCCTGTGTGCCGTCACGGTCCAGGACCGACCCACCCATCTGCCCTTCTTCCCGCTCACGATCGAGTATAGGGAAAAGAGCTATGCTGCCGGGAAGATTCCCGGTGGCTTCTTCAAACGTGAGGGACGCCCCGGCGAGAACGAGGTTCTCGCGGCCCGTCTCACCGACCGTCCGCTCCGGCCCCTGTTCCCCGAGGGATTCATGCATGAGACCCAGGTCGCGTGCTTTATCCTGAGCGCCGACCAGGAAAACTCTGCGGATGTTCTGGCCATGCTCGGTGCCTCGGTGGCGCTGAACCTGTCCAAGGTCCCTTTCAACACGCTCGTTGCCTCCGTGCGCATTGGACGCATTCGGGACACGTGGGTCTTGAACCCGACATTCCAGCAGCTTGAGTACTCCGATATCGACATCGTCGTATCGGGGTCCGAGGACGCCCTTCTCATGGTCGAGGGCGGATCTCTGGAGGTCTCCGAGGCGGACATCCTGGAGGGGCTCGAGATTGCCCACGAGGGAATCAAAGAGCTCATCGGCATCCAGAGGGAACTCCTCGAGGGCCACACGGTGCCCGACATGGAGTGGTCTCCCATCCTGCCGGAGCAGGCTCTGGCCGACCGCGTGACCGAGATGGCCGAGGATCGCATCAAGGAAGCGCTGACGCTCTCCGATAAGGCGGAGCGCAATCAAGCGATGGCCGCCGTGGCCGAAGACGTGATCGGCCGCCTGGTCGAAGAGGACGAGGCATACTCCGAGCACGAGAAGTCCATCAAAGAGGTGCTTCGCAACATCGAGAAGAGCTCGATGCGCAGGCGGATTCTGGACTCGGGCGAGCGTGCCGACGGCCGCGGTCTCGAAGACGTCCGCCCCATCACCTCCGAGGTTGGAATCCTACCCCGGACCCACGGTTCGGCGCTCTTCACGCGTGGCCAGACACAGGCCCTCGTGGTGACGACGCTCGGCACGTCCAGGGACGAGCAGCGGATCGACTCGATCGACACTGCGGAAGAAGTCACCAAGTCGTTCATGCTGCACTACAATTTCCCCGCGTTCTCCGTGGGTGAGGCGAGGCCCTTCCGCGGCACGACGCGGCGTGAGCAGGGTCATGGAGCCCTGGCCGAACGGGCGATCCGTCCGTTGCTTCCGGCCTACGACGACTTCCCCTACACGATTCGTATCGTCTCCGACGTTCTCGAGTCCAACGGGTCGTCCTCCATGGCTACCGTCTGTGGTGCCTCGCTGGCGCTGATGGATGCGGGCGCGCCGATAAAGGCAGCGGTCGCGGGTGTGGCCATGGGCTTGATCAAGGAGGGCGACGACGTCGCCATTCTGACCGACATCCTGGGGCTCGAGGACGCCCTGGGTGACATGGACTTCAAGATCGCGGGCACGCGTGACGGTATCACATCGATCCAGATGGACATCAAGTGCGACGGGCTCACCAGTGACATCCTGAAGACCGCCCTCGAGCGCGCGCATACGGGTCGTATGCACATTCTCGATGTCATGGAGCAGGCCTTGGCCGAGCCGCGGAGCGATCTGTCTCAGTACGCTCCCCGCATCGTGTCGCTCCAGATCAACCCCTCGAAGATCGGGGACATCATCGGGCCTAAGGGCAAGACGATCCGGGCCATCCAGGAGGAATCTGGGGCCAAGATCGATATCGATGATTCGGGTCTCGTGAAGATCGCGGCCGTGTCCGGCGAGGCCGGCGCGCGGGCTCGCGAGATGATCGAAGCCATTGTTCAGGAGCCCGAGGTCGGCCGAATTTACGAGGGTCCCGTGAAGAACACCACGTCTTTCGGAGCCTTCATCGAGATCGTCCCTGGAGTCGAGGGTCTGTGCCATATATCCGAGCTCGCAGAGGGCAGGGTAGAGAAGACCGAGGACGTGCTGAACAAGGGAGATATCACTCGTGTGAAGCTCCTCTCCATCGACGAGAAGGGCCGACTCCGGCTTTCGCGGAAGGCTGCGATGGCGGAGGATGCGCTCTCGGGGTCAGACGGTGACGAATCCGAGGACAGCAAGTCCGACGAGGAGCAAGAGGTCGAGGAGGCAGTCAGCTGACCGACCAAAGCACGAAAGGACTTCCAAGGGGGTGTGGGCGATTCGTCCATGCCCCCTTGGGCCTTTTTGAGGAGGTAGGGTCCAGTGATGCGTGAAACACGGCTGGACAACGGAGTCCGTCTCGTAACGGAACCGATTCCCGGAATACGCTCCGCCGCTGTGGGCGTGTGGCTGAAGCAGGGCTCGGCTCATGAATCGTCGGACGTGCTTGGGGTCAGCCATCTCCTGGAGCATCTGGTCTTCAAGGGCACGGAGCGACGCAGCGCGCACGAGATCGCTCTCTCGCTGGAGTCTCTTGGAGGCGGGCTGGACGCCTACACTACCCGGGAGCACACCAGCTACCAGGCCCGGGTGCTGGACGAACATGTGCCGGAGGCTCTCGATGTGCTGGCCGATCTCGTGCTACACCCTCGCCTCGCCCCGACGGACCTGGAGCTCGAGCGTGCCGTGGTCCTGGAAGAAATCGCGGGCGTCGAGGACACACCGGACGATCTCGTCTTCGATCTTCACGGTGAGCGCTTCTGGAACGGTCACCCGTACGGTCAGGCCATCCTCGGCACCCGCGAAACGGTTGCTGCGCTCAGTATCGAGGATGCCCGGCGGCTGCACACCGAGAAGTACCACGGTGGGAACATATTGGTTGCGTGTGCGGGCAACGTCGATCACGACGTCGTTGCTGAACACGTTGTCAGGCTCTTCGGCCCGGCCTACGCAGGGGACCCGGGTGCGGAGGTTGACCAGCCCGCGGAGAGCACGACCGGACATGACTTGGTGTCTCGTCAGGCGGCCCAGGCGCACGTGGTGGTCGGTAACCGTACGCCGTCGCACCAGGATCCGGTACGTGACGCTCTGATACTGATTTCGAGCGCGTTTGGAGGAGGCATGAGCTCACGGCTCTTCCAACGGATTCGGGAGGAAATGGCTTTGGCCTACTCGGTATTCTCGTACCAGTCGTTCTATAGCCGGGCCGGAGCGGCGGGCGTGTATGTCGGCACCCGGCCGGAGTCTCGGGAGCAGGCCCTCGACGCCATTCGTGCGGAATACCGGCTGCTCCACGCAGATGGCCTCACGGCCCTCGAGCTCGAACAGGCCAAGAACCAGAGCAAGGGGCACATGATCCTGTCCATGGAGTCCACCGGTGCTCGGCTTCAGCGAGTCGCTGGGTACGCTTTGCGCGGGGAGCCTTATCGGGAGTTGGAGGAGTCCTTGGCCCGGGTCGACGCCGTCACCCTGGAAGAGGTCAATACCGCTTGCGCACGATTTTTCGACCCGGAGGACCAGTACGCTCTGAGCTTGGGCCCGTGATTGCGTTCACCGGTGTTCGCAGCCCGACGACTCGCCTCCTCGGAGGGTCGCTTGAGCTCGCTCGATTTGGTAGTTTCTGGAGTTGATGAGACCCCACGATTTCCACACAAACCCCATATATCATGCTGATTGGAGTACCGAAGGAGATAAAGCAAGAGGAGTACCGAGTGGCTCTGACGCCGGCGGGTGCCGAAGCGTTGACCCGGGCGGGCCATCAGGTCCTGCTCGAGGCTGGGGCCGGCCAGGGGAGCGGCTTCACCGACGACTTTTACGCGGCGGCCGGCGCCGAGCTGGTACCCACCTCGGACGAGGTATGGGCCAGGGCCGAGATGATCATGAAGGTCAAGGAGCCCATCGAGTCGGAGTGGGAGAAAATGCGGCCCAATCAGATCCTTTTCACCTACTTCCATTTCGCGTCATCCGAAGCGTTGACCCAAGCGGTCATCGCCTCCAAGGCCGTTGCCATCGCGTACGAGACCGTGGAACTGCCTAGCGGAGAACTGCCCCTCCTGACTCCGATGAGCGAGGTCGCAGGTCGCATGGCGGTGCAGGAAGGTGCCAAGTACCTCGAGCGTCACTCCGGGGGAGCGGGCGTGCTCCTCGGCGGTGTCCCGGGGGTATTACCCGGTAAGGTCGTCATCCTCGGGGGTGGCATCGTCGGGATGCACGCCGCCCTCATGGCTGCGGGACTCGGTGCTCGAGTGGCGCTTCTGGACGTGTCGCTCGCGCGCCTTCGCCACCTGGAAGGCATCATGCCGGCCAACGTGAACCTGCTTTATTCGACCCGGTACGCTATTCGGAAACAGATCGAAGACGCCGACCTGGTGGTGGGCGCGGTGCTGCTCCACGGCGCCAAGGCACCCAACCTCATCGTCGAGGACGATCTCAAGGCGATGAAGCCGGGTTCCGTGATCGTGGATGTGGCGGTGGACCAGGGTGGTTGTGTAGAAACGATCCGTCCCACCACGCACGGCGATCCCATCTACACAGTCCACGGCGTTATCCACTACGGTGTCGCCAACATGCCGGGTGGTGTGCCCAGAACGAGCACCCTCGCTCTGACGAACGCCACACTGCCATACGCCATCACCCTGGCGACGGAGGGTTGGCAGGCCGCGTGCCGGCGGGACCCCGCGTTGGCATTGGGTGTGAATATCGTGGACGGACAGATCACGTATCCGGGAGTCGCCGAGGCGTTCGGGCTGGATTGCGCCAACGTCCAGGACTTCCTCGACGCGGCATTGCAGGCCTGACGGATTGGGCGACCTCGTACGGTTCAGGCGCCTCGACAGCAATCCGGATCTTCCGTTGCCGACTCGCGCGACGAAACATGCCGCCGGTTATGATGTGCGATCCGCCGAAGAGGACTTCGTGCTCGAGCCGAGGGAGATTCGGCTGGTCGCCACGGGCTTGAATATGGAGTTGCCCGAGGGCCTTGAGTGTCAAGTACGTCCTCGGTCGGGCCTCGCCCTTCGCCACGGCATCACGCTTCCCAACAGTCCGGGCACCATCGACCCGGATTACAGAGGTGAATTACGGATCATCATGCAGAACAACGGGGCCGAGGCGGTGCGTATCGAGCGTGGGGAGCGGATCGCCCAGTTGGTCTTCAACCGCTTTGCGACGCCTGAAGTGGTCGAGTCCGAGGAACTCGGAGTCACGGCCAGGGGCTCGGACGGCTTCGGAAGCACCGGACGCGGATAAGCGGTGGCCCGGATCCTGCAACTGACAGTTTGACAATAACTTGACGCCACATTTCTTGCAGGCATCTTGAGGTGATGGTAGAGTGATGCCTTCAAGATCTGACACTAGAGAGAATCCCCGATAGCCCAGACTTTCAAGGATTGGCTTGAAGCCGGCCGGCTGATTCCCGTGAACGACATTGCGGTGGATCTTGGTACGGCCAATACCCTCGTGTATGTGAAGGGCGAGGGAATCGTCCTCAACGAACCTTCGGTTGTGGCGGTGGACAAGGGGTCTGGCCGTATCATGGGTGTCGGGCTCGAGGCCAAGCGTATGCTGGGCCGCACGCCCGAGGGGATCGAAGCCGTTCGGCCCCTCAAGGACGGCGTCATCGCCGATGTCGACGTGACGGAGATGATGCTCCGTCACTTCCTCAAGCAGGTCACCGCCAAGCGGGTTTTTCGTATTAAGCCCCGGGTGGTGGTCGGTGTGCCGTCGGGGATCACCGAGCTGGAGCGCCGAGCCGTGCGTGCGAGCGCGATCTCGGCGGGTGCCAAGGCGGTCTACATGGTTGCGGAGCCCATGGCCGCGGCCATCGGCGTCGGACTGCCGGTGGAGACTCCCACCGGCAACATGGTCATCGACATCGGCGGGGGAACCACCGAAATCGCGGTCATCGCCCTGGCGGGAATCGTATCGAACACGTCGATCCGGGTCGGTGGAGACGAGCTGGACGGAGCCATCGTCACGTTTCTTCGAAAGAACTACAACCTCCTGATCGGCGAGCCGACAGCGGAGGCGATCAAGATCCAGATCGGATCGGCCTTCGAGTCCGGCGAGGAGCGGGAGATGGACGTGAAAGGGCGGGACCTCGTAAGCGGTATCCCCAAGACCGTCCACGTGCATTCGCAGGAGATCCGTGAGTGTATCCAGGAACCGATCCAGGCGGTCGTGGAGGCCGTACGGCGGGCGCTGGAGATTACGCCCCCTGAACTTTCGAGCGACATCGTGGACCGGGGCATCGTGATGACGGGAGGAGGCGCCCTGATTCGGGGCTTGGACAGGCTCCTGCAGCACGAAACAAACCTGCCCATCCATGTGGATGAAGAGCCCCTTACCTGCGTGGTGCGAGGTGCCGGTCGGATATTGGACGACCTGCGGAAGTACCGCACGGTGCTGGCCACGTAATGTAGGGATCTTACCAGAGACCAACCGTCCTCAGGGCTCGGTAGCACCTATGCCAACGTACACGAACGAAACCGACGGGGCGGAACCGAGCCGCGGAGGACTGATTGCCCTGGGGTTCGTCGTGGCCTCTCTGCTGGTGCTCTACCTTCCCGTCGGTCCCCAACAACAATTGGCCTCACTCGTTCGCCGCAGCGTCCTACGGCCTTTCGTGATGACCCAGGAGGGACTCGCGCGTCGGCGGGTGCACGCTGCCGAGACAGAGGTGCTACAGCAGCAGCTCGATTCCCTGGCGGCGGTCCTCTCGGATCAAACTACGTTGGGAGAAGAGAACGATCGGCTCCGTCGCCTGCTGGAGCTCTCCGAGCGACTTTCGGTGTCTTACGTGGCCGCGAGTGTGATCCGACCGGGGACCCCGGGTTCGGAGAGCATGTTTCTTCTCGACGTCGGCGCTCGTGCGGGTGTGGCGGCCAACACGCCTGTGATCATGGGGCGTGGACTGCTCGGTGTAGTGCGGGAGTCCCGAGAGAACAACGCTGTGGGCATGGATTGGACCCATCCCGAGTTCCGTGCCAGTGCCATGACGTTGGATGGAGTGGTCTATGGCCTGGTGCAGGCTACTCGAGGGCTGTTCCGTGAGGCCGATCGGTTGCTGTTGGACGGCATTCCGTTTCACGAGGAGCTGATGCCCGGCACGGTCTTGGTGACGAGCGCCCTCGGCGGCGTGTATCCTCGAGGAATCCCCATCGGCACCGTGCTGGAAGAGGCGGAAGCCCGAGCGGGATGGCGGCGGTCGTATTGGCTGCAACCCTTCGTTTCCCCCGGCGAGGCCACGCATGTTCTCGTGCTGGTGCCGGGCGGGGGAGTCGAAGACGTGGGAGAGGTGTGGAGAGACGGGGCCACGTCCGAGACCGGTGAGGGACCAGATCGCCAGGATGAGGGCGCTGTGCCAGTGAGAAGGCCGGGCACATGAAGGGCTCCCTCAGGGTCTGGATCGTCGTAGGTCTTCTGGTCGTTCTCCACTTTGGCCTTCATCTCAATCTCGGCCTTGGCAAGGGCGCCCCCGATCTGCTTATCGTGGCTGTCCTGATCGGCGCCCGCGAAGTTGGGGTGGGTGCCGGATCGGGTCTCGGGTTCTTCCTGGGGCTCCTGGATGACGCGTTCTCGGTCCTGGCCTTCGGAGCCAACGCCTTCGCCCTGACTCTGGTCGGAGCGGCGGGAGCGAAGACCAGGGATCTGTTCGTGGGCGATTCTCTCATATTCATGGTGTCGTATCTCGTCTTCGGAAAGTGGTGCAGGGATCTCCTGCACTGGGTTGCGGTAGGCGAGTCAGTGAGAGAACCTTTCGTCGACACCATGCTTATCAATTCGCCTCTAGCAGCCGTATACGCCGCCTTGATCGGACTCGGCGTGGTAGCCATCAGTGGCATCGGGTGGGAGCCCGTACGGTGAGAGCACAGCACCCCCACCGAAAGAGACTGAGAGCACACGGCGCTTTGGGCATTGCCGTGGTCGTCCTCGGCACTCTGGGTCTGCAGTTCTTCAGGGTGCAAGTGCTTCGGTCCAGCGACTACAAGCTCCGCTCCGAGTCCAACCGGTTCCGCCCCCTGGCCGTCCCGGCGCCCCGCGGGACCGTGTTCGATCGATACGGGCGAGTCATCGCCGACAACGTTCCCGGGTACGCGGTTTACGTCTTGAGAGATTCCAGGGAATCCACGCGGGAGACGCTGGAGGGACTGCGGCCCCACCTCGCACTTTCGGACGCAGGGATCGAGCGTCTCATGGCGCGGGTCCGTCGTCACCAGCCCCTCTTGGTGGATATCGATGCCGACTTCGCGGCCATCTCGGTCTTGGAGGAGCGACGGGAAAGCTTTCCCGGTGTCTACATCGAGATGCGACCCAAGCGCCGTTACTATGGTGAAGAAGCGGTGGCACACGCGATCGGGTACGTCAGTGAAGTCACGGCCGAAGAGCTGAAGACCGACCGCTTCGCCGAATACGAGCAGGGCATCTTGGTCGGAAAGGTCGGAATCGAGCGTCAATACGAGGAGGTGCTCCAGGGCCGGCAGGGTATGCGCTACCTGGAGGTCGACGCCACCGGACGCATCGTCGGTCCCTTGGCCGGCATCGAAGAGGATCCGGGAGAGCCCGGCCAAGATCTCGAATTGACGCTCGATTTGGAGTTGATGGAGTGGATCCACAGCATCTTTCCAGACTCCCTTCCGGGCGCGGTGGTGGCATTGGATCCTGCAGATGGAGGTGTCCTGGCGCTTTACTCCGCGCCGACGTTCGATCCCAACGATTTCGTGGGCGGCATAAGCACGGAGGATTGGGACGTACTCAATACGGATCCGCAGAAGCCGCTGCTCAATCGGACCGTGATGGGTCTCTATCCCCCGGCATCCACCTGGAAGTTGGCCGCGGCCGGCATCGGCCTCGACCTTGGCGTCGTAGGGCCTCATGAAGAGATGCCGATTCCGTGCACGGGCGGATTGACGTACGGCGGCCAATATCGCTCTTGCTGGCTTGCCTCGGGACACGGCTTCCTCGATCTCGCTGGAGCCATCGCCCAGTCGTGCAACGTGTACTTCTACCAACTCGGGATGAGAATCGGCCTGGATCGCATGCTCGAGGCGGGCACCAAGATCGGTTTCGCGGAACAGTGCGGCATCGACCTGCCCCAGGAGAGTCGGGGCATCTTTCCGGAGGAACGTGCGTTCTGGGAACGGCGTTTTGGTTCCCGGCCTCTGGAGGGCGAGGTGTTGAGTCTCGCACTCGGACAGGGACCGAATTCACAGACGCCACTCAAGATGGCCCAGTTCTACATGGCGCTCGCCCGTGACGGCTCGGCTCCCGCCCCGCACCTGTTGGCAGACCCCGATCCGCGAGAAGGGTGGCGGCTCAACCTCTCTCGCGAGAGCATCGAGCAACTCCGCGAGGGAATGCGTAGGGTCACGGCGCCGGGCGGTACGGCGCACTACAGGGCCTCGCTCGAGCACTGGGAGATCATCGGAAAGACCGGAAGTGGCCAAAACGCTCAGGATCCGGAACGGGCCCACGCGTGGTTCGCGGGCATGGCGGGTCCCTGGGGTGGAGAGCCAGAGATCGTTGTCGTGGCGTTGGTCGAATTTGGGGGGAGCGGTTCCGCGATGGCCGCTCCGATCGCCGCCAAGGCCGCCGACTTCTACCTCCGTCGCAAGTACGGCATCCCGGTGGATTCCATACAGACTCTCGCCGAACACGTGGAGTCCGGCACACCGGCACCCTGGGCCCGGTGGTGAGGCCCCAGAGCGCGAATGGGGTTACGTCCATCACTGCCAGATTCCCTGATTCACCAATCGCCGGTTAAGCGCGTCGGTGTTCCGTAGAGCGTTTGCCCGCTGGGCGGGTGATCCCGGGCTGGTGCTGGCCGTCATGCTCATGACAGGCTTCGGGATCGGCATGATCTACTCGGCAGGCGTCCTGAACATCCCCAGCCCGATTACCGAGGGAGCTTGGATCCGACAGACGCGCTGGTTCGTGATCGCTCTCGTGGCGTTCACGGCGCTGCGCCAGTTACGCTCCCGCTGGTTCGAGTGGATTGCAGTGCCCGCGTACGGCTTGAGCCTGGTTCTTCTTGCCGTGACGCTGGTGGTAGGCACCGGGTCTGGTACGGCCACCGGAGTGAAGAGTTTCCTGGATCTCGGATTCATCCGCCTCCAGCCGGCTGAACTCGCCAAGCTAGCGACCATCCTCGCTCTGGCTCGGTACCTGGGAACCCGTGCCGAGGATCCCACGACTCTGCGGGCCCTGGTGACTCCATCGGTCATCGTCGGCATCCCGCTCGGGTTGGTGATTCTGCAACCCGATCTCGGGACGGCACTCGCCTTCGTCGGGATCCTCTTCGCCGCCCTTTTTTGGGCCGGTGCGCCGATCGGCCTGCTCGCACTACTCGCGAGCCCCGGCGTCGCTTTGATCCTGAGTTTCGACAACAGAATCTGGGCCGTTTTCTTCGTGCTCGTCGTAGGCTCTCTGTATCTCTATCGGTACCGACTGTTCCTGGTGGAGTCGATCGCGCTCGTGCTGGCGAATCTCGCGGCAGGCACCCTAGCCCCCCCGTTGTGGAATTCCCTGGCCGAGTACCAACAGAACCGGATTCTCGTGTTCTTGGACCCCAGCGTCGATCCGCGCGGGGCCGGCTATCATCTCATCCAATCCATGGTCGCCATCGGAAGCGGCGGGCTGGTTGGGAAGGGGTTCACCCAAGGGAGTCAGAAGAGGCTGGACTTTCTTCCCGAGCAGCACACGGACTTCATTTTTTCCGTGATCGGCGAAGAGTTGGGCTTCCTCGGAACCGGATTGGCGCTGACCCTTTTCGGCTACATTCTCTATCGTCTGGTGAAGATGGCGGAACGGGCGGCCGATCCATTTGCGGGGTTGGTGATCTTCGGTATCTTCGGAGCCTGGTTGGTCCATATTTTCGTGAATGTCGGCATGACCGTAGGCATGGTGCCGGTCACGGGAATACCCCTACCCTTTGTTAGCTACGGTGGCACTTTTCTCCTGATGTCCTGGATCGCCGTTGCGTTGGCGACGAGGGTCGCATACGACGAATAAATGGCCTGGTTTCGTAAGGACAAACAACCGCTCAAGGCAGAGGACCGGCGTGACGTACCGTCCGACGTCTTCGACAAATGCCAGGGGTGCGGGGAAATTCTCTACGGGGAGAAGCTCGCCCAGAACCTTCAGGTGTGCCCCAGCTGTGGGCACCACTTTCGCATGGCTGCCGAGAGGTATGTCGAGATCCTTCTCGATGAAGGCTCCTTCGAGGAGATCGACCGCGACATCAGTAGCGCCGACCCGCTCGAATTCCAGGATCTCAAGGCTTATGTGGATCGTCTGAAGACGGCAGAGTCGAAGGTCGGTAGGAAAGAGGCGGTCCTGTCTGGAACCGGAACGCTCGAGGGCATGGCCGTGACCCTGGCCGTCATGGACTTCCGCTTCGTCGGAGGTTCCATGGGCTCGGTGGTCGGGGAAAAGATCGCGCGTGCCGGCCGAGTGGCGCTCGATCGCAAGATGCCACTCATCGTCGTCAGCGCCTCGGGGGGCGCGCGGATGCAGGAGGGCATCTATTCGTTGATGCAGATGGCCAAGACCTCGGCCGTGCTCGCCCGCCTCCATGAAGCCGGACTCCCGTACATCGCGGTGCTCACGGATCCCACGACCGGTGGTGTTACGGCTTCGCACGCCATGCTCGGGGACGTGAATCTGGCCGAGCCCGGGGCCCTGATCGGTTTCGCGGGTCCGAGGGTTATCGAAGAGACGATCCGTCAGGAGCTTCCCGAGGGATTTCAGCGGTCCGAGTTCCTGCTCCAGCACGGGATGGTCGACCGGATCGTGGATCGCCGAGAGCTGAAGAGCCAGATGGCCACGCTCCTGCGGCACATGATCGGCTGATGAAAGGACCCGGCCCTTCCTTGGGTCGCTCCACTCCCCGCTCTCCCGCCCGACTCGATGGCGCCCCGGATGGCGCCATGGGTGACCCCTTCCTGGAAGAATTGTTCGGTGGGTTGACCCATGGTATCGACTGGGGCCTGGAGCGGATGGAGGGCTTTCTCAGGGACACGGGGGACCCTCACCGGTCCTATCCGAGCATTCATCTCGGGGGCACCAACGGGAAGGGCTCCGTGGCTTCGACCGTGGCGACGGTCTTGGATCGAGGGGGCACCACCACCGGGCTCTACACTTCACCTCACCTGTGCTCTTTCCGTGAGCGGTTTCGGGTGGCGGGAGAGGCTGTGGAAGAGGGCGAGTTACGAAATCTCGTCCGTGACCTGAAGGACGACCTCGTCCGCCACAAGTTGACGTTCTTCGAAGCAGCCACAGCCTTGGCATTCCATCTGTTCCAACGTCGCAAGGTGGATGTGGCCGTGGTCGAAGTGGGACTTGGAGGGCGGTTGGACGCAACCAACGTCGTGACGCCACTGATCACCGCGATTACCAATGTGGCAAAGGACCATTCCGAATATCTGGGCGAATCGCTCACCCAGATCACGCGGGAAAAGGCGGGTATCATCAAGGCAGGTGTACCTCTGCTTACGGCCGAGCGCGACGAGCGACTATTGTCCGTTCTGGAGGACGTCTGCGATCAAGTGGGGGCTCCATTTCGACCCGTACCCGTCGACCCGACGTCCATGGATCTCGATATCACGCAGACCCGGACCTGCTTCACCGTCGAGACCCGGACATGGGGAACGCTGCGTATTCCTACGCCACTTCTGGGTGAGCATCAGGCCGCCAACGGCGCGCTGTCTGTCGCCATTCTCGAGGACTTGCCGGACTCCCTACGTCCCAATGCCCGGGTCGTTCTGGAGGGAATCGAGAGTGTCCGCTGGCCGGGACGATCCCAGATCGTGCGCCTCGATGATCAGACGTGGCTGTTCGACGTGGCGCACAACCCCGCCGGCGCTCAGGCGCTGGCTTCGGTGCTCGAGAAACTCGCCCTGCCACGGCCGGTGGTCCTCCTGGCTGCCGTGCTCGGCGACAAGGATTGGCGTGCAATTCTGCCGCCCCTCCTCGACAACACCGACCACGCCGTGTTCACACAGGCACCATCGGTCCCCCTCGAGCGGCGGTGGAATCCCATTGAGGCGGCATCGGATGTGGGTCGGTCTGAGGCCGAAATCCGTCCGACCTTCGAGGGAGCGCTGGAGCGAGCGAGAGAGCTGGCAGGGTCGGGCACGATTGTGGTGACCGGGTCGAACCACACTGTCGGCGACGCTTTGGAAGCCCTGAATCTGTCTGTGTTTTGATATCCCGCCGCAACGCTCGTTCCGGGAGGGCCTGACGTCCCGCGGCCACTGTACTTTTGAGACGCCTGATATAGATTCGCCCGCATGTCGAAGCCGATCTTTGCGCGCCTTCCCGGATTTCGTGATTTTGTCCCGGAAGACTTCGCCTTCCGTGAGCATATTCTGGACGCCTGGCGCCGGGTTGCCCGTCGCTACGGCTTTGCCCAGTACGACGGTCCCCCCTTGGAGCCGCTCGCCCTTTACGTAGAGAAAAGTGGCGAGGAGATCGTCGGTCAGCTGTACAACTTCCAGGACAAAGGTGAGCGCGAGGTCTCGCTACGCCCCGAGATGACGCCGTCCCTGGCCCGTATCCTGGCCGAACACGGCCGCTCCCTTGCCAAGCCCATCCGCTGGTTCTCCGTCCCTCAACTCTTCCGCTATGAAAGGCAGCAGAGAGGACGCTTGAAGGAGCACTTCCAGTGGAATGTGGACATCGTGGGCGAAGAGGGAATTTCGGCCGACGTCGAGGTGTTGGCTGTCGGCCTCGACGGGCTCCGGGAGCTGGGGCTCGGCCCCGAAGACATCCTGGCTCGTGTATCCGATCGTCGCCTCTTGTCCGCGGTGCTCTCGGCCTTCGGGGTGGAGGAGGAGCGTCTCGCGTCTGCGTTCACAATCATCGACAAGCTTGAACGTGCGAACCCGGACCGGTCCCTCGAGAGACTTCAGACCGAGGCGGGGCTCAGCGACGCGAAGGCAGGCGAGGCGCTGGACTTATTCACGGCAGGGACCCTCGAGGCGATCGCATCGCGCATGGGTGGTCATGACGGTGTCGCCCCGGAGTTGGAGCGCCTGGAGGGGTACTTTGGGCAGCTGCAAGCCATGGGCTTGGGCGCCTACGTAGAGTTCGACCTCAGGATCGTCCGGGGTTTGGCCTACTACACGGGAATCGTGTTCGAGCTCTTCGATCGCAAGGGCGAGTTGCGAGCCATCTGTGGAGGCGGTCGTTACGACAGGCTTCTGGAGCTCGTGGGCGGCGACCCCCTACCCGCGGTCGGGTTCGGCATGGGCGACGTGGTCCTCGGGGAGCTGATCCGTGACCGAGGGCTCGTGCCCGAGGCTCGCCCTGAGGTGGATTTTTACATCGTGATCATCGGGGAGGAGCATCGCGAGCTCGCACTCTCCATAGCCCACGCCAATCGTGACAAGGGTCGGAGCGTTCTCTACGGTCTCAGGGACCAGTCGGTGCGCAAGCAGTTCACATCTGCTGGCAATGCCGGGGCCAAGGACGTCATCGTACTGGGTCCAGACGAGGTGGCTCGCGGTCACGCCGTCGTGCGTAACATGGCATCGGGCGAAGAGCGCGAGGTATCCCTGGAGGAGCTCGAGTGAGGGTGGACCCTGACGCCCACTCTGGGACTCGGCGAATGATGGAAACGGCCATTCGGCGCCTCAACGTCCTCGAGTACTTGATTCTCGGTGGGGCCATGGCCCTTGCCCTGGCCGCCGGCGCGCTGACGGCGTGGATACTCCAAAACGAGACGGGTGTCTCGTTCAGGATGTCCTGGATGGTGGCGTCCGTTCTGTTCTTCGCGGTACCGGGTATTGTGGTGCTGGTCAGGGAGCGCCGATCGACGGCCCCGCCCGATGCCAAGGACCCGGAGGCCGGGTCCGCAACCAAGAGAAGTGATGGCTGACAACAAGAAGCTGACCCCTCGGAGCGAGGACTTTTCGGCCTGGTATAACGAGCTCGTACTCCGATCCGAGCTCGCGGACTACTCCCCCGTGCGGGGCAGCATGGTCATTCGACCGTGGGGATATGCGATCTGGGAAAACATGCAGCGGGCTCTCGACAACATGTTCAAGGCCACCGGCCACGAGAACGCCTATTTCCCGCTCCTGATACCCATGAGTTTCATCGAGAAGGAGAAGGAGCACGTCGAGGGGTTCAAGCCAGAGCTCGCGATCGTCACCCACGCCGGAGGCAAGGAGCTGGAGGAACCTCTCGTCATCCGACCGACTTCCGAGACCGTCATAATGTCGATGTTCGCGAAGTGGATCCAAAGCTATCGCGACCTCCCTCTGCTGCTGAACCAGTGGGCGAACGTCATGCGCTGGGAGCTCCGGACCCGACTCTTTCTGAGAACCTCCGAGTTCCTTTGGCAGGAGGGCCACACCGTGCACGCGACGGCCGAAGAGGCTGAGGAGCACACGCGGCGCATGCTTGGGGTGTACCGGACGTTCATGGAAGACTGGATGGCCATGCCGCCCGTGACCGGGCTGAAGTCCGAAGCCGAGAAATTCGCCGGAGCGGTCCGGAGCTACGCGTGTGAGGCCATGATGCAGGACAACAAGGCTCTTCAGGCCGGCACCTCACACTTCCTGGGCCAGAACTTCTCCAAGCAATTCGAGCTGACCTTCCAGACCGAGGAGGGGAAGGAAGAGTTCGGCTGGAACACGTCCTGGGGGGTGTCCACCCGTCTGGTCGGTGGCCTGGTGATGACGCACGGCGACGATCAGGGATTAGTGCTACCGCCCAAGCTGGCTCCCGTCCAAGTCGTAATCGTGCCCATCCTGAAGGGAGACGACCACGGGCCGGTGCTAGAGAAGGTCGACGCCATCGGTGATGCTCTTCGGGCACAGGGCGTACGTGTCAAGATCGACTCGCGAGACTTTCTAAGCCCCGGCAAAAAGTACTACGAGTGGGAGCATAAAGGAGTCCCTCTCAGGATGGAGGTGGGTCCCAGGGACATCGAGTCCGGACAGGTCGCGCTGGCCAAGCGCTTGCGCGCCGAAGACGAGCCGCGCAAGGAGTTCATACCGGAGGCCGAGGCGCTCGCCACGATCGGTGACCGGCTCGACGCGTTCCAGTCACAGCTCCTCGAGACGGCCAAGACCAGGCGGGAAGAGAATTCCTACAGGGGTGTAAACGACCTGGGGGAATTGGCCGAGATCATGAATACCACCGGCGGATACGTCTATACGGGTTGGAGCGGCGACCCTGCCGTCGAGGAACGTATCAAGGACGAGACCAAGGCCACGCTACGTTGTATTCCCGGAGAGGAATTCCGATCCGCCGAAGCGCCCACCAAGTGTATCGGTGGAGAGGATGACTCCACCATGGAGGTCGTGTGGGCCAAGGCATATTGATGCTCGACCCGGCCGAGGGGGTGTGAGGCGCGCGTTCCCCCGAGTCGACGGCGAGCTCTGCGTCGGCGAGCGTACGGTGTCGGAGGTCGCTGAGGAGTACGGTACACCTCTCTACCTCTACGATGCCGAGGTCATCGCGTCCGCGTATGAGCAGATCGCGACGGCGTTCGACGACGTCGACCTACTCATGGCGTATTCGGTCAAGGCGAACTCCAATCTGGAGATCCTGCGGCGACTCGCCGCATTGGGAGCCGGCGCCGACATCGTCAGCATGGGAGAGTTGCACCGGTGCCTGACGGCGGGGGTGCCACCCGAACGCATCGTCTTTGCTGGGGTCGGGAAGACCGAAGTGGAGATGGAGGTGGCCCTCGACGCTGGCATCCTGGCGTTCAACGTAGAGAGCGAAGGAGAGCTCCGCGCCTTGGACGCGGTGGCGGACCGGATGGGCAAACGTGCGCCCTTGGCGCTGCGGGTGAACCCCGACGTCTTGGCCGACACGCCCCATGAATACACCCGGACCGGACATGGCGAGTCCAAGTTCGGTGTCCCGTTGGATCGGGTGCTGGATCTCTATCGCTGGGCTGCCGGACGCCCCGCCCTCGAGATCGTGGGGATCGACGTCCACATCGGATCGCAAATTCTCGAGCCCGACCCTTATCAGAAGGCCCTGGAAGAGGTGCTTGACCTTGCTGGTCAATTGTCCCATGAAGGGATCGACCTGCGCTTTGTCGACTTGGGTGGAGGCTTCGGCGTTCGTTATTCCGATGAAGACCGCATGTCGGTCGATGCACTGGCTGCCGTGGTGGTGCCACGGGTAAAAGAAGCCGGCCTCCGCCTTATCCTGGAGCCGGGTCGGTTTATCGTCGGAGAAGCGGGGCTCCTGGTAACCAAGGTGCTCTACGTGAAGAATGAAGGCCCCAGGACGTTCGTGGTGACCGACGGGGGGATGACCGAGTTGATTCGCCCCAGCCACTACCAGGGCTATCACAGCATCGAGCCGGTGCTACTCCAGGGAGACCCGACGCCGACCGTGGTCGACGTGGTTGGCCCCATCTGCGAAAGCGGCGACTTTCTGGCGCTCGATAGAGAGTTGCCCCTCCCCGACGAGGGAGACCTGCTCGCCGTCCACACCGTCGGCGCGTACGGATTCACCATGGCGTCCAACTACAATTCGCGCCGACGAGCCGCCGAGGTGGTGGTCGACGGTTCGGACGTTGTCCTGGCTCGGCGTCGGGAAACGCTCGACGACCTGATCCGGGGAGAGAGGCTCCCGGACGGGACCTTGTCCCCTTGAGGCCCTATGATCGAGCATGACCGCATTCTGATTCTCGATTTCGGCTCTCAATACACGCAGCTCATCGCTCGACGAATCAGAGAAGAGCGGGTCTACTCGGAGGTCCACCCACCCACCCGCTCGCTCGATTGGATTCGTAAGTGGGCCCCGAAGGGGATCATCCTCTCGGGAGGACCCGCGTCGGTCTACGATGAGGGAGTGCCCAGAGCGGAGACCGCACTGCTCGAGCTCGGCGTGCCCGTCCTCGGCATCTGCTATGGGATGCATCTCATCGCGGAGCTCGAGGGCGCCGAGGTCGTGGTCGGCAAACGCGAGTACGGCCGGGCCGACCTTACGGTCCTCGATCCGGGTGAGTTGTTCGCCGGTTTCGCGAAGGATGAGCCGACCCAGGTGTGGTGCTCGCATGGTGACCATGTCCGTGCGCCTCCGCCCGCCTGCCAGACGTTGGCGTCGACCGAGACACTCCCGGTGGCAGCCTTCAAGCACGAGAGCCGTCCCATATATGCAGTCCAGTTTCATCCCGAGGTCGCTCACACGGTCCGCGGAGGGGAGATCATTTCGAACTTCCTCCTGCGGATCTGTCGGTGCCGTCCCACGTGGACATCGGGAGCGTTCATCGAAGAGTCGGTGGCGGCGATCCGAGAGAAGGTGGGAGAGGGCGCGGTTATCTGCGGCCTCTCGGGTGGCGTGGACTCTTCTGTGGCGGCTGCGCTGGTGCACCGTGCCGTAGGCGATCGCCTCACCTGCATTTTCGTCGACAATGGCCTGCTCCGAAAGCACGAACGGGAGAACGTGGAGCGTACCTTCCGCAAGCACATGGGCATTCGGCTCATCGTCGAAGATGCCGCCGAAGACTTCCTGAGCGCTCTGTCCGGGGTGGAGGAGCCCGAGGAGAAGCGGAAGCAGATCGGGCATGTGTTCATCGACGTTTTCGGTCGAGTGGCTGAAGCTGAAGTGCCCGGTGCCGGCCATCTTGTGCAGGGCACGCTGTATCCGGACGTCATCGAGTCCCTGTCCACCGGCGGGCCGTCCCAGACCATCAAGACCCACCACAATGTGGGGGGACTACCCGAGGACCTTCCGTTCGAGCTCATCGAGCCTCTTCGTGAACTCTTCAAGGATGAGGTGCGCCAGGTGGGTCGTGAGCTCGGCCTGCCAGAGGAGTTCATCCGTCGGCATCCATTCCCCGGTCCGGGACTTGCCATACGCGTGCTCGGAGCGGTCTCGGAGGAACGCTTGGCCGTTCTCCGTGAGGCGGACAGCATCTACCTGGACGAGATTCACGCGGCGGGGCTGTACGACGAAATCTGGCAGGCCTTCGCCGTACTGTTACCGGTGCGTGCCGTAGGGGTGATGGGCGACAACCGAACCTACGAAAACGTGGTCGCCTTGAGGGCGGTCACCTCCCGGGACGGGATGACCGCGGACTGGTATCCGTTTCCGCACGAAGTCCTCAGCCGGATTTCCTCTCGCATCAGCAACGAAGTGGCGGGGGTCAATCGGGTGTGCTACGACGTCTCGTCCAAGCCTCCCGGCACCATCGAGTGGGAGTAGCCGAGCAGCGTCAGGAAACTACCGCATCAGCCTCGATTTCGATGAGCATGTCGGGGTCGATGAGCCGGCTCACTTCTACCATGGTCGTCGTCGGAGGATGTGAGCCGAACGTCTCCTGATGAGCCCGCCCGTATTCTTCCCAGCGCTCGATGTCGGTGACGAACATGCGGGTGCGGACGACGTCGCATATGTCCGCGTCGTGGGCCGCCAGGGCGTCGCGAATAATTTCGAAACAACGAAGTGCCTGTAGATATGCGTCCCCGACTTCGTGGACGCCGCCGCCCTCGGCCACCGGCGCCGTTCCCGTGACGAAGACGCGGTCTCCCGCCCTGAGAGATCGGCAATAACCCACCCTCGCCTCCCAGGGAGCCCCACTGAAGCTACGCTCGAAATCAGCCATCACCTTCCGATCCTTCTTCCGCCATCTCCAACATCAGGGACATGCGCCCCTCCACTTCGTTCCACAGATCACGCATGTACTCGGCCTCGGTATGGTAGACGTCGAGAAATACCCGGAGGTCCTCTTCGGTAACGTCGTGCATGGCCAGGACACTGTCCCGTTCGATGGGGTTGACCCTGCGCGATGTCTTCCGGAGCGCCACATGCCTGAGAGCCACGTATACCTCGATGAAGGTCTCTCGCTCTACGGTGTCCGGCATGGCCGATGGCGCGTTGTCACTGCAGGCTCCAGACGCTAACCCCAAGAGCATCGTGCTCAGAATGCCGCTGGGCCTAAGACGGGAGGTCACGTGGTTCGACGTTCGCAGCATATCGAATTCTGTTCTCCAAGTGATGGGGCGGCGGCGGCCTTCCGTGGGTCTCGACCGGGGCCACAATCTACTATCTTTGGACAGATCGTACATCGACGTGGAATACACGTAGTGTTCGGAGTCCGATCCTTGTATCGGTGGGCACAAGGTGTGGAAGAGGTCCGATGAACAGATGGCTAGAGCAAGCCCGCCGGTCTCTTCTAGCCGGCTTCTTGGGAGCAGTGGCGGCCTGTGCGGTCAACCCGGCCATCGGTGAGCGCCAGTTCATGCTGGTGAGTGAGAGTGACGAGATCGAGATGGGCCGGGACGCCGACCAGCAGGTCACTGATGCGTACGGGTTGTATGGCTCCGAAGAACTCCAGGCGTTCGTCCGCGGCATAGGGGAGGACCTGGCCGGACGATCGGAGCGTCCACAACTACCTTGGTCCTTCAGGGTGTTGGACGACCCCATCGTGAACGCCTTCGCGCTGCCCGGAGGGTTCATCTTCATTACCCGGGGAATCCTCGCCAGCCTGAACTCGGAGGCTGAGTTGGCCGGTGTCCTGGGCCACGAGATCGGGCACGTCACGGCGCGCCACTCCGCGAGCCAACTCAGCCGTCGGCAACTCCAGCAGTTCGGCCTGGGAGTAGGGGCTGCTGTGTCCTCGGACTTGGCCTCCGCCGCGGGCGTGCTTTCGGCTGGACTCCAAGTCCTCAACCTTCGTTACGGCCGCGGTGACGAGTCTCAGTCGGACGAGCTCGGGGTCCGCTACATGTCACGCGCCGCGTACGACCCCAACGCCCTGGTGGGTGTGTTCCAGACGTTGGCGTTGGCCGCCGGGGGTGGAGGCAGGCTTCCGGAGTGGCAGTCCACACACCCGAGTCCTGAAAATCGTGGAGCCAAGATTCTCGAGTTGGTGGCAAGCTCTGGGCAGGACTACTCGGGGTACACGTCCAGAAGGGACGAATACCTGCGTCGTCTGGACGGACTCATGTACGGAGTGAACCCTCGGGAAGGCTTCTTCGAGGGCTACGTGTTCCGGCATCCGGACATGGCCTTCGCCATCGATTTTCCAGTGCGTTGGAAGACGGCGAACCAGAAGTCCCGGGTTGTGGCTGTGTCCGAGGACGAAGGGGCGATCGTCATTGTCAACCTTTCCGCGGAGCAGGGGGGTGTGGAGGCGGCCATGACGGGCTTTCTGCGCCAGGACGACATTTACGGGGGCGATGTGCGGCGCAGTCCCGTCAATGGTCTCGAGGCGAGTGAGGCTTTGTTCGAGGCACGAACCGCCGACGGGACCTATCGCGGAAGGGTGCTCTTTGTCGATCACGGCGGCACCATTGTCCAGATTCTCGGCTACGCGAGTGCAGCCCGCTGGCCCGATTACGAGAGCGACGTGGTGAACACAGGGAGGAGCTTCCGGCCGGAGCGCGATGCCGACGTGCTGGGAATCGAGCCCGCTCGTCTGGAGATCGTGCGACTTCCAGCGCGGATGACTTTCGGGGAGTTCGCAGAAGCCTATCCGTCTTCCGTCGATCTTCAGAAGTTGGCTAACCTCAATCGGCGCACCGTGGATGAAGTCCTGGACGCCGGCACTCTCGTGAAGCGGGTCACGGGCGGGCGGTTGCCCTGACATTTTCGGCTGAAAGCCGACCGCTTGACGGTCTTGACTCGCCCGGTAGAATAGTGACCGGCGCCGTCCCGGCCCGACACCGGGCTCTACGGAAACGGAGTCCCTAGTGAAGCGTACCGCGATAGCCCTGCTTCTGCTCACGGTTGTGTGGGGCTGTACAACCAGATCGGTGACCAGTAATCCGATCATCGCTGTGGCACCCTCCCTCTCCGTCGAGAGGTTCCTTTAGGCTTCCAATATGCGAGACCTGCGCATGATGGCTCGTCTGTTCGGGACCAGCGACGGTCCGATGGAGGATACCGGGGGCTCCTTCGGATGCTTCTGGAAGAAAATCGGCACCGTGTTCGGCGGACAATCGTGCGCGAAATGGACCGAGGTCGAGCTGCGTATGGACGCCATTGCGGGCATCCTTCGACACGAGGACTACCAGATCGCGTCCGAGCGCATGGTTGCGGGGACGGTGGCCCAGACGACCCGAGTCGGCGTGGACCTGACGTTTGCCGGAGGGCGAAACGTGCGGGACGTGGGCTTCACGGTGGTGCTTGCGTCGGGCGACCAGTGGCTGGTCAATATCATTGAGCTAGAAAAAGTCACAGGGTCTTAGGGACCTGACGCTGTGGTAGCCGCGACGCGGCCCGCTACCGCGTCTCCTGGACCAGTTCAATCAGCACGCCCCCCGTTGTCTCAGGATGAAGGAAGGCGACCTGGTGCCCGCGCGCTCCCGGCCGCGGCTCTTCGTCTATGAGCTGGAACCCTCGTGTCTTTAGCTGTGTGAGGGCTGTTCGGATGTCGGGCACCCGATACGCGATGTGGTGGAGTCCGGGACCTTGGCGCTCGATGAAGCGGGCCACACCACTGTCGGAGGACCGGGGCTCGATGAGTTCCAGGGCCCCCATGAAGGCGACGTTGACGTCCTGTGACGGCAGCTCTTCGAGGGTGGAACAAGCACACCCGGTAACGGGTTCGAAGGTCGCCGCTGATTCTCGAATTGATCGGACTGCGATAGCGACGTGATCGAGCGGATAGCCGTTCATGATTGATTAGATTGAGTATATGAGCCTGGACCGGATCGTATGACCGGTCTGATGAAGGTACAAGGAGACGACCTGATGAGTGATAACGGGAAGATCGTAGAAATCACGGACCAGAACTTTGCTGAGACCATCGAAGAGGGCAGCGGTCTCACAATGGTGGATTTCTGGGCCGCATGGTGCGGTCCATGCCGAATGGTGGCTCCCATCGTCGAAGAGTTGGCCGAGGAGTACGGCGACGAAGGGCTGAAGGTGGGAAAACTCGACGTGGACGCGAACCCACAGGTGACCGTTCGCTTTGCCGTGCGCTCGATTCCGAGCATCCTGTTTTTCAAGGACGGAGAGCACATCGACACGGTGGTGGGTGCGGTCCCTCGCCCCACCCTGGAGGCCAAGGTCCAAGAGCATATGTAACCTCCTGGTGCTCTACCGCGGTGACGGCTTGTCACCGAGGTAACCCAAGACCCAGGGTCCAGGACTCGACTTGGACGGACGGCCCGGGAGAGAAAGCTCCCGGGCCGTTGTCGGTTCACGGGTGAATCCTCCGAGGCCCCCGCGTGCTATACTGCTTGCCATGAGTACCCTCTACATCGTCGCTACGCCCATCGGCAATCTCTCGGATACGTCCGGAAGGGCCATCGAGCTTTTGGGTTCAGTCGACGGAGTGCTGGCGGAGGACACCCGACGCACCAAGGTGCTGATGGATCATTTCGAGCTTCGCGCCCCGCTCACATCACTGCATGAACACAACGAGGCCTCGCGGATAGGGAGCATCGTTGACCGCCTGGATTCCGGTCAGCGACTCGCGCTGGTGTCCGATGCCGGGACGCCTCTGCTCTCGGATCCCGGAGAGCGCCTCGTGCTCACGGTCGTCGAAGCGGGGCATGACGTCGTGCCTGTTCCGGGGCCCTCAGCGGTTCTCACCGCGCTGGTCGGCGCCGGGTTCCCGACCGTGCCCTTCACCTTTCATGGCTTCCTCCCGCGGAAGAAGGGGCCGAGACGAGAGATTCTGGAACGGATCGTGGGGGCAGGGGAGACTTCGGTCGTGTTTGAGGCGCCCCGGCGTCTCGGGGCCCTCCTGAGCGACCTCGTGGGGCTGGCGGGGGAGGAACGCCAGGTTGTCGTGGCCAGGGAGATGACCAAGATTCATGAGGAGTTTTTCCGGGGAACAATGGGAGATGCCGCCCGATATTACGGCGAGCGACCACCCCGGGGAGAGATCACGGTGGTCGTGTCGCCAAAGGCGGAAGAAGAAACCGAACAGCGGGTCGACGCCGCCGCTGCACGAGCCTTGGCGGAAGCGCTTCTGGCTGAGGGCCTGACGCAGAGCCGGGCGGCGCGCGAGGTGTCGGTTCGATTAAAAATCGCGAAGAATCTGGCGTACGAGATCGTCCATTCACTTTCGGGCGGCGGCGATCAAGCAAGCGGAGAGGAATCGAGTTGAGCGGAGCGGTGCAAAACGGATTGGGAGGCTCGTGGTCAGTATCGCTCTGCTGGTAGGCGTGCTGGCCGCTGCGGGTCCGGGCGTAGCGCCCGACTCCGTCCTGTCCATAGCGCGACTGCAGTACGAAGGGGGCGGGGACTGGTATGCCAACCCTTCGTCGCTACCCAACCTCCTCGCGGCCATCCGCGAGCGCACCGGCCTTCCTGTCGCGGGCCGGCCGGAGACCGTACGGCCGCTTGATCCGTCGCTCAAGGACTTCCCCTACCTCTACATGACGGGCCACGGCAACGTGCGTTTTTCTGCCGAAGAACGAGTGGCTCTTCGGGAGTATCTCTTGTCAGGAGGATTCCTCCACGCCGACGACAACTATGGCATGGACGAGTCGTTCCGCAGGGAGATCGGCGAGATCTTCCCGGAGTACGAGCTGTCCGAGATTCCAGCGGGGCACCCTGTCTTCGAGGTCATGTACGACTTTCCGGAGGGCTTGCCGAAGATCCACGAGCACGACGGGAAGCCGCCACAGGCCTTCGGTATCTTCCATGGAGGAAGGCTGATCGTCTTTTACAGCTACGAGTCCGATCTGGGAGATGGCTGGGAAGATCCTGATGTTCACGAAGACGCACAGGACGTCCGTGAAGCCTCAATCCGCATGGGCGTGAATCTCTATCTCTACGTCCTCAGCCAGATGGTGCCGTGAGTCCGGCTCCCGTACGTATCGTTCGTGTCGTGGGAGATGTGCGCGAGCATCTCTTGAAGCGAGCGCGTCTTGCCCTCGGCTTGTGGCTGGGCGCGGGTGTGACCGGGGGTCTGATCCTGGCCTGGCTGGTGGCCGATCCCGACGGTTGGCGCCAAGGCACCGTCATGCCTCTGGCGATCGATCTGACCATGGTTTCGCTGGGGCTTCTCGCCTGGCTGGCGTATCGCAAGGCCAGGACGCTCTGGCTTCGGGAGCCGAATCTGACCGCGAGTATGGAAGAGAGCGCCGGCCTCGCTCCCGGGGTGCTCCAGGGGTCACTGGAGCTGGCCAGGGCCATTCCTTCGGGCGTTTCGTCCGTTCTCGCGGTCCACGCCGCAGAAGAGGCGCTGACCGATCTGAGGGGTCCCAGACCTCGTCTTGCCGGACGGTTGGCTGGAGAAGCCACGGGGTGGATCCGCCGTGGCACGTGGGGGCTGGTTCTGCTGGTCCCTGCGGTGATGCTGTTGACGGTGGCGTCTCCCACGCGGTCGTTCGCTGCCTGGTCGGGGCTCGCGCGGCCGTTCGGCCTTCTTGCCGGTCCCACTCTTCCGCCGCTCGAGGTCAAGCCGGGGTCCGCAGAAGTGCTTCGCGGTTCAGACGTGCCGCTCACCGTGACGGCGCCGGGGCGCCAGTCGGTTACGGTCCATTGGCAGGCGGCGGGTGACGTGGCCGTCCAGGAGCGGCTCGACGTCGTCGGCGATCAGGCGGGACTAGTGCTTCGGACGGTTTCCGCCCGGACCGAGTACTGGGTCGTAGCGCCCGACGGAGCACGCTCACCGAGCTACGAGCTTCAGCCGATCGACCCCCTGCTGGTGAGTGATGTGACCGTGTCGCTCACGTTTCCCCCTCACACCGGCCGATTCTCGGAGGAGTACGGGGCCGACATACCGCCGCTCGACATCCCGGCCGGAACCCGCTTCGCCATCCAGGGCCGTGCGAGTCGACCCCTCACCTCTGCCGGACTCGACGGGCCCGAGGGCGAGGAGGAGGTCCGCTTGGCCGTGTCGGGTCAGGACTTCGAGGGGAACTGGCGACCGCGGGCCAGCGGGGTCTATGCGTGGCACTTTACCGACACAGAGGGAGACCCGGCTGAAGTAGCGCCTCCTCCTTTGCAGCTCATGATCGTCCCTGACTCGGCGCCCGACGTGGCGGTTCTGTTGCCGGGTAAGGACACGCTGTTGTCCGTGTCCCTTCGCCAGCCGTTGGTGATCGAGGCGTCGGATGACTACGGCCTCGACCGCCTGGAACTGGTGGTATACCGGGTCACGGCCTTTGGCGACCGCCTGGAGCCGGTGGTGAGCCCGATGCAGGTGGGTGGCAGCAGAGGTACGCTCATGCGTCCAGTCATGGATTTGTCCCAGTGGGAGCTTCTTCCGGGCGACACCGTACGCTACTTCGTCCGCGCTGTGGACAACGCCCCGTCGCCCAACGTGAGTGAGACCCCCGAATATGTTCTTCGGCCGCCCACACCGGCGGACCTCAGACGCGAAGCCCAGGAGCGTCTGGACGATGCGACCAGGGGAGTCGAAGAACTCGCCGAACGGGCGGACGAGCAGGCTCAAGAGGCCCGGGACCTGGAGCGCCAGCTCGAAAATCCGCCGGAGCCCGAGCGCGGCCCCCTGAGCACGCTCGAAGAGGCTCGGGAGCGCATGGAGTTCCAGGAGCAAGAGGACATCCGAGGGGCCCTGGAGGACCAGGAAGCACTGCTCAACGCTATCGACTCTCTGGAGATGGAGCTGGGTGAGCTGGATCGAGACATGGAGGCTGCGGGGTTGGGTGATCCGGAGTTGCAGAGACAGCTTCAGGAACTGCAACGTCTGATGGACGAGCTGGCTCCCGAAGACATGCAGAAGCGGCTCCAGGAGCTGTCTGAGCGGGTCGAGGATATGACCGCCAGCGAGGCGGAGCGGACGCTCGAGGAGCTCGCGGCCGACCAAGAAGCCCTCCGTGACCGGCTGGAACAGGCCATCGAGGCGTTCAAGCGCGCTGCCCTGGAGCAGGACTTCAGAGCCACGGCAGCCGAGGCCGAAGAATTGGCCCAACAGGAAGAGGCCCTGGCGGATGCCATGGCCGAGGGGGACGATCCGGAACTACGCGGAGATCAACAAGAGGCGCTCGAGGAGCGGGCCGAGGATCTTCAGGACCGCCTGGACAGACTCCAAGAGCGCCTCGAAGAAGCGGGTGAAGATGCGGCTCGGGACGCGGTCGAGGAGGCCGCCAAGCAAGGCGAACAGGCCCAGCAGTCCATGTCCGAGGCTCAGGAGCAGTCTCGTATGGGCCAAACGCAAGAGGCGGCCCAGTCCGCACAAGAAGCGGCCGAGTCCATGGATCAGATGTCCCGGCAGCTTCAGCAGGCTCAGCAGGAGATGGCTGAGCAGATGATGCAGGCCATGCAGGAGGCGATGCAAGAGACCGCCACGGACGCCCTGACCATGGCCCGGGAGCAGTCGAGCCTGCGTGACCAGATGCAGGGTGCCGGCCGGGAAGAGCTGGCCAAGATGCGGGGTGACCAGGCCGCGCTCCTCCAGGGGGTCCGCAACATGGCGGACAACCTGTCTTCTCAGGACCGCATGAGTCAGGGTGAAGATCGCGACGTCGCCGGTCAGATCGGACAGGCCATGGAGGCCATGGAGCAGACCCTGGCGGCGCTCGAGGATCAGCGCGGGCGCACACCATCGCCCCGCAACGCGGCCGAGCAGGCTGTCGGGGCCCTGAATCAGGTCGCACTCGCCGCCATGGCAGCGGCGCAGCAGGCCGGCCAGATGGGACAGTCGCAGTCGGCTCAGCAAATGATGGAACAGATGGAGCAGCTGGCTCAGCAACAGGGATCCATCAACAGCCAGACGGGTCAGCTGACCCCCATGCAGCTCGGTGAGCAGGCCATGGCCCAGCAACTCCAGGACGCGGCGGAGCGACAGGAGGACGTGGCAGAGGAGTTGCAGGATCTCGCACAGAAACCTGGGGCCCAGGACGAGGCCCTCGGCGATCTGGAGGCCATGGCCCTGGAGGCCATGGAGCTGGCCGACCGTCTGGCCGGCAACCGACTCGATGCGGAGACCCTCCAGCGCCAGGAGCAGCTGTTCCACCGTATGCTGGACGCCGGTCGCAGTCTGGAGAAGGACGAATTCTCTGAGGAGCGTGAGTCGACGGCGCCAGGCGAGTTCGAGAGAGGTGACGTCGGCGCTCTTTCGGCCGACGACCTGGGCGCGCTCCGTTTCCAGCTTCCACCGGCCGAAACGCTGAGCCGGCTCTCTCCCGCTCAGCGGCAGATGGTGCTGGACTATTTCGAGCGCCTGAACAAGGCAGAGCGTCGCTCTCCGGGAGGGACCCCGTGAACCTGCCGGGGCGCATCGGGTTGCGATCTATCGCCGTGCTCCTGTCGCTGACCGCCTTTGGTCCCGCGGTCGCGCTGTCGCAGACCGAAGATCCACTGTTGGAGGGTCGGCTGCTGCGTTCCTCGGCGAGCCAGGAGTCACAGGGCAACCTCGGTGAGGCTGAGCATATCCTGAAGGACCTGATGGGGCAGAGGCCTACCTCCACCGGGGGCCTGTTCGCGCTGGAGCGGGTGTTGCGCTCTCAGGGGCGCATCGAAGAGATCCTCCCCGTCACCCTTCGATACCGGGACCGGGAGCCTGACGCGGCTGCCCCCAGGATCCTGTTGCTCCGAGTTTTCACGGAATTGGATAAGAGGGACCAACTGGTCCAGACCGCCGAGGAGTGGGTGGAGCAGTCTGGAACATCGCCGGAGCCCTATCGGGAAGTCAGCCGCGTCTTCCAGCGTGTCTTCGGACCTGAACGCGCGCTCTCCGTGTTGGAGGATGGGCGCGACGCCCTCGCCCAACCGTCCCTTTTCGCCATGGAAATAGGAGATCTCCTTCGGGATCTTGGTAGGATAGAGGAAGCCGTCCTCCAGTGGGCTCGGATCATCGGGGACGACGGAGCACAGGTATCGCCGGTCATGCGCAGAGTCACCGAAATCGAGGAGGATCGAGCGGAGTTGGTCCGGCCTCTGGTAGAGGAGCTATCTCGTTCGCCGACCACGGTCGCTCGTCAGCGGGCCGGTGCCAGGATCGCGGTGGAGGCGGGGCTCGTGGACGAAGCCCTTGAGTTGGCCGGCCAGGTGGCCCAGGAGCTCGAAGGACAGGCTCGCCGCGGCTTCCTGACGGCGTTGGCCCGTCAGGCCGAGGAAGTAGACGGGGCGGCGACCATCTCGCTCTGGGCGTACGAGGCGTTGCAGGAAAAAGCGTCCGACGCAAACGAGGCGCGCGCACTGGATCATCGCATCACCGACGCGGCTCTGGCCGCCGGCGACACCGCGACGGCCCTCGAAGCACAAGAATCGATCGCGGTGGGTCTCTCGGCCGGAAGTGGAGAACGTCGACGCGCATTGGCCGAGATCCTTCGAATTCGCATTTCGAGAGGGGAGCCGGACGCTCGGGAGCGCCTGGACCGCTTCCGAAGCGAGTTCCCCGGGGCTAGCGAGATCGACGAGTTGGCGGTGACCCTGGCCATGAGGCTCGAAGATGAGGGCGACGGCATGGGGGCTCGATCTCTGTTGGCCGGAGTCGACGGTCCGAAAAGCTTGCTGGAGAGGGGGTATCTGTACCTGGCGTCCGGAGAGGTGGTGCCGGGTCGCATGAACCTCCGCGAGGCGCTTCCCGGACTCTCGCCTACCGGCGCGACCGACGTGATCTCGCTGTTGGGGCTCCTGGACGAGAAGCAGGGGGCGACGTTGGTGGTCGTCATGCGTAGTGCGGTACTGGCCCACCGGGGTCGTGTCGCTGCCGCGGTCGGCGAAGTGGGGGCCGCCGTCGGTGGCCTTCCGAGGGCCGACCAACCGGCGGTGCTGGCGCACGGTGCCCGGATCGCCGACGGGGGTGAGCTGGTCGCCGAGGCAGCCGAGTTCAGGGCTCGCATCGTGCGGGATCATCCGGATGCGGCCGAGACCCCTGAGGCCACGCTCGAGCTGGCCCGATTCCGGGGCGCCACGTCGGACAGGGTGGAAGAAGCGGTCCGACTACTCGAGGAATTGATTCTGAGTTCGCCCGAAAACGCGGTCGTACCGATGGCCCGCCGGGAACTCCAGAGGTTGAGGGACGGAAGAGGTCCATGAGGATATCGCGATTGCTCTCGGTCCTGGCCGTCATCGCCATGCCGATCCCCGTGGCTGGGCAGTTCCTGCTCGTCCCGATGGATCGGTCCCAGGTGAATCATCTCAAGGCGTACGGCCTCACATACTGGACGCTCGAGCAGTTCGGGCGCACCGAGTGGTTTTTGAACTACCGAGACGGGTCCTTCCTGCTCCCGGACACGCGCGCCGTTCGGAGGCAGGCGGTACTGCGCGGCGTGACCGTCGAGCCGGTCGGGGGAGCGGACGTGGCGGCCATCCGCGCGGTGATCATCGATTCGAACATGGACGCCGTGGTGCTGGAAAAGGCGCCCAAGGTCGCCATCTATACCCCGCCGAACAGCACGCCCTGGGACGATGCGGTGACCATGGCCCTCGATTACGCCGAAATCCCGTACGAGAAGATTTGGGACGACGATGTGATCGAGGAGAGGCTCGAGGATTACGAATGGCTGCACCTCCACCACGAGGACTTCACTGGCCAGTACTCAAAGTTTTTCATCACCTACGCCGGATCTCCTTGGCTTCAGGATGAGGTGGCTAGAAACGAGGAGGTGGCACGTCGACTCGGCTTTGCGACCGTACCGGCTCTAAAGAAGGGTGTTGCACTGGAAATTCGGCAGTACGTCGAGGATGGTGGGTTCCTCTTCGCCATGTGCTCTGCGACGGAGACGCTGGAGTTGGCACTCGGCGCGCAGTATGTGGACATCGCCGCTGCCTACTCCGACGGCACTCCCGCGGATCCCGACGCCACGCGAAAGATGGACTGGTCGGGAACCATGGGCTTTACCGACGCGGTCGTTCAGGTCGGACCTTCCGTGAACGCGTTCAGCGACATCGATGGACATCAGGTCAACACGCCTTGGCGTCTGCAGCTCGGGGCCTTCACCCTCTTCGACTTCTCGGCCAAGTTCGATCCGGTACCCACAATGCTCACGCAGAGTCACGAGGACGTCATTCCGGACTTCTACGGACTGACCACGTCGTTCAGAATGGACCGTCTCAAGCCGGAGACCATCGTGTTGGCACAGGAAGGCGAAATCGCCAAGTACATCCACGGCAACTTCGGAGAAGGCACGTGGACGTATTTCGGCGGACATGACCCGGAGGATCCCGAACATCAGATCGGCGATCCTCCCACCGATCTGGATCTCCATCCCAACTCGCCTTCGTATCGGCTGATCCTGAACAACGTTCTCTTCCCGGCGGCCAAGAAGAAGAAGCTCAAGACCTGAGCGGCACACCTGTGAATCCTGACCAGGAGCTCTCCCCGGTTTCCGCCGATGGGATCACGCACGGTCCCGGCCTTCCTGAGCCGCCCGGATCAACGTCGGACCTTCGCCTCTCCGCGAGTGCCACCGAGACCATCCGTGCAGAAATCGAAAAGGCCGGCGGCCGTGAAGTGTGCTTCCTTGCACAGGTCAACGAGGCCAGAGAGCTGATCGAGCCTCGGGCCGTCGCGCGGGGGAACAAAGCCGCGGTCCTGGTTGCGGCTCGCGGAGCGGAGGAGGGGGGCGTCGTGATTCACAATCACCCCTCGGGCGTGCTGGAGCCCTCGGACGCCGACTTGGGTGTGGCCGCGCGGCTGTACGAGGAGGGCCTCGGGTCCGCCATCACGGACAACGCCGGGGGGCGACTCTACGTGGTCGTCGAGCCTCCGGCCCCACGTCACATCGAGCCTCTCGACGTGGAGGGGCTGGATGCGTTGATCGGCCCTGACGGCCCCTTGGTGGAGCACCATCCGCGTTACGAGAACCGGCCTGGGCAACGAACCATGCTACGACTGGTCGCAGAACGTTTCAACGAGGGTGGGGTGGCCATCGTCGAGGCCGGCACCGGAACTGGTAAATCGCTTGCGTACCTCATGCCTGCGGCGGCCTGGGCGCTGCAGAACGGTGAGCGGACGGTCATCTCCACCAATACCATCAACCTGCAGGAGCAACTCCACAGTAAGGATCTGCCGCTAGTGCGGAGGCTTCTTGGTGATGACGTCGACTGGGCCCTCGTGAAGGGGCGTGGCAACTATATCTCCATCCGTCGGGCGCGATTGGCGTCGGAGACGGCCCCCCTCTTGTTCGAGGACGACCGGGCGGACGAGCTCGACGCGCTCCTGGATTGGATCGATGGCACAGAAGACGGCTCTCTCGCCGATCTGACGTTCGTGCCCAGCGATGACATCTGGGATGAGGTGAGGAGCGATCCCGACATCTGCCTTCGTACGCGCTGTCCGCACTTCCAGGCCTGTTTCTACCAACGCTCGCGACGCAAGGCGGCGGCGGCTCGTATTCTGATCGCGAACCACCACCTGCTCTTTACGGATCTGTCGGTCCGGCTGGCTACGCAAAACTATTCGGGGTCGGCCGTACTTCCCGCCTACCGACACCTGATTCTCGACGAGGCGCACAACATCGAAGACGCTGCGACGTCTCACCTGGGCCTCGAGGCGTCCCGCCTGGGCATGTTCCGGATCCTGGCCCGCCTGGACCGAAGAGGACGGGGTGTCCTGGCGGCAGTGCAGGACGCGCTTTCGGGCGGTGGTGGCATGACGGCCGCAACCGAGTTGAGAAGTCGTATCGAAGAACGTGTGCGACCAGCCGTGGACGAGGCCAGGGCCCAGCTCACGCTCTTTCTCGACACCATGGAGCCCCTGTTGCCGACCGACGCCGTGGGGGCAGCACGCATCGGCACCGTGGACTTCCCGGAGCCGGTGGCACGTCCTGCGGTTCGGGAGCGCTTGGACGGACTGGTTGTCGCGTTTCGAACCTTGGAGGCCGAGGTGCGCAACGTCAGAGAGACCCTCGATCGTGACGAAACCTTGTCCGAAGGGCTCGAAGGGCGGGTTTTGGACCTCCAGAGCGCGGAGCGCCGACTGGGTGGGGCGGTGACTGCTCTGCGTACCGTTTTGGATCCCGAAGAGGGAGAGGAGCGTTTCGTCCGGTGGCTGGAGTGGAAGGGGCCTCCTCGCAAGGGCAGGCGGAATCTGGTGATCGCGTCTGCTCCCATCGAGTTGGGGGGCATGCTCAGGGAGGGGCTGTTCGAGAAGACCGACACGGTGATCCTCTCCTCGGCCACGTTGGCCACGCGAGGCTCTTTCGACTTCCTACGGAGTCGCGTCGGGTTGGCAGTGGAGGAGGTGGACCGATCCGATGTAATAGAAGAGGTGGTGGAATCTATAATATTGTCGCCCTTTGACTTCGAACGTCAAACCATACTCGGCGTTCCGACGGATCTTCCGGATGTGAATGCCTCAGGAGATGCGCTCGACGAGGCCACTGCACGTGTCGTGCGTGACATGGCAGGTATCTCCGACGGAGGCCTATTCGTCCTGTTTACATCGTATCGGGCTTTGCGAAGGGTGGCGCAGCTGATGCGAGCGGACGGCGGCCTGCCATGGCCGCTTTTCGTTCAAGGTGAGGATGGGCGCGCGCGCCTCCTTCAGGACTTTACGGCCTCCGGATCCGGCATCCTTCTTGGAACGGCCTCCTTTTGGGAGGGGGTCGACGTGCCGGGTCGCCCGTTGAGGGGCCTCGTGATCCAGCGTCTCCCCTTCCGGGTGCCCACCGAACCGGTCATCGCGGCTCGGGTGGAGGCCATCGAGAAGCGCGGCGGAAACGCGTTCTGGGACTTCGTACTACCTCTGGCGGCCCTCCGGCTGAAGCAGGGCTTCGGACGGCTCGTGCGCTCTCATGACGATCGCGGCAGTGTGGTGATCCTGGACGATCGCATTCTGCGGAAGCGCTACGGCGTCTACCTCAGAGACTCGCTTCCGCCGGCTCCCCTGACCAAGGGGCCCTGGAGCGAGGTCGCCCACGTTCTTGCTCTGTTTCACGAGGGACGCGCGGGGCAAGAATAGCCCGCTGTTACACACCTTGTGGGAGGCGCCGGCCGCGGTAGATTCCGCCTGTCGTCCGGGGAGTCCCGGCTGGATCCACACAAAGGCGGATACTCAATGACTCGCGTTCTAGGCATGCTCGCCGGCGTCGGAATCCTCTTGATGGCGGGCTTCACCTTCCAGGACTCGGCCGCCGGGTGGGCGGATGGTCATTCGGATATCGGATTCTGGTGGGCGGTAATCACGGTGCTCCTCACCGTCGCGGGCTTCGGTGCCATCATCGGAACCTGGATCCACACTCAGCCGGCCGAGGATTGACGCCATCAGCACGTCTGGTGCACCCTCACGGCCATCCAAGATCGTCTGCATAGGGTGTAACTACCACGCCCACGCCGCGGAGCTCGGAAACGTTGTCCCCGATGAGCCGCTCATCTTTCTCAAGCCGCCCTCCAGCGTCATCACAGCCGGCGAACCCATTATCATCCCGTCCGGAGTGGGCAGGGTCGACTACGAGGGGGAGATCGGAATCAGCATCGGGACGACCGCCCGGCATGTGTCCGAAGCGAATGCGTGGAGCGTGGTCGACGGGATCGTACCGTTGAACGATGTGACGGCACGGGATCTCCAGCGAAAGGACAGCCAGTGGTCCAGGGCCAAGGGATTCGACACGTTCTGTGCCATCGGGTCTGTCTGCCCGTTCCATCCTGACGCATTCCTTGACCTGGAGATCGTCACCCGGATCAACGGTGTGGAGCGCCAGCGGGCGCCGGCTTCACAGATGGTGTTCTCGGTGCCGACTTTGATCGCGTACATCTCGCGAATCATGACGCTCGAACCCGGCGACGTGATTGCCACCGGTACGCCCGAGGGGATCGGCGCTTTGGAGCCTGGCGACGAGGTCGAGGTGGAGATCGAGGGAATCGGAGTCCTTCGCAATCCTGTGGTGGGAGAAGAGGACGGTGGCGCCTAAGCGGAGCCGTGCGTTTCTCGGCCTGCCGGGCTATCCCCTGGCGGGTATTCCAGAGAAGCGTCGACGTTTGGCGGCCGCCGGGATCGATGTCATCGATCTGGGAGCGGGCGACGCCGATCTCGACCCGCCGCCGCCCGCCGTTGCCGGACTCTCCGAGGCGGCCGCGAAGCGGGAGATGTCTCGGTATCCCTTCCAACTGGGCCTTCCAGCCTTTCGGGAGTCGGTGGCGGCCTGGATGGAAAAGCGTTTTGGCGTGCACGTCGATCCGTACAAAGAGGTCCTGCCTCTTCTCGGCTCCAAGGAAGGAATCGCGAAGCTCCCTCTGGCGTTCCTCGACCCCGGGGGCTTGGCGGTGATTCCCGATCCGGGCTACCAAGCGTACCGGGGTGGAGTGATCCTCGCGGGAGGGGAGCCGCACCTCGTGCCGCTACGGCCCGAGAACGACTTTCTGATTCCGCTGAACGAATTTTCGGAGGACGTGCGGTCGCGGATGCGGATGCTCTACCTGAACTACCCTAACAATCCGACGGCAGGGTCCGCACCGCTCGACTATCTCCGAGAAGCGGTGGACTTCTGTCACGAGAACGATGTCGTCTTGGTCTACGATCACGCCTACAGCGAGATCGCCTTTAACGGCTACCGGCCTCCGAGCATCTTGGAACTCGAGGGGGCAGGTGGAGTGGCTCTGGAATTTCACTCTTTTTCGAAGACCTACAACATGACGGGGTGGCGCCTCGGCTGGGCGGCGGGTGGTGCCGACCTGATCGAGGCTCTGTCGAGGGTCAAGACGTTCATCGACACGGGTGTGTTCAAGGCCGTACAGGCAGCTGGAGTTGCAGCGCTCGAGTGCTATGATGAGTGGGTGCCCGGCAACGTGGCGCGCTTCGAGCGCCGACGGGACGTGGCCGTGGAGAGCCTTCGCGAGGCGGGCTTTGATATCACGGTTCCCAAAGCCACCATGTATCTTTGGGTTCCGGTGCCCGGAGACGAGTCCTCATTGAACTTCGCGGAGCGTGCTCTGGAAGAAGAAGGTGTGGTGATTCTCCCCGGCCAGGCACTGGGGACCGGCGGTGAGGGTTTCTTCAGGGTGGCGCTCACTGTGGACGAAGGGCGTATCAGGGAGGCGGCGACGCGACTCGGGAGGCTCATTCAGGCCTGAGCAGACCGAATGCTCCCAGAGGAACTGCCATTCCAAGGGGGTTTACAAGACCCGATGACAGAGTTGCAACCCGTCGATCAACAGTCTAGGCGTGGGTGGGTCGATCGCCCTCGCGCCTCGCACCGCCGAGCCATAGGGGTTGGGTTCGGGCTGTCTGCCGCCGTGCACCTACTGGTCATCATCCTCTATTCCTTCGGTGTTACGGAGTGGGGTCCCACCGAAAACACGCTGGACGTAGAATCTGTCGCGAGGCCGTTTTCCGGCATGCGTGTCGTGCAGGTAGTGGAGCTCGTCGCGCCCGAGGACGAGGCCCGTGAAGAGGAGCCGGAACCGATCCTGGAAATCGTGGCGGAGCCGGAAGCGGAGGCGCAGGGACCGGAACCAGTCACGGATCCCGGTGACGAGGGCCCGGATGAACAGGGGGATGAGCGCGGTGGGGTGCGGGCCGCCGACGCGTTGAGGGTACGCAGTGCCGATCGTCGACTTTGGCGGGCCGCTCTTCCAGAAATCTTCGAACTCACCGACTCTGAAAGACTCCAGCTGGAGCTGGCCGGCCTCCTTGAAGCATGGCATGACTCCGTGGCCATCGCTCTCGCCGCCGAGTCGGCCTTTACCGACTGGACGATGACGGACGATCAGGGGAATCGCTGGGGAGTGTCCGAGGGGAAACTCCATCTCGGAAGCCTCACCCTGCCTCTTCCGATCAACTTCGGAGGCACGACGTGGCAACGTGAGAGGGCCACGAGAAGAGCCTGGGAGGATGCCGACATCCTCAACAATCTCAATTCTCAGGCTGCGCGGGCGGTCTGGGGCGAGAGGGCCAAGGCCATCAGGGAGAGAAAAGAAAGACAACGCCGGGAGGCCGACCAGCAGCCTGACACGACCCGCACTTCTGGTGGAAGACCCCCGCGTTAAGTCACGCCATGGCAACACATGACTCTTTTCCTTCCGGAAAGGAGCCCCAATATTCAAATGTTCCCTAATGCCTTCCGTTGTCGCGCGATTTTGCCCGGGGGCATCATTCGAATGATGGACGCTCGTGGACGAATTGCGGACAGATTCCGGTCGGGGCATCTACGTTGGTCTCTTGGAGGCCCTCGTTCAGGTGATGGGTATGGCCAAAGGATACCTGGTTGGCCACGGTCCCAAGGTCGCGATGCTCGCCTCGCGCCTTGCCGATCAATTGGAAGTACCGGCGTCCTTTCGATCGGAAATTCTGTTCGCGGCCATCCTCTCGGACATCGGGATGATCGGCCTCGTGGAAGAAGCGTGGGAGAACCCCGTGCTGGTTCTGCCTCCCGACGCCCGAGCCCGGGTCTTGGAGCATCCGGAGCGTAGCGAGCGCAGCATCCGACAAATCGCGCACCTCAGCTCGTTGGCGCCACTCGTGCGGCACCATCACGAGTGGTGGGACGGCACGGGATATCCCGACCGCCTCAAGGGGGACCAAATCCCGATGGGAGCGCAGATCCTGCGTCTTGCGGACACGGTGGTGGCCCTAGGCACCGCGCGTCCTCAGCGGGGCCCTCTGGCCCAGTCCGAAGTCATCGCGGTCGTGGAGGCGGGAGCGCAGAAGGAATTCGGGCCTACGGTCGCCCAGGCGTATCTCGACCTGGCACGACGGGATCAATTGCACGAGTTCCACGAGACGATTTTCCACCGCGCCTGCCTCGATGCCGCCTACGATCTGATTCCGGAAGAAGTTTCTCCGTTGTCCACTCATGAGTTTCTGGACATTGTCGCGACCCTCATCGACGCCAAGGACCCGTACACGGCGGGACACTCGCGACGAGTCGCGAACCTGGCGGAGGCCTTGGCGGACCGCATGGGTATGCACCCCCAGATCCGTGTAACCACGTGGGAGGCCGGCTACCTGCACGACCTGGGCAAGGTGAGCGTACCCCTCAGGGTGCTTACCAAGGAGGGTCCGCTCGATGACGAGGAGCGTGAGAGCATTCAGGGTCATGCGGCGGCCGGTGCGGAAATTCTGGGGGGCATTCCCGGTCTCAAGCACTTGTCACCGGGTCTTCGCTACCACCATGAGCGATGGGATGGCACGGGGTATCCGGAGGGGTTGTCCGGCCATCGTATTCCTATGGTCGCCCAGATCCTGGGTGTCTGTGACACCTACGACGCCATGACCTCCGGTAGGGTCTACAGATCTGCGTGCTCCCACCGTGATACGCTCGACGAGATTTCCCATTCATCCGGTAGCCAGTTCGGCCCTGGAATCGTAGAGCACTTCGTCCAGCTTCCAGGTCATGTCTTCGAAGGTCTTTGGAGCCCGGATAAGACGTTGGAGGGCTGGCTACAACGGACTCTCGGGGCCCGCCGCAGGTCCATCGATCGCTCCAGCGCGAGCTGATTCGCCGCGGGCGTCGTGTCCTGTCCCGGAAGTACGCTGGCACCCCTGGAACACCCTGACGTCGACTGGCGTATTGTCGGGCCACCGATGCCCGCACAGAACCTGATTCTGGACACCAGTTCAACCTTCCAGCTTTCCTGACAGGAGCGACTGTGGCCGACGCGTTGCCACCTCGCCTAGATCCGCAGACCATCGAGGCTCCCCTCTACGAGCAGTGGAGTAAGCGCGGGTACTTCCGCGCCGAGTCCGAGGCGGTCCTGGCCGAGGGACGGGCCCCCTTCGTCATCGTGATACCGCCCCCCAACGTGACCGCCGTGCTTCACATGGGACATGGGCTCAATGCCACCATCCAGGATGTGCTGACCCGCTGGAGGCGCATGCAGGGCAGAGTCTCACTTTGGATCCCGGGGACCGATCACGCCGGCATCGCGACCCAGAACGTAGTCGAATGGCAGCTCGCGGCAGAAGGGATTTCCCGGCAAGACTTGGGCAGGGAGGCTTTCACCGAGCGCGTTTGGAGCTACGTGCAGGAGACGGGAAGTACCATCCTGGAGCAACTCAAGGTGATCGGGTCGAGCTGCGACTGGGAGCGTACCCGGTTCACCTTGGACGACGGGCTCAGTCAGGCGGTCCGCGAGGTGTTCGTGCGCCTCTACGAAAAGGACCTGATCTACCGCGGCGAGTATATCATCAACTGGTGCCCCCGGTGTCTCACGGCCCTTTCGAATGAAGAGGCCGAAGGAGAAGAGGTGGAGGGTCGCCTCTATCACCTGCGCTATCCGCTTAGTGACGCCGCCGCCGGCGGTGCCCAGGCCGCTCGAGATGCGGGCGCAGAAGCCATAGGGCAGCTTCCGGACGGACGGTGGTATCTGACTGTCTCGACCACGCGTCCGGAGACCATGCTCGGGGATACCGCGGTCGCCGTGAGTCCCGAAGATGAGCGCTACGAGGGGCTGGTCGGGGCGGATGTAGAGCTTCCCCTCACCGGCCGTACCATCCCGATCATCTCCGACGAGTTCGTGGATCCCGAGTTCGGCTCGGGGATGGTCAAGGTCACGCCGGCCCACGACCCCAACGATTTCGAGATGGCCCAGCGCGCGGGGATACCGCTCTTGGACATCTTGACCCCCGATGCCAAGATGAACGAGAACGCCCCGGAGGCGTTTCGGGATCTGGATCGTCTCGACGCACGGAAGCGGGTCCTCGAGGCCCTGGCGGATCTGGGATTGGGAGGAGGCGAGGACCCGTACTCGCACTCGGTCCCGCACTGCTACCGATGCCACACTGTGGTGGAGCCACGTCTCAGCCTCCAGTGGTTCGTGCGCATGAAGCCCTTGGCCGAGCCCGCTCTCGCGGCCTCTCGCGACGGTACCGTCACCTTTACTCCTGCACACTGGCAAAAGGTGTACGAAAACTGGATGGAGAACATCCGGGATTGGTGCATTTCCCGACAGCTCTGGTGGGGCCACCGGATCCCGGTCTGGTATTGCGGCGACTGCGAGGCGACGACCGTGGCCAGGCAGGATCCAGACGCATGTGATTCTTGCGGCAGCACGAACCTGACCCAGGACCCGGACGTACTGGACACCTGGTTTTCGTCATGGCTGTGGCCTTTTTCCGTGTTCGGTTGGCCCGAAGAGACAGATGATCTGAAGGCGTTCTATCCCACTCATGACATGACCACAGCCCCAGAGATTCTCTTCTTCTGGGTAGCCCGTATGATCATGGCCGGGTACGAATTCATGGGAGAGGCACCTTTCACGCGGGTATACTTACACGGGACGGTACGAGACAAGCAGGGCAAAAAGATGTCCAAGTCGCTGGGCAACGGTATCGATCCGATCGAGGTGGCGGATCGGTTCGGCGCGGATGCGCTTCGTTTCACTCTTCTTGCTTCGGCTGGCGTCGGCACCGACATCCAGCTGGATCACCAGGACCTGGAGACAGCGTTTTCTCCCGGACGCAACTTTGCCAACAAGCTCTGGAACGCCGGACGTTTCGCGCTCATGAGCCTTGGTGACGATCCCATACCGACGCTTGAAGCGACGGGGGAGAATCTGGAACTCGAGGATCGATGGATCTTGTCGCGCATGCAGCGGGCCGTGGGTGACGTCACCGAGGATCTCGAACGCTTTAGACTCCACGAGGTGTCGGATCGCCTCTACCACTTCGTTTGGGGGGACTTCGCCGACTGGTATCTGGAACTGATCAAGCCTCGAATGCAAGGTGCCTCGGGCGATGAGAGCTTGCAGTCTGCCCGGGCCACGCTCGTAGTGGTCTTGGACGGTATCTGCCGCCTTCTTCATCCGCTCACTCCGTTCGTGACCTCGGCGCTCTGGGATCGACTCCCATCACCCGAAGGGTCCGTCCGTCCGGAGGCGCTCATGATCGCCGAGTGGCCCGAGGTAAATGAGGCGCTCCTCGATCCCGAGTCCGAAACACGTCTCCAGGAACTTCAGGAGCTGATCACCCAGGTGAGGAGTCTCCGCAAGGAGTATGGAGTGGCGGAGGGTACTGGGGTGACGGTCAAGTTGACGGGGTTGCAGGACGGGTTCCGCACCATGGTTGAAGAGCAGGGGGCGGCCCTGCGGCGGCTCGCACGAGTGGATCAGTGCGACCTCGACACCCCCGCCGACGGCGTTGGGGCCCACGCCGTTCTCAAGAATGGCGCAGAGGTGTTCGTGCCGCTCGAGGGAGTCATCGATATTACGCGGGAGCGGGAACGGCTCCAGGGAGAGATTGAGCGCCTGGGCGGGCAATTGGATGGATCGCGGAAGATGTTGGCCAACGAGAGTTTTGTTCAGCAGGCCCCTGAGGAAGTGGTAGAGCGCGAGCGTGAGAAGGCACGGAGCTTCGAGGAGCAACTGGACAAACTCACGAACAAGCTCGCGACGCTTGCTGACGCCTGAGCGACCGCCGATGTCGAGACCATGAGTAGATCGGACGGCGCGTTGATCCTTTGCACGGTGGGGGCCTTCGCGGTCCTTGCCATTTCCTCGTGTGCCAGGCCACAGGGGCCGCCGGGAGGTCCCCCTGATCTGTCGGGCCCCCAGGTGGTCGCGACGGTTCCAGATCCTTTTGCCGAGGTGGAAGCGTTCGACGACGCGATCCGGATCACGTTCAACGAGCGGATCAGCGAGCGTGGCGCGTCCGGCAGTTTGGACCAGGCGGTGCAGATTTCGCCCGAGTCCGGAGAGATTGAAGTGCGCCACAAGAAGGACGGCCTGGAGATCAAGATGGAAGGCGGGTTCCTTCCGGACCTGGTGTATCGGGTCACTGTGTTGCCCAGCGTGCAGGACCTTTTTCGGAATGCCATGCCTCAGCCGTTCGAGTTCGTGTTCTCCACCGGAGCCGAGATGCTGCCGAACGTCATCGCCGGCATGGTCTTCGACCGGCTCACCGGTGAAGTGATGGAAGGAGTGCGCGTCACCGCACGTTTTCAACCTCTCCTCGTGGGGGGGGTGGGTGAAGCCCAGGGGCCGACGCACGTCGCCATCACGGACACCAGCGGCGTATTCGCGTTTCGGTACTTACCTCCCGTGGGTCGATATGCCCTGACGGGATTCGAGGATGTGAACAGAAACAGGCAGGCCGACTTCTTCGAACGGCTCGGCCATGCCTTTCAGGTCGTCAATGGAGCGGATACGGTCTTCGCGGACATGAGCCTCCTGCGCCCAGATACTACAGGGGCCATCATCAGTGATGGGGACGTGACGGACTCGGTAACGGTGGCTGTCCAGTTCGACGACTACCTCGACCCTGACATGCCTTTGGACTCACTCACGGCTACGCTCTCTCTTGATTCGGTGGCGTCGGGGATTACTGTGCAGCAGATCCTCCACGAGCGCGACTACCATGTCCGAGCGGAGGCCAGGGAGGATTCTCTGTGGATAGCCGACTCGCTTATGATTCTCGAGTCGGAACGGATCGTGGACTCGCTCCTCGCAGCGGGGGATTCGGCCGCGGCCGAGGAGGAACTTGACGCCCGGCCCCCACTCGTGCCCAATCCTTCGGTTGACCGACGCGAGGATCCGGACAGGGATCTTCCCAAGCGGACCATCTACCT
This sequence comes from Longimicrobiales bacterium, assembly GCA_965226375.1. Lineage (GTDB taxonomy): Bacteria > Gemmatimonadota > Gemmatimonadetes > Longimicrobiales > Gaopeijiaceae > CBDDCX01. The sequence goes on along the minus strand of CBDDCX010000008.1, from coordinate 1,331,635 downwards.
TCTCTTGAGCGACACGCTGATATCCGACGAGACGTACGAGGTGTCGGTCTCCGACGTCACGAATATCAACGGAGTCTCAGGCGGCGGTGGGACCGAAGAAATCCTCAGGTCGCTTCCGCCCGTCGACTCAACGGCGATTGCGGACTCGATCGCCATCGCAGATTCGATAGCGGCCGCCGAGTTGGCCGCCGACTCTGCCGCCGTCACACCCCGGGATACCATTCCGCGGGATACCATTTCGCCGGCTGACCCCCGAGTGGGCTCGGCGGGTGTGACGCCCCTATGGGACCGGCCGGGTCATGCGATTCCTTCAGGAAGAACGCGGGCCATGGGCACGCCGCTCTACACGCGTCGCCGCGATCGATCCGAGCGGCAGATGTCCCCTTGGAGGTAATGTGACCGACGATCGCCGTCGTATTCCTTCGGTGGAGCAAATGCTCGAGTCACCGCAGTTCGAGGGCATTCTGAAGGGACATCCCAGAGGGTTCGTCTTGAGCCAACTGCGGGACGAAATCGAACAGGTGCGGCGCGACATCGGGGCGGGGAAGGAGTCGGGGGACGTCGAGAACGTCGGCATGTACGCCGAGGCCGTGACACGTCGTTTGGACCGAGCCCTGACGCCATCCCTCCGGCCCGTGATCAACGGTACCGGTGTGGTCCTCCATACCAACCTCGGCCGGGCGCCTTTGGCCCGGAAGGCTATCGAGGCGATGGAGGGTGCTCGAGGATACTCCAACCTCGAATACGACCTGGAAGCGGGTTCAAGGGGATCCCGGTACGACCACTGTTCCGGGCTCCTGCGGGAATTGACGGGCGCCGAAGATGCCGTCGTCGTCAACAACGGGTCCGCCGCGTTGGTCCTGGCACTGAGCACCCTCGCGCATGGACGGCAGGTGCTCGTCTCCAGAGGCGAGCTTGTGGAGATCGGTGGCGGCTTCCGGATTCCCGAGATCATGGAGAGCTCGGGCGCAATCCTTAGGGAGGTAGGAAGCACAAACCGCACGCGTCTCGAGGACTATCGCGAGGCGATGTCTGAGGCCGACACCGCCCTGATTCTGAAGGTGCATCGCTCCAACTTCCGGATCACCGGGTTCACCGAAGAGGCGACACTCGGCGAATTGACCGAGCTCGGAAGAGAAGGGGGGGTCGGGGTGGTCCATGATCTGGGCTCGGGTCTGATGGTCGATGCGGCGCTCCTCGGCCTGCCGCCGGAGCCCCGGCCCACGGAAAGCTTGGCTGCTGGGGTGGACGTGGTCGCCTTTTCGGGGGACAAAATGCTAGGCGGTCCCCAGGCGGGAGTCCTGGTCGGCGAACGCGAGTGGATCGCCCGTATGCGGCGTAACCCGCTCTGCCGAGCGCTCCGGGTCGACAAGACGACTCTCTTTGCGCTCGAGGCCACCCTGCAGATGTATCGGGAGCCGGAACGGGCCATGCGCGATATTCCCACTCTGGCGATGATCTCGGCCGACGTGGAGACGCTACGAGTACGCGCGGAAGCTCTTGCAGCGGGGCTGTCCGCGAAGGGCGTCCAAGCTGACGTGGTGGCCATGTCGTCGGTCGTCGGGGGTGGGACGTTTCCGGGAGTCGAGTTGGCGAGCCACGGGATTCGAGTTCGATCCGATGCACTCGGGGCCCACAGGTTGGCCGGGATCCTACGCTCCGCCGCGCCACCCCTCGTGGGCCGGGTCGAAGACGGGTCTCTCTGGATCGATCTGAGGACCGTGCTCGATTGGCAGGACTCGGAAGTGCTCAGGCTTCTCTCCGATCACGCCCGGCCGTGATGGACCAGATGGTTCGCCCGGCGGTCTTCCTCGACCGAGACGGCACCCTCATCGAAGAAAAGGTCTACCTCGCCGATCCTGACGGCGTGGTTCTGATGTCTCAGGCCCCGGATGCGATCAAGACGCTGCGCGAGGCGGGCTACGCCGTCGTGATCGTGACCAACCAGTCCGGGATCGCCCGAGGACTGTATGGGGAGAGCGACTACCGGGCCGTGGCCGGGAGGCTCGACGAGATGCTGCAAGCCGCCGGGACCGCCGTGGACGCGACCCTGTACTGTCCGCACCACCCCGACTTCGGCGAGCCATGCCGGTGTCGCAAACCGGACACCGGCATGCATCGTGATGCCGCCGAGACATTGGGACTCAGCCTTGAGAATTCCTATTACGTGGGCGACAAGGTCACCGACGTACTCCCGGCTCAGGAGCTGGGGGGAACGGGAGTACTCGTTCGAACAGGGTATGGAGTCGACGAAGAACCGCGGATGCCGAACGGTGTGGCCGTCGTCGACGATCTGGCGGAGGCCGTACGGCTCATTCTCGGAGCGAATGCGGGCGTTGACCACCTCTAGGCCTCCCGATAGCTTTTTGGGGTGTTCCAGGGAACTAAATCATCGTCGCCGAGAACGATTCGGGGACGGTAGGGGTAAAACAGCCCCAGGAGATAGATGTCATGGAAAGTACCAAGACGCTGCTGACCCTCACGCCCACGGCGATGAGCAAGGTCCAGTCGTTCATTGAAGAGCAGGGAGCGTCGGAAGACGCGGGGCTCCGTGTCGCGGTCCTCCCTGGTGGATGCTCGGGCTTTCAGTACGGCCTGAACATCGAGGATGCTCCAGAGAGCGACGACGAGGTATTCGACATGGCGGGTGTCAAAATTTTTGTCGACCCGTTCAGTGTCCAGTATTTGACCGGTGTCCAGATCGACTACGTGACCAGCATGATGGGATCGGGATTCACGTTCACGAACCCCAACGCCTCTGGCGGATGCGGCTGCGGAAGCTCGTTCACCGCGTAGAGTTCCCAGAACAGACTCCGATCTATCGGCTCGTAGGTGAGATCCCTACGGGCCACTTATTTTTTTGTGAGACTGACATTGCGTCGCGGTGTCGTCATGTCTGATCAAGATGCGCTTTCAAGACTTCACAGCCGGAAATTTTGCCGAGAACGGTTACGTTGCGTGGTGTGAGACCACGGGCCAGTGCGTTGTCGTGGATCCCGGTGCCTCCGCCCCGCAGATGGTGGCCGCAATTGCAGACGAGGGCAGCGAGGTCGTCGCCGTCTTGTTGACACACGCGCATCTCGATCATGTGGAGGGCCTGAACGTCATTCGCGAATTTACAGACGCACCCACCTACCTCCACCCGGCAGATCGTCCACTCTTCGACGCCGTGCCGGCGCAGGCTGCCATGTTCGGCCTTACAGCACCTGAGTTGGCGTCGCCCGAAGAAGAGCTTCATGACGGGGACACATTCTCGTTCGGTGAATCGGCTTTCCAGGTCATTCACACGCCCGGTCATTCACCGGGACACGTGATCCTCGTGGCTGCGGATGACCAGCTCGCAATCGTCGGCGATCTCGTTTTTGCGGGCTCGGTCGGAAGGACCGATCTTCCAGGTGGCGACTATCAGGCCCTCTTCGACAGCATTCGGCGGCATGTGTTGACCATGGCTGACGAGACCCGCCTCCTGACCGGCCACGGACCGCCTACCTCGGTCGGTCACGAGCGTACCGGTAACCCTTTTCTGACCCCCCACTACGGAGGGGAGCTGGCGTGACGCCTCCTGTTCCCGTTGCCGTATTCGCGTCGGGCGGGGGCACGAATTTCCAGTCACTGCTGGACCACGAGGACACGGGCGAGGCGTACCGCATCGTAGCGGTCATCGCAGATCGTCCGGATGCCGGCGTGCTCGATCGGGCCAAAGCCGCTGGTCGTGACGCCCTGGTAGTCTCGGTAATGGACCGCTCCTCGGAAACTGTCGGCGTTGAGGCTCTCCGACTCCTTCGTGATCGCGGCGTGCAGGTGATCGCCCTAGCCGGGTACCTCAAACTCATACCCTCGGCCGTGGTGACCGCGTACTCGCGACGCATCTTGAACATCCATCCCGCTCTGCTTCCGGCTTTTGGCGGAAAGGGCATGTACGGGGCACGGGTGCACAGGGCGGTTCTGGCCGAGGGGGCCAAGGTGACCGGTGCCACGGTCCATTACGTGGACGAGGAGTACGACACCGGGACCATCGTGGCGCAGTGGCCCGTGCCGGTCCTGCCCGGAGATGATGAGGAAGCAGTGGCCGCCCGCGTTCTGAAGATAGAGCACCGCCTTTATCCGGCCGTGCTCGATCACATCTGTCGGGCCGTGACGGAGAATAGAGAACCGGCTCCGTTCATCCTGGCGTCCGTCGATTTTCAATCGACTGTTCAGGACTGACTCTCGAGAAGCGATCACATAGAGGAGAACGAACTTAGACATGAAGCGAAGAGCGCTCCTGAGCGTGTCCGACAAGTCGGGTATCGAAGCTCTGGCCAACTCACTGATCGAGGCGGGCTGGGAGATACTGTCCACGGGGGGCACCGCTGGGGCCGTGCGAGACGCCGGCCTTCCGGTGACCGAAGTGGCCGAGGTGACCGGCCATCCAGAGATGATGGATGGGCGCGTCAAGACCCTGCATCCCGCCGTGCACGCGGGCCTCCTGGCGCGCCGCGACCGACCCGATGACATGGCTTCTCTGGCTGAGCACGGATACGCACCCATCGACCTCGTGGCTGTGAATCTCTATCCGTTCCGAGAGACCGTGGCCCGCGGTGACGTTCCGGTGGGTGAGGCGATGGCGAAGGTGGATATTGGCGGGCCCACCATGGTCCGGGCCGCTGCCAAGAGCCATACCGACGTGCTCGTGATGGTGGACCCTGCGGACTACGACCGCGTTGTGATTGCGTTGGCGGATGGCGGTACGGTTGATACCGGGTTGCGTCGCGAACTCGCCGCCAAGGTCTTTCGTCACATCAGTGAGTATGACGCCGCCGTGGCCACCTATCTGGAAGTGGGAGCCGATGGCGAGGAACCGGTCACGGGGGACCCGGACACGAGTCTTCCGGGGGCCTTGTCCCTCGATCTCGAATTGGTCCAGGAGCTGAGATATGGTGAGAATCCGGGCCAGCGAGCCGCTTTCTATCGACGCCCCGGAAGACAAGATGGACTAGCGGGACTCGAGCAAGTCCACGGCAAGGACCTCTCCTATAACAACCTGCTCGATCTCGACGGCGCGCTCTTATCCCTTGCACCGTTCGCCTACTCTCCCAGACCAGCGGTTTGTATCGTGAAGCATACCACGCCCTGCGGGCTGGCTGTGGCCGGAACAGTGTCCGAGGCGTACGAACGGGCACTCCGCACCGACGGCGTAAGCGCGTTCGGTTCGGTCATCGCAGTGAACCGGCGCATCGATGAGGAGACGGCCCAGGCCATGTCCGGGCTGTTCATCGAGTGCGTGGTGGCGCCGGCCTTCGACGACGAGGCCCTGGAGGTGCTAACACAGAAGAAGAACCTCCGGCTATTGGTGTCGGGAGGTATCGGCGAGGAGTTGGAGGGCGAGCCCGATGGGGACTGGTGGCAGAGAGCACCGGAAGAAGTCCGGCGAACCGGTCGTTTCCTTGCGCAGCATGGGCGCCGGCCCGAAGCCCTCGCTCTGCGGAGCGTATACGGTGGAATGCTCGCCCAGACTCCACCGTCGCCCCCCTTCTACGGTACGAGCAAGGTCAACTGGTCCGTCGCCACCGACCGGAGTCCCGACGAAGCGGAGTGGGACGACCTCCGCTTCGCATGGGCCGCGGTCTTCGGTGTGAAGTCCAACGCGATCTTGTTCGCAAGCGGCGGAGCCACGCTGGGTCTCGGCGCCGGTCAGATGAGCCGGGTGGACTCCTCGCGCATCGCCGTCCAGAAGGCGGCCGACGCCGGTCTCGACCTCACAGGGGCCGTACTGGCATCCGATGCGTTCTTCCCGTTCCGCGACGGGGTGGACGCCGCCGCCGAAGCTGGAGTGCGGGCCATCGTCCAACCCGGCGGCTCGATGCGAGACGACGAAGTGATCGAGGCCGCCAACGAACACGGCATGGCCATGGTCTTCACCGAGCAGCGCCTCTTCCGGCATTGATCGGAGCCGGCGGGGCGTATCCACGCCCCGCCTCTTTACACAGCCCGCATGAATGCCTGAGTTTCTCGGGGGCGCGAAGTACTGGAGGGGTGGCAGAGCGGTTCAATGCACCGGTCTTGAAAACCGGCGTCCGCAAGGACTCGTGGGTTCGAATCCCACCCCCTCCGCTTAATTTAGATTGCTCGGGTTCTGGGCCACGGGTGGTCCTCGACATTCTCGAGTTCGAACCCACGCGCCCTTCCCAGAAGGGCGCCTCGCGGGTTCGAGCCGAGCGGTCAGGATGAAAGACCGCGCATGCGGCCGAGCCGGTCTTTCCGCGAGACGACGTCGCGAAGCGACGTCAATCCCACCCCCTCCGCTTAATTTAGATTGCTCGGGTTCTGGGCCACGGGTGGTCCTCGACATTCTCGAGTTCGAACCCACGCGCCCTTCCCAGAAGGGCGCCTCGCGGGTTCGAGCCGAGCGGTCAGGATGAAAGACCGCGCATGCGGCCGAGCCGGTCTTTCCGCGAGACGACGTCGCGAAGCGACGTCAATCCCACCCCCTCCGCTTAATTGAGATTGCTCGGGCTCTGGGCCACGGGCGGTCCCTCGAGTGGACCAGGCCAGGATCGAGGGCGACAGGTTGGTGGGGACGGAGGTGCGTCGTAATCCGAGGGGACGGATACCGTTTGAGATGCCGTTGGGTCTCGTGACGTCGATTGAGGAGTCGGCACTCAGCCCGGCAAAAACCATCGGACTCGGTCTGGCCATCGTGGTGACCCCCTTCGTGTGGATCGCGATACAGCTGACGTGCTGCGGATCGTAGGTCGGCGGCCGGGTCGCGCGCTTCACGCCCGTTCTACATCTTAGCCGCGCAACAGAGCCGAGATGGCGCCAGGGTCTCGAAGCACGGACTCCCGCACTTCCAAACTCGCGCGGTCCGCCGTCGGCCCACATCTTTGCGCTCTATTTCAATGTGTGCGCTACTTCCGCGTGTAGATGTTGTTCGCACCATGAATCGCATTCGTCGCCCGAGGACGCACACCACATCGGTTACGTCGGAAGCACGCCTTCATCTATGGAGAGAATGATGAACATCAGGAAACAGACCCTCTCGATCTCCGCCTGGGTGCTAATACTTGCTGCGCTGACCCACACGGCTGCAGCACAGTCCGTGTTTCCGACAGGCACGACGATTTACGATCCCGCGCAAGCCTACAGCACCTATGTCCTGATATCAGACCACAGCGCGATCGGGAATCATTCGAGTGCGACCGCCCGGGCCCAGGCTGGAGGCGGAAGCCCCACCGACATTCGCCTCATCGACATGAACGGCAATGTCGTTCACACCTGGGAGGTCGCTCCCAACTTCAACAAGCGAAGCAGGCTGCTCCCCAATGGAAACCTGGTCTATGTGGGCGCCAACAAGACGATCTATGAATACGATTGGGACGGCGAAGTCGTGTGGACGCATCAGGGCATCGGCTCAGTGAACGATATGCGCGTCTTGCCGAACAACAATCGGTTGCTGATCGCCCACGAACCGATCCCCGAAGAGTTCCAGGCGCAGGTCAAAGACGTCGAGATCGCCCCTTGGTGGAAGCCTCGCCTGCGGGGTACGGGAGAGACCCAATTGGGCGCCGATCTATACGAAGTGAATCTGGACGGTGACGTGGTCTGGGAGTGGCACGCGCACAATCATCTGGATCTGAACCTGTTCTCACCTGCCACTCCGGAAGGCGATTGGCTGCACGTCAACGCGATCGCTCCCCTTCCGGAAAACAAGTGGTTCGATGCGGGTGACCAGCGGTTCAGGCCCGGCAACATTCTGCTCAACGCGCGAAACATCAACATGGTCTACATCATCGACAAACAGACCAAGGAGATCGTCTGGGAAGGCACCCATGACTATAAGGGTGGCATGGCCCACGCCCATGAGGCGGAGATGATCGAAAAGGGACTTCCGGGGGCCGGCAATATCATTCTGTTCGACAACGGTCTCTTCACGAGGCATCGGACCCATACGGGTCAGACCTTCATTGTCGAGATGGATCCGACGACTCAGGAAATCGTGTGGATCTATGAGACGGAAGGTTATGCCAACCTGAAGTTCTTCAGCAAGAGCATGGGCACCCAGAAGCGGTTGCCCAATGGCAATACGTACATTGCCGAAGACAACACCGGCCGGCTCTTTCAGGTGAAACCCGACGGCGAGATCGTATGGGAATACATGAACAGGGGGGGCACGACCCGACCCTCGGTGATTCCGTACGATTTCACCCCACAACTGCGGGCGCTGGGTAGACCGGAAGAGCTGACCGTGACGCCGCCAAACAACCTGGAGTGGCGCCTGGAGCCGGATGTCCGCAGAGGGCCCGGCGGGTGATCTTGCCATCAGGCGATGAGACTGTCCCGATCCTTCAGAGCGGCCGGCGCCCGGCTACTCCGTGGTATTCCGTTTCGAATCGCCTCCGGCCCTAACGAGGGTCTGAAATGGAGTCTCGCCAGCTCGGGTCGAGGATACCGGTCGGGGCGGTTCGAGGTGAGTCGAATCCAGACGCTTCGTTCACTCGTCCATCCGGGGGACCATGTTTGGGACATAGGTGCTCATAAGGGCTACGTGTCGATGATGCTCGCTCGGCGAGTCGGGCCGTCCGGATCGGTTGTGGCCTTTGAGCCCTCCGACACCAACCTCTGGTTTCTTCGCAAACACGTCGACTGGAATGCGCTGGACCACGTTCGGGTCCTCGCGGTGGCCGTGAGTGACCGTGAAGGCCAGGAACAGTTTGGAGGTCGGGGTTCGTCCATCACTTTCCGCTTGGGCCAGGGGAGTGAGCGGGTGAGGTCGTCCACACTGCAGAGCCTGAAGACTGAAGAGGCTCTTCAGGCTCCGGACGTGATCAAGATCGACGTGGAAGGAAGTGAGGGTGCGGTCCTGCGAGGTGCCGGTGACCTGCTCTCCGAGCGGATGCTGTTGTTCATATCCATTCACGACCGTTCGTGCTATGACGAGTGTCACAGCGCGCTATCGGAGCGTGGATTCCGACTCTTTCCGTCTTCTGCTCTGGCCGAGCGCATCGCCCATCCGGAGCGTGACTGGGGTGCCGACCACGAGCTCTTGGCTGTCGGGCCGCAGAATCCCATCCGCGCGGATTCCATCGAGAGGCTCCCGCTCTTCGCTACGCCATCTCCCTGAGACGGGTGTCTCAGATGTGTACCAGGCAGTCGACGCTCCGACTCACCACCTAGATGTCGAAAAACTCTACGCTGGCGCAGCCAGGAGGGCCGTTTAAGAAGCCAACCCGAAACGCCGCCACTCTCTGCTCGGGAGTCCCGTACTTCGACGCGTCGAACCACGTCCCAGGAGTTTCGTAGAGTCGCACGATCTGCCCGACGGCAACCTCGGGATCATCCACGTCTAGCCATCCGCGGGCCGAGGCGTCACTGGCCCAAGCTCCCCCCCAGCAATCCGCTTGAAGCCGGAGGGTATTCGGCGTCAGCCACAACGACCATTCGAGGAGCCATGATATGTGGCCACCGATCGCGTGTGAGAGGATAAATGCGGGCCCCATGTCCCCGACCAGATCCAGCGACTCCTGAAGCATGTTCAGATCGTAGTAAACGCCCTCACCCCTTGAGCAAGACTCCACATTTTGCGGATAGACGACGCCACAGCCCGTCGTAGTCGCACTGGAGAACGATAAAAAGACACCGATGGGACGATAAGTCTCCCCGTAGACAGGGAACGCGGAGGTCCAGTACTGCTCCAGGTCCATTCGGATCGCCTCATAGAACTCCAAGGGCGTATCCGGACAGCCGTCACCATCCAATACACCGTTGACGGTTTCGGGCTCACCGGGACAGGCATCGTCCTGGTTCAAGATACCGTCGCTGTCCGAGTCGAAGGACGGATCGTCGAGTCCCACCAGGTCCCCGCCGCCGCATCCCAGAAGGAAGACGGAGAGCGTTGTAGCGATCAGGGACTGGCGCACAGAAGAATGCTCCCGGAAGATACATGATCCGACTGAGGTCCCATACGCGTGGACCCTCGTCTTGTGACAGGCGGCGGACCGAAGGTCCCATGATGGGGGCGGTCTCTTGCAGGCGCTAGCGGCTGCAAACTGCCGGGTCAGGCATTAACTTGGGCAGAGCGCGTCGAGATTCTAAGAAGTGCTCCTCCGTCCCCAGGCGAGAGTTGTCACCATGGCCATCTATTTATATCCGGATCACGCTCACCCTATCGGGATTAGTGGCAGGCCGTGGTTCCGGGTAAAGGACGACAAGGTGTTCACCGATGTCGGGCCCCCCAAGCGGGTGGGCTTCAAGCCCTGGTTCGTCATCAAGGACGGAAAGGTCTACGCAGCGCCGGGACATCCCGATGGCAGGAGCGGTCGGGCATGGTTTCGAGTAGAGAACGGCAAACTGTTCCCCGACGTGGGACATCCCGATGGACATGGCGTCCGAGCCTGGTATCAGATGCGATAGCCTTGTAGGCGCTACTGCATCTGAACGGCTACCGCATTAAAGGGTCGGCTTGAGGAGCCAGTTCCTATGCGTCGTCCTGCACGGCCAAAGATCCGTCGAAGCCGTTGGTCTTATGGCTTCCATCGCAGAAGGGCTTTCTGCTCGAGCCACCGCAGCGACATAAGGAGTACGGCTTACCCTCCGGCGTGGTCACGGCATTCCCGTCACTGTCGCACAGGGGGATTTCCCCTTCTATCCGGAGAGATCCGTTTTCTCGGATCGTGATGCGCGGTTCGGACAAAGTTCCTCCTGGGTTGGCTGTTATAAACGAACTCGGGCATACCCCACTTCCCGCGCGGGTTCCAAGTGAGTCGTCGAGCTTCGTCTTGGAGCGCCCGAGGCCGTTGGGTAGATTCCGCTGGGTCCGTCCACTCTCGAAGCGTGGGATGCGTGTGAGCTGCTGGAACCGTAGGGAATCCGTCGAGGTCGATATCGGAGGTGTCCGGGTCGGAAAAATGAACCCGGTGGTCGTGCAGTCCATGACCAATACCGATACGGCCGACATCGAGGCGACCGTCATCCAGGTCAGGGAGCTGGCCGAGGCCGGCAGTGAGCTAGTCCGAGTCACGGTCAACAACGACGACGTGGCTGCGGCCGTGCCCGAAATTGTGGCACGCCTCATGGCCGATGGCATCGACGTTCCGATTATCGGAGACTTCCACTACAACGGGCATCTGCTGCTCACTTCACACCCCGCGTGTGCCCAGGCCTTGGCCAAGTACCGGATCAATCCGGGAAACGTGGGGACCAAGCACCGCGACAAGAACTTTCAGAAGATCATCGAAGTTGCCATCGCCAACGACACACCGGTGCGGATCGGCGTGAACTGGGGGTCTCTGGATCAGCGCCTCCTCACCGAGATGATGGACGCGAACGCCGGCCTCGCGGATCCGAAGGACGGGCGCGACGTGCTGATCGATGCCGTGGTGGAGAGCGCAATGCGCTCCGCCGAGTTCGCGGAGGAGATCGGGATGGCACACGATATGATCATTCTCAGTGCCAAGGTCTCCGAGGTTCCGGACCTCATACAGGTGTATCGTCTTCTTGCGGACCGGAGTGACTACCCCCTTCATCTGGGCCTGACCGAGGCCGGCATGGGGACCAAGGGTGTAGTTGCCACGGCTGTCGGCATCGGCCCCCTTTTGATCGACGGGATAGGGGACACCATACGGGTTTCGCTCACCCCGGAGCCCGGGGGTGACCGAGCCGAAGAGGTTCGGGTGGCCCGGCAGATTCTACAGTCGCTCCAGATCCGGAGCTTCGAGCCCCAGGTGACGGCGTGCCCGGGGTGTGGTCGTACGACGAGCACGTTCTTCCAGGAGATGGCCCAGGAAATCCATGGGTACATCCGAGATCAGATGCCCCGGTGGCGTGAGGACTTTCCCGGCGTCGAAGAGATGACCGTGGCCGTTATGGGGTGCGTGGTAAACGGTCCAGGCGAGTCGAAGCACGCCAACCTGGGAATCTCGTTGCCGGGCACGTCCGAGGAGCCCAAAGCCCCCGTTTACGTGGACGGAGAGCACCACTCCACGCTCAGTGGGGACGCTCTCGTGAACGAGTTCAAGGTGATTTTGGACGACTACGTACGGACCCACTACGGGGAAGGGATCGCCGTCAGCGGGTGAGCACCGCTCTCTCTGGGGCACCCTCTGAGGCGTGGCTCCACATGGAGAAGCCGAAGGCGCTAAAACCAGAATATACATTAGAAAAACTATGGTAAATCATTTAATAATATGACGATACGAGTCAGGTTCCCCCCCTCACCAACAGGATATCTTCACGTAGGTGGCGCCCGTACAGCCCTGTTCAATTGGTTGTTCGCCCGGCATCACGGAGGTGCGCTCGTCCTGCGTATCGAAGACACTGATCGGGATCGGTCGAAGCCCGAGCATACCGAGGCCATCCTCCACGCCCTCCGCTGGCTGGGTCTGGACTGGGACGAGGGTCCCTACTATCAGAGCGACGGCGTCGAACGGCATCGGCGGGATGCTCTGGGCCTACTGAGCGCGGGAAAGGCCTACCGGGACTTCACGACCCCCGAGGAACTCGCTCAACAGAGGGAGGCGGCCAAGGGCGGTGCCTCCGACCGGCGTGTGCCCAGGCGGCGTGCGGAGTCTCTGGCGCCGGACGAGGCCGAAGAACTCGAGGCGACCGGTGTGCCTCATGCCGTCCGTTTTCGTGTGCCCGACGGGGAGACGGTCTGGGACGACATGGTTCACGGGGAGATGTCTTTTCAGAACGAGGACATAGACGACCTGGTCATTCTCCGTAGTGACGGGAGCCCCACGTACAATCTCGCTGTCGCGTCGGATGATGCGGAGCAACGCATCAGCCACGTGATCCGCGGAGACGATCACCTGTCGAACACGCCGAAGCAGATCTTGATCTACGAGGCTATGGGGTGGCCCGTCCCCATATTCGGCCATGTTCCGATGATACTCGGCTCGGACGGCAAGCGACTCTCCAAGCGCCATGGAGCCACGGCGGTAGGCGATTACGAGGAAGAGGGCTTTCTAGCCAAGGCCATGGTCAACTTCCTGGCGTTGTTGGGTTGGAGTCCGGGCGATGATCAGGAAATAATGACCGTCGAGGACCTCGTTGATCGTTTCTCCATGGACCGTGTGCTCAAGAAGAGCTCCGTCTTCGATCCCAAGAAGCTCGATTGGCTCTCTGGACAACACTTCAACGCGAGTACTGCCGTCGAGCTGGAGCCCTACCTTACGGAGGGGCTGGAAGCTGCGGGGCTGGCGACTGTGGACGAGCTCCAGGAGCGCTGGGACTGGTATTTGGGCCTTATCGATCTCCTGAAGACTCGAGCGCGCCGCGTCTCCGATCTCGTGGATCTGGCCCGTCCGTTCCTCACCGAAGAGCTCGACTTCGATGCTGAGGCGGTCCAGAAACACTGGCTCAAGTCACCGGAGGAGACCCTGGAAAGGCTGACAACCCTACGGTCCAGGCTTGCCGATGGCGCCTGGAACGTAGTAGCGATGGAAGAGATCATACGGGGTTATGCAGAGGAGACTTCCGTTGGGGCGGGCAAGGTCATCCATCCCCTCCGTGTGGCCGTTACGGGTCGCCCGGCGAGTCCCGGAATTTTCGAAGTTCTCGATTTTTTGGGCAGGGAGCGGGTTCTGGCGCGCCTGGATTGGGCCATCGAGCGTCTCGAGGCTCCTGAAGCACCGACTGTCGCACGTGATTAGGGCCCTTCCTTGACTCGGTGGATCGCCGCGCATTAGGATGTCCTCATCCCAGCCCCGACAAGACCCTTTCGGTGGCGGGAACAGGTGTTTATTCTGTATGTAAGTGGGTGTTGAGTGCCGAATCCAAGAATATCGGCGTCACGGATGGACCAAGGCATCACCGAAATCGAGCGCAAAATACTCGACTTCATGGTGCATTACCTGCGTACCAACACGTATCAGCCCTCCATCCGCGAGATCGGCGAACGGTTTGGGATCAAGAGCACTAAGACCGTTTCCGAGCACCTTCAGGCCCTGGCCGACAAGGGATTTTTGGAGCGGGACCCCTCCCGCTCGCGCGGGGTGAAGATCCTGGGTGTGGACCTGAGCGCTCAGACCGTGTCGGTTCCCTGTTATCATGAACTCCCGCAAGATCGGGTAGGCCTGCGAATCGAACAGGCCGAGATGCACCTGACCATGGACCGGCGCCTCGCCGGTGTGAAGGGGTCGTTCTTCGTTCGTGCGAGCGGAGCAGAATTCGCCTCGCTCGGTATTCACGATGGTGACTACCTGCTCGTGGAGCCCACCTCCGTCGATGAGTTAGCGGCGGAAGCGATCGTCGTTGCGCGGATCGACGGTGGGCCATCCTTCTACGAGTTCTCGCGAAACGGACGCGGCGTATTCCTCATACCTGTGCACGGCGGAGGACAGGCGACTGCTGTTGAGGATCCATCGCGGCTGCAACTTATCGGGCGGGTCGTGGCACTGTACCGGCGCATGGACGGTGCCGCCATCCTGGTCAGCAGCACGGCACACTAGAGGATGTGTCCGGGGGCTCTCCCTGGACATCACGTTCCGATAGTCTAGCCTTGGGCGCCCCCACGTCTTCCCCCCCGGTAGACTGGACCCCATCGGAGTCCACCGATTCCATGTGGATGGCCCGGGCTCTGGAGATGGCTGTACTGGCGGGCTCTCGGGGTGAGGTGCCGGTGGGCGCGGTACTCACCTGGCAGGGCCGGCTGCTGGCCGAGGGACACAACCGGACCGTGACGGCGCAGGATCCCACCGCACATGCAGAGGTCGTCGTGCTTCGCGAGGCAGCACGGCGCCTCGGTGACTGGAGACTCCTTGAGGCTACGCTCTACGTGACCCTGGAGCCGTGTGCCATGTGTGCGGGCGCATTGGTTCTGTCTCGCCTTCCGCGTCTCGTGTTCGGAGCGCCGGATCCGAAGGCCGGTATGGTGGGGAGCCTCGGCAACCTGGTCCAAGACGAGCGGCTCAATCACGGGATCGCGGTCACCGGAGACGTGTTGGCCGATGCTTGCGGGAGGTTGCTGAAGGAGTTCTTTCGTGCTCGAAGGGGCTAGGGTTCGGAAGAGCGGGCTCCGGGTGATCCGAGCCTACGCGGTCGCGGTCTTCTTGAGTGGTTCCTGCCAAACGGTGGGCTCTGTGAGAGCTACGGGCGACGCCTCCGGTTCACGCGAGGCCGCAGGCCCGACTCTAGAGGTCCCGGGCAGGGGGCCTGCAGGATCGACCTCGGTAGCCGACGCCCTGCGTCAGCGGCCCGAGTTCGATCCGTTGGCCTTGACCCTCGAGGAGGCGCACAGGAGGGGGCTCGAAGTGCATGCCTGGGTGAACGTGCATCTGATCGTGAACGCTCCGCGTCTTCCCGCCGATCGCGCTCATCTGGTGCACGCGAGGCCGGATCTCCTCGCCGTGCCAAGGGAGCTCGCGGGTGATCTGCATGGCATGAGCCCTGAGGAATCCGGGTATCTGGAGCGTCTGAGACGCCATGCGGAGGAAAACCGAAGCCGCGTCGAAGGTCTCTACTCGAGTCCGTCGAGCCCGGAGGTCAAGGAGAGGGTCTACGCGGTGATCATGGATCTCGTGGATCGTTATGACGTCGACGGTATCCACCTGGACTATGTGCGTTATCCCAGTGGCGAGTACGACTACTCGCGGTGTGCGTTGGCCCGCTTCCGTTCATGGGTGGGAGAGCGGCTGTCCCCCGATCGGCGCGCCCAGCTTGACGAATCTCTCATGACCGATCCTCTGGCGTATGCCGAAGCCTTGCCCGGACCGTGGTCGGAGTTCCGGCGGGCGCAGATCACGGACCTCGTGGAGCGTATCTATACGGGCGTTAAGCGACGACGCCCACAGGTGGTGGTGTCCGCCGCGGTCTTCCCGGACCTGAATACCTCTTTCACACAGAGATATCAGGACTGGGGTGCATGGATCCGTGACGGTATCATCGACGTGGTGGCCCCGATGGCCTACACGGCTGACGACGAACGGTACCAGGATCTTGATGGACCAGGCGGTGCGGGTCGGAGGCGCACAGCGCGTGTGGGCGGCTGTGGGGAC
The DNA here is from genome assembly GCA_965226375.1 of Longimicrobiales bacterium. Lineage (GTDB taxonomy): Bacteria > Gemmatimonadota > Gemmatimonadetes > Longimicrobiales > Gaopeijiaceae > CBDDCX01. The sequence continues at coordinate 1,315,661 of CBDDCX010000008.1, read as the reverse complement.
CCACGTAGCCAGTTACCAGGGCACGCTCGACATGATCGGGATCGCCCGCGCGATGGGCGTGCGAGGCGTCATGCTGTTTTCCTACGACTGGGCGGTCGCCTCCGGAGAAGGCGCGGGCGACGTACCGTTCCTGCGTCGCGTGGGCCAGGCAGGCTTCGGACGCTAAGTGTCCTGTCCCAGAAATACGGTCCTGAATGCCGGCGTATTTCCGGGACAGGACACTCGGTCCGACATTCATGAGCGGGCCGCAGCCCTCGGGCTACGACGCCATTCCGGCGGCCATGTCCTCCTGACTCACGGAAGTGCCTAGAAGCTTCAGGAATCCGACCAAGATGATCACGCCCAGGAGCAGGGCGATCCAAACGGGCAGTCCCAGAGCCGTTCCCAGATTCCCGACCACCATGCCCAGACCAGCGACGAGGAGCGCATAGGGAAGCTGGGTCTTCACGTGGTCGACGTGATCGCAAGCGGCCGCTGTTGAACTCAACACCGTTGTATCTGAAATCGGGGAGCAGTGGTCCCCGAAGATGGCCCCGGCCAGTACCGAACTGATGGAGCCGAGCAGAATCGAATACTCTCCTGCCACCATGAAGCCCTCGCCACCACCCAGACTCACGGTGAGGGGGATCACAAGGGGGAGGAGAATGGCCATCGTGGCCCATGAGGTGCCGGTCGCGAAGGCCATCGCCGCCGCCGTGAGGAACACCAGAGCAGGCACGACCTCGATGGGAAGGGCGTCGCTCAGGGCCATGGCCAGGTACTGGGCGGTCCCGAGGTCGTTCGTGACCTGCCCAAGGGACCACGCCAGAATGAGGACGATCATCGCGATGATCATGGCCTTGATTCCCGCGAACCAGGCGTCCAAGGATTCCTTCACCGACAGGATGCGTTGGACGACCGAGAGGCAGATGGCCATCAAGCAGCCGGCGAAGGATCCCCACAGAAGGGTGGCAAAGGGGTCGGCGGCCCCGAAAATGTCCATCAGTGAAGCGTCTGCTTCGACGGAGGCACGCCCCGTCGTATAGAGTCCACCCAGGACGACGAGAATCACGGTGAACACGGGAATGGCTGCGTTGTACCAGCGCGGAACCGCCCCCTCGGCGGGTACCAGGAGTGTGTCGGCCGTGTCCATCGTCAGCTGGGCTCCGGGGCGGTGTAGGCCCTCGCCGCGAGCGGCCCGTCTTTCCGCCGCGGCCATCGGGCCGAAGTCGCGGTTCATGATGGACGTGATGAAGACAAAGGCCAGGGCCAGGAGCGGGTAGAAAAGGTAGGGGATCGTGGCGACGAAAACCGCGAAGGGGCTTACGGACGAGAGCGTTCCCGCCAGGGCCGGATCCGTGCCCGGCTGGGCCGCGGCGATCCTCATCCCGTCGGCGATGAGGGAAATCTCGTAGCCCACCCAGGTCGATATGGGGACCAACGCCGCCACGGGCGCGGCGGTCGAGTCCACGATATATGCGAGCTTCTCACGGGAAATCCTCAAGCGATCCGTGATGGGCCGCATGGTGTTCCCGACAATGAGCGTGTTCGCGTAGTCGTCGAAGAAAATGGCAAGTCCTGCCAGCCACGTAGCGATCTTCCCACGCCGACTGGTGCTCGCAAAGGGGCTCACGGCGTCGACGATGCCTTGTGTGCCTCCGTTGCGGGCCACGATCCCGACCAGTCCCCCCAGGAGCAGCGAGAAGATCACGATCTGGGTGTGGCCTCCGTCCACGTCTCCGAGGGCCTGCACCGCATACGTATCGATGGTCCGCCAGAGCGCGGACAGGGGGTTGTATCCGGCCACGGCCAGGGCGCCGAGCCAGACGCCCGCGAAGAGGGCGGTGATGACCTCCTTGAAGAGCAGAGCGAGCAGGATGGCGACCAGGGGCGGAACGAGCGAGAACCATCCGGGAGCGAAAGAGGGGCGCACTTCGTGTGTCGTGTCGCCGATCAGCACCGTCAAAGGCAGCCCGTCCCGTGCGGGAACCATCAGATCGGCCACCGTCGCGGTCTCTCCGGGGGCAACGGTGCCTGAGCCCATGAGGGTGTTGCCCGCATCACGCACCTCATACCAGAGCGACGCGTCTCCTCCGCCGGTCACGTCGAGCGTGAACGGCACTCCGCCGAGGACCACCTTGGGTGCCTGGCTCACTTCCTGGGCCACGGAGACTTGCGGTGAAAACGCACTGAGAGCAATCGTGAACAGGAAGAGACGGAAGACAAAGCTCACACGCATGAGGGCCCTTTGCGGGGGTGTTGGGGTCGGCCAAACGGCGTTCATGATGCCGGGCCGCGGTTCCCTTGTAAAGCATCGGGACCTTGTCTACCTTCCGGCGCCCTGGACGCGTAGCACCAACCCCGGGGGCCGGCTCCACCGGGGATCGGCCTTTGGGGATTGTCGCATAGGGGAATCGAGTCTACGACAGGAGCTTGCACTGCACGTCTCGATCATGGACGAACAGGCGTTTCGACGGGCGGTAGCACGCATGGCCCGTGAGCTCGTCGAACGCAACGAAGGACCCAACGAACTCGCCCTCCTGGGCATTCAGCGACGCGGCGTCCAGATCGCTCACCTGATCCAGACCGAAATCGAACGGGCAGAAGGTGTGGCCCTTCCGTTCGGCACCCTGGACATCACCCTCTACCGTGACGACTTGATGGTGGTCGGGCCCCGTCCGGTGGTGGGCGAGTCCGTATTGCCCCCCGGGGGGATAGACGGACGCGCGGTGGTGCTCGTGGACGACGTCCTCTTCACCGGACGCACCATCCGGGCAGCCTTGAACGAGCTCATGGATTGGGGGCGGCCCTCACGAGTATTTCTCTGCGTGCTCATCGATCGAGGCGGACGTGAAATCCCGATTCAGCCGGATGTGGTGGGGCGGGTGGTGTCCGTGCTTCCGGACCAGACTGTGGACGTGAGTGTCCCCGAGATCGACGGCAAGCTCGCGGTGGACATCGTGAAGGTCCCAACGGAGGCGCAATGAGTCGAACAGCCTCTTCCATCGGAAAGGACCTGGTCGGCCTCGAGCACCTCACATCTGAGCAGATCCTGACGATTCTCGACGCCGCAGAGCCGTTCAAGGAAATCTCCGAACGACGCATCAAGAAGGTGCCGGTCCTGCGCGGAAAGACGATCGTCAACCTCTTCTTCGAGCCCTCTACCCGTACACGCGTATCCTTCGAATTCGCGGAAAAGCGCCTGAGCGCCGATACGGTGAACATCTCTTCGAGTGGCTCGTCGGTCGTGAAGGGCGAGACCCTTGTCGACTCCGCGCGCAACCTCGAGGCCATGCGGATCGACATGGTGGTCATGCGCCACGGCTCGTCCGGGGCGGCCAAGTTCCTTGCGGAGCGCATTCCTTCGATGGTCATCAACGCCGGTGACGGGAGCCACGAGCATCCCACGCAGGCTCTTCTGGACATGTTGACCATCCGGGATCACCTGGGACGCATAGAGGGACTCAAGGTCTGCATGGTCGGTGACATCCTACATTCGAGGGTGGCTCGCTCCAACATCTATGGGCTCGTCAAGCTCGGAGCCGAGGTCGCCGTATGTGGTCCGCGAACGCTGCTCCCGATGGGGATTGCCGACCTTGGTGTGACCGTCTTCCAGCGCATTGAAGAGGCCATCGAGTGGGCCGACGTCCTCAACGTGCTCCGCCTTCAACTGGAACGCATGGAAGGTGGCTTCCTGCCGAGCCTGCGTGAATACAACCAGGTGTGGGGGGTTACGAGTGCCCGCCTCGAGAGTGCTCCCAAGGATGTACTGATCATGCACCCTGGCCCGATGAACCGCGGCGTGGAGATCGACAGTGACGTTGCCGATGGCCCACACTCCGTGATTCTCGAACAGGTCACGAACGGGGTCGCGGTTCGGATGGCGGTCCTCTATCTGCTGGCAGGCGGCGAGCCGGATACGGCCGCGGCCGCCAAGCAGGGGGGCGAGGAATGAGCGACGCGCTTCTGATCCGAGGTGGGCGGGTCGTCGACCCGAGCCAGGATCTGGACGGCACCAGAGACGTTCTGATTGTCGAAGGACTGGTTGCGGGAGTTGGCGAAGGAATCGACGCTCCGGACGGCGCGCAGGAGATCGACGCGTCGGGATTGATGGTTACGCCCGGTCTTATCGACGTCCACGTCCATCTTCGAGAGCCCGGCGGCGAGCATAAGGAAACGATCGCAACCGGTGCGCGGGCTGCGGCGGCAGGAGGGTTCACCGCCATCTGTGCCATGCCCAACACTAACCCGGTGATCGACGACCCCGCAGGGGTCGGCTTTGTTCTGGCGCAGGGAGCCGCCGCGAAGGCCGCCCGGGTCTATCCGGTCGGTGCCATTTCACACGGACAGGAGGGTCGCCAACTGGCCGCCATCGGCGAGATGGTGGCTGCCGGTGCGGTGGGAATTACCGACGACGGTAACCCGGTCATGGATTCCGGTCTCATGCGGCGGGCGATGGAATACGCGCAGGCGTTCGAAGTGCCGGTCGCGGACCATCCCGAAGACCTGGGACTCTCGGGGCAGGGGGTCATGAACGAAGGGCTGGTGTCCACGCGACTCGGCTTGAGGGGCAAGCCCAACGCCTCTGAAGACGTGCACATCGTCCGTGACCTGTTGCTGGCTGAGCTCACCGGAGGGCGTATCCACTTGCAGCACGTGTCCACGGCGTACGGAGTGGACGCGATCCGGCAGGCGAAGGCGCGAGGTATCAGGGTGACGGCGGAGGCATCGCCGCATCACCTGATCCTTACCGACGACGCCGTTGAAGGGTACAGCACCGATGCAAAGATGAACCCGCCCCTCCGTTCGGCCGTCGATCGCGAAGCGGTCCGCCAGGGCCTGGCAGACGGGACCCTCTGTGTGCTGGCGACTGACCATGCGCCTCACCACTACGACGAGAAGGAGCAGGCCTTCGACGATGCGCCGAACGGCATTGTGGGTCTGGAAACCTCTCTAGGGCTGGCCCTGACACAGGTCGTGGGGGAAGGCGTTATCGATCTGACGACCTTGGTGGACCGAATGAGTTGTAGCCCGGCACGGGCCTTCAGCCTAGAGGGAGGTACCCTGTCGAACGGTTCGATCGGTGACGTCACGATCATCGATCTGGACGAAGCTTGGACGGTGGATCGTGCGGCGTTCTTGTCGAAGAGCGGGAACACGCCCTTCCATGGATGGAATCTCACTGGGCGAGCCCGATACACGATCGTAGGTGGAGAGGTCGTCTGGCAGGCGTGACCTAGAGCGGAATCCGCAGCCCCTCTGTAGCAACCTCGAACCCCCTGCGTTGGATCTCGCGCTCGGCGGCACCCCCACGTTCCAGTGCAGGATTCGTGTTGTTCAGGTGGATGAAGATCACGCGACTCTCGCTTCGTGCCACGTCTTCGAGGAGATCCATGCTGTGGGGCACGAGCGGATGGGGAATGTCCTCGATGTTGCGGCCCGGCACTTCATCTCCGGAATAGAAACTCCCGTCGATGAGCGCGACGTCCACACCGGCCACCACCTCCGCCACCGGCCGTCCCACTCTTCCCACGAATCGATGTCCGGCACATAGAGGACGGTCTGTCGGGGGCCTCGGAACATGTATCCCACGGTGTCCGAGAATTCGGGGCGATGCGGGACCGGCACCATACGTACGTCGAAGACCCCGTCCACGTTGGTCCAGCGGTCCATCGGAATTCGGGGGAACTTCAGTCGTCCCTCGTCGACCAGAAGGCTCCATGGTGCGTTGTCGGTGAGCATCCGTTCCATGGCCGGCGAGCAGTAACTCCTGGGTGATTCTTACGTTGCCCGAAGCCTTGGTCTCTACCTTGAATTTGTCCTTGTCCCACTTGGCTTTGACCTCCACTTCGACACCGCCGCTGATGGTCCCTTCAACTTTACGTTCGTCGACATAGTAAGTCAGGTTCCGCCCGCCGGTGATCACGATGACCGTGGAGTCCGTCTCGGCGATGGCCAGACGCTGTCCACCCTCTCGGCAAAGCCGCATCATCGCCTGGCCAACTTGTATCTGCTCATCCGACAGCTGCGCAGCCCCGCCGCGGCCGTCTCCTCCTCCTCCTCGGGTACCGCGTTGCTGGCCTCTCGGCGCGGATCGGTCTTCCTGCACACTAGTGGATGATCCGCAGGTCGCAAGTGGTTGGATTGGGTTTCGGCCACAAAAAAACTCGGTCGGCGTGAGCCGACCGAGCCCCGGTGCGGTGCGGACCGGTAGGCGGAACGACCTAGGCCATTCCGTTTACTTTGCGTGCCAGGTTGCTCTTCATGCGGGCCACCGCGTTCGGATGGATCAAACGACTAGTGGCGGCGCGGTCGAGAAGCACCTGGACGCGCTTGTATGCGGCCTGGCCGTCGGTGGCGTCGCTAGCCTGCTGGACAGCCTTGATCGCTGTCCGCAACTGTGACCGCTCGGCCCGATTACGCTCGTTGGCGGAGCGACTCAGGTGCATCCGTTTCTTGGCACTTTTGATGTTCGGCATGCGGATCCCTAAACCTTTATTCTACCTTCCAAATCAGCGTGAGAGTATATCCGAAAAGGCGGAACTGATCAAGAACCGCCTGTGGATCTACGAAGAGCCGAAAATCGCCTGGAGGGGTGTCCGAAGGGGTAGCCGCCGCCAGGCATCCCGGGTACCTTCCGGCGATGGATTTTCTGTCCCTTCTTCCCGTCCTCATTCTCTCGATCGTGGTGCACGAAGTGGCGCACGCCTGGGTGGCCCTTCGAGAAGGCGATGACACCGCTCAAAAGCTTGGGCGAATCACCCTCAATCCCCTGTCCCATATGGACCTGATGGGGTCCTTCCTGGTTCCGGTTGGGCTGTTCTTCATGGCGAATGGGCTGATTTTCGGGTGGGCGAAGCCCGTGCCCATCGATCCGCGCAAGTTCAGGAACTACAAGAGCGGGGACATCAAGGTGTCGCTTGCCGGCATCGCCTCGAATCTGATTCTGGCTGTGGGGTTCACCGGGTTGGCGATGATCTTGGTGAAGATCCAGGTCGTGTCGGGCGGGGGAGGAGCCGTGCTGGGCTTTCTGATCCGGACGGCTCGCTTCGGGATCTTCATTAACCTCATCCTGGCCGTTTTCAACCTGATTCCGATTCCGCCGCTCGACGGGTCGCACGTGATGTACCACCTGCTGCCTCCTCAGTGGGGGCTGAAGTATCGTCAGGCCGGCCGGTACGGCATGCTCGTGCTCATGGGCCTCATCTTCTTCTATCCGCCGTTCTTCAGTTTCGTACTCTGGCCCGTCTTGGCCCTGATGGGCCTGGCCGACGCCCTGATCGACCTGTGGATCTGACGCCCACTGCGAGTCCTCTCGCTCAAGAGGACTTCCTTGTCATCGACATCGAGCGATTCCAGGGACCGCTGGATCTCTTGCTTCATCTGATCCGGCAGCAGGACATCGACATTTTCGAGATCCCCATCGCGCTGATCACGCATCAGTTCCTCGGCGCCGTCGTGGACATTAAGGCCACGGATCTCGACAATGCCGGAGAATTCCTGGAGATGGCGGCCAGCCTTATCCGAATCAAGGCGCAACTGCTCTTGCCGCGGCACGGCGACTCGGAGGATGAGGATCCCAGGGCAGAGCTCGTACGCCGGCTCCTGGAGTACGAGCAGATTCGGGAGATCAGCGAACGCCTGGCCACGTCGGAGGCCGAGCGCGCTCGGCGGTTCGGAAAAGGCTTCCTGGAGCCTCGCATCCGCCCACCGATGGAGGAGACAGAGTTGGAAACCACGTGGGAAGAGGTGTTCGCGGCCGCTCTCGAGGTGACGCCTCCCGATCCCGGTGTTCGGGCACGTCTGGTTGCCACCCGTCCCGTTGCGATGGACGACAAGATGAACTTGATTCTCGGCACGCTCGACCGTGTGCGGCGCATCGAATTCAGCAGGCTCGTACGACCGTTCAAGAATCGCATGCACGGCGTGATGACCTTCCTCGCTGGGCTCGAGCTCACCCGGCGTCGGCGTGTGCAGCTTCGGCAGGTGAAGCCGTTCGCGGAGTTGTGGGTCTACCGCGGTCTGGGTCCTGTGGAAGAATCTGATGACGGCATCGAGGCTTGGGGAGACGAAGACTCCGAGGCCGGTTCTATTGAAGGCCCAGGGGGCCCAGGAGAAGCATTGTGAATCCCGCCCAGGTGGTAGAGGCCGTACTTTTCGCCTCCGATGCTCCGCTGAAGGCGGAGGAAATAGCGCGTGCCGACGAGTCCCTGGACGAAGATCTCATCGAGGATGCCATCGGGGAGCTGAATGCTGCGTACTCCGAGTCGGAGCGGGCGTTCGAGATCCGAGAACTAGGCGGAGGGTTCCAGTTGCTGACTCGGCCCGAGTTCGCTCCCTATTTGGAACGCTTCGACACCGTCCCTCGCCCCTCGCGGGTGTCTGGACCGGCACTCGAAACCCTGGCCATCATCGCGTATCGCCAGCCCATCGGGCGCATCGAGGTAGAGTACATTCGCGGAGTCAGCTCGGCGGGTGTCATCCGCACGCTCACAGACCGGAGGTTGGTCGATGTCGTGGCCCGCGGCGAGGGCCTCGGCCGTCCGCTCCTGTACGGTACGACCCAACGCTTTCTCGAACATTTCGACTTTCGCTCACTCGATGATCTTCCGCGTCCCGAGGAGTTGCCGATCATCCTTCGGGACCGCGTCCCGCTGGAAGAGGCGCCCGCTGACGACATGGACGATGTGGATGAAACCGTAGCCGAGATGCCTGAATGGGGCGTCGAGGACGTTCTCGCGGGCGAGGCGTCGGGGGCTGAAGCAGGTGAGGACGTAGAGGCGATCGGGGATATCGAAGTGGAGGCCCTGCCTGAGCAGGACGATGTCGCCGACCTGGCGGGCGCCGAGGAATCTCGGGTGCGCGGGAACGGGGCCGCTGAGGACCCGATCGCGATCGCGGACGCCGAGGATACCGACTCCGACTGAGCGCCGCGTCCTATGCGGATCCAGAAGTTCCTCTCGAGGGCTGGTGTAGCGTCCCGACGAAAAGCCGAGCGCCTCGTAGAGACCGGCCGCGTCAGCATTAACGGCGTCGTCATCACGGAACTCGGAACTCGGATCGACCCGGACCACGACCGAGTGGAGGTAGACGGCAAGTCGGTTGGTCTACCGCCGCGTCGTTGGATCCGCTTCCACAAACCTCCCGGAGTGGTGACCACCGTAAAGGACACGCACGGTAGGCCTACGATCTACGACCGGTTGCCCGCCGAATGTGGGGCTCTGCGATATGTGGGTCGCCTCGATATGGCCACGGAGGGATTGCTGCTACTCACCAATGACGGCGATTTGGCCAACCGGCTGCAGCATCCCAGCTCGCAGGTGGAGCGAGAGTACGAAGCGCGGGTACAACGCATTCCGAGCGCGAAGACCATCGAACGCCTCCGAAGAGGTGTAGAGCTGGAGGACGGGTTCGCCCGTCCGACCCGCGTGGATCCGGGCCAACCCGACGGCATTTATGGCACTCTCAAGTTGGTCCTGACCGAGGGCCGCAAGCGTGAAGTGAGGAGGCTTCTCGAGGCTGTCGGTCATCCGGTTGTTGCTTTGAGGCGGATCCGGTTCGGACCCATTCGACTTGGATACCTACCGCTGGGCGAGTGGGAGGCATTGAGCGACGAAGACATCCAGGTCCTCGAACGATTCGTCGAAGGCGTTGGCCAGAAGTAAGAGGGATCCCGAACACGAGGGATATAGATGGAACTGAGAGATAGAACGGTGCTCGTCTTGGGAGGGGCCGGCCTCGTGGGGTTCGCCGTAGCCCGCCGAATGATCAAGCACGCCCCGAAACGGCTCGGCATCACGTCGCTTCACCGTGCGGAGGCCGAGGAGACGGTTCGTGAGCTCGAAGATGAAGGTGGAACCGACAACACCACGATAGAGGCGGCCTGGGGCGACCTCTTTGTCCCGGACGACGTCTGTGAGCGACCTCGAGAAGACATTCTCGGGGATGCCGAAGCTCGCGGTCGAATGGTGGACGACCTGTTCGGGCCTCTCACTCAGGCGGTGCTCGAGCGCTCGGCATTCGGCAGCCTGCTTGCCCGGGTGCGTCCCGACGTGATCGTGGACTGCGTGAACACGGCCGGGGCGCTGGCCTACCAAGATGCGTTCGCCTCCGCCGCCGAACTCCGTGCCAAAGCGCAAGACGGTGTTTTGGACCGCGAGGCCGTAGAGCGGCACCTCTCGACTCTCTATCTTCCGCAGCTCATCAGGCACGTGCAGATCGCGCTCGAGGGTATGCGCCAGGCCGGGACGGGTATCTACGTCAAGATCGGGACCGTCGGCACCGGGGGCATGGGCCTGAACATCCCGTTCACCCACTCCGAGGAACGACCCTCTCGGGTACTGCTGGCCAAGTCCGGATTGGCGGGTGCACACACGCTCCTCCTCTACCTCATGGCCCGCACACCCGGTGCACCCGCCGTGAAAGAGGTCAAGCCCACGGCGGCCGTTTCCTGGAGGTCGATCGGCTTCGGGCCCATCATGAGGGGCGGTGCTCCATTGCAGCTCTCGGACTCGACCGGACCCGTTCCGGTGGCCGAGGCGTTTGCTGATGGAGCGAGAGCATTCAAGACGTTGGATGAGCCCCTGGAGGGGGTCTACCTCGATGCCGGCGAGAACGGGCTCTTTTCACTCCCGGAGTTCGAGGCTCTGACGTCCCTCGGCCTCATGGAATTCGTGACGCCCGAAGAAATCGCCGAGAACGTGCTCCGAGAGATTCAGGGTCATCCCACGGGTCGCGATGTGGTATCCGCCCTGGACGCGGCTACCATGGGACCGACGTATCGCGCCGGAGTTCTGCGCAGCGAAGCCCTGGGAGCGATGGAGCGACTCGAGGCCCAGCACGGCATCGAGTCGGTGGCGTACGAGATGTTGGGGCCGCCCCGGCTATCGAAGCTTCTGTTCGAAGCGGCGATTCTCAAAAGGCTCTATGCCGTCATGGAGACGGCGGCCGGATTGGATCCTGAAGACGCCGCTCGGCGGAGTCGCGAGCTCATCGAGGAAGACGCCGAGCTGCGCCAACGGATCCTTACCATCGGCCTCCCACTTCTGCTCCCCGATGGAGAGACCGTGCTGCGAGGAGCCGACGTCAAGGTGCAGCCGGAGCCTCACTTGAGTCCCACCGACGACAAGATCGTCAACGCCGGATGGGTCGATCTTCGGTCGAACAACTGGCGCCTGTGGAAGGACCGCATCACCGGGGTCGCCGTGGAGATTCGGAACCGTCCGGGGGTGCTGGAGGGGTCTCAGGGAGATCAGGAGTTCGGAGACGCCGAAGGCCGGATCCGTCCCGGACGTATGGCCGCGTGGATTTTCCGTTACGAGGACAAGGGCGAGCGGATCAAGCGGTAGCGTGCCTACCGGAGTAGGGCGGCCAGTCGAACAACCGGGGTGTTACAGGTCGGCCTCCGATTCGCTCGGCCAGCCCTCGGACCCCAGCAAGGGCACGAATGCGCAGTTCAAGAGCTGCTCCGTGACGTACTCGTTCCCCGTTCGCGTGTAGCGGATCAAAGACTGCTGGTGTCACGGCCCGACCGGTATCACGAGCCGACCCCCGTCCCCTCTCTGCCAACGTACGTGAGACACGGAGCACGCAAAGAATTAGAGTAGGGCGAAGGCAGAGAAAACGAACATGTTGGGACTGCGAGAGAGAATGGCAGAGAATGGTAGTGCCCCTGGAACCGGGGAGGCCAAGCGAAGCGCGGCAGCTCCTGCGGACCCGGAGGTAGTAGATAGGCCGCTACGGCGGCGGTTCAGTCCGTCGTACAAGCTGCGGATCGTCGAAGAAGCGGACCGGTGCACCGAGCCCGGCGAGGTGGGTCAAGTCCTGCGGCGAGAGGGCCTGTACTCGTCGCACCTGACGACGTGGCGCAAGGCGGCGCATAGCGGGTCGCTGAAGGCCCTGTCGAAGAAACGCGGCCGCAAGCCGGAGCGAAATCCGCTGGATGAGAAGGTACGCAAGCTGGAGCGGCGAAACGCACGGCTCGAGAATGAGCTCAGGAAGGCACACCTGATCATCGACGTGCAGGGAAAAGTTGCGGGGCTGCTGGGGATAAGCCTCGACGACGGGACAAACTCTTGAAGGCGGCCGATGAGCTGGCTAAGCACGTCGGTGTAAAACCGGCGTGCGCGGCCCTCGAGGTCTCCCGATCGACGTTGTACCGTCGTCGAGGCCCATCAACCGGGCAACAGCAGCCCCGCCCGACGCCCGCCCGGGCATTGAGCGAGACGGAACGAGGCGAGGTCTTCGACACGCTGTGTTCGGAGCGGTTCGTGGACCGCTCACCCGCCGAGGTGGTGGCCACGCTGCTCGACGAAGAGGTCTACCTGTGCAGCGAACGCACGATGTATCGTGTTCTGGCCTCCGAGGTGCCGGTTCAGGAACGCCGGGCGCAGCGCACCCATCCCGAGTACAAGAAGCCCGAGTTGATGGCCACGGCGCCGAACCAGGTGTGGTCCTGGGATATCACGCGGCTGCTCGGGCCGAAGAAGTGGAGCTATTACTACCTCTACGTCATCATGGACATCTACAGCCGCTACGTCGTGGGCTGGATGGTGGCGGACCGGGAGAACTCGGCCCTGGCCGGCCGGTTGATCCAGCAGAGCTGCCTGAAGCATGGCGTCCAGCCCCGGGTCCTGACCCTGCACTCGGATCGGGGAGCTCCAATGACGAGCCAATGCACCGCTCAACTTCTCGCTGACCTCGGCGTGACCCGCTCGTTGAGCCGGCCTCAGGTGTCGGATGACAACCCGTTTTCCGAGGCTCAGTTCAAAACCTTGAAGTACCATCCCTCGTTTCCCGGACGGTTCGGGGATCAGGGCCAAGCCAAGACGTTCTGTCGATCGTTCTTCCGCTGGTACAATGCCGAGCACCGCCATGGCGGCATCTCGATGCTAACCCCCGAGCAGGTCCACTTCGGGAACGCCGATCAGGTCATTGCCGGCAGGAAATCCGTGCTCCGCGAAGCATGGGCCGCTCATCCCGAACGCTTCGTCAGAGGTGTGCCGAATCCCAAACCGCTCCCGGAGGCCGTCTTCATCAATCCTCCCATCCCTTCCCTCACCACACAGGACATTGCTCTCTAATTAATCCCGTAGAGTGTCCCATTGTCGTTGACAGGTTCCGGTCTTCGCTCAGTTGGCTCTTGAGTGCCGGCGGGACACCTGGCGCGCCTGCCGTGACGATGACGGCATCGAACGGGGCTTTGTCCGGCCATCCGAGGGACCCGTCACCGACTCGAAACCGCACGTTGGAGATGTCGAGGGCCGCCAGTCGCTCCTCTGCGGCGGACTGAAGATCGGGGAGGCGCTCCATCGAGAACACCTCCGAGGCGATAGCGCTGAGCACAACCGTCTGGTATCCGCTTCCCGTACCCACCTCGAGAACCCGGTCTCCCGGGCCGAGCAGTAGCGCTTCTGTCATCGCCGCCACCACGTACGGTTGGCTGACCGTCTGACCGAGCCCCAGCGGAACGGCCCGATCGTTGTACGCCCAGGACCGACGGCCCGCGGGGAGGAAGTCCTCTCGTGGTACCCAGGCCATCGCTTCGAGGACGCGCGCGTCGGCGATGCCACGAGCCTTCAGCTGGCTCTCGACCATGGCCATCCGTTCTCTGTTGGTGTCGGGCACCCTTGGTCTCTCCGGCAGTCTGGCCCGGCGGGGTATGGCCAGTTCGACTCATATCTGTTCCTAACGGGTAGTCTAGTGCGAAGTAGACGATCTTTCACGGTCGGTTGGATGGATCGCCGGCTTGAGATTATCTTGGTGCTGAAAACGGGCCCATAGCTCAGTTGGTTAGAGCAGCGGACTCATAATCCGACGGTCGCAGGTTCAAGTCCTGCTGGGCCCACTGGAGCACGAGTCGATATCAGGCCATTCCCCCTGGAAGGGCACTCGACATTCATACGTATGTTCACGATTCAAACCTACGTATACCTATCCGGAGGGAGTGGCGTCAGCGGGGCGGACGGTAAGGTCCCAGTGCGAATTCGGTACCAAGCGTCAGGAGACGACCCTCGCGCCATACGAGCATCTCGTACTCCTTGGCGTGCGTTCTCAGCTCGCGTACGAGCCAGTGGTGTAGGCCCGCCAGGCCTCCTCGGCCGCTGAAGAAGGGTTCGCCCCCAAAGGTGAGGAGCACGTCACCCGAACGTAGGCCAGCCAGGGCGGCGGCACTCCTGCCGTCCACTTCGGTGACCCGGATCGCGACCTGTTCGGGCGCGACAGGCTCGACTCCTCTCGGTCATGCCACGTCCTCACCGCTGAACCCTACGCTCTCGAACCGTTCTTCGAGAGCTCGCACGGCGTACATCTCCCAGAAGGAGAGGACGCCCTCGGCGTGCTCAGGCTCCAGCACCGTCCAGAGCGCGCTCCCTGCCTCGATCGAGGCAGGCGTTCTCGGCACATCCACGTCCAGCCGCACGGGATAGACCCGGCGTTCGTCCCCCAGCTCCCGCACTCCTTCGAGCGCCGTGAGGATTGAGCGCTCGATCGTGCCCTCGAAGACTCTCTCCCCGTTCATGAAGACCGTGACGGAGCGGTCCAGATCGACCAGCCGGTCGTTGAGGTGGAGCCGGACGGAACCGGTCCAACGGGCTGTGATCCGGATCTCGGTCGGGTCCGTGACACGGGCGTGGACGACCCCCTGCCGGTGCCGGGACTCGACCCAGTGTACCCGCCGACTCGTGCCGGAAATCCCGGCATGCGGGACCCGCAGCACGTTCTTCGGGTCCCGGGAGCGAGGGCGGCTGTCCAGCCAGCGGAGCACGTCGGGATAGTGCTCCGCGAACCCTTCGTGGGCCCGGTCGCCGAACTTACGATACACCAGGTCGTTTGCCAGGTCCGTCAGGATGTCGTTCAAGGCACGGGGGCCGCCCACGCCCCGGATGTTGGGATCCTGCGAACCCTCGAGGACATAGACCGGCACCGGCGCCAGGTTGCGCAGCAGGTGCTCACGGGACTCGCCCTCCGTCGAGACCGGGACGATCGCGGAGAACCAGTCCGGGTGCGCGGCGGCGTATGCGATCGAGAAATTCGATCCGAGCGAGATCCCGGTAGAGACGATCCGATCAGGGTTGACGCTGAAGCGGGCCCGCACTGCGTCGATAACTGCGCGGGCCTCCTCAGGCTGGAAAATCTCGTAGGGGAGCCGATCCTGCGTGCGTCCGTCCCGTGCCACGACGTCGATCATGGCGGGGGAGGCGATGATCCAGCCGGCGGTCTCGGCCGGCTCGGCCCAGACCTGGATCATGTTCAGCGCGCTACGGAAGGCGCCTTGGGCGGTGCCGGGCGGGCCGCCGTGCAGACCTGGATCATGTTCAGCGCGCTGCCGGAAGGCGCCTTGGGCGGTGCCGGGCGGGCCGCCGTGCATGGCGAACATGAGCGGCCATTGGCGGTCGGGCGTGTAGTAGGTTGGGAGGCGGACCAAGAGGGGCACGGTCCGGCCGCCAGGGGTTGGGACGGCGAGCTCGTTTAGGGAGTCGCCCAGGGTGGGGGTTGGGGTCAGGGCGAGGGGTGGTCCTGCCCGCAAGATCTCTTCGAGGTCGTGTAGGTCGGCGCGGGTGGCGGTGGTCGCCCACGGCGCGGCGCGGAGGGTAGCCTCGGCTTGCTCGAACTGCGCGTTGGTCTCGGGCCACAAGTAGGCGCGCAGAACCTGCTGGTTGAGCTGGGCGCGGAGGGTTGGGGGTGTGGTTAGGAGAAGGAAGGGAAGGAGCAGGGGGGCGGTGTGGGCGGCTCGAGCACGCATGGGGAGCAAGATGCGGGGGCGGGCGGTGGGGGGGTAGGGGGCCTGGCCAACGTGCAGGCTCCTCCTCATAATTCGATCGTCGCAGGTTCCGCCCTACTGGGCCCGGTCGAGGCCGAGCCAAACTCAGAAACCCGATCCGTCCGGTGACATCCCAACCACATTCCGACGGGAACGCCCGCCGGGAATCCCGCCGGGAATCCCACGGGGATTCCCCACTCCTGCACGTGGATCGGCACGGACAGTCAGGGAGCCCGATCCTGCTCATACACGGGTTCGCGGCCAGTGTCTTCGAGTTCCGATTGTGGGTCTCGGGACTGGCCGAACGTCATCGGGTCTGGGCCGTCGATCTGAAAGGCCATGGGTCGTCGCCGGTTCCCTCGGACGACCGCTACTCTCCGCACGATCATGCCGAGGCCGTTCACCGACTGATCGTTCAGGAAGATCTGCGCGATCTTACGCTTGTCGGTCACTCGATGGGGGGAGGAATCGCCTTGCTCGTGGCCCTTCGCCTGCTTGCCGAGGGACGGTTGGAGCGCCTGATCCTGGTGTCCAGCGCGGCCTACCCACAGCCTATTCCCGGGTTCATCACGCTGGCTCAACGGCGCCGTGTGACGCGGTGGATACTCGCGTTGATCCCCAAGGCGCCCCTGGTCCGCTTGGTACTGCGTGCCATCGTCTACGACCGGACCACAGTGACTGCAGCGCAGGTGGAAGGATACGCTGCGCAGCTCCGGAGCAAACATCACCGCCTGGCGATCATCCATACGGCCCTCCAAATCTTGCCGGAGAACTTGGCTGAGATGACGGCTCGGTACCCGGAGATCGACGTACCCACTCTGCTCTTGTGGGGAAGACACGACCGAGTCGTGCCGCTCTCGGTAGGCGAGAAGCTTCTGGACGTGCTTCCCCGGGCGCGGCTCGAGGTGCTGGAGGAGTGTGGACACCTGGTCCCCGAGGAGCTCCCGGAGGAGTCTCTGGAGATCGTGCTCGACTTCCTCTCGGTACACTGACCTGCGTGCCGGTTCAGGTACGCTCGAGCCCGAAGAGCGGCAGGGCGAACTCCTTCCCACGCAAGGGCACTTCTCCCACCGGTGTGGCAGTTATGCCATTTGGGAGCGTGATCTGGTTCAGTAGCTCGCCAGAGGCGAGACAGGAAAAGGGGCCGCTCTTGGATTCGCCCTGGATCCGGGCGGCTGTGTTCACAACGTCGCCGTGGTAGACGATCTCCTTCTTGATCTCTCCCACCCACGTCACGACCACCGTTCCGCCGTGCATACCACCCCTGAACCTGGGGTAGACTCCGTACCGCTCGACGTACTCGTCCCGTCTTGCCTCGACTGTGTCCAGCATGGCGAAAAAACACTGGACGCAGCGTGCCTGATCGGTCCCGGTGTTCATGGGCCAGGAGACGACGACCTCGTCACCCACGTATTGGTAGATCTCTCCTCTCCAGGGAAGGGCGGCCATGTTGACGTCGAAAAAAAAGTCCTGTAGGAACGAACTGTAGGTGAGATGACCCAGCTCTTCGGCGATGGTCGTGGACGAGGTCAGATCCACGAAGAGGAACACACGTTCCATCTCCTGGGGGCGATGGTAGCGGCCGATAATGAAGTTGAACACGTCACGGCCACGTTGCAGCTGACTGGCCTGAAGAATCCACACGAACACGAACGAGGCGATCGTGACGTGGAAGAAGTCTCGTACGAACACCCCCTCCTCCAGAAGGTAGAATCGAGCCGCCTGGCCCCAAGAAAAGGCTCGAGCTTCAGCAAGACGGGCGGCATTCGCCGCCGTGAGCCCGACTACGAATGTGGCGGTATACGCGAGCATCCTGGCGGCCAACAGGCCAAGGAAGGGTGCCTGGCGCATCCTTCCGAAGAAGAGGAAGACTTCCATACCGCCCACAGCGGCTCCGATCATCAAGCCGGAAATGACACCCCACCCTATAGTCGTCTGGGGCTGTGCACCGATGATGAGGAAGTTGACGTAGCCGATGGCCGTGCCCACCACGATCCCGAATGCACTGAAACGGGCCACCGCGATGAGCTTGAGGCGTAGCATAGACGTTTGAGTCATCGGATGATGCTCCGTGACGCAGGTTAGGCGCGAAAGGTGGGACGTCATTGAGGACTCCACAACCGCGGTCAAGGCGCGGGCGCCCTGGCGCCCATGTCCGGCAAGGGCGAACATGGGTCTCCGCCCCGTCTCGTGCTGGAGCCCTGTCATGTCGAAGCGCTGTAGGCCCGCTCTGACCGCTCTTGGGTCGCTCTCTTTGGCGCTGCTTGTGATGACCCAAGCTGCCCGGGCCCAGGTACCGGCTTGCTCCGTCGATACGATCCCCCGCGCCGAACTCGCAGCCGACATGCGCACGGCCGCGTTTTCCCACGGCGAGTACAACCTGCTGGCGATACCGAACTGGACACGATTCCAGTCTGCGCTCTACCTACAATTGGTTCGGCGCGCTATGGAGCGCGAGCCGTCAGGCGGCGTGTTGTACATTGCCCCCGAGTACCTCTTTTGGGAGTTCGTTTCGATGGCCGGGGTGGAGGATCCGGCCAAGGCCCCTCAGCACCTGCAATGGGCGCTCCACCTGAATCAGGGCACGCAGCTCGAGTATCGACCCGACGGCATCGTCGACTCTGTAAAGCAGGGCCCTCAACCGACCCTCGCGATCAACGTTCGCAGCTCATGGCCGGACCGGCCGGACGGAGTCGACAAGTTCAGCTTTGTCGATACGGCCTCGGTGCCCAAGCTCCGCGTTACGAACCGCCAAGAGATTACGTACCGGCTGTTGGTCTTCGGGGACCTGGTCATGTTCGACCAGATCGACGGTACGTCCGGTCGGCCGTTGTCCGGTGTGCTGGGTGCGCTGTTCAGGGTGATCGGTGAGGGGAGCCTGGTGTACTACCGCTCACTCGTCGTAGATGGCGGCCTTCAAATGGTGCGAGTGAAGGCGAAGAAGATTTTCTCCAAGACTACGACCATCACCGTCTACCCAGACGGGCAAGCGGAAAACGGCGTGCCACAGGACCGTCCGGAGTTGGCCGCGACCGAGGAGTTACTGAAGCAGGATCGGGAGATCGAGTATCATCCGTTCCAATGCTGGTGAGGCACGAATTTCTCGATGTGCTGCGCGCCTTGCCGACGGTCCAGACTGGAGCCCTCGTCCTTCCGAACCAACGGTCATAGATTCACCCCGACCTCCCCGCCATGTGATCACGTCTGACCAAGGCACGGCCATGCGCTCTGCCCAACGACCGGACTTTTCGGCGACCTGTAAGTCGCCCGGGCCTCCAGCCGGCGTGACGGCCGACCCTTGCGCCGTCTTGATCTTGTGTTTGGCGGCGATCGTCCTGCCGGCCCTCGTCCTTACCGCCGTCCCCGTTCGAGCCCAGGTGACCTGTTTCGGCGACCCGACCTGCGTCCAGCCCGTCACCGGTTACGCTATCGGCCAGCCCGGGACCCCCAACATCGACGTGGTCTCGCACCTTCCCCTGCCGGGCGTGCCCTTCAGCCACACCGACATCGAGATCGAGCAGGACATGGCGCGGCCGTTCGTGTACATCGCGCAGCGCTACGGAGCGTCGGGCTTCTATGCCATCAGTATCGAGGATCCGGAGAAGCCCCGCGTGCTGTACCGGTGGACGATCGATGACCCGGACCTGCACCTCGGTGCGGGCTGTGTCGACATCAAGTACGCAAAGGCCGACAGCCGCTACTACGTGATTCTGTCGTGTCAATTCGGACAGGGAGGCCCCGATGCCGACCTGGGCGCGATCCTCTTCGACGTCACCGACTTGCCCGACGGGTCGACGGTTCGCAAGGTCGCCGAGTTGCGGCTGCCCGACATGCCCGGTGGTTTTCACAACGTATTCGCCTATCGGCACTCGAACGGTCGCTCTCTGCTCCTCGCCACGACCCAGTCGGAAGACGCCTTCATCTATGACATCGCTCAGGTGGCCGGGGGGGTTACCGATCCGGTCTCCGAGATCGCCGTTCCCGACCCTTCGGCGGCGCGCAGTCGTCAGTGGCACGACATGTACATCGGTTACCTGCCGGGGGCCGCTCAGGATCGATTCTACGGCGCCGGAACGGGCGGCTTCCACGTCTTCGACATGACCGACGTGGAGAACCCGAGACTGCTCACATCCGTGACCGGAATTCCGGGCGTCGAGAACGGGCACACCTTCACTCCCACCCCGGACGGTCGGTACGCGCTCGGCATGCCCGAGCCCACGTATCAGCATTCGCCCGTCCGCTTTTTCGACCTCCGGCCTCCGGGATCCGAAGGCCAGACGCCCAATATCGTCCGTGGTTCGGGCATCGGCGCTTGGATCCCGAAGTTTGGTGGCGCCACTCACAACCACGAAATTCGTTGGCCTGATGTGTTCATCTCGGCCCAGGACGACGGACTCCAGATCGTGAACATGGCCGACCCGACGCGGCCGTTCACCGTCGGGTATTACCACACCAGGCAGAACCCGATGCTTCATGACCCGCTCGGACGAAACCCGTCGCAAGCCACCACGGGCAACATCTACAACGGCGCTTGGGGCGTGGATATCCGAAACGAAGACGGCCTCATCGTGGTGAGTGATGAGAATTCCGGCTTCTGGGCGTTCCGCCTGGAGGGTTTCCAGGGATGGAATGGTAACAACTGGGGAATGCCGAACGTTTCGAGTGCTCAGTACTGGGACGACGGTCCCGTGAGGCCCGAGCAGATTCGGTAAGAAGAGAAGCATCGTTCGAGACCAGACCCTCCCGCCGGACGCGTCAGGACTCCACCCGGCCGTCGAGTTGCAAGACGAGAGCTGATTACCACCCGCTCACAGAGGGGGATTCGTGATACGAATAGTTACCCACATCCGATTCGCGGTCATCTGGACGCTGGTGTCTTCGTGGGCGGGTATGGCCGAGCCGGCCGCCGCGCAAAACCCGTCCGAGACGCGTTTCGAGATCGTAGTGCCCGAAGCGGTCCGGCCTGAGCCACTCACCGGGCGGGTGTACGTCATGATCGCCAGGACCGACTCGCGGGAGCCCCGGCTTCAGATTGGTCGGACGGGCGAGCCGTTCTTCGGGCGCGATATCGAGGGGCTGCGCGCAGGCCAGACGACCGTCATCGACGGTACCGATCTGGGATGGCCGGTGGAGAAGCTCGCAGACCTTCCGGACGGCGAGTATTACGTGCAAGCCTTCGTGAACGTCTACTCCGAGTTTCCCCGATCCGACGGCTTCAAGATCTGGATGCACGATGACCAGTGGGAGGGTCAGCACTTCAACGTCTCTCCCGGAAATCTCTACAGCGACGTACAACGGATACGGCTGGATGCTTCAGAGGGATACTCCGTCCGCCTCGTGGCCGACAACGTGATTCCTCCGGTGGATATTCCCGAGAACACCGAGTGGGTCGAGCGCTTTCGCTTCGAGAGTCCCACGCTCACCGCGTTCTGGGGTCGACCCATCTACCTGGGTGCAACGGTTCTTCTCCCACGGGATTATCACGACGAGACCATCGAATATCCCGTTCTGTACCGGCAGGGCCATTTCTCGTTGGCCGAGCCCCTCCGTGGTCAGGTCCGGGAAGAGTGGGTCGAGGACGATTTCCCGCGAATGCTCGTCGTCACCTTCCAGCACCCGACCCCGTACTTCGATGATTCCTACGCTGTGAATTCGGCCAACGTCGGCCCTTACGGCGATGCCATTCTGCAAGAGCTCATACCGGAGATCGAGCGACGCTACCGAATCATCAAACAACCTTGGGCCCGCTTGCTCGACGGCGGCTCGACCGGGGGATGGGAATCGCTGGCTCTCCAGATCTACCACCCGGACTTCTTCGGTGGGACTTGGTCCTACTGTCCGGATCCGGTCACGTTCACGAATGTCGAAGGTGTGAACGTCTATGAAGATGAGAACGCCTTCTACAAGAATCGGGGCTGGTTCAATGTGCCCACGATCAATACCCGGGAAGTGAACGGTGACGTGCGCCTTACGTCTGCCCAACGAAACCGATTCGAGTTGGTGAGTGGCACACGTGGACGGTCGGGGCAACAGCTCGACATCTGGGCAGCCGTATACGGCCCCGTGGGCGAAGACGGATTCTTCGCTCCGCTCTACGACAAGCGTTCGGGCGTGATTCACCCGGAGGTTGTCGAGTATTGGCGCGAGAACTACGACCTGCTCCACTACATGAAGACGAACTGGAGCTGGCTGGGTCCCAAGCTCGTGGGCAAGGTGCGCATCTATACCGGTGACATGGACAACTTCTATCTCAACAACGCCGTGCTGGAGATGGAGGCCTGGATGAAGACCACCGAGAATCCGCACTATCCGGGTTACTTCTCGTATGGTCGAGGAGAAGGGCACTGTTATTCAGGGCCCGTGTCGATGGATGTGCGATTGAAGGAAATGGCACAGCACGTGATGCAGAACCAACCCGCCTTGTTGGATACACCGTGGTGGAATTATTAGTGGCCGGTACTCTCCGGCTCGCCCACAAACTCCGAGGAAAGATCGAGTATGAGCCACGTCACAGGTGCGAGGACACTCACCGTATTCTTAACGATGATGGTCTGTTCAGGTCTGGGTTTCGAGACGGAGGACCTCCGGGCGCAGGAGCGAGCCTTTGACTATGACTACTCGGAAGAAGCGGCTCTGGCCGAGCGTTTCGATCTGGACAACCCGGATCCGGACATGCTGCGAGCGACCTTCGCCAAGCGGCGTCAGCGGGTGCTGCAGTCTATTCCCGACGGCGCCATGCTGGTCCACTCGGTGGAGTGGGTGCAGCCGCGCCGGCTGGAGTTCCAAGTGCCTCACAGCGACAACCACGACTTCATCTTCCTCACGGGGCTCGAGGGACTCCAGAGCGTAGGCTCCGCTCTTCTCCTGGTGCCGACGCCCGACAAAGACTGGGTGGTGCTGTTCACCTCTGCGGATCCCGACTTTGTCCGGCAGGTCACGGGGATCGAAGACGTCAGACCCTATGGCGAGCTCGAAGAGGAACTGTCCGTGGCCATGACGGACTACCGTGATTGGCGTATCACTCAGCTCCGCAGGTGGCCCTTCGCGGCCGCGCTCTCCAAGGCGTGGGGACGCGACCACAAGACGCTTTATCTGAACTATCCGCGATTTTTCCGCCTCGGCATGCCGGAGCCCCCGCGCCTCGAGCTCTTCAAGCGCTTCGAACAGTTCTCGCCTGAAATGGAGCTGTTGGACGCATCGGATCTCCTCGATCCCGTGCGGATGCTCCACGACGGGTATGGTCTCGCCAACATACGTCGAGCCGTTGACATCACCGGTGAGGGAATCATCGAGGCGTTGAGCGGCGCGGAAGTGGGGATGACGGAGAGGGAGGTGATGGAGGTCATGGACTTCGTCTACCGATACCGGGGGGCGGATCTCGGATTCCCGACGTCGGTAGCACGGAGCCCGATCAACGGCCGTGAGAGGTCGGGTCCTCGCATCCCCGAGGGGTTCATTCAATACGTGCCACGCTCCGGAGGCGACGTTTTTCAGAGTGACGACATCGTCCATACCGACACCGGAGCGGAATTCAATCACTACTCCGCCGACCTACAGCGAAACATCCCCATCGACGGGAGCTTGGACGACAAGCAACGCCGGTTGTACGAGATCGCTCTCGACGTGCAGAAGACCGTCATTTCCCGGATTCGGCCCGGTGTGACGTGGCGGGAATTGCACGACCTGGCGGTCCGAATGCTTCGCGATGCTGGCGGGTACGATCAGTACTACGGGTACGGCATCGGTCACTTCATCGGGATGGAGGTCCACGACGAGGGTGACTATGAAGCACCCCTTCAGGCAGGGATGGCTCTCTCCATCGAGCAGGGCGTAGCCCCGCCGGATGGACCCCGTATCGCGTTCGAGGACGACGTCATCGTTACCGAAGACGGCCACGATTGGATCAGTGAATGGATCCCCATCGAGATCGATGATGTAGAGGCGCTCGCCAGGAAGGAGAGCAGCCTGCAGGCCTTCTTGGCGAAACGTCGTTGAGAGGTCGCTTGCACGTCCCGCCCGGCCCGTACACCTTGGGCCGTTCCCTTATAAGCTGGACTGACAGAGAGGTCATCATGAGAGCGCGAATCCATCTCGGGGCGTTACTCCTCTTTTTCGTTGCCGGTCCCCTGCAGGCTCAGGGTCCGCTCTTTACGGATGCCTTCCCCCCGGAAGAGTTCGCTAGCCGCCGGGCGCAGGTTCTGGATCAGGTCGGTGATGCCGTTGTCGTGATGCAGGGTGCTACGGAATACGCCGGGTACATCAAGTTCCGTCAGAACGCACAGTTCTTCTACCTGACCGGTGTGGAAGTCCCCAGAGCGCTCCTGCTCCTGGACGGCCGCAGCGGGACGTCGACCCTCTATTTGCAGGCCCGGAACGAGCGAGCGGAGCGCTCCGAGGGGCCGGTTCTCGTCCCGGGGGACGAGGCGATGCGACTGACGGGCATCGACAGGGTTGTGGATCGCGATCTGTTCGGGTCGGACCTGGAGCAACTGTTGGAGGAAGGGCTTGCGCTCTATACGCCGTTCCGCGCCGAGGCCCTTCACGCCTCCACGCCAGGCTACAGCAACAGCCACGCGGCGGCTTCCACGGCGGATCCTTGGGATGGTCGCCTCTCTCGTGAGGCCGCGTTCATCGAGCGACTCGGAGTAGTGGCGCCTAGTGTGGAGATCATGGACTTGGATCCCATCCTCGACGCCATGAGACTCATCAAGAGCCCTCGGGAGATTGAACTGATCCGGCGGGCCAGCCGCATCTCTGGCGAGGCCATGATCGAGGGGATTCGGTCCGCCACGGTGGGCATGTACGAATACGAGCTCGAGGCCGTCGGCGATTACGTATTCAAGCGGCACAACTCTCAAGGCTACGGTTATTTCTCGCTCATCGCCTCCGGGGATAACGCCAGCTACCCGCACTACCACGCCTCGCAAAGTCGCCTCGTGGACGGAGATATGGTCCTGTGGGATTGGGCTCCGGACTACAAGTACTACACGTCTGACGTGACCCGCATGTTTCCGGCCAATGGAAAGTTCGACGCCGACCAGCGCGAGATGTACGACATCTATCTGCGCCTCTATCAGGCGCTGATGACGTCGATCAAGCCGTACGAGACACCAACCATCATCCGCGCGCGAGCATTGGCCAAGATGGAGACGATCTTCGACGACTTCGAATTCGCGAACCCCAAGATCAGGGACGCGGCGGTGTCGTTCATCGATCGGTATCGAGGACCTGGTCGGGGCCTGGGCCATATGGTGGGCATGGAGGTGCACGACGTGCGGGCTCCCTACGAGGTGATGCAGCCGGGCATGGTGTTCACAATCGAGCCTGCCCTTCGTCTCCCGGAGGACAAGGTCTACATTCGACTCGAAGATGCGATCCTGATTACCGAGACCGGCTATGAGAACCTCTCCGGGTTCGTGCCGGCCGAAATCGAAGATATCGAGCGACTGATGGCCGAAGAGGGATGGGCGGAGAGGCTGTGGAAGAGGCGGCAGACCGCCACGTCGGACGATTCCAGTCTATGACGGGAGCGCCTGACTGATGGCCTCAAGCGGGCGGGGGCAAGAGCGCTCGACCCTTACCGGCACGCTCAAACGCATCGACCGTCGGGTCCGGTTCAATGGAGCCTTGGACCACCTGTCGATCGCGGTGTGCGTCGTACTGGGGCTGTTGCTCCTGTTCCAGGTCGGGCAGATGCTGCTCCCGGTGGTGCCGCCTCCGGGGCCGTGGGTGGTGGGCGCGTCGGCCGCTCTGTTTGCGGCTTTTCTCGCCTGGTCGCAACGGGAGGGTAGCCGCCTCGCCCAAGCGGCGGCCGTAGCCGACGCCCGGGGTGACCTCCACGACGAGCTCAAGACGGCCTACTGGTTCATGGGGCGGAGCGGTGACTCGCCCTGGATCGATCTTCAGCTGAACCGGGCCGCGGATACGGCGCGGCGTCTCGACGCTCGGAGACTCGTGCCGACCACCATACCGAAGCGGTTCACCACCGCGTTGGGCCTGTTCGTGGTTCTCCAGATTCTCGCTCTGATCCCCCTCGAAGGACCGTTGCTCACCTTCGCCACGACGGCGGATTCGACGGCCATCGCCCAGGCCCGCGCACAACAGCTCGAGGACATTCGGGACCTGGTGGAGGCCACCGAGGAGGGTGACGACTCCGAGGTGCTGGCTCAGCTCGAGGAGACCCTGCGGGAGCTCGAGGCCGACCAGTTGAGCATGGAGGAGCTGCTTCGTGACCTGCGCGAGGCGCAGAACATGCTCGAAGAAGGCAACCTCGAGATGAACGCCCTGGAAGAGGCGTTGGCCGACCTTGCACAGGGGTTCCAGGACTCGGAAGAACTGGGCAATCTGGCCGAAGCCCTACAGAACGAGGACCTCGAACTGGCCTCCGAGCTCATGCGAGAGCTCTCGGAAAACCTGTCGAATCTGTCAGAAGAGGAAACCGCGGAGCTCATGGCCCAACTCCGAGAGGCGGCCATGTCCGATATCCCGGGGCTGGAAGAGCTCTTGGAGTCCCTTCAGGAGGCGGCCGACGCACTGGAGAACCAGGAGACCGGAGACGCTCAGCAGGCGCTGGAAGAGGCGGCCGACCGGATGGAAGAAATGGCCGATCGCCAACAGGCGCAGGAGGGAAGGAACGAAGCGTCGGAGCAGATGCAGGCCATGGGGGAGTCGGCCACTGAGCAGATGTCGGGCATGGAGCAGCTGTTCGGTATGCAGCAAGGCGACTCCGGAGGTGAGGACGCCGCTGAGGCCGGTATGGCGATGCCCTCCGACGAAGTGAAACAGTCCGCCGGTAGTAGTGAGGCTCAAGACCCCAGTGGACCTCCAGGCCACGCGACCAGCGAGTCGATGGGTGGGGAACAGGAATTCGGGGCGGCGACGACCCTGGAGGTGCAGCTCTCCCTGGAACTCCTCGACGAGCCGGAGCCCGGGCCAGAGCCGGAGCCTGACCCGGACGATGTCTTCAAGGAAGCGAGCCGACAGGAAACCTCGACTCTTCAGTACCGTGACGTGCGCGGCCCCTCTAGCTACGCGGAAGGATCGGCGTTGTCCGTCGATCGAATCCCGTGGCGGTATCGGAGCCTCGTGAAGAAATACTTCTTGGCCATACGGCCCCGTGGGAACCAATGACGACCGAAATCGCCAGTCAGATCGACCAGTTCACCGAGCAGTTCCTGGAGGTGAAGGCAGAGATCCATAAGGTGATCGTCGGCAACGACGAGATCATCGATGGTACGCTCATCAGCCTCTTGTCCAAGGGCCACGTGTTGCTCGAGGGTATCCCCGGGATCGGGAAGACGAAGATCGTCGCGACGGTGGCCGATGTCCTTCATCTGGTCTTCTCTCGTATCCAGTTTACGCCGGACCTCATGCCCGGAGACATCGTGGGTAGCGATGTGGTCCACGAGAGCGACACGGGTGAGAAGCACCTCGCTTTCCAGAAGGGGCCCATCTTCACCAACATCCTTCTGGCCGACGAGATCAACCGTGCCACGCCCAAGACGCAGTCGGCTCTGCTGGAGGCCATGCAGGAGCGCAGCGTCACGGTGGGCACCACGACCCACCGTCTCCCTCCTCCGTTTTTCGTGCTCGCTACTCAGAATCCTCTGGAGATGGAGGGCACATACCCTCTGCCTGAGGCCCAGCTGGACCGGTTCTTCTATAAGCTCAGGATCATGTATCCGCCGCCCGACGACATGCATGAGATCATGGACCGGACCACCCGTCGCGAGGAGCCGACGGCGGCTACCGTTCTGGACCAAGAGCAGATTTTGGAGATGCGGGACACCGCTCGTTCCGTGCCCATCGCGAGGCCGGTGCAGGACTACGCTATTCGCTTGACTCTGGCGACACATCCCGACACCCCTCATGCGCATCCCATGACGGAGAAGTACGTGCGCTTCGGGGCCAGCCCGCGAGGCACTCAGACGTTGGTCATCGGAGGCAAGGTCAACGCCCTGTTGAACGGCCGAGTGCACGTGTCCTGTGAGGACATTCGCGCCATGGCGCTGCCCGCCCTCCGCCACCGGGTGTTGTTGAACTTCGAGGGAGAAGCCGAACGCATCGACACGGACATGATCATCAGCGCGATCCTGAAGGACGTTCCGGAGTCGACAGAGTAGTAGGGGCTCCAAGATGCTTTACACATGCGCTTCCGTGACGGGTCGGGGCAGGGAATGGGACCCTTGTCATGGCTGAGAACGGGACCCTCTTCGACGAAGAGTTTCTGAAAAAGCTCGAGTACCTGAACATCGTCTCGAATCACATGATTCCCGGGCACCTTCACGGGGAGCATCGGGCCAAGAAGAAGACCGATTCGGGAATCGAGTTCGCGGACTACCGTCAGTACGTATCCGGTGAGGACACCAAGAACGTCGATTGGCGCACGTATCTCCGGATGGACAAGCTTCTCCTGCGGATGTTCGAGGAAGAAGCCGATCTTCCCATCTACATATTCTTCGACGCGAGCCGGTCCATGGACCATGGCGAGCCTCTGAAGTACGACTACGCGCGCAAGATCGCGGCCGCTCTTTGTTACATCGGGTTGCTCAACCACGACCGCGTCAATCTGGTAGGGTACGCGGATGGCATCTCCCAGGAGATGTCGTCCCGCCGGGGTAAGACCCAGGTGTGGCATGCTTTTCGATTTCTCGAATCCGTGGCGCCGACCGGCACGACATCCATCGAGAAGGCGTTCAAGAGTTTTTTCTCACACCGGCGCCGCCGGGGGCTGGTGGTGGTGGTGTCGGACTTTCTCGATGAGACGGGTTTCGAGAAGGCGTTCGACCTGCTTCGCTACTTTCGTCAGGATCTGTTCGCGATTCATGTGTACAGTTCCGACGAACTTCGGCCGCAGCTCCCGGACGAAGTACTTCTCGAGGACTCCGAGTTGGGCACGACCGAGCGTGTGAAGGTCACGCCCGGCCTCATCGAGGCCTACGCGGAGAAGTTCGAGGAGCACTGTGAGGAAGTGGACTCCTACTGCAAGAAGAACGGCTGGGGCTATGTGCGGACGAGCACAGAGGTGCCGTTCGAGGACCTGGTCCTCCAGGTCTTCAGGCAGGGTAGGTTCCTCGGGTGACGTTCCTCTCCATAGGACCACTGTTCGTCGGGCTACTCCTCGGCGGGACGGCCGTGATGGTGGCCGTGCTGTACTGGTTGAAGCCGCCCCCGCGCCGGATCGTGGTCCCCTCCAGACTCCTGTGGAACCGCCTGCTCAAGGAGAAGCGGCGCAGCACCCTTCTCGATCGCCTGCGCTGGTGGATTTCGCTGATCATCGCTTTGGCTATCGGCCTGTCGGTGGCCGCCGCCATGGGACGCCCGGAGTTCTCGTGGTCCGGGGGGGACCTTCCCCGTATGACGATCGTCGTCGACAACTCCGCGACCATGGCCGCTCGCACACCGGACGGCTTCACCCGCTGGGAGCACGCCGTGGCCTTGGCCAGGGGGCTCTTGGAACAGGGGCGTGTCGATGGTGAGTTCCTGATC
The DNA here is from genome assembly GCA_965226375.1 of Longimicrobiales bacterium. Taxonomy (GTDB): domain Bacteria; phylum Gemmatimonadota; class Gemmatimonadetes; order Longimicrobiales; family Gaopeijiaceae; genus CBDDCX01. The sequence continues at coordinate 1,286,434 of CBDDCX010000008.1, read as the reverse complement.
CTCGACACGTCCGGCCAGGCCCCGTCGGCGGATCCGGCCGATCGCCGCTCCGCTCTGGCCATCCTGGATGACCTCAGCGTCTCGCTGGGTGCCTCTTCGCAGTTCCCGGGTCCGATTGAAACCGCTGGTCCGCTGTACTTCATCTCGGATGGTGTCTCGGTCGACAACGCTCCGGCCGAGGCTGAGGTGGTTTCGGTCTACAATGCGGCAGACAATGTGGGCATCACCGCGTTCGAGGTCGGAGCGGTGCCCTCGGCTCCACTCGAGTATCAGGCTTTTTTCGAGATCACCAATGCTTCACTCGGGCCCAAAGAGGTTTCGGTCCGACTCACCGGCGTGGGTGAAGGTGGGCTGCGGGAGACCCTTACACTCGAGGCCGGCGAGACGAGAGGACGAACCGTCGACCTCTCCGGCTTCGATCGAGGTCCCGTCCGTGCAACCGTGACCACCGATGGGGACGCGTTCGCATCAGACGACATCGCGTTCTCGTTCTTGCCCGTCCGGAGTCGCACGCGAATCGCGTTGGTCAGTCCGGGAAGTGTCTTCCTGCAGAGCGCCCTGGCGGAAGAACCGCGCCTCAGGGTCACGGAGTTGAGGCCACAGGAATTCGACGAGGACGTCAGAGCCGATTTGTACATCTTCGACCGATGGGCCCCGGAAGAGCCGCCGCCGGGACCCGCACTCCTGTTCCTTCCACCGAACGTTGCGTGGCTGGCCACTACGGTGGCCGTGCTTTCGTCACCCACGGTCTCCGGATGGGATACGGGCCACCCTCTCATGCAATTCGTATCGCTGGAGGACCTGCGTGTCGATCGAGCGGTGCGCCTCGGAGCCAGACCCGGTGAGGTGGCGACAGCGGACGTCGAAGGTAACGCGGGCGGTGCCGCTGTTGCGTCCGGCGACGTGGAGGTGGTGATAGGCACGACGGAGTTGCCGCTCATGATCGCCACGGAATCTCCACGAAAGGTCATTCGTGCCACGTTTGCGCTCGAGGATTCGAACTTCCCGCTGCAGCCGGCGTTTCCGATTTTCCTCAGCAACGTCCTGAGCTGGATGATGGATGAGCAGAGCGCGGTGCCCCGGAGTCCAGGCCGCATCGAAGTGACCCTGGCCGACGCTGAGGTCACCGATCTGGAGGGCGCTGAGGTGGTGACGTCGCAGGTGTCGGGGCGCACGGTGTTCGTGGCCGCGGAGCCCGGTCTCTACACGATCACATCAGGTACGCGGCGCATGCGCGTGGCCGTGGGCATCTTGGACCGAGACCGTACTGCGATCAACGCTTCGACCCTCAGCCTCGAAGACCGGGCCATCGCCCCGCCGGAGGCCCTTCGTCTGGCCGGCGAGGCTGGGGGGAATGAGCTGTGGGTCGTTCTCCTCACGGTGGCCACGCTGCTCGTCATTGCCGAGTGGTTCACCTATCACCGGCGGTGGACCGTATGACCGTCACGTTCGGCCACTTCTGGCCTCTCCTGATCCTCTTGGTCATTCCCCTCCTGTGGAGGATGCTGCGGCATACCGCGATCGGTCTGTCCCCTCGACATCTGCGCGCCGCCGTGATCGTGCGGACCACGGTTCTCGTGCTCTTGAGCCTGGCCCTGATGCGGCCGGTCTGGCACCGGGCCGGAAAGTGGATCTCGGTGGTCTATGCTTTGGACGTCTCCAGCAGCATCGACCCCGTGTTCCTGGAGACGGCCATCGACTGGATCGCCTCGTCGAGCTCGTCCGGTGAGCCGGACCACGCCGGCTTCATCGCCTTCGGAGGATCCGCCCAGAACGTGGGCAGTCTCGAGGGAATTCGTGGCGTGGGGGTCTCGAGTGACGGGGCCAACGGCTCCATCAACCAGAGCGCCACCGATCTCGAGACGGCGGTGGCCCAGGCTCTGAGGAGCTTCGACTCGAGGTATCTCAAGCGACTCGTCTTGATCACCGACGGGAATGAAAACGCGGGGGACGTGAACAGGATCGTCGGCCGTGCGCAGGAGTCCGGGGTTCGTATTTTCACCCTGCCGGCCAACGTCAGGGGTGAGGGCGACAGCTTTATCGACGCCATCGAGCTGCCCCAGGGCATGCGCCAGGAGGAGCCTGTAGCCACGACCGTACAAGTCTTCAGCCGTATCGCTACCACCGCCACGGTCGAGATCTTGGGCAATGGGACACGGCTCGACTCCCGACAGGTGGATCTGGAGCCCGGTCTCAACACCATCCCCTTCGAGGTGAGGCTGCCCGCAGCGGGTGGGGTGACGATTTCCGGACGTATCGAGACGGACAACGATCCGGTCCCGCAGAACGACCTTCTCGCGCGGTCCGTGTGGGTGGGGTCACGTCCAAGGATTCTCTACGTGGAAGGGCGTCCGGCCAGTGCCCACTACCTTCGGGACGCATTAGTGGCAGAGGGCATGGATGTGGTGCTGGGTCAGCCGAGTACGATCCCCTCCACGGCCCGCGGACTAGAGGCGTACGATCTGCTTCTCTTGAGCGACGTACCCAGCACGAGTCTCACTGGGGTGCAGATGAGCGCCGTGCTCTCCTACGTTCGGGACTCGAGTGGTGGCTTCATCTTCGCTGGGGGCGAATCGAGTTTCGGTGAAGACGGTTATTCCGAGACCGCCATCGAAGAAGCCCTTCCGATATGGTTCGAGATCAACGAACAGCGTAAGGATCTGGCTCTGGTCATCGTGATGGACAAGTCGTACAGCATGGTCGGGCCCAAACTCCAGCTGTCCAAGGAGGCCGCCAAGGCCGCGCTCGAGTTACTCGAGCCGACCCATGAGTTCGGCTTGATCACCTTCGACGACACGCCCCACTCCACCGTTCCGCTTCAGCCGGCCAGGGACAAGGGGGTGATGAACGACTTTATCAATCGCATCATCGCCAGTGCCCAGACCAACATCTATCCGGCGTTGGAGATGGCGTATGAAGAGCTGGCGGCGACCGAAGCGGAGGTGAGACACATCATCCTGCTGTCGGACGGCAAGACGTATCCGGACGAGTATCAGGCGTTGGTGACTCGAATGTCCGAGGAGGAGATCAGCGTGTCCACGGTCGCGGTCGGGGAGGAGGCCGATCAGGAGCTGCTCGCGAACATCGCCGAGTGGGGCAACGGACGGAGCTACTTCATTCGCGATGCGGCCCGGGTGCCCCAGGTGTTTATTCAGGAGACCCAGATCGCCTCGCAACAGACCCTGATCGAGGAGACCGTACAGGCCACCATCGCGAGCCGTGTCGAGGCGTTCACGGGCATCGACCTGGCCTCGGCACCTCCCCTCCGAGGCTACGTGAACACTCAGGCGAAGGAGAATGCTGAAGTGCTCCTGGCGTCCGAGGCCTCGGCCCCGATCCTCGCTCGTTGGCACTATGGACTCGGCAAAACCGCCGCATTCACCTCCGACGTGAAGAACCGCTGGGCGTCGGAGTGGCTCACGTGGGACGGCTACGGAAAATTTTGGTCTCAGCTTGTCCGGGAGACGATGAAGAGAGACGAGGGAGAGGAAGTCGATTTTCTGGTCGAGCGTGTGGGCGATGAGGCTGTGGTGACGGTGAGTGCCGTGACCGAAGAGGGGGTCTTCCAGGCCGACCTGGCGCCGCAAGTGGAGGTAGTCGCACCGGACGGAGGGACGGTGACGGTCGACTTGGATCAGGTCGGACCCGGCACCTATCAGGGACGGTATGCCCTCCAGACCTCCACCGAATCTCCCTACCGATTCAGCCTCGAGGTCGATGGGTTCGAAGATCAGGCCCAATCGCTCTACTATCCCTACAGCGACGAGTATCGACTCTATCCGCCCAACACGGCGTTGCTGAATACGATCAGTGAGAATACGGGTGGCAAGCTGCTTCCCGACAACGACGAAATCTTCGCCGACTATGGGGAATCCGCCTCCGTCCCCACACCGTTATGGCCGGTTCTGGCCGGGCTCGCCCTGATCGGGTTCCTGCTGGATATCGCCATGCGACGGGCTCCCTGGTTCTGGCGCCTCTTCGCCTCGGCTCCCGGGGGTAGCGGGGGATAGTTGCGGATGGCGGGTTCGGAGAGGACGACCTTAGCTTTGAGCAGTAGGGTTACCATCTCCGCTGGAGAGGTGGTTCTGGTAAGAGTACGACGCGAACGAGGATCGGCTCGAAGTGGCTGGATCTTCCGAAGGAGGATGAGGATGGGTGGGTTTTTCGGGCGGGGGGTGCTCAAGATGGTGGTTGGTATGGTGCTGGGCGTCGTGGGAGTGGGAGCGGCTCGCTTCCCGACGTTGCCGGCGCTCCCTTCAGCAGAGGGGCCTCACTACCACGCGAATTTCGCAGTTTTCCTGAACGGCGAGCGACTGGACCTGAGCGCCATGCATTACATGCAGGACATCGCAGCGTGTAAGGCCAACCCCGACTTGATCCTGGCGGTGGAGCGAGCCCATATGCACGAGGGGATTCATGATATAGTCCACGTGCACCACGAAGGCGCGACCTGGGGTCACTTTTTTGCGAATATCGGTTTCGCCTTGGGCGATGACTTCTTGATCACGGACCGGGGTGAGCGTCACTTCGCCGAGGGAGACCGGACGCTCAAATTCATCCGGGATGGATTCGACATGCCTTCTGTGTTCAACAACGTGATCGAGAGCGAGGAGCGTCTGCTCATCAGCTTCGGCACGGAGAGCGTCGAGCAGATTCTCGAAACCCAGTCCACTGAAATTCCGAGTACCGCGAACATCTTCAATCAATATCACCAGGACGCAGGAGGATGCTCCGCGTCGGAGCCGGTCCCGGAGACCACCGGCGAGAAGATCCGACGGGCGTTTTGGTTCTAAGCGACAACGCTGGCTCAAGACGACCACGCCGGCTCAAGACCACAGCGGGAGAGACCTCGATGACGCGTTGGTTCCTATTGCCACTATTCGCCATCACGGCGACCGGGATGCTTGCTCAATCGGTGCTGGCTCAGGCGCCTCGAGCCCTCAGCGAGGCTCTGGAAGACCGCGGCGTGCGGGGTGCGCTCGAACACGTCGAAGCGAACACGGATCGGACGGCCCGGTTCCTGGCCGAGATCGGTGCCATCGTGTCTCCCTCGGGCCAGGAACTCGATCGGGCTGAGGCAGTGGGCCGCAGGATGCGCGAGATCGGCCTGAGCGATGTCGAGGTAGATGGGACGCCCAACGCCGTGGGGATCATACCCGGCAGATCTGGACGGGCGCTCGTCTTCGTCTCCACGCTGGATGACCTCGCGACCGTGGCCGAGCACCAGAGAGCCGCCTCGGGTCAACCCCGGGTGGAGGGTGACCGGGTCGTAGGTCCGGGGACCAACACCTCGCTGACCACGGCCGCTATGATGGCGGCAGCCGAGGCCATCGTGCGGTCGTGTCTGAGGCCCGAGCACGATCTCGTCTTCGCCGCGGTCGCACAGGAAGAGACCGGGCTCGTGGGCATGAAGGATGTCTACGCGGAGTACCGTGACCGAGCCGTAGGTTTCGTCGACGTGCTCGGCGAGGGGGGGAGCATCAGCTACGGGGCCATCAACATCCACTGGTGGAAGGTGGTGGCATCGGGTCCGGGCGGGCACTCGCTAGGAGGGGGGCTTCCCAACGTGAATCAGGGTATCGGGCGGGCCGTGGATCGGATACTCCAGCTTCATCAGCCGGCCATGCATACCGACAGCCGGACCGTCGCCAACATCTCCATGCTGAACAGTGGGGCGGTGTACAATCACAAGCCCGAGACGGGATGGTTCTCCCTTGACCTACGTTCCATGGAGGCCTTCCTGGTCGAGGAAATGGAAGCCGACGTCCGGTCGATTCTGGAAGAAGTTTCCGGCGAAACGGGGATCACGTTCGAGATGGAGCCGTTCCATCTGACCCCCGGCGGGCAGATTCCGGGCGCCCGTGAATCGGACCTGGTTGTTTCGGCCGAGGCCATTTCCCGCCACCTGGGACTGGAGCCACGGCTGTCGAACATGGGGTCGTCGAACATGAATGTGGCCATCGGCAACGGGACATCCGCCATCGGAATCAGCGGATCTCGTGGTGGCCAGCGAGGCTTCCCGGACGAATGGGCGAACATTCCTGCCATGATGCGTACCGCCAAGCACATCGTCCTGCTGTCGTCCACCGTAGGCGGGGCCCGGTCAGCGAGGTGACGGTTCGCATCGAGACTCTGAACCTGGAAGCCCGTTCGGTGGAGCACCGAATCCGTCCTGGGTGAATGAGGCCGAGGTGGTTCTGGGCCTCGGAAGCAACCTGGGGCACCGTGAGACCAATCTGAAAAGGGCGATCAACCGGCTTACGCGTGGGATTCGCCCTGTTCTCGAGGGTGCGCAGCTCAGCCGTGTCTACGAGTCGCCCGCACTCACCCCGAACGGGGCCCCGGACGAGTGGGATCTCCCCTACCTGAATTGTGCGCTGGCGGGTGAGCCACTCGTCGGGCCGAAGGCGTTGCTGAGAAGGCTCAAGGAGATAGAGCAAGCCCTCGGGCGCTCGGACGGCGAGAGATGGGCTCCGCGACTCATCGATATCGACATACTGTGGTGGCCGGGAATGGAGGTGCAGTCCGAGCAGCTTCGGATCCCACACCCCGAAATCCTGGACCGGGCCTTTGTCCTGGCACCTCTCGCCGACCTGGTGCCCCACGATACGCTCCGGGGGCATTCGTTTCGCGAACATGTGCAACGGCTCGAAGAGGGAGGCGCTTCCGATATCGTCCATGCGCCCGAGTCCGAGTACAGGGTGCGTTACCCCGAACTCATGGGGATCCTGAACGTCACGCCTGACAGCTTCAGCGATGGAGGAGCGCACGCACACCCGGAAGCCGCCCTGGATCATGCCCGCACGCTCGTCGATGCCGGTGCAGCGATCATCGATCTCGGTGCCGAATCGACACGGCCGGCCGGGGAGCGGGTGGAACACGAGGAGGAGTGGGCGCGCATCGAGCCTGTGCTTCACGGCCTCAAGCAACTTCAAGGTGAGAAGCCCTTCAGGGTCAGCCTCGACTCGCGGAATCCGAAAACCGTGAAGCGCGCCCTGGGGGTCGGCATCGACATGATCAACGATGTGACGGGGTTTTCCGACCCGGCCATGATGGAAATCGCACAGAGCACGGACCTCCCACTCGTCTGCATGCACAGCCTCTCGATTCCCGTCGTGAAAGGGGAGTTCATCCCCGGGGACTCGGATCCCGTGCGGTACCTGCGAGAGTGGGGGCTGGCCAAACTCGAGGCGTTCGAGGCAAAGGGAGTCTCCCATCAACGGCTGGTGCTCGATCCGGGGATCGGGTTTGGGAAGACCTCACGGCAGAACTGGGAGATTCTCGAACGTGCCGAGGAGTTGCACGACCTTGAAACGCCGCTTCTCATCGGTCATAGCCGCAAGTCGTTGTTCGAGTTGGTGACCGACAAGCCGAGCGAAAAGCGGGACCCGGAAACCTTGGAGGTGAGCGACAAACTCGCCGAGAAGGGAGTGGACATGATCCGCATCCACGACGTGGGGATCCACCACGCTCACTTCCGGAGTCTACTCTTCAGACGAGGAAGGGTCGTCTCGGGCCCATCGTAGGGGTTGCCGGCTAGGCCGACCCCGGTGGGCTCTCCGTCAGGGCTGTGCCTTCTGTACGGATGCGCACACCGGCGTCCAGCGTCTTGTGCACGGGACACCGGTGCGCAATCTGCATCAGCCGCTCCCGCTGTTCGTCGGTCAGAGGACCGAGTAGCGTGACGCGTTGGTCCACCGCGTCGACCCGGGCGTCGTCCTCCTCACAATCCTCACAATCCCTCAGGTGAACCTTCTTGTGGTTCAGGCCCACGACCACCCCCTCTAGCGGCCATTCCTTTCGGTTCGCGTACATACGGAGCGTGATCCCGACGCAAGCTCCCAGCCCGGCCAGGACGAATTCATAAGGCGTCGGGCCGGCGTCGTTGCCGCCGAGTCGCTTTGGCTCATCGGCGATCAGGGTGTGGCCCTGAGCCCAGATCTCACTCGTATAGGTAGAATCCGGTTTCGACGACGACCCGGTCCGTGGAGTGCTCGTGCCCACTGTGTGGGTCTGCGGGGTCGAGCTCCACATACTTACGCGCCCACGCCGCAAGCACGGCACCGATGTACTCCGAGTCCTGGGGGCTGGACACCAGGTGGTCGGCATCGTCCAACGAGACAAAACTCTTTGGATGCTTGGCCAAGTCGTACAACCGCGCGGCGTGTTCGACTCCCACAATCTCGTCTACCGGCGAGTGAAAAATGAGCAGAGCGCGCTTCAGCGTGCGGACGGCCTCGTCCACCTTGGCGTCGTAGAGGTCCTGGACGAATTGTTGCTTGACCCGAAAGGGTCTGCCCGCGAGCTGCACCTCGGCCTCACCCGTCGAGAGGATCTCGTCCAGCGAGCCCTTGAGTTGGTCGACCACGTGCCCTGGATCGGAGGGCGCGCCGATGGTGGCCACTGCCCGGACAGAAGGGAGATCGTGGGCCGCTTGGAGTACGGCGGCGCCGCCCAGCGAATGTCCCACCAAAATTCTGGGTGCCGCGTGCACCTCGGACAGGTGACGTCCGGCCGCCACCAGGTCGTCGACGTTGGACGTAAAATTCGTGTCCGCAAAGTCCCCGTCGCTCTCGCCCAGGCCCGTGAAGTCGAACCTCAGTACTCCGACTCCTTGCTGGGCCAGGGCACGACTTATGGTCACCGCAGCCTTGATGTTCTTGGTGCAGGTGAAGCAGTGCGCGAACAGGGCAAAGGCCCGGGGCGGGCGACCGGTGGGAAGCTCCAGCCGACCCATCAGGGTCTGGCCTTCGTGACTCGGGAACCTGATGCGTTCTGTGGGCATGTACTTGCTCCGCTTGAGTAGGCCCTGATATCGGTCATTATCCCCTGCGAAGAGTGTCGGTTCCAGGGACGTCCCACATGGGTTTACGTGCCAGGAAGTACCGTTTAGCTTTCACGCCCGTAGAGGACTTTTGGTGGGCGTAGCTCAGT
>CBDDCX010000008.1:0-1272500 GCA_965226375.1 Longimicrobiales bacterium | reverse complement strand
GCCCGTTAAAGTGGTACATGAGCTGGGTTTAGAACGTCGTGAGACAGTTCGGTCTGTATCCGTCGTGGGCGTTGGAGTGTTGAGGAGAGCTGTCCCTAGTACGAGAGGACCGGGATGGACTGACCCCTCGTGTACCGGTTGTTCCGCCAGGAGCATCGCCGGGTAGCGACGTCGGGAAAGGATAACCGCTGAAAGCATCTAAGTGGGAAGCCCCCTCCAAGATGAGCACTCCCAGAACGCAAGTTCTCAGAAGGGCCGTGCGAGACTAGCACGTTGATAGGCGGCAGGTGGAAGCGTGGTAACACGTGTAGCCGAGCCGTACTAATTGCCCGAGTGGCTTGACCAGTTCCTTCCTCCCTTCAGGAGGTCTGAACTAAGATCCTCACCCCAAACCAACACACTTTTGGACAAGAATCCAAAGGTCTTTATGGATTCTCTCTCTACCCTGATGTTTTTGCTGGTGGTTATTGCGCAGGGGATACACCCGTTCCCATCTCGAACACGGCCGTTAAGCCCTGCCGCGCGGATGGTACTGCCGGGGGGACCCGGTGGGAGAGTACGTCGCCGCCAGCTTACATATAGGGCCTACAACCGTCTTGGTTGTAGGCCCTTTTTGTTGGGGCGAACTTTCTTGAAGCGGCGTCGTACTCTCTCACCTTTAGCGCCCCCGATTTCTCTGGACAGTAGATTGGCAAAGACAGCGGGTCCAGAGAGAAAGGGACGTGATGGCCCAGAAGCCGAGGGAGAACAAGGCGACCGCAGGTCGTGAGAAGGTACCCGAGCGGTGGAGTGCCCAGCAGAAAACGGAGGTGGTGCTGCGCCTGCTACGGGGTGAGGACCTGGTGGAGGTCAGCCGCGAGGTACAGGTCTCACCGCCGGAGCTGGAGGAATGGCGGCGGGTGTTCCTGGAGACCGGTCAGCAGGGACTGAGACGCCGGGGCCGAGACCCTGGAGAACGGGAGCTGACCCGGACCCGGGCGAAGCTGGGAGAGTTGACGATGCGACTGGAGCTTGCGAGAGAACTCCTGGAAAAAAGGGGGTACGGGGACGAGCTGGAGAAGCTCTTGAAGCGCGGACGCGGGTGAGTCCGGGGACAGGGCGGCTCTACCCTCTGACGATGATCTGCGAGGTCTGGCGGGTGGGGCGCTCGACGGTCTACGCGGCCCGAGATCGAGAAGAGAGCGACGGGCCGGCAGGGCTGAAGAAGCGCGGACCGAAGACGAAGCTGAGCGACGAGGAGTTGGTGGAGGAGATCCGACAGGTGCTGAAGGAGAGCGACTTCCTGGGCGAAGGCCACCGGAAGGTCCGGGCCCGTCTGAGAGCCAAGGGGATCGGTGTGGGCAAGAACCGCGTGCTGCGGCTGATGCGGGAGAATGGGCTGCTGGCCCCCGTACGGCGCGGAAAGCACCCGCGTGCTCACCCCCGCCATCAGGACCTCGAGCATCCGATCCGCCACGGCGCCCGGTCTCCGGATCGCTGCGTACGCCGGCACCTCGACCTCGCCACCCTCCCCGGCGCCCCGGCGCCTGAGCCGTGGCCGCTCCACACGCACCTTCCGGTCCGACAGGTAAACCACACCACCCTGCCGGCCATACCACACCGTGTCGTCTTCCGCTCGTGACCGACGGTCAAGTCCCGAGTTGTGTGTAAAAGTGAGAGGAAGCTCCTCGATGCTTCGGTTAGGCTGCCTTGGCGACCTCCTTGGGTTCGAGAAGCGTGAGATCGAGGTAGCGGCGTTCGCTCCAGACCGCAGTAGTCTTCAGAGCAACCGCGGTGATGAGGCGGAGCGCACTGGCTCGGTCGGGGAAGGCGCCGGCGCTCCGGATCCGACGCTTGATCTCGGTGTGCAGGCGCTCGAGGCTGTTCGTGGTGCGTAGCCTGGCCCAGTGGGGCTCGGGGAACGCGTAGAACTGGGTGGCGGCCGTGAAGCCCCGCTCGAGCACCTTCATTGCCTCGGGGAGCTCCTCTTGCCAGCGCGTCGTGATCTCGGCCAGGCGCTTCTTCGCCTCAGCGAGCCCGGGGGCCCGGAAGACGGCGGCAACCTCGCGCGCCACACGCTTGCGCAGGCGATGCGGGACCTTGGCCAGCACGTTGCGTTGCAGGTGCACGGTGCAGCGCTGACGGCGCACCTCAGGCAGGAAGCGGCGCACCGCAGCTGCCAGGCCCGCGTGCTTGTCGGCGATCACCAGTTCGACGCCGCTGAGACCTCGCTCCAGGAGCTGCTCGAGGAGCTCCGACCAACTGTCCTCTGACTCCTCAGGGCCTAGCGTGATGGCCAGGAGCCGGCGGTGACCGTCCGGATCCACCGCGTAGGCCACGAGCGCGCTCACGTTCTCGACCTTCCTGGCCCAGCGCGCATCGAGGAACGTCGCGTCCAGATACAGATAGGGGTGAGGCCCCTCGATGGGTGCGCTCCGCAGCGCTTCTACAGCCCCATCGAGCCGCTTCGCGACCCGGCTTACCGTCGAGCGTCCCACGCGCTCACCCAGCAGTGCTTCAGTCACGTCGCCCATCTTGCGCTGCGACACACCGCTCACGTAGGCCTCCACCATCATCTCGTCCACTTCTTCACTCCTGCGCCGGTAGCGGCCCATCACGTCGGCGGGCGAGCCGCCTTCCCGGCTGCGCGGCACCATCACGTCGATCTGACCCAAGCTCGTGAGCAGGCGCCTGAGGTACGTGCCGTTCCTGTGGTCCTTCCGGCTGCCGACCCGCTCGAAACGACGCGCTCCGACCATCGCTTTCAACTCCTCCTCCAGCACCATCTCGAGCGTAACACGAATCGCGCCCTGAAACAACGACTTCAAATCCTGCCGTAACTCTTCTTGCGTGGCCCGCTCAACTTCAACCATCTTTTCCATGAGGAAGCTCCTTTCCGGTTCCGGACCTGCTGGCGCAGGCCCGGACTCCCCGGGTTCGTGTCATGATGAACATTCACAAGGAGCTTCCTCTCTTTTTCCCGGGCTGTCCACCCTCCCCGGACCCCTCACCCCCTTTTACACAAAGGGGGTATTCCCTTAAGTCCACCGACCCCAAGATATAGTGGTTACCGGGGCTCTGCGGGCCGTTTCCCACGTCCGGTGCCGAGGTAAAGGGCCGAAGCTGGCGTGGGAGCACACTGAACAGCCTGCTCAAGCAAGCGGTAGAACAACAGGCCGCGAGCCCGGGATGTGCGTCGGTTGAAGCGAAAGGTGAACTCGTCCAGATAGTAGGGGAGGTGTTCGCGGGCGATCCCTCCTTGGAGGGTTCCGAGGACCCAGCGCTTGAGGAGAGACGCCACCCGATGTACGGCCGACATGAGCACGTGAGCGGGATCGCCGGAGGTCGAGAGGTTCGTGACCGTGTGGCGAAAGCCCAGTTTGGCGAGTCCCTGATAGCTTGGCCATCCGTCGGTATGCACCGTGCTTGCCGGTGCGATGCTATCCTTGACGAAGCCTCGCAGAACCGGAGCGGAGAGGTCGGGCACCCAACGCAGCCGTATTCTCCCGATCTTGCGTCCGTCGACCTCGGCGGCGATCGCGACGATGGCCTTCTTGATCGTCTCGCGGCCCCGCACTCCAGCCTCCACGCCCCCGACATAGCTCTCGTCCACTTGCACAACGCCGCTCAGCTGGTCGCGATCCGGTCGGACCATGGCCCGGCGGAGCTTGTGGAGCCAGACCCACGCTGTCTTGTAGCCCAGCGGGCGTCCAAGAACGTGGCGTCCAGCTTCCCAGTCCGAGCACGCGCTGGAGCCCGAGAGCATTGGCTCCGTATTTCTGGCTCGTGAGCTCCCAGGCAGCGAGAAACCACAGACGCAGGGGCGAGCGCGTGCGGTGGAACACGGTTCCCGCCAGCACCGAGGTCTGCCTTCGACAGTGTGGGCAGACGAGACGCCCCCGCGATGCTCGCCAGACCTCTCCCAACCCGCCACAGCCCACGCACACAAACCCTTCCGGCCAGCGCAGACCCTCCACGTACTCCAGGCATGCCGCATCGTCGGGGAAGAACTCGTCCAGCTCCAGCCGCGTACGGGGATAGTCCACGCCGCCACGGAGCTGAGAAGCCGGAACCGCCATGACCACAACATGTAGTGGGCGGTGGACTTAAGGCAATACCCCATTTACACAAATATCGCGACACTACCCTAGACGGCTGTGGAACCAACAAAGGGGCGGTATTCCAGGGTATGGTCGTCGGCATACATCTTGCCGACACCCGCTCCAGGTGAGTCCGGTGTTGAATCGACGGCTTCGGAGAAGGCGGTGAGGATGCGACGTACGACCCGCTTTGCGACTGGATGGCTATTGGCGTTCCTGTGCTCACCCGCCTCGCCCACCTGGGCTCAGACCATCGAGGGCAGGGTCTTGGACGACGAGTGGGGCGTTTCCGATAGAGACGGCCGGTGTCGCTCTGGTGAACTCGAATGACAGCATCCTAAGCGAGTACATCACCGACGATCGTGGGCGGTTCGCCATTCGCTTGCCGGATGCCGGTTCGTACCGTCTACGGGCTACACGCATCGGCTATTTGCCCGCGATATCCGGCGAGTTCGTGCTCGAGCCCGGACAGGACGCTCTCGCGGAGCTGCGTCTGCAACCCAGTCCGATACTGCTGGACCCCCTCGCGGCCATCGTGGAGGGGCAGAACCTGTCCTTGGCTCGGGTCGGGTTCTATAGACGTGAAGCGATTGGATTTGGCCACCTCATGTCGCCGGAGGAGCTAGCGAGAAAGCCCGGTCTGCATACGCTCGATGATCTATTCAGGGGCATTCCGGGGGTCGGAGTCGTTCGAGGCGGTCTGGATGATTTCGACGTTTTCTCGACACGAGGGATACCGTGTCGCATGAGCGTGGCGATCAATGGCCAGGTGGTGCAAACGGGTGGCCGAAACCGAAGTGGTACGGGCTGGTCGTCTTCGGTCAATGTTCTGAATGTTGCGGCCATAGAGGTGTATGCTGGTCCCGCCGGCTTGCCTATATGGTTGGCCGGATCCCGCAGTCCGTGTGGTGCGGTCGTCATTTGGACGACGGGCTATATACGGTGATCGATCTGCAATTACGATCGAGACTTTGGTAGGCCATTTACCGGGAAGTGTTGGCAACTGAAATGCGTCGCCTGACCGACTCACGTTTCGTCGTATCCCGTGTGGTGGCCCTCTGTACCGGTATGGCCATCCTCGCCCCATCCTCACTGACGTCACAGGCGGTGACCGGGCGCCTCATCGGGCAGGATAGTGAGAGTGGTGTGGAGGGTGCGATCGTCTGGTTGCTGCAGGAGGACGGTCTTCCGGTGGCCCGTGTGTTGAGCGATGAAAATGGCGAGTTCCGACTCCATTCTCTCGACACGGGCAGGTTCCAAGTCAGGTCGCAGCGCATCGGGTTCGCCGACTCCACTTCAGAGATCTTCGAGTTAGGCCAGGGCCAAACGATCGAGATTCTGCTCGAGGCCAGCACCGCGGCCGTTCCGCTCGAGGGGCTTGTCGTGACGGGTGAAAGCAGATGTGACCTGGAATACGGATCCGGCGAGCCTACGGACCAGCTCTGGCGTGAGGCCCGTAAGGCCCTCACCGCAGCGGTGCTGACCGGTTCTAGCCGCCTCTACAGTTTCCGTGTAAGGCAATACTCTCAGGAACTCCGGCCTGGCTCTCTGGGAGTCGCTCGTGTGAACGACATGTATACGTTCTCCGCCACCCATGGCAACCCGATAAGGAGCCGCCCGGTAGAGGATCTTCAGCGCAGCGGGTACGTGCAATCCGATTCGCTCGGGGTTGTCCGGTACTTCGGGCCCGACGCCGAGGTCCTCCTCTCCGACGAGTTCCTCAACGGTCATTGTTTCCGAGTCGAGCGGGACCGGACGAGTCGGTCCGGTCCGGTCGGTCTACGGTTCGAGCCGACTCCAGAGATCGAGCACCCGGACGTAACAGGTACGCTCTGGCTCGATGAACGCACGGCCGAACTTCGTTACCTGGAGTACCGATATACGGACCTGCCAGCGGAGGTCGGGGACGCACCCATCGGCGGGCGGATCGACTTTGAGCGTCTACCCGGCGGCAGTTGGATCGTCCGGAGGTGGTTCATCCGAATGCCGCATATGACAAGAATCGAGAATGACAGCGGGCGTTTCTTGGGACTCGTCATGAAGAGCCTCAAGGAAACGGGAGGAGAGATTCTCGAAATCCGGGACTTTGACCCGGAGCCGCTCCGCCGCTCGCTGGGAGCCACCCCCGCGCCTCAAGAGTTCGCCTCGGCCCAATCGGTGCGGGGCACGGTTCGCGACGATGAATCGGGCGTCCCGCTGCAGAGGGCCGACGTCACCTTGCTGGCTCGCCGGGACAGTGTCGTCGGCCGGACCATCACCGATGAGGATGGCCGCTTCGTCCTTCGGTTGCCCAATCCTGGGGCCTACCGACTACGCGCTACACGAGTGGGCTACGCTCCTGCCACAACGGACACCTTCGCGCTCGCAAAAGGCCAGGACGTCATGGCGGGGCTCCGTCTACAAGTCAGCCCGGCTCTGTTGGCCACCAATGAATCCGTCGGCGAAGAACAAGCGCGGTCCCTGGCCCGGGTGGGGTTTTATCGACGAGAGGCGATCGGGTTCGGTCAGGTCCGGACACCGGAGGATCTCGCGGCAACACCGGCCCGCGATATCGCGGAGCTACTCCGGGGCATGAATGGGGTCCAGGTGACCCGAGTACCGGAAGCGTCCTCTTTCGACGTGTTCTCGACGCGCGGGCCGAGATTGATGACGTGTCGCCCTAGCGTGAGTATCGACCACGCGGTTGTGCAGGTGGGCGGCCAGGGGAATTCGGGCTGGCAGAACGGCCTCGACGTTGTGGATGTCACGGCCGTCGAGGTATACCCGGGTCAGGCTGGAATTCCCGAGTGGATGACCGAGTCAGCGAGTCCCTGCGGCGCAGTCGTCCTTTGGACGAGCGGGTACGTGCATTGATCAACCGGAGAATGAAATGACGAATTCGATTCTATCGTTACGGTCTCTGCTTCGCGGGTCCCTGGTTCTCCTGATCGGGCTGTGCATGACGCATCCTCTGATCTCAACGCCGTTGTCGGCACAAATCACCGCCGCAAATATCGGAATGAAGGGCGGTCTGAACGTCTCGAATTTCCACGGCCAAGCCATAGGCGAGGCCGAGAGCCTGAACACGACCACTTTGGGAGTGTTTCTCCAACTGGATTTTGGGGGTGCCTTCTCGTTTCAGCCCGAAGTCAACTACTCGAAGAGAGGAGCAAAGGAAGAAGCTCTCCTCGGTGCTGTGACCGAGGGTGTGTGGGCCTACAACTACTTCGATGTCGTGGCGCTCCTAGAGTATCGGTTGGGATCCAGACGGTCCTCACCCTCGCTGAGCCTCTTTACCGGACCGGTGGTCGCCTTCCTCGGTTCGGCCCAGGCGACCGGCGTGGGGCCGGAAGGGATGCATTCGGCCTGTGCGGGTTGTGTTGTGGAGCTCATGTCACCGCCGGTCGCGATTCAGGTGCAACACGAGACGAAGGGCGTGGATGTCGGTGGCACGATCGGGATGGGCATCGACTTCGGCACGGGGTCGACAAAGCTGGTTCTCGACGTGCGCTATACCAGAATGATGAGCGAGTTCGATGAGGCTCCGTACGACGATGTATACTCGCGCAAGCACAATGCTCTCTCGTTCCAGGCGGGCATCAGTCTCAGCCCAAGCGCGTGGGCCAGAGTCCCGACGCGCAGGTCACTGGAAAATCCCCCTGAGCAGTCGATCGTCATTGTGGAGCGGATTACGCAAGAGAACATCGCCGCTCGAGGCGAGGGCCTTTCCGTGTACGACCTCATCCGTCTCGAGCGTCCGGCGTGGCTGAACGGAGGTGAGCTGTTGGTCACGCTCTTCGTTGACGGGGAGCGCTGGGACACGCTCTTCCTCGATGGGGAATCCTGGACTGAGTCCGTACAGCTCCTTCGCGACCGGCCCGTTACCGACGTCCATGAGATTCGTCGAATCGGGGCCGGAGCCGAAGGGGTATACGCGGGACAGGGTGTGGTCATCGAGCTGATTTCCAGGTAGTCGTGCTGCGAGAAAACACATAATACCACGATACGCAAGCGCAGTATCGACAACCTGTTAGATGGTGCCCTGGCATGCCTCAGGTGGGCACGGATCCAGCCCACGCTGCTGTTCCCTCGGGCTCCCACCTGTGTCATCTTTCCTCGATGAGTGAAGAGTCGACCCCCGAGGAAACAGGCCCCCAGCGGCGTACCGGGTACATCGCGTTGATCGGACGGCCCAACGCCGGCAAGTCCACGCTGATGAATCAGCTGATCGGCCAGAAGCTGAGCATCGTGACGGCCAAGGCTCAGACGACCTGGCAGCGGGTGACGGGCATCCGCACGACCGAAAACGTGCAGGCGGTGTTTCTGGATACGCCCGGCTTACTTGTGGCCAAGGATCTTCTCCAGAGAGGCATGCTCGAAGAGGCTCTCGAGGCCATTCGGGAGGCGGACGTCATTGTGCTGTTAGTGGACGCGACAGACCCGCTCCATGAAAAGGAAAAGACCGCGATCGTCGAAGCGCTTGATACGTCTTCCGCGCCCAAGTTCGTGGTGATCAACAAGATCGACGCCGCGGCCCCGGACAACATCGCAGCCGCAGCTCACTGGGCCGAGTCGGAGCTCGGCGCAGAAGCGAGGGGGATCTCGGCTTTACGGGACAGAGGAGTCGAGGAGTTGTGGTCGGAGTTGGCAGGGGCGCTCCCGGAAGGCCCGTTCTTGTATCCGGAGGACGATATCGCCTCCGCTCCGGTTCGCTTCTTTGTCGCAGAATTCATTCGCGAGACGGTCTTCGAGCAGTTCAGAGAAGAAATTCCGTACTCCATCTTCGCCGTGGTGGAGGAGTTCCGCGAGGATCAGGATCCGGTGTACATTCAAGCCAACCTCTTCACAGAGCGGAACTCGCAGAAGCGCATCCTGGTTGGAGATAAGGGAAAAGCCATCCGCGAGTTGGGCCGTGTATCCCGCGAAAAGATCCAGGAGTTCATCGATCGTCCCGTCTATCTCGACCTTTGGATCAAGGTGCTGCCGAACTGGCGTCGTAAGCGGCAGCACCTCGGCCAGTTGGGGCTGCGTGTCCCGTCGGAGGACGGCGATCGTGTCTAGGGTACTGATCACTGCCCTGCTGGCTCTTGCACTTCCCCCCGGACTCTACGGGCAAGATTCCGAGTTGGGGTCCAACGAAGGGGCCCTCTTCCTGCTTCTTCCGGTCGGTGCACACGGAGTGGCGTTGGGGAGGGCCATGACCGCGGTCCCCAGTCCTGAATCCGCCTTCTGGAATCCGGCCGGCCTGGCCGGCGTCGAAAAGAGCCAGCTCGTAGTCATGAGGGGAGACCACCTGGTGGGCGAAGGATTCGCTCTCTCCACACTGATGGTCAGCCAACCTGTGGGTGTACTCGGAATCTCCTATGAGTTCCTCGACGAGGGGGACCAGGACCTCACCGACTTCCAGGGCAATGTGCGCGGTTCCCTCAGCGTGCGGAGCCACGTGGGAATCATCTCGCTCGCCACGTCTTTGACCGCCTGGTTGGATGTCGGGTTCAACTTCAAGATCGTCCAGTTCAACCTGAGTTGTCGCGGACAGTGCGACGGTGCCGGTGTCCGGTCGACCGGCTGGGCCATGGACTTCGGTGTACAGGGCCAACCAATTGCCGCGGTCCCTCTCCGTCTGGGAGCCATGCTGGCCCACATGGGCCCCGATTTTCAGGTCGTGAACGCGGAGCAGTCCGATCCATTACCGTCACGTGTCCGCGTTTCAGCAGCCTACAACTTCCTCACACACTTCGTGGATACGGACGATATCAATCTCTGGGTGCGAGCCGAGGTCGAGGATCGATGGCGAGATCTGGGGGATACCCCGTCCTACTACCTGGGCACCGAACTCGCCGCGGGAAGAGGCGATGTCATCTACGTTCGCTCCGGCTACGTTCAGGGCGAGGTGGGACAGGCGGATGGTATGGCCATCGGCGTGGGCCTGCGTTACGAACGCTTTGAATTGGGGTTGGCGAAGAACCTTGCGGGCTCCATTACGGGCGAGAGCGAACCCGTACACGTCTCCTTTGGCATCCTCTTCTAGACCGCCGTCCGGTGGCTACCGCTGTCGCACCGCCCGCATCGCGGCGTTGTGCGGCGTATTCGTGTGGGTACCGGTGGCTGGAAATGCCCAGGCGTCGCCGGACTGCCCGGCGGTTGCGGATCAGTTGGCACGCTCCCTTCCGATGCGAAGCTGTGTGGTGCGAGGTGGGGGTGCGCACGGCTCTCATCCCACCCCACTCCGCCGCGGGCGCATCGAAATCCAGAGCGATGAGGTGACCCTCGGACCCGCAAGAGCGTTTCTCTATTCGGCTCTGCTTCCTGGAGTCAGCCAGTGGAAGATGGGTCAGCGACGTTGGATGGCTTATGTGATCCTCGAGGGGGTCTCATGGGTCGCATACGGCCGCACCCGGTCCTCGGCACTGAACCTCAAGGACGGCTATCAGACATTGGCGTGGGATCAGGCAAGGACGTACGAGGGGGATCGGGTAGACGGCGAGTTCGCGTACTACGAGGCGATGGAGAAGTTCGAGAGATCCGGGGCGTTCGATCTCGATCCGTCCGGTCCGGGGCTCCAGCCACAGACCGATCCCTCGACCTTCAACGGAAAGACCTGGGCGTTGGCGATGCAGATTTTTTTTGCACCTGGGGCCACGCCCGGGCCAGGGGATCCAGAGTACGCCGACGCTTTGTCGTTCTACCGGAACGAGGGTTACGACGAACGCTTCGAGTGGACCTGGGCGGGTCAACCGGAGGAATGGGAGGGGTACCGAGATCTCATCGAATCGAGCGATGAGGACTTCAGGCGTGCCTCGCAGTACGCAGGTGTGATCATCGCGAACCACCTGCTGAGTGGAGTAGACGGCTTTGTCACGGCTCGGATCAGGGCGGCCGCGGGCGAACACAGTGTCGCTCGGCTGCGCCTGGCGCGGGACGAACGTACGCGGGGGATCGAACTGGTCCTCCAGGTGCGACGGTAACATGGCCCGTCGCCCCAAGCTCCCCAACGAAAAGGCGGTGCTCCAGCACCTCAGCCAGTCCCGAAGAGGCCCACAGAAAGCCAAAGAGCTCGCGAAGGCACTCTCGGTGCAGACCAAGGATTTCCGTGATTTCCGTGATTTCCTGTTCGGGATGGTCGATCGGGGCCGCCTCTACCGGGTGAAGGGCCAGCGGTTCGCGGTGCCCGAGAAGATCAACTTGGTTGTGGGACGTTTGTCGGTCACCTCCAAGGGAGACGGGTTCGTCAAACCGGATGCGGGTGGTCAAGAGGTCTTCGTGCCCGGGCTGTCTCTGGAGTCGGCGATGGATGGAGACCAGGTCGTGACCCGGGTGGAACGCCGTCCCCGTGGGCGGAGCCCGGTCGGTCGAGTCATCAAGGTACTGGAGCGGGCCCACGAGACTCTGGTCGGCACGTATCGGTCCACACGTTCGTTCGGTGTGGTCCATCCTCAGAATCGGAAGATCCACCGAGAGGTCCTCGTCGTGCAGGGCCAGGAGAACGGAGCCGGCGAAGGAGACGTCGTCGTGGTGCGGATTACGACGTTCGGAAGCGGCAAGATGAACCCGACGGGTACGATCGAGACGGTTCTTGGCAAGACCGGGGATCCGGGTGTGGACGTCCTTGCCGTGATCCACGGCCACAGCTTGCCCATGGAGTTCCCGCACGAGGTGGAGCGATACGCGGACGACGCCGTGGCTCGACGTCGTGCGGATGCCGGTGAGCGACGGGTCGACAGAACAGACGTCCACGCGTTCACCATCGACCCTGCCGACGCGAAGGATCATGACGACGCCTTGTCCATCCGGCGGATCGGAAAGGGGTCTGTGGAGGTCGGCATTCACATCGCCGACGTTTCGCACTTTGTACAGGCGGGTGATCCCGTCGATCTGGAAGCCCTCAAGCGTGCGACCAGTGTCTATCTGGTCGACAGGGTGATTCCGATGTTGCCCCACGCTCTGTCTACGGACGCGTGTTCTCTGCTTCCTGACGTGGACCGTTTCGCAATGTCCGTCTTCGCGACGCTCGACAGCTCAGGTGTAGTGCAGGACGCCCGTATCGAGCGCACACGAATTCGAAGCCGGCACAAGGTCAGCTATGAAGAGGCGCAGTCCGTCCTGGACGGTGACCTCTCGATAGACCCCGTGACCGACGGGGCGTTGGCCGACCTGGCACGGCTCGCCCGAGTTCTCCGAGCTCGGCGAGAAGAGCGAGGGGCGCTGGACTTCGATTTGCCCGAGGCGCGTGTGGTGCTGGGGGAGGCGGGTGAACCGGTCGAAATCCAGCGCGTCGAACGGCTCGAGAGTCATCGCCTCGTGGAGGACTTCATGCTGCTGGCCAACGAGATCATCGCTCGCCGAGCTGAGGACGCGGGGCTTCCGGTGTTGTACCGGGTCCACGAATCGCCCACGCCGGACAAGATGCTGGAGCTGAAGTCGTTCTTGAAGCGGTTGGGGCTCAGGACGTCGAAAGGTGCGGTCGGGCCGAAAGAGCTACAGACGTTGCTCGACAAGGTCCAGGGAACCCCCGAGGGTCGACTCGTTTCCACGGTAGTGCTTCGCGCCATGAGTCGCGCTCGGTACGATCCGGCGAATTTGGGTCACTTCGGGTTGGCGGCGACCCATTACACACACTTCACGTCACCGATTCGGCGGTATCCGGACCTGTGGTTGCACCGGGTTCTCAATCGAGCCCTGATCGAGGAGCGGCCGGTCCCGGAGGATTGGGGTGGAGAAGCGCTGAAGGGAAAGGCCGAGCGTTGTAGCATGCGAGAGAGAGTGGCCGAAGCAGCCGAGCGGGAGAGCGTCGATCTGAAAAAGGCCGAGTATATGGAGAGGCACCTGGGTGACGAATTTACGGGTACGATCGCGGGTGTGACATCGTTCGGTCTGTTCGTGCTGCTGGATGAGGTTTTCGTAGAGGGACTCGTTCATGTAAATAGTATGATGGACGACTACTATGCGTTTCAGGAACACAGCTACCGACTGGTCGGTGAGCGTTCACAGCGGACCTTCCGGCTAGGGGACCGGTTGGCTGTACGGGTATCGCGGGTCGACAAGCTGGAGCGGTTCATCGACTTCGTTCTGGTGGACTCGAAACCAATTCGTCGTTGACAAGCGTCAAGCTCCGGGACTAAGCTCAAAAAGTCCCTCCAATCCATAGAATTCCAAGGTAGCATGGCCGCACGCACGATCGTCTACTCGTCATCAGGCCCAACCACGGAACCGGATCTACTGAGCCGGTTCTGCCGTGAGCACGACTATGAGCTCGAGGTGGTAGAGGGCGCAGACAGCGTCCATGCCCTCCTGAACCGATCGTTTCCTTCGTGCCTGGTCCTCGCCAGCGGCGACGACCCTGGGCCCGTGCTCGAGCTCTGTTCGCAGGTGAAAGGCGACACCTTCACGGCCATCGTTCCGGTCATTCTCCTCATTCCCACTAATGAGAACGAATTGGCGGCGGATTGTCTGGCGGCGGGCGCCGACGAGGTGGTCTCGCAGACAGGCTCGGACAGAGAGCAAAGCTTGAGGTTCGAGTCGGTGGTGCGCCGTGCTCAGAGGGACGTCGCGGTTCACCCGACCACTCGCCTCCCGGGTACCGTGCAGATCGAACGGGATATAGGTGAGCGGTTGATGCGCGATGAGGCCTTCGCGGTTTGTTATGCGGATCTGGACAACTTCAAGGAGTTCAACGACCGCTACGGGTACAACCATGGAGACCACGTCATTCTGCTTCTGTCTCGCATCCTGCGCGACGTGGTTCGGGGATTGGCTCCCGGTGGCTTTGTCGGACACATCGGGGGTGACGACTTCATCTATATCGTCAACGTTCAGTACTTGGAGCATTGCTGTGACGAAATCATCTATCTCTTCGATGAGTTGATCCCCTACCAGTACACGATCGAGGATCGACGGGCGGGCTACTTCCTTGGAAAGGACCGCCGCGGTAGTATCCGTAGAGTACCCCTCATGACGCTTTCGGTCGGGGTCGTAACCAACCAGATCCAGCCGTTCACGCACACCGCACAGGTGAGTGAGTTGGCTGCGGAAATGAAGACCTACACCAAGTCGCTACCCGGATCGGTCTACGCAGTGGATCGTCGGCAGCCGCTCAAGGAAGAAGTTGAAGAGTCATGACCATCACTGTTTCCTGCCCGGCATGTACTACGTCGTTCCCCGTGGACCCCGCCAAAATTCCGGTGGGAGGCGTGAGAGCACAGTGTAGTGCGTGTCCCGAGATTTTTAGCGTCGACAGGCCTGAGGATACGGCTGCCGAAGCCGCTTCCGCCGAAGTCGAAGAGACCTTCGCTGGTCCATCGGCGGCTGTGGAGTTGGACGAGATGGAAGTGCCAGCGGAGGTGATGAGTTCGTTCGGTGCGGATGCCAATGTCGTGGCCGACATCTCGGACGAGACCTCCGACGAATTCGGCGAGCGTGAAATCTCGTTTGACTCCATTACGACGGAGGCGGACGCAGCGTTGGCCATCAACCAGGACCTGGAGGTTGAAGCTCCGGACGGAGAAGCCGAAGAGGCAGCCGAAGAAGAGGCAGCCGAAGAGGAAGGGGTAGAAGAAGCCGAGGCTGCTCCGATTTCGGAGAAAGCCGCACCGACTGAAGCAGAGACGGCGGAGGCGGCCCCCATTCAATTCGGAAAGCGGAGTCCCGAGGACAAGGCGAGGAGCCTTGCCAGAAGCCTCGTTTCCGACCTGATCGCGTACAATCCGGAAAAGCACACGGAGGCTTTGGCTTCCGGCACGCTGGTCCAAGTTTTCAGCGAAGAGATTGAAAAGTCCTGGAAGGAATACAGAGACCAGGTCGATCCGGACGTGATGACGCAGGGAACGTTCTTCAATGATGCGCTCAACGAGCTTCTGGCCGACGGAGAGAGCGTCTTCAACGTAGAAGGATAAGTCGCGCACGGCGTCTCGGTTGATGCCCCTGCAGGGCTCGGATATATTTTGCGCGGTCGAGGGGTCGCCCTTTCGGGTGGCCCCTCTCTCACATTCCGCGAAATGTCAGGGTTGATCGCCCAATCATGAGCAAGGAAGCACAGCAGCGTCTGGAAGAATTCCGCGGCCGGATTGCCGACCTTCGGGGGTATCTTTGACGTCGTGTCCAAAGACGCTCGCATCGCCGAACTCGACAAGGAGATGGTGGCAGCCGGCTTTTGGGATCACCAGGAAAAGGCTCGCGGGGTCATCGACGAGTCCAACCGACTGAAGAGCTGGGTCGGTCCATGGCACGACCTCGACGATAAGGCAGCGGAGCTGGCGGAGCTCGGGGAGCTTCTCGAGGCGGAGGAAGACGAGGACCTCGAAGCGGAGCTGGCGACCGAGGTCGAGGGACTCGAAGGGCCTATAGAAACGCTCGAACTGCGGACCATGCTTCAGGGCCCGGATGACCACCGAGGCGCAATCCTCACGGTCCACCCGGGTGCCGGCGGCCTCGAGTCACAGGATTGGGCCGAGATGCTCACGCGGATGTATTCACGGTGGGCCGAAGCTCGTGGATACGAGATCAACGTTCTCGATCTGCAGCCCGGCGAAGAGGCCGGTATCAAGAGCGCCACGCTCGAGGTGATCGGGGACCACGCCTTCGGATACATGAAGGCCGAAAAGGGCATTCACCGTCTCGTCCGTATCTCGCCCTTCGACGCCCAGTCCAGGCGACATACGTCGTTCGCCAGCGTCTTCATATATCCGCTGATCGACGATGAAATCGAAATCGAGATCGACGAATCCGAGCTTCGGGTCGACACGTTCAGGGCTTCGGGAGCGGGTGGGCAGCACGTCAACAAGACGGACTCGGCCATTCGACTCACACATATGCCCACCGGGATAGCCGTTTCCTGTCAGCAGGAACGGTCGCAGCACAAGAACCGGGCAACGGCCATGAAGATGCTGAAGGCGGCCCTCTACGAGCGTGCCCGGGAAGAGCAGGAAAAGGAGAAAGCGGTCCTGGAAGCCACCAAGACCGAAATCGGGTGGGGCAACCAGATTCGATCATACGTCTTTCAGCCGTACACGATGGTAAACGACCACCGTACCGACCTCAAGATTGCGGATGTGAGCAAAGTGATGGACGGCAACCTCGATCCGTTCATCGAGGCCTACCTCAAGCAATTCGCCTCCCAGGGCGCCGGAAAGTAGAGCTGGAGTCACTGTGAGCGAAGATCTCAGTCAGGTTCGCCGGCACCGCCGGGAAAAGCTGGACACCCTCAGGGAGAAGGGCCTCGAGCCGTACGCCTACGTGTACGATCGGTCCCATCTGGCCCGGGACGCTGTGGCCGTGTTCGAGCAGGACGAGACCGACGGGTCGCTCAACGAACAAGGGCAGGGGACCGAGGTTTCAGTAGCGGGTCGCATGCTGAGCTACCGGAGTCACGGCAAGAGTGCGTTCGCGCACATCGAGGACCGCTCGGGACAGATGCAGGTCTACTTCCGGAAGAACGTACTGGGGGACGAGGCCTTCGAGAGGCTGGATCTGCTGGACCTGGGTGATTGGATAGGCGTCGAGGGCGTCCTGTTTCGGACTCGCACGGGTGAGGTGACGGTCCAGGTACAGTCGTGGACGGTTCTAGCAAAGTCCCTGAGGCCTCTCCCGCTGGGCAAGACCGAGGAAGACGAGGAGACGGGCGAGCGGACCACTTTCAGTGGCTTCACGGACACGGAGACCCGCTACAGGCAGCGGTACGCCGACCTGGCGGTCAACCCGGAGGTACGAGAGATCTTCCGCACGCGTGCCAAGATCATCACCGAGCTGCGAGCGTTCCTCGACGAGGCGGACTTCCTCGAAGTCGAGACCCCGGTTCTACAGCCTCTATACGGTGGTGCGGCGGCTCGTCCGTTCGTGACGAAACACAACGCGCTCGACCGAACGCTCTTTCTGAGAATCGCCGACGAGCTCTACCTCAAGCGTCTCATCGTGGGTGGGCTTGGCCGTGTGTACGAGATCTCCAAGGACTTCCGGAACGAGGGAATCGATCGGTTCCACAACCCCGAGTTCACCATGCTGGAGTTCTATCAAGCCTTCATCGACTACAACGGTTTGATGGACTTCACCGAGGAGATGCTGATTCGCGTGGCGGTAGCGGCCACCGGGTCCACCGACATCGAATACGAGGGACACGCGATCAGCTTCGCCGCCCCTTACGAGCGCATCTCGATGGTCGATGCCCTCTCTGAGGCTTTGGACGCCGATGTGAGAGAGCTCTCGGGGGCCGATCTACGTGAGCGGGCGGAAGAGCTGGACATCGCCGAACTGGAAGGCGCGGGTTGGGGTAAGTTGATCGACAAGCTCTTCGGTGCTCTCGTGCAGCCGCAGTTGATTCAGCCGACGTTCGTGATGGATCATCCCAAGGAGATCAGTCCTCTGGCCAAGCCCCACCGCGAACATGCGGATCTCACCGAACGGTTCGAGTTGTTTATCGCCGGCGAGGAGATCTGTAACGCGTTCTCCGAGTTGAACGATCCTCTGGACCAGCGGGCCCGCTTCGAGGGGCAGGCCGAGCTCAAGGAAGCCGGAGACGACGAGACGCACCCGGTCGATGAAGACTATATCCGGGCCCTGGAATACGGCATGCCTCCCACGGGCGGACTCGGGATGGGTGTCGATCGACTCACAATGCTGCTCACGAACCAGTCGTCCATTCGTGACGTGATCCTGTTTCCCACCCTGCGAGACGAGTGATGCCGGGCCGGTCTTCGGGCGGTCTGGAGTGGTACATTGCCCGCCACTATCTGTCGTCTGCGCGTGGGGGACGATTGCTCTCCTTCATCACTTGGATAGCCCTGGGCGGCGTGACCGTCGGGGTCAGCGCCCTGGTCATCGTGATCGGTGTTATGACCGGCATGCAAGAAGACCTGATGGGCAAGATCCTGGAGTCGTCACCGCATGTGATGGTGCAACAACAGGGCAGTAGCCTCCGCATGGACAACTGGCGGGAGGTGACGGCCGCCGTCCGCGACATAGAGAGCGTGACAGGCGTAGCGCCCCTGGTCCTCACCAGCGTGGCGGTCTCCCGGGCCGGATATACACAGCCCGCCGATCTGTACGGCGTTGCCATCGAGTCGGAGGGGCCCCCAGTCACTGAGATGGAGGCGCGGATCCAGGAGGGCATCCACGACCTGGGGCCAACGGCCTCGGGGCTCCCGCCAGTGGTCTTGGGGAGCCGGCTGGCCGCCCGGATGTCGATGTTCTCGGGAGATACGCTCACCGTCATCTCCTTCGAGAACCTCACCGTGGACATCATGGGCATGCCCACGCCGACCCTGCGTCAGTACGAGATGACCGGTACGTTCACGACGGGCATGTACGATTACGACCTGAAGAACATTTACGTCCCTCTGGAGGCCGCGCAGGACCAGCTGGGCATCCTCGAGGCGGACCGGGTCTCGTTGCTAAGCGTTCGCACGGAAGATCCGGATCAGGCTTCGGCCGTTGCCCAGGCCATCCAGGAGAAACTGGGCTTCGAGTTCTATGCCGTGAGTTGGAGCACCACGAACCGCGCCCTCTTTTCGGCCCTCAAGCTCGAGAAGCTGGCCATGGGGTTGATCCTCACGCTGATCGTCGTGGTGGCGGCCTTCAACATCGTCAGCACGCTCGTCATGGTGGTCGTGGATCGAACGCGTGAGATCGGCATTCTCAAGTCCATGGGCATGACCGATCGGCGGATTCTGCGGGTCTTCATCCTCCAAGGCCTCTGGATCGGAGTGATCGGGACCGTAATGGGGACCACGCTCGGCCTTTTCCTCTCCTGGCTGGTGGACACGTTCGAGATCATCAAGATTCCGCCCGACGTCTATTTCGTGGACCGGCTCCCCATCTCCATCCATGCGGCGGACATCGCCATGATCGTCGGTATCAGCGTCCTCATCTCGTTCGTGGCCACGATCTACCCCGCGTTCCAGGCTTCTCGGCTCCAGCCCGTGGAGGCGATTCGCCATGAATAACGGGGCGCCCGCAGCGCTCGAGGCACGGGCCCTTTGCAAGAGCTTCATGGGCGGTGACGGCCACGAACTCACCGTACTGGAGGGGGTAGACCTACGGGTCGACGAGACGGAAGCCGTCGCCGTGGTAGGGAGCAGTGGAGCGGGGAAATCTACCTTACTGCACCTGTTGGGAGCCCTGGATCAACCGACCTCCGGCCAGGTCCTGGTCGGGGGCCGAGACGTCTCGGGCCTCGATGTCGAAGCGCTGGCAGGGATCAGAAACGAGACTGTCGGGTTCGTGTTTCAGTTTCACCATCTACTGCGAGAGTTTACGGCGCTCGAGAATGTGATGATGCCATGCTTGATTTCAGGAACGGATCGGCGCGTGGCCGCGGATCGAGCTCGGGAGCTTCTGGCGGCGGTGGGACTCGAGGGGCGGTTGGAACATCGTCCCGCACAGCTCTCGGGAGGAGAGCAGCAGCGGGTTGCCGTGGCACGGGCCCTCTCGAATGACCCGGTCGTGCTCCTGGCGGATGAGCCGTCGGGCAACCTGGATACGCACACGAGTGAAGAGCTGCATGATCTCCTCTTCCGCCTGAGAGGAGACAGGGGGTTGGCAATGGTGTTGGTAACACACAATCGAGAGCTGGCCGGAAGAACCGACCGAATTCTGGAACTCAGAGACGGTCGACTCCACGAGGCGGTTGGGGTATAGGCGCCATGGAATCCAAAGACGTTTGCGAGGTCTGTGGGTCCGGCGATGCCGTCGTGCACCTCACGCAGATCGAGAACGACCAGATGTCTACCTCGCATCTGTGCGAGAAATGTGCGGCCGCCAAGGGCGTCGAGGGCCTGGAAGAGTCGATGAATCTGCCGTTGACCGGATTCCTGGCCCAGCTCGGGGACGAGCCGTCGGCTCAACAGGCCGCCGAATCGTTCGGGTCGTGCTCGTTTTGTGGGCTCACATTCAATGATTTTCTCGAGGCTGGTCGCCTGGGGTGCCCACACTGCTACACCACCTTCGAAGGTTACCTGAGGGGACTTCTTCGCCGGGTCCACGGCAGCACGCAGCACGTCGGAAAGGTCTATCTACCGCCCGATCCGGCGGCCTCTGACATGGAGAAGCAGCTGGAGGTGCTTCGGCACAAGCTGCAACGGGCCGTGGACTCCGAAGACTTCGAACGGGCCGCTGAAATTCGGGACAAGATTCGTACCCTGGAGCCGGCGGGAAGCTGAGTCCGAACATGACCGATTTTCCTGCCCTCCCCGACTACGGCCTCGGCTGGCTCGACGCCAGCGGCGACCACTCCGACGTGGTGCTTTCCACCCGTGTGCGCCTCGCCCGCAACCTCCAGGGGCACGCTTTCGGGCCTAGGGCACGGGTCAACGATCGGGAGGCCGTGCTCGATCAGATGAAGCGAGCTGCCGAAAAAGTGGTCCTCTTGAAGGGCTCCACGCTGTTGGAGCTGCTGGAGCTCGATCACCGCAGCCGGAGAATCCTTCTCGAGCGACGCCTGGCCTCGCGGGAGCTTCTTGGGGACGTGAAGACAGGTCCCGCCCGTGCGACTGGAGTGTTGCTCGCGTCCGAGGATCCACTGAGCGTCATGATCAACGAAGAGGATCACCTCCGCATCCAGGGATTGGTCTCGGGCCTTCGCCTCAAGAAAGCGTGGAACCTGGCTGATCGCCTAGATGAAGAGTTGGGGCAAGAACTTCCCTTCGCGTACCACCACGAGTTCGGCTTCCTGACCAGCTGTCCCACCAACGTCGGGAGCGGGCTGCGTGCTTCGGTGCTCGTGCACCTGCCTGGCCTCGTTCTGACCAAGGAAATCGGTAAGGTCTTGCAGGGGCTCGGACAGGTGGGCCTCACGTTCAGGGGCCTGTACGGTGAGGGTTCGGAGGTTGTGGGCAATTTTTTCCAGATCTCGAACCAGACGACCTTGGGCAAGAGTGAAGAGGACCTGGTCGAGCATCTGGACAAGATTGCCCGTCAGGTGATTCAGTACGAGAGCCACGCGAGACAGGTGCTCTTGCGGGATGCTCCTCAGGTTACTGAAGACAAGATCTGGCGAGCATATGGACTCCTCAGGTACGCGAGGTCGCTTTCCTTTGAGGAGTTGATGAACCTGTTGTCGGGCATCCGGCTCGGAGTGGGCCTGAAACTCCTCCCAGAACTTCGGGTATATACCCTTAACAAATTGATGATTTTTACCCAGACTGCCCATTTGGAACAGGCAGCTGGACGAGACCTGCCGCCTTCGGAGTGTGATGCCCACCGGGCGGCTTATGTACGACGTATCCTCGCCACCGAGGGGGCTTCGGTCCCGGATGAGGACACGGAAGCAAACGGCTCGTCCGCACAGGGATAACCAACGGATAGAATGAACTACAACTTCACCGATCGCGTTCGAAAAGTGCTGGCCATGGCCCGTGAAGAGGCCATCAGACTCCAGCACGATTACGTAGGCACTGAGCATATACTCCTGGGACTCATCCGGGAGGGTGAAGGTGTAGCCGCCGCAGTCCTCACCAACCTCAACGTGGATCTCGACCAGATTCACGATCAGGTCGAGGAGTCCGTCAAGAAGGGAAAGGCGACCATCGCGCTTGGCGAGCTTCCCTATACGTCACGAGCCAAGAAGGTCCTCGAGTTCGCGATGGCCGAGGCCCGGGAACTCAATCACTCCTACGTGGGCACGGAGCATTTGCTGCTCGGGCTCCTGAGGGAGGAAAAGGGCATAGCTGCCCAGGTCCTCAACTCCTTGGGCGTCAGTATGGAGGAGGCTCGGTCCGAAACGCTCAAGGTACTGGGCTCGGACGTGGGACCCTCCGAGCCGGCCGGTATCGGTGGTGGGGCACCGGCCACGCCGCCCACGGGCAAGGGCGATAAGAAGTCCAAGACGCCCGCCCTAGATCACTTCTGCCGAGATCTGACCGACCTGGCGCGTCAGGGCAAGCTGGATCCCACGATCGGACGTGCCACCGAAATCGAGCGCGTGGTGGAAATTCTCTGCCGCCGCAAGAAGAACAACCCAGTGCTCATCGGTGAACCTGGCGTGGGCAAAACGGCCATCGTGGAAGGACTCGCGCAGCTCATTTCCCGGAATGAGGTCACCGACTCGCTCAAGGACCACCGGGTCTTGGCGCTGGACATGGCGGCGGTGATCGCCGGAACCAAGTATCGTGGGCAGTTCGAAGAGCGTCTCAAGGCGGTGATGAACGAAATTTCACAGAATCAGCACGTGGTTCTGTTCATCGATGAGCTGCATACGTTGGTGGGAGCCGGCGCCGCAGAGGGCGCCATCGACGCTTCAAACATGCTCAAGCCGTCGCTCGCGCGAGGTGAGCTGCAGTGCATCGGGGCTTCGACCCTCAACGAGTATCGAAAGTACATCGAGAAGGACGGGGCCTTGGAGCGACGCTTCCAGCCCGTCATTGTCGATCCCCCGTCGGTGGAAGAGACGGTCGACATTCTGCAGGGTCTGCGCACCCACTACGAAGAGCATCATCGCGTGATTATCCCCGATGACGCGGTCAGACAGGCGGCCAAGCTGTCCGATCGATACATCACCGATCGGTTCCTGCCGGACAAGGCGATCGACGTCATTGACGAGGCCGGGGCCCGAGCGCGTATCGCCGCACAGGTGCCGCCGCCCCAGGTCGAGGAGCTCAAGGACGAGCTGTCTGAGATCGCCGATCGCAAGGAAGGGGCCATCCGCGACCAGGACTTCGAGCGCGCGGCCGAGCTCCGTGATGAGGAGCGGGCGCTACAGGAGAAGATCCGGGCTGAGCAGGACGACTGGGAAGAAGAGCGAAAGCGTCATCGCCCCGAGATCGCCGTTGAGGACGTGGCCTTCATCGTCAGCCGCTGGACGGGCATTCCGGTCACCCGACTGCAACAGGCCGAGACGGATCGCCTGGTTCACATGGAGGACGAGCTCCACAAGCGGGTGGTGGGCCAGGACGACGCCATCGAGGCTATCGCCAGGGCCATCAGGAGGAGCCGCGCGGGGTTGAAGGATCCAGAGCGCCCGATCGGTTCGTTCATCTTCTCGGGTCCCACGGGAGTCGGGAAAACCGAGTTGGCCAGAGCACTCGCGGAGTTCTTGTTCGCCGATCGCGATGCGCTGATTCGGGTGGACATGAGCGAGTACATGGAGAAGTTCTCGGTCTCGCGGCTGATCGGCGCCCCTCCGGGCTATGTGGGTTACGAGGATTCGGGTGCGCTCACAAAGGCCGTGCGTCGACGGCCCTATTCCGTGGTACTACTCGACGAAATCGAAAAGGCCCATCCGGACGTCTTCAACATTCTCCTGCAGGTGCTCGACGAGGGGCATCTCACGGACAACTACGGCCGCGTGATCGATTTCAAGAACACGGTTCTCATCATGACCTCCAACCTGGGCGGCCGGGATATCTCCAAGGGTGGAAGCCTCGGTTTCCACGACAGCGATCCCAGGTCCTCCTACGAGGTCATGCAGAAAAAGGTGCGCGACGAAATTGAAAAGGCCTTCAATCCAGAGTTCCTGAACCGGGTGGATGACACGATCGTATTCCACGTCCTGAGCCGGGACGAAATCGGACAGATCGTCCACATCCTGCTCAGGGACATCAGCGAGCGTCTGGCGGAAGAGGAACTCAGTTTGAGCCTCTCCGACGGAGCCATCGATTTTCTCGTCGACAAGGGGTACGACGAGAAGTTCGGGGTGCGACCCCTCAAGCGCGCCATCCAGCGATACCTGGAAGATCCCCTCTCCGAGCGCATCCTGACGGCCGACTTCTCAGCGGGTGACGAGATCGTGGTCGACGTGGACGACGACGGAGGGGCGCTCACTCTGGCCGCGGCCTCACAGAGCAAGACGTGACGCGCGGAGCCAGACCTTTGTCCAACTCGATATTCAGTGCCGTGAAAACACTCCCGCTTCGGGCCGTCTGGATGGCATTTGTGGTGCTCCCCCTCACTGCCCAGGCGCAGCAGGATTTATCGAGTGGGCCCATTCTCATCGACTCCGTAGCGGTCGAGGGCAACGTGCGTCTGGCCGACCTCACTATCGTTGCCATGGCGAATATCAACCGAGGCAGCGCCTACACCATCTTCGACATCCAGAAGGCCACGAAAGACCTGTGGGCCTCTGGACAGTTCTGGGACATCACCGTCCACATCGAGGGCAACGTCGGGGAGCACGTCACGCTGGTTTGGGAGGTCGAAGAGCACGATCTCATGCGCAACGTGATCATCCGAGGTTTGGTGAGCGTCGGTGTCGACGAGGTCCAGGACAGCACCGGAGTCCGTGCTGGCTTGCCTTACTCGCCCGGAAGGGTGGCCGCCGCAAAGAGCTTCATTCGTGCGAGGCTGGCTTCCAAGGGAATCCCGTTCGCCGACATCGTCGAACGAAGCGAGCCTATTACGAATCGAGAAAAAGAAGTCATTCTCTACTTGGATGTGACGGAAGGCACGAGGATCACGGTGGCCGATGTCGTCTTCGAGGGGAACGAGCTTTTCTCTGATGGTGAGCTGAAAGGCGCCATGTCCGTAAGGCCGGAAGGCTTCTGGTGGTGGAGTCCGGGTTCATACGATCGTGAGGCCCTCGATGAGGACCTCTATGTACACCTCCCGGACCACTACGCCGCACGAGGTTATCTGGATTTTAAGGTGGTAGGGGATTCGCTGATCATCGATCCGACCACCGGGAAGACGCGTATCGAGATCACCGTGGAAGAGGGTACTGAATATCGTCTCGCTGACCTTTCCGTCACGGGGAACCGAGAATTTCCAACGGACCGGCTGCAGGGATTTTTCGAACCCGAAGAGTCGGGTCTTTTCACGACTGTTCTCGGAGAGGACCAGCTTCCGGTCTTCGACTCGATCGCTTTCCAAGCCGCTACGTCTGAGGTGGCGCTGCTCTATCAGAACGAAGGGTACATCCACTCTCAGATTGTTCCGTACGTGAACCGGAACCCTGCTCAGGAGGGCGAGCCCGCCACGGTCAACGTGGGCTGGACGATTAGAGAGGGTCCTCAGGCCTATATCTCGAGAGTCGACATCGAGGGCAACGAGTACACGTATGATCGGGTCATCCGCGACAAGATCTTCATCCTTCCGGGGGACGTGTACTCGCAGGAACGCATCATTCAGAGCTTCCAGAGTATCTCCTCACTCGGTTACTTCGATGCACCCATGGACGTGCCGTCCATCGTTCCCAACGAAAACGGCGACGTGGACGTCACCTTCAGAGTGACCGAGAAGCCGACCGGAGCGATCAACTTCGGTACTTCCGTCGGGGGCAGGACGGGTGTGGCCGGGTTCGTCGGCTACGATCAGCCCAACCTGTTCGGCAAAGGTAAGTCCGGGAGCGTTCGGTGGGATTTTGGCCGATACGCCAATAACCAAACACTCAGCTATTCGGATCCGGGCATCTTCGAGAGCTTGGTGAGTGGGTCGCTAAACATTTTCAACGCCCGTGATCGATTCATCAGCTTTCAGTCCGGACAGCGGAAACGGGCCGGTGTAGGACTCCGGTTCGGATTCCCGATCCCCGGTGCGCGCTTCACCCGTTTTTTTGCCGGCTACGGGCTCTCGCGAACGAAATACACTCTCCAAAGCGCTACCTCCGATCAGTCCTTGTTCGGTCGCCCGTCGGCGACTCAGAGCACGATTTCTATCGGCCTTACGCGGTCCACGCTGAATCACCCTCTGTTCCCGACGGTAGGTGGGCGTCAGGCGGTGAACGTGGATTTCACAGGTGGGGTTCTGCAGGGTGACGGAAGGTACATCAAGACGACAGCCGAGGGCGCTTGGTGGATACCGGTGGGTACGTCGGGTGGTGATCCGAACCAACCGGGCTCGGGCCTGACGTTTGCGCTGGGTACGACCTTCCGAACCGGTGCCGTCCAGGGAGACAGCGAGGCGTTTCCCTTCGAGCGTTTCTGGATGGGTGGAGTCCAGTTCGGTGAACAGCTCAGAGGTTATGACGAGACCACCATAACGCCCGAGGGGTATTTTCCGGAGCAGTCCCGGGAGATTCTCGACATCGACCGCCTCGGTACTGCCTTCTTCTCCATGACCACCGAGCTCGCGTTGCGGATGGGAGCCTCTCTTTCGGCATCGGTCTTCTTCGATGCGGGTAACGTCTGGCGCCATCCCGGCGAAATGGACCCGACTAAGTTGAATCGAGGTGCGGGCATCGGGATTCTGTTGGTGACCCCGTTCGGGCCCGTTGGGCTGGATTACGCCTACGGCTTCGACAAGCCGGAGCCGGGTTGGCAGCTACACTTCAACCTCGGCGGCGGTGGGTTCTGATCAGGGAGTATCTTTTTATGCGACGAGTTCTTCTCTTCATTTGTTCGCTCCTTCTTCCGGGTGGAGTTGCTAGCGCGCAGGGTGCGGATGGTGGCCTCAAGATCGGTTATATCAACTCATCGGCGATCGTGGCCGAGAGTTCTGAGGCTCTCGCCGCTCAGGAACAGTTCCAGAGGGAGATGGTGCCGCTCGAGAGTGAGCTACAGGCCCTCGAGGCCGAGATCGGCGAACTGATGAGTCGTTATTCTGCGCAGCAGGTCACGTTGAGTCCCGATGTTCGAAGAAACCGGCAGCAGCAGATCGTCCAAAAGCAGCAGCAGTATCAAGCTCGTATGGGAGAGATCGAGGCCGAGGCCGCTCGGCGCCAGCAGGAGTTGGTGGCACCCATCATGGAACGTATCAACAGCATCATCCAGGACATCCGTGAGGAGGGCTCCTATACGTTCATCTTCGATGTCTCGGCGGGCGGGTTGATCGCGGCGGATGAGACTCTCGACCTGACGGATACCGTGATCCAGAGGTTGGCCCAAGGAGGCTGACCCGTGGCGTCCGGTCCTGCGCAACGTACTCTGGGCGATCTGGCGTCCCTCGTGGATGGACGCGTCGTGGGCAATGTCGACCTGTCCATCCAGGGCATCGCCACCCTCGCGAATGCTGGGCCAACCGAGTTGGGACTGCTCGCCGATCGCGCGTATCTGGAGACGTTGCCGGAGAGCGAGGCAGGCGCGCTGCTGATATCCGAAGAGCTCGACGTCGAAGTGGTCGATGCGTCTAACCGTTTGGTCGTCGAGGATCCTCGTGAAGCCATGGTCGTCCTCCTCGGCCACTTCCATCCCGAACCGCCTCGCCGGCCCGGTACGCATCCCACGGCGGTGATGGGCGACGGGGTTCGACTCGGCCTCGACGTCTGTATAGGCCCTTACGTGGTGGTCGAAGACGAGGTCGTCATCGGTGACCGGGCCACCCTCCACGCTCACGTCGTGGTCCGACAGGGTGCGAGGATCGGCGCGGATACGGTACTGCACCCCCACGTAGTGCTCTATCCTCAGGTGCTGGTGGGTGATCGGGTCGTTCTCCACGCAGGAGCACGCATCGGTGTGGATGGCTTTGGCTATACGTCTAGTGACGGCGGGATGAAGAAGATTCCCCATGTCGGTCATTGTGTGATTGGGGACGACGTGGAAGTCGGCGCGAACAGCTGCATCGATCGGGGCTCCATCGGCCGTACCGAACTCGGTAATCAGACCAAGCTCGACAACCTGGTGCACATCGCGCACAACGTGACGATCGGACCCAACAGCTTCCTGGCGGGGCAGGTGGGTATCGCGGGTTCGACGAGCATTGGGGCCGGTACGATGTGGGGGGGGCAGTCTGGCGCCGCCGATCATGTAGAGATCGGTGACGGGGTCAAGGTGGGTGGTCAGGCGGGAATTATCGAAGACGTGCCGGCTGGAGAGACGGTTTTTGGCTGCCCGGCTAGACCCATCAAAGACTTCCATCGGGCCACGGCCGCACTGTACCGCCTTGCCGACCTTCGGCAGCGTGTACGGAAAATGGAAAGGGCCCTGCAGCTTGGCGGAACAGGAGAAGCCCCGGAATAGAACGATCCCCGGAATAGAATGGCTCCTTCAAACTCGTTATATTTCATTGCTCTACTTGCGACGCCCCGGAACGGCTGCGGCTAGCCCGAGGGGATCGACTTCGACGGGGCTGCGAGCACGTTGCGGCCCGGTAACAGAGGCCCGGCATGGACTGTCCCAAACAGCGCACACTAGGTGGCGAGCGAACCCTCGAGGGTATCGGCGTGCATTCCGGGGAGCCCGCGACGCTGGTCATGAAGCCGGCGGCGGACGGCGGAATCCGCTTTCGGCGCGTCGACCTGGAGGGGCGCCCCGACGTGCCCGCGGATCTGGACCACGTCGTGGGAACGGACCTGGGAACGAGCCTCGGGAATGGTGACGCTACAGTCCTGACGGTAGAGCACGTCATGGCCGCCCTTGCCGCGGCGTGTATCGACAATGCCGTTCTGGAGCTCAGCGGTCCGGAGCCCCCGATCCTCGATGGCAGCTTTCAGCACTACCTGGACGCCATCTTGGAGGTCGGCGCCGTCGATCTCGAAGAGCCTTCTCAGCTTGTCACCGTGAAGAAGCCTTTGACCGTGGGACTCGATACGGGCGCGTCGTACGTCGCGACGCCCGCCGAAGACCTACGCATCTCTGCTACCATCGACTTCGAGCACGAGGCCATCGGTCGCCAATTCGGCACGTTCGACGTTACGCAAGAAGCGTTTCGCAGCGAAATTGCCTCCGCACGTACCTTTGGTTTCCATAGTGATGCCGAGGAGTTGAAAGCCCGGGGGCTCGCCCAGGGCGCTTCACTCGAGAACACGGTCGTCCTGAACGAGGACGGCGTCATGAATGACAGCCTCAGGTTCGAGGACGAGTTCCTTCGCCATAAGGTGGGCGACCTGATCGGCGATCTGGCCCTCATCGGTGGGCGGGTGCGTGGGCACATCGTTTCGGAAAGGCCCAGCCACGAGGGGAACATAGCCTTGGCCAAGGCGTTGAAGGATCATGCGCGCAAGGGAGGGTCTGAATACCCCGTGGAAGTCCAACGCATCATGGAGTATTTGCCCCACCGGTATCCGTTCCTTCTCGTGGATCGGGTTCTGGAATTCGAGTCGGGTAAGAGGATCGTCGGAATCAAGAACGTGACGATCAACGAGCCGTTCTTTCAGGGGCATTTTCCCGGGCATCCCATCATGCCGGGGGTGCTGATCATCGAAGCGATGGCGCAGGTGGGGGGGCTTCTGTTGATGGACACGGTAGCCGACCCCGAGGATAAGATCGTCTACTTCATGTCTCTGAATAACGTGAAGTGGAGAAAGCCCGTGATTCCCGGGGATCAGTTGGTCTTCGAGGTCAAGATGGTTCAGTTCCGGAGGAATGTGTGTAAGATCCGAGGGGTGGGGCGGGTAGACGGTAAGGTGGTGGCGGAGGCGGACTTAATGGCGAGGATAATGGATCGATGAGTGATACATCTTGGGGTGATGGGGGTGGTGACGGGATGGATGTCGATGTTCACCCGACGGCGATCGTCGATGCTGGAGCGCGCTTTGGGCCGGATGTGGTGGTGGGACCGTACTCCATCATCGGACCCGGGGTCTCGGTAGGGAGTGGGACGATCATTGGCAGTCATGTACTCGTGGAGCGCGACACGACCGTCGGGGAACAGTGCCAGATCGCACAGGGCGCGGTGCTGGGTACGGACCCGCAGGATCTGAAATACGAGGGTGAGGCGTCTCACCTATACGTCGGGGACCGAACCGTGATCCGCGAGTACGCGACCCTCAACCGAGGTACACGCGCGTCCCGCAAGACGGTAGTCGGAAGTGACTGCTTGATCATGGCATATGCCCACGTCGCTCACGATTGTGAGATCGGCAATCACGTCATCCTGTCGAACGCCGTGAACATGGCGGGTCATGTGACCATCGAGGACTGGGTCATCATAGGCGGCGTCACGGCCATCCATCAGTTCGTACGTATCGGCGCTCACTCGTTCTGCGGCGGCGGATCCCGCATTCCACAGGATATTCCGCCTTACCTCCGAGTCGCCGGAAACCCGGCCAAGCTCTACGGTCTGAACACGGTCGGTCTGGAACGGCGGGGGGTGTCCGAGGACGTGAAACGGGCCCTCAAGCAGGCGTACCGAACCCTCTTCCAATCCAAACTCACCCTGACCAACGCGCTGGCCAAGGCCGAGGAGGAGGTACCGCAGATCCCTGAGGTACGGCACCTCCTGACCTTCATCCGGGACAGTGAGCGTGGCATCACGACCTAGCGGGTCGTCTTCAGAGACTCCCGCTATCGGTGTCGCAGGCGTAGGGAGCCTAGGCTATCACCATGCCCGAATTCTCGCCTCGCTCGACGGTGTCCGCATGGCGGGTGTCTGCGATGTGGATTCGGATCGGGCCCAAGAGGTAGGCCGGGAGCTGGACGTGGAGGTCCACACCGGCTTGGACTCACTTCTCGACGGTGCGGACGGGATCGTGGTGGCAGTGCCCACCGTGGAGCATGAGGCTGTGGCTGTTGCGGCGTTGGAGAGAGGTGTGGGCGTGCTGGTGGAGAAGCCCATGGCTCCATCTCTCGAAGCGGCCGACCGAATACTGGAAGCGGCCGAGTCGAGTGGCGCGGTGGTCCAGGTCGGGCACGTCGAGCGATTCAATGCGGCCATCAGGGCCGCGGAACCCTTTCTTCAAGCACCTCTTTTCATCGAATCGCACAGGCTCGCTCCCTTCGTTCCGAGGAGCATCGATGTGGCGGTCGTCCTGGATCTGATGATCCATGACGTCGATCTGGTGCAGAGTCTGGTGGGGAGGCCCATCGTGGACGTCGCGGCCACCGGGATTCCGGTACTGACTCCCAATGTCGACATTGCGAACGCCCGCCTTGGATTCGAGGGTGGTGTCGTGGCGAATCTCACGGCT
Organism: Longimicrobiales bacterium; assembly: GCA_965226375.1. Lineage (GTDB taxonomy): Bacteria > Gemmatimonadota > Gemmatimonadetes > Longimicrobiales > Gaopeijiaceae > CBDDCX01. The sequence continues at coordinate 1,241,741 of CBDDCX010000008.1, read as the reverse complement.
AGTCGGGTATCGACAGAGCGGATGCGGAAGCTTCGCATCTTCCAGAAGTCGGGGTACCTCAGCCTCAACCTCGCCGAGGGGACCGGTGAGTTCCTCAAGCTCAAGCAGGATTTGCCACTGTTCTCCGAGGGGGACATGGAGATACCGCCCGAGGGTGGGCTCGCCAATATCGTGGAGCGGATTCCGCTTCAGGGCGACGGTGCGGAGCCGTTGGCCAAGGAACTGGAAAACTTCCGCGACGCTATCGCGGGGCTTGGGGTACCTGCGGTGAACGGTGAAGAAGGACGCTCTGCCCTGGCGATATCCCTATTGATCGAGGAGCGCATCGAGACCCATGTCACTGATACGCGTAAGGCGTGACCGGAAGAAGAATTGGATCGACGAGAAGAAGGGGCTGCCGCCGAAACAGCTCGTCTTCCTCCTGATGATCCTTCTCATAGTGATCTGGTATCTGGGTGTCGGATTCTGAGGCACCCTGACCAAACGCCCACGATCCTCATGCTTGCCGGGGAGGCTTCTGGGGACCAGCACGGTGCAGGTGTCGCTCGAGCCCTGAGGGCACGATGGCCCGGATGTCGCCTCCTGGGTCTGGGAGGCGAGGCCATGCGGGCCGAGGGTGTGGAACTCCTGGTCGGGCTCGATCGACTCGCGGTGATGGGTTTTGCCGAAGTACTTACACACCTACCGTTCTTCTACCGCCTGGAACGTCGTGTCTTGGCCCTGCTCGATCGCGGCGACATCGATCTGGTTCTTCCCATCGACTATCCCGGCTTCAACCTCCGAATTGCGAGGGCGGCGCGGCGCCGGGACATTCGGGTGCTGTACTACATCGCGCCGCAGGTGTGGGCCTGGAAGCCCGGTCGGGCCCGACGTCTGGCCGAGGACTGTGATCGCCTGGCCGTGATACTGCCGTTCGAGGTCGACGTCTTCCAGAAGGCGGGTGCTCACGTCACGTTCGTCGGTCACCCTTTGTTGGAGCAGGAGGTGCCCGAGCCCGACGCTCTTCAATTCTGTCGCCGCTGGAGTCTCGATCCCGAGCGGCCGATCCTGGCCCTGTTTCCCGGATCCCGACCCCAGGAGCTCACCAGACACCGGGAGCTCTTTCTCGAGACCGGTCGTCGTTTGCAGGAGACCGGGCCCGGTCTCCAATTGGTTTGGGCCAAGGCGTCGCCGATTCCCGCATCGGTGTTCCAGGAGTCCGGTCTGCCTTTTGTGGACGACGCTCACAGCCTCCTTGCCCACGCCAGGGCGGCCCTGGTCAAGTCGGGCACGACTACTCTGGAAGCGACACTGCAGCGCACGCCGTTCGTCACCGTGTATCGGACGCACCCGATCACGTATATGCTTGCCCGTCGTTTGGTCCGGGTCGACCGGGTGGCGCTCGCCAACCTGGTGGCGGGAGAGGACGTGGTGCCGGAGGTGCTCCAGGGCTCGGCCACGGCCGACCACCTCGCCTCATTGCTCCGGCCGCTCCTCGATCTCGACTCCACCGCACGGGAGCATATGGTGCGGGGACTCGAACGAGTGCGTGGCGCGCTCGGTGAGCCCGGCGCCTCCGGACGGGTAGCCGAGTTGGCGGTCGAGATATTGGCGGACACGTGAAGAGGCACATATCGGGACTGCGGTACTCCGCCGCCGGAGTACTAGGACAGGGCCTGGTCGGGTCCCTCTTCCTGACTGTGCGTGTGCAAACCATGGGAGAGGAACACCTCTCTTCGTTCCGGGATTCCGGAACTCCGGTCATCTTCGTCTTCTGGCACGGGCGTCTTCTTCCGTTGATCCACGTACACCGAAGGCAGCAAACCGTAGTACTCGTGAGCGAACACGGGGATGGGGAATACATATCGCGCATTCTCGAACGTTTCGGCTTCGGCACGGTGAGGGGGTCGAGCACTCGCGGAGGGATGCGTGGCCTGAGGGGGCTCATTCGGGCGGCGCGGAACGGCCATGACCTTGCGGTGGCACCCGATGGCCCACGAGGCCCCGACCGGGAACTGAAGCCCGGGGTTCTCGCAGTGGCTCGCATGACGGGCCTCCCGCTCATTCCCATCGGTGTAGGGGCTGATGCGGGCTGGCTGGCCGCCAGCTGGGATCGGTTTCTGGTGCCTAGACCCTTCTCGACCATTCGCGTCGCCTACGGACCGCCATGCTTCGTTCGGAGGGATGCCGATCAAGAAGAAATCGACAGGGCAGCGCAAACGCTGACTCAGTCCCTGATGGATCTGTCGGTGCGGGTCGGTGACCAGGTCCCCTCATGAGCACCATGCGGGCTTGGTTGAGGCGGTTGTGGAGTGGGGAGGCGGGTGCTTCGGGCGTGATTGCGAGCGCCGTGCTCTTCCCCTTGGAGCTGCTCTACAGCGCCGCAGTCCGTATGCGGAACCGCGCGTACGACCTTGGAGTGTTGCCGATTTCCGAACCACCGATTCCGGTCATCTCCGTAGGCAACCTGGCCGTGGGAGGAACGGGCAAGACCCCCTTGGCGGGCTGGTTGGTTTCCCACCTCCAAGATATGGGTCACCGCCCGGCTCTCGTGACCCGGGGTTATGGGTCGGACGAGGTGGAGCTGCACCGCGCATGGAATCCGAGCGCCATCCTCGTCGTGGACCCGGAGCGGGTCAGGGGTGTCGCGCTGGCCGCCGAGCGGGGAGCCGACGTGGCCGTACTCGACGATGCGTTCCAGCATCGTGCCATCGCAAGGCACGTGGACATCGTGCTGGTGTCGGCCGAGCACGGCACGCGGCGGGCCCTTTTGCCCAGGGGGCGGCTTCGGGAGGGGTTTACATCGCTCGAGAGAGCTGACGTCGTGGTCGTCACCCGCAAGGTGGCGAGCCGTGCCGAGGCCGACCGCGTCGCAGAGGAGGTGGCCTTGGAAGGTGTTCGTGCGCACGTCGTGTTCGAGGCTGCGGGATGGGCCGATCTCGGAGGTGCACCCCTGCCACCTCCGCAGGACGACGGGCTCCTTGCCGTGACCAGCGTGGCCGAGCCCGAGTTCTTCCGGGAGATGATAGAGGCGCATACATCGAGTACAGTGGGGAGTCTGGCCTTTCCCGATCACCACGAGTTCCGCCAGACCGACCTACGGCGGATCGCGAAGGAGTCGCGTGGGCGTGCTATTGTGATCACCGAAAAGGACGCGGTGAAACTGAGGGATTTTTCTGGCGTGCTGCCCAAGACGTACGTGTTTCGTTCGCGTTTGACGTGGGAATGTGGCCTCGACGACGTCATGGTCCTGATCGAGGATGTGCTCGAATGACCATCACGGTCGTCGTCGTCGGACGTGCCGGGTCCACACTGAGATCCGCCATCGAGGAGTACGAGACTCGGGCCAAGCGGTACTGGAAGTTGCGCGTGATCGAACTTCCCTCCGGCACGTCAGGGAAGGGCAAGGGAGATGCGGGGCGGGTCGTCAGGACGGAGGAAGGGTCGATCCTGAAGAAGTTGCCGGACTGGGCGGAGGTCATTGCCCTGAGTCGGGCCGGAACGGCAATGACCTCGAGCGAGCTCGCGCGTTATCTCGAGAGTCTGGCGTTACGGTCGGTTCCCGACGTGACCTTCGTCGTGGGGGGCGCGTTCGGCCTCGGTGCGGGGGTAATGAAACGGGCGAATCGCACGTTGGCCCTTTCGGCGGGCACTCTTCCGCATGAGCTTGCACGGCTAGTGTTGGCCGAACAGCTCTACCGGGCCGGGACCATCGTGAGAAACGAGCCGTATCACAAAGGGGGCAGGTGATCGTGTTGAGCATGTTGGTGGGTGATGGGTGGATCCGGATGAGGAGGGTAGGCTGAACCTCGAGCTACTGATAGGGAGGCCCGCCGGTTCTCCCTTCGTGAATGCATATGTCCAGGGCGACCCCTCCGTCTCGGAGTACTTCAACGGTTCCTGGCAGGACTCCGCCTCGTACCGGGCGATGCTCGAAAGCATCGATCGGCGTTTCGACCAAGAGGCGCGTTGCCGAGCGTTGGAAGCGATGGATACCCGGTGTGGGGTAGGGCAGGACCGGCTGGACCGCTGGGTGGAGGGGTCGGGTTTGGTGGTCACTACGGGGCAACAGCCAGGACTGCTGGGCGGACCCCTGTATTCTCTGTATAAGGGGCTCACCACCGTTCGGCTGGCCAAGCGGCTCGAAGAGATCCTCGACAGACCCGTTCTGCCGGTGTTCTGGATCGCGTCCGAGGATCACGACTGGGAGGAGTCCGACCACACCTACCTGATCGACTCCTCCAATCATCTCACACATGTACAGGCGCCGAACCCCGGATCTGACAATCGTGCCATCCACCGAGTCCCGCTCGGAGCCGAGGTCGACAGACTGGTTGCGGAAGTGTCGCAACTCCTTCCCAATTCGGAGTTTAGGGAAACGTATGTCCAGTTGATTCGAGACGCCTACACGCCGGAGGCGACGCTCGCCGACGGGTTTCGCACCGTCCTCGCGGCCTTCTTTGAACCTCTGGGTGTCCTCTTCACGGACGCGGCGAACCCCGCTCTCAAGGCTGCTTCTCGAGACGTGCTCTTTACCGAGCTGAACAACGCCGAGGCACACGAGCGCATTCTGCGCGAGGATGCCGAGAGGCTCGAGAAAGCCGGGTATCGAGTGCAGGCGCCGATTCTAGAAGGCGGCGTGAATTTGTTCCTGGAGGGGCCTGAAGGTCGCGAGCGGTTGTACAGGCATCCCGACGGCTTCGAGCTCCATCGTTCGGGTGAGACTGTGACCGTAGATGAGATCCGCTCTCGGGTCCAAGAAGATCCTTTGGCCTTGAGTCCCAATGTGTTGTTCCGCCCTCTTGTAGAGAGCACGGTGTTTCCGGTAGCCAGTTACGTGGCCGGGCCGGGAGAGTTGGCGTATTACGGACAGTTGAAGCGTCTGTACGAAGCGCACGGTCTGCGGATGCCGGTGCTCTTTCCACGACATGCCGTGACCGTCGTCGAGTCGAAGATCCGCAAGGTCATCGACAAGTTCGACCTGGAGCCTGACGATCTCAGGCGTCCCTACCATGAAATCGCCTCCGAGATAGCGCGTGAGGAGGTACCTGCGGACGTACGGCGCGCTCTGGGTCGGCTCAGAGGATCTGTCTCGGAGGGCTCGGAAGAACTCATGAAAGCGGCACGGAGCATCGACTCCACACTCAAGGGACCGGTGACCCATGCTCGGAACGCGGCGCTTTCCGCCTTTCAGGACGTTGAGCGTAAGATCGTGCAGAGTGTGAAGCGGGAGAACGAGATCGGCCTCGCGCAACTGGAAAAGGCGCACCTTCACCTCTTCCCGGACGGCAAGCCGCAGGAGAGGGTCCTCAATCCACTGTACTACTTGGCGCGGTACGGGAACCGGTTCATCGAGGCGCTGGTAGATGGATTCGAGGTGGATTTGACCGATGGGACGGAGTAGCTTCAAGGATCATGTTTCAACTCATTTTTATTCTTGTCCTGCTCATTCCGATCCTAGCCATCGTACTGGACTCACCGGTGGGGCGGGCGCTTGCGGGACGCCTCGAGCGACGAACCCTCGGATCCGGGACCGATGAGGTGACGGGGGAACGGCTGTCTTATCTGGAAGGGGAGTTCGAGCGGTTGACGTCCGAGGTGCGGCGCCTCGAGGAGGAGAGCCAGTTCCTGAACAAGCTGCTTACGGACCGACCGGCTTCCGAAGCGCGTCCGCCCGGTGACCCAGAGGCGCTCACCTCCGGTGACCCAGACGCGTAGCCCCGATCCCATAGTGGGCCGACGTCCCCGTGCCGCCTTCATGGTCGGTACGGGTATTTTTTTCAGTCGGATCAGCGGTTTTGTTCGCGAAATTATCTTCGCTTACTTCTTCGGGAACACGGGTCTCGCAGATGTCTGGCGCGTTTCCCTGAAGGCGCCCAACGTCATCCAGAACCTGCTGGGAGAAGGCACCCTCAGCGCCTCGGTCATCCCGGTCTACGCGGAATTCCTCGAACAGGGTAGGGAAGAGGAGGCAGGGCGTTTTGCCGGGGCGGTACTCGGCATATTGATGGTGGTGGCGGGCACAGCGGCCTTGCTTGGAATCCTTCTGGCGCCGGTCTTGGTACCCGTTGTGTTTTTTCGCTGGGATCCCGAAAAACTCGCCCTGACCACCGTCGTGGTTCAGATCCTCTTCCCCATGACGGCTGTGCTCGTGATTTCTGCATGGGCATTGGCCATTCTCAACAGCCACCGCCGCTTCTTCGTCTCCTACGCGGCGCCGATGGCCTGGAATGGGGCCATACTCCTCACCATGGTGGCGTTGGGCTTTGGAATGGGCTGGAGGGGCGCCACCCTTCTGGAGGCCGTTGCGTGGGGTGCCTTCGCCGGCGGCGTGCTCCAGTTGGCGGTGCAGCTCCCATTCGTCGTCCCCCTCTTGTCTCAGTTCCGTCTCTCCCTGAACCGAACGGCATCGGGTGTAACAGAGGCCATCCGTAACTTCGTCCCGGTGGTGGCGGCTCGTGGCGTGGTGAACATCGGGAGCCTACTCGATGTGTTCCTCGCAGCCCTGCTCGTCGAGGGAGCCGTGGCCGCCGTAGGGTACGCCCAGACGCTCTACCTGCTGCCGATCTCCCTGTTCGGCATGTCGATCGCGGCGTCGGAGTTGCCGGAGCTCTCCCGGCAACGAGCACGGCCGCCCGAGGAGTTGGCGGCTCAAGTCTCCAAGGCCCTCGAGCGCATTCACTTCCTGCTGATTCCTTCGACCCTCGCGTTCATTGTGTTGGGTGATCTCTTCATCGGTGGCATCTACCAGCGCGGGAGCTTTCTCGCCGGCGATACGCCCGTGGTCTACGCCGTGCTGGCAGCGTATTCTCTGGGCCTGTTGGCCTCATCGGGCTCTCGGGTTCTCTCCACCGCTTTCTACGCGCTGCGCGATACCCGCACGCCCGCTCGGATAGCCTATCTGAGGGTAGCCGTGTCGTTGGCGATCGGCGTTTCACTGATGTTCCCGTTCGATCGCTTCGCCTCGGGGGGGCTCCGTTTTGGCGCTGTCGGCTTGGCCATAGGCGCCTCTGCGGCCGCCTGGCTGGAGTACGCCCTGCTTCGCAGCCGACTGAGTCGGGCTCTGGGTGACCATGGACCCGGATCGGGCGTCCGGTCCCGTCTGCTCATTTCAGGCGCCGTTGCGGCGGCAGCGGGCGTCGCAGCCAAGTGGATCCTGGGGTCCACGGTACCCCACCGCGATGGACTCCTGACCCGACTGATGACCGACTCCGCCCCATGGCTCCTCCAGCCGGCCCTCGCTTTGGGGACTGCGTTGGTCTTCGGTGTAACATACTTGGTCGTGAGCACGCAGCTCGGCGTCGGAGTTTCTCCGCAGAGTCTACTTCGGGGCAATACAGAAACTCAGTGAATTCGCTCTTCCTGGTCGGCCAGTGATCAAGGATCAACTCAGAGGGCTCCCGACGCGTCCCGGTGTCTATCTCTTCAGGGACGGCGGGGGCGAGATCATCTACGTCGGCAAGGCCAAGTCCCTGAGACCGCGAGTGAGGAGCTACTTCCGCGCCTCCGGCCAATCCCTGAAGACGCAAGAGCTGGTTCGCCACGTGGAGGACGTCGAGACGATCGTCGTGGGCTCAGAAGCCGAAGCTCTCATCCTCGAGGCGAACCTCATCAAAGAGCATCGGCCGCGCTTCAACATCCAACTGCGGGACGACAAGCGCTATCCGTACATCAAAGTGACCATCCAGGAGCCGTTCCCGCGCGTCTTCGTGACACGAACCCTGAACGATGACGGCTCCCGTTACTTCGGGCCCTACACTTCGGTGGGGTCCATGCGAGAAGCTCTCGAGATCATCAAACGGCTCTACACGGTGCGCTCCTGTCGGTATGATCTGCCCCGGGAGGCGCCCGAGAGACCGTGTCTGGACTACCACATCGGTCGGTGTCTGGCCCCCTGCGTCGGTTATCAGGATCAGGCCTCGTACGGGTCCATGATCGACGAAATCCTCAAGGTCCTCCACGGTGAGACCGAAGACGTACGCCGGCGTGTCGAGAAGGAAATGCGCAAGGCTTCGGTGGACTTGGAGTTCGAGCGTGCCGCCCGCCTGCGCGACGCCGTTTCCGGGTTGGACGCCCTCGCGCGCCAGCAGCGGGTGGAGAAGCTGCGAGGTGGTGATTACGACGTGGTCGGTTTGGCCAGAGATGGGGACCTCGCGGCGGCCGTGGTGATGAGGATCCGCCGTGGGGTGCTGCTGGGCCGTGATACGCTCCGGTTTTCCGAAATCGAGGAGGAGAGCGACACATCGCTCCTCACGACCTTCGCTTCACGGTACTACCTCGGGCGGGGCACCACGGGTGCTCAGCAGCTTCCGAAGGAAATCCTGATTCCGACCGAGTTCGAGGACATGGATCTCCTCGAGGAGATCCTCCTGGATGACGCAGGGCGGAAGGTGGCGATCCACGTGCCACAGAGGGGCGCCAAGAGGCGTCTCTCCGAGCTGGCAGGTGACAACGCCCGCCACGCACTGGAGGATCGACTGACGGCCACAGAGCGAGTTCAGGACCGGGCGGACGAGGTGCTCTACGACCTTCGTGATCGACTCGACCTCAAGGTGGTGCCCCGCCTGATGGTGTGCTTCGACATCAGTCACATCCAGGGAGCGGAGACCGTGGGGAGCGCCGTCGTCTTCGAGAACGCGGAGCCCAAGAAGGCGGAGTATCGCCACATGCGCATCAAGGGCGACTGGGGCAACGACGACTATAGGTCGATGGCCGAGGTGGTCAGTCGCTACTTCCGCCGTCGGGTCGAGGAGGAACGGCCGCTTCCGGATTTGGCCCTGATCGACGGCGGGAAGGGGCAGCTGGGAGCCGCCAAGGGCGCTTTGGCCGAGCTCGGTGTTACGGACGTCGCTCTGGCGTCGCTGGCCAAGAGGGAGGAACTCGTCTACCGCCCGGGGAGGAGTGAGCCTTTCCGGCTCGGCCGGCGAGACAAGGCGTTGCACGTGCTCCAGCGCATTCGAGATGAGGCGCACCGGTTCGCCGTCACCTACAATCGCAAGCTGCGGCGGAGGCGAACCGTGCGCAGTGACCTCTCACAGATCCCTGGCATCGGGCCGGAGAGGCAGAAGCTCCTTCTGATACGATTCGGATCGATCAAAGGGGTCAAGTCGGCCAGCGCCGAAGAAATCGCCCGACTCCCCGGGTTCAGTACCACGCTGGCGACCCGGGTCCTCACGTACCTGGGGCGATGATCATTCCCGTAGACCGGCTGGATCGGCAACCCTGTGCTTGTAGACGATTCTTGCAGTTGAAACACCTTGGAAGTCTTGCAGTATAAGTTGGTATCGATTGAACGATGGATTGCCGCCCTTTCGAAGCAGTTCTAAATTATTCGGTCTGTACACACTTCGTTTCATCAGGAGAGCAATCGGATGTACCTCCGTGCGGGATTGACCCTATTTGCCATCGGAGCCTTGCTGGCTCCGCCCCAGGCGTTGGCCCAGGACGCCGAGAACGAACCTCGGATGGAGAGCCGTAACGCGCTCGTCGCCATCAAGCTGCAAAAGGCCCAGGGCCTCGAGGATCAGCTAGTCGCCGCCGAGAGCTACAGAGAGGCCCTCGAGGACGTCTACAAGGCCATCGACCGTGACCCGACCAACCCGACGGGCTTTCTGCATCTGGGCGTAGCTAGGTTAGGGCTCCTGGAATACGCGGCCGCTGACAGCGCCTTCGATCAGGCTGAGGATCTTTATCCCGATTACTTCGACGAGGAAGGCGGGACAGGCGTCTACCGCGAGAACGGCTGGATCGATGCCTACAACGAGGGCATCGCGGCGCTGGACTTGGATGACACGGACGGCGCTCTGGAGTTTTTCAGTATCGCTAACGTCATCTTCGACAAGCGTCCAGAAGCGTTTCTCAACCTCGGTGCCACGTACGCCAACAATGGACAGCCGGATGAGAGCATCGAGGCCTGGAGGGCCGCGATCACGGTGATCGATTCTCCGGACTCGAAGCCGAAGGACGAAGCGAGCCGGCAACAGTGGCTCGACGAGTTGCGGCCGATGGCCTTGACCAACCTGGCACAGGTCCTTGGCGCAAATGATCGCGCCGAAGAGGCGGTGGCCATCTATCGGGAGATCCTGGAGCTGGACCCCGACGACGACCGGGCGCGGAGTGGCTTGGCCATCGCCCTGGGGCAGTCCGGACAGGCCGAAGATGCCCTGGGCATCTACGACGAAATCCTGGAGAGCGACGATGCGTCGGCGCTCGACTACTTCAACGCCGGGGTCACGCTCTACGGAGCCGAGGCGTACGAGCGTGCGACCATCGCCTTCGAGAAGGTTCTCGAGCGGGCGCCCATGTACCGGGACGCGCTCCAGAACCTGGTACAGACTCTGGCCCTTACAGAGAACTACGAGGCTCAGCTTCCGCTCTCCCAGAAGCTGATGGACATGGACGGGCGGAATTACCTGGTCTACCAGATGCACCTCAGGGCTCTGTCCCAGGTTGGGCGCTCGGATGAGGTCGGCCCCCTCCTGACGGCGATGCAGGAGATGACGTTCTTAGTCGACGATCTTCAGCTACAGCCGAGGGGTGATGGAGGGCTCGTGTTGGGCACGGTGACCAACAAGCTGCTCGAAGAGGGTGCCTCCGTTTCGCTACGTTTCCACTTTTACGACGATGGTGGAGTAGAACTCGGGACCAAGGACGTTTCCGTGCCCGTACCGCCGGTGGACGTCGCCCAGCGGTTCCAGGTGTCGATCGACACCGAGCGCGCGGTCATGGGCTACAGCTACGAGGTCATGAGCTAGTCGTCGGACTGACCAAGAGGCTCGAGGCCGGGCGTCCCAGCGGGGCGCCCGGCCTTTTTTCGCCCCTACGGCCCGTATAGATTAACGACCTTCGCGGGCGTAGCTCAGTTGGTAGAGCATCAGCTTCCCAAGCTGAGGGTCGCCGGTTCGAGTCCGGTCGCCCGCTTTGACCCAAACAAGAAAGCCCTTTGGATCCTTGCGGGGCTGTTCTCAGAGGTCTGGCGACGACCTTCGCGGGCGTAGCTCAGTTGGTAGAGCATCAGCTTCCCAAGCTGAGGGTCGCCGGTTCGAGTCCGGTCGCCCGCTTTGACCCAAACAAGAAAGCCCTGCAAGGACTTGGATCCTTGCGGGGCTGTTCTCAGCGTACCTGGTGCGCGATCGCAGGGGTAACCCTGCTCCGTCCGACATCGTATCTTAGGGACGTGACACGAATAAGTCGTCCTACTCCGGTGAAGGGAGATGAACCAGTGAATGGAGCCTACCCACGCGGCTGGCCGCACGGGGTCATACTCGCTCTTCTGTTCACGTTCGGGTCGACCACACCCGCCTGGGCGCAGACCATCATCGGGACGGTGGTCGACGACGACTCGGGCCAGCCCGTGGGGATAGCCGAAGTCGCTTTGCTGGACTCGGATGACAGCGTAGTCGAAACGTATGTCACGGACGAGAATGGCGCGTTCGTCGCTGAGATGCCCGAGGTCGGCGCGTATCGGCTCCGCGCCACGCGTATCGGGTATGAGGCTTCTACTTCAGAGAGGTTTGCGCTCGAAGCGGGGCAGGCCGCCATGGCTGAGCTGCGTCTGCAAATCGATCCTGTTCTGCTGGACCCACTCGACGCGATCGTCGAGGGGGAGAGCATCGCCTTGGCCCGTGTCGGATTCTACGAACGAGAGTATATGGGGTTCGGTGAGATGCGGACACCGGAGTACTTTGAGGAAAGGCCACCCCTCGATATCCAGGATGTCTTCCAGGGTATGACGGGGGTCATGGTGGTCCGCCCGGACATGGGGTACGAGTATGACATATTCTCGACCCGCCGACGGGGCTGTCGTCCGAGTATCAGCATCGATGGTAGGACCGTGCAGGACGGGGTCATCGACCTTGGTGCGGGTCAGTCCCTGAATCCCGGGGACCCGTTGCGGACGCCGGGAGGCCCGCTCGCCGAGCTGGTGGGTGACACTGACTTGGTACGTTCGGGCTGGCAGAGCCTCATCAACGTCGCTGAGATCGGGGCGGTCGAGGTCTATCCCGGTGCGGGCGGTCTGCCCGCTTGGGTGGGTGGTATGAGGAGTCCGTGTGGAGCGATCCTCATTTGGACCAAGGGGTTCATCATGAGGGCAGAGCCGGGACAATAAACGGGGACTCCTGCGGCGGCCGCCGAGCGTCTGATACGACCCTCACACCACGTCACCACTCTCAGTGATCTTGATGTCCTCATACGGTGCCACGCGACGTCGGTAGAACTCGAGCTTTGCGCACTCCAGGGCGGCCACGACCTCCGAGTAGTCGGCGAAGCGCGCGTTGGGCGGCAAGTAATCGAGGCACATCCGGTATAGCGCGTATGTGAGCTCTCCGGTGTTGGTCGGTAGCGCACCCTGTTCGTCGATTGCTCGACGTCGATCCTGCGGTATGTATGGGCTCACGGTTTTGTGTGCACGTCCTCTCGAACGACGGTTAACACCCGGCACAACCTCCTGAGACGATGGAGGAGCGGAGTGTGACAATTCAGGTGACCGGGGGCGCGCTGCGCGTGCGCGGCCCTCGAGGTCTCCCGAGGACCCATCAACCGAACGAGCGGTGTGGACCCACGCTGCTCGACGAAGAGGTCTACCTGTGCAGCGAACGCACGATGTATCGTGTTCTGGCCTCCGAGGTGCCGGTTCAGGAACGCCGGGCGCAGCGCACCCATCCCGCAAGAAGCCCGAGTTGATGGCCACGGCGCCGAACCAGGTGTGGTCCTGGGATATCACGCGGCTGCTCGGGCCGAAGAAGTGGAGCTATTACTACCTCTACGTCATCATGGACATCTACAGCCGCTACGTCGTGGGCTGGATGGTGGCGGACCGGGAGAACTCGGCCCTGGCCGGCCGGTTGATCCAGCAGAGCTGCCTGAAGCATGGCGTCCAGCCCCGGGTCCTGACCCTGCACTCGGATCGGGGAGCTCCAATGACGAGCCAATGCACCGCTCAACTTCTCGCTGACCTCGGCGTGACCCGCTCGTTGAGCCGGCCTCAGGTGTCGGATGACAACCCGTTTTCCGAGGCTCCCGAAGTACCATCCCTCGTTTCCCGGACGGTTCGGGGATCAGGGCCAAGCCAAGACGTTCTGTCGATCGTTCTTCCGCTGGTACAATGCCGAGCACCGCCATGGCGGCATCTCGATGCTAACCCCCGAGCAGGTCCACTTCGGGAACGCCGATCAGGTCATTGCCGGCAGGAAATCCGTGCTCCGCGAAGCGTGCCGCCGTCTAATCAGTTTGGAACCTTCCAAAACTTCTGAGGCTATGATCTCGTAGTGTGGACGGGTTGACGATAAACCGTACCGTGAGGGGCTCATGTCACCGCGGAAGACAATTCTGAAACAGCTGGACCGGATTCACGACGGCAACGGCGCCGGTCACTATACACGACCGAGCACTCTGCCCGGATATGGCGACAAGGCCGCGAAGTATCAGCAGGCCGTGAACGGCCTCCTGAAGGACCGCCTCATCGACGGGAAGAAGGATGAGGAAGGTCGTATGGCCATCGCCATCAATCCCCATCGGATCACCGACGTGCGCAAGGAGCTTCGGCCCTGGTTCGCGCGGCCCGCAATGTGGTTTGCGGTCCTGGCGATGGCAGGGTTGGTCGCGCCGTTCTTGATCTAGACGACGCGGCCGTTCGGTCCGTCGGCCAGCTCAGCAGTTCGTGAACTCATGTCCCTTCCCCATAAGCCGGAAGGGAATCTCGTCGTACGTACCGATCACCTGGGACCGTAGCGTGTCGAGCACCGCGGGGTCTGGAGCGAACGCCAACACGCTTCCCCCCCCGCCGGCTCCCAAGGGGAACACCTCGACGCCCAGCGTAGTGGCGTGATCGGCCAGCGCCTCGGCTACAGCCATATAGGGTGGCACGAGATCGACACGCACCTGCCTGAATCCTCGGATGCTCTCGAGCACGCGCGCCCAGTCTCCCAGGCGTAACCCTTCACGATAGTCATACGCGTGTCCCGGAAGCTCCGTCAGTCGCGGGAAGCATTCTTCGTCGCGGAGCGTGTCGCACCAGGTTTGGTTGACCGTGGAGCTGAAGCGTGTCTTACCGGTGTGGAAGAGGGCCCATGCGTTGCGAGAACTCGTGGTACCGGTCCGGCTCGGCGAGGTCATAACGTAGGGAAGTGCCGAGTCCTTGCCGCGGTTCCCCCGGGATTCCCCACGGTAGCCACACGTAGTCGACGACTCCGCCCCACACCACGTTGGACTGTTCCTGAGTGCCGGTAAGACTCGTGCCCAGGTCCTGTTCGAGGCGTGACGCCAGAGCGACGATCTGGAGTCCGTCCATGGGGTCACCGGCCAACCTGTTGGCCAAGAGGCATACCGCCGTCATGGCCGTAGCCGAACCGCCGAGACCGGCGGACAGGAGCCCGGGGCGTAGGCTGTGGAGCTCAAAGGCGAGCCCGTTCAAGCCGAAGGTGTCGATCGCCTTGACCAACCAGTTCGCCTGGTTCGCAGCCACCCGTCCTGCGCGACCCACTACTTCGGTGCCGTACTCGGAAGAACGGACGGCGATCATGCCCGCCTCGTGAGGGTGGGCGTCGACTCGGGTGCCGGTGTCGATCGTCAAGCAGATGGTGCGGGGAAGTTCGGCGCTCCAGGCAGCGCTCGGATCGGAGCGTGGATCGTCGGGCCAGACCGGAGGTTTCCACAGACCCTGTTGGAACTCACGCATGTCCAACGTGGACCCAGGGCCGTCGATGCGGTGCCGGGCGATGATCGTGGGGGGCTCACCCCGCTCTTTGGCGGCCCGCAGCCGGTCACGCAGCTCCAAGCCGGCCAACTCTTCTAAGGGAAGGTGCTGGGCTCGCTGGCCATCCAGCCCGTATTCCCGCCCGGGGACTGCACGTACAGGAATCCCTCGAAGGTTCCCAGCACCGACACGCCCGTACCGGCCTCCACTGCCTCCATCATCGGGGCACTGTCACTCGGGCCGCTCACCATGGGCGAGGTCTGCGCCAGGACCTGGCTGCGGAGTGGTTCATTCACGGCCTCGGTGAGTCGGGCTGCAATGAACCCGACTCGTCCATCGGGGAGGCGGACTCGATACCATGATCCGGCGGCCCCCAGAACACGCACGGGGGTGTGTTCTTCGAGTTCGGCCACGACTTCGGCTCGACGACTGGGTCCGCCTCTGAGCCGAATGCCCTGGTTGATCGTTCGTGTCCACGCACCCAGGTGGTCCAAGGGGGCCGAGGTCGCCACCAGGTCCTGAGAGGGCTTAAGAAGGTAGTAGTAGGGGTCCACGGGCCCCTCACGCCGCCGGTACACCCCGAAGTGCAGGTGCGGCGGCGTGGTTCGGGCGTTGCCGGTATTGCCCACGAACCCGAGCAGGGTCCCTTTGACCACGGTGGCCCCCGCCTCTACGACCTGACTATCGAGGTGGGCGTAGTACACCGAATTGGGCTCGTCCGAGTCACGCACCCAAACGACCTTGCCACCGATCGCCGTATTCCGGACTCGCGTGACACGACCCGGAGTCGCGGACAGCACCGGCGTGCCCCGAGGCGCGAAGATGTCGACACCATGGTGGCTGCGCCGTCCAGCGTCTCGGTCCGCGCCGAACACGCTGAGGATGGCGCGGGTGTTCCGTCCCTCCACGGGAAAGGACATGGAGGCTTCGGCTCTCAGGACGACGCGGTAGTGGCCGCCGCGCAGGAGCTCCGGTTGGAGACGGACCACGTAATCGGCTCGCCGGCTCGCCACGTACTCCACTTCACCGCGTACCGAGTCCGAGGACAACACCGGAAGGGGAGCCCTGCCGGGATCACTCTGCATGCGGTAGATGTCCAGGAACAGACGTGTCGGCCCATCGCCGTCCAGTTCGACATCCAGAGACAGTCGTTGGCCGCGCCTGAGCTCCACGAGGTAGCTCCTGGCCCCCGGCGTCTCAGGGAAGAGGAAGCCTTCCTCTTCGTAGGGAAGCCCGACGGTGGGAGCCTCATCGAGAGAACGGGAGGCAGCCTCGGACCACGCGGTGCCCAACGCGGTCTCGGCCAAGCCGACGGCTCGCAGGGACTCGTAATAGGCTTCATGAGGCGTCAGGTCCCGGAACTCGTTCCGGATCTGATCGACCTGCTCACCACACGCCGAGGAGAGCAGGGCGCCGAGGAGCGCACCAACCCGCAACACCCCCACACCGCCCGATCCCCTTCGATAGCGTTCAATCCTCATGAGCCCAATCTACGCAATTCCTCCCCCGGTGGTTCCGGCTCCCGTCAAACGATTTTAACCGACCTGTACCATCATTGGATGAATTTGTTGAGATTCCTATTAATTTCCGACCTCTTTCCTGATCAGAGAGTCCCATCCGTGGTACGAATCGCAGAGATCGAAGCCGGCAGCATTGCGGACGAACTCCACCTGGAGATCGGGACGCGCATCGTCCGGATCAACGGGCAGCGAGTCCGTGACGGCATCGACTTGACCTTCCTCCTGGCTGAGAGTGCCTTGGAGCTCGAGACCGTGAATCCCGCCGGGGATTCGATATTCTACGAGATCGAACGTGAACTCGGGGAACCGGTCGGTATCGTCCCGGCCCCCGACACGATTCGCGAGTGCGGCAACAAGTGCGTGTTCTGCTTCA
The DNA here is from genome assembly GCA_965226375.1 of Longimicrobiales bacterium. Lineage (GTDB taxonomy): Bacteria > Gemmatimonadota > Gemmatimonadetes > Longimicrobiales > Gaopeijiaceae > CBDDCX01. The sequence continues at coordinate 1,225,174 of CBDDCX010000008.1, read as the reverse complement.
TCGACGGAAATCCCAAAGATGCACGCGGTACGCTTTGGCTCAGGGACGACGATTTCCGGCTCTCGTTCACGTACGGGAGCTACGTGACGCTCACCAACGTGGGCCCCCCGGGGTATGGAACGCCTGGTGGAGCAGAGGATCAGCCCGCTCTACGTGAGCGTGCACGCCACCGAACCCGAAGTGCGCGAGCGGTTGCTGGTCAACGAGCGAGCCGGCCTCATCATGGACCAGCTCCGGTATCTGCTCGACAACGGCCTCGAGGTACACACGCAGGTCGTGCTGTGTCCCGAGTGGAACGATGGGGAGCACCTGGACCGCACTATCGCCGATCTGTACGACCTGGGAGAGGGCGTCCGATCCCTGTCGGTGGTGCCTGTGGGACTCACCAAGTACAACCTGGGGCGTCCCGTCGACTTGCTGACTCCGGATCAGGCGCTGGCGGCCATCGGCCAGGTGGATCGTATCCGGGTAAAGGCCCTGGAGGAGAGGGGCCGAGGGTGGTGTTATGCCGCCGACGAAATGTACCTGATCGCCGGCGGCGTTTTCCCGGAAGATGCGTACTACGACGAGGGCTCCCTCACGGAGAACGGAGTGGGTGCGATCAACCGGTTCGTGCGCGACTTCGAGAAGGGGCTGCCGGGCGCTCCGACCATTCCTGGACGCACACTTCGGATCGTGACCGGGCTGAGCATGGAGCCGTTGTTTCGTGAACGAGCGTCCCGCCTGTCCCGGGCCGTCGGATCTACCGTGGACGTGGTCGGAGTGGTCAATGACTTCTACGGTGAGAGCGTGACCGTGGCCGGGCTCCTAGGGGGACGGGACATCCTGGAGGCCGTCGGTGACACACGGGAAGACGAGATCGTGCTGTTGCCGGCCGAAGCGATCAACGCCGACGCTTTATTCATCGACAGCGTTCCGTTGACCGAGGTTCGCGAAGCCTTGGCCCCCGCCGAGGTCGTTACCGGATACGATCTGTTGGAATGTCTGGGGAGCCTGGCGGTGCACGTCGATGAATAGGGGTATGCCGGTCGTGGCAGTGGTGGGCAGGCCGAACGTGGGAAAGTCCACGTTCTTCAACCGTGTGATCGGCGGGCGCGTGGCTATCGTCGACGACCAACCCGGCGTCACGCGCGATAGGAACTTCAGCAAAGCCGATTGGGCGGGAAAGCACTTTTTCCTGGTCGATACCGGAGGTGTCATCGAGGGCAGCGACGAGCCACTGCATAAGGCCATTCGTGAGCAGGCCTACGCCGCCGTGGCCGAAGCCGACGCCATACTCTTCCTCGTGGACGGCAAGGCGGGCGTTCATCCCCTCGACGAGCGTCTTGCAGAAATCCTGAGAAAGAGCGGTCCCCCGGTTCTGCTTGTCGTGAACAAGATGGACAACATGCCTCGGGACCAGGGCCATCTGGACTTCTGGAGCCTGGGCATGGGCGATCCGATGCCTGTGAGCGCTATGTCCGGGAAGGGCTCAGGCGATCTTCTGGATGCTTTGGTCGCCAATCTGCCCGAGTTGGAAGAGGTCGAAGAGGACGAAAATCTGATCCGTGTGGCGGTTGTAGGAAAGCCGAACGTCGGAAAATCGAGCTTCGTGAACCGCCTCTTCGGGGAGGATCGGGTGGTGGTGAGCGAGGTGGCCGGTACCACGCGTGACCCGGTGGACTCCCCCCTCCAGTATCACGGCAAGACGTTCGTCTTCGTGGACACGGCCGGACTCCGCCGTCAGTCCAAGATCAAAGACTCGATCGAATACTATTCGGCCCTGCGGACTGCCAAGGTCGTGCGTGAGGCCGACGTGTGTCTGGTGCTGGTCGACGCCACGGAGCCGCTGCATGTCCAGGACCTCAGGGTCGCGGAGCAGGCGTGGGAATCCGGAGCGGGTGTAATCCTGGTCGCGAACAAGTGGGACCTGGTCGAAAAGGACACCATGACCGCTCCCCAGTTCGAAAAGGACCTCCAGGAGCGGGCACCCTTTCTCAAGTGGATCCCGGTGGTCTTCACATCGGCTCTGTCCGGTCAGCGGGTCAGGAAGTGTCTCGACATGATCCTCGACGTGCAGGAAGAGAGACACCGGAGGATCGGCACGCCCGAGGTCAACGAGGCCCTGGCGGGATTCCTGCGCCACCAGCCGCCGCCACACAGCAGGGGCCACAGGATCAAGATCCGATATGGCACTCAGGTCTCGGTGGCGCCCCCGACCTTCATCTTCTTTGCCAATCTCCCTAAGGCCCTGCCCGAACACTACATTCGCTACGTCCACAACAGTCTCAGGGATCGTTGGACGTTCCTGGGAAGTCCCATTCGGGTCCGCTTCAGGGAGAATTGATCTTCGTGAATCCGTACGTCCTTTTGGCACTGGCTTACGTGGCCGGTGCGACCCCGACGAGTCACATGGTCGGGAAGGGCGTTTATGGGACCGATCTCCGGACCAAGGGAAGCGGAAACCTCGGGGGCACCAATACCTTTCGGGTTCTGGGCTGGAAAGCGGCGTTACCGGTCATCGTAGTCGACATCTTCAAGGGCTGGTTGCCCGTCTGGTACTTTCCACAGATCCATGGCGACCTGCCGTGGTCGTGGGCCTTGGCGTACGGTGGTGCGGCCATCCTCGGTCACGTTTTCTCCTTCTGGGTCGGATTCAAGGGAGGGAAGGGGATCGCCACGAGCGGTGGTGTATTTCTGGCCGTGGCGCCGATGGCCCTCCTGCTCAGTCTTGCGGCCTGGCTGGTGGCGGTGGTGGGAACACGGATCGCTTCCGTCGGCTCCCTGACCGCGGCGTTGGTCTTGCCCGTCGTCGTCTATTTCACTCCACACGAGGGCGGGGCCGTCACCTTTTGGTTCACCGTGGGCCTGACGGTGTTCGTCATCTGGTCCCACCGCTCGAACATCGGACGACTGATGAGGGGTGAGGAGAGCAGCTTCCGCAAATCGCCCCACTCCGGGGCCTCGGCATGAGCCGGGTCACAGTGGTCGGAGCCGGAAGCTGGGGGACGGCCCTGGCGGCTCTCCTGGCCAAGAAGGGCTGCGACGTGCGTCTGTGGGCCTACGAGCCGGAGGTTGCGGAGGAAATCCAGGGGCTGGGTGAGAATCGGACGTACCTGCCCGGCGTCAAACTTCCCCTCAATCTGGAATGCACTGAGAGTCTGGAAACCGCACTGTCTGACGCGGGTGTCGTGCTGTCGGTGAGCCCTTCCCAGTTCGTCGGGGCGGTGATGAGGGAGGCGGCGGCCCATATGCGAGACGACGTCCTCGTGGTGAGTGCATCCAAGGGAATCGAGACATCCACGCTGAGACGCATGGACGAAGTTCTGTCGAGTGTCTTGAGTTCCAGCCAGATGGAGAAATTCTGCGCCCTTTCCGGTCCCAGCTTCGCCATCGAGGTGGCCCAAGAAGCCCCGACCGCCCTGGTGGTCGCCAGTCGCTCCGAGGATGCGGCCCGAGAGGTCCAGAAGCTGTTCCAGACCGGACACTTTCGGGTGTATACCGGGACCGACGTGATCGGGGTCGAGTTGGGCGGGGCTCTCAAGAACGTCATCGCACTCGGGGCCGGCGTGACGGCCGGTCTGGGCTTTGGACACAATACGTTGGCCGCTCTGGTGACAAGGGGGCTCGCGGAAATCCGTAGACTCGGGGTGGCCATGGGAGCGGAGGCGTCCACCTTTTCGGGCCTTGCCGGCATGGGCGACCTGGTGCTCACCTGCACCGGCTCCCTGAGTAGAAATCGTACGGTCGGGTATCGCCTCGGTCAGGGAGAAACGCTGGAGTCCATCCTCGGCGACATGACGGCCGTGGCGGAGGGGGTCAGAACGGCTCAGGCCGTGCATGATCTCGCCGAGCGGTACGGTGTAGAGATGCCCATCACGGAGGAGGTCTACGGGATACTGGTGTTGGGAACCCAACCCAGGCAGGCTCTGCAAAACCTCATGGAGCGCGATCCGAAGCCCGAAGAGTGGTACTAGAGTGTTCCGCCGCCGAAACGCTGGGGCGACCCCAATCGACAGGGATAACGAAGATGGATGAACCGATTGCCAAAAAGGTGTACTACTCCATCGGTGACGTCTGCGAGCTCACCGGGCTGAAGCCGCACGTTCTCCGCTATTGGGAGACACAGTTCGAGGTCCTACACCCCACCAAGAACCGCGCCGGAAATCGGGTATTCCGTCCCAAGGAGGTCGAGTTGGTGCTCCTGGTAAAGCATCTGCTCTACGAGAAGAAGTTCACGATCGACGGGGCTCGACAGAAGTTGCTCGAAATGAGACAACGCGGAGAGATGGCGGAAGGAAAGAAGGACGTGCTCGATCATGAGTTCTTGGGCGGCATGAAGCAGGAGCTGCTTCACCTCAAGGAGGTCCTGACCGCTCCGCCGAGTCGCCTTCCGTCCTGATGCAGATCCTCTGTACCAATGATGATGGATACCTGGCGTTGGGCATCCGAGTCATGGCTTCGGCTGCTCGGCACCTGGGTGATGTCACGATCGTGGCCCCCGATCGGGAGCAGAGCGCCACCAGCCACTCGCTGACGCTTCATCACCCTCTCCGGGCTCGACGCACCACCGACGGCGCATTGGTCGTGGACGGCACACCTACGGACTGCGTCATCTTGGCCGTGAACGAGCTCATGGATCAGCGGCCCGATATCTGCCTCTCCGGAGTGAACCACGGACCCAACATGGGCGAAGATGTGCTGTATTCCGGCACCGTGGCCGCAGCCATGGAGGCCACCGTTATCGGAATACCGGCCATAGCGATCTCATATGCAGGTGACACCTACGAGGGTCTCGAGGTGTGGGAACCACTGCTCGTCGATCTGTTGAAGGGTATCGTGGGCCAGGATGCGCTTCCAGAGGACACATTGTTCAATGTGAACCTTCCGATGGTGGAGCCCGCCGACGTCAAGGGCATCCGTGTCACGTCCCTGGGTAAGCGTCGGTACAGCGACAGCCTTACAAAAGCGCTCGATCCGTCGGGACGCGAGTACTACTGGATCGGCGGAGGCGAGGTCACGTGGAGCGGCGATGTGGACTCGGACTTCGGTGCGGTACACGACGGATACGTGTCCGTGACGCCGCTGCACCTCGATCTGACCAATTATCGACTCCTGGAGGAGATTCGCGGGTGGCAGCTGAGCCTCTAGATGACCGGAGCTTCGTCGGGTATCGGCGGAAGCTCATCGAAGAGATCCGTGAGCGGGGGATCGATGATCTCGAGGTGCTCCAGCTCTTCGACCAAGTGCCGCGTCACGTATTCCTGCCACAAGGTGTTTGGCCGAGAGCGTACGAGGACGCCCCGATCCCCATCGGCTACTCGCAGACGGCCTCTCAACCTTCGCTCCAGGCCCTCTACCTGAGCATCCTCAAGCCCACCCCCGACGACACGGTGCTCGAAATCGGTACCGGAAGCGGGTTTTTGACCGCTCTGTTGGCGCATACTGCGGACCGGGTCTACTCCGTGGAGCGGGTACGGGAGCTTTCGGCGCGGGCACGTACGGCGCTGGACGAGTTGCGACTGAAGAACGTGGCCCTGATGGTCGGAGACGGCACGATCGGCTGGAGAAAGTACGCTCCCTTCGACGTTATCGTTGTCTCAGCCGCGTCCCCCTCGATTCCGTCGGCCTTCCTGGATCAACTCGGGGAGGGAGGTCGTATGCTCATTCCCGTTGGGTCCAGAGAGAGCCAGAACCTGGTCCTCGTTCGCCGAGAGGACGGAGAGATTCAAGAAGAGGTCGTCCAGGACGGGTGCACCTTCGTGCCCCTCCTGGGCCGCTTCGCATGGGCGTCGGAACATCCGGAGGCGGGCGCTTGAGTTCTCCGGTGGCCGAGGGACGGGCGGGACCCGTTCGCAGACTCTACGAATGGGTGCTCCACTGGGCCGATACCCCCTACGGAATGCCCGCACTCGGCCTCTTGGCCTTGGCGGAATCGTCCATCTTTCCCATTCCGCCCGATCCTCTGCTCATGGCGTTGTGCCTCGGGGCAGCCTCGAAGTCCCTGAAATTTGCGGCGGTGGCCACGGGCGCCTCGGTTGTCGGTGGCGCGATCGGCTACGGAATCGGCGGTCTCCTTTGGCTCGGTGTGTCGGACTTCTTCTTTGCGTACGTACCCGGTGTGACCCCCGAGGTGTTTGCGGCGGTGCAAGATCTCTACTTGCGTTGGGATTTTTGGGCGGTTTTCGTTGCCGGGCTGACGCCGATTCCCTACAAGGCCTTCACGATCTCGGCCGGTGTTTTCGCGATCAACTTTCCGGTCTTCGTATTGGCCAGCGTCCTGAGTCGCGGCTTGCGGTTCTTTATCGTAGCGGGGTTGATCTATCGGTTCGGACCGTCCATCAGCTCCTTTATCGACCGATATTTCCACCTGCTCACCTGGATTTTCAGTCTCCTGCTCATTCTGGGCTTTGCCCTGATCAAATTCGTTCTCTGAGAAAGACGTTTGTTTACGGGCCCCTGGCGGGCCTATATTGGATTGAACGGGCAGCCCCCCAGCTGCAGAATCCCGCGGTCGGTCGGAGATGACGCATGAGCGACGAGGCAGGAACCGAGCCTGAGATGGCCGGGGCTCAGTCGACGAATGACGACGGTCAGGTGCCTGACGACGGAGACATTCCGGAAGAAGCGTTCATCTCTCCCGATGAACCTCTCGTTCGGGATAGCTTCCGTGATGCGCTCATTTCTCCCGACGAACCCATCGAGCGTGATGAGGCAGGGATTGTCGTGGGCATGGACGGATCGACGGAGCATGCCACGGTCGGGTTCGATGTGCATCTGGAGCCGGACCAAATGGCTGCGGTCCTCGAGGATGTGGCGGCCGGGCTGAAGGAGCACGGCCTAGGTAGTCTTCGGCAGGCGCCGGGTACACCGCATTTCGAGACCGTCCTCAAGGCCTACATCGCCGGATACTACTCGACTGACTACTGATCGACCGACGAGTACTCGATGGTCGGCAGCCTTGTCGGGGCTTCTGGTTGCGACCTTCCTGGGCGCTCCAACGGCCGCATGCGCTCAGGAGATAATCCCCGAATGGCTCCTGAGCCTTCGGCTCCCCAATGCTGGCGCCAAGTCCGTGATGACGCCCACCGGCTGGGGCGCGGCGTACGGCGCCGTCTTTGCCGGTGTGGGTGTGTCTGAGCGAAATCCCTGGTTGCCGTCGTCAGACGGCGTGATGGCGTTGGGCGTCGGGTTGGGTGATCCGATACGCCATGTTGGTGTGCAGCTAGGAGTTACGGTCTCCGACCTCAGCGAGTTCGACAACTACGCATACTCGTTCAAACTGCATCGCTACCTCGGGCACGGGACCGCGATCGCCGTCGGTGGCGAGAGCCTGTTGACATCAGGTGACTTCGTGGACGACTTGGGTGAGACATTCTACGTGGTGGTGAGCCACGTTGTTCAGGGGGTCGCATCTCCCCGACCCGGGGCCGGCCGTCTCCACCTGAGTGCCGGGGTAGGGTCCGGGCGTTTCGCTGACACGAGCGAGCGCGACGTGTCGGAAGGGAAGAGCGAGAGCGGTACGTGGATCTTCGGAAATGCCGCGTTGGAGGTGGCGAGAGACCTCAACCTCATCGTGGCATGGGCTGGGATCAACCTTCATGCAGGCGTCAGCAAGGCGTTTCAGGTTGGCGATGTCGCCATCTCGCTCTCGTTGGCCGCTGCGGATCTGACCGGATATGCGGGCGATGGCGCGCGGTTGCTCGCAGGTGGCGCCGTGGCGGTGGGGTTCTAGTGCGCTCGGACATGCGTACGGTGACGCACCGAGAGTGGCGATGCGCTCGATCCTGCGCGGCGGCCTTGCTGATCGGCGGGGCACTCGTGCTTCTTCCCGGCCAGGTAGCGGGCCAGGAGGTTGCCGGCGACGTGATGATTCCACCACCCAGAGAGATGGTGAGCTCCACCGCGGCCGCGAGTGGGTTGGGTACGGGTGACGCCACCGCAGGTGCCGAGACCATGGCGGAGTACCGAGCGGCCCTGGAGAGCGTGGTGGAGCAGGTACGAGCGGGCACCATGGGTGAGGGCGACACCCGGAAGCAGCTAGGCGATGTGGTTGTGTCGTTGCTCGTGAGGGCAGGGGTGCTGACGTTCTAGAGGCGGGGTCCATGCGGACTTCTGCTTGTGCTTTCAGGACCTGCGTATATGATGATGGTCTCCGTCATCGGAGTCATCGCACGGGCTCCCGGATGGACGGCACACAATGGAGGAGATCATGAAACCCACCTATCGTTTCTTTCTCGTTGCCCTCTTCGTCAGTTCCGGCTGCGCGCCGACGGCGGGGACACCGGCCATCGATCTCGGGAGCGAGCGTGATGCGCTCATGGCGGTCGACCAAGCCTGGTCCGAATCGGTCGACGACATCGACGGATTTCTTTCGTTCATTGCGGAGGGTGCCCACTTCATGCCGTTTGGCGCCCCGCTCGCTCAGGGACCCGCGATTCGCACGACATGGGAAGGTCTCACCTCCATGCCGGGGTTCGGCCTCGCATGGCAGGCGACGAGTGCCGAGGTGGCCGCCTCCGGCGATATCGGATACACCATCGGCACGTTCGAGCTCACCGTCGATCAGGACGGTACGGTGATGCTCACCGAGGGGAAGTACGTGACGGTCTGGCACAAGCAAGCCGATGGCTCGTGGAAGGTGCAGGTCGACTGCTTCAACGCCGACGGGCCGCCGACGGCTGTGTGAAGTTGGGAGCGAATTCGAACCCCCTCGGCGTGAGGTCTTAATTGACCCGTCAGGTCTCCTGGCCGGAGATCGAGGTCATTGCGCAGGATTTCGAGCCGGTTCGGGTCACTCGTGAAGGCAACACGTTCTTCCTTTTCTACCGAGGTAGCCGCACGGTCCGACAGCAGCGAAGCATGTCTTGACGACGGGAAAAGCACTTTGTCCCCGTAGCTCAGTTGGATAGAGCGACTGCCTCCTAAGCGAATCTCTGGCGTTGGTGAGCGTCGATAGTTACGCTTCCCGACCTGCGGATAGGATGTTGAGCACCGCCTGATCTCGGAGCGCCCATGTCCGATCCCATCGAACGACTCAATACCGCTCTTGGAGACCGCTACACCATCGAGCGAGAGCTGGGTGAAGGTGGGATGGCCACGGTCTACCTGGCCTACGACATTAAGCATGAGCGCAAGGTCGCGCTGAAGGTCCTCAAACGTGAGGAAAACCGGTGAGTACGGACGACGGCGGCGTTTGGGATCGTGCCCAGAAGGCCCTGGACGAGAGCTCGTCGCACATGGCCGAGCGGAGCGCCCTCAGGGCGCGACTCACGGCGTACATCGCTGAGCGGAGCGCCTGCGAGGCTAAGGGCTCAGTTCCTCGCGGCGTTCGGAGACGGGGGGAGCGGCTCCTCGAGGAAGTCACCGCTCTTGAGGAGCGTTTAGACCCGGTCGCCGATCGGATAGCAGAAGCAGACGCGCCGTCCTCGAGGACGATGGAGCCACAAAGAGCAACCGCCCCCACACGCCGCCGTGACATGGTGGGGGGAGAGGCTAAGCCTCCGCCTCCGCCACCTCCTTCGCCTCGAGGAACGCGTCCTCCGAGCCGAGGGCGTGGGGGTTGAGAAGGCCGCTACGCCATCGAGCGTGAGCTAGGCGAGGGCGGCACAGGAGGCGCAAGCAAGGAGCCGGTCGTACGGTCGGTGGAGTCCTGTCCTATGGCCCGTTGGGGTCGACCTTCCAGGTCTCCCCTGCATCCTCGCTCGAGACCGTGAGACCCGCGACGTCCTTGACGTCTTGGTCCTCACGATGACCGAGACACGGCCCTCGGGGTGGACCCGAATATCCTCGTACACGGGCTCGCGGTCCCCGTGATAATCGTAGTAACGGCAGTCGCCGGTCCCTTGCGGCGCACAGTGGGCCGGTTTCTCGACAGGATCGATCATCTCGGGGGGCAGGGTCGTCGGATTCCAGGTCTTGAACCGGGTGCAGCCGGAGAAGCTGACACGAAACACCACGCCGGGGATGGCCAGAGTGCTGTCGTTTATGATGATATACTGACTTTCGACCTGCTTGATCACGTCATCGGCGTTCTTGGTGCCGATGGCGCCGCCGCTGCCCAACTCGTACCAGCCGGGCTCGGTGAATTTGCTCGCGCCGTACCCCGCCGTGTTCTCCGATGCGCATTGGACCGAGAAGGTCTCACCGTTGTAGCTGAGAAAGAGGTTCCGGTAGAACCTCACCACTTTGAGCGTGAACACGGGACCCTCGTAGAAGACCGCCTCGTCGAGCTTCCGCGTGTCAGAGCAGCCCGTGAGCCCGGCCGACACGAGAACCGCGGCGGCGGCGACCGTTCTGAGCCTCTTGATTGGAAACCACATTTTTCGAGGTCAGCCCCTGGGCCAGGATGGATAATCTACTTAAGAAAAGTACCATCCTGCGAAACGGGGAGACAGCAAAAAAAAGAGGGACTGTCGCCGAGCCGTCAGCGGTGGGGGCGGGTCGAGCGCGGGCGCACGCCCGCTCGGATCAACAACTCGAAGGACCGGTGGCGTATGTCCGCCATCGCCCTTCGAACGCGGGGGACAGACCTTCCATCAGTCGGGCCTCGAGCCGAAGGCACCAGCGATGCTAGTGGGTCGGGTTATGGAGCCGCGTCGTAGAGCTGAACATGCACAGCTACATGTACACCATGTTGTCGGGTGGGCGTGGTTAGGACCTTCCTCACCTCCGACCGCCCATTCATAGAGCAGGGGCGAGGTCGGACTCTCCGGCCTAGCCTCCCCGGCGCTCCTTACGCGAAGGCGCTAATTGAGCGACAGACCGCCCCGGTGATTGAAGTGTGCGGGCCCTACCCTTTAGGCCGCATCAACTCCTGGAACGGTGGGTAGTCCCACAGCGGCTCAAGGCGGGAGTCAGCATGCGCAGAGAACAGTCGGAACAGGCGGCCCTTGGGGCTCCACTCATGTAGCAGTTGCAACGCTTCCGCTCGCTCGCCCAGAGTGGCGGCGATCCACGCGCGCTCATATGCCCTTTCAACGCCAGCGCCCCCGGAGTGATTCAGAGAACGATCTCCCTGGTCGAGTGACCGAGATATCCTCAATGCGTCCTCTCGATTACCCTGCCGTGCAGCCACGACCCCGAGTGCCGCCCGCGCCCGATGTGCATCCCTGCTCCGGCCGTCTTCCAGTAGTCCCTCCAAGGGTCAAGTCCCGAGTTGTGTGTAAAAGTGAGAGGAAGCTCCTCGATGCTTCGGTTAGGCTGCCTTGGCGACCTCCTTGGGTTCGAGAAGCGTGAGATCGAGGTAGCGGCGTTCGCTCCAGACCGCAGTAGTCTTCAGAGCAACCGCGGTGATGAGGCGGAGCGCACTGGCTCGGTCGGGGAAGGCGCCGGCGCTCCGGATCCGACGCTTGATCTCGGTGTGCAGGCGCTCGAGGCTGTTCGTGGTGCGTAGCCTGGCCCAGTGGGGCTCGGGGAACGCGTAGAACTGGGTGGCGGCCGTGAAGCCCCGCTCGAGCACCTTCATTGCCTCGGGGAGCTCCTCTTGCCAGCGCGTCGTGATCTCGGCCAGGCGCTTCTTCGCCTCAGCGAGCCCGGGGGCCCGGAAGACGGCGGCAACCTCGCGCGCCACACGCTTGCGCAGGCGATGCGGGACCTTGGCCAGCACGTTGCGTTGCAGGTGCACGGTGCAGCGCTGACGGCGCACCTCAGGCAGGAAGCGGCGCACCGCAGCTGCCAGGCCCGCGTGCTTGTCGGCGATCACCAGTTCGACGCCGCTGAGACCTCGCTCCAGGAGCTGCTCGAGGAGCTCCGACCAACTGTCCTCTGACTCCTCAGGGCCTAGCGTGATGGCCAGGAGCCGGCGGTGACCGTCCGGATCCACCGCGTAGGCCACGAGCGCGCTCACGTTCTCGACCTTCCTGGCCCAGCGCGCATCGAGGAACGTCGCGTCCAGATACAGATAGGGGTGAGGCCCCTCGATGGGTGCGCTCCGCAGCGCTTCTACAGCCCCATCGAGCCGCTTCGCGACCCGGCTTACCGTCGAGCGTCCCACGCGCTCACCCAGCAGTGCTTCAGTCACGTCGCCCATCTTGCGCTGCGACACACCGCTCACGTAGGCCTCCACCATCATCTCGTCCACTTCTTCACTCCTGCGCCGGTAGCGGCCCATCACGTCGGCGGGCGAGCCGCCTTCCCGGCTGCGCGGCACCATCACGTCGATCTGACCCAAGCTCGTGAGCAGGCGCCTGAGGTACGTGCCGTTCCTGTGGTCCTTCCGGCTGCCGACCCGCTCGAAACGACGCGCTCCGACCATCGCTTTCAACTCCTCCTCCAGCACCATCTCGAGCGTAACACGAATCGCGCCCTGAAACAACGACTTCAAATCCTGCCGTAACTCTTCTTGCGTGGCCCGCTCAACTTCAACCATCTTTTCCATGAGGAAGCTCCTTTCCGGTTCCGGACCTGCTGGCGCAGGCCCGGACTCCCCGGGTTCGTGTCATGATGAACATTCACAAGGAGCTTCCTCTCTTTTTCCCGGGCTGTCCACCCTCCCCGGACCCCTCACCCCCTTTTACACAAATATCGCGACACTACCCTCGGGAGCGTACCGCCGCGATCAGTTCCGTCGTCTCGGGTGCCGGTGTAGCGTCATAGTCTTCTTGCAGACGCTTCGCGAACCCCTCGTACTCCCGGATCGCCCCGGCCCGATCGCCCAAGCGGTCCAGCAACTCGATGACGCGCTGCAACACGCTTTCGTCGTCGGGGGACATCGTCAGGGATCGTCGGCCCCAATCCGCTGCCTGCACCGTCCGTCCCTCAGCCAGGGCTTGCTCAGCCAGTAACCAGGTGGCCGCGGCAGCCCGCCGTTCCAACCGTCGCCGCTCATCCTCCAGCCAGCGTTCAAACGCGAGACACCCGGAAAGATGAAACCCCTCCAGCAGCGCGCCCCGGTACAGTGCAAGCGCATGTTCCTCCTGCCCTTCGTCCAATAGCCGCTCGAAATCCACGGCGTCGCACCAGAACACGTCTCGGTCGAGAACGACACTGTTGCCGTTGCCGGTCGCAAAGACGCCGTCCCCGAGATCGCGTCGCAACGATTGAAGGAGCTGTTTCAGGGCGTCACGTGCGTGCCGCTCGTCCGACTCGGGCCAGAAGAGCGCGAGCAGCGTATCGCGCGAGTGTGGGCCGCCCGCCCGCTCGACGGCGAGATCCGCGAGGAGCGCGTTCCGCTTGACGTGTGCGAGCCCGATCGCCGAGTCACCGCCGGAATCCTTCTGGACCGTGAGTCCACCGAACGTAAACAGTCGCATCATTGGCGGGCACCTCAATCGGCTCGCAAGTGACACACGAGTCAGCTCGCTTGAATCCCACGCGCGTTAACAAAGCGCTCCCAACAGTCTTGTAGCTAACCTGCACCCCTCGGTGAGAGAATGCCCGCTGGGAAAGCACCAGGCAAGTAACGCTGGGCGAGAGGCTGCGCCCACGATGGGCACGAAAATCACCGGAAAATCACCGAGGAATCCCGGGTCTCGTTTATTGTGGCCTTCAGAATGCTGGAGGAGCGGCCCCGTGCCTGAGAGCGTCGTCATCGGTGATACGTCACTTCCAGTCACATTAGCCGACCCGCCAATCTGACGTCGCGACAAGCGCGGCACTAATCGATGGAGGAACGCATGAGCGCACATTTCACGAGGGTATCCCTCGCCCTCCTAACCGCCGTATGCCTCCTCGGCTGTCAGGATCAGGGATCGGGTCCGGTGGGGGTGGATGGACTGAAGCCGCAGTTTGCGAAGAAGTGCGAGAGCCCACCGTGTGGGGGTGGCGGTGGGGGTGGCGGTGATAACGGCGGAACCAAGGGTGAGTACCTAATAGAGTTTTTCGGCGATATGACGGGAGATGGAGTAAGCCCCGAGGAAAGGATCACGAGCAACGGCATTCATGTTGGTCGCTTTGGGGAAGTAACAATCGAAAACGGCATCCTTTTCGACCACACTCTTCCCCAAAGGAACACCGAATTCCAGTCTTGTTTTGGGGGCAAAGGCTTTATGGCGGGTGACCCCGATGCCCCTGTTACGCTCGGTTTTGAAGATGCCTCGGGTGAAGACACCTTAGGCGATGTAGGCTTGGGAATCAACCACGTAAAAAAGAAGCCCGTCACACAGGCAGGGGTTGTTATCCATTTTCGTGCTATGGGGTATTGCCTTAAGTCCACCGCCCACTACATGTTGTGGTCATGGCGGTTCCGGCTTCTCAGCTCCGTGGCGGCGTGGACTATCCCCGTACGCGGCTGGAGTTGGACGAGTTCTTCCCCGACGATGCGGCATGCCTGGAGTACGTGGAGGGTCTGCGCTGGCCGGAAGGGTTTGTGTGCGTGGGCTGTGGCGGGTTGGGAGAGGTCTGGCGAGCATCGCGGGGGCGTCTCGTCTGCCCACACTGTCGAAGGCAGACCTCGGTGCTGGCGGGAACCGTGTTCCACCGCACGCGCTCGCCCCTGCGTCTGTGGTTTCTCGCTGCCTGGGAGCTCACGAGCCAGAAATACGGAGCCAATGCTCTCGGGCTCCAGCGCGTGCTCGGACTGGGAAGCTACAAGACAGCGTGGGTCTGGCTCCACAAGCTCCGCCGGGCCATGGTCCGACCGGATCGCGACCAGCTGAGCGGCGTTGTGCAAGTGGACGAGAGCTATGTCGGGGGCGTGGAGGCTGGAGTGCGGGGCCGCGAGACGATCAAGAAGGCCATCGTCGCGATCGCCGCCGAGGTCGACGGACGCAAGATCGGGAGAATACGGCTGCGTTGGGTGCCCGACCTCTCCGCTCCGGTTCTGCGAGGCTTCGTCAAGGATAGCATCGCACCGGCAAGCACGGTGCATACCGACGGATGGCCAAGCTATCAGGGACTCGCCAAACTGGGCTTTCGCCACACGGTCACGAACCTCTCGACCTCCGGCGATCCCGCTCACGTGCTCATGTCGGCCGTACATCGGGTGGCGTCTCTCCTCAAGCGCTGGGTCCTCGGAACCCTCCAAGGAGGGATCGCCCGCGAACACCTCCCCTACTATCTGGACGAGTTCACCTTTCGCTTCAACCGACGCACATCCCGGGCTCGCGGCCTGTTGTTCTACCGCTTGCTTGAGCAGGCTGTTCAGTGTGCTCCCACGCCAGCTTCGGCCCTTTACCTCGGCACCGGACGTGGGAAACGGCCCGCAGAGCCCCGGTAACCACTATATCTTGGGGTCGGTGGACTTAAGGGAATACCCCCTTAGTGCAGAAACCCTTGAAAATACTCGAACCTTGCGAAAACCGGGGTTGGACACTCACGCTTTGCACCCAGGAGGTCACAGGTTCGAACGGTGGCGCAAGGGCGTCTGAGGCAACCGTTCCGCCGCCTAGCTACAGGATCCGTAGCAGGACTGTGCCAAAGACTGATGGCCCAAAGGCCCTGCCTACCCGCTCTGATTGGCGGCGAGGGACCGGAGTCGATCTCCGAGTACCTCCCGGTGCTTCTCGACGCGGTATTCCACCACGTCCGACCGGTACGGGTTTCCCTGGGCATGGCCGTAGATCCGGTCCACGAGTTGGCCGCCTCCGTGGCCCATTTCCTTCTGCACCTGGAATCTCGCCACCTCGACCTACTCCCACCCATCAGGGTCGTTGGGCTCTCTACCGGGCTTCAGAATCCTATTCACCGTCTGGAGGCGTGCCGAGCAGTACGTATGCCGGAAGCGTCATCGTGCTAGAATGACCACGCAAAGCAGAGAGCGCACCAGTTTTTGGCACAGTTCCGACATTGGCACGAACCGAGTAACGTCATAAAATATTACAATACAACAACTTGTCCCCGTAGCTCAGTTGGATAGAGCGACTGCCTCCTAAGCAGTAGGTCGCAGGTTCGATTCCTGCCGGGGACGCTTGTAAGGTTGACTACCACAAGGTATTAGCGGACAAGTCGATTGGCTTGGAGGGTGACGGGTTAGGGCGCGTGCACGGTGCGTGCACGGCAGAGAGTGATTCGGGGTGAGGGTTCGGTGATGTTGCTCTCTGGTCGACAGAGGGCTCAGGTCCGATCGGACCCCGCCATCATTTGAGCCGCAAGTTGGCGGTTGAACTGATCCCCATCCTCGCCTGAATGGACTCGCCTATGGCAATTCGGGCATAGGGCGAGGACAGAATCGGGGTCGTCCGGTCCCTCGTCCGCTCGCTGGTAGATGTGATGCGCCTCCAGGTATGGGCGCCCGTTTCGATCCTTGAACGGGGCCAGTGAGGCGCATCCCTCACAGACGCCGTTAGCCCGGCGGCGTACATAGACTTTTACCGTCTCTGATCGTTTCCGGACCTTTGGTTATTCTGCACTTGACGCAATTGGGTAGGGGTGTTACTATTCATGTATGGAATCCCTAACACCTTTCCTGACAGCGGTTTCGGCCACCCGGTCTAGCTCTTTTTTCAGCCGTTTGCCGAAGACCTTTTCGGCTATCTTCACGTCATCCATATCCACCTTCGGAAGCTTCTGCTTTTTCTTAGGAGTTTGATTCATGGACATCGTCTCCCTACTGGATCGTTTCGCTAACGAGGACACCTGCCGTAAGCACCTTGAGGCGCTGCGTTGGCCCAGTGGTGTCGCGTGCACCCGGTGCGGCGATATGGACGTGAGCCCGATCAAAGGCAGGGGCCAGTGGCACTGCATCGGATGCGGCTACCACTTCAGCGTCAAGTCCGGTACCATCATGCACGATTCGCACCTGCCGCTCCGCAAGTGGTTCGCTGCCATCTACCTGCTCTGCCAGTCCAAGAAAGGCATGAGCGCCCACCAATTGCACCGGACAATCGGCGTGGCCTACCGGACGGCGTGGTACCTCTGCCACCGCATCCGCGAGGCGATGGGCAACGATCCGCTGTCCGGCCCCACCTTGATCGGCGTCGTCGAAGTGGATGAAACTCTGGTCGGCGGCAAAGCCAAGGGCAAGGGCCGTGCCTACAAGGGGAACAAGCATTGGGTGGCCGGGGCCATCCAGCGAGGGGGAAACGTCCGTATCGAGCGCATCCCTGAGGTGACGCGGAAGACCCTTCATGCCTTCATCGCCAGAGCCGTTAGAGACGAAGCCGAAGCGATCTACACCGATGATCTCAAGTCTTACATCGGGATCGGCGACGACGACACCCGCCATGAGACCGTCAATCACTCTGCCGAGGAATGGGTGGTCGGCGACGTCCACACCAACTCGATCGAGGGCGTGTGGAGCTTGTTCAAGCGCTCCATCGTCGGCTCTTTCCACAAGATGAGCGCCAAGCACATGGACCGCTACCTGGAAGAACTGGAGTGGCGCTACAACAACCGCGACAACCCGCACATCTTCCGCGACACGCTGGCTCGCATCGTGAACACCGACCCGCTCACCTACCGTGAGCTTGTGGCCTAGCCGTTTGTCGAAAGGGGTTGGGTCTAATTTCATTCGTAACCAAAACCCTTAGAGCGGATGGATGAGGTTGCTGAGTCCTGCTCGGTTCAACTCAGATTCCATTGAGGCTTTGGATTTGAGGGCCTCTTCGAGATCTGCGATGTCTTTGGGAATCTGGGGTAAGTCCGGTGGCCCTAGGCGGAAATGGTCCAACGCCGCCTCCGGCTTCCTTGTATGCAGATATTCGTGGACACCCAACACCAATGCGTGCAGAGTATCGGCCTGGTTCTTTATCCGGCTCCGTAGGGCCGCGATTGTCCGTTCGTTGTTGGAGTATTGCTCGGCAAGGTCCCCGAGGGCTTCCTTCCTTTCAGCATCAGTCATGGCGTACCTCTAAGTCATGGTCGTTGGGGCTCATGATACTCGTCGTGACTAGTCATCTAGGTCCAGGTGGTGCTTCAGTTCTTCTGGGGACAACTCGCGCCCTGTGCGCATATCACGCAACAACCTTTCGTAGTCATCGTCGTCAACGAAGCGGATCTTGTGTTTCTCGATCAGCGCTCGTTCCCGCTCTTCGCCCTCGCGTATCATGGCGTCGAGGTCGTGGCGGGTATCTGCACCAATGTTCTCGAGCTTGTCCTGCTCCGCTTGTAGACCTTCGGTCGCTTCCCGTATGATGGACATAAAGGGAGCCGCTAACTCGGCGGCCTCGCGGCGCCCCTCACGCCGCCTGTCGATGACGGTTAGTATGCCTGCTAGCGCAAAGAACCCGAGGCTTAGGCCTCCGTGGACATACCAAGGCCACCCCTCAAGCACCAGAATCTCCAGCGCAAAGGTTAAGAACAGGCCTCCGAACGACACGGAGGCCACAATGTACTGTAGCGGAGAAGGTTTCCAGACCATAACCCCCCATACATATCCACAGGGCATGTGGTGTACGGGCACGGCGCCGCTCAGGCGTTGATGGCCGTCCCGTTTGATCTCAACACCCACCGCACGACCGGCGAGCCGGCAACGGTCCTGCCCGAGGTCTTGGTCTTCTCCGGCGGTGCCACGCAGTTCGCCGTCTCAGAGACGGGCACTGCGGTGTACGGACTTCCGACGGGCGGTATCGTTGGCGGTGCATCAGAGCACCTTGTCACGGTAGATGTGGGCGGTGTGGAGACGGCTCTGGCGGTCGGAGGCCAGAGGTTCCAGCATCCGCGCTTCTCACCCGACGGTCGGCGGATCGCCTACATGGCGACGAATATCGGCATCTTGGTGTACGACCTCGATACCGGCGAGAACCGTCCCCTTGTGGGGGCCGACGGGCGCCTTCCCTGGTGGTCCAGAGATGGCCGGTATGTCTATTTCCGTGACAATGTTTCGGAGAACGGGTTTCGGCGGCTTGCCGACGGGTCAGAGGAGGCCGAGCGGCTTTACCGACGCGATCGGCTGAACCTTCCACTGTCCATGTCGCTCGACGGGACGCAGGTCCTCGTGATGGAGCAAACCACGGATCGTGGTTGGGACCTGGTCATCATGAGCCAGGACGGTGACAGCGTGGGCTTCACGGACTACCTCCGCGCCGACTGGAACGAGGTGATGGCGACCATCTCCCCGGACGGCGTGAGGGCCGCTTACGTGGCCGACGAGTTCGGCGTCCCGGAGGTCTACGTCCGCTCGTTCCCGGGTGCTGAGGATCGTGTGCGTGTTTCCGTCGGCGGTGGGACCGAGCCCGTGTGGGCACCCGACGCGTCAGCGATCTACTACCGCAACGGCAGCAGCGTGATGAGGGCGTCGATCACATCAGGTGCTGTATTCTCGGTGGACACGCCCCAGGAGATCTTCCAGGGTGCTTGGACCCAGAGCCCAGGTACCTACCCACGGACGAACTGGGATGTGCGCGCGGACGATGAGCCCTTCCTGTTCGTGAGCCAGCCGGGCGCACAACTCACGGAGGGAGGAGGTCGACCTGTGATACGCCTCGAAGTGGTCGTGAACTGGTTCGAGGAGCTTCGCCAGCGGACGGGGAGTTGATGTCCGATTCAGTCACCCGCCTGAACGCAGCATTAGAAGGCCGCTACGCCATTGAGCGTGAACTCGGTGAAGGCGGGATGGCTACGGTGTACCTGGCCGACGATCTGAAGCACG
This sequence comes from Longimicrobiales bacterium, assembly GCA_965226375.1. Classification (GTDB taxonomy): domain Bacteria; phylum Gemmatimonadota; class Gemmatimonadetes; order Longimicrobiales; family Gaopeijiaceae; genus CBDDCX01. The sequence goes on along the minus strand of CBDDCX010000008.1, from coordinate 1,205,727 downwards.
AGCGCAAGGTCGCTCTGAAGGTTCTGAAGCCTGAGTTGGCGGCGGTCGTAGGGGCCGAGCGGTTTCTCGCTGAGATCAAGACCACCGCCAACCTTCAGCACCCGCACATCCTCCCGCTCTTCGATTCGGGGGAGGCCGACAGCTTCCTGTTCTACGTCATGCCCCATGTCCAAGGGGAATCACTCAGGGAGCGCATCGACCGTGAGAAGCAACTCGGTGTGGACGACGCACTGGCGATCACGCAGAAGGTCGCGGGTGCACTCGACTATGCGCACGGGAACGGCGTGGTCCATCGCGACATCAAGCCGGGCAACATCCTGTTGAGTGCTCAGGGTGAACCGCTCGTCGCCGACTTCGGCATCGCGCTCGCCGTAGCGCAAGCGGGTGGTGGGCGGATCACGGAGACCGGACTCAGTCTCGGCACGCCCCACTACATGAGTCCCGAACAGGCCACTGGCGACCGGGACGTAGACCCGCGCTCCGATGTGTACGCATTGGGCTGTGTGCTGTACGAGATGCTCGCCGGGCAGCCGCCCTTCTCGGCAACCACCGCTCAAGCGGTGCTGGTCAGGATTCTCACGGCGGACGCACCGTCGATCACGAGCGAGCGCAGGACCGTGCCTCCAAACGTCGGCCATGCACTCGCGAGGGCTCTGGAGAAGCTGCCCGCCGACCGCTTCACGAGCGCGGCTGAGTTCGCGACGGCACTCGGGGATGAGAGCTTCACGTATCGGGCTCGGACGCGGACATCCACTGCGGCTACACCGGCAGAGCCACTGGTCCCGGTCTCAACGGCTAAACCATGGCATCGGGACGGTCGATTCGTAGCCTCGGTGCTCGTCGGCGCGACTATGACAACTCTCGCGGCCTGGGGTTGGCTCAAGCCGCCGCCCGCTTTCGCCCCGGATGCCCCGACCCGGCTGCCCATCGCCCTCGGGGAGATCACAATCCTCGAGGATGCAGACATCCTCGTTTCCCCGGACGGATCACGCTTCGCCGTCGAGGGGACCGTGAACGGTCCGCTGTCTATCTATTGGCGCGACGCCGCCGAAGAGAGTTTCCGACTCATTCCCGGAACCGAGAACGCCGATCGCGCGGCGTTTTCTCCCGACGGGGAGTGGATTGTCTACGCCAACGCGGCTACGCGAACGCTGTTGAAGGTCTCCCTCGCAGGGGGTGCTCCCACCCCGGTCGTTCCGTCGGGTGATTTGACCCCATCGGAGCCGCACTGGGGGGACGATGGCACGATCGTGTTCCTCAGCTTGCCGGATGGACTGTACCGGGTGCCCGACACCGGCGGTCAGCCAGTGCTTCTTCACGAGCAGGCTCAGCTATTCCGCCATCCCTCGCTGCTTCCGGGTGGCAAGGCGGTGATCGGTGCCGAGCGTATCAGTGGCGGGGTCATGCTTCTCGATTTGGAGACGGATTCGGTTCGAGAGTTGGCTCCTGGCGGACTCGATCCGAAGTACGTGGAGACGGGTCACATCCTGTACGCCGACGCATCCGGTGGACTCTGGGCGTTGCCCTTCGACACCAGCCGTCTCGAGGTGGTCGGTGGCGCTGTCCCTATCTTCGACGACCTCTCCGTCTTCAGAGGCGTCCATGCTCGCTACTCGGTCTCCCGCAATGGAACGCTGGTCTACGGGGCGGGCGGACGTGGTTTTGGGGGGGGGCGGGATTGGTCAGAGGAGGCTCATGGTCGTGGATCTGGAGGGCGACGACGCGCAAGAGCCGCCCTTGACCCCACGCAGTTTCCCTCACCACCACCGCTGGTCTCCCGACGGAGGGACGGTCGTCTACACCGGCATCGAGGCGGGGGATCAGGACCGCGACATCTTCACCTACGACGTGGCGCTGGGCACGACCCCGAGGAAGCTCACCTTTGAAGGGGTGAATAACCGGCCCGGCTGGTCACCGGATGGCGAGCGTGTCGCGTTTCGCTCGACACGCAACGGTACGGACGGTGCCGACCTGTTCATGAAGAACGTCAACGACAACTCGCCGCCGGAGGCGATCCTGACGCTGCCAGGCGCACAGTACCCAACCCACTGGCCCTCCGATGATGTTCTGATCTTCGAGAATGGGAGCCCACCTGGTCTCTGGATCGTGGATCCATCGTCGGACAGCGCAGTGGCGAGGGAATACCTCTCAGGCTTGGGCCGGCTCATCTCCATGCGGGTCTCGCCGTCCGGGGATCTTGCCGCCTACGTCTCGGCAATTTCCCTGGGGTCGGAGGTCTACGTGCGGAGCTTCCCCGAAGCGGGTGCCCGGGAGAGGGTCTCTCAAGGCGGAGGGCGATTTCCGTTCTGGTCCCCCGATGGAAACACGATCTACTACTGGACGGCGGGTCCGTCGGGCTCCGTCATCAGCCTCATGGCTGCCCGAGTTCAGAGGGGACCGCCGTTCGTGGTGACGGCCACGGACTCAATCCTTCAGGGACCATACCAACCAGGTGATTGGGCGCTCCACCCCGACGGAGACCGGATGGTTGTGACACAAGACATCACCTCCACGTCGGCGGAAGGTCAGACGGACGGCACAGCCAACCCCGAGCGATTCCTCGTCGTCGTGAACTGGTTCGAGGAGCTTCGCCAGCGGATGGGGAATTGAACCGTCAGGTCCCTTGGCTGCGCGTCTTCGTGGAAGGCGTGGTGATCGTCGGCTCGATCCTAATGGCGTTTGGGCTTCAGGCTTGGTGGGACGAGCGGCAGGAGCGGGCCGAGGAGATAGAGGCCCTGGCTCAGTTGCTCGAAGAGTTCAAGTCGAACTCCTCGGAACTGGTCGCGATTAGAGCAAACAATCTCCGAAGTCTTTCCGCCAGCCGCGAGTTCCTCGCGCTGAGCGGTCGACTCGGAGTCCCGAACAGCACGAGATCGACCACTGAGCTTCTCTTAGATTTCCCCACCCTCCAGTCGTACGACCCAGTACTCGGGACCCTGAACTCACTGATCGCTTCCGGAAGACTCGGGATTCTCCAGAGTGACAGTCTCCGCGCGGCCCTCTCAGAGTGGCCGAGCAATGTGGAGGACTTGGCTACGAACGAAGAGTGGACGACGAGCTTCTATTTTGACCGCATATGGCCGTACCTCGCCGAGGGGGGGGTTTGGTTGGACGCGCTGGGGGCCTCAGGGTGGCTCGGCGGCGGCGATAACGTCCCCGAGCCGCCGAATCTCGCTGCCTTCTCGGTGATCCGGCCTTCCAAGAACTGCTCGCGCAGAGGATCTACGGGCTCCAATTCCTCTTGCTCGATGTCGACATGGTGGAGGCGCGGCTTGAGAGGATTCTGGGGCTCATCGAAGCGGGCTGACTGCGCTGTCCAACAACCGATTGCTGGCAGTCGCGGTAGGCAAGCCCTTAATTGAGGTCGAACGCCTCGGCCCAAGCGGGCGCTGAGTCGTAGTCCCAACCAGCCATCGCCCAATCTCAGCATCACCCATAGCTTGAGCGCATGGCCATAGCTTCCTTTGGGCCAGTTCAGCCGCAGACTCGCACTCCTCGGCTCATAGAGTAGATTGAATTGAAAATCAATCATCCGAGTTTTTCGCGAGAGATGTCCACGCTGTTCCGGTGGCCGACTCCAAATGAGGAATTGGATTCGAGCAACCTGCGTGGACGAGAACGGCAAACGTTATCCAGACTCTTGGACGTACTCTGAGTGTGACCGATGCGATGCCAGGCTGAAGATCTTTATCAACGGGAAGGTTGAAGATCCCACTGAGGAGGAATGGTCACAGCATGGCCAATGAGAAGGTATGATCGCGCTGGAGCATGAGGAGTTCGAGGTGGAGACGGAAGCGCGGATCGGGGATCAGCCTGTAACGGCGGTCATCGATCTCAGGACGATAGTCAGCGGGCGGATGACGCCTCCGAGCCCAGCAGCTTCTTGTCGAATTCCTGGACCTCCTTCAATTGCCTGACCTCCTCCGTGAGAGCAAGAACCTGGCGGTCAACTCTCGCAGCTCCCAGTGGGGCGTGTCTTGGGCTCCCTGCCCGGATTCCCGGAGGGCCTTGGCCAGAGTCTCCACGAGCGGTTTGAAGGCGAACTTGGTGGTGAGGATGAGCATCAAGCTGGCAATGGGGATGAAGAAAATCGAGAATACTGCCAGCAAAGGGATGAGAACGTCCATACCCGTGGGTCCCTCCGTTCGGGTTTGTCAAACCGTCCCTACGGCCTCGGCACCGGTGGGGTTTCGCACCCCTCGGCTCACCATCCGCTGCGAGTATCCAGACACGCTGATGGCACCCACATACGTCTCGTTCAGAATCTCGCCCCACTACGGCATCCGCTCCGCTCGCGAAGCCCACGATTGGTTCCTGCGCCTGATGCAGGAGCATGAGGAGTTCGAGGTGGAGACGGATCAGCCTGGGGAGTGGCCGCTGCCGTTTTGTAGTGAGACGGTGACTAGGGTGGTGGTGGAATAGCTTCACCGAGTCGTGACGTTGATCCGCATCTTCCCCATCACGTACGGCGATCACGCGTAATCTCGACCACGTCGCTCGCGGGAATATTCTGAAGGGCGAGCAGGGCTCCGGTGGAATCGACGCGGAGTCCGTCGATCCAGAGTTCCGACCGCAGGATCTGGTCGCGTGTCCATTGTCCGAGGACCTTAAGTGCCTCGAGCGCCGACATGGTGGGGCGCTCTGCTAACTCCGCCCGCGTGATTCTCCCGCTGGGGAGCGCTCCGTTGGGTCCGGGGGAGGGGGCGCAACTGAAGAGGGGAAGAGCAAGGGCAGCGACTAGGGCAATCGAGCGCATCGGGATCACCTTTCTCTTGTCATCACCAAGACGAGATCTGTATCGCTGGCCCGAACGCGCTCTCCGTTGATCCAGACCTCCCACTTGGGGCGTTGGTCGCTCCTGAAGCGCAAGTTTCTCAACACCTCCATGGCGCCGAAGGGGGAAACGAACAGATGAGCGAGACAGCGACGCAACGCAGCAGGCCACGGGCCGGCGGCGTGTGGTCCTTGGACGCATATAGTGCCGGACCGAATTTTGCGGTCCGGAATATTTTTTTTCGAGAGGGAGATTTGAGCATGACGACAGCACTACCGCACCCACTCCCCCCGCTGGCAAAGGACTTCTTCCAGCGGGTGGCCAAGATGTACGAGGCCAGCGACGACCTGCCCACCGAGATCGCCGATTTCTGGCACTCCGCTCACGGCGAGGGACCCGAAGACTGGAGCACCGAAGATCTGCGTGGTTTCGACCTACGCACCCTACGCGAGATCCCGAAGCACCTCGGTCGCCTGTCTGCACTCGCAGAGAAGTACGGTGACCTGCAAGCGGTCGAATGGATCGAGGGGATGGGCTATCGCGTCGAAGAGTGGCTGATGTCCACGTTCCCCGAATACCTCGCGGAGGCCGACTTTCGCCGGAAGCAGGACGAAGCCGACGACGATGACACCGACGCCGACCCGGGGTGGAACTGAGATGGCACGCACGGAGCGGCTACGGTTCCTCGTGTCTCCGGTGATGAAGAAGCGACTCGAGGTGGCAGCACAGATCGAGGGCGAGTCGTTGTCCGCGTGGGCACGGCACACCCTGGACCGAGAGGCCCGCAAGTCGATGCGGAGCATTGAGACGACGATCCTGAAAGGTGGACTCGACGGTAGAGGTCCCGAAGTCGTGGTGTTCCACGTGGGACGGATACGTCCCTCAACGGTGTAGCGGCCTTCGAGGGCTGCGCTCAGGCGAGTGACGGAGTCGGACATCGGCGCACGCCGAGGTCAACATCCCATCCCCAGGCCATGTGCATCAGTGGGGAGCCGACCGACCTCTCGTGATGGGCTTGGCGTCTTCGAGTTGGGCGGGTCGAGGGCCAGGCTCACCACCTCTCTCTGCCCCAGAGCTGTTGGCGAATGCTCCCCGCACTGTTAGCGGCCTTCCAATATTGCACACATGTGGCCATCGAAAATTGCACACTTGGCGCTTTGACCTAGCGGGCGGGAGAGTGGGGATGTAGGCACCACCCCGAGCGATCTTCCGGCCGATCCACTCACTTGGCGCCTCCACCGCGAACGTGGAGGTGCAATGATCGGAAGGGAGAAGCGCGTGCTGCTCCGTCATTACCTCGAGCAGGGGATGAACAAGGCGGTGATCGCCCGGGATCTGGGGGTCAGTCGCCGTACCGTGTACCACTGGATAGAGACCGGTCAACTGGACCGGGAGTTGGACGAAGAGCGTGTCGGGTACGGTCCGAGATGTCTGATGCCGTCGAAGCTGGATCCGTACAAGCCGTTGATCGACACGCGTCTCAAGGAGTACCCGAAGCTCACGGCTGTACGGCTCTTCAAGGAGGTCCGGGCCGCTGGCTACCCGGGCAGTTACAACCAAGTGAAACGCTATGTACGCAAGGTCCGGCCTCGACCCCCAGAGGAGCCGGTCGTGCGCTTCGAGACGGCGCCTGGGCGTCAGGGCCAGGTGGACTTCGCCCACTTCCGGCTACCGTGGGGCAAGCGTTACGCACTAATCGTCGTGCTGGGCTACTCGAGGCTGCTGTGGGTTCAGTTCTACACCCGGCAGACCATGAAGGCCCTGATGCATGGCCTGGAGTCTTCGTTTTCCTACTTCGGCGGCGTGCCCCGTGAGCTTCTGTTCGACCAAATGAAGGCGGTCGTCATCGAGGACGGTCGATACGACGATGGTGCCCTCGTCGAGAACCCGGAGTTCATGCGCTACGCCTACCACTGGAACTTCAGGATCCGAGCGTGCCGACCCTAGCGGGCTCAGACCAAGGGCAAGGTGGAGCGGCCGATCCGCTACCTCAGGGAGAGCTTCTTCTACGGGCGCACCTTCACGTCGGACGACGATCTCAACGCGCAGGCCCTTCATTGGCTTGAGACGGAAGCCAATGTGCGCAGCCACGCAACGCTGAAGGAGCGGCCCCTCGATCGCTTCGAGCGTGAACGACTGCTCCTCGAGCCCTTGGCGACTCGCCCGTATCACCCCCTCGTCCTGCCTCCGGATCGCTCCTCACCCGGCACGACGTCCTTGCCGGCCATCCACGTCGAGCGACGTCCCCTCACGGCCTATGCCCAGATCGCGGGAGGGGACCGATGAAGGCTGCCGCTCGCTCTCGCCGTGACCGGATCCGAGCCCAGCTCGCCGATCTCAAGATGCCCGGTGCGCTGGAGGCCATCGACGACGTCCTCACCGGGGTCGATGGCGGAGGCGTGACGGCCTCGGAGGCCATCGAGCAACTCCTCGGTGCCCAGATCACGCTGCGCAACAACCGCCGCCTTCAGGCTGCGATGCGCTCGAGCCGGCTACCGGGCATCAAGACCCTCGACGACTTCGACTTCAGCTTCCAGCCCTCGATCAAGCGCGAGCAGATCGACTCGCTCCACGAGCTCGGCTTCTTGGAGCGTAAGGAGAACGTGATCTTCCTCGGCCCGCCGGGCGTCGGCAAGACGCATCTCGCGATCAGCCTCGCCATTGCCGCGGCTCAGAGCGGGCGCAGAGTCTACTACGGCGCTCTGGCCGACCTCATCACCTCGCTCGAAGAAGCCAAGACCACCGGCCAGCTGGGACGCCGCCTCAAGATCCTCACCTATCCTTCGCTCCCGGTCATCGACGAGATCGGCTACCTGCCGGTCAGCCAGACCGGCGCCATGCTCTTCTTCCAACTCATCAACCGGCGCTATGAGCGCGCATCCACTGTGCTGACCTCCAATAAAGGCTTCGAGGAGTGGGGCCAGATCTTGGGCGACGAGGTCATGGCCGCTGCGCTCATCGATCGCCTGCTGCATCACTGCCATATCGTCAACATCCGCGGCAGCAGCTACCGGATGCGCAAGCACACCGACCTCTCCAAGATCCTACACTCGCCTCCTGCGGAGTCGAGCCCTTCACCCCCGAAGAGAAAGAGAGCAAGAGCAAAGGAGAAAACGACGAACTAGAGGCTCGTCACCTCCGCCAAGTGTGCAATTTTCGATGGCCAGATGGCAGTGATGGCCGTTGACACGACAGTCGGACACAGAGGGGGCGATGGATTGGACCTTGCCGGTAATCACTCGGGAGGTTCCCATCAGAACGGTTCGACGCCACACGTAGGTGAGCACGGAGTTCGCAAGATCCAGCTGGTCCAGGCGTACTTGGATGGAGAAGGCAGTGCCAGGGCGATCGCTACTCGACACGGTGTGCCTCACTCCCTGCTCATGATCTGGGTCAAGAAGCCGTACGGGGAAGGCGAACTTACGGAGGAGATCCACCTGCAGGAGCAAGTTGTCGAGGACCAGGCCAAGATCGCGGCACCTCGAGCGCAAGATTGTACAGGTCAGTTGACGATGGAACTCGACGCCATGAAAAAAAGGGTGTCTGAGACCCGTCAGCAGAAAAGCGCCGCGGTCGTCGATCATCTCCTGGACCAGGGAGTGTCCCTGGACGAGGCGAAGCTGCAGCCTCATGAACTGGAGCTTGCGAGGAGTACCTTCTACAAGCGACCGGAAAAAAGCGGCCTGCGGGACCGAGCTCGGGAGAGAACGGACGCAGACCTGCGCGTGCGGATCGAAGACATCCTCGCCGAGTTCTACCCGCCTACGGATATCGACGGGTTACGCACGAGCTCCGGAGACGCGGCCTGGTAGTCAATCACAAGCGAGGTCGCTCGGGTCATGCGTGAACACGCGCTTACGCCCCGCCGCGGAGTGCGCGCATGGCTTGCTCGACGAACAGGTGCTGATCACAAGCAGCGCGTCTACCCGAACCTGAGGCCCTCGGATTACGCCCGAGGGGCCTGACGAGCTCTGGGTGGCCGATCTGACGTACATCCGGCTCACGACCGGCTTTGTTTTCCTAGCTGTCGGAAAGCTCGACGTGTGGTCGCGGCGTGTCATTGGCTACGCCATCAGCCATCTCCTGGACGCGCGTCTTTGCCTGGCCGCACTCGATGCCGCACTCGAACTTCGGCAGCCGCGGTCTGGCCTCGTCCACCACTCCGATCGCGGCGTCCAGTACGCATCCCAAGCGTACCGTTCACGTCTCGCCAAGCACGGTGTCCGAGGATCGATGTCCGGCGGGGTAATCCGTACGACAACCCACATGTTGAGGCTTCTTCAAAACCCTGAAGCACGAGGAGATCTTGGCAAACAACTACAGCACGATTGATGACGTAGCCAACCGACTCCCCCACTTCCTTGAGGAGGTGTACAATCGAAGACGCTTGCACTCCTCGCTCGGCTACATGCCGCCTGAGGAATTCGAGGGCATTCATGCAGCTTGAAGCCACTGACTGGTCAATCCGACCAACTCTCGTTGTCCACCCTCAGGGGTTCACTCCAAGACCTGTGCAGCTTTCGATGGCCGTTGACACCCGCACACTCGCGACTGGCAATAGTCTCTGGTTCTCGGACACCTGCACGGTTTCCCCCGCGTGACGTTCCCACTCAGTGAACGGTACGCCAAGGTATGAGAAACCCACCCGAAGAACATCCCTCTCTGCCAACGTACGTGAGACACGGAGCACGCAAAGAATTAGAGTAGGGCGAAGGCAGAGAAAACGAACATGTTGGGACTGCGAGAGAGAATGGCAGAGAATGGTAGTGCCCCTGGAACCGGGGAGGCCAAGCGAAGCGCGGCAGCTCCTGCGGACCCGGAGGTAGTAGATAGGCCGCTACGGCGGCGGTTCAGTCCGTCGTACAAGCTGCGGATCGTCGAAGAAGCGGACCGGTGCACCGAGCCCGGCGAGGTGGGTCAAGTCCTGCGGCGAGAGGGCCTGTACTCGTCGCACCTGACGACGTGGCGCAAGGCGGCGCATAGCGGGTCGCTGAAGGCCCTGTCGAAGAAACGCGGCCGCAAGCCGGAGCGAAATCCGCTGGATGAGAAGGTACGCAAGCTGGAGCGGCGAAACGCACGGCTCGGGAATGAGCTCAGGAAGGCACACCTGATCATCGACGTGCAGGGAAAAGTTGCGGGGCTGCTGGGGATAAGCCTCGACGACGGGACAAACTCTTGAAGGCGGCCGATGAGCTGGCTAAGCACGTCGGTGTAAAACCGGCGTGCGCGGCCCTCGAGGTCTCCCGATCGACGTTGTACCGTCGTCGAGGCCCATCAACCGGGCAACAGCAGCCCCGCCCGACGCCCGCCCGGGCATTGAGCGAGACGGAACGAGGCGAGGTCTTCGACACGCTGTGTTCGGAGCGGTTCGTGGACCGCTCACCCGCCGAGGTGGTGGCCACGCTGCTCGACGAAGAGGTCTACCTGTGCAGCGAACGCACGATGTATCGTGTTCTGGCCTCCGAGGTGCCGGTTCAGGAACGCCGGGCGCAGCGCACCCATCCCGAGTACAAGAAGCCCGAGTTGATGGCCACGGCGCCGAACCAGGTGTGGTCCTGGGATATCACGCGGCTGCTCGGGCCGAAGAAGTGGAGCTATTACTACCTCTACGTCATCATGGACATCTACAGCCGCTACATCGTGGGATGGATGGTGGCGGATCGGGAGAGCTCGGCCTTGGCCGGGCTCCTGATCCAGCAGAGTTGCCTGAAGCATGGCGTCCAGCCCCGGGTCCTGACCCTGCACTCGGATCGGGGAGCTCCAATGACGAGCCAATGCACCGCTCAACTTCTCGCTGACCTCGGCGTGACCCGCTCGTTGAGCCGGCCTCAGGTGTCGGATGACAACCCGTTTTCCGAGGCTCAGTTCAAAACCTTGAAGTACCATCCCTCGTTTCCCGGACGGTTCGGGGATCAGGGCCAAGCCAAGACGTTCTGTCGATCGTTCTTCCGCTGGTACAATGCCGAGCACCGCCATGGCGGCATCTCGATGCTAACCCCCGAGCAGGTCCACTTCGGGAACGCCGATCAGGTCATTGCCGGCAGGAAATCCGTGCTCCGCGAAGCATGGGCCGCTCATCCCGAACGCTTCGTCAGAGGTGTGCCGAATCCCAAACCGCTCCCGGAGGCCGTCTTCATCAATCCTCCCATCCCTTCCCTCACCACACAGGACATTGCTCTCTAATTAATCCCGTAGAGTGTCCCATTGTCGTTGACAGGTTCCGCATGCGCCTTGTGGTTCAGATCCTCTCCTGCATCCACAAAGCGCGGCGTCACCGATAAACCTCCCTCAGTTGCAGTTACCGAGACAATGATCATGATCGAACGGAGCCTGATTTAGTGTGAACAGTAGGGAGGGACGGACCACTCTAACGCCCCTGCAGAGCAGCCGCCAAATTGAGGGAGATACGACGAAGGCCATTAGCCGGCTGTCGAGTCTCTTAGAGTCTTGCTGTCTTTAGGCTTGCTGGTTTTGGGGCCAATGACGGTGTGCTGGCGGTCGCTGCCAACGCTCTAATCTCAGGCAAGGAAACCCTGCACCTCACCCTGGTTGGCACCGCACGGCATCGCGTTGGCCTTACTCCACGCACGTCGCCATGAACGAGTTCGTGCGATTCCGGGCCGATGGCACCCTGTGGGGGCCTCTTCTGACCCGTAGAAGGCACCCCGACACGGGGCTTCCGCCCACCGAACGCGGTGGAATCCGACGACAGAGACAGGGACGGCCCCGAAGGCGTGAAGGCTGAGCCTCAACGGAGACATGCCCGAGCGTAAAGCAGCTACCCGAGCTACCAGGCGCGGACCTGCCGATCCGACCACAGAAACGTGGCCGGCGGTGGCGTCCGCGCTTTCGCGTTTCCCCCTTCGCCGGTCCCAATCGACTAGACGGCCGATAGAGTCCGCTCGCCTCGGGCCTTGCCGAGGGGCAGCTCTTTGGGCTAATGGACGCGCAGGTTCGCGCTCTTCGCTTCAGATCCTCATCTTGGAGCGGCAGCAGAATCGCGAAGTCGTCAGCAGTCGCCTATCGGGATCGGCCAGGAATCAATGATAATGATGCCGAGTGCACGCTTTTCAGTTGGTGACGTGGTGCAACATAAACTGTTCGAATACCGAGGCGTGATCGTCGATGTCGATACCCAGTTTCGAGGAACCGAGGAATGGTACGAAGCCGTGGCCCGTTCGAGGCCACCCAAGCACCGTCCTTGGTATCACGTCTTGCCACACAGAGCCCAACATCAAACGTATGTAGCCGAACGAAACCTCGAACCGGATCACACTGGCCTCCCCGTTGAACACCCCCTGGTTGAGCGCTACTTCACTGATTTCAGCAACGGGCGGTACGTCAGTGATGTTCAGATCCACTAGTGATCATGCCGTGTGACAAGCGTTTGCCGCTGGCGCTGTGGATACGGCCGGGCGGCTAGGCGACTCGTCGGTCCGGGGCGGCGTTTGACGTCGTCATGGCGGTGCCTCCACCGGGCCCCGATCCGTGCGACGGCTTCCTCTTGACGCTACACTCCACGCATGGGATTCCTGGACACGAGCGCTTTCCGTCGCTTCGCGGCGGATAAGATGCAGAAAGTGAACCTGTTCGCGACGCCGCAGATGTTTTGTGATGTGTACTGCCTCGAACCAGGCCAGGCACAGAAGGTGCACGCACACGCCGGGGCCACGAAGTTCTACTACGTGATCGAGGGCGAGGGCACCTTCACCATCGGGGATGCCACGCGCACCCTCGGACCCGGCCGCCTCGCTTGGTCCGTGCCCGATGAGCCGCACGGGGTGGAAAACCGCGGCAATGTGCAGCTGGTGGTACTCGTTTCGATGGCGCCCAACCCGAACTCTCCGTAGCGCCTAAGCCATAGCTCGAGCGCATGGGCATGGTGAGGTAGTCGCGGTAGCCGTCTAGCTCGCGCGACGTGATCACGGTAGAGGAGCGGCCTTTCGTCGACAAAGCATCTCGCGACCATTGACTTCGGGCCGTGCGATTACTACAGTGTGGTAGTTGCGACACCTACACTGTAGTAAACGGCAGGATCCCAATGCCGTTAGGCGACGATCACCATCTCAGAGGAGGCCCCGATGAGCCGGTGGTGCCTGGAGATGGGGGCTGTGGGTGGTTGCCCCCGGTTTGCTACTCGTGACGATCGGCTTGATCTCCTCTGGAGAATTCGCGTCCTACCTTACGGACGACTTGCCCTTCCTCGCTTCCGGCCTTGTGGCCGCGTGTCTCGGTGGGTTTATCGGCGCGCGTCTGAGAAAGCCGACCTGAACGCAGCCCTAGCAGGTCGGTTCGCCATCGAACGCGCGGCAGCCAGCGGTTCACCTCTTCCGTGTAGGATTCATACGCCCCTCCGAATCGACGCCTGAGCGTCGGCTCCTCGTAGAGAAGCACGAACGCGTGGGCGAGGCAGAGCGCAACCAGCGACAGTAGCACGATCGCAGGCGACCTAAGTCCGAAGCCCACACCGCCGAGGAGGGCGAACGCCCCTAGGTACATTGGATTCCGCATCCATCGGTAGGGGCCGACGGCGACGAACTCTCGGGGGGCGTCAAACGGGGCGGGCGTGCCTCGCCCGGAGGAGACGAAGACCGCGATACACGAGACGCAGACGGGCCCACCTGCGAGCACTAACCCGACTCCCGCAAAGCGCAGCCAAGCTGGGAGGGGTCCGCCGAGGCTGCCGTCCAGAGGACGCACCACGATTGCCAACCAGGTCCACAACAATACGAAACAGCTGGCGTAGAGCGTTGCTCGAAGGGCGACGAACAGGCGGCTCACCGTCGGACCCCTTCGCTTCCGTCGATCACAACAACGCAATCAGGTGCGCCAGCCCGATCCCTCGCAGCACTCCGGCGAACCTGGGATCGTCATGAAGACCCAGGGCTCGAGGCACGAAGAACAAGTAGATGAGGCTACTCTCCCGATTCTCCTTTGCCTGCTCCAGGGACGCGAACGCCGCGTCCAGGTCACCGAGTCCGCCCTGGACGACGGCCATCCAGAAGCTCGATATGTACCCTCGAGAGGAGTGGTCTTCGAGTTGGCGAAGGGCGTCGTGCGCTTTCTCGATGGATCCCTGCAGCGCGTAAAATCCACCGATGATACCGAGAAATACCACGAAGGGCCCCCCATACTCCATCGCACGTTCCATGGCGGTCACCGCCTCGTCGATTCTGCCCTCACGAGCGAGCGTGTCAGCCAGGCCGGCGTGCAGCATGGGCTGATCCGGTTTCTCACTGAGCATGTCCCGGAATAGAGCCTCGGCGTCGGCAAAGTCTTGGAACAGATAACGGACCGTAGCCTCCCGCACCGGTGGAGCCGAATCCATGGGGTTCAGCTCCTGAGCGCGTTTGTTCTCAGCCAGGGCCGAGTCGTAGTCATGCTCCACATAGGTGAAGTAGAACTCTCTCCACATATGGACCCGCGCCACGTTGGGGCCGAGTGTCTCCGCACGGTCGAACTCCGCCTTGGCCGTCTTGTGGTCCCATTCGTAGAACATGGCGACCAGCGCCCGTGCCAGGTGGGCCTCCGGGAGGTTCTCAGCGAGTTCCAAGGCCCGATCCGCTTCCTCGCGAGCCCGAGGCATGGTCTGCTTTTCGGGCTTGAGGTGGAATCCGATGGACTGAAGGGTGAGCGCTTCCGCCAGGCCCGCGTGAGCCGCCGCAAAGTCTGGATCCAAAGCGATGCACGCTTCGAACCGAGCCTCGGCTGCGACGATGTCGGTATCGGCGAAGCCGGCCATGAGTTGCCGTCCCTGCAGATACAATTCGTATGCCGGCAGGGCATTGGTCCGGGCCACGGGGCGGGGTGAGCTCCCCGTAGCTCCCACGTGCTCGGAAAGGCGCTGCGCCACGGCGGCGGCGATCTCATCCTGAATCTCGAACACGTCGCCCATGGCTCGGTCGAATCGCTCCGACCAGATGTGATATCCCGTGGACGTATCAATGAGTTGAGCCGTGATACGAAGTGCATCGCCAGCCCTTCGCACACTTCCTTCCACCAAGTACGACACATTCAGCTGCTGGGCAATTTCGCGAATGTCAGCTTGCTGCCCCTTGAACGAAAATGCAGAGGTCCGAGCGGCCACGTGGAGATCGGCGAGACCGGCGAGAACGTTCGTTATCTCTTCTGCGATACCGTCGGCCAAGTACTCACCTTCCTCTCCGGGGCTCATGCTCTCGAACGGAAGGATGGCGACGGAGTTCGACTGCGTGGACACGGCTGCGGACGCCTCGGCTTCGCTGGATGCAGCCCGGGCTGCGGTGTCAGGTGTGGTCTCGCGGTTCGTGGGAACGCCCGCCGCCGCCTCGGGACGCACTTCGTACGCCCAGGCCAACACCAACGCGACCGGGAAGCCGAGGACGGTGAAGACCAGCACGGCCCCCAACGCGCTTTCCGGGAGACCGAGAGAAGGAAAAGCGATGTCGGCCACCTGCCATACCACGAACGCCACGGCCGCGTAGACGACACCCACCCGATAGACCTTCCTACGACGCAGTTCTGCCAGGAATCTGCGGACAGCATCCATGTACGGTCCTTTATTGGGACGGCCGTCAGGTCTCTCCGCCGAGGCCGTCCCTAATCCAACACCTCACGCCAAACGCGGAAGAAGTTCGCACCCATGATCTTGCCCACATCTTCATCCGAGTAACCGCGCTCCAGCAGCGCAGCGGCAATCGCGTGGTAGTTCGCGTCGTCGCCGAAGCCCTCGGTGTAGCTCGGCACACCGCGTAGGTCGCTGCCGATCGAGACGTGGTCCACACCCACCAGGTCGGCCACATAGTCGATGTGGCTCATGTACTCCTCCATGGTCGGCAGCGTCATCCCCATGGGGGAGAGGGCGATCACGCCTCCCGTGGAAGCGATGAGCTCGATCTCTTCGTCCGTGAGATAGCCCTCGCGATCGAAGAGTGCTTGGACGCCGGTATGGCTGAAGATCATGGGATCCTCGGACAGCTCGGCGACCTCGCGCATGGTCTGAGTGTTCGTATGACAGACGTCGACGATCACGCCGAGGCGGTTGGCCTCCCGAATCACGTCTCGGCCGAACTCCGTCAGTCCGCCCGGCGAGTACGGAAAGTGCCTGGTGTGAGCGAGCTCGTTGGGCCGGGTATGGACGAGCTGCACGACGCCCAGGCCTCGCTCGTGGATCTCCCGGAAGTGGTCCAAGCGGCCTACCAGGCCGTCCGACCCCTCGATTCCGGGCAGGAACGCGACCATGCCTCTTTCACGGGCCTCGTACACGTCTGCGGGACTCCGCGCCAGGAGCGCGTCCCCGTCGTCGATCGTCTTCAAGAGGCGCGAGAAGCGGTCCAGTAGGAACGCCCACGGCTCCCCGGGTGCGGGCTTGTACTGACCCCGGCGGGCACCTCGGTGCCGTCTCTCAGCACGTAGTTGCCGGTGTAGGGTGCATCGGTGCTGACCTTGGGCCACCACCAGGTCCATGGTCCCTCGTCGGAACAGCTCGAGCTCCTCCGGTGCGACACGCTCGACGTTACCCCGGTGGAAGCGGCTAGGGTGGGCCTGGACGTCGGCGAAAACCGTGGTCCCGTGAATGTTCGCGATCCGCTCGGCCCACTCGGAGAGGTCGACAGGCGTGGCGCTGCCGGTCGAGGGCGCCTCCGCAGCGACGTCATCCCGCTCCTCGGCACCGTCACCCTGGGGCTGACAGCCGAAGATCCCGATGATGACATAGCCTCCGAGCAGGACCCAAAGAGACTGACGGTTCATCGAATGCCTCCGTTCCCTGTGGTGGTTACGCCCCCGCCTCCGTCGTCGAAGCCGGAAAGATCTCCTTGAAGGCGGTCATGAACCGCTCCATGTCGTTCTCCGTGCCCACCGAAACACGCAGGTGCTCCAGCATGGGCGGGAAGGGGCGACCCACATGGATACCCTTCTCCCTGAACTCGTCCCTCACCTCCTGGACCGAACGGCCGATGTGGACCATGAAGAAGTTGGTTTCCGACGGGATCACGCTGTGGCCCATGGCCTCGAGTTCGGCCATGGTCTTCTTACGGATCTCAACGGTGACCCTCCGCACCCGCTCCTCGCTCTCCCTGTCCTTGAGTGAGGCGATTCCACCCCACTCGGACACGACACTTATGCTGCCGGTGCTGTAGACGCGCATTTTTTGGAGGATCTCGGGCGAGGCCACGGCGTACCCGAGGCGCAGGCCTGCCATCCCATAGATCTTCGAGAAGGTTCGGGCGACGATGACCGGCCGCCCCTCGAGGACGTGAGGAATGGAAGTCGCGTAGGACGGATCCTCGACGAAGTGGTGGTACGCCTCATCGATGAGAACCGGCACGTCTTCGGGAATGCCGTCCAGGAGTTGCTGCACTTCGGCGGCGCTGACCGTGAGTCCGGTCGGGTTGTTCGGGTTGCACAGATACACGAAGCCCACGTCGCGGTAGTTCGCCCTGGTGGTTTCGATCATCGAGGGGATGTGCTGCCGGTAGTCGTCGAGGAGCGGCAGCGTGATGGCGTCCGCTTTGACGCTTGTGGCGTGCCGGTACACCTGGCTGTACGAGGGCTCGACCCCCACGACTTTCTTTCCCGGCCCGAGAAAGGTGAGGCCCACCACCTCCAGCACTTCTCCCGACCCAGCGGTGGTGAAGATGTTCTCCCGCTCCACGCCGTCCCGTTCGGCGATGGCGGCCTGCAGATCCTCACCGGGGTCGCCGTAGGTGTTGGAGTACTTGAAGGCCCGTGTCATGGCCTCGAGTACCGACTCGGACGGGCCGTACGGGTTTTCGTTGGTCCCCAGGCGAGCGTAGGAGTCGAAATCGAACTCCTGGGCGCCGAGTGGGGGCGCCGTCAGTTCGCCGAGGCCCTGTGCCCACAAGTCGGCCCCCGGCTTGACGCCGAGGTAGCCCAACGCCGCGGCCGCTCCACCCACAAAGCCCCGGCGTGAAACTCTGCTCTTCGTGATCATGACACCCCTCCGAAATCGACGTACCGCCAGCCCCCTAGACCGTCGGGCGGACACCCGACTGTGCAGTCTTGGCGCCCGGCGGGAGGATCGCAAGGCGCTCGATCGATTACGGATCGGTCGATCTGGATCGGTCCACGGCTCTCCATCTGGATCTCCGGTTCGTGCGGTGGCATGATATCGCATCGTCCTGGCTCGGAGATCGGCCACGACTCGAGCGGACCAATGCGGAGTGAGCATGGCCAAGAAGGATGAGGGTAGCGGTGGTGCCGTCGGAAAACTCTGGCGAAAACACGGAGGCGGATACTTTGCTCTCCTGGCCGTAGGCACGTTCGTCTACCTCGAGATCACCAGTCTCACGGGCTCCATCTCGGAAGCCGCGGACGTGCAAGACTTTCTGGTCAGCGAGTTGCTCACCTTCTTCATCGAATCCCTTTGGAATACGCTGATGGCCTCGCTGTGGCCCATCATGTGGTATTCGTGGATGGGCATGGAGGCCCTGTACTGGGCCGTTGGCGGCTACGTGATGTGGGCGGTCTTCATCGCCATGGCGCTCAACCGTCGCGAGGCGAGGATGCGGAAGGAACTGGGACTCTAGAAGGCTGCTACAGAGATACAGTGGTGTCGCGTTAGGAGCGCCGGGGGCACCCTCCGGTCAGGTGATCGGCTGCTTTTTCTTGAGGATGAAGAGTCCTTCGTAGTTGCTTGTGAGAATGACGATCCCGCTCTCGAAGAATGGGTAGTTGCTCCACGAGCCGAACCCCATTCCCGGCGAGTTGTCCCCATAGGGAACGGTATCGAAGTATCCGACTTCGACCGGGTTCTCGCGATCACTGATGTCGAGCACCCGCAGTCCACTCCGATAGTTTGACTGGTACATGAGATCGCCGCGGATATACAAATTGTGGTCGCTGCCGGCTTGGGTACCGAAGTGCTCTTTGACCAGCTGCGGATCGTCCAGGTCGGCCACGTCCCAGATCAGTGTTCGGGTCTTAGGAAGGCCGGCGATCTCATCCAGTTCATCGTTCGTATAGAAGTAGCGCTGATCGTCCGTGAGCCATCCCTGATGGGTGAATCCGAGGTTGGGATAACTGGCCCGTGACAGGGCTACGGGATTGGCCGGGTCTGTGACGTCGGCGATGCTGAGCGCCGTCTGGTTCGAGCTCAGACAGATTTCCTTGCCGATGTGTTCCTCGTCGGGCCCTCGGTAGGAGACACACTGGGCGTCATGGGTCGTCCCGGTGCTGGATCTACCGGTGAGCGGATCGGCAAAGCAGCCCGCGAAGGTCGGGTTGGTAGGTTCGCGGATATCGATGATGTGGAGGCCTCCCCCACAGGTCTCGCCGCCGGCCTTGTTGCCGACGCTATACGCGAAGCCCGACTCCTCGTTGATCACGATGTTGTGGGCGCTGGCGATTCCGTCGTAGTGGGCGGTCTCCTCGAAGGTGATGGGCTCGGTGACGTTGCGAAGCTGAGTCAGATCGAACACCTGCACCCCGTGCTGCCCGGCACCATCCGCGACGATGAAGGCGTGGTCCGCGTAGACTTTGATGTCGCGGTGGGTGCTCGGAGGTGATCCTTCGGTACGGAAAAGTTGCCCTACATACCGTGGGTTGGCCGGATCGCTGACGTCGATGAACGAGGTTCCGTCCCGACGTCCCGCGAGGGCATACTCGCGTCCGGTCATGGGATCGGTCCACCCCCATATGTCGTTCATCCTGACCCCGCGCGGGCCACCAAGGTCTTGCACGGGCATGTAGGCGACCAGATCGTATTCGCTGCAGTCCCACGCCGAAGCGGTGCCGTCCGAACAGTCGATTTGACCGCCACGGACCGCGCCGAATTGTTCGACGTTGCCCATGATCGTTTGAACCATCATCCAGTTCTGGTCCAGAAGCTCATAGACGACGGCTCTTCCCATGCCGTAGTCCGCTCCGGTCATTCCGAGAAGGGCGACCGAACCGTGTACGTGCACACTGGCCGCGAAGGCGTCCCCGCTCAGTCGCTCGGGACTGATTCTCCTGCCATCGCGTTCGGTGCCGGGTGACACGGAATAGACGTAGGCGACCCCTCTCTGATCGTCGGCTCGAGGAGCTCCCAGCCAGATGTGATCATCGGCGGCAGCGAGGGCGCCTCCAAACGCATCAGAAGATGCACCCTGGGCTGGCGAAAGCTCTTCGACCTGGCTCCAGGCACCGGCCTCTTGGTCGAAGGTGAACACGAACACGGCGCCCCGGGCCCCGTCACGGCCGGGAGCCCCCACAACTGCTCGACCGTCTCCAAGTCGGACAGAGGCTCCGAATGCATCATCTGGATCGAGTGTGGCGGCTACCAGATATCCAGCGTGTTCCCATCGGTTATCCGTACGCCGGAACTCGTGGACCGCCCCGGAACGACCCTCTCGAGGGGCTCCAACCAGGATACGATCTCCATCGATGGCGACACTCGTTCCGAACGCGCCGGCATCCTCACCGGCACCCTCGCGGGCTAGAAGACGTTCTCCTGCCGACCAGCCTGCATCATCGATTTCGAATACGAACACGGCCTCTTCGGTGTCCGCTCCGGACCTCCCGCCGCCTGATGTACGACGGGGGGCACCGACCACGGCGAAGCCGTCGCGAATCGCTAGACTGGCTCCGAACCCCTGGGGCGATGCGGCGTCTCCCGGCAAGAGCCGGCCGCCCTCGCGCCAAAACCCGGACTCCGTCCGCTCGAAGGAGTAAACGGTTCCGATACCGTCCCGCACGGCACCGACCAGCATCCTGGACTGATCGATCGCCAGGGTGGAACCGAAGCCATCTCCCGGGGCACCGTCGCTAGCCTCGATTCTGGCCGCCTCAGACCATTCGCCGGCGAGCTTGTGATACACATAGACGGCACCCGGCCTCATGATAGTGCCGACCTCGCCAACGAACAGTGCACCGTCGCCCACCGCCACCGAGGCACCGTATCCGGCCAAGGGACCACCAGCGGCCATGGTCTGACTGATCGCTTGGGCACCCAAGAGGGCTGGTCCGAGCACGGCCAGCGCGAGGGTCAGGGGGAGAAGGAGACTGGAGCGTTGCATGAACCGTTCACCGGGTGCCAGAATGGAACTGGGAACCGGTATCATAAACGTACCTGTGACTCCGCGCACACGGGGCGCCACGAAAAAGGCCGCAAGACCGGTTGGAGTGTGCTCTATTGGAACCTGGCGCCCGGCTTCGTGGGTTCTTCCGCTGTCTACATCGACGTTCATGAGTTGGAGCATCGTGACTACAAGACGCCGCCGCTTCGTCGTGATGATTGCCCTGGGGGCCACCATGGCCTCCTCGGCCTGTGGTACGAGTGAGGGTCCGGCTGCTACCGTGGACCCGGATGATCCGCAGGCCGACGACAACTTGATATGCAGCATCCCCCACGAACTGCTGTTCTCTTCAGGCGTGGGACGCGATGGCATTCCGGCCCTCAGCGATCCGACCCTGGTGCCCGTGGATGGGCCGGGAACGTCCTACCTCCACGATGACGATCGCGTCATCGGCCTCGAGGTCGAAGGCACCTACATCGCCGTACCGCACAATATTCTGTGGTGGCATGAGATCGTGAATTTCAACTCCCTGGGGACTCCCCTGGCCGTAACCTATTGCCCGCTGACCGGCTCGAGCATCGTGTTCGATCGATCGTCGGTGAGCGGCGCCGAATTCGGGGTCTCCGGTCTGCTCTTCAACAACAATCTGGTCATGTACGACCGCAAGACCGACTCGTCGCTGTGGCCGCAGATGATGCAGGCTGCTCGCTGCGGCCCTCAGGACGGCCACATCCTCGTGCCGTATCCGGCCATCGAGATGCGTTGGGGCGCATGGCGCAGCCTCCATCCGGAGACGTTGGTGATCAACGATGAGACGGGATACTCGAAGGACTATCGGCGTTACCCCTATGGGCAGTATGAAGCGCCGGCCAACCCGGCGACCCTCTTTCCGCACGGTATGATCGACATGCGTCGTTTGCCCAAGGAGCGCGTGCTGGGAGTGCCGCCCACGATATACGACCGTGAGGTGATCGGCGGGGCCATCGCGTTTCCTTTCGGCGCTCTCGACAATGGGGAGCCGGTACGTGTCATCCACGACCGCGCAGCCGGAAGACCCGTGGTCATTTTCTGGAATCGCGAGGCACAAGCGGCCGTGGCCTTTCGGCCCTCCTACGGTGGCTCCAACGTGGAATTCGAGGCGCGCGGAGATCTGATTGTGGACGTGGATACCGGGAGCGTGTGGTCGCTGGAGGGTGTGGCGGTATCCGGGGCGTTGCTGGGGGAAAGGCTGGAGGGAGTTCCGCAGGCGTACGTGTCCTTCTGGTTCGCGTGGGCCACCTTTGTGCCGAGCACGCAGCTCTGGGAAGGCTAAGGCGACCTGGGCCGACCCCCCACTTATTCGCACCTGGCTTTCGGACCGCATACGTTCGGGGCCCATGCGCAACTTGCTCTTCCTCGTGCTCGCCATCTTCGGCGTCGTCTACGTGACGCGCTGGGTCCAAAGCGTCCGCGCGGGCGGTCGAGGCGAAGAAGAGAACGCTAGACTCCCCTCGCCGATTCTGTCCACGATCGGCTTCGTCACCAATTTTTTCGACACCTTGGGCATCGGCTCGTTCGCGCCCACGACGTCCTGGTACAAGCTGCAAAAGCTCGTCCCCGATGAGCGCATTCCGGGGACCATGCACGTGGGTCATACCCTGGCTGTCATCGTGCAGGCGTTCATCTTCATCGCCATCATCGAAGTGGACATGCTCACGCTCACCACGCTCATCGGGGCCTCGGTCTTGGGGGCCTGGCTGGGAGCGGGCGTGGTGGCCGGTTGGCCTCGCCGCAAAATTCAGATCGGCATGGGCACCGCCCTGCTGCTGGCGGGAGCGACCTTCGTGATGGCAAACCTGGGGTCCGCCCCGGTCGGTGGTGAGGCCATCGCCCTTGCCGGCCTCTTCCTTGCGGTCGGTATGGTGTGCTTCTTCATCCTCGGCGCGCTCATGACGTTGGGCATGGGCATGTATGCGCCGGCGATGATCGTGATCAGCCTGCTCGGGCTGAACCCGGCGGTCGCCTTTCCCATCATGATGGGCTCTTCGGCGTTTCTCATGCCCGTGGCGGCCGTACGCTTCCTCAAGGCCAACGCCTACGAGCATCTTCCGGCTCTGGGGCTGGCCATCGGTGGTGTCCCGGCCGTGCTCGTCGCGGCCTTTATCGTCGGATCCCTGCCGCTGACCACCATGCGTTGGCTGGTCGTGGTGGTGGTGACCTACGCGGCGGTCGCCATGCTCCGGTCCGCTTGGGTGGAACGTCTGCTTCCGGCGGCCGAGGCCGCCTGACCCTTTGCTGTCGCAGGGGGTCTCTCGCCCATATGTTGCAGCTTCGCGGTGTGTCGTGGGCCGCGGTTCAATCCAGACGGAGGTGGTCCAGTGTTTGGCAGACGGTCTTGGTCGATCGGAGTGTGGCTCCTGGTAACGTTGAGCGTCTCTGCCGTGGGCGCGTTGGGACAAACGTCGGGCGGTCGGACGTCGGCGACCTCACCACGGCCTCTGGGACTCCAAGGCAGCACCAACGTCCAGGTTCTGTCGCACATTACGCTCGGCGGCAAGTACACCACCGGCGACATCGAGCTCGAACAGGATCCGGAGAGGCCTTACGCGTATGTCTCTCGACTTCGCGAAACCGGCTTCGACATCATCAACCTCGAGGACCCCGACAACGCCGAGATCATCTACGAGTGGCGAATCGAGAACTCTCCGCTCCACCAGGGCAGGGGAGCCGTCGACGGAAAGTACTTCAAGATCGACGACCGCTACTACTACCTGCAGTCCACGCAATTCGGGAGCGGCGGTCCCGACTCGGAGGTCGCAGGCATCGTCTTCGACGTGACCGGGCTTCCCGACGTTTCGCAGGTGCGAGAAGTGCGACGGTTCCGGGTGCCGGACAACCCGGGGGGGTTCCACAACATCTTCATCTACAAGCACTCGGACGGCAGGGTGATCCTCTTCGCCACGTCGAGCGGCACCAAGCTGTATGACCTGGGCGAGTTCGTGGCAGGGGATGACGATCAAGGACTGATCGGGACCATCGGCGTTCCCGCGAATCCGGGAGATCTGTCCACCGGGTACCATGACCTCTATGCCATGTTCGATCCCAGCACCCAGCAAGACCGTTTTTACGGTGCAGGCGGAGGTGGGTATTACGTGTGGGACATCACCCGCCCCGATGAGCCGGAGATTCAGTTCACCATCACCGGTGTGGCGGGATTCAACTGGGGACACACGTTCACTCCGACGCCGGACGGGCGCTACGCCATCGGTGAGGCCGAGTGGCAATACCAGCCCCTGCGGGTGTTCGACCTCGGGGCGGGCAACCAGGCGGCGGCCCGGGGAGAGATGCTCAACATCAACCGCGCCATCGGGGCGTGGACCCCCGACTGGGAGACCATCGCCCATAACCATGAGGTGCGTTGGCCGTATGTGTTCGTCTCCGGCTACGAGACCGGCCTTTCGGTCTTCAACATGATGGACCCGGAAAATCCCTACACCGTGGGCTACTACGATACGTTCGACGGTCCGCACAACGCAGGGAGCATGGGAGATGCCAGTGGCCGCGGGAACTTTACCTGGGGCGTATACGACGGCGCCTGGGGCGTGGACGTACGCAACCACGATGGACTGGTCGTCATCAGCGACATGACGACGGGCTTCTGGGCGGTCAAAATGGACGGATTCGACGGCTGGAACGGAAACGATTGGGGCATGCCCAACAGCTCGAGCGTACAGGACTACGACAACGGTCCCGACGGGGTCCAGAGACCCATTTCCTGACCGCTAGCGGCATTCTGGAGGCATTAATATGGGAGTGCCCAATTCGCACAAAGGGGGTATTCCCTTAAGTCCACCGACCCCAAGATATAGTGGTTACCGGGGCTCTGCGGGCCGTTTCCCACGTCCGGTGCCGAGGTAAAGGGCCGAAGCTGGCGTGGGAGCACACTGAACAGCCTGCTCAAGCAAGCGGTAGAACAACAGGCCGCGAGCCCGGGATGTGCGTCGGTTGAAGCGAAAGGTGAACTCGTCCAGATAGTAGGGGAGGTGTTCGCGGGCGATCCCTCCTTGGAGGGTTCCGAGGACCCAGCGCTTGAGGAGAGACGCCACCCGATGTACGGCCGACATGAGCACGTGAGCGGGATCGCCGGAGGTCGAGAGGTTCGTGACCGTGTGGCGAAAGCCCAGTTTGGCGAGTCCCTGATAGCTTGGCCATCCGTCGGTATGCACCGTGCTTGCCGGTGCGATGCTATCCTTGACGAAGCCTCGCAGAACCGGAGCGGAGAGGTCGGGCACCCAACGCAGCCGTATTCTCCCGATCTTGCGTCCGTCGACCTCGGCGGCGATCGCGACGATGGCCTTCTTGATCGTCTCGCGGCCCCGCACTCCAGCCTCCACGCCCCCGACATAGCTCTCGTCCACTTGCACAACGCCGCTCAGCTGGTCGCGATCCGGTCGGACCATGGCCCGGCGGAGCTTGTGGAGCCAGACCCACGCTGTCTTGTAGCTTCCCAGTCCGAGCACGCGCTGGAGCCCGAGAGCATTGGCTCCGTATTTCTGGCTCGTGAGCTCCCAGGCAGCGAGAAACCACAGACGCAGGGGCGAGCGCGTGCGGTGGAACACGGTTCCCGCCAGCACCGAGGTCTGCCTTCGACAGTGTGGGCAGACGAGACGCCCCCGCGATGCTCGCCAGACCTCTCCCAACCCGCCACAGCCCACGCACACAAACCCTTCCGGCCAGCGCAGACCCTCCACGTACTCCAGGCATGCCGCATCGTCGGGGAAGAACTCGTCCAACTCCAGCCGCGTACGGGGATAGTCCACGCCGCCACGGAGCTGAGAAGCCGGAACCGCCATGACCACAACATGTAGTGGGCGGTGGACTTAAGGCAATACCCCATTCGCACAAAAAACGGCGGGAGTCGAGAGATGACGATCGTAGTGAAGGCCACGCATAAGCTGTTCGTTGCGGGATTGCTGCTGGTCGCGGCGTCCACCGTTTCAGCATCTACGGCAGCAGCACAGGTGACCGCGATTCGGGCGGGTCGTCTCGTGGATCCCGAAGCGGGCACGATCGCCACTGACCAGATCATCCTGGTGGAGGGTGGCACGTTCCAGGCCATCGGGGCGGACGTGACGATCCCCTCCGGGGCCGAGGTCATCGACCTGTCGGAGCTCACGATCGTTCCCGGTTTGGTGGACGCGCACAACCACCTCGCGCTCACCTACAAGGAAGATCCCGAGAGCAACATCTACTACCTCACCTATGTCATGGAGAGCACGGCCCTACGCGCGATTCAGGCGGCCTCGAACGGCATGCAGATGCTCTCGGCTGGGTTCACGATTGTTCGCGACATGGGCAACAACGGGAATTACGCCGACACCGCGCTTCGTCAGGCCATCGAGCAGGGGTGGATTCCGGGGCCCATGATCATCAACTCCGGCATCATCATCGGAGGCATGGGGGGGCAGTTCTCACCCCCGCCCGAGATGGCGATCGACAGGAACATCGTCTATCCCGAGTACCTGGACGCCGATACCAGGGACGAGATCATCAAGGCGGTCCGGCAGAACGCCCTCTTCGGCGCCACCGTCATCAAGATCTGCGTGGACTGCAAGCCGTGGGGCTACTCGGTCGACGAGATCCGGCTCTTCATCGACGAGGCTGCGCAGATCGGTCTCAAGGTGGAGGGTCACGTGCAGACCGAGCGGGGAGCGGACCGCGCCATCGAAGCCGGCATCTGGTCCATCGCCCACGACAGCGGCTTGAACGATGAGATGCACAAACGCATGGCGGAGAAGGGGATCTTCCGCGCCGGTACGGAGACTCCGATCACTCTCGTGGGGCACACCTCGGAAGGGCGCTACGAGCGGACGCTCGCCGGGCTCAAGAACGCTTATGAAAACGGTGTGCCTCTCACGTACTCGACCGACGCCGACTACTACGTTCCGGGGATGACCCGGGGTGAAGTTGCGATCGAGTTCATTCTGACCTGGCAAGACGCCGGGATCCCGAACGTGGACATCCTGCGGGCGATGACCGTCAATGGCTACCGAGTCAGCGAGACGGAAGACGAGCGCGGCCCGATCCGGACCGGATTGGCCGCCGACCTGATCGCCGTGTCGGGTAATCCACTGGAGGACATCAACGCGCTACGCGACGTTCAGTTCGTCATGAAGGACGGCGTGGTGTTCAAGCAGGGCGGCGTCATGACGCCCGAAAAGTTCTTCCACGGCGGGCCCGTGAACGGTTGGCGAATCCGCTAGCCCCTCGCGTGCCAGGCAGCCAGGATCTCCGCCTCGCGCCCCAACGTCAGACCCGAGCGCTGCCGTGTTTCCCACTCGTCAGCCCACGTCATGAACCAGTCCAGCGTCTCCTTGGCGGTGACGGCCAGGGGCCGGAACCTGAGTCCGGCGGCGACCGACCGCTCACGGCTGATGAGTCCGAACCCGGTACCACCTCCGATGCTCATTCCCGGGGTGGGCGGATAGTCGTCACGAGGAGGCCACCAGAGTGGGAGATCTCTCCACGCGTGGACCTCGTTTTCCTTCAAGAAGTCGGCGTCGACCCAAGTGAAGCGTGTCGGGGCGGTCGTCACGGCACGGATCCCGTATAGGAACTCGGCGATGGAAAGCTCGGCCTCGGGCCCGACGGCGTTGTATGTGCCGAACGTCCTCTCGTTGAGAAGGTGGACGACGAAGTCGGCCAGGTCCCTCGCGTCGATGATCTGGACTGGATCGGTTGGGTCGCCGGGAGCCAGGACCTCGCCGCCGCCGTTGATGCGTTGCAACCAATACGAGAAATGGGTCGAGCGATCTCCGGGGCCGACGATCCACGTAGGACGTACGATCGTCGTGCGATCCGGATAGACCTCCAGTACCTCCCGCTCACATTGCTCACATTGGGCCTTGAGAGGCCCGTAGAATGAGCCCACGTCCTCGGTCGACGGATCCTCGAGGACGGCCATCGGATCGTCCTCGTCCATGTCGACGATGTTATAGGTCCGGTAGGCGTCTGTGGTCGATATGTAGAGGTATTGGTCCACGACGTCCTTCAGGAGCTCTGCGGAGTCCCGGACCAGCCGGGGCACGTAGCCCGAGGTATCGATAACGGCATCCCACTCGCGGCCCTCGAGGACGCCCAACCCACCGTCCCGATCTCCCTTGAGCTTCTCGACGTCCGGGAAGAGGTGCGGATTGGTGCGTCCTCGGTTGAACAAAGTCGGCGTGTGTCCGGCCGCCATGGCCGCCTCCACCATGTGGGGACCGATGAAGCCCGTACCCCCGATGAAGAGAATGCGGAGGGGGGTCTGACTCGGCCCTTTGACCGGGTGTAGAGCCCCGCCGAGCACCGCATCGGGAAGGCCCAGCGTGAGCGCGCCGTAGGCGGCTGCCGAACGTGCGATGAAGTCACGTCGCGTTGTCGTCATTCGATGCTTCCTGACTCGGGTGCGGAGTAACTGCTGTTCTTCTCTAGGTTAGACTCCTCCGATCGGGAGACCTCGAGGGCCGCGCACGCCGGTTTTACACCGACGTGCGGGGGCGCTCCAACCAACGCGCCAACGCGACCGGCGATGTATTCCATTTGCCCCTTTCGCGCACGAGCCCAGCGGGGGAGACTAAGTACATTCGAGGTCAAAGCCGCTCCACCCGCACCCACTAACATCATCATGGCGACTTCCATGTTCACGGCCGATACGCCCGTGGTCAGGAACACCGTGAGTAGGGTCAGCCCGCTCGCAAGACCGGCGACTCCCATCGTCATCAAGGCCTTGGCACCTCCCTTGAGCGTGCCCAGCCGCAAGCGATGGCCGGTCGCAGTCGGCTCCACTAGTGCATGCAGGTTACCGTTGGTCCACTCGCGAACACCTCCGTGGGACGCAATTCGGCCTCTCGCGCCGAATACCTCTCGAAACTCCGCGACCAGCAACTGCCATTCCTGATCGGTCACGGGCCCAGGCAACTCGACGACTCGGCCCACGGAAATGGGCATGCCCAAGTACCTTCGGCTCGGCAGAATGCCCCGCCTGCTGTCGACAGCCAAGGCCGCTTCCGCGATTCGCTCAGGCTCCATGCCGACTTCGAGTCCGACTTCCTGGAGTTCCGAAAGCGATAACCCAGCCTCATCGGATGTGGGGGGGCGCCCGATAGGGTCCTCGCCGATTGCGAGGTCGAAGATCTCCTTGACCTCGTCGTCCTGGTACTTGCGTTCGTCAGCCATTTACTCGGGGACAGTGGGTGTGAGGGTCACAACCTGATACGCGCCCGGCACCTGCATTCCTCAATCTGGTGGCTGCCGCAGCGACGCGCGAGCTTGGAGGCGCCACAGTTTCGGCCAAGCGCGTGGCTGCGAAACCGATCTAACGGTTGCCCACGGATCGCCGTGCACCTCGGCTGGCTTGATCAAGTCTTCGCATGAGGAAATCCATCGGCAACCTCGAGTTCCCCGCGATTCCAATTTCCTAAATCGGCGACGGCCTGGTAGGTGTCTTGGAGAAAGCTCATCAGCACATCGGCGGGGTCATCGGCCGTCCGCACCGCTTCGTACGGGAGGAAGAACTCACCCATCTCGCCACTCCAGAACGCTTGCGGGGGTGCGATGGAAGCTTCGCTCAGGCCGTCGGGGACCGGGTAGGCGTATGCGTAGAAGGCGGCTGAGGGACTCGATGGCCCGCCAGGCCAGAAGCCGCAGCTGTACACCTCGTGTGAGTACGCCTCCCGGGTCACCCAATCCGGCAGCCCGGGAACGCCACCCGGATGGTCCGGTGCCTTCCGCCCCGAAAAACGGGTTACCGCGAGATCGAAGCTGCCCCAGAAGAAGTGAACCGGGCTGCACTTGCCGAGAAACTGCGCACGGAACTCCGTGAAGACTCGGACTGCTTGATTCAGAACTTGAGCAAAACGAGCAGCCGCCGCTGGATCGTAGGCGCCATGGACTGTGTCTTCCGAGAACCGGATCGGATCAATGACCTCGCTGGGTACTTCGTAGATTCGTACGGGGAATCCCAGCTCATCGAGGTACCTTGGCAGTGCCTCATAGAAGGAAGCCACCGTCCGAGGACGGAGTGCCAAGGTCCGGCGTTGTCCATCGCCGGTCCGGACAGTCAAGTCGTGCTGGCTGAAATCGAACTCAATGTCGAACTGACCGGCTCCATGGTGAATCGTCGAAGTCGTCAGCCCGCTCGGAGTAACGTAGAGAGGGACGTGCCACGAGTGGTTCGTCCACGGCGTGCATTCCAGGCGGACCTTGCCGACGATCTGGCTCCACATATGGAGCGTTTCCAAGGTCTCGCTCCACCGGTCGTAACCGAGTTCAGGCCATTGTGCGATAAGGGTCAACTCCCAACCCGCTCCTTGTGACCGCCAAGCCCAGAACGAAGGACAGCGCGACCGATAGGAACTCAAATGCGGTCATCTGATTTCAGGTATCTGTGAGGGGCCCACCGGCTTACCCGAAGCGAGGCTCTTTAACTCCCATTTCTACTGCCGTATCCGTCCCATCATCGGTGGCGCACCCCCGTCAGCGCAACAAACTTCCCAGTGCCACTGGGGACGGTCTCGACCTTTTATGGGGAGTGTGCCGCCCGTTGTTGCCTCCCTTCTGGTCGTTTCACTAGACTCATGGCGAGCCTTGTCCCGCCCTTCCCACAACAGAGGTGATCGGCGATTCGGTTCGCCTCCCGTCGTACAGCGTTATCACCCTCTTGGAGCTGACAGCATGGCCTGGCGTCGACTGGTCCAACGTGGCATCGAGAGGTAATCGGAGCAGCGAGTGAAAGGGCATCCACCGACTCTCGACGTAGACGTCGCCGTAATTGGTGGTGGCCCGGCGGGGTCGGCAGCGGCACGCCTTCTCGCCCAGTGGGGACACTCCGTCATCGTCCTCACTCGGCCCGGATCGCAGTCCTCCTTACTGGGGGAGTCCCTTCCACCGAGCACTCGCAAGATTCTCGATAGGGTGGGTGCTCTGCAGGCCGTGGAAGCCGCAGGCTTCGTTCGGAGCACGGGGCACACGGTATGGTGGGGCCAGTCTGAGGGGCGGGTGGAGGCGTTTCCCGAAGGGGAGACCGGGTTCCAAATTCTGCGGTCCGACCTCGACCGAGTTCTTCTCGCTTTGGTCGCCCAGGCCGGAGCTCGGGTAGAGGGCGACGCCACCGTCAGGGATGTGGAACTCGACGGTGACGTTCACCGAATCGCTTATACGATTGGGGGTGCGACAGCCGCGGGCTCGACTCAGGTCGTCCGGGCGGGCTGGGTGCTCGATTGCTCTGGCCGCTCAGGGGTCGTCGCACGCAACTATCGGCGGCAGACGGAAGGCCAAGCCACCCTGGCCTTGGTAGGAGTGTGGCGCCGGGCAGAGGGTTGGCCTATTCCAGACCAAACCCACACGCTTGTCGAGAGCTTTGCCGACGGCTGGGCATGGTCCGTTCCCGTCGATGATCAGGTCCGTTACTTCACGGTCATGGTCGACCCCAGGGTGACGGAGATGGAACGCAGCAAAGAGCTAGGGTCCATCTATCGGTCCGAGTTGACCAAGGCTGAGCGGATGGTGGCCATTCTCGAAGGGGCGAGCATGGAGGGAGACGCATGGGCGTGTAGCGCATCCATGTACTCCGCTTCTCGATACGCTGAGGGACGCATCCTCCTGGTGGGGGATGCGGCCACGGCCTTGGATCCGGTCTCGTCGTTCGGTGTGAAGAAGGCGCTCGCCTCCGCATGGCGGGCAGCGGTTGTGGTGCACACGGTGCTGGAGAAGCCCGATATGGAAGCGGCCGCCGTGGAACTACACGAGGGCCGTGAGCGTCGCGTCTACTCCAGCTATAAGGATCAGTCTGCCGAGGTGTTTCGAGCCGCCGGCCAGGATCACCGGCACGCCTTCTGGGACCGGAGAGGACAGGAGCAGGAAGGTCCGGATGCGTTCGACGAGGACGGAGAGCCTGATATCGAACAACTCCGTAACGACCCGTCGGTTCTTGCCGCCTTCGACGCACTGCGCAGGAGCTCAGCGATCAACCTTGTGGAAGGTGATGACCTGACGGTCGTGGATCGTCCGGTCATCGTCGGCAACGAAGTGGTCCTCGAGCAGCGGCTCGCCTCACCCTCCGCACCTTCAGGCCTTCGATACCTGAGGGGGGTCGACGTGCGGCGAGTCCTGGAAATTGCCGGAGAGTATTCGCAGGTGCCGGATCTGTTCGAAGCCTATTGTCGGCTCGACAAGGCCGTCATTCTCCCCGACTTCATCGGTGCCCTCTCGGTGTTGCTGTCGCGGGGTATCCTGGTCAACCGTGCCGATCGTGACTGACCTCCCCATCCACGTAACCCTCGCCTGACCTGCGTCTCCCTCGTATTCTGTGGACGAGATCATAGGGGATTCCCAGACGTGTGGGCCGCCAACGGATAGGGCTTGGTATGAAGGAACTCGCAGGCACACGAATTTCCGCCACTCTGGCGCTCGTCGGCGGGTTGGCTCTTGTCCCGGTTCCCGCCGCCGGTCCGGGGCAGTCCGCGTCCGACTCGGACCGAGAGGCCGCCGGGATTCCCATCGACAACCCGGCAGTCATCCAGAACTGTTCCGCGTGCCATACGCGAGACGACTCGGGACGGATGACCCGACTTTCCTACCTGCGGAAGACGCCGGAAGGGTGGCAGAGTTCGCTTCGCAGGATGATCGCACTGAACGAAGTCAATGTAGATCCGGCGGCGGCACGCGAGATCGTACGATACCTGTCCAACAACCATGGTCTTGCCCCGGAAGAGCTGCGCCCCGGTAACTTCGAGGTCGAACGCCGGATGATCGACTACGACTACGAGGCCGACAGTGGTGTCGAAGCGACGTGCTCGCAGTGTCACTCGATGGGACGGGTGATCACCCAGCGCCGGACCAAAGAGGAGTGGGACCTGCTCATGGCCACGCACCGGGGCCTCTATCCTGTCTCGGAGAGTCAGGGCACCGGATTGCTCTATAGGGGCCCGCCACCGGGCAGCCCGCGCGCGCCGGACGACACTCGTCACCCGATGGATAAGGCCGTAGCTCACCTCTCCGAGGTGTTCCCGCTCGAGACCCCCGAGTGGACGGATTGGTCGGCCACCATGCGGCCCGCGCGTCTCGCTGGGACGTGGGTGGTCTCGGCCACCCAGACCGGGTATGGCCGCCTCTTCGGCACCGCGGTGATCGAAGCCGTGCCGGGTTCGGATGACCAGTTCACGACCACGACCACCCTCGCCTATGCCCGCTCGGGCCGCACGGTTACCCGGCAGGGTAGCACCACGGTGTACACGGGCTACCAGTGGCGGGGCCGTTCTACGCTCGATACGGGACTCGATCCTCTCCGCGAAGTGCTGATCGTCGAACGTGATTGGGAAGAAATCTCCGGGCGCTGGTTCGCCGGCGACTACGATGAGTTCGGGTTCGATGTGCGTTTCCAGCGGGTGAGAAGGGATCCGGTCGTGGCCGGCATGGAGCCCCGGGCGCTGAAGATCGGCACCCGCGACCAGACCGTGACGATCTTCGGTGCCAACCTTCCCGAAGTTCTTGCCCAGGATGCGGTCGACCTCGGACCCGGCATCACCGTGCGTCAGGTCGTGTCTGCCAATGAGGGTGTGACGACCCTCCGCGTGGATGTCGACGCCGACGCTTTAGTGGGGCCTCGGGACATCTATGTGGCCGGCGCCCGCCTTCCCGAGGCTGGCGTCGTCTATGACGAAATCAACTCGATCCGAGTAAGTCCCGAATGGGGTATGGCGCGCGTCGGCGGTGTGGCCATGCCGAAGGGTTACGTACAGTTCGAGGCACGGGCATACCACGACGGGCCGGACGGGAAGACGAACACCGATGACGACGTCGACCTCGGCGTGGTCGATGCCACGTGGTCCATCGAGGAGTACTCCGCCACTTTTGTGGACCATGACATCGAGTACGTCGGCACGATCGACCAGGATGGGCTGTTCACGCCGGCCGTCGACGGTCCCAACCCCGAACGGATCGGCGATCGCAACAACATCGGTGACGTCTGGGTGGTGGCTAGCCTCCAGCCGGATGGTGCACCGTCCGAGCGGCCCCTGAGGGCCCGCAGCCATCTCATAGTCACAGTGCCTCTCTACATGCGCTGGGATCCTTGGGGAGATATTCGATGAACGCTTTGGGCTTACGTGAGTTTCATCCTTTTGAGGCGGCCGGGGAGCACTTCCTGTATATGGTGCCCAGTGCCGGCGTCTTCCATGTCGACGAGCCGTCCTGGGAGGTGCTGAGGGCCCTGGATGAGGGTCCAATGTCCGTGGAAGAGCTGACCGAGTCGCTCACGGATCGTTTTGGGGCGGGCGAGGTGGCCAACGCGGTCGAAGAGCTCCAGGATATTCGGGCGATCGGCGACGTGCGCCTGCCTCCTACGAAGTCTCTACCGGTGATTCCGCCGGACAATTTTCCGCTGACCACCATGGTCCTCAACGTCACCAACAAGTGTAACCTGGCGTGCACGTACTGCTACGAGTACGGCGAGGACAAGATTGTCGACACGGAGAACGGGAAGAAACCGAAGTTCATGACGGAAGAGACGGCGCGTGAGTCGGTCGACTTCATGTTCAAGGAGTCGGGCGACAACGATGTGGCCAATCTGACGTTTTTCGGTGGGGAGACGCTCCTCAACTTCAAGGTCTTGAAGAAGACCCTGGCCTACGCCAATGAGAGGGCGGCCGTTCTGGGGAAGGGGGTGCAGTTCAGCCTGACGACCAACGCCACCCTGCTGCGCCCCGAGGTCATCGAGTGGCTAGTGGACAACGAAGTGGGTGTGACCATCTCCATCGACGGGCCCAAGGAGTCTCAGGACCAGTTTCGCGTCTTCAGCAACGGGATGGGCAGCTACGAGTTGGTGTTGCCCAAAATCAAAGAGCTGCTGAAGCGCCACAACACACGTCCGATCGGTGCGAGGGTGACGCTGACCAAGCAGAACCTGAACGTCATGAAGATTTTTCGGCACCTCACGGACGAGATGGGATTCTGGTCGGTGGGTTTCGCACCGGTGACGACCGCGGATGGGCGAGACTATGCCATCGAGGGGGACCAGTACTACGACATGTTGGGGCAGTTCGACGAACTGGCCGAGGAGTTCAAGGAGGCCGCTCTGGAGAATCGCCACCATGGATTCTCCAATCTGAACGAGACCCTGGCCGAAATTCACAAGGGCATGAGCAAGGCGTTTCCGTGTGGTGCAGGCCTGGGCTTGGTGGGAGTGGCTACAGACGGCGACGTGGCGCTGTGCCATCGTTTCGCCGGCTCGGACGACCACAAGATCGGTACGGTACAGGACGGCCTGGATCGCGAAGTACAACGTCGATTCCTGGAGACGCATCACATTGCTCACAAGACGGATTGCCACACATGTTGGGCCCGTCCCTTGTGCGCTGGAGGGTGTTACCATGAGGCCAACACACGGTACGGCACCACGGCAACGCCGAATCTCCACTACTGCGATTGGGTGCGTAGTTGGACCGATACATGCTTGAGGGTCTACGGCGAGATCGCGACCCACAATCCGGACTTCTTGAAGCAGTACGACACAGCTGCTTCAGTGCCCGCCTGAGGGGGAGAGAATGAAGCACATCAGGGCTATCAACCAGAAGGCGGTTCGCATCGAGCACCACGCGCACCAGGAGCGTGAAGCGGCTTCAAGCGCCAATGGCGATCACGACGTGGTCGCCCTCGAGAGCGGACAGCCCGGGCCGCACATTCCGCTGGGGTGCTCGCTCGTCTTCGCTCCGGGTTGGGAGGTGGATTCGAGCGGTGGTACCGCCGGACTCTGTCAGCCGGTCGAGCGTGATCTATTCGACTGCTACAACGGCTGCTTCTGGCCGGTCCAGGTGCCGGACCACCTCAATCACGCGCCGGATTGGACGTCCAAGTGTGCTACTGCGCAGCAGGATTGGCGTAAGCTCGACCTGATCTTCCCGTAGGACACGAGCGGCAACGGGTAAAATTCAGTATCAGCGGGTAGGGTCGTGGGCTGCATCGAACGAAGAGGAATCAAGCATGATCAGATGGTCTGACATTACGAACGTGGTGGGCTGCCTCGCCGTTCTTCTCCTCGCGATGGTAGGGCCAGCGTCGGCTCCTCTGATAGGCCAGACGAGTGAGAACATCTCGGGTGGGAGTGGCATCTTCTACACCGGCACCTACGCCGACCGGATCCACGTGGTCGATGAGGAGACGCTCTCGCTGATCGATACGATCCCCACACAAAACGGTATTGTCGGCCGGCTGGTCGTGTCTGACAATCGTGAACGCATCTACGTAACAGATGCCACATACGAGCATGTAGAGGTCATCGATCTGGCCACCCGGAAGTCCATCGACCAGTTCACGTTGAATGACGGGAACCGGCGCTTCCGAATCCGTGGGGGCTTTGCTGTAAACCCCCAAGAGACCTATGCCCTGATCATCGGGTCGAGCCGGATCAGACAGGCAGATCGATACGAAATACATTCGAATGTCATCATCCGGTACGACCTGAAGAATCACGAGGTGATGGACACCATTCCCTGGCCCGGCGATTACGAGCGCACTCGGGCGACCTTCAGGTTCTCCCCGGACGGAAGCCTCGCCTACTTCATGGCCGAGGACATGATCGTGCTCGAGACGGAGAACTTCACCGAGGTGGACCGCTGGGCGATTTCCGAGGAAGCCGAGCCGGGACGGGGCATGGTGAGGCCAAGCTTCGGATCCAGTTACTACGAGGAGCCGGGGTTCTTCACGGGGCTGGTGCGGATGACGGACCCCATCAATAATCGACGGATGATGGGCATCGCTCGGGTCAACTTGGCAGAGCGGGAGATGGATTTCTACACCCTGGGGCCGAACCAGCCCGTCAATCGATTCGCGATGGCTCCGGGAGGCAAGAAGGCGTGGGCCCTCTATAATGAAGTCGGCCACTACGAGTTCTGGGCCATCGATCTCGAAGAGGGCAGGGTGACGCACAGAGAGCCGTTCGCCGGGCGTTCCCGCATGGGCCTCGCGGTGAGCTCGAACGGCAAGTACCTGTACATCCATGTGGCGGGGAACACGATTGACGTCTACGACTCCGAGACCTACGAGCTGTTGAAGACCGTGGATGTCGGTGGAGACATGAGGGGCTTCGTCTTCCTTCCCGGGACCGACGGTCAGTAGCAGGGCCTCCTCGGGCAGCCTTCAGCCGACGAGGTTCTGATCGGGGACCCGAAGGAGGTTCTGATCCGGGACCCCAAGATGGAACAGGATCGTTCCGACCTGAGGCGCGTCCTTTCGTACGTCGCTCCCTACTGGCGACGCCTCGTCCTCGTGTTGGTGCTGAGTCTCACGGGGACCGTCCTCTCGCTGTTCATCCCATACTTGTCGAAGCTGCTCGTCGATTCCGCGTTGCTGGGACGGGATATGAGCGCTCTGGTGCGGATCACCGGACTTTTCGTCGGCATCACCGTCGTTTCCTTCGTCATGAACGTGGCCAGCGGTCTGCGTTATACCCGGGTCTCGGCCGACATCCTGTTCGACATGCGGCTCGAGCTCTACCGGCACCTTCAGAGGTTATCTCCGCGTTTCTACGCCGGGACCACTCTCGGCGAGATCGTATCACGGATCAACAGCGACATCAGCGAGATCCAACGAGTGGCAGCGGAGACGGCGCTCGCCTGGTTGGGGAACGTGATCTTCCTGGTCGGCACGGTGGCCATGTTGATCTGGCTCGACGCGCGGCTGTTCTTGGTGAGCCTGATCATGATGCCGCCCAGCCTGTGGGCCCTGGTACGCTTTCGCCGCAAGCTCGAGGTCAAGGTGGCCGATCTTCGGCAGAGAAGCGCTGACATCGGCACGTTTCTCATCGAGACGCTTCAGGGAATGAAGCTGGTGGTGGCCTCGAACGCGCAGGGCCGCGAGGTGTCCCGCTTCAGCGGAAAGAACGACTCGTTCGTGGACTCCCTCATGGCCATGCGCTGGTTGACCTACCTGGCGGGTGGACTGCCCGGCCTCATCCTTTCCGCCGGCACGGCGGTCGTCTTCCTCTACGGAGGATCACGGGTGATCGGAGGGGCGATCTCCCTGGGCACGTTCGTGGCGTTCATGGCCTACCAGATGAGGCTGCTCTCCCCCGTGCAAGGCCTCATGGGGCTGTGGACCAACTTCGCCACGGCCAAGGTGTCTCTGCGTCGCGTGCACGAGATACTCGACGTAGAGCCCGAGGTCGTGGAGTCGGAAGCACCGGTCGCACTGGACCAGGTCAAGGGCGATGTGGTGTTCGAGGGAGTGACCTTTTCCTTCGACCGAGGCGGTCCGGTCTTGGAGGACATCTCCTTTCAGGTCGGCCAGGGTGAGATTCTCGCGATCGTGGGACCGAGTGGAGGTGGCAAGTCCACCGTTTCGGACCTTTTGGCTCGTCACCTCGACCCGGATTCGGGTCGGATCCTGCTGGATGGGCACGACCTCCGGGACCTGTCACTCGCTGACATCCGAGGGTGCGTGGTCACGGTGGATCAGCAGCCCTTCGTGTTCAACACTTCGATCGCAGAAAACATCGGGTACGCACGGCCTGACGCATCGAGTGACGACATCGCCGCTGCCGCGGACGCTGCCGGATTGTCGGAGTTCATCGCCCGGCTTCCGGAGAGGCTCGAGACGACGGTCGGGGACCGTGGGTTGGCCATCTCGGCCGGGGAGCGTCAGCGCATCGCCGTGGCCCGGGCGCTCGTGGCCGATCCCGCG
Source organism: Longimicrobiales bacterium (assembly GCA_965226375.1). Classification (GTDB taxonomy): domain Bacteria; phylum Gemmatimonadota; class Gemmatimonadetes; order Longimicrobiales; family Gaopeijiaceae; genus CBDDCX01. Next base: position 1,167,261 of record CBDDCX010000008.1, on the reverse strand, counting down.
GTGCTGGTCCTGGACGAAGCGACGGCCGCTCTCGATCCGGTGGCGCAGGCGCAGGTCATCCAGGGATATGAGGCGGTCATGCGGCATCGTACGACCGTGCTGATCACGCACCGGCTGGAGCTGGCTCGACGAGCCGACCGTGTGCTCGTGATCGACGGCGCGAGGATAGTTGCCGAGGGCACGCCACAGACGTTGGCAGACCGGGAGGGGCCGTTCAGGGCCCTTTTTGGAGACGATACACAGGGGAGTGCCTTGTGATCGGCGGAATTCGGGCGTGAGCGACTCCTCCGCACGTACCGGGGCCGGTACGTGGATTTCGCCGGAACATCCTGGTTTGCAGGGGCGTACCGGCCGAGGCGTCCTCGTCGCGGTGATCGACAGCGGAGTGCACGCCGACCATCCGCACGTGGAGGGGGTGATCGGCGGGATCGCGATCGAAGAAGACGGGAGCCGCCATGACGACTACGTGGATCGACTCGGGCACGGTACGGCGGTGACGGCGGCGATCAAGGAGAAGGCTCCCGAGGCGGACATCTACGTGATCAAGGTCTTCGGACGTACGCTGTCGACTTCCACCGGCGTCTTGGTGCAGGCCATCGACGAGGCGATCACACGGGGCGCTCGCCTCATCAATTTGAGCCTGGGCACGGCCCGGCCTGAGCACGAGCTGACCCTGTGGGCGGCTGTGGATCGAGTTCGGAGTGCAGGCGCGCTCATCGTGTCGCCCAAGGCGCACGAGGGACGGGCTTGGTTACCGGGCAGCCTGGAGGGCGCCGGAGGAGTCGTCCTGGACTGGGAGTGCCCGAGAGATCAACTGGGAGTGATTTGCCTCGAGGGGCACGAACCCGTCTTCGTCGCCTCGGGCTTCCCTCGACCCATCCCCGGCGTCTCCCCGGAGCGAAACCTGAAGGGAGTGAGCTTCGCGGCGGCCAACACTACGGGTGTCCTGGCGTGCCTATTTCAGGATCGTCCCGAACTGAAAGCGGTGGAGGACATCGTGGCCCTGCTAGGCGATGTTCCGGGTAGAGCTAGAGCCTGAAGGTCAGGGCCCTCGCTTCGCCCCACTCGACATCAGCGTCTTGAGCAGCGACATGGTGCTCACGTCGTCCTTGCCCCCTTTGAACAGCTTGGCGACCTCGACGAACTCAGGTGATTTGGCGATCTGAGCGCTGAGGGTGGGAAGGATGGCCATGAGCTGAGGATCACACACCTTCATGCTCAGTGCGTTGTCCTGTCCAGGTGGGGCCCCACGGGTGCCGAGCGATTTTCGGATTTTCTGCTTGAGGGTGGGCCCGAGAGCCGTGCCGGAGCCGAGCGCGTTCACCTCCGCATAGACCCAGCCGACCAGCAGGCCGAGGAGCAGGGATAAGCGAAGGCCATGGACGGCGGCGGTCCGTTTGCGGAGACGATCACGCTGCGAGCGTTTGAGGTCGTCCCTTGTGGTCTCTGGGGATGGGTCGGAGTGAGGCGGTCTGCGACCACGCCATACGAATGGGACATCAACTACCGGGAGTGTGGCAGCGTCTTCCCACTGCTTTATGCGAGGATGCAACATGTTACGTTGTAAATACTCCGGCTTTGGGGGGCGAATGTCAATGCTATATCAAACATGCTAACGGTCAACAGAACGGGCAACATGTTTTTGCTCAACCGAGACGCCTTGAAGGGACTGGGTGGCTTCGCATAGACTTGAGGCCCACTTCTTCGAATGAGCCATGTCAGTCCAGACGCCCCTATCATCACAGGACGAAACACCACGCAAGCTGCCCGGGATACCGTGGGTGGCTCTGGTCGTCGTCTGTGGACTGCTCATTGCCGCCGTCTGGTTCGTGATGGAGAGCCTTCAGAGCCCCGACCTCGAATGGTACACGGTCTCGGCCGTCGCTCCGGAAGAGGTCGGAGACAGTCTTATCGGGCCGGTCGTCTACACGGTGGACGGCAGGCGTAATGAACTCACCTACTTCGACTTCTCTACGGGCTCCGTGGTCGAGGGGGATCCAGATCCTCTCGGATGGGATCTGGCGTTTCGACGATTCACCATCTTGGCCAACGGGGGTCCGGGCCTGAGCGGGCAGGGCGGTATCCTGGACCTCGGCGAGATCTCTCTGGATTCCGTTACCCGAGTGCCTACGGACGGCTACGCGACCAATGAGGCGAATGCGGAAACGGCCAACCCGGCCGTCGCCCGGTGGTACACCTACAGTTGGACGAGCCACATTCTAAAGCCCAAGCCCAAGGTGTTCGCGGTCCGGACGGCGGACGGGCACCACGGAATATTCGAGATTCTGAGCTACTACTGCCCGGGGGCGACCGCCGGCTGTGTCACGATTCGCTACCTATACCAGGGAGCGGGCGGGGCGAACTTCGGGCGCCGACCTGTGACGCTACACTAGCCCCATGAATAAGGAACTGGACCTGAACGCTGCCAGCAATGCAGTGCGCGGCTTCGTGGTTCGGACCCCTCTTCTGTGGGGTTCGGATCTGTCGGAACGTGTGGGATCGGACATATACCTGAAGCTGGAGAGCCTTCAAGTCACGGGCTCGTTCAAGATCCGCGGGGCCGCGAATCGCATGATGGCGCTGACCGAAGAGGAACGGACCAAGGGTGTGGTCACGTGCTCCAGCGGAAATCACGGCCGAGCGGTGGCCCACGTGGCGGGCGTGATGGCCATTCCGGCCACCATCTGTGTTCCGGACTGGGTGGATCCGGTAAAGCACCGTGCCATGGAGGCTGCGGGCGCGGAAGTCCTGCTCGCGGGCGAGACCTACGACGAAGCCGACGCGAGGGCCTGGGAACTCGAGAGTGAGCGGGGACTCACCTTTGTGCATCCCTTCGACGATCCCTGGGTGATCGCGGGACAGGGGACCGTGGGGTGGGAGATCCTCGAAGAGCTTCCCGACGTGTCGGAGGTGCTCGTGGCTCTGTCGGGGGGTGGCCTGGCAGGTGGCATCGCTTACGCGATCAAGCAGGCCCGTCCCGACGTCGTCATCACCGCCGTGTCCGCGGAACAGGCGGCCGTGATGCTGAGAAGCCTCGAGGCGGGCCATCCCATCGAGATGGAAGAAGAGACGACTCTGGCAAGCGCCCTATCCGGCGGGATCGGACTCGAGAATCGATACAGCTTCGCCATCGTCCGGGATTACGTCGATCATCACGTGACGGTACCGGAAGAGGCCATCGCCCAGGCCATGGGCTACGCCGCGCGCGAATTACACCTGGTCGTAGAGGGCGGAGGAGCCGTGACACTCGCAGCCGCGCTCACCGGCGCGTGGACTCCTCAGCACGCAGGAGCCCCCGTAGCCGTCGTGGTCAGCGGCGGGAACGTTTCAGCGGAGTGCATACGCGAGGCGACCGAAGCTCGCGGCTGACCCTCGGCGCCTCCGCGCACGCTACTTCGTTCGCACGATCCATACCTGAATGTCCGACCCCAGGCTGCCGCCGCCGGCTCCTTCCACCTTGATTGAATATTGGGGGGCGATCCCCCCCCCGACCAGGAAGAAGGCAGTGGATGGATCCCGGACTCTCACGTTCTCCGTGAAGTCGCTGTAGGACTTCGTAATAGGTTCGAGCCAGGCTTGCTCAAACAAGCGGGTATCGGCGCTGAAATAGTCCCAGCTCGATACGCTATGTCTCGGGTCCGACTGTCCCGGACGATCGTCCATGTAGAATGCGGCTGCCCATTGGGCCAGAAGATCCTCCAGGAGGCCATATGGGGCCAAAACTTCTCGGAGGTTGTCGAATCCGGCGATGTTGTTGCGGATGATAGCCTGATGTAGTGCGGGCTCGCCCCCGAAGTCCTCGCCAAATTGGTCCGCTGCCCAGCGGAGCAATGACCATGTGACACCGTACCATAGCGGGCGACTTATACACGGATCATCTTCGCCGGCGTCCGTCCAGGTACACTCCTGCGGTGCTCCTTCAATTCGGGGGGTATTTTCGTTGAAGTCCGGTACGCCGGGCCAGCCAAAGTAGTTGACGAGATCCGTCCACGGGTTCGCATACCAGAAGGGAAAGGGGATGTTATCGTAGTCGAGAGCTTCAGCCGCATTAAGGTTCTGGCCAGTAGCGTTCCCGAGTATGGAGTGCCCCACCACCTCCTCGGCGAGCGTCGCTTGACCCTCGGCCATGAACGCCGCCATCAACGCCCCGTCCTGAGTGAAGCGGTGGCTGTTCTGGATGATGTGAGCGAATTCATGGGATATGATCAACGGGAGCAGGCCCAGCAACGCCTCTGTGTCGACCGTCTCCCCGACGGACGCCTCGGGATCAGGCGCCAGCGCATAGAAGAACTCCCCTTCGTTGGTGGAGTGGATGGTCTGACCTCCGACGTCCTCTCCTCTGGTGAAAAAATCACAGGGGTTTACGAACCCGAGCACCAACCCCAGGTCACCGCTGCCGATGTTTAGTTGCTGCGTCACGACGATCACGATGCGTGCATTGCCGTCTAGGTCGTTGCTCACACCGAGGTACTCGGTCTCCGTTGCGTAGATATGTTCGTCAAAGATGTCGGCCATTTCCTGCAATTGTTCGTCCGTGAAGCCGCCGGTCGGATTCTCGATGTCGACGAACCACATGGATTGCTCATTCACGATCCTGAGCTCGGCCATGACCAATTCGGTCGCGGGTGCCTCGCAGTCGATGGAGTTGAGGTCCCGGACTCGCAATTCGACCTGATCACCGATCTCTTCATTGCCCGTGACGACGCCGAGCATTTGAGCCGGGGCCCCCTGTGCTGCACGGTCGATTAGAGGCTGGCGAGCACCGGGTTCACGTAAGGGTCCGATCATCCGGGCGAGCATTGCATTGTGGGCGCTCCGATGATCCCGCAAGAGCTTGAAGCCGGGATTGCCCGAGAGCGCAGGAGAGAAGCGCGGGGCCCCACCGACATCGGGCCGGATGGGAGGGGTTTCCTGTACCGACGCCTGAAGGGCCGTCGTGGTAACACGCTCACCCCTGACTGTGATGTTTCTGATCGCGATCCCGGCCTCGCCCACCGACTGCACTCCCACGAGGTATTCGGTGACGGAGCCGGAAGAAGCGAAATTGAAGCAATACGTGGATTGATTCCGAAAGATCACTTGCTCACCCACCGCTAAGCCGAGTTCACCACCCGGCGGACAGAGTACCTCCGCCACGGGCGGAGGTGGCGGTGGGGTTGGCGGCGGCGGCGGCGGCGGCGGCGGTGGTGTCGCGGGTGGTGCCGTCGGGATGTTGTCTCCCCCTCCACCGCCGCACGCAGCGAGAAGTGTGAGAGACAGAACGAACAGAAGGAGAGCTGATCTACGCATGCCTACGAGCCTCCGGCAATTCCGAGTGCCATCCTTGGGAAGCCACAAGCTCAGCCCATGGCACATGATTCAAGAGTACGCTCCACTTCGGGGATTGGACAAGTCGCGTACAGAAGTAAAAGACCCAGATCGAGTGTCCCGGTTCCCGCACAGGTACGCTTCTATGTACGTCACGGGCGTGCCGGTCATGTCACCCGGCTCGGCAGGCTCTGTGTCGGTTCAGCCTTGGCCTCCGCCACGTCGCACCTCCCGTCCCCTCATGGATCGAGGAGTAAAGGAATGACTTCGGTTGCCGGCGCCCGGAGGCTCACGCGAGCCACGGCAGACAGTGGGGTCGGCTCGGGATTGACCTCCACGATGACGCCCCCGTTCTGCCGGGTCAGGAGGGGAAGGGAGGCGGCGGGGTGCACCACGGCACTGGTGCCCACCACCAGACAGACCTCGGCACCCTGGGCTGTGGTGACCGCAGCTTCCAACGTGTTCTCGTCGAGTGACTCGCCGAACCACACCACGTCCGGCCGAAGGAGGCTGCCGCATTCGGGGCAGTGAGGCAGAGAACCCGCGCTGGTGGCGTCGATCGGGTTCCGATCGCCCTGGTGAAATCGACACGCCAGGCAGCGCACGCGGTAGAGAGAACCATGCAGCTCGAGTGAAAGTGCCGCAGGTGACATGGCAGGGCGCGCGTCCGGCATCGAGCCGTCCGAATCGGTCCCTTCTGCGAGCACCTCCTGGAGAGCGAGCTCGTGTAAACCATCGACGTTTTGGGTCACGATACGGACGCGGGGGTCACGAACCGTCAAGCGGGCCATCGCTTCGTGGGCCGCGTTCGGGCTGCAGGCAGCCACACGTTGTCTCCGCCACCCGTACCACTCCCAGACGAGGCGCGGATCGGCCCGAAACGCTTCGGCGGTCGCGAGCTGCTCGGGCCGGTGCTTTTTCCAGAGCCCGTCGGGTCCCCTGAAGGTGGGAACGCCCGACTCCGCGCTTACCCCGGCACCCGTGAGCACGAGCATATTCTTGGCCGACTGAAGCAGGCGTCTGACTTCGCTGAACGCCAGATCCCTCTCAGGCAAGGACCCGACCGATCATCGCCGTCATCGGCTGGCCTTTCGATCAGCCTCGGAAGATGGCCCAGCCCAGGGCCGCCCACCCGCAGATCATCAGCAATCCTCCCAGAGGCGTGACCGCGCCCAGCCAGCGCTGTCCGGTCATCACCAGCACGTACAGGCTGCCGGAAAAGACGACGATGCCGACCACGAAGAGCCACCCCGCGGCCGTGGAGGCACCCGACGGCCACCGCGATGCAGCCCAGGCGACGGCGAACAGCGCCAGAGCATGGTACATCTGGTAGCGAACTCCCGTCTCGAACGTGGCCAGATCTTCCGGGCTCAAGCGTCCTCGAAGTGCGTGTGCGCCGAAGGCGCCGAGGACCACGGCTATCATGGCCAGGAGCGATCCCATCAGGGCGAATGTCCGTTCCATGATCTCCTCGGCCATGGGAAGGGGGTCTGAGCGGCCCGGACGCCTGTCCGTTGACGGGGAGCATAGGGGAGCACGGGGCGCTGAGCCAGGATCTCACGGGTCGCTCGTAGCCGGGCTCGAGGCCTGGTAGCGCGTGTGAACCTGGACCTGTAAGCTCCCGGCATGCACGTCACCAGCGTCGAACAATCTCACCGGATCCGCAGATTCGGTGGTGGGGCAAGAGGTGTGGCTTTGGCGGTCGGTGTTGCCCACGCGCTGAACGACGCATACGCCTCATTTCTGCATCCACTGCTCCCCAGAATCATGGAGAACCTCGGGCTCTCCATCACGCTGGCCGCGTCGCTCGTCATGACGCTGTCATTGGCCGCGTCGCTCATACAACCTCTCGTCGGGTACTGGGCCGATCGCTACGGTCGCAAGCCGCTGGTCATCGCCGGTCCGCTTTTATCGGGGGTGTTCCTGTCGCTCATGGGGTTTGCGCCGACCTTCGGTCTGTTGGTGGTTCTTCTGATTCTCGGAGGTATGGGCAGCGCGGTCTTCCACCCGCCGGCGGCGGCCATGTCCGCTCGGGCGTCGGAGGGGAAGGGGAGTGGCCTGCGACTGTCTCTGTTCTCTTTCGGGGGCACCATGGGCTATGCGTTCGGCCCCCTGATCGCCGTTGCCCTGGTGTCGATGGGGGGCATGAGGGGACTCTGGGTGGCCATGTTTCCGGCCATCGTCGCCACGGTGATTCTCATCCGGGTGCTCCCCGCCGATCGGCCACATCCCGCCGCAGCACCCCCACCGTCTCCCCGTGAGGTGATGAGATGTCTCAGAGGGCCCCTGGGCGTGATCTTCGGCATCAGTGCCCTCGCCGCTTTCGTTCAGCGCGTGTTCGTGACCATGGTGCCCATCATTGCATCGGACGCGGGGGTCTCCGAAGCCATGGGTGCCGTGACCCTGAGCATCTACCTGGGCGCCCAGGGAGCGGGCACGATCACTGGCGGCATGCTGACAGATCGGGTAGATCGAGTACGGCTGCTCGCATGGATCACCGCCTTGGCGGTGCCCGTCCATATGCTGGCGGTCTGGCTCCCGGCGGGGTCGGCCGGCGCGCTCCTCCTTGCGGCGGCCGCGGGATTCCTCAATATGGCCCTCCTACCGCCCATCGTCGTGATGGCGCAGGAGATCGTTCCCGAGAGTACCGCGGTGGGGTCGGGGATCGTCATGGGGTTGGCCTGGGCCGTCGGATCTGTAGCTGTTCTGGGGACCGGGGTCCTCGGTGACTTGATGGATGCTCGCACCGCTGCTTTGATTTCGATTCCGGTGTTACTCGTCGGTACAGGTCTGGCGTTCCACCCGGCCCTGAAGACTCACCGGTGGGCGCGCCACGCATAGAAAGGCAAGAATGCCACTCAAGGTGATCCCACGAAGGGATCGAAAGCTGAATAGACTGATCAAGGCTGCCACGCCTTTGGTCTACCGAAAGGGACAGTCCATCTTCAGTCGTGGCGAACAGGCGGATGTGGTCTTCCTTGTACAAGAAGGTCATGTCCGGCTGACGCTTCCGCGCACCGGAGAGGAGACCGAGCGTACGGTCGCCGTCGCCGGACCTGCCGAGTTGTTTGGCGAAGAGGCGGTTACAACGGACGTACCACGTCGCTACGCGGCCGTGGCAGGCTCCGCGTGCGTCATCCTGTCCCTGAGTGGCGTGGCAGTATTCAAGGCCCTCAGAGGGTCTCCCAAGACACTCGGGACCTTCTTGTCGAGCTACGACCGCGACCTGCGGGAGGCGCGCCGCATCGCAGGGTCTTCCGGTTCCTCGTCCAGGGCACGGATCGCCGATGTCCTCCTGGACCTGGCATACCGGCTGGGTGATGATGATGGACGCCGGATCCGTTTGGAGCACTGGTTCACACATCAGGAGCTCGCAGACCTCGCCGGGGCGCACCGGTCTACGGTTACGACCGCAATCAACGATTGGATTTACGATGGCGTGCTACGCCAAAGCCCCCGTGCCTTGATCGTCACCAAACCGGGCGCCTTACGAAAGGCCGGCTCGGAGGCGTCACGACGGCGACCCCGGAAGCGGTCGTAGTGGGTCGGTCGACCCGCTACCCGAAGCGGTCGACCCGTTGACCGGAAATTCGGCTAAGGGTAGGTTTTTCAATTCTTTAGCGGAATTCCCCACGAGGTCGGATCAGTCACGATGTCGAAGCGCCGCCACCCCGCGTCGCGGCGTCAGCCGCACACTCCCGAGCAACAGGACGACGCCTTTGTCGCCGGTGTCATGGACCTGTCGCGATGGGCGAGCGTAAATCGTCAGCTCCTGGTGCTCGGCAGCGTCGTACTGGCCCTGCTGATCTTCGGTGGATTGTACTATCTCAACTTCCAGCGTTCGGTGGCGATACAGGCCATGAACCAGTTGGAATCCATCTACCAGTCGATATCGATTTCGGCTTTCGAGGACGCCAAGGCACAGTTGAGTACGTTCCTCGACCGCTTCGAGGGGACCAATGAGGCGCAGGAGGCGGTGGTCCTCCTGGGACGGTTGCATCTGGAGGCGGGTGACGCTGCAGTGGCCATCAGCGTGCTGGAGCGTGGCGGCCTGTCGCTCGGTGACGCCTTGGGACTGCAAGGCAGTGCGCTCCTGGCTCGAGCCTACGAGGACCAGGGTCGCTGGTCGGACGCCGAGGGCCTGTATCTGCGCATCGCGGATAGGGCGGATCTGGATTTCCAGATCCACGACGCCCTGGAGAGCGGTGCACGGGCACGACATCGCCAACAGAACATCGAGGGTGCGGCCGAGTTGTACGAGCGGATTCTAGCGACGTTCGAGGTCGACGACCCGGGACGCGGAGTCTACGAGTTACGGTTGGCCGAGATGCGGGGAGTGGCCGAAGGATTGGGCTGAGGGAGCTCCACTCAATCGTTGAAGGGGCCGAATTCGCCATGAATGACGGGGATTCTGCTCTTTTAACGTAATCCGGCGTTAGTTCGTATAATATATATTGTCTGGCGTTCTGACTGGACCGAGGGGCTAACCCCTTATCTTTCAAGAGGATAGGCCCATTCTCATCGCGTTTTACATGAAAGTTGGCAGCACCGAAAGTCCTTTCACTCGACGGACTCTAAGTCCTTTCCTTACATATATTTAGGATATCTCGACAGCCTCAGCAGGATTTTTCCTCTCGGGCTGGCTCCCATCCTTTCCGGCATATCTTCCGGCATACTCTCCGGCATACCTCGACCTATCCGAAAAATCGCCCAGGACCCTTCTCCATACTCTCTCCTCAGGGGGAGAGGGACTTGGCGATTTCGATCCAGCAGAAGGTCTATGAGAACAGGCTTCGAAGAGCTGCATCTCGTCAGGGACTTGTCCTGTTGAAATCCCTCCGGAGAGATCCCCTAGCTATCGATTTCGAGTGCTGGCGACTCATCGACAAGAAGGGATACGATCTCCCCGGCACCACCTGGAGTCGACTAGAATATTCCTGGCACACGATGGATGTAGCAAAGCGGCTCGGAGTCCCACCACTTCAGACTGAAGGATCGGAAGCGCGGGAGAGGATCGGGACGGCGGAGATGACTCCGGAGGACCGCTTGCATGAGAGGGCGGCTGAGAAGGACTTCATATTGGAATCGGAGGGAGGTCCCCCTGGTCATTGGAAGTTGATTCATACGAAATCAGGCCGGGCGTTAGGGAATGGACCCAAAGGAGTCTGGTGGTCCGAGAGTGACCTGCGGGCAGGGGGCGTATGTTAAATGACAGTGCGTTGCTCCGAGATAATGGACCCCTTATCTTTCGTCTAGAAGGAATCTCCCTTGAAGTCAGGGTATGAGTCGTCGGGTGATCCCTGCGGGCGACTCACTAATAGATTCCATCGGGCGGGCGGGGAGGCTTGGACCGAATCGGAGCGGCCTACAGTTCCGACCCTATAACGCGCTGGCAGACTCATTGACATCCTGCTTTGCGAGGGAGAGTCACTCACGAGAACTTCACTGTTCCGGAGGGGACCTCCCTTGCACCGACTCCTCATAACCATATCAAGAATTAAGAATTCCTGAATTTTGAGGATTCTGTGAATTCTATACTACTACATCACTGTAGTATGATTGAACCATCAATGACCAAGAAAAAGAAGACTATCCTCTGTCCGCTCTGCAAAGGGCTCCCCCGGCGTTTCGTTCCTGTTCCCTGGGAGGCTATCGGGTTGAAGGGTTCTGAATTAGCTACCTACGTCAGCATCCGCTCATTCAAGAATTCCTCGACCGGACGATGCTTCCCCACCATGCAGACCATCGCTCAGCGCGCTTCGCTCTCCATGAGGACCGTTCAGGCGGCGAAACGCGCTCTCCGGGATCATGGACTTCTCGAATGGGAAGTGCGGGGCAGGAAGCATGTGTATTGGTTCCCCGATCCCGAGGATCCGGAACCGAGCATCCTTTCATAAATTAGTTAAAGGGGGGCAAAAGTCGACCCCTTAACTAACCTTGAGAGATACCCTTTCCCAAGGGAACACCTCCTCGGGTTTCTTCTTGGGCTCCTAGACTGTTTCGAACATTGGCGTCTTGAATCCCAAGACTAGCTTCCAGGGGCTGATAGGTAGCGCAACAACCACATTTGGATCCTCTACTCCCTTTGTCCGAATGAGCGGAAGATCAGACAGAAGCAGATGGTCCCTTTCATCTGTGAAGTCCATTAATGCCAACGATCGCAACTCCTTTCGTAAAATATTGGCTCGACTCGAGATGTGGAGACCTAGGTTCTTTCGAGGTAGGTTACTGGCTATTTCCGGGTGTTTCTCCATCGTTTCGAGAACCTGTCTAGTTAACTCAAACCCGTCGTCTATATCATCGGCTATCACGGAGTAGGCCATTTCCTTGACGCTCTCAATGTGGTCAGGATGACGTAACTCCAGAGACGCCACAAGAATATACAACCATTCAACATCTTTATTAGCCATCTCAGAAAGTCCAGACTTAAGTAGCTTATTGATGACCTGCGCGCTATTGCTATCGATGAGGCTAAGGACTCTCTCTTCCACGAGATTTATATCCGCGAATCTACATCTCGGACCCCCTTCAACGAATAGACTCCCTCCTCATACCCTGTAGCTCTTGGACTGAGACGGCTGTAAGGCATTCCGGGAATATTTTTCCGGAAAACACCGACTCTATTGTCAGAGTCGGATCCAATTACGAAGAAGGAATTGAGGCACAAGTCCTGCGGCGAATGTTGTCTTTGTCCTTTCTTCGCATTCATTTCAAAGAGTCTCCCGTGCGTTTTGCCAACCCCCTCATGTAATTTGGCAAAATGGGGTATGAGCCTTAAGTCCACCGCCCACTACATGTTGTGGTCATGGCGGTTCCGGCTTCTCAGCTCCGTGGCGGCGTGGACTATCCCCGTACGCGGCTGGAGTTGGACGAGTTCTTCCCCGACGATGCGGCATGCCTGGAGTACGTGGAGGGTCTGCGCTGGCCGGAAGGGTTTGTGTGCGTGGGCTGTGGCGGGTTGGGAGAGGTCTGGCGAGCATCGCGGGGGCGTCTCGTCTGCCCACACTGTCGAAGGCAGACCTCGGTGCTGGCGGGAACCGTGTTCCACCGCACGCGCTCGCCCCTGCGTCTGTGGTTTCTCGCTGCCTGGGAGCTCACGAGCCAGAAATACGGAGCCAATGCTCTCGGGCTCCAGCGCGTGCTCGGACTGGGAAGCTACAAGACAGCGTGGGTCTGGCTCCACAAGCTCCGCCGGGCCATGGTCCGACCGGATCGCGACCAGCTGAGCGGCGTTGTGCAAGTGGACGAGAGCTATGTCGGGGGCGTGGAGGCTGGAGTGCGGGGCCGCGAGACGATCAAGAAGGCCATCGTCGCGATCGCCGCCGAGGTCGACGGACGCAAGATCGGGAGAATACGGCTGCGTTGGGTGCCCGACCTCTCCGCTCCGGTTCTGCGAGGCTTCGTCAAGGATAGCATCGCACCGGCAAGCACGGTGCATACCGACGGATGGCCAAGCTATCAGGGACTCGCCAAACTGGGCTTTCGCCACACGGTCACGAACCTCTCGACCTCCGGCGATCCCGCTCACGTGCTCATGTCGGCCGTACATCGGGTGGCGTCTCTCCTCAAGCGCTGGGTCCTCGGAACCCTCCAAGGAGGGATCGCCCGCGAACACCTCCCCTACTATCTGGACGAGTTCACCTTTCGCTTCAACCGACGCACATCCCGGGCTCGCGGCCTGTTGTTCTACCGCTTGCTTGAGCAGGCTGTTCAGTGTGCTCCCACGCCAGCTTCGGCCCTTTACCTCGGCACCGGACGTGGGAAACGGCCCGCAGAGCCCCGGTAACCACTATATCTTGGGGTCGGTGGACTTAAGGGAATACCCCCTTTGGCAATATCATTCGCAAGAGAGAACCCTCCCTCGGAGTGATTCCGGAGGAGGGGCTTCTCCTTTCCCTTGAGAGCTCCTGGAAGCGCCCCTGGAGCCATTTCGGAACCTGTCAACGACAATGGGACACTCTACGGGATTAATTAGAGAGCAATGTCCTGTGTGGTGAGGGAAGGGATGGGAGGATTGATGAAGACGGCCTCCGGGAGCGGTTTGGGATTCGGCACACCTCTGACGAAGCGTTCGGGATGAGCGGCCCATGCTTCGCGGAGCACGGATTTCCTGCCGGCAATGACCTGATCGGCGTTCCCGAAGTGGACCTGCTCGGGGGTTAGCATCGAGATGCCGCCATGGCGGTGCTCGGCATTGTACCAGCGGAAGAACGATCGACAGAACGTCTTGGCTTGGCCCTGATCCCCGAACCGTCCGGGAAACGAGGGATTCTTCAAGGTTTTGAACTGAGCCTCGGAAAACGGGTTGTCATCCGACACCTGAGGCCGGCTCAACGAGCGGGTCACGCCGAGGTCAGCGAGAAGTTGAGCGGTGCATTGGCTCGTCATTGGAGCTCCCCGATCCGAGTGCAGGGTCAGGACCTGGGGCTGGACGCCATGCTTCAGGCAGCTCTGCTGGATCAACCGGCCGGCCAGGGCCGAGTTCTCCCGGTCCGCCACCATCCAGCTCACGACGTAGCGGCTGTAGATGTCCATGATGACGTAGAGGTAGTAATAGCTCCACTTCTTCGGCCCGAGCAGCCGCGTGATATCCCAGGACCACACCTGGTTCGGCGCCGTGGCCATCAACTCGGGCTTCTTGTACTCGGGATGGGTGCGCTGCGCCCGGCGTTCCTGAACCGGCACCTCGGAGGCCAGAACACGATACATCGTGCGTTCGCTGCACAGGTAGACCTCTTCGTCGAGCAGCGTGGCCACCACCTCGGCGGGTGAGCGGTCCACGAACCGCTCCGAACACAGCGTGTCGAAGACCTCGCCTCGTTCCGTCTCGCTCAATGCCCGGGCGGGCGTCGGGCGGGGCTGCTGTTGATCGGTTGATGGGCCTCGACGACGGTACAACGTCGATCGGGAGACCTCGAGGGCCGCGCACGCCGGTTTTACACCGACGTGCTTAGCCAGCTCATCGGCCGCCTTCAAGAGTTTGTCCCGTCGTCGAGGCTTATCCCCAGCAGCCCCGCAACTTTTCCCTGCACGTCGATGATCAGGTGTGCCTTCCTGAGCTCATTCCCGAGCCGTGCGTTTCGCCGCTCCAGCTTGCGTACCTTCTCATCCAGCGGATTTCGCTCCGGCTTGCGGCCGCGTTTCTTCGACAGGGCCTTCAGCGACCCGCTATGCGCCGCCTTGCGCCACGTCGTCAGGTGCGACGAGTACAGGCCCTCTCGCCGCAGGACTTGACCCACCTCGCCGGGCTCGGTGCACCGGTCCGCTTCTTCGACGATCCGGGCTTGTACGACGGACTGAACCGCCGCCGTAGCGGCCTATCTACTACCTCCGGGTCCGCAGGAGCTGCCGCGCTTCGCTTGGCCTCCCCGGTTCCAGGGGCACTACCATTCTCTGCCATTCTCTCTCGCAGTCCCAACATGTTCGTTTTCTCTGCCTTCGCCCTACTCTAATTCTTTGCGTGCTCCGTGTCTCACGTACGCACGCAGAGAGGGTTTCGGCCCCTTCGGGTGGATCCAGGGTACGGGCAGCTCGTTGATGGGCCAATTTGATCGAGCTTATAGGGAGGGATGATTATGCGAGATACCTGTCCAGTCTGCGAGAAGCCCGCGAAGTGCCTAGCTAGTACGGGCGACGGAACCCTCATTCCATGTGAGGACTGCGGTACATACAATATTTCCGGTGGCGCTCGAATTTCTGAAGGATGAAAAGCTCGGGAAGAAGGAGCTAGATTCAAAGAAATTCAAGGCACTAGTAAAGCAGAAGAGGGGAGACTCGGATGATTATCCTTGGATCAAGGTGGAAGACATCATGTCAATACTTCCCTAGAGAAGAAGGCTCCCCAGCCGCGATAGCTAGGGAGCCCTCTCTACTCGCCTGGATCATCTCGGGGCAGGCCCCTGTGCTAGCCCGCCGTCAGATTCAGAACGCCCAGCGCTGCCTTGACGGCCATGAGATAGGGCATACCGGCCTTGAAGAGTTCAAGGTCAAACTTCGTACGGACTCTTTCTTGCTTCTCAACGGCATCCGTCAATGAAGTCGTAGCCAGCATTCGTGATCCTAGCCACTACCTTTTGATCGTTCCATTGGGCATGGCCCGCATCAATCAATAGTTCCACATGGTGGTGATGTCTCTGCTCATCCACTGAGCATCCCTGTGCTGGTGCCACAATCCACCCACTGTCGGCGACCGCCATCTCTCCGGAGTAAGGACAGCATGACCTCGGGATCTCATGATTTTATTCTCCTCTAAGGGAATTACCCAGCCATGTCAAATGATCTAAATATGGTTCCGAATAGGAAAGGCTCCCTAGCCGAAGCCAGGGAGCCTCTCTCCTCCAGGGGGAGGGATCGGGGCTAGGCGTCCTTCACCCCCTGCAATCCGGCCAAGATCTCCCGACCTGCCGGAGTGATCCGGGCTGTGCGGTTAAGCAGCTTCTCTTTCTGGAGATCCCGGCGGTAGACTCCGACCGATCCTAATCCCGAGGCTCCCCGATAGTCGGGCCAGCGAGCTTGAACTGCCCGCCAGATCGGCCGGGGGGCGATCCCGAGAAGGAGTCCCGCCTTCATCAAGCTGGCCGGAGTCGGGCATTTCCATTCCGGACCATCCCAAGGGGGCTGAATGTTCTCCGCCTCCAAGATCTCGATCAGCTTGCCCTTGGTGATCCGTCCAGCGGGGAGTTGGATCTCATACTCTTCCGCCAGGGCGCGAAGAGCTTTCACGGTGAGCTTTGCGAATCCCGTCATATTGTGCCTCCTGTCTGGGGAGCGGAGGTTATGGCCGGGTCTCCGCTCTCCATTTTCTTGTCGAATAATTGGCCATGCGGATATTATACGCCAGTGGGATTGGACGTACCAACTATTGGCCTCTGGGCATGACGGGAGATGGCTGTCGGGCGGATCGAGTCCGGCAGGCTTGATTCGACAGGGGACCATCCAGCATTTTGAACTGGAGGAAGGGGGCCAGCAATCCAGCCTCGCCGGTATTATGATAAGTACTAGCGATCCCCGAAAGTATTGATATATATAGAGTTAGAAAATAGCTTTGTCTGTAACTTCGTATAATATATATTATGTTAAGTACCCGGAGGTCACTACCCCCTCTTTCACTTCCATTAAGTAAGAATCACCTAGGCGTCTCCCAGACCCTGAGACCGCACCCTGCGGTTCCCCTCACACACCGGGATCGCGCGCCGGTGGGTCGAGGGCTACCACCTCGACCTGGACGGTGCCACTTCCGACCATGCCCAGCTTTTGGGCGGCCACGAACGAAACGTCGATGATTCTGCCCTCGATGAACGGGCCCCGGTCGTTTACGCGCAGCACAACGCTGCGCCCGTTCTCCATGTTGGTGACCCGCACGTAGGTCGGTAGCGGCAACGTCTTGTGGGCTGCCGTCATCCGGTACATGTCGTAGGGTTCGCCCGATGACGTGCGGCGACCCTGAAACGCCTGACCATACCAGGAGGCTATGGCGACCTCGCGGTACCCTTCGCTGGTCTCCAGGACGTGGTATTCGCGTCCATCGACCTCGTACGACGCGGGATTCCCGGATCGGGTCTTCACCTCGGGCTTCGGAACGGCATCCGGCACATCGGTGACGGGAATGCTCATCCCGTCTCCCGGGCTGGGCACGACTGGACCGCTCGCGAGCAACGTACACCCCTGCAGAAGCATGGCAGCTGTGGCTGCCGCTGTCAGTCCCCCGATTCTCCCCATGTCTTGCCCTCGCGCGTCCGGGGCCATCCAACTCTCGTAGCTCAAGTTGCGACGATCAGGGCTTTCGAGCCAGAACGCCGATCCGGCGCCGCAGCACGGGTATTCGGGACAACAGGGCCCGCTCGACGGTGCGAAGCCCCGGGAGGTGCGATTCGGCGTAGTAGGCCTTCTCCACCAGGAAGCCCTCCTGATTGAGCATGTCCTTCAATCTGTCCATGGACTTGTAGTCCACGTGGCTCACGTCTCGTTTGATGATGAGGTTACGGGCCTTCAAGATCTCGAGGATGTGTCCACGGTGAGGAGTCCAGATGACGAGGCGACCGCCCTTCCCGAGGAGTCTAAACGCCTCGGCGATCACAGCCTGGCTGTCGTCGGGATACAAGTGCTCCATCAGGTCCGCGGCGATGATCAGGTCAAAGCTCTCCTCCTCCAAGCCGGTGTCCCGTGCGTCGGCACAGACGAAGGAGACGTTGTCCAAGACGGATTGTGCGAGCCGGGACTCGCACAGGTCCACGCTCTTCTGGCTGAAGTCCAGACCCACCATCTCCCGCACTCGGTGTGCCAATGCCCAGCAGAACGTGCCCCACCCACACCCCAGGTCGAGCACCCGTTCTTCCCGCAACGGTTCGTAGAGCTGAAGGATCTTGTCCACGCGGTAGCGCTGGAACGGGCTCGCGAGGTCCTGAAGGTGCTGGGTGTCCTCGTCGAAGTAGTCGGACCGATCATAGAACTCCCGGTCGATGCGCTCGTCGCTCACGGCGTCATGAGGCCCAGAAGGGCCTCCTCGACCCGTTTGGTCGCCTCGGGAAGGATCGCCTCCCGGCCGGCTTTGTCGTCATGCTTCCCGAAGTGTAGCGGCTCACCGTACCGGATGGTCACGCGCGGTCGCCCGGGGCCAATTTTGAACCAGTTCATGCTTCCCCATCGGGGCCAGATCTCATAGGTGCCGACGATACCACAAGGGATCACCGGAACCCCACCCTTGAGCATGAGGCGTACCGTGCCGGGGCGCAGCTTCTGCAGCTTGGCGTCCCAGGAGCGTTCTCCTTCGGGAAACACTCCTACGGCCTTGCCTTCTTCCAGATATCGGAGCGCCACCCGAACGGCTTGGGGATCCACCTGGTAGCGGCGGGTGGGAAACGCCCCGACCCGTGGCTCAACCCATCGCATCACCCTGTTACGGAAGGCCGAACTCTTTGTCATGGTGAAGAGGAACCGCGGACAATAGGTGTGTACCAGCAAAGGATCGAGGTGGCTCTGGTGGTTCATCACGAGGAGGAACGCCCCCTTCACCGGGACGTGTTCCGTCCCTTCGAAGCGGAGCTTGATGATGGTTCTGAAGTATACTCCGGCAATCGCACGTGCTGTACGAAGGAGGATCACGACTGCGCTCTCGTGATGATCTGCGGCTGAAACTCCATGACTTCCCGGCCGAGGGCCGCGTGGACGCGGCGTAGGGCGGCCTTCAGCAGGTCCTCCCAGCGTTTCGGCGAGTCGCTCAGAAACTCCATCTGATAAAGCCCGACGCCCCGGATGTTGAGCTGGATGGACGTGGAGCTGATCTGCATGGCCCGGATGTTCTCCACCTTCCAGATGAGCGGTTCCCGATCGATGGAGGTAACCGTCAACTTCGTGCCGTCGAGCCGGAGCGTCGCCTTTCTGCGTTCGGTCAGGAGCTCGAAAAAACCCACGACCCTGCGCTTCCACCACACCGCCTGATGTTGATTTCCGCGTGCCACCACCACCTGGGCTTCGTATGAAACGTTCCCCTCCGCACCCTCGGCCGCACCACCAAACGCGTCGATGGCGGCAATCAGAGTGCAGGCAGAGGCTTCTTCCAGGTCCCCGTCGGGGGAGCGAACGAGGACCACCGCGGCCCTTCCCTGCTCGAACGTGGTCCCGCAAGAGTCACATCGAGCGCCACTGGTGGTCGCGGTCGTGGGGTCGTGGCCGCACCGGGGGCATCGGTAGAGTAGGTGCTGGATCGGCATGGAGCGACGGACTACAGTCGACCGAAAAGGTGGAGCAAACGGAGCTTCCAGACCTTCCAGACCGCCTCGAACACGATGGCCTTCGACATCTTCGACTCCCCCGAGTCCCGCTCCGCGAAGATGATCGGTATTTCGGTCAGAGAAAATCCGCGGCGCCATGCCCTCAACTTCAGCTCGATCTGGAACGTGTATCCGTTCGATTCGATCTTCTCGAGGTTCAAAGCCGTCAGGACTTCCCTGCGCCAACAGTTGAAACCCCCGGTGGCATCACGCACGGGCAGACCCGTTACGATGCGTGCGTAACGACTGCCGAAGTAGCTGATGAGAAGGCGACTCATGGGCCAATTGATGACTGTCACGCGTCCCCCCACATAACGCGATCCAAGGACCACGTCGAACTCGTTCGCCTTCTCGATAAACTCGGGTAACGCGTCGGGATCGTGTGAAAAGTCGGCGTCCATCTCGATGAAGAGTGCGTAGTCTCGATCGAGGCCCCACTGAAAGCCTTCCAGGTAGGCCCGTCCCAGTCCCTGCTTTCCCAGGCGGTGTAGGACGTGTACCCGATCGAGGTCTTCTGCCAGGTCGTCGGCGAGGTCGCCCGTGCCGTCGGGCGAATTGTCGTCGACGACCAACACTTCGATTCTGGGGTCCTGGTTCAGGACGAGCGGCACGATGCGGAGAAGGTTGTCCGCCTCGTTGAACGTGGGGATGATCACCAGGATACGTGGCGTCGGATCTGTCACTTATCGGTCAGTTGGAAGTTGGAGGTTCGAGTATGCATGACGGCAAAGAACGCCGCCGGCACGAGCTCCACCGCAGTGGTCCAGACCCGCGCCACCAGCGCGACCACGAGTGCCGTCTCCCCGCTCATGGTCGGCTGTAGCAAGGCGATCAAGAAACCCTCGCGTATGCCTGCTCCAGCGGGAGCGAAGATGGCCAGATACCCTGCGACATAGGCCGCAGCAAAGGCGGGACCAACCTGCATGAACGTCTTCCATTCGCCGAAGCTGAGGTAAAGTAACCAAAACGCCGTGGCGTAGATCCCCCAGTTCAGCACGTATAAGGCGAGCCACCGGAGACCGACGTTACTCCCGTTCCGTGGGTGCTCGGGCGGAGCCGTGCGGGTCAGCCGACACCAGCCGCGTACCACACGCCGGAAGAGGGATGGCACAGTGACCGCCGCGATGATGACCACCGCAACGGCGATACCGCCCACCAGGCCCATCCAGCTGAACCGACGCCAGACTTCGTCGGGCCCGAACAACGTACCGAGGCCCAGGAGGGAGGCGGCCAGGAGCGCCACACCTTGCCCCAGCACGGCCGCTCCCGTGGCCACGCCGCCCGAAACGCCCTCTCCTTTGGCCAAGTAGGCCAAGCCGGCAATCTGCCACACCTTTCCTGGCACATATCGGCCGAGGTTGGCGACCATGAAGAGCCGCATAGCCGTCCACGCGGAAAGGGTGGGACCTCCGAGGTCACGGACGATCCGTCCCCAAAGCCAGGCCGAGAAGAGGTAGCCCAGAAGAAGGACGAGGCATGAAACGGCCAGAAGGAGCAGGTTGGGTCTCCATTCGGCCGGCTCCACCGTACCGAGCGCGGCCAGGTCGACACCCACTCGGTCCAGGATGAACCAGGTGACGATCACCGTGAGGCCGATCTGGGCGATTCGGAGGCCTGCCTGTTTCACTGGGGTTCTCGTCCTCTCCCTCGCCTCCGCTCGAGCACCCACTGCGCGCCCGGCAGCAGCGATACCAGCACCAGGCTCAAGACCGTGAGCCGGAGGCTCCAACCGAGCTGCGGCGACTCGTATGAGAGCGCCACTTCATGGACGCCGGCCGGCACCGGTACGGCGCGCAGCGTGTGGTTCGCCCTGAGGACGGGCGCATCTTCATCGTCTACCCGCGCTCGCCATGCGGGGAACCAGTTGTCCGCCAGCACCAGAAGCCCAGCACGGTCTGCGGTCACCCGGAGGCTCATCCGATTGTTGCCCCGCTCGAGCCACTCCACGGATCCCTCGACCGGCTCGCCCGGCAGATCGATTGGAGGAGGGGCGTTGAGGACCACCTGTACGGCCGGGTCAAAGCCCTCGCTGAGCATGAAGGGCACGGCCTGATCATCGGGAAGGACGACGGCGCTCCCCACCAGCCTGGCTCTGGGAAGGTCCGTAAAGCGGTAGACCGACTCATAGGGACGGCCCCCGATGGTCGTCTGGCTGACCAGCTCCAGGTTGTCCGTGACGGGCGCCGGCAGTCCCTGGTCCTCGGGGGTGCCTAGCTGCTCCGGCCACAGGATGTATCGCACGTTCAACATGCGCAGCACGTTCGCCGAGCCGACCAGATTCACGGGAAGGCTACTTCCAACCATTCCGATCACGTCCCGGTACCGAGCCAGGTCATTGGGATGATGCCCGCCGGCCAGCTCGAGACCGAACATGCCGGGTCGTACGTCTTGGCCCTGGAACCCCTGTAGGGAGAACACCCGAAACGGATCCTCGGTACGTTGTCGCTCAAGCAACATGTCGATGTTGGGGTCGGTGCCTCGAAAGAGCCCGAAGTCCGTGGTGCGGATGAACGCGTTATCGACCCGAACGAGGTCCCCACCGATCAGTATCGCAAGTGCCAGCACGGCTCCCGCCGGCGCCAGCCGAGCGGTGCGAAGACCCCAGGCGACGGCGGCCGTGGCCGTCGCAAGCAACACGGCCACCATGAACCCCCGAAGAATAAACGGCTGGGCACGGACGAGAATCTCGACCGACCTTTCCGGGATGTCCCGATAGATGGCCGCGGTCCACACACTCGTAAGGATACCCGAGGCCGCCAGGAGGAGGCCCAGCAGAAACAGTCCGGACGACATCCAGAGGAAGCGTCCAGGTCGAGTCCACTGGCTCTCGCTTCCCTCCCTGGACAGTTCGAGAAGCCGTTCCACTCCGAACGCCATGAGCGTCGCCGTGCTGAAGCCGAAGAGAAAAATCGCGAGAGAAGGCGCGCGGAAAAGGGAGATTCCGGGGATGAGCTCGTAGGTGAGCCTCCATACCGGCGTGTGGCTCCCCAGACAGAAAAGCAGGGCGAAGCCGCCGAGACCGGCCAGAAAGTAGCGAAGGTATCTCCGCGCCCCACCGAAGAAGGAGACCGCCGCCAGCAGGAGGACGACGAGGCCGCCGTACTCGTGATTACCCTTGAAACCGTTGCGGCCCCAGTAGGTGCCCTGGGCCCAGTCGGCTTCGGCTCCCGACACGCCCACGAATTCGGGGACGACCAGTCCTACGATCTCTTCTGGATGCAGAGACCAGGAACTGGAGTAGGCGATCGCCTCCCGGTCATCCGCCTGGGTAGTGGTGGAGGTCCGACGGGAGTGGTCGACCACATAAGTGCTCGCCGGAATAAGCTGGACGGCCGCGATCCCGGCTCCCAGGATGGCGGCCAACATGAAGGCGCCGAATCGGGCGAAGGCAGCACGACCGCTCTCGCCGTGCCCCACGGGAGCAGAACTCCCGTCCTCGGTGGCCCCCTGGCGCCACAACTGGATGGTGCGCAGGAGCGCATACGCCCCTACTCCCCAGAACAGGAAGTAGGCGGTCTGGAAGTGAGTCGTGAGAATGATGCCACCGATGACCAGGCTGACAACCGCGAAACGGGCAGGAGTCGAGCGGATGAAAAACGACTCGGTGGCCCAGAACAGCAGCGGAGTGAGCGACATGACGAAGATCTTCCCGTCCTGCCCTCCGTGAACCAGCGACACCATGAAGGGCGCTGACCCGTACGCCAACCCGGCCAGGAGCGCCGAGGCCCGAGACAGGTCCAAGCAGCGGATCCAGCCGTACATGAAGATGCCGGCGAAGAAGACGTGCCAGACCAGCTTCCACCCCAAAGCACGGTGAGGATCCAACAGAAAAAGGAGAATGGCGCTCGGCGGGTAAAGGGAGTCTCCCCCGGCCAGCGACTCGATGAAAGGAGTGCCCCCGAGGATAATGGGATTCCACAACGGGAACCCCCCTCCCCCTTTCACCGCGTTGGCGTAGAACTCACGCGCCATATAGCCCAGGCTTTCCGTGTCGGAGCCGTACAGCATGGCGTCGGAGAACACGAAGGCTCGGAAGAGAAACAGAGTGGCTGCCCCATACAACACCGGGGGCAGCCATGCCGGGATCTCCACTCCCGTACCCGGACTTCGGTCGGGCGAGGTTTCGGAACCGCCGAGTCGCTTGTTCTTGCCCACTACTCTCCCCTTACAACCGACGCCGAGTTCGCGGAGGACCGTCGCCCTTCGATAAGCCCCCTGTAGATCTCGAGATGCCGATCGACTAGGCGAGCGTTGCTCCACCGCTCCACGACCCTGGCTCTCGCGCGGGTCCCGACCGTCGCAAGGTCATCACGACGCAAGAGAGAGAGTACGGTCCGGGCAAGCGCCGTAGGATTGCCGGCCTCGAACAATCCTCCAACGTCGTCATCGATCAACTCGGGAAGACCGCCCACGTTGGAGGCGGCAACCGGAAGTGCACAGGCCATACACTCTAGGGCCGCCACGGACGTGGCCTCCATGAGAGACGGGAAGACGGCGAGCTCGGCTGAACTCAGTAGTCCAGGCATTTCCGCATGTGTTTGTGCACCGAGAAAGCGGACGCGGTCGACTATACCTAGCTCCCCCGCCAATGCTTCCAAGGTCGTCCGCTCAGGCCCGTCCCCCACGATGACGGCCTCCACATCCACCTCCTCCGATATGAGTGGTATGGCCTTTATCAGGAATTCCACGCCGTTCTTGTGAAACAGGCGTCTGGGCACGATGACGCGCCTTCGCTCCGTGTCAGGCAGAGTCGGTGTGACCCTGCGGAAGACATCCGTCTCCACACCGTTTGCCAGCGCTTCCACCTTGACGCCGGGAGCGATGCTCTCGCCCACCTCAGCGATCTCTACACTGGCCGCCAGGTTGTGATCCGACCATCGCAACAAGCGTTGAAAGATCGGGCGCCAGAACGGGCTTTCGGCCCTCTTGAGGAAGTGGGAGGTATGCCAGGTCGAGACCAGCGGGATCCTTGCGGCTCGCTTGGCTACAAAGGCTGGAAGCACCGACTGGAACGCCTGGGCGTGGATGATGTCGGCTTGCAGCGCGACCTGACCCAGCTTGGGCGTGGAGCTCGCGCCGTGAAGAGACCAGCCCAGAGTGTTACGAGCCGGCATCCATGTCCGCCAGACGTGGATACCGTCCATGACCTCGTAGGCGGGGAGTCCCTTCCGAGACCGAGACGTGACCACCGACACGCCACACCCCCGATCGACAAGTCCTCGGCAAAGGTAATGGACATGGCTCTCCAATCCGCCTACCTCCGGTGGGAAGTAGACGCAGTGCATGGCCACGTTCACGGCCCGTCCCAGTCCGATGTCGAACGAGTGGAGCCGGTCAGAGTCGAGATCACGATGTCGGCGATGCGCTCCCCTGCCCTCCCGTCTCCGTACGGATTGGGGGTACTCACCGGAGCCTTGGGAACGTCATTACTCGAAGCTGGGTGCTCGGCGAGGAGCTCGCGGGCCCCTGCCACGATTCTCTCTGTATCCGTGCCCACGAGCCGGGCTACCCCGGCCTCTACGCCCTCGGGCCTCTCTGTGACCTCACGCAACACGAGGACCGGCGTACCGAAGGTCGGTGCTTCTTCCTGAATGCCCCCGGAATCCGTGAGGATCAGATCGGCATGTTTTAGCGCCGTCACTAGATCCAGGTACACCAAGGGCTCCACCAGATGGATTCTCGGATGATTGCCGAGGAGCTCCCTCGCCGGCTCGGTGACGTTCGGGTTGGGGTGCACGGGGTAGAGGACTTCCACGTCCGGTTGCTCGTCCACGATGCGACGTACCGCAGTGAAAACGTCTCTCAAAGGCTGCCCGAACGATTCTCGGCGATGCGCGGTCAGGAGCACCAGGCGGGTGTCCCGATCAGCGAGGATAGCGGCCAATGAGGGATCCTCCGACTCTCGGTGGGCTCTGATCGCCTCGAGGAGCGCGTCGACGACTGTATTGCCCGTAACATAGACCTGCTCGGGTGCGACACCCTCGGCCACAAGCCTCTCGGCCCCCAACAGAGTCGGGGCAAAGTAGAGGTCCGTGATCACATCGGTGAGCCGCCGAAACACCTCTTCGGGAAAAGGGGCCCACTTATCTCCGGAGCGAAGGCCCGCCTCTACGTGGCCGACCCGGACCTTCTCGAAGAAGGACACGAGAGAGGCGAAAAACACCGTCGCGGTGTCCCCCTGAACCAACACCATGTCCGGTCTATAACCCTGGACGACCTCCCTCAGGCCGTCGAGACAACCGTGGCCGACATCGTACAGGGTCTGGCCCTCTCGCATGATACCGAGGTCGTAGTCGGCCTCGAGTCGGAAGGCGCCCAGGGCCTGCTCCAAGAGGTCGCTGTGTTGCCCGGTAATCGCGAGTCGGGTCTCCACCTGACTGCTCTTCCTTAGGGCGGCCACGACCGGGGCCATCTTGATGGCCTCCGGCCGGGTCCCGACCACGGCGAGTACTCGCGGAGGTCGGACCGACGAAGCGCTCAACGAGCGCCACGCCTTAGGGCTCTGGACGAGTGCCCCGGACAAAACGCGCTCAACGAGCGCCGCGCCTGAGGGAGTCGACCTCTTCCCGAAGCTGAGCGATCATCTCGGCAAGCAGGCCGACGCCGACAAGAAGAAAGCCCACCGTCTCGAGCAGGATGACCAGATAAAGGAGGGGCCTGAAGCCGAAGCCTTCCACGAAGCGGAGCCAGAAAGCCACTCCACCTACCACGGCTCCAAGGCCGATGAGTACCATGCCACTGAACCCGAAGAGGATGAGCGGCTTGCGGGAAAAGAGGAGCAGGAACCAGACCGAAAGGAGATCCATCAACCCACCGCCGATCCGGAAAAGCCCGGTGTACTTGGACACTCCAGCTCGCCTCGGGTGAAGATCGATGTCGATCTCGCTCACGGAGTAACCTCGAGCGTGGGCCAGGACTACAAAAAAACGATGCCAGTCGTGGCGAAGATGGAGCTCGTCCAGAATTTCTCTCCGGAAGCCCTTCATCGAGTTGAGGTCGCTGACAGGGACTCGGAAAATGCGCCGGCTCAAGCCGTTATAGAGGGACGAGACCGCGCGCTTGTCGTATGCTCCTACCTTGCGACCGGTGACGATGTCCGAGCCGGCATGGAGCGCCTCCAGGAAACGTGGAATCTCATCGGGTAGATGCTGTAGATCCGCATCGAAAAGAACCAAGAACGTTCGGTCGGTGGAACGCGCCGCGGTGAGCATGGCCTCGGTCTTTCCGAGGTTGGTCCGATGACGCAGAACGCGCACCGAGCTCCAGTCGCCGGCCTGCTCCTCTGCCAAGTCCCCAGTGCCGTCGGTGGAGCCATCGTCCACCACCAGGACTTCACCGTCCAGATCAAAACGCTCGAAAGTGGCCCTGAGCTCGGCGATGAGGTCTGGCACCACCGGAGCCTCATTGAAGGCGGGAATCACCACCGCGAAGTCGCGGCGCGCTTCTGGTGAAAGCCGACCGACGGACTCCTTGGTGTGCAGGGCCTGCTCCATCAGACCCGCTTCCGCATCCGAGCCGGCAAGACACCCAACTGATCCCGATACTTTGCGACAGTCCGACGGGCAATCTTCACGCCATCGAGCCTGAGAAGCTCCACGATCTTCTGGTCGGTGAGGGGTTTCCGGGCATCCTCTTCGTCGACCAGCTTCCGCATCTTGTCCTTCACGCCCCTGGCCGAAATGTCCTCTCCACTCGTGGTAGCGAGTCCACTGGAGAAGAAGAACTTGAGTGAAAACACCCCACGCGGCGTCTGCACGTATTTCTCGTTCGTGACCCTGGAGACGGTCGACTCATGCATCTCGATGTGGTCCGCGACCTCGCGCAGCGTGAGCGGCTTCAGATGTTGGACACCGTACTCGAAGAAGTCGCGCTGCCGGTCCACGATGAACGCCATCACCTTCAGCATCGTCTGTCGACGCTGCTCGATCGCCTGGATCATCCAGTTCGCCGAGTTCAGCTTCCGGGAGATGAACTCCTTGTTCTCTCCCTTGAACTGACCCTTGTTTCTGGCCACGTCCCGGTAGGACTGGGAGAGGCGAAGCCGAGGAAGGCTGGTGTCGTTGGCAAAGACCATGTATTCCCCGTCGATCTTCTCGACGATGAGGTCCGGAATGATGTAACGCTCGGGGTCGGCCGAGTACTTCAGGCCGGGTTTCGGGTCGAGCTTGGAGATCTCATCGGCGGCGTCCTGGACCTCGATGGGCTTGATTCCCAGGTCCCGGGCGACGTCGACCCAGCGATGATTGATGAGGTCCTCGAAGTGACCGGCCACGACCTCATACGTCTGGGACTCGCCCCTCCCTAGCAAGCGGAGCTGAATCAGGATGGACTCCCGGAGATCCCTCGCCGCAACACCCGGGGGATCGAATGCCTGCACCTTGTCGAGCATCGCTTCGGCTTCACCGATGTCGTAGGGCCTGAAGAGCTCATCCAGCTCCTCCTGCCCCGCTTTTCGCTCGTGTTCGTCATCGATGGCCTCGATTTCGGCCTGTGCGGACGGACGTAGGTCGGAAAGCCAACCATTCACCCCGAGAACGACGGCGTCGAGATGACACGTTAGCGTGCCGACATCGTTCACGTTACCGATGATCTCCTCTCCGAGGCGCATTCCTCGCTCGGTGATGTCGAGCATCCGAAGTTGTCCGTAGAGGTGATCCCTCAGGTCCGTTGTTTCGACCGGGGCCCGCTCGAAGTGCTCTCGCACCTCGTATTGCTCCCGTCGTCCCCCGGCATCGAAGCCGTCCAGGAGAATTTCCTCCCAGTCGATGTCGTCGTCGGGCGTATCGTCCTTGTCATCCTCCTGGAGTTCTACCTCATCCTGAACATCGGCCTCGGTCATCTCCAAGAACGGGTTCTCTTCCATCTCCGTTTTCAGGTGCTGCTGAAGGTCCAGGAGCGGCATATAGAGCAACTCCATCGCCTGGTAGAGGCGAGGGTTGATCTTCATCTCCTGACGGAGCTGTTGGCTCTGGAAGAGCCTCGTGCTGAATCCGCTCATGAAGTCGTGTGCAACTCGCTACGAATCGGTTTCGTCGGTCTCCGGCGCCGGCGGCGCCATCTTGCTTTCAGCGCCGGGAGGCCGGTCATATCGGCCCCGCATACGCTCCGTGAGCGTCGGCCCCAGGTAGATTTCGGCCACGTCTTCGTTCCAGACCAACTCCGAAACGGTGCCGCTAACCTGAATCTTACCCTCATACATAATGTACGCTCGGTCCACGATCTCCAGGGTTTGTTCAACGTTGTGGTCGGAAATGATGACCCCGATCCCCCTTTGTTTCAGGCTGGCCACGATGGCTTGAATATCGTGAACGGCAATGGGATCGATGCCCGCGAACGGCTCGTCGAGCAGCATGAACTTGGGCCGTTGTACCAAGGCACGTGTGATCTCCAGCCGCCGCCGCTCCCCTCCCGAGAGCGAGTAGGCCTTGTTGGTACGCAGGTGCCCGAGGGAGAGCTCGCCCAACAGTTCCTCCAGACGGGCCTTCTCTTCCGCCCGGGAAAGCTTGAGCGTCTCGAGGATGGCCTTCACGTTTTGTTCGACCGTGAGCTTCCGAAATACAGACGGCTCCTGGGCGAGGTATCCCACTCCCATTCGCGCCCGGCGGTACATCGGAATGGAGGTGAGCTCTTGGTCGTCCAGATAGACCTTACCGTCATCGGAGGGAATCAGCCCTACGAGCATATAGAACGTGGTGGTCTTGCCTGCGCCGTTCGGACCCAACAACCCGACGATCTCGCCCTGCTCGACTGAAATGGCGATTCCGTCTACGACACGCCGTTTTCGGTAGGCCTTGGTCAGACCCTCACCGAAGAGGCGACTCTTGGTCGGGAGCTGAGAAATCACGGCACTCACCGCGTTTTCTTCGGAAGCGTCAGCGATTTCGAAGTCTCGGTTGAAGTCGCTCATTGGTGCGGCTTTCCTCTGTTGGGTTGCTACGCCCGCGCGACGTGGACGAAGTATCTGGCGGTGGAGCCGTTAGCGTATCACCCACTGGGGCCTCACCCGCCGGGGCCCCGGAGCCGTCCGGCTGGAAATAGGCTCCCGTAGCGTTGTCCACCTCCACACGATCGACTTCTCCGTTGTCCATGAACAGCCTGATCTCGTCCCCGATCACATAGTTGAGCTCGAGTGGGCTCGGGCTGGCGCCGGGCTCGGCGGTCGAATCCGCAGCGGAGCGGTAGAAACTTCGGGCCCCGCCCTGCGCCACCAACAAGTCGAGACGGTAGCGACTCTCGCCGGGGGCGGACGACCGAGGGGTGGAATCGGGCACGTTCTCGACGAATGTCGCGGTGATGGTCTGACCCTCGATCCAATCGTTCCGAATGAACTCGGGCGCGTTCTCGGCGTTCAGGGAGCTCCGGCCGCTGGAGACTCCGTGGGCCCCACCGGACGCGAAGACGCTCTCCAAGTCTCCCCCAGGCGTTTTCACCTCTATGGAGTCCCCCGTCAGGAGAAAGTCCTCGGCCGTCGCCTGTGGTCGCGCGAAGGGGTCGGGCACCTCGACCTCGAGAGAATCACTCTCTTCCTCAACGGACGGATCTTCCTCGACGGGCGCTTCTTCCTGCCATGCGCCCAAGACCGAGACGATACGATCCAGTTCTTCACGTACAAAGAAGATCCGGACGATGGGGCCCCTCATGTCGACGGACTCCGTGACCAGGTGGGCGTGGCCACGCGCCTCGAGTTCATCGATGCGATTGTTCGGAAGTCGCATATCGATGGTGTCACCCCTCACGTCGAGCGTGTCACCGGATTCCTCGTTCGGAGAGAGGATGCGTGCATTATGAAACAGCGTGAGGGTGCCGATGTCCTCCGCGTACTGCATCGAGTCACCGTACGCGAAAAGCGAGTCTTGGCGAATCTCTACGCGCCCGCGCGCCTGGAACAGTTGGTCTCCCACCAGACGGATCATATCGGCATCGACATCGAAGGTTGTCGGAGGGGCCGGTGGTTCGGGTTCGACGACCTCGACTTCCAACGTGTCTGCCGAGGCCTCCTCAAGAGCCATCGTATCAGGTTCAACCATGATCGAGTCCGGCAGCGAATCCGGCCGCGAGTCCGCGAGCCGAGGCTCGACTTCGATACTGTCCGGCGCGAGTTCGTCGGCCGGAAGGCTGTCGGATACGGGCACCGCCTTCGACAGGAAGCGAGCATGTGGGCGGCCGCCGCGCATGGTCATGTCGTCTTCCGGGCGGTCGTCCCCGGCCTGAAGCATGATCAGGTTCTCGCCTGTGATGGTCGACCCGTCGTCTAGATCGGTCAGGCTCACCGAGCCCTGAGCCTGAAGACGGCCCGCGCGGCTGAAGTACTGGGCTCGTTCTGCCAAGAGCTCTTGGGGGCCGTCACGGAAGAGCACGTTACCGAAGAGCTGCGTGAAGGAATTCGCCTCGAACGTCACCGAGGAGTCGGCTTCGATGCGCGTGCCGTCGGTACACAGAAAGCGTGGACGAGTGACGTGGCTTACCCGCCCACCGGTCTGGGTAATGGAGTTGACCTGGCGGGAGTCGATCAGGTCACACGTACGATCCTGAGCGACGACAGCCGTTACCCCCCACAGGAACACGACCGGCAGGATATAAAGCAGCGAGAGATGGCGCCGCATCAGAAGCGGACGGTGCCGCCCCGGGTGCGGGCGTTCCGCACCAGCACCTGGTCGAAGTCGAGGTCGGCGTCGAATCCGCTTCCCTCCACGATACTCTGGCCCTCGTACATAACCGTCGCTGAATCACTCCAGATCCGGTCCTGCTCCGGATGATAGTTGAGCTCGGCGCTCTCGATACGACGCTGGCCCTCGGCAATCACGAGCACGGCGTTACCGTACGCGACCATGGAGTTGTCGTTGGTGTTCAGGCGGCCGCGGTCTGAGGTGACCACGGCCTTCTCGGTCCCAATGTCCTCGTGGTAGGCGGTCAACGTCACGTTGCCCCTGAGAAGTACCACCGTGGAGTCGTTGAAAAAATAGGCAGTATCTGCCACCACGAGGGCTTCACGGATCCCCTGGCGTGTCAGGTAGTGGCGGTTGCCGAAGATGATATAGTCGGCTTCGATATTCTCCAGTTCCGGATCGACCACCGCCTCCTGGCGTGGGTTTTCGCAAGTCGTCAGACCCCCCACCAAGATCAGGACGATCACTCGTAAAATATTACGTACCATGACTATAGGGCCCCTGCCTTCATGAGATCATGAAGGTGGACGATTCCCCCCAAACGTTGGTCTTCATCGACCACGGGCAAGGCCATGATGCCGTGAGTTTCCATGCGGTGGATCGCCGCTGAGCCTAGCTCCTCGGCGTGGGCCACCTTGGGTGCAAGGGTCATCGCTACCGTGACAGGCACGTCCAGGAAATCCTCCCGGCGCTCCATCAAGCGGGTCAGATCGCCAGCGGTAACGACTCCGACGACTTGTTGGTCCTCATCGACGATAGGCACCGTCCCTCGCTGCTCGGACAACGGGACGATGCAGTCCCGCATCGAGGCCTCCCTTCGGAGGTATGGGTACCCTTCGGTGATCATCACGTCTTCTACACGCAACGTGAGCTTTCGTCCCAGGGATCCTCCGGGGTGGAGCAGGGCAAAATCCTGTTCCCGAAAACCCTTTTGCTGGAGTAGGACCACGGCCAAGGCGTCCCCCATAGCCAGTGTGGCTGTGGTCGAGGAGGTGGGAGCCAGATCCATGGGACAGGCCTCTTCGTCCACCGAGCAGTCCAGCGCCACAGCGGCAAGGGCAGAGAGAGGAGATTTCGGATCGCCCGTCAGCGCCACGATCGGAACCCCTGCTTGGAGGAAATAATCCACCAGTCCCGACAGCTCCGACGTCTCCCCACTCTTGGATATCAGGATGGCCACGTCGTCTGCCCCGACGATCCCCAGGTCCCCGTGGAGTCCTTCTACCGGGTGAAGGAAGTTCGCGGGCGTGCCGGTGGATGTGAACGTGGCGGCCATTTTACGACCGATAATTCCGCTCTTGCCGATGCCCGATACGATGATTCGGCCGGTACAGCCGGTCAGAAGATTCACTGCCTCCACGAAATCATCGCCGATGCGCTCCGCCAGGCGCTGTACGGCCTGGGCCTCGACGGTCAGGACTCGCCTGGCCTCCTGGAGAACCCGCTCGGAATCGGTGGGGACATCGGGCTCGCCGCTCACGGCGTCAGGACCCCGAGCGGGCGTCACAGTACTCTTGGACCAATCGGTCCCACTCGCCCCTTGCCATGAGTAAGGCCCGAGCGAATTCCCGCACGGCACCCGCTCCACCCCGAGCCGTGGTGATCCACCCGGATACGTCATGTACCTCGGGGACGGCGTTGGCCACGGCAACCGGAAGGCCGACTCGCTCGAGGACGGGCAGGTCCGCCAAGTCGTCACCGACCATCGCGGTCTCTTCCCATGCTACTCCACGCTCGTCAAGGAGCGTTTGCACTACGGGAAGCTTGGCGGCTCCCGGATCTTGGTGGCACTCCGTTATGCCGAGCTCGCTGGCCCTTCTCGTGGTGGCTTCCGATATCCGTCCTGACACGATGACCACCTCGATCCCGGCCCATCCGAGCATCTTCACGCCTAGGCCGTCCTGGATATCGAAGCGCTTGAACTCCGAGGTCTCGCCACCCGGCTGGGCCCCGACGTAGATCCCCCCGTCGGTGAGAACCCCGTCGACATCCAGCACCACGAGCCGAATGGCAAGCGCCAGGTCGGGGGGGATGTCTTCTCGTCGCTCTTCCATAAGCGTTCAAGCCGGCAGCGAGGAAGCCGACGGCGATGGGCTCCCGAGGGCGGCGCGCACCGCGAGGGCTTCCTCGACGAGCGGTTCGAGGTCGTCGAGCGGAAGCATGTTGCTGCCGTCCGAGGGTGCCTGGTGCGGATTCGGATGGGCTTCGAGGAACAAACCGTCGCATCCCGCCGCCACGGCGGCCAACACCAGCGGCGTAATGAACTCGGGATCGCCTCCAGTGGATCCGTCCGACTGTCCGGGACGCTGCACGGAGTGGGTACCGTCGAAGATGATCGGCACGTCGCAGACCTTCCGCATACGCCGAAAGGAGCGCATGTCGACCACGAGGTTCCCATACCCGAAGAAGGTCCCTCTCTCCGTGATCGCCAGCTGGGCCGCCCCAGCGCTCTGCGCCTTCTCAACCGCGCCTCGCATGTCCTCCGGGGACATCCACTGCCCCTTCTTCACGTTGACCACCTTGCCCGTAGCACCTGCGGCAGTGAGGAGATCGGTCTGACGGCAGAGGAACGCCGGGATCTGCAGAACGTCGACCACCTGAGCCACCGACGCGGCTTGGCTCGCCTCGTGGATGTCGGTGAGGGTCGGCAGCCCGGTCTCGTCCTTGACCCGCCGCAGGAGCTCCAGTCCCGCTTCGAGGCCCGGGCCGCGCTCGGAGTCCAGTCGGGAACGATTGGCCTTGTCGAACGAAGCCTTGAACACCACCGGAATTCCCAGACTCGACGACAGGAGCGCCAATCGACGAGCGATTTCGACGTTGAGATCGTCATCCTCGAGTGCGCATGGGCCCGAAATGAGGGTGAACGAGTCGAGCATCATTCCCCGGCGGCCACCACGGCTTCCGCCTGAGCCGTCGAGTGGGACCCGTTCCGATGTGCGGCTGCAGCTTCGATGAACGAGGCGAACAGAGGATGCGGCCTGGTGGGGCGACTCTTCAACTCGGGGTGGAACTGGCACCCTACGAACCACGGATGCTCTCGGAGCTCGATCATCTCCACCAGGTTCTCGTCCGGTGACGTGCCGGACATGATGAGTCCCTTTTCCTCGAGGACTGCACGGTACTCGTTGTTGACCTCGTATCTATGCCGGTGCCGCTCGCTGATTTCTCCATCTCCGTAGATTCCTCGCACACGAGAATCGGCACGGAGGTGCGCCGGGTACTTGCCCAGACGCATGGTGCCCCCCTTGGTGGTGACGTTGAGTTGCGAGTCCATGAGACAGATCACGGGATCTGCGCAATTCTCGGCAAACTCGACGGAGTGAGCATCAGAGAGTCCACACACGTTGCGGGCAAACTCGATGATGGCGCACTGTAGGCCGAGACAGATTCCGAAGAACGGAAGCCCGTTCTCACGGGCCCATTCGATGGCCATGAGCATGCCCTGGATGCCGCGTTCTCCGAAGCCTCCGGGAATGAGGAGCCCATCGAAGCCCTCGAGGTGGTGCATGTCGCCGGCGGCATAGCGCTCGGCCGAGACCCACTCGATTTCGACCTTCATATCGTTGGCGATGCCGCCGTGGACGAGTCCCTGTTGGACGGACTTATAGGCGTCCACAAGCTCGGTGTACTTCCCCACGACCGCAATTCGCACGGTGCCGGCGGAAGGATTGGTGACCCGCTCCACCATCGTCGTCCACTCTTCGAGATCAGTCGGCGGGGCCTCGATGCCGAGCAGGCCGAGAACCACGTCGTCGAGCTTCTGCCGCAGCAGCTCGAGAGGAACCTCGTAGATGGTGCTCACGTCTCTGGCTTCGATGACACCATCGAGCGCAACGTTGGTGAAGCGAGCGATTTTCTTCCTGATGCTCTCGTCCAGCGGATGCTCCGAGCGACAGATGAGAATGTCCGGTTGGATGCCGATCTGCATGAGCTCCCGCACGGAGTGCTGCGTGGGTTTGGTCTTGAGTTCACCTACCGCCGCGATATACGGAATGAGGGTCAGATGGATGAAGATCGCGTTCTCGCGCCCCTCGTCCTGGCGGAACTGACGGATGGCCTCGAGAAAGGGCAGGCTCTCGATGTCGCCGACCGTCCCGCCGATCTCCGTGATCACCACATCGTGGTCGTCGGCGAGCAGCCGGAGACGACTCTTGATCTCGTCCGTGATGTGGGGAATGACCTGGACTGTGGATCCCAAGTATGCGCCTTTGCGCTCCTTGGCGATGACGTCCTGGTAGATGCGTCCCGTAGTGACGTTGTTCGCTTGCGAGAGGGACTCGTCGATGAAGCGCTCGTAGTGCCCCAGATCGAGATCCGTCTCGGCCCCGTCGTCCGTCACGTAGACTTCTCCGTGCTGGAACGGAGACATCGTACCAGGATCTACGTTGATGTACGGGTCGAACTTCTGAAGGGTGACCCTCAGGCCACGCTCCTTCAAGATGCGTCCCAGGGAAGCGGCGGCGATGCCCTTGCCCAATGAAGAGACGACACCACCGGTCACGAAGATGTACTTGGTTTGCCCCACGTCAGTATCCGTCATCGCTCATTTCGTGCTTTGAGGGTTTCGATTCTGGCCAGCCTCTCTTCGATCCGGACGACGTCCGCCGGCGTATCAACGCCCGGGTCAGCCCGACCCACCACAGCCACGCCGATGCGAAGGCCCGCTTCCAGCGGTCTCAACTGCTCCAGCTGTTCCAACTGCTCGAGGGGCGACGGAGCCAAGGCCACCCATCGGGACAGGGCGTTCCTGGAATAGGCGTATATCCCGATGTGTCTCAGGAACGGCTCCCTTTCCAGATCTTCGGCTTCAGGCTTGCCGTCTCGCACGTAGGGGATGGCGGCCCGTGAAAAATAGAGCGCCCTCCCTCCGGCTGCCCGTGCTACTTTCACGGCCGCCGGGTCCTTGCGAGCATCCTCGTCCATGAGGGGGGTGGCACACGTTCCGATGTCCCACGCGTCGTCTCTAACCAGTGAGATGGCCGCCTCGAGGTGGAGCTCCTGCAGGAGCGGCTCGTCCCCCTGAATATTCGCTACGACGTCGTATTCTTCGAACGCCGTCCGTTCTGCCACCTCGGCCACTCGGTCGGTTCCGGATGGATGTTCGCGGGATGTCAATTCCACCGGCGCCCCGAAAGCTGAACATACGTCAGCCACCTCCTGGCTGTCGGTCGCCACCACCGCGTGATCCAGCACCGTCATCGATTCCACGCGCCGCCATACCCACTCGATCAGGGGTCTCCCGAGAAGAGGATAGAGGGGTTTGTTGGGGAGGCGGGTAGAGGCCAGCCGCGCCGGAACGATGCCGAGTACGCGGCCGCTCAAGAGTCCCTTCCAGGACACGAGGCGGAGGCCGAAGATGCAAATATCACGCCAGTTAAGTTATCCGAGCCCGGGTGACGTGGCAACGGCCTGAACAGCCTTCCGGAACCTGTCAACGACAATGGGACACTCTACGGGATTAATTAGAGAGCAATGTCCTGTGTGGTGAGGGAAGGGATGGGAGGATTGATGAAGACGGCCTCCGGGAGCGGTTTGGGCTTCGGCACACCTCTGACGAAGCGTTCGGGATGAGCGGCCCATGCTTCGCGGAGCACGGATTTCCTGCCGGCAATGACCTGATCGGCGTTCCCGAAGTGGACCTGCTCGGGGGTTAGCATCGAGATGCCGCCATGGCGGTGCTCGGCATTGTACCAGCGGAAGAACGATCGACAGAACGTCTTGGCTTGGCCCTGATCCCCGAACCGTCCGGGAAACGAGGGATGGTACTTCAAGGTTTTGAACTGAGCCTCGGAAAACGGGTTGTCATCCGACACCTGAGGCCGGCTCAACGAGCGGGTCACGCCGAGGTCAGCGAGAAGTTGAGCGGTGCATTGGCTCGTCATTGGAGCTCCCCGATCCGAGTGCAGGGTCAGGACCCGGGGCTGGACGCCATGCTTCAGGCAGCTCTGCTGGATCAACCGGCCGGCCAGGGCCGAGTTCTCCCGGTCCGCCACCATCCAGCCCACGACGTAGCGGCTGTAGATGTCCATGATGACGTAGAGGTAGTAATAGCTCCACTTCTTCGGCCCGAGCAGCCGCGTGATATCCCAGGACCACACCTGGTTCGGCGCCGTGGCCATCAACTCGGGCTTCTTGTACTCGGGATGGGTGCGCTGCGCCCGGCGTTCCTGAACCGGCACCTCGGAGGCCAGAACACGATACATCGTGCGTTCGCTGCACAGGTAGACCTCTTCGTCGAGCAGCGTGGCCACCACCTCGGCGGGTGAGCGGTCCACGAACCGCTCCGAACACAGCGTGTCGAAGACCTCGCCTCGTTCCGTCTCGCTCAATGCCCGGGCGGGCGTCGGGCGGGGCTGCTGTTGCCCGGTTGATGGGCCTCGACGACGGTACAACGTCGATCGGGAGACCTCGAGGGCCGCGCACGCCGGTTTTACACCGACGTGCTTAGCCAGCTCATCGGCCGCCTTCAAGAGTTTGTCCCGTCGTCGAGGCTTATCCCCAGCAGCCCCGCAACTTTTCCCTGCACGTCGATGATCAGGTGTGCCTTCCTGAGCTCATTCCCGAGCCGTGCGTTTCGCCGCTCCAGCTTGCGTACCTTCTCATCCAGCGGATTTCGCTCCGGCTTGCGGCCGCGTTTCTTCGACAGGGCCTTCAGCGACCCGCTATGCGCCGCCTTGCGCCACGTCGTCAGGTGCGACGAGTACAGGCCCTCTCGCCGCAGGACTTGACCCACCTCGCCGGGCTCGGTGCACCGGTCCGCTTCTTCGACGATCCGCAGCTTGTACGACGGACTGAACCGCCGCCGTAGCGGCCTATCTACTACCTCCGGGTCCGCAGGAGCTGCCGCGCTTCGCTTGGCCTCCCCGGTTCCAGGGGCACTACCATTCTCTGCCATTCTCTCTCGCAGTCCCAACATGTTCGTTTTCTCTGCCTTCGCCCTACTCTAATTCTTTGCGTGCTCCGTGTCTCACGTACGTTGGCAGAGAGGGTTCTAGAGCGCCAAGAAGTTGGCTAGTAGTGTCTTGCCGTGTTCTGAGAACAGCGACTCTGGATGGAACTGGACTCCCCAGAGCGGGTGCTCTCGGTGCCGAATAGCTTGAATTTCAGATGAATCACCCTCGTCGACGCCGCTCCAGGCCACGGGCGTGAGTGTGTCGGGTAGAGCGACGACGTCCGTTACGAGCGAGTGATATCTGGCCACGACAAAGGGAGAGGGGATGTCGGTGAAGATTCCTTCACCTGTGTGCCTGACCGGCGCCGTCTTACCGTGCATGACCCGCTCGGCCCGGACGGTACGTCCGCCGAACGCTTCTCCCAGGGCCTGGTGGCCGAGGCAAACTCCGAGCATGGGAGTGGACGACCCCAGGGAACGAAACAACTCGATGCTCACCCCAGCCTCCTGTGGGGTGCAGGGACCCGGGGATACCACCACACGATCCGGAGCGAGGTGGATGATCTCCTCGACCGACCGTTCGTCGTTTCGAACC
The DNA here is from genome assembly GCA_965226375.1 of Longimicrobiales bacterium. Classification (GTDB taxonomy): domain Bacteria; phylum Gemmatimonadota; class Gemmatimonadetes; order Longimicrobiales; family Gaopeijiaceae; genus CBDDCX01. The sequence goes on along the minus strand of CBDDCX010000008.1, from coordinate 1,129,032 downwards.
ACGACGACATCGGCTCCGAGCTCCCCAAGGTATTGGACCAGGTTGAAGGTGAAGGAGTCGTAGTTGTCGAGAACCAGGAGCATGAGCGTTCGCCTGTTTCAGAAGAGAGTGGCCGGTAGACCCGTAACCTGGGTACGGCGATCGGTGTATCGACGATACCCCTCACTTCGGTCTACGGAGCCCTCATCTGTTCACCCACTGTCTGGTCTGTCACACGCCCTTTCCCGCGAATGAGGAGTTAGAGCACTTCCCCACATCCACACGGGTGGCGTACGACCCCGAGCGGGGACGTCTCTGGGCCGTCTGTAAGTCCTGCAAACGTTGGTCCCTGGCTCCTATCGAAGACCGCTGGGAGGCCCTCGAAGAACTCGAGAAGGTGGTGACCGACCGCTCCCGACTTCTCTCCCAAACCGACAACGTAGCGCTGCTCCGATCCGGAAACCTCGATGTGGTCCGCGTGGGTCGCGCCAATCTTACCGAAGAAGCGTGGTGGCGGTACGGCAGAGAGCTTACCGAGCGCGCCACCACGCATAAGAAGCTCATGTTCATGGGTACGGCAGCGGCCGGGGCGGCCATCGCCGGCGGTTGGGCTACGGGGGGCATCGGATGGCTGGGTGCCTGGTTCCTTTGGGAAAACGCACCAGACAAGGTCGCCGAGGCCGCTCGCTGGCTTCGTTTCGGAAGCAATGCGTGGCGCGGTCGGCACTCCTGTGCACACTGCGGACACCAGTTCCGCTCGCTGGCGTTTCGGGACCGGAGGCACCTGATCCTGACCTCCGGCGGCGATCCTGGAGATTCGCTCGCGGTGACTCAGCGCTGTCCGGTCTGTGGAGATCTTCGCGAAGGAGGCCTCCGACTCGAGGGTAGAGAAGGCGAGCACACCACCAGGCGCCTATTGGCGTACCATCACCATGCGGGGGCCACCGAGAGCCGCGTGCGTTCCGCCACTCGGCTGATTCAGGAGGCAGGGAGCCCTCACGACCTGACGCGTATCGTGATCAAAGAGGGACGTCGGTTGGGTGACTTGCAGAGGACCGGAGCCATCGCGCTCGAAATCGCTGCCAACGAGGCGATAGAGCAGCGTCTTCTGGAGCTCGAGTTGTCGGAGTTGGAGGCTCACTGGCTCGAGGAGGAGGAGTTGGCGTCCATCATCGACGGTGAGCTGACTCCCCTGCCCGTTCTGGAAAACCTGCGGCGAAAGGTGATCGGAGCCTGAGCCCTACCTGAGCCGCCCTGGGCCTCTAGTAGTCCACCGGCCGGAGGTAGAACTCACCGATGGCGCTGGAGGAGAGCATCGCCACCGTCGGCAACTCCCTCTTCCAGTGGGTCGACGAGAGGAGCTGCCATACCCGGTCGACATCCTCCTCGACGAACCCGTGCTTCTTCAGTTCGTCAGGGCGGTATCCCTTGAGTAGCCAGTGCAGAATCGGGTCCGCACGATGGTAGGAAATGCCCAACTCGTCCTCGTCGTGTACACCTCGAACCAGATCGGCGGAGGCCGGCTTGTCGACGATGACGTCGGGCACACCGAGATGACGCGCCAGGGCCCAGACCTGAGTCTTGAACAGATCACCCAGCGGGTTGATGGGGGGTGAATCGTCGGCGTGCCAGGTGTAGTAGCCCAGCAGCCGCTCCGACTTGTTGCCCGTACCCAAGGGCAGCGCCTGTAGCTTGGCCGACTGGTCGAAGAGGATGACCGACCGGATACGGGCCGCCAGGTTCCCCCTCCGAAGGGGCGAAACGGCGGGTTCGTACTCGTCCACGTAGGCGTCCACCGTACCTGTGATCTCGATGGTGCGACCCTCCGCCCCCACGGTCTCGAGCATGAGGGCCGCGTGATCCAGGCTCTCCTGGCTCGAGGTGGCGTAGGGCAACCGAAATCCCACCACGTTCTCCGCTCCGAGCGCCCGCACTGCAAGAGAAAGGGAGACGGCGGAGTCCACTCCCCCGGAGAGTCCGATGACGACCTTCTCGAATCCCCGGTGGCGGACGACTTCCTCGCGAACAAACTCGATGAGCACTCGCTCCACGAGCGCCACGTCGAGATCGAGCACAGACGTGTCGTCTGGGCTGACAGGCGGGTGCGCCGCAATCCCGGAGTGTTCCAGTGCTGGAGCCTCTCCCACCGGGGCTCCAACAGGTTCCTCTGCAGCCTCTCCGATGGTCACTTCGGGTTCTTGAGAACGGCCGAGGGCCCTCTGAAGATGCGGCAACGCGTGTTCGAGGTCCGCCAGTAAAGGCGACTTCACTCGGGCTCGGTCAATCGCCGCCGACTCGAGGGACGCCACGGTGACGCCCTCCTCCAGAAGCGGTCCTCGCGCCAACACTTCGCCCTCCGGTCCCACCGCCAGAGATCCTCCCGGAAAAACCTTTCCGCCTTCTGATCCCACGAGCTGACTCACGACCACAAACACGCCGTGCTCGAGGGCGATGGCCGGGGCCAGGGCGTCCCATCGCCGAAGGTTGTCTGGTCGTCCCTCGCGGCTGGGCGTGAAATCTCGGGCGGGCGAGGCGCTGACGCCGATGATCAGCTCCGCGCCACCCAGTGCGAGAATCGCCGTCGGTAACGAGTGCCACATTTCCTCGCAAACCAGCATGCCCACCCGCCCGAGCCGGGTATCGAAAGCGCGTACATCCCGTCCGGCTTCGACAAAGCGAGCCTCGTCGAACACGCCGTAGGTGGGTACGAACATCTTGCGATGGACATGCACCGGTTCGTAACCGGCCTTGCCAGGGGTGAAGTACGCTACGCTGTTGTAGAGCTTTCGGTTGTGTCTCTCGTAGAACCCGAGAACCACGTCCGCAGCGTCCGGACTCGCGTCACCGAGGCCCTCGGCTACCTCGCCGGCAGACCGTGCGGCCTCCGCCACCCCCCCCTCGAGGAAGTAACCACTCAAGGCGGCCTCGGGAAATACAAGCACATCGACCGCACCGGCGTGGGAGTCCATAACCCGACGGATGCCGGCCAGATTGGCCTCGACGGCCGCCTTCTTCGGCTTGAGTTGGGCCAGCCCCACCCTGAGGTGGGTTCGTTGGTTCGGTCGTGTCATCGGCGGCGTCTCCCAGGACGTCGACGGGGAAAGGTGTTTTGGCAAAAGTAAGGAGTCCGGCGTCTAAGTCGTAGCCCTATCTTCAAGAGGGAACGCGGGCCTACGGCTTGGGGTTAGAAACCCGGCCCGAATACATCGCATCCACTGAGAGAGAATTGATGACTCGGAAGACGCTCATCGGCCTGCTGTCGGCCGTTCTCGTAGTCGCGCCCGTAGCCGGCCAAACCGCCGGAACCAATGGGTCGGTGCGAGACAATGCGCTGCCATCCGTCTCCAGTGGGGCTCAGACGTTCCTGGGTGCCTTCCAGGCCATTCGTGACTACGGGCTGCAGGCTGTGGGCGACTCGGCTCTGTGGGACCGGGCCGTGGAAGGCCTGATTCGTGAGCTGGCCGACCCGTACGCCCAGGTCTTCACCCCGGAGCAGTTCGATCAGTTCCAGGAAGACAACACCGGGAACTACGCCGGCATCGGTGTACAGATCACGAATCTCAATGAAGCCATCACCATCACTGCGGTCTTCAGGGGAACGCCGGCGGAACGGTCCGGCATCCAGGTCGGAGACCTGATCATCGGGGTGAACGATCAGAGCACCGAAGGCTGGAGCACCGGGCAGGCCTCGGACTCCATCCGCGGCCCGGTGGGCACGCCCGTAAGGCTCGCGATCGCCAGGGAGGGCCTCATGGCCGCCCTGAACCCCACCATTCGGCGAGACAGCGTACACGTCTCGGCCGTGGTGTCCGGTATTGTCGGTGACGAAGTGGGGTACATCGGGCTCGACCGGGTGGCTCGTGCGGCGTCTCAGGAAGTGGATTCTGCCCTGGTGAAGTTCCGTTCGGCCAAGGGAGTGATCCTCGACCTGAGGGGCAATCCGGGCGGGTATCTGGACGAGTCGCTGATGATCGGCGACCTGTTCCTCGACCGGGGCCTTCGGCTCGCCAGCGCAGAGAGCCGTGTTCCCGGTGAGGCCGGCCGCAATCAGGACGAGACCTGGGATGCTCGGATGCCGGACATGTTTCCGAACAAGCCGGTCATCGTGCTCGTCGATCGCTACTCCGCCTCCGCGGCAGAAATCGTAGCGGGGGCGCTCCAGGATCACGATCGGGCCCTCGTGATCGGTGAGCGAACATTCGGCAAGGGCATATTCCAGAATGTGTTTCGCCTGACGGAAACGCGGCACTTGCGCCTTACCACCGGCGAGTGGTTCACGCCGTTGGGGCGATCTCTTCACCGGCCCAGGACGGCACAGGGGCGGCCCCTTCCCGAGGATCCGGATACGTTTCCTGTGGTTACGACCAAGTCTGGTCGTAACCTGGTGGCGGGCGGCGGAATTTTTCCCGATCTCGAGATCGCCAACGACACTCTGACCCTGATCGAGCGGGAGTTTCTGTCTCAGGCGGCCCGGGATCAAGTTCCCCTCGTGTTACGCATCGAGGAATTTGCGTTCTCCCAGGCCGACTCCCGCCGCAACACCGGCGAGGCGCCCGGAGTCGATCCGAGTGATTTCGAGGCGTTCCTCGACGCACTCTCGGAAGAAGGCGTAGAAGCACGATACGTCGAAAGTCAGGTGATCGGTGACTACCTGGAGTGGCGCGTATCCGCACGCGTCGCCGAGCGCATGGAGCAGATGGGTCGCTCCATGGAGATTCGCTCTGAGCGCGATCCAGTGCTCGCCGAAGCCATTCGACTCCTGGGTGACGCCAGCACGCAGTCCGAGCTCTTCACGGCCGCAGCCGGCCTGAAGGGGGACAAGGACGAGGAAGACTCGCGGAGCCGGTAGACGGTGCGACGGTGATGTGCGGTCAGGACCTGGGATGATATTTCTTGTGCACACCCCGTAGGTATTCTCGATCCACATGTGTGTAGATCTGAGTGGTCGAGATGTCGGCGTGACCTAGTAGCTCCTGCACCGCCACAAGGTCGGCACCCCCCTCCAGAAGATGGGTCGCGAAGGTGTGGCGCAGGGTGTGCGGGGAGACCTTTTTGCTGAGGCCTGCGGCGCGCGCCGCCTCTCGCACAAGATTCCAGATCGCCGTTCGAGAGAGTGGCCCACCCTTCCTGTTTAGGAACACGTGACCGCCACTCGATCCCCGGTCCAGCTCTGGCCGCACGTCCTGTAGAAAACGGTGCAGGGCCACCCGAGCCGGCCCTCCCAACGGCACGATGCGCTCCTTGGCCCCCTTTCCCCATACGGTGCAAAGTCCGAGATCGAGATCGACGTTGGTGATCTTCAGGCCGATGAGCTCCGAAACACGCACGCCTGTAGCATACAGCACCTCGAGGATGGCCTTGTCCCGCCAGTAGACAGGAGAGTCGAGACGGGGCGCCTCCAGGAGCCCCAGAATTTCGCGCGAGTTGAGAACATCGGGCAGCGGACGACCCACCCTCGGGCTCTCGAGCCCTTCTGTGGGGTCCTGGTCCGAGACCCCTTCCTCGACCAGGAATCTGAAGTAGGTGCGAAGAGCCGACTGCGCCCGGCGTACAGAGGTGGGAGCCAGACCCAACCCACTGAGGTGCAACATGTAGCTGCGAACGTCGGAGGGCATGACATTCTCCGGACTGCTCCGCCCCTCTTCGCCCACGAACTCCACGAACCGGAGGAGATCTCGTCGGTACGCGTCTACCGTTCGTGGAGACAGCCCTCGCTCGAAGTTGAGGTGGTCTAGGTACTGCTCGACTCGGAAGGCACCGCCTGGATCCAAGGTCAGTCTTCTTCCCGTCCGCGGGATGCGGCGACGTCCGCATCCGGGGTGGCCTCGCGGCCCCGTCTCTTTCGGGATCGGAACCACCACAAGGCGACCGGCCCGACCAAGAGGATCGCGATGGCCGCTAGAGTCAGGTTCACGCGGGACTGCAGCGCCAGGACTCGTTCGAGATTGTGACCCGCAAAGGCCCCTGCCCACACGATGACACCATACCAGATGGCCGAGGCTGTCATGATGGGAAACGCCACAAGCAGTGGCTTCTGATGCGACACACCTGCAAAGACCGGCACGACGGCTCTCAGGCCGGGCAGGAAACGCGTGTAGAAGATGGCCTTGGTCCCCCAGCGTCGATAGAACCGGCGCAACGTCTGCAGCTGGTCGGGATCGAGCACGTAACGCCCGAGGCGTGTCCGAAAGAACGAAGAACCGTACCGGTATCCGGCGGCATACACCGCCAGGGCGGAGAGCACGTTGGAGGTCCAGGTCACCAAGAACACTACGCCTTCACTGGCGTGGCCCCGGGCGGCGAGGAATCCCCCCAGGAGAACGAAGGTGTCCGCCGGAATAGGGGGAATGATGTTTTCGATGGCGGCCCCGACCCCGAGCAGCACATAGATGAGAAGGGGAGAACTTTCGCTCAGGAGGCCTAGGATCTGGTCCACTTGATCAAAGATGCTCAGAAGGCTGTTGAAGGAGTACCGGGGGTCGTCTCAGGAGGCGCGAGGGTCATGCGTCGGCGGGGAGTTCTCCTCGGCGGTGGTGAGCAGAGCCACTGCGTGGACCGCCAGTCCCTCGCCGGACCCGATCCATCCCATGCCTTCGTCGGTCTTACCCTTGATCGAGACGGCGTCGGTCCCAAGCCCGAGCACCTGCCCGAGTCGTTGTCGCATCGAGTCCGAGTGATCGGACATCTTGGGATGCTCGCAGATGACCGTGACGTCCACATTGGAGACGAGATAACCGAGTTCTTCGACAACCACGACGGCTCGGGCCAGAAGGTCCATGGAATCGACATCCTTCCACTGTGCATCACCCGGAGGGAAAAGGCGTCCCACATCAGCGGCCGCCGCCGCTCCCAGGAGCGCGTCCACGATCGCGTGGGCCACGGCGTCACCATCGGAATGGCCGGCCAGCCCGGGGTGCTCCGGAATTTCGACTCCACCCAACATCAACGGACGAGTCGAGTCGAAGCGGTGCGAGTCGTATCCGAACCCGATCCTCATGGCGTTTCCGTCCGATCTACCAACTGCGGGTGGGTCTACTCCCCGTTCCAGGCCCGGATGGCCAGGCAGACGTTGTGTCCTCCGAATCCGAACGAGTTGGAGAGGGCCACGGACACGTCTCGTTCCACGACCCCATGTTGGGCGTAGTCGAGATCGCAGTCCGGGTCCGGATCGGAGTAGTTGATGGTCGGCGGGATCAGATTATGCTGGCACACGAGGGCGCAGATCACCGCTTCCACGCCACCGGCCGCTCCGAGAAGGTGCCCCGTCATGGACTTGGTCGAGCTCACGACGACGGAGTACGCGGCGGCGCCCAGCACCTCTTTGATGGCTGCCGTTTCGTTCCGATCATTGGCCAGAGTCGACGTTCCGTGGGCGTTGATATAGTCCACGTCCGATGGTTCCAGACCGGCGTCCTCGAGAGCCATGCGCATGGCATACTGAGCCCCTGCCCCCTCCGGAGCGGGCATGGTTATGTGGTAGGCATCTGCGGACACACCATACCCGACAACCTCAGCCACAATGGACGCGCCCCTGCCCACCGCGGTCTCGAGTGCTTCGAGGAGCACACATCCGGCGCCCTCGCCGATCACGAAACCGTCCCGCCCGGCATCAAAAGGTCGAGAAGCGCCCTCCGGGTCGTCGTTGCGGGTTGATAACGCCTTCATGTTGGCGAACCCGGACACCGCCAGGGGAGTGAGCGTGGCCTCGGCGCCACCCGCGATCATCACGTCCGCGTCGCCCCGCTGTATGAACCTGGTGGCATCACCGATCGCGTGTGCGCTCGAGGCACATGCCGAAACCGTCGCGTAGTTCGCGCCCTTGGCCCCGTATCGAATGGAAATGAGGCCGGCGGCAATGTCGGGTATGAACATCGGAATAAAGAACGGGCTCACCCATTTCGGGCCCTTCTCCCTGATGATGTCGTGCTGAGCTTCAAGCGTGGATATGCCACCGATTCCGCTGCCGAAGATCACGCCGAAACGCTCGGGCTGGATACCGTCTGCCTCGATGTCCAGTCCCGCCCACTTCATAGCCTCGTCGGCCACGACGATTCCAAATTGGGCGAAGCGGTCGAAGCGTCGAACCTCCTTCGGCTCCAGGAGGTGGGACGCATCGAAGTCCTTTACCTCACAGGCGAATCGAGTCGGGAATTCGTCGGTGGTCTCGAATCGCGTGATCGGGGCGCCCCCGCTCTTGCCGGCCAAGAGGGCATCCCACGTGGACCCCACATCGTTGCCCAGAGGCGTGACCGCACCGAGGCCAGTGATAACGACTCTCCGGCCCTCGGTGGGTGGTGTCATGATGGAGTGCCCAGCCGAAGCATGCGGGAGTGACTACTCAGAATGCTTCTCGATATAAGCGACGGCGTCCCCAACGGTCCTCATCTGCTCCGCGTCTTCGTCGGGGATGTCGATGGTGAACTCTTCTTCGAAGGCCATCACGAGCTCAACCGTGTCCAGGGAATCGGCTCCGAGGTCATCCACGAACGACGCCTCTCCTGTGACCTTTTCCGGGTTGACGCCCAGCTCGTTGATGATGATTTCTTTGACCTTCGATGCCGTGTTGTCAGCCATGGTACCTCCATACGGGTGATTTCTTGCTGCTATCGGTAACGATGAATTCTCGGGGGTAGGTCTATCTCACATCGCCATCCCGCCGTCCACCGAAATGACCTGGCCGGTAATGTAGCGGGCAGCAGGTCCGGCGAGAAAGCGCACGAGTCCGGCCACGTCGGACGGCTCGCCCAAGTGACCCAGAGGGATCATGGAATAGAGCTGTTCCACGGTCGCCTCGGGAAGCTCGGCTGTCATGTCGGTCGTGATGAAACCCGGGGCAATGGCGTTGCATCGCACCGCCCTGGAAGCCAGCTCTTTGGCAATGCTCTTGGTAAAGCCGATCAGCCCCGCCTTGGACGCCGCGTAGTTGGCCTGGCCGGCGTTTCCGGTAATGCCGACTACCGACGTGATGTTGAGGATCACGCCACCCCGCCGCTTCATCATGGACCGGGCGAGAGCCTTTGTCATGTTGAAGGCGCCCTTGAGGTTCACCGCGACGACATCGTCCCACTCGTCTTCCTTCATTCTGATAAAGAGATTGTCGCGAGTGATGCCGGCGTTGTTCACGAGAATGTCGACGGCACCGAGATCTTCCGTGACCTGGTTCACGACCGTGGCCACGCCTTCAGAGTCGCTCACGTCGCATCCGTAGGCCCGATGGCCTTCACCGTCCAGGCCAGCCGCGGCCGCCTTGGCCGCCTCTTCATTTCGACCGATCACCGCAACGGTGCATCCAGCTCGAGCCAGCTCCGCCGACACCGCCAGACCGATGCCGCGAGACCCACCGGTCACCAGAGCTACCTGTCCACTCAACTCGCTCATGTTCAAGCTTCCCGACCTTCCCAGTTGTCCAAGTCATCGGGCTCTCCGAGGGAGCTACAGGAGATTCCCTTGGCGTTTCGTCGGTTCAACCCTCGCAGCACGGAGCCCGGTCCGAGCTCGAGAAATCCGTCTACCCCGCACTCCACCATGTGCCCCACCGATGCGGACCATCGGACGGGCGAGGTCAGTTGGCGTATGAGAAGGTCTCTGGCTCCGGTCGCGGATGCCACCGGTTCGGCCGTCACGTTCGCTACCACCGGGTAGCGCGGGTCTTCCAATTCGGTTTCTTCCAGGTGCTGCCGCAGACCGTCCTCGGCCGGCTTCATCAGCGGTGAGTGGAAGGCACCCGACACACTCAGTTGAACGACTCTCTTTGCGCCTTTATCGACTGCCAATTCCATGGCGCACTCGATTCCGGCTAGGTCTCCACTGATCACGATCTGGCCCCGGGAATTGAAATTAGCCGGAACGCAGATCCCCGCCTCCGCGCTGGCTTTCTTACAAATCGCCACAAGAACGTCATCATCCAGTCCCAAGATGGCGGCCATGGTACCCGGGCGATCTTGTCCGGCCGAGTACATGAGTTCACCCCTCAGACGTACCGTGCGTAGCCCGTCGGCGAAGCTGAGTGTGCCTGCGGCGACGTGGGCTGAAAACTCTCCTAGCGAGTGACCCGCCGCCATGGCGACGTCACCCAGGCGATCGGCGACGACGCGGCATACGGCGGTCGAGTGTGTAAGCATGGCAGGCTGGGCGTTCTTGGTGAGAACCAGTTCCTCTTCCGGGCCTTCCCAGCACAGCCGGGAGACGCCGAAGCCCAGAACGTCGTCGGCCTCTTCAAAAGTTTGGGCGGCCACGGGATAGGCCTGGGCCAGTGCTCCGCCCATCCCCACGTGTTGGGACCCCTGTCCGGGGAATAGTAGTGCTAGGGACATGGTGCGGGAGCGCTCTCAGGTTCGCGGCGGCATCTACCAGCGGAGCGCCAGGGCACCCCAGGTGAGGCCGGCTCCGAAGGCCACGGTCAGGACATTCATGTCGGGGAGCAACCTACCTTGTTCCACGGCCTCGTCCATGGCAATCGGAATCGTAGCCGAGCTCATGTTTCCGTAGCGGTCTACGTTGACGTAGACCTTTTCCATGGGAATGCCAGAGTATCGCGCTGTCGCCTCGATGATTCGGTTGTTGGCCTGGTGTGGGATCATCAGGTCGACATCGTCCGAGGTGAGTCCCGACTGCTTGAGGGCCAGGTTGGCTGCTTCGGCCATGGATCGCACGGCATTCTTGAACACCTCACGGCCCGCCATCTTCACCAGATGATCACGGTTCTCGAGCACGTCGGCGTCCATCGGCATCAAGTTCCCCCCTCCGGGACGATAGAGGAGTGCGGCCAGGTTGCCGTCCGAACCGTGATGGGTGCCCAGAATGCCTCTTACTCCGTCCGACCTCCGGACCACGGCGGCCCCAGCCCCGTCTCCGAACAGCACGCAGGTGGCACGATCGGACCAGTCGACGATGGAGCTCATCTTCTCGGCCGCTACCACGAGTGCGATTTCCCCACGACCGGCGGTCAGATAACCCTCTGCCAGAGTGAGGCCGTATAGCCAACCGGAGCAAGCCGCGGAAATATCGAACGCCACCGCGTTATCGGCGCCAAGCAACGCCTGGATGTCGCAGGCCGTGGACGGGAGCAGCCGGTCAGGCGTGGCCGTCGATAGGATCAAAATATCGATTTCTCCCGATTCGACTCCTGCCCGTTTCATGGCCATACGAGCCGCCCGATCACCCATGCTGGCAACGCTGACCTCCTCGCCGGCAATGCGCCGCTCCTTGATGCCTGTGCGTTCGGTGATCCACTCGTCTGTGGTATCCACTATGCCCTCGAGATCCTTGTTGGTGAGGACACGCTCCGGCAGGTAGCGCCCGGTCGAAACGATCTCAACCAGGGACTTCGGCGTCTTCAAACCTTGCCGCCTTCCACGACCGACATCGTGAACTCCTTCTCGAAGTGAGACACCATCGAGGCTTTTGCGGCCCTGTCCGCCACGCCGATGGCATTTCGAATCGCCTTGGGTGGAGATCCTCCGTGGCAGATGATCGGAATCCCGTTGACGCCGAGGAGGGGCGCGCCACCCGTTTCGGTATAGTCGAGCAGACGGAACACTTCGTCCAGGTTGTGGTTCGCCTGGATCTCTCCGAGGGCGTTCGTGAGAAGGCTCACGATGAAGCTCGACACGGACTCGTAGAACTTGAGGAGCACGTTTCCGACAAATCCGTCGCACACCAAGACATCGCAGGCCCCCTCGACGATCCCACGGCCTTCGATGTTGCCGACAAAGTTGAGACCGCTCTCTGCAAGGCCGCGATACGTCGCGACGGCCAACTCATCACCCTTCTTCGGCTCTTCGCCGATGTTCAGAAGACCGACTCGCGGGCTGGCGATGTCCATGAGATCCTGGGCGTAGACCTTTCCCAAGTGCGCGAACTGGATCAGCTGGTGCGGCTTACAGTCTACGTTGGCACCGGCGTCCAGCAGAAGTAGCGGTCCCTTGGCCGTAGGAATGATGGTGCCGATAGCCGGGCGATCCACACCTCGTAAAGGGCGGAGGAGGATGAGGGACGCCGCCATGACCGCACCTGTCGATCCGGCGCTGATAAAGGCGTCGGCTTCTCCACGCTTATGGAGGCCTACGCCGATGGCGATGGAAGATTCGGGCTTGCGGCGGAGGACGGTTGACGGCGGTTCGCCCGGCAGGACCCGGTCCGGGGCGTGGACGATGGTCAGGCGGTCCTCGGGAAAATCCTGATGAAGCTCCAACTCGGCCTCTAGCGTATCGCGATCTCCGACCAGGAGAATTTCGAAGTCAGATTCGGGATCCTGGAGAGCACTGACGGCCCCGGCGACCTCAACGGCCGGCGCCTCGTCGGTGCCCATGGCATCCAGAGCGATCCGCACCTCTATCGATTTCGTCGCTGGGGGATCAGTCCAGATCCGGCTCGATCACCTGCTCACCCCCGTAGTACCCGCAACTCGGGCACACCCGGTGTGGGACCTTGGGATCCCCGCAGCGCGAGCAGGTGTTCGTCACCACTGGCTCCGCTTTGTAATGGGTACGGCGCTTACGCTTGCGCTGCTTCGAGATCTTTTTCTTTGGAACAGCCATCTCTCAACTCACTCGTTCTTGAGTGCTCGAAGGGCATCCCATCTCGGATCCATGCCCTCCGTCGAGCACTGGCATTCTGCCTCGTTCAGGTTCGCCCCGCATCCCGCGCACAAGCCCATGCAGTCCGTGCGGCACTCCACGTACCTCGGCACCAACAGAATCAACTCGTCGCGAACATGCGACCCCACGTCGATCTCACGCTCGCCCCGCTCGATGCGGCGCGTTTCGTCGTCGTCGTCGTACAGCAGCTCAGAAGAGGCGAAGACCATGGTGATGTCACTATTCACCGCCCGCTCGACCGGTTCGAGGCAGCGTCGGCAACTCTGCACGACGGAGCCCTCGAGGGTCCCTCGTAAAACGACTTCACCCGAACCCGCCCACGAGGCCGACAGCACCACGTGGATGGGGTTCTCAAGTACGAATCCGCACCCTTCGAAGGAATGATGATCCGGCTCTAGGAATCCCTCTACCTGGAGCGATTGCTTCCGTTCCAGGCGACCCAGGTCGACTCTGAGCATAGACGAAAAAATTACCCCAACCCTATGGGCGAGTCAACGCGGAAAAAGCCCCGTCGGGCCGCTCCGCGGACCAGCGCTGCAACGGCTCTAGAGGCCGAGGCGCTCGTGGCGTGAGAAGAAAAAAGCGATCTCGGTTGCGGCGTTCTCATCGGAATCGGACGCGTGGATCACGTTTCTCCCCTTCGATTCCGCAAACAGTTTCCGGACGGTCCCTTCGGCCGCTTCCGCGGGATCCGTGGCACCGATGACGTCCCGGAGCTTCGTCACGGAATCGTCAGCTTCGAGGATCATGGGAATGACCGGGCCCGAGGTCATGAAGTCCACGAGCGAATCATAGAACGGTCGCTCGCGGTGGACCTCGTAGAACGCACCCGCTTGGCCGGGTCCCAGGCGCGTCATCTTCAGTGCGCGGACGTTGAAACCGGCGTCCTGCAAGTGCGCTAATACCTTTCCTGCCAGGCCGGATTCTACTGCGTCCGGCTTGATGATTGCGAGCGTCAAGCTCATATAGCCTCATTCCTCTGGGTAATCTCGTTTCAACTCTCTGCGGGCCCGAATAGTAACCGCAGGACTTCTCCTCGAGTGAGGAAGCCGACCATCTCTCCCTCACGGATCACCGGGAGTTCTTCGACGTCCCGGTTTACCATGATGAAGGCAGCCTCCATCAGACTCTGGTCCTCGGAGACGCACATCACGCTCCGCGTCATGATCTCGCGGGCGGTAGCCTCTTCCGGAGGCGTCCTGTCCTGTAGATCTCCGGCCTCCTCCGTTTGGGTCCTGGCGACCACGTGTTTCATGGCATCGCCCGTCGTAACGATACCCAGGAACTCGTAGTCCTCCCCGACAACCGGCACCGACTTCAAGCCGCGCCGCACCATCAGATCGACCACTTCAGTGTAGGGAGTGTTCGGATAAACGCGATACTGGAGGGGCGAAAGAACGTCCTCCACCAGGAGCCGTTCGTGGAGCTCGACCTCCATGAGGCCCTTGAGGCCCTTCACCGCGTCCACGGACTGTGCGGCTACGAGTGGCCCCACCCTCTCCTCTTCGCGGAAGAATCGGACCAGCGCCGGCAACATTTGGTGCTTCAGTGTGGCAAACCGACGCGGCGTCACCAACAAGATCAGAACCCGTGCCGTGTTCGGCCCGTCATCTCCGCCGTCACCTACCTCGAAGGGCTTGGGTGACACGCCGAGCACCGCCGTCACCGACTCGAGAGCGTCTTCCTGAGCTAGCACTACCACGATCTGCTCGTGGACTCGCGCCACGTCCCCTGCGGATCGGGTCGCGAGGTCAGTCGCGATACGTGCCGCCTTATCGACGCTCAAGCCCTCTACGACGTCGAGGGCGGCCGTGAGGGCCGCTTTCAGGTCCGAGGCGTCCAACGGGATCAAGATCCCATGGTCGCCGAGCAGGTCGATGAACTTCATGTGCGTGCCGGGTTCGGACTCAATCGGCCAGGACGCCTAAAGCGTCCTGGATCAGTCCCACGATGTCCACGGGGCGTTGTGCCACGCGGATCCCGTTGTCTTCAAAGGCCTTCGTCTTTTCCTCGGCTGTTCCGGCGGAACCGCTGATGATTGCACCGGCGTGACCCATGCGTCGACCTGGAGGAGCGGTCTGGCCGGCGATGAAGCCCACCACCGGAATCTCGAGGTTGTCCCTCACCCATGTCGCCGCTTCCTGCTCGTCCGTGCCGCCAATCTCTCCGATCATCACGATAGCCTGTGTTTCCGCATCGGCGGCGAAGGCTTCGAGCGCGTCCACGAAATTGGTACCGATGAGCGGATCTCCCCCGATGCCGACGCATGTGGTCTGTCCGATACCGGCGTTGGTCAGATGAATCACCGCCTCATAGGTAAGTGTGCCGGAGCGGGAAATCACGCCCACGGGTCCCGGCGTCACGAGCTGCGCGGGGATGATCCCGACCTTTGCCTTACCGGGCGAGATTACGCCGGGACAGTTCGGACCCAGGACTCGGGTGCCCCGATCTCGCGCAAACACGTGGGCACGTGCCATATCCAGAACCGGCACCCCTTCCGTGATCGCCACGACCAACTCCACGCCTGAGTCGGCTGCCTCTTCAATGGCTCCGGCCGCGAACGCTGGGGGGACGTACACGATCGAAGCGTTGCCCCCTGTCTCGGCCACGGCACGATCCATGGAGTTGAAGATCGGAACGGAGGTCCCGTCGGGGCCCTCGAACGATTGCCCCCCCTTCCCCGGTGTGACCCCGGCTACCACGTCCGTCCCGTACTCGATCATCTGAGCGGTATGGAATGAGCCGTCCCTGCCCGTGATGCCTTGGACGATCAGCTTCGTGTTTTCGTCGACAAGAATTGCCATCTATCGTCTCGTTAACTCGTCTTGGTTGTGTTCGTCGTCAAGCTTGTGCGGCCATTTGGACCGCACGCTCGACCACGTCGTCCATGGCGGTGAACGCCGAAAACCCTGCATCTGCCAGAATCTCGAGTCCCTCTTTTTCATTGGTCCCCGTGAGGCGGATCACGATCGGGGGTTTGATGTCGATGCGCCGAGTAGCCTCGACGATACCCCTGGCCACGTCGTCGCAGCGAGTGATCCCTCCGAAGATATTGAAGAGAATCACTTTCACGTTGGGATCCGAGGTGATGATCTCGATAGCGGCTACGACCTTCTCGGGATTGGACGATCCTCCAATGTCCAGGAAGTTCGCCGGCTCTCCGCCGTAGTACTTCACCAGATCCATGGTAGCCATGGCGAGCCCGGCACCGTTCACGCAGCAACCGACATTCCCGTCGAGCTTTACGTAGCTGAGATTCGCTTCGCGAGCCTTCGTCTCCGCCCACGGTTCAGCCGAAAGGTCCCTGTACCCCGCGATCTCGGGCTGCCGGAAGAGCTCACTGTCGTCGATGCTCATCTTCGCGTCGATGGCCTTCACTTCGCCGGCGGTGGTGGTAATCAACGGATTGATCTCTAACATCGAGGCACCGCTCGAGGTGAACGCGGCGTACAGCTGCCGGATGATCTTGGACGCCTGCTTGATCAATGACGGATCGTCATAGAGCGCATTGGCCAGCCAGAAAGCCTGGTGTCCCATGAGTCCGTAACGGGGATCCACCGTGAGCTTACGGATGGCGTCTGGATTCGTATGCGCCACCTCTTCGATGTCGATCCCTCCCTCGGACGAGACCATGAACGTGGCAGCCTGAGATACGCGATCGATCAACACACCTACATAGGCCTCCGTGTCGATGTCCTCCGCCGGGGTGATCAACACCTTCTCCACGGTGAGTTCGGAGATGGTCATCCCGAGGATGCTCTCGGCGTGTTCCCTCACCTCTTCGGGAGTCTTGGCCAGCTTCACGCCTCCCGCCTTGCCCCGTCCTCCGGAGTGGACCTGTGCCTTGACTACGACGATGCCACCATACTTCTCGGCGATTTGGACGGCCTGGTCGGGCGTCGTCGCCACCTCGCCGGGAGGCACCGGTATGCCGTTGGCACGCAGGATGTCCTTCGCCTGATACTCGTGGATATTCATATGTGTTTAGTCGGGCTCGAAGTCGCATCGACCGATCGGAATGGCTCCGGGAATGACGTCATCGCACGCCGAGAGGCGGAGCCTGCGAAGGACATGAAACTACCAACCCTGCAGGGGTCAATCAAGGAACCGGGGACTAGTCGCCACCCTCCCGCGAGAGCCGCTGAAGCATGACCTTGAGCTCATCCAGGGCATCACCAAAGCCTTCAAAATTCCCGGCTCGCAAGGAGGCTTCAGCCTCTTCCAGCAGGGCGAGCGCTTCGGCCGGCCACTGGCTCCGGTCCAGCGGCGACACGGCCGCAGCCACCAGAGGTGGCACCCGCGCCGACTCGAGCGCGGATTCCAGGTTGGGCGGCGCATCTCCGGCCATCGACGCCAGGGCCTGAATGGCCTCCGGAAGCGTCTCCTCCATCGCGACTCGCCGGCCGTCGCTGACAACGAACCGACGTAACTCGGGAATGGCATCCGCCTCTGCCGCCAAGAAGACGGGCTCCAGATACAACAGGGTGCCTCCTACGGGCACCAGGTGGAGGTGTCCCGTCCACACCTGGCTACCCCCGGTCCGCCATAGGGAGAACTGCTGAGAGATGATCGGGTCCTGCTCGATGAGTGCCTCTACCTGGCGGGGGCCCGGAGCCTGATCCTCGACTCGGACATCGAAAAGCACCAACTCCCCGTACCGATCCGGGTCACTACGAGCGATCAGGATCGCAGTCAGATTCTGACGACCGCGGGGTACGAATACCGAGGTGAGGAGGAAGCCCTCCTCCGGCTCTCCAGGCAAACGATAGATCCCGTAGTCGGCCCGGTACGGCACCGGAATCGTGCCTTGAGCGAGCTCCTGCGGCAACTCCCAAACGTCCTGCTGACCATGGAACACGGGAGCGCTCTCCTGATGGTATCGGTTGAGCACCCGGGCCTGAAGGCTCAGCATCGTACGCGAATAACGAACGTGGTCACGTAGGCCGGCCGGCATTTCATCGATGGGCTTGAACAGCGTTGGGAAACCCTGCCGATACACCTGGAGCAGCTGATCGCCGTCGTCCGCCACATAAAACGTCACCTCGCCCGTAACCCCATCCACGATGACCTTTACGCTGTTCCGAGCGTATCGCACGGGCCCGCCCGCCTCGAGATTGTGCGTGGTCGACAACGGGAACCAACGGGTCCCCGTGAATCCCTCCAGTATCCAGACAATGTGTCCTTCGTGAATCACCGGATACGGTTCGTCGGGATAACGTAGAAGAGGTCCGGATATTCGGGTTACCCGGTCCAGCACATCCCTCCGGAACAGGAACCGGCTGGTGCTGGTCACCTCGGACGCGAAAAGAAGGTTAGCGTCCCTCGCTTGCCAAGCCAGAGCCAGCGTCCTGAGGGGCGAGCTGAGCTCGATACCGTTCGGAAAGTCGACACCGGGAACGGCGGGGCTCCCGTCCGGCGCGGTCTGTTGACCAGGATTCACTATGGCGAAGCTCTGTCGCCGAGTTCCGACGTAGACCTCCGGTCGCGTAAGCCGGAGACCCTCCGGGGTTGCTCCACCTTCACTGAACTCCGGCGGAATCCCGGACACGAACATTGGAGGCCGTCCCTGAGGGGTCCGGGACCCCGCCGCGCTCACCACAGCGCCCATCCCCCGGATGTAGAGGTCACGCAGGTGGAGGTTCTGCCAGTTGGGGTCTTGTATGCCTCGCGGCAAGATCTCACGTACCGAGACCGCCACCGGCACCACCCCGTCTGGTGTCTCGTATCGATCCACCGTCACGCTCGAAAAATCATAGTACGGGAAGCGGGCTTCCAGCTCACGGAACGTTGTGAGCAGTGCCTGAGAGCTCCAGACCGGCAGGCCATTGAACTGCTCGGCCGCCTCCTGCCAGTCCACGTCGACCTCTTGCTCGTATTGGAACTGCCGCCTTTCGAGCTCCATGAGGTCGAAGCCGATGCGGGTAAAGCGGATGTTGTGTTCAATGAACGGTGTCTCACGGTCCAACTCGTTGGGCTCCACCCGAAATCGCTGAACGAAGGACGGGTATGCCTGGCCCACGACCACACCGCCGATAATGAGGGCCCCGACGGTTGCGGCAGCTGGAAGAATCCGTGCCTTCAGGCCACCCCACAGGGTACCGATGCCCGCGAACGCCGACAGCAGCGCGAGGATACGCAAGGCGCCAAGACGGGCCTCGGCATCCGCATACCCGAAGATACTCTGTACGCTGGAGGTCCCGTCGAGGAGCAGAAGGTATCGCCCGAGCCAGAAGCGGATCGCCATGAGAACGAAGAACGTCGCGACGATCACCGTCAGGTGCGTCCGAGGTTGATCCTCGATGTCGACGCGTGCGCGCCCCCATTGGAGTGCACCGGTCGCGGCGTAGCCCGCAGTTGCCAGCGTGAACACCAGGAAGACCACAACCATGCCGAAGGTCACCAGCGCCGCGATGACGGGAAGCAAGATGACGTAGAACGCCAGGTCCTTGCCCAAGATGGGATCGACCAGACCCCAGACCGGAGCCTTGAGCAGGAACAGAACCTGCAGTCCGATGTCTCTGGGAATCGATGCCCCGAACCACGCTCCCATCAAGGCGGATATCAGGATGATACCCCAGAACACGTAGGCCTCGGGGAGTTGCTCCGAGATGACCAGGTCACCCACCCGCCGTTTGATCCTCAGGCCGCCCAACGTCCGAGCTACGACGCGTAAGTTGGCGAAGATGGCGACGGCCACCACAATGGTTCCCACCAGGCGGATGCCCCACTCCCAGAGGATCCTGGTCCAGAACACGGACGAATAACCGACCGCGTTGAACCAAAGGATCTCGACGTAAGCGCTCGAGGCCGCACGCCCCAGCAGGAGTAGCGCCAGAACGGCCAAGACACCGGCCATCAAAAGGCGACCGCTCCGGAGATCGCTCATCTTCATGTCAGACCTCCACACCCTGCGTTCGTAGCCATGATTCGACCTCGTCTCTGATAACGTACAAGCCTTCCTCCGTCCGAGCCTCGTAACGGGCCACGATGACCGGCTGTGTATTGGAGGCCCGGAGCAGCCCCCAGCCATCTTCGAAAAGAATGCGCGCCCCGTCGACCTCTATGACCTCGCGACTCCTCTTGAAGTGATCCTGTGCCGCCCTCATGAGCTCGAACTTTGATTCTTCGGTTACTTCGATGCGAAGCTCGGGTGTCGAAGCATAGACCGGAAAATCAGACACCATCTCGGACAAGGTACGTGGAGACCTAGAAATAAGGTCCACCAGACGGCACGCTGCGTACAGTGCATCATCGAATCCCAAGTAGTCGTCGGCAAGGCAGATATGACCCGACAATTCCCCGGCGACCAAAGCTCCCGTCTCTCTCATCTTCTCCTTGATGAGCGCATGGCCGGTCGACCACATGATGGGTTCGCCACCGGCTTTTGCAAACTCGCCAGGCAGAACCTGGGAGCATTTCACGTCGAAGATGAGCTTCTGCCCGGGCCCCCGCTTTCTCAGGACATCGAGTCCCAGAAGCAGAAGCAAGATGTCCCCGCGCACGATGTGGCCATTTTCATCTACAGCGCCGATGCGATCGGCGTCGCCGTCGAGTCCGATCCCGATGTCCGCTCCCTCTTGCCGCACGGCGTCTCTGAGATCGACCAGGTATTCGTCTACCGAGGGGTCCGGGTGGTGGTTCGGAAACGTCCCGTCGGAATCGCAATAGAGCGGAATGACCTGGGCTCCGATCTGCTGCAACAGAGTGGCGCCCACGAGCGACCCCACGCCGTTGCCACAGTCCAGGACGACCTTCAAGGGACCGGGCAGATCGAATCGTCCCGCCAGATCGTCGACGTAGCGATCGAGAATATCGACCCGCTCCGTGGTGTCGTCCGCTAGGTCTTCCGAACCTTCATCCGCTCCATCGAGGATCCGGCGCTTCAAATCCTGGATAGCCTGTCCAAACAAGGAGGCGCCCAGGAGCGTCATTTTGATGCCGTTCCACCCTGGAGGATTGTGCGATCCGGTGATCTGGATGGCGCCGTCGGTCGGGAGTGTCTTCTCGGCCCAATAGAGCGCGGGGGTGGGCACAGTCCCCACGTCAATCACGTCGGCTCCGGCACCCTTGAGGCCACCGAGAAGGGCCGCGGCCAGGTCCGGCGAAGAGAGTCGGTTGTCCTGGCCGACCGCGATCGTGGGGCGCTTCCCGAGACGAGCCCGCGCCACGGCGCCGTACGCACGGCCGACGGACCGGGAGACATAAGGCGTGAGCTCCGTGGATACGAGGCCACGGACGTCGCACTGTCGGAATATGTGTTCGGGAACGGACACTACCGGGCTCCTAGCGAGACCTACAGTACTTCTTAAACCGGCTTCTACGGCGCCAGGCTGACGAGCCCCTGCCCCGCGGATGACAGTCCCTCCACGCTCCAACGCGCGAACTCCAACGTGCCTCCGGGGAAGACTCCGAGGTAGACCACGAGGAGGACTCCGACCACCAGGGCGAGCCGCATCGCGAGGGGGACGGCAATCCCCTGGTGCGCATCCTCAGAGGCGGATTCTCGCATCCACATGAACCAGGCAACCCGCAGGTAATACCAGTAGGAGATCACCGTCGTCAGCACAAGGATGACCGACAGGTAGACCAGGTCGGCCTCCATGGCGCCCTGGAGTAGGAAGATCTTCCCCATGAAGCCACCCGTACCGGGGAATCCCGCGAGAGACAGGAGGAAGATGGAGAGGAAGATCCCGAGCACCGGTTGCTGCCATCCGAAGCCGGCGTAGTCTTCGATTCGTTGGCGCTCTTCGCTCTGGCGCGAGACCAGCAAGACCACGCCGAACGCACCGATATTCATGAGGGTGTAGATCAGCAGGTAGAAAAGAAGGCCCGCGGCGGCGGTCTCGTTCGCCGCCACGATGGCCACCATCAGATAGCCCGCATGGGCGATGCCTGAGTAGGCCAGCATGCGCTTGACACTCACCTGCACGAGGGCGATGAGGTTGGCGACCACCATGGTGATGACAGCCAGCCACCACAAAATGGCCCACCACACCTCGTAGGCTCCCTCGAACGCGACGGCGAACACCCTCAGGAAAGCCACGAACGCCCCGGCCTTTACGGCCACGGCCATGAACGCGGTGACGGGTGTGGGAGCTCCCTCGTAGACGTCTGGAGTCCACATGTGGAACGGGACTGCCGAGACCTTGAACGCAAAACCCACCGCGAGCAGTGCGATCCCGAATCCCAGGAGGGCCTGGTGGGCTGTGCCGCCCGAGACCGCCTGGCCGATGTGGGTGATATGCGTGCTGCCAGCCGCACCGTACACGAGAGCGATACCGTACAGGAAGAAGCCTGTGGAGAACGCCCCCAGCAAGAAGTACTTCAGGCCGGCTTCCGCGGACTTCCGATCGCGCCGATTCATCGCCGTCAAGGCGTACACGGCAATGGACATGATCTCCAGCCCGAGGAAGATCACGATGAGGTCCCGGGCGGCCGCCATGACCATCAGACCGACAGTGGCATAGATCAAGAGCGCATAGAACTCTCCGGCCTGGAGCTGCTGCTTCTTTACGTAGGCCAGTGAAATCAGGATGCCGAGTCCGAGAGCAGCCAGGAAGATCCAGTTCGCAAAGAGGGCAAACCGGTCGACGGCAATCATAGAGTCGGTTCCCACCTCCGAGACGCCGTACAACCAACCGTTCACCAAAGCCGCCAAGAGGACGCCGATGAGAGATATCCAGCCCAGATCGTTGGCCGCGTCCGGATTGTCACGCTGTCGTCGGCTCACTCCCAAGATGAGAATCACCATGCCCCAAACAGAAAGCACGAATTCCGGTGCCAGGGCGATCAAGAAGTGGGCCTGGTTGCTGAAGTCGAGAAGCATGGTCAGTCCACCGCCCCATCGGCGATTGTCGTCTCAGTGCCTTCGGTGAGGGCGGCTTCCACGTCTCGCTCACCGAGTTCGATAGCGGTCAGGGTGGCACCGTGTTCGACCGTCCGCGAGGCGCCTGCGGGCGCGGCGGCCTCGACCCGTGCGACAATGGCCTGCAAGCTTGGCTCCATGCGTTGGAGGAAGGGTGTCGGATAGACGCCGATCCAGATCATGAGGGCAATCATGGGCGCCAGAATCGCGATCTCCCGCCGCGACAGGTCCTCGACCTTCCGATTTTCCTCTTTGTCGAGCGCGTTGAAGAACACACTCTGCACCATGGGCAACATGTAGTACGCTGCAAAGATCACCCCGGTGGCCGCTAGCATGCCCATCCCGGGGTGGCTCTCGAAGGCGCCCAGGAGCGCCAGGAATTCGCCGACGAAGCCGCTTGTACCCGGCAGGCCGATCGAGGTCAGCGCCGTAATGACGAACGCAGTGGCCAGCCAAGGAGCAACCCGGCCGAGTCCTCCGAAGTCCTCGATGTTGCGGGTGTGCCGACGCTCGTAGAGCATGCCTAGCAAGAGGAACAAGGCACCCGTGGAGATCCCGTGTGAGATCATGACGAGCATGCCGCCCTGCAGGCCGTTGATGCTGAGGGCGAATACGCCGATGACCACGAACCCCATGTGGGCCACCGAGGTGTAGGCCACCAGCTTCTTGGCGTCCGGCTGCACCGCAGCCACCCAGGCCGCGTAGATGATACCCACCACCCCGAGCGTCATCATGGTCATGATCACCGTCGGGTGCTGGGCCGCAAAAGGGAACAACGGCAGCAGGAACCGCACGAACCCGTAGGTCCCCATCTTCAGGAGAACTGCCGCAAGTACGACCGATCCCGGGGTGGGCGCCTCGACGTGTGCATCGGGTAGCCAGGTGTGGAACGGAAAGAGCGGCACCTTGATGGCGAAGGCGAGCGCAAACGCTCCGAAGAGCCAGAGTTGCTCCGTGGGAGACAGCGGCACCTGCATCAGGTCCAGGAACGCGAACGAGGTGACCCCCGTCAAAGTCTGAGCCCGGAAGTGCAGGTACAGGATCGCTACCAACATGAGGAGCGACCCGACAGCGGTGAACAGGAAGAACTTTATCGCCGCATAGACCCTTCGTTCGCCGCCCCAGATGCCGATGATGAAGTACATCGGCACCAGGGTGAGCTCGAAAAACACATAGAACAGGAAGAGATCCACTGCGGAGAAGACACCCATTACCCCGACCTCCAGCAGGAGCATCAGGGCATAGAACGCCTTCTCTCTCTTCTTGATGTAGTTGAAGGACCCGAGGATGGCGAGCGGGGTCGTAAAGGCGGTCAGCATTACCAGGAACAGGCTGATTCCGTCGAGTCCCAGGGCATAACTCACACCCCACTGCTCTATCCACGGCCGGCTACTGGCGAGTTGATAACCACTCCCCAGAGCGGGATCGTACGCCCACCAGAGCCCGATGCTCAGAACAAAGACCGCCAGGCTCCAATAGAGAGCCAGGTGCTTGGCCCGCTCCTCGGGGGCCCACAGGACGTGGACCATGCCGACGAACGGCAGCCAAATGAGCGCGTGAAGCGCCCAACTGTCATATGCAAGAGCGTTCAGCATGCTAGAAAGCGACAACTCCAAGAATGATGAGCACCCCGACGGTCAGGAAGAACGCGTAAGTGTTCACCTGTCCTGTCTGGAAAAGGCTTCCAACCCAGCCCATGGCCCGGGCCCCGTTTCCGACCAGGTTCACGGCTCCGTCGATGATGCCTGCGTCGATCACTCGCCAAGAGAAGCGAGACAGAGACCGGAGTGGGCGGACCACAATGCGGTCGTATAGCTCGTCCACGTACCACTTGTTGTAGAGGAGGCCCGCGAAGCCCGTCGGCGCGGCATCTTCGGTGGCTACCGCGACGTCCTTCGAGGACATCATGCGGCTGGTAACGACGACTACCATCAGGGCCGCCACCGTAGAGATGAGGGCCCACGCGACCTCTCCCCCCCCGAATGGCGCGGAATGGGCGATCTCACCGAGATGCGTCTCCTGTACCTGATGCGCGGCCTCTGTCACGGGCTCGAGCCAGTGGTGGAGCCATTCGGACATGGGAAGGAAGCCGAAGCCACCCAGGAAGGACTCCTGAAGGTCCTCGGTCACGTTGAGCCAACCGCCCACCGTCGCGAGTGCCGCTAGAATGGCCAACGGAATCCACATGGTTCTGGGCGCTTCGTGGAGGTGCTTGGCCTCTTCCTGGCCCGTCCTGTTCGTCCCATGGAAGGTCATGACCATGAGCCGAGTCATGTAGAACGCCGTGAGCATGGCCGCCGCCAATGCCATCACCCAGTAGACCGTGTAGAGACCGGCGTAGGGGGCGTTCTCTGCCCCGGCCATTGCGCCGGTCATCCAGATGATCTCGTCCTTGCTGAAGAACCCCGCAAAGGGCCAAATCCCGGCAATCGCAAGCGTGGCTAGCCCCATCGTGACCCAGGTGATGGGCATGTACTTCCTGAGCCCACCCATATTGCGCATGTCCTGGGCGTCCCAATCCTTGTGGGTGTGATGCAGGGCGTGGTGCATCGAGTGGATGACTGCACCGGCACCCAGGAAGAGGAGTGCCTTGAAGAACGCGTGGGTCATGAGGTGGAAGACCCCGGCCGTATAGGCCCCGACACCGACCCCCAGGAACATGTAGCCGAGCTGGGATACGGTGGAGTACGCCAGCACCTTCTTGATGTCGTTTTGCTTCAGCGCGATGGTCGCTGCGAAGAGCGCGGTCAGCACGCCGATTCCTGCCACTGCCGCACTGCTGAACGGAGAGAGAGCGAACAGAAGCGACGACCGGGCGACCAGGTAGACGCCGGCCGTGACCATGGTGGCGGCGTGGATCAGCGCCGAGACGGGCGTCGGGCCCGCCATGGCATCGGGCAGCCATATGTAGAGCGGGATCTGTGCACTCTTCCCGGTGGCCGCCACCAGGAACAAGAGGGTCACAGCGGTAACCAGCGGACCTCCGTACTCGAAGATGTCTTCTGCTCCACCGAACACGTCGACGTAGTCTACGGACCCGAAAGCGACGAACAACAGGAAGATGGCCAGGAGGAATCCCAGGTCACCGATCCGGTTGACGATGAATGCCTTTTTGCCGGCCGACGCCTTCTCCTCATCGCTGAACCAGTACCCGATCAGCAGGTACGAACAGAGGCCGACACCCTCCCAGCCCACGAACATGACCGGATAGCTCGATCCCATGACCAGGATCAGCATGAAGAAGACGAACAGGTTGAGGTAGGCGAAGTACCGGGGGTAGCCCGGGTCGTCCTTCATGTAGCCGACGCTGAACACGTGGATCAGGAAGCCGACACCGGTGATGATCAGCATCATCACCATGGCCAGCTGGTCGAGCTGAATGGCGGCGGCGACCCGGAAGCTGCCGGTGGCCATCCAGGTCCAGTAGCTGCGTACCACGGGCTCGTGGACCTCGGCCCCCGCCATGCCCACGAAGTTGATCAGCGTGAGCAGGAAGGCGAGGCCCATCACCCCGGGGCCGATCCAGGTGGGCCACGTATGGGTCCTCGGGCGGGCGCGCTCGAAGAAATCGTGCTCGCCACCACTCCGCACGGCGTCTGCGGAAACCCGCGCCGCCGAAAGCGCCAGGGCCCCGTTGATCAGGAAGCCCAACAGGGGCAGCAGTATGATGAGCCCGGGCAGGAAAGGCTCCCAGGCGCCATGGGCTTCCGCGCCCTCCGCCACCTGGATCAGATAGAGTCCGAGATGTGTCACGGCCCTACCACTTGAGCAGGTTGAAATTTTCCACGTTCACCGTTTCATAGTGCCGGAAAATCGAGATGATGATGGCCAGCCCCACGGCCGCCTCGGCCGCCGCCACCGTCATGACGAAAAAGACGAACACTTGACCCTCGATTCCGATGAAGCGGGACAGGGCCACGAAGGTCAGGTTCACCGCGTTGAGCTGTAGCTCGATGCACAGGAACATGATGATGACGTTGCGACGCACGATGACACCCAGGGTCCCGATGACAAAGATCAAGGCCGAAAGGATCAGGGACTCGGTGAGCATCACACGGCCTTCTTGGCCAGGACGATGGCACCTACGATCGCAACGAGAAGCAGAATTCCCGTGAGCTCGAAGGGAACCACGTAGTCCATGAAGAGCGGCCGGGCGATCGCGCCCACCGCTCCGTGCTCCAGGAGCGCCGCATCGATGGCGTCCCCTGCTCCGAGGTTGCTCTGCAACCCGTCAGCACCTGTACCGAGCTGCCTGGCCAGCAGTCCGCCCAGGCCTCCCGCAAGGGCGAAGCCCAGGATGATTGAGACGCCGCCCCGGATGTCGCGTTCATAGTCGTGCCCCAGGTTCAGCAGCATGATCACGAACAGGAAGAGGACCATGATGGCCCCCGCATACACCATGATCTGAACCGCTGCCAGGAAGTGGGCTTCCAGGAGCACGAAAATGCCAGCGATGCTCGCCAAGCAGGCGACCATGAAGAGCAGGCTCGCGATCGGGCTTCGCCCCATGACGACGCCAAAAGCGCCACCCACGGCGACCGCAGCGAAGATGTAGAAGAGCAGATCAGCCATATAAGGCGTTCCCACCTCGCACGGGAATCACGGGACCCTCACTCACCTTTCGGATCCTCGGGATCCCACAGCAGGGTGACCGGATGGTCCACCTCCATGAGGCGATCGAGGTCGTAGACGAAGCGATCACGCGTGTACTCGGCGTTCTCGAAGTCCCGACCGACATGGATGGCCTCTACCGGGCAAACCTCCTGGCACATCCCACAGAAAATGCAGCGAAACTCGTCGATCTCGAAGACGATGGGATATCGGTTGCCCTGGTCGTCTTCTCCGCCTACGAGGCGGATGCAGTTCGCGGGACAGACCGTGGGACAGAGGCCACAAGCCACGCATTTGGGCCGCCCGTCGGCATGGACCTCCATGCGGTGCGTACCCCTCCATCGGGGACTCAATTCGGTCTGCTCTTCGGGATACTGTTGCGTCACCTTATCCGGACTGACCATGTGCCGAAGCGTCAAAGACATGCCCTTCAGGGCAGCCCTCAGATACGACGTGCTTTCCGGATCCGGTCTACGGAGGACCTTGACAGTTACAGCCATGTCGTTTCCCTGCCAACGGTTACGCGGTATGGCTTACGGTACATTCTAGTCTCCTGCCACCGAAGATGTCACCGGGACGGCCACCTTACGTGCCGCGGCACCCTGGATGATCCGCCCCCGGTCCAGGTGGAACACGAAGGCCACCGTGCACACGGTACTCACGGCGGTCAACGCCAGACCGTAGGTGAACCCGTAGGCCACCCCCACCTGGTCGAGGGTCAGCATGGTGGCGGCTATGACCATCACGTAGGCAAGGGCCGTGGGCAGAAGGACCTTCCAGCCGAGCTGCATCACCTGGTCGTAACGGAAACGCGGCAGAGTCCACCGGACCCAGATGAAGAGCAGAAGGAAGAAGGCCGTCTTGGTCGCGAAAGACGCGAAGGTGAGGAGCGTCTTCCACACGGCAGGTGTCGCAGCGATCGGGAGACCCCCCTCGTCGAACCCACTGATCAGCGAGCCGCCGTACCAGAACGCGTCGTCCCAGGTCCCCGGTAGATCCCATCCGCCGAAGAAGAGGGTGGCCATCAAAGCCGAGGCAGTGAGCATGTGGGAATACTCGGCAATGAAGAACATGGAAAATTTCATGGCCGAATATTCGGTGTGGAACCCGGTGACGAGCTCCGATTCGGCCTCAGGCATGTCGAACGGAAGCCGGTTCGTCTCCGCGAAAGCAGCGGTCACGAATAGGAGGAAGCCGAGGGACAGGGGCAGGGCGTACCAGAGATCCAACTGCTGCTGCTTCCACAGGATCTCCGTGAGCGTGACGTTGCCCGCGAGCATGAGCACCACGATGAGGCTCAACCCCAGCGCCACCTCGTAGCTCACCATCTGCGCCGACGCCCGTAACGCCCCGAGGAACGCGTATTTGTTATTCGACGCCCAACCCGCGATGACGATCCCATACACCCCCAGGGAGCTCAACGCGAGAATGTAGAGAATGCCGATCGGAACATCGGCGATGATCATGTCCACGACTCCCCAAGGAGTGGGCAGCGGTGCCGCGAACGGCACGACAGCGAAGGTCACCATCGCCGGGACCATGGCCATCATCGGCCCCAGCATGAAGTAGAACTTCGACGCCGTGGCGGGCAGAGTCTCTTCCTTGACCAGATTCTTGAGACCGTCGGCGATGGGCTGAAGAAGTCCGAACGGCCCGACTCGGTTGGGACCGAGACGATCCTGGATAAACGCCGAAACGCGCCGCTCGGCCAGCGTGGTATAGGCGACGGTCAGCAACACCACCCCGAACATCGCGGCGACCTTCAGGGAGGTCGACACCATGAGTGGCATGCCTGAGATGGGCTGAAGCACGCCCAACGTCAGTCTCCCGCCACGTGTGCGGTATCGTTGATGACAGCCCCCGAACCGCTCACGTCCTCGTACGTAATGCCTTCATAGGCCGGCACTCGCTGCCCGAGGAGTTGGAAGGCCTGAGCGGCATTACGCGGACCCTCGGGGCCCTCGAGTGCTGCGATCAAGGCGCCCAGGACCAGCCAAGCGGGTCTGGCAGCGCCGGGGGCATCCAACGCCTGCCAGAATCGCTGCACCCGGCCGTCGTGATTGGTAAAAGTGCCCTCTTGCTCTGCGAACGTGGTGGTCGGCAGAGCGAACTCCGCGGAGGCCAGCGGCCCCGACGTATAGGCTCCCATGTAGACGACCGTCTTCGCTTCGGCGCCGAACCCTTCGGGTACATCCGTGAGAGCGTCTCCCAGCACCAGGATGATTCCATCGTGTCCCGCGATCGGGTCGAGGCCGCCTTGCCCGGTGTCGTCCCCGACGCGTTCGAACCCGAGGAGTTCAGCCCCCCGCACGTTGGGAGCGAGGTCCCGGCGGCGTGCGAGTCCTTCGTAACCGGCGAGCTTCATTTCTGCTGCTGCTCTGGGTGACCGGTAGACCACGTCTCCACCCCCCAACGCATCCACCAGGCTTGCCACGGCGCCCAGATCCTCATTGGACCAGAACGGCGACACGACCGCCTTCACATCTCCGTTCGCACCTTCGAGATGCTCCGCGAGGGCAGCCAGGGCCTGCTTCCAGCCCATGGCCGTGCCCTGTCCCGCGCTTCGCACTACCGGAGCCTCGAGCCGATCGCTGCGATTCAGCCACTCGTAGCGGCCGCGGCCGTAGTCACAGATCCAGTGACCGTTCACACCAGGGTTGTGCCTCGGCTTGATCCGATGCACCAGGTTGTCACGGGTGTGGAGGTCGATGTTGCACCCCTGGCTGCAGTTGGGACAGACCGAAGGTGTGTGCTCCAGGTCCCAGGCGCGGGCCTTGTGTAAGAAGTCCTTGGAGACGAGAGCTCCCACAGGACAGATGTCCACCACATTGCCCGCCCAATCCGCCTCTTCGAGACCGGTCTCGAAAAAGGTATCGATGACGGAGCGACTGCCCCGCTCGACCACCGACAGGAGTGGGTTCTTCTCGACCTCATTCATGAAGCGAACACAGCGCGTGCACATGACACAGCGGTCGCCGTAGAAGAGGATGTCACCCCCAAAGTCGTCGCGGCCGAACACGCGTTTGGGCTCGCGGGCCCGCCCGTGCTCCCTGCCCTCTTCGAATACGTAGTCCTGAAGGTCGCACTCGCCGGACTGGTCACAGATCGGACAGTCGAGCGGGTGGTTCACGAGATAGAACTCGAGCACGCCCGTCCTCATCCGGTGCGCCTGCTCGCTGTCGGTGTGGACGATCTGATCCGCTGCGACCTGCGTGGTACAGGAGGGCAGCAGCTTGGGAGCGCCTTCCACCTCGACCAGGCAGAGGCGGCACATGGCCGGAGCAGAGAGTCCGGGATGGTAACAATAGTGTGGGACGTCGGTGCCCATCCCCTGAGCGGCCTGCAGGATCGTGGTCCCCTTGGGAACAATCACTTCCTGCCCGTCGATCGTCAGCGTGACGGTCTCGATATTCTTTCCGTTTTCGACCATGCGCTACGCGACCCCCACTCGCTCACCGCGGCGGATCAGCGCGAGGTACTCGTCCTTGAACTTCGCGATGGAAGATTGCACTGGCGCCGCCACAGAATCCGAGAGCACACAGATCGTGGTTCCGGTCATCTGGTCGGTGAGCTCGATCAGGGTGTCGAGGTCTTCCTCGGTACCGCGCCCGTCTTCGATGCGGCGGAGGATCTTGGTGACCCACGTCGTCCCCTCTCGGCAGGGCGTACACTGGCCGCAGGATTCGTGTGCGTAGAACGCCGCCATCCGCATGACCTGATGTACGATGTCGGTCGACTCGTCCATGACGATGACCGAAGCGCAGCCCAGCATGGACCCCGCTTCGACCACACCCTCATACGAGAGTTCACACGTCTCACACTCTTCGGCCGAGAGGAGCGGAACCGAACTTCCGCCGGGTATCACGGCCTTAAGGGCTCGACCCTCGGGAATCCCACCACAGACGTCGTAGATCAGCTCCTTCAATGGAAAGCCGAGGGGAAGCTCGTAGTTGCCCGGGCGGTTCACGTGACCGCTCACGCAGAACAATTTGGTGCCCGGGCTCTGCTCGGTGCCCCACTGCTTGTACCACTCCCCGCCATGCTCGATGATGGGCGGAACGGCACAGAGGGTCTCGACGTTGTTGATGGTGGTGGGCATGCCGAAAGCGCCGACCGCTGCCGGGAATGGCGGCTTCACTCTCGGCTCCCCTCGACTCCCCTCGAGGGAGTTCATGAGACCGGTTTCTTCACCGCAGATGTAGGCCCCCGCCCCGACGTGCACGGTCAGGTCGATCTGCTGACCCGAGCCCATCGCGTCGTCGCCCAAGATCCCGGCTTCGTAGGCATCCTCCACGGCCCGCGCCAGGACCTGGTTGGCCTCGAAGAACTCGCCCCGGCAATAGATATAGATGTGTTTGGCGCCCATGGCGTAGGCGGCGATGGCGCACCCCTCGATGAGCTGGTGCGGCACCCAACGCAGAAGCTCCCGGTCCTTGAACGTGCCGGGTTCCGACTCGTCTGCGTTGCACAACAGGTAGTGGGCCTTGGACTTGTCCCTCGGCATGAAGCTCCACTTGAGGCCCGTCGGAAATCCCGCCCCGCCCCGTCCACGCAGCCCGGAGTCCTTCACGGTCTCGACGACCTCTTCGGGAGTCATGTCCAGGGCCTTCTTCAGGGACTCGTATCCTCCCCTGGCCTTCCATCCCTCCAGGGTGCGAGCCTCCGGATCACCGAAGTACTTGGAGAGGATTTGGACTTCCTTCTCGTGACTATATGGATAGCCCATCAGTGTCCCATCCCAGAAAGTCGGTGTGCACCGAGGGTGCCGAGGCGCCGTCCTGGCAAGGCGCGACGACGAGGAATAGCAACGCTATTTCGAGGAGGAGCAACGCAGCCAGGGTGGATGCATCGGTACCCGAATGCCAGCGACTTTCTGGGATGGGACACTAGTCCCCTGCTCCGTCGGACCCGGAGGGCGGCGCGCTACCGTTCTCGCTCTTCAGCACTTCCAGAATCTTGGGTACCTCGCCGGGCGTTACATTCTCGAAGTACCTGGAGTTGATCTGCACGCAGGTCGGAAAGCCACAACCTGCCAGACACTCCGCCTCGATGGTCGTGAAGGCCCCATCCGGAGAGGTCTCACCCAGCTCGGTATCGGTGTACTTGAGGAACGCCTCCAGCACATCTTCTCCACCACACAGATTGCAGCTGATGTTGGTGCACACCTGGATGAGATGCCGGCCCACGGGTCGCTTGTTGTACATGGTGTAGAACGTCGCGACACCACGGACGAACGCCGCCGACAAGCCGAGTAGCTCAGCCACTCTGTCCATCGTCTCCGGAGAGACGTGACCGCGTATCTCTTGCGCGAGATTCAGAGCAGGAAGCAGCGCCGCCTGCCGGTCCGGATAGCGCGTCAGGATCTTTTCGAAGCGCTCCTGATACGGACCCTCGAAGAGAGGTGCGTCGGGCGCCTTATCCTCCAGCATGTAGGGATAGCTCGCTACGCCGGCCGGGTGTCCCCCCTCCAGCGGGCGTACGCCCACAAAGTCCAGTCCACGGACCTGCTCTTCGGTGAGATTATATTCTCCGGTGTTGCCTGCCCACCCGGGGTTCTTGAACGGGATATCGCTCATCGGTCGATCTCGCCCAGAACGATGTCCAGGCTGGCGTTGATCATGATCAGGTCGGAGACCAAGTGGCCTTCGGCCAGCTTGGAGATCACCGATAGATTCACGAAAGACGGCGGCCGAATTCTCCACCGCACCGGCTTCTCTCCACCGTCGCTCACCACGTACATTCCCAGCTCACCCTTGGAGCCCTCTATCGCGAAGTAGCAGTCGCCCGCCGGCACGGCGATGCCTTCGGTGATCAGCTTGAAGTGGTGGATCATCGACTCCATGTCGTTCATGCAGTCGGTCTTGCTGGGCAACGAAACCCGGGGATCCGCCACGTTGATGGGACCGTCGGGCAGTCGATCGAGCGCCTGGTGGAGAATCTTGATGCTTTGGCGCATCTCTTCCATGCGAACCAGATAGCGATCGTAACAGTCACCGTTTTCGCCTACCGGCACCTCGAAATCATAGGTCTCGTAGTCGTAGTACGGCTGGTCTTTCCGGAGATCGTAGGCAGGGCCCGAGGCTCGCAAGTTCGGGCCGGTGAAGCCGTGGTTGATGGCGTCTTCCGCCGAGATGACCCCCACATCGAGCGTGCGTCCGAGATGGATACCGTTCGTGGTCAGCAGTGAGTCGATCTCATCTAAGGTGTCCGGAAACGTTGCCAGAAACTCCTGAAGAGATTCAGTCCAACCGTCGGGGAGATCGGCCATCATGCCACCGATCCGTGTGGCTGACGTGGTGATGCGCGCGCCCGTAAACGACTCGTGGAGCTTGTAGATGCGCTCTCGTTCCTGGAAGGCGTAGAGGAACGGCGTGAACGCACCGACGTCGATGGCGGTGGTCCCGAGCCACAACAGGTGGCTGAAGATCCGGTCCATCTCCATACAGATGACGCGAACGACCTTGCATCGCTCCGTGACCTCGAGGCCCATGAGCTTCTCGACGGCCATCACGTAGACGCAGTTGTACATCAGTGGCGCCAGGTAGTCCATGCGATCCGTCAACGGAACGATCTGATTCCACGTCCGGTACTCCCCGAGCTTCTCGAAGGCTGTGTGCAGATAGCCGATGTCGGGCATGACCCGAAGCACGGTTTCACCGTCGAGCTCACAAATCAGACGAAGTACTCCATGCGTGGCGGGGTGCTGAGGCCCGATGTTGATCAGCATGTGCTCGGAACCGAGCGTGGGTTCCACCGAAGGAATCGAGGTCACGAAGCGTCCTCTACGTCCGGGGCTGACGGGTCCGGCTCCGACGGCAGAAGAGCCGGTATGCCTCCCATTTCGAGCATTTCCGGCGTGTAGTAGTCGTGATAATCCTGAGAAAGAGCACGCTTGGTCTGCTCGGCTCGGGAGAAGCGCCCCCTGAGTGGAAAGTCCTTTCTCAACGGGTGGCCCTCAGCATAGTTCTGCGGCATCAAGATTCGGCGCAGATCAGGGTGTCCGGTGAACTCGACGCCGAACAGGTCATAAACCTCACGCTCCAACCAATCGGCCGTCTTCCAGATGGGTGCGACACTCTCCACGCTAAGCGCGTCTAGAGCGAGCTCGCACTTGATCCGAAGAGCGCGCCGATGGATCACCGACCACAGCTGGTACACTACCTGGATCGGACGGCCCTCACCGTAGTCGACAGCCGTAACGTCCACGAGGAGATCGTAGGCCTGGTCCGGATCTGCCTGCAGCCATCCGAGCAATTCGGTGTTACGCGAGGGCTCGATAAACACGACGTGCTGGTCTCCGCACTGCACCTCGTGGTGGAGCACGGCTTCTCCGAAGCGATCGCTCAAGGCGGTCACGGAAGGGTGCTCGAGCGCCTGGTCCGCCGTTCCTCTCATAGGTTCGGCCGGCACGTCAGAGGCTTCCGGTCCCGCCTCCACCGCGTCGAACGCGGAGCCGTCGTCGTCTACCATGTCGGGCCGCCTACGGTAGGAGATCCTCTGGGCGGGCCGGACGTTTGGTCTGGGCCAAGCCTGCGAGGCGTTCCTGCTGGGTCGAGTTACCGAAGACACCGGAGAGCGCTGCCACTTCTTCGTCGCTCGCCTTTGGAAGGCCGACCAGGGCAGGATCCTCCGCCCTGAGCTCATGATGGCGGGCCAAGCTTTCGCCCCGGATCTTCTCCTGGATCATCATGAGGCCGTATATGAGCCCCTCGGGACGCGGAGGACATCCGGGCACATAGACGTCTACCGGAATGATCGTGTCGATTCCTTGGACCATGGAGTAGGTGTCGAATACTCCACCCGAACTGGCGCAGGCACCCATGGAGACGACCCACTTGGGTTGCATCATCTGGTCGTAGATGCGGCGAAGCACCGGTGCCAGCTTGTAGGGCACCCGGCCCGCGCAGATCAAGACGTCGGCCTGGCGGGGACTGAACGACATTCGCTCCATGCCGAAGCGTGCCAGATCGTAGTTGGACGCGGCGGAAGCCATCATCTCGATGGCACAACAGGCCGTGCCAAACGGCATGGGCCATAGAGAGTTCCGGCGCGCCCAGTTCACGACAAAATCGACTTTGGTGGTCAGAAACGTAGGGCCGCCCGCACCCATGAGGCCTGGTTTGTCACCACCCGAGTGCCCCAAGGCCTGGGCGTCTTCTACGTTCTGATCGGCTGTGCCACCCTCGTTCAATCCCATTCGAGCCCTCCTTTTTTCCACTCGTAAACGAGTCCCATGGCCAGTACCGCCACGAACATGCTGACCGCTACGAACGCCCCCCAGCCGAGTTCCCGCATCTCCACTGCCCAGGGGATGAGAAAGATGGTCTCCAGATCGAAGACGATGAAGCTGATGGCCACCAGGTAGAATTTTACTGAGAATCGGGCGCGCGCATCACCCAGCGGAATCATGCCCGACTCGTAGGGCATCTCCTTGTGGGGAGTGGGTCGCCTCGGGTTGAGAACATGGGAGGCGATACCCATTCCAAGCGCGTTGATGACCGACACGCCGAAGAGGATCAAAAGCGGGATGTATGATCCCGACATGGCAGCCTTATGAGGTGGCTTGTGAAATCGTTCACTTGAAGGACGCCGAAAGGTATTCCAAGCCTCGAAGAAGTGTCAACCCGCGTTTCGGGACCTCTGAGAGGCCGGTTTGCAGTACCGTCCCAAGCAGTCGTATTTTGAGCGTCCGTCCCCTTGCGGGCACGGGTACCTTTCTCCCTTCCGAGCCTTCGTTCTCGCAACAGCGCTGAACCTCACCCATAACACTCCGAGTCACGCCGACATGCCGATCAAGAGCGACAACTGGATCCGTAGGATGGCCGAAGAGCACGGAATGATCGAGCCCTTTGAGGCCGCCCAGGTCAAGAACGGCAACATCTCGTATGGCCTGTCCTCCTACGGTTACGACATCCGAGTCGCCACCGAATTCAAGGTCTTTACCAACGTCCACAGCGTCATCGTCGATCCGAAGAACTTCGATGACCGCTCCTTCGTGGACGTGAACGAAGCCGAATGCATCATTCCGCCGAACTCGTTCGCCCTCGCCCGGACCGAGGAGTACTTCCGGATTCCGCGCGACGTGCTGGTCGTGTGCGTCGGCAAGAGCACATACGCGCGTTGTGGCATCATCGTGAACGTGACCCCCCTGGAACCCACCTGGTGTGGGTATCTCACGCTCGAGATCTCGAACACCACACCGCTTCCCGCAAAAATCTACGGAGGTGAGGGGATCGCCCAACTCCTCTTCTTCGAGGGTGATGAGGAGCCAAGCGTGGCCTACGCCGACCGGCACGGAAAGTACCAGGACCAAGTCGGGGTTACGCTACCCAAGCTTTAGCCCCCAATCTGCGCCGCACGAAAGAGCATGTCCGCCGACTGGAGGATCTTTGCTCGCAACCGTGCCGGGTAGTCGGGCCTAAGCCCTTCCGGGAAGGCACGGACGATACGAGCCGCTTCCACCGAGTTGTGACCGCCCAGGGTGGAGTCGAGCCACCCCTTCGGAAAGAAGATATCTCCCGTGCGCTGGATCTCTTGAACGAGCGCCAAGCTCGGCAAGATGAACTGGCGTGAGTGAGCCGAGCGGAGAGGGTGATGCAAGGCACCTAGCCCCGACCGCACCCACGGCTCGCGCTCTCGATTGGCGGGGTCGCTGAGCTCGGCGAAGAAGCGCTCGCGCACTGCCGGATCGCTGGAGAGCGCCGGGCGAATGAATTCGAACCGTGCCTTTCGGTCAGGGTTCTCGATGCGCTCGGCCTGACGGGCCAGGATTCCTTCCACGTCGGGTACGTCTCGCACGGCGAGCGCCTCGGCGAGGGCGGTGAAGTCCCGCTCCGACAACGAGACGCCCGGCACCTCCATGGCCTCGTCCCAGATGCGCTCCAGACGCTCGACTCCTTCCGGAGACGTCACGATTCCCCTCCAGGCTCTGAAGTAGGTCGCGGCCAACGTGGGAGACTCTGAAGTTTCGATGCCCGACCACAACGTGCTCTCGAGACTCGGAGCCAGCTCCTGTCGCTCAGCCTCGCGCGTGAGCCGCCAGAACGCCGTGCCCAGGTATCCCAGGATGCGCTGGACGTTCTGTTCGACGGACTCCGTCTCCAGGCCTCTGAGCAGTAGGTCCATCCAGGCCGTGGGGGCCAGCTCTCCTTCGAGAACGGCATCCCACAACGTTACCCACGCTATTCCTCTCACCAGCGGGTCCTCCAGACGTCGTCGAACCAGTTCATGGTGACCAGATCACCAAACCACATGTGAGCCGTCTCATGGGCGATGACGCTGGCCCGGCCCAGATACTGGGCCTGGGTGGCCGACTCGTCCAGCATGTGGCTGGACTGGCGGTAGAAAATCGAGCCCGGGTGCTCCATCCCGCCGTACTGGAACGGCGGGATTAGCACGAAGTCGAACTTCCCGAATGGGTATGGGATACCGGTATATTCCTCCAGCCAGTCCAGGGCTGTTCCGTGCAGGTCGAAGATGGCCTCTCGATTTCTTGCCACCGCCTCGACGTCCGTCTCTCTGTGGAACATCCTCATGATGCGCCCCCCACGCTCGCCGGTCTCGATCTGGAAATCGCCGACGGCAAAAGCGAAGAGATAGGTCGGGATGGGTTCGGTCTCGGAGAAGACGTAGGTAGTGCCGCCGGCCTCCGCCGGGGAACCGTCTGACCCCAGTCTCCTCCCCGTTGGCCACCGCCACCCAGCCCTCCGGCACCTCGAGCGTGAGGGTGAATCGAGCCTTAAGGTTCGGCTGATCGAAAAGCGGCAAGGAAAAATGCGCTTGATCGGGAACGAAGAGCGTGTACAGAAAGTCGTCGTTGCGGTTGAGAGCTTCGTCCCCGGCGGCGAACTCGATTTCGATGCGGTTCCGCGCCTCGGCGTTCAGAGCCTCGGCATGGACGACCACATGATCGTTGAGGGTCTCCCACTCCACCGAGACCCCGTTTGCCCTGACGGCGCTCACCCGCTCGTCGGGGTCTTTGAAATCCAGAATGACGTCGGCGCGTTCGGGGTCGGCCCACGCGAAATCGACGGCTACCGACCCCTCCAGAGCCGCAAGGCGCTCTTTGGGCACCTTGAGCACGTACTCGTAACGAATGTCGGTAAGGGTCGCCTTACGGAACTCGGCCAACTCCCAGGAGATTCCCTCTTCCGTGAGAATCGGTGAGCGGACGTCGGAGCACCCGGACAGGACCACGGCCAACGATCCAATCAAGAGAGGACAAGAACGCGCGATGGGTTTCATGACGAGACGGTTCCGAAGAGTGTTACGTGAGCCGTCAACTTCGCCGGGATACAGCATCCCTGAAAGGGCGATTCACGATAACGTCCGTACCAAAACGACAGGGGAGCCCCCCCCTCGGGAAGCTCCCCTGCTACCCCTCGGCGATTCAGAGAGGCTCAGTGATTGCGCCTATACATGTCCGGCGGCTAACGCGTATGGAAGCGCACCTCTTCAAAGTTCTCCCAACTCACCAGCGTCGCGTCACCGTCCTCGGTGGTAACCACGATTCCACGATTGCCGTCACTAACGTCGTGCGAGTTGGACAGTTGTAAGCTCCGGCCGTCCAACAACGTTACGGTGGCGCCCCTGTGCGAACGGTGCTTCACGGATTCGATCTGACCGAACTCGACGTGGAATTTGACGTCGTCGTTTTCACCGTTGAGCATCTCCCAGCTGTACGCCTCATCGTTGTCCCAGAGCACGTATCCCGTGAGTTCGTCTCCAGCGAGCGTGGTCACCGTTCCGTAGAGGCGATGGCCTCCGTCGAATGCATCCCAGCCCATATGACTCTCGGGCTCATGGAAGCGAATCTCCTCGAACTCGTTCCAATCCACCTTCACCTGGCCGAGAGCGGGATCAGAGATGGAGATACCATTGTTGCTGGAATCAACGTCGTTGGTCCCGCGGAGGACGAGCTCCTCACCGTCCTGTAGGGTCACGCGGGCCGACCCCGAGCTGTTGCGAGCGATTCTCGCCACATCGCCGAATCGGATCTCACGATCGATTCCCCCCTCTTCACCATCAAGAATGTCGGAGTGGAAAATCTCGTCGACGTCCCACGACACGTACCCGCTGAATTCCATCCCGGAACGGGTGACCATCGTGCCATATAGGCTCTCTTCTCGGGCCTGCTCGAAATCTCCCGTCGGCGAATCCATGAACTCGACCGAATCGATGTCCCGCCAGCGAAGCTCCACGTCCCCATGATCCGGGTCCGCCACAACCAAACGCCGAAGTCCCGATCCGAGATCGGTGGCATTCCCGTCGAGTTGCACCTCCTCACCCGACCTGAGGGCGATTAGAGCGGAGCGGCTGTTCAGCACCTCGATGCGACGGATGTGGCCGAAGCGGATGCCCGATGAGACGCTGCTGGACAGATCGTTGTCTCTCCAGGACACGCGCACGCCACGTACCTCGATATGTCGGTCGCTGCGATCCCGTTCGGTCCGGGCGCGGCGCATGTTTCGATCGCGACGTTCCTCATCGCGGTCCCGGCGCTCCTCATCACGCACCCTGCGTGCCTGGTCCCGTACGTGCCTCTCTTCATCGCGGAAGCGACGCTCCTCGTCTCGGAATCGGCGCGCCACGTTACGAGACGGGACCCTTTTATTGGCGTCGAGCAGGTCGGCCCAACTGCCTTCATTTCTGTCCCAGCGGATATACCCTTCGTACTCGCGCCCCCTGGCCGTGACGACCCGCCCATAGAGCCGGTTGTCACCCGAGGCACGTATGGGAGCCACGGGTGGGGGGGGCAGCAACTCGACGATCTCCGGAGGCGGTGCCGGAGGAAGCGCGGGTGCCATGGGCGTGAACTGAGGCTCCGGAATCGGTTCCGGGCTTTGCCGGGATTGTGCCAGAGCCATGCTCACCACAAAGAGGCCGAGGAAGCCGGCGATGGCCACGCGCATCATCTCGTCCTGGCCAGACAGCGGCTTGCTGATGAGCTTCTCGTCCTCCGGGTGCATGCCTCTGCGCTCGGGTCCCGAGTCGGACCGATCCTTGCCTTCTCTCCGCGAGCCCCGAGAGCCCGGGTCATTGCTGGACATCGACATTCGTCCCTACCTCCCTCTTCTCTCCGCAGGATCCCCTTGACGAGCACGGCCGAAGTGGGGCCCCAGGCTGTCCCGTCCCTTATTAGTGTGACGCCTCAAATGGCAATTGGGTTGCGACTGCCTTCGATGTACTTTGGCGTCCCACTTCTGGAGCGCCCTCGTTACATTCACGAAATGATCGATTCCACACCCGCCCTGCAGGGTTACTGCGGGGCCGCCGCGGGCCATCCTTTCCACGGCCCGTATCATGACAAGGAGTACGGGTTCCCTGTCACGAGCGGCGACCGACTCTTTGGCCGACTCGTGCTGGAGATCAACCAGGCTGGGCTTTCCTGGCTGACGATCCTCAAGAAGTGGGACACCTTCGAGCAGGCCTACGACAACTTCGACGTAGCTACGGTGGCCAGCTATGGCGATGCCGATCGAGCCCGGTTGTTGGCCGACCCCGGAGTCATACGCAATCGCCTCAAGGTGGATGCCGCCATCCACAACGCCTCATGCATCCTCGAAATTCGTGACTCGCACGGTTCCTTTTCCGGATGGCTGGAAACCCACCACCGAGGCCAAAGCTCGATTGGGTTAAGCTCTTCAAGCAGACGTTCCGATTCACGGGCGGCGAGATCACCGGAGAATTTCTGATGAGCATCGGCTATCTGCCGGGTGCGCACGACCCCAACTGTCCCGTCTACGCCCGCATTCTCGATCTCGCTCCACCATGGACGCGATCCGCAGACGAGGGATCCGTTGAGCACTGATCGCCTCGCTCAGGACACATGGGCTCAGTCTCCATTTCTCCAACCGTGGTGGCTTCCGGGCGCCCATGCGCAGACCCTGGCTGGAAAGCTGTTGCGTCCCAAGCCACAGCTTGGCGTGACGGTGGAACGCATCGACACACCCGACGACGACTTCCTGGACCTGGCCTGGATACCCGAGACGGATTCTGCGGGGCCGGTGGTTCTGGTGCTCCACGGTCTCGAAGGACACACCCGGCGGGGATACGTGATCGAGATGTTTCAGGCCCTGTCTCGACAAGGTCTGCGCTCTGTGGGACTCAACTTTCGAGGCTGCTCCGGAGAGATGAATCGGGCCCCACGCTTTTATCACTCCGGTGAGACCGAGGATGTGGCCCTGGTGGTGGAGCTACTCCGAAATCGTTTCCCCGGACGACCGATCATGGCGGTGGGTTTTTCCCTGGGCGGGAACATCCTGCTGAAGTTCCTCGGAGAACAGGCCGACCGTGGCAGCTTCCCTATTTCGGCCGCCGTCGCGATCTCCGTCCCCTACGACCTTTCGGCAGGGGCGACGGCGCTCGAACACGGTGTGATGGCTCACGTCTACACTCGATACTTCGTCAAATCGCTCATGGGCAAGGTTCGAGCGAAGCAGGCGTTGCTCGAGAACCTGCTCGACTTGAGCACCGTGAGTGAACGGGCGACGATGAGGGCCTTCGACGACGCCGTGACGGCGCCTCTCCATGGTTTTGCAGGCGCCGATGACTATTACCGACAGTGCAGTTCCAATCAGTTCGTCGCGAGAATCCGAACCCCGACCCTGCTCCTTCACTCTCTCAATGACCCGTTCCTGCCGTCTTCCGCAGTCCCGCGAGCCACTATCGCCGACAATCCCGACCTGACCCTCGTCATGACCAATACGGGTGGCCACGTGGGCTTCGTCGAGGGGGCGTTACCCTGGGGCGCATCCTTCTGGGCCGAACGAGAGGCCGCCGCCTTTCTCCGTCACCGGTACGGACTGCTTCCCGCCACCTGACGTAACAGGCTCGGGTCCCGCCTTGGCGCGTCAGTCCAACTTGACCCGGACATCGAAAGCGGGTACAGTGGCGCCGTCCTTATGAGGACGCATGGGCACTCGCAAGGTGCGTGGCCCGCCGAACGACTGATGAGGGAGTTGGTGCATGGCCGAGGGGACCGTTAAGTGGTTTAACGACAGTAAGGGGTTCGGATTCATAACCCCCGACGAAGGTGACGGCGATTGCTTCGTACACTACTCCGCGATCCAGGGCGAGGGCTTCAAGGGCCTTTCCGAGGGTGACCGCGTGGCATTCGACATGGGAGAGGGTCCCAAGGGTCCGGCCGCAGAAAATGTGACAAGACTGACCTGATCCGAGTCACTCCGGACCGTACAGCGGTCCATCGGATTTAGAAAGCGCCTCGGCATCGGCCGGGGCGCTTTTTACTGCCATCGATTCTCGTCTCGGTTTCGACTAGTCGAGGTGCCGGAAGAAGGCCTTTCGGTGCCAACTCTCACGAGCGGGTCTCTCCCACCGGCCCGCCCGCTCTTCGGTCAGGCGCGTAACGGTGTTGTCGAAGACCACCATCTCAGCATCGACCGTACCGTCCTCGACCAGTCGTTGGAAGTCCGCGCGCGACAACCGGTGAACCTGGTCGGCCTGCAGGAACCAGACCGGCGAGCTGTCCACGATCGGCACACCCAAGACCTTTTCCTGATCTTTGAGAACACCGACCATGGCGTCGATGGAGCATCCCGACGGGGGCTCTGACGCCTCGTCAACCGCAACGAGCAGGAATCGGCCATGGCGCCAGTCCCGACCGCATCGCAGCGTGACGCCGTGTGCGGCCCATGTGTCGAGGAATCGGTCCACAGCGCTGAGGAAGGACTGTTCTTCAGCTTCTTCGAGGTCTCTTCCTACGCCGAAGACCCAGAGACGTGATGCGTCTGGGAGCGTCTCGAACGGTACTCTCGGCATTAAGCTACTCCCATCTCGTTCGGATTTGCCGGCGTGTCAGGACTCTCAGGGCTGTCCAGACTCGACGGTGTGCGGGGACCGAAGGATCCCGCGGCCTGCGGCGGAGACTTGTCGAGGAGAATCGCCATCCAACGGAGATCTTCGGTGTTCTCGAGCATGATCTTCACCACCATGGTGAGTGGCACGGCCAGAAGCGCTCCAACCGGTCCCCAGAGCCAACCCCAAAATAACAGGGAGAGGATCACCACAAGGGTGGACAGACCCAGACGTCTTCCCATGAGGTTCGGTTCGATGATGTTCCCGAACACGGTGTTGACCGCTCCATAGGAGATGGCCACCGCCAGAAAGTGTCCGAGGGTGCCGAACTGCAGCAGGCTGAGCACGAGCGCCGGGACAGCCGCCAGAATCGACCCCACGGTGGGAATGTAGTTCATCACGAATCCGATGAGTCCCAGCAAAACCGGGAAGTCGAGCCCCAAGAACCAAGCGAGAAGGCCGATGAGAAGGCCCGTAGCCAGGCTCACCGCCGTCTTGATTCCGAGGTATTCCTGAACTTCCCGGATCACCTTCGTCATCCGGCGTCCGTCACCTGCCTTGGGTCCCAGAATCGCCCTGAACTTGAACGGCAAGACCGTCGCCTCCGCGAGGATGAACGCCATGATCAGTAGGACCACAAACGTATTCCCCAAGAACCCGACCACCCGAGCCGCGGTTTGGCCAAAGAAGCCGATGGCTGCGCCCGGGTCTATCAGACTCAATGTGAGGTACTGATCCAAGGGGACGCCGAACCGAGTGCTCAGTCCGTCCACCCACGACTGGTAGAGAATGCGGAGCCGATCCTGATAGCCCGGCAGCTGTGTCTGAAGCTCCGCCACGGACTGAGTGCCGAGAAGGATGATACCACCGAGAAGCGCGCCGATAACCAGCATCGTAAGGCAAACGGCCAGCGGCGCCGGAACGCGACGTAGTTGGAGCCAGAACATGAGCGGCATGCTCATGACCGCGATGAAAAGGGCTACCGCAAAGGGCAGCAGCATGCTGGCACCCAGCCTCAGCCCGGCTACGACGATTACGAAACTCGCTCCCATGAGAAGAAAGCGGGCTCCAGGGGTGTCGGTCCGTTCGAAGATCATCTAAGGTTTCGCGTGAGAAGCGTGGTGATCGTGCGGTGAGTCGGCTCGATGGCAGTAGGCATGCTGTCAAACATCGCTACAGGCCGTGCGCCGTCCAAGGACTAGTGGACTGTATCTGATGTTTGGTAGACACCGAGAGTGGCGAGGCGCCCGATCCGGCAAGGCAGGACGACGAGTAATAGCAGGGCTACTGCGAGGAGTCCTAACGAAGCCGGGCGGGATGCATCGCCGCTCGAATGTCACCACAACATCGGATACAGTCCACTAGAAGTCTGACGAAGACTAGCTGATGGCTGAACACCATTCGGACACCCCGGTTCCGATCCCGAAATTGGACGAAGAGCTCCTGGCCCAGTGCCGGGTCGACACGTTCAGGTCGGGAGGCAAGGGCGGACAGCACCAGAACGTGACGGAGAGCGGCGTGCGCCTCACTCATGTGCCGAGTGGCCTTGTCGCCACCGGTCGTAGTTTGCGAAGCCAGCACGGGAACAAGAAGGCCGCCCTCAGAACACTCCGCAGAAAGCTGGCGGCGTTGCACAGAACCCCAAAGCGTCGCGTCCCTACGAAAGTCCCTAGACGCGCACATGAACGCCGTCTCCGCATCAAGAAAGAACGCTCGGCTCGCAAGTCGCTCCGCAGAAAACCGCTGGACGAGAACTAGGGCACAGACCTATCATTCCACGTGAGTACGGCTCTCGCCACCGACTCTTGTCACACTGACGCCAACCGCAGATAGAGGGACTCTTGGAGCGAGAAACCATCCGTGCGCTACTGGTAGATGACGATCAGGGCGACTTTGCTGTGACACGCGCCATGGTGCAGCAGATTCCTCGGCCCAAAATCGAGTTGGACTGGGTGGCGACGTTCGAGGAGGGCCGTGACGCTCTGATCCAGGACGACTACGACGTCTACATCGTGGATTACTTCCTGGAGGACCGGACCGGCCTCGACCTCTTGAGGGAAGCCGGGCGGCGCCAGCTCCAATCTCCCGTCAT
The DNA here is from genome assembly GCA_965226375.1 of Longimicrobiales bacterium. Lineage (GTDB taxonomy): Bacteria > Gemmatimonadota > Gemmatimonadetes > Longimicrobiales > Gaopeijiaceae > CBDDCX01. The sequence continues at coordinate 1,084,070 of CBDDCX010000008.1, read as the reverse complement.
CATGTTGACCGGGCGGGGTAGCCACGCAGTCGACATGGAAGCCATGCAGGCTGGGGCGGCCGACTATTTGGTGAAGGGAGAAATCGGCCCGGCCGAACTCGAGCGATCGATCCGCTACGCCCTCGATCGCGTGGAAGTCCTCAAGGCTCTACGCGAGAGTGAAGAGAGGCATCGCGGGATGTTCGATCACCTGCCCATCGGAGTGTATCGCTGTACACCCGAAGGAGGCTTCTTGGATGCGAATCCCGCGCTCGTAAGAATTCTCGGCTATCCTGATCCCGCCACCCTCGAGAAGTCCTACGCCATCAATTTCTATGTAAATCCCGCGGACCAGGACCAGTTCAAGTCCAAGTTGAACCAGTTCGGCATGGTACGAGGCTTTGAGACACAGCTTCGTTGTGTGGACGGTCGCCGGGTCAGGCTACGCACTACGGCTCGAATCCAGCGGGGACCCGACGGAGAGGTCACGTACGTCGAAGGGACGGTCGAGGATGTCTCCAACACGTGGAGGGCCGGGGGCTTCTATGAGGACGCATCACGCTTTCACGCGATCCGGGATCACAGCGGCCTCGCGATCCTCACCGTGGATCTCTCAGGCTTGATCCAGGAAGCGAACGAGGCCTTTTGTCGACTGTCCGGATATGACAAGGACGAGTTGATCGGGATGAAGTATGCCGCGCTGTGGAAGGCCGACGAACAGTCAGGGGCCTCTATCGAGGCCCTCATAGAGGGCTCGGGCGAGCCGCATCACCATGAGGTCCGGACACTCCAGACCAAAGGCGGAGCCCCCAAGGTAGGCCGTGTATTGACTTCGCTCATCCGCGACTGGGACGAACAGCCTGACCACGTGCTCGTGCTCTTCGAGGAGACGACCGAGGGCTGAGGCCCTGCGCGCACCCGGCAGCCAGCTTAGGCCGGAGCGCCCTCCGCCCTTCGGGCAGCGTTGGACCCTACAGCTGCACGCATACAGTGAGTAGCCAACTCATCGGGGTCCACCACGGCGTCCTCCCCACCATCACTCGTCGCCCAATCGCGGACTCGAGCCGCATCATCGTCCGCCTCGAGTTCTTCTAATGCCTTCGCCGCGGCCTCGAGGAACTCTCTGTGCGTCACCGCCCGCGCCATCTGGAGAATTTGCTTGCTGGCCAGATGCCCACGATGTCCCGACTTGGCCGCGTCCACGTACTCCTGAAGATGGACCAGGGCCATAGCGGTGTGCCGGGACGCCAAATCGAGCCAGGTCAGCGTGCACAGTGTGCGCACCGCCTCGGGATAGATCCGGATGATCTTCTTTGCCATCCCACGGGCGGGCTCGGGGTGCCCATCCCCCAGCATGGCAGTGACCACCTTCCCGTGCGTCGTGACGGGGTTCCCGAGCGTGTCATGGGCCGAGGTGACGTTCCGCTCGATCATGTAGGCCATATCGCCGCTCGCCGCCACGTGAACCGTCATCGGCTCCCAGCTGATCTCGAAGCCAGGCAGCTGTTGTCCGGCCTCAACGTAGGCTCGTATGGCGGCCTTCCCCTCAAGAGGAGGAGTGCCCGGGGGCATCATCACTGCGTCTTCCGCCCAACCGGCCATTATGGCGTCCATATCGCCGGTCGCTACGAGATCGGACCATTCGCGGCTGAGCTGCATGAGCACCTCGCCCTCTGCTTCAACATCCACGGCGGGGGGAGAGCATGCGGTGAGGACAGCTGACAACGCCAGCGCCACCGATGGTAGGCGACGATCCATGTGACCTCTCCCTTCCTGCGACTCGCAACTATTAGGAAGCTGCATAACGATTCTGCATTTCTGCTGCGGGCTACGATGCCGGCAGCACACGCAGTGTGCGACTCAGATGCTGATCCCGCCAGCAGCAAATGCTTGTTAGAAAGCCACCGCTCGGAGGCTTGAGACGGCTGAAATCACCCGACATCGCTCAAGCTCCGAGTTCCCGGTCGATCTCGGCGAGTGTGTCGCGCATCAACGATATCGTCCTTTCGAAGGAAGGGATGTAGTGGTCCACAAGGGTCTCCGAGCGGTAACGAGCCAACGTTGCTCCGCGTGCCCTCGCCTCTGGGGAGTCTGACTTGACGACCCAGTTTTGATCAGCGTCTAGGTTGAAGTAGTCCAGTTGGTAAGGTAGAACCCGCTCTCTAGACAGTCGCTGATCGATCTCACTGTTTTCCTTCAGCCGGGGGAACTCGTCCTCGTACAAGGAGGTCAGGCTCACCCTCAGTGCCTGGTTCGAGATCAGATCCAGCCCCCGCGCCTTTAGGGTTTCGAAGGGGCCATTGCGAATGGTAACCACGACGAATCGGCCCAAGGCGGTGATCGCCGCTTGATTGGCTCCGTCTGAGGAATGCAGATCGCCTGATTGTAGTCGGACTGCGGCGGCTCGTAGGTCTTCATTCACCTGACGTATCGTCGCAAGCTCGGTCAGTACACCCTGCAAGTCTTCACTCAGAGTAGCGCTGAGTTCTTCCAGCAACGAGTGCTCATCGATCTCCGCCTCGTAACCCTCGTACCACGAGTTTCCAGCCAATGCGATAGTCACGCCGACCACGATCAACGCTATCTCACCCACAGCGTGCGACCAACTGAAGCGCTTGCGGAGTCCGTCCTCGGTCATGGGCTCATTCATCTGATAGGAGCGGCTCCAGCGTCAGATTTGTGGCTTTCTAACACAACTTGAAAGCACGCCCCCTGTGGGTACCGTGGAGTTGCGAAACGACCATGGACCACAGCAGAGGGCGGCTCTCATGAAGCGGAACACCAAGTATGTGGGACTCGACGTGCACCAGGCAATGACGGTGGCGACGGTTCGGGGCCAAGGGGGACGAGTGATCGCGCGCAGCGTGATCGAGACGGGGGACGCATCGGAACCTGTCAACGACAATGGGACACTCTACGGGATTAATTAGAGAGCAATGTCCTGTGTGGTGAGGGAAGGGATGGGAGGATTGATGAAGACGGCCTCCGGGAGCGGTTTGGGATTCGGCACACCTCTGACGAAGCGTTCGGGATGAGCGGCCCATGCTTCGCGGAGCACGGATTTCCTGCCGGCAATGACCTGATCGGCGTTCCCGAAGTGGACCTGCTCGGGGGTTAGCATCGAGATGCCGCCATGGCGGTGCTCGGCATTGTACCAGCGGAAGAACGATCGACAGAACGTCTTGGCTTGGCCCTGATCCCCGAACCGTCCGGGAAACGAGGGATGGTACTTCAAGGTTTTGAACTGAGCCTCGGAAAACGGGTTGTCATCCGACACCTGAGGCCGGCTCAACGAGCGGGTCACGCCGAGGTCAGCGAGAAGTTGAGCGGTGCATTGGCTCGTCATTGGAGCTCCCCGATCCGAGTGCAGGGTCAGGACCCGGGGCTGGACGCCATGCTTCAGGCAGCTCTGCTGGATCAACCGGCCGGCCAGGGCCGAGTTCTCCCGGTCCGCCACCATCCAGCCCACGACGTAGCGGCTGTAGATGTCCATGATGACGTAGAGGTAGTAATAGCTCCACTTCTTCGGCCCGAGCAGCCGCGTGATATCCCAGGACCACACCTGGTTCGGCGCCGTGGCCATCAACTCGGGCTTCTTGTACTCGGGATGGGTGCGCTGCGCCCGGCGTTCCTGAACCGGCACCTCGGAGGCCAGAACACGATACATCGTGCGTTCGCTGCACAGGTAGACCTCTTCGTCGAGCAGCGTGGCCACCACCTCGGCGGGTGAGCGGTCCACGAACCGCTCCGAACACAGCGTGTCGAAGACCTCGCCTCGTTCCGTCTCGCTCAATGCCCGGGCGGGCGTCGGGCGGGGCTGCTGTTGCCCGGTTGATGGGCCTCGACGACGGTACAACGTCGATCGGGAGACCTCGAGGGCCGCGCACGCCGGTTTTACACCGACGTGCTTAGCCAGCTCATCGGCCGCCTTCAAGAGTTTGTCCCGTCGTCGAGGCTTATCCCCAGCAGCCCCGCAACTTTTCCCTGCACGTCGATGATCAGGTGTGCCTTCCTGAGCTCATTCCCGAGCCGTGCGTTTCGCCGCTCCAGCTTGCGTACCTTCTCATCCAGCGGATTTCGCTCCGGCTTGCGGCCGCGTTTCTTCGACAGGGCCTTCAGCGACCCGCTATGCGCCGCCTTGCGCCACGTCGTCAGGTGCGACGAGTACAGGCCCTCTCGCCGCAGGACTTGACCCACCTCGCCGGGCTCGGTGCACCGGTCCGCTTCTTCGACGATCCGCAGCTTGTACGACGGACTGAACCGCCGCCGTAGCGGCCTATCTACTACCTCCGGGTCCGCAGGAGCTGCCGCGCTTCGCTTGGCCTCCCCGGTTCCAGGGGCACTACCATTCTCTGCCATTCTCTCTCGCAGTCCCAACATGTTCGTTTTCTCTGCCTTCGCCCTACTCTAATTCTTTGCGTGCTCCGTGTCTCACGTACGTTGGCAGAGAGGGGTCCGTGTCTCACGTACGTTGGCAGAGAGGGCAGCGCCACTACCTACACGCTCTCTCGGGACTCTACAGGTACGGCCCCAGGAGCTTGGGGTAGTGCCGGTGGCGTACAACCCTGTCGGCGGCCTCTACCGCAAGCCATCCATCGTCAAGAAACGCCAACGCACGGATGAGTTCTTCGAGATTGATGAAGCTGCCGGATTTCTCGATGCTGCTCGAACGTTGGACCTGCATCACGAATTGATCGCCACCTATCTGCTCACTGGTGGGAGACGCAACGAGGTCTTCGGGCTGCTCGTGGGCGACATCGACTTCGAGAACGGGCTGTACCGGTTCCGGTTTCCTGGACAAGTCGGCGGCCTAATCATGCCGCCTTCAGGGTGAGCTCCTGACGGACCTGGGCCGGGGTCCGATACCCGTGCCGCTCCAGGAGCCACCCGCGGTTGTAGCGTTCGATGAACGCATCGATCTCCTGCCTGGCCTCCTCGAGGCTCTCGAAGTCGTGGAGGTACAGGCACTCTTCCTTCAGCGTCCGCATGAAGCGTTCCGCGACGCCGTTGCACTCCGGCTCTCCTACGTACGAGGCCGTCGAGCGGATCCCGAGCCAGGCCAGCTCTCCTTGGAACTGATGGGCGGTGTACTGAGGGCCCCAGTCGTGCCGTAGGCCGAGCCCCAGAGCGATCTTGGGCGCGTAGCCGTCCATGTGGGTTCGTACACCCTGGCGGATCGGCTCGAGCGCTGCCCACCGATCGCCCTTCTTCGCCACGTGCCAGCCCACCACGTCTGTGATGCAGTGATCCACCGCCACGAAGAACCAGCACCACCCATCCTCCTTCGTGTAGAACCGCGTCGCGTCCGTACCCCACAGCTCGTTCGGCACATCCGTCGCGTGATCCGGCCGCTGTGGCTCCGGTCCCCACGCGGGTGCTTTCCGCGCCGTACGGGGGCCAGCAGCCCATTCTCCCGCATCAGCCGCAGCACGCGGTTCTTGCCCACACCGATCCCCTTGGCTCTCAGACGGGCCCGGACCTTCCGGTGGCCTTCGCCCAGGAAGTCGCTCTCCTTCAGCACCTGTCGGATCTCCTCCACCAACTCCTCGTCGCTCAGCTTCGTCTTCGGTCCGCGCTTCTTCAGCCCTGCCGGCCCGTCGCTCTCTTCTCGATCTCGGGCCGCGTAGACCGTCGAGCGCCCCACCCGCCAGACCTCGCAGATCATCGTCAGAGGGTAGAGCCGCCCTGTCCCCGGACTCACCCGCGTCCGCGCTTCAAGAGCTTCTCCAGCTCGTCCCCGTACCCCCTTTTTTCCAGGAGTTCTCTCGCAAGCTCCAGTCGCATCGTCAACTCTCCCAGCTTCGCCCGGGTCCGGGTCAGCTCCCGTTCTCCAGGGTCTCGGCCCCGGCGTCTCAGTCCCTGCTGACCGGTCTCCAGGAACACCCGCCGCCATTCCTCCAGCTCCGGCGGTGAGACCTGTACCTCGCGGCTGACCTCCACCAGGTCCTCACCCCGTAGCAGGCGCAGCACCACCTCCGTTTTCTGCTGGGCACTCCACCGCTCGGGTACCTTCTCACGACCTGCGGTCGCCTTGTTCTCCCTCGGCTTCTGGGCCATCACGTCCCTTTCTCTCTGGACCCGCTGTCTTTGCCAATCTACTGTCCAGAGAAATCGGGGGCGCTAAAGGGCTCGTCAGAATTCAGCCCAACGAGCACAGAAGGCTCAAGCGTGTTTGGAGTGAAAGGGCCGTGCCGCTATGGCCGCAGCTTGAGGAGATTCTCAGGCCCTACGTGAAGCGGTTGGACTCATCGGAAGACGAACTCGCGTTTCCCAGCCGAACGGGGGGAATGATCATGGATCTGCGGAAGCCCTTCCCTCTCTGCCAACGTACGTGAGACACGGAGCACGCAAAGAATTAGAGTAGGGCGAAGGCAGAGAAAACGAACATGTTGGGACTGCGAGAGAGAATGGCAGAGAATGGTAGTGCCCCTGGAACCGGGGAGGCCAAGCGAAGCGCGGCAGCTCCTGCGGACCCGGAGGTAGTAGATAGGCCGCTACGGCGGCGGTTCAGTCCGTCGTACAAGCTGCGGATCGTCGAAGAAGCGGACCGGTGCACCGAGCCCGGCGAGGTGGGTCAAGTCCTGCGGCGAGAGGGCCTGTACTCGTCGCACCTGACGACGTGGCGCAAGGCGGCGCATAGCGGGTCGCTGAAGGCCCTGTCGAAGAAACGCGGCCGCAAGCCGGAGCGAAATCCGCTGGATGAGAAGGTACGCAAGCTGGAGCGGCGAAACGCACGGCTCGGGAATGAGCTCAGGAAGGCACACCTGATCATCGACGTGCAGGGAAAAGTTGCGGGGCTGCTGGGGATAAGCCTCGACGACGGGACAAACTCTTGAAGGCGGCCGATGAGCTGGCTAAGCACGTCGGTGTAAAACCGGCGTGCGCGGCCCTCGAGGTCTCCCGATCGACGTTGTACCGTCGTCGAGGCCCATCAACCGGGCAACAGCAGCCCCGCCCGACGCCCGCCCGGGCATTGAGCGAGACGGAACGAGGCGAGGTCTTCGACACGCTGTGTTCGGAGCGGTTCGTGGACCGCTCACCCGCCGAGGTGGTGGCCACGCTGCTCGACGAAGAGGTCTACCTGTGCAGCGAACGCACGATGTATCGTGTTCTGGCCTCCGAGGTGCCGGTTCAGGAACGCCGGGCGCAGCGCACCCATCCCGAGTACAAGAAGCCCGAGTTGATGGCCACGGCGCCGAACCAGGTGTGGTCCTGGGATATCACGCGGCTGCTCGGGCCGAAGAAGTGGAGCTATTACTACCTCTACGTCATCATGGACATCTACAGCCGCTACGTCGTGGGCTGGATGGTGGCGGACCGGGAGAACTCGGCCCTGGCCGGCCGGTTGATCCAGCAGAGCTGCCTGAAGCATGGCGTCCAGCCCCGGGTCCTGACCCTGCACTCGGATCGGGGAGCTCCAATGACGAGCCAATGCACCGCTCAACTTCTCGCTGACCTCGGCGTGACCCGCTCGTTGAGCCGGCCTCAGGTGTCGGATGACAACCCGTTTTCCGAGGCTCAGTTCAAAACCTTGAAGTACCATCCCTCGTTTCCCGGACGGTTCGGGGATCAGGGCCAAGCCAAGACGTTCTGTCGATCGTTCTTCCGCTGGTACAATGCCGAGCACCGCCATGGCGGCATCTCGATGCTAACCCCCGAGCAGGTCCACTTCGGGAACGCCGATCAGGTCATTGCCGGCAGGAAATCCGTGCTCCGCGAAGCATGGGCCGCTCATCCCGAACGCTTCGTCAGAGGTGTGCCGAATCCCAAACCGCTCCCGGAGGCCGTCTTCATCAATCCTCCCATCCCTTCCCTCACCACACAGGACATTGCTCTCTAATTAATCCCGTAGAGTGTCCCATTGTCGTTGACAGGTTCCGCTGGGTGCCGTTGGCGAGATGCGAGAGCTTCTTGTTCAGCCACTCGCGGATGTGCTTGGGCTCGATGCTTACGAGTTCACGATCCGCTCCGAAGTATTCCACGGCCCTGAGCAACCGAAGCTCAGTGTCGTGGAGCCACTGCTCGGTGACCTCGCCGGGGTTCTGGCGAATGAATTCGTCAACGAACGGTCTAAGCCGAGCAGTGCCACTTGCGGGCACCGTGCCCTGGAGATGTTCGATTCTGGCGGCGAGGAGCTTGTGGGCCTCGATCTCATCGGTAGTGGCGCGGGATGATCCAGGCGGCTTGAGTGCCACCTGGCCGCCACCAATGTCTCGGAGGTCAGCATAATAGCGGAGATTTCCGCCCTGATCGCGGGTGTAGATCTTGGGCATGAGTACCGATTCCTGTTACTGTTGCGTGTTACTGTTTGGAATCTGATACCCGACGGGATCGCGAACGATCCCTTATTGACTGTTCTTTCTGAGCGCGCCCGGCAGGACTCGAACCTGCGACCTACGGATTAGAAGTCCGTTGCTCTATCCAGCTGAGCTACGGGCGCCGGAGCCGGCCGGATACGGCCGGAAACCTGGTGGAAGCTAACAGACCGTTATGGACCGTCAACGAGATCTGAGACGTATCAGCTAGCGCCCTGCGCTCAGACGACGGAAGACTGCGGAACAGCTACCAGAAGCCCCCTGGCCACCCATGGCGATGCCCAGGACGCGGCTCAGGAAAGTGGACGTACCGGGATCAGGGGGCGCTCCGAAATACCCGTCCAGGGCCAAGTCGAAGAGGGCCTCTTCTGATGGCCATCTGACGAGCGAGCGTCGCACCTCCTCCACCCACTCAGCGTAGTTGCTGTCGGGCCCGAAGACGATTCGGTTCAGGTTGATGCAGGGGGCGATGGTGTTGGTAAGCGTGAAGAACTCCCAGCGGAGACCCCTCAACGCCACCGAACTGGCGGCGATCTCAGGCAGTTCCGCCAGCGTGCTCTCCAACGTCGTGGCTCGACCTTGAGTCAGCACCCGAGCGGCCCGCCTGGCGGCGTCTCGAGCTTGCCGAAACGCCGCCAGGTCCGAGGAACGACCCGTAATTTCATAGAACGCCTCGAGGGCCGTTGCTCCCAGGTTCACCAAGGAGAATCCGATCAGGTTATCGATGAGCGTGGGCCCATCCGCCGCAATGAGAAAACCCACGGAGAGGACCTCTCGTATGGTCTCCTCGGCCTGGGACTCGTCTCCGAGGGCCAACTCGTATATGGCCTTGCCCAAATGTGCGTTGGCGCCCCGTGTGAGATAGTTGAATCTCGGGACGGGAGGGTTGCGATGCTCACACCATCGAACGGGAGCTTCCAGCGACCCGCCATCACGTCGAGTTCGCCCGCTACCGCAAGGCGTGAGAAGTCCCCGTGCGCTGCGTGCGACGCGATACCGGCCAGGTAGGCGAGCTCAGCCGATGACAGCGAACGAGCCCGGGACAGCAGGTCTTGCCCCCAACGCCTCGGGTCGACGCCTGTGGGTCCACCGGGATCATCGGGGAGCGGGAACCAGCGTGCCGAATAGTGCTGCCGTGGTGGGACCTCGCCCGGGATGTTGCTCGTCCTACGGCCGACATACATCAGCGTCTGGAGCAGACGGCCCGCCTCTAGGGGATCCACGCTCGCATCCGCGGAAAGCCGATACGGGCGATAGGCCTCGGCCCGCGCAGCTCTTTCCTGCGTCTGTGCGAACCTGGGGATCGCGACCGAGGCCATGATCGGCCCGATGGCCGATGTCGGCGCCAAGGTGAACGGAGGCAAGACAGCGAGCACACCGAGGAGGCCCACCCCCAGGGCCGCGAACCGGATGACCTTCGCCTGAGGTGACGCCGAGCCGGGGGCCTGCCATCCACCCTCTCCGGCCAACAGGGTTTGCCATTCTTCGACGTCACTGACCTCGAGCTCCTCCGCCCACGGCTGGCGGAACCACTCCCTACGGGCCCGTCGGACCAGGTTGCCCTCGACGGTGCGGACAAGCAGAGCCAAGAGGAGGCAAGCCGCGGCGGGAGCGAGAGTGAAAATGATCACGCCCGTCGTCGTCAGGCTCCCTCTCGCCGCTAGCAGCACGGCGACTGCGAAACCCGCCGAAAGCCACAGAATGGAGACCACCTGTGTGGCCGCACCGACAAGTCGAAGGCCGGCCACCGCCCCTCTCTGGCCTTCCGTGAGCATGGCATACCACCTGGCCCCCTGAAGCAGGAAGCCGGTGTCGCGCCGTTCGTCGCAGGCCACCTGGGCCACGATTCGCCATCGGTATCCTCTCTCTACCGACTTGCCGGCACGCCGCAGCAGGCGCATGAGCGTGACAAAGGTCTCCAGGACCAGACCGATTCCCACCCCGGTGGTGATCAAGATGACCCACCAGGCACTACCGAGTGGGCCCAGGCTCCAGAAGTCCTGCTCGACCGAGATGGACAGAAGAAGCGGGAACACCAGGATCAATGCGGCGAGGGTGCCGCTACGAACCACGTTCCAGACGTCGCCCTGTAGCCGCTCCAGACCCGGAGGAGGCCAGCGGAGATTCAACCCCTTGGCCCTGACCTCTGATTTCGGCGGTTCAGTACTGTCCGTCGATCGTTCCATACCCTCTCTTTTTCAAGACCTGAGCACCCATCCAATACCGGGGAGAATTGCGGAAAGAGCAAGAGGAAACGGATCGCCGCCACGTCCGTATCTAATCGGTAGGGTGTTGGCTTCCATCGAGGGGAGAGATCCATGTTCATTGAGGCCTGCAGAGTCTTTCTCCCTGTCTTGGCGATCTCGCTGGCTACGTGCCAGACCGCTCAATTTCCCGACGGCCGAGCTCGCACTGACAACGGTATCGATGTGCGAGATGGTGGCTTTATTCTGACGGGTACCGCGTTGACCGACGGACGGGGATCGGTCCTCAGCACCATAGAGGGCAAGGTGCCGAATCTGAAGGTCCGACGGACGGGAGCTGGTTGTCCCGAGGTGAACATCCGCCAACAAGTGGCGTTCCAGCAGGCGATCAGGCCTCACGTATACGTGGACGGTACGCTTTCTTCAGATACATGCATTCTGGAGTCCCTTCGAAGCCACGATGTGGAGTCGATCGAGGTTTACCCGCAGGGCTTCACCAAACGCCCCGGGTACGCTACCCATGCGCACGGGCTCATCCTGATTTTCATGCGTAGCATCGGGTAGCCGCACGTTAGCGACTTCTGGGACAGGACCCTAGTTCATATCCCACCAAACCGGGGTTACCAGATCGAGTCCACCGCCCTGGCGGGCGACCGCCGCGTCCAGATTGCTACTGTTCAGCGACTGCTCACTATCCGGGTAGGAGAAACGAATCGGAATCCGGCTGGTCATCAGATCCGGCCCCGCCATGAGCGTCGGCGAATCTACTCGACGCCAGTTGGAGTACGCTTCCTGACCGTTCATCCAAAGCGCAATCCACTTCTGGAGATGGATTGAGCTCAACCCGCCGTAGGCTACCTCGGGCTGGGCGAGATAGGCCGAGATTTCGGCGCTACTCGGCCCTTCTACGTATAGACTGTACATGCGCATGTTGGCCTCGATGGCCTCGACATAGAGCTCAGCAGGATTTCCGCTGATCCAACCCCTTGCGGCGGCTTCAGCCTGTAGGAAGAGCACCTCGGCGTAGGTCATGACGGCGCTCGGAGTCGCAGCCGAGGCGTCACCACGCCAGAATTCACCGATCCGGGAAAAGAAGGACAGCGATTGCCCAGGAGGCAGGTGCTCCGAGCCATTTTCGTGCCCGCGGTACTGTCCGTCCCTACGTGCCGGCTTTGCATACAGGGCGAGCCGCGGGTCGTTCAGATCGACAAGCATGTCGATCATGGTTTCGCTCACCCCGTGGTCGTCACGCGTGAGATAATCCACATAGAACGGATTCTCATACGGAGAGCCTGGATAATCCAAAAAAGCGTTGTCCAGGTTGCTGGAGAAGCCACCCTCGGCGAACGCAGTCGCGAACTCGGCGCGTGCCCTTCCGGGGTCCACTTCCGAAAGGCGCATGGCCAGGCGCATGCGAAGCGAATTCGCGAACCGGCGCCATCGGGTGAAATTGTTGCCGTAGAGAAGATCACCGGATCCGAAATTTGTACTTCCGGAGCCCACCAGCGACGCGCCCCGCGCCAGATCCGCGAACAGCCCGTCATAGACGGTCGACTGCGCATCGTAGACCGGCACGGCGATCGCCTCGCCCGCAAGGGCCTCTGAGTACGGCACGTCGCCCCAGAGGTCCGTGACGATGTGGAAGATCCAGGACTTCCAGATTCGACCGACGCCCTCGATGTTCGGTTCACCGGACTCGACCCCCTTGTCCACCACCAACTGGGTGTCCTTCAGACCTCCGGCGTAGTACCCGCCCCAGAACGCCTCCATGCTCGAAGCGCGCACCTGACCCTGTTCCTCACTCGGGTACTGAATCTGGACAAAATGCTGAGCCCAGATGCCGGTATGCGACGCCATCTGCGAGGTGCCGAACGCCGTCCGAACCGAGCTCTGAATCGCCTGAGGAAGAAGGAACCGAGCAGACACGTCGGTCGGGGCGTTCGGGTTGGCATTGATGTCCGTCAACCCGTCTGTACAAGCTGCGGCAGTCCAAGCAACAATGACCAAACTTGCGGCCCGGACAGGTCTCATGTTACGCATGATTTATGCCTTTCTTTCCGGTGCCGTTAAGGCCGCAGGGAGAGGGAGAACCCGATGCTTCTAGCCGTCGGGAATTGACCGAACTCGATGCCCTGGACGTTGCTGGCGTCGAACGCCGTCTCCGGATCGATGTTCTCGATATTGGACCAAAGGAACAGGTTCCTTCCAATGAGGCTCAGGTTGCCTCCCCGGAAGCCGACGGCGTCCAGCCAGGCGGTCGGGAACTCATACCCAATCCGGACCTCGCGGAGCTTCATGTAGCTCGCGTCCTCGATCGACGCCGCTTGGATCCCAAAGTTTCCGTGAAAGAAATCCTGTGGGCAGGTAACGACCTCGACCGTGCCGTCGCCGTTGCTCGAGCCGTCGGGCAGGACTCCCTGTACCACGATTCCCGGCTCGCAGAAGTCGGTGGTGCGGCCGAGAAGAGTGGACTCGAGCACGCCGGTGTATTCACCCCACCAGTTCGTCGTGGAGAAGACGTCACCTCCGGCTTGGCCGTCGACCAGTACGCTCACATCGAGCGGACCCCAACTGAACCGGTTCTGGATACCGCCAATCCAGTCGGGGTTGTAGTTACCGAGCACACGACGCTCCGGATCGATGAGAGGCACCCCACCGGAGCTGAGCATCACCATCCCGATCTGGTCACTCGCGCAGTCCGCGGCACCGACCGACTCCTCCGTGCAACGCAGATAGCCGTTGCCGTAAAACGCTCCATAGGGCTCACCGAGACGGGCCTCGATATTCATGCTCCAATAGGAGCCGAGAACCAAGGTCTCCATGTCACCGAACAGCTTCGTGACCTTTGGACTGTTCCAGCTCCAGTTGACCGTCATGTCCCAGCGGAAACCATTATCCAGGTCGACCGGCATGGCCCGGAGCAAGACCTCGAAGCCTTTGTTCGCAATTTCACCGGCGTTCAGGACTACCCCACTGTACCCGGTGGCCCGCGAGGTCTCCACGTTCAGAATCTGTTGCCCCGTTGTGCGCTGGTAATAGGTGAGGACGAAGCCCAACCGCTCATCGAAGAAGCCTAAGTCCGCCCCAACCTCCCAGGCCGTAGTCTCCTCGGGCTTGAGGGCCGCGTTCGTCAGTTGGTTTGGAACCGCGAACATCGCGACCTCCCCGGCCCACACGGGCTGCGCGGAGTAGACCGCCTCGAGCTGGTAGGGACCCGCATCGCTCCCCACCCGCGTCCAGCTTCCGCGCACCTTGCCGGAGCTGAGCACGTCATTCTGGAGTTGGAAAGCATCCGTGAATACGAAAGCAGTCGAGACCGAGGGATAGAAGTACGAGTTGTTGGCCTTCGGAAGCGTCGACGACCAATCGTTTCGTCCGGTCAGGTCCAAGTTCCAGTACCCCCTATAGTTCAGGGTGGCGGAGCCGTACAAGCTCCGGACCTCCTTCTCTGCAAACTGATCCCAAGGGATCGCAGACACAGCCGCATTATCGATGGTATAGATGCCGGGAACCGTCAGCCTGGAAACCCCAACCCCACTGCCCTCGAACGTACTGCTTCGGCTGTTCCCGCCCGCTGCCACGTCCAGCGTGAGGTCCGACGTTAGCTGCCGTGTGGCGCTGACCAACACGTCGACATTGGTTTCCGATCGGTAGAGGGTCTCCTCCGAGAAAGAGCCGAACCCATCGTCGTCCAGGCTGTTGGGAGCAGTCACGCGCTTGCGGTGGTCCCGGTACCAATCGCGGCCAACCCGTGCCGAAGCGGTCACCCAGTCATTGAGCTGATAGTCCATGTTGAGGTGCCCAATGAGGCGGTCGCGTTCGTCGCCGTTCGTGTTGACCAAAGCCTCCCAGAACGGGTTGTTGTGGTAGTTGTAATTCCAGTTGTACTGACCATCGTTGACAATGCAGGGTGTCGCCTCGCCCCCACTGCATCGGTAATTACGAAGCTGTTCCAAGTCCACCTGTCGACCGAACCAGATGAACTGCTGCATCGGGTTGTCCGTGCCGTATCCCGTGCCCGGCCGGTTGACCCCTTCCGTGTCGATGTAGTTCACAGACGCTTCGGCCGAGAGCCGCTCGGTGAGAGTGGCTCCACCCTTCAGAGCCACTCCGATCCGTTGCATGCTGTTGCCTGGAGACATGCCGGTGAGCTCCATGTCGGTGATAGACAGGCGCACGTTGGATCGCTCACCGGCGCGCGCGAGGGCCACGTTGGTGTTCAGCGTGGTGCCCGTCCGAAAGAAGTCCCGCACGTTCCCGGGTTGCGCGACCCAGGGCTGCTGTACACCGGTGAACTGATCGATCAGCGTCTCGCACCCCGACACCTCCGGACAGAGCGCAGGACCCCAACTCTCGTCCACATGGTCCCAGAGGCCATCGCCGGCGCCGTCGACAAAATTGAATTCGCCGAAGAGCCCCTGACCGTATCGGTTCTGATAAGTAGGTAGCCGAAGCGGCTCCTCCATGGTGAGGCTCATGGAAGCCGTTATGCCCAATCCTCCGTCGGGGGCCCCTCTCCCGGACTTGGTCGTGATGACCACGGCGCCGCCCGCTGCTCGTGAGCCGTAGAGGGCGGCGGCGTTCGGACCCTTCAAGACACTGATAGACTCGATGTTGGCAGGGTCGAGGTCAGAAGCCGTGTTACCGTAATCCACGCTGGTTCCGAAGAACTGGCCACCGAATCCGTCGTTGGAAGAGGAAACATTGGCGATCGGCACACCGTCCACGATGAACAGCGGCTGGTTACTTCCCCCGATCGAGCTCGCGCCCCGGATCACGATCCGGGCCGAGCCGCCTGTCGGACCAGCGTTCGTAATCTGGACACCCGCCACTTTTCCCTTCAGCGAATTCACGATATTGAGCTCTGGGACTTCCGAGATATCTGCACCCGAGACGTCCTGAACCGAGTAGCCCAGCGACCTCTTTTCACGCTTCACCCCGAGCGCAGTGACCGTAAGTCCCTCGATGCCGATGGCCTCTTGGGACATTTGGACGTCCACGCGGGGAGCGACCGCCATCTCCTGTGTCCGGTACCCCAGGTAGCTGGCGACCAGCGTCTCTGCTCCGGCTGGAACGCGTATAGTGTAGAAACCCTCCGCGTTGGTCACTGCCAGAATCTTGGTCCCCTTAACCCCGATCTCGACGCCCGGGAACGCCTGGAGCGTCTCTAACTCAGTTACAGTCCCGGTCACGGTGCGTATCTCTTGAGCACCGAGTGCCCCCGGGATCAGCAAGAACGCGACCAAAAGGAGTCTTTTCGAACAAAAATTTGGCATAGTTCACTCCTAGCGGGATTGGGCGAGCGATTGAGATGGTGTCCCGCTGACAGTTGAAGGTGGTGGCTCCGGAGAGTCTCCTTGTTAGCCTGCCTTTCTCATTTCGGCAACCGGTTCATGGTCGTCGAGGTGGGCCCTGAGCATCCAGAGCTGGTCGTAGCCGATGATCCTCCGGTAGCTCTTCTCGGTCTCCACGAACGAGGCCGCAGCCCAGCGCAAGGCCATCGCTCCGTTCTTCCAGTGGGTCACCCTGCGGGTCTTCTGTCTTACGCCCGAGTGGGTGCTGTCGATCAGGTTGGTCGAGCCCAGGCACTTCCTCAGCCGCGGCGGGAGGCCGAGCCGGTTGATCGTGAACATCTCGCTGAGGCCTTCGCGTAGGCTGGCCGAGGCCGAGGGGTGGTCGCGCTCGAGCCATCGGGCGAGCTGCTCGAGCTTCTGCTCGCCCTGCTTCGCGTCCAGCTTCATCGCCGCCCGGAACGCCGCCTTCACCTGAGGATGCTG
Source organism: Longimicrobiales bacterium (assembly GCA_965226375.1). GTDB lineage: Bacteria > Gemmatimonadota > Gemmatimonadetes > Longimicrobiales > Gaopeijiaceae > CBDDCX01. The sequence continues at coordinate 1,067,795 of CBDDCX010000008.1, read as the reverse complement.
ATCCTTCGGCAGATGACCCAGCACGTTGCGGAGCTTGTGGTTGCGGCAGCGCTGGATGGGGTGACGTTGGCCGAACACCTTCTCGATCGCCTTCCTGAGCGCTTTCGAGCCATCGATCACGAACAGCCGCCGCCTGCCCGGGTCCAGGCCGCGCTCGACCAGATCCTCTAGGAGCGCGCTGGTCACCTCGGCGTTCTCACTCGCTCCTTCCCTCACGCCCAGCACGTGCTTCTTTCCGTCTGAGTCCACGCCTACCGCAGCAAGCACGTGGTGCGAGCCCATCTGGATCCCGTCCAGGTAGATCACCAGGAGGTCCCACGCATCCAGCCGGCGCTCCATCAGCTCCTTCAGCACGCGCTCCGAGGCCTCGACCGTCTCACGGCTCACCGCCGACTTGCTCACCCCGACCGTGTCGGCCATCTCACCGATCACACGGCCGTACTTCCGCGTGCTCACCCCCGCCATCAGGACCTCGAGCATCCGATCCGCCACGGCGCCCGGTCTCCGCATCGCTGCGTACGCCGGCACCTCGACCTCGCCACCCTCCCCGGCGCCCCGGCGCCTGAGCCGTGGCCGCTCCACACGCACCTTCCGGTCCGACAGGTAAACCACACCACCCTGCCGGCCATACCACACCGTGTCGTCTTCCGCTCGTGACCGACCTGCCTGCTTCACGCCTGCCACACCCTCGGCGCTCATCTCCAGCACCGCTTCGATCGTCGCTCGTCCCATCACCTGGATGACTTCGTCGATCGCGACCTCCGTCTGCTCCACGAGCTCAAGCATCGGAACCAGAAACTGCCCCTCCCGCTTCAGGAACTCCCTGATCGCGCGCTTGTCCGCCCGATCCCTTACCTCGTATGTTCTCTTCATCGTGGTGGCTCCGTGTTGGGGTTTTTGCCTACCCGAGCCTATCGGCCCGGGACCCCCGGAGCCACCACTTTTCTTTCTCCCCTATCGGGAACCTTCAACTACGGTTGGGACAGCTTCGCGATTGAAGAAGATACGATGCAGACCGACAGAGCATTTCTACCTTCCAATCCGACTCGTTAAAGGATGACGGCAGCGACTGTGTACAACAACAACGCCCCAGCGGCGGCGATTGTTGCATACGGCAGCTGGGTCCGCACGTGATCCCGATGACTCGTGCCACCGGCTAACGACGCAACGATTGTGGTGTCAGAGATGGGCGAACAGTGATCGCCGAAGATGCCACCCCCCATGACAGCCCCGAGAACCAGTCCAACGTCGAGCCCCGTAGCTGATGCGATAGGCAGGGCAATGGGGATCATGATGGCCCAGGTCCCCCAAGAGGTGCCCGTCGAGAAAGACGTGAAGCATGTCGTAAGAAAGATGACACCGGGAATGAGGATGGGGCTGACGGACGCCCTGGCCAACTCCGCCAGGTAGTCCCCGGTGCCGAGCGCCTGCACCGTACCCGAGATCGCAAAGGCCAAGACAAGAAGCACGACTACGGGAATAAAGCCGGCGAAGCCGTCCAATACCCGATCGCTCATCTCTCCGAACCCGAGCAGCCCCTGTACCCTATAGAGAACCATCGCGACGACCACTGACAGCAGGGCCGCCCACAGAACCGCCACCGATCCCGAGCCCGCCATCAGGTTCCCATCTCCGGTGATGTACAAGACCGAGAGCATGACCACGATCATCACGACCACGGGGACGAAAAGATTGTGCGCCCTTGGCACGATTCCTTCCTTCGGCTCGATCAAAAGCACGTCGTCCGAGACCAAAGCCTGACTGCCCTCGGCCATGGTTTCCCCAGTCTCCCGCATCCGATCCTCGGCCTTTTTCATGGGTCCGAAGTCGTTATTCGACAACGCGATGTATAGCGCGAACAGGATCGCACACATGGCGTAGAAATTGAACGGGATGGCCTGAACGAGAACCCTCACGGGCTCTTCGACCTGAAAGGCTGCTAGCAGGGCGAGCAGATAGGCCCCCCATGCGTTGACCGGTAAGAGTGCAGCCATTGGAGAAGACGTCGAGTCCAGAAGGTAGGCGAGCTTCTCACGCGAAATGCGAAGTGCGTCGAACACTGGGCGAGCCACAAACCCTCGAACCAGCAAGTTGATGTTGGTCTCGATGTAAAGGGGCATCGCCGCGAGGACGGTCGCTAGTGCGGCCTTCCGCCTGGTGGGCATGTCGCCGTCGCGATGGAGGAAGTCGATGAAGCCCTGGACGCCACCTGAATACTGCACCAACGCGACCACTCCCCCGATCAACAACTGGAAGATGATGATCTGGGTGTTCCCGGTGTCGGCGAACACCGCCACGATCCCGTCCACGGTGTCGATCGCCCCCTGAATCGGATTGCCGCCGTCAACGATTGTCCACCCGAGGAAGATGAAGAGGAGCAGCGAGAAGTAGACGTTGCTGCTGACGATGGCCATGGTGATGGCCACCACCGGTGGGACTACCGACAACCAACCCAGGTTCTCCAGAGTGTGCTCCTTATGGTGTTCGGAGGCCTAGTGCCCTGTCACTAGAGGCCGGTCCCGTCGAAGCTGTAGTGCAGCACCTGAAACGACGTCAGCAGGCCTTTGATCTCATCCCGAACCTGTTGTGACGGAGCTCCATCGCTGGCTATCCGCATCAGGTGGGCCACCTGCTTCATGTCCGATTCCTTCATCCCCTGACGCGTGACCTCGTGCGTAGCGATACGTGATGCGGTGCGAAAGCCTCGGGTTTCATCGCCTAGCACGTGGGTCAGCGTCAGCAGGATATTGCTCTCCAACAGACGGTGTTCGAACGAAGCCGGGTCTGCCTCGCGAAGGTCCACCATGAGCTGATGCGTGCGGGTGTAGCCCTCGTCCGAGCCGTGGAGGGCGAATCCCTCGTCACTCAGTGCCTCTCCCAAGGCCTGGGCGTTGGAGATCATCTGGCGGCCGTACTCGGCACCGAACACCTTCATTTCCAGGAAGGCGACCGCGGCCGCCGCGTATTTGTTCATGTCCCGAGTCTGTACGAAGGTCGGGTACTGAAGGGCCATCATTTTTTCGGCCAATTCCGCCTCGTTCGTCAGGATCATCCCGCCGACCGGCCCGCACAGGTTCTTGTGCGTGCTCACCGTCACGATGTGCGCCCCTTCGCGAAGCGGATCCTGGAACTCTTTGGTCGCAACCAGGAGTCCGAGGTGGGCCGCATCGTAGAGAACCAAGGCACCGATCGAGTCCGCGATCTCCCGAATCGCCTCCAGTGGGTACGGGAAGAGGACGTTGCTCGCTCCCACTACGATGAGCCTTGGACGTTGGGCCAGAGCGACTTCCCTCAGTGCGTCCACGTCGATCTTGAAGCTGTCCAACTGTGGGAGCGCGCTAACTCGCAGGCGAGCCAGGTGGGGCGGTCCCTCCATGTTGTAGCTGTCGTTTCCGCCGTGATCCGCATCGTGGGCGACGATGACGTCACCCTGCTCCAGGAGAGCGAAGTAGACGGTGGCGTTGGCCATGGACGTGCTAACCGGCCTCCACTCCACGTAGTCCGCCTGAAAGAGATCATTGGCCGTTGTTATCAGGACGCCTTCGATTTCATCGATGAAGTCGTTCTGTCGTCCGTGGGGGTAATACTTGTCTCCCGGATATCCTTCGGTGACGCGAGTGGCCAGGTCCGAATCGAGTAGGCGACGCGCACTTCTCGAAATGAGGGTTTCAGCCGGATTGAGATTCAGGCACTCGGTGGCTCGCCACTCATCGTGCCGGGTGGTCAGGGACGTGATTTGGGTTGCGAGCGAAGCGGGCGACATGGCGGAGGTCTTCTGTGCGACTGCCTCGAGGTACTCCACCGCCTGCTCGCTCATGATGCCGGACTTGGCCTCGAGCATCGATCCTACCCCCTGAGAACCCGGAATGTGAAGCGACCATGGTTCGGGCCAAGAAAGGTCACCGCAACAGGTCAGGCAAGGTCCCGAGCGGCGAAACCCGGTAGTGAGCGCCTCTCCCTGACCGTGGTAAGAAGGTGATCGTGACGCCGGGCCGAGATATATTGGAAACACGCCCTCAAGGAGCCCGTCGATGCCCAATACGTCGCCTTCAGCCAATTCCTGGCCTGTGGCCCTGACACGGCGCGGCAGAGGACCGCGTGACCGGCTGATTTTTCTCACTTTGTCCGTCGTGCTGGCGGTCGGCGGATGTGAAGTGCCGCAGTTTATGGGCCCTGACGAACCGCTCCGATCCCCGTCTGGCAACGGGACAGGACACTAGAGTGCGAACAACCCCTGCGCCCCTAACATGCCCGCATCGGGTCGCCGCGGCGCGCCTTTCGTCCGGCCTCTTGCTCGCATCGATTCTGTTTGCGGGTGTCGCCGTCCGGGAGATCTCCGCTCAAGCGTCGGTGGCTACTGACACGCCGATGGCGCGTCAGCTTCTCCCCCTTTCACCGTCGGATCAGGTTTCGACGGGTGGCCCTTCATGGCGATCGCGCATCTGGAATGCACTCGGAGGGGCTGCCTTGGGTGCCAGTATCGGCTACTTCGCTTCACAGATTGCCAGTGGCGATTGGGAGGAAGGGGAGATCAGCCAGCATCGACAGGATTGGGCGGTCGTGGGAGGATCCATCGGTCTCGCGGCGGGTTTCTCGTTTCCGTTCTTCGGTCGGGGTACCGCGCCACAACCCACGCTCGGTTCCAATCCCCGGACCATCATCACGGCTCGAGAGGTCGCCGAAGCCGCAGCGAATACCGCCTATGAGGTAGTCCGACTTCTGCGACCGAATTGGCTCTCGAGCCGAAGGCGAGCTCTGATAGCCGACGTCACCTGCACGGCGGACAATCCCGTCTGTGAGCCGATTGCGGTGGATGAAATGAAGGTGTACCTGGATGGGCATCGACTCGGCGGTCCAGCGACCCTGATGGAGATCAACGCACGCAACGTCGAGACGATTCGGTTCTTCGGCCCTGCCGAAGCGGTTGCGCGCTGGGGCGCCGGAAATGGGCAAGGAGCGATCCTGGTCAACACGATTCTCTGACGGGAAGCGACCCTACGTGGCGCGGCCAGTCTCTGTCAGTCCGCTAGGAGCTCCAGATATCCCCGACGGTGAAGCCGTTAGGAAACGGGTCGTCCGGATCCACCACGTACTGCGCAAAGCCGGTGATCCACGCGGTCCCGGTCAGGGTCGGAACCACGGCACGGTACTCCCCGACGGTGGTCTCCGAGAGCAGACGGCCCGTGAAGATAGTGCCGAGAATGCCCTCGTGTCGGAAATCCTGATCGAGCGGAAGCTGACCTTTCGCGTGTAACGCAGCCATCTTGGCACACGTGCCCGTGCCGCAGGGCGAACGGTCGAGAACGCCCTTCCAGGTGGAGGGTCGATTCCAATCGAGGCTGCCCGTGGAGACGATCACCGTGTTCCTTCGGTCGGCATCCGGACCGATGGCCGGGGCCGACAGTTGGGCGATGGTCACCCCCCGAATCTCGGGGTTGTCCGGGTGGACACAGTCGATCTGCTCCTGGGTGGCGGCCTTGATCATCTCGCCGACCCTTACCGCATCGCCGGCCTCGTCCGGGGTCAACGCAAGCCCCAAGGGCTCCGCATCGGCAATGACGTAAAACATGCCACCGTAGGCCACGTCCACAGTTACGCTGCCGAGCTCCGGGACCTCTACCGTGGCATCGAGATGTACGGCGAACGCCGGCACGTTTTCGAACGTGACCGACCGGACCTTGCCGTTGTGCACCTCGGCGTGCACCCCGATAAGCCCGGCCGGTGATTCGAGCACGAGTTGGGTGACCGGCTCTTGGACCGCCACCATGCCGGTCTCGATCAGTACCGTAGTCACCGCAATCGTGTTGGTACCAGACATGCCCGGGTATTCTACCTGTTCCATGATCACGTAGCCGGCGTCGGCTTCCGGACGAGTCGGAGGCAGGATCAGGTTGCAGTTGGCGGCGGGGTAACCTCGGGGCTCCCTCAGCATACGGAGCCGCAAGTCATCGGCCTCGTTCTTGAGGTACAACATTTTCTCGAACATGGTCGCCCCGGGTACGTCGAGAACACCCCCGACGATCACCCTACCCGGCTCACCACACGCGTGAGTATCGACGGCATGGACCACGTTCGTAACGCGCATCTGTTTTCCTGATTCGGGGGCCGCGGATCTGTGGCGGGGGTTGTAGGTTATGACACCGTCAGGGAAGGCGCGAGCGGGAGGGCCGACCCCGGTTGGCCCAGTCGACCCGAGTAGAGAGAGATCATGAAAGCAGGCTCGATCGCGGCCTTGCTCCCTCAGAGCGCCTTGAGGTAGGTGAGCTTCACCACTCCCGTGCGCCTGGCCCACCTGGTCTCGTACGGATCCAAAAGAGCGCCGGTCAGGTAGCCCGTATCGAGCACCAGAAAGAGGTCACTCCCGGGCGTGTGGATCCAGTCGACCCGGATGTTCGCCTGAACCGTCTCCGACACGTCGTCGTACTGGATGAGGGCGTTCGCGAATAGCTTTCGGTTCACGGCAGCCTTCACGGTGAGGCCCAGCACCGTGGTCGTAAAATCCCCATTCTCCAGGGGAAGCGAAATTCGGTTTCGGTCCACGCTCCCGATCAGGGTGAGATGCGGTCCGGTGGTCCATTGGACCGACCCTCCCAACTGCGTCCGGTCGCCGCTGTAGAAGTCACCCGTCGAGAGGTTGAGAGCCCCGGAGAGCGGACGGCTGAAGTTGGTTCGCAGATTGAGGCCGATGCGATCGAATTCGTATCGGCCGATCGGAATCTCGACGTCGGGCCGTATAAAGAAGGGCTCGTCCAACACCTCCGTCTCTCGCGTGGCGTTGATGGTCAGGTCGTCCGTCGACTGAAAACGTAGCCTGGTCGCGATTCTGATCTCGGCGGACTGCTCGTTTCCGTCTTGTCCGTCGATCTGCATAGCTGAACCGGTAAGAAACAACTGACGCGCCCACGTGCTTCCCTCGAAGCGCGGCGTCAGGCCCGCGTCGGCCTTACGACGTACCTGATCTCCTCGCCGAACCAGCCCGAGCTCCGGCAGGTAGCCTTCTCCGATGTCGAGATAGCCCGCCCCGACCTGCCAAAGGTCGTTGGCCAGAGCGAAGTCCACGCTTCCCGCGAACGCGCTCCCGGGGAGGGGATCGGAGTCCCATACATTGGCGCCCCACGCGGTGAGAAAGCTGCTATTCCAGAAGCGGACCGCCAGATCCCCACCCGCTACGCGGTTATGGCCGACACTATTCTGGAGGTTGGTGAAAATCCCTCCCACAGTGGTTCGTGGAAGAACATTTACCCGGATCCGAGCGACCGCGTTGTTCGCACCCGGAGTATCTTCCCCATCACGGGTCTGCAGGCTGAGGAACCCGATGGAGAACGGTCCCACCTGACCCGTCAGCCGCCCTCCGCCCATGATGTCGTTATCGATACCGATCCTGCGGCTGAAAAATGCCTCCGTGGAGCGGGGCTCACCGAACGTGAACTCCCCCGCTCTCTCCAGAAAAAATTCTCTCTTTTCAGGAAAAAAGAGGCTGAAGCGAGTGAGGTTGACCTGGGCGTTGTCCGCCTCGACCTGGGCAAAATCCGTATTCCAGGTGAGATCGAGCGTGAGGTTCGAGGTCAAGGAGTACTTCACATCTACTCCAAGGTCCCTGAGTACATCGGCCTCCGGCTCCTCGGCGAACTTCTGAGCACCGGCGATGGCGAAGGGCTTCACCTCGAGGTTGCGACCCCGCTGAATATCCTCCAAACCTTCCAGATTGGCCCACTGAGAGGCCTGATAGAATCCTGCACGATAGCGTTGCGGAATGTGCGGCCAGAGCACTTCTTCATTCTTCCGGCGGATCGACCGGTAGAGCACCATTCCCATGACCAGAGGGTCGCTCGCCGGAAAACGGATGGTCGTGAACGGAATCGCCACCTCGAGCTCCCAGCCGTCTTCGGTGACCCGCCCCTCACTCCGGTAGACACCCTCCCATTTCCAGTCCTCACCGTGGTTGATCTCTTCGTCGGTGAACTGCCCGTCCTCCTGGGTCCCGAACACGTTCATCCCGAACATGTAGCCGTTGCGGTCGTCGTTGAACGTGTCGAGGCCGATGGCGACCCGGTCATCGAACGGGACCTTCCCTTCCCTCTCGAGAACCGTAGCGATGATCTTGTCCGGCTCTGAGTCGAAAAGCTTCAGGCCGAAGTAGAGGTTGTCGTCATCGTAGGCGATCCGTACTTCCGTGCGCTCGGAGGGCTCACCGCCATCCACGGGCTCACGCTGGCGAAAATCAGAGATGGGCTCGATCTGCTGCCACATAGGCTCGTCGATCGCCCCGTCGATGGTAGGAGCGTTAGCGATGCGTACCGCCCGGACCGTCATACAAGGACCGCCGCAGTCCGAGGGTCGGGAGGTCGCAGTCTCTTGCGCCTGCGCTACGAGGCCCTTCGGGCCGAGAGACATGGCCGGGCCCGAGATGATGGTGATCAGTAGCAGCCGTGTGAGCATCGGGGCGTCTTCTCTCCAAAAAACATGTTTGACGTGGGAGTGTCGTTTGTGGCAGGCCACTCGTCACTATGCATCCCGGACGTACACTCCAGCGCCTCCCGAGCTAGGCGACGTCCCGAGTAGTAAACTCATCCGAAACACCTCGGCTTTCAACACTCAGCCCGAGACCAGGCTTCCACGTCCCTTACCTAATATCGTCGGGTCGGGTTGCACGAGACGTGCGCAGGCTGTAGAAGCAAGCACGTCTCCGGAAAGGACTCATGTTAGCTGCACGACAAGGTCGCGCTTCCAAAGCGGGCCGACCAAAGGCATCTCGAGGTGCGGACGGCACCTCTTACGAAACGCCCACAACGTCGGGGCTGCACGCGTTCATGCTGCCAGCGGCGCTCACTGTCGGCCTGTTCGGAATCTCGTTTCTACCTCGGGTACAGGTCAACCCGGTGCTCATCCGGTCGTTCTGGGGGGCGGCCGCCGTGCTCTTCATTTGGCAGCTCGCGCTCTTCTTTCAGGTGAAGGGTACGTCGAGCCGATCCCTTTCCGTGCGCATACGACCGCAGCATTGGCTGCAGGCTCTGATACAGGTTGCCGTCTTCGTGTACTGGGGTTGGTTCTGGCGGCCCGTATACGATTTCGCCTGGCTGCTGGTGGCGCAGCTCACCTTCGCCTACACATTCGACGTACTACTGGCCTGGACCCGGAGGGAGAACTACGTCCTCGGCTTCGGCCCCTTCCCGATTATTTTCAGCATCAACCTCTTCCTGTGGTTCAGGGACGACTGGTTCTACCTGCAGTTCTTGATGATCGCGGTCGGTTTCCTCGGCAAGGAATTCGTGCGGTGGAAGCGTGAGGGCCGGAAGGTGCACGTCTTTAACCCCTCCGCCTTCTCACTGGGGCTCTTCTCGCTCGCGTTGATCGCCACCGATACCACCCGACTGACCTGGGGCCAGGACATCGCTTCGACCCTGACCCTCGCGCCGTGGATCTACCTCTTCCTGTTCCTGATGGGCCTGATCGTCATGTACTTCTTCTCGATCACGCTCATCGCCGGCTCCGCCGCGGCCGTACTGTTCGGGCTGAGTGCCCTATACTCGGCGCTGACGGGGGTCCCCTATTTTCTCGATTCCGAGATTCCCGCTGCGGTTTTTCTCGGTCTCCACCTTCTCGTGACCGATCCGTCCACCTCACCTAAAACATCACTCGGTAAGACCTTATTCGGTGCTTTGTATGGAGTTGGGGTGTTCGCTCTCTACGCGCTACTCGGAGCCTCTGGAGCTCCAACATTCTACGACAAACTCCTGTGCGTGCCCCTTCTCAACCTGAGCGTTCAAGGAATCGACGCCCTGGTCCGATCGATTCAGGCGAGTCCGGCATGGGGTCGTTGGCGTTCGCATGGGTTACTGCTCCGGACCAATCCGGCCCACATGGTCGCCTGGATCGTGTTCTTCGCCGCAATGGCGGTCCTGGGAAAGACGGACGGAAGGCATCCGGGAGACAGTGTCCCATTCTGGCAGCAGGCCTGCTTGGAGGACCGCCGTACGGCGTGCGAACGGCTTCTTCAGGTCGAATCGACATATTGCGGCGACAACTCCGGATGGGCGTGCAACGAACTCGGCAGGCACTACTCGCGAGGGGAGATCACCGATTTCGACCCGGAGCTTGCCCGGGCGTATTTCACCAGGGCGTGCGACGCCCGGTTCCAGGCGGGTTGCCTCAATCTGTTGGATCCGGAGACCCCCGACCGGGCGGTCCCCCGAACTCTGGACTTGAGGCTGCTCTTGCGTGAAGGGGGACTGAACCTGATTGACATGCCGGAGAGAGACCTGTATGCCCGGGCCTGCGATCACCAGTGGACATTCGCCTGCGAGCGGCTCTCCCTTTCGATCCCAATGAACGGCCGGAAGTCGGCGTGAATCATCGTCTTGATAGGACCGGCCGTGTCGGACGCTGATCATCCATCGACCCGAGGCGGGCCGGCCGAGGGGGCGACGTGGCTTGGAGGTCTGGCCGCCCTCCTCACATTGACCGTGGTGACCGTGGTGTGGATCGCATATCCGCCCGCGGGCGGCGCAGAGCCCGAGGTGGGGGCGGACCGGGCGCTCACAGGTACCGGCGGCGGCACCGACCTGGCCGGATTTCGCTCGGATGTCTGGTACCTTCCGGACGACAACCTCGGGTTCGTGGAAATTCCAGCGGGATCGTTCCTGATGGGGAGCGATCCGGCCTTGGACGATCTGGCCTACGACAACGAACGGTGGTCCCCCACCCAGGCACAGGGAACCGTCGATCTTCCCCTCTTCTGGATCGCCCGATACGAGGTCACCGTCGCTCAGTTCAGGGCGTTCGTCGCGGCGACCGGACGTGGGGTGGACAGTGAAGCACTTCGGGGCCGTCCCGATCATCCGGTGGTGGCCGTTTCCTGGACGGATGCGCTCGCCTACTCCCGGTGGCTAGAGGGAGTGCTGCGAGAATTTCCCAGAAGTCCGGTATGGCTGACCGAGCTACTGAGTGACGGATGGCGTATCACCTTGCCCACCGAGGCCGAGTGGGAGAAGGCTGCTCGCGGAACGGACGGCCGCATCTACCCTTGGGGAAACGAGCCGGAGGCGAACCGTGTGGACTTCGGTGATGTGGGTACCCATCCGGTGGGAGCGTCCGACTGTTCGACATGTGCGTTCGGGCTGTCCGACATGAGCGGCAACGTGTGGGAGCTGACCCGTAGCCCTTATCGGCCTTACCCCTACGACCCGACGCACCGTGGTGACCTGGGGGCAGACGCCCTCTGGGTCATGCGAGGCGGCTCGTTCGGAGATCCAGTGAGGAACGTACGAGCGGCCGCTCGTGGCGGAGTGGATCCGGGCGCTCGCCGCCCATTTCTCGGGTTTCGTCTGGTGGTCACGCGGTTCTGATCCACAGTTTATTCGCGGTGCGGCGCACAGCATCCTATCTTGCCCGACTCGAACGCACCCCCTCTTCGCGACACATACAGGTTGGCGACCTCCCGAGGCCGCCCACATGACATAGATCCGAGTTCCATCTTTGAAACGGGGAAATCGAGATGTCTTGGTTCCGGTATGGTGTCGCTGCCATCTCAGGGGTTTTGGTGCCCCTTCTCCTCACCGCGCCTCCGGTGATGAGCCAGGTTCTCGAAAACCCGACCAGTGCCGAGATCGCAGAGGGGGAGCGGGTCTTCCTGAAGAATTGCGCCCTCTGTCACGGCGGAGACGCCACAGGCGGCCGGGGGCCGGACCTGACGCGCGGCTTCTTCCGCCACGCGACCAGCGACGAGCAACTCTTTGATGTCGTGCAGGGAGGCATTCGCGGAACGGGCATGCCCTGGACAGGCCTGAGCGATCGAAAGGCAGGGCAGTTGGTGGCGTTCATCCGGTCCTTGAGCGGCAGTCATGGTCCCGTCCAGGGCGACGCCCAGAAGGGCCGTGCGCTGTTTTTTGGCTCTGCGACGTGCAGCACGTGCCACACTGTGAACGGTGAGGGGAGTCGACAGGGACCGGACCTCAGCTGGGTCGGCTGGCATCGAGCGCCGGACTACCTAAGGACCGCCGTGCTCGACCCGAACGCCGACGTCGACCCCCGGTGGTGGACAGCCAAGGTGACAACCTTAGGCGGCGAGCAAATTGGCGGTATCCTGGTCGATGAGGATCAGTTTACGGTGCGCCTGCTCGACGTCAACGACGGCCTTCATGCCTTCGCCAAGAGTGAGTTGGAGGCGTTCGAGCGGGGCAAGAACTCTAGGATGCCCTCGTTCCGCGGGGTCCTCAGCGAAGAAGATCTCAGCGACGTCGTTGCATACCTCGCCGGACTGCGCGGAGGAGTGACCAACTGATGAAACATGTCGCCGTGGGACTGCTGATCGCATTGGTCGGGTGTCAGGCGGGTGAACCCAATACGGATTCTGCTCGAGATGAGGCCGAGGCCTCGGAGACGGGTGGGGAAGACCGTGTGGTGACCTCGGAACGCCTCCTCAACGCGGATCAAGAGCCTGAAAATTGGCTCATGTACTCAGGCCAGTACAACAGTCAACGGTTCAGTCGGCTCGACCAGGTGAATCGGGGGAACGTCGGCGACCTCAAGGTCGAGTGGGTCCATCAGTTCCACACACTCTCCGTCGTCGAGACGTCGCCGGTCGTCGTGGACGGGCTCATGTTCATCACAGAGTCGCCCAGCACGCTCATTGCCCTCGACGCTGTGACCGGACGCCCGTTCTGGACTTACGAGCACCCCGTACCCGAGAAACTCACGCTCTGCTGCGGCGAGAACAATCGTGGTGTGGCAGTCCTCGGGGAGAAGGTCTTTCTCGGGACCGTGGACGCTCGACTCCTGGCGCTCGACATCAAGACCGGCAGCGTGCTTTGGAACGTGGAGGTGGGACAAGCCGCCTCGGGATTCAGCATCACGGGCGCGCCGCTCGTTGTCAAGGACATGGTCATCACCGGCGTCGGTGGCGGAGAGTACGGTGTCCGCGGCCTCATCGACGCCTACGACGCCGAGACGGGGGAGCTCCGCTGGCGCTTCTACACCATTCCGGGAGAGGGCGAGCCGGGAAACGAGACGTGGGGAGGCGACTCGTGGAAATACGGCGGCGCTCCGACATGGCTGACCGGATCCTACGATCCCGACACCAACCTGATCTATTGGGGCACCGGAAACCCGGGACCCGACTGGAACGGGGACCTGCGTCCGGGCGACAACCTGTATTCAGATGCGGTGGTGGGACTCGACGCGGATACCGGAGAGTTGAAATGGCACTTCCAGTTCACGCCGCATGACACGCATGACTGGGATGCGACCCAGATTCCGGTACTGGTCGACCTCGAATTAGGAAACGAGGTACGGAAGCTCATGCTGTGGGCGAATCGCAACGCGTTCTACTACGTGCTCGATCGCGAGGACGGTCAGTTTCTGCGAGCCACCGAATACGCGAAACAGACTTGGGCGGAGGGCATGGACGAGAACGGTCGTCCAATCTTGATTCCGAACATGGACCCCACTGAGGAAGGCATCGAGGTCTACCCGTCGGTCGGGGGTGCCACCAACTGGAATTCGCCGAGCTTCAGTCCTGCCACCGGACTGTTCTACACCTTCGCCCTGGACGCCGCCGACATCTTCTACAAACGCGACGACGTGTACGTGGAGGGAGACACCTACCTGGGCGGCTTCGGCAAAGAGGCCGATCACCCGGAAAATTTCACCGCCGCCATCCGCGCACTGGACCCTCTCACGGGCGAGCTTCAGTGGGAATATGGACTCGATACCAGTGACTGGTGGAAGGCGGGCATCCTGACCACAGCCGGACGGGTCCTCTTCTCAGGCAGCAGCGACGGCTACTTCTTCGCCCTCGATGACAGAACCGGTGACGAGCTGTGGCACATCAGCGTGGGAGGCCCCGTGCACGCGGCGCCGATGACGTTCAGCGTAGAGGGCCGTCAGTACGTTACCGTTTCGGCGAACCACGCGCTGTTCACGTTCGCGCTCCCGGACTAGGAGCTCTCAGGTATACGGAGTTGTAGACCCCCCTTAAAGCCCTGTCGTCATGTAACGCCCAATACTCGCCACGGCACGATCGATGTCCTCGAACGTGTTGTAGAAGTGTGGAGAGAACCTTATGCCTCCGCGATCTCCGTCCCCACGGCCGGCGGCTACGATTCCGTCAGCCTCGAGAGCGGCGATGACCTTTCTCGACTCGAGATTACCGGGCCGGAACGAGCAAACCGCCAGACGGAGCGCGGGGTCGGGTGACGTCCAGATGGTCACTCCGTCGATGGCTCCCAGCCCCTCGATCACTGCGTCCGTGAGCTCGTGGCTGCGAGCTTCGATCGCGGCCTGGCCGATATCCTGGAGGAACTCCATCTCGGTGCCGAAAGCCTGAATCGCAGGCTCGTCTCGCTGACCCATGCCCTCGTGGGTCCGTGACAGACCCACCCGGCCCGAGTAGGCACTGTAGATCGATGGCCAGAAGCGGCCCTGCACCCGTGCGTTGACGAACAGCACGCCCGTTTCCTTAGGGCCGCACGGCCACTTGTGTGCACTCCCGCTGTAGAAGTCGGGCTGCATGTCCGAAAGATCGACGTCGACGAGGCCGAAGGATTGTGCTCCGTCCACTACTGAGATGATGCCGCGTTCGCTGGCCAACCGGCACAGTTCACGCGCCGGAAACAGATCGCCGACCGAACTCGTGAGATGCGTGAACGCGATTACCCTGGTGCGCGGGTTGATCGCCTTCTCGAACGCTTCTACGTAGTACTCCATGCCCGGATGCGGATTCACCTGCTCGACCTCGCGCACCGTGTACCCGAAGCGCTCGGCTTTCCCCTTCCAAGCCCGGTTGTTGCTCGGGTGATTGTCGGCGAAGATGAGCACTTCGTCGCCCGATTCCAGATCGAGGCCGTTCGAGACCCAGTTGTTCGCCTCGCTCGTGTTCCGCGTGATCAAGATTTCATCGGGTGACACCCCGAGATGACGAGCCAGCTGCTCACGCGTCCCTTCCTTGACGCCGTGCATCTCGGCCCGGTAGCTCGGCACCGGATCCCGATTCAAGCGTTCTGTGTCCCTGTAGACCGCATCGAGGACCGCCCGCGGCGACGGACACAGGTTCGCCGCGTTCAACACCGACAGCTCCCGCGGCATGAGGAACTGCTCGCGGACCCGAGCCCAATCGGGTGCTTCTCGGCCAAGTTCGGCGGCAGACAAAGGCGCCGGACGTGCCCCGGCCAAGGCCGGGTGCCCCAATAGGGCAGCGGAGCCGCCCAGCGCAAATAGACGTGCGAACTCCCGCCGGTCGAGAGACGTGCTCATGACCACCTCCTGTTACATCCTTGGGACCTGGGACTGCCTAATGCGTGATCGAGAACTCGGCGATATGCAGGTCGAGATTGTGGTTGATGCGCAGCCCGATCTGTCCATCGGTGCTGGCGCCGCCCAACTGCTCCCTCGACAACGTGCTCACTTCTTCGCCGTTGGCCAGGAAATGCACGGCGTCATTGGTGACACGCACCGACAGCGTATTGGCGGCCTTACCATCAGCGTCTTCCGCGCCGACGGACGCATGCACTTCCCAGCCCACGAGCTTGGTCGGTGCGGCATCGCTCGATCGATGATTGATCAGGATGCCGCCATCGTTGGGCCGGACCAGGAAGTACAGGTAGTTCTGCGTGGATTCCTGTAGGTTCGATCCACCAATGACGATGCCGTATGCCTCGTGGCCCATACTCTTGGACTGCGAGAAGCGAACAGTCACCGTGTACTCGCCGCTGGCCTCGTCACCGGCTTTGTAGTAGACGCCCGCCGGACCGGACGTGGCGTGCAGTCCACTGCCCATCACCCGGAAGTTGACGTCCGCCACGGTCGGCGTCGGTCGAGTGGGGCGGTTGGGGCGGACCCGGACCGGGTCGAAGCGCACCATCCAGCCGTCCGGAAGGTCTCCCGTGCCGGTGACCTCAGTCGTCGGATCGTCTTCCATGGCGCCGGCCTGCGCGCTCAGGGGTGCCGCAACGGCGAGAGCAATGAGGGCAATCGCGATTCTCTTCATCTCAGTTTCCTCCAACGGGTACGTCCGCAACAGAACATCCTCCTGACGCCCACTCGTTGAAGCGAGCACGGCAAGGATAATCGGGCGAGACAATATAGGTGGCCGGCGACGCCCGCGCCTCTGTTTCCTCCAGGGCGCAAAGACCGGTGTAGACACGGGCTTATCAAACACTCGGCATATGAGGTCGTATTGCCCCGTTCTGGCCTGCCGCTCACGTTGTCCAGGCCTGCCAAACAGGCATCGGTTGGACTCTCACAGTCCATGAGGACACCATGAGAATTGTCATTCGTAGCATTACCGTCACCCTCGTGGCATGGACTCTGACGGATTGAGACGCTCCCGATGAGCGTTGGCGATCGGACGTCCCGATTTCCCTTGGGCAGCCAGGTCACCATGGCACGGCTGAGCGGCGACCCGTACCCCATCCTGGCCGAGCTGCGCGAGCACGAACCGGTCACGTGGGTACCCGAGACCGGCATGTGGTTCGTGACCCGCTACGACGACGTGCGGGCTTTGCTGTCCGACGTTCAGACCTACACAGTCGACACCGAGGAGTCGATCATCCGGGACATGTTCGGCCGCCACATGATGACGCTCGACGGTCCTGACCAGATCAGGCACAAGAGACAGTGTATGGGGATGTTCCGTCCTAGGGACCTGGCGGATTCGGTGGGTTCGAGCGTGCACGATCGTGTGGCTCGCCTCATCTCCGCGTTTGCCGGCGGCGAGCGAGGAGAATTGCGCTCACAGGTCGCTCGGCCCCTGGCTGTCGAGACCGTTACGGAGATCCTCGGATTACCGTTGGACCGGGTGCCGGAGATCGCCGCCTGGTACGACCGGTTTGCCGACGCCCTCGCCAACTTTGCCCATGATCATGACGTTCGCGCCCTGGGCCAGGAGGCCTCGAAGGAGTTCGCCACACTCGTCCGGTCGATCGTGGAGTCGATTCAGGACATCTCGCCCGACTCGCTGTTGAGGCGTCTCGCGGAGTCGCCCGACCGGCTGACCGACACCGAGATCGTATCGAACGCGTTGATCATCATGTTTGGAGGTATCGAGACGACCGAGGCACAACTCTGCAATACCGTGTGGAGCCTGCTGTCACACCCGGACCAACTCGTCGAACTCCGGGCGAATCCAGCGCTGCTCGACAACGCCATCGAGGAGTCCCTTCGCTGGCAACCGTCCGTACAGTCCTGTACGCGACACGCCACGAGCGATACGTCGTTGCGGGGGGTGGCCATCGCGAAGGGTGAAGTGGTGCAGTGCATGCTGGGAGCGGCCAACCGCGACCCGGAGCGGTTCGAAAATCCCGATCACTTCGACATCCACCGCTCCAACGCTCGCGACCACGTCGGGTGCGGATCGGGGCGTCACTTCTGCCTGGGTGCTCCACTCGCACGGCTCGAGATTCATACCGCGATCACCGCACTGCTGAACCGCTTCCCGAACCTGGCGCTCGACGCCGGGCGCCCGACCGTCTTTTCCGGATACGAATTTCGCAAGCCGCCCGAATTGTGGCTAAGCTGGGAAACCCGATGAGAATCACCGACATGAACTGGATGCAGGTAGAAGAATACCTGAAGCACGATGATCGGGCGGTTCTACCTCTGGGCAGCACCGAACAGCATGCCTACTTGAGTCTGTCGGTGGATAGCATCCTCGCCGAGAGGGTGTCTGTCGAGGCTGCGGAGCCTCTTGGGGTGCCTGTTTTTCCTGTCATGCCGTACGGGCTGGCTCCCTACTTCATGGCGTATCCCGGCACGATCACTCTCCGAACGGCAACCTTTGTCCAGGTCGTGCGGGACATCCTCGACAGCCTTTCTCAGACCGGCTTTCGCCGAATCCTCATCGTGAGCGGTCATGGGGGCAACGCACCGGCTGGAGCCATGGCCACGGAATGGATGGCGGACCACCCCGGCTGTCGCGTCAAGTTCTTCCAGTGGTGGCAGGGACCCGCGTTTCTTTCCGCTGCCCGCGAGCTCGATCCGGTCGAGAGCCACGCATCCTGGTTCGAGAATTTTGCCTGGACTCGCCTGGACGGTGTCGATCTACCCGAAGGTCAAAAGGATCCTGTGGACCGTGCCGGGAAGGCACGCCTCATGGGTCAGGAACTTCGTGCGGTGATCGGAGACGGCAACCTGGGGGGCGTGTATCGGCGCCCTGACGAGGAGATGATGGCCATCTGGAACGTGGGCGTGGAGGAAACGCGGGCGATGATGGACGGCGGATGGGACTAGTGCGCCCGGACATCACTAGGCTGATGCACCGAGAATGGCGATGCCGAGGCATCTATTGATGGACATTCAGTTTGCTGGCAAGACGATCATCGTAACGGGCGCGGCCCACGGCTTCGGCCGCCAGATCGCGGTCCGATTCGCACAACGCGGTGGCGCGGTTTGGGCGTGTGACCTTCTCGAGGACGCACTGGCAGAGACACGCAAGCTCTGCGAAGGGGCGACCGGATCGTGCGAAGTACGACGGGTAGACGTGACTGATCGAGACGCCGTATTCGCCTTTGTTGAAGAAGTGTCCTCCACAGCCGGCGCCCTCGATGTTCTGGTCAACAACGCCGGGGGCGTGCTCGGCCAGGTGGGGAAACCGCTCGAGGACGTGACCCCTTCAGAGTGGCAGGGGCTCTTCGACGTCAACGCGACCGGCGCGTTCACCTTCGCACAGGCGGTCGCCCCGACCATGAAGGCTGCCGGGAGCGGCCGCATCATCAACATCTCGAGCGGTGCCGGGCTAGGCGTCAGTTTGACCGGTATTCAAGGTTATGCCTCCGCCAAGGCCGCCCAGATCGGTCTCACGCGTCAGCTCGCCCACGAGCTCGGTCCCTGGGGAATCACCGTGAACAACATCGCCCCCGGATTCGTTCGGTCGAATCCAAGTACGGAGCACCAGTGGCAGTCCTACGGTGAAGACGGCCAGCGCCGCCTCGTCGAGAGCATCTCGCTCAGACGGCTGGGGACACCGGACGACATCGCGTCCGGAGTGCTCTTCTTCGCGTCCGAGTACGCCGGCTGGATTACCGGCCAGGTTCTGTCCATCAACGGAGGCAGATAGCGAGGCAGACGACGACGGGCTCGCTCGTGACTGGCAGCCACACGCCGAGACATCCCACGGTACGGGTCCTGAGCAACGGGCGGATAACATGTGTGTAGAATCCGTGAAGTCGCAAGGCGATTGTCACAGATCGGGAGGCTCGCTCGTTCTTCCTGAAACGCTTCGACCGCGGCCAAGTCCCTTGAGGGCCCAACAAAAGTGCGTACACGCCAGCTCCTCCTTCTGATGAGCCTCTTTCCGGTATTCGGTCTTGCCGTGGGATGTTCATCCAGTCGTTCCACGATCGAGATCCGAGCTCGCGCATCAATTAGTGAGCCGGAAGGAATCGAAGGGATTCGACTGTGGCTCGACTCTTCGGAATACACGTCCGAAGATTTTGTCGACGATTCGGACGGGCTCCTCGAGATCTTCGCCGAGGTTCCGAATTCCGGAGATCTTCTGATCGCGATAGAACTGACACAAGATGGCGCGGTCGTGGCTCAGGGCTCCTTCTCCCTGCCGATGGCCGACAACTTCCAGTGGGGTTTGGACCTCTTTCGAAGAGCCGACGATCCGCAGGTCGGCTGCTTCGGGTGTTTCGGTGTGCGGAGTTTTTCGATTGCCGAAGAGGCCCAGAACGAGCCCGGTGAAGCGATTTGGATCACTTGGGGAGGACAAGCACGCGGATCCGACATCGTTTTCTGACCCGGTGCCAAGCCTCCCATCCGAATTCCGCCCAATCACCCAGTTTGTCGTCTAGAACTGGGGCCTGCGTCGTCCTATCTACGAACGAAGGGCTATATTGGGAACTGACTGGCTGACAACCCCGTGCACGACGATATTGCTCCCTGCCCTGTGCGGGAACCCCGGTTCTTGCGTTCGCGTTGGGTTCGAAGCGGCTGTGAAGGTCCTAGGAGAACGATGATGACGAATACGATCCGACCGATGCGATTCATGGGTCGGCAGTTCTCCACCCCCTTCCTCATGCTGGGCGTCAGTGGTCTTCTTGTCGCCACCCCCACACTCGCACAGACCGATGTGGGCCTGAAAGGCGGCCTGAACCTCTCGAGCTTCTACGGCGAGAACATTGGCGAATCTACGACTCGGCAAGGGCATATTTTCGGTGCCTTTCTCAACACCGGTTTGTGGGGACCGTTTTCAGTGCAGCCCGAAGCGTATTACTCGAGGAGGGGGGCGACGGGGGGCGACATCCACACCGAGACACTGGGTGATGTGACCAATTGGTTGTGGAACTACAATTATCTCGATTTCGTGCCCGTCCTCAAGCTCCGTGTGACGCCGGGAGGATGGTCGCCCACCTTGAGCGTCTTCGCTGGGCCGATCGTATCATTCCTTGTCGGAGCCAAAGCGACCGGTACCAAGTCCAAAGCCCAGGTCCCGCCTTATGAGGGAGCGTTTCCATACGTCAGTCCTCTGAACTACAACACCAAGGGAAATGATTTTGGTGGGACCGCCGGCGTAGACCTCTCGTTCAATATCGGTCCCACCAAGGTTTACTTGGACGCGCGCTACACGAGAATGATGACCACGTTCGACGAGACTTCCGACCTGGCGGAAGCTATTGCGACTGCGTTCGGCACCTACAGCGATTCATTCTCCCGTAAGCATAACTCGCTGTCGTTCCAGATCGGCATGAGTCTCACGCCCAACGCATGGAGGGGCGGCCGTGTCCGTCGGCGACGAGCAGCCGTAGCCCCGAGGCTTCCGCCTGTGAATACCATCGTTCTCATAGAACGGATCACCCGGGAGGACATCTCCGCTCGCCCTGACGACAGCTCCGTTTACGACCTCATCCGCCTCGAACGGCCAGCGTGGCTGGACGGGGACTCGGAGACGGTCAGAGGAACACTCTTCCTCGATGGACAACTCTGGGCTGGCTCGTCCGAAATGATCAAAGACCGTCGAGGGGCCGAGGTCGAGGAGATTCGTCGATTGGTGAGGGCCCCGGGGGTCTACCGCGAGCATGCAGTGGTGATCGAGGTCGTCTCTCGACGCGGGGCGGGGGTTTGAGGTAGCACACTAGGCCGAGTTATTCGGAGTTCAGAACCGATACCGGAGCGTTGAACGCTCCTTCGGATCAACGCGACATTATGTAAAAGAGGAGTCCGAACGGGAAGAGCACGGCCGTACCAAAGGCGACCCAGCGTGGGTGGGCATGATCATGCTTCTTCGCGTCCAGGTAGACCCAAGCACTAGATGCCACTGCACCGGCCAGGTAGATGGAGTAAGCGACCATGGCTTCCACGTTTCGTACCCTCTGGTTGCGTCCGATCGAGTCGGCCTACCCCGACGGGAACAATCGTTCATTAGCGAACCCCTGATCGACCTCCGCGCGCCGTCGGCAAGCGGTTCAGTCGCTCGCTTTCGGGAAGGAGACACCATACTCGGCACCAATTTCCATGTACCGTTCCGGATCCCGGGCCATTTTACTGAACATGTCCTCGATTCCGGCCGGTGCGAACCAGATGAGCACACGCGCCGACTCATCCGTGAGATTCCTGAAGTTGTGCACGACACCGCGCGGTATGTGAACGAAGGTCCCGGGCCCCGCGACGACTTCTTCGCCTTCAGGATAGAACGTCAGCGTGCCCTCCAACATGTAGAAGCCCTCTTCTTCACGGGTCTGCACGTGGGGCGGTGGCCCCGCACCCGGCGGCACCACCGCCTCCAGCATGAAGTAGGATCCGTCCGTCTGCGCTCCGGTGGCCAGGTATCGGTATTCGTCACCGGCACCGTGGATCACATAAGCCGGGTCCTTCGGGTACACGACGCGAGGCTTGCTCATGCTGCCCCCGCATTCGTGAACGCTCCGACGGACCATTCCGCGAAGGACTTCCAACCGACGCGTGGGAAGCGGGCCTCGAGGTCTTCGATATCGACGTCATAACCGACCTCGTTGAACCACTCATACATGAGGGCCATGTCCTCACCGAAACTGGCACGCACTTCTTCGATCGGCTGCTCACCGAACGTGATGGTGCGCCCCACCGCCTTTGAGAGCGCGGCGGCTGTCTGGGCCCCGGTGAGCTCATCAGAAGCGATGTCTATACGCTGGCCATAGAACTCCTCGCGCCCGTCGATGACGGCCGCGTTGAACGAACCGATGGTCGCCACACCGATCATCTGTAGCGCCCGGTCCGCGGGCATGGCCTGGCGGTATTGCCCGTTCTCCAGGTCGGCCGCGAGCCAAGGCGAAGAGATGTTCTCAAAGAAGAACACCGGCGCTGAAACGGTCCAGTTCAGCCCGGACTCGCTCAGGTGTTTCTCGACCTCCCACTTGCTCTCGAAGTGGGGGACGCCCGTTTCTTTGTCGGCGGAGGCAACGGATGAGTATACGAAATGACTCACGCCGGCCTGCACGGCACCGTCCACGAGGTTCTTTCCGTGGACCGTCTCGTGGTCTGTGCCAAGCACGAACGGAGACGTCACCGCGAACATCGCGTCTACTCCCCGGGCCGCGGCGGCGATGCTCTCCGTGTCCTCCATATCACCCACGATGAGCTCGACACTCATCTGTCCAAGGGTGACCGCCTTCTCGCTGTTCGTGTCGCGCACCATGGCGCGCACACTGTGCCCCCTCTGGAGCAGGGCTTGAGTGACCGCGCCGCCCTGCTGCCCCGTCGCGCCCGTCACCAGAACCAGCAGCTTGTTGTCTCCCATGATGTTTCACCTTTTGCTGTGCTTGCCCATAGTTTGCATGCGAAGTATGTGATGAAATAGAAGGACCGGCCTACTCCGGGTCTCCGAGTCGATCCAACAAAGCCGAGAGCGTGTTCAGCTCCTTTTTCGTGAGGCGCGCCGTAAGCTGCCGATCACGGACATCGACAGGTTCATCCAGCCTACTGATGAGTGCGAGGCCCGTAGCGGTGATCGTGCAGTCGATACGCCGACGGTCATCCGCACATGGCTCGCGCTCCACCAGACCACGAACGACAAGTCGATCGATGAGCCGTGTGATCGAGGGCTCGGGATCCAACATGCGTTCCCGAATCGTCATGACGGGGAGCGGCTCCCCTGCTCCGCGCAAAATGCGGAGAATGTTGTACTGTGAGGACCCAATCCTCTCCTCACTCAGGACACCCCCGAACTGCCTACGCATGCGGCCTGCGGCCTGCATCACCGAGACGATCGCTTGTTGATGGGCTGAAAGAGGCATGTGTCGTGATTGGAATGAGTCTTCGCACGAATATAGTCTGCTAGCTTATATTGTGCATGTCAAGTATCATGCCCGATGCGAAGACCATTTAGATGCCTAGAATCCCTTGATCAGCTCGTAGTCTTCGGTCGCCCGCGAACGGCGATTCCTGGAATCGCCTACTCCAGGAGCCCCGTATTGGGATGGAACGTCGCCCAGGCGAACCAGAACGCTACGTATGCGTCGTGAATGGGCTCAAGCACCGAGCCAGCGAGTGGCCCCGAGACTGCCCTTCCCGCCATCGTCCACTCGGTCCCGGTCTCCACGTCTGAGAACTTGTCGTCACGGACCTCGAACGTGAGGGCCTGACCATTTACCGTGGGCTTGAACGCCACGGCGGATTGACCCTCGGTAGACCAGAACACGACGACCGATCGAGTGCCCTGAACGTCGTCGTGAACCACGGCCTTGTTGCCCATGGCTTCCAGAAGCGTGAACGGGAAGGCCATTCCGAAGCCGTCGTCACGTGGAATGCCGAGGAGACGCTCCTTCGGGGGGCGCCGGGGGTCTATTTCCTCGTTCAGAAACAGAGTCTCGGGGTTGTTGATATCCTCGTAGTCGCCATACGGATACAACCGGTAATCACGTCCGAAGCCGAGCTCGCCGGAGACGACCAGGGTCTCGGGGTGTAGCTCCCTCCAGGCGTCCCAGCGCATCTCGGTCGAGGGAAACATGGGCAGGGGCGCACCGTCCAGGGGGCCGCACCGAGCTCCGCGCGACATCTGCGGAAAGAGCGACTCCTCCCCTCCATCGGTGCGGCGGTTGAACATGATCAGGTTGTTGCCATAGAGCAGGCCCGAAACGCCAAAATCGGACCCTTGCACGGTCCTACGGTCGAAGACCATGCTCGACCCCGTGAGAGGGCAGTACGACACGGCGAGCGGAATCCCGAAATCATCGAAATTCACGATCTCGTGCGCCCACCCGATGTTGTGCGGCACAGCGATGAACTCGCCCCCTGCCTCCATCCCGATCACGCGGTCGGAGTCCCTCAAGTAAGCGATCTCGGGAGCGTCGACGGTGCCGAGCGGTGGATTGACCAGAGAGAGGATGCCATCTCTGCTCACTCCGCCCGAAAAAATGAACTCTTCGGGAATGCTGCAGAACTCTTCTTTCGGCACGTCCACCGTCGGCGGGTCATCGCCCGTTTGAAGAGGTGGCGAGGTGCCGTCACTACCGCCGTCACATGCGGTCAGGGCGACCGCGGATAGGAGAAGGGCGCAAACGCGGGGGGTCAGTCTCGACTTTTTTAGGCTCACGTGACGCCCCCTCCCCTGCTATCTCCGATTTGGCCCTGCCGACGCCTCGGCCCTGCTGAGAGGCCGCCCGATCAAAAGCCGTGCAGAGTCTTCTCCGTTCCCTTCACCGTTATTCGCAACGCCTCTTCGGGAACGCCCAGCGTCGCTCGCTGTAAAGTCATCGAACGCTGGAGGCCGAACAACATCTGACTGTGCAACAAGATCGCGACCGGAAAGTGACCGCTATCTCTTACATATCCCTTGTAGCGTGAGTTTTCCTACATCCCGTGAAGCGGGTGCTCGACGTGGCGCATAGCGTACGCCATCATCTGCGTGTCGATATCGACACGTACGACAACGCGATCCGCCGCTTCATTCCCGGCTACGAGGCGATGCTCGATGCGGCGGCAGACGCGGTTGCGTCCATGCAGCCAGGACTCGTTTTGGACCTCGGCGCCGGCACGGGCGCACTTTCGGAGGCTCTGTTGCGGCGAACCGGTGTCGGGCACGTGGAGTCGCTGGACGTGGACCCGGAGATGCTGGAGAAAGCGCGCGCCCGCCTGGCGCCCTTCATCGGCCGGGCTCGATTCCGTGAGCAGTCTTTCTTGGAGCCACTCCCAGAATGCGACGCAGTGGTGGCGTCTTTGGCGCTCCATCACATTTCGACGCTGGAGAGCAAGCGCGCGCTCTATGGCAGAGTCTATGCAGCGCTCGGGAGCGGCGGGACCTTCGTCAACGCGGATGCGATGATGCCTGCCGCGTCCGCGGCGAGCCGCGCGCTCTACCGCGAGTGGGCCGATCACATGGTCGTTAGCGGCATCGAGGAGCAAGATGCTTGGCGGCACTTCGAGGAGTGGGCCGAAGAGGACACATACTTCCCGCTGGACGACGAAATCGCGGCGATGACGGACGCGGGCTTTGTGACCGGATGTGTGTGGCGACAGGGGCCGATGGTCGTCGTGGTCGGGAGGAAACAACCCCTCCTAGAGGGATCGGACCTTGGCCGCGGTTGAGACCGGCGTGTCTGCGGAGCCTCGCCTGGGCACCAGCGTGCACGCACTCGGCGGGTACACCGAGATCGCCGCGCCTGCCTGCCTAGCGACCCGAATGCCGCTGGCGTGGAGTTACCGGACGACACCCGGGGCGGACGCCGAGTAACCCGTCGGGCGGCACCCAGAATCGTCAAGCAGTGCCCCACTGTCCCCGGGCATCCGACCAGGGCAGATTGGATCCGGAGCCGCCAGGGCCCGACGCATCCGCCCAGACCGAACCGGGAGCAGTTCATGTCCAGCAGACGTTCCTTCGTGCAGTTGGCCGCGGGAGCGGCACTGGGCGGACTCGCCACGCCACGGCTCAGCCTCGGGGCGGTGGGCGACGTCCTACGAGCGGGCGAAGGCGACAGCCGGCCTGCTCGAGTTGCCGCTCGGGACGAGGAATACTGGGAAATCATCCAGCGGGCCTACACGCAGGATCCGAGCTTCATCAACCTGGAAAGCGGCTATTTCAGCCCCGCGGCCGACCCGGTGGTGGACGCCCAGGTGGACAACCTGAGGATGATCAACCGCATCCCGTCGTTCTACATGCGGCGCCGGATGGCCGAGGAGCGTGCCGAGCTGAAGCGTATCATCGGGCGCTTCGCCGATGTCGATCCGGAAGAGTTCACCGTGGTCCGCAACACTACCGAAGCCTTGAACGCAGTCATCCATGGCGTCCCCCTCGAAGCCGGTGACGAGGTTCTGTACAGCAACCGGGAATACCCCAGCATGCAGGTGGCTCTCGAGCAGCGGGCCGTGCGGTTCGGAACGGTGAATCGAGTCATCGCACTTCCCTGGTTGCCGGAGTCCCAGCACGAGATCGTGGAGGCCTACTCTGCAGCCATCACGCCCCGAACACGCTATATCCTTGCCTCGCACATGATCTTCCTGACCGGCCAGGTGCTGCCGATCCGTGAGATCTGCGACATGGCGCATATAAGGGGCGTGGAGGTCATCGTCGATGGTGCGCACTCGTTCGCCCACGTGAATCGCACGATTCCCGAGCTCGGATGCGACTACTACGGGACCAGCCTCCACAAGTGGCTCGGCGCACCGCTCGGCACGGGCCTTCTGTGGATGAGGAAGGAGCACATCGCCAAGGTATGGCCCCTGTTCGGTGACCGAGGTGCCCAGGAGGGCGACATCGAGAAATTCCACCATATCGGGACACATCCCCAGGGGACCGACCAGGCCATTGTCGACGCAATCCGCTTTCACGAAGCCATCGGCGGTGAGCGGAAGGAGGAGCGACTCCGGTACCTCAAGAACTATTGGGTGGAGCGTGTGATCGACCTACCCGGTGTGCACATCAATACGCCGTTGGGCAACGATCAATCGGTCGCCATCGCCAACGTGCTGGTGGACGGCATGACGCCGGCCGAGCTGGTCGACGCCCTGTGGGATCGACACCGGATTTTCACGGTGGCGGTGGAACAAGGCGCGCGGATCGCACCCAATGTGTTCTCCCGACTGTCGGATCTGGACGCGTTGGTGGAGGGGCTGAAGGCGATATGACGGGACTTCCAGCTAGACTGTCTCACTGCTGGCACCCGGTGGCGTACAGCGAGGAAGTAGACGCCAAGTCCCCCTTCGCCACCAGGCTCCTGGAAGAGCTTCTGGTCATCTGGCGCACATCAGACGGCATCCCTCACGCCATGAAGGATCTCTGCATTCACCGCGGCACTGCCCTTTCTCTGGGCCACGTAGCCGACGACTGCATCGTCTGCCCCTACCACGGCTGGCGCTATGACGCCGGCGGTGCATGCACCCTCATTCCGCAGACCGACAATACCAACATCCCGGCTAAGGCCCGGGTGAACAGCTATCAATGCCAGGAACGGTACGGCCTGATCTGGGTGGCCATGGCCGAACCGACCTATACGCTTCCCGAGGTGCCGGCCTTGGAAGACGACGCCTGGCAGGTCATCCAGACCGGACCCTACGACTGGGAATGCGACGCCTCGCGCCAGGTGGAGAACTTCACCGACTTCGGCCACTTCCCCTGGGTTCATCCCGGATTGCTCGGTGACGTCGAGCGACCCTTGGTGCCGGATCACACGGTTGAAGTGAAGGATCACATACTGCACTACAGCGTGGTCCGTCCCGAGGCGGCCAACAGCGAGGACTTCCCCATCTTTGCCAACGAGGAGGAGGCCGTCCCCGAGCGGCGGAGCACCTACGAGCTGCACTGCCCTTACACCATCTATCTTCGGCTGGATTGGGGAGGCGAGAGGGGTATGGTCTACCTGTTCGTTTCTCAACCGCTCGCCCGCGACGCCTGTCGAGGATACTGCATCGTGGCCCGCAATTACGACCTCGACGAGCCGGACACCCTCGTGAAGGAATTTGAAGACACGATTTTTTCCCAGGACAAACGGGTAATTTTGTCACAACGCCCCGAGATGGTGCCCTTCGACCTGACCGACGAGTTGCACCTGAAGTTCGATGCGGTGGCGATCAATTACCGACGTACCATGCAGGCGGAGAACCTGGCCTACTACCCAGCCGACTACGCTGCGGGGAGAGACTAGTCAAGGAGCATACCATCACCGTCAACGAGAAGTCCCTGGCCGACGGTCGAGCCGGTCCAATCCGGTTTTGGGCGGATGGGGTATTGCCTTAAGTCCACCGCCCACTACATGTTGTGGTCATGGCGGTTCCGGCTTCTCAGCTCCGTGGCGGCGTGACTATCCCCGTACGCGGCTGGAGTTGGACGAGTTCTTCCCCGACGATGCGGCATGCCTGGAGTACGTGGAGGGTCTGCGCTGGCCGGAAGGGTTTGTGTGCGTGGGCTGTGGCGGGTTGGGAGAGGTCTGGCGAGCATCGCGGGGGCGTCTCGTCTGCCCACACTGTCGAAGGCAGACCTCGGTGCTGGCGGGAACCGTGTTCCACCGCACGCGCTCGCCCCTGCGTCTGTGGTTTCTCGCTGCCTGGGAGCTCACGAGTCAGAAATACGGAGCCAATGCTCTCGGGCTCCAGCGCGTGCTCGGACTGGGAAGCTACAAGACAGCGTGGGTCTGGCTCCACAAGCTCCGCCGGGCCATGGTCCGACCGGATCGCGACCAGCTGAGCGGCGTTGTGCAAGTGGACGAGAGCTATGTCGGGGGCGTGGAGGCTGGAGTGCGGGGCCGCGAGACGATCAAGAAGGCCATCGTCGCGATCGCCGCCGAGGTCGACGGACGCAAGATCGGGAGAATACGGCTGCGTTGGGTGCCCGACCTCTCCGCTCCGGTTCTGCGAGGCTTCGTCAAGGATAGCATCGCACCGGCAAGCACGGTGCATACCGACGGATGGCCAAGCTATCAGGGACTCGCCAAACTGGGCTTTCGCCACACGGTCACGAACCTCTCGACCTCCGGCGATCCCGCTCACGTGCTCATGTCGGCCGTACATCGGGTGGCGTCTCTCCTCAAGCGCTGGGTCCTCGGAACCCTCCAAGGAGGGATCGCCCGCGAACACCTCCCCTACTATCTGGACGAGTTCACCTTTCGCTTCAACCGACGCACATCCCGGGCTCGCGGCCTGTTGTTCTACCGCTTGCTTGAGCAGGCTGTTCAGTGTGCTCCCACGCCAGCTTCGGCCCTTTACCTCGGCACCGGACGTGGGAAACGGCCCGCAGAGCCCCGGTAACCACTATATCTTGGGGTCGGTGGACTTAAGGGAATACCCCCTTTGGGCGGAACTCCGCCGACGCCGTGTGATACGCCTGCTGGTGATCTACGCCGTGGCAGCCTGGGTCGTGCTCCAGGTAGTAGACGTGACCTTCCCGATGATGGGGATGCCGGACTGGGCTGACCGCCTGGTCCTGGCGTTGTTGGGGGTCGGCCTCGTCATCGGTGTCGTCTTGGCGTGGACATTCGATATGACCTCGGCCGGCGTGGTCCGAACAGCCGCCGTCGATACCGCGTCTCCGCCCCGCGAGGAACCGCCTCGTGAGGAACCCCACCAGGACCCTTCGGTCGAGGGAAGTTCACCGGATACCTCCGGCGCCGCGTCTTCTGGCACCTTCTCTCCCCTGGCCATCGCCGTTCTCCCGTTCGCTAACCTCTCCGGTGATCCGGAGAACGAGTATTTCAGCGATGGAATCACCGAAGACATCCTGACCCATCTGTCGCGTATCAAGGATCTCCAGGTCACCTCGCGAACATCCGTGATGGGCTACAAAGGCACGAACAAGCAGGTCCCCGAGATCGCTCGGGAGCTCGAGGTGGGGACCGTGTTGGAGGGTAGCGTTCGGCGGGCGAGGGGCCGGGTACGTGTCACAGCCCAGCTGATCGACGCGGGCAACGACAACCACCTCTGGGCCGAGACCTACGACCGGACCTTGGAAGACATCTTCGCCGTGCAAAGTGACATCGCCGAGATGATCGCGGCGGCGCTCAAGGCCGAACTCACGTCCGAAGTGGCCAAGCGGATCCGCCAACATCCGACGGACAATGTCGCTGCCTACGACCACTACCTGCGCGGCCGCGAGGCGTTTCGGCGGGCCGACGCCGAGCCCGCCATAGCGGAGTTGGAGAAGGCGATACTCATGGATCCGTCTTTCGCGGCTGCGTTCAGTGCCCTGGCCAGCGTGTACGTTCTTTCCATGTATTGGCACGGTGCCTCGCCAGGCGAGGTGCTCCCGAAGGCGAAGGCAGCCGCAGAACGGTCCCTGGAGCTCGACAGTGACCAGGCCCTCGATATCATGGACTACGAGGTCGTCTTCGCCGAGATCGACTCGAGCCAGCTGCGGGCACGCGTGAAGGCACGTGTGAAGGTGAAGCTCCTCCTGAATACGCTGATCCAGGAGCAGGAGCTCATACTCTACTTCGAGCGGGACAGCGTCACCGACCCCTGGCACATGAAGCTGGAAGACAGCCTACGCGAGCTCTTACCGGACTCGACCAAGAGGAACTGACGGCGCCAGATTCATGTGAAACGGACGATCTCCGCTCCGTGCCGGATGATCCGTGCCCCGATTTCCTTCAACTCTTCGAGGCCATCGTCGATCTGGGCGAACACATTGACCGGTTGTTTCGCGTCGACCGTGAGACCCCGGGAGATGAAGATGCCGTAGGCGATGTAGATCTCGTCGGGCACCAACACGGGCTCGTCCGCCACCAGGAAGCTGAGGGCGCCCGGCGGTATGCCGGCAACCCGCTGGTTTTCTCTCTCAACCGTCAAATCGGGTGGTATGGCCACCATGACCTGACCGGAGACGATGCTCTGCTGAAACAGGTACTCGAAGGGTAAGCGGCTCTTGATGGTGGCACACGTCTTGGGCGCCTCATCCTCCAGAAGCCTCGCGGTGAACGTGCCCCCCTTTTCGAACTCGAGTCTTATCGATGCCATCTTCTACCTCGAACCAAGTCAAATTGAATCAAAGCGCGCAGAGCTAACGGGGCAGCCGCTCCGGCATATCCGCAACTACGTAGGCCATGACCGCCATCGTCGCCACCACCAGCGCGACCTCGTCGGGGTCGAGCTTGTCGATCGTGTCGGCGTCGGTATGGTGATACCAGAAGTAACGGGTACCGTCCACGCTCAAGCCCATGCCGGGCACACCGGTACGCATCAACGGACTGATGTCCGCGCCGCCGCCGCCACGCGATATGCGTCCCGACTCCGTCCGCTCTAGCAACGTGCCGATTTCGGTGATGATGTCGAACGCCGTGTCCGAGCCCGTGAAGCCGAAGCCGGACGGCTTGAAGACCCCGCCGTCGGACTCCATAGCGAGCACGTGGTCCTCGTCCGCGTGCATCCGGGCGTACTCCGGGCCACCAGGGCCACCATTCTCTTCGCTTGTCCACCCGACCACCCGAACGGTACGTCGAGGCCGCAGGCCCAACTCCTTCATGAGCCGGACGGCTTCCCAGGCGGCGACCACGCCGCCGGCGTCGTCCATGGCGCCCTGCCCCACGTCCCAGGAATCGATGTGGCCACCGAGCACGACGACCTCATTCGGGAACTCCGAGCCCGTGATCTCCGCCATGACGTTTCGCGAGGGGGCGTCCGGTAGCGTTTGCGCGTTCATCCTTAAGAGCAGCTCGATACGCTCTCCGCGATCCTGCAAGCGGTGCAGCAACTCGGCGTGTTCCACGGTGATCGCCGCCTGTGGGATGCGTCGCACGTCCTCCGCGTAGGCCATGTTCCCGGTATGCGGCGTCTGCTGCGAATAAGGCGTTATCGAGCGGATGATGCTCGCGACGGCCCCGGCTCGGGCAGCCACGATGGCCCCCTGGCTCCGGTACTGGACCGTCTGTCCGTACCCCGTGAAGGGCGCGTCGAAGAGCACGATCTTGCCTTGGGCTTCGCCGGCGCGCTCCTCCAACTCTTCGAAGGTGCTCACCACCAGCACTTCGGCCCGGATCCCGCCCGGGGGCGTGGCGATGCTACCACCGAGTCCGAGCATCGGGAGCTCGAGCGGGCGCGGGAGTATCATCTCCAGCGATTCCTCACCTCGGACCCAGTGCGGAACCATGACCATGTCGCCGGCTACCCGGTCGAGACCGTCGGCCGTCATTTCCTCCATGATCCAATCGATGGCCTGCTCGAGCGCCACTGATCCGGAGACCCTGTGGCCGAACTTGTCGACCAGCTCGGTGAGGCGTTCGAACGCGTCGTGGTTCGCGAGCGCGGCATCGATGAGTCGATTCGCATCATCACGATAGGAGCTCGCCAGCTCCTGAGCGGAAGCCGACATGGGAAGACCGATGGCCGTGGTGAAGAAAACAGCGAATAGCGCAGTAGATCGATTCACAGAATCACTCCGAAAGGGGTTGTGGAGACCGCACCTTCGCGTTGGCCCCGGAGTGTGTCAAGCATCGGGATAGGGCTCCAACACGCTCGCGGACGGGGCACATGTGGGGCGTTACCCCCGGTCCGCCACCCCGAGCGTCCGAGTCGTCGCCCCCCATCCAGCCGAGTTGTGGAAATTCGCCACCATGCCGCCCGGCGGGACCAACTCGTCACATGCCCGGCGTACGTCGTCGCTCAAGCGCATGTCGCCCACGGGCAGGAGACCGTTGAGATGGCTGAGTGTACGGGGACCGATGATCGGTGCCGTGATGCCCGGCTGATCCTTCACCCAGAGAACAGCGAGCTGGATCGGCGGGATCCCGGCCTCCTCCGCGAGAGCCATAAACCGGTTGCCCACATCGATCCCGGCTTCGTTAATCCGTTCCGCGTAGATCCCGCCTCGGTAGGATGCCCTCGAACCCTCGGGAAAGTCCGTGGCGTTTGCGTAGCGGCCGGTGAGGACGCCTTGGGCGACGGGAGACCACGACATGACGCCCAGACCGTGCTCGACGCAGAGCGGCACCAGCTCGTTCTCGATGCGCCTGTCCAGCAGGTTGTAGGGAGGCTGTTCGCAACAATAACGCGCGTAGCCCCGACGATCGCTAATGGCCAGAGCCTCCATCACGCGCCAGGCGGGGTGCGTGGAGCAGGCCACATACCGGACCTTGCCGGAACGGACCAGATCGTCCAAGGCGGCCAGCGTTTCCTCCTGATGGGTGTCAGGATCGAATCGGTGGATGAAATAGAGGTCGATATAGTCCGTCTGTAGCCGATCCAGCGAGTCCTCGCAGGCCTGCATGATGTGCAGCCGCGAGTTGCCTCGGTCGTTGGGTCCGGGGCCGGTCGGTGGAAATACCTTGGTCGTGAGCAGGACTTCCTTGCGCAGCCCGCTGGCCTTCAGAGCCCGACCGATGATCCGTTCGGCCTCTCCCTTTCCGTAACTGTCGCCGGTGTCGATCAGGTTGATGCCGGCGTCGATGGCGCCCTCCAGGATCTGCTTAGCTTCGTCCTCGGGGGTCGGGTCGGCGAAATTCGCCGTACCCAGCGCCAATGCGGACACACGTATGCCGGTTCGGCCGAGTACTCTGTATTGCATTAACGAATCCTCTGGAAATCTGTCGAACCCGCGTCAAGGATCGCTTCGATCCTCTCCATTCCACCCACTCGATCGGCCCACTCTTCATATACACGGCGCGCCGCCGCTCGGAAGGGCTCCCTGTCAGGACTGCTGATCCTCACACCCGCCTCCCGCAGCCGCTCGAGGGCGGCATCGGCCTCCGCCCGGTACCAGGCCCTCTGCTCCACGATCATGATCCCGGCCGCCCGGTCGATCACCGCACGGTCATCCACGGAAAGGTCCTCGTAGAACGAGCCACTCATCACCACATACTCGATCAACCGGATCCAACCGACTCGCACCCAGTACGGGGCCGGCTCGTAGAATCGTTTGGCATAGTAGTTTGGGTCCGCCGCCTCCGCGCCATCGATGACACCCTGCTCCAACGCCGTGTACAGCTCTCCGTACGCCATCGGCAGCGGATTCGCCCCGAACGCCTTGAAGGTGGCCAGGTGCAACCGGTTCTCCATCGTGCGAATCTTGAGCCCGCTCAAGTCTTCGAGGCGCTCGACCGGGCGCTCGGTGGTCATGATGTGGCGCTCACCCACGTCGAAGTACCCCAGCAGGTGCAGCCCGCGGCGTTCGAACGCGGGCGCGAGTCCCTGCCCTATCTCTGAGTCCATCACCGCATCGAAGTGCTCCGGACCTTCAAACAGGAACGGTAACTCGAAGAGGTTTGTCTCAGGCACGAAGCTGGCCATCACACTCGCAATGTTGGCCAACTCGACACTGCCCATCTGCAATCCTTCGACCACGTCGCGCTGATTACCCAACTGGTTGTTGGGGTAGATCTGGACGCGAATGCGGCCTTCCGTGCCTTCGGAGACCAGCTCCGCGAAGAGCTCGACCGCGCGAACCTGCGGCTCGGAGGGGTTCTGGGAGAGTGCGGCTTTCAGGATGGTGACGCGCTCGCCCGAGCCACACGCTGCCAACAGCAGCGAAAGCCCCGCGACGAGGGCTCGACCGCAAACCGTGCGGTGAGGCGCCACGCCCCGGCGACCAAACCGACCAATCCGGCGGTTCACTGAGCAGCCAGCCGTGGCAGCCACAGCACCGTGTTGGGCCAGTAGGTGACGAGGACCAGCACCAAGAGCATGGCGATCAAGATCGGCACGACCCTCGCGCTCACGGCTCGCACGCTCTCCCCTGAGATGCCGCAGGCGACGAACAAGGTGGCTCCATAAGGCGGCGTGATGTACCCGATGGCCAGGTTCACAGTGGTGAGAATCCCGAAGTGGAGCGGGTCGATACCGAAATCGAGGGCCAAGGGAAACAAGATCGGCACGAACACGATCACCGCGGAGAAGCTCTCGAGAAACATCCCCAACAGGAGCAATACCAGATTCAGGAAGACCAAGAAGACGACGCGGTCGCTGATGTGGGCCTGCAGAAACGCCCCCAGCGCCTGAGGCACCTGATGCGACGCCACCAGCCATGCGAACAGCATCGCGGTGGCCGCAATGAACAGCACCATGCTCGATGTCTCGGCGGCCTCCAAGGCGATCGACGGAAGGTCTCGCAACCTGATCTCACGGTAGAGAAAGAGCCCTACCACGAGACCGTAAACGACCGCTGCGGCAGCTGCCTCGGTCGCCGTGAATATCCCGCCCAGTATCCCGAACACGATAAGCACCGGTAGCCCCAACGCCGGGAGCGCCTGCACACCCGCGTCCATCGCCCTACGCATATCGAACGGCACGGGCGCATCGAAGTCCGGCCCCTCCCTGAGCGCCTGCCGATAGGCCACCACCATGAGGCCGACGCCGATCAGCACCCCGGGCACGACACCCGCCAAGAACAACTGGGCAACGGACGTTCCTGTTACGTATCCGATCACGATCATCAGGATACTCGGGGGAATGATCGGGCCGATCGCTCCCCCGGCCGCCTGAAGGGCGGCGGCAAAGCGCATGTCGTATCCTCTGCTCCGCATCGCCGGCAGCATGATCGAGCCCACGGCCGCCGTGTCTGCTGTCGACGATCCCGAAATGCCCGCGAACACCATGCTGGCCATCACCGTCACCATCCCCAGGCTGCCCCGCACGAAGCAAAGGCAGGCGGACGCGAACTCCACGATGCGCCGTGACATACCTCCCTTGTCCATGAGTCCCCCGGCCAACATGAACAACGGCACCGCCATGATCGGCCACGAGTCGAGTGCGGTGAACATGCGCTGCGGAACCAAGGTGATCGGAAGGGTCGGGTCGGCCAGCAGCGCTCCCAGTGCACCCACACCGAGGGCGAACGCTACAGGCATGCCGATGATGATCAGTGCGAACATGGTCAGTACCAGGAGGATCACGAGGCCTCCCAGTTGATCGACATCAGCAGAATCACGAGCCCTCTACGCCTCGAGCGCGTTGCTCCGTTGCCAGGATCGCTTCCAGCAACATCAGCCCGCCGGCGATGGGAAACACCAGGTATACCAACCCCATGTTCAGCTGCATGGCGGGAGACGTCTGCAGCCACGCGATCATCATGAGTCGCACACCCCAGATCACCACGACCGCCGAGTAGATCGCGATCAGACCGCCTGTGAACACCGCAACCGCTCTGCGCACTCCGGGTGCCAGCGACGGCCCCAGATAGTCGACAGCCAGATGGCTGCCCTTACGCACACAGATGGAGGAGCCAAGAAGGATGATCCATACCTGGCAGAAGCGGGCGAGCTCTTCGGTCCAGGTGGGGGGCTTGTTGAACACGTACCGTGCGACGACCTGTGCGAAAACGGCGATCGTCAGCACGGCAAAGAGGGTTACGATCGTGATTTCGACCGATCGGCGGATCGGCCGGAGGAACCGGTCAGTTGCTCCAGTCGACAATGATCTTTGCGCAGATCTTGATCGCGCGGATGTAGTCCTCGACGTCCACCCACTCGTCGTGTCCGCCGGCCTGAGTGAGATCTCCAGCCAGGGGGCCGATGCCGACCGAGGGAATATCGCTGAAGAGCTTCGGATTCCTGATATCACTCCCCGAGTGCAGTGGGTTCACCTCGGGCGCGACACCCGTGACCTCGACAACCGCCTCGTGCACCGTCCGGTACAGAGGATGGTCATCCGACACCTCGACGCCTTGGGTGCCGGCCAACCACTCGAGCGCCGGCGGATGCTGCGTTAGCCACTGGTCGTTCCGTGCCGCCCGATCGATGGCGTCCAGGATTTCCTGTTGGACATCAGGCATGAGCTCGGTGGGTGGAAACGTGATCGATCCTTCGATCACGCACTCGGTCGGCACCCTGGTCGTGCTACCGGCCGCGCCGCACGACACGTGGCTCGCCAACAAGTTGGTCGAACGACCCACCGCGGCATCCAAGGCCGGATGAAAGACTCGTCCTGCTCTGTCCTCGTCGAGCTCGCGGAGCGCGTTTAACACCACCCCGGCCTTGTCGACCGCGTTGACCGCCATGTGGCTGAATGCGGTCTGTCCTGGCTCCGGAGTGTCGGGGGACTCGCCCTTCACGATGATTCGAAATCTTACCATGCCCGACGTGATCGCCTTGATGTCCTCCAGACCCTTCTCCGACTCGGCCGGATGCAAGTACACGGAAGCGTCGGCGTGATATCCTTCGTTCAGCAGACCAACGATGCCGCGGGCGTTACGCTTTGCGGGAGTGCTGGCAAGGAGTATGTCACCGCGAGGGGTCCCGATCGTCTCGAGCACCGCCGCGAGCGCCTCGGCCATGATCGCCACACCCGCCAGATCGTCCGCTACACCCCATCCGTAGAGTCGACCACCATCCACCTCGGCCGCGAACGGGTCGTGTTCCCATCCCTCCATCGACTCCTCGGTCATGGGTTCAGGGTCAGGGTGACCGAAGAACAGCATGCTCCTGCCGCCTCCCGTTCCGCGCAGTCGCCCCATCACGCTGACCCGTTCGGTCATCTGGATCATCTCTTCCGCAGCGAACTCGTGAGCGGGACTCAGCCCGATGGGCATCAGGCTCTGCGTCTCGACCTCGAGACCGAGCTCTTCGAACCGCGCCGCGACCAAGACCTGAACGGCCGCTTCTCCGTCGGGCTGAGCCCGTATCAGGCTCTGCAAGAACGCGAGGTGCGACTCACGGTTTCGATCGATGGTTTCGAAGAGCTCTTGTTCGGGTGGGGGATTTTGGGTGGCGGCTGCCCGCAGTGGGTGTGGACATACCACCACCCCGATCACAGCGATCAAGGAGATCAGAGTGAAGCAAGGGAACCATATTCTGTTCGAGAAATCGCTTCTCATGCTTGAACACCCCGCTGATGGAAAGGCCGCAGATAAGCTATCCGGTGGCTCTGAAGCCTGCAAAGCTAGAGGTGGTGCAGGATAGACGATCTGCCGTTCTTGCCAGAGCGCGTGCGGGGAATCCATTTTCCACCCCGAGTTGCCTGAGACCGCTGGTGTGAAGGTGGTCAGGTCCTAGTGGATAATCGCGATTGACGATGCGGCATTATATCGCATGCGCTGCGCTGCTGGATTAGCCGAGGAGGGGCATGATGAGCGCTCGAATCCTGAATGAGAGTGAATTGCGGCAGGCGGTCGGCATCAATGAAGAAGCACTCGAGGCTGTAGAGGCGGCATTCAGTTGGCTGCAACAGGATCGAGTCAGCATGCCGCCGATCATGCACATCTCTGCAAAGGACAAGAACGGCGACATCGATGTGAAGAGTGCTTACGTAAAGGGCATGCCCTATATCGCCATCAAGATCGCTTCCGGCTTTTACGACAATCCGGCCAAGGGTTTGCCGGCGGGCAGCGCCATGATGGTGTTGCTGAAGGCGGAGACCGGTTTCTGCGAAGCGATCCTGCTGGATAACAGCTACCTCACCGACTTGCGGACCGGCCTTGCCGGAGCCGTAGCCGCCAAGTACTTGGCGCCATCTGTGGTCGATACCGTCGGCGTTGTCGGCACCGGCGTGCAAGCGCGCTACCAAGTCGAATGCCTGGCGTTACTACGAACGTTCAAGAACGTTTTGGTGTGGGGCCGGTCGCGGGAAAAGGCTTATGCGTACGCCGCGGAGATGACCGCGAAGCATGGTCTGGACGTTCGGGTCAGTGATGCACCGAATGACGTCGTCGAGGCCAGTCAGATCGTGATTACGACTACCGCCAGTGACCGGCCGCTGATCACATCAGACGCTCTGCATGCGGGCCTACATATCACTGCGGTCGGTGCCGACTTTCCCGGCAAGCAGGAGCTGGATCCGGGGTTGTTGCTTAAGGCGGACAAACTGGCCTGCGACACCCTGTCACAATGTCGTGCCAACGGGGAAATCCAGCACCTCCTGCAGGATGGCGAACTCCCCCCCGATCTCGACATCATCGAGTTGGGAGAACTGGCCATCGGTACGCGGAAGGGACGTGAGACGGATGACGAAATCACCGTCTGTGACCTGACCGGAACGGGCGTGCAGGACACTGCGATCGCCAATCTCGCGTATGAGGCCCACACTACGACGGTTTAGGACTACGGCGCCAACGTCTAACAGAGATCCAACGACACGAGCGCTCCTAAAAAACGTTCCCGAGCGCGACGCGAACGGCTTCACCGCTGACGCCGCTCGACTCTTCAGACGCGAAGAAGGCGATCATCTCGGCGACCTCTCGAGGTGTGGCGACGCGGCCCGGTGGATACAGGGCCGCTCGGTCCTCCCACACCTGCTCGGTCGTGACGCCACGTTCTTCGGCATCGGCGCGGGCCGAGCGCTCGGCCATCTCGGTCCGCACCCAACCGGGCAGCACGGCATTCGAGGTAACACCGTGGGCGCCCGCGTCCTGCGCGACCGCTCGCATCAATCCGATCAGTCCGTGCTTGGCCGCCGTGTAGGCGCTTCCTGCGTATTCGGCGACCAGGCCGGCGGTCGAACTGGTGTAGACAAGGCGTCCGTAGCCGCGCTCGACCATCCCGCGCACCACCAACCGCGAGAGGTGGAAGGGTCCGTCGAGGTTGATCCTTATCGTCTCGCTCCAGACCTGCGGATCCTGCTCCCAGATCACCCGCTCGTGCGCCGAGCCGATGCCGTGATTGCAGACGAGGATCTCGATCGGTCCCAAGCGCCGCTCCGTTTCCGCGACGGAGAGGGCGCAGCCCTCGGGCGTACCGAGATCCGCGACCGTGTACTCGAAACCGAGCGTGGCCAACTCCTGTTCGCTACGGCTGATGCCCATGACCCGGGCGCCCCGCTCCGCCAGCAGCTCGGCGACTGCACGCCCGATGCCTCGACCTGCGCCCGCGACGAGCGCGATCCGGCCCTCGACTCCTGCCATCCCAACCTCCAGTGTGCTATAGCGTTGGTCCTGCCCCTGACCGTGTACACTCAATCGGGGGGCATCATGCTGACCTAGTCGCGCACCTCGACGATCATCTCGATCTCCACGGATTGGCCGCGAGGCAACGATGCCATACCGACGGCGGCGCGTGCGTGTCGCCCTCGCTCGCCGAAGACCTCTACGATCAAGTCCGAGAACCCGTTGATCACCGCGGGCTGCTCCACAAAGGACGGGTCTGAGTTGACCATGCCTAAGACTTTCACGACGCGCACAACCCGGTCCAGATTCCCCAGCATCGCCTTGAGCACGGCGAGCTGATTGATCGCCGTTAGGCGTGCGCCTTCGTAGCCCAGCTCGATGGTCACACCGGCACCCAGCTTACCGGTGATTTCACTGCCATCCGCCCGCTTGGGCCCCTTCCCCGCCAGGAATATCAAGTTCCCGGTGCGCACACCGTTTACGTAGTTGGCAACCGGGCTGGGGGGTTCAGGAAGCGTGATGTCGAGCTCCACGAGACGCGCTTCCGGATCGTAATCATCCCCTTGTTGGGCTAATGCCCCCTGTGGGATCGTGAGGAAGGGAACGACGGCGAAACCGCATAACGTCAGTAGCGATGACCTCTTCATAATCTAAAACCTTTGTGTGACTCCGCGGCTGAATATTGAGGGCTCCAGCTTGGTCTGTCGGGAGGAGGCGTGCAAGCTAGGGGCTTCCGGTGCCGGGCGGACGCAGCTCGTTCCAGCGTTCGATGAATCCGACGGCAGCGTTGACCAGCGACTCGGTGGCGTCCCGGCCTCTCTGCGCCGTTGATTCCGCCGGGTCACGCTCGCCCCAAACGCCGGTGCTCGACATCTCCGCTGCCGAGGTACCTTTTCCTGTCTCCTCATCCTTCAGGCCCTCTGCCAGAAAGACGGCCAGTGCGGTGGGATCTCCGGCCAACACGTCGGGCAGCATGCGCTCCAGCTGAGGCGGCAATGTGAGCTCGGCTGGAAGCGCGGCCGCCAGGTCGACGAGCTCGGGGATGAGGTGCATAGAGTTCGATGTCTCGGACGTCCCACCGTGCCGGTCGAGGACCGGCGGGCCGGTGTCCGTCCTCGCAGTTGGGGGAAGGCGAGGTCTAAAGGGAGCCAATACCGCACCCAGGTCGACCGCGATCCCTTCGGTTTCTTGGTTGATACGGTCGACGATGAACCGGGTGATCGCGGTATTTCCTCCGTGTGAATTCAGTATCAGGAAGCGCTTGAAGCCATGGTGCATAAGACTCTTGGCCGCTTCGATATACACCTCTTGCCCGAGTGTGGATGGGAGAGTGATCGTACCCGCGAACCCCATGTGGTACGGCGACTGGCCCGGAAGCAGGATGGGAGCGACCAGGATGTCGACACGCTGGGCGATGAGCTTCGCACGTTCGACACCGTTCAGGTAATCCGTTCCAATCGGCAGGTGGAGCCCGTGTTGTTCGAGGGACACGACCGGGATAATCACCATGTCGGTGCGGGTCAGGAGGTCTCGCACCTCCGGCACCGTCATGTGCGGTAGGTAGTTGGGGACCTTCTGGACGGGAGGAAGGGCGGCGTCCTGAGCGGACAGAAGGCCCGACCAGCCCAGCGCAACCAACGTGACGCAAACGAGGCGTTTCATCATGACTCTCCTGAGGGTGTCAGCGGCTTGCCGCCGCGATTCTGGTCCGCCGTCACCGAGCAGCATACACGAGGCCCGCGGTATCGCCATACGCTTGCAGGATGCAGTGACCGGGAAAACACACCTACCGGGGGTGGGACCTTCCGCCCGTCACGGCCCCGTCGCCCGCCGTTTGCCGCGATATCGGCGGCGCCACACCTTCCCTGGCACACTCGACGACCACTGTCACCCGACCGGGAGGACTGCATTGAACGCCCCACGAGTCGCCACAGCCCTCGCCCTGGCCGTGACCCTGGGCACCTCTCCCGCAAACGCCCAGACCTTCACGACGGACGACCCTGTTCTCCGCCGCATCTGGGCCATGGGGATGGACAGCTCGAGGGCCTACGAGTTCGCGCAGGTCCTCATGGACTCGATCGGTCCCCGCCTGACCGGAACACCGGAACTCGAGGCCGCGGGTGACTGGCTGGTCTCGCATTACACCTCATGGGGCATACCTGCCCGGACCGAGCAGTACGGAACCTGGAGGGGGTGGCGTCGAGGCCCGACGCACGTCGATCTCATCAGCCCTCGTGTACGGACCCTCGAAGCCACGATGCTCGGATGGAGCCCGGGAACGCGAGGCCCGGTAGAGGGCGAAGTGGTCGCGCTCCCGACGGTCCAAGACCCGAACGAATTCGCGACCTGGCTCTCTACGGCGCGGGGCAAGTTCGTGCTGATCTCTCCACCTCAAACCACCTGCCGGCCGGACCAAAGCTGGGAGGAGTTCGCGGATTCGAGTGTCTACGGGAACATGCGTGAGACCCGGGATCAGCGGGCGAGTGACTGGCGCACCGGCATCGAGCGAACCGACCACACCGCGAGAACGCTCCCGCAAGCACTCGAGCGAGGGGGAGTCGCCGGTGTCCTGACCTCCACCTGGTCGGGCGGGTGGGGCGTCACCCGGATTTTCGGCGCCCGAACCGATGAGGTGCCCTCGCTCGACCTGAGCTGCGAGGACTACAGCCTGCTGTTCCGGCTCACCCAGAACGCTCAGGGACCTGTCCTTCGCGTGGACGCGCAGGCGGAGATGCTCGGCGAGGTCCCGGCGTATAACACGATTGCGGAGTTCCGCGGTACATCGCTCCCCGACGAGTACGTCGTGTTATCGGCCCATCTCGACTCGTGGGACGGGGGCTCGGGGGCTACGGACACGGGAGCCGGGACCATCGCAATCCTCGAGGCGATGCGGATCCTCAAGGAAGTCTATCCGGAGCCCAAGAGGACCATTCTGGTCGGTCATTGGGGTGGCGAGGAACAGGGACTGAACGGGTCACGGGCCTTCGCGCAGGACAATCAGCGCGTGGTCCAGGGTCTCCACGTCCTGCTCAACTTCGACATCGGCACGGGTCTCGTAAACGACATCTCGATGCAGGGAATGACGGGAGCCGGCGCGCACTTCTCTCGCTGGTTCGCACAAATGCCGAGCGAGCTGGCGGACCCGCTCAAGCTCACGCTCCCCGGAACACCCGCGAGCGGCGGCACCGATCACGCCTCGTTCCTCTGCTACGGCGTGCCCGCTTTCCGATTCGGTGGACGAGGGTGGGACTACCGCACCTACACGTGGCATACCAACCGGGACACACTAGACAAGCTCGTCTTCGAGGAAGTGAGGCACAACGCGACCCTGATCGCGGCGATGACGTACCTGGCTGCGGAGGACCCGGAGCGTGTCTCGCGGGACCGGAGAGACACATTCCCGACAGACGCGAGCACGGGAGACGTCATGACGTGGCCCACCTGTCAGGAGCCGGAGAGGGTGTACCCGGGTCCGGGGAATTGAAGCTGCCTCTGCTCATGAATCCCCGAACGCTTGGCCCGTGTCATCTCCGTAGTACTCTCTCAACCGCAGCAGCTCCGCCTTGAGCGTGCTCACGAGCTCGGCTCGATCAGGGTCGTCGTACAGGCTGGTCATCTCCATTGGATCGTCGACCAGATCGAAGAGCTCCCATTCGTCGGTCTCGTAGTAGTAGATCAGCTTGTGTCGATCCGTGCGCACACCGTAGTGGCGAGCGACCCGGTGAGGCTGCGGGAACTCGTAGTAGTGGTAATAGATCGACTCGCGCCATTGGCCGGAGTGCTCTCCGCTCATGAGCCCGAGCAGCGACTCACCCTGAATGTCCTCGGGCACAGCTTCACCTGCCATCTCGATGAAGGTGGGCGCGTAGTCGATGTTCTGGATCATATGTGGCACGCGCGTCCCCGGCTCGATCCGGCCGGGCCAGCGGGCGACAAAGGGCATGCGCAGCGATTCCTCATACATCCATCGTTTGTCGTACCACCCGTGCTCGCCCAGGTAGAAGCCCTGATCCGAGCAGTAGATCACAAGGGTGGCCTCGGCGAGTCCGGATTCGTCCAGGTGGTCGAGGATGCGTCCTACGCTGTCGTCGACCCCCGCGATGCAGCGTAGGTAGTCCTTGATGTAGCGCTGGTAGTACCAGCGGACGAGGTCGTCTCCTTGCGGATTCGCGGCCCGGAAGGCGGCGTTACGTGGCTCGTAGGCGGCGTCCCATGCGGCTTTCTGCTCGTCGTTCATCCGATTGTAAAGATTGGTAAAGTCGGCCTTGTCCGTGGGATCGTCCGGGTTGTCCGGCGTGATCTTCAGATCGGCCGCGGGCCGCATGTGATCGCGGATCGACATCTCCTGATCGCTCGCCGGAAAGGCTCGGTTCTGGTAATCGTCGAGCAGCGTCTCAGGCTCGGGGATCTCCTCGCCTTCGAACGTCATCAGGTGATCGGGTCCGGGCATCCAGTTTCTGTGCGGCGCCTTGTGCTGGCACATCAGCAGGAAGGGCTGATCGGGGTTCCGCCCCGTCTGGAGCCAGTCGATGGAGAGGTCCGTGACGATGTCGGTCACGTATCCTTCGATCTGGATCTCTCCCTCAGGCGTGCGCAGGTCCGGGTTGTAGTAGTGCCCCTGGCCCGGCAACACCTGCCAGAAGTCGAAGCCGACAGGATCGGAGCGCAGGTGCCACTTCCCGATCATTGCGGTCTGATAACCGGCCGCCTGCAGGTTCTTGTTGAACGTCGGCTGAGTGGCGTCGAATGGATCACTCAGAGAGTTGTCGATCTTTCCGTTGATGTGGCTGTGCTTGCCGGTCAGCACAACCGCACGGCTCGGGGCACAGATGGAGTTCGTGCAAAAGCTGTTGAGGAAGATTGCGCCCTCTGATGCGATCCAGTCGATGTTCGGGGTTTGGTTGATTTTCGATCCGTACGCGGAGATGGCCTGCGGCGCGTGATCGTCGGAGAAGATGAAGACGATGTTCGGCTTCTCCCGGCCCATCGCCGGGGCACAGCGGGCGAGCAGCGGCAGGCTGCCTAATGCATACGCACCTGCGCCGGCCCGGGCGGCCCGGCCGAGAGCGTCTCGGCGGGAGATGGGGCGGCCGTTTCTCTCACTCATGCGTCAGGTCTCCTCGATTCGACTTCGGTGCAAAGATCCACGGCTCCCGTCGACCGACACCTCGATCAGGCGC
The DNA here is from genome assembly GCA_965226375.1 of Longimicrobiales bacterium. GTDB lineage: Bacteria > Gemmatimonadota > Gemmatimonadetes > Longimicrobiales > Gaopeijiaceae > CBDDCX01. Next base: position 1,022,978 of record CBDDCX010000008.1, on the reverse strand, counting down.
CCCGACGGTTCAACGGCCTCCGGCCCGGCTCGCGCACTTCCTCTCCCTCGCGGTCGGTGAGTCCGTCCCCGAGTGCGCGTCGCGCCTCCTCGGCGAGTGCGCCCAACCGCGCGACCACCTCCGAATTTTCTGCGGCCACATCAGTCGTTTCGCCGATGTCGTTTTCGAGGTCGTAGAGCGCGTCGGGGATGGTGGGGAACGCGTAGGGACCCGGATGGCCGTCCATTCCGGGCTCGACCCCTACATACGATCGCGTCCGATGCTCGAACACCCGCTTCCACTTGCCTTCGCGCACGGCCCTGAGCTCGCGCCCGTAATAGAAGTAGAAGACGTCTCGGGGGTTGGCGCTCTCGTCGCCCTCGAGGAGCGGAGCGATGTTCACGCCGTCGATCTCCAGATCCGGCAGTGTCGCCTGCGTCACGGCGGCGAGCGTGGGCAAGATGTCGATGGTCGACGCCATCCGGGTACACACCGAGCCCGGAGCGATGCGTCCGGGCCAACGCATGATCGCCGGCACACGTGGACCCCCCTCGAGTGCTGTGCCCTTGCCCTCACGGAGCGGCCCGACCGTTCCCGCATGGTTGCCGTAGTTGAGCCACGGACCATTGTCGCTCGTGTAGATCACGAGCGTGTTGTCCGCGACACCGTGCCGCTCGAGCGCTTCCAGGACCTGCCCGACCGACCAGTCGATCTCCTCGATCACGTCACCGTACATACCCTGCTCGCTGTGGCCACGGAATTTGTCCGACACGCCGAGCGGCACGTGCGGCATGGTGTGGGCGAAGTACAGGAAGAACGGCCCTGCTGCGTTCCGGTCGATGAAATCGACCGCGCGCTCTGCGTAGCGCGTCGTTAATGTTGCCTGATCCTCCAGCGTATCGATCGTCTCGATCCGTTCGTTCCCGTCGATCAGTGGGAGGGCGGGGTTGTCCGACTTACGGCCTTCCAGGATTGGATTTCCGTCGTAGTCGACCGGCCACATGTCGTTCGAGTATGGCAGCCCGAGACACTCGTCGCGGCCGTGCTGGAGCGGCAGGTACGGCTCCCAGTTCCCGAGGTGCCACTTGCCGACCATGCCCGTCGCATATCCGCGCGCCCTCAGCATCTCGGCGATCGTGGTCTCTGACTCGTTCAACCCGTGTTCGGCACCGGGGCCCAGCGCACCCAAGATGCCAACGCGATTCGAATAGCAGCCGGTAAGGAGCGCCGCACGCGATGCGGAGCAAACAGCCTGTGACGCATAGAAGTCCGTGAAGCGCCTGCCCTCGGCTGCGAGCCTGTCGAGGTGGGGCGTCGTGAAGCCCTGCGCCCCGTACACGCCTACATCTCCGTAGCCCTGATCGTCCGCGAAGATCAGCACGACGTTAGGAAGGCTTTGGCCGGGCGAGGCGCAGCCGCTCGCCCACTCCCCGAGGCCGAGCGCAAGGCCGAGCGCGCCCGTATTCCGGATGAATTCGCGTCTGGACCTATAAGGCTGTGTCATTGGGCGCTCTCCGTCCCGGCTCCGTACGCCGCTATCAACTCGGCGTCCACCCCGTCTGAGAGAACCTGCATGATTCCGGCAGGCGGCGCACGGTTCTGCAGGGCCTCTACCATGTACTTCATCGCCGGGTCGATATGATTAAAGAACGGACGGTAGCCCTCGCACAGGTGGTTCAGACCGCCTTCGCCACTGGGCGTCCGGATGAACCGGTTCTTCGGACAGCCGCCGTTGCACACGAACCGGACCTCGCAGTCCAGACAGTACTGCGGCAGCGTGTCCCTCTTGGCGGTGCCGAAGTCACGTTGCCGCGCACCGTCGACGAGCACGGGGAGTTCCGTTCGAAGCACGTTCCCCAGGAGATGCTCGGGCTCGACGAAGTGGTCGCACGAATACAGATCGCCCGTGTGCTCAATCGCGAGCGCCCGTCCACAGGTCTCCTCGAAAATGCACAGTCCCGCTCCCTGCCCGGCCCAAGCAGAGAGTGCCACGTCGAAGATCTGTACGAAGACCTTTCCGACGTCCCTATGGACCCAATCGTCGAAGATCGAGACCAGGAATTCACCGTAGCCCAGTCCCGTGACGGAGCGACTCGTTGCGCCGCTCTCGCCCTCGCGCTCGACGATCGGGATAAACTGCATGAACGTCGAACCGACCTCGTCACGGAGGTATCGGTAGACCTCCAACGGATGATCGACGTTGGCGGCATGCACCGTTGTGAGCACGTTGTACTCGACCCCGTGCTTCTTCATCAGGTCCAGGCCTGCCATCACCCTGATGTGCGTCGGTCTTCCGCCCTTGTCCACCCGAGACGCGTCGTGCAGCGGGGCCGGACCATCCACGCTGATCCCGATCAAGAAGCCGTTCTCCCGGAAAAACGTGCACCACGCATCGTCGAGGCTGACGCCGTTCGTCTGGAGCGTGTTCAGGATACGGACACCGGGCTTCGTGTACTTCCGCTGGTACTCGACCGCTCGCCGGTAAAACTCGAGGCCCATGAGCGTGGGTTCGCCGCCCTGCCATCCGAAAACGATCTCCGAACTGAGCTGGCTCTCGATGTACTGTTTGGTGAACGCCTCCAGCACGTCGTCGGTCATGCGGAAGCTCGACCCAGCGTACAGCTCTTCCTTCTTCAAGTAATAGCAGTACTCACAGTCCAGGTCGCAGATCGCGCCCCGAGGTTTGAGCATGACGTGGTAGGGTTGGATCACGAGTGGCACAGGTCCTCAGGTTACATCGAGCGCGGCAGAGTCGAGAACACGATCTATCGAGTTAAGACATCGTAGCCATTTCGGTCCTCCTGGGCAGACTCGTTAGACTGCCGGTGGTCGTTGGCCGACCAGTGCATCGAGGAGCTGTTGGTTGTCCCGGAAATCACTCTGCTCGAGGATTTCGTCCACGGTCGCCGCAAAGTCCGGAGGGAAACCGTCTTTGAAGTGAGCCCACCAGCGCTGCCCTACGTCATTGCCCAGATGCCATCTTAGGTAACTGATCCGGTCCTTCCATCTATCGTGGGCCATGCCCATCTCATTCATCTGCTGCAGCCGCTGAAGTTGGACCAGACCGTAGTTGAAGTATCGGTCGAGCACAGCCGCATCCTGGTGGGTCAACTCGCCCGGCGTGTATACCGCCTTGGTCCACGAAGTGGCGGGATTCTCGCCCATCATTGCCAACTCGAGCTGCATGTCCGCCAAGGGGTCGACTTGCCCTCCTGGTACTCGCAATCCTCCCCTTAGCACCTGTTCCCGCAGACGCGCAAACGCCAACCGGCACTCGGTGGTGGCCCTCGGAGTGGGGCCCCGACGACCAACGTGGTGCGGCGAATCGCATCACGCCTGCCAAGGTTCTCGAAGCGGTGGGACTCATAAGGGAAGGAACGATTTACGAGCTGGGGAGGACCTACGAGCTCGGCATGCCGCTCTTCGGGAACCGGCACTATAGCCTGACCATCCCCGGACTCCCCACCGGTGGCCCCATGGGTGTAGGACAAGTCGTATACAACGACGAATTGATCAGTGGTGAACTGGGGCAGATCGGCACCCAATTCGACGGACTCGGCCACATCGGCACGATGGTCGACGGCGAAGCGATATTCTATAACGGCTTCAAGCTTTCGGAGTTCGGCGACACGTACGGTCTGACGAAACTGGGGGTCGAAAACGTCGGCTCCATCTTCACGCGCGGCGTATTGCTAGACGTTGCAGCATACAAGGATGTTCGACGGCTCGCTCCCGGCTACGTAATCACCATCGTCGACATCGAGGGCACACTCGCACGGCAGAATACGGACATACGCGAGGGCGACGTTGTCCTATTCAACACCGGACATGGCGAACTCTGGATGACGGACAACGCTGCCTACTCGGGTGACACCCCGGGACCGGGCGTAACGGCCAGCAAGTGGCTCATCGAGAAGAAAATCGTGATGACGGGCGCGGACAACTTCAGCATGGAGGCGGTTCCGGGAGAAAACCCCGACCGTCCGTTCGAAGCGCACCAGTGGCTCATGAACCGTAACGGCGTCTATAACATCGAGAATCTCGACCTGTCCACGCTCGCAGCCGACGGCGTCTACGAGTTCGCGTTCGTGTTCACGCCCATGCCGATAAAGGGAGCGACTGGATCACCGGGGAGTCCGATCGCGATACGTTAGTTCGCAGCCCGACCCAACCGATCAACGTAAGAATGCGCCGGTAGCGCCGGAGCGCACAGGGACGGCGCCACTCAGAATTCAAACCGTCGGGGCAACGTTGGCATTCATCCTGAATAGGTTGTCGGGGTCGTACCTGTTCTTGATCTCCACTAACCGGGGGTAATTCTCCCGGTAGCTGGCGTGGACGAATTCGGCACTCTCGTACGCCTCGGGGTCGCCGTCGTTCACGTAAAACCCATGGGTGAACGGCTCCAGGGTCGTCCAGAACTGCTTGATCCAAGCCGTGTGCTCACTGCCATCATCGTCGTGGGCCCAGTCGACCGCGAGCAGCAGGTTTCCGATGGCAGCTCGCTGGGCGAACGCGGTGGCCGTATTCGAAACACGGCCGATCGCCCCCCCGCTCTGCTGGACAATCACCAGGGTAGCTCGAGACGGATGGCCCTCCATGCCGTCCACGATGGCTGCGATCAGCCCCGGTGGGATCTCCGAGAAGAACCCGCTCTTCAGATAGGATGCACGCGCTCTCGGGTCGTCGATGTCTCCCGACTTCTGGAGTGCGACGTAGTCCATCGCTTGCATCGTGTCGACGATGGGTGTTCCCAACCCGTAGACGGGAGCGAGCGCGCGTTCCGCATCTCCTTCCGGACCCGAATAACACACGCCGAATCCCACCACGCCCGGTGCGTCTCCGGGAGGCTGGACCATCACGAAGTCCAACTGCAACTCATCGGGGGCTTGTACCCCGTACTCCCCATACAAGCTCAGGACGTCACCCGCCCGCTCGATGGGAAAGAAGATGTTTCCCCCAACACAACTTGAAAGCACGCCCCCTGTGGGTACCGTGGAGTTGCGAAACGACCATGGACCACAGCAGAGGGCGGCTCTCATGAAGCGGAACACCAAGTATGTGGGACTCGACGTGCACCAGGCAATGACGGTGGCGACGGTTCGGGGCCAAGGGGGACGAGTGATCGCGCGCAGCGTGATCGAGACGGGGGACGCATCGATCACGGAGTTCTTCAGCGCGATGCGCGGGTCGGTGCACGTAGTGTTCGAAGAGGGAACCCAGGCGCAGTGGCTCTACGACCTACTGAGTCCTCGTGTGGATCGGGTGATCGTATGCGATCGCAGAGGCGAAAAGCGTTCGGGCAACAAGGGGGACCAGGTCGATGCCGACGAGCTGTCGGAGCGGTTGCGGTGTGGCGGGCTGCGCGCGGTATACCACGGCGCACACGGCCGATCTGATCTCAAGGAGCTGACTCGAGCCTATCGCAACCTCGTCGAAGACGGCACGCGCGTGATGCTGCGGCTCAAGGCACTCTTCCGTGCGCGGGCGATCCGAACCACGGGCGGCGGAGTCTACCAGCCGAAGCAGCGCGGCGCCTGGCTCGCGCAGCTACCGGAGGGAGGAGCTCGTCTACGAGCCGAGACCCTGTACGCTCAGCTCGATGTGCTTCGGGCTCAGCGCAAGAAGACCAAGGCGGCCATGGTCGCCGAGGCGAAGCGTGATCCGGCCTTCGGGGTGCTCGAGACGATCCCCTACTTTGGGCCCGTGCGTATCGCACTGTTGCTAGCAACCATGGGTACGCCGTGGCGCTTCCGCACGAAGCGCAACCTGTGGGCCTATGCCGGACTCGCCGTGGTCACGCGCTCGAGCTCCGACTACGAGTTGTTCGATGGGCGTCCTCGCCGGCGGCGGCGCCCTCCGCTCACTCGAGGGTTGAACCGCAACCACAATCGAGTCCTCAAGAATGTCTTCAAGGGCGCCGCCAACGTAGCCATTGGACGTCCGGGCCCATTCCTGGACTTCTATAACCGAATGCTCGAGCGCGGGATGCGCGAGGAGCTCGCCCGTGTGACGCTGGCTCGCAAGCTCGCAGCGCTCACCCTTCGTCTACTCAAAACCGGAGAAGTCTTTGATCCGACGCAGCTGAGTCGACCCCAAACATTGAGGGGGGTTCATCGTCCTAGGGTGTAGGGGTGCAGCGCATGACCTTCGATCCCTTGGAACGTCGAATCCCTGGACGACGGTGCGGGAGGCAGTCTCAAGCAAATCCGTACGCCCGGCTCGCAGTCATGCCGAGGCACGATCCTAACTCCAGGCCCTTCCGCAGAACCCGAAGAAGTGTCAGGCCGGCCCCGAGGCTGAGTCTCAGATAGAACCATGGTTCGCGTCGTACGACCTAGGTCCACTCAATCAAGTCCAGACGGATCGACCATCCAAGTGAGGATCATCGTGGCCGACACGAAGACTGACTCATCCAGCACACCACTCCCTGACGATCCGGTCATTCCAGCCAAGCGGAGGCTGAGTGCCAAGCCCAACACGGCTTCGCAGACAGCCGGGGCGGAGCCCGGCCTTGACACTCTCTTTCATAGAACGATTTGCCGCTGCATCGAGTGGAGGCGGAATTGGAATGAGGTGACCACCCCGAAGTTGCCGCTGCCTCCCCGTACGCCCCAGAACAGATCCGGATTTTCCTCTGCGTTGGCCCGACGGAAAGCACCGTCGGCGGTCACGACGTGGACACCCTTGAGGTTGTCGATCGCAAGACCGAACCGGCGGGCGAGGCGGCCGAATCCACCCCCGGTGACGAGGCCTCCAATGCCGGTATGAGATACGGTCCCCATCGGAGTGACCAGGTCATAGGCCATGGCTTCATGGTCGAGCTGTGCCAGTAGGCTGCCTCCAGTCACCCACGCCTCCTGCGCCACCGGATCCACATTGACGTTCCTGAACGGAGACAGGTCGAGCAACAGCCCGCCATCGCACGTCGACTTACCCGAGGCACTGTGTCCTCCACACTTCACCGCCAGCAATAGACTGTGCTCGTGAGCAAACTCGACCGCCGCGCGGACATCCGCCGTGCCAGTGGCTTGAGCGATGAGGGCGGGATGTTTGTCGAAGGACGGATTGAGAACACGCCGTGCCTCGTCGTAGCCGTCCTGATCGGCCAGGAGAAGCCGTCCTGCCATACGGGCGCGAAGTTCGGCCACCGCCCTCCCCCTCAGGGTGAGCTCCCCCCCATCGAGGGAGATCGCGTCCACATCGGGTGGCGTCTGTTGGGCAAGTCGAAATCCGGTGCCCCACAAGGACTTGGTAGGGATGGCCGTGGCTGCTGCTGCGGCGATCGCGGAACGAACGAAGGTGCGGCGCTTCATCACTAGCCTCGCTTGGTGTTAGGTCGTGTCCCCGGAGCGCACGACGACGTAGCGGTCGTCGGGGGTGGAGTTCAGACGGGCGGTGAGGTCGGACATGGCCGCAAAATGCGTCTATGGTGTGCGAAGCCACAAGGCGTATCTGGATTTTCAGCCACTTCGGCACCACCATTCGGGGAGTGTCAACAAGGGCTACGTATGCCCATCGATCGGCGGTGGGTGCGTGGTGAATGAATGCCCACTCACATACTGCAATAGGTAGGAGCTGCAACGCATGGCTGACGGTCGCGATTCCGATCGCGTTCAGTGGGGAGCGCCGCTGGCGAGAGCTGATCCCGCGCTGCGGGCTCTCTTCACGGGCTACCTGTTGGTCATTGGAGTCGGTCTTCTCATGTCGTTCGCCCAGATACTTCTCACGCACGGAATGGCGGACGGGAAGTTAGGGCTCTCGGTGGACGACATTGTGTACAGCTACTACGGCAATCGTGAGGGTAGCCGAATCGAGGCCAAGCTCCAAGGCTCGATGAAGCTCATGGCTTCTGAGCAAGATCGGGCGGCGATCATCAAGTGGGTCCGGGCGAGGTCCCCACGTGACGGGTGGGAATCAGAAATTCGCGAGGTCGTCGCCGCTAACTGCACGCGGTGCCACGGTACGTTACCCGGACTGGTGGAGTACCGAAGCTACGAAGGGATCAAGTCGGTCTCGCAGATCGATGAAGGTGCCACCGTGCCGACGCTGGCGCGCGTTTCCCACATCCACCTCTTCGGCATCGCATTCATCTTCTTCTTTGTCTGTCTCATTTTCGTTCAGGCAACGGGTATTCCAGGTTGGCTTCGCATCGCCGCCGTAGCGTCCCCGTATTTATTTCTGTGCATCGACGTATTCTCATGGTGGGCAACGAAGTGGGTTCCGTCCGCGGCGTACCTGACCCTGCTCGGAGGATTCGGCTATGCGGCTGCTTCGGGCTTCATGATCTCGACCGCGCTTTACCAGCTTTGGTGGCCGAGGTTCCGCCGCTAACCACGAAAGGAGAAGCAGCCCGATGCAGCATATTCTCAAGGCAGGCGTTCTGCTGATTTCGATCGGCATCAGCTCCCTGATCAGCCCGGCCGAAGCCCAGTTGCTCAACGTGCCGCTGCCCGACCTGCCCGACAACCAAGAACTCCTGGTCGTCGAAGTGGACCTCGCGCCGGGACAGACGTCGAATCCCCATCGCCACAACGCCCATGTGGTCGTATACGTACTGGAAGGCCAGGTGAACATGCAGGTCGCCGGAGGCGAGCTAATGACGTTGTCTCCCGGCGAAGTATTCTATGAGACCCCCGACGACATCCACGCGGTGTCAGCGAATGCCAGCGATACCGAGCCTGCCAAGTTCTTGGTGCACATCATCAAGACCGTGGGAGCGCCTGTCACTACCGCGGTCTCGCACTGAAACCAGTGCTGGCCTTTACGGGGCCCTCATGATACACGTAGGTCGTACCGCCTATTCCCTACGAGGAGACACCATGAAGCCCCACGTTGCGATTCCCCTCATCGCGCTCGCCGCGCTCGTCGTGCATCAGAAACCGCTCGAGGCACGGGGACAGGACCAAGCCCCACCCGTTCGGCAGCTCGTTTGGGTCGACCGGGCCGGTAACGTTCAGGAGGCCATCGGTCCACGAATGAATTCGATCCTCGATCCCTCCATCTCCCCGGACGGGGCGCAGGTACTGATCCGAGGCCGGGCGATACCGGGAGAAACGGACCATCTGTACCTCCTCGAGGGCAGAGGCGCGGACCGGCTCACCACCAATGAAGGGTTCGAGCGGCACATGATCTGGTCTCCCGACGGTGCACGTATCGCCTACTCGATCCAGAAGCCGGGCGGCGTTTCGAACTTGTATGTCCGTGCAGCGAACGGCTCCGGCGGTGATGTCCCGCTCATCGAGAGCGAGGGCATGCACAAGTGGTATCCTTCGTGGACGCCGGACGCGTCGACCGTGGTCTTCCATACGAACGATCCGGATACGCAGGCCCGGGATCTCTGGTACGTCAGCGTCTCGAGTGGGGAAACGGGAGTGCTGGTCGACGATGATGGGATTCAGGCGCTGGCCCGCTTGTCTCGTGACGGCCACTTCGTCGCATACCAGTCCAACCAGACCGGCGAGACCGAGATCTACGTGACAACATTCCCGAGGTCCGACGCCCGATGGAAGGTGTCGACCAACGGTGGTACCTGGCCCAAGTGGAGTGATGACGAGCTGTTCTACTGGGAAGGAAATTCGCTGATGGCCGTCGAGTACACGGCCGACGGGGGATTCTCTTCCGGAGCGCCTCGAATGCTCTTCTCCGGCGAGCAGGTTGGTATGGGAGCCGACAACACGATGACGTCCTACAATCCCGAGTACGACGTCAACGCGGGGGGGACGCGGTTCGTGGTTACGCAAAAGATTGAGCCGTAAGACTATTCGCCGGCGTGGTATCCCAATAGACCAAAGCCCGAGGATGTCCGTGAGAATTTCTGGTATATCTAGTGGCCCCGACCGTCGCGCTTTTCTTCACTGGCTCGCCGCCAGCCCACTCTTTGCATACCTGACGGCGTGCGAGAATGCCTCTTCGGACGGGAGCGGTGCGACGCAGGATGCTGACGGTGTCCGAGCCGCCCTGGACGCCCTGGTAACGTCGGCTGAGGACGCCCTGGACGTCTTCGACATGGAGGCTGTGGCCAGTCAGAACATCCCCCCGGCCCATTGGGGCTATCTCCAGACGGGCGTGGATGGGGAGCGAACGCTGAAGGCGAACCGCACGGCCTTCGAAGGCATCTACTTGAGGCCTCGTCGCCTGGTGGACGTTGCCCACATCGATACCTCCACGGAGCTCTTCGGCGTCGAATGGCCGACTCCGATCGTGGTCGCACCCGCGGGAAGCCAGAGGGGGTTTCACGCTGAGGGGGAATTGGCGACCGCTCGCGCGGCCCGATCACAGGGCCACCTTCAAGTCCTGTCTTCCGTCTCCTCAACCGCTGTCGAGGCGGTCAACGAGGCACGTGGAGAACCGGTTTGGTACCAGCTATATGCAACCAACAATTGGGATGTGGCGGAGCGAATCGTGCGTCGGGTGGAAAGAGCTGGATGTCCAGCCTTGGTATTCACCGTCGACCTGCCCGTCACTACGAACCGCGAGACGGTCGAGCGCTGGTCTCGCATCGACCCCAGGGACTGCGCCAGCTGTCATGTGGAGGGAGGCATGGCGCCTCCCGTAAAGCCGATGTACGAAGGCACGAACATGACTGAAGAGGACTGGGGGTCATCGAACCTGACGTGGGACTTCCTCGCCCGTCTCCGCGAAACCACCGACCTCAAGCTCCTGGTAAAAGGGATCGTCACTCGAGAGGATGCTGAACTATGTGTCCGCTACGGATGCGACGGCGTGTGGGTATCGAACCACGGAGGGCGGGCATCTGATAGCGGGCGCGCTACGATCGATTCTCTACCGGAAGTCGTGGAAGCCGTACGGGGTCGCTTGCCCGTTATCGTGGACAGTGGATTTCGGCGCGGCACGGATATCTTCAAGGCCCTGGCGCTGGGCGCCACTGCGGTCGCCGTCGGACGTCCTTACTTGTGGGGCCTCGGTGCCTTCGGGCAGGAAGGTGTCGAACGGACGCTGCAGATCCTGACCGACGAGTTGAAGACCACGATGGGGTTGATGGGGACTCCCACTCTCGCCGACATCGGCATGGCGTCGATCGGGGAACCCTGAGGATTCCAGCGCCTGAGCCGGACGCGCCTGTGCCCGGGCCAGCAACAATTCTACGGGAACGGGCGTACATCCTCAGCGATTCACTATACAAGCGCCTGATCCGCCCACATCTTCGTCCCGAGCATATCGACTTTTCCGCCACGGAGTGTCCATGAGCAAGCAGCTACCCGACGTCGACCGCAAGCGGCTTGGTATGCTCATGGTGGTCACTCTGGCGATCGCGTCGTTCGCCGCCGCCCCGCTCGCTGCACAGTTCGATCAGCGGCTCGAGGCGGATCCTGATACGCCGCGCAAGGAGGGATTCGACACCGACAGGGCGATCTTCTGGGCCCGACCGAACTTCATCCCCCTCCGAGATCCCGAATGGAAGTCGCTACGGGCTGCCCGCCGTGCAGGGGACGTCACCGACGAGACCACTGTGGTCTCGTTCCAAATGGCGGGAAAGACCCTCGCGCTGGTCTCCAGCCAGATGTCGTACCACCACGTCGCGCAGGGTGAGATCGAGGGCGAACCGTGGATGGTCACCTTCTGAGTGATCTGTAACACAGGGGTCAGGATGACTCCAAGCGTGGACGGCAGGGTTCACTGGTTCGCCGAGCACGGTCTGTACGATGGGCTGTTCCTCATGAGGGACGAAGAGAGCGAAACCTACTGGGACCATATGACCGGTGAAGCGGTATATGGCCCGCTGACCGGCGCCCGGCTCGAGGTGTCAAACCTGATGCAAACGACCGTGGCGCAGGTGCTTGATCTGGACCGAGACGCATTGGTGACGATCTCGGATCGGGCGATCCGCACGGACGAGCAGATGACGACAGGGAGCCTGATCCGTCGCGTCGGCGGCCGTCTGAACCGCATGTTTCGAGCGACGGTGAACGAGGAAGACGCGCGCAGGCCGACGATGGATATCGGCATGGGCATCTGGGACGGTGAACTGGCACGCTACTACCCGTACGACGAAGTCGTCGAGAGCGGCAACGCCGTGTTCGACAACTTCGGAGGGCGTCAGGTGGTGATCTACCTGGACCCCTCGGCGTATGCCCTCGCCGCGGCGTACACGGACGCGGACGACTTCAGTTGGGACGACAGGACGCTCCGATTTTCGGACGGATCGTACATCGAAAACGCCATCTTCCACGATGCATCGGGCGAACGCGCCCGGATCGAGCGTCCTCTTCAGGTCTTTACGCGTTGGTACGGCTTCTCGCTGACGTTCCCACAGACGGGGATCTACGGCGACCCCTGAGCCTCGGCACCCGCACCCGGCTCACCTGGGCCCCGCGCTTTGAGCGCGGCAGGTGAAACCGCGTCGACTCCTTGGGGATCTCCCGTAACAATCCGGCGGTGGTAGTCGATCTGGCCGACGTGATAGGCCAGATGGGTTGCCACATGGTGTAGAGCCTCTCTCGTAGAGAGGGTCTCACCGCGCATCGCTTCCGGGAAGGGATCTGTCAGTCTCGACTCAGGTAGCGTCGGGAGGACGGAGGCGATGGCTCGTTCGGCCGAAGCCACGTGGTCGATCAGGGTTTGACGGGTGAGACCACGTGTCGCGAACTCCGCGTCGCGATCCCGCACGTAACCCGTGCCACCAAGGAGCGCACCCACGTAGTGCTGAAGGTTTCCGGCCAAGTGCAGGGTCAGCGTCCCGGCGGAGTTGGGAGCGCCCGGCGGGAGGCCCCAGACGGACTCATCGTCCGGGTACGCTTCAACTTCACGTCGCAGGGTATCGAGCTCACGCAGCAAGGATCGCGCGATCTCGGCCGGCAGGTTGGACGGCATGCGGGTCCTGGGCCTAGAGTGAATAGGTGCAAATTGTGTCTGGTCCAGTACACCCATAAGTGAATATGAAACCTACATAGGGGGATTCGTGGCGAAAACCAATCAGATGAATCGATCGTGGACGCTGGTCTTGGCAGCATTCCTCGTGACACCCCCCGCCTTCGGCCAGACCCTCGACGCGACCGCCGACCTGATGCGGGCGCTCACTGAGGCACCAGGTCCGTCGGCGTTTGAAGAGTCGGTAAGAGAGATTGTGGTGCGGGAGTTCGAGGACCTCGGCGCCGAGGTGCGGTTCGACGGCCTGGGTTCAGTACTCGCCACGGCTCCGGGCGCATCGAATGGTCCGAGGGTCATGGTCACAGCGCATCTCGACGAAGTCGGGCTCATGGTTCAGCACATCACACCCGATGGCTTCATCCGCGTGAAAACTCTCGGTGGCTGGCTCAGACAAGCTCTGCCAGACCAGCGGTGGACGATCCTCGGGAGCGACGGTCCGGTGATGGCCATCAGCGGCATCCGGACATTGCACGTTACACCAGGTGCACAGCGAGATCGCGTGTGGTCGCTCGAGGAGATCTTCCTGGACGTGGGAGCCACCTCGAGAGCCGAAGTCGAAGAGATGGGGGTAAGACCGGGCGATGGCATCGCTCCACTCAGCGATTTTGCCGTTTTGGCGAACGAACGATACGCGGCGAAGGCCTGGGACGACCGAGTAGGCCTTGCCGTGATGTTGGTGGCCGCCAGACGTATCCGGGACGAAGGAATCCGGGTGCCGGCTGACGTCGTTTGGGTGGCCACGACACAGGAGGAAATCGGGCTGCGAGGTGCTCGAACCGCTGTCGCCCTGGCTGAACCTGAGCTGGGCATTTCGATCGAGGCCGGGGTCGCGGCCGACTACCCAGGCATGCGACCGACTCAAGCTCAGGAGCGGCTCGGGTCCGGTCCCGGGATCTTCCTATTGGACAGCTCGATGATCCCCAACAAGAAGCTCCGAGACTTCATGTTTCGGGTCGCCGACGAAGCGGACATCCCCCTTCAAGCTGACGTCCTGACCGGGTACGGCGAGGACGGCGCCGAAATCCAACGCTTCGACTCGGGTCGGCCGTCGGTGAACATCACGGTACCCACGCGCTATCTCCATTCTCATACGGGCGTGATACAGCGGTCGGACTTCGATCAGGCGGTCCAACTACTCATCGAAGCGCTTCGGCGCCTAGATAGCGAGACCGTGCGCGAGCTGGGAAGCTTTCGCTAACCCTGAATCCTCATTCTGCCCTTCAGGTGGACAGCGGATCCAGCTCCAGACCGTGCTCAGAGCAGTGCATGATCGGCTTGCGATCGAGTCTTGAAGCCCGCCGCCGAAGCCTTCCTTCATCTCGTGGTTTGGGGAGTGCGAGTCGCCCAAATCATGCGATCGCCACGTCCGGCCCGCGCGGCTCATCTTTGGGCAGCGCGTCGACCGCCTCCTCAGAAATCCCGAATTCCTCGACTAGCGCTTCCGAGTCTGCGCGTCGTCGACCTCCTCGGAAGCAATCGACCCGTCCGCCGCGACGGCGACCTTGCTTCCGCCGTGGATCGACAGCACCGAGTCCTCGAAGTGCCGGCAGATATAGAGGGCACTGTTGAAGGGGCTGTACCCCTCCGCGTTCGCCGACCGGTCGTATAGCGAGAGAAAGCGCGCGTGGTCGACGGGATCGTTCTCCGGCTCCGTCTGGAATCGGAATTCCTTCTCGCGCATGTGGCCGGTCCAGAAGTGTATCTCATGGCCGTTCTCGATCGGCGCCGCGCGCATGGAGTGGATACCTGTTGTGGTGCGGCTTTCCTGTCCCTGTAGAAGAGGGAGAGCCTCGAAGCCGGCGGCCTGGGCGTCGCTCACGTAGTCGATGCCGTCAAAGCTCACCAGGACCGTGCCGTGATTGGAGATACCGCGCGTGGCTCCCGGGGCCATCATCGTGCTTCCGACGCGACGTGCCGGGCAGGCGCTCCTTCACCGCTACGAGACGTTCACGAGGGCCGACGGGCACACCGTCAGGCTCCCCATGGACCGCGGAGAGGGGCAGCAATGGCAGATCGCACCCGGCAACCTGATCAGCACGCCGCAGCGGATCCGCGTCGATCCCGGCCACGACGAAGTGATCCGCGTCAGTCTGGACCGAGAGATCCCGCCTCTGCCCCCGTACGAGGACACCGAATACATCCGCTACGTGCAGATCGAGAGCAAGCTGCTCACGGAGTTCTGGGGGCGGCCCATGCATCTCGGGGCGATCGTTCTTCTCCCGGGCGGCTACCAGGATCACCCTGACGCCCGTTATCCCCTGATGATCAACCACGGACACTTCGCCCGGGAGTTCCGGGGGTTCAGCGAGACGCCTCCGGCGCCGGGCCTGGAGGGTCCGGAGCGGGAGCGGGCGGAGCGCGACTACGCGTTCTACGAGGAGTGGACGGGCTCCGGGTACCCGCGGATGCTGTACGCCAAAATCCAGCACGCAAATCCCTACTACGACGACTCCTACGCCGTGAACTCGGCAAACGTTGGTCCTTATGGCGACGCGATCACCTATGAGCTCATTCCCGCGATCGAGCGGCGCTTCCGAGGGATTGGGGAAGGGTGGGCCCGCGGAATGCACGGCGGTTCGACTGGCGGCTGGGAGGTGCGCGGCGCCCAGACCTTCTATCCGGAGGAGTACAACGGAGTCTGGGCGGCCTGCCCGGACGTCGTCTATTTCCATTTCTACCGCATCGTCCCCCTCTATGACGGGGAGAACGCGTACTACGAGGAGACCGAGTGGCGGCGGATCTACCGGCCGGGATACCGGAACACGCTCGGGGAGCTCCGGAACACGTTCGAGGAGCGGAACCACATCGAGCTCGTCATCGGAACGAACAGCCGCTCCGGTGGCCAGCACGACATCTGGCCCGCCGTCTTCGGTCCCGTGGGTGAAGACGGTTATCCGGCCTACCCCTACGACAAGTGGACCGGCGAGATCCGACCCGACGTCGTGGAGTACTGGCGCGAGAACTACGACCTGACGCATATCCTGCAACGGGACTGGGCGACGCTGGGGCCCAAGCTCGAGGGTAAGCTACACGTCTACATGGGAGACATGGACAACGGCTACCTGAACAACGCTGTCTACATTCTGGAGGAGTTCCTCGAGAGTACCACGAACCCGTACTACGGCGGCGTGGTCGAGTACGGCGACCGTCAGCCGCATTGCTACAGCGGCCACGATCGGCGCTACTGGTTCGACCAGCTCCAAGCGAGGATCCTCGCAACGGCGCCTGCGGGGGCCGATCTGGCGAGCTGGCGGTATTGAGGGGGCGATGTCTCCTTGACGTTTTCGTTGAGCGAAACGCCGTAACTGCAATTATGGCAGTGTTTTACACCGATCGCACTGACCAAAGACCGATTGTAGTATGGAGCTTCCGCAGACACCCCCGGCCCCCCCCACCGCAGCCCTCTACATCACCAACCGCCGGTACTGCAGCACCTTCTTCATGTACTTGTCGAAGAACCACCTATGGATGTCCATCATGTCGATCTCGCGGCCCTGGATGTAGGACTGCTCGATATCTGAGGTCATGTCCAGGGGGGTCCCGGTAGTAATGAGCAGCGTGGCCTGCTTGCCGGGCTCTAGTGAACCGACCCGGTCGGCGATTCCCATGAACTCAGCCGCGTTGATGGTCACCGCCTTGAGGGCCTCCTCCTCGGGGAGCCCAAAGGCCACTGCAACCCCGGCTTCCCAGGGCAACCGATTGCTGTAGAGGGCTCCGGCGCCACCGGAAATGGCGAACCGCACCCCCGCTTCGTACAGACGGGCCGGCATGGAGTACTTGCCGTCGTACCCCTCGTAGTCCCGACCAGGTGCAGCCATCGTGGACGTGAGAATCACCGGGATGTCGTTTGCCACCAATCGATCCGCAACGTGAATCGCATCCCTTCCTCCCCTGATCACGAGGCGGAGGTCTTCCTCCTTGGCCCATGTGATGGCGTCGTTGATCTGGGCCGCACCGTCCGCGCTCACTACCACGGGAATCGCCCGATCGAGCGCGCGGATCATCGCGGCGTAGCGTGAGTCGGTCCGGACCTCTTCACCTGCGGCGACCGCATCTCGGTACGCCCGGGCCTCGGCAAAGAAATCCATGAGTTGCTGGACCTGCTCCGTGTAGGGGAGCGGCTCCGCCTGCGGCGTGCCGAAACGGCGACCCTGGCCGGGGTTGGGGTTCGGCCAGTTCACGTTGAGGGCCGCCGCGGACTCCATGGACATCTCTTCCCAGGTCCAACCCTCCAGGCTGAGAGCCGACGACATGCCTGAGATGAGCCCACCACCTGGAGTCGTCATGGTCACGAGCACACCGGCGGAGCGGGTCGTGCCGATATGGCGACTCTCGGCGTTGACCGCCACGTCGGCTCTGACGTTGGGATTGAAGTCACCCAGTTCGTTGATGTCGTTCGAGACACCCACGGCGCCGATCTCACTGATCCCCACAGTGCTATATGCGTCGATGAGGCCGGGGTAGATGTGTTTCCCGGAGACATCCACGACCCGGGTCCCTTCGGGGATCCGCACGTCGGTGCCGATGGCGACGATAAGCCCATTCTCGAAGAGGATCGTCCCGTTCTCGATCACGCCGCTGGTCACGGTGTGAATCGTGGCCCCCTGGAGCGCCACCGGTTCGGACTGGGGTGGCACGGTCATCCGCACCTGTGCGCTCGCCGGGGACGGCGACAGGGCGGCGGTTGCGGCCACGGCGGCGGCCAGGGTCAGGACTCTCGTCACGGCTCCTCGCTTCGTCGTGGTCATCCTCGGTTCCTCTCTTCCTCTTCAGCCAGTTCCGCGCTCCGTTGCAGCAAGAGGATGGCCTGGATGAGCTGCGTACGCTCCCGATCGATCTGCTCCCGCATGACCGCATCTTCTTCGATGGAGAAGTAGCGTCGGCCATCTACCCAGGTCTGCTCGGCTCGGGTGAACTGAGACAGGGGGTTACCACTCCAGATGACGAAGTCGCCGTCCTTGCCCGCCTCGAGAGAGCCCACCCGGGCATCGATGGCCACGGCCTTCGCAGCCTGGTCGGTCACGGTCGACAGGGCCTGTTCCTCGGTGAGTCCGGTGCGTAGCAGCTTGCCTGCCTCCCAATTCATGCGGCTGGCGATCTCGGCGTTGTCGGAGTGCAGGGACGTCACAACGCCCGCCTCGATCAGAATACGGGCATTGTATACGGTGGCGTCGTACGCCTCCATCTTGAACCCGCCCCAGTCGCTCCACACCACCGCTGCGACGCCCGAAGCGGCCAACTCGGGAGCGATCTTGTACGCCTCGATCCCGTGCTGCAGCGTCTGTACCCGGAACCCGAACTCCTCGGCCAAGCGCACAAGGGCCAGGAACTCGTCGGCCCGGTAACCGTGCGACGAGATGAGCAGCTCCTGGTTCAGGATGTCGAGGATCGCCTCCATTCGCAGGTCGTGGCGGGGAGGGATCCCCTCCCCCGACGCCTCCCACCGCTGCCACTCCCGCTCGTAGTCCCGAGCCGCCAGGAAGTGATCGCGAATGATCTCCTGCGTTCCCATGCGGGTGTCGGGGTAACGCTGCTGCCGTCGCTTCGGGTTCTCACCCAGGGCGAACTTCACCGTCCGAGGCGCGTTCTCCAGCTTGAGGTCCTCGGGCAGCGATCCCCAGCGCAATTTCACAAAGACATTCTCGCCGCCGATGGGGTTGGCGGACCCGTGCTTGATGTGAGCAGTCGTGAGCCCCCCGGCGAGCTGGCGGTACATCCAGATGTTGTTGTGGGTCACCACGTCGCCCACTTGGACCTCGGGGACGATCGCGAACCCGCTTTCATTCACCGAACTGACCCCGGAGTGGATGTGCGGATCGATGAGGCCTGGCGTCACATGTTTGCCCGTGGCGTCGATCTCCACCGCTCCGCGGGGGGCGTCGAGGTCAAGACCGACCTCGACTACCTTGCCGGCCTGAACCAACAGGTCGGCGTTCTCCATGCGCCCCTGGGAACCTTGGGTCCACACGATGGCGTTCCGGACAACCACGGCGGCAGGCTGCTCCGGGATGGCACTCCGCCCGTACTCCATCATCGGGCGAATGAAGGGGAGGTCGATCTCGGGGACCTCCATGGCGACCGTACCCCGAGCTTCTCCCTCATAGGCCCCTGTGCGAGTGCCTCGGAACGCGGGGTCCGCCCCGTTGGGGAGCGACGTCCAGCCGTAGAACTCATCACCCTGCACCGATCCCGTCAGCAGGGCTATCCCTTCGTATCCCAGGTCTTCACCCGGAAAGCGCACCTCGATGCGTCCGGTCTCGGCCACGGCGTCCGCTGAGGTGAGGTCGATGCTGGCGCCATCGGGACCGGCAACATCGATGGAGCCACGTAGACTATTCAGTGGGCCCTCGAGACGCAGTATGGCCTCGAAGCCCCAATCGTCGTCGGATGCGATGCGCCAGGTGCCCCGGGGGTCGATCTGGGCTGGGCGCGTCACGGCGTAGACCTGCCCGTGCACCCAGACGTCGCGCACAGTGGCTTCCTCTGTAAAGAGGTCGCCCTCGCTCACGACCAGGTTCGCGATCTTACCCGACTCGATGGTCCCGTGAGTGCGTTCAATTCCCAACCACCCGGCCGGCGTGGTAGTGAGCGCCGCCAAAGCGTCGGCCGAGGAGAGTCCCCGGGCCACGGCCATACGCAGGTTGGGCAGAAACTCGTTCAACGACGCGAGCCCGTCGGAGGTGATCGCGAAGGGCACCCCTGCCCCGGCCAGCTGACCCGGGCTAGTAGGAGCTAGATACCAATGGCGAAGGTCGGCCAGTGTAGCGTTCAGCGCCGCCTCGGGATCGTCGACATCCGGGGCGTCAGGAAAGTCCAGGGGAATGATGAGCGGCTCGGTGCGTCCCCGGAGTACGTCGATGATGCGGTACTCCTGCCCGCTCCCCCGGAACCAGGGGTCCACACCGAAGTCTGCAGCGAGCTTGTAGGCCCGCAGGTACTCCTCCTCGCTAGTCGTCTCGAACAGGACCGGCTGATTCCCCTGGACCACGTTCTCCAGAGCCGCCAGCGCCTGGCTGGTCTCAGGTGGAAGGAAGGCGCGGCCGCTCGACTCATAGGCACCCCACGCCCGGATATACCAGTCCGCGTCCATGAACGTCTGTTTCATGAGCGCGATGGTCCCCATGGATGAGTTGGGGTACGACCCGCCCAGCTGTAAGGAGCGCTGGAAGCCCACGGATTGAGCCAGATCGGGGCGGAGCACACGCTCCCGGACCCCTACGTCGCCGAGGTTCACTACCGAAGCGGTCCCCCGGAAGATTCCGTGTTGGGGCACGAACAGGGCCGTACCGAACCCCTGGGAGCGCAGCGCAGCCCGGCGATCGGCATCGTCCTGAAAGTTCATGGTGGTGCTGAACCAGGCACGGACCTGAGGATTCCAGTGGGTAGCCCCCACATCGCCTCCCCCCGGAACCTCATCCGTTTCGAGGTCGGCGTGGGCATCGATAAAGCCCGGATAGACCGTGTGGTCCACCAGGTCCCAGACTCGGGCCCCCGCCGGGGTTTGCACGTTCCGTCCCACCTCCTGAATAAGACCGTTGCGGATCACGACCGTGGCGTTGTCCAGGACCTGACCCGGGGCCGTCACCACCCGCGCGCCCACCAGTGCGTGAAAGCCGGTGCCGTTGTCCCGCATGCCCGTCACAGGTTCGGTCCGGGTCGCCTGTTGGGCTCCGACTCCGCTCGTGAGTAGGAGAGAGAGGCCCAGCATAGAGAGGAATGTTCTCACGAAGTCCCCCAAAAAAAAGAAAGATTCAACCGTCGGCGCGTGCCCACTAAGGCAGGAACCCAGCGGGGAGCGGAGCAGAGCCTTTCATGGCTATCCTCTCGCCGCCGTGGGGTCAATGCCCGTGCTGAGTTGACCCTTCGAATAACAGGTGGCGGGGCCGCATTGCTGAGCTGGAAACGGGCGCCGCTTACGAGTGTGAGCCCCCTCGACGGCCGGCCGTGGCTGAGACCATCGGGCGTGGCGACCTTGGAGAGCCGCGTTCAGGCGGGTGCACGCGGCGGTCCGGATGAGGGCCACCGAAGCAGATGTGGCGGATCACTACTATGATGAGTGATGAGCCGGTGACCGAGGGCTACTGTTCTTCGACACGTGGGGAGGGTGCGGAATGCGGGTCTTGATGAGTTGGTCTACCTGGCTGCCACTGGCGCTGCTACTCGTGTCCGCTACCCCCGGATGGGCCCAGACAGTGCAGGGCACGGTCACCGACGAGATCACGGACGACCCTATCGCGAGCGCCGAGGTCGCAGTGCTCGACGCGGATGAGACCGTCGTCGCCCAATCAGTCAGCGACGAGGACGGCCAGTTCGAGGTCCGCTTGCCTGATGAGGCCCCGTACCACCTTCGTGTCGCGCGCATCGGATATGCCACGTCCACATCGACCGTCTTCTCGGTTGCACCAGGACAGACTGCCTTCACGGACCTGCGTCTGGGAATCGACCCTGTCGTGTTAGACCCGATCGAAGCGGTCGTTGATGGGCAGTTCGCGGTGTTGGCCCGTGGTGGGTTCTACACAAGAGAACAGGTCGGGCTCGGCTACTTCCTGACGCCGGAGGACATGGACACCAAACCGGGACTCATAACTCTCGATGACTTGTTCAACCGTGCACCTGGGGTGGCAGTGCGGTTCGAGGATTTCGGAACTTCTTTCGACGTATTCTCGACACGGGGACCGGGGGGGGGGGGGGGGGGTCGTATGAGCGTCGCCATCGATCGCATCATTGTGCAGATTGGCGGCCGCGGGAGGGCGAGCATGTACTGGTCCAACATGATTCGTATGCCCGAAATTGCTGCCCTCGAGGTGTATCCTAACCGGACGGGCGTGCCCGAGTGGATGGGTGGGCACAGGGCCGAGTGTGGCGCGGTCGTTATTTGGACAAAGGGCTACGTCAACTAGTCGCTCCTGATCGCCTCCAGGGGATCGATCAAGGTGGCCCGCCGGGCCGGGATGTAGCAGGCCAGCAATGTCGTAGCCACGAGGCCGGCCGACACGGCCGTGAAGGTCAGTCCATCGATCGCGCTCACGCCGAAGAGCATCGAGCGCATGAACCCAGCCAGGCTGAGAGCGGCAGCGAGTCCAGTCACGATACCGACCAGGGACAGAGCCAAGCCGTGGCGCAGCACCAAGGACAGGATCCCTCTCGTCGACGCACCGAGGGCCACGCGTATACCGAGCTCGCGGGTGCCCTGCTTTACCCGGTACGACACGAGCCCGTAGATGCCGATACCGGCCAGAATCAGGGCAACGATACTGAGCACGTGGATGAGCACCATCGAGAATCGACGTTGGTTGAGGGAGTTGGCAAGAATTCCGTCCATTGAGATCACGTCGACGACCGCCACGCCTTCATCCAACTCCCGCACGATACGCCTCACGGGTTGCACCAAGGTGTTCGGGTCGCCCGCAGTCTCGACGACGACGGAGAGCGCCCATCTTGTCAGTTGGCTCACCGGCTGATAGGTGGTTACGCGTGAATCGGTGTCCAAAGCGTCGTATTTGATCGTTCCGACGACGCCCACGATGGTCATCGGTCCCCCCCAGGCGGCGACCTGCATTCCGATCGGGTCCCGCTCCGGGAAGTACGTATCAGCGAAGTGTTCGTCGATGATCGCGACCCGAGTCCCGTCCGAGACGTCCCTGTCGTCGAACCGGCGTCCACGAATCAGCGGGATGCTCATCGCGTCGAAGTAGCCAGGCAAGACGACCCGGTACTCTGAGATGACCTGATGCCCCTGGCCTTGCGGTGGCACGTAGTCCACGACTCCGATGGGTGCCCAATTCACGCTACCGGTTAACGGAAGGTCCGTGGTCGCCCCCACCGCGGCCACGCCCGGCAACGCTCGGATGCGCTCCGCGAGTTGGTCGTAGAATTCGAGCCGCGCAGGCGCTTCGGAGTATTCGACACCGCTCACCGCAACCCCGAACGTGAGCCGCCCATTGGTTTCGAAACCTGGATCGACCCGCTGCAGTTCGATGAAACTTCTCGCGAGCAGCCCTCCACCGATCAGTAACACCAGGGATAACCCGATCTCCGCGACCACCAGCGCACTAGAGAGGTTGGAGCGAGACCACAAGCTGCCGCGTGAAGAAGTCCCTCGTCCTGAGAAGTTCATGATACCCGCAAGATTGATCCGGGATGTGCGCCAGGCCGGCAACAAGCCGAATACGAGGCAGGTCACCGCTGTAACCGTGACCGAGAAGAGGAGCACCCGCCCGTCGATCGCGATCTCCTCTACACGCGGAAGACTCGCGGCGCCCAATTGATGGATCGCCGCCAGGGCGGCGGCGGCGAACCCAACACCGAGAACGCCTCCGATCGCTGCGAGCAAAGCGCTCTCCGTAAGCAACTCTGCACCAGGCGCCCGCGTTTCGCCCCCAATGCGGCGCGTACACCGAGTTCTCGCCGGCGTGACGTGGCGCGCGCAAGCAGGAGGTTCGCAACGTTCAGACACGCGATGAGAAGCACACCGCCCACGGACGCCAGAAGCACCAACAACGCCGGCCGGATACTCCCGACTACTTCATCGATCAGCGGGACAGCGCGGATGAAGAACCCCGAGTTGGGATCGCTTTCGTGCAACTCTTGGATCGTCGCGGCCACCAGATCGAGAGCGGCCTGAGCCTGGGCCAGCGTTACGCCCTGCTCTAGCTTGCCGACGATGTTGTACCACTCGGTGAGTCGGTCGGCGAGCAGCGTTCCGGAGACCGGAAAGGACAGCACGATGTCCACCTGCCCGACGGCTTCTGGAGTCGGCATGACTTCGTTGTCGAGCAGTAGGTCTGGTGTGAGCACACCTATGATCTCGAAGTCGCTGCCGTCCAGAGTGATGGTCTGGCCGACGATGTCCGGGTCCTCACCGAAGGAGCGCTGCCACAGACCATGTGTGAGCATGGCTACCTCGCCGGCATCGGCTCGATCGTCCCCTGTGTCAAGGACCCTTCCGAGCGCCGCGGTCGCGCCCAACATGCGCAGGTATGAGGACTGCGCCTATACCCAACCCACGCGGGCCGCGTTGCCGCGGCCGGTCATGGTATATGCCCCCCCCGTGACGAGAGCCAATTCCTCGAAGGCGTTGGTCTGCTCTCGGATGTCCGAGTAGTGACCTCCGGAGAACCAGTCCCGGTCGACCTGCGCGGCGGGGCGTCCCTGCCACATGATTACGAGGCGGTCGGCGTCCGGGTACGGCAAAGGATTGAGCAGCAGCGAGTTGACCACGCTGAAGACGGTGGTCGCCGCGCCGATTCCGAGCGCCAGCGTAACCGCCACGACCACGGTGAATCCGGGCGCCTTGCGCAGTCTACGCAGGCCGAGCCGTACATCGGTGATCACAGAGTGCATCCGTTCATCTCTCAACCGGCGGTGCCGGCCGGGCTTGTTGGTTTGGAGTCGTCGTACGTGGACCGCGTCACGCGACATGCCCACGGCCAATCCGACAGCCGCATGAAGTCGAGGCCGCTGCTTTGCTGCGATGCCGTACCACAACTCTCCATCCCACTCCGTGATCCACGTCGCGCGTTCATTCGGGGGGACTAGCAACGCCATGATACGCATCCACCGGTCGAGCAGGTGGTACGCAACAGGGGGGCGGTCCTCGTTGTTGGGCGGAGGCTTCACGACGAGTGGCTCAGTACGCCGGCTGTTCGCCAGGGGCGGCCTCGCCGAACACCTTCAGGTGCTGGCGATATCGCTTTCCCGCCGCCGCACGGGCACGCTGACCCTCTTCGGTCAGGCTATAGTTCCGTCGCTGCGGGCGTCGATGACCGAAGGCCTGCTTGGGCGTCTCCCAAGTCGACTCCACCAGGCCGGATTGCTCGAAGCGACGCAACATCGGATATACCGTGCCGCCTGCCCACAGGGATTCGTACTCCAGGCATCGGCCACGAACACGTCCTCAACGTCCTGTAACGCAGCGCCGTCGAACCGCCCCCGTCCCAGAGCGGTCGTTGCGTAGTAGCCGGCACCGGCCGGGATCTCGCCTGGTTTCGAGTAGACGAAATAGACCAGATTGTTGGTGTGAGAATTCGGATGAAGAGCGATATCCAGGAGACCGCCCAGGCACCTGGCGGCTACCTCGGGCACGCCGGAGACTGGTTCCGTGTCGAGCACGCCGTTACGGATGATCCGGAGCGTACCGGCCCTTTCGGTCACGAGCATGTCGCCATTCGGGAGGAAAGCTAGACCCCAAGGGCGGGTCAACGCATTCGTGACGACCGACACGCGAATACGCGTCGGTGGGTTGACGGTGTCGAACTCCCACGGACCATCACCAAGGGCCGGGGACTGGGCACTGAGGTCCGGAGCGAACATGATGACGAGAGAAAGAACGTGCCCTGCGAGTTTGAGATTCTTCATCGGCACGAGGTCCTTTCTCAACGGCTGCACATCGCCCTGGTCAGGTCAGGGACACTGCACCAGCGTCCCAGGAGTCGCAAGCGGAAGCTCCAGAGACACTTCCGGTCACGTCTAAGCATCCGCTCAACCCGTATCTGACTCCCTGTCCCTCATGGAGGCTCCGATCAGAGAGACGGGGATGGATCCGTACGACAAGAGGTCGTCATGGAAGCGTCGAAGACTGAAGCGGTCTCCCTGTCGCTCCTCCATCTCCCGCCTCAATCGACGGATCTCTTCCCTACCCAGCATGTACATGACGGCCGTCCCAGGGAACATGCTGTTTCTGACGGCCTCGCCGCGGGCCGACCCGGGCGTCATGTCCGCCTCCCGCTCGTAGTGCTCGGCGGCCTCTTCGAGGGTGTAGTGGCCGAGGTGTAGACGCACGTCCACCACCGCCCGGGCATACATGCGTAGCTGCCCCTTCAGCTCGGACAGCGCCTCCAGGGGAGTGAGGGCACCGGCCTCGCGCATGAGGGCGGTGGAATAGGACGCCCAGCCCTCGGCCATGGTGCCCCCACAGAACATGGCGATGCGGGAAGCGCAATCCACCGCGGCGACCTGACCGATTCGGGAGGCGGATCGGTAGGCGTACGAGTTTTGAACGTGGTGGCCGACGTGCCCGTGATGGATGACGTGGTTGAGCTTGATGACGCTGTCGTTCGTACCCCGGAGTAACTCCTCCTGCCGCTCCGCCGGCAGGCTAGTATCGATGGCCCTTACCAGATAATCGTGCATCGAGGGCCGACCGAAAGCCGCGGGCGCCCTGTAGGAGAGGAAGTACAGGTAGGGTGGTGCCCAAGCGGGCCGCGCTACGTAACGGATCGGGAGCTCGGGGTCGGGCCAGGTGAGAAGCTCCCCTTCTTCGACGACATCACGCATCTCATCCCACACCTGCCCATAACGATCGTAGTAGGCGTCGGTGGTCGGGTGGGCGGACCTGAGACCGGCCAAGGCCTCGGTGGAGTCGACAGCACCGAGCGCCCGCGCGGCCGATTCCAGCTCCGCCTGTACCTCGGCAGCCCGCTCCTCGGCGTAGCGCACGATCTCTTCAGGCTCCGTCTCGACAAAGTGGCCGTCCGTCAGATAGAGGCGGAACGCCTCTTCACCGCAGGCAAGCTCGTCCGCGGTCCGCGTGAGCAGCTCGGTCTCCAGGTGGGTCTCGAAATCCGCGAACACCGTTGCAGCACGCTCCGCCGCTCTCCGGAAGCCGGGCGTCGTGATCTGATTCTCGGCGGAGAGGATGTCGATCCCCTCGGTAAGGAAGAGGCGGGCCCCCTCGCACTCGCGGATGGCCCGTGCCGTCCACTCGGCGGGCGCACGCCGCACATTCTCCCGTGCCTGCTCCAGGAGCGCCGCCACGCCTTCCATTCGCGCGGTGGCCGCTTCGACACGTTCCGACATGGGAGCGAAGTCGGTGAGGAAGAGCGAGATGGAGCCGAAGACCGCCTCGCCCGTATAAAGGGTCGGGTTGCCGAGCCGAAAATGCTGCGAGCCATGCTCCCAGATCTGGATGCGCAGGAAGCCCTCGGCGAGGCGCTTGTCGATGGCTTCGGTGGGCACGCTCTCGCGTGATGGCGAAGGATCGAGACCCGCCGCCCCTCTCAACAACTCCTCCATCTCGGCCAGCGTATCCCCGGCACCCTGCTCCGAGAAGTCCGGCAGGACATGATCGTGGTCGTGGATGCCGATGAATGTGGCGTTGACCGGCCGCCGGGCGTAGTAGGCCCTGAAGAAGCCGTCCAGCCAATCTTGGACGGGCATGGCGCCGGAACGGTCGGCTTCGGCCTCACCGGCCCAGGCCAGGTCAGCGGCCGCCGCCGGAGGGAAGCCCGCCGGAAGGGCACCGAGCCCGACCGCGGCCGCGGTGGACTTCAGCAGGAAGCGTCGTCGATCTATGGACATGGGTCCCTCCGGAGTCTTCGTCCGTGCTCCGGCATGACGGGGTCGGACATCAGTTGGGCACGATCCGCTTCAGTGCCTCGAAGAAGTTCGTCACCACGATCAAGCGGCGCGGTGCTCGTTCAGGGGGGCGCTTCACGAATAAGAACCTCTCACCGTCGGCGGAGACATCGTATCCCAATGCATGGTTCCCCGCTGGGGACAGGTAGGGCCCCTCGAACAGCACCTCTGGCCGACCGAGATCCCCGGAGGCCGGATCCACCGTCACCGCGATTACCTGGTCCCCGCTCCGGAACACGATCTCCCTCCCGTCGCGGGTCCACAGCGGGTTGAGGCCACCCTCCGAGGACACCTGTTGCCTGCTCAGCGACGGATCGGGGTAGCTCGAAACAAAGACCTCCGGCCTGCCAGACTCCGTCGCTGTATACGCCAACCATCGTCCGTCGGGAGACAACGTCGCGTCGTTCACAGGAAAGGCCGGCGCGAACACCGTGTCGGCCACGCCTCCGCCCAGCGGAACCGACATCGCCCGAGCATTGGGCAGGGTCCAACGCGTGAAGATCAGACTGTGCCCGTCGGGAGAAAACGAACCGGGTAATTGTCGTACGCTCCGGTCACTAGAACGGAAGCCGGGCTGCTGGCATCGGCGGGGCGTATGTGTAGGTCGAACACCGGGGACTCGACAATGTAGATCACCCGGCTACCGTCCGGTGTCCAACGCGGTCCGAAGTCCTTACCGCCCCCCTCGGTGAGTCGCGAGCGGGTACCCCTCACGAGATCGAGCACAAAGATGTCACCTGGTTCTGCCGATTCCCTGATCGAGAGTGCTATCCGGCGGCCATCCGGAGACAGGGCGGGATCCGAATAGAGGCCGGGCTCGGGGAGGACTAGGGTCTCTGAACCGTTACGAGCGACGAACACGAGATCCGCCGGCGCACTGAAGTCCGAGGCCGGTAGGTACACCAGGGTCCCGGTTGCGGACACGGTGTAGCCGCCGAGACCGTCCGGGTGCTCCATCGCCAGGTCGCTCACGACCGTCACCGGGTCGCCGGTCACCTCCATTCGGTCCAGATCGAAGGGGACCGCCAGTAGGGCCTCCTCTCTGGCATAGAGGAGGTGGCCGGTCGACACGTACCGACCATGCACCCCTCCCGAGAGGATGACCCGCTGCTCACCGGTGGTGAGAGACAAGGCGACGATCTCCGCCCGATCGATCGGGGTTCGAAACGCGGTGAAGAGCACGTGCTCACCATCCGGAAGGAGCTGGGGCCACCAGTGGGAGAGCTCCCCCCTCTCTTCGTCGGGGCTAGTAAGCATCTCCGGGTTCCCGCCTTCTGCGCCGACTCTCCAGATCCCGCTCCGGTAGCTACGGGAGTAGTACAGCGTGTCTGACGCGGTCCAGTGACCCAACCCCCAACGGGAATCGGCGTCCAGCACAACCGACGGCCCACCTGCCACGGGTGTCTTCATCAGACCGTCGCCGGATCTATGGCTGACCCACCTGCCGTCGGGGGAAATCGCAGGGTCGCTGACCCCCTCGGTATCGGCCAACGGTCGGAACAAAATGTCGTCGAGGTCGCGCACGAGCAGGCTCTGACGCCCATCGATGAAGCCGTGCACGACGAGGCGTCGGCCGTCGGGGGTGATGGAGAGGTTCGGAGTCACGAGGTAGGCGTCGGACGGCAGCTCGAGGACCGCACGGAGGGTGGCGGACGCGAATTCCGTCGAAGAGCCGATGCGTCCGAGCAGGGTCACGGCCAGCCCCACGACCGCGCCAGCGGCGATCGTCCAGGAAAGCCAACCTCCGCGGCGTGCCCTCGTGGGCTCCGTCCCCATACCCCTTCCGAACTCCACCTTGCCCGGTTTGTCCAGCCCTTCCGCAAAGTCAGCCGCCGACGAGAGTCTATCGGCGGGAAGCTTCTCCAGGCAGCGCAAGACCACAGCTTCCACATGCGGGGGGACCGAGCGGCGCAACTCGGTGGGCCGCACCGGGTCGGATGTGAGAATCTTGCCGAGAATGGCCTGGGCCGACGTGCCCGAGTGTGGCGGCTCACCAGTGAGCATCTCATAGAGCACACTGGCCAGGGAGTAGACGTCACTCTGGGGACCGGGATCACGGTCCGCCGTGGCCTGTTCCGGGCTCATGTAATACGGCGTGCCGAGACTCAACCCGGTCTCAGTGAGCCGGCCACCACCCGCTTGCTGAACCGCAAGGGCGATGCCGAAGTCAGCGACCAGGGGATTGCCCTCGTGCAGGAGAATGTTCTCCGGCTTGATGTCCCGGTGGATCACATTTTGGCGATGCGCATAATCGAGGGCCTCGGCTACCGCCTTGGCGATCCCTACGGCCTCGTCCACCGGGAGTTGCCGCTCCCGATCGATGCGTTGCCGGAGCGTCTCGCCCTCGATATAGGGCATCACGTAGAAGAGGTAGGTGTCCGCCTCTCCGGAATCGAAGAGCGGGAGGATGTGCGGGTGCTGGAGATTGGCGGTGGTCTTGATCTCGGCGAGGAAGCGCTCGGCACCGACTACGGCCGCCAGCTCGGGCTTAAGGACCTTGAGGGCGACCTTTCGCTCGTGCTTCAGGTCGTCGGCCAGATAGACCGTAGCCATGCCGCCTTCACCCAACTCGCGCTCGATGGCGTAGCGGCCCTCGAGGGAGGTATTGAGTCGTTCGATGGGATCGGACATCGGCACTCCGAGACTAGGCGGTGCTCAACATCCTATGCGCAGGCCGGGAGGCGCAAGCCGAGGTCGTGTGGGCACCGGCGCGCTCCACCTTGCGGCCGTTGAGGCAGTGGTGGAACAATAGTATTCGCGATTCGCCCTCCGTCCGTGATGTCATTCACACGGCCGGCACGGCCCGATCTTCGAAGCGTCGGAGGAACACATGCGACCAAGGGCCCTTCCATTCGGCTTGGTGCTGACCGTAGCACTCGTCGGTTGCGCCGACTCTCCGACCCCCGCACCGCCAGAGGGCTACGTAGAAGTCCCGAGCGGCAGGATCTGGTATCAGACCCTCGGAGCGGAGTCGACCGGTACGCCACTCCTCGTCATTCACGGCGGGCCTGGCTTCGGCAGCTGCAGCTATATCTCGACCCTCACGGGGATCGCTCAGGACAGACCGGTTATCCTCTACGATCAGCTCGCGGCTGGCCGATCGGATCCCGCGGACGACACCTCCCTCTGGGAGATTCCCCGCTTCCTTGAAGAAATCGATGTGCTGCGTGCGGCTCTCCGGCTGGACGAGGTCCACATAATGGGGCACTCCTGGGGAGGCACGCTGTCGATCGAGTACATGCTTACGCGACCCGAGGGAGTGCGCTCGGTCGTGTTCGTCGGGCCGATGCTCAGCACGCCTCGTTGGGTCGAGGAAGCCGCCGACTTGATCGGGCAACTCCCTCCGAGCCAGGCAGAGGCGTTGAGGCAGGGTGAGGCGACCGGTGACTACACATCGCCGGAATACCTGGCCGCGACGGATTCCTTTTACGCCCGATTCCTGGTGCGCAGCGAGTGGCCGTGGCCGGTCCTTCCGGGTTGTGAGGACGACCCCGGCCCCAATGCGCAGGTGTACGAGTACATGTGGGGACCGACTGAGTTCACGGCGACCGGAACACTGCTGGACTTCGATCGGGTGGGCCGGCTGCCGGAGCTCGATTTGCCGGTGCTCTTCGTCGTCGGCCGCTACGACGAGATTCCGGTCGAGACCGTGCGGGAGTTCTCCGGACTGGTTCCCGGGGCCGCCTTCGAGATTATCGAGGATGCCGGCCACATGGTCAACATCGATGGCACGGAGGCGTTCAACTCGGCGGTCGCCGCCTTCCTGGGGGACGTAGACGGCCGCTGAGGGGGCGGCCGGCGCTCTAGTTGGGCTTCAATTCCCCATCCGCTGGCGAAGCTCCTCGAAGAGGTTGAGCACCACGACGGTCTCCGCGTTCTCGACCCCCAGAACGTTCGTGGCCGAAAGAGCGAGCGGCGCGAGGAAACGCTCGTCGTCCCCCGATAAGTCGTAGTAGGCCGAGCCGCTTCCGAACGAAGTTGCGTCGATGCCGGTAGTCTCGAAGAGCGTGCTTTCCTCGACGATGCGCACCTCGTCTCTCAGGGACAAACGGGCCTCCATCATGAATCCCTGCCTGACAAAGAAGATTGCGTCACCGGAGTGGCTCCATATGGGCAGGGAGCCGCCACTCCTGGAGACGGGCCACGGCCGTCCCCCCTCTGGAAATGAGCGGACGTACACCTCGTCCTGGCCGGACTCGTCGGACACGTAGGCGACCCACTGGCCATCGGGCGAGATCCGAGGCAGACGTTCCGAGAAATCGGTGACGAGAAACGGCTCCACCTCCGACGTTCCCGGATAGGCCAACCACAGATCACGGGTCGGGCCGGACGCATCCGTCAGGATCATGGGGAGCCCCTCTAC
Source organism: Longimicrobiales bacterium (assembly GCA_965226375.1). Classification (GTDB taxonomy): domain Bacteria; phylum Gemmatimonadota; class Gemmatimonadetes; order Longimicrobiales; family Gaopeijiaceae; genus CBDDCX01. The sequence continues at coordinate 991,390 of CBDDCX010000008.1, read as the reverse complement.
AGCGGCTACGTCAAACGCCTCGACAGGCCAGTCCGTCTGGACGACGAGTTCATCCGTTCCGGTGCGGTCGAACGGCTGCATCCAGATACCGTCGGGCCCGTCGACCTGGCTGGAGATGTAGGCGACGTGGCGCCCATCCGGCATCCAGCGCGGTTGGGCGTTTCGCGCCCCCTGAAACGTCAGGCGCGTCGCGGAGAACTGGTCGGAGTCGTAGATCCAGATCTGCATCGGCTGGTCGTTAGCACTGGAGAGCTCGTCGCCGGCCTCGATCGCGACGTAGCGCCCGTCGGGAGAGAGCGAGATATTGTCGATGTCCCCGAAGCTGGATGCACCAGGCGTATCGATGATGTCGATCACACCACTCATGTCCACCCACCCCGAGCTCACGCTCGATGGCGTAGCGGCCTTCTAGGGCTGTGTTCAGGCGGGAGATGGCGTCGGACATGGCCGCAAGATGCCGCTATGGTGTGTCAGGCCACAAGGAAGGTCTGGAATGCGACCGCGGACACCACGTTGGCTCGTTGGCGGAAGCGCCTTCTCGGAGCAGGTCCGGCCGGGGTTGCGAGATCCATCGGCATGACACCGATTGGTTGCCGACCATGAACCGGTCTGTATCTTAACCTGGGCAGGGCCGTGCAGTTCTCGAAGTCTTGTCAGGACGGAGCATGAAGACACTCTCCCTTTCTGGCGTTTTTGCAGGGATGTTGCTGCTGATCGGCAGCGGCCCGTCCGACGTGTTGTCGCTCCCAAACGCGTACGACGTAGGCGCCGTCTACTCCGCTCCCATCGCGGCCGAAGCCGATCCTTCCTCTTCGCCGGTACCGCGGGACACGCTGACTCAAGTGGTGCAGCGTTACTGCGTGGCGTGCCACAACGACGCGCTGCTCACCGGAACCCTGTCGCTCCAGCATTTCTCCGTCGAGAGTGCCCCGGATCAGGCCGAGACGGCCGAGAAGATGATCCGGAAGCTGCGCGCGGGGATGATGCCGCCCCCCGGCATGCCGCGCCCCGGCGGTGACACCCTCCTGACGCTGGCGGAGACCCTGGAGTCGGACGTCGACCAAGCGGCCCGAGCCGCTCCCAACGTGGGCGTGCGTCGGTTCCAGCGGCTCAGTCGGACTGAGTACGAGCACGTCATCCATGACCTCCTCGCCCTGGAGGTGGACGCAGGGACGTGGCTCCCCCCCGACGTTCTCGTGGGCAGCTTCGACAACATGTCTGCCGCCCAGGCGCTCTCGACCACGCTTCTGGATTCGTATCTGCGGGCCGCAGCCGACATCAGCCGACTCGCCCTCGGAAACCCCGACGTAGAGTCCTCCACGACGAAGCACAAGAACCCATTGGAGGTCTCGCAGCGCGCCTGGGATCACGTCGAAGGCGCACCGTTCGGGACCCGGGGGGGCATTGTCGTGACGCACGACTTTCCCGCGGACGCTGAGTACGTCTTCCAGGTGGAGACCACCTTCGGGAGTGGGAACTCGACGGCCCAGGAGGACATCGATATTTCGATAGACGGTGAGCCGGTCGCGCTCCTGATGCTCGAACACAACGCAGGCACGACGATCCCGGCCATCCGAACCGAGCCGATCTTCGTCCGTGCGGGCCAGCGCAGGGTATCGGCGGCGTTCGTGAACCTCATCGAAGGTCCCTACGAGGACCGGTTCAGTCCTGCGGAGTGGTCGACGAGTGGGACGGCGTTGGGGCGGTACGGCGTCACCGGACTGACGCATCTTTCCGAGCTTCTGATCACGGGCCCGGACAACGTGACCGGCGTGTCCGAGACCACGAGTCGACAAGAGGTGTTCGCCTGCTACCCGAAGGTGCCGGAGGAGGAGCGTCCCTGCGCCGAGTCGATACTCATGGAACTCGCGACGCAAGGCGTATCGGCGAACGCCGCCCCGGAGCAAGTTCGCGAAGCTGATGGATTTCTATGATGCGGCGGCTGCCGACGAGGGATTCGAGTTCGGGGTGCGAGCAGGGTTGCAGGCAATTCTCGTTTCGCCCGAGTTCCTGTTCCGATTGGAGCGGGAGCCCACCGATACCCGGGCGGGTGAGGTCTATCGACTGACGGACCTCGACCTCGCGTCGCGGCTGTCCTTCTTCCTCTGGGACTCCGCGCCCGACGACGAGCTCCTCGAGGTCGCCGAGGACGGCCGGCTTTCCGAGCCCGCCGTGCTCGAGCGGCAGGTCGGGCGCATGCTGGCGGATCCGCGATCCGAGACGCTGGCCACACGCTTCGCCCATCAGTGGCTGCGGCTGCAGGACGTGGGGAAGGTCTGGCCCGAAGCATACCTGTACCCGAATTTCTCGCAACAGCTCGCCGAGGCGATGGTGCGGGAGACCGAGCTACTCTTCCAGTACCTGGTCCGCGAGGACCGGAGCCTGCTCGAGCTCTTCAACGCGGACTACACGTTCCTCAACGAGCGTCTGGCCAAGCATTACGGCATCGAGGGGGTCTCCGGACAGGAATTCCGCCGCGTTATATACCCCAACGACCAGCGACGGGGAATCCTCGGCCATGGAAGCATCCTGAACCTGACCTCGATGTCGGCTCGAACGTCGCCGGTGTTGCGTGGGAAGTGGGTCATGGAGGTGCTCATGGGGACGCCACCCCCGCCTCCCCCGCCCAACGTGCCGACGCTCGACGAGTCCCCGACCGCCACTGCGGGTCGTCTCCTGACCACCCGTGAGCGAATGGAACAACACCGTAGCAACCCGGTCTGCAGCTCCTGCCACAACTTCATCGACCCGATCGGGCTCGCGCTCGACAACTTCGACGTCACCGGCGCCTGGCGGATCCGTGAGAACAATGCACCGCTGGACACCGAAGGCGTCTTCTACGACGGCACGACGATCGGCACGCCCAGCCAGTTGGCCGACGTTCTCCTGAAGCGTCCCATCCCGCTCGTGCGCAACTTTACGGAGCACCTGCTGACTTACGCGATCGGGCGTCCCACGAACTACCTCGACCAACCGACAATCCGGATCATCACGCGGGCGGCTGAGACGAACGACTACAGGATGGCGTCGCTCATCAGAGGAATCGTCATGAGCGATCCGTTCCAGATGAGACAAACGCAGACCAGCACGGACGACTCAGGGAGCAACCAGCCATGAACTTCATCACTGGTAGACACCTTTCGCGTCGCACCTTCATCCGTGGCACGGGGGCGTCGGTGGCCCTTCCCTTCTTGGACGCGATGGTACCGGCCGGGAGGGGCTGGCGTGACCCCGCGCAGGAGCAGTTCACTCGCCTGGTCTGCGTCGAGGAGTCGATGGGATGTGCGGGAGGGAACGACTGGGGAGACTCGCAGAACCTCTTCGCTCCTGCGAAGGTCGGCCGCGACTTCGAGTTCAAGACGGACAGCCAGCTCAAGCCGCTCGAGGCGTACCGGGACTACCTGACCGTGGTCAGCAACACGGACTGCCGCATGGCTGAGCCCTACCGCGCCGAGGAGATCGGCGGCGACCACGATCGCTCGACTGCGGTCTTCCTGACCCAGTCCCATCCGCTCCAGACGCAAGCGGACGTCTTCATCGGCAAGTCCCTGGATCAGGTGCACGCGGAGCGCTTCGGCCAGGAGACCGCGCTACCGTCGCTGGAGATCACGACCGAGCAAATGGACCGGGGAGGCGGGTGCGCCTACAACTACCACTGCGCGTACACGACTACGCTAGCATGGGCGTCTCCGACCCAGCCGCTTCCGGCGATCCGTGAGCCCCGGGTGGTGTTCGAGCAGCTCTTCGGCTCCGGTGACTCCCCCGCCGACCGCGCCAGCCGGCTACAGACCAACCGGAGCCTGCTCGACTGGGTCGCGAGCGGGCTGGCCGATCTGAAGAGGGAGCTGGGGGCTGTCGATCGGCGGGCCCTAGACCAGTACACCACGCACATCCGCGAGCTGGAGCGGAGGATCGGGCTGGTCGAGGCACAGAACACCAGCGGCGAGGAGCGGCAGATGCCGGAGGCGCCGTCGGGCATCCCCGACCGCTGGGAAGACCACATGCGGTTGATGTTCGACCTCCAGGTACTCGCTCTCCAGGCGGATCTCACCCGGGTGATCACCTTCAAGACCGGATTCGATCTGCAGAACAGCACCTTCCCGGACAGTGGTACGAACAAGTCGTTCCACGGGGCGTCGCATCACGGCAACGTCCACGGCGCCATCAGGGAATTCAACGTCATCAACACCTACCGCCTGAGTCAGATGGCGTACTTCCTGGAGAGGATGAAGAGCACCATGGAGGGCGACGCTTCCCTGCTGGACAAGACGGCCATCATTTGGGGCTCTCCGATGGGGGACCCCAACTTGCACAATCATCGGCGCTGCCCGCTCCTCCTGATGGGCCACGCGAACGGTGCGCTCGAGGGGAACCTCCACCTCAGGGCTCCGACAGGCACACCCATGGCCAACGTGTTCGTGAGCCTGATGCAGAGCATGGGACACGACCCCATGCAGCAGTTCGGTGACAGCACGGGCGAGTTCCCGTTGAGCTTCCCCAGGAGCCAGAAGGCGGGGTCCGAGGTGGGAGCATGATAGGGAGCATGATCAGGCGAAGGCGGGTGGGTCTGACCAGTGCGGTCCTAGCGTTCGCGCTGTCGGCTGGTGCCACGAACGCCGCGCATCCGGAGGACAGTCCGCTCCTGGACGCGACGAAGCGCGGTGACGTGGTCGCCGTCCGGTCTCTTCTCGAGGGCGGCGCCGATCCTGATGTAGCTCGAGGGGACGGCCTGACCGCACTGCACCTGGCCGCCCAGCAGGGGAGCCTCGAGATCGCCCAGCTTCTGATCGAGGTGGGGGCGAATGTCGAGGCGAAGACGCGCATCGGCGCCCACACGTCGCTGCACCTGGCCAGCGGGGGCGCTCACGCCTCGGTCGTTCGCGCGCTGATCGACGCCGGTGCCGACCCGACTGCGATGACGTCGCGCACCGGAGTGACCCCCCTCCACCTCGCCGCGAAGGCGCTGAACGGCGAGAGCACGGTCCAGGCACTGCTGGAGCACGGCGTGACGGTCGATGCGCGCGAAAGCGCCGCCGGACAGACGCCCCTGATGTTCGCGGCCGCCCGTGGTCGCGTCGCGTCGGTCCGAGAGCTCTTGAGGCACGGCGCGGATCCGCTGATCCGCACGGAGGTCGTCGATGTCCTCGAGAGGATGGCGATCGACAGGGCGGCGGAGGGACGCTTGAGGGAGGCGTTCACGGAGATCCGAAGGAGTTCCGTAGAGGGAACCAACAGGGCCTTGAGCGACGCGGAGTTGCAGGTAGCCCTCGGCGTCCAGCGGGAGTTCTTGAGCTCTGAGGAACAGATCGAGGCGTTGCTCGCGGACTTCGATCCCGACGATCTCGCGATTCGCCGACCGGCTTGGAATACCCCCTCGGGCTACGAAGCCGAAAATGAGATCCTCGCTCGCCCGCAGTTCGAGACGTTGGTCGGTAAGACGGGCGGGATGACGGCTCTCCTGCACGCATCACGTGAGGGCCATATCGGAGCGGCGGCGGCTCTCCTGGACGGCGGGGCCGACATCGACCAGGTCAGCGGCGACGGAAGCAGTCCTCTCCTGATCGCGCTTCTGAATGGTCGGTTCGACCTGGCAATGAGGCTGATCGAACGCGGCGCGGATCCTGCCACCGACACCGATGGTATCTCACCCCTCTTCGCGGTGCTGCAGACTCAGTGGGCGTTCAAGTACACCGACCACCCACAGCCCCGGGCGCAGGACAACGAGCAGACTCGGCACATGGAAGTGCTGAATGCGCTTCTCGAGGCTGGCGCGAACCCGAACGTGGCCCTGAAGAGCCATCTCTGGCACGCGGACTTTCTCCGGGGAAAGCTCGGCCTCGACCTGACAGGCGCGACCCCCTTCTGGCGGGCCGCGCTCGCGCAGGATCTCGACGCGATGAAAGCGCTGGCGACGTTCGGCGCAGACCCGAACATGCCGACCACTTTGCCGGAGCCCGGCTTGAGGGAGGGGCGGCAGAATGACGGGCGCCTGCAGGAGGACTCGGGGCTCCCGATGCTGCCCGAGGGCACGCCCAACATGTACGCCATCCACGCGGCGGCGGGGGGCGGGTACATGGGGCTCGGACCCTTCATGATGAACAGCGTGCCGAACAACTTTCTCAACGTGGTCGAGTACTTGGTGGAAGAGCACGGCGCTGATGTCACCCTGCCCGATGGGTGGGGCTACACACCGCTCCACTACGCATCGGTCCGGGGCGACAACGACCTCATCGAGTACCTGGTCCCGAGAGGCGCCGACGTGAGGGCGCTCAGCAGGCTCGGCCAATCCACGGCCGACATGGCCCGCGGAGGCAGGGCCGGCTACTTCTCCCGGCCGCCGTACCCTGCGACGGTGGACTTGCTGCAGACCCTCGGCTCGGAGTTGAAGTGCCTGAACACCCATTTCCGGGGCACCGGAGATTTCTGCCCAGGCACCGGAGTGGCGCCATTCGATGAGGAGACGAAAGCGAACAGCCCACCGAACCCGGGTCGTGATTAACGCACTCCGAAGGGAGCTGGCGCCTCACCCAGTCTGCAGACCGCCCAGCAAAAACCCGCCGTCAACGGGCAGCACCACGCCCGTGATGTAGTCCGCCTCCTCAGATACCAGGAACAGCACGGCGTGCGAGATGTCCTGGGGGGATCCGACCCTCCCCAGCGGGATACCGCGTGCTATCCGTTCAGCTCGCTCCGGATCGGCCAGGGAATGATGGGTGCTGAGCCCGTTGCGTATCACGCCGGGGGCGACTGCATTCACGGTAATGTTGTGCGGAGCCAACTCCAGAGCCAGCTGCTTCGTCAGCGTGTGCACGGCTCCCTTGGATGAGGCGTAGTGCGGCACCTTTCTCGGTGGCATAAGGCCGGCTATGGAGCCGAGGTTCACCATCTTCCCGCCTCGGCCGTCGGCGATCATGTGACGCGCCACGACCTGACTGCACAGAAATACGCCCTTGAGATTGGTGTCGAGCGTGCGATCCCACTCGGCCTCAGGAATCTCGAGCAGCGGCGTTATCTCCTCGACGCCCGCGTTGTTGATCAGGATGTCGATGGGACCAAACTGCCGCGCTCTGTCGACCAGCGCCTCGATCTCCGGTTTCCGAGTGACGTCCGTTCGCAGCACTGCCACCCGGCGGCCGAGCGCCTCGATCTGGCCAGCGACGGCCCGTGCGGCGGTCTCGTCGACATCACCGATGGCGACGTCGGCTCCCTCCTCCGCGAGGCGGAGGGCAATTGCCTTGCCGATTCCCGCACCTCCCCCCGTCACGATGGCCACTTTGCCTTCGAGTCTCATCGAGTTCCCCTTCGAGGTGATGGCGTGACCTCAGCTTCAAGGCGCCCGGATTCGTCCCTACTATAGGATGCGCGGGGACACGGCCTCACTAACCCGGGGGTTCACCTACCAATGATCTCAACGACCCTACGATCCATTCCGCAGACTTGGATCAAGGTCGAAGCGATCAAGATGCATCACCTTGTCCCACGCAGCCACGAAGTCACGCACAAACGCCTGCTGCGAGTCGTCACATGCATAGACTTCCGTGATGGCTCGAAGCTGGGAGTTGGAACCAAAGATGAGGTCGACGGCGGTGCCGGTGCACTTGATTTCGTCCGTCCCACGATCGCGTCCCTCGAACACGTGCTCGCACTTGGAGGACACTTGCCACTTGGTGTTCATGTCGAGAAGGTTCACAAAGAAATCATTGGTCAATGTCTCAGGCCGATTGGTAAAGACGCCGAGCTCGGACTGCCCGACGTTTGCATTCAGGACGCGCATGCCGCCTACGAGCACCGTCATCTCAGGAGTGGTTAGCGTCAGCATGTGCGCCCGATCCGCCAGCAACTCCTCCGCCGGTCTCTTGTGTCCGTTTCGGACGTAGTTGCGGAATCCGTCTGCCGTCGGTTCGAGCACGGCAAACGAGTCCACGTCGGTTTGCTCCTGCAAAGCATCCGTGCGCCCCGGAGAGAAGGGAACCTGCACGTCGTGCCCGGCCCTCTTCGCAGATTCCTCGACGGCCGCGCACCCGCCCAACACGATCACGTCAGCGAGCGAAACCATCTTGCCGTCGGCACCCGCAAGCGGGTCCCCGGAGCTGTTGAAGTCCTTCTGGATCTCCTCCAGGGTCGTCAGCACCTTCCGCAGTTCGGCCGGATTGTTCACCTCCCAATCCTTCTGGGGTGCGAGGCGAATGCGCGCCCCATTCGCTCCACCACGTTTGTCGGTGCCACGGAACGTTGCCGCCGACGCCCACGCGGTCGAGACCAGTTGTGAAATGGACAGTCCTGATGCGAGTATCTTGCCCTTGAGTTCAGCGATATCCTGCTCTCCAATCAATTCATGAGTGACGTCGGGGACAGGATCTTGCCACAACTGTAGCTCCGCAGGAACCAACGGACCGAGACATCGCGTGCGGGGCCCCATGTCGCGGTGCGTCAGCTTGTACCACGCCTGGGCGAAGGCGTCTGCCATCTCCTCCGGGTTCTCGTGGAAACGCTTCGAAATCGGCGCATAGATCGGGTCCATCTTTAGTGCGAGGTCCGTCGTAAACATCATGGGGGCGTGCTTCTTCGACGGATCGTGAGCATCCGGCACGGTGCCCACTGCAGACGCATCCGTGGGAGTCCATTGCGTCGCACCGGCAGGACTCTGCACCTGCTCCCACTCGTAGCCGAACAGGTTGTCGAAGTAGTTGTTGTCCCACTTCACCGGGTCGGTAGTCCACGCGCCCTCCAACCCGCTGGTGATCGTATCGCCGGCATTGCCGCTGCCAAAGCTGTTCTTCCAGCCGAGGCCTTGCTCCTCGAGGCTGGCACCCTCGGGTTCGGGGCCGACGTACTTGTCCGCATCGGCAGCGCCATGGGCTTTGCCAAACGCGTGTCCGCCGGCGATGAGCGCAACTGTCTCTTCGTCATTCATCGCCATGCGACCGAACGTCTCTCGAATGTCTCTGGCCGCAGCGAGCGGATCTGGGGTACCGTTCGGCCCCTCCGGATTCACGTAGATCAGGCCCATTTGAACCGCACCGAGAGGATTCTCGAGTTCCCGGTCGCCGGTGTAACGCTCGTCTCCAAGCCACGTGGTCTCAGGCCCCCAGTAAATGTCCTCTTCGGGCTCCCAGACGTCCTCGCGCCCGCCAGCGAAACCGAGCGTCTTGAATCCCATTGACTCCAAGGCACAGTTACCCGTGAAGATCATCAGGTCGGCCCACGAGATTTTCCGGCCGTACTTCTGCTTAATCGGCCAGAGCAACATGCGTGCCTTGTCGAGGCTCACATTGTCGGGCCAGCTGTTGAGGGGCGCAAAGCGGAGTGTGCCGGAGGCTGCGCCGCCGCGGCCATCGTGGATGCGGTACGTGCCTGCGCTGTGCCACGCCATCCGAATGAAGAGCGGCCCATAGTGACCGTAGTCGGCCGGCCACCACTCTTGCGACGTCGTCATCAAGTCATTGATGTCCTTCTTCAATGCGTCCAGGTCAAGCGTTTTGAACTCCTCAGCGTAGTTGAAATCCTTGCCCATTGGATCTGACAGGGGAGAGTTCTGGTGGAGAATTTTCAGGTTCAGCTGATTCGGCCACCAGTGTTGGTTTGCCGTGGCCCCAACCGCCGTGTGTCTGTGAGGTCCGCCTAACACTGGGCACTTGCTTTTGGTCGCCATATTCTCCCCAATCGTTTACGAGATTTTATTCAACCTGTTCTGTATACCGTGACCATGGATCCTTGGAAAGTGGTGATGGCCGGAGCAACGTCAAAGGAGGCCAAGTCACTGGCGAAACGGACAAGATCATGAGGCAAAGTAGTGTCGCCTCTCATGCACTTGATTCCCACTGAGCCCCACAGCTTCATGATCGACAACAGCACTGCCCAAAGAGAAACCACCGTTCGTGTCTTAGCTGGGAGCCTGAGGACGGGCTGATGGGACCGTGTGCGGACACCCGTAAGTCATCCCTCCCACCTGATGCCGTTGTCTCTCCGCCAAATGCTTCTTGCAGAGGGCAACGCCGCAGTGTGAACAAACCGCTACCCCCATCTCCGCACAGAGAAAACAGCTCATTTCTAACCTCCCTCTGTCCTGACCCTGTTCGGAAACATCCAACAGGGGATCACTCCTCTGGAGAGCTGGGAACCTGCGGATATTATGTCGGCTTCGACCGTACAAGCAAGGATTTGATGCGGCCTACGACGGCGGTCTGTCACAGACCCCGACCCCAGATCGTTCATTCTAGAGCCCTCGATCTCCCGTCGGCTCCTAGAGCATCTCTCGTGAAGGGCTGGGGACATGAAGAGTCGAATCCTTTTCTTGGCGGTGGTCAGTGTCTTGGCCACCGCGTGTGGTGAGGCGGTGCTTGACCCTGAGTTATCCGGCGGGTGCGAGGGAACGCTGCGGATCGGCAGCGTCACCTATAGCCTGTCACCGGAACCACTCCCCTCGGGCGCTCCGGCCCCAACCAACATCGTGGCCGAAGTGGCCCGGCTGGTGGACTGCCAGGATACCCCTGGTGAACAAATTCGACCCTTTGAAGACGGCGACTCGAATACCCTGCCGGCAGGCACGAAGCTCTACGAGGTTGAAGGCTTCTCGACGTCTGTGCGCTTAGCTGCCCGTCCCGGTTCCGTCTGGCTGGTCTTCGTGGCCGGGGGTGGATGATCTCGCACTGATCGTGTTGGCCGATTTTGGGGGTTCCCAAGAGAGAGTCCCTCCCCAACGAGTTGACCGCTCTGCAACCTGACCATTTCGGCCAACCCATGCGAACCGCATTCTCTCAGGCAGCAGTCACTCAGCGGCCGCCGGGTCCTGAGGAGGATGTGTGGCCGCCCACGATGCGCCAGCCGGTCGGGGTCTTTTCTACCACGAGGGAACTCATGCCGCCGAACTCGAAGACTGACGGGCCCTGCCCAAACACGGTTTGGAACTGGAACGTGACCCGGGCGCCGGTATCGCCGACCGGAACCACCTCAACGCCCGTGTACTCTGTCCGCATTACGGCGTCGTTCGGGAGTGTGGCGAGCGCAGCTAGCACCTCGTTGGGCGAGCGATAACGGACCTCGCCATCCTCGATCCACTCGAAGCGGCCGTCATCGACGTACATGGTTCGAAGCAGTGGACCATCACGAGTCTCAACCGCGAGACGATAGGAGTCCAGGAATCGCTCCACCTCGTTCTCGACACCGTCCGAGGGAGGCTCGCTCGCTTCCTCAATGTCACCACAGCCGAGAGCTTCCCTCTCTGCCAACGTACGTGAGACACGGAGCACGCAAAGAATTAGAGTAGGGCGAAGGCAGAGAAAACGAACATGTTGGGACTGCGAGAGAGAATGGCAGAGAATGGTAGTGCCCCTGGAACCGGGGAGGCCAAGCGAAGCGCGGCAGCTCCTGCGGACCCGGAGGTAGTAGATAGGCCGCTACGGCGGCGGTTCAGTCCGTCGTACAAGCTGCGGATCGTCGAAGAAGCGGACCGGTGCACCGAGCCCGGCGAGGTGGGTCAAGTCCTGCGGCGAGAGGGCCTGTACTCGTCGCACCTGACGACGTGGCGCAAGGCGGCGCATAGCGGGTCGCTGAAGGCCCTGTCGAAGAAACGCGGCCGCAAGCCGGAGCGAAATCCGCTGGATGAGAAGGTACGCAAGCTGGAGCGGCGAAACGCACGGCTCGGGAATGAGCTCAGGAAGGCACACCTGATCATCGACGTGCAGGGAAAAGTTGCGGGGCTGCTGGGGATAAGCCTCGACGACGGGACAAACTCTTGAAGGCGGCCGATGAGCTGGCTAAGCACGTCGGTGTAAAACCGGCGTGCGCGGCCCTCGAGGTCTCCCGATCGACGTTGTACCGTCGTCGAGGCCCATCAACCGGGCAACAGCAGCCCCGCCCGACGCCCGCCCGGGCATTGAGCGAGACGGAACGAGGCGAGGTCTTCGACACGCTGTGTTCGGAGCGGTTCGTGGACCGCTCACCCGCCGAGGTGGTGGCCACGCTGCTCGACGAAGAGGTCTACCTGTGCAGCGAACGCACGATGTATCGTGTTCTGGCCTCCGAGGTGCCGGTTCAGGAACGCCGGGCGCAGCGCACCCATCCCGAGTACAAGAAGCCCGAGTTGATGGCCACGGCGCCGAACCAGGTGTGGTCCTGGGATATCACGCGGCTGCTCGGGCCGAAGAAGTGGAGCTATTACTACCTCTACGTCATCATGGACATCTACAGCCGCTACGTCGTGGGCTGGATGGTGGCGGACCGGGAGAACTCGGCCCTGGCCGGCCGGTTGATCCAGCAGAGCTGCCTGAAGCATGGCGTCCAGCCCCGGGTCCTGACCCTGCACTCGGATCGGGGAGCTCCAATGACGAGCCAATGCACCGCTCAACTTCTCGCTGACCTCGGCGTGACCCGCTCGTTGAGCCGGCCTCAGGTGTCGGATGACAACCCGTTTTCCGAGGCTCAGTTCAAAACCTTGAAGTACCATCCCTCGTTTCCCGGACGGTTCGGGGATCAGGGCCAAGCCAAGACGTTCTGTCGATCGTTCTTCCGCTGGTACAATGCCGAGCACCGCCATGGCGGCATCTCGATGCTAACCCCCGAGCAGGTCCACTTCGGGAACGCCGATCAGGTCATTGCCGGCAGGAAATCCGTGCTCCGCGAAGCATGGGCCGCTCATCCCGAACGCTTCGTCAGAGGTGTGCCGAAGCCCAAACCGCTCCCGGAGGCCGTCTTCATCAATCCTCCCATCCCTTCCCTCACCACACAGGACATTGCTCTCTAATTAATCCCGTAGAGTGTCCCATTGTCGTTGACAGGTTCCGCTCCGAGTAGGATGCCCAACGCGACAATCTCCCTCATCGATCGGCTCCAGGCCAAGGCTCAACGCAAGCGAAGCGCGAGAGCGGGATGTCTACCCCGACTGCAGCAATCGCTTGTTCGGCGGCTGCCGCCGCGCGGTCTCTCACGACCCAGCTATTCGGTGACTTCGACGCCACGCCAGAAGGCGACACGACCCGCGATCGCTTCGGCAGCTGGCTTCGGTGTTGGGTAGTACCACGCAGCCCCTTCGTTTCGGTGACCGGCGACTTCGACATCGTAGTAGGAAGCGGTGCCCTTCCAGGGGCACGTCGACCTCTTTGGACTCGCCGAAAAGAACTCGCCACGCAGCGAGCTGTTTGGAAAATAGTGATTGCCTTCGACGATCACCGTGTCATCGGCTTCAGCAATCACCTCACCGTTCCAAATCGCCTTCATGAAGCCCTGCTCCTCCAGGCCGGTTGTAGCAGCCGCTTAACGGATTGCGATTCTGCTGCGCGGCTAAGATGGTGACCGCAAGCGAAGCGCGCGAGCTAGAGGACGGCTTCAGCCGGTTCCTGCTCGAGTGCACAGGGCTGTATTCCACGTCGATCGAGCTCGCCAAGCCTGTGTTCATCAGGACTTTCCGCGAGTTCGGTCTGCCCGCCGTCATCCGCTCCGACAATGGTACGCCCTTCGCTTCCATCGGCCTCGCTCGCCTCACACGCCTGAGTGCCTGGTGGATCCGCCTCGGTATCCGTCCTGAGACCATCGAGCCGGGTAAGCCGCAGCAGAACGGCCGACACGAACGCATGCACAGGACCCTCAAGCGTGAAGCCACTCGCCCGCCCAAGGCCAACCTCAGTGCCCAGCAGCGCCACTTCAACGACTTCCGCCACACATTCAATCACATCCGCCCCCACGAGGCGCTCGACGACGCTACTCCCCATTCCGTCTACCGATCGGCTCTTAGAGCCTACCCCGACGTCCTTCCGCCCATCGAGTACCCTGAGCACTTCGAGGTCCGTAAGGTCTCTACAAACGGAGCCATCCGCTGGCACTCGCGTTGGATCAACATCAGTTCGGCTCTGGGCAACGAGTTCATCGGGCTCGAACCCATCGGCCCCGCTCTGTGGCAGGTCTACTTCGGTCCCACTACCCTCGGGTGGTTTGACGAAGAACTCTTCGTCATTTTCGACACCCACGGTAACACAGGACGTAACCCAATCTGTTAACCATCAGCTGGCACACTTGTGTTAACCATCAGGTGCGCTGTTCACGCTCGCCATGCTCACCGCTCGACGTCGCCTTCTCCGGAATGACCGTCGACTCGAACTCGCGGGAGGAAGGAGAACACGATGTGGCAGAAGGTGTGCCCAGACTGGAAGAGAAGGAGTAACAGCGCAGTTAGATAGATCGCCGGACGAGCTAGCATCACATTGACGACGAGCAGCACCACGAGGCTCGTCAGCGTCAGAAAAACGGTCGGTAGAATGATGAGCCGCTGGACCCAAGTCCTCGTTAGGGCCGGCCGGCCCAAAGAGCGGAGTGACAACAGGACCCACACTGAGAAGGCCCCGCTCGCTGCTCACTTCGAAGTCCGCAAAGTCTCAACGAACGGAGGAATCCGATGGCACTCACGCTGGATCAACGTCTCTCACCTGCTCGGCGGAGATTACATCGGCCTCGAAGAGATCGACCACGACGTCTGGGCCGTCTACTTTGGCCCTGTCTCTCTCGGTTGGATGATCGGGATAGGGGAGGACCGGCGATCCCGGTCCTTCCCCTCCCACACCACCAGGCATGCGGGTCCGCACCTGGCGGTTCGGTGAGTTGAGGTCAGTACGGCGTGAGCCGGGGCACACCCAGCTCGTCGAAGTACGCCCCTGGCAAGGCCGTGTGCAGGGCGTGGTGCGCGGCCACGTGCCACCAGCTTCGCGCGAACCGAGCAGCTCGCCAGGCGAGGTTCTCGCTCACACCGCGAGCCCTCAACTCCCGGTACGCTGTCCTTCCCCGTTTCCACTGGCGTAATTGCAACGTACGCAGCCGGCGGTGGATCCATTGGTCCAGGTCTCGGAAAACCCCCGGTGTATCCGCTAAGCCGAAGTATGCCTTCCACCCCAGCACGTAGCGCCGTAGCTCTTCCGCCACCTGTTGCAGGCTCCGCCCGCCACTCCGGCTTGTAATCTGCCGGACTCGCTCCTTGAACTTCGTCAGGGCCTTCTTGCTGACCCGGCGCTTCACGACCTTCCCTGCCGCTACCCAGAAGCTGTAGCCCAGGAACTGTCGATCCCACACTCGCGCCACCGCGCTCTTTTCCTCGTTGACCTGAAGCCGAAGTTTCCCGTACAAGTGCCTCAGCGCCTGCATCACACGTTGTCCTGCCCGCCTCGACCGCACGTATACATTGCAGTCATCGGCGTACCGGACAAACGCGTGTCCGCGTAGCTCCAACTCCTTGTCCACTTCGTCCAGGAGCACGTTCGCCAGCAACGGCGACAACGGTCCGCCCTGAGGCGTCCCCATGTGCCGCTCCATCACCACCCCGTTCGCCATGACTCCGGCTTCCAGGTAGCGACGGAGGATCCGCAGCATCGCCTTATCCTCGATCCGCTTTGCCAGCCGCCCCATCAGCACGTCGTGGTTCACCCGGTCGAAAAACTTCTCCAGGTCCACATCCACCACCCATCGTCTCCCTTCCTGGATGTATTGCTGCGCTTCGCGCACCGCATCGTGTGCTCGGCGCCCAGGCCGGAAGCCGTGGCTGTGCCGACTGAACGTCGGGTCGAACCTCGGTTGCAGCACCTGCAGGATGGCTTGTTGGATGAACCGGTCCAGCACGGTCGGAATCCCCAACTCCCGGACCCCTCCCCCACTCTTCGGTATCTCCTGCCTTCGTACCGGCTTCGGTTGGTAGGTCCCCGCCAGCAACCGCTGTCGGATCTCCCCCCAGTGCCTGCGCAAGTACTCTGGCAGCTCCTCCACGCTCATCCCGTCGATGCCCGGACTGCCCTTATTCTGCCGCACGCGTTTCAACGCTCCTACGAGGTTGGCACGCCCGACCACCTCCTCCATCAGGAGATGCTCGCTTCCTGAGCGCTCGTCTCCATGGGCCACCGTTCCGGCTTCGCCACTCCCCTCTACCTTCGGGGCTTCACCCCTATCCTCCAGCGGGAGCTCCAGTTGCCTGGACTCCTGGCGCATGGCCTTCTCGAGATCCACGGTCGTCACACTCTCCTCTCCGTTCGGCCCTTCGTCCGACAAAGCTGGGTCCAAGCGCATCATGCACTTCGTCGGCCTACTATGGCCTCTGCTGACTTCTCGCTCCGCCGGCAGGCCCAACAGCGCAATGCCGGCGTCGCCCTTTCAGGCGTCAGGCGAGACCTCCCCGGGTAAGAACGATGACCTTCCCCGCACAATCGCCGGATCTACGCCGCTTCCCCTTGGTCGCAGGAGCTTCGCGGTCAGTGGTCCGCTCGCCCCGGTCCGCAGCGCCTCGTATCCGGTTCCTGTTCGTCGACTCACGGGTTCGTTTCACGCTTCGTTCAGCGTACGCCTCACGACGAACGCCTTGCGCTTCCCTTCGGTCCCTGCGACCAGGTTCCGGGAGGACTTTCACCTCCAAGTCATCGCCCATGCCGGGCCCACCACAAAAGAAAAACCCCCGCCCGGCCGAAGCCGGGCGGGGGGTTGGTCCGCCGAAGCGGGTGATTGGCTACGGAATCGCGCCGTCGACTACGTCGAGCGACACGTCGGCCAGGCGAAGGCCCAGGCCATCCGCGTTTACGCCGATCGCGAACACCACAAAGGCGTCCGCTGCAACGGCGAAGCCATCGACGTCAGACGCCTGGAGCGTGAGGTCCCATGCATACGTGCGATCGTCTCCATCATCCGTCAGCGCTGCCGAGTTGGCTAGGACGCTGCCGAGAAGGACATTCTCGGTGCTCACGGGGTGCTTCAAGTAGAAGAAGATGGTTCCGCTCAGGAACGGGTTCGAGAAGGTTCCCGACGGGCCACTGACCTCTAACTCGAGGTCCAACGACTCGTTGGCGTCGATCGTTACGTCTTCGCAAACCTCGGTGGTCTCGTCCGGATCACCCACACCGTTACAGATCTCGGTGTTGGCCGCCGGAGACACCATCAACCAGCCTGCCCCACCAACGCCGTCACCGATCTCCGCGTCGATGCCGCCTGCACCGTAGGATACAGGTGGGGTGCCACCGTTGACCGTATTGGCAATGATGTTGTTCGACGCAGCCGCGGAAATGTTGCCGGCCGGGTCCGTGGCGATGATCCGCACGTTCGTGATGATGTCCATGGTACCGTCCGGATCATCGGCGGTCACCTTTTCCAGACCCGCGACGAACGGCAGCGTCACGGCTGGGTTGGCCGCATCTATCCAGGCTCCCACGAACGGGTCGTCGTCACCAATCGCGGCAGGATCGCTGAAGGGAATCCAAACGGCGTCGTTGTCGAAGTCGAACGTGAAGGCCGCTGACGCGAGATCGAGGTTGTCACTCACTCCACCGCTGAACGTCGCGTTGTCTCCACCCTCGAGCACTGGCGACGGAGAGACGTTCGCGGTGATCTCGGGATCCGTCAGATCCTGGTAGAGGCGAATGATCTCCTCGTCTGTCGTGGCTCCCGACGCGCTGAAGAGCGTACCACCGAACGTGTACAGGCCGTCTTCGGGCCCGGCGGTGCCATCCGGAATGCAGAACGCGGAGTTGTCGCCCGTGATATTCAGAGCCAGGGGCTCCGTTGCGCCACACGCATCTGTCAACAGCGGCAGGTTCACCGGACCGCCGTCTTCTTCGTCTTCAGCGATGACGAACGGTCCGTCACCCACCTCGGGCTCGACCGTCATCCAACCAGAGACCGGAGCGTCGCCGAATCCGGGAACGTCCTCAATGACGGAGGTGAACTCGATTCCGTCTCCACTAGTTCCGGAAACTCCGTTGTAGATGGTCATATCGGCCACGCCGGCCAAGTCGAAATCAGCGGGCGTATCGTCGATGCCGAAGAAGTCGGCGGCGTTCGTACCGGCGCTGGCCTCGAGCGCTGTATAGCTAACGTTGCCCAACGCGTCCGTGAGACCGACCCAGAGCTGGAAGTCCGTGCTCAGCAGGCTCTGCTCCAGCCCGGCATCCCCCGGCGTATCACCATGGGGGAAGTCTTCCATGGCTGTGTCCTCGTCCCAGTCGTCGTCCGCATCACCCGCATGGAACGTAACGACGATGCCACCGACACCGGGCTCACCCGCGCCGGGACCGTCAACGTCGTCATCCTCAATGTCTCCGAGCGCATTGTCGAACTCGAAGCCGGACGTAACCCAGTTGTTGTCACAGCAAAGGTTGATGTCCTCGACTTCATCCACAGTCTCCACGGCGTCAGGAAGCGCGAAGAATCCGCCGTCTCCCGCAGTCTCGAGGGACGGCGGAATGTTGTCGAACAGCGCGAGCGCCGGGGAAGAATTGTTGATCTTCGCAAACGCGTTCGGATCACCGCCGTTTCCGAGCGCGAACCCACTGCCGTCCGTGTAGGCCGCAGCGGTGATGTTCAGCGCGTCGGGGTCTGCAGCGTCAGTCTGCCAACCGTCCAGTTCGTCACCGGTGTCGGAAGAGAACACGAAGGTGAACGGGGCGGTGTCTTCAGTCACTGCGGTCGTCGTAACCGGAGCACCGGGGGTCTGGACGAGAGTCACCATAATGGAACCCACCGTTTTCCCCGAATAGGCCACAGGAGTAACGCCGACGGTTGCGTCTCCGGCTCCCCAAAGCTGGCTGGTGGCGCTCACGGCCGTATTCATCATCGAAAGGGTGCCGATCAAGAGGTCCGCATTGGCGAACGTCAGATTGGTGCTCTGGGAGGCCGAGGCCGTGGCGCCGTCACTGGTCACCACCTCGGCAGTGACGACGTGGGCACCACTCGAGTGCGTGGGATCGCCATTGCCAATACCGCAGATCGTTCCCGGAGCCACTCCGCAGGCAGCCGTATTGATCTGGATGGTCGCCGTGCGCTCGGCAGCATCAGGACCTTCCTCAGCCGGGGCACCCGTTGAGAACGTCTGCGTGCCCACGACCTCGCCGTCCAGAAGCACGGAGGCCGAGACGAGCGTCGCCGTGCCCTCGCTGATGGTGAGGTTCACGTCGATGGATCCGACGACAGCGCCCGGAATGACCGTCGCGCCGGCCGTACCACTGACCGTGATCGACGAGATCGTGACCGTAGCGGCCGTGGTGACTTCCTCGACCGTGCCGACGAAGGTCACGCTGGCGCTCTGGCCCGTGGCCACCGTCACGTCACGCGAGGTGACCGGGATCTCAGCCGAACCGAAGTCGGAGACCGTAACCGTGTAGTCGCCGGCCCGCAGACCGGTGAACTCGAAGTCACCGTTCGTGTCCGAGGTTCCGGAAGCGGACACACCGCTTAGCATGCCCGTACCGGCGAGAGACACCGTAGCCACGATGCCCGTGCTTCCGGCGGTGATGCTACCGCGGATGCTCGCCGTGCGGATGTAGTTACCGCTGAAACTGGCAGTACTCGTCTGACCACCCGTGACCGTGACGACCTGAGACGTTGTGGAAAAGGTCACGTCGAGGGAGACGCCGGCAATCTGTACGCCGTACGTCCCAGCCGGGACGTTAGTGAACGAGTAGGAACCATCCGCACCGGTCGATGCCGACGCGGAGGTGGCACCCACCATGCTGACGGTCACGCCGGCCAGCCCCGCGCCTTCAACCGTGACCGCACCACTGATGGTCCCGGTTGCGGCGACTGGGGGCGGCGTCGTGCCCGTGTCATCATCGTCATCACAGGCGACCATCGGATGGTCGCGAGCAACGCGATGGCTGCAAAACGAAGCAACTTCATTGAGAACTCTCCAGTATGGAGGTGTAGTTCGCTCGCCCGGAAAGGCAGAGCGCAAGAATCCGAGGGGCCGAAATTGCAAGGATGATGCCACAACTTGATTCGGGAATAATCCAGCGTTTATAAGGGTTTGCGACCATCCCGACCCCACCAAAAAAGCCTCAGAAACCCGACGACCCTCAGATTTCTGATGGTTCGGCCAAATATCGTTCGGCCATGGTCACAATGTCTCTGGATCCCAAGTACAGTGGGGTTCTCGCGTGCAGCGACTCCGGAGTGAGGTCCAGAACGCGATTCTTCCCGTCGGAGGCCCTCCCACCGGCCTGTTCACAGATCATCGCCATCGGCGCGGCCTCGTAAAGGAGCCGCAGTTTGCCTCCGGGCGCCCTGCTGTCAGCCGGATACATGAAAATCCCGCCCTTGAGCAGCGTTCTGTGGAAGTCGGCCACCAGCGAACCGATATATCGGGAGCTGTAGGAGGGCGTCGATTCTCCGTCGAGGCCCTTGAGGTGCTGCATCAACCGCTGCTGCCCCTTGGACCAGCGGGGATAGTACGCCTCGTTGATCGAGTACATCAGGTTGGGCGGGTCGGGAATGGTGATGTTCCGGTGACTCAAGAGGAACTCGCCGATGGACGGGTCGAGTGTGAACCCGTGCACCCCGTGGCCGCTGGTATAGACGAGCATGGTGGACGAGCCGTACAGCACGTATCCCGCCGCCAGCTGCCGGGAACCGACCTGCAGACAGTCCGCCAGGGTGCCGTCCTCTCCGTCGGTGACCTTCTTGTGGATGGAGAAGATGGTGCCGATGGAGACGTTGACGTCGATGTTGGAAGAGCCATCCAGGGGGTCGAAGATCAGGACGTAGTCGCCCTTGGGGAATTCGGCCGGGATGGCCAGGATGTCTTCGGACTCCTCGGATACCATGCAACAGAGGGTGCCCGTGTGATCCATGGCCCGGTAGATCACGTCCTGGGCGTAGAGGTCCAGCTTCTGGACGCGCTCTCCCTGGATGTTGACCGTGCCCGCACCCCCGAGAAGGTCCACGATGCCGGCCTTGTTCACCTCTCTCGAGATGATCTTCGCCGCCAACGTGAGCGCATATAGGATATTGCTGAAGGCTCCGGTGGCCTCGGGACGTCTCCGTTCCTCTTCGATGATGTGCCGTTCGAGGGTGACGACGCTGTTTTCGGGCATGGTATCGGGGTAGAAGTCGGTTTGCGACTGCCGTGGGGCCAAGATAACGGGGGCCCCGCCGGGGTCAACGACCGGCACGGCGCCGACGGCCGGCCCCTCGCCCTGAGCGTACTTCCGCTGGCGGATCGGCTTCGCGGGGCCCCGACGCCGCACTCGCGCACACGGCTCGGGGGTCACCTCACCACTGTGTATCCACTTGGTAGAGACCTCCGCGTCTCGCCCGCACCCGAACATGCCCACTCTGGTCGGTCCGTAACACCCGGACGCCAGCGTCCACGAGGCGCCGTAGTACTGATGCGTGCGGATGCCCATACCGGTTTCGGGCCCCGACCGATATGACCGCCACCTCCGGCGACGTTCTGGACAGAAGCTCGGCAGACGTGGACGTGTTCGATCCGTGATGACCCACCTTCAGGAGCTCCAGCTCTCCCGGAAGATCGGCCAGTAGCCCCTCCTCCACCTCCGTGGGCGCGTCGCCGGTAAGGAGAGCCTCGAAGGCCCCGTAACGGACGAGAAGCACCACGGACTGGGCGTTGGCGTCACTCTTGCCAGTGGGCGTTGCCGTAACGCCGTCGGGATGAAGCACCTCGAGTCGCACACCGTCGAGCTCCAGCATGAAGCCTCGCCTGGCCTCGATCCACGGAATCCCTCGGGCCGTTGCCACCTCGAGGATATCGACATACGCGTCCTTTCCGGCCGCCTGCGCGGGATCCATGATGAAACGTGGATCGAGGGCGTCGGCGACCACCTTGCCCCCGCCGATGTGATCGAGGTCCGGGTGGGTGAAGACCAAGGCCTCCAGGCGAGTCACCCCGCGCCGCCGGAGATACGGCAGCACCACTCGGGCACCGGCGTCCCAGGAGCGCCCCCTCGGCCCCGTGTCCACGACGACCCACCGCCCCGCCGGAGAGCGGATCGCCACCGCGTCCCACTGCCCTACGCTCAAAAAGACGATCTCGAGTGTACCGACGCCCAAACTGCGCTCCACGAGCGGAGCCGCCCCCGCGCACGCCACCATGACGAGTATCACCACCAGATGCCTCACCCAGGGTCTCAGCCGCTCCGGCGTAGCTCGGACCCAGGCAACTCCCAGGAGCCCACCCACCACCCCTCCCATCAGCGTGGCGTTACCCACCCACACGGATGAGCCTGGTAGCGACCCGGCTCCGCGGGCGAGACCTTCCAGGGCCCGGAGAAGGATGTCCGTTCCGCCCGCAAGGAAGACGGCGAGCGACGGAAAGGCGCTATACGCCGCGAGCGTGGCCAGTAGACCCGGGATGGCAGCGGCCACGAGAGGGGTGGCCAGCAGGGTCACCACGACCCCCACGACGGAAACCCGCCCGAAGTGCCAAGCGACGAAGGGCAGAGTGAAGAGCGTGGCGGCCACCCCGGCGGCTACGCCATCTCGAAGAGACCTCGGAACCGCC
Source organism: Longimicrobiales bacterium (assembly GCA_965226375.1). Taxonomy (GTDB): domain Bacteria; phylum Gemmatimonadota; class Gemmatimonadetes; order Longimicrobiales; family Gaopeijiaceae; genus CBDDCX01. The sequence goes on along the minus strand of CBDDCX010000008.1, from coordinate 969,141 downwards.
TTGAGCCATCCCACCCCTAAGGCCCTCCTCAGCGGAGGCGCGCCTAGCACGAGCCCGAGCGCACCGGCAAACGAGAGCTGAAACCCCGGCCGCCCCAGAGCAAAGGGATCCTGAAGCACCAGAATCAAGAGGGCGCTTGATATGGCCCCGAGCGCACCGGCGGGCCGCGCTCGCAGGCGGGACATCGACACGAGGGTGAGGATCAGGGCGGCCCGGGACGCCGCGTCCGGAAAACCGATGAAGCCTACGTACAGCCAGGTCACCAGCGTCGCCACGGCTGGCGCGGGTCTCGGCGGTACCCCCAGGCCGCGCACCACCACTCCTACCAACAACGCCACGACGCCCACATGAAAGCCCGAGATCGCCAGCAGGTGCGCAATGCCTGCCAAGGCGAACGATTCCCGCACCTCGGGGTCCAGCCCCTCTTTCCGTGCGAGGACGAGGGCCGAGGCTACGGGCCAGGTGTCGGGAAAGAGCTGCTTGAGCCAGGTCTCGACACCGCCACGAAGCCGGGCACGCGCACGTGCGACCCGGAAGCCGAGAGGCGATGTTCGGGCCCGAACGTCGTCGAGGACCAGCACACCGGCGAACTGGGGCCTCGAAGGCTCTGGATGGGAAGAGCGCTGCCAGCGTGCCTCGGCCACGACCGGCTGCCCCGCCCCCACCGACCTCACCGAGTCCGGCATTCGCCACAGAACCCGGACCTCTCCGTGACATCCCAGTCCGTCGACCAGGCGGAAGGGGCGGGCTCCAGGTCCCGGCACCGTCTCGAACCATCCCGAGACGGTCCCCGAGGCACCCTCCGACAGATGGAGACGACAATCATCCTCCGCCACTTCGCGGCGCGCGTGAGTGAGAACGGCACCGGCCAAGACGGCCACCGACAGTGCAAGGGTGATCCGGCCCCTACGCGCGGGGCGAAGGAATGGCAGAACGAGTAACGCGAGGGGAGTGAGGGAGGGGAGGTGGGAGAGCGGGGAGGCGAAGGCGGTGACGGCGGCACACCCGGCGAGGAAGGCCAGGGCGAGCAGCGCCACAGGGGGCGGCCGGGGTCTCATGGAGGACCGCGGAGCCGCCGAATGGCCGAGATCAGGCTAGAACACCTCCCCCTCTTCCTCCGCTCGTGTCTCACCCAAGGCAGACTCCGCGGGAAAGAGATCCTGCTGCCTTCGATCGATCAGGGCGCGCTCCTCACGATCCTCGGTTTCCAGTCGCTGCCGCAGGATGGAGCGCACCTTCAGGTCGCTGTGCACGCCCGCGACCAGCATGACCACCATGCCCGTAAACAGTCCCCCGAAGGCCACGACCGTCACCGGCACACGGTAGAACACCGCGACGCCCAGATCCACGGTGACGCGCTGGGCTCCGTTTATGGCCGCGAACACGATCGAGACAACCAGGACCGCGAACACCCCCAGCGGTCCAGCTAGTCTCATGAGGGGCTGACCATGACGGACGCCTCCGACAACTCTCCTACGAACGTGGCGTTCGTCGTGGCCGTAAGGGTCACCGTCTGATAGCTGGCGATGAGCTCGGGCGCACCCTGAAAAGCCACCACCTTGTTCCGTCTCGTGCGGCCGAGAATCTGCCCCGGCCCCCGCGCGGTCTTTTCGACCAATACCTCTTCGACGCGGCCGACCTCACCCCGGTTGATCTCGCCCTGGATCTCGCGATGGACCTCGATCAGTCGCTCGAGGCGTGCTTGAGCCTCGTCATCGGGGACAAAATCCTCGAGCGGCAAACGAGTGGCCGGAGTACCCTCACGCAGCGAATACTTGTACGTGTATGCGTCGTCGAAGCGCACCGTACGAAGAACCTCCAACGTGTCCTCGAACTGCTCCCGGGACTCGCCGGGGAAAGCGACGATGATGTCGGCGGATAGGGCGATGTCAGGCAGGGCCCGCCGCGCCAACTCCACCTTCTCCAGAAAGCTATCCACAGTGTAGCGGCGCAGCATGCGCTTCAGCACACCATCGTTCCCCGACTGCAGAGGCAGGTGCAGCTGCTCACAAACGGCGGCCTCTTCGGCCATCACCTCCAGTAGTTCCGCTGTCACGTCGTTGGGGTGAGGCGAGGTGAAACGCACCCTGCGAATTCCCGTTATGCGAGCGACGGACCGCAGCAGGTCCGGAAACGACGTCTCCTCCGAGCGATAGGAGTTCACCGTCTGCCCCAGAAGAGTTACTTCGGTGATGCCGGAAGCCGCGATCTCCTCGATCTCTCTCAGGACCTCTTCGGGTCGACGGTTCTTCTCCGGGCCCCGCACGTAGGGGACGATGCAGAAGGTGCACCTGTGATCGCATCCGCGCTGAATCGGCACCCACGCGGAGATCCGGGAGGTCCGGCGCTGTGAAAGGCCCTCATAGTTCTCGCCGAGGTTGAGATCCAGCACCGCGAGCTGAGGACCGCGCTTCTTACCGGAACGCGAGGGCATAACCCTACGCCCCTCCTCGAGAGCCTCGAGTCTTTCGGGAAGGGAGCGGTACCCGTCCGGGCCCATGACGAGATCGACGTAGGGGGCCTGCTCGAGAAGCGCGGGGCCCATGCGCTGAGCCATACATCCGGTCACACCGATCACCAGGTCCGGACGCTCCCGCTTAAGCCCGTGGAGCTGCCCTACTCTGCCGAGCACGCGCTTCTCCGCATGTTCGCGGATCGCACAGGTGTTCACGAGAATGACGTCGGCATCTTCCGGCGTGGAGGCGATCTCGTAGCCCTGCTCAGCGAGGACGCCCTGCATCAGCTCTCCATCGCTGATGTTCATCTGGCAGCCGTACGTTTCGACGTAGGCGCGTTTTCGGGGTCTCGAGATCATACTGAACTCAGGTGCGAACGCAGGGACAAGTCCATGTCAGAAGAAGCCGACGGGTCGATCTCAATATACAGGTCTTGGCCGGAGCCCCGTAGCCGACCCCCATACAACCGTCCCAAATGCAACGCTTCCGCCCCCGTGGCGTCCACACGCAGGTAGTCCCCCGTGAGCGCCACCTGTCCCCCTGCCTCGAGCGTCACCTGTGCCGACTCACCCGAACGGGCACTGCGGTAGCAGTTACCCTTTTGCTGAGCCAGCGTCCTCAGCTCCCGGCTCCGCTCTCCGGCGATCCTCTGCGGGACCGGGCTTGGGAGTTCGGCGGCCTCGGTCCCGTCCTTGGGAGAGTACGGGAAGACGTGCAGGTAGGTATACGGGAGCTCCTCGACCAGCCGCATGGTGTCCTCGTGATCCTGCGACGTCTCGCCGGGAAATCCTGCGATCACGTCCGCGCCGAGACCAAGACGAGAGAGTCTCGAAGCGATCTCGAGCGTCCGGGCACGGTAGGTCTCCCTCGTGTGCCACCGCCGCATGCGCCGGAGCACTGCGTCTGCTCCGCTCTGCAGGGGCATGTGGAGGTGAGGGGCCACACGGCCTCCGGAGGCAACCATCAGCCCCAGCAGGAGGTCGTCCACCTCGGTCGCTTCGATGCTGCCCAGGCGAAAGCGCACATCGGGTACACGATCGAGAAGACGGGCCAACAACTCCGAGAGCGTTAGTGCATCATCCAGGTCACGCCCGTAGTGCCCAATGTGGATGCCGGTGATGACCAACTCGGGATGAGGCCCTGAAAGGACCGAGGCCTCGCGGATCACTTCGTCGGGCAGGCGCGATCGACTCACGCCCCGGGCCAACCGGGTGGCACAGAAAGAGCAGTGCCGGTCACAGCCGTCCTGGATCTTCAGCCAGCCCCTCGTGGCTCCTTCTCTGCGGGTCAGCACGGACGCGCCGACCGGCTCCAGGTCCAGCCGATCCAAGCCGCGCCGGGTGCCCAGCTGAACCAGCGCCGGCTGGAGGCTCACCACGGCACCGGCCAACTCCAGGGGATCGTGGCCGGGCACCACGGCCTCTACTCCATCCATCGCCTCGTACTCGGCTGTCCTGAGCGCGGCAGAGCACCCAGCCACGATCACTCTCGCCTCGGGTCGCTCCCTCCGGAGGCGTCGGATGAAACGCCGAGCTTCAGCATCCGCCGCGTTCGTCACCGTGCAGGTGTTCACCACGCAGATGTCGGCCGGAGAATCTCCCTCTACCGTCCGCGCACCGCGCGCTTCCAGCTCCTGCCGCATACGCTCGGTGTCATACTGGTTGGCCTTGCAGCCGAAGGTGTGATATAAGACCCGCATGCCGCGTGCCGCGTTAGCGGCCTCCGACCCGAATCGTGAAGGTGAGTCGTCGGAAGGTCTCGTCCAACTCACCTGAGGTGCGGCTTCCAAACTCTACGGCCGCATCCACGGTAGCCAAAGGAATGCCGAGCGCCTGGGCCATGACGACGGAGAATCCACCCGAGAACGTTTTCTCCACCGCAGGCTCTCCCCTGAACAGGAATGGAAGCGGGGAGTGCCGATATCCCACGCGTACCGGCAAGGCGCCCGCCCAAAAGTCCCGGACCCGCCACTGCAGACCCGCACCGTACGAGGTGACTCTTCCGACCGCGAGCTCATCGAACACGGGCTCCCCCAGATCGGACCAGTTCGCCGTAGCAAACCCCGCGGTGAACGAAAGGCTGGGGCTCAGAATTGTCGTGGCCGCCAGGCGGATCTCTAGGGGGGGAGTCACCTTGATCGGCCCGCCAACCGTAATGCCTACCGGCTCACCAGTGATATGTCCGGACCAACCGAGGGACGCACCAAGCTGCACCACCTCGGTGGGATCCCAGGATGCGCTCACGGAGGCCACCGGCCCCGAATAGGTCCACCTTCCCGCCTGCGCGAAGGGAGAGATCCGGTTTACAATGTCGAGGCTGTCCAGCTCTCTGGCGAAGCTCCGGACGAAGCTCCGATCGACGTGCCCCCTGTAGAGCCCCAAGGAGCCACCGACCGCCAGAGTGGCCGAGAGGCGTCGCGCATACCCGACTCGCACCGTGGACACGCCGCCGTCGGAGGAAAACGTGTCCTTAAACGGGACCGAGTCCCCCGCCACCTCGATCGTACCGTCGGTGACGGCCCCCCATCGCTGATCGAAGACGCTTCCCGTGCTTACCGTCAGAACGCTCCTGATACCAAGGGGGTACGCGAAGCCGAGAATCGGAAAGCGAGTACCCTGGAAATCACCTTCTTCGGACCCGATGGTGTAGTCGCCCCAGACAGGCTGGGCCGTGAACGTCACCGTGGGAGCCAACAAATCGAGCGATGCCGTGGGGTCGCCCGGGAGAACCGAGGCCGTCCCCGCCGCCAGACCGACTCCTCCCAGAGCACGCTGCACAGCGTCGAGGGGCTCGCTGCGTACGCCGAGTCCTCCGGTGCTGAGAATGGACTGTCCTACACCCACGCTCGGCAGGCCCATCATCATGCCGATCAAGATCCAAGCACGCCTCATGGGAGCCTCAACTTTCCGGCCACAGTCAACAGCAACCTCAGCGCGGGAGCATCGGGACTCCCGGGCCCATGGAACGACGCGAAGCCCAACGAGGCGGGCTCGGACACACTGAGGAAAACGATGGTGTTGGGGGTTGAGGCGACCGTGGCGGAGTCGCCGAGCATGAGTCCACCGATGAGACCGGTCAACGGGAAGGCGATCTCCGTACCCGCGTCTTCTCCGAACATCGACGGCCGGACCCTTATGCCGAAGGCGCCAGCGAGTTGACCGCCCAGAGGAGACTTGGGAAGGAGCTCCGGGCTGACTACGGTTCGAAGATCGACGGCCAGAGTATCGAACAACTCATACTCGGGAAGAGTCTCCCGAGTGGTCAACAACAACTCCGCCAACCCCAACTGGGCGTCGGAAGCGGCGAGGTCTAAGGGACAGTCGACGATCGCGCACACCTCCGCGGGACCGGTGAGCACCCTCGGTACATTGAGACTCAACACCGTCCTCCACGACGGAGCTCCGCCTACTCGCAGTCCCTCCGTGGGAGGCCCGGGGAGCGGATCATAGATGAAGGTGCTCTCTCCACCGAAGGCGGTCTCCTCAACCAACGTGTCGAGTACCTCTTCACCGGCGAGAAAGGCGATACTGGGCTGCACCGTCAACCTGAGGCGGGCTCCCTCCAGGATGATGCGGCGACCCGGATCATCGAGATTGACCAGCACACCTCGCGAGGAATCCGTAGGATCCGACCACGCAGCGATTTGCGCGGAATCCAATGCAATGCTCAGCGAGTCGTTGAAGGGTAACGTGTCACCCTCGGGGCGGTCGAACAGGCGATCGTAGGTGCCCGACGCCAGGTACACGGCGGATCCACCCCCGGGCGGCACCCACTCCATGCGCTGCCCGGCCGCATCCACCGCAGCTTCCCAGTTGGCGGTGCGCGCGTCCCACTCCTGTTGGGTAGCCGATGCCGTGATGTCGGCCGGGCCGGCGTTCACGCCCTGAATCGTGTCGAAGAACAGGACCAGGCGACCGCCAACGATCCAGTGATCCTTGTCCCAGGTCACGGTGCCCGTGGAGGAGTCGAAAAGACGCACCGAGTCCGGGTAGGTACCGAAGCGAATCAAGACTTTGGAATTCAGCCCTTGAAAGTCGTTCGCCAGGACTCCACGGCCCAGGGTCGCCAAGGTCCCGTAGCCTCCAAGGATCTGCACGCTGTCCACGAACTCCTCGAACGGCAGCACAACTTCTACCGTCCGCGGGTTCAGCTCCCCGACGAACTCATCGACCGAGGCGGTCGGGTTCTGCTCCGTGCACCCTGAGAGGGACACGATGAACAGGGCCCCATATGTCTGCAAATATCGCTTCAAACCGAATTCCTCGGACTCTCATCCATTCTTGGTAAGACAAAACTCCCGATGTCCGGCCGTACTCTATCGAACATCGTCTTTCCACTGCCAAACCCGGGGGAGACGGCTCGTGAGGCCCGTCAGGATCTCGTAGCTGATCGTGCCCGCCAACGCCGCGACCTCATCGACCGTGATCTGCGCCTCTCCATCCGATCCAATCAAGGTAGCCGTATCACCGACCACGATGCCGTCGACGCCCGAGATGTCTACCACCGTCATGTCCATCGAGATCCGTCCGATGATGGGCACGCGTCGCCCTCCCACGAGCACAGTCCCTCGATTTCCGAGGACCCGAGGGAAACCGTCCCCGTATCCGATTCCCAGAGTCGCCCAACGCTCCGCCCGGCTGGCCCGATACGTTGCGCCATAGCCCAGCGTCGTTCCGACCGGCACATCCCGAATTAGCGTCACTCGTGACCGGAGCGTCGCAACCTCGTCGGGAGGGTGAACTCCCTCGCCCACGGCCCCGCCATACAGGAAGATTCCCGGCCGTACCGCATCCGCCGCCAAAGACGGATACCGCAGGGCCGCCGCCCCGTTACAGGCGTGAACCAGTCCGCCACCGCCGTCGCCCAGCGCCTCGATAGCCGCACGGAAGCGCTGCCACTGCTCAGCGGTGGAGCCGTCACCCTCGACGTCGGCCGAGTGGAAGTGCGTATAGCTGCCTTCCCAGACCAGACCATCAGTCAGGCGCTCCACCAACGCCGGACCCCACTCGCTGACCCTCCTCCAGTCGAATCCGGAGCGACCCATGCCCGTGTCGATCTCGACTTGGACGCGGGCCTGCCTCCCCACCCTCTCCACCGACGCGGCCAGTCGGTCGATCGCGTCCAACTCCGATATGGTCGGGGTGAGCTCGCTCACCACCGCCTGGTCGTAGTCCCCGGGCGTAAGGGGGCTGACGATCACGATCGGCTTGGCCACTCCGCCGGCGCGGAGTCGAACGCCTTCCGCCACCGTCGCCACACCGTAACCCCACGGCGCCTCCGGCTCCAACGCCTGCACCACCGACTCCATCCCGAGACCGTAGGCATCGGCCTTCACCATCGGCATGATGGCTGTAGAGGCACCGACGGATTCCCTGATCCGGCGGAAGTTGCTTCGAAGGGCCCCGGCTCTGACCTCTACCCACGACCGGTCAGGCGCCCACTCGACGGCCTGCTCATCCGTTGACATAGACGTAGAAAAAAGCGAAAAGATAAGCCTCGATCAAGGTCCGTTTCCCCAGAGATGAGCGACAATCCGATGATGAGCGCCGAAGACGAGACGCCACCACCGCCCGACTTTGGGCCAGGAGAGCTCGATCGCGCTCTGGTGCTGATCCGATTCCTCAGGGAACACTGCCCCTGGGATCGCGCGCAAACGCCGGAGAGCCTCGTTCCGCACCTCCTCGAAGAGAGCCACGAGGTGGTGGACGCGATTCGCGGCGGGCGTGAAGAGGACCTGGAGGGAGAACTGGGGGATCTGCTGCTCAATCTGGCGTTTCAGATCGTTCTGGGAGAGGAGCGCCGAGCCTTCACTCCCGAGTCCGTCGCACGACGGCTCGAGGAAAAAATGAAGCAACGTCATCCACACCTGTTCGGCCTCGGAGAGAAGGTCGACTGGGAGGTCCTCAAGGCTCGCGAGCGAGAAGATGGCGCGTCGGTCCTGACCGGCCTCCCGGACGCCATGGACCCGCTACACCGATCCCACAGGATTCAGGACCGTGTCAGCGGGGTGGGCTTCGACTGGCCCGACGCCTCCGGGGCACTCGACAAGGTGAGAGAAGAGCTCGCCGAGGTCGAACAGGCCATGGCAGAAGAGGGCCCGGACCGGCTCGAGGAGGAGTTGGGAGACCTGCTGTTCGCCATGGTCAATCTCGTCCGCCTCACGGGAGGTCACTCGGCCACGGCCCTCGAACGCGCCAATCGCAAGTTCACCCGCCGATTCGAGCGCCTGGAAGCAGTGGCGGCGGAACGGAACGTAGTTCTCGGGAAGGCGACGCTGGAAGAACTGGACGCGATCTGGAACGAGATCAAGGGACTTTAGTAACCCCTCGCCTTATCGACCTCGTTGAGGAGGGGCTCTCCGTCCAGTAGGCGACCGAAATTCTCGATGATCAGGTCCGCCTCCCGCCGCCAGAACGTCCTGGTGACCGCCGACACGTGGGGAGTCGCGAGAACATTGGGCAGGGACCAAAGAGCGTGTCCCTCCTCGAGAGGCTCACGCGCGAACACATCCAATCCCGCCCCACGCAAATGCCCGGACTGCAACGCCTCCACCAGCGCGCCCTCATCCACGAGTGAGCCGCGAGAAACGTTGATCAAGACCGTCCCTCTCCGCATGGCCGCGATGGCCTCATTCGAGATGATCCCCTCGGTCTCCGGGGTCGCCGGCGCCGAAACCACCACGTAGTCACTCTCCGACAGCAACTCCTGGAAGCCGACCTCACCGGACACCACCCGGATGTCGCCACCTCGCGTTTCATCCGCCCACGACGGGCGCTCACCGCCCTGCACCGGGCTCCGCCGTAGCCCGATGACCCTCGCCCCGAACGCACAAGCCCGCAGCGCGATCTCCCGCCCGATCCCCCCGACCCCGATGATCCCGACCACGCTCTCCGACAGCTCCCGAATGGGCGAGGCCGCCTCGTAGTACGAGTCGGTGCTCCACCTTCCCTCGGCCATGCCGGCGACCGCGAAGTCGAGACCGCGAGCAAAGTACAGGATCATTCCCAACACCGTCTCCGCCATCGGAATCGCATGGATCCCCGCGGAGTTCGTGAAGCGGACCGGGCTGGCAAGCATCTCAGGGGTCAACGACTTACCCACCCCCGCCGCACCCGTATGGACCCACTCGAGGTCCCATCCCTCCGTCAACACCTCGGCCGCAATACCGAACGCCAGATAGACCCTCGCGTCTCGCACCGCCTCGAGCACCCCCGCACTGGCCCGACTGGACCCGTCACCAGACCCGTCCGCGTCCTCCTCGATGACCACGATCTCCCAGTCGTCCGGCATGGCCTCACGCAGATGCGGGACGAACCAGTCGGGTCGCGCCCAAACGGGCCTCTTGTCCTTCATATCAAGGACGAGTTTGTTCATGGGCTAGTTGGTGGCACGTGAGGGTCGCTTCTCGGGGCGGCTGCTCCCCACCCGCGGCCCTTCCGCCTGCAGATGCCCCGAGAAGCGACCCTCACGCGCCACCTGCTACGACATGGGTGGGTGACCTAGGCGTTGGCGCGGGAATACTCGGCCGGGTTGCCGCTTTCGCGATGCTCATGGTGTTACCACGCCAAACGCCCGAACACCCAGACGCGGGCTGCGGCATCCGACCACCCCGGTCTCCGAGCGGCATGCCAACGCTTCGAACAGCCCGACCTTGGTACGGGGGTGTGGTGTCGCGCCGTCCCGGGGCATCTGCAGGAGGCGGGGCCGGGCCCTCGGGGAGCAGCCGCCCCGGGACGGCGCGACACCGCGCCCCCCGCCCCGCAGGTCAAGGCGACAACCGATTCATCATGCGCGGAAACGGAATCAATTCTCGTATGTGATGCCGCCCCGTGATCCAAGCCACCGTACGCTCCAGCCCCAAACCGAACCCCGAATGCACGAACGTGCCGTACCGCCGCAGATCCAGGTACCACGAGTACGCTTCCTCCGGAAGCTTCTCCTCGCGAATCCGTGCCAGAAGTCGATCCAGGTCATCCTCCCGCTGGCTCCCGCCGATGAGCTCCCCGTACCCCCGCACGAGCAGGTCGTTGGACAGCACGGTCCGCGGGTCGTCCGGGTTCTCCTTCATGTAGAACGCCTTGATCGCCTTGGGATAGTCGTACACGAAGAGGGGTTGATCGAACTGCTCGGTCAGCAGCATCTCGTCGGGTGCGCCCAGGTCGGCGCCCCATTCGACCTCGCTTCCCTTCTCCTGGAGCAGCGCGATGGCGTCGGTATAGGAGAGCCGAGCGAAGGGAGAGGCAACGGTCTCGAGCTCGGTCGTATCCCGTTCGAGTATCTCCAACTCCGCCTGACACCGCTCGAGCGCACGCTCCACGATGTAGCACAGGAACTCCTCCTGGAGCCTCATGTTGTCGTTCGAGTCCGCGAATGCCACCTCGGGTTCGATCATCCAGAACTCCGTCAGGTGCCTCCGCGTCTTGGACTTCTCGGCACGGAACGTGGGGCCGAAGCAGTACACCTTCTTGAAGGCGGGACACGCTGTTTCTACGTAGAGCTGGCCGGTCTGGGCCAGATATGCGGACTCGCCGAAGTAGTCGGTCTCGAACAGGGTGCCCGCGGATTCCCCGATCGATCCCGTAAGGATCGGCGTGTCGATTCGGACGAAGTCGCGGTTGTAAAAGAAGGCGTGTATGGCGTGCTCGATCTCGTGACGGACTCGGAGGCCGGCCCGCTGCAGGCTGGACCTGATCCACAGGTGTCGATGGTCCAGTAGGAACTCGACACCGTGTTCCTTGGGCTGAATCGGGTATTCCTCCGACAGCCCGAGCAATTCGACGGCCGTCACACCGATTTCGTATCCCCCCGGGGCACGCGGCTCCTCCCGCACCTCGCCGGTGAGCGCGACCGTCGACTCCTGGGTGATGGTCGCGTGCAACGCCCACGTGTCCTCGGACAGATCCTTCTTGAGCAAGACGCCCTGTACCAACCCGGTCCCGTCACGTAGTACGAGGAAGCCCACCTTGCCATGGCTTCGGGTGGCGTCCGCCCAGCCGAGGACCGTTACCATCTCTCCCACGTGCTCGTGTAACGAGCCTACCTCCGTAATCGCCTCGTGACTCATCTGCTTCGAATATCCAAGGGTTGACGTGTGCAGGTTGGTGTGTTGGAAGCTCGAAGATAATCGACCGCCGCCCACGGAGACACACGCGAGCGGGACTCGAGCCGACCTAACCGACCGAGAAGAGCTTCAGCCGCTCCGCGTAACGATCGTCCATGAGGCCGCGGATACGAGTCACGCTCTCGCCCTCCAGCTCGGGGTCGGTTTCTACAAGCGCACGGGCCCGCGTCTGAGCCTCCACGAGCAGCCCCTCGTCCCTCGAGAGGTCGGCGAATCTGAGGATCGCGTCGCGACCGTGCTGCTGGGCGCCGAACAGATCGCCCTGCCCCCGGATGCGCAGGTCCGCCTGAGCCACCGCAAAACCGTCCGACGTATCCCTGAGGACCTTCAGCCGCTCGGCCGCCAACTCTCCCGGTTCGGCGACGAGGATGCAGTAGCTCTTCGAGGGCCCTCGGCCGACCCGGCCGCGGAGCTGGTGGAGCTGTGATAAGCCGAAGCGCTCGGCGTGCTCGACGACCATGACGCTCGCGTTGGGAACGTCGATTCCCACCTCGATCACCGTGGTGGCTACCAGAATGTCCACGTCGCCGGCGAGGAACGCCCGCATGACCCGATCCTTCTCGTCACTGGGAAGCTGCCCGTGTATCAACCCGACACTCCGGTCCGGGAAGACCTTGCTGGACAGGCGCTCGTGCTCGTCGGTGGCCGAGCGCAGATCCACCTTTTCGGACTCCTCTACGAGCGGATAGACCACATAGGCCTGCCGGCCCGCCTCGAGCTCGGACTCGAGGAACCGGTACACCTCGTCCCGCTTGCTCGGATAGCGGAGGAGCGTCTCCACCGGCTTCCGGCCCGGTGGCATCTCGCCGAGAATCGACAGGTCCAGATCACCGTACATGGCCATGGCCAGGGACCGAGGGATCGGCGTGGCCGACATGATGAGCGTGTCGGGGGGCACGTCTCGATCGCGGAGCGCCATCCTCTGACGCACGCCGAAACGGTGTTGCTCGTCCACCACGACCAGGCCCAGATCGGCGAATTCCACGGCGTCCTGAATCAGCGCATGAGTGCCCACGATGAGACGGGCGCTCCCGCCCGCGAGCGCGGCCAATATCGTCTTGCGCTCCCCAGCGCCCAGTCTCCCGGTGAGCAGATGGACGTCGAGACCCAACGGCTCCACCAGCTCTCCCAGCTTTCTCGTGTGCTGCTCGGCCAGCAGCTCGGTGGGGGCCATGAGTACCGCCTGGTGGCCCCCCTCCACAGCCAGCAGCATGGCGAAGAGCGCAACGATGGTCTTTCCCGACCCGACGTCGCCTTGGAGCATGCGGTTCATGCGATGGCTGGACCCCATGTCGACGTAGATCTCCTTGAGGACCTGCGCCTGAGCGTCGGTGAGTTCGAACACCAATGACTCGTGAAGGGGGCGGATGAGCTCGTTCGTACGCTGGAACACGATCCCAGGCGCCTGGACCGACTCCTGATACCGCACCTGAGCCTGAACCAGCTGAAGAAAAAAGAGCTCGTCGAAGGCCAGCCGGCGGCGGGCCGACTCCACGCTCGCCAAGGACACCGGTCGGTGGAGCACCTCCAGCGCCTCTCCGAGCCCCGGCAAGCGCAGACCGCCCAGGTCGGCGGCCGTCAAGTATTCCTCTTCCGGGACCTCCCCGAGGAGTACGTCAAGGTTCTTCTCGAAGAGTCCCCGGAGCACCCACTGAGGCACCTCTTCGCTCGCGGGATACGTCACGAAGACGTGCCCTTGGCCACCCTCAGCGGGGGATTCGTCCGCATCACGTGCCAGTACGGTAAACTCCCGAGGACGCAGTTGCCGTCCGTGGAAGAACTTGACCGGACCGGTCACGAGAAGCAGGTCCCCCTCCTGCAGCTTTCTCTCCAGCCAGGGCTGACCCGGCCACGCGCAGGTGATCATCCCGGAGTCGTCCTGGAGAACGGCCTGGAAGATCCGCAGACCCTTCCGCGTGGGGAGAACGCCCTTGGACCTGATGCGGCCCACCGCCGTAACATCTTCTCCCACAGCCAGATCCGCGATCGGCTGGACCGTAGACGCATCGTCGTAACGGCGGGGCACGTGGTACAAGAGATCCCTGGCCGTAACGATCCCCATGCGGCCCAGCGCCTCGGCTCGGACCGGGCCGACACCCTTCAGAAACTGGACGGGGCGGCCCAGTTTGAAGAAGCTCACGCCTCGAACACCCCCTCGACGAAGTCATCCGGATCGAACGCCTCTATGTCGTCGATCCCCTCCCCCACGCCCACCAGCTTGACTGGCAGTCCGAACTCCTGCTGCAAGCCGAGCACGATGCCGCCCCGCGCGCTGCTGTCCAGCTTGGCCAGGATGATGCCCGTGAGGTCGACGGCTTCCCCGAAGGCACGAACCTGCGAAACGGCATTCTGGCCCACGGTGGCATCCAAGACGATGAGGGACTCGTGCGGCGCCCCTTCACAGCGGCGCCTGACCACACGATCCACCTTCACCAACTCCTCCATGAGACCCCTTTGAGTGTGGAGCCGACCCGCCGTATCCACCAGAACCACGTCGATGCCTCTCGCCTCGGCCGCTTCGATGGCGTCGAAAGCCACAGCCGCCGGGTCACCGCCCGACTGACCCGCCACGAAGTCGACCCCGATTCGCTCGGACCATTGGCGAAGCTGCTCAACCGCTCCCGCCCGAAACGTGTCGGCGGCGGCCACGAGCACGCTCTTGCCCTCCTCCTTGATCCTGTGGGCTAGCTTGGCCACGGAGGTCGTCTTCCCCACTCCGTTGACCCCGACCACCAGGTAGACCGTGGGGCCTTCGTCAGCGGCGTGGAGGTAGGACTCCCCAGCCGGCTCCAGGATCCGTGACATCTCGTCCATGAGGGCCGCCCGCAACGCATTGCCGCCCCTGACCTTCCCCCGCCGGGCCAACCCGTCTACGTGGTCCACGAGGCGCATGGTTGCATCGACCCCGAAATCGGACGCAAGCAGACGCTCCTCGAGGGATTCCAGCGATTCGTGGTCCATCCCCCCGACGGCCACCCGGACATCGGTCAGTGCAAGGTCCACCGCCCTTCGCCAGAGTCCCTTCTTGCGCTCTTTCTTGTGCTTGAACAGTCGAGCCACTGTGCTAACGCAGTCCCCACTGCCGGCGGCCAATCCACTCGGCACACAGGAGGACCAAGATCAACACGTAGGGGAAGGGATGTGTGCGTAGGGGGCGTCCGGGCCTCCTCCCACGTACCCCACTGCCGCTTCCGGCAACGGCCCCTGCAGTGAGCTCTGCCGGTCTCCTGAGCAGCTCGAGGCTGTGTCGCTCGGATTCCACGCGGCCGCTCCCGACTTCTTCCCCGTCGCCGACAACGGTGGCTCGATAGGTATACTCCGCAGCAGGAAGCCTGCCAGTGCGTGCCTCTCCGGTGCCGTCCACGACCACCGTGGTATCCATGACCACCGAGTCCCCGGCCGAAAGGGTCAGGGTGATGGAGTCACCGATCATGCCCGGCGCGCTCCAGGTCAGATCTTCCGAGGTACTCACAACGCGTCTGGCGGGCCGCACCCCGGCTCCTTCCACGACCGGTGTAGAGGTCAGGAGCCACCCAACCACACCCGCCCACAGCCGTCGGTAGACCTGTCGGTCCGCCCCCTCACGAAACGCCCATCGCCAGAATCCCGAGGCGAGCATCACCGCCTGGCGCCTCCCCTGATCCTCCCGCAGGACAAGGGCCGACTCAGCCGCACCGCGCCCCTGCAACTGGATCGGCAACGGCCCGGTCCCGGACTCCGGTCCCACTCTGGGAAGTACGTTGGTGAGGGGAGGCAGACCCGTCAGGTCTGCCCCGGCCAGACCAGCGGCCAGAGGGGACGGCAGCAGGTCCGGCATGGGGTACCACTCCCCGGGCAGAGGAAGACCGGCCCTCACACCTGCGGCAGCGGCCCCTCCCGGATCCGCGGGGAAGATCATGAGCCGGGCACTCCCGGCCATGGCCTCCAAGACCCACGTGGGCGCATTGCGCCCGACTCCGTGGAGGACGAGAAAGTCAGACCCCGAAACGGCACGCCTAACCTCCGCCTCATCGGATGACCGACCTGCATCGGCCCCCGAGCCGAGCCGCAAGTATCGGGCGTCGCCCATGGCCAGGAAGCCACGAGTGTCGAGGCCCGTCGCCTGAGAGAGCACCGGTAGCAAAAAGCGTGGCTCCCAGTCGGGCTGAAGAGACACCAGCACCAGACCGCCCTCCTCGGGGTCGATCTCGACGTAGGCCGCCTTGGTATCGTCCCCGGAGAACTCGTCTCCGTCCAACTCTGCCGAAAGGCGATATCGTATCCACCCCGACGCACGAGGCGCGGGAAGAGCGATCGAAGCCGTGGCCAGGCGTCCGAAGGCCGCAGGCGCAACTCGTCTCGAAGCGACGAGCCGATCTTCTTCGAATACTTGAAGCCGGATCGTATCGGCACCTCCAGCCTCTTCGGCAAAGACCGCCACTTCGGCCACGAGGGTGTCCCCGGACTCGGCTCTAATCGGTAACTCGAAGCGAGACACACCCACGTTTCGAATCCCCTCTTCCCCGCTCTCGCTCTGGAGCTCGAGGAGCAAGCGCTCGGCGGTCAGGTTGGTCTCGATGGGATCGTCCAACCGCAGATCCGAAAGGATCGTCACGACCTCGGCGCCGGATTCCGCCACGCGTGCCAATGCAGGGGCCAGTCGGGAAGTCCCCTCCGTCGGTACGAGAGTGCCAAGGGAATCGGCAGGCACCACTCGAGGGGTACCTCCAAACAGAAGGACGCGTGCACCCTCGGCGGCGAGCTCCTGGGCCCTGGCCAATGCCACCGTCCAGGCAGCCTCCCCACCCTGCCCACCCGCCTCCATGCTGGCCGAACCATCGAGGAGTACCCAACGATCCGACCCCCCGAACGCACCGGCGCGGCTGCCGGGCAGACGTGGGTCCCAGAGAAGCAGGAGAACCAGGACGAGGACGAGCCCCCGGGCGCTGCCCAGGACCCTCCGGCCTGGTATCGGGAGCTCCCGCCGATAGTAGACCCATGCGGCGAACGCAGCGGCAGAAACGGCCAGGGCTCCAAAGATGAGCCAGGAAAAGGTCACCGCGCTCCCGAGTCAGACTCGATACCGTCACCCACCTTGACGGCGAGGTCGACGTCCCACGGAAGCGGCACCCGATCGAGCAGGGCGAGACGCTCACCACTGCGGGCCTTCCAGAGGTCCCACTGGTCCGTCGGCACCGGATCACCCGCAGGGAGATCCACGGACAACGGATCCTTCGGATTACCGTGGCTGCGCATCTCGTAGTGGAGGTGGGGGCCATTGGCCAGGCCGGTCATACCGACGTAGCCGATGACATCCTCCTGCGCTACCCGAGTCCCGACCCGGAATCCCGGGGCGAAGCGACTCATGTGGGCATAGCGTGTCGTCCATCCGTTGGGGTGCTCGACGTAGATCACGTTGCCGTACGTCGCATCGTTGCGCCGTCGAGTGATCACGCCGTTCCCGGTCGCACGGATCGGTGTTCCCGTGTTGGCTGCGAAGTCAACGCCGCGATGCGCCCGCCACGTCCTGAGGATCGGGTGGAGGCGGTCGCTGGAGAAGCGGCTTGAAATGCGGTAGCGCAACGCGATGGGGCTCTTGAGGAAAGCCCTTCGCACGGAGTTCCCCTCCGGATCGTAGTAGGTCCCGCTGCCGTCGCCATTGGGGTCGAACCAGAGCGCTTGAAGGCTACGCCCCCGATTCACAAGCTCGGCGGACAGGACATGTCCTGTCCGCATGGTGCCGTCGGGCCGGACCTCGCGCTCGAAGGCGAAGCGGTAGAAGTCTCCGGTTCGAATCTGGCGCAGGAAGTCGACCTGCCACTGGAACACCTTTTCCAGCTCCAAAATGAGCTCCGCCCGATCGTCCAGAACCACGCCGTCCAGGTCTTCATTGCCGTAGACCGACTCCCAGAGGGAAGACCGGATCTCTCCCGCCACCCAGACCGTGTCGGTGAGGACCGGAGTTGCAATGAACTCCGAGTCCCATCCAAAGGATGTGGGGGCCAGGCGCACCGTCTCGTCGGCGCTGATCTTGATGTCGACCGCTCGTAGAGTGGGGGATTCGCCCGGGAGCCAGCGGAAGGCCACTTCGGTTCCGGGGCGCATACGGCGGGGGCTGGCCCGCTCCTGGAGGGCGAGGATCAGACCGTACTGGGCGTTGGCGTCCAGGACACCCGAGAGGAGATCGCCGAGCGTCTGATCCTGCGTGAGCGAGCGTACTTCCACACGCTCGGCCGGAGCGGCGTAGATAGGCTCCACGAGGGCCACTGTGGGCACCTCTGCCCCTCTGACCAGGACGAGGCCGACCCCCAGGGCCATGAGCCCCACCAGTCCGACGACCCGCGGTACAATTGAACCCGAACGCACCTCATCCCCTATGGCTACGGCACAACGCGTGGCGCGTTCACCGCGCACCGGTTGCCGCCCTAGGTCTATTGTGTTGCGGCCAGAAGCCGCTCTTCATGCAGCGGCCCGAAGGGCCGCTATTCCTGCAGCGGCCCCCGCTATTCCTGCAGCGGCCCCAGGGGCCGCTATTCTCAGTCCATCTGCCGGCGGATGAAGGTCGGAATGTCCAGCTCTCCGATCTGCTCCCGCGTTACGACCCGCTCCGGAAGCCGGGGTAGTGGTACCACCCCCGCCGGGCTGCCACCGACGGCCACCTGCAGCGGCTGCTCGATCACGTGCCGTTGTGGCTGAGCCTGTCTTGAACTCTGCCTGCCGAAGTCCGGACGGATCACATCGTCGAAGCCCGTCGCGATGACCGTGACCCGGATCTTGCCCTCCAACGACGGGTCGTGCACCGCACCGAAAATGATCTCCGCCTCGTCGCCGGCCTCTTCTTGAATAATAGTCGATATCTGGTGGACCTCGTCAATGGCGAGATCCATGCCCCCGGTGATGTTGATCAACACTCCTTGGGCGCCGTTGATGGACACGTTGTCCAACAACGGTGAGGAGACGGCTTCCTGAGCCGCTTCCTGGGCGCGGTTGTCTCCCTCGCCGAACCCGGACCCCATCAGGGCGGGTCCACGGCATGCCATGATGGTGCGCACGTCCGCGAAGTCGACGTTCACCTCTCCAGAGACACGGATCAGGTCGCTGATGCCCTGCGTGGCGTGGAGGAGGACTTCGTCCGCCTTCTTCAGCGCGTCTCGGAACGACGTGCCCTTGGGTACCACCGACATGAGGCGGTCGTTGGGGACGCAGATCATCGTGTCGACGGTCCGACGCAGTTCGGCGAGTCCCTGGTCCGCCTGCCGCTCGCGCTTCTTGCCCTCGAAGGAGAACGGCTTGGTCACGATCCCGATGGTGAGCGCTCCCATCTCACGAGCGATCTCACCGATGATGGGCGCGGCGCCGGTTCCGGTTCCTCCGCCCATGCCGGCGGTGATGAAGACCAGATCCGCCCCCTCGAGGACCTTACGTACCTCGTCGGCGCTCTCCGCGACGGCCTGACGGCCGATCTCCGGTCGGGCCCCTGCCCCCAACCCGCGGGTCAGCTTCTTGCCCAACTGCATGGTCACCTGGGCCCGGGAACCCTTCAGAGCCTGGGCGTCGGTGTTGGCCGTGATGAACTCGACACCCTCCAAGTCCTCGTCGACCATCCGGTTTACGGCGTTTCCGCCGGCTCCCCCGACTCCGACCACCTTCATCCGGGCGTTCTGGATCGGAGTATCTTCGAATTCAAAAATCATCATGTGCTAACTCCCGCGTGGGGGTTGGTTGTGCTCGTTCACGTTGCTAAAAGAATTCCCTGAGCCACGAGCCGACCTTTGAGACCAGGCCGGACGTAAGCGTGGACGCGCCCTCTCCCGTCTGTTCGAAGCGGTCGGCCCCGTACAGGACCAGGCCGGCGGCAGTGGCGAACCTCGGTCGGCCCACTGAGTCGGCTAGCCCACCCAGACCCTCTCCGGGCGCACCACACCGAACTGGGGCGGCGAACACCTGCCGAGCCAGCTCCGCTGTCCCGTACAGCGCCGAGGCGCCGCCCGTCAGCACGATTCCGGCGCCCAGCTTGTTGAGCAGCCCGTGTCGATCCAGCTCGCCCTGGACAAGGCCGAACATCTCGTCGAGGCGCTGCTCCACCACGTGGGCGATAAGCTCCCGTGCCACATGCCGTTTCTGCCCCGGGCTCGGTCCCGGCACCTCAACGGTTTCCTGGGGGTCCACCATCTGGGCGAAGGCGACGGCAAAGTGCTCCTTGGCCTTCTTGGCCTCGGCGAACGGAATCGAGAGCCCCCGGACCAGGTCGTTCGTCACCGTGATCCCACCCATGGGAAGCACGGCCACGTGATGGATCTCTCCGTCGTAATAGGCCGCCAGATCCGTGGTGCAGGCGCCCATGTCTACCATGGCCACACCGACTTCCTTCTCGTCCTCGGTCAGCACCGATCGCGCCGCGGCCAGCGGCTCGAGAACCAGTTCCTGAACCCGATAACCGGCCCGCTGCACCGACTTCCTGATGTTCTCGGCGGCAGAAGAGGAGCCGGTCACCAGGTAGACCTCAGCCTCGAGGCGCGTGCCCACCATGCCGATAGGATCCTTGATGCCCCGCTGGTGGTCCACGATGTAGTCCTGCGGGATGGCGTGGAGCAGTTCCCGATCCGGCGGATGGGCTACGGCCCGAGCCACCTCGTGGACGCGCTGTAGGTCGAAGCGCGATACCTCGTCTTCGGTGACGGCGACGACTCCTGGAGACGTCATGGCCTTGATGTGCTCGCCGCTGATGCCGACGTAGACCCGATCGACGTTCACGCCGGCCATGAGCTCGGCCTCTTCGAGGGCGGCTTTGACGGACTCCGTGGTCTCCTCGATATGGGTGACGACCTGGCGCATGCCCGTGCTCTTGGCTTGTCCCACCCCGAGAATCTTCAGTTCGCGCCGCATGAACGGATCCTCGTGGACTTCGGCGATGACCGCGCAGGTCTTCGTCGTCCCCAGGTCGACACCGGCGATGAGGATGGAGTGCATCTAGTTACCCGTCCCAAGAGTTTGGTCGGCAGCGAGTGTACCGGAGCGCCGATAGGAGACCACCACCTGGTCGGCATATCGAAGATCCACGATGGTCGCTCGTTGGTTCGGTCGACGCCGGCCGGCGTCTTCCAGGGCCGCGAGTCCATCCTGTAGCCGGCGATGGGACAGCGGCGGGCGGAATCGGACTCGCATGTTCCCGTCCACGATGACCGTCGCATCGCCCTTGTCGTCGAGTGCGATCTCGGACACGGCAGCCATGAACGACGGATCGTCGGCCGTGAGGCGTTCGACCTCCAGAGCCAGAATGCGCAGTTGTGACCTGGTGAGCTCCGTTGCGCCCAGATCCGCACGAAGAAGGGGCAGATCCAGCCGATGCTCACTCGGGTCCAGAGGCAGCACCTGTCCATCCCGGTCCACGGGGTCGAGAAGAGTGTTCGCGACAAAGGCGACGGGAACCCTCTCCTCTACCGTGACGATCAAGGTCGCCGGGAGATCTCGCGTGATCTCAGCGCGGCGGATGAGCGGGTGACGCTCGAGGCGGCGCTCCCATGAATCCGCAGCATCGAAAACGCTCGCGTACCCCGGGATGGCGGCCGTCTCGATGATCTCGTCCACGTCGACGATTCGAACCCCGACAACTCTGAATTCGGTCGCCCGGAAGTACTCGAGCTCCGCGAGCGCGTCGGGAAGCCACGCGGCCGCGAGTGCCACGCCACCGGCCACCGAGAGCCAGCGCCCGGCGCGGAGGAGCCTACGCACGACGCACCGCCTCGAGGAGTGCGAGTACGCGGGGGGCCACGATTTCGACCGAACCGGCTCCCATGGTCAACAGGAGATCCCCCGGCACCAGATCCGCGGCCACGGCTTCTGCGAGGGATTCCAGCTCCGGGTGATAACGCACACCACCCCCGGCGCGCTCGACGGCGTCCGACACCAACTCGCCTGATACGCCCGCGATGGGCGCCTCGCGAGCCGGGAAGACGTCCGTGACCCAGACGACGTCGGCTCCGGCCAGCGCCCGTCCGAAGTCATCCGCGAAGTCCCGCGTCCGACTGAAGAGGTGCGGCTGGAAGACGGCAACCAATCTGCGATCGGGGTGGGCCTCCCGGGCGGCCTCGAGGGTGGCCGAGATCTCGGACGGGTGGTGTGCGTAGTCGTCCACTAACAGGATTTCATTTACCAGGCCCAGGGTCTGGAAGCGGCGATCCACGCCTTTGTACGCCACCAGCCCCCGCCGGACATCAACCCATTCCGCCCCGAAGCAGCGGGCTGCGCCGGCGGCGCCCAAGGCGTTCCGCAAGTTGTGCACACCGGGCGCCGGAAGGCTGAACGACCCTCGATCGATACCGTCTTCGACGATCCCGAAGTCCATGCCGGCGGGGCCTGCTTGTATGTCCACGGCGCGCAGCTGCGACCCGGCTGCCGTGCCGTAGGTGTAGCCGACGCCATTGAGCCCGGCCAGGAGTCGACTCGCTCCATGATCGTCACCACAGATCATTACGCGACCGTCGTCCGGGAGAGCCTCGAGGAACTCGTAGAACGCCGCCATGACCGCGTCGAACCCACCGTACGTGTCGAGGTGATCGGCCTCGACGTTGGTCACCACAGCCACCGTGGGCTCGAGCTCGAGGAAGGAGCGATCGTACTCGTCCGCCTCGACCACATACAGGTCGCCGCCCGGCCGCAGATTGCCGTTCCACCCGGGTACACGACCGCCCACGAACCCGGTGGGGTCCAGCCCCGCCTCCGTGAGAATCTGTGTAGCCATGGCGGTGGTGGACGTCTTGCCGTGGGTACCCGCAACGGCAAGGACCCTACCTTGGTTCACCCACCGGCCGAGAGCCTCGGCCCTCTTCAGCACCGGGATTCCACGGCTGCGAGCCTCGAGGATCTCGGGATGATCAGCGGGTACGGCAACGCTCACCACCAAGGCGCCCGCCCCCTCGACGTGCTCCGGCCCGTGCCCCTCATGGACGGTCACGTCCATCGCTCGTAGGCGTTCCGTGCTGGCCCCGGGACGAAGATCACAGCCCGTGACTCGGCCCCCTTCCCGGGCAAAGAGCTCCGCCAGCGCACACATGCCGGCACCGCCAACACCCATGAAGTGCACATGTCCCTCGAGGGCCAGCCGCCGCAGATCGTCGCCACTTAGGGCATTGGACGCCCGCTCGATAGCCATTATGCCGGGACCCTCCCCCGGGGTCCGGGGAGAAGGCGGATCATCTCGGTGACAATGGCCTCCGTGGCCGTGGGACGGCTCCGCGTGCGGGCCGCCTGGCCCATGTGTTCGAGGCGATCTTCGTCACTCGCCAAGTCCACCACCGTGCGCCACAGCACCTCGGCGGTGAGATCCCCCTGGGGCAGATGGACCGCCGCGCCGGACTCGTACAAGGCCTGGGCGTTGACTGCCTGGTGGTTGGCGGCGGCAGTCGGAAGGGGGACCAGGATGGCCGGTACGCCCCACGCCAGAAGCTCGGCCGTGGTCATGGCACCTGCCCGACTCAAGGCCAGGTCCGTGATGCTCAGCGCGGACGGAATATCCTCGATGTAGGGCACGGCGCGCACTCTGGCCGGGCCGGCCATCGCGGACAGCGCCTCTTCCACGCCGGCATGGTTCCCTGGGCCGGTAGCCCACAGCAACTGCCATCCGTCGATGCCAAAGCCGTCACCGGTCATCGTCAGGACGGCGGCCTGAACGAGATCATTGAGGGCGACGGAGCCCTGACTGCCCCCGACCACGAGTAGGATCTTGAGCTCCGGGTCGAGACCGAAATGATCGCACATGGCGCGCCGCTCGGGGGGTTGATCCGGAAGCGGCCGAATCGGACACCCGGACAGGTGAATGGCGTCCTGGGCGCGTGACGGGAAGTGCGGCACAGCCTCCGGAAACGCCAGGTGCACCTGAGCCGCCCAACGCGAGAGCAGGCGGGTGGTAGCGCCGGGCCAGGCGTTTTGCTCCTGGAGGACCAGGGGAATCCCGGACAAGGCAGCGGCCAATCCCGCGGGCGCACCGGCGTATCCGCCGGTCACCACGACAAGCTCCGGCCGGAGACGCCGAAGGAGACCGAAGGCGATGGCGACAGACCGCACCAGGGACCACGGCACACCCAGGTTGGACAGCACCTGGCCCCGGCCGAGCCCACGGACCGGAAGGAGACGGTGTTCCAACTGCCGCTCCGGAAGCACTCGAGCTTCGAGCCCCCTCCGAGCGCCGAGAAAGTACGGACGAATGCCAGGCCGCTGGCGGACGAGCTCGTCGGCCAACGCGAGGGCTGGATAGAGGTGTCCACCGGTGCCACCACCCGCGAAGACCGCAACGGAACCCTCATGCACGGGCCCTCCTCACGGCTGGGAGAGGGCGTTCGCAGGCTCGAGAGATACTCATGAGGATCCCCAGAGCCGCCAGGGTGACCAGCAGGTTCGATCGTCCATATGAGACCAACGGGAGAGCCAGGCCGGTGGGTGGGACCAAACTCAACCCGACCGACATGTGCAGAATCGCCTGTAGGGTGATCATGCTGGTGATTCCCGTGGCGAGAAGCTGACCGAAGAGGTCCGGAGCCCGAGCGGCGACGCGGTAGCCCACCAAAACCAGGAGCATGTATAGGACTACGGTGACGATCACCCCGGCCAGCCCCCACTCCTCGCCGATCATGGCGAAGATGAAGTCGTTGTGGGCCTCGGGCAGAAAGCCGAGCTTCTGGCGTCCCTGACCGAAGCCTACCCCGGTGATCCCGCCGGACCCGAGAGCGAGAAGCGACTGGTGCACCTGGAAGCCGGCGCCGGCCGGGTCCGCCGAGGGGTCGAGGAACGCCATGATACGCTCGGCCCGAAACGACACGGCGAGCTGTCGCCAAATCAACGGGGCCGCGAGCAGCCCGAGAAACGCGAAGTGGGCCACCCGCGCCCCAGCGGCGTACACGACCACACACCCCAGCATCCCGATCACCAGCGCAGTCGAGAGATCGGGCTCGAGGGCAACGGGCAGCATGACGGCCCCCCAGACCACGAGGAAGGGGACCAGGCCCCGCTTCAGGCTCTGAAAGTGACCCTGCTTGCGGACCGCCAGCGATGCCGTCCACACGAGAACCGCCATCTTGGCGAGCTCGGAGGGCTGGAGGGTCACGCCGACCCGAAGCCACCGACGGGCTCCGTTGATCTCGGGCGCGATTGCTTCGGTACCGGGAAGCACAAGGATGACCAACAGAATCCAGGCCACCACGATCATGGGCCACGCCAGTCGTTCCCACAGATCATGCGGGAGCCATGCACAGAGGCCCAACGCGCTCAGGCCGATCGCGGCGCCCGTGGCCTGCCGCATGACGTAGTAGTAGTCCGGCAACATCTGACGCTGCGCGAGAAACGCGCTGGCCGAATAGAGCGTGACCAACCCCAACGACAGGAGGACGACGGTGAGCGTCATGATGGCGGCGGGCTCCCACCCTCTTCCCAACCCCGTAATCGGCAACGCCAGCGGTCCGGACGGAGCGACGTCGACGGGGCGGACCATCAGCCGACCCCCTCGGTCGCATGGGCTCGAGCCAATTCGGTGAACCGCTCTCCACGCTCTTCGTAGTTCTCGAACATGTCGAAGCTCGAGCAGGCCGGAGAGAGGAGCACCACGTCCCCAGGTCTCGCAGCGCCTGCTGCGGCCTCGATCACCCGATCGAAGTCGGCGTCGATCAGTTTGACCTGCACCTGCTCCGTGAGGGCCTGCTCGATCCGGGGGCCGGCCTCGCCATACGCTAAGACGCGTGCATCGACCTCCACCAGGGCCGAGGCGAGGGGAGAGAAGTCCTCGTCCTTGTCTTTGCCACCCAGCAGCACAATGAGGGGCCCCTCCAGGCTGGTGATCGCGCGGCCGGCGGCCGCCACGTTGGTGGCCTTGGAGTCGTTGATCCAGCGTATCCCCTTCCCCTCCGCCACCTGTTCAGTACGGTGTGGCAGGGAACGGGCGCTAGCCAAACCTCGTTGGATGGCGGCCGTGGAGGCCTGGGCCAGGCTGGCAACCGTGGCAGCCGCCAGAGCGTTTTCGACATTGTGGGAGCCCAGCAGTCCGAGACGATCGACCGGAATCAGAGTCTCTTTCTGGCCAGGCACCATCTCCAGAGTCAGGTCGCCTCGATCGAGGTACGCCCCTCGGACGCCGGTTTTCTGCGTGCTGAAGAGGTAGCGGTCTCCCGGTGCGTCGCCGGCCAGGTCTTGAACAGCCGGGTCGTCGGCGTTGAGCACCCAGCGGCTGTCCTCGTCGGCGTTGAGGAAGAGGTTGGCCTTGTCCGCGTAGTAGTCCTCCACGGACCCGTACCGGTCCAGGTGGTCCGGAGCCAGGTTGGTGATCACCCCGATGTCGGGGCGCAACCGATCGATACCCGCGAGCTGGAACGAGCTCATCTCCACCACGTACCACGCCGGGCCACGGTCACGAAGCGCCAACTCCGAGGCCGCAGGTCCGAACGCCTGGCCGATGTTGCCGCCGAGAGCCACATCCTGCCCATCACTCTCGAGCAGGTGTGCCACCAGGGCCGCGGTCGTGGTCTTGCCGTTCGTTCCAGTCACGACGATCAGTGGACCATCGAAGAAGCGAAAGGCGAACTCAGGCTCAGAGATCCATCGTACGCCCCGCTCCTTGAGCTCTCTGAGCACTGGAGCATCCGGGGGGATTCCAGGGCTGACCACGACCGTGCTCGCCGCGATGATTCGATCGACGGGGTGCATACCGAGATCGACCTCGACACCGAGACTTCTGAGCTCGTCTCCACGAGCATGAGCTGCGGCGTCGCTGCGCAAATCCGAGACATGAACACTACCTCCCTTTTCGAGTGCCAGACGAGCCGCTGCCCTTCCAGACGCGGCCAGACCCACCACGGCGATGTGCTCGCCGACCAAGCTGTCCAACGTTCCGTTCCTCACCTGATCTTGAGGGCGCTGAAGGCGACCATGGCCGACAGGATACCCATGATCCAAAACCGCACGACCACCTTGCTCTCGGGCCAGCCCAACTGCTCGAAGTGGTGGTGGAGCGGAGCCATCCTGAAGAGCCGCCTCCCCGTGCCGTACTTGCGTGATGTGTGTCGGAAGTAGCCGACCTGGAGCATTACCGAGACGGCTTCGACTACGAAGACGGCGCCCACGATTACGAGGAGGAATTCGGCCTTGAGCAGGATCGCCATGGCGCCGATCACACCGCCTAGCGCCAACGACCCCGTGTCGCCCATGAAGACCTCGGCCGGGTGGCCGTTGTACCACAGGAAGCCCAGACATCCCCCCGTGAGCCCAAGGGCCAGGATGGTGAGCTCGCCCGCCCCGGGGAGGTAGAACAGACCCAGGTAGGCGGAGCTGTCGACCCGGCCCAGGAGGTATGCAAAGATCCCGAAGGTGGCGGCGGCGATGGCCGTCAATCCTGCGGCGAGGCCGTCGAGGCCGTCCGTGATGTTCACCGCGTTGGAGCTTCCCGAGATCACGAAAGCGACGAAGATCACATAGGCCCACGGAGCAAAGACGAGCGAGAGATCCGAGAAGAACGGCAACATCGTCCGATTCGGATCCACCGGAGAGATCGGGTTCAACAGCAGGAACAGCCCGAGACCCAGACCGAAGGCCCACTGGCCCATCATCTTGTAGCAGGCCACGAGGCCGGCGGTGCGACCCTGGACCACTTTCAGGTAGTCGTCCATGAAGCCGATGCCACCCATCGACACCAGTGTCAGGAGCGCCAGCACCGTGTACCAGTTCGTGAGATCGGCCCAGAGCAAAGTGGAGAGAGCCGTAGCCACGATGATCAAGACACCACCCATGGTCGGCGTCCCGGCCTTGCTGAGGTGAGTCGCCGGACCTTCGGCACGGACGACCTGACCGACCCGAAGCCGTGTGAGGGCTCGAATGGTCACGGGCCCCAGCAGGAAGGCGAGTACCAGCGACGTGACCAGAGCGCCGGCCGCTCTGAACGTGATGAAGCGGAAGAGGTTGAAGACGATGTGGACGTCTGCCAGGCCGGGAAGCAGATGATAGAGCATCAGGCCTCCGTCCCGCCTTGCAGAACCGCAGCGCCGAAGTCCCGCTCGAACTCCGGAATCACTCGCTCCAGGGCGAATCCCCGCGACGCCTTGATAAGGACCACTTCGTTGCCGTTCAGCCGGCCCTTGAGCTCCCTATACGCGTCGATCGGATCCAAGACGGCGATCGACGCGGAGTCGCCGAGCGTAGACGTCATCCGCTCCGCGGCATCGGCGAAATCGCCCGTAGCCACCAGCAGATCCAGCTTCATGGTCGCGGCCTCGGCGAGAAGGGCCGCGTGGATTTCCTCGCTGCGGCTTCCCAGCTCCAACATGCTTCCCAGAAAAGCCACCTTTGGGCGCTGGGGCTCGATGGCCAAGAGCAGGTCCAACGCGGCCCGGGTGCTCTGCGGATTCGCGTTGTAGCAGTCCAGGAGCAGGGTCAGTCCACCAAGCTGTCGGGTCTCACCGCGCATGGAGCCAACCTCGACGGTGCCGACTCCCCTGGCCGCTTCCGCTGCCGGGATGTCCAGCATGTCCGCCACTGTCAGTGCGAAAATGGCGTTGACGACCGAGTGTCGGCCCGGCACCTGCAGCCGAACGGGCTCTCCGTGCCACAGGAAGCTCCAGCGGCCCTGGTCATCCATGGTCGCGGCGTCCGGCTGGAGGGCCGGGTCCGCCCGGTCACCCCACCCGGCCACCCGGACCCGCGGGCGCACTCGCCGTGCTCCGTCTGGCAGGATCAACGGCTCGTCACCCACAACCGCCTTCCCGTCCTGGGGGAGTCCCCGGAGCAGGTCCAGCTTCTCGTTGAGCACACCCTCCAACGACTCCAGCTTCTCGATGTGCGTCTCGGAGATGGTTGTGACGACACCGATCTCAGGTCCGGCGATCTCCGTGAGGGCACGGATCTCACCGGGTTCATTGGTACCCATCTCCAACACCACGACCTCCACATCGTCGGGCGCGTCGAGCAACGTGAGAGGCAATCCCACACGGTTGTTGAAGTTCCCACGTGTAGCGTGAAGTTTACGCGACCCCTCGACCGCTGCGGCCGTGAGATCCTTGGTTGCGGTCTTGCCGGATGATCCCGTGATGCCGACAACGGCAGCGCTGAGGCGTGCGCGGCGATAGCCTGCCAACCGGCCCAACGCGTGTAGGGTGTCGTCGACGGGATAGAACGGAGCATCACCCGCCACCTCGATGTCCCGTGAGACGACCGCTCCTCGTGCACCGCGCTCCAGAGCGGCGATCACGTATTCGTGACCGTCGAAGTTCTCGCCTTCCAGCGCCACGAACAGATCGCCCTCGCGAGCCGTCCGGCTATCCGTCGACACGCCTTCGAAGCGAAGGGTGCCATCGTCCGCGCCGGACGCGAGGCCGGGGTTCGTGGCGTCGACCGCGGACAGGCCCAGTGCAGCCCTGACATGACCATCGGTCCAAGCGAAGCCGCGCGTCATGCCGCTCCTCCGAGCTCGGCCAGGCTCTCCTGGACCACGCGACGCTCATCGAAGGGACGGCTCTCGGTACCGATCACCTGATAGCTCTCGTGGCCTTTGCCGGCGAGAAGGACCAGGTCTCCGTCACGAGCCTCGGCAAGAGCCATGCGGATGGCCTCCCGCCGGTCGGCCTGGCGCTCATGACGAGAACCCGCCATCCCCGCGATGACTTGGTCGATGATCGACTCGGGATCCTCGGTCCGCGGATTGTCGGACGTGACCACGGCCAAGTCGGCACCCCGGGCGACCACGGCCCCCATCTCGGGCCGCTTGCCCCGATCCCGATCGCCGCCGGCACCGAAGACCACGATGATCCGGCCGGATACCAGCGGACGGAGCGTGGCCAGCACGCTACGTAGCGCCTCGGCAGTGTGGGCAAAGTCGATGAGGATGGAGAACGGCTCCCTGGCCACGATCTCGAGGCGCCCCGGAACCTGCGGGACCGTTTCAAGCCGGGCGGCGATCGCCTCGACATCCATACCAGCCGCCGTACCCGCTCCCGCGGCGGCCAACGAGTTCTCGACATTGAAGCGCCCGAGGAGCGGGAGGTTCACCTCTGCACCTCGGTCGGCCAGGGAGATGCGGAACCGCGTTCCGTGCGGCTCAGGTACCAGGGCCTCGGCCCTCAGATCCGCAGAAGAGTTCACTCCGTAGGTCAACGAGCGGCGTCCCTCCAGGGGAAGCGACCGCCAGTCGTCCGCGTCGGCGTTGACGACGGTCAGACCGTCGTCCTTGACCAGGTCCAGCAGGTGAGACTTGGCTCCGAGGTAGCTCGCCATGTCGGGGTGATAGTCCAGGTGATCCTGAGAGAGGTTGGTGAATACGGCGGCATCGAAGCGCATGCCGTCGAGCCGTCTCTGCTCAAGCGCGTGGGAAGAGGCCTCGACGGCCACGAAGTCGACCCCCTCTTCCACCAGCCCGCTGAGCCAATGAGACAGCTGGACCGGCCCGGGGGTCGTGAGCCCCTCTGTTCCGGCCCGCACGGAACCGTCGGCGTCCACCAATCCGAGGGTGCCGACAGCGACCGCCGATCCCGAGCCTTCAAGGAGATGACGGGTGATGAGCGCCGTGGTCGTCTTCCCGTTCGTTCCGGTAATCCCGACAGTGAAGAGCCGCTCCCATGGAGATCCGAAAATCGTGTCGGCGGCCAGAGCGGCGGCACGTCGTCCGTCCGACACCTGCAGCTGAGGGATCTCGGCCTCCGGCACGTGGCGCTCTACCACAGCGGCTACGGCCCCGGCTCGTGCGGCTGGCGCCACGAAGTTGTGGGCATCCCACTCGGATCCATGCCACGCAAGGAACAGATCACCGGCCTGCACGGACCGGGAGTCTTGGGTAACTCCCGAAACGGCGACGTCCTCCGGACCATGGAGCTCATCGATGAGACCCGCAGTCCGGAGGACTCGCGCGACCGACGCGAGGGTAGTGGGAGCGCTAGCCATCTCCGCTCCGTCCCCGCGATGAGAGGCTCACAGTGTCTCCCGGCGATAGCCATGATCCTGCTGCGGGACGCACAAAGGTCACAGGACCGGAGCCTTCCCAACGCACACGCAAACCCAGTTCGTGCATCCGCCGGACCGCGGCTCGGGCCGACAATCCCGTAACATCCGGAACACTGATGCCTGCGGTGCCGGCCGTCGCCCGATCCGCCGGGACGGCCGCTCCCCACTCCAGTCGGGGGAGCTGTACCGGATCCTCGACCGGGGAAAGAGACGCAAATCGTGTGGGTGATGTCGCCCTGTTCGAGCTCACGGCCTCGGACCCGGCCGGGAGCGCCTGAGCCCGTGCGACCCGTGCCAACGCGTTGCGGTCCAGCGGTGTCTGTTGAGCGGCAAGAATCGCCTGCAGTGTGGCCCGAGTCACGGGAGCGGCGGTGGCCCCGCCGTAGTACGCGCCGCTGGGCCGATCCAGCTTGACCAGGACCACCAGCTGAGGATCCTCGGCCGGGAAGAAGCCTGCGAACGAGGAGAAATAGTCACCCGACTGATAGGCCCCGTCGGACCACGCCCGACTCGTACCGCTCTTTCCGGCCACCGCGAACGTGCCGAGCCGCGCGCGTGTGCCGGTACCGTCCTCCACCACGTTGACGAGCACCTCCGCGATCTTGCGAGTGACTTCAGGCGATACGACCTGCCGAACCATCCGTGGCTCGAAACGCTCCACGGTCCGGCCCTGGGCGTCGCGAACCTCCTTCACGAGCCGGGGCTGCATGAGGCGGCCGCCGTTGGCCAGAGCTCCGTACGCCATGGCCATCTGCAGTGGTGTCACGGACACCTCGTAACCGATGGCCAGAGAGACCGGGGACTGACGACTCCAGTCCTCAGGGCGTCGAAGCGTTCCCCTGCTTTCGCCGGGCAACCCCACTCCGGTCGGCGCCCCGAGTCCGAAGTCCCGCAGAGTCTGGTACTGGACGGCCGGAGACAGGGCCTGCGCGGCCTTCGCCACACCCACGTTCGAGGAAATCTCGAGGGCGTGGGCCAGGGTCATGGCGCCACCCTGGGGGTGCACATCGCTTACGGTCCGACCTTCGACGGTCCAGTGACCGGTCCCTGTGTCGACGCTGTCATCGAGGGTCGCGAGATCGTGCTGGAGCAGGCCGGCAACCGTGAAGGGCTTGAGGGTGGAACCGGGCTCGTAGGGGGTGTTGATCGCCGACAGTGCGTTCGTGGACCCATCCCTTATGGAGACCATGGCCAGGATGTCCCCGGTGCGAGGGTCCGTGATGACCAGGTCTCCGCCATGGGCTTCGGTCTCCTGAACCGCCTCTGCGAGGGCTCTACGGCCGATCTCCTGCAGATCCACGTCGAGGGTGAGCACGACCTGACCACCCTCTTCGGGTTGCTTGAGCACAACGCTCTCGCCCGGGATGGGCTGGCCGAGAGGATCACGCGCCAAGACGGCGTTTCCCTCTCTGCCCCGAAGCGACTCGTCGAAGGCCTGCTCGACTCCGCCGTACGCCTCGCCATCCCGCACCAGACCGAGGAGCGCGCGCGCCAAATCACCGCGCGGGTAGAAACGACGGTGCTCGCGCTCCAGATAGAGACCGCGAACATCCGTCAGCGCTTCCCGTACCGAGGGAGGATAGGACTTCGGCAGGACCCGCCACGGCCTCGTCGACGTCGTGGCGTCTCGCACCACGCCAGGGTCGAGCCCCAACGTCTCTACCAGGAGCCGAGTCACGGCCTCGACATCGCGAATCTCGTGCGGAGCCACGCTTACCTTGAAGGTCTCCCGACTAAGTGCCAGCTCGACCCCCGAACGATCGAAGACGGACCCACGAGGGGCCGGTACCTTAACGCTGGTGCGGTGTTGTTGGTCGGCCTGCTGCCTCCAGGTGGCTCCTTGAGCAACCTGAATCTGTGAGGCGCGTCCGACCACGACGCCTCCCGCGACGAGCCACACGGTCAGGAGAACCCGGCGACGGAACGTCACCCTGGAGCGTGCCTGCTTACGCCGACGCCTCATGGGGATCCCCCACTGAGCAGCACCATTTCAGACGCCTCGGGCTGATGCATGCCCAGACGCTCTACCGCCACGATCGACACACGCGTCCGGCTCTCGAGCCGTTGGATGCGGCGCTGGAGCTCGGTCTGCTCCGCGGTTGCGAGTGACAGTTCGCGCTGTACCTCGTCCAGAGCCGCCAGGGCCTCGAATGCCCGACTCTGGCGCCACGTCACCAGGCTCAGAGAGGCCAGAAGAGCGGCGAATCCGAGCGCGAGGAGGCTGGGTGCGCCCCAGGAGCGCTGACAGGAGCGCTGACAGCTGCGCTGCCGCCGACGTCGCCTCACGATTTTCTCCAGGCCCTCAGGCGGGCGCTGCGGGCTCTTGGGTTGCGAGCCACCTCGATGTCGCCCGGACAAAGAGGGGTACGGGTGAGGCTTTTGCCCAGAGGCTCTCCGCGGCACGTACACAGCGGAATACCCGGCGGGCACACACAGGAGCGGCTCCACTCTCGGAAGGCGTTCTTTACCAGCCGATCCTCGAGCGAGTGATATGAGATCACGACCAAGGTCGCTCCGGAAGCCAGCGCCTCCCCGATCCTGGTAAGACCGTGCTCCAATGCCTCCAACTCACTGTTCACTGCGATTCTCAATGCCTGGAAGATCCTTGCCTTCTCCTTAGCCTTGGGCGCCCGTCCCAGTGCTTTGGAGTAGGCTGCTACCAGGTCGTCGCTTGTCCGGAAGGGTGCCGCTCCCCGGCGGCTCACGATCTCCCGAGCCAGCCGACGTGCCCGAGGCTCCTCTCCGTACTCATGGAAGATTCGGGCCAAGTCCCCCTCGTTGGCCTCGTTCAGCAGTTGGGCCGCGGTCGGGACCTCCTCTTCATCCCCCGCCATGCGCATGTCCAGGTCGACGTCACGGCGGAAGGTGAAACCCCTCTCGTCCGCGTCGAGTTGATGCGAGCTCACACCCAGGTCGAGTAGCGCCCCGGCGAGGGGCTCGAGGAGACCCGCCTCGTCCACCGCTTCATCGAAGCGCGTCTGCACGAAGCGGACTCGTCCACCGAACGGGGCCAGAGCAACCTTTGAAGCAGCCAATGCCTCGGGATCGCGGTCCACCGCGACGACACGGCACTCGGTGCACTTCTCGAGCAGCAGGCGGGAATGTCCACCTCCGCCTACGGTGCCATCCAGGTAGAGGCCTGATCCGGACGGCCCCATCAGCTCCAACACCTCGGCCGCCATTACCGGCTCGTGATATCGCACTCGATGCTCCGCCCGTTGGGTGACCGCTTCAGCGGCTCGCATGATAAGGGCCACGAATCACCCGAAGATCTGGTTTGAGAACTTCTCGAATTCCCCGGTTCCCGTC
Source organism: Longimicrobiales bacterium (assembly GCA_965226375.1). GTDB lineage: Bacteria > Gemmatimonadota > Gemmatimonadetes > Longimicrobiales > Gaopeijiaceae > CBDDCX01. The sequence goes on along the minus strand of CBDDCX010000008.1, from coordinate 935,310 downwards.
TGGACCGCCTCATCGAAGCGCGTCGGGTTCCAGAGCTCCACACGGTCGATGTTGCCGACGAGCAGAACGCTTCCTCCCAGGCTCGCCGCCTCCTGCAACCACGCAGGAATGAGAATCCGTCCCTGCTTGTCGGGGCTGACCTCCACAGCGCTCGCCGCGATGGCCAGCACGTCTCCCCAGGCCTCGGGCTGGTTTCGTCGGAAGGTGAGCAATCTCTCCTGGGTCTGGGCCCATGCCTGCCGGGGGAAGAGCGTGAGGGCAGGTGCCTTCCACTGGAGCAGGACGAAGCGGTCGCCTTCAGCCTCCCGGCGAAACGCCGAGGGCAGGCTGACCCGCCCCTTCTGGTCCAGTTGGTACTCGTACCTGCCCAGAAAGCTCATCTAATGTGGCACTCTGTGGGGAACTGTGGTGAAAAGTAGTAACCCTTGGAGCAATAATACGACCGGGCTTCGAGGACAGTCAAGCCTTTTTGTGATGGATAGTCTTCGGTTTTTCTTTGGGGTCGACACGCAGACAGAAGATACCCAAGCAGCTGTCCCTCAAGGACTTAGAGTCCTGAAGCGAGCCTTGGCTCGGAAGCGTATTCGGGAAGTTTCTGGGAATGTTTCTTAGTATCCTCTGCCCTACCCACTCTTCCCCACTCGCTCGCAGCTACTCCGTGTGACCGCTACGAGGGTCGGATCGGCCGGACGGCCTGAGACGAGCGACCGTCTGGAAAGTCAGATTCTCCGCAGATTCAGACTTGATCGGAGCATCGATTCCGGAGAAAAAAAAGAGCGCCGCGGGGGGCATCCCCCGCGGCGCTCTCCTGCGCGACTCTAGGCGGCGAAGCCTACCGGCCCCGCTTGATGATCGCTTCTTGGATCTCGACGTACGTGCCCGCGGCCTCGATGAACTGCTGATAGTTGATCGACGGAGTCCGGTCCGCATACGGCTTCGACCGACGGAAGAGCATCACTGCCTGCTGGAACATAGGCAACGACCGGTTTGCAGATGCGAGGGTCTCCGGAGTGCCAACCGCCATTCCTTGATAGTAGAGGCTGTAGGCGTGCCAGAAGTCGAACTGCTCGCGGATCTGAGTGGTAACCTCGAACTGCTTGGCCCTGCCGATCAAATCGATGAACCGCCTGTAATTCTTATCGGTGGGCTGGATGTAGTGCGAGTAAGCGTGGCTGAAAATCATATTGGCCGCCTGATCCGCCGTGGAGCCGCTCGCAACGGCCTTCTGAAGCACAGGCAACGCGTCGTCGACCTGACCGACCTCGAGCAACCAGTTCCCCATCCGTAGATGTAGGTTGGGCCAATCAGGATCGATGCCCTCGATGGTGCTGAGGGCTGCTACGGCCTCGTCCACCTGACCGTTCTCCTTCAGGGCCCTCGCATAGATGTCCCAGAGAGACGCCACTTCCGGATGCGACTCGAGCGCACGGCTGGAGAACTCGGCCGACGCGGCAGCGTCGCCCAACTGGAGATGGGCCGCAGCGACATTACGCAACTGCGTGACGAGGGTCTCCTCTCCCTTGGCCTCGAACACCCTCTCGTACGCGCCGATGGCCTTCCGGTAGAGGTCCGCGACCTCGGGGGTCATTCCGTCTCCGCCGTCGGCCTGAGCCTCACTGCGGACTCGCTCGGCACCAGCGAAGGCGAAGTTCCCGACCTGTTCGTAGTAGTCGATGTTGTCCGAGTCGATCGCGATGCCCTCATCGATGAGCTCCATGGCGCCGAGGGGGTCACCCTCCTGGGCCAAGTCATAGGCAACCCTCATACGCACGGTGGCGTTGGTCGGGTCGAGCTCCAGGTACTGGCGGTAATACTCACGGGCCAACTCCTCGTTGCCGAGGTTGATGGCCACGAAGCCACCGAGCAGAAGGGCGTTCTCGTGGAACGGATCGCGCTCCAACAGGCGCTGGACCTCTTCCAGGGACTCGTCGAAGCGCTCGGTCTGACGGAGCACGTTCGCACGGGCGTAGCGTACCGAGTTCGCGTTCGGGTTCAGCTCGAGCGCACGGTCACAGTTCTCGAGGGAGCTGTCCCACTGCTGGCTCTGGGCGTAGTCGACACAGAACACCGCGACGCGAGTCTGCTCGACGAAGAGCGTGAAGCGGTCGACAATCTGCCTGGCCGCCTGCTCCTCCATCTTGTCGGCCGACGTAACCGGGTCGACGTTGAACTCCTCGCCGGTGTTCGAGTCCACGAACTTGATGTTCTGGATCTCCCACCGCGCTTTGGTACCGGTGTACTCGGCGCACAACACGACCTCGTAGTTGCTCCGCGTCGCGAGCTGACGAGCCTGGATGCACGTGAGGTTTTCCATCTTCAGGTCGAACCGCTTGAGCGCGTTCTTGATGTCCTTTTCGCTCACGGCCGTATGAGTATTCAGATCGCTGATCTGATCCCTGAGTTTGTCGGCCAGCTTCTCACCGAAACCTTTGTTCTCCCCATTCATGGGGCGGAAGTCAGGAATGAGAACCCGGAAGCGACTGCTCACGGTCTGCTGGGCTTCGATGGCCGTGCTACCCGTTATGGGCAACGCGAATAGCACGGCGGCGATCACGCCCAGACGGCGACATCCTGTCATCATCCTCACTCCTGAATCAGATCCCTAAATCATCGGCTCCGGCGGTCCCCTCTTCGGGCTCCGCAGGAGCGTTGGCGAACTACTGCCTCTCGGTATTCGCAGGCTTAGCAATAGAAACTATACAGGGCGCCCGCGAGGTCAACCGCCTTCTTTACACGCGGCATTCGTTTCATACCGCCGCACAGCCCAAATTGTTACAGCGCATGATTACACAGTGCTGAGTGCATACTTCTTAACCCGGCGATGCGCAAACCTCCGCGGTTCACGATCCCGTCAGATCTCGTCGTCGTCCGGTCGATAGCGGGCTTCGGGAAACGGTCCGTCCCACGCTTCCAGCGCCGAGCGAATCGTCGCCGGAATCGTGGTGGATGTCTGCGCCGCATAGTCATACATGACCTGGACGCTGTTACCGGAAACCAGCATCTCTCCTGGGGGTGAGCGGACCTCGTATTCCATGATGAAGTGCTTTTCCGCGAGCTGTGACGTCCGGGCACAGACCTCCACGGTCATCGGGTAGAGAATGCGACGGTGGTACCGAACCTGCACCTCTGACATCACATAGCTCACCTCATCGATGCTCTTTGTACCCACGACCTCACGCCAGTACGCCCACCGGGCCTCTTCGAAGTAGATGAGCGCCCTGGAGTGGTGTGCGTGCCCGTAGACATCGACGTCCTGGAATCTCACGTCGACGGGGAGTCGGAAGCGGAAGGGATCAGGATCAGGATCAGACATTCAGCCATCTCCGGGCGTGGCATCTCAGGTGACGGTGGTGATGCTGTATTCTTCTCGGCCACGCCACGAAACGCAAAGGTGCCGGACCAGGGCCGCGTCGGCGGCCTCACGCGACCGAGTGTCTTTAAGGGAATCGGCGCCGCAAAATACCACTGGATCTGAGGGGAGCCACGGGCAATGTTCTGAATGGGGCGTACGGACATCCCTACCATGCTCAGGAGTCCTGATCTTGCATCCGTGGCACTCGTCTACCGGCCTCGTGACGATCCCCGGCCTTCGTGCCGTGGCTCTCCTCTCCACTGTAGTAGCCGGCGCATGTGTCTCCGGCGGAGGTCCACCCTCATCTGTCGCTGTGGCGCCGGAGTCCGTCTGGCTCAGCCTGAACCGGCCGCGACCCCAACCCCTTGCCGCCGCCGCCCGTGTCTCCGTGACCGGGCTGGTCCTCCTCGGGGCCGCCCGGCCCGACGCATCAGCTGTCTCACCCTCCGTCGGGCTTCAAGAACTCGTGGTCGCCGGTTTGATTCGCCGCCGTGATGTACAGTTCGTGGAGCGGAGGAAGTTCACGGCTGCAGTGGAGCGAGAAACACAGGGCCTGCCGCCCCTCCCGAACTCCCCGTCCGTTGGTGTATCTCCCGGAGCCGAGCTCCAGCTTGCGGGAAGCTGGATCGCAGCCGGCGATTCGGCCACGCTCGACCTGAGGCTCGTCGATGTCGAACCCAGCGCGGTGGTGTCGGCCTGGAGGACCACGACCCCTCAAGGGATCGATCCGACGAGCCTGGCCCGGACCATCGTCGGCTCCACGATATCGACGCTCCAGGAAATGGGGCGTGCGCCGCCCTGGACCGACCCACTCTCGAGCACCCTCGTCGATCCCGCTCCCACAACCTTCACGCCGTCTGGAGTGCCGGCCGATGCAGTGGCGGCGTTCTTCCGAGGGGTCGAGGCCGAAGACAGGTTCGACTGGGAAACGGCACGCCGTGCCTATCAAGAGGCCATGGAGATATCGGGTGACGCTTTCTTCGAGCCCGGTATGGCCTTGGCACGGGTGGCCCGACTTCGGGCGGGAGGCACTCTGGGCGCCAGCGAAGACTGAGCGTTGCCGGCCCCCTCGTAGCCACGTCCAGACACGCAACATACCTTCCTCGACCTGTAGTCCGCCCCCAGCCGATGGAGTTCATGCCAAACGGAGAAGCCCTTCGCGTCTTGCTGGTCGAAGATAATCCCGGTGAACGGTGGTTGTTCTCCGAGATCCTCCGCTCCCGTGGTCACATCGTCGCGGCTTGTGAAGACGGAAAAGCCGCGTGGGACGCATATAGGGAAGAACCGGCCCCGCTCGTACTCCTCGACCTGGCCCTCCCTGGCATCGACGGCCTAGAGCTCACTCGGCGCATCCGAAACAGTCCCGGTGGAGACCAGCCCGTCATTTTGGTGGTGACCGGAAAGAACGAACCCGACGTCCTCGAGTCGGTGCTGGAGGCGGGTGCCAACGACTACGTGGCCAAGCCCGTGGACATCGCCCTCCTGAACATCCGCTTGGCCGTGGCCGAGCGTGGGGTCCAGACGCAGGCGGAGCGAAGGACGACCCAGGCCGCACTCCTCGCCACCACCGGAGAGTTGAGCACCCTATTCGAGAGTCTGGACGGGGTGTTCTTCTCTGTGGACGTCCCCGAGGACCGCCTCATTCAGGTGTCGCCGGCTGCTGAGGACGTCCTCGGCGTCGCGCCCGAGAAGCTTCTGGAGGACTCTGACCTGTGGCACGAGTTTCTCTTCCCCGGCGCCCTCACCGACGCGGAGTCGATCTTGGTTGAGGTCGATGCGGGTGATTCCTTCACGCACAGTTACCAGACGCGAACGCCCAAGGGAGAAGAGCGTCGGGTCGAAGCCACGCTCAAGCCCCATCTCGCCGAGGACGGAAGTCTGCGCCGCATCGACGGCATCATATCGGACGTGACGGAGCGGCACCGAGCCCAGGAAGAACTGGCCGCCCAAAACGAAGAGCTCGCCACCCTGTACCGCATATCGGAGCTCTCTCTCGCAGCCGAGACCCTGGGAGAGGCTCTGGACGATATTCTAGAGGAAGTGAGCCGGGCCACCGGCTGTCCGATTGTAGCCATCGAGCGCTACGACGCGGAGCGGGACGCCATGGTCTTAATAGCGAGTAAGGGAATCCCCCGGCCCGACGACGGAGAGCCGCTCGTCATCCCCGTCCACAAGACCCTGTCGGGAGTGGCCGTACAGAAGCGTAAACCGGTAGTCGAACGAGACGCTCGCTCCAAGAGGCGTCATGGAGCTGACGTCTTTCACGACCTTGGCGTACAGACTTATATGGCCTTTCCCATGGTGATCGGAGGCGAGGTCGTCGGCACACTTACGCTGGCCCATACGGAGTCCTTGGACCCGGACCAATGGGTAACCCGTCTTGCCACCAGTCTGGCGCATACCATTGCCGGCCTCATGGAGCGGATCGGGGCCGCCGAGGCGCTGCGACAGAGCGAGACGGAGTTCCGGACCCTCGCCGGACAGCTCCAGCAGGCCAACGACGAGCTCGAGGCCTTTGCGTACTCGATCTCACACGACCTGCGCACGCCACTCCGCACCATGACCGGCTTCGCTCATGCCCTGATGGAGACCCTGGGCGAAGACGCGAACAAGGATGCGCGGGACTTCGCAGAGCGGATCATCGTTTCAGGTGCATGGGCTGAAGACCTGATCTCTGACCTCCTGGACTACAGCCGCCTCAGCTTCGAGGCTCTGGAGCTTCAGTCCATCGATCTGAAGGAGGTCATCGACTCCGTCCTGGAGCAGGTGGGACCGACCCTGAAGGAGGCCGACGCGGAGATCACCGTCGAAGACGAGCTTCCGACCGTGATGGCGCAGAAGACCATCCTGGTCCAGATCCTTGCGAACCTGGTGACCAACGGGGCCAAGTTCGTTCCCGAGGGACGTGCCCCAGAGATCGGCATCCGATGCGAGGAGCGCGAGGAGCGCGTACGCATCTGGGTAGAGGACAACGGGATCGGCGTTCCTGAGGGCCAGGAGGAACGCATATTCGGGGTCTTCGAGCGACTCGACCAATCCTCCGAGCGGCCCGGCACTGGAATCGGCCTGGCGATCGTCCGAAAGGGCATGGAGCGCATCGGAGGGGAGACCGGAGTGGATCGACGATCTGTGGGAAGCGCCTTCTGGATCGACATTCCCAAGGAACTCAAGCGGAGCTGGAAACCCTGGGTTCGGCGTCGCGATCGGGCCGACACCGAGACATGACACGAGAGCGGCCCCAGCCTCGTGGGCTGGGACCGCTCCGAGATCCCCTTGAAGGATCTCTACCGCACCGTCGGGACGCTCCTACCGTCGAGCCAGCCGAACACTCCCGGAGCCGGTGTCGATGTTTATCCGGCCCCGGCCATCTCCGATGGTACCGAGCACATGATCCCGGCCCGCCCGCCGAATCTGCACGGGGAAGTCCAGGTCGATGCCTCCACTACCTGTCTCGATCTCGATCTCCGCGCCAACTCCTTCGGGCATCCACACCGTGACGGAACCGGATCCGGTGTCGACCATCAGATTCTCCACGTCCTCCATCAACTCCACCCGAATGCTACCGCTGCCGGTGTCGAGATAGACATCCTCCGACCTCACTTGCTCCAACTCGATACTCCCGGACCTGGTATCCACCCGGACCGTCACAGCCGTCAGGTTCATGCCGGTAACGCCGCCCGACCCCGTATCCACGTTGATCTGGCCGCCCCGCACATCCTCGATCTCGACACGCCCGGACCCGGTATCGACCAGAACATCACCGTCGACCCTGAGAACGGACACTCGGCCCGAACCGGTATCGATGCTCAACGACCCCACGATGTCTTGCGCCGTGACCTGGCCCGAGCCGGTATCGATAATGAAGTCGCCTTCTACGCCGCGGATGTCGGTGGCACCGACGGCCAGGTACAGAGCGAAGTCCTTTCCGGCCGGCACTTCGATCTCGAGATCGGCGTAGGCCTCCAGCCCACGACCGGAACCTCGGACCTCCACCCGGTCCCCTCCACGACGACCTCCGCCGTAAAAGGTGCCGTCACGGTTCACCCGCACGGTGCTGCTCGATCCGCGCCCGAGCTCGGGATAGATGATCCGGTCCTCGGGATAGATCACACGTAAAGCCTCGGCTCCATCTACACGGCCAACCTCGATGTCGAGTTGGCCCGCGTCGCTACCCAGGCTCGTAACCCGGACCACGACGTCAGACCCCTGTCCCCGGACGATGCGAGCTTCGCCCGCCAGGTTGTAGACGGCCACATCTCGACCCGACAGGCGGAACTCTTGAGAGCTCTGCCCGGCAGCCGCCGGTGCCGTGATCAGGAGAGCGGCAGCCGCCATCATCCAGCGACGGAGCACGCTTCTTGTTTTCATATCGTTCATCACCAGTATCCTCTTGATCCTCTTGTGGTTCACGAGGCTGTTGAAGTCATACAGCCTTCTAATGAATGTGGATCGAACCGTTGACGGTCTTGAGGTTCAGCTCCGGCCCGCCCTGGCCCAGAGCACCCTGCGCCGCATGCTTGGACAAGCGCCCCACGAGCTTGAGTGGGAGATCGGCCTCGAGGCTTCCGTGGACCCACTTGGCGTCGACATCGGCGTCGATATCGTCGGGCACGTCGAGTGAGATGCTCCCGTTCACCGTGGAGAAGCTCAAACCCCGCTCCACGTCGAAGCTGCCCATGGCCGCCTCGATGGAACCGTTGACCGTGTTGGCTTCGGCAAAACCCGTGGTGGCGATCTCGATGTCGCCGTTTACCGTATGTGCGCTCACGTCGGAGGAGAGGTCCCGCACCTCGACGTCACCGTTCACGGTCCGACCGCGGAACTCCACACCTGCGGGCACCTTCACGTAGAAGGTCACCTGCACGTCGTTGTTACGGACGTTGTTGCGACCGCCGGAACCCGGCTCGCAGGAGTTTTCTTCTCCCCGCGACGACGGGTACACCGCACACAGGGTAACCCCCCCGGAATGCTCGATGACCTCGATGCGAACGTCGTCCGGGTCGCTCCGTCGGGCGGTCTTCTCGGCACGTACCTCTATCTCCGAGCCATCGGCCAGCTCGGCGATCACGTCACCGTTCACGCCCTTGACCTCGATGGACTCGCCTGTCGAGGCGGCACCGTGCCAGGTGAAGTCGCCGACCTGCTGGGCTCCAGTGTCCCGGGCCCTGACGTCGACGTCTACATGGACGTGCCGGCCCTCGTCACCATCGAAGAAGCCAACCACCTTGTTGCTGATGGCCATAACAACCCTCTCGGCCCTATGCGCTACCACCCTCGATCCGCCTAGCAATCCGCTCGACATCGCGTTCCCACTCCGCGCCTGGGCAATGGTGAGTACCCCCGCGGCCACAATCGCGGCGACAGCCGCCATCCGATTCACACCCTTCATTCTTCCTCCTTGACCCGTTCTCGCCATGCGCCAACCCGAAGGGCGGGCGCTCCCCGTTCAAATGTCATCGCTTCAACGTCATCGCTTCAATGTCATCGCTTCAACTGTCATCGCTTCAATCATCTGTTGGGTGTACGGCTGTTGTTATGCCTGAGACGAATGGCCCCGTCGAATGCCTGCAGTCGCACCCGGGCCCCGCCTCCACCCAAAGCGAAACTCAACTCTCTACCGCTCTCGAGCCTTTGAAGCATGATCGGGAAGTCCGTCTCGAACTCCCCGTCGTAGGTGGCGACCGACACGTCGGCCTCCACGTCACTCTGAACCGCGAACGTGATGTCACCGTCATGAGTGACCAGCTCGTACTCGCCGTCGGGGTGCACCACCCCGGAAAAGTCGATGTGGCCGTCCACCGTGTTGGCAATCACGGTTTCCGCATCGACGTCCACGAGCTCGATGTCTCCGTCATTGGCGTCGACATAAACCTCTCCCTCGATGTCGTAGAGGCTCACGTCATCGTCCAACGACGTGAGGTCGAAGCGTCCGCTCGACCGCCTCACCTCCATGTAGCCCTCGAGGGTTCTTGCCACCACCTCGCCCCTGTGATCTCGCACGAAGATATCTCCCTCCCTGGTCGTCACCTCGAGAGCTGCCTCGAGCCCTTCCACCGTCACGTTCAACTCCCTCCCCCGAATCTCCACATCGAGCCAGGCCGGCACCGATACCACATAGGACCGATGCCGATCCCTTCCCTTCCGATCAGAGGCCCTTACCTCGATGCGGCCGCCCGTGCGATCAATGTCGATGGGAGCACCGCGCCGCTCCTCGAACTCGATGCTCACCTCCGACCGGTCCCACGTCTGTACGTCGAGGTCACCCCAAAAGTTTTCGATGACGATCACATCTCCACGCCGGACTGACAAAGTGGTGTCGGGCGGCGGCGGAGCGACCGCCATAAAACCCGCAATAAGCGCCGTAAGCATGGTCGTCACTCAGCCCGTCACCCAACCCGAGATGTCAGAAGCATCTCGGAGGTAGTCGACCTTTCGCTCAAAGGCGCGCCCCAGATGCTCGAGCAGGTACTCGTTGCCCGGGTCCGCGGCCAACGCCACGCTCGACTCCTCGATGGCCCGGTCGATTATGGCCAGGTTCTTCTCGAGAATACGCACCGTATTCGGAGCCAACTCATCGCGATGTTCGGCCACGAGGGCCTCCAACTGTGCCACCTCCTGTGTGTAGCCGGTCAGGCTCGGCCGGTCGGCCAGCGAGGCCGGCAGCACCACGGCGGGCTGCACATCACCGACGGAACCGGGGCCTTGAGAGACCGGCCGTAGCGACCAGGCCATGGCACCCGAAGCCATCATCATGATGACGCTCGCTGCAACCAACTGGGACACCGTGAGCCTGACCCGGCGATCGACCTCAACTGGATTCGAGCCCGCCAGCCGGGCAGACAGGTCGATGACCTGGTCGTCTTCCTGCGGCGCGGTCCGGATGGCCTGAGCGATACCCGTCCACAGGTCGCTTTCCGGAAGAGAGTCCTCTAGGTCACCGGCTCTGGCGACCACGGCCCGCAACTCCTCGAGCAGCGCTCGGCACTCCCCACATCCGGAGAGGTGAGCCTCGACCTCCAGGCGCTCGGCCTCGGGCAAGTCATCGTTCAGATAATCCGACAGTCTGTCGGTGTAATGTTTTTCCGTCATGGGTCTCTTCCTTGGGTCGGCTTACCGTGCCCTGATCCCCTTCGTCATCAATCCAAAAATTTCCGCAGCATCATGCGAGCGCGGTGGAGTTGGGACTTCGAGGTCCCGGTGCTGATCCCCATGCGCGTCGCGATTTCCTGATGGCTGTATCCTTCCACGTCGTAGAGAACGAACACCTCTCTCGCCCCCTCGGGTAGCCCCCCGACCGCCCTGTCGAAATCCAGGCCGAATCCGGGTATGCCCTGCCGCCCTGACATGCGCTCCAGCATTTCCTGCCCCCCGCCCTGCCTCGACTCCCGCTTCCGGAGGCTCTCCCTCCGCGTCAGGATCAAGTTCACCGGCAGCCGGTGCAGCCAGGTCCCGAAGGCCGATTCACCTCTGAACGTCGGTAATTTCTGCCAGGCACGGATGAAGACCTCCTGCGTCAGATCATCCGCGACATCGTCCCCCGCCATCCGCCGAGCAAGGCTGTGAATCCTGGACACGCTCGTGTGATACAGTCGCTCGAAAGCGGCCGGATCTCCGTTCGCGGCCAAGGTTACGTCGTTACCCTCAACCTTCATCGTGGCTCGCGCGGCCAAGTTGCTCAACTCTCACTACCGGTTCGGGGTTTCTCTTCCAAACACTTGGACATCTCCCACCCCCTGGGGGTTGGAACGCCACCGCCTTGCGTCGGCGGTGAGCCAGGTCCATCCATTCGACACCTGCTGATGATAACTCGTACGGCGTAGAGGTCACTCATGCTATTCGCGTCACCGGTCCTTCTCCAGGGTCCACCGATCATGCCCATTGACCTGACGGCGCTCCTGGCCGTCTTCATGGGAATCGCCGTCGTGCTCATTCCGGTGCTGGGGATCACGGCCAGGGTTGCACTCAAGCCGACTGTGGAGGCCTTGAGTCGCCTCTTCGAAGGGCGCGGCAGTGATGAGGCCGTGTCCATTTTGGAGCGAAGAATGGCGCTCATGGAGCAGCAGATCGAGTCCATCGAATCGAACGTCCATCGGCTGGTAGAGATGGGCGAGTTCCAACAGGAGTTACGGTCATCGCCGAAGGATCCGGCTCGGTTGCCCTCCGGGGGCGCGGGAGAATAACATGCTGGAAGGTGCCTTCGAGCCTGATTCGAGAGGCTCAGAGGCACCAGCAGGGCCAGAATCCGGAGACGCCGGCGCGGCTCCTGGACTCGAGATCATCGGTCACCGCGGCTACTCCGCCGTTGCACCCGAGAACACCCTGGCTTCCCTCGAGGCGGCGCTGACCGCCGGCGCCCGCGCCGTCGAGTTCGACCTGCATGTAGCCTTATGCGGGACGCCGGTACTGTTCCACGACGTGAACCTCGGCCGCACCACCAACGGAGTGGGGCCGGTCCGACGCCGAACGCTGGGACAACTGCAGGCAATGGACGCGGGCAAGTGGTTCTCGGCCGCGTTCGCGGGAGAGAAGGTACCGTCTCTGGCAGAGGCGCTGGAGGCGCTCAAGGGCCGTGTCGATCGCATCTATCCCGAGGTAAAGGGGTTCCGAGAGCTCGAGGACCTGGACCGCATGGTCCGACTGGTGCGCGAGGCCGGTCTGCTAGAACTGACTACCTTTATCAGTATGGACTGGAACATCTTGGATCGTATTCGCGGCCAGGAGCCGGCCCTGGCCATCGGATTCATCGTCGACACCGCGGATCGTTTCGACGAGGGGTTGGAGCGGGCCGAAGACGACCCGAGGGCCATCCTCGACCTGAATCACGACCTGGCCCTCGAAGATCCTTCGACCGTCGCGCGGGCGAGAGAGGCCGGAATCGACGTGGCTGTATGGACGGTCAACGATCCGGCAGAGGCGACCCGCCTGGCAGACGGGGGAGTCACACGTTTCACGACGGACCAGGTCGAGACACTCCTCGCCTGGGCCGGTGCCTGACGATCATCGCCTGATGTCCTCCTCCCCCTTTTCCGGCTCTTCAGGACGTCGGGAGGCCCTCGTCAATCTGGGCCGAGAGCGCCTCGATCTTCTGATCATCGGCGGTGGCATCACCGGCTGTGGAATCGCTCGTGATGCGGCACTGCGGGGTTGGAAGGTCGGGCTCGTAGAGAAAGAGGACTTCGGGTTCGGAACTTCGAGTCGCTCCTCGAAGATCGTGCACGGAGGGGTGCGCTATCTGGAGTACGGACACTTCCTTCTCGTGAAAGAGGCGGCACAGGAGCGGGAAGTTCTCCGCACCATCGCCCCGCATCTCGTGCACCCCCTGGCGTTCATGTATCCGGTCTTTGAGGGCGAGAGTCTCATGAAGATCCGAGCCGGGCTGGCCGTCTTCGACTACCTGGCAAGCACCGACGGAAAAGACAAGCACACCAACCTCTCTCCCGAAGAGGTGCGCCAGCAGCTTCCCGGACTCCGGGAGCGACTCAAAGGAGGGGTACGCTATCTCGAGTACATCACCGACGACGCCCGCCTCACCCTGGAGAACGCGCAGTCCGCCGCCCAGTACGGAGCACTGGTCGTCAATCACGCCCGGGCCGGCCCACTGAAGATGAAGGATGGCCGGGTGATGGGGTGCCAGGTGACGGACACGCTGGAAGGCACGGTCGTGAACGTTTCGGCCCGCGTGACCGTGAACGCCACCGGGGTGTGGTGCGAGGAGGTGCTGACCGCGGGAGGGATCGAGACCCAGCACCCGCTCGTTCCCAGCAAGGGCATCCACATTCTGCTTCGTGCCGATCGACTTCCCATATCTGGGGCGACGTTCCTTCGGGCCACCAACGGCAAGCGCGGACTCGCCATGCGGCGCTTGAACTACGTCTACGTGGGTACGACAGACACGGAGTACGACGGCCCGTTGGACCAGCCGCGCGCCACGAGCGCCGACGTGAACGAGGTTCTCGGTATGGTCCAGGATTGCTTCCCCGACCAGCACCTCACCGGGGACGACGTGCTGGCGACATGGGCTGGCGTGAGGCCTCTCATCCGGGAGAAAGGAAAGAGCACGCGCAACACCTCACGCGAGGACGCGGTGTGGCACTCGCCTCCCGGGTTGATCAGCATCGCGGGTGGCAAGCTCACCACGTACCGGACTATGGCTCACAGGATTCTTGCGATTGCCGACGCCGAGCTGGGCCCGGCCCCGGGGCTGCCGGAGCGTACCGCGACCGTGCCGCTCCCAGGGGCGGAAGTGGGACCCGAGGGGATGCAGGCGTTCCACGCGGCCCGTGGTCGGAGCCTTGCGGAAATGGGCGTCGCGCCGGCGACCGTCGAGCGCCTCTGCTGGCTCTACGGCAGACAGCTGGACGACTTCATCGCCTTGGCGGTCGATGACCCATCATGGCTGAGGCCGCTTCATCCAGACGTACCTGCGATCAGAGCCGAGGCCCGGAACGCGGTGACCAATGAGATGGCCCGGACGCTCACGGACTTTATGGACCGACGGGCGGCCCTGCTTCTGTTCAGCGAGAACTTCGGGCTCGCGGCGGCCGAAGCCGCGGCTGACATCATGGCCGCAGAGCTCGAGTGGAGTGTGGACCGTAGGACGCAAGAACTAGAGGACTACCACACCCTGGCCGCCGAGCACGAAGTTCCCTCGCACTGAGCGGGGTGAATCCGGTAGCCACGGGCCCGATCCGGTCGAGAGCGCACGCACACTTCTGGCGCCGCCTCGTTGAACTCCCGCCCCAGATCCGCTACCATCGATAGGAGTTGAAAACGATTCTCAACCGCGATCGCACCATGCCGGTCATCGACCTCAACAACGTGAGCAAGCGATATTGGCCGGGCCCCGTCAAGGCCCTGGTCGATGTGTCGATAGACGTACGCCAAGGCGAGATTCTCACGCTCCTGGGCCCGAGCGGATGTGGAAAGACGACCACACTCCGGCTCATCGCGGGCTTCGAGGCGCCCGACCAGGGCGAGGTCAGGATTCTCGACCGGTCAGTGTCGGGCAACGGCTGTTGGGTCCCGCCGGAGAATCGCGGCGTCGGAATGGTCTTTCAGGATTATGCGCTCTTTCCCCACCTCACCGTGGGAGACAACGTCATGTTCGGACTGCACGGCCGTCGCGCGTCCGACCGGCCCCAACGTGCTCGTGACGTGCTCCGACTCCTGGACCTATCCCATCATTTCGACCGGTATCCGCACGAGCTTTCCGGCGGACAGCAGCAGCGCGTTGCTCTGGCGAGAGCCATCGCCCCGGAGCCCGTCGTCGTGCTCATGGATGAGCCCTTCAGCAATCTCGATGCCCACCTGCGCGACAACGTGCGGGACGAGGTCGTGGGGAGCCTCCGCGCCGCCGGCATCACCTGTGTGCTCGTGAGCCATGACCAGCGGGACGCTCTGGCCATCTCGGATCGGGTCGCGGTCATGAACCAGGGGCGTATGGAGCAGATCGGGACCCCGCAGGAGATCTACAAGCATCCGGAGTCCATCTTCGTGGCGACCTTCGTGGGTCGGACCAACCTGTTGAAGGGCCTGATTCAGGGCGTCGACGGGTGTGTGCTTACCGACTTCGGGTCCTTTTGTCGCGTCGACCGTTCCGGCCTACCGGACGGTGCGCCGGTGATGGTCGCCGTAAGGCCCGAGGGCTTCGAGCCTTCTGAGCACGGGATGCTCCACGGTAAGATCACATCCACGACCTTTACGGGAAGCAACGTAGAGGCCGAAGTGGAGATTCCCACCAGCGCTGGCGGGCACCGGACGCTCACCGTGCAGCTGCCGACCAACCAGCCCTATACGGCCGGTGATGACGTTCGACTGACTCTGGACCCGGACTACGCCTCGGTGGTGCGCAACTCCTGTGAGGCACTCGGGTTCAGGAGCGGTAGCACGAAGGAGAACCTGCTCCCCTCCCCTACCTCGGTCTCGACCTGAACTCGGGTACCGTGGGCCGCCAGGATACCCTCCACGATCGCGAGGCCTAGGCCGGCACCCCCTCCAGCGGTGCGATGGCCCTTCCAGAAACGGTCGAACAGGTGCTCGCGCATCTCGGTCTCGATCCCGGGGCCCGTATCGCTCACCGCCACAAGCACCCCTCCATCGGAACCCGAAGCCGTGACGATCACGTCCCCGCCCTCCGGGGTGAACTTCAGAGCGTTCACGATAAGGTTCGACATTACCTGGAGGATCCGATCACGATCCGCTTCCACTTGCGGGAGCCCCGGCTCGATCTCGGCACGTAGGCGCACGGCTTCTTCATCCGCCCGTGCCCGCGCCGACGCAACGGCCTCGTCGAGCATCTCACCAGTCTCCACGGGCTTCTGCCAAACGGAGAGTTGCCCCGCTTCGATCTGAGC
Source organism: Longimicrobiales bacterium (assembly GCA_965226375.1). GTDB lineage: Bacteria > Gemmatimonadota > Gemmatimonadetes > Longimicrobiales > Gaopeijiaceae > CBDDCX01. The sequence continues at coordinate 919,605 of CBDDCX010000008.1, read as the reverse complement.
GACATCCAGGAGATCTTGGATCAGGCGGTTGATACGGTGCGCGGCCCGGTGGATGATTTCGAGGTGCTCGCTGCGCGCCTCGGCCGGTAGCGGGACATCGGCCAAAAGCTCGGCGGCGGCGGCGATCGTTCCCACGGGGTTCCTCAGATCGTGCGAGACCACGGCCAGGACTTCGTCTCGGGCCCGGACGGCCGCGCGCAACGCCTGCTCAGCCTCGCGCATCTCCGTCATGTCGGTGACGGTCAACACGACGCCTCCAACCTCGAGGCCATCCTTCATCGGGCTCACGCTGAGTTGTACAGGGAACGAGGACCCGTCCTTGCGCCAGACGACATCGTCGAGAACACGGATCGTCTCACCGGTTGCGAGCGACGTGCGCACGGGGCATTCGTCTGCCGGGTGAGGGGTGCCGTCGGGTCGCGTATGATGGATCAGTGGATGGACCAACTGACCCCGTAGTTCTCTGGGAGAATATCCCAACAGCTCGGCGCCGGCCTCGTTCAGAAACGTGCAACGGCCATCCAGATCGAGACCCACGAGCACATCACCGGTCCCTCCTAGGACCGCACGGAGTCCGCGACGGGCCGCCACCGTCTCCTGGCGTCGCCGGGTCTCGTTCTGAACCAGCTCTTGCAGCCGGTAGCCCACCATGCCCATCGCTAGCGCTCCCACGACCGCCAGGGCGATGGTGCCGACGGTGACCCAGAGCTGGATGAGAGCCTGCCGATCCCACCGTATCGATGCCGATGCCGCGTCACGGATCAGGCGGTCTTCGAACGCCCGGGTGTCAGAGCGCACGGCTTCATAGCGCGCCCGATCGTCCCCCAATCTCTCTCCGAATTCCTCGGGACTAATGCCGATCACTCCACCTTCCATGAGAGGTGCGTGCAGCACTTGCCAATCGCTGATCCGCATCTCGAGCTGAGTGAGCTCCCTCAGGTAGGAGAACGCGGACGGCATCTCGCCGATCACCTGCTCCAGCTCATCCAGTCGCAAGGCTTCCTTTTCGAGGTCCTCGCGGTAAAGTCCCAGGAACGTCGAGTCGCCCGAGGCCACGTACTGCTCCACACGCATCATCTGATTGGAGTGGGAGAGGGCGATCTCGGGGATGAGTGGCCGTGCCTCGGAGAAGACGTCTATATCTCGGGCGAGGTCGGCCTGCTGCCGCTCGAGAAACCACGGCATCAAGGCGAGGGACAGCAGCGCCACAAAGGACACTCCCAAGGAGAGTATCCATCCGGACCGGCCTACCCGTGGCTCGCCGCTAGAGGGCATCGACGCTCCTCTGCCGTTGCCACCTGGTGCCCGAGCACGCACTACGGGATATCCTTCGACTCATGGAGCATATCCTCTTCACCGGGTTCCCCGGATTCCTGGGAAGCAAGCTTCTGTCGCGACTTCTGACCCGGCATATCGAGGCCCGGGCCCACTGTCTTTTCCAACCTGCGTTCAGCCCCGCGGCCCAACGTGCTTTGCAAGAACTCGGCCCGGAGATCTCTGAGCGCGTCCAATTGGTCGAGGGAGACATCACCCGACCCGGTCTCGGGCTCGGCTCACCCCAATGGCTCGTCTCCGTGGATCACGCTTTTCACCTAGCAGCGATCTACGATCTCGATATGCCACGGAGCCGGGCCCTCTCGGTCAACGTCACGGGCACGCGAAACGTGCTCCGGCTCTTGGACGAATGCACGAACCTACGACGCGCGAACTACGTGAGCACGTGTTATGTGAGTGGCAGGCACCCCGGAGTGTTCCATGAGGCGGACCTAGACGTCGGCCAGTCCTTCAACAACGTCTACGAAGAATCCAAGTTCATGGCGGAAGATGCGGTGCGCGCGTGGGCCGTTGGCGGAGGTCCTGTGACTATTTACCGACCGGCATCCGTGGTCGGAGATTCCGACTCGGGAGCGACCCAAAAGTATGACGGACCCTACTTCGTGCTGAGGCTGATCTTGAGGCAGAGAAAAATCGCCCTTGTGCCCGTTCTGGGCGGCGGCGGGGCGCGGGTCAACTTCGTACCTCGAGACTTCGTCACGAAGGCCATCGACTACCTGTCCGCCCGACCAGACACCCTGGGGAGCACGTTTCATCTTGCGGATCCTGCTCCATACACTGCTCACGAAGTGATCGACCTCATGGGGCGTCTCACCGACCGACGAATTGTGCGAGTGCGCCTTCCCCACCGGTTGGCGGACTGGGCAACCCTCCGGGTGCCCGGGGTCAAACGCTGGACCGGCATTCCGTCCGGAGCCCTGGGTTACTTCACGCACCCCACGCTCTACTAGACCGCGTCCACCGAAAAGGCTCTGGAGGGGAGCGGTCTACGACCCCCCCGGTTCGACGAATACCTCCCCCGCTTGGTGGACTTCATGCTGGCGCACCCTGACATCGGGTCGCGCCCGATGGCCTAGTGTTCTGTCAGAGGTGTTTCGGCCCGACTCTAAGCGAGCAGAGAAGCTTCTACCAGGTCGGCCAGACGCTCAGATAGGTCCGGCGCATTCAAGTCCAGCACGGGGATCGGTAACTCGAGGCCGACCGCGTCGGTCACCAGGGCCAAGTAGAACTCCGCCCCATCTCCATCGGCACGGTAGATAGGCCGGGGATGCGCTTCGGGCCGGTGAACCTCGATCTTGGGAACGGAAGCCTCCTTGTAGCCTTCCACCACGACGATCTCGGCATCGGAAACGAAACGGCTCACCACCTCTTCGAGTGGGGGTTCACCCTCGGGCCCCCACTCCCCCATCACCACCAGGTCGTCGGGACCGGCCAGCACCACACGGGCTGCCCGACCCTCGTGGCGGAGTCGCCATGAGTCGGTACCGGGTGTGTCGATCGTGAAGCCGTGGCCGTGTTTGACGACCATGACCCTGCGCCCGCGTCGTTCCAGCGCCGCGACCAGTCCGACGGCCACCGAGGTCTTGCCGCTGTCCTTGAAGCCGATCACGCTCACAACGGGCGGCTGAACCCCCGGCGGCTGAACCCCCGTCGGCTGAACTGAGGCTTCGGGTCGACGCTCCGTCATCGCCCGATCCTTGGATTCGCCGCGAGCAACTCTGCCGCCCGCTCCCCGTCGGCCTCGGTGTTGACGTTCCAGAAGACCGTCTCGGGGTCCGCGAGGGCAGCGACTTCGCGCTCACTCACCTGCTCAGCCTGCATGGCCGCAAGGAACCCGTGTAGAGAGCGATCGTCTGAGCGAATCCTCCTCTCGACCTCCGGTAGGCAGGCCGTTCGGTAGAGCGCGCACAGCGGCTGGAGGCCGCCTGCACCCACCGGAGCCACGGCGAGCGCCTGTCCCGCCCGACCGATGATCAGCCGAATCACCTCAGCGCTGACCAGGGGCATGTCACACCCGAGGAGAAAGACCGCAGATTCGCCTCGCTCACACGCCCATTCCAGGGCGGTCCAAAGACCACCCAGGGGGCCCAATCCCGGCTCGATGTCCGGGCGCGAAGGAACACCCAGCGTCGTCCCGACCGACTCGTCCGCGCTGACGATGCCTACGGGAAGGCCGGCCGAGCGCAACGCGTCCACGCTCCGTCCGGCCAACGGCGCCCCGCCTATCTCGGCCAATGCTTTCGAACGACCGAACCGGCGACTCGCACCTCCCGCTAGGACGACGCCGAAGAGCTCGTCAGCCTCGCTCACCCCGCAACACGCTCCGAGCCCGCATAGATGTTGAAGCCCTCTGCCCGAGTGAAGCCGAGGAGGGTCATGTTGAAATTGTGTGCGAACTCCACGGCCAAGCTGGACGGAGCACCGACCGCCGCGACGATTGGAATGCCCGCTGCCACGGCCTTCTGCATGATCTCGAAGGAAGAACGGCCCGAGACCGCGAGGACGGTTCGGGCCAGAGGCAGCTCTCCCGCGAGGAACGCCTCGCCGACGATCTTGTCGACGGCGTTGTGCCGGCCGACGTCTTCTTTGAGGGACACTAGCCGCCCCGTTTCGTCGAAACGCCCGGCGGCATGAATCCCCCCGGTACGGTCGAAGAGGCCCTGCTCGGCCCGTAGGATCTCTGGCAAACCGGTGAGCACCTCGGCAGGCACCTTCAGTCCCTCGTCGGGCAGACGCTCACATCCCCCGACCTCCACCGCTTCCAGGGAGGCCTTGCCACATACTCCACAACTCGAGGTCATGTAGAAGTTCCTGGAGAGCGACTCGGGATCGAACGGTGTCTCCGGACGCAGGCTGACCTGAACGATGTTGTACGTCTGAGGCTCGTCCCCTTGGCAATAGTTGATTCCCGATATCTGGTCTCGGTGGTGCAAAATTCGCTCGCCCGACAGGAAACCGGCGGCCAGTTCGAAGTCACTCCCAGGGGTACGCATGGTCACGGAGATCGCCGACATCTGTCGAGTCCCGTCGCGTGTGTACTCCACGCGAATCTCCAAAGGCTCCTCGACGGCGACGACGTCTTTGCGTTCAAGAAGGCGTCCATCGACGAGCCGGGAGATACGAACTTGAGACAGGCCCTTCCCCGGCGAGATCACGTTGTAAGCTCCTTCGGTAGCGTGCGTTGCTCCTGAAGATAGATCACGATCCGTCCGAAGCGGAGGGAACGAACGCCACAATACGTAGCGGGCCACCGCTGCCACCGGCGATCTTCATGGGAAGGGCGACTACAAAGGCCCCTGTCTCGGGGACCGCACCCAGGTTGGCTACGTTCTCGAAGCCAGGAGTGTTGGAGCCGTAGAGAATCACGTGCGTCTCGAAGCCCGTGGATTGTCCATAGTCGATGCTGGGCGTGTCGATACCCACCGCAGCGACCTCACGCTGCTCGGTGATCCAACGGGCCGCATCCGGGTGGATTCCGGGAAAGTGGAGTTCGGGCACCGCGTCGGGACCCGTTCGCTCCGTACCCAGATAGCGCAAACGGTCGGGCCAACGCTCACCCCATCCGGTCCGGAGGAGCAGTATGGAGCCGTCGGGAATCCGGCCGTGCTCGGCCTCCCACGCCTCCAGATCGCCGGTGGAGATCAGATAGTCGGGGGTCGCCTGGGAAGACACGTCCACCACGACGGCCGGAGCGATCAGCCGATTCAGAGGGATCTCGTCCGTAGCCATACCGCCGCGAAAGAAGTGGATGGGGGCGTCCAGATGTGTGCCGCCATGCTCAGCGGTCGAGACGTTGTAGGAACTGTAGAAATACCCGGCCTCCGTCTCGCCGTAAGCCACTTCCTCCAGTTGGAATCCATCCGCCGTCGGCCAATAGATCGTCTCCTGCGAGTACGCGTAGCTGAGGTCGACCCAGCGCCCACCCGACCCGTCGAAGACAGCCGAAAAATCCGGCTGACCGGTGGGTGCATGACAACCCATAAGCACCATCAAGGCCGCGACACAAACCGATGAACCACGCATGACCACCTCCTCAATTTCGGCACTTCGGAAGCTAGTACACTCCCCTGTCCAACCGTGAGACGCAATCCCGCTGCAACCTTTGGGCGTGTTTTCCCGTCTATCTCTACTGGACAGACCCCTATGATTCTTATGCATAAGATCTTTACCCGATGTGCAGAGGGTGAAGCCAACCGGGAGTATGCGTGTGGAGCTGATCAAGGGAACCCTGGATGTGCTCATCCTGAAGACGTTGAGTTGGGAGGCCCTACATGGATACGGCATCTCCAAAGCGATTCGACTCCGCACTCGAGACGTGTTCACCGTGGAAGAGGGAGCGCTCTACCCGGCGCTGAGACGGCTCGAGAAGAAGGACCTGGTGAAAACCAAGTGGGGGCTCACCGATACGGGCCGCGAGGCGAAATTCTATACGCTTACCAAGGGCGGCCGCGGCCACCTCGAGCGTGAATTACGCGACTGGGGGCGTTACGTCGAGGCCATGTCCCGGGTTCTCCACGCCACGGACGGCGCACCATGCACCGGCGTTTCCATTCCGATCGGCCCGATGTCGGTGATCTTCCCATCGGTGAGGATGTGGACAAAGAAGTTCACTTCCACCTAGAGATGCGGACGCAGGAGCTGATCGAACAGATAGGGCAGCAGACGTTCGTCCATTTATCTGAACGCATCTCGCTCCTCCTCCCGGAGGTCTACGACCGCCGTCGCCCAGCGCGCCAACTCTCGACGCAGTGCTGCACTCTCGAGGAGTTGGATTCGGCCGGAAGCGATCAGAGCGTCATACGTGGCGGTAACGGGAAACACCTTAGGGTAGGCGATCAACGCCATAACCAAGGTGTCCATGACCAGGTCGGACACGGTCTGGTCGGCGTCAGGCCCCGTCATCGCGAGCAGCCGGACCGAAGCGTCTCGCACCTCGACGTGGTCTGACCCGACCGATGTGAGTCGTTCCAGGCTCTCGACGAAGTCGTCACTTAGCCCTTGCAGAGCCTCGACCTCGGCCTGGCGTTCGCCTCGTTGGCTCCACCCCGCCTCGATCCCAAATGCCAGGAGAATGCTGAAGACGATGAGGAGCCCTTCTCCGACCAGCTTTCTCCACCGACGACTCTCGGGCGTTTGGCTCATGGCACTTCCATCAGGCAGCGGCTCTCTAACGGATTGCGATTCTGCTGCGCGCCTAAGATGGTGACCGCAAGCGAAACGCGCGAGCGGGATGCTCAGGACTACTTGACCCGGTCCTTCGTGATGGTGTTAGGCTGAACCGTGCGCAGTTTCCCCCTGGAGAAGGGTGATCAAGTCCGTCGCCATGTCGAACTGTTGACGATAACGGGCTGAACGAAAGGCGTCTTCAAAGATGACACGCTCAATCAGAGACACGAGCCCCTGGGAGCGCCGATCGCACATGGCCTATCGTGCCATGGCCCTATCAAGATCCACGAGGAGACTGTCTAGATCTGTGAGAAGAACCTCGCTTTGCTCAATGAGAAGGGCGGTCATGTAGTCCCCTCGCCTTCAACGCAGTTTGAACCAGACCAGTCGCTGGTAGGTGCCTAGCACTCCTTCGTCAGATGGCAAGACAAAGAACGGCACCCACCCCTCCCATGACCTGCCCCTGAACCCCTCCCCATCAAGCACTTCCTCAAGACAGCAGACTCCAAATAGTGGCTGTTCATGGATCACCCCTGCCCCCGACACGGATTCCCAGTGTCCGTCCCACATACGGAACGCGATACCCGGGTCGGCCAACTGGACGATTTCCACCCAAAAGCGGCCCAGTAGATACTCGAAGCCCGCCGGTGGCTCTTCGTTGAATTGGTTGGCCGCCATCACCGTGTCCAGCGCCGCGGCGCCCGCGACATGACCAAGGTACGTGAGACGGATGGTAGCCCGGTTACCGCCGCGCAGTCCGGTGATATTCGAGAGGGTTAGCGTGTCGCCGACTAGGGCAGGGTTCTCTGGACCATGCAGTGGCGTTTCCTCGCCGCCGCCGACCGGCGCGTCCGGTGGTCCCGTGGCATCAGACGAGCACCCCCATGACACTCCGATCAGGAGTATGAGGACGAGGATGACCGCACCCTCGAAGATGGCCCTTCTGAACGGAATCCCCGAACTCGCTTCTGACAACCTCAGCTCCAGTGCGCTCGAACGAATTGCGATTCTGATCTTATAAGGCGAAGGGCTGACCTCACTCGAGCGGGGCGTTACGCTGGGCTTGTTCAAGGACCTGCGGCACCCAACCCAAGGAGGCCAGCCATGTTTGTCGCAGGAATCGATGCACACGCAACGTATTCAGTGATCGCCATCGTGAGCAACACGGGTCAGCTCGTGGCGGGACCCATCCGCATCAAGAAATCGATCACGGCCTCGGGTGGTTTGACGAAGAACTCTTCGTCATTTTCGACACCCACGGTAACACAGGACGTAACCCAATCTGTTAACCATCAGCTGGCACCATTGTGTCAACCATCAGGTGCGCTGTTCACCTACGTTAGCGAGTGGCCCTCACCAACCGCTCCAGGATCATATCCACTTGTGGCCGGAGGATGATCTCAAGCTCGTAGAGGGCGCGGCTCTCATGAGCAACTCGATTGGCTACATGACTCTCAAACTCCGGAGCACCCAGTAGCGCGGCGAGGTCAGAATCGCGTTGACCCGGCGCGAATGATCCGTACGCTTCGCGGGAGGCACGGTAAAGGTCAACAGTGGCTGCACGCGCCGTTACGTAGGGTAGCAGAGAGGACTCAACAAGCCGGACCACCAGCCGCTCCTCCTCGATGAAGTCCTCGACCGCGGCTGGCCAGTCGGCCAGGGCCATACGGAGCGTGTCGTCGCTGATCAGGCCTAGTCGCCCCGAGGAGATGAGGTCGCTCAGCGCAGCGGATTGTGGGTCGTAGGTCGTGTAGTCCACGAAGGACGCGAAGAGAAGAGTATCCAATTGAGGGCGTGGTGGGGTCGCATCACGGTCCCTAGTCATAGCAAGGAGCTGGGTCCCCGCTGAGATCAGAGTTCGGTGCCTCCGCGTGATACGCTCAATCCCGTCGAGGTTGGCTGCAAACTCGGTATGCAGGTCCCCGAGCGCCTGAGCTTCATCCCGCCGAAGCTGTTGACCGTCCCACCAAGCCTCAATCCCGAACGCCATCAGAATCGACCCAACAATCACCACGCCTTCCACGAAGACGCGCAGCCAAGGGACCTGACGGTTCAATTCGGCACCCGCTCCTTCAACTCCTCGAAGAAATTCTGGACGAGGCAGACTCCGCCAGCACTCACGGTCCTCTTCATCGGATGTAGCCCAGCGTGCGGAGCGTCTGTAGTTGCTCCGGCGTCAACGCAACATCGCCGGATCGTGTGAAGTACTGAGACAGGGCCATGTGAGCCTCAAACTGATGTTCCAGAAAGGCAGTGTATTTCTCAACCAGATCCGGCCGTTCCTCGTGCAGGCTCCACAGCGCCATCGGATCGTTCCACAGGTCGTAGAGCAGCAGCGGGGAGGGGCGCTTCCACTCCCCCTCGTTCTCTCCGGGGTTCCCCCCATTGATCTCCATCGCACCCCAGCGGCCATGACACTCTCCAGCGTCGCACTCCCAGCGGCCATCCACCACCTCAATAACGCCCGACACTTCTCCGTTCTGGGCATCTGAGTAGAACTCGTCGAAGATTACCGGGCGCAGCTCCCATCCCTCTCGACCCATCATCAGAGGAGCCAGCGACTGTCCCTGTGCGATCTCGGCAGGGGGGAGCCCCAGTAGGTCGAGCAGGGTGGGGAGTACGTCGATCATCGATACGGGAGGGGCTATCCGCTGTCCTCCCTCGATGTGACCCGGCCACACAAACATGAGAGGCACCCTGGAGATCGTGGGCCGGAACATCGGCCGGCTCCATTGGGGAGGAAGCGAGTCTTGGATCGCGACGCCCATGTCGTCCATGGCCGCTTCAATGCTGTGATCGCCCCCGATGATCAGCAACGTGTTTTCCCATTCGCCTGAGGCCTTGAGACGTTCGACCAGCCGCCCGAGCTGGTAGTCGTTGTGGGCCATGGTTTCGTCGTAGAGGCCCTGGTGCATGGCAAAGAACTTCACGCGGTCCAGCCCAGACTTCTCCCATGCCCCGGAGTAGACGCCGTGGTTGCCCAGTGACTCCAGGGAGTCTTGCCACACGCGCCACGTCGCCAGCTGATCCGGACTCACAAAAAGCCCCGAAAACGGAGCCACGGCGGGGAAATCCTCATGCGTGTCAGTCGTCTGGAAGTGCGCCCAAAACGGCTGGCTGGGATAGTCCTCCCGCCAGCTCCAGAATCCCTCGTGCAGGTACGTCGAGGACTCCCTGTGATTATTCCCACCGAAGTACGAGAAGTCCTCCCAGTCCTCCCGGAACAGATCGACCCCACGCTGGAGATCGCTCAGAGTCCCGGCGTTGGGGTTCCCCGTGAACACCGCCGTCTGGTAGCCGGCCCGGTGTACGTGCTCGGCCATGGTCACGGCCTCGGCCGGTATCGGGTTCACGTTGGTGCCGAGCAAGCCCCCCGTCACACTGTCTGTAGGGAAGTCATGAACGAGGCGGGCGAGGGCAGTGTCCAACTGGAATTGCTATACGCTCGCTCGAACACGACGCCCTCCTGGGCCAGCCGCTCCAGGGCCGGGGTCGTGCGACGGTTGTAGCCGTACACGCTCATGTAGTCCGCTGCGCCGCCGTCGAAGACGTAGAAGACGACGTTGGGAAGAGACGACTGGCCGCCGCCCGTCACGGTAGGCGCTCCCCACAAAGCGACCCGCCCTTCGGCTTCCGAATCGGCCTCGAGGCCGAGCGTCACCGTCTGGCCGGCAAGGTCGGTCAGATCCACCGAACGCTGGCCCCAGGTCTCCTTTGCCGCGTAGTGCTCCTCAAACAGCGTGGTCGGTTCACTGCCTTCGGCACCGTCGGCGGTCGCCGTGACCCGAAAGGTCACGGGCACATCCTCACGCAAGACACCCATCGCGAAGTCGAGACGGCCACCTTCAGGGATCTTTACCCGATACTCCACGCGCCCCGGCGTGTGCGTATACACAGCCTGCCGATAGACCCGGTTGCGGATTTCCGTGCGCGAGGCCGCACCCGCGTCGGCATAGTTGGCCACCTTCGGGACCAGTGTGATGGAAAGGATGTCGATGCTGGCCAGATCGCGGGGGTTGAACCACAGGGCAATCTGCCGAATCGGTCCTCCGGTGGAGAAGCCCTAAAGTAATCCAGCCGCGCCCGGTAGGTCTGCACCGTACCGTCACTTACAACAGTGACCGGCTCGCCATCGTACTCGAAGTACTGGCGGAAGCGTGAACAGCGCACCTGATGGTTAACACAAGTGTGCCAGCTGATGGTTAACAGATTGGGTTACGTCCTGTGTTACCGTGGGTGTCGAAAATGACGAAGAGTTCTTCGTCAAACCACCCGAGGGTAGTGGGACCGAAGTAGACCTGCCACAGAGCGGGGCCGATGGGTTCGAGCCCGATGAACTCGTTGCCCAGAGCCGAACTGATGTTGATCCAACGCGAGTGCCAGCGGATGGCTCCGTTTGTAGAGACCTTACGGACCTCGAAGTGCTCAGGGTACTCGATGGGCGGAAGGACGTCGGGGTAGGCTCTAAGAGCCGATCGGTAGACGGAATGGGGAGTAGCGTCGTCGAGCGCCTCGTGGGGGCGGATGTGATTGAATGTGTGGCGGAAGTCGTTGAAGTGGCGCTGCTGGGCACTGAGGTTGGCCTTGGGCGGGCGAGTGGCTTCACGCTTGAGGGTCCTGTGCATGCGTTCGTGTCGGCCGTTCTGCTGCGGCTTACCCGGCTCGATGGTCTCAGGACGGATACCGAGGCGGATCCACCAGGCACTCAGGCGTGTGAGGCGAGCGAGGCCGATGGAAGCGAAGGGCGTACCATTGTCGGAGCGGATGACGGCGGGCAGACCGAACTCGCGGAAAGTCCTGATGAACACAGGCTTGGCGAGCTCGATCGACGTGGAATACAGCCCTGTGCACTCGAGCAGGAACCGGCTGAAGCCGTCCTGGATCGTGAGGGGGTAGCAGTAGCGACCGTTGCGCATCTTGAACTGCCCTTTGAAGTCGACGGTCCAGACCGCATTGTCAACGACAATGGGACACTCTACGGGATTAATTAGAGAGCAATGTCCTGTGTGGTGAGGGAAGGGATGGGAGGATTGATGAAGACGGCCTCCGGGAGCGGTTTGGGCTTCGGCGACGAAGCGTTCGGGATGAGCGGCCCATGCTTCGCGGAGCACGGATTTCCTGCCGGCAATGACCTGATCGGCGTTCCCGAAGTGGACCTGCTCGGGGGTTAGCGAGATGCCGCCATGGCGGTGCTCCAGCGGAAGAACGATCGACAGAACGTCTTGGCTTGGCCCTGATCCCCGACCGTCCGGGAAACGAGGGATGGTACTTCAAGGTTTTGAACTCAAAACGGGTTGTCATCCGACACCTGAGGCCGGCTCAACGAGCGGGTCACGCCGAGGTCAGCGAGAAGTTGAGCTGCATTGGCTCGTCATTGGAGCTCCCCGATCCGAGTGCCAGGACCCGGGGCTGGACGCCATGCTTCAGGCAGCTCTGCTGGAGGCCGTCTCCCGCCGCCACCATCCATCCCACGACGTAGCGGCTGTAGATGTCACTTTTCCCTGGTCGTGACGCTCGAAGATGCGATCGATCGTCCTGCGAACTGGGGCCGAGCCAAACTTCTCAGCTCGTGAGTTTACGGATCTTGCGTGATCCCCATACCGTAGCGCTGACGCAGGTCGACGACGTGTTCGACGATCGGCTCCTCCACGGCGTGCGGGCAGTGATGGGGTCGGCGCGATCGCTCTTGAAGTCCCTCGAATCCCTCTGCGCGGAAGCGATTCCACCAGGTGTATCCCGCGGTCCTGCTAATACCGTAGCGCCTACAGGACTCGGCGAAACTGAACGTCCGTTGTTGCACTTCGAGGATGAAGCGTACTCTTTGCTCGTACATGGTCGACCGGTTCCAGTCCATCGGGCTCTCCTTGTTGCAGAACCCTGGTTGATAGGAACCTGTCAACCATCAGTGTAGGCCATTGTGTAAAGGATCAGGGTAGGCTGTACCGCGTGTCTCCCTCCCAGGCCCTTCACGTCGATTGAAGGCGAGCCTGAAGCCCCCGACATCATCGGCGGTGCGAGCACGCACCACGAGATGAGCCAGATCCTCGTAGTTCCAATCGGGCACCTCCAGAACCAGGCCGCCATCCAGCCCGCCGTACTGATTCCTCGTACCGTCCGTAAACGTGACTCGCAGCGCGTCGTCGAGCTGGGTGATCTCGACCGGATCGTGCGTTGGGTTCCACGGGACCACCGGCTTCCAATCTTCTTGGGGCTCGTCGAAGTGCCACTCCATAACGGTCGGAACGTCCTCCGGTACTTCGGAGCCCACGATGGTGGCAGCGTCTAGGTGCTGCTCCAGATGCAACGGCATGTCGACCGTCAGCACCGTGGAGCCGGATGGCGAGCGTGAGCAGCTCACGAGGGCCAGGCTCAACACCGTAACCGGGAAGATTCGAGAGGCGGCGCGACCAAGGACAGCGTTCAGACGAGCGACGAGATCGGACACAGGCACACCTCCACAATCAGACCCGCTCAACATCCTATCCGCAGGTCGGGAAGCGCAAGCTCAACTTCTCGCTGACCTCGCAAGAAGCCGTCTAGGGGCCTGTATTCGCGTTCTGAGCGTCTTCGGGGTTTATTCGGTATCAGGGGTAGGGTGGAGGCTCTCGTCGCTTAGACGGGCGTTATCGGGTCCGCGACCTGTGACCATGAACCCCTTGCGTGTTGCACTTCAAACTTGATCTCAAGGTGCACGCTCGTGTGGCTATCCAAGGTCCTCCAATTCCTTGGCGATCAAGCGGAGGGTTTCCTCGGAGAGTTCGACTATGTCGTCATAGCGACGCTTAGCGAGCCGAAGGCGCATCCATCTTTCGACGAGCATGTCCTCGAAGCCAGCGCTGCGCAGCACCTCCTCCCACTGCGCCGCATGGCGCGAGGGCCCGAATGGGACGCCAAGGTCTGGGGCAGCCCCGAACCCGCCGTTTCGGAGACGCTCCAATCGTGGGACTCGACCCTCGAGGAATGGCTGGATTCTCTGCTCCCATGTTGCCCAGGCCTGGGCGTCAGCGTACCGCAACGCAGCCAACCGGGACGAGTAGCGAGCGAATGCCCGTCGGAGGCTGTCTGATCGTATCAGTTGCGTCGCTCCCGCTGACACCAAATCGTCAAACACAGCGCGCGGTGGATCGAACTCGATCTGCTGCGACAGCCCTGTGGTCCAACGGTACAAGGAGTCGGGCTCATCAAGCCGTTCGCCTTGCGTTTGGTCAATGAGGGCTGCGACGTAGCGAAGGGACCGTTCGCGCATTGGTTGGGGACGCGCCTGCCTGAACTCTTCGCCGAGCGAGAGCAGGTAGCTCCGCTCCGTAGCACGCGCCTGAACGCCGTCCCACCACGCCTGAAGTCCGAACGCCAGCAGGATTGAGCCGACGATCACCACGCCTTCCACGAAGACGCGCAGCCAAGGGACCTGACGGTTCAATTCGGCACCCGCTCCTTCAACTCCTCGAAGAAGTTCAGGACCAAGACGAGTTCGGCGTTCTCCTCATCCCCGAACCTCAGCATCACGAATCGCTGATCGTCGGGCGTCACGTCGTATTGAGGATGACCCCTGCCGGAATAGTACCCGGCGAGGGAAAACAGCACCTCTTGCTGGCCCACCGTGAACGTTGGACCTGTAGTGACCTGTGCAGCCACCAACTCGTCGGCTCCATTGCGGTAGAACAGCCGACCACCTTCCGGGACCTTCACCCGATACTCTACGCTGCCCGGCGTGTGGGTATACAGAGCCTGCCGATGAATCCGGTTGCGGATTTCCGTGCGCGAGGCGGCGCCCGTCTCGGCGTAGTTGGCCACCTTCGTGGTCAGTGTAATGGAAAGGATGTCGATGCTGGCCAGATCGCTGGGATCGAACCACAGGGCGAGCTGCCGGATCGATCCCTCAGGTCGTGGGCGCCACCCAAAGAAATCCAGCCGCAGCCGGTAGGTCTGCACCGTACCGTCGCTTACAACAGGGACCGTTTCGCCTCGGTGAGCGAATGGCATGGGGAAGTCCGTATCCGTCCCGCTCCCTTCGCGTCGGTTGAAGTTGATCACGATGTTCCTGACATCATCGGACGTGCGAGCACGCACCACGAGGTGCGCCAGATCCTCGTAGGCCCAATCGGGCACGTCTCAAACGATGCCGCCCCTCGGCAAGCCGTTCGGATTCCTCGTACCGTCCGTCAGCGTGACACGAACCGCGTCCTCGAGCTGCGTGACCTCGACTGGCTCGTTCGTAGGGTTCCACGGCACCGCCGGCTACCAGTCTTCCTGCGGCTCGTCGAAGTGCCACTCCATAACGGTCGGAGCGTCCACCGGCACTTCGGAGCCGACGATGGTGGCAGCGTCTAGGTGTTGCTCCAGATGCAGCGGCATGTCGGCCGTCAGCACCGTGGAGCCGGATGGCGAGCCTGAGCAGCTTGCGAGGGCCAGGCTCAGCACGGTAGCCGGAAAGATGAGAGAGGCGACGCGACCAAGGACAGCGTTCAGACGAGCGACGGAATCGGACACGGGCGCACTCCGGGATCAGGCCGTGGTCAACATCCGAGAGCGGTCCGGTAGGCGCAAGCAGAAGACCGTTGGACGCTTGTATTCACGTTCTGAGCTTCTTCGGGGTTTATTCGGTATCCTGGGTAGGCCGGAAGGCTCTCGTCGCTTAGACGGGCGGTGATAGCTTGCTCACCGCGACAGCAGCTGTTTAGAAATCACCGTAAGCCACCCTTAGGCGTTCCTCCAGCTCCTGCACGCGGGCCACCACCTCGGAGCCCTGCTCACCCACCTACTCGCCGATATCCATGCCCAGAATAAAGGCTATGCCAAACGCGACCAATTGAACCCCCAGCAGCGGGAGATACCAAATCAGCGGAGCGACAGCGTATAAGAACCACTGCTTGACGTCGAGGGCGCGGAGTTTTCTGAACGCATACGCCGAGCCAAGCACGACCGCTCCGAGACCCAGTAAATCTACCAATAGCCAGGTAGCTGTACTTCCCTCCAGGCCTTTCAACAGACTAAGGAAGAGCGGATACGGCCAGAAAAATGCTGACATCTGCGCCACGTCAGCCGGCTCACCGAGGACCCTCCTTAGGGCGGGATGGAGGAAGGGGAGGGAGCAGAATGCGGCATACAGCGACGCGCTGATTAGAACCAAGGTGCGAATCGACGGTTTGGCTGTCATCTGAAGTCCATTGGGCCATCTACCGGATTGCGATTCTGCTGCGCGCCAAAGATGCTGAGCGCAAGCGAAGAACGCGAGCCAATCTGTTAACCATCAGCTGGCACACTTGTGTTAACCATCAGGTGCGCTGTCCGGGGAGGGTGGACAGCCCGGGAAAAAGAGAGGAAGCTCCTTGTGAATGTTCATCATGACACGAACCCGGGGAGTCCGGGCCTGCGCCAGCAGGTCCGGAACCGGAAAGGAGCTTCCTCATGGAAAAGATGGTTGAAGTTGAGCGGGCCACGCAAGAAGAGTTACGGCAGGATTTGAAGTCGTTGTTTCAGGGCGCGATTCGTGTTACGCTCGAGATGGTGCTGGAGGAGGAGTTGAAAGCGATGGTCGGAGCGCGTCGTTTCGAGCGGGTCGGCAGCCGGAAGGACCACAGGAACGGCACGTACCTCAGGCGCCTGCTCACGAGCTTGGGTCAGATCGACGTGATGGTGCCGCGCAGCCGGGAAGGCGGCTCGCCCGCCGACGTGATGGGCCGCTACCGGCGCAGGAGTGAAGAAGTGGACGAGATGATGGTGGAGGCCTACGTGAGCGGTGTGTCGCAGCGCAAGATGGGCGACGTGACTGAAGCACTGCTGGGTGAGCGCGTGGGACGCTCGACGGTAAGCCGGGTCGCGAAGCGGCTCGATGGGGCTGTAGAAGCGCTGCGGAGCGCACCCATCGAGGGGCCTCACCCCTATCTGTATCTGGACGCGACGTTCCTCGATGCGCGCTGGGCCAGGAAGGTCGAGAACGTGAGCGCGCTCGTGGCCTACGCGGTGGATCCGGACGGTCACCGCCGGCTCCTGGCCATCACGCTAGGCCCTGAGGAGTCAGAGGACAGTTGGTCGGAGCTCCTCGAGCAGCTCCTGGAGCGAGGTCTCAGCGGCGTCGAACTGGTGATCGCCGACAAGCACGCGGGCCTGGCAGCTGCGGTGCGCCGCTTCCTGCCTGAGGTGCGCCGTCAGCGCTGCACCGTGCACCTGCAACGCAACGTGCTGGCCAAGGTCCCGCATCGCCTGCGCAAGCGTGTGGCGCGCGAGGTTGCCGCCGTCTTCCGGGCCCCCGGGCTCGCTGAGGCGAAGAAGCGCCTGGCCGAGATCACGACGCGCTGGCAAGAGGAGCTCCCCGAGGCAATGAAGGTGCTCGAGCGGGGCTTCACGGCCGCCACCCAGTTCTACGCGTTCCCCGAGCCCCACTGGGCCAGGCTACGCACCACGAACAGCCTCGAGCGCCTGCACACCGAGATCAAGCGTCGGATCCGGAGCGCCGGCGCCTTCCCCGACCGAGCCAGTGCGCTCCGCCTCATCACCGCGGTTGCTCTGAAGACTACTGCGGTCTGGAGCGAACGCCGCTACCTCGATCTCACGCTTCTCGAACCCAAGGAGGTCGCCAAGGCAGCCTAACCGAAGCATCGAGGAGCTTCCTCTCACTTTTACACACAACTCGGGACTTGACCCCCAGGTGACGACTCCGAGCCAACCGTCCGTGAAACCAAATGGCTTCCCGGCACCACGAGGCGCAAGCCTGGGCTCATCCCAGCAACATTCCCCAGCCTAACCTGAACAGACCGCCTGGCTATTAGGCGGGCAACCGGAACACGAAGACCCGAGGCCTACGAGGGTTTGTCATGCGGTGGGGTTGCTACTGGGGTCGGTTCCCGGACGGCTTGGCCAGCGGCCTGCCACCAGGGTTGCCCGCTTCCGAAACGGACCTCTCCCCGACAATCCTCCGGCGGGATGCAACGGGATGCAATGGGGAAAGGAGGTGGAGAGCGGGAGGAGGCTGTCTCCCCCAGAAGTCGCTTGATTCCTGACCTTCCGGCAATGGGCGGTACTGGATTCGAACCAGTGACCTCCTGGGTGTAAACCAGGCGCTCTGAACCAACTGAGCTAACCGCCCGTGGGTCTTTCGCCGTGCAGCTAAGCCACGAAAGCACTGTGGCCTCTGACGCCCCCAACCCCTTGGGGTTGGTATTCACTGTGCATCCCGCAGCTGCCCGGCGTCCAACACAACCTGCAAGGTAGTCTCGTCGTCCGCCTGGGTGTAGATGTCCTGCACCACGCCCACCAAAGCCCACCCCCCAGCACAGATGTCCCATGGGTGTCACGTACGACTTGACCCCCGGCGTCAGCACCTTCCGTTCTCCAGTGGACAGCCTCATGGCCTCGATTCTGTAGTCAGGCGTCCCGTCCAGCGGGTGCACAAGCCGCCGGACCGAGGGCGAGGCCCGCGCTGCCGAGGGCCGTGGTTCCGATGAAGCGGCGTCGATCGATCATGGGGACTCCCGCGGCTCGGGATTCGTAGATAACGGCCCGTCATAATGTATTGAGCCCGCCGGAGCGCACTTGGGTCGTGGATCGCTCGGCACCCCCCGAGCTACTCTTCCACCGACCACACCGCTTCACGATGCCGATGCCCTCACAGAACCACGCGCCCGCCCGAGCGCTGGGGCTATTCGTCGTTCTCGGTCTTTCCGCCTGCAGCTCCGACGGCACGGGCCCGAATGACTCGGATCCGCTCGTGCTCCAGTGGCCGGTCGCCGGCGAGGACGGGGCAGACTGGGTCATCAACAACTACGTCGACCTCGACACCGGTGCCGGCGTGCTTGACTACCGTGGCGGGGGGAAGAGCTACAATGGTCGCCCCGGCGTCGACATCGATGTGCCGAACTTCCGTTGGATGGACAGTGGCCATCAGATCGTCGCGGCCCATGCGGGTGAGGTGGCTTCTCTCCGTGATGGCCAGCCCGATCGCAACACCTCCTGCGTAGGGACGGCGAACTTCGTCGACGTCCGCCACGACGACGGGTCCACGATGACCTATGGTCACCTCAAGCAGAGCTCGATCGTCGTCACCATCGGTCAGCAGGTCAGCGCGGGAGATGCGCTCGGCGTGGTGGGAAGCTCGGGATGCTCGACGGCGCCCCACCTGCACCTCGAGCTGCGCGATGAGGGTGGCACCGTGATCGACCCTTTCCTCGAGGAGCTGTTCGCCGCCCCACCGACCTACGACGCCCCGCTCGACTTCATGGACTTGAACGTGAAGGAGGGGGCCATCGGCGGTGTCGACGAGCTCAAGGACCCGCCGCCGAACGCGACGACGGTGGCCGCCGGCGGTACGATCGGCGTGGGCTTATCGATGGCGGGAGGGACGACAGGCGATGTGATCCGAGTCTTGATCCTCGACGACGGCGACGTCGTCGTTCACGATGTGGGCACGACCTTCCAGCAGACGTGGCGGCACTCGTACTGGTTCTGGAACCGCTCACTGACCGCGGGGACGCCCGGAAGCTGGGCGATCGAGGTCTATACCAACGGCGCACTGCGCGCCACGTACGGCTTCACCGTGCAGTAGCGTCGGTCACGACCCTATCAACACCAATAGCACCGAAATCGTAACCACCGAGCGACTGCGTGCTGTGCGCTCTGGCCCCGCAGATCTTCCGGTCTTCGTCCTTCTGGATGGCGGCTATCCACCCGGTCCAGCAAGCGTACCCCGCGTTCCGCGCCTGCTGGTCGTGCTTGGCGGACCAGCCACCACGTGGCGTCCTGCCCGGAGCGCTTATCGCCATGGTGCCTCCATTAGCCAGCAGGCCTCCATACGCAGCACTGGCTTTGCCCTGGAAGGTCGGCGGCCGTGTCCAGACCCTACACCCGCCGTCCCGGGGGAGGCAGGCGACGCGGACACCATCGCGGTACGCGTAGCGTCCAGCCGTTCCCGAGCCCATCTTCCGGTTCGGAAACGATCCAGAGAACACCAATCGAGAACGGTTATGGACACTCTGAAGTCTTTCAACCCGGCCGACGGTACACTGGTCGGCGAAGTCCTCGTCACATCTCCCGACGATATCCCGGCCATCGTGGACCGTGCACGGTCAGCCCAGCCGGCCTGGGAGGCGATGGGCCACGAGGAGCGGGCCCGACTCCTATCGAAAGCTTCTGAGACGTTCGCCGAGCGGGCTGACGACCTAGGCCGGCTCATCACGGAGGAGATGGGGAAACCGCTGGCCGAGGGGGTGGGAGAGGCCAAGTCCTTGGCGTTCGTGACGGAGGAATTGGAGGAAATCGGTGAGGCTCTCGCTCCAGAGATCTTCGATGACGGTCGGAACCACTCCACTGTATATCACGACGCCCTCGGCGTGTGTGCAGCTATCACGCCCTGGAACTTCCCGATGTCGATGCCTCATTGGATGGTGCTTCCGGCGTTGGCCGCCGGGAACACGGTGATCCTCAAGCCGTCGGAGGAGACGCCCCTGTGCGGTCAGGCGTACGCTGACGTGCTGAACTCGGCACTCCCGCCCGACGTTCTACAGGTGGTCCACGGAGCGGACGATCAGGGCAAACGGCTCGTCGAGAGTGACGTCGACCTCATCGCTTTCACGGGTTCCCGAGAGACGGGGAAACACATTCTCAGGGCAGCCAGCGGCGAGCTGAAACGCGTGATCCTGGAGCTCGGCGGCAAGGATCCCCTGGTGATTCTGGAGAGCGCCGATCTCGAGAAGGCAGCCAAGTTCGCGGCGTGGAACAGTTTTCGGAACGCCGGTCAGGTCTGTGTGAGCACAGAGAGGATATTCGTACCGGAGTCGGTGGCGGATCGCTTCGAGTCGCTCCTGGTGGTAGCGGGTGAGGCCATGAAGCAGGGCGACGGCTTGGACGAGGGTGTCCAGGTGGGTCCGATGGTCAACGCCCAGCAGAAGGATCATGTACTCGAACAGCTCGATCGAGCGGTCGGTGAGGGGGCCACCGTCCTGTCGGGCGGCTCCGGCCATCACGACAACTTTGTCACGCCCACCATTCTCACGGGTGTGACAGAGGAGATGGCGATTGCCAAGGACGAGACGTTCGGTCCGGTTGCGTGCGTGACCCGTGTGGCCTCAGAGGAAGACGCGATCGAGAGGGCCAACGCCACCCCCTTTGGGTTGGGCGCGGTCGTGTTCGGTGAGGACGACGAGCGCACGGCCGGGGTAGCGCGCCAACTCACCGCAGGCATGATCGGGATCAACAGGGCGGCCAGCGGTGCGGCAGGGACGCCGTGGGTCGGGGCACGGCAGAGCGGCTACGGCTTCCACAAGTCCAAGGATGGACACCGGCAGTTCACGCAGGCACGGGTGCTCACGAAACCGGCTTGAAGGTGTACCTGCCAGTCACGACGTCGGGATCATCGAGGCCGACGCGGGGGAGCGCTCGACCCCGAGGGGTCGGACCTTTACAGGATGATGGCCAGCGGTACGAGGAACACGTAGCCCACCACCAGAAGGATCGGCGCCATCGTGATGGATCCCTGAGCGAGCAGCCAGTACCCGAGCGTAATGGTGAGCAACGCCCCGACTCCGAACGCGAGATTGATTCGCGAGAACTGAAGCGACGCCGTTTGTGCTGCGCCTGATTTGGTATCTTTCTTCTTGGCCATGGCCAAGATCCTATTTTAACCGGATCCCCGGGTCAACCGACGCTGGGTACGGAGTTTTCTAAAGGTCGAAGCGTTCCACATAACGAGCGAGGCGTGAGCGAGAGATCCCGAGTAGCGCCGCCGCCTCGGTCTTGTTTCCGCCCGTGCTCTGTAGCACTCGGCGAACTTGGTGCTCGATAGCACCGTCCAGGGTCATGTCACCCTCCCTGGCGGGCGCCGGCTGCGCCTTCGGCCGGCGACCGTCGCCCGACAGCCCGAGGGCCAGATGCTCCGGTGCAATCACCGGTCCACGCGCGACGATGGCCCCCCTCGTGAGGGCGTTCTCGAGCTCACGTACATTTCCCGGCCAGTCGTGGGCTAGCAGCTCCGCCATCGCCGCTTCCGAGATCCGTCGAACGTCACTGCCCGTTTCGCGGCGGATTCTGCCGAGCAGATGGTTGGCCAGAAGAGCGATGTCGCCCTTTCGCGCTCTGAGGCTGGGCACTTCGAGCTCGACGACGCGCAGCCGGAAGTAGAGGTCCTCCCGAAACCCGCCTTCTGATACCAGTTCCTCCATGGGCTGGTGAGTCGCGGCGACCACCCGAGCCTCCGTCCGCTTCGGCTGTTCACCTCCGACGGGATAGAACTGCCTCTCCTGAAGCACCCGGAGAAGCTTCGACTGGAAGTCGGGCGAGGTGTCGCCGATCTCGTCCAAGAAGATGGTTCCCCGCCCCGCCAGCTCGAAGTACCCCTTCTTGTTCGCGATCGCCCCGGTGAACGCACCGCGGGCGTGCCCGAAAAGCTCAGACTCCAGCAGGGTGTCTGTGAGGGCCGTACAGTTCACCGCGATGAACGGCTCCGCCGCGTGGAGCGAATGGTCGTGGATAGCGCGGGCGACCATCTCCTTACCCGTGCCGGTCTCACCCCGCACGAGCACGGTGGTGCGGTTTCGGGACAGGACACCGATCATCTTGTAGATATCGATCATCCGTGGGTCACGACCCACCACGGTGCTGGTCCCCTCGTCCTCCTCCTCGATCTCGGGTTCCGGATCCTCTGCCGACGCGCGGATCAACTCCTGCTCGCTCAAGCAGCGCTCTACCACCGACTCGAGCTCCTTCAGGCCCACGGGCTTTACCAAATAGTCGAACGCGCCGGACTTCATGGCCTCTACGGCCGAGCTCATAGAGTCGTGGCCGGTCATGACGATGACGTCGACGCTCGCCATGGACTCCCGGAGCCTGTTGAGGAGCTCCAAGCCCGTCATCCCGTCCATCCGTACGTCGGTGATGACAACCGCGGGATCGAACGACTTGACCTTGCCGAGCGCAGCCTCTGCACTCTCAGCTTCCTCCAGCTCGTGGCCCGAATGCTCGAGCTTGGTCCGGAAGACCGAGCGGGTGTCAGCGTCGTCGTCGACGAGCAGAATACGAGACAAAGGTCCTCTTTGATGCAGGTAGACGTCGGTTACTCTTACTCCGACCCGTCCGGGTCGGGTCCCGGTGGGCCCGTGCGAGAAGGGTCTTCGAGCCAGAAGCTGGGCTCGTCGGGGGCATCGAGGGCCCTCAAGCGGGCCAGCCGTTCTCGACGGGCTCGGCGGCGGACCCCCACCATGGCGGCTAGGGCCAGGCTCAGGAACATCCAGAACACGGCAGAGTGTGACAGCACGAAGACCCAGCCATATCGGTCCTTCACGTAACGCCGCCAGTCCTCCTCGAACTGAGCCGAGGTCACGCCAAAAGTGGATCGGAACGCCCTCTCGAAGTTGCCCTCTTCCTTCCACCTCGCGAGCAGCACCTCCAGCGCCCTGGGGCTGCTCTGGACCACCAGATACTCGATGGTCGTAGCAGAGAGCAGATAGGCCGTCCGGGCACGCGCCTGGTCACGTGGCCACGAGAGATCGAGTGAGTCCAGGGGGTTTCGATCCCTTGCCAAGGCGACCCTGAGTTTCCAGCCTTCGGACCAGTCCCACCCTCCGCTGGCCCACTGGGCATAGCCCTCGGAGAACCAGCGAGGAATCCGGAGCCCCTCCAGGTATTGGTGCAACCCGATGTGTGCCCACTCGTGGCGGAGGACCTTGTTGTCACTCCACCCACGGCCGCGCGCCGACACATAGGCGGGCATGACGATGGTCGCTTGAGCCGGAAGAGCGACCCCGGCTCCCCAGTCGGGAGCCCTACCTCCCGTAAGTTGCTCGAACGCGGCCTCGTCAGGCGCCAGGTGAAGGAGAACACCAGTAGGCACCGCCGGTGGCAGTCCCGGCAACGGGAGTGCTGCTTCGAGAACTTCCAGAACGCGTGCAGCCTTGCCCGAGTCCGGCGCCATGAAGGATACGGTGACCCGCGTTCCGTGGAGCCGGCTACTCCCGCCCAGATCCTGCGTCGGCGTATTCTGCCCGATCCCGAGAAGTAGGACCAGGATCCCGGAGATCACGCTCCTTCAGACGCTCCGATCTGATCGAGCTTGGCCTGAAGCGCGTGGTTCTCGGGGTTGATCTCGAGGGCACGCCGCCACAAAGCCCCTGCCTCGGCCGTCTGGGAGTTCTCGAGGGCCATGGCGCCGAGCTTGATGTAGACGTCTTCTCCAAGCCTAGGATCCGCCTCCACGGCGAGCTGGTACTGAGCCTGCGCCCGTTCCTTGTCTCCACGACGTAGAGCCTGGTCACCCAACGCTTTGTGTGCCTGCGGCACCACGGGCTTATTCTCCAAAGCCCGCTCGTAGTAACTCTCGGCCGCTTCGTTCTCTCCGCGATGCTCCAGAACGGCTCCGGTGTTCACCAGGATCGCCCCGTTATCGGGATACTGCTTCAGGCCCTCACGACCGATCTCGACCGCACGATCCATGTCACCCGCGATCCCCGCCGCCAGCACTGAGAACGCAAAGAACACCGGCGACAGAGCCTCATCCCCGACCCCGTCTTGGTAGCCCTTGAACGCGCCCATAGCGGCGGCTCCGTCCCCAGCCTTGAACTGCACGATCCCGCGGGCAAGCAGAAGACCGGGGTCGTCTCCATCGAGTTTCTCGGCCTCTTCCAGCACCGCGAGCGACTCTTCGTAACGCCCAATCCGCTCGAGTGCCAACGCACGGTTCCGTTGGAGCGGATAGGTCATCTCGG
This sequence comes from Longimicrobiales bacterium, assembly GCA_965226375.1. Classification (GTDB taxonomy): domain Bacteria; phylum Gemmatimonadota; class Gemmatimonadetes; order Longimicrobiales; family Gaopeijiaceae; genus CBDDCX01. The sequence goes on along the minus strand of CBDDCX010000008.1, from coordinate 895,414 downwards.
CGCCTTCGCCCATCTCGTCGAAGTGCACGCTCGCCTCTTGCGACCGCCCTGACTTGAGGCTGATGAGGCCGAGATACGCCCGCGCTTGGGGGTGCTTCACCTCCAGCTCGAGGGTCTTCCGAAACTCCCGTATGGCGTCCTCGAGCATCCCCGACCGGTAAAACGCCAAGCCGAGGTTGAGGTGCTCGTCCACAGAGCCCTTTACCTTCGACTCCGCGGCTCGCTTACCTATCTGGACCGCGAAACCCGCCTGGATGAGTCCGTACAGCGCCTTGCCAGTGTCGAACTCCACCAGTCCCGACTCGTCCACGAGGTCGCCCACCGAGCGCTTCCCGTCGATGAGTGGGACAATGCGCTGCTGGCCATCGGTGAGGTCGATCCCTTCTTCCTGACGTGGGTCCCGCTCGAGCGCGAAGATCAGGTCCATGGAAGAGATCTTCTTCTCGATGAGGCTCCACTCGTCCACGCGACGGGCTCCCTCCATCAGGAGCGCGTCGATGCTGATGGACACCCGCATCACGTGCTCTTCAGGCTTGATGTCGGGTTGGAACTGGAAGGTACCCTGGTTCCACTGGAAGACGTGGTAGACGGCCTCTTCGATCTGCATGGAGATGTACCGCTCGAGATCCTCCTGGGTCAGGGCCCCGCCGTCCACCAACAACTCACCCAGCTTCTTGCCCTTCTCGTGCGCCTGCCTCTCCATGGCCACCGAGAGCTGTTCCCGATCGATGACATTGTTCTTAACCAGAAGCTCGCCGAGGCGGTCCGGGCGATTTACCACCGACGCGTAAACGACCCGACCGGCATCGAAGTAGATGTAGCCGAAATTGGACTGGTCCGTGAGTGACAGGCAGCCGGTCTTACCCCCCATGGCCAGCAGTTGGGAGATGTCCGCCAAGCTGACGTCTGCGAGAGCACCTTCAATCGCCATATCACCCTAGTCTCCCTTGTCGACGTCCACGATGCGGTCCTCGATGACCGGCCAGTCCCAAACCACGTTTTCCCTGGAGGGACTCCACGGGGAGCCCGGATCGGCTGTTGGCGTGGCATCCGGCTCGACCTCCTCCACCTCGGCGGCCACTACCTCAGGCTCCATGATGATCATTCCGGCCCGATCCCCCACCTCGAGTTCATCAAGTGGGGGAACGACAACAGCTCCGACCTTGGGCCGGATGAACCCAGACCAAAGATCCTCGTCCTGGATGTATTCCGGTGGTGCGTCCTCGAGGTTCAACGTACCCGCTCCGGAAGGCAGCGAGTCAACCGTGCCTTCCACGACCAAACCCATCTCGAAGCGAGAGCGTAGGCGATCGTCGATGCCGGTGATCCCTGACGGCTCTCGATCCGCCGTAATGAGGATCTTGGCTCCCTTACGCTTGGACGCCTCGGGGAGGTGGAAAAACTCGTCCTGTGCCCGCTCCGTGTCGGAGAGCGCCTGGGCATCATACACCAGGAGGAGATCGACACCCCACCAACGCTCTCTCCAGGCACCCGCCACCCCATCGGACAGCGCCCGAATGAAATCTTCCGAAAACTCCTTCGCGGACACGATGGCGTAGTTCCCGAGCTTGTCGTGGTCCCTATAGGTCCGAGCCGTAGCCCCCAATAGGGCCATCGGTCCGTCAGGCTGCGCGCTCCACACGTAGAGAGGGTTGTACTCCGGGCGCTCCTCCGTGACCAACTGTTGAGCCGCCTTCAGTGCCACTGCGGGGTAGTGGGCCTCCAGGTCTTCGAGCAGCGGTCCCTCACCAATAAGCGGGCAGGGGCGCACGCGCTCCATCGCGGAGGCGAGCAGAGACTCGGCCTCATCCAGTCGCTCAGGATCCTTCAGGAGGCCGATTGCGGCCTCGGGCCACGGATTCCCGACCCGGTCGAGTGCCTTACCGATTTGGCGCAGTCGAGTGATGTCCCGTCGGAACTCATCAGCCATCGCCTGCGGATCGTCAGGGGCCTTATCTGACTCGAACATCATGCGGAGGCGGGTCCCGGAATACCCATCCTTTTCGAACGTCTCTACCGTTTCCCTGAGCACCCTCCTCCACGGAGCCTCTTCCCGCTCGACCTTCGTGGCCACCGTCTGGCTCAGTTCCTCCATGAACGAACCGAATTCGTCCAGGAGCTGCTGCCCGGCGACGGGGCCTTCAGCCGGGGAGTCGGCCTGAAGCCCGGGCATGCCCTTGATCTCGTCGACCGTGACCTGTCTACCCTCGAGCTCCTGGATCGCCAGCACCTTGTTGAGGGCACCGGCAAGCTCACGGACGCTCTTGAAAGAGTTCTTGGCCAGTGCTTCGGCCACCCCCGCCTCGAAGATCTGACCGCGCTCCTCCGCCTTCTTGCGGAGAATCGCGACCTTGGTCTCGTACTCCGGAGCCGCAATATCGACGATCAAGCCTCCGGAGAACCGCGTGACAAGACGCTCGTCGAGACCGTCGATCTCCGACGGTGGGCGATCACTGGCCAGGACAATCTGACCGCCGGATGCGCTGAGCTGGTCCAGGAGGCGCAGCAGCATCTCCTGGGCCTCCTTCTGCCCCGTCAGGAACTGCACGTCGTCGAGAAGCAGAATGTGAAGCTCCTCGTACTGCTCGCGCATCTCGTCCTGGGTGCCGGCCTCCAGGGCGCGTGTCAGCTCATCGAGGAAGACCTCGACCGCGAGGTAGACCACACCGTACTCCGGGTGGACCTTCGTCGCGTAGTGGGCGATGCCGCTGAGAATATGGCTCTTGCCCAGGCCCGATCCGGAATAGATGAAGAGTGGGTTATACGAGGTGCCGGGGGCGTCGGCTGCCCGCCGTGCTGCCGCCGATGCGAGCCGATGGGCAGGCCCCACGACGAAGCTGTCGAAGGTGAACCTCGGGTCTAGATCCGTCGCTACCACCGGTTTTTACCTGCCTTGATCATAGTCCCTCTTCCGATCGTGCCCACTCGGCACACGAACTCAAGTCTTCTGGCAGCGGTGCCTCGAAGCGGAGAGTCTCCTCACTGACAGGATGTCGGAAGGAGAGCCGCCACGCGTGAAGGAACTGCCTTGGTACCCGCTTGTTGAGCAACTGGGCCCAACGATGTGCTTTTCCACTCATCCCTCTCTCCCAGCCCACCCCGTACACGGCGTCCCCAACCACCGGATGCCCGATATGGGAAAGGTGAACCCTGATCTGATGGGTCCTTCCGGTCTCGAGTGCGACCTCCAAGAGTTCCGCTCCGGGCCAGTGCTCGGCCACGCGAAAGTGAGTGACCGCTCGCCTCCCGCCTTGCACCACGGCCATGCGCCGCCGGTTGGCCGGATCTCGGCCCACCGGCGCCTCCACCTCGAGCGGCGACTCGGAGAGGTGGCCCCAGGACGCCGCTTGGTATAAACGCTTAATCTCACGTCGTTGGAGCGCTTCGGAAAGGGCATGATGTGCGGCGTCGGTCTTGGCCACCACCAAGAGTCCCGACGTATCCTTATCCAGCCGATGTACGATGCCCGGCCGGAGCTTTCCACCGATGCCGGAGAGGTCGGTGGCATGCGCCAACAAGGCGTTGACCAACGTACCGGTGGAGTGCCCCCGACCGGGATGAACAACCATTCCGGCCGCCTTGTTCACAACCAGCACCGAGCCGTCCTCGAAGAAAACGTCGAGGGGTATGTCCTCAGGTTCGAGGGTCAACGGTTCCGGCGCCGGGACGCGAACCTCAATCTGCTGACCGACGTCGAGCCGCTCTGACTTCCGCGCTGGTTGGCCGTTCAGCAGAACCAGCCCGTCCTCCACCAAAGCCTGTACCCGGGTCCGCGAAAGATCCAGATGGGCTGCCACGTAGGCGTCCAGTCGGTCGCCGTCCCGCTCGACGGTCAAGATCTCGACGTGCTCCTCGGCGGTCATTCAGTCCCCGGTCTCGGCCACGCCGGCTTCTGCTGCAGAGTCGGACTCCACCACTCTGTTCAAGGCGATTACTGCGGTGAGATCGTCGATCCGGATGTTCGAGGTCGCTTCGTAGCCCTCTGCGTCACCGTCGGCACTGCCGATGTCCAACTGCACGGACAGGGTCTCTCCGGAAATGAAGTCGCGGTAGTGATCGGCCGCGGACTGAATCTCGTCCGGCCCGAAGACGGCAAGTCGAATCCTGTCGGTGATCTCGAGGCCACCCTCCTTACGAAGACGCTGGATACGGTTGACCAACTCTCTGGCGCGTCCCTCGGCGCGGAGTTCGTCGTCGAGTATAGGGTCCAGTGCCGCGGTGTAGCCGCCCTCTGAGCGCACAACCAGCTCGCCCTTCGACTCCTCGACAACCTCCAGGTCGTCGGCCTCCAAGTGTGTGGTTCGTCCCGCCACCTCGATCGAGACCGGCTCTCCGCTCCGGTACATTCCTAGGACGTCGGGCGAAAGGCTCCGGATCGCCGCAGCCGCAAGCTCGGAGTCCTTCTGGAAACGAGGGCCGAGAGTCTTGAAGTTGGGCTTGGCGACCAGAGTGACCAGCCCGACAGCCGAGGTCAGGAAGTCCACCTCCTTCACATTGAGCTCGTCCCTGAGCAAACTCAGGATCTCGAGACGGATGTCCACGTCGCCCGGAACCACAGCGAACAGTCTTTGGAGCGGCTGCCGCACACGGATCTTGACCTCTTCCCGCGCCGCCCGCCCAAGGGAGACCAAGGCCCGGACCGCCGCCATCTCGTCTTCGAGGGCCTGGTCGACGCGGTCGGAGTCGGCCTGGGGGAAGGACTGAAGATGCACGCTCTCTCCCGTGAGGCCGTGATGGATCCAGTCCGTCACGAACGGCGTCACCGGGGCCGCCACGAGGCACACGGTGCGGAGAGCCTCCCACAGCGTCCGGAAGGCGGCCCGTGCGTCAGAATCGACCGCGTTTCCCCAGAATCGCGGGCGCGACCGTCGCACGTACCAGTTCGACAGCTCCTCACTGACAAACTCTCCCAGGATCCGATATGCCCTCGTAAGCTGATAGGAGTCCAATTCTTCACGGACCTCGGCTACCACAGACGTCAGGCGAGACAGAAGCCACCGATCGAGTAAGCTACGGTCGGCCGGCGCAGGATCGGCGTCCGATGGCGCCCATTCCTCGGCATTGGCGTACAGCGTAAAGAAGCGGTAGGTGTTGACCAGCGTGTCCAGGAACTTGCGCGAGCTCTCCCGGACCGCGGCCGGATCGTACCGTTTCGGAACCCACGGATTGCTCGACGTGATGTAGTACCAGCGAATCCCGTCGGCCCCGTGATCAGCGATGGCGTCCCACGGATCGACGGTGTTCCCCTTGGACTTCGACATCTTCTGACCCTCGGCATCCAGGATCAGATTGTTGACGACCACGTTCCTGAAGGGAGGCCCTTTCCCCAGCATGGTCGAGATGGCGATAAGGGAATAGAACCAGCCCCGGGTCTGGTCTAGTCCTTCACAGATGAAGTCCGCCGGAAAGTGCCGCTCGAAATCATCTTCGTGCTCAAACGGGTAATGCCACTGGGCAAAGGGCATAGACCCCGAATCGAACCAAGCGTCGACTACCTCGGGCGCCCTGCGCATGGTGCCGGCACACTGACTACATCTCCAGGTGTGCTCGTCGATGTACGGGCGGTGGGGATCAAAGTCCTCGCCCAAGGGCCCGGCACGCCCCGCCAGCTCCGCGAAGCTGCCGATCCACTCCAGGTGATCGTCCTCGGCGTCACACACCCAAACGGGTAGTGGCGTACCCCAGTACCGATCCCGCGACAGAGCCCAGTCCACGTTACCCTTGAGCCACTCTCCCATCCGCCCCTCGCCCACGTCCGGTGGAAACCAGTTGGCGGCGGCGTTATTCGCGAGCATCTCTTCCTTGAGCGTAGACGTCGCGGCAAACCATGAATCCCTGGCCAGATACAGGAGCGGGGACTCGCACCTCCAGCAATGCGGGTAGGAGTGTACCTCGGTGCCGAACCGGAACATGTTGCCGGCCGCGTCGAGGGCCTCTACCAATCTCGGATCGGCGTCCTTCACGAACACGCCTCCGACCAACTCCACGTCAGGAAGAAAACACCCGGCGTCGTCGATGGGCCTGAGCATGGGAAGACCGTGGCGCTGCCCTGCCGCGTAGTCGTCCGAGCCGAAGGCCGGTGCCATGTGCACGATGCCGGTCCCGTCCTCGGAGCTGACGAAGTCCTCGTTGACCACGGTCCAGCCGTTCTGCCGGTCTGCGGGCATAGCCACCACCTCGAGTGGACGCGCGTACCGGAGTCCGGCCAGCTCGGTCCCCCCGTAGCGACGGACCACGTCGACCCCCTTGCCCATCACCGCCTCGAGTCGATCCTCCGCCAGGACCAGAGCCTTTCCATCCACCTCTACCTGCACATACGTCAGATCCGGGTGAACAGCGAGTCCGGTGTTCGAAGGAACGGTCCATGGGGTGGTGGTCCACACCACGAAGGCTCGCCCCTCTGGGTCGGGCGCACCGTCCGCCGTGAGCCACTGGCAGAGGAAGTGTAGCGACGAGTCCTCGATGTCCTTGTAACCCTGGGCTACCTCGTGGGAGCTGAGCGCGGTCCCGCAACGGGGACAATACGGAACGCTCTTATATCCCTTGTAGAGCAATCCACGATCGGCCAGCTGTTTGAAGATCCACCAAACGCTCTCCACATATCCCGGATGGAAGGTGACGTATGGACGCGAGTAGTCGAGCCAGTATCCGATGCGCTCGGACAGGTTCTCCCAGTCCTCTTTGTATGTGAACACGGAGCTCCGGCAGGCCTCATTGAACTCCGCGATCCCAAGCGCTTCGATCTCGGGTTTGCCGCTGATGCCCAGCCGTTTTTCAGCTTCGATCTCCACCGGCAGGCCGTGGGTATCCCAACCGGCGATTCGTGTAACGCTCCTGCCTTCCATGGTCCGCAGCCGACACACGAGGTCCTTGATGGTGCGACTGATGATGTGATGGAGGCCGGGCTTGCCGTTCGCCGTCGGCGGGCCCTCATAGAAGACGAAGGGCTCTCCGTCCTCGGTGGCCTCTAGCGTCTGGCGGAAGAGGTCGTCGGCCCGCCAACGGGCGATCGTCTCCTCTTCAAGCGCGAGAAGCGTGTCGGGTATATCGGGATATCGCATGGATTGTTGCCCTACCTTCGATGTATTCAGATCCGCGCGATCACGGCCCGGATGAGCTTGGTGAGTCTGGGCTCCGCCTCCATCGCCGTGGCGATGATGCTCTCAACGTCTGCCTCTTCCAGCGCGTCGGGAAGGCATTGATCCGTGATGATGCAGAGACCCAGGACCTTCATACCCATATGCCGAGCAACGATCACCTCCGGCACCGTGGACATTCCAACGACATCGGCCCCCATCCCCCGGAGCATTCGATACTCCGCCCGAGTCTCCAGGTTGGGTCCGACGACCGCCGCGTATACGCCCCGGCGGAGAGGGATGGACAGCTCCAAAGCCGTCTTCGTCACGACTTCCTGCAGCGCTCGGTCATACGGCTCGGACATGTCAGGAAAGCGCGGCCCAAGAGCGTCGATGTTCTCTCCGACCAGCGGGTTGTCACCCAGCAGATTGATGTGATCATCAAGGACGACCAAGTCGCCGGGGGCCCACAGTGGGTGCATTCCCCCCACTGCGCCGGAAACGACGAGCGTCTCGACTCCAAGATTACCCATGACTCGTATGGGCAGGGTGACATCCCGAACGTTGTAGCCCTCATAAAGGTGGAAGCGCCCCTGCATGGCCACGATCGGCACTCCCTCCAGCCTTCCGAACAGCAAGCGACCGGAGTGGCTCTCGACCGTGGGACCCGGGAAGTGCGGGATGTCCTCATAAGAGATCGACGTGTCGATCTCGATCTCGTTGGCCAGGGCGCCAAGGCCGGTACCCAGGACGATCCCGATACGGGGCTCGGCCGAAACCTGATCTCGGATCGCCCGCGTGCTATCCCGGATGCGGTCCCACTCCATCCTCAATCGGACTCCTGTTGGTCTCGCTTCAAGATCGAGGAAAGCCATAGCGAGCTCTCAGCGTCAGCAGCCTTGTCGGCATCGATACCGGCGTCCTCGACCACATCGGCCTCGGCTATCGTCCCGGACTCCTCGGTAGGCGATTCTGCCTGGAGATCGGGTGCCTCCGGCTCTGAAGCATCCTCATCCGCCTCTTGAGCCGCGCGGGGGTCTACCGCTTCGGCACCGGGGTCACTGTCGGAGACCACCCCGTCCGACGCTTCGCCCTCGTCGATCGGCACCTCCGCCTCGCCGTCCTCGACGACCTCCTGAGCCGTCCAACTGCCCCGCCCCAACTCGAGATCGAGCGTGACATCTTCGAGGGGAGTTCGGCTGGACTCCACCTCGACCGCGTCCAGCTCTCTCTCCAGAAGGGTTCGAAAAGCCTTGAGGAAGCGGGTACGGTGTCTCTCCAGCTCCTCGAGCGCGGACTGGCGTTCACCAAGGAGTTTGTCGGCTTCGTGCAGCATCCGCTCAATGCGGCCACGTGCCTCCCTCTCCAGGAGTTCTGCCTCACGCTTGGCCTGGACCTTCACCTCCTCGCGGAGTTCTTGAGCCGTTACCAGTGCCTCCTGCACGGCGTGTTCACGTCCTTCCTGCCCCTTCACCTGCTCCCCGAGCCTTTCAGAACGCTCCTTCAGCTGGAGGTTCTCCTTGACCAGCACCTCCATCCGCTCAGCCACGACCTCGAGGAATAGGTCCACCTCCTGGGCTTCGTAGCCACGGAGAGCCTTGGCGAAGCCGCCTCGCTTCTTCCGTACGTCCAGCGGTGTGAGCTCGATCATGCCGTGCGCCTCCCAAACAGAGCGGTCCCTAAGCGTATCATCGTGCTGCCTTCCTCAATCGCAATCTCGAAGTCGTTGGTCATTCCCATCGAGAGCTCTTCTCCAACGTATCCATCCATATCCCGGAGCTCGTCATTGAGCTCGCGCAAAGCTCGAAACGTGCCTCGCACCACCGCCTCGTCATCGGTAAACGGAGCCATGGTCATGAGGCCCCTGATCTCCAGTCCCGGTAAAGCCAGGATACCTCGAAGATCGTCTCCCATCTCCCGACCCGGGAGACCGCCCTTGGTCTCCTCGCCGGAGGTGTTCACCTGAATCAGCACAGGCTGAGTCTCGTCGGCCACTTCCGCCGCGTTCGAGAGGCGTTGAGCCAATCGCAGCGAGTCGATCGAATGGACCAGCCCGGCCACGCCCACGAGGTGCGGTGCCTTGCGACGTTGCACGTGGCCGATCATATGCCAGCGCACCCGTTCGTCCCCGACCGCAGTGGCCTTCTCAGTAAGATCCTCGACCCGGTTCTCTCCCAGATCAAAGAGGCCATGCGCGACCGCAGCGTGAACGGCCTGCAAGGTATGCGCCTTGGTCACCGCTACCAAAGTCACGTCGTCGGAAGCCCGCCCACTCCGTTCGGCCGCCCGGGCGATCCGCTGTTGGATCTCCCCGAGGGAACGCTCGAGCCGTGCCTCGTACACAGGCGTGATCATTCTATCGTATCACTTTGGGAGACGTACTGGAAAAAAAGGACCCCGCCGGCCACGCCGGCGGGGTCGCGATTTCAGACCCTCGAGCCGGGTGCTAACGGACCTCGAAGGTAATCGGAATCTGAACCCAGACCTTGACTACCTTGTCACGGTTCAGCGCCGGTGTGAACTCGTAGACACTCGCGACATCGAGCGCCGCCTCGTCCAGCTGCTCATGACCAGAGCTGCGGGAAATCCTCTTGTCGAGGACTCGACCCTCTTCGGAGATAAAGAACCAGACCAACGCCTGGCCACCGATGCCGGCATCCTTGAGGATGGGCGGATAGGCCCTCATCATGGCTTGCACTACCTCACGGCGATTCTTGATCTCAGGTCGCACCGTCATAGGCGTAAAGACCGGAGCGGCCGCAATGTCGGTGGTCTCCTGGGCAGGCGGCGGCGGCAAATCCTCAACCGGGTTTTCCTCAAACGTCGTCGGGGCAATGGTGATGTCCTCGTCGACGGCAGCGGTCGCGATCACGGGCGTCGCCGGGCGTGAGATCCGCTCGGGCGGCGGCGGAATCTCGATCTCGGGGGGAAGCTCGATGGTCTCCAGTTCCTCACTCGTGAACGACGTGTCCTCAGCCGTCAGCGTGGGCCAGAACTGGAAGATCATGAAGTGGAACACCGTAGCGGCGATCATGGATCCCCAGAACCACGAGCTGAACGATCGCTTGAATCGGTCGTTCTCGGTCTCGAGACTGCCAATCCCACCCTCGGATGGTACAGCTTGAGCGTTCATCGTCTTTCCCTCGTCATGCGTTGCTCGAGTTCCGTGGCGAACACTACGCGGACAACCCCCGCGGCGACCAACTGCTTCGTAAGCTGGTCGATGGTGCTGTAAGTGACCTCCCGATCTCCGCGGATGGAGATTACCAACGCGCGGTCCGACGCCGCGTACAGGGGGCCGATGGTCGGAGCGATTTCACCCATGCTGTATGGGCGGTCGTTGATGAAGACACCACCGTCCCGTTCCACCCAGATGTTCAGGATGTTCTTGAGCTTCTCGTCGATCTTCTCGGTAGCCACGGCCTCCGGCCAGACGATCTGGCGGTTTTTGTCGCTCTGGAACACCGTCGTGACCATGAAGAAAATGAGAAGCAAAAACGCGATGTCCGCCATCGACGAGTCGGGCACGTCCGACGAGGCCTGTGACTTCCGCTCGAATCCGCCTCTGAGAGCCATGGCCGCTAGCCCTCCAGCAACTGAAGGGAGATGCGTTCGGCACCCGCCGAGTGGAGAGCATCCAAGACATCGATCATAAACTTGTACGGTGCGTCGGGATGCGTCTTCACGGCAGCGATCAGGTTGTCATTCTCCGCAACTTCCTGACGCCAGATTCCCTCGATGTCGTCCGGCCGGACCTGTTGGACCTGCGGACTCTCACCACGTTTCAGGTCTACGATCCCGTCCGCCTGAATGATGATGTGGATGATGTTCTTCTGGTTGATCGCGACCGTTTCCGACTCCTCGGGAAGGACAATGGCGAGGCCCTTGTCCTTCGGGAAGGTGGTGGTCACCAAGAAAAAGATCAGAAGCAGGAACGCGATGTCCGCCATCGACGACGACGGGACTTTGTCGCTGACCTTCGATTTCTTGTTGTTGAGAACGGCCATTCTACAGCCCCCGTTTTATGTGCTCAGCTACCTACAGTGCGTAAGAAAGGTTCCTCTAGTCCTTAGGTAGACCCGGAGTCACCGGATCCACCCGCCAGATCCCACGCCAGATCGAGAACCTTCTGCGCACCCTGCTCCATATCGATGATCAACGTATCGATGCGGGAGACGAAGAAGTTGTACCCGATGTTGACCGGAATCGCGATCAGGAGGCCCGTCGCGGTGGTCAGCAGCGCGACCTTAATGCCGCCCGCCACAAGGGTCGGATCCACGTCACCGGCGGCCTCGATGGCAGCGAAGGCAAGAACCATCCCAACCACGGTACCCAGGAAGCCCATGAGCGGAGCCACGTTGGCCACCGTAGCCAGTATCACCAGACCCCGCTCGAGGAAACCCAACTCGATGGTCCCGGTGGTCTTGATGGCTTGCGAGAGCTCCTTCAGCTCGATCTCGTCGGCCTTGATTCTTCGCAGCCCTGCGACGAGAATGGCAGCTGCCGGCCCTGGTCGAGCGGCGGCAAGCTCCAACGCTTCATCGATCCGGCCCGCACGGGCGGCATCATCGACTTCGGCAAGAACGGCCTGCGTGCTGCTGTGGGCGACCCAGAGGGTCCACGCCTTGGCGATCATCACACCGGTCGCGATGAGCGAGCAGAGCACCAACGGGTACATCATCAAGCCGCCATCAGCGAAAAGCGACAGAATATCGTATTGACTCGCGTCCAAGCGACGCTCCTTTGTGCACGGTCCTCTTGCCGCCGACCTGCCGACGGTCATTTCGAGAAAGACGCGCCAATCTAGTGCGCGGTCCCGAAAATTCCTAGACCACGTTAAAGGTCACACGAAACACAATATTTGGGCTTTCAGCAACGCTGGCAAGCTGTCTATGCAAGGTGAGGGGCCAGGGCCGCCTGACGCTCCGGCAAGGCACCGCCCAGAATCTCCCTCAGCCGCGCTGTTTCTACGTCGCGCTCCAGCCGACCTCGCTGCGCTACCGAGACCCGGGCGGTCTCTTCACTGACCACTACGACCAGAGCATCGGTCTCCTCACTGAGGCCGATGGCTGCACGGTGACGGGTGCCCAGAGACTTGTCGGCGACCGCGTACTGCGTCAGCGGAAGGATGGCGCCGGCAGCCCGTATCTCGTCGCCCACCACGATCACAGCTCCATCATGGAGAGGACTGCCGGGCGTGAAGATCGTCTGGAGCATCTCCGAGGAAACCGTGACCCTCTCCCGGCTCCCCGTCTGAGCGTACTCGTCGAGGCCGACCTCCTGCTCGATGGCGATGATGGCGCCCATCTTCTTGCGAGAGAGCTCCGCGACACCCTGGACGATCTCGTCGATCAGCTGACCCTCCCGCATCGGATTGACCAAGCGGATCAGTCGACTCTGGCCCAGGCGGCTGAGGGCGGTTCTCAGCTCGGGCTGGAACACGACCAGTCCCGCGATGACCCCGTATTCGAATACGGTCTGGAGGATGTACTCGATAAGGGTCAGTCGGAGAACCTGGGAGACGAGATACGCAGCGGCCAACACGAGCAGCCCCAGCAGAATCTGCATTGCCCGAGTGCGCCGGATGATCAGCAGAACCCGGTAGAGCAGAAACGCGACAATGAGGATCTCGACGAGGTCGAGCCACCCCGGAAGGAAGAACCGCAGCTGATTCCAGAGTGGGGACACGTGCAATCAGCTAGTTGGAGGCGCCCGCCTCCGGATCCTCGGCACCGAGCCGCACCACTGGGGTGTGCACAGTGTCGGGGCTCGACTCTTCGGCGCCGGACTCCTCTTGATCCTCACCTTCCGGCGCGGCCCCTTCCCGGACCGGGTTGGGCCCCACGGTGTCGTCATCCGCTGTGCCTTCCTCGTCGGGCCCGTCATCCGAAGCCGGGAGCGAAGAGGACGTCTCCCCGTCCTCATCCTGCTCTGGATCGGTGAGGGGCGGGAGTTCCTCGCCGGCATCCAAAGCACCGACATCGGCGGCATCCAGCGTCTCCCGGTCCAGAAGGGCCTGGGCGACGACCTCCAAGAGATCCCGATGCTCGGCGACCAACTTCCGAGCGTGCTCATGGGCCTCATCCAGCACACGCTTGATCTCTTGATCGACCTGTTGAGCCGTATGTTCGGATACCTCTCGGCGCTGGACCAGCTCGCGGCCCAGGAAGACCTCCTGGTCCGCATGCCCGATGGCCATCAGACCGATAGTCTCCGACATGCCAAAGCGGGTCACCATCTGCCGTGCCATGGCCGTGGCTCTCTCGATGTCGTTACCCGCTCCAGTGGTGATCTTCTCGGGACCGAAGATCAACTCCTCGGCCACTCGCCCGCCGAAAAGCATACACAACTGCCCCTCGAGCCACTCCTTGGTATAGGAGTGACGATCTTCCTGTGGAAGACTGGCGGTGATGCCGAGCGCCCGCCCGCGAGGGATGATCGTGACCTTGTGGATCGGATCCATGCCGGGCAGTCGGAGGCCGATGACTGCGTGGCCGGCCTCGTGGTATGCCGTGAGCTTCCGCTCCGAGTCCGTGAGCACCATACTGCGGCGCTCTGCACCCAGCATGACCTTGTCCCTCGCCTCCTCGAAATGGGCCATGCTCACCTTGTTGCTGTCGTCACGGGCAGCCAGGAGCGCGGCTTCGTTGCAGATGTTCGCCAGATCCGCGCCGCTCAGCCCCGGAGTGCCCTTGGCCACGATCTTGAGCTCCACGTCACCGGCCAACGGAAGCTTCTTGGCATGGACCCGTAGGATCCCTTCCCTTCCCCTGACGTCAGGCATGTCGACGACGACCTGGCGATCGAAACGACCGGGGCGCAGGAGTGCCGGATCGAGCACGTCGGGTCGGTTGGTGGCCGCCAACAGAATCACACCCTCGTTGGCCTCGAAGCCGTCCATCTCCACGAGTAGGGCATTGAGGGTCTGCTCGCGCTCGTCGTGTCCTCCGCCAAGACCGGCTCCACGGTGCCGTCCGACCGCGTCGATCTCGTCGATGAAAATGATGCAGGGAGCGTGGGCCTTGCCCTGCTCGAACAGGTCACGGACCCGTGACGCTCCCACACCGACGAACATCTCCACGAAGTCGGACCCCGACATCTGGAAGAAGGGCCGCTCGGCCTCTCCGGCCACGGCCCGAGCCAACAGTGTCTTTCCCGTGCCCGGAGGGCCCACGAGCAGAACGCCCTTGGGCAGCCGACCACCGAGACGCGAGAACCTCTGCGGATCCTTCAGAAACTCGATAATCTCTTCGAGCTCCTCCTTCGCCTCGTCCGCGCCGGCGATGTCTGCGAACGTGACCTTCGGCGTATCCGGAGAGATGAGCTTCGCCTTGGAGCGCCCGAACTGGAACGCCCTGTTTCCCCCACCCTGCATGGTGCGGAAGATCCAGATCCAGAAGGCGATGAAGAGCAACCATGGCAACGCACCCAAGAGCAGGGTTCCCCAACCCCGTGTCTCCAGCTTGCCCGAGATCTCGATCTCGTGCTGCTCGAGTTCTGCGAGGAGTTCAGCGGTAATCTCACCCGGGAGCATCACGGTGAACTGTTGAAACTCCTGACCCTCTTCGATCCTCGGCGCCCGCAGCTCGCCCTCGATCATACGGCTCTCGACGATCGTGACCTCGAGAATGTTATCCGCGTCGAGCTGGCTCTTGAACTCCGTATACGAGAACTCGATAGCCCCTTGTTCTTGCCCGCGCATGAACTGGAATGCGAGAACCGTCATGAGGACGAGGAGCAACCAGAAGGCACCGGTCCGTGAGAACCGGTTCAGCCGAGAACCGTCGTTCGGCGTGCGAATTGGGTCGTGTTCAGCCATATGTTTCTGCTACACCAGGAAAGGCGTCAGAGTCCCGCCGACGCTCACAAACTCGCAATATAAGGCAAGTGTCGGAAGTTCTCGCTGAAATCCAGCCCATAACCCACTAGGAACTCCTCAGGCGCATCGAAGCCCACCCATCGGGGCTCCTTGATGAGCCGGCCGATGCGCTTATGCAGAAGAGCGCAGATCTCCAAACTCTTCGGACCCCGCTCCGCAAGAAGAGGGACCAGTCGGTTCATCGTGTTGCCACTGTCGACGATGTCCTCCACGATAATGACCGCCCGATCTTCCAGGGAAGTCTCCGAATCATACACCAACTCTACGTCTCCGCTGCTCACGGTGTCATTGCCATAGCTCGACGCCACCAGAAAGTCGACCTGGAGAGGCAGGTCGACGGACCGCACCAGATCCGCCAGAAAGATGAACGAACCCTTCAAGAGGCCCAAGACCAGTAGATCATCGTCCTCAGTGTAGGATTCAGTGATCTCCCGGCCCATCTCCCGCACACGTCGCGCGATCGTCTCCTCGGAGTAGACGATGTGGGCCAACTCGTGTCCCCCCAACCTCGCCTGGGCCTTCACCACACCTCCAATGTCGACAACGCAATGGCCAACGCCGGTTCCTCTTCGGCAGGGGCGAGCAGACATGAGCGAGCCACGCCGGGAACCCAGAGCACTCGTCCACGGCCATCAACCACGACCGGCATCCGGGACCGCCTCTCCAGGGGTACGCGTGCCTCGCCGAAGACCTTCTTCAGCTTCTTGGACCCGTACGAATAACGCACCCGGTCTCCGGCACTCCATCCGCGCATTCGGACCGGAAACTCCAGGTCTGCCAGGGAAAATCGCTCGATCCACCCCCCCTCCAGGCCACCGGTGAGCGACCAGGCCGCCGACCAATCCCACCCTCCGATCACAAACCCCCCGTGCCCTTCACCCAGTTCGTCGATCTCGATCGAACCGTCGACACCTCTCTCCGTCACGAGCTCTATGACGAGATGATCGAAGGCTCTGTGCAACCGCAGGAGACCCGTGATCCAGTGTTCCTTGCCGCTGGCGCCCGCGCTAGTAAACAGAACCGCGGTCCGAGTTCCGGCCTCGTCGAGGCGAACGCCGAGACGGGCCGTGAGGGCCCTCAGCGCTCTAGCCTGAACCTCGGGGTCGTACGCCAGCCAGGAAGTTCGATCAACGACGATACGGGCTTCACTCGACTCCACGATGAGGTCGTCCAGCAACTTGGCGAGGATCGATCGCCACGCGCGCTCCTCTCCCTCGGCAATGCGTGCGAGCCGCACCAGGGAAGCGCGCACACCCGGAGCCACCGCGGCCTCGAGCCGCGGAAGAACCTCATTTCTGATCACGTTCCGTGCGTACGCAGGGTCTTGGTTCGACGGATCGACGCGTGGTTCGATCCCGACGCACCGGGCGTACCGTGCGATGTCATCTCGCGTGAACGGTAGCAGCGGCCTCAGGATTCCGGGTGCTCTCTGCTCCGGGATCCCCGCGAGGCCACTCGGCCCCGTTCCTCGCGCAATCCGGAATAGAACCGTCTCCGCCTGATCGTCCGCGTGGTGGGCAGTCACGATCCACCGGGTTCCCCGGTTCTTGTGTTGCGCCTCCAAGAACCCGTAGCGGGCTTCGCGGGCCTCCTCTTCGCCGGACAGGTCGGCCTCGGCAACGCCCTCGGTGAAGGGAACGTCCCAGGCAAGGGCCACACCTCGGACCCAGGCCGCGTCGCCGGCACTCCCGGGCCGCATGCGGTGATCGAAGTGCGCGACCACGACCTCGAGATCGGGCAGCCCCGGGGCGAATCGCAGAAGATGGAGCAACACGAGGGAGTCGAGACCGCCGGACACGGCTACCAAGATGCCGTCTCCCTCCGAGAAGAACCCTCGCTCCGCCACGTGCGTGGCAAAATCGCGCGCGAGTGCACGTTCCCGGCTCATCTCTCCACCTCCGGCCCGGGACGGGGCACGGTGGACGGCACAGGCCTGCCGGTGATGTCGGCCAGAACGGGGGCAAGAAGGTCGAGGCGGTCGGTCTGAACTCCATCGACACCCCAGTCGAGAAGTCGCCTCATGTCACTCTCATCGTCCACCACCCAGACATGAACAGCGATGTTGAGGCGATGGGCCCGAGTAACGAAGCGCGGCGTCACCACGCGCAGGCCGTGCCAGAGCTCGGGCACCTGAAGAGCGTCGAAGCCCGGTGCCGCCCCGCCTCCCATACGGGCGCGACCAGCACACCAGAAACGCGCGATGTCCCATCGAGACGCCCCCCAGGGCCCTTGATAGCCACGGGCGTTTCGGCGCCATGCATCGACCTCGGCCGCCACCAGAACCCGATGGGTGGCGTTGTGCCGGTGGATCACCTCCAGGAGGGGACCCGCCACCGCCGCGGACTTGGTCTCGACGTTGACCCGTGTTTGGGGAAACGCCCCCAGGACCTCGTCCAGAGTGGGCACGCGCACTCCTTCGCCACGGTAGGAGGTCTCGCCGTCAAGGTCTCGAAAGTGGAAACCCGCGTCCAGAGTCTGTACCTGCTTCCATGACATGGCGTCGATGGGTCCGGTTCCGTCACACGTCCGATCTACCGTGCCGTCGTGGATCAGCACCACCTCGCCGTCGGACGTCAGGCGCGCATCCGTCTCGAGCATGTCGACGCCCCACCCTTCCACAGCCAGCCGGAAGGCCGCCATGGTGTTCTCAGGGGCCATGGCGGCGCCGCCTCGGTGGGCGATGAAGAGCGGGCTACCCGCTAGATAGGAGCAGCCAGGCCGCAGCCTCAGGGGTGTGGCCATCGGGGCGACACGTCAGGACGCGGCAGCGCCGTCCCTGAACCCCTCGACGTCGGCCGGATCGACGCCGTGAAGTTGGAAGAGCACCAGGTCGAGGAGTCGGTCGGTCAGAGACAGATCGCGCTCCGTACGTTCGGCGTCCTCATCTTCTGGGTCGCCATTGCGGTCTTGAAGAGCCAGCACACGGCCGGCCAGGAACCCGACTACCTCTTCCACCACCTCAGGCCGGGGATTCGCGGGCGCGAGGGAATCCGGCATGACCTGATCGAGAAGCAGCCCGCGGATGTAGGCGAGCAACCCGGGAAAGGTCAGCTCCGAGAGGGGTTCTCCCTCGACCTGCTCCTCGTCCGTGATGTCTTCCCAGGCAAGCTCGTTCTCGTACAGGTCGGTGGCATCACTCAAGAGGTGTTCGCGCTCGGATTCCGACAGATCGGGACGATCGGAAGGAGTCGGCAATGTGAGCTTGCGTCCCAACGCCCGTTCCAACTCTTCTCGTCGCGCATCGAGCAACGTCTTGGCTCGATAATCCATATCAGTAGACTCCTCAGATCGTTTCGGGGGCTCGCCACCGGGAGCAACTTACCGACGGTCGTCGCTCGACCGCTACTCCGCGCAGCGTTTGGGGGCGTGCCTACCCACGCCTGTCACGGCCCATCCGAGCCGCCAGCCGGTCGTATAGGCCACGAGGCAGCGCCTGCCCCACCCAGACCGCAGAGGAGAGGGGAGCGGGGAACACCAAGGAAGGACGGCGCTCGGAGATGGCTCCGTAGATCCGCTCCACGGCGTCGTCCAGTTCGACCAGAAAGGGTCTTTTCTGCACGTATTTGGAGGTGTCGGAGGCTCTTATGTATCCCGGTGAAACAACGGTGACGTCCACCGCGTCGTCCTTGAGATCGAGACGAAGACCCTCGAAGAAGACACGGAGCGCGGCCTTAGACGCACCATACGCGGCCGTCTTCGGAAGTCCTCCGAAGCCCGCCAGACTCGACACGCAACAGAGATGCCCTCGCCCTCGCTCCAACATGCCGGGGAGCACCGCTTCGACGGCGAATACGGCGCCCAGAAAGTTGATCCGCATGAGGCGTTCGACATGCGAGGCCACGAGTCGACGGACCTCCGTGCCCTCGCTGAGCCCTGCGTTGGCCACGAGAAGATCGACGGGTCCCAAGGATTCTCGGCACGACCATGCAGCACGCTGCACGGCCTCCTGATCCGTAACGTCACACACCAGAACCCGTGCCCGGCCACCCCCCGCTTCGATCTCTTCCTTCACGGACTGCAAGACCTCTTCGCGGCGTGCAGCAAGCCCCACGGAGTACCCCTCCCGTGCCAGGCGCACGGCAAGGGCACGACCGATACCGGAGGAAGCACCGGTGACCAGGGCCACGGGGGAGTCCATCCGCCGCTCCGGAGATCCCTCTCCCAGGCGCCGAAGGCCACCTCGTAATATCGGGGATTGAACATGCCCATTCGCCCAGAGACTCGGGCACCACATAGGCCAGAGCCGCCTCCGCCACCGGGGTGCCGGCCTCCACCGCTCGCGTGGCCGCCAACCCCACGTCCTCCAGGAGATCCAGGTAAGGAGCGAGCCCCGCCAGATCCGAGGTATCACCGTGACCGGGCACATAGAGAGCCTGTGGCTCCACGAGGATCTCGCGTACGTGACGCATCATGCGGGCCGGACGCGCGTCGCGGTAGTTCGGAAAGAGGCCGTTCCAGACGAGGTCCCCGCACCACACGATCCTCGGATCATCGACCTCTACCGTGATGTCACTCGACGTGTGTCCCTCTCTTGCCGTGATGCGCACGACCCAGCCGCCCAAGTCGATTTCCGTCGGGGTATCCGCCTCCGCGATGACCAGGTTGGGAAGAAGTCGATCCCGCTCCTCTCCCGCGAGAAGCCGGTGTGTCTCGCCGGTAGCCATCACTCGTAACTCACCGGGTCGGGCCCGGTATCCACCCTGCCCTACCGAGTGGTCACCGTGATAGTGACTGAGCACCACGTGGGTGGGTCGGCGTCCCGTAAGGCGCTCGGCCGCATCGCCCACCCATCGGGCTCCTTCGACCGTGGCCAGCCCTTCGACGGCCAGGATCCCATCTCGCCCGACGATGAAGCCACCGTTGGACAGAGTCGTAAAGTCGCCCTCCTTGAGAGGCGTCGAAACCAACACCCAGACGCCTTCGGCGATCTCCTCGAGGCGACCCCACGGCTCCACGGCTTGGACCACACCCGCGGGTGTAGCCGCAAAGGCCCGGCGCACGAACGATGGAGCGAAGGTGGACGCGAGCAGAAGGTGTGCCCCACAGGAGGCGGACTGATGAAGGAACCGGCGCCGGCTGGGACCCCGAGGGGGCGTAGCGGACATGAGAGCCTTTGACGATCGCGGGTGAATATGGGCCACACCCTAGACTCTCCGGTCGTCGGGCGCCACAGGCCCGGACTTGACCAGGGTCCGAAACAACGACCGGCCCCTCGGGAAGGTCCCGAGAGGCCGGCGTCGGCTTGTGCCTCGAATAGCGGAGGAGGGACTCGAACCCCCGACACGCGGATTATGATTCCGCTGCTCTAACCACCTGAGCTACTCCGCCTCCATGTGGTCGCGCCACAAAAACTCCCAAGAGTGCGGAGGGGTGTCAAGGCGGATCGATGGGCTATTTCGGACTTGAAGGGGTACTCTTGCAAGCACGTAGTCTTGGTACGGTACGACAACGGACATTCCTGGCATCAGGGGGGGCGTTTCATGGACTTCGGAGCCATTCTAATCCCCGCGGCCATCGTGGCGGGTGTAGCGTTGCTCTCCAGCCTTCGGGTCCTCTACGAATACGAGAGAGGCGTGGTGTTCCGGCTTGGAAAGCTGACACGGGCCAAGGGCCCAGGACTCATCTTCCTGGTCCCGTTCGCGATCGAGCGCATGAGGAAGATGGATCTGCGCATCGTGGCGCTCGACATCGCGCCGCAGGACACCATCACGAAGGACAACGTCAGCATTAAAGTGAATGCTGTCGTGTACTTCCGGGTGGCGGACCCCGCCAAGGCCGTGGTTGAGATCGAGGACTACTACTTCGCCACCAGCCAGCTCGCCCAGACCACACTTCGGAGCGTTATCGGCCAATCCGAGCTCGACGAGATCCTGGTGAAGCGGGAGCAGATCAACGAAGTCGTCTGCCGGATCATCGACCAGGGGACCGATCCGTGGGGGATCGAGGTCACGTCCGTCGAGGTCAAGGACATCGACCTCCCCCACGAGATGAAGCGCGCCATGGCCAAACAGGCCGAGGCCGAGCGGGAACGCCGCGGAAAGGTCATCGCGGCGGCCGGAGAAGCCCAGGCGGCCGCGAAGCTCGCCGAGGCCGCGGAGATCATCCAGCACTATCCAGTGGCCATCCAGCTGCGGTTCCTGCAGACCGTGGTAGAGATCGCCGCGGAGAACAATTCCACGACGGTGTTTCCCATCCCCATGGACCTGTTCACGCCCCTTCTCGAGGCCGGAGAGCGTTGGCGGTCCGGAGAGCGACCCTCCGCCAAGGCGCTCGAGGCAGCCGGGGAGGGGCTGGCGCTACCAGAGGGAGCCGACCAGACCATGCTGGCCGAGGCCGCGAAGGCGTTCTTGGGCATTGGGAGCGGAAAGACGGACCCTCAGCCGGCCTCGGTCCCTGCCGAGTCGGCCGTGAGAGCCGATCCGGGTGAGAGCCCCGATCCGGGTGAGAGCCCCGATCCGGGTGAGAGCCCCGATCCGGGTGAGAGCCCCGATCCGGGTGAGAGCCCCGATCCGGGTGAGAGCCCGGGCTAGCGGCCTTCGGGATCGTCCGTGGAATCGGGCGGCGGAGCGATACGGTAGAGAACTTCCCCCTCGCGGATCATGCCGTAGCGCTCACGGGCCAGCCGCTCGATCGTGGCCGAGTCCGCCTCGAGCGAATCACCCCAGGCTCGAAGGGAGTCGTTCATCCGCTTGAGTTCTGCGAGACGAACCGCCTCTTCCTGACGCTCCGCCCGCGCCCGTCTCACCTCCAGGAGGGAGTACTCTCCACCGAAGACCGCAAAATACGCGGCGAGCCCGATCAGGGCCGGCAGGATGATTCGTTTTACTTGGACCAAAGACTACGTCCCGGATAGTTGGCTGCGTTCCCCAGCGCCTCTTCGATCCTGAGGAGTTGGTTGTACTTGGCCACACGGTCCGTCCGACTCGCACTTCCTGTCTTTATTTGCCCCGCGGCGGTAGCCACCGCAAGGTCCGCGATCAGGGTGTCCTCGGTCTCACCGGAACGGTGGGAGATGATGGACTTGTAGCCCGAGTCGTCGGCGAGCTTGATGGTCTGGAGAGTCTCGGTGAGAGTTCCGATCTGATTCACCTTCACGAGCACCGAGTTGGCGACGCCGTTACGGACCCCTCTCTCGAGCTTCTTGACGTTGGTGACAAAGATATCGTCCCCCACGATCTGAACGCTTCCGCCCACCGCGTCCGTGAGGCGCTCCCATCCCTCCCAGTCGTTCTCACCAAGAGGATCCTCGAGGGAACGGATTGGATAACGATCGATCCAATCGGTCCAGAACTCCACCATTCCTTGTGCGTCCCGTCGCTCTCCGGAGGACCACTTGAAGACGTACTCATCACCCTCGACCCACTCACTGGCAGCCGCGTCGATGGCCAGCACGACCTCTTCGCCGGGCTTGTAGCCCGCCCGTTCGATGGCGCTCAGGACCACCTCAACCGCCTCCTCGTTGCTACGCAGGTCCGGAGCGAAGCCTCCCTCATCGCCGACGGCCGTGTTGAGGCCCTTTTCGGAGAGGACTTTCTTGAGGTGGTGGAAGATCTCGACGCCGCACCGGAGTCCCTCGGAGAAGCTGTCGAATCCGACGGGCATGACCATGAACTCCTGGATGTCGACGTTGTTCGGAGCGTGCGCGCCACCATTCAGGATGTTCATCATCGGGACCGGGAGCAGGTTGGATCCAGGCGAACCCAAGTACTTGTATAGGGGCAGCTGGTTCTCGATCGCGGCCGCCCGGGCCGCGGCCACCGAAACGGCAAGGATGGCATTGGCCCCCAGGCGCTCCTTGTTGGGCGTCCCGTCCAGATCGATCATCGTACGGTCCAGGTCCAGTTGCTCGCGCGCCTCGAAGCCGCGGATGGCCTCGCGGATCTCGGTGTTGATGGACTCCACCGCCTGCAGGACGCCCTTGCCGAGGTATCGGTCCGGATCGCCGTCTCGGCGCTCAACCGCCTCGTGCTCTCCGGTGGACGCGCCACTCGGAACAGCAGCCCTCCCGCGCACTCCTGTCTCCAACAGGACCTCGGCCTCAACCGTCGGATTCCCGCGGGAGTCGAGGATTTCACGGCCCCGCACCTCTAGGATTGCTGACACGACTTACCCACTCCTATCGATGATCGAGGCCATGCGGCCCCGCTTCATGGTTTCAGTGATGATCGGGCGCCTCCGGCGCCTGCTCCGACGGCCCTTCACCCGGGAGATAGGAGGTACGACCCTCGCCACCTCGCAACTCAGCTACAGCATCCCGGACAATCTTCTTGAGTCGATCACGGTCGTCATGGTCCATGCCCGTCGCGGGAATAGGCTCCCCCACACGGACCATAATCTCGCCGCGTCCAATCCTGAACGATCCCTTAGGCATCAGCCGGCGGGTACCGATGATGGCCACCGGAACGATAGGGACCCCCCCCTGGATGGCCAACACGAAGGGTCCCTTCTTGAACGGCTGAAGCTCGCCGTTGTCCGACCGTGTGCCCTCGGCGAACAGCACCATGTGCAGGCCCTCGTCCCGGATCTGCAGGCCCGCCCGGGTGAGGGACGCGATCGCGGACTCCCGGTTTCCTCGATCGATGGATATGTGCCCACATGCCCGCCACGCGCGTCCGAAGATCGGGATGCTCGAGAGCTCCTTCTTGGCAAGGAAGCGGGCCTCGATGGGCAGCCATCCCGCCAAGGCCCAAACGTCGAACCATGATTCATGGTTCGCGATGACGATGACCGCCCCGTCCCGGTCGAGGTTCTCCTCTCCCTCGAGCCGCACCGAGACCCCGGCCAATTTGAGGATAGATCGGGACCAGTTCCGAGCCGCCGGATGGCAGGACCGGCCGAGCGCGTCCTTCGCGCCGAACAGCGCCAGCAGGTAGACCTTGCCGGCGTACCATGCCGTGAGAACCGCCCCGGCGCTGAGCAGCCACGCCGACCTCAGCATGCGCACTCCCGTGGCGTGAAGTGATCGAATCCCCCAGCGCCCGCGGGCCCACCGGAGACATCTGATCCCTCGATGTGCACTCCCTCACCCTCCAGCACACGGCCCACCTGCGTGAGGGATGTGTCGAACCTCTCGAGGAACCCATCGACCAAGGGTTCCATAGCCCCCGGGGCCGACGCGATGCAAAGCTCATAGTCTTCGCCCCCCGACAGGGCGAGCGTCGCATCACCGGCATCCAGCAGGGGGTGCACGGGTACCCGTGCGGACTCGATCTCGATGCGTACGCCGGACGCCGCGGCCAGGTGGCCCACATCTCCCGCGAGTCCGTCGGAGAGGTCGATCATGGCATGCACGTCGCCGTGCTCAACGAGCCAGCGGGCCTCCCGGACACGGGCGGCGGGTCGGGTGAACGCGCTCCGCAGCCCCGGATCCGGCTCCGCTCCGACGCTCCAGGCGCGAACGGCTGCCGAGCTGCCACCCAGGACGCCGCTCACCCAGATCTCGTCACCGGCAACGGCTCCCCGACGCGTGATCGGGTCGGTGGCCTCACCGAGCACGGTAACGTCGAGAACCAGAGGTCCCGGTGACGCAGTGAGGTCTCCACCGACCAGCGCCGCCCCGAGATCAACGAGCGCTTCGTGCACTCCACGACCGAGCTCGGTCAACACGATCTGAGCCTCGTCCGCTGCTACGGCCACCGAAAGCAGCACACCGACGGGTCTGGCCGCCATGGCCGCAAGGTCGCTCGCGGCGGCAACGACCGCACGAAAACCCACCTCCTCAAGGGTGACCCAGGAACGGCGAAAGTGCACATCCTCGACCGAGAGGTCGGTGGTCACCACGAGTCGGCCAATCTGCAACACCGCTGCATCGTCCCCCGGCCCGACCAGGACGGAGGGCGGAAGAACGTCCGACTCGCCGACCAAAGCCCGAATAAGATCGAACTCCCTTCCGGGTCCCATGCGCGTCGTTCGATCTTTCTCTGATCCCTCGGCCGAATCCGTCGTGATCATCTGGCGGAATCCTGGTCGAAGAGTACGAAGGGCAGACCCAGATCACTTTCACCCGGGCCCTGTTCATCCCACACCGCTGGAAGCGCCTCGATGACGTCGGACGGCGTGAGGCCCGCTCCCTTGTCGGCACGAGCGGCCGCGCGACCCGTCAGGTGGAGTGCCAGGGCACCCGCCACGTCGGGCGCAGATCCCTGAGCAAGCAGCGCCCCAGCCACACCGGTGAGCACATCGCCCATCCCGCCGCTCGCCAAATCGGAGCTGCCCACCGCGTCTACCCAACAGGTGCCTTCTGCGGACACCACGATGGACGGCAGCCCCTTGAGCAGGACGGTCGCGTTGGACTCGGACGCAAATGCCCTGGCGGCCGACATCCGGTCTCCTCCGATAACCTCACCAGTCAGGCCCGACAGGCCCCGCATCTCGCCGAGATGAGGTGTGACCAGCACATCCCTTCCGTGGGCCCAGCGGCCCACGCCGGGTCCTTTCCCCGAAGCGGCCAGGTTGAGGGCGTCGGCGTCCAACACCGTCGGGCGGCCCGAGCTGGCCTCGCGGATCACCTCGAGAAGCGTCGCCCCTTCCGCGCCATCTCCCAGGCCGGGCCCGGCCGCAATGGCACGTGACGCCGTTGATGCGTCCCTCACCGCGTCCGTGTCGTCGTCCGCCACAAAGATCGCCTCGGGAACCGACGCCTGTATGATCTCACGGTTCTCGGCCGCCGATACGACGCGGAGGAGGCCCACGCCGGCGCGCAGGGCTGCCCTGCCTGCCATCACCGCGGCCCCAGCCATGCCGGACCGGCCAGCCACGAGGAGCAGAGCACCTACCCGGTTCTTGTGGGTATCGGGCTCTCGCTGCGGTATCCGCTCGGACGCCCATGCAGGTGTTACGACCGCAGCTCCGAACGCGCCCTCGCCAACCGGGGGAAAGCCGATCTCGACAGCGATCAACCGTCCGACGTTGGCCCTCGCAGGCTGCAGGAGGCTACCGAGCTTCGGCCAGCCCAAGGCCACGGTCACGTGAGCGACCACCGCTTCTCCCTCGATTCGCCCCGTGTCCGCATCGATACCTGACGGGATGTCCAACGCAAACACGGGAAGCCCGGCTCCGTTGATCGCTTGGATCGCTCGCGCCTGCCGGGCCCGGGGCGCTCCCTTGATTCCGGTACCGAGAATCCCATCGACCACCACGTTGGTCGGGGCCAGAGCAGACTCAGGCGGTCCGCCCTCATCGGAAGCCGCATTCGCTTCGCGGTTCCCGCCATCACTCCCGTACATCACGTCCCAGCCGTGAAGCAGGGGATCGTTCGCGGGTCGGTCCGCGACGAGCACCGCCTTCACGGGTCTACCCCACGAGCGAAGAGTCCGCAGAAGGACGAGGGCGTCGCCCCCGTTGTTGCCCGCTCCTACGAACGCAACCACCTCACCACGCGGGTAGAGTCGATCGAGAACGTGCGCGGCGGAACGGCCGGCGCACTCCATGAGGGTGACCTGCGGCACACTTAGTTCGTCGATGACCATGCGGTCGAAAGCGGCCGCCTCGGTGCCCGTCGGAGCCCAGACGCATGGTCCTCCGAAAGGGCGAACAGGGATCCCGGTCATGGAGTCTCGACGCTCGGCGCCCACCCCCTGGCAGGCTGGATCGAAATTCAGTTCAGTAGTCGCGGATACGAAGTGAAGCGGCGGCAGGCACGCACCGGACGCCGGTCAGAACACGCGGGAGGAAGGGAACTACTTGTAGCTCTGCCCGATACTGCGGCCCAGCGAAATCTCCCCATTGTCGATCCGGATGTTGAACCCGCATTCGGGACGGGAACACACCCAGGCTTTGTAACGGATCGCGGCCCCGTCGCGTCCATAGTCCGAAAGCGGCAACAGGATCCCCGTATCGCACTTTTGACAACGAGGAAACCCAGATTCTTCCGGCATGTTCGACCCCTCCCTACGGCGTTTTCAGTTTAGCGAGTCCCCCGTCAGCCGACCGGCGGCGGGGCAGTCGCTGCTTCGTAATGGTACTCGATAGAATTCGGCCCTCGGGGCCGCAACCTCAAATTCCAGGACTCCACGGATAATCCTGCTCGAACGCTTGCTCGAAGTCGAAAACATCACGGAAGTCCTCGGGACTGTCCCCGTCTTGCCTGATCAGGACGCCGCAGTCGACCAAGGCGAATACGATGTCCCCCAGATCCTCGGTCGTGTGGATACCCCAATGCTGCAAAACGGTCCGTGCCATCGGACCAAAACGCTCCAAGGCGAGTCCACGGACTCCCTCGGCCAGCTCCCGGCCCGAGATATGCCTTGGCTCCTTCAAACCTTCCATCACCCGGTGAAGGGAGGAAAGCAGGAAGAGGTACGCCTTCCCGTGGAAACGGGGGTGCTTTTCCTGGAGCTGATCCAGGACCTCTTCTGCAAACTGGAGCTCGGACATAAGAGAAATCTTACGCGCTTGCGGTCCTGGCGCCAAGCTGCCCCGGCGTCCAAGAGGTCACAGCCTTCTAAGCGCGGGCCGCCAAGTCTTGATAGAGCGGGAAGGCTTGGCACATCTCGTCGATCTCCCCGCGCACACCTGCGATCATGTCTTCGTCGGTCGGGTCGGTGAGCACCTTGGCGATCCAATCGCCGATCTGCCGCATGTCGGTTTCCATAAGCCCTCGGGTCGTCACAGCAGAGGCCCCGATCCGGAGTCCGGAGGTGACGAACGGCGACCGGGTCTCACCCGGAACGGTGTTCTTGTTGACCGTCATCCCGGCCAACTCCAGAGCCTTCTCGGCCTCTTTGCCCGTGAGCTCTTCATGGCTCATGCGAAGATCCACGAGGAGCAGGTGATTGTCCGTGCCCCCGCTGACCAGGAAAAACCCGTGCTCCGCCAAAGTCTCTGCGAGAGCGCGGGCGTTCGCAACGATCTGGCGCTGGTAACTCTTGAAGTCGGGCTGAAGGGCTTCTCTGAAAGCCACTGCCTTTGCGGCGATGATGTGCATCAGGGGGCCCCCCTGCGTGCCCGGAAAGACCGACTTGTCGATGGCGCCGGCGTGCTCCTCCTTACAGAGCATCAGGCCACCCCGCGGTCCCCGAAGCGTCTTGTGTGTAGTCGTGGTCACCACGTCGGAGTGGGGCACCGGACTCGGATGTACGTCTGCGGCCACCAACCCCGCGATGTGGGCCATGTCCACGAACATGATGGCACCCACCTCGCGAGCGATCTCACCGAACGTCTCAAAGTCGATGATACGGGGATACGCGCTCGCACCGGCCACGATCATCTTCGGCCGGGTTTCGCGGGCCTGCTCGCGGAGAGCATCGTAGTCGATGCGTCCGTCGGACTCGCGAACCCCGTACGCCGCGACCTCGAAGAGTTGCCCGCTGAAGTTCACCGGAGATCCATGGGTCAGATGGCCACCGTGGCTCAACTTCATCCCGAGAATTGTGTCCCCCGGCTCCAGGAAGGCGAAGTACGCCGCCATGTTTGCCTGGGCACCGGCGTGGGCCTGCACGTTGGCGTGCTCCGCCCCGAACAGCTCCATGGCACGACTACGGGCGAGCTCTTCCGCCACATCCACGTGCTCGCAACCGCCATAGTAGCGCTTGCCCGGAAGCCCCTCCGCGTACTTGTTGGCCATCACCGTACCCATGGCCTGAAGCACGGCTCGGGAAACGAAGTTCTCGCTGGCGATGAGCTCGAGTTGGGTGGATTGGCGTCCGGCTTCGGCTCGGATGGCCTCGAAGATCTCGGGATCGGTGCTCTTTAGATCGTCCATGGCGGCCGAAAGTATCGACGGACGTGCATTGAGGCCATACGGAAACTAGATGTGGCTACGCCGGAGCTCACGAGCTTCGCGGATGCGTTGCCGGGCAACCCGGTCCGCAGCTTCGTTCGGAGGGATGTCCTCACTCTGTGCTCTGTTGAAAATGCGCAAGATCGTGTCGTAGATGGCGCCCGCCTTCTTCTTGCTCTGCTCAGGCGTCCAGCCCTGCAACTCACCGTAGACGTTGCACAACCCACCGGCGTTGATCACGTAGTCCGGGGCATAGAGAATTCCCCGGTCGTGAAGGGCCTGGCCGTGACGGCCCTCGGCCAGTTGGTTGTTGGCGGCTCCCGCCACGATATCGACCTCGAGCTCTTTCAGTGTCTCATCGTTGATGACGGCACCCAACGCGCACGGGGCGTAGATGTCGGCGTCCACCCGACACACGTCTTCGGCGCTGACGACCGCGGCTCCAAAGTCGTCCACAACCCGCTGGACCCGCGCTTCATCGATGTCTGAGACCGTGAGCTTTGCTCCGTCGGCCGCCAGATCCTCGCACAGATAATACCCGACGTGCCCCACACCCTGGACGACGACGTGCTTGCCATCCAGTGAATCGTCGCCGTAGCGGAACTGGGCACAGGCTTTGATGCCCCGGTATACCCCGAACGCGGTGATGGGCGACGGGTCACCGGAGGCTTCCTTCAGACCCGCCACCGAATCGGTCTCCAGGTGGACGTACTCCATATCGTCCACGGACGTGCCGACGTCTTCCGCAGTGATGTATCGACCCTTGAGTGACTCAACTGCCCTCCCGTGGGCGCGGAAAATCATCTCGCGCTCCACAGTCCGATTGTCACCCATGATCACGGACTTGCCACCACCCAGGTTCAGACCCGTTATGGCCGCCTTGTAGGTCATGCCCCGTGAGAGTCGCAGCACGTCGATCACCGCTGCCTCATCCGAGGGGTAACTCCAGAAGCGGGTGCCACCGAGGGCCGGGCCCAGCGTGGTGTCGTGGATGGCAATAAGCCCCCGATACCCGATGGACGGCTCACTCCAAAATACGAGCTGCTCGTGGCCCCGCTTGGCCATCGCGTCAAATATTGCCATCACTCCGTCGGCCTCGTCCCGAAGAGTTCCTCGTCAAGCCCGGGCATGCCGGACGTTAGTAGCGTTACCCGTTCCGTGCTTCCTTCAGAATCTCCCGGGCTATCACGACGCGCATGATCTCACTGGTGCCCTCGTAGATCTCCGTGCCCTTGGCATCGCGCATCAGTTTCTCGACGGGATAGTCTCGCATGTAACCATAACCACCGAATATCTGAACCGCTTCATCGGCGATCCACATGGCGCTCTCGCTGGCCGTCAGCTTGGCCATCGCCGCCAGGGCCGGAATCGAATCGGCACCTCGTAGCGCTCCGTCGTCCTCCGCTTCCATTCGCGCCGCGGCGGTGTGGAGAAGCGACCGAGACGCCGCAATGCGGGTGGCCATGTCGGCGAGCTTGAACTGAATCGCGCCGAACTGGGCGATTGCCTGGCCGAACTGGTGCCGCCCCAGCGCATACTGCGTTGCGTGCTCGAACGCCTCCTGAGCGACGCCCACAGACTGAGCGGCGACTCCGAGACGGCCCACGTTCAAAGCCTCGAGTGCGTATCGAAGACCCTGAGTCGGATCTCCGAGCACTCGATCCGATGCCACCTGGACTCCCTCCAACTCGACCGACACGGTCTGCGACGCCCGCAGACCCATGGTTATCTCCCTCTCTCCGACGCTATATCCCTCGTTGTTCCACTCTAAGAGAAACGCGCCCAGAGACCGCTCCGTCTCATCGGCCTCCTCCCCTCCAGTCGAGGCAAAAGCGATGACGAGACCCGCCCGATCGCCGTTGGTCACCCAACGCTTCGTGCCGCTCAGGCTCCAAGTCCCCGCATCCGTCGGTGTTGCGCGAGTCTGGATCGACGCGGCGTCGCTGCCGGACGTGGGCTCAGACAGCGCAAATGCACCGAGAAGCGAGCCCGAGGCGAGGGCGGGTAGGTAGGTTTCCTTCTGCTCGTCGGAGCCGTGCTCGAGCAGCAGGGTCGTGACAGGCCCGTTGTGGATCGCCACGGCCAACGCGAGGCTGGCGTCCCCCCACGCCAACTCCTCCAGGGCCAGGAGATACGTGCCGAGATCCAGATCCAATCCACCGTACCGTTCCGGCACACGCATACCCATGAAGCCGAGCTCCGCGAGCTTGTCGAAGATCTCGGAGTCCAGGTCCCGCTCCTTATCCCAACGGGCAGCGTGAGGACGGATCTCTCCTTCGGCGAACTCCCGGGCCAGCGCCCGGATTTCCAGCTGCTCAGACGTGAACCCTCCCGAGCTCAAGCGTCATACTCGTAGAATCCGCGACCCGTCTTCCTGCCCAGCCAACCGGCGGCGACGTACTTGCGGAGGAGGGGGCACGGTCGGTAGCGGTCGTCGCCAAGCTCCCGGTGAAGCACCTCCATGATGTTGAGACACGTGTCCAGGCCGATGAGGTCGGCAAGGGCCAACGGGCCCATGGGGTGGTTCATGCCGAGCTTCATGACGTCGTCGATCGCCTTCGCGTTGGCGACACCCTCCATGAGCGCGAACACGGCCTCGTTGATCATGGGGCCGAGGATGCGGTTCGAGACGAACCCCGGAAAGTCGTTCACCTCCACGGGGGTCTTGCCGAGTTCTTTGGACAGTCCGACGACGGCAGCCGTCGTGTCATCGCTCGTGGCCAGTCCACGAATGATCTCGATGAGCTTCATGACGGGCACCGGGTTCATGAAGTGCATCCCGATGACCTGGTCCGGCCGGCCGGTAACCGCAGCGATGGCCGTAATGGAGATGGACGACGTGTTGCTGGCCAGGATCGTCTCCGGGGTCGTCATTTCATCGAGACGTCGGAAGAGGTCGAACTTGAACTCAGCGATCTCCGGCACCGCCTCGACCACCAACTGCGTCCCCTCCACCGCCCCCTCCAGAGAGGTGGTGCACCTTACGCGACCGAGGGTCGCGTCCCGGGCCGCCTCGTCGATGATCTCCTTCTTCACCTGTCGATCCAGATTCTTCGAGATCGTGGCAAGCGCGCCGTCCAGCACATCCTGCGACACGTCTGTAAGACGCACGTCGCGGCCCTGCTGCGCGCACACGTGGGCGATCCCGTTGCCCATCGTGCCTCCACCGATCACCGTAATCCTGTCTATCGTCATGCCGTCCTCGGCGGTAAAGACCGTGTGTGATTCCAATGTTGCCGCCGCAACGGCCACCGCGGCAACGGCCGCAGCCGGAACGGCCTAATGTTTCTCGACCGAAAGGGCGACGGCGTTCCCACCTCCCAGGCAAAGCGAGGCCATTCCCGACTCCACGCCCCGATCCTCCATCGCGTTGAGCAGGGTCACTAGGATCCGCGCTCCGGACGCTCCGATGGGGTGCCCGAGCGCTACCGCACCTCCGTTCACGTTCACGCGGTCAGGATCGACCTCCAACGCCCTCATATCCGCCAGCGCCTGCACGGCGAATGCCTCGTTGAACTCGTAGAGCTCGTAGTCGCGTACGCTCTTCCCTTCCGTGGCCATGAGCTTCTGAACCGCGGTGATCGGAGCGAAGAAGAGATCCTTCGGCTCTGTGCCACTGGCAGCGTACCCGGAGATGGTGGCCTGGACGGACAGCCCATGGGTCTCGGCAAACTCCAACGACGTCACCACGAGAGCCGCGGCGCCGTCGTTGAGGCCGGGGGCGTTGCCCGCAGTCACGACCAACTCCTCGAGACCGTCCGGAGCGTCCTTCGGGAACGCCGGACGAAGCTTACCCAACGCCTCCAGCGACGACTCACGTCTCGGCGACTCGTCGGTGTCCACCACCGTGGTGCCGCGACGCGTCTCGATCGAGACCGGGACGATCTCGGTGTCGAACCTACCCTCGTCCATGGCCGCCACGGCGAGCGTGTGGGAACGAAGCGAAAACTCGTCCGCATCCTGTCTCGAAATACCCGCCTTGGCTGCGGTGTACTCCGCGTGCCCCCCCATGTGACACTGCCCGAACGAACACCACAGACCGTCCAGAAGAAGCCCGTCCTCGATCTTCTGATCGCCGAACTTCACACCGTTTCGGAGTCCGCGGACGTAATACGGTACGTTCGACATGGACTCCATTCCCCCCGCCACTATCGCCTTGGCATCGCCGGCGCAAACGGCTTGCGCGGCCAGCATCACGGCCTTGAGCCCTGATCCGCACACCTTGTTGATCGTCATGGCGGGCACGGTGGCCGGAATCCCCGCTCCGATCGCGGCTTGGCGGGCTGGGGCCTGGCCCTCCCCGGCGACCACCACGTTACCCATGATGACTTCCTCGATCGCCTTGATGTCGATACCGGAGCGCTCCACCGCAGCACCGATCGCGACCGCGCCCAGCTCGGGGGCCGACAGAGGCCCGAGGCCGCCCAGAAAGCGGCCAATGGGGGTTCGGGCCCCGTCGAGGATGACCGGGATTCTCGCTTTATCACTCATGAAGACATCCTTTTCGGGTGTCGGCACCTGGCAGGCGAACTGCCGGACAATTCTATAATTTACCGAGTTTTCGCGGCTGGCACAGACATGCGACACACGCTCTTCCCGCCACCAGACGATCGGCCGCACCGACCCCGGAACACTCCGATCTGATGTTCACCAGACCGCGTCGGGACTCGGCTCCAACAGCGAGAGTTGCTGGCCCTGCCGGGGCTGCGACTTCGGACGGCGCTTCCGCAGGAAGGACTTCAGGGACTCGAGATCGGTCACGCCCTGGATTCCGGCCTCATCGATGAGTCGCAACAGGACACGAGCCGTGGCCAGAGCGTCCCCGTGGGCCCGGTGGCGAGACGTGATCTCGATGTCGAAATATCGGGCCACGGCGTCCAGATTCCGGCGTCGTAACCTGGGTATGATGCGGCGTACCATGCGCACCGTGCACAGTCTCTCCACCTGCGGTACCTCGCCGACGGCCTCGGCCAGTTGCTGACTCACAAACCCCCAGTCGAAACGCGCGTTGTGCGCGACGAAAATCCGACCCTCGAGTCGCTCGAGAATGTCTGATGCGATCTGATCGAAGTACGGGGCGGACGACACCATGTCATTGGAGATTCCGGTGAGCATGGCGATGCGAGAAGGAATCACGCGGCCGGGATTGACCAACGTGTGGTATTCGTCGGCAATGACTCCATCTCGAACGTGGTAGATGGCTACTTCCGTGATCCGATGGCCTCGACGATAAGGACCGCCGGTGGTCTCCACGTCCACGACCGCGTAATCCAACTTCGCGAGCGGAACGCCGGGCCTCGGCCCTCGGAACGACCACAGGCCCTCGGAGTCGACAAGGAATCGGGCATCCGAACCGAGAAGGGTGAAGACGGCGGCCGAGGCCGCACCGGGATGCCCTGAGAGTCCCAGGACCTCTCTCGCCAAATCCAGCGTATGGATGGAACCGCCCTCCAGGACGGAGGCGGCGCGGTTGATCAGAGCCCGATCTCCCTTCACTCCTCCCCTTCTTCCCGACTCAGCGCAAAGGAGAGCGCTTCGAGCTCCATGACCATGTTCACGTCCTTCACCGTAACACCCTCGGGGACTCTCAGGGTGGTGGGTGCGAAGTTCAGGATACCGCGTACCCCCGCACCGGTGACCCGATCCATGACCACGGGGACCGCCTCCACGGGAACCGCCAGGATGACGATCTCGATGTCTCGCTCCCGAACGATGTCCTCGAACTCCGCTATGTCACGCACCGTGAGATCGGCCCAACGCTCTCCAACCTTGGAGGGATCGACGTCCAGAATCGCGACGATGTCGTAGCCACGCTCCTGGCATCCGCCGTACTCGACCAACGCCGAGCCTATCCGTCCGACACCGACCAGAGCCACCCGCCAGCGCCGGTCCAGGCCCAGTATGGTCCTGATCCGAAGTGCCAACTCCACCACGCTATACCCGAGCCCGCGCTTGCCGAACGACCCGAACAAAGAGAGGTCCTTCCGCACCTGCGCCGCCGTGGTGTCACTGTGCTTGGCCAGCTGTTCGCTAGATACCGTCCCGTCACCGTCTCGCTCCAGGTTCTCCAGTATGCGGAGATAGAGCGACAATCGGCGGACCGCGGACTCGGAGATCTTCTGCGGTACAGACACGTGGAATCCGGTTAAACCCTGCCACACCCCGGCTTGTGAAAAGCTTCACAATACTAGGGCGACGGGGCCTGGAGCGTCAACGTGGCCTGTGCGTCTCACCTCATGCGGACCAGCTTCGACAGTCGCACGAAGTCCTCGGGCTCGAGCGTCTCCGGCCTGCGCGTCAGATCCCAACCTGTCTCGCGAGCGATCCGCTCCACCGATTCCCGTGACAGGCCGAGATCGCTGTGCTCTCGGAGTGTCTTCTGCAGCTGTTTTCGTCTCCATTGGAAGGCCGCCCGCGTCAGCGTGCGGAGGGAGATCTCCTCCTCGAGGGATAGCGGCGGAGGGACGGTAGGTGTGATGCGCACCACGCTGGAGTCGACGCGGGGCTGGGGTCGGAACGCCGTCCTCGGTACCCTCAGCACACGTACGGCGGCCGCCACGCTCCTGACCCCTACCGACAGCGCCCCGTACTCGGAGGTCCCGGCCGCTGCCACCAGACGGTCGGCCACCTCACGCTGCACCATCAGAAGAATGTCCCTGGGGCGGGGGCGCTCCAGAAGCTTGAAGATGATCGGTGCAGTGATGTTGTAGGGGATGTTGCCGACCACGAGCAACTCGGACGGATCCACGCCGAGCGCGCCAAGGTCAGTCTTGAGAAAGTCCTGATGTCGGACATCGACATCGGACCGGTCGCCCCACTCGGTCTGGAGCGTGGAGGCGAGCTCGTCATCCAGCTCGACCAGGATGAGTCGATCCGCCAGGCCCACGAGATGGCGTGTCAACGCGCCACGGCCAGGCCCGATCTCCAGAACGGTGTCCGCCAACGAAGGATTCAGGGCTTCGACGATCTTGCGCTGCAGATTCTGATCGACGAGAAAGTTCTGCCCGAGAGATTTCTTCGCGCGCATCGGTATCGGGATCCTGGTGTGGAGTCCTCAGGACAAGAACTACGTCCTCAGAACGATCACGGTTCGGTCGTCCGCCGGTATGTACGGGGTCGCCGCTTCAGCCAGGTCGAAGAGAGCATCCACAATCTGACTAGCAGGAACAGCCCCCTGGGCGGTCACCGTCCCCAAAACGGCCGCCTCACCGCTCCCCGGTTCCTCGGTGGCCAATGTATCAGACAGTCCGTCCGTGAAGAGGAGCAGCAGATCCCCCGGCGCCCACTCGGCTCGACCCCGGAGATAGGACTCGGGCCCGGCGAAGCCTACCGGCGGGTCGGTGGCCACCAGGCGTTCGGGGTCACTACCCTCCCGGAACACGAAGGCATGAGGGTGGCCTGCGTTGGAGTAGTGCAGCTCCCCGGCCGCGGGATCGATGACCACGTAGCAAAGGCTGAGGAACATTTCCGTGGTCTCGAGCTCATCGCTGAGGGCGTCGTCCATCCGTCGAAGCACCACCGATGGGTCGGGCGACTCGAGGGCATAGATACTCGCCGCGCTCATGGACAACGCCATGATCAAAGCCGCCGGAAATCCGTGAGTCGAGACGTCGCCGATCATCACGCCGATCTTGTCCTGTGGAAGCCTGAAGAGATGAAAAAAGTCACCGCCCACCTGCTCGGCAGACGCCACCCGAGCGGCCACGTCGGCCCCGTCGAACGCCTTGGGAGACCGGAGGAGCTTCATCTGGAGATGATGCGCGAGCTCCATCTCATGGCTCATCCGCTCCTGAGCCAGACTCTCCTGGATGAGTCGATTGTTCTCGAGCGCCGCACCGATCTGGCTGGCTATCGCAGACAGGAGCTTTTCGTCGGCCACCGCGAAGGGATCACCCCGGCCCCGACCGAACAGGTTGATGACGCCGACCGTGCGCGCCTCCCCCGACGGCGGGCTGTAACTGATGGGAACCGAGATGTCGGTCGTGGCCCCGCCATCCCCCGCCCCATCGGCATCGCGGGTACCGATACGTGATCGGCCCTCCTGGAAGACCTGTGAGGTCACGGCGTCAGGGAGCGGATCCGAGGGTGGGTCGTCTCTAGCGTCCTGTCCCACCGCCGCGATCTGATGAAGGGTGTCCTGCCGCGGGTCATGCACCCAAAGAGATCCACTCGCGGCCCCCAGAACGTCGCAGACCTCCTCCAAAATGGCATCGGCGGCATCGTCGAGCTTGAGAACCGACCCCAGAGTCTCGCTGATGGAATAGAGAAGGTTGATCTCCTCGTAGCGTTCCTTCAGCTCGTATGTGAAAAAGTGGATTTCCTGGGCAATGTCCAGCGTTCGTTCGAGGTTGCCCTTCAGGATGGTGGCCAAGG
The DNA here is from genome assembly GCA_965226375.1 of Longimicrobiales bacterium. Taxonomy (GTDB): domain Bacteria; phylum Gemmatimonadota; class Gemmatimonadetes; order Longimicrobiales; family Gaopeijiaceae; genus CBDDCX01. Next base: position 858,366 of record CBDDCX010000008.1, on the reverse strand, counting down.
GGTCGAGCGGCAGCTCGCCGGAGGGTCGGATCTCGAGTTCCAACGCGGGTCCGTCTCGGGGAGCAATCGACCTCACCACCGTGCCGTCCGGTGCACCGCAGGCTTCAGAGCCCGAGGAGGTATCGGAGGGGTAGAGATGACGTGCCCGGGTCCCGTCTTCCTCGATGGCCCACAGGTGGACATCGAGGCTTAGTTGTTCACGAAATTCGTCCAGGGTTTGCTCGACCGGGACAGGAAGGACTGGGCCAGGCCCGCCTTCCGGGGTCATGCCGAGGCCCCTCCCGCGACGTCGGGCCGCCCATCCTCTAGACGAAGGATGAGCGTCACGGAATTCCCCTGCTCATTGAACTGGACTTCGTCCATCAACGATCTCATGAGGAAGATACCGCGGCCACCGGGCTTGCTGAGATTGCCCGGAAGCGTCGGGTCGGGCACGGTGGTGTGGTCGAAGCCCGATCCTTGATCGGTCACGCGAGCAGTCACCTCTTCCTCTCGGATCGTCACCTCGACCCGGACCCGCTTCCCGGGATCACGGTCGTTGCCGTATAACATGGCGTTGGACAACGCCTCACTCAGACCGACTCGGAAGTTCAGGTTCAGTTTGCGCGCGTAGGCGCAGCAACCGGAGCAGTGCTCCATCACGTACTCAACCGCGTGCTCGATGGACCGAATGTCGTTCGGCAACTCGAGAATGAGTTCTTGATCCACTCGTTACCCTCGTCGAAGGGTCAGCTTGATCGCGAAGTGCCTACAGACCTGTCAAGGCTTCGTCGCGGCTGTCGGCGATCTTGAAGAGCGTGTCGAGCTTGGTGAGCTCGAAGAGCGTTCGAAGATCCTCATTGAGGCTGGCGAGCTTGAGCTCACCGCCTTGCTCACGGATCTTCTTGGAAAGGGACACCAAAACGCCCAATCCGGAGGAGTCGATGTAGCCCGTATTGGAGAAGTCTACGACGAACTTGCGTTCGCCCTTCTCGAGCTCATCGAGAACCTTCTGTTTCAGTTCCTGGCGATTTCCGACGATGAGCTGGCCCTCAACATCGATGACCGTCACTTCGCCCGACTTGCTCACCTGAAATGCCATTGTTCCTCCGTTTACGGTTTGGTCCTCCAGCTACGCGCAGAACTCCACGGGCGCGCGGCCGCAAGGGGACGGGAAAACGATACAGGAAAACGCCCCGTCGGGGCAATACTCCAGATAACTTGGGCATTCAGGATACCCCCCGCCGATCATGTCAACCGCCCCGTTTTCCCATCAACGCGGTGATGCAGGCCACGTCGAAGATCTCATCCGCCGAAGCCCCCCGTGACAGGTCGTTATAGGGCCTCTGCAGCCCCTGCAGGATGGGCCCCAGAGCCCGGCACCCCGTGATCCGCTGGACCAACTTGTACGCGATATTGGCCGAGTTCAGATCGGGAAAGATGAGAACGTTCGCCCGGCCGGCCACGGACGACCCAGGGGCCTTCCGGCTGGCCACGGCCTCGATGAGGGCCGCGTCTCCCTGTAGCTCCCCGTCGACAGGAACGTCGGGGAGGCGCTCTCTGAAGAGCTCCACGGCCCGGACGACCCTGTCCACTGCAGCGCCCGAGGCGCTCCCCAGGGTCGAGTAGGACAGGAACGCCACTCGCGGCTCGTCGTTGACCACGAGCGCTCGGGCCCTCGCCGCCGCGACCCCGATATCTGCCAGTTCCCCGGAGCTCGGCTCGGGGATCACACCTGCGTCCGCAAAGGTCAGAACCTCGTCGCCCACTCCACGGAAGGACGGAACCAGCATGTAGAAGGCCGAGGACATGGTGTCCACCCCCTCGGCCGGCCCGATGGTCCGGATCGCGGCGCGGATGATCTCCTTGGTAGGGTGGGCGACTCCGGCCACCACCCCGTCCACGGTTCCCTCCCCCACCAGCAGGCCGGCCACCGTCAGTGGATCGCGAGCCAACCGATCCGCCGTGCTGTCCGAAACTCGGTCGCCCAACCTCTGGCGGAGCAGGGCGGCATACCGATCCACCGTCGGCTGATCCGTGGGATCCACGATGTGGACGGCATCCACGTCAGCTTCCGTAGCCGCTAGGGCCTCGCGCACGCCTCGGCGAGATCCGACGGCGACGACCGCGCAGACCCGGTCGTCGAGGAGCCGGGCAATGGCGGCCGCGGTGCGGGAATCGGACGCTTCGGGAAACGCCACCGTCGCCTGCAGAGCTCGCGCCCGAGTCGCCAAAGACTCGAGAAAGGTCACTCCTGGAACAACGCCTCCATCTCCCTGAGGACCGGTTCCGATACGAACGGAGACACATCTCCTCCCAGGCGAGCCACTTCGCGGACCAGGGAGGCGGACAGGAACGAATACTTCTGGTCGGGCGTCAGGAAGACGGTCTCGACGCCACTCCAGAGCTCCCTATTCATCTGAGCCATCTGAAACTCGTACTCGAAGTCGGAGACGGCTCTCAGTCCCCGGATCACGAATCGTGCCTCGACCTCCTGTGCCAGATCGACCAGGAGACCTCTGAAGCTGAGACACTCGATGCGCTCCTCCCCCTGAAACACCTCCTCGAGCAGCGCAAGGCGTTGCTCCACGGTGAACAGGCTTCCCTTTTCCTGCGTCGCCGTATGAGCGACCGCAATGACGACCCGATCCGCCAGTCGCAAGGAGCGGCGAACCACGTCCTCATGCCCTTTGGTAATGGGGTCGAAGGAGCCGGGGTAGACGGCTACAACGGGCTTATCGCGGGTCATGGCTTCGCCTCGAAAATCGAGATGACCGTGTCTCCATAGCGTCGTTGTCGGAGCCCGGTGAGGTCCGGGATGGGATCGGTAGTACGATGCTCTACCCAGAGCTGAGACGCAAACGGATTCGTGGCAAAGGACTCCAGCAGCCGCGCGGCCAGTCCCAGCCCATACGGCGGATCGGCAAGGGCGATGTCGAAGCACACTCGCTCCAGCCGCTGTGCGTATACCATCGCGTCCGACGCGACCACCGTCGTCTCCGGCCCCGCCTCGAGCAGCTCGACGTTGGCACGGAGGGTGCCGAGCGCACCTCTCGAACGCTCCACGAACACGGCGCTCGCCGCACCCCGGCTCAGGGCCTCGAGCCCCAGAGCGCCCGATCCGGCGAACAAGTCCAGCACCGCCGCCCCCTCCAGATCCGGCCCCAGGGCCGCCATCCACGACTCTCGCACACGATCGCTCGTGGGACGCACACCCTTTCCCCGAAGCGCCTTGAGCCGCCTCCCCTTCCAACGCCCGGCGATGATCCTCACGTCGCGGCCCCCTCGGACATACCGCCCCCGACGCCATGGGCTCTCACGTCCAACAGGTGAGCTTCGACCTGACGGCGACCACGGAACTCGCCGATCTTGAGCTTGAACGTCAGATCCAAGGGGCCGGTGCCGAGTGACGCCGGAGGAATCCGGTGCACGAGGCCGAATCCGATGGCTTCGAGAGAATGCCCCTCCTGCGTGAGCCGGAGCTTGAGATGGCCGGTTCCGACCTCTCGTGCGGGACTTCCCAACTCGACGTTGCGTGCAACGAAGACAGGCGTCGGGTTTCCGATTCCGAAGGGTCCGAAGTACGAGAGGAAGTGGGTGAGCTGCTCCGTAGCTTCCGACAGACGGAGCTCGAAGTCCGGCTTGATGGTCGGGCGGGGTAGCTGGCCATCGAGGCGATCACGCGCCTCCGCGTTGAAGGCGTGCCGGAACCCCTCAATGTGCTCCTGAGCGACATCCATTCCGGCCGCCGCACGATGCCCCCCGAAGCGACCCAGATACTCCCGGCAGGCATGGACCGCACCATAGAGGTCGAAGCCCGAAATGGATCGGGCGCTCCCCCGCCCTTTCCCGTCCCGCAGGGCTACCAGGACGGTCGGTCGGTGGATGCGCTCGACGATGCGCGAAGCGACAATGCCGATGACGCCCGGGTGCCACCCCTCGCCGGCCAGGACCACACCGAAGTCGCTTTCTGGGCGATACGTGCTCCGCAGGGTCTCCAGGGCCTCCTCAAGGGTCCTGGCCTCCTCTTCTCGTCTGTCGGTGTTGTGCTTCTCGAGCCGGCCGGCAAGCTCCTCGGCCCGCTCGGGATCTTCCGTCATGAGTAGATCCAGCGCGGTCATGGCTTCTGCCATGCGGCCGGCAGCGTTGATACGCGGCGCGAGCCTGAACGCCACCTGACCGGCTTCGGGAGCCCCATCTTCCAACCCCGCTTGCTTCATCAGGGCCCGAAGTCCGGGAAGCTCGGTGCGTGCCATGGCCTTGAGACCGTAGCGGACCAGCGTTCGATTCTCATGATCCAACGGCACCACGTCCGCGATAGTGGCCAAGGCCACCAGGTCCAGGAATCGGTGCAGCTCCTCATGATCGATGCCGCGCTCATCGGCCATCAACTCGCATAAACGGTACGCGACACCAGTCCCGCAAAGTCCCTTGTTCGGGTACTCACAGTCCGCTCGGTTCGGGTCGACCACGGCGAAGGCGGGGGGAAGGGTGTCGGCCGGTGTGTGGTGATCGGTGATGATCACATCGATGCCCAACGCGTTCGCCTCGGCCACCGCATCGTGGGCCCGAATCCCCGAGTCCACCGTGACGATGAGCACCGCGCCGGCCATCCGTGCCGCCTCGAGGCCAGCGGAGCCCAGGTCGTAGCCGTCTCTTATACGGTTGGGGACGAAGGGCACGGCATCTCCACCCATCCTCCGGATCCACCGCGTCAACAAGGCGGTGCCCGACACCCCGTCGACGTCATAGTCACCATGAACCAGAACGGTTTCTCCGAGGTCGACGGCCGAGAGGATCCGTGCGACGGCCTCCTTGCTATCGGCGAGAAGGGAGGCCGGATGCAGGTCGGACAGGAGAGGTCGGAGGTAGCTCTTGGCGTCCTCCGGCTCGGTCAGGCCACGTTGCACCAAGAGGGCACAGAGCGCCTCGGGCATCGAGAGTGCGTCTGCCAGGAGCCGTATGGCGTCTCGTGAGACAGTCGCTGGTTCCTGCCAGAGGGGGACGAGTGCCGGCAACGCCGGTTGGGAGGCCGCACCTGCATCGCCGTCCACGTCAGGAATGTCGGGAAGGCCGCGGTCTAGACGTCGGCGGCTCCCTCCTTGGGCTCATCCTCATCCTCATCCTCTGCGACGTCGGCGGAGTCTTCGGGCTCACCCTCGGATGAGGCCACGGCCTCAGGAAGGACCTCGCCCTCATCGGCATCCTCTGCCTCGACCACGTCCTCGACCGGTTCGGCTTCTTCGGCGGCGACTTCGGCGACCGCTTCCTCGACGGGCTGGGCGTCGGTGACGTCTTCGGCAACCTCGGCCAAGAGCTCCTCTACGTCATCGGCGACCTCTGCGACGAGGTGCTCGAGGTCGATGCCATCGTCACGCACCTCTTCTACCTGGGCGACTTCCTCGAGGACCTCGGCCTCCTTGTCCTCGTCAGCCGCCCGCTCGGCCTCGTCATGCGCCGCCGTTTCGGCTCGCTCCGCGTCCCTGGCCGCTTCGGAGGCACGGAGCGCCTCCTCGATGCGGGCGGTCTCTTCCTCCGCCTTGGCCATACCCTCCTCCGACTCGGGCGACAGGATCACCCCACAGCCTTCGCAGCGGATGATGCCCGAGGAGTGCCGGATCTCGTTCTGGATCTGAAGCGGAATCACACTAAAGCAGTTACCGCAAGCACCGTCGTCCGTCAGTTCCGCGACGGCTACCCCGCGGGAGCCCGCCATGATGCTCTCATAAACCCGTCGTTCAGACGGGTCGATCTCGGCGGCGAAAGTTTCCCGCTTGGACAGCAGCTCCTTGAGCCGCGCCTCGGCCGTTTCCTTTTCCTCCGTGAGCTCGAGGCGCCGCGGATCGACCTCGGCCAAAGCCTCCTCGTATGCCTCTTCTTGCTCTGTCCGACGCTCTTCCATGCGCCGCATCTGATCCAGGAGACTCAAAGCCTCCTGCTCGTCATTCTCGAGAGAGCGCTTGACCATCTCCAACTCGGCGTGCACCGCGGCCTCTTCTCGGACGTTACGGACGGAATTCATCCGCTCCTCGAGCTTCGACGACCGTACGCGACGCTCCTCGATGGACAACTCGATCCTGTTCTCCTCGAGTGCCACCTCCTTGAGGCGAGCCTGCAGCGCCTTCACTTCTTTTTCGAGATGCTTGAGCGGCTCGCCGACCTCTTCGATCTTGGTGTCGAACGTACCCACGGTGGACTCGATGGAGGCGATCTCCTGGTCCATCTCCTGAAGTTCTTTGAGTCTTGAATGCGTCTGAGGTGTCATGTGTGCTCTTGAATTGAATGTCTAGCCATTTATCGATACCTAGCCGTCGTGCTTCAGAGTCCTGCGTGCCGCATGAGACCAATCGAGGCCGAGCTCTCGGCGTTCCTTACCCAGGCGCGCCTTTTCGACCAGGAGTTCGGTACGTCGGTCGGGGTCCGTCGTATTCTGTATAAGGCGATCGACCTCGTCGAGCCTTTCCTGGAAAGCGGTACTCTGGATCTTACTCAGCGACTCTTCGAAAACCCGGTGCGCCTGGCGGAGTTCCTTCCGATCGGCTAGCAATTCCTCGAGCGTCTGGGTGACGCCGGGTGAAAGCCCGGAAGGGGCGTGAGCGAGCCCCGGATCGGCAAGGAGCGCCTCGAATGCGCCTCGATAGCCGAGGTCGAGAAAGTCGTCCGGTCCGAGGTGCTCTCCCACCCTCTCGATCCAGTCCCGATCCTTGGTCATGAGCAACAGAAGCTCGCGCTCCGCGCCCATGGGCGGAATGGTCGGCGCAACGACCCGCCGTGGCGTCGACCGGCGCGGGCGCGGCGCGACCAGGGCGGAGGAGCTTGCTCTGGTCAACTCCTCCTGCAAGGTCTCACGGCGCACGCCAGTGCGATCCGAGACCTTCGAGACGTAGATGTCACGGAGAGCGGGATCCTGCACCGCCCGCAGGGTCGGCAACAATCGGTCGACGGCGTTCCGAGTCTGCTCGATGCTCGAAAAGTGATCCCGCTCCTGAAGAATCTGTAGTTTGCGATCGAGCACGTCGACCGCCTGATCGATGTGAGCCTGGAGGCCTTCGGCTCCCTCCTTGTGAACCAGCGTGTCGGGGTCTTCCCCGGGGGGAAGCGTGACGACGGCGGGATGGAGTCCGGCTGCCAACATCACATCTCCTGCCCTGAAGGTGGCCTTGAGACCGGCGGGATCGCTGTCGAAGAGGATGTGGACCCGGGCTGTGTAGCGGCGAAGCAGCGCCGCCTGCTGGGGGGTCAGAGCCGTGCCGAGCGGTGCCACAGCGTTTTCGAATCCAGCCGCGGCCAACGACACGGCATCCATGTAACCCTCCACTACCAGAGCCGTGTCTTCACGACGGATGCTGTTCTTCGCCCAGCTCAGCCCATAGAGCACGTCGCCCTTGTGATAGATCGGCGACTCCGGAGAGTTGACGTACTTGGGGGCCCCCTCCCTGCCCGAATCGAGCACTCGCCCCCCGAATCCCAGGACCTTGCCGCCCAGGTTCTCGATCGAGAACGTGACCCTGCCTCTGAAGCGGTCGTACGGCTCCTGGCTCTTCTCGCTCCGGGTCAGGAGACCCACCTCGAGGAGTGTCTCGTCTCCGATCCCGTGATGGGCCGCGGCCTCTCGTAGCGCTCTCCATTCGTCGGGGGCGAAACCGAGGGAGAACCGCTCCGCCGTCTCTCGGTCGATTCCGCGTTTGTCCAGATAGGTTCGGGCCTCCTTCCCCACCTTCTCATCCCACAGCGAGTCTTGGAAGAACACTCGGGCAAAGGCGTTGGCCTCATACAGGTGGCGGAATGGATCCTCTTCCTGATGGCCCTGGGTCACCTCTCGGATCTCGACACCCGACCTCTGCGCCGCGTGCTTGACGGCATCGACGAAGTCAAGGCCCAGACGCTTGATGAGGAACGAGAACACGTCGCCCGACTCACCGCAGCCGAAACAGTTGTAGAAGCCCTTTGCCGGGACCACGTAGAAGCTCGGGGTCTTCTCTTCATGGAACGGGCAACAGGCCTTGTAGTCCTTTCCGGACTTCTTCAGGGGAACGATGTCGCCGATGATCTCGACGATGTCCGCCCGAGCCCGAACCTCTTCGACCTGGTCGTCGGGGATCACTTGAAGCTCGCCACGGTGACTCCGGCCCCGCCTTCCATGCGCCCGCCGAGGCGGAACGCCGAGACCCTGCCGTCACTCTCCAATATCTCCGTCACGCGGGACCGGACCGCTCCCGTACCCTTACCGTGGATGATTCTGAGTTCGGGGAGTTCATTCAGGATCGCCTCGTCCATGGCCTGGAAGAGTCTTCGCTCCACTTCGTCGACCCGGAAACCGCGGAGATCGACCTCGGTGCGAACCGGGCCCTCGGGAGCGCTCCACGACACCGCCGCCTTGTGCCCCCCACCCTGACCAGCCACACCGTCGAGAAGCTCCAGATCGGCCAGGGGTACCTTCATCCTGATGCCGGACGCGTCGATTACGGCCCGATCATCCCGAATCTCCATCACGACGCCCTTTGGGCCCCCGTCCAACACTCTTACCCGGTCGCCCGAAGCCAGGTCGGAGGCTCCGCCGGCACGCCGCTTACCGGGTCGTAGCTCACGTTGGCGCCGGGCGGCCTGCTCGACCTTGCGACGGGCCTTCCGCGCCACCTGCTGGATGTCCTCGGTGGTCTTGGCCTCCTTCACTTCGCGGATGGCCTCCTCGACCTCACCCCGCGCCTCCATGAGCAGCTGGCGTGCCTCGTCCCTGGCCTTGCGCTCGGCTTCGCGCTCCTCGGCGCGAAGATCGGACTCACGGACCTCGAGTTCCGCACGGAGCCGTACCACCACCCCTCGCTCATGCTCCAGGGAAGCCACCAGCTCCCGGGCCTCCTTGTCCTTCCGCTCAAGACGCTCCAGAAGGTCTTCGATGGACGACTCACCGCCCGACATGTTCTCATCGGCCCGGTCCAGCAGGGCAGCCGGAAGTCCCAGCCGACGTGCGATAGCCAGGCCGTAGCTGCGTCCAGGCCGGCCCTTCACCAGCTCATAGGTCGGCTCCATGCGATCCGGATCGAACTGGAGAGACGCATTGACGATCCCGCTGCCGTCAGCGTCCAATCGCTTGAGCGCACCCAGGTGAGAGGTGACGATGGCCGTGGCACCACGCTTCACCAGATGCTCGAGGAGCGCCATGGAGAGTGCAGCCCCTTCCGTCGGGTCCGTCCCCGTGCCCATCTCGTCCAGGAGCACGAGGGAACCCTGGTCGGCCCGCTCCGCGACTTCTCGCCAGTTCGCGAGGTGAGCCGAGAACGTCGACAAGCTCTCCGCGATGGACTGCTCGTCACCGATGTCCGCGAAGAACGATTGGAAGATGGGCAGACGAGTACCCTGGTCGACCGGCGGAATCACTCCGCTCTGTGCCAGCACCGTGATGAGACCGACCGACTTGAGAAAGACGCTCTTGCCCCCCGTGTTGGGCCCGGAGACCACGAGCACGTGTTCCCCCGGATCGAGCGCGAGGTGAAACGGCACGACATCCTTGTCGGAGCCGGAGAGAAGTAGGGGATGCCTGCCCCGCACCACGACCAACCCCTGGCCGTCGTCGACGAAAACGGGGACCGCCGCCCCCCAATGCACGGCCGCTCGCGCCCTTGCGTACAGGGAGTCGAACTCGACCAGCGCGTCGAGGCTGCCGATCAGCGCATCGCGGCTCGGACGCAAGAGCTGGGTGACCTCGATGAGAACCCGATGGACCTCGCGGGCCTCCTCTCGCTCGAGTGCCCTCAACTCGTTCGTCAGGGCCAGAGCTACCGGCGGCTCCACGAACAGTGTCGCGCCCGTGTGCGACTCGTCGTGGACGATGCCTCCGACCTCCTTCTTGCCCTCTCTACGGACGGGGACCACGTACCGGCCCTCGCGGACCCCGATGGAGGCGTCGAGGACCGTATACCGTTCGGGGAGATCACGCACGAACGCCTCGAGCTTGCGGACGATCTTCGAGTGCGCACCGCGGAGGCGGCCGCGGATTCGTTGCAGGTCGGGGCTCGCGGTGTCCAAGACCTCGCCTGTCGCATCGACGGTCTTTTCGACCCGAGCGACCATCTGTGGATCCCGGTGGAGCCGATCTCCCAGAAAGCCGAGCTCGGGAAAGTCTTCGCGGTGGGTACCCAACGGAAGGGCCAATTGACCGCACGAGGCGAGAAGGACTCCTACCGAATGCAGCTCCATCGCCTCGAGCGCGGATCCGTCCACGCCCAGGCGCGAGAGGGCTTCGGCGCAATCGGGGATCGGCGGTGGAGCCCAAGGGGACAGAGACTCGCTGAACGCCCCCGTCTCGGCGACACGTGCAAGCTCGCGCTCCAGCCAATCGCGATCGGTACGGGGCCGGAGGGAGAGAACCGCCTGTCCGCCGGCCTCGGACGTGGCGTGCCGCGCGACCAGCTCCAGGGCCCGTGGAAAATCAAGCACGGCGAGCGCGTGCTCGCTCATCCGACCAACTCCCGAACCGTCGGCCCCCGAGGGAGCGGCCCGCCTCTCACCCCAGCTCCTCCCGAACGATGCGGTTGGCCTCTTTGCCGTCGAAGCGTCCTCGGAGTTGAGGCATGACCTGCCCCATGAGGGCTCCCAACTGGTCGGCTCCTCCGGCGATGGCACTCTGCACCAACACCCGGACCTCCGCCTCGGTCAGGGGTGGCGGAAGGTAGGCCTGGAGAATCTCGGCCTCGGCTTCTTCTTTTTCCGCCAATGCGGGGCGCCCACCGGCTCTCATCTGTTCGGACGCGTCACGTCGCTGCTTGATCGCGCGTGTGACCACCGCTTCTACACCCGCGTGATCCAGCTCGCCTCGCGCGTCGATTTCGCGGTTTCTGACCTCGGAAAGGAGTGTGGTAATCACCACGGTCCGGAGCCGGTCACGCGCCTTTCGGGCCTCGATCAGATCATTCTGTATCTGTTTCTTGAGATCTGTCGACATGGGGCTGAAGCTATCCGAAGCCCCTGGGGGGGTCAACGCGACCCCGTTCCGGAAAGTCCGCGTCCCTTCTAGCTATTCAGCTGTCCGGCAATACCACGTATTCGTGTCTAGTCGGCCTATCCATCAATCACTGGAGGACTCATGAAGACCCTGTCCGAGCACGCCCAGGAGATCCTTTGGCGCTCCACATCTCCGGCGCTTCCATTGCGGCTTCTGGTCGAAGCCCTGGAACGAGAGACCGTCACGGCGACCGGTGGCCCGGAACGGGTGCTCCGCGAGCTCAAGGGCAGCCCCGAGCTCTTTCGAGTGCTGGATCCGTGGGTTGGACCCTGGCGTGGGGGGCGGACCATCGCCAGCGGAGCCGAGGCATGGACCCTCGACCGCTGGGTCCTCGGCCTCCGGCCGCACCAAAGACCCTGCTCGCCCGCCCGGGCTCGCTTGTCCGAAACGCTGCGCTCCGTGGGACGCCAGGTGGATCAGGGCTCCGCGATGGCTACGGCCCGGTGGCTGCTACTCATGGAGCGCGAGTCCGCGGTTCTCGGCGGCTCGGCGAGCCCCGCCGATCTGCCGAGACTGTGAATCAGGATCCCTGCGTGATCGTGAACCACCCGGTTCTCCACTCCCCGTCGCTGTCCATCGCCTCGAGAGAGAAACCCGCCTCGGTGACAGCGTCGGCCAGCCGAGACCATTCCTCGTACAGGATGCCGCTCAGGATCATCCACCCGTCCCGCTCGAGGGCCACGGCGAAGCTCGCGAGAAAGGGGATCAGCACCTCCGTTTGGATGTTGGCCAGAATCCCGTCAATGGGGTATTGCCTTAAGTCCACCGCCCACTACATGTTGTGGTCATGGCGGTTCCGGCTTCTCAGCTCCGTGGCGGCGTGGACTATCCCCGTACGCGGCTGGAGCTGGACGAGTTCTTCCCCGACGATGCGGCATGCCTGGAGTACGTGGAGGGTCTGCGCTGGCCGGAAGGGTTTGTGTGCGTGGGCTGTGGCGGGTTGGGAGAGGTCTGGCGAGCATCGCGGGGGCGTCTCGTCTGCCCACACTGTCGAAGGCAGACCTCGGTGCTGGCGGGAACCGTGTTCCACCGCACGCGCTCGCCCCTGCGTCTGTGGTTTCTCGCTGCCTGGGAGCTCACGAGCCAGAAATACGGAGCCAATGCTCTCGGGCTCCAGCGCGTGCTCGGACTGGGAAGCTACAAGACAGCGTGGGTCTGGCTCCACAAGCTCCGCCGGGCCATGGTCCGACCGGATCGCGACCAGCTGAGCGGCGTTGTGCAAGTGGACGAGAGCTATGTCGGGGGCGTGGAGGCTGGAGTGCGGGGCCGCGAGACGATCAAGAAGGCCATCGTCGCGATCGCCGCCGAGGTCGACGGACGCAAGATCGGGAGAATACGGCTGCGTTGGGTGCCCGACCTCTCCGCTCCGGTTCTGCGAGGCTTCGTCAAGGATAGCATCGCACCGGCAAGCACGGTGCATACCGACGGATGGCCAAGCTATCAGGGACTCGCCAAACTGGGCTTTCGCCACACGGTCACGAACCTCTCGACCTCCGGCGATCCCGCTCACGTGCTCATGTCGGCCGTACATCGGGTGGCGTCTCTCCTCAAGCGCTGGGTCCTCGGAACCCTCCAAGGAGGGATCGCCCGCGAACACCTCCCCTACTATCTGGACGAGTTCACCTTTCGCTTCAACCGACGCACATCCCGGGCTCGCGGCCTGTTGTTCTACCGCTTGCTTGAGCAGGCTGTTCAGTGTGCTCCCACGCCAGCTTCGGCCCTTTACCTCGGCACCGGACGTGGGAAACGGCCCGCAGAGCCCCGGTAACCACTATATCTTGGGGTCGGTGGACTTAAGGGAATACCCCCTTTCCCGTCAAATGAGCCTCGTCGTACGATCCAGTCCGAGCTCACCGCGGTCGTTTCGACCGTGACACGATCGGCGACACCGTTGGCGTCCACGTTTTCCCGAGCCGCTTCGGTCGCGTACGTATCCAGGTCCACCACCAGCACCTGCGCCGCACCCAGCCGCGCCGCGGAGATGGCCAGGATCGCCGATCCGCATCCGGCGTCAAGAAGGACCTGTCCGGAACGGAGCGCACGGTCCAGCAGCCGCAGGGCGCCCCGGGTCGTCCCGTGCTCGGCGGTCCCGAAGGCCATCCCGGGGTCTATGATGACCACCACGGCATCCTGGCCCGCGAGGTCACGCGCCTCGTCCTCGCACCAGCTCGGGGACACTACCAGTCGCTCGGTGAGCCTGCGAGGGGCGAGGCCCTGCTTCCAGGTCGATGCCCAGTCCTCATGCGCCTGCCAAGACCAACCGAGTTGAAGATCCTCGAGGCCGGTAGCGGCCTGAAGGATCGTCCGGACACGCTGGAGAAATTCCTCCGGCCGGTCCGGGGGCGGAAGGTGGGTGATCAGCTCGCCGTCCCGTTCCTCCACGGCGCGCGCACCCAGCGACATCAACGGATCGACCAGAAGATCCACACCGTGGGGCGAATCGGAACGAACAGACAGAACGAACCAGCGCTCCGGAACGGAACCCGAGGAGCCCTGCGGTTCGGTCACGCCTGCGTAAACGCCTCCTGCACGCGTGACCACAGGCTCCTTCGGGACTCGCCCCGGATATGTTCGGGAGCGGGATCCTCGACATCACGCAGGGCCTGGAGCACCTCTTCCTGCTCCACCGAAAGACGATCAGGGGTCCACACCACGATGCGGACAAGCTGGTCTCCCTTGCTGCGGCCGTTCAGCTCCGGAAGCCCTCGCCCACGGAGCCGTAGCACCTCGCCACTCTGGACTCCGGGCGGGATGGTGAGTCGCACGGTGCCTTCCACGGTCGGAACCTCCACCTCGGTCCCCAGGGCCGCCTGGGCGAAGGTGACCGGGAGCTCATAACGAAGATGAGGGCCGTCCCTGACAAAGGGGGTGTCATCCTCCACCACGAGTAGAACGATGATGTCACCATTGGGGCCACCCCTGGGTCCCTGGTTTCCCTCACCTCGAAGGGTCAGGAAGTTCTCGGACGTCACACCGGGGGGGATCTCCACGTCGATCTCCCGATGCATGCGCGTCCGTCCGTCTCCGTTGCACTTGGTGCAAGGCCGGTCGATCACGCGACCCTCGCCGGCGCACGTCCGGCACGGCGCCACGCTCACGAACTGCCCGAACACAGATCGTTGGACGTGCCGCTCTTCGCCGGACCCGCCGCACGTGGTGCAGGCCACAGGCCCCGATCCCTCTGCCGCCCCGCTGCCGTCACAGCCCTCGCAGGACCCCAGGACGGCCACTCGGAGGGTCTTGGTGACGCCCGTGGCGACTTCGAGCAGCGTCAGCGGGACCTTCACCTTGATGGCCTGTCCCTTCCGGGGCGACCCGGACGAGCCCCTCTGTCGCCCACCGAAGAGATCCTCCAGCCCGCCAAAGCCACCGAAATCACGCATGAAGACCTCGATGGCATCCGCAAAGTCGAAGCCACCCGCAGGCCCACCGGCACCCCTCTTGAGTCCCTGCTCCCCGTAACGGTCGTACACGGAGCGCTTCTCCGAGTCACGGAGCACCTCATACGCCTCCGTTGCCTCCTTAAAGCGGTCCTCGGTCTCTTTGGAGCCACCCTGGTTGCGATCGGGATGATACTTGAGGGCGAGTTTGCGATACGCCTTCTTGATGTCATCCGAATTGGCATCCCTGGGAATGCCCAGTAGTTGGTAGTAGTCGGCCATTACTTGGTGTATGTCCCTATAAGCTTGTTCAAGAGGTAAGGTGGGGCGCGTTGCGGAGCCTTCTAAGCGCCGAGGACGCTGTTGACCAGCGTCGAAGTATAGTCAACGATGGCGATCACCTTCTCGTACGGCATGCGGGTCGGTCCAATGACCCCGATTACCCCCTTCAGTCCACCGACGCGGTATTCGGCGGTCACGAGCGTGAAGTCGGCGAGGGCCTCGGCGGCGTGTTCACCGCCGATGGTGATCTGGAGCCCGCCCTTGTGCTCACGGCTACCCAGAACCTGCGCAAGCAGGTCCCGCTGCTCGGTGAGCTCGATGAGCCCCTTCAGTCGCTCGCCACTGGTGAATTCCGGCTGAGCCGCCAGCACGCTCGTCTGACCCAGCTGAACCGAGCCCGCCTCAGTCGAAGGCCACTCGAACAGCTCCGAGCTCGACTGCATGAAAATGTTCAGCAGCTCCCCGGTCCCCGACCCGTCGTCGGGCGAGGAATCCCTAAGCCGGTCCGGCATCGTCTCACGGATCTCCCTAAGCGTCAGACCGCTCAGTCTCTCGTTCAGGACCCGGCTGACGTTGGTCAGGACGTCCGACTGGACCTCTCCGGGCAGGTCGACGTAGACCGTCCGGACGAGCCCGCTTCGGATGGTCATGACCATGAGGATCTTGGCGCTCGACACCTGGATGAGCTCGAGGTGCTCCAGAGTAGCGTCGGCCAGGCTGGGCGCGACGGCTACGCCCAACTCCTGTGACAGGAGGCTCAGGGCCCGGATCGAGCGCTGGACCAGTCGCTCGACGGCCGAAGAGCCAGACGACTCGATCTCGTTTGACAGGTGTTCCCGCTCGGCGTCGGTAAGCGCTGCAGGCTGCACGATGCGGTCGACATAGAAGCGGTACGCGTGGTCGGTAGGTATGCGCCCCGCCGACGTGTGCGGGTGGAAGAGATAGCCCTTCGACTCGAGGTCGCTCATCGTATTGCGCACGGTAGCCGGCGACACTCCGAGCTCGAACCTCTTCGCAACGGTGCGGCTCCCCGCCGGCTCGGCGCGATCCACATAAGTGCGGACCACGGCCTCGAGCACCTGGCGCTCGCGGTCGGAAAGCTCCTGTCCGACGGGTTTCGTCCTCTGAAGGCTCATCTGCCCACGGGTCCTAAAAGGCTATTGAATAATTACGGCGGGTCGCGTTACAAGATCGAATTCTGCTGCGGACCTAGTCAACGCCCGACACGTCACCGTCGAGCTCGACGGTGAGGCGATCCATGATCAACCACCCCGCCGGAGTCAGTCGAACGACCTCCCGATCCTCCACCGCGAGGCCACCTCCAACCCACCGCTGCACTCGTTCCCGAGCGGCGATCGGAAGGTCCCTGGTCGTCACCCCCCTACACGTACGCAGTCCCAGCCAGATGCGCTCGAGCCGGCACTTGTCGGCATCGAGCTCCTCCTGGTCGGCTACCGGAGGAGCGCCCCCGACCGCCCCTACCCGATAGGCGTCCCAGTCCCTGAGGTTCCACCGGCGCACCGGGTGTCGGTAGCTGTGTGCCCCATTCCCGAGCCCCAGATACGGCTCTCCGGACCAATACACCAGGTTGTGACGTGAGGCCCGTCCGGGGCGGGCGAAGTTCGAGACCTCGTACGCCTCGTAACCGGCGTCGGTCAGGCGTTGCACGGCCGTGAGGTACTCCGACTCGTACCGCCCGTCGGAGGCCACGGTCTCGCTGCCCTCGGCCACGGCGCGTCCCAAGGGTGTCTCCGACTCGACGCTCAGTCCGTAGAGGCTCACATGATCGGCCTCCAGCGCCAGAACTCCGTCGAGATCCCGCCCCAGATCACGGCCGAGGTGCGCCGGCAGCCCGAAGATCAGGTCCACGCTGACGTTAGCGAAGCCGGCATCCCGGGCCGTACGAACGGCCTGTTCCGCCCCGGCCGCGCCGTGGAGCCGCCCCATCCAACGCAGCGCGGGTTCGTACAGGCTCTGGACTCCGAGGCTCAGGCGGTTCACGCCGGCGCGCCGCCAGCCCTCGGCCACGTCTCTCGTAAAGCTCTCCGGGTTCGCCTCGCTCGTCCATTCCAGGTGAGGCGATCCCAGGCGGGTCGGGTTCACCAACTGTCGGATCCCATCCATGGCCGCCGGACCCAGGAGGGACGGCGTTCCACCCCCTATGTACACGGTGTCCAAAGAGGCGTCGAGCAAGAAGACCCCTTCCTCTTCCAGGGAGCGAAGCTCTCCGCCGATCGCCTGGAGCCATTCCCCCGGGTCGCCCTGCGGCGCCACTTTGACCGCGAAGTCACAGTAGAAGCAACGGCGGGAACAGAAGGGTGCGTGGACGTACAGCGAGCGGATGGCCCCGCCTGCGACCACAGGATCGTCGAGCAGGACCGGGCGAAGCGCTGAGGTGGTCATTTCAGGAAGCCTTGCGGAAGCGCATTCCCGCCTCCTGTTCAACCCACCCCGCGACCTCCAGCTCGGTGAGGACCGCCAGGACACTCCTGGAGTCGAGCTGGGTGAGCCGAGCCAGCTCCTCGATCCTGACGGGCCGGTCGTCCAGCACCCCCCACACCTGACGCGCTACCGGGGTCAGCCGACGCGGCTCTCCCGCGCGCCCGACCGCGCGCGTGGTGGGTACAGGTAGGTCGAGAAACGTGAGCTCACGGGTGAAGTCCCGGACCGAGCTGACGACGTGGGCCCCCTGCCGGAGCAGGGTGTTGCACCCCCGGCTCTGGACGGAGTCGATCGGTCCGGGCACCGCGTACACGTCTCGACCCAGGTCGAGAGCGTGCTCCACCGTGATGAACGCACCACTTCGGGCACCGGCTTCTACCACCACCACCGCGGCACCGAGGGCCGCGAGAATGCGATTTCTCCGCGGAAAGTGATAGGCCTGGGCGGGCTCCCCCGGAAGAAACTCGGACAGGAGGAGACCCTCGCGGGCGACCCGCTGACCGAGCGCCCGGTGAGAGGAAGGCTCAATCAAATCGACCCCGGAGCCGAGTACAGCGATGGTGTCTCCCCCCGACTCCAGAGCGCCCCGATGGGCGGCTCCGTCGATCCCGAGTGCCAGGCCGCTCACAACCACAATGCCCCGTCCCGAGAGCTCGGCCGCCAGACTCTCTGCCACCCTACGGCCATACGGGGTGGAGTGGCGCAAGCCCACTACGGTCACGGCAGGGTTGGAAAGAAGCCCCGCGTTGCCCCGGCAAAAGAGAAGCGCTGGGGGGTCGGCGAGTTGGAGCAGCCTCTCGGGGTAGATCGGGTCACGCCACGTCAGGACCTGCATGTCCGAAGCGGCGCACCGCTTCAAAGCGCCCGCGACCCGCTCGTTCAGCTCCGGCGCTCCGAGGGCGGCAGCGGCATGGGACGATCCCGCCACGGCGTTCAACCGAGCTGCAGGCGCCTCCAGAGCCGCGACGCCGGAGCCGAATCGTTCCAGGATGCGCCACAGCGTCCGGGTTCCGACCCGGGGAATGCAGTGGAGTCGCATGACGGCCTCGACCTCCCGGGCACGCTCCCCAGACCAGTCCTTCGAGGCGCCATTCTCCATACTTCCGTCCCGCCCCGCACTCAGGGAGTCCACCAATCCTCTTCCTCAGGCCCCTCTTCCTCCTCGATCGCTTCGCGGGTCCGCTCCCAAAGGCCTTCCATCAGCTCGGTGAGACCGGATTGGGCGACGGACGAGATCACGAAGGTGGCCCACGCATCCGGAGCGTCGATCTCGGGCGGCGAGTCGTCCGGGCCCAAGAGGTCGGCCTTGGTGAGCACCACGCAGTGCGGCCTGGTACCCAGGTCTCCTGAATAGGCCGTCAACTCGTCTCGCAGCTCCACGTACTCGGCCTGAGGGTCGGCGGAGTTCACCGGGACCAACAACGCCAGGGTCCGCGTCCGCTCGATGTGGCGTAGGAATTGAAGACCCAGGCCCTTTCCCTCGTGCGCCCCTTCGATGATCCCCGGAATATCGGCGATGATGAAGGTGCGGTAGTTCGTGAGCTCGATCACGCCCAGGTTCGGCTGGAGCGTGGTGAAAGGATAATCGGCCACCTTGGGACGGGCCTTGGACGAAGTCGCCAGAAGCGTCGACTTGCCTGCGTTGGGCTCCCCTACCAGGCCGACATCGGCGATCAGCTTGAGCTCGAGCTCGACCCGGCGCTCCTCACCCAGCGCGCCCGGCTCCCACCGTACCGGCGTCTGATTCGTGGGCGATACGAAGTGGACGTTGCCCCTGCCTCCTCTGCCGCCCTTCGCCACGACGAGCCGTTCCCCGGCCTGGAGCAGCTCCCCGAGGATCTCCTCCGTATCCGCATCCTTCAAGATCGTGCCCGGCGGCACCCGGATGATGAGGTCCTCACCGCTCTTCCCGGTCTGGTTCTTGCCCGAGCCATGGAGACCCCGCTCGGCCCGGTGGTGCTGGCGGTAGCGCAGGTCGAGCAGCGTGGAGAGCTGCGGATCCGCCACCATGACCACGTCCCCTCCCTCCCCGCCGTCCCCTCCGGCAGGCCCACCTCTGGGAACACCCTTCTCGCGACGGTACGCCTCGGATCCGGCGCCTCCCGCTCCCCCGTAGACGTTGATGACGGTGCGATCGACGAACATTACGGCTCGTGCCTTTCCTGAACCTTCTCCCACACCTTGAGAGACATCAGGCGTCCGTCCTCGTCCAGATAGGGGTCAGCCTGAGCCAGAGCTTCTTCGACATCCGACGCCTCCACTCCGACGTTGAGAGCTCCACGGAGGTGGGAATAAAGCTGCTTGAGGGCTCCCAGCATGGCCAGGCTTGCTACGATGCACATCTCCCGGGTCGTCAGGGGCAGATCAGGCCTTCCCAGAACCTTCCCGTACCCCTCCACCACCATCCATTGCTCGAGATCAGGGTGCAAGGCGCGAATGGTCTCCCGCAGCTTGTCGTACTGACCCGCATAAACCGAACCACAGACCTCATGCCCGCGATCCGCCCACATATCGCAGTCCAATTCCTGAGCTACCGAAGGCACCGTATCGGAAAACCGGCGCCACGCCGCCATGCCGTTCAGCGAGGCCGGGAATCCCAGAAATAGGTAGGACTGGAGGAGCACCTCCTCAACCTGGTGGTCGGTGGCGGTCGCACGAGCCTCTTCGAAGGCCGACGTGAGGGCCATCTTGTCTCTCGACGCGAGGGCCGCACTTATGCGCACCAGGGACCGCTCACTATCCGTCATCCGTGCCGCTCCAACTCGCACTCCGGTCTGATGTCACCCACCTCGACTCCACGAGTGCTGATGGTAGGGGGTGCCCGAAAGCGATCCAGCTCCTCGCTGTCGACTCCGTCCAGCACGCCCAGATCGCTCAGAATGTGAAGGACCGCCACGGAACTGGCCCGCGTGCCACCATCCTCCACCTTTACGGCCAGCCCGAACGAGCCGTCGAGGGCGCCCACGGCGAACACCCCCTCCGCTCCCGTCTTACCGAACAACCGATCACGCGCGGCCTCACCCAGAGCCGTGCCGAAGCGGCCGGTCCCGGCAACCATAAACGGGTGAGCGGTCATGGCGCGCACGATCTCCCTCGGTGGCCCCTCCGCCCCACCCAATCTCGCGAAGCCCGACGCGAGCCGTGAGGCGGGCGTGGCAAAGCAGACCACACCACATCCGTCCTGTGCGAGTCCGATCTCCGCTTCGGCGAGACCCGTCCAGCGGACGACCTCAGCGAGCATCCTTCGCTGCACCGGGTGATCCCGCCCGATGTACCCACGGGTGGGCCAGCCGTGAGCCTTGGCCAGAGCCAGCATCCCGGCGTGTTTTCCAGAGCAGTTGTTGTGGATCGCCCTCGGTTCTTCGCCGGCGCGTAGGAGTTGCTTCGCCGATTCCTCGTGATACGGAAGGTGCGGGCCACACTCCAGATCCTCTTCCACCAGCGCCGCCTTCTCCAAGATGGACCGAGCCATCCTGATATGCTCGGGCTCGCTGTTGTGGGACGCGCAGCAGAGCGCCAACTCCTCCGTGGTGAACCCGAAACGCTCGACGATGCCGTCTTCAACCAGGGGCACGGCCTGGAAGGGCTTTGCGGCGGATCGGTAGAAGACGGAATACTCGGGATCTCCGACACTGGCCGTCAGGCGACCGTCTCCGTCTACGACGGCGGCGTGGACCCGGTGGACCGATTCAACTGTTCCGCCCCGGCGCACCACAACCACGGACCTCATGGGTGAGCCGACTCGCGACGGAACGGAGCATGGAAAACGAGCATCTAGTCTACCGGATAGTCAGGGGCGTTCGCAGGTCTCGATAGGTCGGACTAACCGGACCGAGATACGAGACGATCGGTGGCCTGAGACGGATCAGGCGCAGGGTGAAAAGCGCTCCTAGAACGGTGTACTGGTTCAGTTCGAGTCAGGCGCCCCGGACGTGCTCGCTCCGACGGCGCTCTGGGCGTCAGGACCCTGGGTCTCACCCGCAGCCTGGAAGAGGGCCTGAGGCGATTCAGAGTTCTGGAGCAGCTCGATCGCCTTGTTGAGTTGGGCGTCCCGAGTCCGGATCTGCCGGAAGGCATCCTCCTCGTCCCAAGCCTGCAAGGCGATCTCCCTCTCGAGCTGATATCGGACAAAGCGACGGGCCGCCATAAAGTCCGCCCGATCCAGCTCGACCTCATGCTCATCCACGAGATATCGGTAAAACCGGTCCAGATCGGCACCCGACGAAACGAAGCCAAGCTCCAGGTCGGGGTGCTCCTGCACGTAACTCACGGAGAAGTTGAAGAGCGCCGTGGCAAAGACACCGGCAGAGCGGAAAACTCGTTGAACCGCCTCCTGCTCGGCGAGGGTCAACGTGTCGGGAAGCACCGTCACATCGGGCGTGATGCCTCCCCCTCCAAAGAGTATCCTGCCTCCCATCGACTCCACGGTCGGCCGCCCCTCACGATCGTCTTTGAGCACGCGCTGACCGCTCAAGGCCAGCGTGGACGTCTCAGGCGCTCGCGAAGCCATCTGCTCTTCGCGGGTCATGTGTATGGACCTGCCCACCGGAGTGTACCACCGGGCCGTGGTCAGGCGGAGGATGTTGCCCCCACTCAGCCGGTAGAGCGTTTGCACCGACCCCTTGCCGTAACTCCGTCCCCCCACGATGAGCGCACGATCGTGATCCTGTAAGGCCCCTGCGACGATCTCCGAAGAACTCGCGCTGCCCTGGTTCACCAACACCACCACAGGGAGGTTCGGAAGCAACGCGGGCCTCGAAGCGGCGAACTTCTGGTTCTGGCCCGCAGCCCGGCCTCTCGTCTCGAGAATGGCAGACGAACTGGGCAAGAACATGTCGGCGATGGACACGCCCTCATCCAGAAGCCCCCCGGGATTGTCTCTCAGGTCCAGAACGAGAGACGTCATCCCCTGGTCCCTGAGGCTCGTGATCGCGTCTCGCATCTCTCGACCCGAGGTCTCGCTGAACACCTCCAGCGGGATGTAGCCCACTCCGTCCTCGACCATGAGCGAGAAGGGCACGGACAGGAGTTCGATAACGTCGCGCGTCAACGTGAACGGGATGGGGTCGTCGACACCGGGCCGGCGGATCATGATCGCCACGTCGGTCCCGGGGCTCCCCCGAAGCCGGTCGGCAGCCGCATCCGTCTCCCAATCTTCGGCCGACTCCCCTTCGACCTCCACGATCTGATCACCCGCACGGATACCGGCTCGAATGGCCGGCCCGCCGGGCAACGGAGCGATGACGGTCACCCAGCCATCCCTCTTCAGGATTTCAAGACCGACACCTCCGTACTCTGCGTCGGCGCCACTGCGGAAGCGGAAGCTTTCCCAGGTCGCGGCATCGATGAACGACGTGTGTGGGTCGCCCAGTTCCTCCAGAACACCCTCGATGGCGGACTCAATGAGGCCGGACCGATCCACAGGATCGACGTACTGCTCCGAGACGTGCTCCATGACTTCCTGGAACAGCCTGGCCTGAACGTAGACGTTGGTCTCCTGTCCCACGCCACGTTGGAGGAACCATCCCCCCGTGACGAGAGCAATGGCCAACACCACCGCCGGGCCGAGAATCGATCTGGAATCTTTCATTTCTGCTCCCACCTCTGCTCCACGCCCGGTCCTTCCGCTCCCCTTCCAAGAAAACTAATCATCAAGTCGTGCGAAAGTTGCAGGCATTTCTTTGCGAAGTGTCTCTCTGACGAGTGCCTGCACCTCATCGGCCGTACCACCGGCGTCGATCAGGCAGGCCCGGTCATCGCCCTCTACCAACTCCTGGTACCCCTGCCTCACCGCCTCGAGGAACTCGTTGCCGGCAAGCTCGAGACGATCCTCCTCCTTACCTTCGGCCTTCTGCCTGGCTCTGCCCACCTCCACCGGAATGTCGAAGACGAGGTAGAGATCGGGTACCAGACCGTCCGTCGCGAAGTGATCCAACCGGCGAACTTCGTCCAGGTCCAGCCCTCGTCCATATCCCTGATACGCGAAAGTCGACAGAGAAAACCGGTCTGCGATAAAGAGATCGCCGCGCTCGAGCACCGGACGGACGATCTCACGCACGAATGCCGTTCGCGCCGCCAGATAGAGCAACAGCTCCGTCTCGGGTGGCACGTTCAGCTCGGGCCGATCCTGCACCACGTTGCGGATCGCCTCACCCACACCGGTGCCGCCGGGCTCCCGGGCGAGCTCGAAGCTCACCCCGGACGACGTCAACCAATCCGCCAAGAGGCGGCCCTGGGTCGTTTCCCGGCCCCCTCCACACCCTCCAACGCTAGGAACGGCCCGCGCGCCACTCTACTCGTAGTACTCGCGGCCCAGGTGCGTGATCTGCTCTTCACCCACGAGCCAGCGGAGCGTGTTCTTGAGCTTCCAATGCTGAATGAACAGGTCATGCTCGGGATAGAGGCCCGGAGCACACTGCGGGCTCTTGAAGTAGAATGAGAGCCACTCCTGGATGCCCCCCATTCCGGCCCGACCCGCGAGATCCATGAAGATCGCCAGATCGAGGACGAGGGGCGCCGCCAGGATCGAGTCCTTGCAGAGGAAGTCGACCTTGATCTGCATTTTGTAGCCCAGCCATCCGAAGATGTCGATGTTGTCCCACCCCTCCTTGTCATCCCCACGGGGCGGATAGTAGTTGATCCGCACCTTGTGGTAGATGTCTCCGTAGAGTACCGGATACAGCTCCGGCTGAAGAATGTGGTCGATGACGCCCAGCTTCGACTCTTCCTTGGTCTTGAAGCTCGCGGGATCGTCCAGTACGGCCCCGTCGCGATTGCCCAGGATGTTGGTACTGAACCAGCCATGGAGCCCCAGCATGCGCGCCTTGAACCCGGGCGCGAGGATCGTCTTCATCAGGGTCTGGCCCGTCTTGAAGTCCTTCCCGCAGATCGGAATGCCGTTTTCCTTCGCGTAGTCCTCGAACGCCGGAAAGTCCGCGGACAAGTTCGGAGCACCGTTCGCATAAGGGACCCCCTCCATGAGGGCCGCATACGCATACAGCATGCTCGGAGCGATGGAGGGGTCGTTCTCTTCCATCGCCTTCTCGAATGACTCCACGGTCTCGTGGGTCGGTCCCGCGCGAAGAAAGATCTCGGTCGATGCGCACCAAACCATGACCACCCGGTCGCAGCCGTTCTCTTCCTTGAAGTTCCGGATGTCCTCGCGAATCTGCTCCGCGATCTCCCGCTTGTTGGCCCCCGTCTTCTTGTTGGGCCCGTCCAAGCGAGTGACGTATTCCGTGTCGAACGCGGCCGGCATCGGCTTGATGGCGGACAGCTCGTCCTTGATGGGATCGAGGTGCTTCGCGCTCAGCACACCAGCGTTCACCGCACTCTCGTAGGCATTGTCCGGTATGGGGTCCCAGCCGCCGAACACGATCTGGTCGAGCTCCGCCAACCCGATGAAGTCCTTGATGAGCGGGGTGCGATTGTCGGTGCGCTGCCCCAGCCGAATAGTGTTCATCTGAGTGAGGCTTCCGATCGGCTCTGCCAGACCCTTCTTGGCGAGCAGGACGCCGGCGATGGTCGTGGTGGCCACGGCTCCCATACCGGGAAGAAGTACGCCGAGGCGTCCCTCGGCGGACCGAATCTCAGGACGTTCTTTCACTTTTTTTTTCTCCTTGGTTGGCGGGATGAGAGCGTCACCCGTCCAGAGGTACGCCCGCTGCTTGCTTGTACACCCAAAGAATCCTTCTCACCGCCGTCGCATTCGTGAGAACGGCGAATATTACGATAACGCCACTGATGACGAGGCCATCCCAACTCAGGCCGAAGATCAGAGATCCGACGCCCAAAAGGACCACCCGCTCGGCTCTCTGCATCAGGCCGATGGAGCAATCCAGGCCCAACGTTTCCGCCTTCGCCCTCGTGTAACTGATCATGAGAGAGCCCGCCATGGCCAGTGCGATCAAGTAGATCATGCCGATGTTCAGGAGGGACATCTCGTACTGATTGTAAAGCGAGATCAACCCTATGTAGATGGCCACCTCGCTGATCCTGTCGAGCACCGAGTCGTAGAACGCGCCGAACTTGGACTGCAGCCCGGACTCGCGGGCCACACGCCCGTCGAAGATGTCGTGGGCACCGCCCAGGAGGACGAAGAATCCCGCGGTACGCACGTGGTCGGTCCCGTAGAGGAACCCGGCGAACACCGTGACCACGAAGCCGCTGGTGGTGATAGCGTTCGGATGCACGCGCATTCTCACCAGCCACTGCGTCAGCGGATCGATGATCGGGTAGACCCGATCGCGGAGGTCGTCGAGGTTCCTTGCCATTATTGCGTCAGAGTGACCGGGTCACAGGCCCTGAAAGCCCTACAGGCCTGCAGAGGGAGTCCAGCGGGTCTCACGGCATGATGATCCGGCTCTCGGCACCGACCGCGATCCCTTCCTGGATCGTGTGGTTCACCTTGAGCAGAACCTTGTCGAAGTTCGTTTGGGCCGACACGAGCCGTTGATACGAAGAGCTCGCCTGCAGCCGGTGCACGGCATCTTCGTAACTCGACTTGAGGTCGTCATCGGGCTCACCCCCGGCCTGGAGTGCCTCTTCGATCTTTCTCTCGAGGCCCTCGAGCTCGGTCCGCAGATCGGCCATCGCCCCGTCCTCTTCGGTCGATGAGACGGCAACCTTGAGAATCTGATATTCGTCCGTCTGAGCAAGCGCTCTGCCCAGGTCCATGGCCATCTCCATCATTCTCGACATGTAGCTTCCTGCCTCTGTAGTCCGAACCCCGCGCCGGGACTCGGTGGATGTTCTATTCTCCGATCCGCTCGGCCATCACGACCCGCGGGCGTCCGCTCAGATCGCGTCGCACCCGCGCAGGGGCGAACGCCCCCGTCTCTTCGATCAATTCAACCACTCGGGACTCCTGTCCCGTGCCTACCTCCAGAGCCAGAAGCCCTCCCGGCAGCACCCGTCCCGCGGCGCCTGCGATCAGTGGCCGGATCACATCCAGCCCGTCCGGCCCGGCGAACAGAGCTCCAGCGGGCTCCCACTCACTCACCTCGGGCTCAAGCTCCGGCTTCTGTCCCTCTTCTACATAGGGAGGATTCGAGACGACGAGGTCGAATCGCTCCTCCACTTCCAGGGCCACGAACAACCCGCCCAGACGGAACTCCACCTGTTCGGTGACATCATGCCGCCGGGCATTCGCCGCGGCCACCTCGAGCGCCTCAGACGAAATGTCGGTGGCGACGATCCGCCCGCAGGCTCCCTCCACCGCCAGAGACAGTGCTACGGCGCCGCTGCCCGTCCCGACATCCAAGACGGTCTCCAGAGCCTCCGGCCTGGCGGCCGCCCAAGCGAGAACCTCCTCGACCAAGACCTCGGTCTCGGGACGAGGCACCAAAACCCTCGTGTCGGTCATCAGGTCCAGTTCCCGAAAGGCCGTGCGGCCGAGGATGTACTGCAATGGCTCACGGCCGGCCCGGCGACGCAACAACGGCTTGAAGGCTGCCCGCTCTTCGGGGCTCAGCGGCCGATCGTACTGCAGATACAGCTGCAGGCGTTCGACCTCCAGCGCATCGGCCAAGAGCCACTCCGCATCCAGGCGGCTGCTCTGCACACCCTTTTCGGCCAGGTAGTCGGCGCTCCACAAGATCATGCGAAGAATCGTCCACGGCTCGTCGGGACCGGCATTGTTCCCGACGGGGGCGGCTCCCTCGGCGGCGCTCACCCCTCGTCGCCCTGAAGGCGCTCTTCCTGCTCCGCGAGCCGCAATGCTTCGATCAAGTCGCTCAAGTCACCGTCCAATACCTGGGCCAGGTTGTGCACGGTGAGCTTGATCCGATGATCGGTCACACGGCTCTGCGGAAAGTTGTACGTGCGGATCTTCGCGGACCGGTCCCCCGTGCCGACCTGGGCCCGTCGCTCCCGCGATCTCTCGGCTTCTTGCTCCGCGATCTTCTGATCCAGCAGACGGCTCCTCAGGACCTTGAGCGCCTTAGCCTTGTTCTTGTGCTGCGACTTCTCATCCTGCTGCGACACGACCAACCCTGTGGGCACGTGTGTGATGCGCACCGCCGAGTCCGTCGTGTTCACGGACTGGCCTCCGGGACCGGAAGAGCGAAAGACGTCGATCCGCAGGTCCTTGGGGTCGATTTCCAGGTCGACCTCCTCGGCCTCGGGCAGCACGGCCACCGTAGCCGCCGAGGTGTGGATTCTGCCCTGGCTCTCGGTTTCCGGAACGCGCTGCACGCGGTGTACCCCAGATTCGAACCGGAGCCGTCCGTAGACACCCTGCCCTCGGACCGTGAAGATGACCTCTTTGACCGAGCCCGGGATGCCCTCGGAGAAGCTCATGAGCTCGATGCTCCAGCCCGCGCGCTCCGCTACCCTCTTGTACATGCGGAAGAGATCGTGCGCGAAGAGCCCCGCCTCGTCACCCCCCGTTCCGGCTCGGATCTCCACGACGGCCGCACGGTCATCCATAGGGTCCTTCGGAATGAGGAGCTTTCGCGCCTCGCCTTCCAAGGTCCCGATCTGGGCCTCGAGGGAACTGATCTCCTCCTCCGCCATGGAGCGCATCTCGGGATCGTCGGACTCGGACAGCAACTCCTGTGCTCCGTCATGCTCGTCGAGCAGACCCAGCAGGCGGTCCGCGACCAGGATCACCGGCTCGAGTTCAGCCCGCTCCTGTCCGAGTGTCCGAAGTCGGTCCAGGTTCTGGACCACGTCCGGGTTGGCCAGCTCGAGGTCCAAATCGCGGATGCGCCCTTGAGCCTCACGGAGACGGGCAAGCAGCCGCTCATCGACTCCTCCGGAGTTACCCATAAGCGAATCGGACCTGGTTGCGTCCTACTTGCTGGCCTTCTCGTACTTCTTATTGAACCGCTCGACCCGTCCGGCCGTGTCCACCAGACGCTGCTTGCCCGTGTAGAACGGGTGGCATACCGAGCAGATGTCGGTGTGCACGGCGGCTTGTGTCGCCATGGTCTCGAACGTGTGTCCACACGAGCAGGTCACCTTCGCCTGCACGTACTCAGGGTGGATACCCTCTTTCATGATCCATCTCCGGTATTCAACAGAAAGCGGTCAGGGGGCGGCGAGAACGCCTCGCGGGAGCCTGCACCCGCTCTTTAGCCTGGGAAATATAGAAATGTGGTCAAGTCAGTTCAAGCGCACGGGCGATCGGGTATTGGGGTTAGCCGACCCACGGCCCGCGATTGCGCCCTGATCCGACCAGAAGTACCAGCGTGAGCACCGCCGCCAGCGGGCCGACCACGTCCCCTGTCCGAGTGTAGAGGGTCGTGACGTCGCTCGTGTAGAGGACGGCTTCGCGAGCCTCAGACCGGAACAGCCGGGTCTGCTCATAGACGTGACCCAGGGGGTCCACGAAGAGCGAGATGCCCGTGTTTGCCGCACGGGCTACTCCCACCCGGTTCTCGATGGCGCGCATGACCAGATGCGCCGGATGCTGCCAGAGAGCCGCCGTCTTCGTGTACCAGGGCTCCCTTCCGAACCATGCGTCGTTGGTGATGTTCACCAGGATGTCGGCGCCCTCCAGCCGGAAGCGTCGGACGTGCGACGCGAAGGCAGACTCGAAGCAGATGAGCGTGCCGAATCGCGCGCCACTTCTCGTCTGCCCCAACGGCCAGTCGTTACCCCTTCCGTACTGGCCGAATACCTGCTTGCTCGCCACCCAGGAGACCGGCACGAAAGGCACTCGCTCCACCAGGGGCACAAGTCGGTGCTTGTCGTATCGGAAGTCGGTGAGCGCGCCGTCCGCCCCCGTGAGGTAGGCCGAGTTGAACGGCACCGACCCGTGTGCACCCTCGCTTCCTTGGCCGATGGCCCCGAACAGGACGGGGGCTCCCCACTGCCCCGCCACCTCGACCACGCGCCGCAGCAGCTCGTCATCCTCCTCCACCGGCCCCAGAATGGTGGCCTCGGGCCAGATCACGAGTTCGGGAGCAGCCTCCTGGGGGGCAGCGGGAGCGAGTCTCGACAGCGCTTGGAGCGTACTGTCGATCGTAACAGCGGGGTCGAGCCGCACCGGCTGGGCCACGTTGGGCTGCACCACGACGACGCGGCCGACGGCCCGCACGGGCAGATCGGCCGCACGCCGGTAACCCCACCAGGCCGGCACGGCGAGAACGACGATGAACGCGACCGCCCAACCCCCCACCCTCCTCTGCGCCTGCTCGCTTCGAGCGGCGAGCACAGCCTCGGCCAGCAGCCCATTGAGCAGGGCAAGCCAAAACGTGATCCCGCGAGCGCCCACCAGTTCGGCGGACCCGACCAGCTCGGGGTACCCCGTCAGCGAAGTCCCGAGACCCAGCCATGGAAGTGCCACCCCACCCGGTGCGTGTGCCCGCATCCACTCCAGGGCCGTCCAGGCCAGCGGAAGGGCAAGCCACAGCGGAACTCCACCCCGCCGTACCATACGGTGGAGGGCCCAGGCGAACCCCCCGGCGCAGAGCGCGAGCGCCGACACCACCGCCAGGTACGCGGGAATCGCCCATCCGGTGAACCAGATGAGAGAGAGGGCGATCCAGTGGAAGAGGAGTCCAAAGTACAGGAGACCGAACCAGACGCCTCCCCGAAACGCTCGGCCCGCCCCGCTACCCGACCCGTTACCCGACGCGTTACCCGACGCGTCACCCGCGCTTCCGGCTGTTGCGTCACGCCGGCCGTCCACGATCCAGACCGCCAGAGGTACGAGGCCGACGAACGAGGGAATCAGCAGGTGGAACGGTGGAAAGGCGCTGGCGAGGAGTACCGCCGAGACGGCGAGAACCAGGAGGTCCGCGGGCTTCGGGATCACCCCTGCGCCGGTGGCCACGCTCTGAGAGCCCCCCACGCCAGCCCGAGGTGGGCGGGCACCGTCAGAGCCAAAATCTCCCCGTTGACCTGATCCAGACCGGGGAGGATCTGCAGGACGAGCCCGGCCACCGCCAATGCGGCCACCGTCGCGGCCACACGCCCCGTCCACTTGAGGCCCCTCCCTGCGGCGGCGCCGAGTAGCAGACCGGCCAACACCAGTGACACCGGGTTGGCCTGGAAAGCGTTCTCGTTCAGCCCCCAGAATACGTGATCCGTAAAGACCCAGGAGAGCATGAGCGCCGAACCCAGCAACCCCACCATCAGGCTCCACCCGCCTCCGGCCAATGCCAGGATCCATGCAGCCCACCGTTTGCCGCTTCCGGCCAAACGCCCCGCAAACGCGAAGAACAGTCCGAGCAGCGCACCTATCTTCAGAAACCCGACCAACATCTCGGGAGCTCGGCTCGAGATCGGCTCTCGCTGAGCGTCCACGACCTGTACGGC
The DNA here is from genome assembly GCA_965226375.1 of Longimicrobiales bacterium. Taxonomy (GTDB): domain Bacteria; phylum Gemmatimonadota; class Gemmatimonadetes; order Longimicrobiales; family Gaopeijiaceae; genus CBDDCX01. The sequence continues at coordinate 828,015 of CBDDCX010000008.1, read as the reverse complement.
GGGCCCCAGGAGCGGTACCTCACCACCCTCCGGGGTGTCGATTCGCACCTCGCCGAGGTGCCGTTGCAGGGGGAGCGGCAGGAACATCTCGTCCCATACCGATATGGGCTCATCCCCGCGGTTGCCCACTACGAACTGGATGCCCGTGTAGGCCCACAGAACGGGCTCCAGCAGCCGAGCCGTGTGCCACCGGTACGTGGCGTCCGTCTCGCGGTTCTCGGTCGCCGCCCGAATCTGGCCGTCCAGCACCAGGTCGAGTGCATCTCGAATGCGCGTGGAGCAGTTGTCACGGTAGTAATCGTATTGGTAGTAGCGGTTGGCCTCTGTGTCGGTTTCTCGGATATGGGCCTGGAGCTCGAGCCGCTGGGCGGGCGACAGGGCGACGCGCTGCATCCACACACTGCGATTGGCGCGCCGATACGCCTCGATCATGTCGGTCGAGCGGTACCCGGCCATCCAGTAGCGCATACGACCCCGGGCCAGGCGTGCCAGGAAGTCGGACTCGTTGAAGTCGAAGATGCCCCAGTTGTAGGCGATCTCGGTCCCCGCTTGGTCGTCCCGGATGACCAGAGCGTTGTGGCTGAACCGTTCCCAAAAGACGTCGCCCGGACCCATGGTCATGAGGAACACTTCGAGATGGGAGCCCGGGACTGCGCCGACGGAGTCACCTTCCGGCAGCGCGGCTACCTGACCCTGCGCCGGCGGTGGGAAGGCGGCGGCAGCCAGCACCAGAAGCACCATGCTCGAAATGTGTCCGGACACGAGACGGCTCACTCCAGGATCGCCCAGGCCGTCATACGATCTGCTCATCGATCGACCATACGACATACGGCGTGCTCATCGATGACCGCGTAAACCGACTCTCAGCCCTCTCCAATCCCTACCTCCCGGCCCAACTCCGCAGACCGGTACGCTGCCTGCATGACCTCCATCAGGTGAACCTGTTCGGTCGGAGGCGGAACGTCACACTCGCCCGCCGCCGCCCGGACGAACTGATCCAGGAGTCGTCGATAGGCGTTCGTGAACGGGTTCTCACCGCCGCGAGGTTTGGGCTGACGTGGCGTCACGTCCATGGGCCGGCCGCCCAACTGCTTCTGGATCTCCAACGGGGGGAACGAGCCCGACCCGTCCGTGCCCATGACCCGGGCGTAGTGGCGATCGGCATCGGCGAACAGGCTCCAGCTCACTTCGACATTGAAGACGGTGCCCGAATCGGCCACCGCGAAGAGGCTGGCCGCATCCTCCACGGAATCGCCGTCGCGCTGGAGCACGGCCGAGACGCGGTTGATGTGTGGATATCCTACCAGCCAAAAGGCGAGATCGAGGATCTGGACGCCCAGATCCATCAGGGCCCCGCCCCCTTGCTCCCCACTCTGGCGCCAGGTCGAGCGCACGGAGGGATTCTTTCGGGTCAGCGAGCTCGCCCGCACCGTGTAGATCTTCCCGAGCTCACCACCGGCCACGAAGGACGCCAGCGCCCCGGCATCGGGGCGAAACCGGTGATTCATGCCTACGGTGAGGCAGCGTCCCGCAGCGGCCGCCGCGTCCAGGACCCGCTGCACACCCTCCGGGCTGAGCGCCAGAGGCCGCTCTACCAGCACGTGCTTTCCCGCCTCGAGGGCCGTGATGGCCAGGCTCTCGTGGAGGTGATTAGGCGTGCAGATCACGGCCGCCTGAATGTCCTCGTCGCGTACCAACTCCTGATCGGAGAGAACCTTGGGGACCCCGAAGCGACTGGCGAGTGTCTCGGCCTTGGGGATGTCCGCGTCGGCCACGGCGACGACCTGTGCGTCTTCGCGCTCCGAGAGGATGGGCAGGTGGACGATCTGGCTGATCGCACCCACACCCAGGACTCCGACCCGTAACGGATCGCGGTCCGTCGCGGACATCAGCGTCCCTCCCCCGAGACCAACTCTCCCCAGATGTAGCTCAGGCCGAACCGCAACTCTACGTAACGCAGGTCGCCCAGGAGTTCCAGCTTGCCCCCCCCATAAGCCCGGACGCGCGAGGTGAACGGATACTCCAAGCCTCCGTGCACGTTGAACCCGGCAGACACGGAGTCCAGCAGGTCTTCCACGAAGGTGCCGTCCACCGCCGGACCGGATCCGTTCAGAAAGTGGGCCGACATGCCCACGCCGGTCCAGAGAAAGAGGTCCAAGGGCACGGACCACATGTAGTGTCCATCCAGGGTGAAGATGACGTCGTCGCGGCTTATGACACCGAGATCGAATCCGCCCGGTGGAAGCGTGCCACCCTGGGCCAGGCTGAGGGCCCCCAAACGGGCCTCGAAGTCCTCGACCTCATCCTGGGCCATCGAAGAGGTCCAGCGGGCCACGCCAGGGACGAGCCGAAAGCCGGGTCCGAGAAATCCGAGGCCGAACCGGAGCGCGAAGATCTCCGTGTTCTCCACGTTGTCCGCGAAGATGTACCCGCCCTCGAACAGGACCCCCCTGAAGGAGAGGTTCGCATAATCGTAGTCCGCCAACTCCTGACCGCGTGTGCCCGTGGGCGCGAGGATCACCACTGCTGCCAACGCCGACTTCCACATCGTTGCAGTCCTCATCCGGACCTCACCTCCGTGTCGTTACGTTTGCGCTTGAAGCGTGTGTACGTCCCTCTCGATCAGCCGACCTGCAACGCCGCCTCCCGAACCGCCTCGAGGGTCTCGTCGATGACATAAGGCGTATGGGCGGTGGATACGAAACCGGCCTCGAACGGTGATGGAGCAAGAAACACACCCCGATCGAGGCACGCCCTGTGAAAGAGCTGGAACTTGCCGGTATCCGCACCCTGAGCGTCCTCGAAGGACTGCACCGGCTCATCCCGGAAGAAGATGCCCCACATGGACCCTATGGAGCATCCCGTGGCCGGTATTCCGGCCTCTGCCAGGGCCGTAACGAAGCCCTGAGCCAGGCGGGTCGCCGCCTCTTCCAGGTACGGGAACGGGTTGTGGGTCTCCAGGTACTCGAGCTGGGCGTCACCCGCCGCCGTGGCCAAAGGATTACCGGACAGCGTGCCCGCCTGGTAGACCGGTCCCGACGGCGCCACCTGCTCCATGAGGTCGCGGCGGCCGCCGAAGGCGCCTACCGGTAACCCACCCCCGATGACCTTTCCGAGCGTGGTCAGGTCCGGCAGGACATCGTAACGCTCCTGCGCTCCACCCATGGCGACCCGGAAGCCGGTCATGACCTCGTCGAAGACGAGAAGGGCACCGTGCCGCTCGGTGATGGAGCGCAGCCCTTCCAGGAATCCGTCCACCGGAGGGATCAGGCCCGAGTTCCCGACCACAGGTTCGACGAACACACTCGAGATCTCCTCGCCCCGGGCGTCGAAAAGCTCCTCCACCGCGGACAAGTCATTGAAGGGCAGCACCGCCGTCTGGGCCGCAACCGCCTCGGGGACTCCGGGCGAGTCGGGAAGGCCGAGCGTCGCCACGCCACTCCCCGCCGCCACCAGAAATGCGTCGGCATGGCCGTGATAACATCCTGAGAACTTGAGGCATACATCCCGCCCGGTAGCTGCCCGGGCCAGGCGCAGGGCGCTCATGGTGGCCTCCGTGCCGCTGTTCACCAGGCGCACCATTTCGATCCCGGGCACCACACGCACGATGCGCTCGGCCAACTCGACTTCGGCGGCCGTGGGTGCCCCGTACGAGGTACCGCGATGCAGTTGGCCGGCCAGCGCCTCCAGGACCACGGGATGGGCATGTCCCAGAATGAGCGGCCCCCAGCTCAGGACATAGTCGGTATAGCGGTTCCCCTCGGTGTCGTACAGATAGGGCCCCTCACCCCGCTCCACGAAGAATGGGGTGCTGCCCACCGAGCGGAAGGACCGGACAGGAGAGTTCACCCCCCCGGGAATCGACTCCTGAGCGCGACGCCAGAGCGTGTCGGCATCACCGGTCACGACGCCACTACGCGACCGATGAGGTCGTACTCCAGGGCGTCGACAATCTCGACGGTAACGAATTCGCCCGGAGTCAGTCCCGGGTCCGGGTACAGGTGCGTGACGCCGTCCACGTCCACGGCCTGCCCCACCGTGCGGGCGACTCCCACGGGGCGACCCTCCGCGGCCTCGCCCAGCGGGCCCGGATCGGACACGATGTCGTCGATCAGAGCCTGGACCCGGTGGCCGACGAGCTCGGCATTCCGTTCCCCCGAGATCATGCGCTGAAGATCCATCACCTCCTCGAGCCTCTCTCTCATGAGCGACTCGGGCACCTGATCGGGCATCTCGGCAGCGGGCGTACCGTCCTCTACGGAGTACGTGAACGCCCCTACCCGATCGAAGCGCACCTCCTCCAGCAGATCCAGCATGTCCCGAAAGTCGTCGTCGGTCTCCCCGGGGAATCCGACGATGACCGTGGTGCGGAGCGTCAGGTCGGGTATGGCGTCCCGCAGCCAAGCCACACGCTCCCGAATCACGCTCTGGCGTTCCGGCCTCCTCATGGCCTCGAGCATACGATCACTGCCGTGTTGGAGCGGCATGTCCAGATACGGGAGGATCGCCCTTTCGGTGGCCATGAGTTCCACGAGCTCCGTCGTGATGCCGGACGGATACATGTAGAACAGGCGATACCAGGGTACGTCGGTGTCCCGGACCAGCGCGCGCAGTAGCCCCGGCAGAAGCGGAGCCGATCGGTCCTTCCGCCACAGGTCACGTCCGTACCACGTGGTGTCCTGCGAGATGATGTTGATCTCCTTCACACCCTGGCGACTCAGGGCCTGAGCTTCGGCGACCAAGTCCTCCAGCGGAGCGGAACGGTGAAGTCCGCGAAAGCTCGGGATGGCACAGAACGCGCAGGTGTGGTCGCACCCCTCGCTGATCTTGAGAAACGACGTGTGGGGCGTCTCGGTCGACAGGATCCTGAGCGGACGTTCCATGTTGGGAATGTTTTCGGGCTCCTCGAGAAGGAGGCCCCGATCTCTGAGTTCGGGAACCAGAGAAGCCATCTCGGTGAGACCGAGGAAGAGATCCACCTCGGGTATCTCGGCTTGAAGCTCTTCCTTGTAGCGCTGAACCATACATCCCACGGCCACCACCGCCTGCACCCTGCCCTCCTCCTTGAGCTGGCACGCCTCCAGGATCGTCTCGATGGACTGCTCCTTGGCCGCCGCGATGAATCCACAGGTGTTCACCACCACGACGTCCGAGCCCTCCACGTCAGAGGAGACCCGGGCACCGTGTCCCACGAGCGCCGCCATCATCTTCTCGGAGTCGACCGTGTTCTTGTCACAGCCCAGGGTCACCAGTCCGATGCGCGGTCCGTCCGAGGGCCCCACCGGATCGATGTCCAGACGAACCGCCTGTACATCCGGCGCCACGTCGGACCGGATCGGATCCGGCGAGAGGGGGAAGACCGGTAGATCCCTGGTCTTCATCGACTCATCACGCGGGCGTCCGGCGGCGGGACGAAACGGAACTCGCTGTCCGGCACGTCGATGTCCACCTGGATGTCCGTGAGGCGCACGCGACGGACCGACTCGTTGGCGTCATGCACATCCACGCCGGTGATCAAGACGCTCTCGACATCGATCCAGACGACCGCCGACCGGAATGCCTCGGCGGCATCTCTGGGCGTGAGTGTGAGCTTGTGAGACGGCCGCTCGGCAACGTCCTCGACACCCTGGTAGGTGGCGTCGAAGCGGCCCCTCGGATCCTCGAGAAGGTTCTTGTAGAAGTTGAAGCGACCCTCGGCGTCCGCAGCCGCGAAACGCATGACCTGCCTGGTGTCCATACTCGGATAGAAAGTCCATAGGAACTCGCCATCCACCACTACCAGATCTCCCTCCGGATCGCTGAACCTCATGGAGAACTCGGCGGGCTGGCGCTGGCACAGTGTGCCCTCGCCCGACCGGGTCTGCCCGAGCAGCGTGACCTCGATCTCCTGGTGGAAGCGGGCACAGAGCGTCTCGAGCCCCCAGTAACGCTCCGACGCGGCCTCCAGCACCTCGTACGCGCGCTCATCCTGGGCAGAAAGGCCGGCCGGAGCCAGGGCTCCGACGGCCGCTACCATGACCAGGGCGGGAACAAGGATTCGGGGCTCCATCATGAGCCCTCCATACCCGACCGGTATCGGAGCCGTTCCTGTGCTCAAATCCCTTCGCTCGAGCAGATCAGGTCGAGCGCGTCGAGACCCACCAGGACCTCCCTCGCCTTCGAGCCCTCGGACGGGCCCAGAATCCCGGCGTCGTGGAGCTGGTCTACGATCCTCGCGGCTCGACCATATCCGATCTTCAAACGGCGCTGGAGCAGCGACGTGGAGCCCTGCTCGTGTTGAATGCACACTTCAGCGGCCGCCCGGAACAGCTCGTCCCAATCCGACGGGCTTTCCCCTCCACCACCCACTTCCTCCTGTTCATGGCTCCGGATCTGTTCGAGAATGTCCAACTCGTCATCCGCATCCGCTTCATCGAAGGCCTGCTCACGAGTCTCCACCTGTTCCTTGTACCAGCCCATCATGCGATCGGTCTCAGGCGTAGAGATATAGGCACCCTGGATGCGCACGGGTTCGCTGCTCCCCGGCGGCAGGAAGAGCATGTCGCCGTTGCCCAGCAGAGCGTCCGCACCATTCTGGTCCAGGATGGTGCGTGAGTCCGTCTTCGAGGACACACGGAAGGCGATGCGTGACGGGAAGTTCGCCTTGATCAGTCCGGTGATGACGTTCACGCTGGGCCGCTGGGTCGCCACGATCAGGTGGATGCCGATGGCCCGGGCCTTCTGGGCCAGGGTCGTGAGCGGCTTCTCCACTTCACTCTGGACGGTCATCATCAGGTCCGCCAACTCGTCGACCACCACGACCACGTAGGGCAGGACTCCCTCCTGGTAGACCCAGCGGTCCGGATCGTCTTCTGCCCCCTTGGGCTCGAAGCGTCGAAGGATGACGCCGTCTCGGACTCGCTCGTTGAACTCGTCGATCGAACGCACCCCGTTCGTGCTCAGGAGAGTGTATCGGCGCTCCATCTCCAGGACGGCCCACTTGAGGAGCCCCGCCGCGTCCCGGGGGTCGGTGACCACACTGTGGCGAAGATGCGGGAGCATCTTGTAGGTGGAGAGCTCAACCATCTTGGGGTCCACCATGAGCAGCCGTAGCGTCTCCGGCGTGTGCCGGTAGACCAGGCTGGTGATGATGGTGTTGATGCAGATCGACTTTCCCGATCCCGTGGCACCCGCGATGAGGACGTGCGGCATCTTGCGCAGATCCGCCACGTAGGGCTTGCCGTTCAGATCCTTGCCCAGAGCGAGCGGTAACTCGGCATTGCTGTTCTGATAGGCGCTGGAGTCCAGGATATCGCGAAGACGGACCACTTCGGGCTTAGGGTTGGGGATCTCGACCCCTACGGCGCCCTTGCCGGGAATGGGAGCGACGATGCGGATACTCTTCGCCTTCATCGCCAACGCGAGGTCCGCGTCGAGATTGGCGATCTTGTTGACCTTCACTCCCGGAGCCGGGATCACCTCGTACTGCGTGACCACCGGACCCGTGGTGCGGCCGCCGAGCTCGCACTCCACGTTGAACGTACGGAGCTTCTCGACCAAGACCTCTCCCAGCGCATCCAGCTCGCGCTCCTTGTCTCCCCGATCCTCGTCCTCCACCGTAGTCATGAACTCCACGGGAGGGAGTCCCGTTACGCTGAGATCTTCCTTCGGAAGAGGATCGGGCAACATCTCTTCGAGCGCATCAGGCGGCTCGTCCCCCGGCTCCGACACCGGATCCTCCTCCGACTCTGACTCCGCGAGGCCGGAATCGACCCCTTCCGGGAGGTCCTCTCCATCCTCGGGGAGACCCTCCTCCGGGTCCTCTTCCTCTTCGGCGGCGTCCCCGCCCTCGGAATCGTCGTCCGAGTCGTCGTCGCTGGTCTCCTCCCCCTCGAGGAGCTCCATGGGCGGGGTCTGATCGAGCCGTTCACGAGCGCGCGCTTCCAACCGGGACTTGAAGCCCTCGCCCCACGACACCAGTCGGGCTGCGCCCCGCGCCATGATACCGCTCCCCTGTGCCATCCCGTAGGCGAGCGAACGCAGCGGATTCCATCCCAGCGTGCCCACCGACAGCACCACCAGGAGGAGTGACAGGAAGAGCACGGCCCCTAGCAACCCCAACGCCGTAGAGAGGGGTGGTCCGGCAAAGCCGCCCCAGGCACCGACTATCTCCGGCCCCTGGCCCAAGACCTGGAACCCGACCGGCAGGATCAGCATGAGGCCGGAGGACAGCACCGCCAGACGCACGCTCCACCCCCGCGAGAGCCAATCGCCCGCCCTCAGACCCGAGACCAGGAGGAGGATCGGTATGAAGAACGCCGAGCCGCCGAAGAGGCCGGCAAGGCCCCTCTGGGTGGTGCCCCCAACCAGACCCATCATGTTGCCCGAAGGGAACCACGCAGCCAACCGCGTACCGAGAGCCGCCAGGGGCATCAGAGCCGCCACAAAAAAGAGCGCCAGTGCCAGAAGGCCCGCCGCCATCATGTCCCGCTGTTGCTCCCGCGACAGCATCAGTGGCTCGCCTCCGAGCCTCTCGGACTCAGGGAAGGCACGTGGATCACGCGATCTTCCATCTCGGGCACGATGGCGTAACAGTCCAACTGAGCGCAGTGCTTCAGATCGTCGTGGAACCCGATGTCGACGAGATGTTTACCCCCGTCGGTCATGGCCAGGAAGTCGGCACCGACGCGGAATGTGTTGGCCAACTCCACAGCGGCGTGCCCGGCATCGTTGAGTTCGATCTCTCCGTCTCGACGCGTTCTCAACCGATCGAGAAGAGTACCGGCACAGACCGCGTCCTCCGCGGAGAACCTGCCCTCTCTACCGGCGCACAGCACCATCAGCTTCTCTACCCCGGCTACCGCGTCGACAACCGCACCGAGGTTGAGAAAGCAACAAGCCACCACACGATCGGCGTCCTCGGCCATCAAGAACGCTCCGGTCCCGTTGGTGGTGCTCATGACCACTCTCTTGTCCGCCACGCGCTCGGCGACGAATTCACGCGGAGAGTTCCCCAGATCGAACCCGTCGATCATCAGGCTCTTGGACTCACCGCACAGGAGCGTGTCCTCCCGCCCCAAGGAAGACGCCAGCTTGATGGCCTCCTCGGTGGACGAAGCCGGGTATACACCGCGAGCCCCGTTCACCAGGGCCTCCACGATGGTGCTCGTAGCTCGCAGCACGTCGATGACCACCACGGTCTGGCCTACCATGTCGAGCGCCGCGGGCTCCCCGGCTTGGAAGAACACGCGGATCTTCATCCCTGGCCCGCCCGCTCGCTGAGGAATCGGTCCACGTAGCCGGTGTCCACGTCGCCACGGACGAATCGCTCATCGCGGGTGATCTCGGACAGAAACGGGATCGTCGTCGTGATCCCCTCGATGACGAAGGACTCGAGCACGTGCCGCGCCCGGACGATGGCCTCCTCGCGGCTGTTGCCGTGGACGATGAGCTTGGCCAAGAGAGAGTCGTAGTAGGGCGGTACGTGGTATCCGCTGTAGATGTGGGTGTCGAGCCTCACACCGGGCCCCCCAGGGGGGTGGAAAGTGACGATCGGCCCGGGCGAAGGCGCGAAGTTCCGCTCTGCATCCTCAGCGTTTACCCGGAACTCGATAGCGTGCCCACGCAACTGGACGACCTCATCGGGAAAGGAGAGCGGCTCGCCCGCCGCCACACGGATCTGCTCCTTTACAAGGTCCAGCCCGGTGGTCACCTCGGTAACGGGATGCTCCACCTGGATCCGGGTGTTCATCTCGATAAAGTAGTAGGATCCGTCGGAGTCCAGCAGGAACTCTACCGTTCCGGCCCCCACATAGTCGATGCCCTTGCCCGCCAACACGGCGTCCTCGCCCATCCGTTCACGCATCTCGGGCGTGAGGGCGGGTGAGGGCGCCTCTTCGATGAGCTTCTGATGCCTGCGCTGGATCGAGCAGTCGCGCTCGCCGAGATGGACGACCCGGCCCTGCCGATCCCCGAAAATCTGGAACTCGACGTGCCGGGGCGCGACGATGCACTTCTCCAGGTAGACGTCGTCGTCACCGAAAGACGCCTTGGCTTCCGTCTTGGCGGCCTGGAGCAGACTCTGGAAGCTCTCCGCATCCGGTACCACGCGCATGCCCTTTCCACCGCCGCCGGCTGAAGCCTTGACCATGACGGGATAGCCGATCTCATCGGCGATCCGCGCGGCCTCTTCGGGATCGGACACCACGCCGTCCGACCCGGGAACGGTCGGCACGCCCAACTCTTTCATGGTACGCCGGGCTGTAGCCTTGTCCCCCATGGACCGGATCTGGTCCGGGGTGGGGCCGATGAAGACGATGTCGGAACGCTCGCAGATCTCGCTGAACTCGGCGTTCTCCGCCAGGAATCCGTATCCCGGGTGGATCGCCTCGGCCCCGGTGATCTCCGCGGCCGAGATGATCTGCGGGACGTTCAGGTAGCTCTGCGCCGCCAGTGGGGGTCCGATACACACATCCTCGTCCGCAAAGCGCACGTGCAGGGACTCGCGGTCCGCTTCGGAGTATACCGCAACGGTCTTGATGCCGAGCTCGTGACACGCCCGGATGATGCGGAGAGCGATCTCCCCGCGATTGGCGATCAGGACCTTCTTGAACACTCAGACCTCTAGAAGGCTGTTGAAGAAGTACAGCGGGTCGCGTTAGGAGCGCCGAGGGTCCAAATGACCCTGGCGCTGAGTTGAGAAGCCCGGCTCACGAGGGTGAGAGGCGGAACAGCACCTGGCCGAACTCCACGGGATCCGCATTCGCAACGCAAATCTCCTGGATCACCCCGGACACCTCGGACTCGAGCTCGTTCATCAGCTTCATCGCCTCGATCATGCAGAGCGTGTCGCCGGGACTCACGCGAGCACCCACCTCTGCGTAGGACGGGGCGTCCGGAGCCGGAGCGCAGTAGAACGTGCCCACCATAGGCGACTTGACCTCGATCAAGTCCGACGCCGTCGTCGCAGCCCCGGCCTGACCCTCGGCGGCGACCGGAGCGGATGCCATCGGAGCCGCCTGCTCCGCTACCGGAGCGTGGTGAATCACGGGCGTGGCGACGGCCGCGGCGACAGGCGCTGCGGGTGTCTTACCCAACTTGATGCGCGTGCCACCTCGCTCAATCTCGATGGAGTCGAGACCGCTCGCGTCGATCGCCTCGATGAGGCTACGCAGAAAATCAAGATCGATCATCAGGTGACCCGTGTCAGATACTTGTCTTCGCGCCGGTCGACCTTGAGCACGTCTCCCTCTTCGACAAAGAGCGGGACCTGAATCACCGCGCCGGTCTCGAGCGTCGCGGGCTTGGTACCGCCCTGCGCCGTGTCACCGCGAAGCCCGGGGTCGGTCTGGGTCACGGTCAACTCGACGAACTGAGGGAGTTCCACGCTGATCACGTTGCCGTCGTGGACCAGGCCCTCGCACTCCATGTTCTCCTTCAGGTACCTGAGCTGTTCCTCTCCCAGAAGGTCCCCCGAAATGGGAGTCATCTCGTACGTCTGTTGATCCATGAAGTGGTAGAGCTGTCCGTCGCTGTAGCTGTACGTCACCGGACGACGCTCGAGGCGAACATCGGTCACCTTCTCTCCAGCCCGATAGGTCCTGTCCACCACGTTGCCGCTCAGGACGTTCTTGAGCTTGGTTCTCACGAACGCTCCGCCCTTGCCGGGCTTAACATGTTGGAAATAGACGATCGTCCAGAGTTGCCCGTCGATATCCAAAACCAGGCCGTTGCGAAAGTCAGCGGTGGAAGCCATTACGCCTTGTCAGTCGTTGAAGATCCGCCGGCACTACCGGCCGGCGATGTGGGCCACCAGGCCCCTGAGCGCTAGAAGATAGCTCTGGGACCCGAAACCAAGAACCACCCCCGCGGCCACGGGCGCAAGGAACGAATGACGGCGGAATCGCTCTCGACCAGCCGTGTTGGAGAGGTGCACCTCAACGAAGGGCCTTCCCGACCCCACGAGTCCGTCGCGTAACGCCACACTCGTGTGTGTCAGCCCGCCCGCGTTGACCAAAAACCCGTCGACCCGAGCGCTGGCCTCTTCGAGAAAGTCGAGAATGTCGCCCTCGGAGTTGGACTGGAAGGACTCTATCTGTGCGCCCAGCTCCTCGCCGAGGGCTTCGATCGCGCCATTGATGTCGTCCAGGGTCTCCGTGCCGTAGATGTCGGGCTCTCTCCGCCCGAGAAGGCGCAGGTTGGGCCCGTGTATGATCGCGATCCGCATCAGAGTTTGTTCATCCACGGGAATGGGTCGTCGTCCTGACCGTCGGACGAGCCGTCGGGAGCGAGGGATTCGATCGGAACCACCTGTCGATCATCGATATGCGAGGGGGCCAGCGACTCGATGGGAACGACCGGCCGATGATCCACGACCACGGGCTCCGGGGCCGGCGCGAGAGACTCGACGGGCACCACGGGCTCGGGGTCCGGCACCAGAGACTCGACGGGCACCACGGGCCGGTCATCGGTGGTGGCGGGGTCGACGCCTACGCTCTTGCTCAACTCGGCCACGCGGTGGAGGAACATCCCGTTGTCGGGATCATCCTCCAGGAGCTTCCGGTAGACCTCTACCGCTTTGTCGACGGCGCCCTGCTTCGCGTACAGCTCCGCCAGCGTCTGGGTGTAGATCTCCCCGTCACCCTCGGCCACCGCCTCGGCATCGGCCTGGGGTTCTTCGACCGGGGGCGCGGCCTCTTCCGGAGCCAGGTCCTCGATCGGAACTGCCTCGAGGGGCGTCTCCTCGACAAGGGGCGTCTCTTCGACAGGGGGCGTCTCTTCGACCACCGGCTCGTCGACGACCACCGCCTCCGCGTCTGCTTCCACCTCTGCCTCTGCCGATGCGGCCAAGGTGGCTTTCAGGTCTTCGAGCGTAGCCATCGCCTGGGCATCATCAGGCTCCAGCTCGACCGACCTCTCGGCGTAGGACAATCCCTGACTCGGATCCATCAGCTCGGCTAGGGAGCGCAGCGCTGTTCCGTTCTCGTCGTCGAGCTCCAGGACCCGCTCAAACGCCTGGATCGCTTTATCGTCCTCACCCCGATCCCGGTGCAGCCACCCCGCCACTACGTGGCCCGAGGCGGATTCGGGATGCGCGCCCAATCCTTCTTGAAGCACCTCGAGAGCCCGATCCAACTCTCCCACCCGACGGTGAGCATCGGCCAGGGGCACGAAGGCACGACCGGTGGGATCCCGATCCGAGAGAAAGATCTCCTGGAGCCGGTCGATCTGCTGGTTCAACGCTTCGGGCACAGCTTGCTCCCATCGAGGTCTGTTGGAGCATTTTCCGATCGACCGCCAGAACTGGGTTGACTGCAAGGCCGAGCCGGGGGACCAGTGGACGGGGGAAGATACTGATTCCGCCAAAAACGTGTCAACGAAGGGAGTTGAGGGCCCCTGGGGGGTGCCGTTACTTTTGAAGGTCTTTTGCGTATGAGAAGGGACGAATATGTCGACCGCCGCGCCACGCCGAGGAGTAGCCGGGATATGATGCGTCAGATGAGGGAGAACACGAAGTGGATCATGCTGATCACAGCATTCGCTTTCGTGGGTCTCATGGTGTTCCAGTGGGGCATGGACATCACGGGAAGAAGTGGACTGTCTGTGGGCGAGATCGGCAGCGTGAACGGCGTTGCCGTCAGCTATGAGGAGTACAACTTCACGTACAGCCGGCTCATGGATCAGGTCCAGGACTCGCAAGAGGATGCGGTCACCAGCCAGCAGATCAGCGACATCGAAGACGCTGCCTGGGACGAGGTGGTAAATCAGGTCCTGATACGGCAGGAGTTGAGGAGGCGTGGCATCGAAGTCACGGACGACGAGGTCCGTAGTGCAGCCCGCTTCAGTCCACCGGGCGAGCTCCGTTCGAGCCCTGCGTTCCAGACCGACGGTGTCTTCGACATCCAGAAGTATCAGGACTACATCTCCTCGCCCGCGATCGACGACCAGGTTCTGCTCCAGCTCGAGGCCTATTACCGGGAGATCATCCCGCGGGGCAAGCTTCTCCGACAGGTCTCTTCGGATGTCTATATCCCGGACGCCGCGCTCTGGCAGGACTACAAGGACCGCAATGAGCAGATCTCTGTCCGTTTCGTTCCGCTCAACCCGACGCAGCGCATCGCAGATTCCGTCGTTGCCGTGACTGCAGAGGACGTTGCGGACTACTACGACAGGAACCGCGACGAGTTCGCTGTTCCGGCCCAGGCTTCGGTCAAGGTCGTGGTCCTCGACAAGGCTCCGACGCCAGCCGACACCGTGGCGGCCGGAGAGATGGCGGCCGAGCTCCGGCAGGAGATGCGGGACGGAGTCGACTTCGAGGAGATCCTGGGAAGACCGCGGATCTCCACCGGGTCGGGCGACCTCGGGTGGTTTACCGAGGAGCGAATGGTCCCCGAGTTCTCCGCAGCAGCCTTCACCACCGCCAAGGGGGAAATTACCGAGCCGGTCAGAACGTCGTTCGGCTACCACCTCATCGAGGTGCAAGACAAGTCAGGCGACAGCATCCAAGCCCGCCACATCCTGATCCCGTTCGAGCGTACGGACAACTCTGAGCTGCAGATCCTGACGCTCGCGGATTCACTCGAGAGCCTCGGCGAGTCCCGCACGCTGGATGAAGCGGCCCGCATGCTGGGACTTCAGGGTGGGACCGCCACACTGAGCCCGGAGTTCGCGTTCGTCGTGGGGGCCGGTCAGGTGGGTGAGGGGGCGGACTGGGCGTTCGAAGAGGCCCTGCCGGGAGACGTGAGTCCGGTATTCGAGACCAGGCAGGCATTCTACATGCTCGAGCTCACGGAGACTCGCGACGCGGGTTTCATCTCGCTCCAGGACGCTACGACCTCCATCGAACAAGAGGTCCGTAACCGCAAGAAGCTGGAGATGGCCAAGGCCGAAGGTGAAGAGATCGTAGACGATATTCGCGGTGGCACCACCTTGGACGTCGCAGCGGAAAGTCGCGGCCTTGAGATCCGTGACGCCGGCCCATACGGACGCATGGACTTCGTTCCCGGTCTCGGCCGGTTGAACGCTGCGGTGGGTGCCGGGTTCGGCCTTTACCAGGGCCAGGTCAGCAACGTGGTGGAAGCCAACAACAACGCGTTCATTCTGGAGCTAGTCGACTACATGGCGGCCGACACCACGCTCTTCGAGGAAGGTCGCGTCGCACAACGCTCACTGATGGTCGCCAATGTTCAACAGACGCGCCTTCAGGAGTGGCTCCAGGGATTGCGAGCCGCGGCTCGCATTATCGACCGACGCGATGAGGTCCTGAACGTCGATCCGGCCGATCAGCCCCTGATTCCGCCGATCTTCTAGCGGGGCCAAGAAAGCTCCTAGGCGCCGTCCTCTTCGTCCTGACCGACGTCGGGCGACGTGGTGTCCTGACCGACGTCGGGCGACGTGGTCAGCGTTCTGGGCTCCTGGTCCAGCTCCTGGTCCACGTCGTCCGTCGATGTGGACGACGACGCCACCGATTCCCGTGGTTCGGGCGCAGCCTGGACCTCGCGTTCGATTTCTCGAATCGAGCCCTTGAACTCACGAAT
This sequence comes from Longimicrobiales bacterium, assembly GCA_965226375.1. Classification (GTDB taxonomy): domain Bacteria; phylum Gemmatimonadota; class Gemmatimonadetes; order Longimicrobiales; family Gaopeijiaceae; genus CBDDCX01. Next base: position 812,500 of record CBDDCX010000008.1, on the reverse strand, counting down.
GCCCTTCCCCAGGGAGGATCCGATCTCCGGAAGCCGCTTGGCTCCGAAAAGGAGGAGGACGACCAGGAAGATGAGCATCATCTCCCACATGCCGAGTCCGCCGAGTCCCATGATATACCTCCGTTAGAGGCCCGTCCCGACCTTGCTTCAGATCCAGGATCGGACGATAAATGCCACGATCGAAATGCCTACGAGCGTCAAGACGTTCAAGCTCAATGTTAGGGGCCCGATCACGAATGCGACAGCGACCAGATCGATGGACAAAGGCCCGATGGACGCTTCTACCGCAGTAGTGAGAAACGACTTGGCCGCGCTCTGCGGAAGAAACAGCGCCGATAACTGGGTGAGCAGTCCTCCCAACAGCAGCCCGAGCACCTGAGTCCAAGCCAAACGCTTGACGTTTCGCCGGTGCGTGTCAAGTAACATACGGTTCGCCGGCGCGTCTGGTTCCCATTTTGCTTTGGATCACAGAGGTCAGAAGGCAGCTCCGGAGCTAGCGGTCGCGGCCGACGGCGTACGCTACGGCATTCCGCAGCGCCTCGACGGCCGGATCGTCCGGGAGGTCGTGGAGCTCCTTTTCCGCCCGCTCCGCATAGAGATCCGCCTGATCTCGAGCGTACCGGATCCCCCCCCGGTCACCGACGATGTCGATGACGCGCTCAATGTCGTCGTCGGAGGCCTCGACCAGCGTGAAGAACTCCCGAATTTCCGCCATTTCGGCCTTCGATAGGTTGGCCAGGGCCCCCACGAGCGGCAGCGTGACCTTACGCTCCCGAAGGTCGTGTCCCGCGGGCTTACCCATCACCACTTCGGAACCCGTATAGTCCAACAGGTCGTCGGCGATCTGAAACGCCATGCCGAGGTGATGTCCGAAGCGGGAAAGCGGCTCGCTGTACTCGCGGGCCCCATCCAGCGCCCCCATCTGGCAGGCGGCCGACATGAGCGATGCCGTCTTGGCAGCGATGAGCCGGTAATAGTCGCCCTCGCTAAAGGCCAGAGCGTCGTAGGACGTCAACTGGCGCATTTCTCCAACGCTCATCTCGTTCGCGGCCTCGGCAAGCACGGCCAAGGACTCGAGCTTGCCGAGGCGTGTGAGCTCCATGATCGAGCGACTGTATAGATAGTCGCCCATGATGATCGCAATCTGATGGGTCCAAAGAGCATTGACGGTCGGCAGTCCTCGACGGAGAACGCTGTGATCAACGGCGTCGTCATGGACCAGTGTGGCGAGATGAACCAGCTCCACCACAGCCGCCGATGTAACGGCATCGTCCGACGGGGTGCCACCGACCTGGTTGGCCAGCAACAGAAGTGTGGGACGGAACAGCTTGCCCCTCATCAGCAGGAGGTATTCGTTGACCTCCTTGATCATGTCGAAGTCCGAAACGATGATCCGCTTCAGTTCGTCCTGCACGGACTCGAGACGATCGCCCACCAGGGTCTGCATGGCCGACAGGCTTGGGGGGGCCCCTCTCAATACCGAGCTCGAAGCCGCCTCCATCAGCACACGGCCAGGTTCGACAGTAACATCGATCGGAGAACTCGCCGTCTAGTGGACTGTATCCGATGTTGTGATGACATTCGAGCGGCGATGCATCCCGCCCGGCTTCGTTAGGACTCCTCGCAATAGCCCTGCTATTACTCGTCGTCCTGCCTTGCCGGATCGGGCGCCTCGCCACTCTCGGTGTCTACCAAACATCAGATACAGTCCACTAGTCCCGGAGGGCCCGCAGCCGCTCCGTGACGTCCGCGAAGTTGATATCCAGGGAGAATACTCTGTCGTAAAACTCTACCGCCTGGTCCCTGTTCCCAACCGCTTCGTGGGATTGGCCCAGGTAGTAATAGATGCCCATGAGCTCGTCTTCGATCTCGAACGGCGCGTTCAGGGCGCGGGTCAGAGATCGCAAGGCGGCCTCAGGTTCATTCTTCTCGAGGAAGGTCTGGCCGAGCATTTCGTACGTGGGCAGGTGATCGACCGACGCGCGGAGCGCCTGCTGGAACTCGGCGATCGCCTCGTCCAAAAGGCCCATCTCCCGGAACGCCGTGCCCAGATCATAATGAGCGGTCACGTCGTCGGCATCGATGTTCTCGGACACCTTCTCCCGGAACTGCGAGAGCATCTTCTGGAAGTCCGCGGATTCGTCTCCGGTAGGCTCCTCGTAAGCCACTACGAATCGGGTCGACTTCTCTTCCTTGTCGTCCCCGAGAAGCATGGAGCCCAAATCCACGTAGGACTCGGCCGAAGAGACCTCCTGAGCCGCCTCGGCCGGCGCCTCTTCTCCGAGCTTACCCAATCCCGCCTTGGCCCTCTCGTTCGCAGGATCCGACGTCAGGGCCTGCTCGAACACGGCCTTGGCGCGCTGGTCCTGACCAGCCCGTTGCAGGCACTCGGCAAGACCCACGTAGGCCTCTGCCAGGGCGCTCGAATCATTCGAGCGGAACGCATATTCCACCATACGTTGATGGTGGTCTTGTTCGTCCGGTTCCGCCTCGACGACGGACGAGAGCGCTTGGATGGCTCCCAGGAAATCTCCCTCTGCGGCAAGGGCCTCGTGCTCCGCGGCGGCCTCCTCTTTTTTGGCATCGGCCACCGACTCTTCGACTGCCGCCTCGACGGCCTCTTCCGCGTCGGATTCCTCGACCTGGTCGAGTCCCTCGAGGCCCGCCTCGACTGCCGGCATCTTCTCGGCACCCTCGACGTACTCCGCGACCTCCTTGTCGCCATGGTCCGCCTCACCGAAGGCCGCCGCGTCCAGCTCGACCTCCTTCTCCGGTGCCTCGGTCGCCTCCGGCTCTTCGTCGTCGAAGGACATCAGGGGCAAGTCGGTAAGAGCCCCTCCCGCATCCTCATCCTCGTCCTCTTCGTCGAGTGAGAGGCTCAGGTCACCCGTATCTGCGGTCAGATCGTCTTGGACCTCGACCTGCTCGACCTCCTCGGGCTCGCCCTCGCCGTCGATCCCCGGATCCGCATCGCCCACCTCGTCGAAGTCGAACGTCGGGAGCGGTGTTCCGTCATCCTCCCCATCCCCGAGTTCGAGTCCGGCGAAGTCCCCCTCGATCTCACCCGGTGCAGCCGTCTCATCGGCCCCCGCGTCGTCGAAGTCCAGCTCCGCCAGACCATCGTCACCGCCCGCGGCGACGCCTGATGCAGGCGGGGCTCCGAGGCTCGCGTCGGGGTCCAACTCCAGGATCTGGGTCTCGACCTGAGCGGCCTCTTCGACCATTCCCTGCCCCACCATGATGTGGTGAGCACCGGTCAGTTGCTGGACGGCCTCGGTCACACGCTCATGTTGGGCAAGCTGGGCGGCCAGGAGCTGACGGATCTCGTAGTCGTCGGGTGCCAAGTCCACGAACTCGATCAGGGCCCGGAAAGCCTCGTCGATATCCCCATCGGCTTGTACGCGCTCCGCATAAGTGACAAAGCTCGCACGAGCATCGGTGATAAAACCCTGAGCCGCGCGTATCTGACCGATCTTGAGGTGGATGGAGTAACGATCCGGCAGGTTACGCATCACCTTCTTACAGACGGCGATCGCGTTGTTGGGAAGCTCAGCCTCGACGTAGGAGTCGACGGCCCGCTCGTAGAAGCTCACAGCCTGAGTGGAAGCACCTGTCCGGGTCGCCAGGTCGCCGGCCCGGTTATACAGGCCGATGTCCGGAACGTCCTCCTCGGACATCCGGTCCATGGCCTTGATATACAGGTCCAGTGCCTTTTGCCACTGTTCGTTCTGTTCGTGGCCCCGGGCCTGCTCTTTTAGCGCTTCTACGCTCATGTACTCACGCTCGCACTCGAGTCTTCCCACCCACCCGCACGTTCACGGATCACGCCGCGGGACTTCAGACGCGAAGCATCGGAATGAAGAGCACTAATCTGCCTGCAACAGCCCGGAACACAAGGGGATAGACGCCGTTAGCGGCCCGACGCCCCCGATGACCAAAACCACCGGGGGAGTCGGGCGGACCCGACCTGGGCTCGCGTCGTCAGCGACCCGCCAACTGGGGGTTTCCGGCCTGGAGCTGGTAGGCCCAGTCGAAAATCATGAGCTCCGCACCGGTCTGATCAGCGCCCAACAGGGCCACCCGAATGGTGCCGTAGTGTAGCTGGCCATCGTCGCCCACCACGCGCAGCATATAGGAGAGTTCGGGCTCCAGGAACACGTCCGCGCCGCTGTACCCCGAGGTCGGGGCGGTCGTCCAATCCTGACACTGTAGGTCGGCTGCCACCCCGCACTTCAAGGCCGTGGAGCAGGAGCCTTCGGGGAAAACCTCCGCTGCGGGTCCGGGCACGAGCCACCAGCCCAAGGCATCCGTCTCGAGACGAAAGTGTCTTGCGGGCGAAGTCCCGTCCACGATGGGATCGTCCTGATCTGACTCGGCGAACCGGAAGCCGGAGCGAGCCGGATCGTCCGAGAACGAGAGCAGTAACTCCCCTCGGAAGTCGGGCCGGGGCGTAGCCGTGTTCTCGAAGCTGTCCAAGCTCTCGTGTCCGTAGACGTCCACGGAGGACACCACATACACCGAAGAGACGCCGTTTTCGGCGAGTTCATCCAAGAAACCCTCGGAGTCGGTCTCGCCGAGAGGCGTCGAGCCCCCATCCGTCAGCAAATACACCCTATAGTGGGAAAAATCGCTTGCTGAACGGGCGTTATCGCTCCAGCGGAGGTAGTTGGTGTTGTCCAGAGCCACCACTTCCAAGCCGGACGGAACGGGCGGTGGACTGAACGACGGTACCGCAACCAGGACCACGTTATCGGAGTCGGTCTCGGCACCCGTAAAGGGATCGACAGCCGAGACGAAGTACTCGTATCCGACCGACTCGACGATGTTGGTGTCCGTGTACTCACAGGCGCTGTCGGCACAGCTCGTCACCTCTGCGATGAACAGGAAGGTGGCGTCGCCTACACGACGCCCGTAGACGCGGAAGGACTCGCCGTTCCACTGGGCCCCCAGAAACCACTGGAGCGTAACCGCCTGGTTGAAGTACTCGCCATCGAGTCCCTCCGGCGGAGCCGGAAAGTCGTCGACGGGAACGTACACGGTGGTATCGTTGTCACAGGCGCCCAGCAACAGAGCCGCCCCAACCACCACAAAGAACCGTTTCCACATGATTCATCTACCTCACGCTGGGTCCGCGCCGGGTCTCTCGGATCCCGGCGATCCTCCACCCGACCCCAATGCACAACCGATACCAAAACCGAGAACCGCATAGATCAAGGGGTTTCGGAGACAGCCATGCCCAAATCGTCCTCGGAAGAGGACAGCCAAGATATCCGCTAAGACACGGGCGCGGCGGGGGCGGGATCTCCCTATCTGTTCAAGATGTCCGAGCTGCGCTGGTCGTAGTCGAACTTCAGATCACGGTTGTCGGTAAGGGACACTTGAAAGCTGAAGCTCCAGTTCCCCGTGGCGGTCTGCATGAAGTCGAAGTTCGCGTTCCAGCGGTGCATGTCTCGGGTCAGCCGGATGCGATGATCCGTGAAGCTCCGGACGTCGAGGTCGTAGGACGTTCCCCAGGTCAGGCTCCACAGCTCGGTGGGGCGGAGGCGGAGCCCCACCTGGAGCAGCTGGCTGGCCGGCAGATTCACGTCCCGGTTCCGGCGCAGGGAGTAGTTGAAGTTGGCTGACCAGGTACCCGCAGCCCCTCGAGTACGTGCACGCCTTCTCTCCTCCGGCGAACCAGAACTAGGAACCACGGCCGACACGTCGGTCAATCCCAGATCGTCCAGAAGAGGATCCAGGTCGTCAGGATCCTCATCCAAGACCGGAATCGTATCCCCCTCGGGCGTCACCACCGGTTGCGGTGTGCGGGGGGCAGCGTCGGCCTCGACCTCTTCTTCGTCGTCCCCGCCTCGCAACAGCCTGCCCAGGGCCAGCAGCACACCCGAGGTGTTGCTCATGGCAAAGCTGAAGTTGAGCTGAGACAGAAGAGGCGCGAAAGCCCGTTTCCCCTCTTCGTCCTCATCGAACAGGTCGTGCTCCACGGACACGGTCATTCCGCGCAGGAAGTCGGAGCTGATCTGGTTCTGGAGACGGGTCGTGGTAAATCCCCGGAGAACGTCGTCGTCGTCTCTGGCGCGCACGAAGTCGTAGGTGATCACACTGGTCCGGAGCGACAACAGGTTCAGGATCCGTGAGGCGGGCAGCCGCTCGGGCCCGCCCTGCGCATCACGTTCCTCTCTGCGGAGCGCCAACGCCTCGGCCTCGGCCGCCAGTGAGTCGGCCCTGGCATCCTGTAGCGAGTCCGACGCGAACGGGTCATCCAGAAGGCTGAGGGGATCCTCGAGATCCTCCTCGAGCTCCTCCTCGGTCCCATCGTCCGGGCGCTTGGCCTCGAACGTCTGGTTGAGCCCAAAGCTGAGCACGTTCCTGGCCTTGGCTTCTCGCGCTCCGAAGACCGTTTCCTGAAGGAGCGAAGGGATGATCTCCGGCGCATAGGCATAGGTGAACGACGGAGAGATCTTGTGACGGATCGCCTCGAATCCCGCGAAACCGCCATAGTACCCGTAGATATCGCTCTTCAGGCGGGCGCCGAAAGAGATTCGACGAGGGCCCGACACGAAGCTCGATGCCTCGGGAATGTCGTCGGAACGCTTCGAGCTGCCGGAGATGCTCAGATCGGGTGTCAGAGTCGTACTTCCGATCAGTCGCTGCTGATAGTTGAACGACATGTTCCACATGATGTCGGCTTGACTCTTGTCTACGAACTCGATGGGAATCGGCCCCAAGGTATCGCCCGCGAACGCCACTGATGCAGGCACGTCCAGCACGCCCGAACCTCTGTAGTTGAGGTTCTGGTTCCACGAAAAGGCTCCGAGGTTGAACGAGCTACTCACGCTGCCGCTCTCGTTCTTCCGGTCGGCCAGGCTCTCGGAAAAAGTGGAATCGGCCTGCGGTGCCCGGTCGACGGTGCTCTTGTTGAACCGGGCGCTCCCGGACCACGTCATGTTGTTGAAGAACCTGGCGCGGCTCTCCGGCGCCTTGAAGAGCGTAATCGTCTTGAGGGACAAGTTGGCCGTGGGCAGCGTCATCTCCACCCGATCGTCGCTCAGGAACTGACGGCGGTTGGCGCTCAGAGACAGCGAGCCCCAGTCGAAGCGCCGGTTGAGGCCTCCCTCGGAGTTGATGGACTGGGTGACTTCTCTGGGGTCGAACGAGTTCTGCCTCACGAACTGCGAACTCGAAGCGTAGCGAGCGGAGACGCGCAGGGAGGTGCGCTCGTCCATCTGCCAGTTCTGCCCCACGTTGAAGGAGAGCTCCCTGCCGCCGTCCACCCTCCAGAACCGCCGCACGTTGGCCCGTCCGTCCATGAATTTCTGAGTGTTTCGATACCGAAACCCCCCGGTCAACGACGTGAAGTTGTCGCTCCACCAGTCCATGGCGATCGTGGCGTCGGAGTAGTCGTTGATGGCCCAGAAGAACCCGACGTTGGACACTCTCCGCGTCTGCCCCGCCGACGTACGCACGATGTCGTTCACGCCGACACGGATGGGCAGAATCCCGCTGCGCCTTCCGGTCTCCGTGCTCTGGAAGATGAAGGGGAGCCACAGTACGGGCACATCGCCGAAGTTGAGCGTGACGTTGCGGGCCACCAGCCAGCTCCCTCCGATCGCCTTGAGCTCCCGGGCCGCGAAGTGATAGTGCGGTTCCTCCTCTTCACATGAGGTGAAGTTGATGTCGTGGCCGAACACGGTGTCGGGGAGGATGGCCGGCAAATCTCCGTTCATGACCCATGTGGCACCCTGGGTCAGCTTGGTGTGAGCGTCGAACGCGGACCCTCTGCCCTGCCTCAGGTCGTAGATGATATTCGAGCTACGCACCGGCTCCTCGCCGGGCCTCTCCGTGATGGTCTCGCCGGCCGTCCACACCAAAGAGTCGGCCATGCTGATGGTATCCGCAGCGGTGATGCGCTCACGCCCCTGGTTGAGCTTTGCAGGCGATCCCTCCGCGCCGATGAGGATCAAGCGTTCGTCGGTCGCGTCGAAGCGTGCCTGGGCTCCCTCGTAGCGGGCCACCGAGTAGCCCGGAAGCTCGAGAAGCTTTGCCAGGAAAGTGTCCGCCGTCGCCGGGGGCGGAGTACGGCGAGGCACACGGCCCCTCAGGGAGTCCCGGAAAAGGGTCGAGTCCACGCCGGGCGGCTTGGCGAGCCGGTCCAGCTGCTCGAGAATCCGGATCCGGGCCGAATCGACCTCCTCTTCCACGGCCTGAGCCGAGAGTGGGGCGGACACAGCCAACCCGCCCCCCAAGATTCCAACGACAGCGAGCCAACAGCGGAGGCGACCGGCGAGCCGAGCCTCGAGCATCATCCGGTCTCTACTGATCCGTCGGGCGGATCGCCGCCGATCTCATGCCGTTCCCGGCGTCGATAGATCAGAACCGAGAGCAGGATGCTGAACTCGTACAGGAGCACAAGCGGTAGCATCATCATCACCGTCACGGTGACCACGTCGCCCGGGCTCAAGAAGCTGGCAAGCACCGTGATCACGACGATGGCGTGGCGCCGTTTCTTCCTGAGGAAAGCGGGCGTGACCAGCCCCAATGCCGAGAGGATCATGATCACCACCGGCAACTCGAAGAGCACGCCGAAAGCCACCAGCAGCTTGGTCACGAAGCCCAGATACGGGCCCGCCTGCAAGATGGGGTCCCAATACTCCTCACCGAAAAAGAGCAGGAACCGCAGCGTAACCGGAAGAGCGACCACGTACGACATGGTCACGCCGGCCGCGAATAGCACCAGGCCCATGTACAGGGCAGGGATGATCGCCCTCTTCTCGTGACGCTCCAAGGCCGGAGACAAGAAGGCCCAGATCTGGTAGACGATGATGGGCGATACGAGGATCACTCCCACCAGGACACCGATTTTCAAAACCAGGAAGAAGGGCTCGGTCGGGGAGAAGAACTTGAGCTTCTCTCCTTCTCCGATGACGGCCTCGAGGGGTGCCAGCAGAATCTCCAGCACGCCGAACTCGAGGACGAGCACGAAACCCGCCACGCTCCCCAGAACGACGGCCAGAAGGGTCCACAATATCCGCCACCGGAGTTCTTCCAGGTGGTCGAGGAAGGGCATCTCGCCCCGTTTATTTCGGGTTCGCTTCAACATTCGTGTGTGTGTGGTGCCTTACGCGTGCCGAAAAGGCGGACCCTGGGCGGGTCAGAGCGGGAGTTCTTCCTGATTTCGCGACCGGACCTTCGCCTCTTCCCGCGTATTCAGGTCCTGGACCACCTCTTGGAACTCACCGATGTCCTGGAAGTTCCGGTAGACGGAGGCGAATCGGATGTAGGCCACCCGGTCGTGCGGAGCGAGGCGCTCCATGACCAATTCACCGATGCGTGAAGCCGGAACCTCGGAACTCAGCTGACCGGTCAGATCGTCCCCGATGCCGTCGACCAGGGCGTCGATGTCGTCCTGCGTGACGGGGCGCTTGGCGCAGGCGATCGAAATGCTGCGAAACAGCTTGGCCCGGTCGAACTTCTCCGTCCGGCCGTCGTGCTTCGAGACGAGCAGCGGCCTCTCCTCGATGTGCTCGTAGGTCGTGAACCTGGCCTTGCACACCGAGCACTCCCGACGCCGTCTGACGGCGCGTCCTCCGCGGCTATCTCGCGTGTCGACGACCCTGTTCTCCGTCGCATCGCATTCAGGGCAGCGCATTAGAGGTCTGTGGAAGGAGTACAGTGGGTCGCGTTAGGAGCGCCGAGGGTCCAGCGCGTAGGCGGCGCGACGACGCGGTGCTGTAGTATCGGGGAGGAGCGCCAACACCCGCGATGGGCCCTCGCCGCCCTAACCCGGAGGGCACAGGGGGGTTGCGGTCTCATAGGGTGTCTCTCCTCCTCGCCGTAGCCCTGCTACGACTCGTCGTCGTTCCTACTCTGAGCCTCGCAAGACCCGGGGCACCCGCGCCGAAGGCGCGGGTCGCGCGACCCACTGTACTCCTTCCACAGACCTCTAGAGGCCCCGAACCTCAGCGGATTTCCTGCAGCAGCTCCTGGGCCAGATCCGCCGCATCGCTGTCAGGGTAGGTGTTGACCACCGTCTCCAGGTACCGAACCGCCTCCTGCACGTTCTCCTGCAGGGCGAAGATGGCTCCTGCGCGGTACAACGCGACGGGCACCCGATCATCCGTCGGATAGAGCTCCGGAATACGAAGGAAGACTTCGACGGCCTCGTCGAGGCGAAGCTCCTGCTCGTACACATCCGCGAGGAAGAACTGGGCCGAGGGCGCGAGGCGGTGGTCCGGGTAGTCCGCGAGAAAACTCTCGAAGGCTCGGCCCGCCGTGGCCGTAGAGCCCCGTCTGAATTGGGCCATGGCCGCCTGATACGTGGCGTCTGCGGCAGCCGGATCCGCTCCACCGACATCGGGTCCGAGCGCACCCGTCGAGTCGGCGTCTCCGGGTCTTGGCGACGCAATCACCCGGGCCGACTGTGCGTCGAGGCGATTCGACAGCAACGTGACCTCGCGTTGGATCTGTCCGGTCAGAGCCATGAGGCGTGACAGCGCATCCTGCACGTCCCTGAGCTCTCTGGCGATCCCCCCCCGGGTGTCCACCACCATGTCGGACTGGATGTCCAGCGTGTCCTGAAGGGCCTGGATCTCGCCGGCCAGGTCCTGGAGCTGCCGTTCCTGGCGGCCGGCCTGCTCCTGAACCGTCTCCGTCAAAGTCCGGATGTCACCCTTGGTCGCACACCCGGACGCGAGCGCGGCCGTCACCAACAAAAGAAACACCCCTCCCCCACGGCCACCTCTACCGCGGTCTAGCGCGGTGAGGGGGCCGGAGGGAGGGGTGAAGCTCATCTACCTGACCTCCGACCTGAGCGTTACGGCTGGTCCCGGTCGTCCTCGCTGACCACGACCGTGCCACCCGTGATCACGAACTCGACCCGGCGGTTCCGAGTCCAGGCCGCTTCGTCGCTGCGATTGACCAGAGGACGGTCCTCACCGAACGACGTAGTCGTGAAGCGGTCTCCGGAGATGCCGAACCCGGTAAGGAAGTCGTTCACGCTTTGGGCGCGTCGGCTTCCCAGGGCCAGGTTGTACTCCGTGGAGCCCCTCTCGTCGGCGTGGCCCTCCATGCGGATCCGAACCGTCGGGCTATTGCGGAGGATCGGAATCTTGCGTCGCAGAACTTGCTCAGCTGCGGAGGTGATTTCCGACTCGTCGTAGTCGAAGTTCACCAACTCTTCCAGGGTGGACCGGGCCTCACGGCGCGCGCGATCCTGCGCAGCACGCTCCCGGTCAGCCGCTTCCTGCTCAGCCCTGCGACGGGCCTCGTCCGCGGCATTGGCGGCGGCGATCGAATCGGCCCGGCGCTGTGCCAGCTCTTCGGCGGTCGGCCCAGTGGGAGCCGGAGGCGGTGCCGGATCGCTAGAGCAGGCACCTAGTACGAGTGCTGCGGCCAAGCCCGGTACGAGTAGGTCTTTAATCCTCATTCCCGATCCTGTCGTGGGAGTGTCCATGTTATGGGCTCACACGCGCTGGCGAGCCGCTTCTTAAACGCTTGCGTTGACACGCGTTTGGGCCCCCTCAGGGAGACCAGGCGGTCTAAGGCATATACCCAATTACGGCCCACCGCGCAATGACCCTGGTCCCGTCGTTCGAAGGGACGGAGACCAGTCCGGCACCCGAACGTCGAAGCCGCGCAGAAGCATGCGGTACTTGCCCGTGGCCGTGTCCACCACCATGAGCCCGGTTCCCCAATCACGACGTCCTACAAAAACGAGATGTCGCCCGTCCGGGGCCCAACTCGGATCTTCGTTGTTGCCCTCCCAGGTGAGCTGTCGGAGACGGCGTCCCCGGTCCGCCACTTCGGCCACCAGGATCTGATACCAGCCGCGTCGGCTCACCCGGCCGTGGAAGGCCACGTAATCACCCATGGGAGCCCATTCCGGCGAGGTGTAGTACCCCTCCTGGCCGTGCAGATAGGGTGAGATCAGATCGGCCTCGCCACCCGCGGTGGGCATCACGTAGATCTGAGGATGGGCGGTTCCCAGACGGTTGGAATTGAACGCCATCCGAACCCCATCGGGAGAAAACGTCGGAGAAATGTCGTCCCAGCGCCCACCGCTGACCTGGGTCAGGCAGCAGTCCCGTTGCAGATCGTAGCGGAAAATCCCGCTGCGGTTGCCCCCTGTGACGGCGAACGCCAGTTCTCGGCCGTTCGGGCTATAGACCGGCGTCATGTGGTCACCGGGCCGGTTCGGATCGACGGCCTTTTCCTCTCCGGTTTCGAGATTCAACTCGTAGATTCTGGGCAGGCCGGTGTCTTTGCGCGATATGTAGGCGATCCGCTGGCCGTCCGGCGACCAGGTGGGCATCTGGGTCAGATCGCCGTATTGCGTCACTTGCCGGAAGTTCTCCCCGTCGGAGTCGATAAAGTAGATCTCCTGGTTGCCGTCCTCGGTCCTGCGCGAGAAGACGATGCGGCTGGCGGCCATGCCGGGTTCGTCGAAGATCCACTCGACGATCGCATCCGACGCCACGTGCACGGCCATGCGGAAGTCGTCCGACATGTCGTCGGGCACGAGAAAGCGCCCGCGCTGGCGCACTTCTCCGTATACCACGTCATGAAGCTCGATGACCAGAACGAAGCCTTCACCGGCCCCTTCCAGCGCCCCCGACAGGAGCCAGACGGCCCCCAGCTGATCCCAGAGCTGATAGTCGATCTCGTCGCCCACCAGCGACTCCGGAAGGGAGTCCATGATCTCGAAGCGATCGCTGTAGCGCAGGTCCCGGGCCATGATGGCCTCGACTCGTGAAGCCGACGCCTCACCGCCCAGGCGGCCGGTGAAGGGCTGAACGGCCAGGGCCGGCTGGTATCCCGTCTCGTAGAGGAGTCCGAGCGTGACGCCCGGAATGGAGTCCTGTACCTGGGCCGACGCAGGTCCGGCGGGAATAATCGCCGCCACGAGAGCGAGCATCCCTAACCGGAAACCGCTCACCCGAAAACCGTTTCTCACGTCCACATTCATCGACACCTCCCGCTTGATTCGCACATTCAGTTCGTTAGCACCCAGGTACCGAAGTTCTCGACCCGTCGAGAGGTGGTCCATCCGGGGCATTAGACGTCAAGATCCATGCCACGACGACCGCTCCTGGGACCGAAATTGAAGCGGATGGGCAACTGGTCGAAGGGCAGCTCATCGGGGAATGGCCCCAGCCGGCCTCGATTCCCCGCGCACTCTGCGGCCCCCATGGCCTCGATGTCGAAGGGGGTATGACTCGACGACTCCAACACATCGATGCCGGACACCGTTCCGTCCCGGTTGATGATGAAGAAGATGCTCGCGGTATAGGTGTCGGCCCCTCTCCAGCGGAAGCAGCGCTGCATCTGCCGGATGATGTTCTCGTAGTACACGGGGTAGTCCCTGCGGAGCCCTTCCATACGCACGTTCAAATCCTCGCCCGGCGTCTCCACATCGGGGTCGGGGTCGGGGCTGGTGGCCGGAGTCGGGTCCTCCTCGGGTTCCGGGGGAGCCGTCACCTCTTCGGGCTTCGGGTCCTCAGGGGGAGGAGGATCGTCCTCGATGCTGGGCGGCGGTTCTTCCTCCTGAGGCTCCGGTACCACTTCCTCCGGCGTCTCGATGACCAATTCTTCGGGTGGCGGTGGAGTGGGATCCCCAAGCTCGGCCGCAGGAGGGGACACCAGCTCTATCTCGTATACGACAAAGTTGGGGATCTCACGCTCCATAGCCGAGGTCCACCAGGCCAGGAAGATGGCCATACAGTGAATCAACACCGAGCCCACGACCGGGCCCTTTCCGACCCGTTCGTGCCGTTGTCGGCGAGGCGTCGCGACCGGTGTCATCTCGGGCGCTGGTGGGCTACGACGGCGAACGGGAGTCCGCTGTCCTTGATGGTTCCCATGATCTCGACCCCGATGCCCCAGGCGGCCAACGAGTCGGCCTGAATCCAGACCTTCTCGATGCGGCCGCCCGAGACGAACTGGCCGAAGGACTGGGAGAAGTCGGCCCGGCTCACAGGCGTTTCGGCCAGGTAGACCGTGCCTTCCCGGTCGACGGACACGATAAGTGTGTTGTCTTCAGCCGACAGAGCGGCAACGTCCGCCTCGGGGACCTCGACCTCGATGCCCCCCTGCAGGATGGGCGCCGTGATGATGAAGATGATGAGCAGAGTGAACGCCACGTCGATCAGGCTGGTCACGTTGATGTCCGCCATGGGCTCGAGGTCGCGACCCCGACCCGACCTGGATCTCATCATGCGACGTTGTTCCCCGAGGGGCCGGCCCCGTGGGACTCGGGAGCACGCATCATACCCGGCCCTCCCGGGCCAACGTCCCTATGAACTCGCTCGAAAAGCCCTCCAGCTCGCCACTCACCAGGTTGAGCCTCGCCACAAAGTGGTTGTAGGCGATCACTGCGGGAATGGCCACCGCCAGACCTGCCACGGTGGTCACCAACGCTTCGGCCACGCCCGGTGCCACCGCCCCGATGTTCGTGGAACCTGAAGCCGTGATTCCCAGGAACGTGTTCGTGATGCCGATGACCGTGCCCATGAGGCCCATGAGCGGTGACACAGACCCTATGACCGCGAGCCAGGTGAGGCCCCTGGCCAACTCGTCCCTCTCCTCGGCCTCTTCCTTCTCGAGCACGAGCTTGAGGACCTGGAGTTGGGTCAGCGACAGCCCCTCGCCGACTGGGGCGCCTTCCCGCAGAGCACCCGGCCTGAGCTCACTGAAAAAGTTCACTCCCTGCCGAAAGACCCGGCCGTAGGGCGACTCGGGGAGCGCGATGATCGCCTTATAGGCGTCTTCCAGGCCCGTCGCGCGCTCCATATGCTGCAGGAAGCGGTCGCCCTGCCACCGCACGGTTCTGAACTGCTTCGCCTTCCAGAAGATGAGGATCCAGCAGGCTGCGGAGGACATGGCGAGCAGGAGCAGAACCAACCGGGTCGGTAGGCTCCCGCCGAACACCATGTCCCACGCCGTGGTCGGTGCCCTGACCTGCGCGAGGAGCGAAATCAGCCCCAAACTAGCCCCCATTCTTTCGGTTTGCGATAAAGTTGAAGGTCTCTGTGAGACCGTCCTCCAGCGAATGACGGGGTGCCCATCCCCGATCGGCGAAGCGGGACACACAAAGCGTGCTGTGGCGCAGCTCTCCGGGACGCTCACCCCGATAGACGCGGCCCGGATGATCTCCGGCAATGCCCTCGAGCACGTCGGCAAGTCGGTTCACGCTGGTCCCCGTCCCGGTTCCCACGTTGAACGCCACCGAATCGAGGTCGGGCTCTCGTTGCAGAGTCATGTCCGAGGCCCTGAGGTTGGCGTTCACCACGTCCCTCACATAAACGTAGTCGCGGGTCTGCTCTCCGTCGCCGAAAATGGTGAGCTCTTCGCCGGCCTGCAGGCGGTCGCAGAAGATCGCTACTACACCCGCCTCCCCATGTGGATCCTGGCGCGGTCCGTAGACATTGGCGTAGCGCAGCGCCACATATTCAAGGCCGTGGACCCGACGGTAGTAGTGGAGATAGTGCTCTCCCGAGAGCTTGGTGACGCCGTAAGGCGACAGCGGCAGCTTGGGCGCGGACTCGGGCGTGGGCACCTCTTCCGGCTCGCCGTACACGACTCCGCCACTGGATACGTAGATGACTCTTTCGGTACCGGTCTCCCGAGCTCCTTCCAGAACGTTGAGGAGCCCGAGCACGTTCACTCCGGCATCGCGCGCCGGATCGGCCACGGAGATGCGGACGTCGATCTGGGCGGCGTGCTGGCTGACGAGATTGAACCCGACCTCCCGGAACAGATCCCGTAGCGCAGGGTCGGCGATGTCCATCTCGACGAACTCCACGTCGGGACCGACGTTGTCCCGGACCCCGCTGGAGAGATCGTCCACGACCCAAACACGGTCACCCCGCGCCACGTAGGCGTCTGCCACATGACTGCCAATGAACCCAGCGCCACCCGTCACGAGAACCTTCCTTGCTGACTCACTCACCGGTTTCGTCCCGCTCCGGTAGTTCAGCAAGTTCCGGTCCAGACTCGACGTCCTCGATGGCGTGGAGGAAGCGTACGGCATCGATGAACTCGGCGCCCCGGCCGTTGGCGACGCCCTCTTTCAGGCGGGTCGTGGGCTCGTGCAGCAGCTTGTTCAACAACCGCTTCGAGAACGATTCCACGACCTCACGGTCCTCGGCAGACAAGTGGGAAAGGCGTTGCCAAAGCCAGTCGAGCTCGCTCTCCCTCAGGCGGCCCCATCGGCTCCGTATACCCTTGATCAGGGGAACCACGTCACGAGCATCGTGCCACTGGGCGAACGCCTCGGCGTGCTCCTGCACGATGGCCTCCGCGTCCGGAACCGAAGCCTGCCTCCGGATGAGGTTCACGTCGATGATCTCTCGCAGGTCATCGACGTTATAGAGGAACACGTTGGCCTCACCACCCAATTCGGGCTCCACGTCTCTCGGGATAGCCAGGTCGAGGATCAGGAGAGGCTTGTCGCGGCGCCCCCCGACCGCATGACGGAAGCCGTCGAGTGTGACCAAAGCGTGAGGAGCGGCCGTGGACGCCACCAGGACGTCAATCTCGGCCAAGCCGTACGGCATCTCGTCGAAGTGGATTGCCTTACCCGCCAGCCGTCCGGCGAGCTCCTGTGCCCGGCCGTGAGTCCGGTTTGCCACGATGAGGCCCTCAATGCGATCGCGCTTCATCGCCTCGACGACCAACTCCGCCGTGTTTCCGGCACCGAGGATCATCACCTTACGACCCTCCAGGCTACCGAAGATCTTCCGGGCCAACTCTACGGCCACGGACGCCACGCTCGCCGCTCCCTCGCCGATAGGCGTCTGGGACCGGATCTGGCCCCCCACGGCGAAGGCCGTCTGGAAGAGTCGGTGGAGAACGGGGCCCGCGACCGGGGGATCGGCAGTCACACGACCCGCCAGCTCGTACGCCGCCTTAACCTGTCCCTGGATCTCGGCCTCGCCCAGGACGAGGGAGTCCAAGCCGGCCACCACGCGGTACAGGTGGCACACGGACTCCAGACCACCCGCTCGGTAGAGATACTGTGCCGTCCCACCCACCAGAGTACCGGCCTTGTCCGCCAAGACCGCCTCGCCCGCCGCCACCAGGTCGGGGTCCGATCCGGGGCATAGGTACAGTTCGGTCCGGTTGCACGTCGACAGCAGGACGGCCTCCTTCATTCCCGAGCGGTCGCGGAGTCCACCGAGAGCGGCCAAGACTTCACTCTCGGTGAACGCGAATCGCTCCCGTATCTCCACAGGCGCGGTGCGATGGTTCACGCCCACGACCGCTATCGAGGTCAAAGGAAGAAGCCTCCGCCGGAACTCACCACTCGAAGCGTCAGGTAGGACACGACGATGAACGTGAAGCCCACCACGGTGGTGACAGCGCTCCTACGTTCCTTGAGACCGCCCCCCGCCCTCGATCCCAGCGCCACCACGAACACGAGCCAGCTCAGCACCGCCCAGACAACCTTGGGATTGGTCTGATCCAGGGATTGGCGGAAGCTCACCGTCCACGCCAATCCGAGGATGATCGAAAGGGTGAAGGCGGGGAAGCCGGCAACCAGGCCGAACCGAACCAAACGATCCAGGGTGGCCAGGGGTGGCGTAAACTGGAAGAGTCGACCCAGACGCTTGCTGTTGAGCTCTCTGAGCTGGACCAGGTAGAGTAATCCGGCCGCGAAAGCGAGCGCCATGCCACAGAGGCCCAGGAAGGCCAGGGTCACGTGGAAGACGAACCAGGCACCTTGAAAGTCCAGCACGTCCGTGGTGGGCGCGAATCCGAGGGAGACGGCGAAGCCCTGCAGAACGATCATTCCCGGAACGAGGACGATCCCGACTCTGCGCACCTCGCCCAGACCGAGAGTGGTCACGAGCCCGGCTCCGATGATGAAGGCCAGGGTGGAGAGTGAAGGTGCCAGGCCTACGAGCGGAAGCTGGCCATAGGTGGTCGTGAAGGCGGCCAGCGCAATCGCGTGCACCACGACTCCTGTCGTAGCCATGCCGAATGCGAGCTGGGATCCACGACCCCGCCCCCCGACCAGAAGGGAGCGAAACCACAGGATCAGAGATCCCGTGTATAGAAGAAGGGCGACTACGTGTGTCAACGGGGCCGCGTCAGGGTGAAGAAGTTCTGGACCTACCTCATCTTTCGGTCCAAGTGTACCGCGATCCCGGTGTGGAACACAGGCCCCTCGACGGATACGATCCTCGCTGAAGCAGTCTCACTCTCCGTGGCGACGACCCGGAGCCGGCCCACCACATCCTCCGTCAAGCCATCTCCTTGGAACGCGACGTACTCGTCGCCGATCTCCACACCGTGCTCTCCACCTCTGTCCAGAATCGCGACGTCCCCGAGATTGTAGATGGCGTGCGAACCACCGAACTCGATGACTGTAGCCCCGGTGCGGGTCGTCACCTGATCCGGATACTGGCCTGCCACCAGGTCGAAGGTGGGAGCCCGCCGTACGAAATCACCCGGCTGAGCCCGCTCGAAGAGCTGAAGCACGACTCCCTCGACGGCCACGTCATCGACTCTGGTGATCGACGGCACCCCCGAGGGACGGATTACGGAACCCACGCCCTCGACCGTCCTGAGGGGCCGGTAGATCTGGAGGACGTCACCGAGAGCGACGGTGAATCCGTCGGCGAGGCTGAGGCGGACACGCGTATACGGCAGAGCGGTGCGCATCTCACCCTCGGTCACAAACGACTCGATCTGCCCGTCGGACTCGATATCGTCCGTGTTCTCGGGCCCCAACCACTCGGCGGACCATACCGACGCACGGCTCACGAACAGGTAATCTCTGTCGGCCACCGCTTGGCCATCCAGTGCCATTAACGGATCCCGGAAGAAGACGGAGCGCCGATCGCGCTCACTGAGCTGTTCCTCGGCCTCGGCCTCGACACCTCCCGGAGGCGCATCAGGGGCCTGCGAGACCTGGACTCCCCCTACGATCGCAGGCTCGCCCGCGGCCATCTCGGAGTCCTCGGCAGCGATGCCGGGAATCACGAACTGCTGATCCGGCTCGATCAGGTTGGGATCCTCGATCTGGGACCGATTCGCCTCGAAGATCTGGGGCCACAGGAACGGGTCCTCGTAATACCGCTGAGCCAGGGCCCAAAGCGTCTCTCCCTCCACGACGACGTGCGTGCGGGAAGCAGGCTGCTGGGCAACCGCGAAACCGGGCAAAATTGTCAGGGCCAGCACCGTGAGGGCGAACCGGACCATGATCGCTTCCTTTTCCAGGTGGGACGGGACTTTATTCTCCGTTATCCATGCTCGAAGATAGGCCGATATGGGTCTGGGGGTCAACGCGTTTTTTGCCATTCGACTACAAACGTTTCCACTGAGACGTTCAGGAAACAGCCGTATTTCCTTGCGAACCGAGCGCCAATTTGAGCACCCGGGCGTCCTCTCGAGGCCGCTCGTAGTACCCTTTGCGAACTCCGATTTCCATGAATCCGCGACCCCCGTAGAGCCGCAAGGCACCCTCGTTTGACTCCCGAACCTCCAGGTAGAGATTCCGCACCCCGCACCTCTCGGCCACCCCCAACATCCAGTCGAGCAGTTCCGAGCCGATCCCCCTGCCTCTCAGGTCGTCACGCACCGCGATGTTCGCCAACTCGCCTTCCTCGAGAATGCACCAGAGGATCGCGTAGGCCGCCACCTCTCCGTCCAGATCGGCGACCCAGAGCTCCACGCCCGGACGCTCGAGAAGCGAGTGGAAGGTGTCTTCCTTCCAGGGGGTGCTGAAAGTGGCCGCCTCCATGCGGGCCACCGCAGCGGCGTCAGCGGCTGCCATGGGCCGTATGGTCGGACGATGAAGGGCCGGATCTCTGGTCACGGAGCCGCAGCGGACAGGCGCTCCGCAGAGGAGGGGCGGAGATAGTCGGGCTCCCAACGGGCCAGATCCTCCACGGGCGCCCGCGCGGGCCCTTCTCGCAGAATGGTGAGCAGCCCATCCGCCGTCGGCATCGCCATGGGCGTCGGGAGCACCGGGAAGCCGGCGCCGCGGATCTCGTCCGCATGGCGATCGGCACCGTCGCCCCCGAAGATCGAGAAGGGCACGTCACCCGAGAGGATCTCGCCGATGGTGGTGGAATGAGGAGCGATGAGCTCTTGCAGCCCGTGCTCGGTGGGCAGATAACACGCCGCGTAGACCCGATCGGCACGCGCGTCGAAGAGGACGTAGCGGGGCCAAGTCCGTTCGTCGGACGACAGCTCCGCACGTGGCCCGTCTGAAACGGGCACCCACGGGGCGTCCACCGCCGCAGCCCCCGCCTCGAGCGATGAAACGGGCCAGAGCGGGATCTCGAGAGCCTGAGCCAGCCCCTTCGCCGTGGCCGCCGCAACCCTCACTCCGGTGAACGAACCGGGCCCGGACCCGACCACGAGCCCGGTCAGCTCGCTCAAGTCCACCCCACCCCGCTCGAGGGTCTCATGAATCTTCGGAATCAGATCGGAAGAGTGGGCGCCCTGACGTCTCAGCTCGGTCCGAGACAGGACGTCGGTCCCGGCTCCTACAGCCACCGAGCCCAGCGGCGTGGACGTATCGAAGGCCAGGAGAAAGCCCTCGACCGACCCGGAGGGGCTGATGTCACTCACGCGCTGAGCGAAACCGGAAAGCCGGGCAGATGAGGTGGCCGACCGACTCGGTTCACCTCGACGGTGCGGCTGTCGGCGTCCCCGTCGACGTGAGCGAGCGTGACCTCCCAACGGTCGTGAGGAAGGTGGTCCTCTGCACGCTCCGGCCACTCCACGAGGACCAACTCGTCGGGCGCGCCCAATTCGCGCCACCCCAGCTCCCACAGCTCCCCGGGCTCCGATACGCGATACAGATCCAGATGCACGACCTGAAGATCCCGGTTCGTCGGATAGCGGAAGAGAATGTTGAACGTCGGCGAAGGGATCGTCCCCTGCACGCCCGTGCCTCGGGCGATGGCCCGGGCCAGCACGGACTTACCCGCGCCCAACGGTCCCCGGAGCAGCACGAACATCGGCGTGTGCACCTCGGCCCCGATGACCTCTCCCCAACGGGCCAGTTCCGCCTCGTTCAGGTTCATCCCACTGCGGCCTTGAGATCGAAGACCTGATCTCGCAACAGCGCCGCCCTCTCGAAGTCCATGGCCTCGGCGGCCTCGGTCATCTCCTGCTCCAGGATCTTGATGTACTCCTCCGTGTTCACCTCGTCGGCGTAGCTCTGCTTGGGCTCCGAGACCCGTGCCAAAGGCTTGTTGCTGGCATCCGCCACCCGTGTGGAGAACTCGATCTCCTGGATGCTTTTCTGAATCGTCTCGGGGGTAACGCCGTGCTCCTCGTTGTACGCGCTCTGGATCTCGCGCCGCCGGTCGGTCTCGTCCAGACACATCTGCATGGACCGCGTTATACGATCGGCATAGAGGATGGCTCGTCCATCCACGTTGCGAGCCGCGCGACCGATGGTCTGGATCAGCGAACGGCTGTCCCGGAGGAATCCCTCCTTGTCGGCATCGAGGATCGCCACGAGCGACACCTCGGGGAGATCCAGCCCTTCCCTCAACAGGTTGATGCCCACCAGGACGTCGATCTTCCCCAGACGCAGCTCCCGCAGGATTTTCATGCGCTCGATGGTATCGATGTCGGAGTGCATGTAGCTCACGCGGACCCCCACCGACTGGAGATACTCGGAGAGGTCTTCCGCCATCCGCTTGGTCAGAGTGGTGACCAGCACCCGCTCGCCCTTGACCTCGCGCGCCCGGATCTCGGCAAGGAGATCGTCCACCTGGCCCTTCACGGGCCTGATGTCCACCTCGGGGTCGATCAGGCCGGTCGGCCGGATGATCTGCTCCACGACCACGCCGCCGGACCGCTCCAACTCCCAGTCCCCCGGGGTCGCGGACACGAAGACCGCCTTGTGCACCAGCGAGTCCCACTCGTCGAAGGTGAGCGGGCGATTGTCGAGGGCGCTGGGCAGCCGGAAGCCGTGCTCGATGAGCGTCTCTTTACGCGACCGGTCGCCCTTGTGCATGCCGTGGATCTGTGGGACGGACGCGTGGGACTCGTCGACGACCAGCAGAAAATCCTCGGGAAAGTAGTCGAACAAGCACGCCGGCCGTTCCCCCGTGCGCCGACCGCTCGTGTAGAGCGAGTAGTTCTCGATGCCCGGACAGGTCCCGATCTCCAGCATCATCTCGAGGTCGAAGTTGGTGCGACTCTCGATCCTCTGGGCCTCCAGGAGGCAGCCCTCGGCCTCGAAGTGGGCGACCTGCCGCCCCATCTCTTCACGCACCGCCGGCGCCATACCCTCGATGATCTCCCGGCGGGTCACGTAGTGGCTCGCAGGATAGATGGACGCCCGATCCATGGGTGTCACGATCTCTCCGGTGAGGGGCTCGAAGCGGGTGAGACGCTCGACCTCGTCTCCCCAGAGCTCTACACGGATCGCCTGCTCTTCATAGGCAGGAAAGATCTCCACCGTATCTCCCCTGACCCGGAACGTGCCTCTTTGGAATTCGTAGTCGTTGCGCCGATACTGGGTCTCCACCAGCCCTTTCAGGATCTCCCTGCGACCGATCTTCTGGCCCACCCGCAAGTGGAGCATGAGCGAACGGTAGTCCATCGGGTTTCCCAGGCCATAGATGCAGGAGACCGACGCCACCACGATGACGTCCTCCCTCTCCATGAGCGACGAGGTCGTGCGCAATCGCAGGCGCTCGATGTCCTCGTTAATGCTGGAGTCCTTCTCGATGTACGTGTCGGTGGACGGTACGTAGGCCTCGGGCTGGTAGTAGTCGTAGTAGGAGATGAAGTACTCGACGGCATTGCGGGGAAAGAGCGCCTTGAGCTCCCCGTAGAGCTGCGCGGCCAGCGTCTTGTTGTGGGATGTGACGAGGGTGGGTCGCCCGTACTCGGCAATCACGTTGGCGATCGTGAACGTCTTACCCGTGCCCGTGGCCCCGAGAAGGGTCTGAAATCGGTCGCCGCGACCGAGCCCCGCGCTGAGCTCGGCGATGGCCGCGGGCTGGTCGCCCTGCGGTTCGTAGGTGGAGGAGATCTGGAATTTCGGCATCTAGAAGGCTGCTGAGGAGATACAGCGGGTCGCGTTAGGAGCGCCGAGGGTCCAGCGCGTAGGCGGCGCGACGACGCGATGCTGTAGTATCGGGGAGGAGCGCCAACACCCGCGATGGACCCTCGCCGCCCTAACCCGGAGGGCACAGGGGGGTTGCGGACTCATACGTTGTCTCTCCTCCTCGCCGTAGCCCTGCTACGACTCGTCGTCGTTCCTAGTCTGAGCCTCGCAAGACCCCTGTGCGCGACCCACTGTATCTCCTCAGCAGCCTTCTATCGAAGATCCGACTCCTGAAAAGTCTCCCGCCGGTTCACCTCCACCACCCCTTTCACGCGGCGGATGGCCTTCATGACGCGGTTCAGGTGGGCGAGATCCTGCACCTCTACGGAGAACTGTCCGAGCATTCCGTGCTCGACTCCCCCCATCTCCGCCTGGGCGATGTCCGTGCCCGTGTCGGTGATGGCCTTGGCCACGTCCGAGAGGAGGCCTCGCCGATCGCTCCCCTCCAGGTACAGCTTTACGAAGAACCGGTCCCCCTTCTCGGCCGTCCACTCGATCTCCACGCGCCGATCCTCGGCGAGGTTCAAGACGTTGGGGCAATCCGTACGGTGGATCGAGACGCCTCGCCCCTGGGTGATGTATCCGATCACGTTGTCGCCGGGGACCGGCTGACAACACTGGGAGTAACGGATCATCAGGTTGTCCATCCCCTGGATCCGCACGCCCCGGTTCGATCGGCGAATGCGGTCCGCGATGCGCTCCAGGGCGCTCGGCGACCGCTGGACGACCTCGTGGGGATCCTCATCCGGGTACAGAGCCCGTATGACTGATGTGGGCCCCACGTCGCCGCGTCCAAGCGACGAGAGCACCTGATCGAAGTCCGCGTAGCCCAGGCTCTCAGCGGCCTCCTTCATCTGGACCTTGGTCGGCTTGTCACGACGCGCCTTCCTCACCTCGCGCTCGAAGAAATCCTTTCCGAGCTTCAGGGCCGAAGCGTGCTCCTCCTTGCGAATCCACTGCTTGATGCGGCCGCGGGCGCGTGACGTCTTTACGAACCCGAGCCAGTCCCTGTTGGGCCGTTGTCGGGTGTCGGTGATGATCTCCACCGTGTCGCCATTCTTGAGCTCGCGAGACAGGGGAGCGATTCGTCCGTTCACCCTGGCACCTGCGCACCGCTGGCCGACCTCGGTGTGCACGGAGTAGGCAAAGTCGATCGGCGTGGCGCCCACCGGCAGTGGTTTGACGTCACCCTTCGGAGTAAAGATGAAGATCTCACCCTGGAACAGGTCCATGCGCAGGAATTCCATGAATTCCTCCGGCTCATCGGCGTCCTTCTGCCACTCCAAAACCTGACGGAACCAGGTGAGGGCCTCGTCGACCTCGTCTGGCTCCTGCTCCGCCCCAGGCTCCTCGAGCCCTTCCTTGTAGCGCCAGTGTGCAGCGATCCCGTACTCGGCCGTGCGGTGCATCTCCTCGCTGCGGATCTGGATCTCATATCTTCGGCCGCCGGGCCCGATTACCGTCGTGTGCAACGAGCGGTACATGTTGGTCTTGGGCGTGGCGATGAAGTCGTGGAAGCGGTCCTGGACCGGCGTCCAACGGTTGTGAATGACTCCGAGAGCCGCGTAGCAATTCTGGACGCTGTCCGTGAAGACCCGCATGGCCATGAGGTCGTAGATGTCCTCGTAGGGCACGCCACGGTAGACCATTTTTCGGTAGATGGACCACAGGTGCTTGGGCCGTCCCGTCACCTCGGCCGGGACGCCGGCTTCGGCCAGGGCCTCGTCCAGGGGCCGCTTCATCTCGACGATCTGCCGCTCTCGCTCCTTGCGGCGCTGGCGAACCTTCTTGCGAAGCGCCTCGTACGCGTCGGGCTCCAGGTACTTGAAGGCCAGATCCTCCAGCTCCCACCGGATCGCGGCCATGCCGAGTCGATGAGCCAGCGGTGCGTAGATCTCCCGTGTCTCGAGCGCGATGCGACGCTGTTGTACCGGCTTGAGGGCATCGAGGGTGCGCATGTTGTGCAGGCGGTCGGCCAGCTTGACCAGAATCACCCGGGCGTCGCGAGCCATGGAGAGGAGGAGCTTGCGGTAGTTCTCGACCTGCTGTTCGGTATGCGAGCGGAACTCCACACGGCCGATCTTGGTGACCCCGTCCACGATCGTCGACACACTCTTGCCGAACCGTTTGTCGATGTCCGCCAAGGAGACGGTCGTGTCCTCGACCACATCGTGAACCAGACCGGACACCAGGGAATCGGTGTCCAGCCCGAGCAGGCTCAGAATGGTGGCAACCTCGACGGCGTGGGTGACGAACTCGTCGCCGGAGGCGCGGCGCTGGCCCGCGTGGGCCTCTCGCGCCAGTTCGTACGCATCCCTCACCGCATCGACATCCAGGCGATCGGCGTACGACTCCATGGCCCGGGCCAAAGGACGGGGCAAGCCTCGAATCGTGGGAGTAGCTGTGGCGCTGGGCATCCCTGAGCTACCCCCGCTTTCACACATCTGTTTCCCGATGGCTACCCGGGGATGTGCGTCAGGGCTTCCGAGCGCCTGTGCGGCCGCTCACACCAACCCTCCGTCCTCGGCGATCGATACGAACCGGCCGTCGCCGACCACCACGTGGTCGACCACAGGGATCCCGACGGCCGTACCCGCTCGGGACAGCTGTCGTGTCACAGCCCGGTCCTCACTCGACGGGGTCGGGTCGCCCGACGGATGGTTGTGGACGAGAATGATCCCGGCTGCGCTCCGGACGATTGCAGGCCTGAACACCTCTCGCGCGTGGATGAGAGACGCGTCCAGGATGCCCCGGGTGATGAGAACCTGGCCGATCACGCGGTGCTGAGACGACAGAAGCAACGCGTGGAACTCCTCCTGGTGTAGGTCGCGGAGACGGGGCTCCATACGATCGAACACGTCACGGGGGCCCCGGATACGCTCTCCCGGGTAGCGCTCCTCGGCGCTCGCTCGCCTTCCCAGCTCCAGCGCGGCCGAGATTCGGGCCGACGTCACCTCCCCGACCCCCGGAACGCCCGTGATTCCCAACGGCGACAGAGACCCCAGCGCGCGGACGGATCCGTTCACTCCACCGAGCACCGCCTCGGCGATCTCCAAGGCCGACGCCTCACGGCCCCCGCTCCCGATCAGGACCGCCAGCAGTTCCCGGCTCGAGAGCGCAACCGGCCCCAGGGCGACCAAGCGTTCACGGGGACGCTCGGCCGCCGGGAGGCAGCGGATGGCCAGCCTCCTAGGCTGCCTTGCCGTTCTCCGAGATCATGGGAAAGGTCGCGTCGTCCGGGTCGTGGTAGTCTTCGAGAGCTTCCTCCACCAGCCTCTCCACCTCGAGGTTCACCTCGAGCTCCTCCAAGGGAGACCTGAGATCCCAGGGTCGCAGCATGAAGTCTCTTCCAGCCTTCTGACGGATCTTCACGTAGCCGGCGATCCAGGCCTCATCCATCAGGTCCTCGAAATTCTCGATCGCCTCTTCGCACTCGTAGTAGCCCTTCATCTTGCCTCCCTGCGGTCGTAAGGTTCACGGGTCGATGCACAGAGAAGAAAACGGTCCGTTGCGTGCGTCCGAATGGCTCCTTGGGACCCCACGCCCCGAATGAAAGAATGTCGCGGCTATTAGCGTAGGGGTTCCGCCCCCGTAGTCGACCGGGAGGGCGGATCGGGTGTCTTCCCGAGGGATGTCTACGGCGAAGCCGTAGAGCGAAGCGCTGACCGAGGGAAGACACCCGATCCGCCCTCCCGACTCACATGCCAGAATCGGACCCCGACACCCCCCCGTGGCATTTCTTGAACTTCTTCCCTGAACCACACGGACAAGGATCATTACGCCCCGGCTCCTTGGTGGCCGTGACCGGCGCCCGCACCCGCGCCTCGCCGCGGTTGGTGGCGAGCTGCCCCGGGTCCTGGGGCGCGGCCACACCGCTGACGGATCCGAGGGGCACCGTCCTGCCCGCTGTCCCGGTTCTCGCCGCACTGGCCACACCCAGGTCGTCCACTCGGCCCTGAGCACTGCCGCTCGTCTGCGTGGCCCGCTGCGCCGCCGCGGCCTGCGCTATGGCACCACCCCCCACCACCTCGGACGGCCCGGAGTACTGGAGCCTCTGCGGCTGACGAACGCGCTGCGGAGGTTGACCGATATGGGCCCTGAACGTCTGGTTCGAGACCGTGGAGCGTAGATCCGCCATGAGGTCCACGAACATCTCGTAGGCCTCCTTCTTGTACTCGACGAGCGGATCCTTCTGGCCCCAACCCCGAAAGCCGATGGACGCCTTCAGGTGATCGAGATCGTAGAGGTGGTCCTTCCACTTGCTGTCGATGACGCCGAGCATGATGTAGCTGGTCACCCCTTCGGCCGCCTCTCCGAAGCTTGCGATCTTGGCGCGGAACTGCTCGTGCACACCTTTGATCGCCTTGTCCTGGATCTCGTGACGCTCCCACTCGTGCTCGGGATCGTTCTCGTCGGGCAGCTCCCGAAGAATCGTCTGGTAGTCGAGCATGAGCCGCTTCTTGAGCCCGGCCAGATCCCACTCCTCGTCGTGCTCGAAGCCCAGGTACTCGTCTACGGAGGACTCCACGGCGTGCTCGATCATCTCCCACATCTCGCCCTTCAGATCCTCTCCACCCTCCAGGGCGAAAAGGCGGCGGTCGTAGATGACCTCGCGCTGCTGGTTCATGACGTCGTCGTAGTCCAGCAAGCGCTTGCGGGCCTCGAAGTTGTTGCCCTCCACGCGCTTCTGCGCGGTCTCGATCGAGCGCGTGACCAGCGGATGAGTGATCACCTCTCCCTCTTCCGCCCCGAGCTTGTCCATGGCGTTGGCCAGGCGGTCGCCCACGAACAGGCGCATCAGGTCGTCTTCGACCGAGATGAAGAACTGGGTGGCGCCGGGGTCACCCTGACGCCCGGACCGCCCGCGAAGCTGGCGGTCGATGCGCCGTGACTCGTGGCGCTCGGAGCCCAGAATGTGCAGTCCGCCCACCTCGATCACGTAGTCGTCGGACTTGTCCTCGAAGTCCCCCTCCCGGGTCGGATCCACGGGAATGAGATCCTCTAGGTCGATATCGCGCTCCCTGGCCCATCCCACCGTGCGAGCGTCGGTAACACCCTCGCCGAGCTTAATGTCGGTCCCGCGACCGGCCATGTTGGTGGCGATGGTGACCGTTCCGGCACGGCCCGCCTCGGCCACGATCTCCGATTCGGCCTTGTGCTGCTTGGCATTCAGGACGTTGTGGACAATGCCCCGCCGTTTGAGCATCCGAGAGAGCGTCTCCGAGATCTCGACGTTGGTCGTACCCACCAACACCGGGAGCTCCATCTTTTTCAGTCGCTCGATCTCGTCCATGAGCGCTGTGTACTTCTCGCGCTTGGTGCGGAATATGAGGTCGTCGCGATCGTCGCGGACGATGGGCTGGTTCGTCGGAATCACGAAGACGTCGAGCTTGTAGATCTGGTGGAACTCGGTCTCCTCGGTCTCCGCCGTACCCGTCATGCCGGCCAGCTTGTCGTACATGCGGAAGTAGTTCTGGATAGTGATCGTGGCCAGGGTCTGCGTCTCGCCCTTGATCTCCACCCCTTCCTTGGCCTCCACCGCCTGATGAAGCCCGTCACTCCAGCGCCGGC
Source organism: Longimicrobiales bacterium (assembly GCA_965226375.1). Taxonomy (GTDB): domain Bacteria; phylum Gemmatimonadota; class Gemmatimonadetes; order Longimicrobiales; family Gaopeijiaceae; genus CBDDCX01. The sequence continues at coordinate 783,849 of CBDDCX010000008.1, read as the reverse complement.
CGGCCATCTGACGACCCGTAAACTCGTCGACGATGACGATCGAGCCGTCCTCACCGATGATGTATTTCTCGTCCTTCTGGAAGAGCGTGTACGCCTTCAGGAGCTGGTGGATGACGTGGATTTTCTCGCTCTTGCCGGCGTACTCGGCCTCCAGTCTGTTCAACAGGTCCCGCTTGGCGTCTACCGAGAGGGACTCGTCCCCTTCGATCTTGCCCATGGCCTCGGACAGGTCCGGCACGACGAACGCGTCGGGGTCCCCAGGGGACAGCGAGTCCAAGCCGGCGTCGGAGAGGTGCACGTTGTGCCCCTTCTCGTCCATGGCGAAGAGAAGCATCTCGTCGACCTCGAAAAGACGCTTCTCTCGCATGTAGTCGGCCTCGACCTTCAAGACCAGCTTTTGCAGGCCGGGGTCGTCGGCGAAGAGCTTCTGGAGCCTCTTGTTGCGCGGTCCTCCACGTTTGGCCGCCAGTAGCTTCTCACCCGCCTCGAACTCGTTGCCCTCTTCCAGGTCCTTCTCGGTCTGGGCGATCAGCTCACTGACCAGGCGCGTCTGCTTCTTGTAGAGGCCCCCGACCAGGGTGTTGTACTGCTTGAAGGGCGTCGACGTATCGCGACCCACCGGACCCGAGATGATGAGGGGTGTACGGGCCTCGTCGATGAGAATCGAGTCCACCTCGTCGATGATGGCGTACCAGTGCCGGCGCTGCACACGCTGCTCCAGCGCGTGCACCATGTTGTCACGTAGGTAGTCGAAGCCGAACTCGTTGTTGGTCCCGTAGGTGATGTCCGAGCCGTATCCGGCCGTCCGCTCAGGCGAGTGGGGCTCGTACTTGTCGATGCAGTCGACCGTGAGGCCGATGTAGCTGTAGATGTAGCCCATCCACTCGGCGTCACGCTGGGCCAGGTAGGTGTTCACGGTGACGAGATGCGCGCCTCGCCCGGCGAGGGCGTTCAGATAGAGCGGCATGGTGGCCACGAGGGTCTTCCCCTCCCCGGTAGCCATCTCGGCCACGCGCCCCCGATGGAGGGCGATGGCACCCACCAGCTGTACGTCGTAGGGAATCATGTCCCAGACCTGCTTCTGGCCCGTGACGACGACTTCCGTGCCCATCAGGCGGCGGCAAGCTTCCTTGACCGTCGCGAAGGCCTCGGGGAGGATCTCCTCGAGGGCGTCGTCGGTAATCTCGACGAGTCTCGCGTCGAGGTCGCTCAGCTCCTCCTGAAGCTCCTGCCTACGATTGGGATCCTCGGAGTGGCGTTTCTCTTCGAGCAGCGTCGCCATCTCGGCTTCGACGGCTTCGGTAGCCGCCTTGATGCGGCCCCTGAAGTCCTCCGTGTTGCCCTTCAGCTCCTCCTCGGAGAGCGACTCGTACTCCTCGTAATACCCGTTGATCTCATCGACCAGCGGCTGGAGCTTCTTCGCCTCACGAATATGTCGTGAACCGAGGATCTTCTTGGCTACCGCCTTCACCATGCTCAATGGCTTCTAATCCCTATAGGGCGTCTCCTCAGGAGACGCCAAATCTCGTTCAATCCGGGCAATCACTACACCACAGCCCATAAACCTGCACGAAAACGGCGATCGAGGTAATGGCAGCCCTCGATCGCGCCTTCAGTCGCGGTAGAGCCGCTCCCGCTCGATGACGCCGGCCACGCCGTCGGGGACCAGATGACAGAAGGGCTCCCCTTCCCTGACACGCCGTCGAATCTCCGACGACGAGACGTCGACTCTCGAGACCGGTGCCGGCGTCCACTCGACGTCGACGCCCGGATTCACGTCGGCGGGGTCCTGCCCCTCGCGGGCCAGGACCCACAGCCGCGCCAGACGGGCCACCTCTTCCGGCTCTCTCCACGTGGAGAACTCGGCAAACTGGTCGACTCCGAGAATCAACACCCAATCGACGTCGGGATACTCGGAGTGCAGATCGCGCAGGGTATCGACCGTGAATGAGGGGCCCACTCGTGCGAGCTCCCGGTCGCTCCACCTCTGCCCCCCTGCTCCGTCGGTCGCCGCCTTCACCATCTCCAAGCGAAGGCCCGGAGGTGCGATACCGCCATGAGCTTTGTGCGGAGGATTGCGAGCGGGCATCCAGACCACCTCGTCGAGGTCCCCTCTCTCCACCAGCTCCCGGGCTACGGCGACGTGGCCGATGTGGGGAGGGTCGAACGTGCCTCCAAGCACCCCGAACCTGCGGGGGTTAGCCGGCTCCACTATCGAGCAGCTTGGCCGCCTCGGAGTCGGGATACAGCTCGAGCAGCTTGTCGCGGGTGTCATCGATGTCCTGTCGATAGCCGAACTTCTCGAAGACCTCGATCTTCTTCAGCAACGCCCACGGCGCCCAGGCCGACTGAGCGTAGCCTTCCTCGACCGCCTCGAAGTAGAGGAGCGCCGAATCCAGGAGATTTCTCTTCAGGTAGTGAAGCCCCGTGTTGTAATCCTGCTCGGCGAGCTTGTCGAACATCGACGCCGCGACCTCCGAGGCTCGCAGGCCGATGATGGTCCCGGCGTAGTCCGACGCCACCTGCCCACAGCTCGTGCGCGCCTGCCGGGTGAACGCCTGGTCTCGGTGGGGGATCGGCGACAGCTCGGCCAAGGAGCTGCAGACGCCCAGGGCGGCATGAGGCGCCGTCGTGTCGCTCGGGAAGCGGTCGATGGTACGTTGAAACTCGGTCCGCGCCTCGATGTAATTCTCCCGCGCGAACTCGGACTGGGCCAGCCGCAGTCGGGCTTCGGAGGCGTTGCCGAAACCAGAGGTCAGGATCATGGCCTCGAACGCTTCGACCGCCGCGTCCCAGCGCTCTTCTTCCATGGCCTGCACCCCGAGGTTGTAAATCTCAGTGGCGGTCATGCCCGGGAACGGCATACTGGAACAGGCCGTGAACAGGAGGCCTGCCACAGCGAAGGTCAGGAGGGGTCGAACGTCTATTTTCATACCCGGGAATTACACCGGAGCCAGGGTCAGGTTCGCGAGAACAGCCCTAAGGCTCGCCGGATGCCCAGAACTTGGCAATGGGGGAAAAGAGGAGGGTCCGGTCCAGCCGAGCTATGCGTCCAGCCCCGCCAGATAGGCCTGGACGCGCCGGTCCTCCGGATCGGCCTCGGCGCAGAGTTCCCACTCTTTTCTCGCACCCGCGAGATCACCCTGTCGGTGTAGCAGCGCACCGAGCCTGACCCGAGCGTCGAGAAAGAACGGATTCATCTCCAGGATGGCCTCGAGGTGGTGCCGAGCATCATCCAGGCGGTCCAGGTTCAGGTAGGCCTCGGCGAGCTTGAAGCGCAAATCGGCAAAGCGTGGACGGACCGATACCGCCGCCGCATACTCCTGAGCGGCTTCTTCCGGACGGTTGGCGACCAGATAGAGATCGCCGCTCCGGGCGTGGGAGTCCGCCAACTGGTTGCCCAGATCGGAAGGAAACACATTCGAGTCCTGCGTATCCAGCGTGCTTGCGCGCTGAAAGGCTTCGGATGCGTCTTCGAAGCGTCCCAGGTCGTTGAGGACGATGGCCCGGTTCAGATGGGCCTCGGCGTACCGTTCGTTGAGCGCCAGGGCCTCATCGAACGCGGAGAGGGCGCCGTCCACGTCTCCCATCATCGCCAGGCACAACCCCGCTTTGTTGTGCACGTCCGCGAACTCGGGATGTTCGTCCAGGATGCCTCGGAACTGCTCATATGCGCTCTTGAAATCGTCACTCTCCCAGGCCGCCACCCCCTGAGCCATGATCTGACGTAGGGACGACTGCGCGGACTCAGAGCCCGGACCCATCTCGGGGCGCTCATACTCCTGGGGCTTCTGTTTCTTCTTGGGACTCACGATCGGGACGCTCTTCGAGGGCTGGCGCAGATTGGGGGCCTATTTGACGTTAGCCGACGAATCCGGCTCTACGCAAGGGAAAAACGACGAGAGGCCCGCAGAAGGAGCTGTGTGGGCCGTCTAACAACCCGCCCCGAGGGTCCCACCCGACGGGCCGACGAAGCGGAGCTCGTCGTAGCGCCACTGGGCGCGCTCCACCAGGGGGCTCGACCCCGTCTGATCCACCCGGCGCACCTGAAGGAACGCGTCCATGGCGTCCTCGCAGCGGCCCAGGTCCGACAGACTCTCTCCCATCTCGAAGTAGGCTACCGCTTGGAGACTCCGGGGCTCGGCCAGAGCGATGGTACGCTCGATGTGCAGAAGCGCCTCCTCGTCCTGGTTGTCCATGCGGAGATCCTGTGCCAGGCGGAGCGAACAACTGCCGATCTTCCAGTCTACCTCACCCCTCTGCCAACGTCGGATCATGCGCCGGTGCTGCTCGTAGTGCAGGAGCGCCCGGCGGCAGTCGCCAACCTCATCGTAGGCAGACGCCGCCTCGAAGAGGACTTCGGGCACCGTGTCCTCTTCCATGCCAGAGATCGTCGACTGATAGTAGGGCAACGCCGTGGCATACTCGCCCGCCCGGAAGTAATGACGCGCCAGGGGGAGCGCCATGGCCTGAATCGTGATCCCGGGCCGAAACGACATGGCCGTCTCCATGGCCGAGGCCAGGCCGAAGAAGTCGTCCCGATCCTGAGCCGCCCGCGCCAGCCGCACCATGTCCGTTACCGCCTGATCGGCAAAGGCCGGGTCCTGCTCGACCGCCTGGTGATAAAAGTCCCCCGCCTCGTCGATGCGGCCCATCTCGGCGTAGGTGTGGGCCACACGGGCCAGATTGGGCGCGTCTTGGGCGGCCTGCTGGGCCGCGAGACGATATTCGGCGAGGGCGGCCTCGAGGTCCCCACGGGCCGCGGCTTCGTCGCCTCGCAGGACGGAGGTCTCTTCGCCGCCGCCGGTGGAGCAGGCGGCGAGGATCGTGAGGAGCGCGAGGGCGATGCGTCGCGCGTGGTCGGGTCTCGTGATCATGCTGGAATGTATAGCAAAGTTCGGGCCGGGGGCCTGGGGGATTCAGATCTTGACGCCCGGCGCCGGAGCGCCACGCAGTAGTCCCTTGACACTGAGGTCCTCATCGATGACAGGCCAGTGGATACCCTCTCCCTGGCCAACCAAGAGCCATTCGTCGCGCTCTGCCGTAGTTGCATTCAGCAGCCGCGGGAACCAGTGAAGAGGAGCCGAGATGACACGACCGTCTACGAGATCAACCACAATCTCGGAGTCGAGAATACGAACGTGCGCGACGCGGGGACTAGAACGGGACATCGAAAAATGATCTCCACTCACGCAGTAGGTCTTCTTTGTTCGCCGACACGATTGCCTCAATCCTCGTGAGCTCGTGCGCCGGCAACCCACCCGACCGGATGACGCGCACCGGCGTAAGCCCGAGCTTTGCTACACACCCCTTCCCTTCTACATGCACATGAGGCGCCTCGGTTCCTTCATTGCTGTAGAAAAAGAACCGATACGGTCCCGCACGAAATATCGTAGGCAACCCTGCAGTCTCCAACCGGAACGGTAGACGACGGAGGACCCTCGTCCTCCTCATGGTTGAAGAAGGGTTCAGGGACTGGGCTCAGGAATGTTTATGTGGGACTCGTCGACGGTGGACGCTTGGACCTTAACCCTCCGCCCTGAACCACTCCACAAACCGCCGCACCCCCGCCTGGAACGCTGTCCGCGGCGCGTAGTTCAGAAGCGCCCGGGCCTTCGACACGTCCGCATAGGTTCGCGTGACGTCGCCGGGCTGCAGCGGCAGCTCCTCGACGGTCGGGGTCCCCGACAGAGCACGTGCCACCGTATCGATCATCTCGCTTAGCGACACCGTGCGGCTTTCGCCCAGGTTGATGATCTCGTAGGCGTCGGGGTGTGCCTCGAGGTACTCGAGCGCACCCATCACGCCGTCGACGATGTCGTCCACGTAGGTGTAGTCCCGCTCGGTGCTGCCATCACCGAACCGGGGCACCGGCTCTCCGGCCGTCATGAGGCGGGCGAACTTGTGGATGGCCAGATCGGGGCGCTGCCGCGGCCCGTAGACCGTGAAGAAGCGCAGGCACAGCACGCCCATGTCGTTCAGGTGATGATAGGTGTGGCAAAGGAGCTCGCCGGCCTTCTTGGTGGCGGCGTACGGGGATATCGGGTGATCGACGGGATCTTCCTCGGAGAACGGCACCTTCTCGTTGTTGCCGTAGACCGAGGACGAGGAGCCGAAGACGAAGCGCCGGATGCCGCGTCGACGGGCGAACTCGAGGAGGGACAGAGTGCCGCCCACGTTGACGTCGTTGTACAGAACCGGGTCCTCGATGGAGGGGCGGACGCCGGCCCGGGCGGCCAGATGGATGATGGTGTCGACCTCGGGGAGCTTGTCTAGCACGGCGGAGTCTCGGATGTCGCCCTCGACCTCGGTGAAGCGGGAGTGTTCCCGGCACTCGGTCAGGTTCGTCCGCTTGATGGCCGGATCGTAGAAGTCGTCGAAGGAGTCGAGGACGACGACCTCGTATGCATCCTGCAGGAGGCGCTCGCAGAGGTGCGAGCCGATGAACCCCGCTCCGCCGGTGACCAGAACCCTCACGGGGTATGGCGCTCCGGGCTCACGAGGTGTGCCGCTCCGGGCTCGTGGCGAACCCGCCGTGAGTCACCAGCCACTCGACGGTCCGCTGGAGGCCCTCGTCGAGGGGCACCGTCACTTCATATCCGAGGCCTTCGCGGGCTCGTTCCAGACAGGCCAAGGAGTCGCGAACGTCCCCCTCCCTTGCCGGCCCGTGGACCGCGTCCACAGGTGCCTTTGTGGCCTCCTGGATGGCATCCCAGAGCCGGTTGATCGAGATACGCTCGCCGCACCCGACATTGAAGACCTGGCCGGCCACCGCATCCGCCTGGCCCGTGCACGCCAGGAGGTTCGCCCGCACCGCGTTGTCCACATGGGTGAAGTCCCGGGTCTGCTCCCCATCTCCGTCGATCGTGGGGGCTTGCCCCGCCATCGCCTTGGTGATGAAGAGCGGGATCACGGCCGAGTACTGGGAGCCAGGGTCCTGCCGGGGACCGAAGATGTTGAAGTACCGGAGCGATACCGTCTCGAATCCGTACACCAAAGAGAACGCCTGGCAGTAGTGCTCGCCCGTGAGCTTGGCCACCGCGTAGGGCGAGCGGGGCTGCGCCGGCATGTCCTCCACCTTGGGGAGCGTCGGGGTATTGCCGTAGGCGGAGCTGGAGGCCGCGTAGACGAATCGCTTCACTTTCGCGTCCCGCGCGGCGACCAGCATGTTCAGCGTGCCCGTCGCGCAGGTGGCATGGCTCGTGGCGGGATCGGCCACGCTTCGCGGCACGGACGGCAGGGCGGCCTGGTGGAGCACGTAGTCCATGCCCGCACAGGCGGACGCACACATGACGGGGTCCGTGATGGAGCCCTCCATGAGCTCGATCTGGTCCCAGAGGCCGTCCAGGTTCTGCTGGCGCCCGGTGGAGAAGTCGTCCAGGACGCGAACCGTCGCCCCGACATCGACCAGAGCCGCCACCAGGTTCGAGCCGATGAACCCGGCCCCGCCGGTGACGAGGTAGCTGGCCCCGGCGGGAACGAACTCCGCGATCGCACTCATCGAGGTAGGCTCGTCGCGCGAGGATCAGCGAGGGGACTCATCGCACGAGTCTCGGCGAGGGATTCACCGAATCAGTCCGCAAACGTACGGGCCTTCGCATCCACCGACTCCACCAACTCGCGAAAGTACGGAATCGTCTTCTTGAGCCCTTCGTGAAGCGTCGTGATCGCCTCCCATCCTAGAACGTCCATCGCCACCGAGATCTCCGGCTGGCGCACCTTGGGATCGTCCTCGGGGAGTGGCAGCGACACGATGCCGGAGTTGGATGCGGTCTCCTCCAGCACCAGGTCCGCCAACTCGGCGATCGTGAACTCGTGTGGATTACCGATGTTCGTCGGGTCGATCCGGTCGGAGTGGAAGAGCCGGAAGATGCCCTCGACCTCGTCGTCGACGTAGCAGAAGGAGCGGGTTTGGGAGCCGTCGCCGTAGATCGTGAGGGGCTCGTTGCGGAGCGCCTGGACGATGAAGTTCGAGATCACGCGGCCGTCGGCGGGTCTCATGAACGGCCCGTAGGTATTGAAGATACGAACGATTCTCGTGTCCACACCGTGGTGCCGATGGTACGCCATTGTCATCGCCTCGGCGAAGCGCTTGGCCTCGTCGTAGACACCGCGCAGTCCCACCGGATTCACGTTGCCCCAGTAGCCCTCGGGCTGAGGATGCACCTCCGGGTCGCCGTACACCTCCGATGTGGAGGCCAAGAGGAATCGTGCCGACTTCGCCAAGCACAGTCCCAGCATGTTGTGTGTACCGAGGCTGCCGACCTTGAGCGTCTGGATGGGAAGCTCCAGGTAGTCCACGGGGCTGGCCGGCGAGGCAAAGTGAAGGACCCCGTCCAGCTCGCCATCGATGTAGAGCGGTGTCGAGATGTCGTGGCGGATGAACGAGAAGTGGTCGTTCTCCTGGAGCCTGGCGACGTTCTCGTGCGAGCCCGTGACAAAGTTGTCGACGCCGATGACCTGGTAGCCCTCGAGAAGGAAGCGACCGGCCAGGTGGGAGCCGAGGAATCCGGCGGCGCCGGTGATGAGGACGCGGTTCATGTCAGGCGTTCGGGCGGTTTTCGAGGGTCGTCACGCGCCCGTCCAACTCACGGTGGGAAGTCTGCAATAGCTCGCGAACGTGCACGAACTCAGCCCCTACCTCGGTGAATTGAACCGCCACTTCAGTGAACTGAGCCGCCACTTCGGACCGGAACGCGTCGAGCCGCTGGCCGACGCCAGTTATGGACTCGGCCAGAATCTGGATCTGATGGCGATTGTCTTCTCCGAGGATCTCCACTCGGCGGAGACGCTCGTCCATGGCATCGAAACGCCCGTCCACGGTATCGAAACGCTCGTTGATGCGGCCGAACTGGGGAGCGATGAACTCCACCAGCTCCTGGTACTCACTCTTGGTCATCTGTGTCCTGTGCTCTGCGTTCGCGCCCGCTCGCGGCAAGGTACGACAATCTTCGCGGCCGGACGATGTTCGAATGGGACGACTGTGCCGATGGCCCGCCGGTATTCCCGAGAGCGCGGGTCAGGCCGCCCACAGCTACTCGGGAGCATTCTTGCGGGGCCGCCCACCTTTCTGACCATTTCTTCGAGAGGCCGCTGCCTTGGCCTTGCTCCGAGCACGACCGCCGCGACGCCCCAGCTCCCCAGCAACCTCGCTCATCCACCCCCTTGAGCCGAACACACCCCGCGCCAGTTCACGCACGAGCAGGTCGGCATCGAGGCCCTCCCAGCGCAACCCATCGCCATCCAGCACGACCTGCACTTGGGCCAACTCGTCGGGCTCCGCACCCCGAAGCCCCTCGGCCAAGTCAGCCGGGAAGCCCAGCAGACAGCCGTTCGTCAACTCGACCACAACCCGCCCGGTGTCACGATCATACGTGGCACCTCGTGCCCGCACTGCCCGCCTCCTGTGGGCGCGTGCTCGGGCGGCCGGGATTTGAGCCCGGATGTCGTCACTTGTGAGGGTTCGTCGCGCCATGAATCCGTCCACGCCAACAGGAATTTCTGCCACTCGCGTTCCACGACGCGCACCGCCTTTACGATCTCATGATCCTTGAGTTTCCGCGCCTCGAGTAGGCGAGGCGGCTTCTCCACGCTGCCGATGGCGATCTTGGCGAAGCCTCCGGCTTGACCGCGTGAACATGCGGAGGGGAATGATCGTTCGGGAAGATGCGAAACTGGAACCCACCCTCTCGCTGTATCGTCGGAGACAAGCATAACCTAAGCGATTGGGTTTGTCGATAGCTCTTTGACCATCGAAGAGTACGGTGAGATCTGGGGCGGAAGAATGGCACAGGGGGACGGCGAAACCCGCGGCAGCACGATGTCCGGATGGGCCCCCCGGAGCGCGTCCTCAGCCTACCCCCGCCGGCGCCCGACCGACCGAGTAGTACTCGAATCCCATGCCCGCCATCCGCTCCGGATCGTAGAGGTTGCGGCCGTCGAACACGAGCGGCTTCGCCAACGCCTCTCTCATGCGGGCAAAGTCGGGCCGGCGATACGGATTCCACTCCGTGTGGATGACCAGCGCGTCGGCCCCGTCCAATGCGCTGTACGCGTCCTCGGTAAGCTCGATGCGGTCGCCGAAGTGCCTTCGGGCCTCGGTCATCGCCTCGGGGTCGCTCGCGACGACGCGAGCGCCGCGCTCCAGAAGCCCCTCGATCGTCACCAGGCTGGGGGCTTCGCGCATGTCGTCCGTGTTCGCCTTGAAGGCCAGCCCCCAGACGGCGATCGTCGTCCCGTCCAGGTCCTCCCCGAGACGTTCGACGAGCAGCCGAAGGAGCAATCCTTTCTGACGGTCGTTCAGCTCGTCCACGGCCTTGAGTATCGACGGATCCGCCCCCAGATCGTCCATGGTACTGATGAGCGCTTTCACATCCTTCGGAAAGCACGATCCGCCGTACCCCACGCCGGGAAAGAGGAACCGGGAGCCGATGCGCTGATCGCTGCCGATGCCCTTTCGGACCATGTTCACGTCGGCGCCCGTCTTCTCGCAGAGGCCCGCCACGGTGTTCATGAAGCTGATGCGGGTGGCCAGCATGGCGTTGGCCGCATACTTGGTGATCTCCGCCGAGGCGATGTCCATGATCAGGACAGCGTTACCCGTGCGGACGAAGGGCGCGTAGAGGTCGCGCATGACCTCGGCCGCATAGTCGCTGTCGACGCCCAGGACGACCCGGTCGGGTTTCATGAAGTCGTCGACCGCAGCCCCCTCCTTGAGGAACTCGGGGTTGGAGACGACGTGGACCTTGTGGTCGGTCTCGGCCTCGACGGCTTCGCGAACCTGGGCGGCGGTGCCCACGGGCACGGTGCTCTTGGTGATGACGATCTTGTCGCCGTTCATGGCCTTGCCGATGGTGCGGGCGGCCTCGAGGACGTGCTGCAGGTCGGCGGAGCCGTCTTCGTCAGGGGGGGTGCCTACGGCGATGAAGATGACGTCGGAGGCCTGTACGGCCGCCGGGATATCGGTGGTGAACGTGAGGCGACCAGAGCGGAGGTTGCGGGCTACCAAGGGCTCCAGACCGGGCTCGTAGATGGGAATCTCGCCGGCGTTCAGTCCAGCGATCTTTTCTTCGATGATGTCGGCGCAGACGACGTCGTTGCCGGTTTCGGCAAGGCAGGCGCCGGCGACCAGGCCGACGTATCCGGTTCCTATGACTGCTACATGCATCAACGTTCCTTTGCCGTGATGATCCGTCGGTCGCCAAGCGCAGCAACCACCTCGGACACGATGTCCTCCACCTCTCGCCCGACCGTTTCCACGCGCATCTCAGGAGCCTCGGGCACCTCATACGGGCTGGAAATCCGCGTCATGTGCGCGATCTCACCCTTGCGAGCCCGTGCGTACAGGCCCTTGGGATCACGCCGCTCGCACTCCTCCAGCGGGGCGTCGATGAAGATCTCGATGAACCGCCCCTCCGGTACCAGGCTGCGTGAGCGGTCACGGTCCTCCTTGAACGGAGACACGAACGTGCAAAGGGTCAGGCACCCCTGCATCAGGAACAGAGCCGCAACCTCGCCGACACGACGGATGTTCTCCCGGCGGTCTTCGGGCGTGAACCCGAGGTCCCCGTTGAGGCCGTGTCGCACCTGATCGCCGTCGAGAAGCATGGTCTTGCACCCGAGGTCGAACAGCCGGCGTTCCACGGCCCTGGCGATCGTGCTCTTGCCGGATCCGGGGAGCCCTGTGAACCACAAGACCGCCCCTTGGTGCTGGTTCTCAGCCTCCCGCTCTTCCAGGGATATGTTCCAGCTCTCCCAGACCACATCAGGCGAGGCCTTTCGCTCGGCCCGCTCCTCGAGGGTCTCGTCTCCGGGCAGATCCTCTTCGTGGCGAACCGGCCCCCGGATCACACCCGCAGCCACCGTGTTGTTGCTGTGGGGATCGATAAGGATGAAGCTACCCGTTTCCCGGTTGAGCTGGTAACGATCGACAAACACCGGACTCGCCGTCGTGATCTGGACACGGCCGATGTCGTTGAGCTCGAAACCCTCCACCTGCTCGCGGTGCATCGTGTCCACGTCGATCCGGTACAGGATGCGAGAGATGAACGCCTGCACCTCTCTGGTCGTTTGCCGAAGCCAATATTGGGTCCCCGGCTGCATGGGCCCTTCCGACAGCCAGCAGATGGTGGCGTCCAACTCTTGCTCAACGGCCGGAAGATTCAGGGGGCGCACGATCATGTCGCCCCGGCTTATGTCCAGTTCGTCTTCTATGGTCAGGGCGACTGAATCCCCTGCGGTGGCCTGCTCTAGACTCCCATCGGCGGTGTCCACGGATCGGACGCGGCTCCTCTTGCCGGAAGGGAGCACCAGGTCCCTTGATCTTCGTAATGTCCGGCTGCCTGCGCTCCATGTCCTCAAACCCCTCACCGTATGCCTCATCGTACGGGATCACCACGATCTCCGAGTCGGATCCGACTCTCTCGCGTACGCGCTCGGCCAACGCACGGATGGTGATCTCGTTTTCGTTGCCGATATTGAACACCTCGCCCAAGGCCTCCGGTGCTTCGAGAAGCCCCATAACCGCGCGCACCGAGTCGTCGACATGACAGAACGACCGCTGCTGCTCGCCCGTCCCGTACACCGTGATTGGCTCCCCTGCGAGGCTCTGGGTCACGAAAGTCGGAACCACCATCCCCCACTCACCCGTCTGTCTGGGGCCCACGGTATTGAAGAACCTGCCGAGAACCACGGGAAGGTCCTTTTCATAGGCGTAGGCCAACGCGAGAAACTCGTCCAGAGCCTTGGTACACGCGTAGGACCACCTCCGATGTGTGGTGCTCCCCATGATCCGGTCGTGCTCCTCGTCCAGTCGGTCTCCTCCCTTTCCATAGATCTCGGAGGTGGAGGCGAGATAGAGCGGTGTGCCGTGCTCATGGCAGCAGCTCAACACGATCTCTGTACCTCGGACGTTCGTGGTGATCGTCTCCACCGGGGACTCGATGATCTTTCGTACGCCCACCGCGGCCGCCAGATGGACGACCTGCTCCACCTGACTCACCGTATCGCTCATCATCGGGTGGTTCAGGATCGAGTCGATGATCAGGTGCAGCGAGGCGTGATGCCGGACATCGGCCAGATTGTCGAGGGAGCCGGTGGACAGGTCGTCCACCACGAAAACGGTCTTGCCCTGCTCCAGCAGCCGTTGGACCAAATGCGATCCGATGAACCCGGCACCGCCGGTGACCAAGATCGTGTCTGCCATGGATTTCCAGTCGAGAACATAGCGGGTTTGTAACCCGGGGGCCGTGCAAGGATCTAACGGCCTTCAACCTACCGCCCGTCCCTGCCCAGTCAACGATTCAGAGCCTGCCGGGCCCAATCATGAATAGAGTGAGGTTGACGGGTGAGACCATGGAAGCGCGAGGAGCAAGGCCCCATCGTGATCACCCTCGCCCACATTCAGTGCCCGTTGACATCTACGTGTCCCTTCCACACGATCTCAGGCATGGTTATTTTGGTAAGGAATCCGTGTTTCCTTGATTCTTGCCCCCCCTGAACGGTGCGCAGTGCCGGCAACGAGTGGAAGCGCCATGCCAATCGCTAAGAAAACCTCGAAGAATCAGATCACCCTTCCACGATCGGTCGTCGCGCGATTCCCGGATGTCGACTATTTCGAAACGAGAGAGGAGAACGGCCGGATCGTGCTGAGTCCGGTCCGCCCAGGATGGGCCGGCGAGGTCCGTGAGAAGCTCGCCGCTCTTGGCATCGAGGAGGGGGACGTTGAAGCTGCCGTACGTTGGGCCCGTAAAGAGTGATCCGACGAGTTGTACTGGACACCAACGTGGTCGTCTCGGCCCTCCTCTTCGAACGTGGGCGGCTGTCCTGGCTTCGTCCGTCGTGGATGGCGGGGGACTTCCGTCCGCTGGTCTCCCACGCCACAGCCGCGGAGCTTCTCCGCGTCCTCTCTTATCCCAAGTTCCACCTGACAGATCAAGAGATCGAGGCCCTTCTCGGCGACTTCCTTCCCTTCTCGGAGCCCGTGGACGTGACGGAGGTGACCAAAACGTTGCCCCCGGTTCGTGACCATGACGACCGAATCTTCCTCCAGCTCGCCGAGGCCGGAAAAGCCGAATTCCAGGTCACGGGGGATCAGGATCTCCTGACCGTTCCCGCACCCGGCGACTACCGCATCATCTCGCCCTCCGAACTCGCGGCCATCCTCAGGAGTTGAGGAAGAGACTCCGTTCGCTGCTGGCTTCGCATCCGACCGCAGAGGCGTGCCTCAAGGCCGGTACGCCCCCGTCTCGATCCGCTCGAGCCACGCTCGATTCTCCCCGTACCACGCGATCGTGTCAGCCAACCCCTCCTCGAAACCCACTTTAGCCTCCCATCCCAACTCCTCCTTGGCCTGGGACGAATCCACCGCATAACGCCGGTCGTGACCGAGACGATCCTCGACGAAGGTGATCAGCCCCGCATCGGCCCCAGTCTGCCCGATGATCGCCTTTACCACCTGTAGGTTGGTCCGCTCCGCGTCACCCCCAAAGTTGTAGACTTCGCCTGCCCTCCCCTTTCGGAGCGCGAGGTCCAGCCCGCGGCAGTGATCTCCCACCTGGATCCAATCACGGACGTTCAGCCCGTCTCCATATACGGGAAGAGGCTCCCCCGCCATCGCGTTGGACACCATGAGGGGAATCAGCTTTTCCGGAAACTGGTACGGCCCGTAGTTGTTCGAGCAACGCGTGATCACCACGTCCAGGCCATGCGTTCGGTGGTAGGCCAGAGCCAGCATGTCTCCGGCGGCCTTGGTCGCTGAATACGGGGAGCGCGGTGCCAGCGGTGTGGACTCGGTGAAGCGCGGCGCGGAGTCGTCAATGGCGTCGGCTGCGCCATCGGATCCAGCCATGGCATCGGAGTCGCCCACAGCGCCGCGGTCGACCCCGACCCGCGACGGATCCCGCCACGGCAGCTCTCCATACACCTCGTCCGTGGACACCTGCACGAACCTAGGTGAACTCGACGCGGCCAGAGCCGCACTGAGCAGCGTGTGCGTTCCCACGACGTTGGTCCGCACGAACGGCCCATCGTGCTCGATGGATCGATCCACATGGGACTCCGCGGCCAAGTTCAGCACCGCGTCGACCTCACCGACCAGCTCCCCTACGAGGCCCGCATCGCAGATGTCACCATGCACGAACCGGTAGCGCGAGTCCCCCTCCACGTCCTTGAGGTTGTCCTGATTCCCGGCGTAGGTCAGAAGATCGAGGTTGACTACGTCCACATCCGTGTGTTTCTCGAGGAGATACCGGACCAAGTTAGACCCGATGAAGCCCGATCCGCCGGTGACGAGAAGCCTCACGCGTCCGTTGCCCGCCGGGCGGGATCGGTGACGTCAGGAAGGTGCAGAACCGGCTCATCCGCGGCGTCCGCCACCAGGCGTGTGGCCCGATACAGGGACGGGATGGTGCCGGCGTCCGTCCACCATCCGTCCGCGACGTGGTGGCGTAGCGCTCCCCACTCCAGGTAGCGGTTGTTCACATCCGTGATCTCGAGCTCGCCCCGCTCCGAAGGAGAGCGTCCCTGTACGATCTCGAAGACGCGCCGGTCGTAGAAGTAGCATCCGGTGACCGCGAGGTTGCTGCGGGGCTGGTCGGGCTTCTCCTCGATCCCCACCACCCGGTCGTCCTGCAGCTCAGCCACACCAAAGCGCTTCGGATCATCCACCTCTTTCAGGACCACCATCGCACCGTCAGGCTCAGTCCGGTACGCATCGACGGCCGGCTTGATCGGCGAACCGAAGATGTTGTCCCCGAGAATCACGCAGATGGGGCCGTTATCCGCGAAGTCCTCCGCCAGGCCCAGAGCCTCGGCGATTCCCCCCTCCCCCTCCTGGTAGGTGTAGTTCAGGCCTCTGATCCCGACGTCCTTCCCGTTCGCAAGAAGCCTGAGAAAGTCCCCGGCGTGGTTTCCGCCGGTCACGATCAGAATCTCGTCGATCCCCGCGTACACGAGCTGTTGGATGGGAAAGTAGATCATCGGCCGGTCGAAGACCGGGAGGAGGTGCTTGTTGGTGACCCGGGTCATGGGCTGGAGACGGTTGCCCAAGCCTCCCGCGAGGACGACGCCCTTCATGGAATCTCCCCGAATTCGAACACGGAATCGGGGGGACGAGGTGCGGGAGCATCCAGGATCGAATCAGCCATTGCGTTCCGCTTTCGGGGTCAGAGTGCTACGGCGCCAATGTACCGTTCCCATGCGGCTATTCAAGCGCCCGGGCTATGCTCGCATCGTTCGTGAGCGTCAACCCGACCCTGTCTCGACCGCATCTAACCCAATGTATTGTTTCTTGTTTGACACCCGTAACGTTACAGGTTACAGTAACGGAGCATGATACAGGGCTCTCGTCACAAGGGACTGAAGCGGCTCTACGAAAAGGGTGATGCGCGGGGCGTCCCTCCGGAAATGCTCGCCAAGGTTAGCGTCATCCTGGCTGATTTGGATGCTGCGGAGACACCAGAGGACCTGAGCCTTCCAGGTTACGGCCTGCACGCCCGGAAAGGAGATTTGAAGGGCTACTGGTCGGTGAAGGTGACCGGGAACTGGCGAATCGTCTTCCGGATGGAAGATGGCAACGTCTACCGCGTAGACTTGACCGACTATCACTAGAAGGAGATAGAGCGATGGCCATGCATGACCCACCCCATCCAGGGGAACACGTCCGCATCAGTTGTCTTGAGCCGCTCGGCCTCACAGTGACGGCCGGAGCGAGGGCACTCGGCATTTCACGCAAGACCCTTTCCGAGCTCGTGAACGGCCGCGCAGGAATCTCCCCGGATATGGCCATTCGTCTCAGCAAAGCCTTTGGCTCAACCGCACGGCACTGGATGCAGCTTCAGATGAACTACGATCTTTGGCAGGCCGAAAAGCGGGCGGCGGAGCTGAAGGTAGAGCGGATGGTGCCGGCCTGAGGAGGCGCGAGCACGATCTTCCCCACTCGAGATCGACATCGTCGCACCTCAGGACACTCCACCTCTCCGACACAGATAGGTCCGAAGGGACTCTCCCCAGGTAGGCATGGAACGGCCCAATAGAGCTTCAGCCTTGGACGAGTCGAGCACGGAATAGCGCGGCCGGTCGGCGGCGGCGCCCCATGCCTCCGTGGTCGTAGCAGTGAGATCCACCTCGACGCCTCCAATGGATGCCACCCCGCGAGCCAGATCGAGCCAGGTGGCCTCGCCCCGGTCACAGAGGTGCAGGGTGCCCGTGGCGCCCTGTTCGGCAAGTTCCACAAGGGCCGGCGCGAGACTCCCGGTCCACATCGGGCAACCCACTTGATCGTCGACGATTGTCATCGGTTCGGCTCGTTCGCCGGAGCCCAGGATCACGTCCACGAAGTCCCTGCCGTCGGCGCCGTAGAGCCAGCTGGTGCGAACGATGGTCCACTTCCCTCCCCCCGCTCGCAACATCTGCTCCGCAGCCAGCTTACTGCGACCGTAGGCATTAAGCGGCCGGGGCTCGTCACCCGGCTCGTAGGGGCGGTCGGACGTGCCGTCGAACACATAGTCCGTGCTGGGAAAGAACACCACCGCCCCGACCTCCGCCGCGGCGAGGGCCACGTTGGACGTCCCGTCCCGGTTGACCTGCATGGCCAACTCCGCTTCTTCCTCTGCTCGATCCACAGCGGTGTATGCGGCGCAGTGGACCACGGTGTCCGGCTTCCGCTCGGTAATTAGGCCGTGCACCGCCTCGGCATCGGTGACGTCGAGGGCGGCGCGGTCGAGCGCATCTACGGTGTGTCCCCGCTCGCGAGCAGCCCAGACTACCGCCCCACCCAACAGGCCGCCGGCTCCGGTCACGAGGATGTTCAACCGTAGAACTCCCGGATGGCCTCCGCGACGGCCGTGACCCGATCTTCGCCCAGTTCTGGGAAGATGGGTAGGCTGACGACCTCCTTGCAGAGCTGTTCGGAGACGGGCAGGTCTCCCTCCTGGTATCCCAACTCCGAGAAGCACTCCTGAAGATGGAGCGGCACCGGGTAGTACAGGGCGTTGCCCACACCCTGCGCCGTGAGGTGGGCCCGGAGCTCGTCCCTCCTCCACGCCCTTATGGTGTACTGGTTGTAGACGTGGAGATTGCCGGGGCTGACTACGGGTGTGATCACGTCGGCCACGTCCGCCAGGAGTTCATCGTACAGAGCGGCATTCGCTCGCCGTGCCTCAGACCAAGACTCGAGGTGGGGAAGCTTGGCCGAGAGGACCGCAGCCTGGAGGGCGTCGAGACGGCTGTTGGTCCCGACCATCTCGTGATGGTACATCTTGACGCCGCCGTGGACCCGGAGCTTCCGGAGCTTGTCGGCCAGTTCGGCGTCGTTCGTCGACATCAGCCCACCATCGCCGAAGCCTCCGAGGTTCTTGGTGGGGAAAAAGCTGAACGCACCGGCGTCGCCAGCGACCCCGGCCGATGTCGCGGTCCCAGATGTGCCGCACTGGGACGCTCCGATCGCTTGCGCGGCGTCCTCGATCACGAATCCGTCCCGCTCTCGAGCCACATACCCGATCTCATCCAGCGGCGCCATCTGCCCGTAGAGGTGCACGGGGATGACGCCCCGGGTCCGATCCGTCCATGCCGCCGACACCGACTCCCCGGTCACGTTGAAGGTCGACGCATCCACATCGCAGAAGACCGGCCGATAACCGGCGTTCCATACGGCACCGGCCGTCGCGAAGAACGTGAACGTCGGAATGACCACCTCATCGCCAAATTGCCTCCAGAATGCCCGTAGGGGCAGCAGGAGGGCATCCGTACCGCTCGCGCATCCGACTGTGTACTCCACCCCGAGCATCTCGGCCAGGCTCGTCTCGAGTCGTTCTACGGGCTCGCCCAGAATGAACCGTTGAGACCGGATCACGGCCTGAACCGCAGCGTCCAACTCGCCGGAGATCGAGTCGTATTGAGGCTGGAGATCCAGGAAGGGGATGGTCATTGTGTCCTGTTAGTTGACGCGGATGCCGGCTCTTCCCAGAACTTCCACGTAGAGTTGATCCATGTCCCGAGCAAGTCGTTCAACCGAATAGCGCCCGAGAACAGTCTCCCGAGCTTCGACCACCATTTCCGGCTCCGGAGGCGCCTTCAGCACCGATTCCAAGGCGTCGGCAAAGTCGCCGGCCGAGTCGCTCCACACCAGATGTCTGAGCCGCCCATCTTCCAGAATCTCCGGCACTCCCCCCACCGCCCGTGATACCACGGGAGTCCCGGACACGAGCGATTCCATGAGCGAGACCGGCGTACCCTCATCGAAAGACGTCAGGGCGGTCACGTCGAACGCCGGAAAGACCTCGGGCAGGTCCTCCCGCCAGCCGAGCCAGTGCACCCACCGGTCCAGCCCCTTCTCGGCGGCGTACCGCCTCAGAAAGCCCTCCCTCTCTCCCGACCCCACCACCACGACGTGTGGCTTCGGGTCCATCCTCTCGTGGAGAAGCTCCACCGCATCGAACAGGAGCTCATGGTTCTTGACCGGCACCATCCGCCCCACGATGCCGATCACCGGACCGTCGTCATCCACCCCCACCTGGCCGCGCAGACGCCGCCGTGCCCGCCCTCGGTCCACATCTGCGAATGGCTGTAAGTCCAACCCGAGGGGGATCACCGCGAAGTTCTCCGGCGGAGCAACGCCAAGGTCGCCGGACATTTCCCGGGCCTGCCGGTGCGTGAGAACGATCAGCCGGTCTGTCACCCGAGCGAGTTGACGCTCGATCTCCAGAAACACGCGTGTCTTCAGAGACGAGAAGTAACGTCCCCCCAGCACGTGTCCGTGGAACGTGTGAAGTATCACCGGCACACCGGCCGCCAGGGCAGCCAGACGAGCGACCGTGCCCGCCTTGGCCGTGTGGGTGTGGACAATAGTCGGGCGCTCCCGCCGGAAGATCCTGAAGAGCCGGAGCAGGGTCCGAAGGTCCTTCCACGGCGACAGGGTACGCGACATGCCGGCGATCTCGATCACGTCTACGCCGCGATCGCGCGCGTAGTAGGTCATGTCACCCTCATCCTCCGTGATCCGTCCTGTGATGAGGCGTGTCTGAAAACGCGTGGGGTCGAGCCCCGCGGCCAGGTTCGCCACGTGCATGGCGGGCCCGCCGGTGTTCAGGCGTGCGATCACTCGGTGGACGAGGACCGGACTCATGGGTGGCTAGCTCGGCCCGGGCCTCAGTTGGACCCACCCTTCACGATCCAGGCCCCTGCCCGGGTACCTCGCTCGTTCAGGAGCGGAGCGGTCACGTTGCGAGCGTCCACCACCACCTCGGCTCGATCGAGCACTCGTCCGTAATCGACCTCTGAGTGGTCGGTGACGATGACCACGGCGTCGGCATCCGAGAGCACCTGATCGGTCAGGGGAACGGAGGCCAAGCGGGTCCCGTCTTCGGCTACATCAGGCACGAGAGGGTCGTGGTACTCCACTCGAGCGCCATCCGCGGCCAGCAGTCGGATGATGTCTAGGGCCGGCGACTCGCGGACGTCGTTCACGTCCTTCTTGTACGCCACGCCCAGCACGAGGACCTGAGCCCCGTTCACGGCCTTTCGGTTGGCATTGAGAGCGGCTCGTACCTTTCCCACCACGAACTCCGGCATCTCCGCGTTGATCTCCGACGCGAGGTCGATGAATCGCGTGCGGTAGTCGAGCGTGCGCATCTTCCACGCCAGGTAGTGGGGATCCACCGGAATGCAGTGCCCGCCCAGACCCGGCCCCGGCGTGAACTTCATGAAACCGAAGGGTTTGGTGGCCGCAGCCTCGATGACCTCCCAAACGTCGACCTTCAGGCGATCGGCGATGAGGGCGACCTCGTTGACCATGGCGATGTTCACGGCCCTGAATGTGTTCTCCAGGATCTTGACCATCTCGGCGGCCTCGGTGGAAGAGACCTCCACCATGGTGTCGATGAACCGTTCGTAGACGGCCAGTCCGGCCTCGGCACAGGCCAGCGTAATGCCCCCGATGACCTTGGGCGTGTTCTTCGTCTTCCAGACCTCGTTGCCGGGGTCCACACGTTCGGGTGAGAAACAGAGGAAGAAGTCCGTGCCCGCGTGCAGACCGGTACGCTCCATCGCCGGGAGGAGGACCTCCCTCGTGGTCCCCGGATAGGTCGTTGACTCGAGCACGACGAGCTGCCCTGGACGGAGCGATGCTGCGACGGCCTCGGACGCGGTGATCACATGGGAGACATCAGGGTCCTGTGTCTTGGACAGCGGCGTCGGAACGGAGATCGAGATGGCGTCGCACTCGGCAAGCCGAGACATGTCGGTGGTGGCCTCGAGTCGCCCGGTGGCGACCATCTCCGCCAGTTCGGCGTCGGTGACGTCCTCGATGTGGCTCCGGCCCGAGTTGACCCCTTCGGCCACCTCGGAGAGGATGTCGAAGCCGACGCAGTGGAGCCCCGACCGGGCGATCTCGACCGAGAGGGGGAGGCCGACGTAGCCCAATCCGATGACGCCGACGGTGAGGTCGCCGTTGCGTAGGTGGTCGATGGGGGAGTTGGTCATGGATGGGCGAGACAAGGATCAGGTACGGATGGGAGGCCGGAGCGGTCGATGGCAATATGACGGCCTAGAACGAGCACTACAAGGCGAGGTTGCTGTCCCACGGTAGAGTCCCTCGGTGCGGCGACCCACCGCGATGTCCTTTCAGGCGGAGGACTCCACAGGCAAGGCGATCGCATCGAAATGGCAGCCTCCGTAGTCGACCCCGAGTCCCATGGTCTCCCCAGACTCAGCCTCACGGATGTCATAACCGTGGTCCATCAAGAACGAGAGGACCTCGACCGTCGATGATCCCTGCTCCGCCAGGTTGCCCTCACTCAGTTCGATGAAGATCGCAGGCCGACTCTCTCGCAGGACACGCTCGGATCCGCAGAGCACTTCATACTCGAATCCCTCGGTATCGATCTTCAGCACATCGACCGCTCGGACCCCTTCACACTCCAGGGTCGCGTCCAGGGAGTCGAGAGCAATCCCCTCACCGGTGGACGCAGACGAAATACGGAAACCTCCGGGGTTCCTCGCGACCGGCTCCACCATGTTGGCCTGACCCGATTCGCGGGCGAGACCCAGGTTGAGCGCTTCCACCTTCAGCTCGGGATTCAACTCGAGGTTGCCCAGCAGCGCGGCGAAGTTCGCCGAATGTGGCTCGAATGCGATAACCCGCCCGGAAGGACCTACATGACTCGCAGCGGTGAGGGCGGTGAAGCCGATGTTCGCTCCAACGTCGACAACGGTCATTCCCGGTCGCATGAGCCCGAAGAGCTTCTCGAGCGACGGCTCGCGGATGTTGAAGCGTAGACACCAGCCCAGCAATGTGCCCACGTCGGCGAGGAACCTTACCCCCTCATCCGTGGTCACGAGCCTTTCAAATGGCTGCGGGAACTGGTAGTAGTTGGGAAGGAGTCGTGATCTCCGGCTTCCGAGTCGGGACCCGCCGAACATCGCTGCGGCCATCCCTTCTAGTCCCGGCAACAGCCAAAAACGCCTCAGGAGGTTGAGGATCTTCGTTCGAGTACTGAGTCCTTCTCTGCCGATAGGGTGGCCCTTCCGCCGACAAGGCAAAGGAAAGAAACGGCTACTCTTTGGTGCTGTCAATATCGGCTGGCGGATCGGGCTGTACTCCAAGTGGATCGAACAGCACCTGGGCGACCAGGTCGAGGTCGAGTCCTTCGTGAAGCACAAGGTTTCGTACACCCAGTATCCCACCAGTTACACCTACGAGCTCCAGTATAGTGATCACCCATCTCCGGTCCAATGGACTCACGCCCTTCTGTTCTTCCTCCTAGCCTTGTGGCGCTTCGATATCTTCCATTTCCTGTCGGGAGAGACGATTCTTACCAGAAAAGCGCGACGGATAGAGCTGAGACTGTATCGGCTATTCGGAAAACGTGTCGTCATGCACTTTGTCGGCACGGACATTCGCAACCCAGAGTACGTGGTGTGGAAGGATCGCCACCTGCGGGGGATCGCCGATGTGGCGGACGAGCCCCCCCCCCCCCCCCCCCCCGGTCCGCGCCGTGGCAGGAACGCCTCGTCAAGGACTCCATCGACTTCGCCCATCACATCCTGGTATCAACCCCCGACCTGCTCACGATCGTGCCGTCGGCCCGGTTCCTCCCCGTTGTCCTGGACCTCGAGAAGTTCGATGCCGAGTGTGCGGACTCGGTTGCGGCGCTGACGCTGCCAGAGGCGGCTGGAGATGTCACGATCCTCCACGCACCCTCCAATGTCGCGATGAAGGGCACAGCGCTTCTGGAGCCCGCTGCGAAGGCTCTACGGGCTGAGGATGCAGGCGTGAACGTAATCCTCACGCCGGAGCTCGAACTTGAAACCGGGTCGAGGTACAGCGTTTCCAGACCGATGCTGTTCGCCCTCTACGATCAGGCCGATATCGTTGTCGATCAGTTGACGATCGGCTGGTATGGTCTTCAGAGGGTCGAGGCGTTGATGCGAGGCTGCGCAGTGATCTGCGGTATCGACGAAGGTCTTCGAGATCTCCTGCCCGACGGATGTCCGATCCTCGTCACGGACGCGGACGAGCTGCCTGCGACCCTCCGCCAAGCGGTCGACCAGGTGCGATCGGGTGGAGTCGACACGGCCAGCCAGGCTTCTTGGGTCCGCGAGAACCACACGATGGACCGGTATGGACCCGTCCTGTCGAGTCTGTGGCTGGACGATTCTGGATGAGCACCGAACGGGAGGGGAGCTGACCGGTGTGTGGCCTCGCCGGAGCGTGGTGGCTGCATGAGCCCCACGACGCCGAGAACCGCCTCGCTGGCGCGGCCCATGCGCTGACTCATCGGGGGCCGGACGGAAACGACACGCTGTTCAGGCGCTCGGAGCGAGGGACCGTGGCCCTCGGGCACACCCGCCTCGCCATTCTCGATCTGACCGACCGGGGCCGGCAGCCCATGTGGTCGCGCTGCGGGCGGTACGCACTCGTGTACAACGGCGAGGTGTACAACTACGTGGAGTTGAGGGAAGAGCTCGAGCGAGTCGGTGTCGAGTTCCGTTCTTCCGGAGACTCGGAGGTCCTCCTCGAGGCATGGGCCCATTGGGGTCCAGATTGCCTTCCCCGACTGACGGGAATGTACGCCTTCTGCATCTACGATTCGCGGGGTGAGACGCTGACCCTCGTGAGGGACCCGTTCGGAATCAAACCGCTGTTCTTCGACCATGCCGATGGAGTGCTGGTGTTCGCCTCGGAGCTGGGGGCTCTCCTCCGGCTTCGCTCCGGAACGCCCGAGCTCGACTGGCAGCGCAGCTACGACTATCTGGTTCACGGTGACTACGACACCGTGAACCAGTCGTTCGTGCGGGGCGCCTCCCATCTTGCTCAAGGAACGGCCCTGTCCCTGGATCTCGCCAGCGGGCAGCTGACCGAATTGCCTCGATGGTGGCGGCCCCAGTTCAGAGTCGAGTCCAAGCTCACGTACCCGCAGGCGGTCGAAGCTGTCCGCGAACGCTTCCTCGACAACATTAGGCAGCACCTGAGGAGTGACGTGCCGGTTGGAGCCGCACTCTCCGGAGGGGTCGATTCCTCGTCCATCGTGTGCGGAATGCGCCATGATGAGTTTTCACTGGAAGAAATCGCCGATGAGCGGGAGGCCAATCGCCGGTACCTTGAGGGGTTGCGAGCACAGTGGCCGGCGCTGTTGATAGCCGACTTCACCGAGCGGCTCTGTCCCGAGACGCGATGCGAATCTCATGCCGGGGATCGTCTATTATGGCGGGATCGGGGCCATCTCAGCGTGGAAGGGGCGGAACGGCTCGTCCCTGACGTGCAGATGATGCTGGAACGGGCGGCAGCTCAGTAGCGCCCTTGTCCGGTCGGCCATCGGTCGGCAGGTCAGACCGGCAAGGCCCTGACCGTCAGATGGGCAATGGCACTTCGCAGCCGGTCTTGGCAGACTCATAGATGCCGCGAACGAGCTCGAGAGACTTGCGCCCTTCGCGACCGTCCGTGCCCGGCGCTGCTTCCCCGCGTAGCACAGCAAGCACATTCCTGTAGTACGGCTCGTGCCCCGAGCCATAGACGGAGGGCGGTTCGGAATTGGCCGCTTCAACCAGCAGATCGTCGTCGTCAGATTCGGCGAACTCCCACTTCTCGATCTTGTTCACCGCCGTGCCACCGATCTTGACGGTGCCGTTCTCACCCAGGATCGTGAACGAACCCTCGAAGTTCTTGGGATAGGTGAGCATGGTGACCTCGATCACGCCGATCCCTCCATGTCTGAACCGGAGTACGGCCGCGCCCGTGTCCTCTGCCTCGATATTCCTGGCCAGTGTCACTGTTTTCGCCATGACCGACTCGACGGCCCCGCCCAGCCACAGCACGAGATCGACGTAGTGCGACGCCTGGTTCATGAAGGCCCCTCCATCGAACTCCCAAGTGCCCCTCCACTTGGCCATGTCGTAGTACTCTTGAGGACGCGTCCACCGCACGGTCGCGTTCACGAGGTGAATGCGACCGAAACGCCCCTTGTCGACAGCCGCCTTAACGAGCTGGACGGGAGGATTGAGCCGGTTTTGCTTGAAAGGGGGTATTCCCTTAAGTCCACCGACCCCAAGATATAGTGGTTACCGGGGCTCTGCGGGCCGTTTCCCACGTCCGGTGCCGAGGTAAAGGGCCGAAGCTGGCGTGGGAGCACACTGAACAGCCTGCTCAAGCAAGCGGTAGAACAACAGGCCGCGAGCCCGGGATGTGCGTCGGTTGAAGCGAAAGGTGAACTCGTCCAGATAGTAGGGGAGGTGTTCGCGGGCGATCCCTCCTTGGAGGGTTCCGAGGACCCAGCGCTTGAGGAGAGACGCCACCCGATGTACGGCCGACATGAGCACGTGAGCGGGATCGCCGGAGGTCGAGAGGTTCGTGACCGTGTGGCGAAAGCCCAGTTTGGCGAGTCCCTGATAGCTTGGCCATCCGTCGGTATGCACCGTGCTTGCCGGTGCGATGCTATCCTTGACGAAGCCTCGCAGAACCGGAGCGGAGAGGTCGGGCACCCAACGCAGCCGTATTCTCCCGATCTTGCGTCCGTCGACCTCGGCGGCGATCGCGACGATGGCCTTCTTGATCGTCTCGCGGCCCCGCACTCCAGCCTCCACGCCCCCGACATAGCTCTCGTCCACTTGCACAACGCCGCTCAGCTGGTCGCGATCCGGTCGGACCATGGCCCGGCGGAGCTTGTGGAGCCAGACCCACGCTGTCTTGTAGCTTCCCAGTCCGAGCACGCGCTGGAGCCCGAGAGCATTGGCTCCGTATTTCTGGCTCGTGAGCTCCCAGGCAGCGAGAAACCACAGACGCAGGGGCGAGCGCGTGCGGTGGAACACGGTTCCCGCCAGCACCGAGGTCTGCCTTCGACAGTGTGGGCAGACGAGACGCCCCCGCGATGCTCGCCAGACCTCTCCCAACCCGCCACAGCCCACGCACACAAACCCTTCCGGCCAGCGCAGACCCTCCACGTACTCCAGGCATGCCGCATCGTCGGGGAAGAACTCGTCCAACTCCAGCCGCGTACGGGGATAGTCCACGCCGCCACGGAGCTGAGAAGCCGGAACCGCCATGACCACAACATGTAGTGGGCGGTGGACTTAAGGCAATACCCCATTTGCTTGATTACGAAGAGGTGCACTCCCGCTTCGTCACAGGTGTGCAGAAGCTCGTCCGCGGCCTCGAGGGTGATGGCCATGGGCTTTTCGGATATCACATGTTTGCCCGCGCGCGCCGCGAGGATGCCGTGGGCCGGATGCAGTCCCGACGGCGTCGCGATGCTGACGGCATCGCAGTCCGCGTGGCCGAGCATCTCTTCGATCGACCCGAAGGAGGGCACCGACCATTGGGATCCGGCCGCCTGTGCGCGGTCCAGTTCGATGTCGCAGACGGCGGAGAGCCGAAGCCCATCGATGTGATCGATGGCCTCGAAGTGGTTCTTGCTGATTCGTCCGCACCCGGCGAGCGCAATCTTGAAGGACGACGGATCACTCATCGGTCGATCCTGTCATCCGTACGGAATCTGCCGTGGCGACGTACTCCGTGCCGCACTCGTCGCACACCACCCTTCCGATCGCGGACTCGAGTTTGATGCCGCAGCGACACGCCCACCCGATCCGACGTGCGGGCACACCTGCGACCAGTGCGAAGCTCGGAACGTCCCTGGTCACCACCGCTCCGGCGGCGACGAACGAATACGAGCCCAGCGTCACTCCGCAGACGATCGTGGCGTTTGCGCCGATCGTCGCTCCCCGCCTCACGAGGGTCTTTCTGTACTCTTCCTTCCGGGAGACATGGCTGCGTGGGTTGATCACGTTGGTGAAGACCATCGAGGGACCGCAGAAGACGTCCGCCTCGAGCTCGACTCCCTCGTAAATGGACACATTGTTCTGGATCTTCACACCGTCTCCGATCTTGACCCGGCTCATGACAACGACGTTTTGCCCGAGGGAGCAGTTCTCGCCGATTTCGGCCTCCGGCATGACGTGACAGAAGTGCCAGATCTTGGTCCCCGCACCGATCCGTGCCCCGGGGTCCACGAAGCTGGATTCGTGAACGAAGTAGTCTGATGTGCTCTCGGGAGTGCTCATACGCTCGGTCGCTTAACCCTCGCTGAATCGCTCGGCGTCTTCGTCTTCCTGGGACAGATCCTGCCCGCGGACCAGCCGCTGGAAGACGCGTCCGCCGCCTTGTTCCACTCCGCACCACACCATACGATGGCCAGCGCCCCCAGTCCCAGGGCCATGTATGCCACGCCCTTAGTGACCGCATAGCCGGGGTGAAAACCCCACAATCCCCCGAGGGCCACCCAACCACTAAAGGCCATGAACAGGAACGCCGCCGCGTGGAATGCCCGGTGAGCAGGGAGCAGGGGCGTCTGCTCCTTACGCCGTGCCCTGTAATGTGGAATCATGCGATCGAGCTCGGCGAACCCGGCCAGCAGGATGATGCCCAGAAAGAAATCGCTCAGCGTAGCCATGGCACCGAACACCGACACTGAATAGAGGTGTCCGACGGGCAAGACCACGAGATAGGTCATTACGGTGTACCGCAACACCACAGGATCCAGGATCGACTCCCGTGTGTCGAGAGCCTCGAGATCAGGTGCCGTGATGGGTTGGCCGCCGCCGTCCAAGCCCTGCTGTTCCTCGCTCATTGGCGTTCATCCCTGTAGTGGCACACCACCGCCTCCACCAAGCCCGCAACCGTAAAGTCTTCCCCCTCCACAGTAACATCGTACCCGAGGCCGCGCGCGGTCGATGCTGTGATCGGACCGATGACGGCGGCCGGAGCGATCGGGGGTCCCTTCACGAGCCTACGAAAACCCCGAACGGACGACGGTGAGGTAAAGGTCACAAGATCCACGCCGGTCTCCAGCTCGGCGAGCACGTCCTGTGGGGCCTCTTCGATCGCTTCCGTCCGGTAGGCGGTGGTGACGTCCACCGCCGCACCCCCCGCCCGAAGTCCTTGCGGCAGAACATCTCGGGCACCGTCGGCCACGGGCAGGAGGATACGCAGACCGTTCAGCGAACCGGTGGCGACCAGCGCCTCCAGGACGCCCTCCGCCACATGGGCTTCGGGTATCAGGTCGACTGAAAGGCCGGCGGCCTCTGCCGTTCGCGCCGTGGCCGGTCCGATACAGCAGATGGACGCATCACGCACGCAGGCACGCGAGTCGAGACCCGCAGCCTCGGCCGCCGCCTCAAAGGCGAGAACACCGTTCACGGAAGTGAACACCACCCAATCGTGCTCCGCCTCGCCACATAAGGCTCTCTCCAGGGCCCCGGGATCATCGGGAGGTACGATACGAATGGTGGGGAAGCATATGACGTTAGCACCCAGGCGCTCCAGCGCATCTGCCAACTCCGCAGCCTGCGCCTTCGGCCTGGTAACCACCACAGTCCGGCCGGCCAGGGGGGGGACACCGACGGGCACTTCAAGTGTCTCGGCAGTGTTCATGGACGCCAATATAGGGGCAGGACGGATCCCCAAGGCAAGAAATCTCCTGCGACGACGGCCCCCTCGGGTCGCTCACCCGGCCATCCCCCATCCCACCACCTGCCCCCAAACGCGAAAACGCCCCCGAGACCCACAGGTCCCGGAGGCGCGTTACACGTCTCGACCGTGCAGCCGTCCTAGACCTCGACCGGATTGACCGGGGGGGCCTTGATGACCTTGCCGCCCTTGATGCAGCTCGTGCAGACGCGCACGCGACGCCGGTCGCCCTCCGGGGTCACGATCTTCACGGTCTGCAGGTTCGGCAGCCAACGCCGTCTGGTCTTGTTGTGGGCGTGACTCACGTTGTTCCCCGTCGCAGGTCCCTTGCCACACAAATAGCACACTCGAGCCATTTCTCTATATCCTCGGGCTGAGCCCGTTAGTTATCTCCACCACCATCGTCGCCGCCCCCGCCTTCCATGACGATGATGTCCACTATCTCCAAGAACGACTGCGCGAACGTCGCCAAGATCCTGTCGTTCTCCGTGATCGCACCTGATGCCACCCAGTCGTCCGCCACACTGTCCGACATGGCGTAGACCTGACCGACCAACGAGACCGTGGAGCCACTTGGGACCGCCACGCTGTCAGCCAGCACCCGGGCTCCCATCTTGATCAGGTACGGCCCCGGTTGGTTCGGCATCTCCACGAAGAAGCCCGCGGAACCCACAGCGCTCTGCACCGACAGGTTGTTGATCCGGATGACACCCGCGGTATGTGCCATGGGATCGGAGCCAAACGTGGCTGCGTCCACAATGGGGGCCGAATCCAACAACCCGGAGCCAGCGGAGGAGTCTAAGACCACCTCCACCTCACTCTCGGCGGTCTGTATGTTCAGCCAAGCTAGAAAACCGCCGATGATAACAAATGTCGCCACCATCAGAACTACGGACCCGCCGTCAGCGGCGCCTTTTCGGGACCCGAACGATGCCATTATATGCTGTACTCCCCGCTCGTGTTCAGTACGAGAGATTCGAGATCTCGCCAGTCTAATCGACCAACTCGATCAGCGCCATCTCTGCGGCGTCTCCTCGACGAGTCCCCAACTTGAGGATGCGGGTGTATCCGCCCGGCCGCTCGGTGAAGCGCGGGGTGATGTCGTCGAAGAGCTTACCGAGAACATCCCGGTCTGCGATCTGGCGGCCGGCCAAACGGCGAGCGTGCAGGTCACCCCGCTTGCCCAGCGTAATGAGCCGCTCGGCGAACGGACGGAGCTCCTTGGCCTTGGCCGTGGTGGTCTCGATCCGCTCGTGCTGGAAGAGCGACGTTACCATGTTGCGCATCGTCGCCTTCTTGTGACTGGCGGTCCGGGAGAGGGCCCGGCCCTTCTTTCTGTGCCTCATCGTCTCTGCCCTATTCCTCGCTGGCCTCGGCCTGCTCGACCGGATCCTCGTCCACGAGGAAGAGCTGACCGTCGTCGCCCTGCCTTAGGCTCATACCGAAGTGTAAGCCATGCTCATCAAGGAAGTCCGAGATCTCCTTGAGCGACTTCTTACCGAAGTTCTCGATGCCCAGCATCTCGTCTTCGGAGCGCTGAACGAGATCGCCGAGAGTGCGGATGTTCTCCTTCTGCAATGAGTTACGGGACCGTACGCTTAATTCGGCCAGATCCTCGATGGGACGGTCGAACAGGTCGCGTAGGCGATCCGGAACCTCGACGGCACCGGGAGGCGTGATCTGCGGCACGCCGCCCTCGCCGAAGTAGAGCATGAACTCGAGATGCTTCCGAACCAGTTCCGACGAGTAACGGACCGCAAACTCCGGATCGACGGATCCGTCCGTCTCGACGAGCAGGGTCAGCCGGTCGAAGTCGGTCCGCTGCCCGACCCGCGTCTCCTCGACGGAGAAGTTGGCGCGGCGGACGGGGTTGTAGATCGCGTCGATACGGACCATGTCGACCGGCGCTCCCCTGGGAAGCTCGTGCTGGTTGGCCAATACGAATCCACGGCCCTTGTTGACGTGCAGCTCGATGTTGAGCTTGCGCTTGTCCTGGAGCGTCATCAGGTGATGGTCCGGGTCGTGGACGGTCACTCCCCCGGACGGCGTGATGTTCGCCGCCGTTACGGGACCCGCCTCGTCCACGCGAATCTCGAGGGTCGCCTCGTCGATGTCGTCGTCCAGGGTCACGACCAGAGACTTGAGGTTCTGGATGATCTGATGGACGTCTTCGACCACGCCTTGAACGATCTGGTGCTCGTGCACCACACCGTCGATCCGGAATGCCCACACGGCCGCTCCACGGAGCGACGACAGGAGCACCCTGCGCACCGAGTTGCCCAGAGTGTGGCCGAAGCCACGCTCGAGAGGCTCGATCACGAACTCAGCCGAGCGCCCATCATCCGAGGTCCCGGCGACCTCGATCCGCTCGGGTAGTACCAATCCGGTAAGATCTATCTGCACGGAAGCCTCCATTACTTCGAGTAGAGCTCCACGATGAGCTGTTCTTGGACCGCCAGCGGAATGTCCAGTCGCGTTGGGCGACGGGTCATCCGGCCGACGCGATTTTTCTCGTCGAGGACGAGCCACTCTACAAGAGCGGGTCGGGTCCTGGCTTCGAGGCTCACCTGGACCGACACCATGTCCTTGGACTTGGGTCGGATGGCAATCTCGTCACCGGGGCCCACCTGGTAGGACGGCACGTCCACTGTGCGCCCGTTCACCTCCACGTGGCGGTGCCGAACGATCTGTCGGGCGGCGCCTCGGCTCGGTGCGAATCCCATCCGGAAGATCACATTATCCAACCGGGACTCGAGCGAGATGAGCATGTTCTCACCCGTGATGCCGTCTCGGGTGGTGGCACGCTCGAACAGGCTCCGGAACTGACGCTCGTGGAGCCCATAGATTCTCTTGACCTTCTGCTTCTCACGGAGCTGGACGGCGTAGTCCGACTGCTTGCGCCGACGAGCGTGAGCCGGGCCGTGCTGACCCGGAGGATAGGCGCGCCGCTCGACGGCGCACTTCTCCGTGTAGCACTTCTGACCCTTCAGAAAGAGCTTCTGCCCCTCACGGCGACAGAGTCTGCAAACCGGTCCTGTATATCGTGCCATGCTGTTTCTCTTCTAGACCTGACTAGACCCGACGTTTCTTGGGCGGGCGGCAACCGTTGTGGGGAAGCGGGGTGACATCCTGAATGGACTTGATGTGCAACCCCGCCGCCGAGAGAGCCTGAATCGCGGACTCGCGCCCCGAGCCGGGCCCTTGGACTCGGACGTTCACGCGCTTGACACCCATGGCCACGGCCTCGCGACCGCACTGCTCGGCGGCCACGGTTGCGGCGAAGGGTGTCGACTTCTTGGAGCCCTTGAAGCCTGCCTTGCCGGCACTGCCCCAGACGACGGTGTTGCCCGCGTTGTCTGTGATCGTGATCAGCGTGTTGTTGAAGGTCGCCTGGATATGCGCGACCCCTTCGGCCTCTACGACCTTCTTGCCGCGCCTACGCGACGATGGAGCCGCTTCGGGCGCCTCCGACGGAGCTGCCGCAGACGCCTCTGCGGGAGCGGGAGACGACTCTGCGGGAGACGACTCGGCGGGTGCCGCCGCGGGCGCTCCTGCGGGTGCTTCTGTGGGCGCCACCTCCGGTGGCGCCCCTGCGGATGGCTCCGCGGACACCGCGGACTTGTCCGCGGTTGGTGATTCTGCTGCTTCTTCTTCGGTCACTCGCTACCGTCCTTCGTGGTTTTGATCGAAAGGGTCCAACTTTGCTCGACGCGCTCCGCTACTTCTTCGGCGCCTTCTTCTTACCTGCGATGGACCGCCTCGAACCCTTGTGGGTTCGGGCGTTCGTGTGCGTGCGTTGCCCGCGCACGGGCAGCCCTCGGCGATGCCTGATGCCCCGGTAGCACCCGATGTCCATGAGACGCTTGATGTTCATGGAAACCTCGGTCCGGAGGGCACCCTCGACCTTGTAGTTGCCTTCGATCTCGCGACGCAACCTGTTCACGTCATCGTCGGTGAGGTCGACGGTCCGGCGGTCCGGGTCGACACCCGTCGCGCCCATAATCTCTTTCGACCGGGACGCCCCGATACCGTAGATGTAGGTCAGCGCGACCTCTATCCTCTTGCTCTTCGGAAGATCAACACCTGCGATGCGTGCCATACCACCATCTCTTCAACTGTTATCGAGTGCACTTCGGCGCCGTTGACATCGGCGAAACAGCGTTTAGCCCTGGCGCTGTTTGTGCCTGGGATTACGCGAACAAATGATCCTCACCACACCCCGGCGACGGATCACTTTGCAGTGTTCGCAAATCGGTTTTACGCTGCTTCGAACCTTCATTTTTCGTGCCTTTACGTGCGTTTCTAGCAGAGCTTGTAATGATAATGGAAGGTCCCCTGCCCTTCAAGGCATTCCGGGGGCTTTCGTCGTATTCAGACCGACGTCTCCACCGGGGCCGCGGTCAGTATGCGCGGCCCGTTGACCGTCACGGCCACGGTATGCTCGAAATGTGCGGACCGGGTGCCGTCCTGAGTTACGACGGTCCAACGATCTTCCAGAGTCCTGATGTTCTCGGTTCCCCACGCGAGCATGGGCTCGATAGCGAGGACCATTCCCTCCCTCAGAAGGGGACCGATGCCCGGGCGTCCGAGGTTCGAAACCTGAGGCTCCTCGTGCACTTCCCGGCCTACGCCGTGGCCCACGAGGTCCCGTATGATGTGCAGCCCCGTACCGTCGACCCGCCCCATGACGGCGGCACCAATGTCGCCGACGTGATCGCCCTCCTTGGCCGCGGCGATGGCCGCCAGCAGGGACTCCTCCGTCACAGTGAGCAGGTGGCGGGTCTGCTCGTCCACCTCCCCCACCGCGAAGGTCCACGCCGAGTCGGAGCACCAACCGTCGAGCTTGACTCCGACATCGATGGAGACGATGTCGCCCTCCACCAGGACCCGGTCCGCCTTGGGGATCCCGTGAACCACCTCTTCGTTCAGTGAGATACAAACGCTGCCGGCGAAGCCGTAGAGTCCCTTGAACGCGGGCACGGCTCCGTCGTGGGAGCGGATGAAATCATCGGCGAACGCATCGATCGCCAGCGTGGAGACGCCGGGGGCGATGCGAGACGGGACCTCCAGGAGAAAGTCGGCGATGATGGCCCCGCCAAGGGCGATCATATCGATCTCATCCGGGGTCTTCAGGTGGATCATCAGGCCACATCAAGCGCGGCGACTACCGCCGCCTGAACATCGTCTACGCTCTGGTCACCATCGACGTGGTGTACCGGTGCGCCGCTGGCCTCGTAATAGTCGATCACGGGCGCCGTCTGGTTCCGGTACACGTCGAGTCGATGCTGAACGGTCTCGGGGCTGTCGTCGGTGCGATGCTGGAGTACGGAGCCGTCGTTGTCGCACACGCCATCTTCGGTCGGCGGAGCCAGAAAGACGTTGTAAACCGCGCCACACCGAGGGCACGACCGACGGCCGGCGATCCTCTGGACCAGGGGCTCGTCTTGCGCCTCGAGGACCACGACCTGATCGATCCTCCTGCCCAGTTCGCCGAGCATCATGTTGAGACCGGACGCCTGAGCACCGGTCCGCGGAAAACCGTCGAAGACGACGCCCGTGCCCGCGGGAATCGCCGCGAGCTTCTCTCTGACCATGCCGATCATGACGTCGTCCGGGACCAGCTCGCCCGCATCCATGAAGCGTTGGGCTTCCCGGCCGAGATCGGTGCTCTCGGCCCGGGCCTGGCGAAGCAGATCACCCGTGACCAGCCGCTCCAAACCCCGGCCTTCAGCAAGAAGGACCCCCTGGGTGCCTTTTCCAACCCCCGGGGGTCCCAAAAGAATGACGTACATAAAGTGTCCGACCGGCTACATGTATCGGGAACGACCACGCATCTTCACGCGACCCTTCTTCATGAACCCGTCATAGTGACGGAGCAGCAGGTGCTGCTGCGCCTGCTGGACGGTGTCCAAGCCCACACCCACGACAATCAGAAGGCCCGTGCCCCCGAAAAAGAACGTCTGGATGTTGAAGAGGCTGAAGATCCAGAACGGCACCAGCGCGATCAGCGCCAGATAAATCGACCCTGGCAGAGTCACCCTGGTGAGCACGCGGTCGATGTATTCGGCCGTGCGAGCTCCCGGCTTGACACCCGGTACGAAGGCCCCCTGCTTCTTCAAGTTCTCGGCCAGATCCACCGGATTGAAGATGATGGCCGTATAGAAGTACGTGAAGAAGACGATCAGGAGACCGTAGGTGACGTAATAGACGGGTCCGGGCTGGAAGATGTCCGCAATCGTATCGAGGAAGCCGCCCGTCTGACCGGCGAACTGGGCAATGGTGCCCGGCACGACGATGAAGGACTGGGCAAAGATGATGGGCATGACTCCGGCGGAATTCACGCGCAGCGGAACAAAGCTCTTCTGCCCCTCTCGAATACGCCCACGCCCGACCACTTTTCTCGGGATCTGAACCGGTATCTTCCTCGAGCCCATGGTCATCGCCACCACGGCCGCGGTGATCCCGATCAGCACGACGACGAGCATCACGACCGCGAAGATCTGGATCTGCCCGGCAACGAAAGACTCCCAGGTCCTGACCACGGCTGCCGGAAAGCCCTCGATGATGGAGAAGAAGATCAGGAGCGACATTCCGTTCCCGATCCCGCGCTCCGTGATCTGCTCACCGAGCCACATGACAAAGATGGCTCCGACCGTGAGCGTGACCGTGGTGGTCAAGTTGAAGACGAATCCGGGGTTACGAACCGCACCCGTGCTGTTCAGGAAGGCCGCGTAGCTTAATCCCTGGATCGCGCTCAGGAGCACCGTGGTGTAACGGGTCCACTGCGTGAGCTTCTGCCGTCCGTCCTCGCCCTCTTTCTGCATCTTCTCCACGGTGGGGAAGACGGCAGCCAGTAGCTGGAACATGATGCTGGCGGAGATATAGGGCATGATGCCCAGGGCCAGGATCGTGGCCCGACTGAGACCGCCACCCACGAACATGTCGTAGATGCCGAGAATCCCGCCCTGCAGGGCTCCGAACTGCTGACGTAGGATTCCCACGTCCACACCGGGCACGGTGATGTGCGCACCGAACCGGTATATGAACATGATAAAGAGCGTAAAGAGGATCTTCTCTTTGAGCTCCGGAACCCGGAAAAGATTCGGAATCGGGTTAACCATCGGTCTCCGCTTCGGCCTCGGCAGCCGGTGTGTCCGCTGCCTCTGCGGCAGCCTTCTCCGGCACCCTCTTCTTCTGAAGCTTGGAGCCCTTGGCCCGCGAGTCGCTCCCGCCGCTCGTGAGCACCGTGGTCGATCCGCCGGCCGCTTCGATTTTGGTCACGGCGCCGCCGCTGAACTTGTGTGCCTCGACGGTATACGCCTGGCTCACGTCGCCCGTGGCGAGAATCTTTACCAACCGACTCGCGGACCGGATCAAACCCGCCTCTTTCAACAGCTCGGCGGTGACCGTGGTTCCCTCGATACGACCGAGATCACCCACGTTCACGATCTGGTACACGGTGCGGTTGCGCTGCGTGAATCCCCGTTTGGGGATACGCCTCTGCAAAGGCATCTGTCCGCCCTCGAATCCGAGACGGATGGAGCCACCACTGCGGGACTTCTGGCCATTCTCTCCGCGACCGGCAGTCTTGCCTTTCCCGGAGCCTGGGCCTCGCCCTTTCCGCTTCGACCGGCTCGTGGAGCCAGGAGCGGGACGTAGTTCGTGTAGCTCGGACATTCTTAGATCTCTTCTACCTTTACCAGGTGCCAAACCTGCTTCACCATCCCGCGGATAGCAGGTGTATCGTCATGCACCACCGTCTGCTGGTGCTTCTTGAACCCAAGGGCCGTCAACGTACGCCTGTGCTTGAACTTGCGACCGACGCCGCTCCGGACCTGGGTGATGGACAGCTTGTTAGCCACGATCGCCTCCCAGGATGACCTCCACGGGAACACCCCGCTCCATGGCCGCCTGCTCGGGAGTCACCAAGTTGGTGAGTCCGTGCATAGTCGCTCTCACCACGTTGATCGGATTGTTGCTCCCCTGGCTCTTCGTCAGGATGTCCTTGATGCCCACGGCCTCGAGGACGGAGCGTACCGGCCCACCGGCGATCACACCGGTTCCGGGCGAGGCCGGGCGCAACATGACGCGCCCCGCGCCCCACCGGCCGATGATCTCGTGCGGAATGGTCCCGTTACGAACGGGAATCTCGATCATGTCCTTCTTGCCGCGCTCGAAGGCCTTACGGATGGCCTCGGCCACCTCGTTCGCCTTGGCGAGCCCGATACCGACGCGACCCTTCTGGTCGCCTACGGACACCAGCGCGGTAAAGGAGAACCGGCGACCACCCTTGACGACCTTGGCCACGCGGTTGATGTGGATCACGTTCTCTGTGAACTCGGACTCGCGCCCGCGGCTCTCTCTGCGTTTTTGATCCCTGGCCATCAGAACTGAAGCCCTCCCTCCCGGGCGCCATCGGCGAATGCCTTGACCCGGCCGTGATACTGGTATCCACCGCGATCGAACACGACGGATTCGACTCCCTTGGCCACAGCACGCTCCGCAAGAAGCTTCCCTGCAGTACGCGCGCGCTCGACGCGCGGGTTCGAGCCCTCGGCCTTGAAGTCGGGGAGGTCTGCACAGAGCGTGGAGAGACCCACCAGCGTGTTGCCGGCATCGTCATTCACCAACTGCCCCTCGAAGTTCTTCAGGGAACGGAACACGACCAGCCTCGGACGCTCCGCCGTACCCCAGATCTTCTTTCGGATCCGCGCGTGCCGCCGAGCCCGCTGAGCCGGTCTGTTTTTCTTGGTTTTAGTGCTCATGATTCCGTTCGTTCTTAGGTCGCGGCAGCCGTCTTACCGGCCTTGCGGCGGACGTGCTCCCCCTGGTAGCGAATGCCCTTGCCCTTGTACGGCTCCGGGGGACGGAAGGCGCGAATCTCGGCGGCCGCTTGGCCCACCTTTTGTTTGTCGATCCCGGCTATGACAATCGTGGTCGGGTTCGGTGTATCGAGCTCCACGCCGTCGGGCGCCGGATATTCGATCGTGTGGGAGAAGCCGAGGGTCAACTTGATGCCCTGGCCTTGCTTCTCCGCCTTATAGCCGACCCCCTGGATCTCGAGGGTCTTGCTGTATCCGTTGACCACACCCTCGACCATGTTGGCGATGAGCGTGCGCGTCAGACCGTGTAGCGCGCGGTGCTGCGGCTGATCCGAAGGACGCGTAACCGAGACCACCCCGTCGTCCATCGTGACCGTCATGTCGGCGTGTGCGTCGAAGGTGAGCTGCCCTTTGGCACCCTTCACCTTCACGTTCTGCCCGCTCACGGTCACGTCGACGCCCTGGGGCACCTCGATGGGCTGTTTTCCAATCCGAGACATATCAGATCTATCCCTTTACCAGACCAGAGCCATGAGCTCACCACCCATGCCCTCTTTGCGAGCGACCCGGTCCGACATCAGTCCCTGCGAAGTGGACAGGATGGCCATCCCCAGTCCGTTGCGAACCCGGGGAATCTTATCAACGGCCACGTAGCGACGACGACCCGGGCGTGATACACGCTCGATGTACCGAATGATCGGGCCCTCTTCGTGATACTTCAGATACACACGGAGAACTCCGAAATTACCATCGGCCAGAATCTTGTAGTCATAGACGAAGTGGTTCTCCTTCAGCAGGCGCGCCACTTCGGTCTTCAGCTTCGAGACCGGCATGTCCGCCCACTTGTGCCCTGCGTTACCGGCGTTCCGGATACGCGTGAGCATGTCCGCAATGGGATCCGTCATCATAGCCGTTTCAATCCTTTACCAGCTTGCTTTCCGGACGCCCGGGATTTCGCCCTGAAGGGCCTTCTGGCGGAAACAAATCCGACAGATCCCGAACTTCCGAATGAATGCACGTGGGCGCCCGCAGCGCTGACACCGATTCCGATGCCGGCCCGGAAACTTGGGCTCGCGGTTGTTCCTCTCGATCAACGCCTTCCTGGCCATCGAACTCCCCTGTCCGTGTTAGTTGGCGTGCTGCCCGATCACGATCGGATCTGCCCCTTGGAAGGGGAAGCCCATCTCGCGAAGTAGAGCAAGCGCCTCGTCGTCTTTGTCAGTCGTCGTGACGACGGTGATGTTCATTCCGTGAATCTGACCGACCTTGTCGTAGTCGATCTCCGGGAAGATGATCTGCTCCCGGACGCCCATCGTGAAGTTGCCCCGACCGTCGAAGGCGCGCGTCCGCAGCCCGCGGAAGTCCCTCACCCGCGGTATCGCGATACTCACCAGTCGATCCAGGAACTCGTACATACGGTGCTGTCGAAGCGTAACCGCCGCTCCGATGGGCATGCCTTCGCGGAGCGAGAAGTTCGAGATCGACTTCCGTGCGCGCGTCACCACGGCCTTCTGGCCGGTGATGACGCCCAGCTCCTCCACGACGGACGTAAGGAGCTTCGCGTTCTTCGACGCTTCGCCCACGCCCACGTTCAACACGACCTTCTCGATCTTGGGAATCCGGTGGGGGTTCCCCCACTGGAACTGCTCCGCCAACCGTGCGCGGGCATGCTCCCTATAGTGTGTCAGTAGTCTCGGTTCCATGCTCTCTCAGTCCCACAGTCACGCCACAGCAGTGTACGTCGATCCGATGTGAGTCGACGGCTCCCGCTACGGCTTGGGGATCGGATTGCCGGTCTTTACGGCAATCCTCTCTTTGGTGCCATCGGCCTCGATCCGCGTGCGGACCCGGCTCGCCTGATCCGAGGCCGGATCCACCAACATCACGTTGGACATGTGGATCGGGGCCTCGAAGGTCATGATTCCACCCTCCGGATTCGCCTCGGTGGGACGCTCGTGGCGCTTGCGCATGTTCACGCCCTCGACCACGAGCCGCCCGTCATCCCTGAGCACCCGGAGAACGGTTCCTTCCATATCGCGATGGTTGCCACGGATCACCTTGACCCGGTCACCCTTTACGATCGAGTACTTCAACGCATTGCTGGCCATTACAGCACCTCCGGAGCCAACGAAACGATCTTCATGTACTTCTTCTCACGCAATTCCCGCCCGACGGGCCCGAAGATGCGGGTGCCGCGGGGCTCGCCCTGTGGGGTGATGAGCACCGCCGCGTTGTCGTCGAAGCGGATGTAGGTACCATCACGACGCCGCACTTCCTTGGCCGTACGCACGATCACCGCCTGCACCACTTCACCCTTCTTCACGGGTGAGTTGGGAATGGCGTCCTTGATCGTGGCCACGATCACATCACCGACGCTGGCATAGCGTCGCCGTGATCCACCCAAGACCCGAATACACAGGGCGCTCTTGGCCCCTGAGTTGTCGGCAATCTTGAGGATCGATTCCTGCTGAATCATCTCTGTGTCCTAAATCGCGTCAAAATCACGTAAAAAGCGCGGTGATGCTCTTATTCGGAGCGTTCAAGCAGCCCTAGTACACGCCACCGCTTGGTCTTCGACAGAGGCCGGGTCTCCACGATCCTGACCACGTCGCCTTCCTTGTACTGATTCTCTTCGTCGTGGGCGTGGTACTTCTTGGTCTTCCTGACCTGCTTCGTGTACAGGGGATGGGCAAACTGCCGCTCCACTCGCACGGTCACGGTCTTGTCGCTCTTGTCACTGGTCACCACGCCTGTCCGGACCTTCCGCCGATTCCGGGCCTCATCAGCCTCGGGTGCCTCGGGTGCCTCGGCAGTCTCGGCCGTTTCGGCCTGTTCCGATGTATTCTCTGTCATGGTTACTCGGTCGACTCTTCGGATTGCCCGGTTGAGGCCGCGGATTCTGCGGTTGCAGATTCCGCGATTGACTCTTCGGATTGCGCGGCCATCTCACGCTCTCGGAGTATGGTGTGCAGGCGCGCGATATCGCGCCGGATATGCATCAGCATCTTGGGGTTTTCGAGGTCCATGGTCCCGGTCCGGAAGCGGAGGCGGAACTGCTCCTCCTTCAACTCCCCGAGCCGGGCGGAGACCTCTGTGTTGTCCCACTCGCGTATGTCTTCAGCCTTCATCGTCTCTTCTCGTCTGTTTGCTAGAGCTGATGCTCTCGGATGACGAAGCGCGTCGCCACGGGAAGCTTGGCTGCAGCTAGCTGCATGGCCCGCTTGGCGACCTCCACGTCGACACCCTCCAGCTCGAACATCATTCTGCCCGGCTTTACCACGGCCACCCATCCCTCGGGATTACCCTTACCCTTGCCCATGCGGGTCTCGGCCGGCTTGGACGTGATCGGCTTGTCGGGAAAGATCCGGATCCAGACCTTGCCACCACGTTTGATATGGCGGGTCATGGCAACACGAGCGGACTCGATCTGGCGGTTCGAGATCCAGCCGCACTCGGTCGTCTGGAGGCCGTACTCACCGAACGAGACCTTGTTGCCGCGAAGCGCTTTTCCGCGCATCCGGCCCTTATGCGTCTTACGGTGTTTTACGCGCTTTGGCGCTAGCATCGTCTTCTAATCCTCTCGCTGAAGCGTCGGCGGTCAGGCGCCGGTGGAGTACGTATGGTCACGGCGCTCTTCAACGACTTCGCCACGGAAGATCCAGCACTTCACACCTACGGTTCCGTATGTGGTGATGGCAGTAACCTGTGCGTAGTCTATGTCGGCACGGAGAGTATGGAGCGGCACACGCCCCTCGTTGTATCCCTCGGTGCGTGCGATCTCGGCGCCGCCCAGGCGACCTGCACACTGAATCTTGATGCCCTCGGCGCCACCTCTCATGGCGGACTGGACGGCCCGCTTCATTGCGCGACGGAACGAGATCCGCTGCCGGAGCTGATGGGCCACGTTCTCGGCCACCAACCGGGCGTCGACCTCGGGCCGACGGATCTCCTCGACGTTCACGGAAATCTCCGCCTTGGTCAGTACCGCCAGCTCGTCGCGCAGCTTGTCGACCTCGGCTCCGCGTTTTCCGATCACCACTCCGGGGCGTGCTGTAAACAGCGTGACGACGATCTTCGACGGCTTCCGCTCGATCTCCACCTTGGAGAGTGCGGCATGCGCGAGGCGCCGATGGAGGTACTTCCGGATGGTCTCGTCCTCTTGGAGAAGGCGCGGGAAGTCACGCTCGGCATACCAGCGGGACTTCCAGTCCTTGACGATCCCTAGACGGAACCCCAATGGGTGAGTCTTCTGTCCCATTCTTATTCCTTCGCGTCCACAACTACAGTGATGTGGCTGGTCCGCTTGTTGATGCGGCCAGCACGACCCATGGCGCGAGCCCTCCAACGCTTGAGCGTCGGGCCCTCGTCGACGAACGCGGTAGCGACCGTCAGTTCGTCCACGTCCAGGACGTCGCCATGGTCCTGAGCTCTGTTCTGTGCGTTCGCCACGGCGGAGCGCAGGGTCTTCCCCACGGGATCCGCTGCAGCCTTCTTCGAGAATCGAAGGATGGCATACGCCTCGTTGACCGACTTCCCACGGATCTGATCCACCACCAGGCGGATCTTACGCGGGCTCATACGTACGTGACGAGCAATCGCCGTTGCTTGCATCTGCATCTCTCGCCTACCTCACCGAAGACCGCTTGTCGGCGAGTCTTCCACCGTGACCCCTGAAGAGCCTGGTGGGAGAGAATTCACCGAGCTTGTGGCCCACCATGTTTTCCGTGATGTACACGGGAATGAACTTGTTCCCGTTGTGCACCGCGACCGTGTGTCCCACGAAGTCCGGCGAGATGGTGGACGCCCGTGCCCAGGTCTTGATGACCTTTTTCTCCCCACGGGAATTCATGATCTCGATCTTCATGAGAAGCTTCTCGTCGATGTACGGACCCTTCTTTACGCTACGCGGCATATGACCGACCTCTGCTCCACCATCGTGCTCCACCATCGTGCTCCACCATTGTGCACCACCATTGTGCTCCACCGTTGTGCTCCACCGTTGTGCTCCACCGTTGTGCTCCACCGTCGCGGATCATGAGGCATCACGTTGTAGCCTTGCCCCGCTTGCGTCCGCGGATGATGTACTTGTTCGACTGCTTCTTCCTCTTGCGGGTCTTCGTCCCTTCACGCTTGCCCCAGGGCGTCACGGGAGGACGTCCTCCGGAGGCTCTGCCCTCACCACCACCCAGGGGGTGGTCGACGGGGTTCATCGCCACACCACGGACCTCGGGGCGCTTGCCACGCCAGCGATTGGCGCCGGCCTTACCGATCGTCTGCAGATTGTACTCAATATTGCCCACCTGGCCGATCGTGGCCATGCAGGTATTGAGCACCTGCCGGACCTCGGTCGAGGGCAACCGTAGAGCGACGTATTTGCCTTCCTTGGCGACGATCTGCACGCCGGCTCCCGCCGAACGGGCCATCTGGCCACCCTTGCCCGGCTTGAGCTCGATGTTATGCACCACCGTACCCAACGGGATCTTCCCGAGAGGCAGCGCATTGCCCACGCGGATGTCCGCCTCGGGCCCCGACACGATCATGGTGCCCACCTGAAGGCCCCGCGGATGCAGGATGTAGCGCTTTTCCCCGTCCACATAATGGACCAACGCGATATTCGAGCTCCGGTTCGGATCGTACTCGATGGCCGCAATCTTGCCGGGAACCCCGGTCTTGTTACGGCGAAAGTCGATCTTGCGATACCGGCGCTTGTGTCCGCCGCCCCGCCGGCGAGAGGTGATTCTCCCGTGGTGGTTGCGTCCACCCGACTTCTTGAGCGGCTCCAGAAGCGACTTCTCCGGCTCTTTCTTCGTGAGAATGTCGGAGTTGTCGACAATGGAGCGAAACCGCATTCCCGGAGTGACCGGCTTGAATTTCTTGATAGGCATCGGCGTTATCCGACCTCGTAGAACTCGATGTGGTCGCCTTCGGCAAGCTGAACCACCGCCTTCTTGAAGGCGGGGCGCCGTCCGTAAGCCGGATTCCGGGACATGCGGCCCATCATGGCCCGCTTGGCCTTCCCGGCGTATCTCATGGTGCGAACGTGATCGACCTTCACGTCCCAGAGCTTCTCGACAGCCCGGGCGATCTCGATCTTGTTCGCGGTCCTGTTCACGATGAAGGTGTACACGTTTTCTTCATCGATGGCCTGCGCGGATTTCTCGGAGATGACCGGCGAGTAGATCACGTCGTAGACATCACGCATCGTCGCCCTCCTCCTGTGCGTCGCCACCACCCGAAAGCTCGAGCAAGCGCGCGTCGTAGTGGGCCTGGGCCGTCTTGCGGCTGTCGTTGGCCTTGAGAGCGTTCACGTCGTCGGCCGAGTCGAACTGCGCGAGGAACTC
The DNA here is from genome assembly GCA_965226375.1 of Longimicrobiales bacterium. Lineage (GTDB taxonomy): Bacteria > Gemmatimonadota > Gemmatimonadetes > Longimicrobiales > Gaopeijiaceae > CBDDCX01. Next base: position 739,729 of record CBDDCX010000008.1, on the reverse strand, counting down.
GGCCAGTTCTCCGACCTTGGGCGGCTTCACAGAGGCGATGTCGATGCCTCCCTCTGCGGCGGGCGCCTCGGTCTCGGGAGCCGGTGTTGCCTCGGCGGGTGCGGCCTCGGCGGGTGCTTCAGCAGTCGCCTCGGGTTCCGGCTTCTTCGCGGGCTTTTCGGCTTTCGCTTCGGCCTTGGGCTTCGACTCTTCGACTGCGGGCTTGGCCTTGGGAGCCGCCGGCTTGGCCGACTTCGTGTGGCCCCTGCGAGCCTTCCGGCGCTCGGCCTGGGCCTCGGCCGCCTCACGTTCACGACCCCGCACCTCTGGCTCACCACGGTCCCTGGTCGTTGTCGCGTCGCGGTCCGCCTCAGACGGTTCGGCCGCGTCCAGAGCGGTCTTCTCGATGACGACCACGTTGGCCCACAGAATGTCGTAGGCAGATTCCTGGCCGAAGGGACGTGTCTCGACGTGCGGCAGGTTGCGGGCCGAAAGGTGGACGTTGTCCTTGGCCCCGTCGGTCAGTACCAGGGTCTTGCCCTCTGCACCGATGGCCGATAGGAAGGTCAAGAGCTGCTTGGTCTTGGGAGCCTCGAACTCGATGGCGTCCACCAGGACCACCCGCTCACCCTGGGCCCGCGTGTTGAACGCGGAGCGCCGGGCAAGGGCCCGTACCTTTTTCGGAACCCGTTGGCGCCACGAGTGGGGGATCGGCGGGAAGGCGACACCACCACCTGCCCACTGAGCGGCCCGGATCGTTCCTGAACGGGCGCGTCCAGTCCCCTTCTGCTTCCAGGGTTTGGCCGAACCACCCTTCACCTGTCCACGGGACTTGGCCGAGGCCGTCCCCTGTCTTTGGTTCGACAGATAGGCCTTGATCACCTGGTGGAGAACGTCTTCGTTGACGACCCCATCGAAGAGCCACTCGGGAAGGTTCTGCTCACTCCCCTGGGCTCCATCAGTCTGGTAGTAGCGTGCTTTAAGCATGCGTCACGTCTGTATCAACAGATAGCTGTTTCTGGACCCCGGAACCCCGCCCTTGATAAAGAGAAGGTTACGCTCGGCGTCCACTCTCACGATTTTTTGGTTGCCCAGGGTAACCCTTCGGCCACCCATGCGCCCCGGCAGCTTCTTGCCCTTGATCACCCTCGACGGATCCGTTCCGGGTCCCATGGAACCCGGCGTCCTCGACTCGGAGTGACCGTGCGAAGCCGGCCGCCCCGCGAAACCCCAGCGCTTTACCACACCCTGGAATCCCTTCCCCTTGGAGGTACCGGTCACCTTGACCGAGTCCCCCGCCTCGAAGACCTCGACCGTGATGGACTGTCCGAGCTCCAGCTCAGCCCCCTCGTCCACCGGGAACTCACGAACCAGGCGGGGAGCCACGTCGACTCCGGCCTTGGCCGCGTGGCCCTTTTCAGCCATGCTGCCGCGCTTGTCCTTCTGGGCCCCAAAGCCCAACTGGACGGCCGTGTACCCATCGGTCTCTTCGCTCTTGAGCTGGAGCACCGGGCAAGGCCCCGCCTCCACGACCGTCACGGACTGCGCCGTTCCGTCTTTGTCGAAGATCCGGGTCATCCCGATCTTCTTTCCAATCAATCCGGGCATTTCTAGTCGACCTTGATTTCGACGTCTACGCCAGCAGGCAGATCGAGCTTCGTCAGCGCGTCGACCGTCTGAGGGCGGCTGTCAACGATGTCGATGAGCCGCTTGTGCGTCCGGAGCTCGAACTGCTCACGGCTCTTCTTGTCGATGTGCGGCGAGCGTAGAACCGTCCAACGCTCCCGCCGCGTGGGCAACGGAATAGGACCCCGCACGGTAGCACCGGTCTTCTGCGCCGTCCGCACGATATCCGCCGCCGTCTGATCCACGACCCAGTGGTCGAAGGCCTTCAGCCTGATTCTGATCCTGTCCGCCATATCTTCCTCTCGTTGCAGGGTGTTGGCCCCGCTGCTGCTTCGTGTACCGCGGCTTGAGCGAAGCTTCCTTCCTCCGCTACACCGTGGTGACGGGACGCTGCGGAAGAAAACTTCGCTCCGCCGCTACCCGTGTGTTCCTCGGGGCAACCAGCACCCCACCTCTCGTTCCATCTAGCTCTTTGCTTCGTACCTCCCTACCTACCTGCCCAAGCCCTCAATAAGCCGCCGCGTGGGCGTGCAACGGACGTCCTTCCCGCCAAGCCCGCGCGACCGTCCGGCGTAGTACCGGAGTGACGCATGTCCGAAGGATTCGAATTTGATCGCGCCGCAGCGAGGGTCTGCCGCGAAGCGGCAGTAGCGTCAGCTCCGAGTCGCGGCGCGATCAAATTCGAATCCCTACCTACTCGATAATCTCCGTAACAACGCCCGACCCCACCGTGCGCCCGCCTTCACGGATCGCGAACCTCAACTGCTCGTCCATAGCGATCGGCGTGATCAACTCCACTTCCATCTGCACGTTGTCGCCCGGCATCACCATCTCCACGCCCTCCGGCAGATTCGCGGCACCCGTCACGTCCGTCGTCCGGAAGTAGAACTGAGGACGGTAGCCGTCGAAGAACGGTGTGTGACGTCCGCCCTCTTCCTTCGTCAGAACGTAGACCTCGCCCTTGAACTTCGTGTGCGGCGTGATCGAGCCCGTCTTGGCCAACACCTGGCCGCGCTGGATCTCGTCCTTGCCCACTCCACGAAGCAGAAGACCCGCGTTGTCTCCCGCTCGACCCTCATCCAGCAGCTTGCGGAACATCTCCACTCCCGTCACCACCGTCTTTCGGTCCGCGCCCATCCCGACCAGCTCCACCTCTTCGCCCTGCTTCACGATCCCGCGCTCGATCCGGCCCGTCGCTACCGTGCCCCGGCCCGTGATCGAGAACACGTCCTCTACAGGCATCAGGAACGGCTTGTCGATGTCTCGCTCAGGCTGCGGGATGTAGCTGTCGATCGCGTCCATCAGCTCCGCGATGCAATCCACGTCCGGCCCTTCGCCCTCCGCGTCCATCGCCTTCAGTGCGCTCCCGCGTATGATAGGCGTGTCGTCGCCCGGGAACCCGTACTCGCTCAGTAGCTCCTGCACCTCTAGCTCCACCAACTCCAACAGCTCGTCGTCGTCTACCATGTCCACCTTGTTCAGGAAGACCACGACGTACGGTACGTTCACCTGACGGGCCAGCAGAATGTGCTCGCGTGTCTGAGGCATCGGTCCGTCCGCCGCGCTCACCACGAGAATCGCGCCGTCCATCTGCGCCGCTCCCGTGATCATGTTCTTTACGTAGTCCGCATGGCCCGGGCAGTCCACGTGTGCGTAGTGACGGTTCGCCGTCTCGTACTCCACGTGAGCCGTCGCGATCGTGATCCCACGCTCCCGCTCTTCGGGCGCCTTGTCGATGTTGTCGAACGAGATCGCGTCTCCGCCGAACTTCTTCGCTTGCGTAGCCGTGATCGCAGCCGTCAGCGTCGTCTTTCCATGATCGACGTGACCAATCGTACCCACGTTCACGTGTGGCTTCGTGCGCTCGAACTTTACTTTACCCATGGTTCTATCCTCGAAGGCGTCCTACGCCTGTTCCGGTGATCGGTTAGTCGCCACCGCCGTTGGCGTTGATGATTTCGTCTGCCGTGTTCTTAGGTACCTCTTCGTACTGGGCGAACTGCATCGTGTACACGGCCCGGCCCTGGCTCAGCGAGCGGAGGGTGGTCGCGTATCCGAACATCTCACCGAGGGGCACGCTGGCCCCGATGACCTGGGCATCGCCCCGGTCCGTCATCCCGCCGATCTTGCCTCTGCGGGAAGACAGGTCTCCAATGATGTCGCCCATGTAGTCCTGGGGCGTCACGACTTCGACGTCCATGACCGGCTCCAGGAGCACGGGCTTGGACTTCCTGATGCCGTTCTTGATGGCCATGGAGCCGGCGATCTTGAACGCCATCTCGCTGGAGTCCACGTCGTGATAGGACCCGTCGATGAGTTCGACCTTCACGTCGATGACCGGATAGCCGGCCAGGACGCCCGTCTCGAGAGCCTCTTTGACCCCCTGCTCCACCGAGCTGATGTACTCCCTGGGAATCGTGCCGCCCTTGATCTTGTCCTCGAAGACGAACCCGATGCCCGCCCCCGACGGCTCGACGTTGATGACCACATGTCCGTACTGGCCCCGTCCACCCGTCTGACGGACGAACTTGCCCACGACCTTCTCGGACCGGCGTCGAATCGTCTCACGGTAGGAGACCTGTGGGCGACCGATGTTCGCCTCGACGCTGAACTCTCTTCGCAGGCGATCCACGATGATCTCCAAATGGAGCTCACCCATGCCGCTGATGATCGTCTGCGCCGTCTCCTCGTCCGTTCGGACGCGGAACGTGGGATCCTCGTCGGCCAACTTCACCAGACCGTTGGTGAGCTTGTCCTGGTCGGCTCGCGTTTTCGGCTCGATCGCCACGGAGATCACCGGCTCCGGGAAGTTCATGGCCTCTAGAATGATGGGCTGGTCCGGATGGCACAGCGTATCGCCGGTCCTCACGTCCTTGAGCCCGATGACGGCGGCGATGTCGCCGGCGAAGACCTCGTCCCGCTCCTCCCGCTTGTTCGCGTGCATCTGTAGCAGGCGGCCCACGCGCTCCCTACGGCCCTTTGTGGCGTTGAGCACGTAGCTCCCCGAGGGCAACGAGCCCGAGTAGACCCGTACGTACGTCAGCTTCCCGACGAACGGATCCGTCATGATCTTGAACGCGAGCGCGCTGAAGGGGGCGTCGTCGGACGCCTCTCTGATCTCGTGGGTCTCGTCGTGCTGCGGGAGATGGCCCTGAATCGGGGGAATGTCGAGGGGAGACGGCAGGTAGTCGATAACACCGTCGAGCATCGCCCGAACGCCCTTGTTCTTGAACGCCGAGCCGCAGAACACCGGAAAGATCTTTCCGGAGATCGTCGCGCTGCGAATCGCCTCGCGGAGCTCGCCCTCCGTGAGCTCCTCACCTCCCAGATACTTCTCGAGCAGCACGTCATGGTGCTCGACCGCGGCCTCGATGATCTCGTGCCGGAGCTCGGCGACCTTCTCGAGCAGAGAATCCGGAATGGGGCCCTCGGTCACCTCAGAGCCCAGCTCCTCCTCATAGTGGAGCGCCTTCTGGCCCACGATGTCGATGATACCCGTAAAAAGATCGCCTTCGCCGAGCGGGTACTGAACGGCGAAGGCGTTGGCTCCGAGTCTGTCGCGCATCATTTCGATCACATGTTCGAAATCGGCACCGACCCGGTCCATTTTGTTTACCAGGGCAATTCGCGGGACCCCGTATCGGTCGGCCTGTCGCCAGACCGTCTCGGACTGAGGCTCCACGCCGCCCACGGCACAGAAGACGGCCACCGCGCCGTCGAGGACTCGCAACGAGCGCTCGACCTCGGCGGTGAAGTCCACGTGGCCGGGGGTATCGATGATGTTGATGTGATACTCGACGTCGTCGCGCTCCCAATGGCAGGTCGTGGCCGCCGACGTGATCGTGATGCCGCGCTCCTGCTCCTGCTCCATCCAGTCCATGGTAGCCGCACCTTCATGGACCTCACCGACCCGATGGAGGCGACCCGTATAGTACAGGACGCGCTCGGTCGTAGTCGTCTTACCGGCATCGATGTGGGCCATGATGCCGATATTTCTCAGGTGCTTTAGCGGTGTACGTCTGGACATCTTCTCTATTCCGTCTGTCGAACTGTATTCCGTCTATCCAACCGTTCGTCGTGCTGTCCAACCGTCCTTCGTGGACCTTCCTGGACCACACCCTTGAACCACAGCCTGTCGGCGCAAAAACGCGCACAGGCCATTCGAAGCAGAAGCGCGCCCTTCCTTTTGGCTGCCGTAGCCTTGCACCGGCAGCCTCCGCGCTTCGTGCCTCGACGCTCCATGCGCGAGACAACAGGGTTGAGCTTTACTACCGGGCCTTGTTCAGCGGCAACCGGCGCTCAAGCGGATTTTGACTACCAGCGATAGTGGGCGAACGCCTTGTTCGCCTCCGCCATCCGATGCGTGTCGTCCTTTTTCTTGATAGTTGCGCCCTCACCCCGGCTCGCAGCCAGGAACTCGTACGCGAGTCGCTCGGCCATCGTCTTCTCCCCACGACTGCGGGAAAAGCTGATGAGCCAACGGCTCGCAAGTGCAGTCCGGCGCTCGGGCCGAACCTCGATGGGCACCTGGTACGTGGCGCCACCGACGCGCCGGCTCTTGACCTCGAGAGCAGGCTTGGCGTTGGTGAGCGCCTGCGTGAAGATGTTCAGGGCGGGTTGGCCCGAACGCTCCTCGCAGATCTCCAGAGCTCCGTAGAATATCTTCTCAGCCAGGGACTTCTTCCCGGCGACCATGAGGTTGTTGATGAACTTGGTCACCTCGGTCGAATTGTACCTCGGATCCGGGATGAGCTCCCGGCGGACTGCCCTTGAACGACGACTCATTCTCTATCCGCTACTTAGGTCTCTTGGCGCCGTACTTGGACCGACCCTGGCGCCGATCGCTGACACCGGATGCGTCCAGGGTTCCCCGGACGACATGGTATCGCACGCCAGGCAAGTCCTTCACCCGGCCACCTCGAATGAGCACGATCGAGTGCTCCTGGAGGTTGTGTCCTTCGCCCCCGATGTATGACGTCACTTCATACCCGTTGGTCAGCCGCACCCTGGCCACCTTCCGAAGAGCCGAATTCGGCTTCTTGGGAGTGGTGGTATACACACGGGTGCAGACCCCTCTCTTCTGAGGGTTCTTCTGCAATGCAGGGGACTTGTTCTTCTTCTGAAGCTCGCGACGTCCCTTGCGAACGAGTTGGTTGATCGTAGGCATGTCAGCCCAGGTTCATGTCGTCAAAAAAAAAACGCGCCTCATGACGCACCCTCAAGGCGCGGGTTCTAGCGCGGTTTCGGAGCCGGAGTCACCGACGCTTCGGCGCATCTCCGGGAAAGACTTGGAAAGTTAAAAGAGGCCCTAGGGGGTGTCAACGGGGTCGGGCACCCTGAAAACCCGCTTCAGCCGGAGGGTTTATGGGGTAGGGCGGGCTGCAGGTGTTCGGGAGAAGAAGGGAGGGTGGCTGAAGCCTGTGGGCGAGCCGGCGAAGGGGCTGTTACCCGTGGGCTCCAGAACGGCGTTCGTGGGGTCTCACCCTCCGGGCTTCTTGGCCCAGGGAGCGGTACTGGTCGTCGTCGGCGGCTCCGGGCTCTGAATGACCAGCATGCCCATCTCCATGCCCTGGCCCCCTTTCTGGGTCGTTTCACTCTCACCCCCCTGGGCGAGGAGGGCGGGCGGCGATGCGAGCGTCCGGATCACCGGCGCAGAGTAAGCAACGCCCGTGGCCACTTTGAGCAAGAAATTGCGTCTGTCTTCCACGGCCTCTCTCCTTGCGGGGTTCAAGCGTGCACCAATGAGTGATTGGCCAACACAGACACACCTACTCTACAAAGGTCTACGAACGCTCGATGGAATGTCAACTCCTGTGACTTCGTAGTCGACAGCGCCTTTGGTATCGCAAATCCAGCCGGACTGCCGAACTCACGATCCGGAGCCCGCCAGATCCTCCGGTCCTGCCAACCTACCCGCAAATTCGTGCCCCGTTCGAATGTCATCTTCCACGCGGCACTCCCATGCCAACCACCCGGGACCGCCATCCTCCAGAGCCTCGCGCCAGACCGACGCATAAAGCGTCTGGCCGGCGGCGACCTCGAGCAGCGGATCGACAGGCAGAAGCCACTGCCCCCAGGGCTCCGGCTCCGCCTTTGGCGCATTGGAGATCCAACCCCCTTCGTGGACCTCGAGATCGAACCACAGCGCCAGCCCATGTACGACTCCCGGCTCCCCCGCGCTCCAGCTTCCCTCTACTCGAAGCGCCGCCGCCATCGGTACGGGGTCCAAAGGCATCGGAGCTCCGCACACCGCCTCACCCTGAATGTCTTCGGGTCTCAGGTCTACGCGCCGAGGTGTGTTGGCCAGGAACGGTCGAACGCCACTCCAGTCGAGGTCGAAACGATCGAGGTCCAACTCGTCCAGCGGAAAGGTCGCGTCGTGGACGGACCGTGACTGAACGGGAGCCAGGTGCATGCGGGCGGAGCGGGGGATCATCCGTCCACCGTGGGAGAGATGCTCCTCCTGAAGGGTCTCGAGCAGTGCGAAGGTGGGCCGATCGAGAAACGGAGTCGGAAAGTCCTCGAAGATGATGACGTCGAACTCGCCCTCGAGGGAGACCTGGGGCAATGATCCCCTTACGAACTCCATTTGGTCGGCCAGGCCGTTGGCGGCAGCGAGGGCCTCCGCCAGGTGAACGACGGGGCTCGAATCGACGGCGGCCACGGAGCGCGCCCCGGACCGAGCGGCGAAAAAGGCGAAAGTCCCGAGCCCGGTCCTGACATCGAGAACCCGGTCACCGGGGCGCACGCCCTCCTGGATCGCCCCCTGAAACGCATCGATACGATTCGAGTAACCCAGCAGGCCCGCGTAGTAGAGCACGCTCAAACGAGCAACCCCTGCTCGCGGAACCCGTTGAGCGCTTCGCGCACTTGGTCGACCACGAGATTCTCGGAGGGGAGGTCGGTCAGCACGCCGGTCAGCTCATGGGCAATCTCTTCCGGGGACCTCGTGCCGTCGCAGAAAGACCATACCAGAGCAGCTGTCGTATTGAGCACATGCAGGAGCCGGGTACGGGGATCGTAGATGACCCACTCCCTCCCGAGCGATCGGAAGACAGCGTCTTCCCTCGCTCTGGGGTGATCGGCCTCGAGGGGGACGGCGGACTCCGTCACGGTTCGATTCCAGACGCGGGATCATCCCGAACCGGCGGAACCACATCCTCCCCGGCCAACCCACCCCCCCCGACCATCTCGGCCAGTTCACGGGCCGCCTCGTAAGACGATCCGAAGCGGACGGCGAAGACCCGTGCACCCTCCAACAGAGCGATGATGCGGTCCATACTCTGCTCCCTGCGTAAGCCCGTGGTCTGTACGGCATCCAGAAGGAGGCGTAGCCCCTCACCTGTCTCTTCCTCTCGGATGTGCACTCTATCTCCGGCACCATACTCTATGCGGGCGACCAGCGCTGCGCGACAACCGGCGGACGCCCAACCCCCCGCGGTCGTCGGGTCGAACCACGCCTCATCGCTCCCCGGGTCCCACGCCGGCGTGGCCGCCAGCGCGAGCCCGTGTTCCGTCACGAGGTCTGGGCGGACCTTGAGCAACCTTGGGAAGGGCCCGAGGAGGCCATTCTCGTCCAAGCGAACCACGTCGTCGCCAAGAAGGGGATAACCCGCCAAGGACCATGCCAACGCCAAACTGGACTTGCCCGCCCCGGAAGGACCGGAGACCAACATGGCACCGTACGGGGTCACGGCGGCGGCGGCATGCAGATGAGTGCCCCGACCATCTTTTGCAAGCAGGTCCATCACAACAGCGAACTCCACTGCCGCGAGGAGATCGGGAACGGAGTCGAACGTCGAACGACCCTGGTGGGACAAAAAATCGTACCCGGCGGGCCCCGCAGTCACACGCATGACCGTGGCTCCGAGCCCAGACTCCACCAACTCTTCTACCCGACCATCCGGGAACAGCATCGCCACTGAGGGAGCGAGCGCGGGATCCGAGACAACGACCTCGGTCTCGGCACCCTCGAACGAGAAGCGAACCCTCACTCCTCGAACTCCTGATTCGGAGAAAGGGGCGACACGCCCCGACCCATCAGCCAGGTCGCGACGGTCTTGATATGGTGAAGGCGCCGGCGGCTCCATGCGGTCGAGACCTCCGGATAGCGATGTCGCAGCCAGGACGCGGGGGGCAACACCACGTCGTAGGCATCACGTACCATCACCGAGGGCGATCCTGCGAAGGCCCACTGGAGCCACAGCCCGTGGATTCGGCCGCCCGACACGGGCGGCTCCGTGCCGAAGAGGCGCGATCGATCCAGCAACTTCGAAGCCGCTCGAGGCATCTTCCCGGGCACGCCAGCGGCGGAAAGAACCTCCCCCGGTACACGCACCCGCAACCCGTCCCTGAGAAAGGCCAGCATGACCCGCAACCCACGCAGGCTCCCACGCCGATCGGCTAGACCGGCCAGGAGCTCGGGCTTCGATATACGATCCAGCGACCGGACCAGATCGCCCAGCGCCCTCACATGCGCCACGACACGCAGGTGCTTCAAAAAGTGCTCGACCAGGAGCAGAAAGTGCGGCTCCTCGGCCGGCAGCCCCGCCTCGAGGTCGGCCCCCTCCCACAAAGTCCCGGGTTCCTCATCCGAGCCACTGCGGAACGACGTGTAGGGGGTGCGCCAGTGCAGGTCGAGGCTGATCGACATGCCATTCGGCGCCTGACCGTCGGAGAACGTGAAAGCGGGCAGCCACCCAATACGGTTTTCATCCCACTCGACCCAAGGTTCGAACCCCACAGCTTGCAAAGCCCGAACCGCAGCACCTGCCGCAGCCTCGGGGATCAGCAGGTCGGTGTCGTCCAGGCTGCGCGCCGCCGGCTGCCCGTAGGTGCCATTCTGCAGGAGCGCCGCACCCTTGAACACGATGGAGCGGATGCCCTCACGGGAAAGAGCCGCACCCGCCCGTTGAGCAGACTCGAGGACGAGCGTGGAGTGGAGTCCCGTCCGAAGGTACTGGTCCTTGAGGCGAGCCCGGCACTCCGAGTCCACCTCGCCCCCAGGCTCAGACGATCCGGCCTCATCGGATGCCGACCCTCGGGCCTCCGCATACCAGAGCCCGATCAAGCGATGAAACGCCAGAAGCTCCAGAGTCCGATCCCGATCAGGCCCGGCAGGTCCAAGTTCAAACGGCGCACGCCCCGCCAGAACTTCGGTAACAAAATCGATCGCAGGATCGACCCCCTTCATGGACCTATACGCCCCCGCTAAAAGCCAACGTGGAAGATCCGAGAGAGCGCCGGTACTACCTCGGTAGAGGTGCCCGACGCCCCCAAGCCGTCAACCGGGGAGAGGCTCGTCGCCTTCCCGAAGCGCGGGTCTGCGGCAACGCCGCAGAGCGTAGCGTCCGCGCGGAGCGGAAGGCGACGAGCCTCTCCCCGATTACTCAGTCCGCAGTAACCTCTTCCAACCCGGCTACGAGCTCACTCGGATCCGCCAACGGCAGGATCTCTTCTTCGTAGAACGACTGCTCGACCATGAACTCCACGTCCTGATAACGATGGATGCCGGTACCGGCCGGGATGAGGTGACCGATGATGATGTTTTCCTTCAGTCCCTTCAGGTCGTCCCTGGCACCGCGGACCGCTGCGTCCGTGAGCACCCGGGTCGTCTCCTGGAAGGAAGCTGCCGAGATGAACGACTCGGTGGTGAGGCTGGCCTTGGTGATCCCGAGCAGTAAGGGCTCGGAACGAGCCGGCTTCTTGCCATCCTTGATCGACTTGCTGTTGACCTCGCGGAACTCGACGCGGTCGACGTTCTCTCCCTCGAGCAGCTGTGTCTCACCTGGATCGATGATGCGAACTTTCTGGAGCATCTGCCGGACGATCACACCGATGTGCTTATCGTTGATCTTTACGCCCTGCAGTCGGTAGACCTCCTGAATCTCGTTGAGCAGGTACTCCTGCACGGCCCGCGGGCCTCTGATCTTCAGGATGTCATGCGGGTTGATCGGACCCTCGGACAGACGGTCACCCGCCCGCACCCGGTCACCCTCGTGCACCCGCATGTGCTTACCGACGGGCACCGGATAGGCCCTCTCTTCTCCCTCTTCCGTCTCAGGCGTCACGATGACCTCTCGCTTGCCTCGCTTGATGTCGCCGAAGCGCACCGTGCCATCGATCTCCGTGATGACCGCAGGATCCTTCGGGCGGCGGGCCTCGAAAAGCTCCGCGATACGGGGAAGGCCACCGGTGATGTCCCTGGTCTTGTAGACCTCGCGACTGATCTTCGCGATCGTGTCGCCGGGGTTGATCTTCTCACCGTCTCGAACGGTAAGCTGGGCTCCCACGGGGATGATAAACTCGCGGAGCTTCTCGGCCTTCTTCGTGTCTTTCCGGATCTGAATGGTTGGGTGGAGCTTCTTGTTCCTGTCTTCAATGATCGTCATCTGGCGACGACCCGTGGACTCGTCGAGCTCTTCCCGCATGGTCTGATCACCGACGATGTCTAGGAAGTTCACGACTCCGCCGGAGTCGGCCACGATCGGCTCGGAGTACGGGTCCCAGCTGAAGAGCTGGTCGCCGGACTCGATAACCTGTCCCTCTTCAGCAGCCAGGGTCGCACCGTACGGAACGCTCAGGCGACTGCGAATCTGGCCTTCAGCCGTCTTGAGCACGATCTGCCCCTCGCGTGATGTTACGATCAGCTCGTCGTTCGGCGTCATAACCGTCGTGACCCGTTCCAGAGACACCACACCGTCGATCTTCGAGCGACGCTGTGTCTGAGCCGCGATGCGGGCAGCCGTTCCTCCGATGTGGAACGTCCGTAGCGTGAGTTGCGTGCCCGGCTCACCGATCGATTGGGCGGCCAAGATCCCTACTGCCTCGCCGATGTCCACGAGCTTCATGGTGGCCAGGTTGCGGCCATAACACATGTGGCAGAGTCCCCGCTTGGACTCACATGTCAACACCGACCGGATCTTCACGAGCTGAATCCCGGCAGCTTCAATATCCTCCGCGGTCTCCTCTTCGATGAGCTGGCCGGCCTCGACCAGAAGCTCCCCGTCGATGGGATCATAGACATCCTCGAGAGCGACGTTGCCCACGATTCTGTCCGGGAGGGGCTCGATGATGTCCTCACCCTCCTTGAGGGCGGTCATATCGAGGCCGAGGATGGTGCCGCAGTCGTCCTGCATGATGGTCACGTCCTGGGCGACGTCGACGAGACGGCGCGTGAGGTAACCCGCATCAGCCGTCTTCAGCGCCGTGTCGGCAAGTCCCTTGCGCGCGCCGTGGGTGGAGATGAAGTACTCCACCACGGACAGGCCCTCTCGGAAATTCGATTTGATCGGACTCTCGATGATCTCACCGATGCCACCGGTCAGCTTCTTCTGGGGCTTGGCCATGAGGCCACGCATTCCGGAAAGCTGTCGCATCTGATCGCGGTTACCCCGCGCCCCGGAGGTCATCATCATGTAGACGGGGTTGAAGCCCTCTTGGGAGCGCTCCAACCGTCTGACCATGGCGTCGGCCACGTCGTTGTTGGCGTGGGTCCAGGTGTCGATGACCTTGTTGTACCGCTCACCGTTGGAGATGTACCCGCTGGAATAAGCCTTCTGGAAGCGGGCCACCTGCTCACTGGCCTCCTGCAGGATCTCCAGCTTCTCCTCAGGAACCTCCAGATCTGAGATCCCCACGCTCACGCCGCCCATGGTGGCGTACCGGAAACCGAAGTCCTTCAGCTGGTCGAGGAACTCCGTCGTACGGCTCAGCCCCACCGAGGTACACTCGAAGATGAGATCTCCCAGCTCCTTCTTGCCGAAGGTCTGGTTGAAGAAACCGAGCTCCGGCGGGATGATCGAGTTGAACATCACGCGGCCGGCCGTGGTCTTGAGCCAGCTACCGTCGTGGTCCCCCTCCTCGTCGGGGTGTTTGTCCACCCAGTACCAGCACGGGCTGTTGAACTGGAGCCAACCGCCCTCCAGTCCCATTTCCACCTCACCGAACGTTGAGAAGTGAGACGCTTCGGCGAAGATCTCGTTCAGGCCCTCTTCAGCCGCGGTACGGGCGTTCTTGGGCGCCTTGCTGTTGTACGCCACTTCTTCCAGATCCGAGATGGCCAGGGCCGGCTTGGTCAGGTAGTAACCACCGATGACCATGTCCTGCGACGGTGCTGCCACCGGCCGGCCGTTGGACGGCAGAAGGATGTTGTTGCTCGACAGCATGAGCACTCGGGCCTCGAGCTGCGCCTCGAACGACAGAGGCACGTGAACGGCCATCTGGTCCCCGTCGAAGTCGGCGTTGAACGCCGCGCACACGAGCGGATGAATCCGGATGGCCTTCCCCTCCACGAGCACGGGCTCGAACGCCTGAATGCCCAAGCGGTGTAGCGTCGGGGCCCGGTTGAGCAGGACCGGGTGGTCCTTGATGATGTCCTCGAGGACTTCGTAGACCTTGGGATCGTCACGCTCGACGATCTTCTTGGCTCTCTTGACGGTCTCGGCCTCGCCGCGTTTCTCCAACTCATGAATGATGAAGGGCTTGAAGAGCTCCACGGCCATGGCCTTGGGTAGACCGCACTGATGCAGCTTGAGCTCGGGACCGACCACGATGACCGAACGGCCGGAGTAGTCGACCCGCTTTCCGAGCAGATTCTGGCGGAAGCGTCCCTGCTTGCCCTTGAGCATGTCGGACAGGGACTTGAGCGGACGCTTACCCCTGCCGCGAATGGCCTTCGAGCGCCGTCCGTTGTCGAAGAGTGCGTCGACAGCCTCCTGTAGCATGCGCTTCTCGTTGCGGAGGATGACCTCCGGAGCACGCATGTCGATCAGCTTCTTGAGCCGGTTGTTCCGGTTGATGACCCGACGGTACAGGTCGTTCAGGTCGGAGGTGGCGAACCGGCCACCGTCCAACGGAACCAGCGGCCGAAGGTCGGGCGGAATCACGGGAACCACATCCATGATCATCCACTCGGGGCGGTTCCGTGTGTCCGCACTGTCCCCCGAGTGACGAAGGGCGTCGACGACCTTAAGCCGCTTCAGCTTCTTCTTCTTGCGGTGTTGTGACGTCTCCGTAGCGATCTCGATACGTAACCAGGTCGCAAGGCGATCTAGGCCCTTGCCGTCGGAGTTGCGATCGTTGATCCGGCGCTCGGGGCTGTCGAGCATCTTCAGAAGCGTGCGAACCGCCTCGGCACCGATCTCGGCCTTGAAGCGCTCGTCTCCCTTATCGCGCGACTTCACGCGCAGGTCGTAATACTCGTCCTCGTCGAGGAGCTCGAGGAACTCGACGTCCTGCTTACCGGGGTGCACCACCACGTACGACGCGTAGTAGATCACCTTCTCCAGGTCCCGCAGCGTCATCCCGACCAGGTATCCCAACTGGCTGGGCAACGTCTTGAAGAACCAGATGTGGCAGATCGGCACGGCCAACTCGATGTGGCCCATACGCTCACGGCGCACCTTGGAGAGCGTGACCTCCACTCCGCAGCGATCGCAGACGTGTCCACGGAATCGGATCCGCTTGAACTTTCCGCAGTGGCACTCCCAGTCCTTGACCGGACCGAAGATGCGCTCGCAGAACAGCCCGTCGCGCTCCGGCTTGAAGGACCGGTAGTTGATGGTCTCGGGCTTCGTCACCTCACCGAACGACCAGGAGCGGATCTGCTCTGGAGAGGCGATCCTGATCTGGATGAAGTCGAAGTCCGCGGAGCGCTGCTCTCTGGACCTTGGGAAATCGATCATCGTCTATTCCTCCCGGCCGAGAGTTACGCTCAGGCCGAGGGCCTGCAGCTCTTTTACAAGCACGTTGAATGACTCCGGAATGCCGGGTTGCGGAAGGTTGTCTCCCTTCACGATGGCCTCATAGACCTTGGAGCGGCCCGTTACATCGTCAGACTTCACCGTGAGGATCTCCTGGAGCGTGTGTGCGGCTCCGTACGCCTCGAGCGCCCAGACCTCCATCTCCCCGAATCGCTGCCCACCGAACTGGGCCTTACCGGCCAGTGGCTGCTGCGTAACCAGGGAGTAGGGTCCGATGCTCCGTGCATGGATCTTGTCGTCCACCAAATGGCTGAGCTTGAGCATGTAGATCATGCCGACGGTCACGGGGAAGTCGAATTGACGTCCGCTGCGTCCGTCCCTCAGGTAGACCTTTCCGTTGGGCAAAATGCTCGCTGCCATCATGATCTCACGAGAGGCCGCGTCGAGCCCTTCGTCCAGCTTCTGCTTTCGATTCAGATGCGCGACGGCCGGGAATTCTTCCGAGAACGTTCCGTCCTTGCGCTCGGACAGCTCCTTGCCCGCTTGGACCAGGTAGTCCCGAAGCCCGTCGAAGAAGGCGGCCTGAGGCTTGGAGAGCTTGAGGCTCAGGTACGCATCCAGGGTCCGTCCGATACCGCTCTTGGACAGGTCTTCCCCGTTCCCGTTGCTGGCGCCCACCTCCTTGGGAGGCAGGTCGTGAGCCAGGTCGATGAGCCCGGTCGTGGACTCGGCGTCGAGGGCCGGCATCTCCGCCTTGATGTCCAAGCATTGGTGGGCCCACCGGAGCGCGGCAACCTTGAGAAGGAGCCCAACCTCATCCTCTGAAGCCCCCTGGAAGACCGGCGTCTTTGCCTCGAATCCGAGGACATGCGCCGCCCATCCAAGGTGCGTTTCCAGGACCTGTCCTACGTTCATGCGTGAGGGCACGCCCAGAGGGTTGAGTACGATCTCGACGGGTGTCCCGTCGGGAAGGAACGGCATGTCCTCCTCGGGAGCGATCCGCGCAATGATGCCCTTGTTGCCGTGCCGTCCGGCCATCTTGTCGCCCACGGAGATCTTTCGCTTCTCGGCGATGTACACCTTGGCGAGTTGGACCACCCCAGGCGGGAGCTCGTCGGGCTGGAAGACCTTGTCGATCTGTTCTTCAGTCTTCGCCTTCACCCGCTCGATACGGTTCTGGGCCTCGTCGACCACACGCCGGAGGCGCCCACTGGCGTCCTTACTCTTCACCTTGAGGGTGCTGAGATCGAGCTTGTTGAACTTCAGCTCTTCCAGAATCTCCTTGGTGAGCTTGAAGCCCTCCTTGAAGAACGGTTCGACCGTTCCCTTCTTGAGGGCCAGAGCCACGGTGTTCAGGTGGAGGACCTCACGGAGCTCCTCATCCCGAGCCGCGCTGATGCGATTGATCTCCTCGCGCTCCTGCTGGCGAAGCTCACCGATGCGCGCTCCGTGCTCCTTCTCCAGAAGCGGATCGTCGATGCGTCGTGAGAAGATCTTTACGTCGATGACGGTGCCGCTCATTCCCGGAGGCACGCGCAGGGACGAGTCCTTCACGTCCTTGGCCTTCTCACCGAAGATGGCGGTCAGAAGCTTCTCCTCGGGTGAGAGCTCGGTCTCACCTTTCGGCGTGATCTTGCCCACCAGGATGTCGCCACTGGTAAGGCGCGCGCCGGCTCGGACGATTCCACGCTCATCCAGATCGACCAGGCTCTCCTCGGCCACGTTCGGAATCTCGCGGGTGATCTCCTCCATCCCGCGCTTGGTATCCCGCACGTGGAGCTCGAGCTCCTGAATGTGGATCGACGTGAAGACGTCCTCCTTCACCAGCTTTTCGCTGATGACGATGGCGTCCTCGTAGTTGTATCCGTACCAGGGCATGAAGGCGACGACGACGTTACGACCCAGCGCCAACTCCCCGCTGTCGGTCGAAGGCCCGTCGGCGATGATGTCGCCCGGGTTGATCTGTTCGCCCTCCTTCACCAGCGGTCGCTGGTTGATCGCCGTGTCCTGGTTGGTACGCCAAAACTTCTTGAGACGGTAGCGATCGTACTGGGCAAGTTTGGCCAGCGGCTGATCGGTCTTGCCCGGCATGACGGTGCCGGTGTCGATGACGATCTCGTCGGCCGTCACGTGCACGATCCGTCCTCCGCGGCGAGCCGTGATCACCGCACCCGCGTCTCTGGCCACCTTGAATTCGAGGCCGGTACCCACGAGCGGCGCATCCGTGTAGAGGAGCGGCACCGCCTGGCGCTGCATGTTCGAGCCCATGAGGGCCCGGTTAGCGTCGTCGTGCTCCAGGAACGGGATCAGCGCCGCAGCCACGGATACCAGCTGGTCGGGCGCCACGTCCATGTAGTCGATGTCCCCGGGGCGGAGCAGCGGAAAGTCTCCCCGCTCACGACAGAGCACGAATTCGTTGACGAAATTTCCCTTGTCGTCCAGCGGCGCGTTGGCCTGCGCGATTCGGACCTCCTCCTCTTCGTTGGCCGAGAGCCACTCGATGTCGGTGGTGACCCGGTTCTTCACCACCTTCCGATACGGAGTCTCCACGAAGCCCAGCTCGTTGATTCGGCTGTATGTAGTGAGGGAGGTGATGAGCCCGATGTTGGGACCCTCAGGGGTCTCGATCGGACACATGCGGCCGTAGTGGGAGTAGTGCACGTCGCGGACTTCGAAGCCGGCGCGCTCTCGTGTAAGGCCACCGGGGCCCAGCGCAGACAGGCGCCGCTTGTGAGTCAGCTCCGCAAGCGGATTCGTCTGATCCATGAACTGGCTGAGCTGAGACGAGCCGAAGAAGGCCTGGATGACCGCGGAGACCGTGCGGGCGTTCACCAAGTCGTCGATGTTGACCTTGTCCGGATCCGTGTTGATGGACATGCGCTCTTTGACGAGCCGTGCCATCCGGGATAAGCCCACCGAGAATTGGTTCGCGATGAGCTCGCCCACGGTCCTGACCCGGCGGTTGCCGAGGTGGTCGATATCGTCAGTGCTTCCGCGGCCCTCGCTCAGCTCGATGAGGTACCGGAGGATCTCGACGAAGTCCTCTTTGGTGAGGACCGTCTCGTGCCCGGGCGCGTCCACGCCGAGGCGCTTGTTGATCTTATAACGGCCTACGCGGCCGAGGTCGTAACGCTTGGGGTTGAAGAAGACGCGCTCCAGCGCTGCCCGGGCCGTCTCCATGTTCGGTGCGTCGCCGGGCCGCAGGAGCGAGTAGATGGCGTTGAGCGCCTCTTCTTCGCTGTCCGTGGGATCCTTGCGGAGCGTATTCTTGATGATGGGGCTCTCGCCGCGACCGGTGTCCTTCTCGCTGGCGTAGATCTTGATCCTCTTACGGCCGGTCCGGTCGAGAAGCTCTGCCACCTCTTCGTCGATCTCGGTGGACTCTTCGATCAGAACCTCACCGGTCTCGAGATCGATGATCTCCTCGGCGATGATCGAGCCGAGACACTCCTTGGTGCCCTGCTTGTCGACGGCGCGGGGGTCCACATTCTTCGTGGTGAAGAAGATCTGGTAGACGTCAGCGTCCGTCCCGTAGCCGAACGCCCTGAGCAGCGCCGTGGCCGGAAACTTCTTCTTCTTGTCGATGTGGACGTAACAGATGTCGTTGATATCGATGGTGAACTCGACCCACGAGCCCCGGAAGGGGATGATGCGGGCGCTGTGCAGCTTCGATCCGTTGGGGTGGATGTTCTCCTCGAACACCACGCCCGGGGAGCGATGCAGCTGGCTCACCACGACGCGCTCGGCACCGTTGATGATAAAGGTGCCCAACTCGGTCAGGAGGGGCAGGTCACCGAGATAGACCTCCTTCTCGATGATGTCGCCGGGGCATTTCTCGCCCCCGTCTTCCAGCTGCTCCCAAACGATCAAACGCAGCTTCGCCTTGAGGGGCGCCGCATACGTCATGTCCCGCTCGATACACTCCTCGACCGAGTACTTCGGCTCACCCAGAGAAGCCGTGACGTACTCGAGCGTGAAGTTCTCGTTCACGTCGGAGATGGGGAAGATCTCTGCGAATACCCGGTCCAGGCCGAAGTCCCACTGCTCCGCGGGATCTACGTCCTGCTCCACGAGCTTCTCGAATGAGCGGAGTTGGACGTCCAACAGATTGGGCATCGGCATGACCCGCTTGAGCTTCGCAAAGCTCACTACCGCACGATCATCTTTCCTAATATCCAAGGGTTGCCCCCTTTGGCGGCTCGGACTCCGAAGGGAGGCCGAACAAGCACGTGTTCAACAACAGAAGAAGCGAACGGACCCGGGGACGTACACGTACGTCTCCAGGGACCGACGCGAGTTGGCCCTGCGGTGATAAGCCCCACCACCGGCGGGGCTCACCCGACGTCTCTCAGCCGAACCGAGAGGTGACGTCACAGGTGTGACCTACTTCAGGGCTACCGTTGCGCCCTGGTCCTCCAGCTTCGCTTTGATCTGCTCGGCCTCGTCCTTCGTGACGGCCTCCTTGACGGTGCTCGGGGCACTGTCGACGACCTCTTTGGCTTCCTTCAGGCCCAGGCTAGTGACCTCGCGGACCACCTTGATAACCTGGATCTTCTTGTCGCCCACGCCTTCGAGCACGACGTCGAACTCGTCTTGTTCTTCAGCGACCTCGGCGCCGGCAGCCGGTCCGCCTGTAACGGCCACAGGGGCGGCCACTGCGGTGACGTTGAACTTGTCCTTGAACGCGTCGACGAACTCCGACAGCTCGAGGACGGTCATGTTGCCGATGGTCTCGAGAAGCTCTTCTTGGTTGGTAGCCATGGTCGTGGCTCTCTCCTCAGTTCACCCCGTCTCTGCACAGGGCTGGGTGTGAATTCCCGTTGTTACCTGATATGCCAGGAGGCTATTCCCCCTCGGCCTCCTTCTGATCCTTGAGAGCGTCCAGGAGACCAGACATCTCCTGGAGCTTGCCCTCCATTGCGGTCGCCAGCATGGCCATCGGCGCCTCGAAGGCTCCGGCCAACTCGGCGAGCAGCTGCTCCCGGGGGGGCAGCTTGGCCAGGCGTTTTATCTCGTCGGCCGAAACCACTTTGTTGTCGAGCACGCCGAGCTTGAACACCGGCTTGTCGCCGTGTTCCTTGGCGAAGTCACTGATGACCTTCGCGGGCTCGACGACTCCCCCGTAGCCCAAGACGACCCCGGTGGGGCCGAGCAGGGCCTCGGTAATGTCGGGCAGGTCGAGATCTTCGAGGGCCCGCTTTACCAGGCGATTCTTCACCACCAGGTACTCGGCCCCGGAAGCCTTGAGGTTCTGCCGAAGGGTCGTCATGGACTTCACGTCCAATCCGGAGAAATCGGTCAGGTACATGACCGGAGCCTTTCCGACTTTGTCGCGGAAGTCCGCGACGAAGGCTTCTTTTTGGGTGCGGTTCATCTATTTGCTCCGGCGAAGAAACAGGTTCGGATCGATTGCCACGCCGGGCCCCATGGTGCTCGAGATCGTAACGCTCTTCACGTACGTACCCTTGGCCGCTGACGGCTTGGCCCGAACGATGGAATCCATGATGGCGCCCAGATTGTCATGCAGCTGATCGGGCTCGAATGAGACACGGCCGATGGGAACGTGCACGTTCCCGGTCTTGTCCACGCGGTACTCGATCTTTCCGCCCTTGATCTCCTTGACGGCGCGACCTACGTCGAAGGTCACCGTACCACCCTTGGGAGTCGGCATGAGTCCCCGGGGGCCGAGAATACGACCGAGGGGACCCACCTTTCCCATCAGATCCGGAGTCGCGACGCACACATCGAAGTCGATCCAGCCTTGCTGGATCTTGTCGACGTATTCCACGCCCACGAAGTCCGCACCCGCTTCGGTCGCCTCGGTCTCCTTCTCGCCCTGTGCGATGACCAGCACTCGCACGGTCTTACCTGTGCCGTGCGGCAGGACGACGGTGCCTCGAACGATCTGATCGGCCTTCCGGGGATCGACGTTCAAGCATGTCGCGACCTCGACGGTCTCGTTGAATTTTGCCGACGCCAGATCCTTGACCATCTGGACCGCTTCGTCGGGCTTGAACTGGACGCCTACAGGCACCTTGGCCTTGGCGTCACGGAATCTCTTACCGTGTTTTGGCATAGCTCTGAGCCGGCTCGTTCATCCTCCCACCCGTGGCGGCTCGCACCAGGTGGTCAATGGACTGGGCAGCGGGGTCGAGCGGGATTATCTCCTCGCTCCCTGCTGTTCGCTTCGCTCTCAGATGGTCGCTGTGGGAAAATCCCGATCGACCCCGTGAGCGTTATTCATGGCGTTTTTGCTATCGTTATCCTCTTACCTCGATGCCCATGGAGCGGGCTGTGCCGGAAAGCATCCGGACCGCGGCATCCATGTCCTGCGTGTTCAGATCGACCCACTTGGTCTCGGCGATCTCCTCGAGCTGCTTCCTGCTGACCTTGCCCACCTTTTCGCGGTTGGGCTCACCCGACGCCTTCTGCAGACCCGCAGCCTTCTTGATAAGGAAGGAGGCGGGCGGGGTCTTGGTAATGAAGGTGAAGGAGCGGTCCGCATAGACCGTGATCTCCACCGGAATCGTCACCCCGGGCTGTTGCTGAGTCTTGGAGTTGAACTGCTTGCAGAACTCCATGATGTTCACGCCGTGCTGGCCCAACGCGGGGCCCACTGGGGGAGCAGGGTTCGCCTGACCACCCGAGACGTGGAGCTTGATAAGACCGATGACCTTCTTCGCCATTTTCTAATCCCGAGACGTTGCCGAAAAGGTTCTTAGAACCCCTTCAGCTGCGTGTAATCCAATTCGACCGAGGTCGGCCGCCCGAAGAGCGACACCTCGACCTTGACCTTGCCCTTTTCCTCGTAGATCTCCTGGACCGTGCCGGAGAAGTCACTGAACGGACCCTGCATGATCTCGACCACCTGCCCGACGTGGAACGGGATCTCCTCCTGAGTGCCGTCGTCTTCTCTTTCCACTTCGATGCCGAGAATCTTGTTGATCTCTTCTTCGTGCAGAGGCTGCGGCGACTTTCCAGCACCGACGAACTTGATGACACCCTGGATGTTGTTGATGGTGTGCATGGTCCTCTCGTTCAGGTCCATGTTCACCAACACGTATCCGGGGTACAGCCGCTTCGTGACCGTGACCCGCTTTCCGTTGCGAATCTCGACCACGTCCTGAGTCGGGACGACGACGTCCCTGATCTCCTTGTCCTCGTCCTCAGCGCCCCCCTCTTCAATGCGACGCTGAATCAGCTTCTGGACCTTGTTCTCATGCCCTGAGTAGGTCTGGATCGCATACCACTTGGAGTGAGCCATGATCATATGCGCGTCACTCAAGCCCCGAAGAGGCCCATGATGAAGCCGATTACGGTCCGCGAAACCACGTCCATCATCCAGAGGATAGCCGCGATGAGGATCACGAATCCGATGACAACAAGGGTGGCACTCCTGAGCTGCTCGTAGTCGGGCCAAGTTACCTTGCCCAGCTCCTCCCAGCACTCCTCGACGAAGTCCCGAGTGCTCGCAATTTTCTCACCGATAGCCATAGCTACTTGGTCTCTTTGTGAGCCGTGTGCGTCTTGCACCGCGGGCAGTACTTACGCTGCTCCACCCGCTCCGGATGCAAGCGCTTGTTCTTCGCAGTGTGGTAGTTCCGCTCCTCGCAGTCTGTACAAGCGAGGATAATCTTCTCTCTAGCCATGTCTTCCTCTCGTCGCGGGGTGTTGGCCCCGCTGCTGCTTCGTGTACCGCGGCTTGAGCGAAGCTTCCTTCCTCCGCTACACCGTGGTGACGGGACGCTGCGGAAGAAAACTTCGCTCCGCCGCTACCCGTGTGTTCCTCGGGGCAACCAGCACCCCACCTCTCGTTCCATCTAGCTCTTTGCTTCGTACCTCCCTACCTACCTGCCCAAGCCCTCAATAAGCCGCCGCGTGGGCGTGCAACGGACGTCCTTCCCGCCAAGCCCGCGCGACCGTCCGGCGTAGTACCGGAGTGACGCATGTCCGAAGGATTCGAATTTGATCGCGCCGCAGCGAGGGTCTGCCGCGAAGCGGCAGTAGCGTCAGCTCCGAGTCGCGGCGCGATCAAATTCGAATCCCTACCTACTCGATAATCTCCGTAACAACGCCCGACCCCACCGTGCGCCCGCCTTCACGGATCGCGAACCTCAACTGCTCGTCCATAGCGATCGGCGTGATCAACTCCACTTCCATCTGCACGTTGTCGCCCGGCATCACCATCTCCACGCCCTCCGGCAGATTCGCGGCACCCGTCACGTCCGTCGTCCGGAAGTAGAACTGAGGACGGTAGCCGTCGAAGAACGGTGTGTGACGTCCGCCCTCTTCCTTCGTCAGAACGTAGACCTCGCCCTTGAACTTCGTGTGCGGCGTGATCGAGCCCGTCTTGGCCAACACCTGGCCGCGCTGGATCTCGTCCTTGCCCACTCCACGAAGCAGAAGACCCGCGTTGTCTCCCGCTCGACCCTCATCCAGCAGCTTGCGGAACATCTCCACTCCCGTCACCACCGTCTTTCGGTCCGCGCCCATCCCGACCAGCTCCACCTCTTCGCCCTGCTTCACGATCCCGCGCTCGATCCGGCCCGTCGCTACCGTGCCCCGGCCCGTGATCGAGAACACGTCCTCTACAGGCATCAGGAACGGCTTGTCGATGTCTCGCTCAGGCTGCGGGATGTAGCTGTCGATCGCGTCCATCAGCTCCGCGATGCAATCCACGTCCGGCCCTTCGCCCTCCGCGTCCATCGCCTTCAGTGCGCTCCCGCGTATGATAGGCGTGTCGTCGCCCGGGAACCCGTACTCGCTCAGTAGCTCCTGCACCTCTAGCTCCACCAACTCCAACAGCTCGTCGTCGTCTACCATGTCCACCTTGTTCAGGAAGACCACGACGTACGGTACGTTCACCTGACGGGCCAGCAGAATGTGCTCGCGTGTCTGAGGCATCGGTCCGTCCGCCGCGCTCACCACGAGAATCGCGCCGTCCATCTGCGCCGCTCCCGTGATCATGTTCTTTACGTAGTCCGCATGGCCCGGGCAGTCCACGTGTGCGTAGTGACGGTTCGCCGTCTCGTACTCCACGTGAGCCGTCGCGATCGTGATCCCACGCTCCCGCTCTTCGGGCGCCTTGTCGATGTTGTCGAACGAGATCGCGTCTCCGCCGAACTTCTTCGCTTGCGTAGCCGTGATCGCAGCCGTCAGCGTCGTCTTTCCATGATCGACGTGACCAATCGTACCCACGTTCACGTGTGGCTTCGTGCGCTCGAACTTTACTTTACCCATGGTTCCCCTCGTTGGGTTGGATCGCTCCCTTAATTGTGCCGCAACACCTGAAGAGCTCCTAAAGAGCTCCGACCGGGATTTGAACCCGGGACCTCCTCCTTACCAAGGAGGCGCTCTACCACTGAGCTATCGGAGCGCCACCCACTGGAACGCTCCTACTGAGCGCTCTACAACCGAGCGGGAGACGGGAACCCCGTCTCGTCTCGCACTCCCTTCGCTTCCTACTATTAAGAGCGGGAGACGGGACTCGAACCCGCGACCCTCAGCTTGGAAGGCTGATGCTCTAGCCAACTGAGCTACTCCCGCAAAGCTTATCGTCATGGGACTCTAGTGGTGGGGGTAGGATTCGAACCTACGAAGGCTTAGCCAGCAGATTTACAGTCTGCCCCGTTTGACCGCTTCGGTACCCCACCAGATACCGATCCGGGGCCTCTACCCCGCGACCTCGTTACCCCGGAACAAAGCAAGCCGCCCGACGTAGGCGGCCTTTTCCAGGCGAGCTTGGTAAGCTAACGACTAGATAAAAGGTCATCAAGCCCCGAAAAGCACGGGTTCCGGCTACGACGCCGAGCCTTGAGCAGCCTCCTCGAGAGGTGGCCCAAGATTGCGCTCGAGCAGGGCCTGCTGATCGGGGTCCCGACCCATGAAGTCACGGAAGAGGATTTCGGGCTCTTCGCTGTCGCCCCTGGTCAGAATACAGTCCAGATAAGCCCTTCCGACCTCCCGGTTGAAGATCCCTTCTTGTTTGAACCGCCCAAAGGCATCGGCCTCCAGAACCTCGGACCAAAGGTACGAGTAGTATGCGGCTGCATACCCGCCCGAGAAGATGTGCGTGAACGAGGCCGTCGTGTGGGCGCTCGCGAAGGCGGGGCACGGCATGTAGCCCGCCAGAAGCCCTTCGATGTGCGCCATGACCTCTCCTTCTGTCGGCGACGTCTCGTCGCGGTGTAGCCGAAGGTCGAGGAATCCGAAAGACAGTTGCCGCATCTGCCTCCACCCACCCATGAAACGCCGCGCACGCCGGAGCCGGTCGTAGAGCTCCTCGGGGAGCGGCTCTCCGGTCTCATAGTGGCCCGAGAAGAGGGGTAGCGCCTCTGCCTCCCACGTCCAGTTCTCCATGATCTGAGAGGGGAGTTCGACAAAGTCCCAGGCCACGTTGATGCCTGCCATCGGGGCGATGGGCACACGAGACGTCAGATGATGAAGAAGGTGCCCGAACTCGTGGAAGATCGTCTCCACCTCCCGATGCGTGAGAAGCGACGGGAGGTCCCCCTTGGGCGGGGTCAGGTTCCCGGCGATGATCCCGACGTGCGGCTCGAATCCGTCTCCCGTGGGCCCGCCGGTGGCCAGGTCGTTCATCCAGGCACCCTGACGCTTCTCCCGACGAGGATGCCAGTCCGCGTAGAACGATCCTAGGTGAGTGCCGTCGTCCGCGTCCAACAGGTCGTAGAAGAGCACGTCAGAGTGCCATATTTCCTTGATGTGACGTCGGCGCACGACGAGACCGAACACCCGCCTGGCCACCTCGAACAGGCCGTCCATCACGCGTTCCAGCGGGAAGTACGGTCGTATGACCTCGTCGTCGATGTCGTATCGCTCACGACGTAGGTCCTCGCTCACGAATGCCGCATCCCAAGGATAGAGATCCTCGAGGCCGAGAGCCCGCGCGTGGACACGCAGTTCCATGAGATCGCGCTCCCAATACGGGCGCGTCCGGCCAGTCAGCTCTTCGACGAACTCGAACGCCCCCTGCCCCGTCTTCGCCATATGATCCTCCAGGCGGAAGTCGGAGAAGTCGGAGTAGCCGAGCACGTCGGCAAGGTCCCTGCGGAGCTCCAGAAGGCGCCCGATGATCGCCACGTTGGAGAACTCGCCCTCCCGGCATCGTGACACATAAGCGTCGAACAGCTCTTTACGCAGGCTTCCGTCCGTCGCGTACTTGACGACCGGTTCGAACGAGGGGTAGTCGAGGGTGAGAAGCCAGCCCTCCTTGCCGGCCTCGGTGGCCTTGCGCCGGGCCTCTTGCTGATCGGCGACAGGAACGCCTTCGAGGCGAGTCTCGTCGGTGACTAGCAGCGTATACGCGTTGGTGGCGTCGAGAACGTTTTCGGAAAATCTCCGCTGGAGCTGCGATAGCTCGAGGCGGATGGCGCTCAGTCTGTCCTTCCCCTCGGGGGAAAGGTCCGCTCCGGCCCTCCTGAAGTCTCGCAGCACGGTGTCGAGATGACGTTGCCGGATTCCACTCAGCCCCAGTCCCTCATCCGTCTCCGCGAACGACTTCAGACGGATCCACAAGGCCTCATTCAACGTGATCCGAGTCCAGAACTCCGTGATCTCCGGCAAGACCTTGTTGAACGCTTCTCGCAGCTCCGGCGTCTCCGCGACCGACAAGAGGTGCGTGACCGGACCGACACGAGTCTTCACTCGCTCCATGACGTCGTCGAGACGCTCGATCGTGTCGACGTAGGTCGGAGGGAGGGGTCCCGAGCAGAGCTCTGCGATGGCCGCCCGCGCACTGTCCAGAATCTGTCGGACGCCCGGTACAACATGCGACGCCTCGATCCGGTCGAAGGGCGTGCGCTCGAGTTCTAGGAGAAGTGGATTGGCGTCTACGGGCATTGGTACCAGTTCAAATGGGAGCTGGTAAGGGGTGGTGGACCTGACGATCCCACTCGGCGGACTTGGACGGTAAGCTGCTGCGATCGAGAACCGGGCGCCACCCCCGGTGCCGGCCAGAGATGGCCGCTAGTCGGAAAGTTCAGGCACCGGCCGCTGGGTCAGCCACAGGTCCGTGGTCGGTATAAAGGTGGCCCACGCAAACCAGAACGCCACATAACCGTTCGTGACCTGGACCAGCTGCTGGCCTTCCAGGCCACCTGAGATCGCCCGTCCGTCCAGAGTCCACTCACTGCCCGTCTGTCCATCCACGTACCGTCCTTCAACGAGCTCGAAGACCAGAGCCTGACCCTCGAGCGTGGTCTCGAAGGCTACCGCGGCTTTGGAGTCATGGTCCCAGAACACGACGATCTCCCTGCCTTCGACCCGAGAGTGGACCACCGCCCGGTCTCCGCCCGAGTCCAGTGCGTTGAACGGGAAGGCCATGCCCCCTCCATCCGCATAGGGAATCCCCAGCACGCGCTCCTTCGGCGGACGACGTCCATCGAAGTCACCCTGCGGGAACAGCGTCCTGTCGTTATACAGGCTCTCGTAGTCCCCATATGGGTACTGCTGGTAGTTGCGGTTGAGCGAGCTGGCAATCGATATCACCTTCGTATCCGGATGAAGCTCCACCCACGAGTCCCATCGCATCTCGATGGATGGCACCATATCCAACATCTGGCCGTCGCGAGGTCCACAGCGCGCTCCCCGCAACATCTGGGGCCATAAGGATTGGTCCTCCGAGCGATCGTACAGAATCAGGTTGTTGTTGAAGAGCAGACCGGAAACCCCGAACTCGGCTCCGCCCGCGGCCGTGCGATCGAAGACCATACTCGATCCCGTGAGCGGACAGTACGTCACAGCCAGGGGCGTCTCAAAGGCACTGAAGTTCACGATCTCGTGCCACCACAGGACACTGTGGGGGATCGCGATGTAGGTACCGTCGATCTGAAGGCCGATGACGCGATCCCACGTTCGCACGTAGCTGGCGTTCGGGTCGGCGGCGCCGACGAGCTCGGGATCGGACAAGGCTGGAATCCCGTCGATCGGAACGCCTCCCGACATGATCTGGCTCTCGGGAATGCTACAGGTGCCGTCTTCTTCGCGTTGGAGCTTAGGGAAGCGGTCGACCACGGCTGACTCACCACACGCCGTCGTCATCAGGACGAGGGCGACAAGTCCAAACGTCGTCTTGGCAGGGCTCTGTCTCATGATTGTCCGCACCGTCCCTCGGTCCAGCAGGTCGCCTGCCTGGGCATCACGCTAGGAACTCACCAGAGCGTGGGTGAGTTCCCGCGCTGGCTTGCTAACCCCCCTGGGGGCCCCTACGCTCGTGCAGAGCGTCCGTCCGCTCTGGGCGAACCCATGAGAGTGGAGTCCATGCACCGCACGATACTGGTTGCTCTGTCGGCCCTCTCCCTGCTCGGCTGTCGGGGCGACGGTCTAGGCCCGACCGAGATCGACGTGACGGGCGCCTACACGCTCGAATCGGTAAACGGGGCAGCTCTTCCGTGGAGGCTGCTCAGCCTGGGCCCCGCAAGGACCGAGGTTACGGCCGGGAGCCTGATCCTACGTGAGGGCACGAGTTGCCGGGTCGCACTGACTCTGCTCACGACGGAGGACGGAGTGGAGACCACAGTCGACAACTCCTTGGAGTGCGAGTACACGTACAGCTATGGAGCCATCACGGTGAGCTGCCCCAACGGGAGCGTCGACACGGGGCTCGTAACGGCCTCGGCGGTAACTCTCCGGTCCGACAATACCATCTTCGTCTTTCGGCGGTAGCATGCGGTCTCTTCGCTCGAGGTCCTAGCCTCCCGGCCGATACTCCCGCTCGGCATTCGCTTCCACGTCCTCGCGGTAGAACCGGACCTCTCGGAGATCTCCCGTCGAGTAGCGCTCCGTCTGATCGTTGAAGTGTGGCGATGACGGTTGGTCGTTCAGGCCACCGGCCGTGACCGCCCGCGCCCGCAAGCGATCGCCGAATTCCACTACGGCCACAAAGCTGTTTCCGCTCGTGCCGTACCACCTCTTAGTGTCTTCGTACGGCCGCGCACCGAATGAGGCCAAGGAGCCCCAGCGGGATGACGCGAAGCCCACGGGGGCACTCGGGCCATCGTCGTTGAACGGCTGGACGATGTCTCCGGTGAGCCGTTGGAATCGATTGATCTCCCCCCAAGGGGTCCGCCAGCTACCGAAGTCCTCAGCCAAGCGATTCGTTGCGGAGGCCAAAGCCTCCAGCCGAAGGCGGGCCGCCGCCGACGTGGCGATGTAGTCCGAGATCGACACTCCGGCGCTCTGGGCCGCGTCACCCGCCTGACGCATGAGGGCATCGGCCCAGAAGATCGCCAACGAGGTCTCGATGGACTCGACGCCCCAGCGTAGATCCCAGTCCCTCAGCAGCGAGATCTGGTCGGCGAGTCGACTCTTCCGGGAGTCGGACCCCGGGAGCGCGTCGTAGTCACCCAGCAGAGCCGGGATCATCGGCTCGAACCACGTCATGTAGCTGTCGAACGCGGCGTCGATCAATCCCTGAACCGTGAAGTCCGTCTTTCCCTCGAGCACCCGTATGGCATGTAGTCCGCGGGCGTTCTCCCCACTGCGCTGTACGTAGACCGGAAAGTCCTCCCGATTCGGACTCGTGGGACCGCTCACCGAGAACGGCCAGTTGTTCGTGTTCTGAATCCACCCGTTGGACGGATTGTGAGACCCCGGAGTCTCTTCGAGCGTGTGCACGCCCTGCCAATCAGTGGCCGGATCGCTGCCGTCCACGGGCTCGAGCCAGTTGAAGCGCGTGTCCCGAACGGGAATGAAGTTCGAGTGGAAGTAGGCGATGTTGCCTTCGGCATCCGCGAACACCGTGTTGTTCGAGGAGTTCGTGTGCGTCGACATCGTCTCGACGAATTCGTCGTAGTTGGCCGCCTTGGTGCGGGAGTAGGACTGGATGAGAGCTCGTATCGGCTCCTCCATGAGCGCCACACTCACCCACCGACCGTCGACTGCCCGCACGATCAGGCCGTGATGTGTCCGGTAGATCGTGAACTCCCGTGCCGACATGCCGGTGTCGGTCTTGTACGACACCGTGACGGTACGCATATCGACCTGTCGCTCCTCGTCCCCATAGAGGTAAACGAGCTGACCGTCTCGCTCGACGACCGTCTCCAGGTACTCGTCGATGTTGTCTACTCCACTCGACGTATGCATCCAGCCCGTCGTCTCGTTGAACCCCTGGTACACGAAGAACTGTCCCCACGTGAGCGCGCCGTAGGCGTTCAGGCCCTCTTCACTGACCACGTGCGCCTCGTGGCGGAAGAAGAAGGACGTGTGTGGGTTGATGAGGAGCAGCGCGTTGCCGTTCACGGTGTTGGATGGAGCGATCGCGAACCCGTTGGAGCCCTCCGGCTCGGCATAGGGGTCGGACTCGACCAGGGCGCTCGCGACCCTGGGATTGGGTGTGCGGGCCACGGCCATCCTCGCTCCCGACGGCCCGGCCAAATCCTGTGACGGAATAACGGCGGCCATCTGGCCCTCGGGGTCTCCGTAGAAGGCCTCGAGCCGCTCGAGATTCACCCGCTCGATGTCCCCACCGATGCTGCCTTCACTGAAGCTCAACGCCATCCAGGGCTCGAAGCGGGCAAGAACCCTCGGCCGGACGTCCGGGTGGGTATGCAGGTAGTAGTTGAGGCCGTCGGCCCAGGAGTCCATGAGAGCCTGCAGCCACTCCGGACTGTCGGCGTACATCTCCTGCATATCGGCGGGGTCGATGAAGAGCTTCATCCGCAGGTCCCGCCAGACCTCACCCTCGCCCTCGGCTTCAGCCAGGCGACCCTGGGAGTTCAGGAAGTTGACCTCGATGCGGTTGCAGTCGTCTTCGGCCTGGGCATACATGAGCCCGAAGACCGCATCCGCGTCCGTCTGCCCATAGATATGAGGTACGCCCCAATCGTCCCGAATGATCGTGATCCCCTCGGCGCGCGCCTCCCAACGGGCGACTTCGTCGGTGGACTCGCGCTGCGAAGAGCACGCCAGAGTGATCAATGCGAACGTGAGGAGCAGCTTCTTCATCGCTGGTTTCCTAGGGAGTTGAGATGTGATCGGTGCGGCGGAGGGCACCCCATTCTACGGTGGGGTTCGGGGTCCGACCACCGTACCCGCCCAGACTCGGGCCGTAGGACCAAAGTCCAATTCCGAATCCCGCGGTCGCGGGGCATACTAACCACGATCCTAAACATGCGTTCGGGGAGACCCCAGCCGTAATGAATCCGTTGACCCTCGACACGAGCTCACCCGAGGGGCTCGTGAACCCGGCCGTCAACCGTCGTATCCAGTCGTATTGGATCCTCGGCACGGCCCTCGCTCTCAGTTACCCGTTCGCCCGGAACGCCACCTGGCTCGGTAGTACGGAGCTCCATACGCTCATGGAAACCGCGGCCACTCTTCTGGCCCTGGCGGTGGGCGTCATCGCGCTGGTGCGTTTCTACAGCAAGAAGAACAACACCTTCCTCTTCATCGGGGCGGGCTTCCTGGGCACCGCCCTCCTCGATGGGTACCACGCGGTAGTAACCTCGAGCTTCTTCGCGGCCTACCTCCCGTCGGACCTTCCCTCGCTCATCACCTGGAGCTGGATCGCTTCGAGGCTGTTTCTGTCGATCATGCTCACACTGAGTTGGGCGGCATGGCTCCATGAGCAAAGGCGGGGGCGCTGGGGACTCATCGGGGAGCGTTCCGTATATGTGGTCTCGGGACTCCTGACAGCGACGGCTTTTCTTTTCTTTGCGTTCGTCCCTTTGCCGGACGCCTACTATCCGGACCTCTTCTTCCACCGCCCGGAGGAGTTCGGTCCCGCCCTGTTCTTCGCCGTCGCGCTCACGGGTTACTTGAAGAAGGGCGCCTGGCGACACGACACCTTCGAGCACTGGCTGGTTCTCTCCTTGATCGTCGGCGTGGTGGGCCAGGCGGTCTTCATGTCCTTTTCGGACCAACTGTTCGATATCGAGTTCGACATTGCCCACACCCTCAAGAAGGTGAGCTACCTCCTGGTCCTGGTGGGGTTGCTCATCAGCATGCTCGCGCTGTTTCGGCAGGCCGAGGAGAGTCCGGCGCGCGTCCGGAGCGTGGTCGACAACGCGCTCGACGGTATCGTCACGGTCGACGAGTTGGGCACCGTTCGGGAGTTCAACCCCGCGGCCGAAGGCATGTTCGACCTCTCCGCCGCCGAGGCCATCGGACGCAACATCAAGCTCCTCATGCCGGAGCCGGACCGAGGTCGGCATGACGCATACATCGATGCATACGTCAATACCGGGCGAAAGCACATCATCGGGTCACGTCGACGGGTCGAGGGACAACGACGAGGCGGCACGGTATTTCCCATCGACCTGGCCGTGAGTGAGATGTTGCTGGGAGAGCGACGTCTGTTCGTGGGCATTATCCACGACGCGACCGAGCGAGTCCGAGCGGAGACCGAGATCCAACAGAGGAGTGCCGACCTGGAGGCCACCATCGCCGAGCTGGAGACGTTCTCGTACTCGGTCTCCCACGACCTCCGGGCGCCCTTGCAGAGTATGGTCGGCTTCAGCGAAGAACTCTTGGAACGCCACACGGAAACCCTGAGCGAGGACGGCATCGACTACCTGCAACGCATCCACGCCGCCGGCCTCGACATGGGGCACCTCATCGACGGTCTCCTGGGCCTCTCGCGGGCCACGAGAGGAACGCTGGCCACCGAGGAAATCGATCTGTCGGCACTGGCCCAGTCAGTGGTCGACGCGTTGATGGAACGCGATCCGTCCCGCCTCACTTCCGTGGAGATCGAACCGAACCTACTTGCCCACACCGACCCCCGCTTGATCCGTTCCGTGCTCGAGAACCTCCTTGGAAACGCCTGGAAGTTCACGAGCAAACGACCGCGGGACGCGCGGATTCGGGTCGGAGCCCGGGAGGAGAACGGAGCCACGGCCTACTTCGTGGAAGACAACGGCGTCGGCCTCGACATGGCCTACGCAGACAGCCTATTCACCCCCTTCCGGCGCCTGCATTCCCAGGAGGGATTTCCGGGTGCTGGGATCGGCCTGGCCACCGTGGATCGCATCGTACAGCGCCATGGGGGACGTGTATGGGTCCAGGCCGAACCGGGCGAGGGAGCCACGTTCTACTTTACCCTGAACTCTCCGACGAAGAGTGAGCCCGAGCCGGCCTGATCAACGGGCGCTCGGCCCACGCACCCAAAAGCTATGCCAAACCTGACATCATGGACGAGGGGGATGAGTTGTCGTCGAGGCCTAGAAACGTCAGGCTCGTGAGCCCACTCAACGCCCTCATGTCTGTGAACGCATTGTTGCCGAGGCGGAGGCTCGTCAGGCCTGTGAGCCCGCTCAACGCGCTGAGGTCAGTGATCGAGTTGTCGCGAAGGCGGAGGTCTGTCAGGCTTGTGAGATTCTGGATCCCAACCAGGCTCACGATCCCGGCCTGTGAGGCATCCAATCTCCTCAGCCCAGATACCAGGCGGCAGGTGAGATCATACTGAGCGCCAAGCGAGAGCGCAGACCGAACCCGTGCTTCCAGGTTGGCGTCCGCGCCCGTTGCATTAGCTGCATCGGTAGCGACCTTCCAGGGCAGCGTTCAGGCAGGAGACGGGATCGGACATGGCTACGGAAGCTGAAGGACGAGATACCCTGCAGAAACGGTACCGACGAGCACGCCCCCGTAACACAGCAGGGCGATCAACTCGTTCAGGTGCTTCGTCTGCAACCCGTCGTACAGTGTGTAGCGAAAGCGGTGCGCCCAGTGAAACAATAACAGCGTGCACGAGACGAATATGGTAGCACGCCCAATCGGGTGACCCAACACCGCAAGCAAGTGGGCATGGCTGGGGGGCGAGAGCCAGCCGAGGGGGAAGGCGAGGCCGAACAGGAACAGCAGGACCGGGATCACCAGAGCGGCCACCACACCGCCGGTGCTGAAGAGAATCCACAAGATCGGCTCGAGCGTTCGCCTTACCATCGCTACCTCGACCCGGCGAGGATGATCCACGCCACCAGGAGAGACGTCACCACCCACGCGCCGTAGTTGGAAGCGGCGATCAGTGTCCCCGGCACTCGCTTGCCTCGCAGGCGCAGCACCATTGCCCGGGGTGCCAGGTTGAACCAGGTGACGGCGTGAAATAGGACGAAGAACAAGCTGACGAGGTTGACGAGTACGACGCCCGGGTGCGCGGTCCAACGCATGAACTCCTGGTAAGCCGCCTCTCCGCGCCCCGCTGCAGCGACCAGCACCAGAAAGAAGACGACGAACCATGCCACGAACATGCTGCTCAGCTCGCGCAAGATGAACACGAACGAGGACGGACGCTTCAACCACCACCACGTGGAAATCCGCGGACGATACCAGCGTGGGTGGAAACGCGTGTATGTCGGTTGCTCGCTCATTTGGCGCCCCACGGCAAAAGCAAATCCTTGAGCGTGGTCAGCGCCGCATCCAGCTTGTAGCGCTGAATGGCACCGGCGGGATCGACGTTCTTCGGACAGACCTTCGTACACTCGCCCACGAAGGTGCACCCCCAGATTCCCTCGTGCTGGGAGAGAAGGTCCAGCCGCTCAGCGGATCCCTCGTCGCGCGAGTCGAGATTGTACCGCTGCGCCAGTGCGATCACGGCCGGCCCGAGGAAATGTGGGTCGAGGCCGTACACCGGGCAGGCGGCGTAGCAAAGCATGCAATTGATACACATGCTGTACTGCTTGTACTCGCTCAGTTCCTCCGGCGTCTGCCTGTACTCTCCTTCGGCTAGAGGCCGCTCCTCATCGCGGACGATCCAGGGCTTGATCGTCGTGAGCTTTTCCATGAAGTCCGTCATCTCGACGATGAGGTCCCGGATGACGGGGAAATTTTGCAGCGGCTCGAGACGCACTGGGCCCGGCGCGTAGTCGGTGAGAAACGTCTCGCAGGTCAGCTTCGGCTCTCCGTTGACGGTCATGCCACAACTACCGCAGATGCCCATGCGACACGACCAACGGTACGACAGCGTGCCGTCCAGCTGGTCCTTGATGTAGTTCAGAGCGTCGAGCACCACCCAATCTTTGTGGCACGGCACCTCGTATTCCTCGAACGTCGGCTCGGCTTCCTCCTCGGGACGGTACCGCGCCAGCCGCATGGTGATACGGTCATCCACAGCTACTACCTCCCGTAAACTCGCTCAGCAGGGGGCCACCGGGTGATCGTCACCGGCAGAGATTCGACCCGGGAAGAGCCGTCGGAATTACGATAGGTGAGCGAGTGCGCCAGGAAACGCTCGTCGTCACGATCGGTGAAATCGGTCCTTTGGTGTGCGCCCCGGGATTCTTCGCGCCACAACGCGGAGTGGATCATCGACTCGGCAACGTCGAGCATGGAGGACAGCTCCAAGACGGAGGTCAGCTCCGTGTTGAACGTTCGGCTGCTATCCTGCACGGCCACGTTACGAAAGCGCTCCTGCAGCTCGCGCAGCCGGTCGGCCGCCCGGGTCAGTCCCGCACCCGAGCGATAGATGCCCGCGGCCTGCTCCATGGTCTCCTGCATCTCCTCGCGAATCGTCGCGGAGCGTTCCGTGCCATCCGTCTTGTGCAGGAAGTCACGCTCCAAACGCCGTTTTTCGTCCTCTGCCTGCGCCAGAAGGATGGAGCTCGGATCTGTCCGGGTGGACGCATACTCCGCCGCTGCACGGCCGGCGCGCGCGCCGAACACGAGCAGCTCCGTCAGGGAGTTGGACCCCAGGCGGTTTGCGCCGTTGATGTTCACGCACGCAACCTCACCGGCCGCGTACAGCCCGGCCAGAGGGGTGGCACCCTCGATGTCGGTGTGGACCCCCCCCATCATGTAATGGATGACCGGCCGCACCGGAATCAACTCCGTGACCGGATCGATATTCTGGTATTTCCGACACAGCTCCCGCACGAACGGGATCTTCGTGTCGATGACCTTCTTACCCAAATGCCGCAGGTCGAGGTGGACCACCGCGCCGTAGGGGCCGTCGACGGCCCGCCCCTTCTCCACCTCTTTGACGAAGGCTTGGGACAGACGGTCCCGAGGTCCCAACTCCATGCTTTTTAGAACCGGCTTCGGCTCCGGTGTGCCCAGGTTGTAGTCCTGCAGGTAGCGGTAGCCGTCTTTGTTGAGCAGCCAGCCTCCCTCGGCCCGCGAGGCCTCGGTGATCAGGATGCCGGTGAACGGGAGACCCGTCGGGTGATACTGGACGAACTCCATGTCCTTTAGCGGGGCGCCGGCCGTGTAGGCCAACGCCATGCCGTCGCCGGTCTTGATGCTCGCGTTGGTGGTGAACGGAAACACGCGGCCGCACCCGCCCGTGCACAGAATGACGGCCTTAGCCAGAATCGGCTCGACCCTTCCAGACATCAGCTCCAGCACCACGACGCCTTGGACCCGGCCATCATCGACCAGGAGCTTCGTCACGAACCACTCGTCGTAGCGTACGACGCTCGTGTATTTGAGTGAGGTTTGGAACAGCGTGTGGAGCATGTGGAAGCCGGTCTTGTCGGCCGCGTACCACGTTCGTTTGTTCTTCATGCCGCCGAACGGACGCACGGCAACTGTGCCCTCGGGCGTGCGGCTCCAGGGACAACCCCAGTGCTCCAACCGGAGCAGCTCGTCGGGCGCCTCTCTCACGAACGCTTCGACGGCGTCTTGATCGCACATCCAATCGCCACCGGAGATGGTGTCGTAGGCGTGCTCGTCGAGGGAGTCGTCCGCGGCCACTACCCCCGCAGCTCCCCCCTCCGCCGACACCGTGTGGCTGCGCATGGGATAAACCTTGGAGACGACGGCGATGCTGAGGTTTGGGTTGGTTTCCGCGATGGCGATGGCCGCTCGCAATCCCGCTCCGCCGCCCCCCACCAGTACTACGTCATGAGAGGCGATCACGACGCGACCCGGAATCGAGCCTTATTGCGCGCCAATGAGCTCGTCTTCCAGGACTGTACCGTCGTGGCGGACCACACTGCGGGAAACGCTTCCGTCGTGATACTCGTGGCGGATAATCCGGCAGCCGCAGTCGAAGAACAAGTCGTCTCTGAGCACGCACTCGTCGTCCCAATCACGGAAGCGCTCTCCGTCTCCGACCTGACCGCAAGGGGCCTTCTCATTCGTGAATCGCGTGGTCGCCGTGGGCATAAATTCACCCTCCTCCTGACGCGGCGGCCGAAGCAGGCGGAGGGCCTCATGGCCCAAGGGCCGTCGCGTAATCGATTATGCGTGTCACGTCCCAGGGCGGCAAGGAGGCGCGGAGGTTAGGAGCCATGCGCCAACGCCTCTGGTGAACGGGTCCCCGCACGGGTATTAGTGACCGATACGCCCCATTGGCTGGAGAGTCTCATGCGCTGCTCCTTCGTCCTCAGTTTGGCCGCCTGGCGTAGCGACCTTCTAGTGCGGCATTCAGGCGGGAGACTGAATCGGACATAGCTCGTTCCTCAGCATCGGAGGATCAGACCCGCTCAACATCCTATCCGCAGGTCGGGAAGCGCAAGCAGAAGCCGTCTGGGGGCCCGGAGATTATCAGACTCCAGCTAGTGGTATGGAGGACTGGGGATGCCAAAGGTTGGGATATCCCGACACCGCATCAGGGACATCCAGGGTAGGCCAGAAAGCTCTCGTAGCTTAGACGGGTCACCGCGAGGTCAACGGCGTCCGCCCGGCCCCCCTACTCCGGACGGCGGCTGGGCTGCTGTTACCATCAGGCCTTTGAGGGCTTCCTGCAGCTCATCCGAGATGGCCCCAGCTCCTGCAGAGGATGCATCGGCGGCGGGAGTCGAGGCCCCGGTTGCGAGATCCAATTCCAGAAGCAGGGCGCTCGCACTCTGTTGGAGCTCAGAAGTGTACGCACTGAGCGCGTCCACGTACTCCTGCTGTTTTGCGTCTCGAGCCGTAGTAGATCCGAGCCTCGCCGAGAGTTCGTACATTTCACCCTCGGCCTGCGACAGGCGCTCTCGTACATCCGCGATGCGTTCAGCGACACGTACAAGTCGCGACCGCCAGGTGTCGTAGGCCTCCCGGAGGGCCGCCAACTCATCGTCCGAGGCCTTCTCGCCTGGATGGATTGGGCGACTCGTAGCGATCTCCCTGCGCAACTCCAAAAATTGTTGCAGTTGCTGCGTGAGGTCTACGACCCTGGCCGCCATTGCCTCGGTTGTAGCCGTAAGTTCCGGCAAATCGACGGAAGACGAGGATCGCACCTGGCCCGCGAGTGGGACGGCGGCCAGTTGGCCGAGCAGCATGAGAGCACGAGCATGTCGTCGGAGCGACATCTCTCACCTCCCTGTCCGAAAGATGAATCCCAGGGCCATAGCAACGACCCGTACTCCGGGATCAGACTGCGGTCAACATCCGAGAGCGATCCAGTAGGCGCAAGCAGAAGCCCCTGCAATCGGGATGCAATGTGTTCTGGGGGGGCTCGCGGGACGGATCCACGGCAGCGGCTAAACGCCTACCGGATCATCCATTACCACAAGCTGGCGATCGGACTCGAACCGATGACCTGCTGCTTACAAGGCAGCTGCTCTACCAACTGAGCTACGCCAGCGAGACGTACTTTCTTCCTTTTGCTAAGCCATTTCTGGCTTCTTCCGTTTTGACGGAACGGGCGGGTGTGCACGTTGGTGTGCACGTTCGGCCTAGTCAACGGACTTCCCGGAGTTCACCCGCCTCCAACACGACGCGTAACATAGTCTCGGCGTCTGCTTGCTGGTAGGCGGTTTTGAGGCTCACCCCTCTCTGCCAACGTACGTGAGACACGGAGCACGCAAAGAATTAGAGTAGGGCGAAGGCAGAGAAAACGAACATTTTGGGACTGCGAGAGAGAATGGCAGAGAATGGTAGTGCCCCTGGAACCGGGGAGGCCAAGCGAAGCGCGGCAGCTCCTGCGGACCCGGAGGTAGTAGATAGGCCGCTACGGCGGCGGTTCAGTCCGTCGTACAAGCTGCGGATCGTCGAAGAAGCGGACCGGTGCACCGAGCCCGGCGAGGTGGGTCAAGTCCTGCGGCGAGAGGGCCTGTACTCGTCGCACCTGACGACGTGGCGCAAGGCGGCGCATAGCGGGTCGCTGAAGGCCCTGTCGAAGAAACGCGGCCGCGTGGCCGCGTTCGCCATCGCACTCGCATCACTCACGTCGTTGGCGTTCGGATTGCTCCCGGCGCTGAAAAGTATCGGTCGGGATATCAACGACACGCTACGCCAAGCGAGTCCGAGGAGTTCCAGTGGACGAGGACTCAATCTGGTCCGAGGCGGACTGGTCGTCGGAGAAGTGGCTCTCTCGCTGGTATTGGTGACACTCGCCGGCTTGCTCATGCGCAGCTTCATGGAAGTCACCAACCAGGATTCGGGTTTCGAAGCCGAAAATGTATGGGTCCTCCAACTGAATCCCACCGGAATCGAGACCCCGGAGGACTATTCACGCCGAATGGACGCCATCGAGCGTTCCCTCGCGCTGATACCGGGAGTGACCTCGGTCAGCTACGGAATCGAAGCGCCCTTCGAATGGACCGGCGGAGACCAGTGCTGTTGGAGCACCGATGTAGCACTCCACCAAGCGGAAACCGAGATGGTACGGGCGTCCGTCCATCCGGTCTCAGATGGATTCTTCGAGACGTACGGGACTCGGCTGGTCGCCGGGAGCGGATGGTCTTCGCTCGATGCTGCGAATGAGCCCACACCACTAGTGATCAGCGAACAATTGGCCGTACGTATCCACGGGTCGGCCGACGCGGCTCTGGGCAGGGAGTTCGGGGACGGAAGCGTGAGCGGGTTCATCCAGGGCGTAGCCGAGCCCACCCTGTACTACGGCCTGGACCAGTCCCACGAGAATGGAGTCTACATGCCGGTGGAGGCATTGCCGTTCCCCATCGACCGTGCCGTGTTCGGGCTGAGGACCGCCGGCAATGCCGAGGGCCTGGTGCGCCAGATTCGCGAAGCCGTCTGGGCGGTCGAAGCGGAGTTGCCCGTGCCGGAGGTTGCGCTCATGACGCAGTGGGTCGACGAGTCCTCAGCCACGAGGCGGTTCGGCTCGGCGCTCTCGCCGCGTTCGGAGTCATAGCGCTCCTTCTGGCCGCGGGCGGGCTCTACGGCACGCTCCTCTTCGCCGTCGGGGAGCGCCGTCGAGAACTCGGCATCCGTCTGGCCCTAGGTGCGGGAGGCGCCCGTATCCAGCGCGAGGTGGTGCGCCGGGGCCTGACAATGGCTGTACTAGGGGTTGGCGTCGGAGGGTTCGCCGCCTGGGGCGCGGGTCGCCTTCTGGAGAGTTTCCTGTTCGGCGTGACCGCGCAGGATCCGGTGTCCCTTGGGGTTTCTGCCATGGTCCTGCTGGGGACGACGGTGCTCGCCTCCTGGGTG
Organism: Longimicrobiales bacterium; assembly: GCA_965226375.1. Taxonomy (GTDB): domain Bacteria; phylum Gemmatimonadota; class Gemmatimonadetes; order Longimicrobiales; family Gaopeijiaceae; genus CBDDCX01. Next base: position 699,152 of record CBDDCX010000008.1, on the reverse strand, counting down.
CCCGCGGTGAGGGCGTCCAGAACGGATCCGCTGGAGACGCTGAAGGCGGAGTGATCGATAGGCCCGTCTGAGATTCGGCGTCCCGGGGCCAGACGACGGAAGCCGGGGGCCAGACCGATATCTGGCAAGGCGCGTCCATCAGCCACAGGAATGGCGAACCAGACTTGTGGGGGGGCGCACCCTAGCCGCATTTTGCGGCCAGCGGCCTCCCGATGAAACAGCGGGGGGCATGAGAGGAGTCGTGACACATGTCTGCCATCGCGTTGATGTTGGTCCTGGCCCCCCAGCAGCTGCCCGAGCCCTTCGAGACCCCGTGGAACCGCGCCATTCCACAGATTGTCGAGCAGCCGGACGGCGTCCGGTTGTCCGTTCCGGAAGGGTTCGAGGTGAACGTGTTCGCCGACGGGATTTCGAGCCCGCGCCGAATGGCGCTCGCCCCGAACGGGGACATCTTCGTCGCCTCGAGCGGCTCCGGCGAGATCGTGATCCTCCGAGACGCACAAGGCGACGGCGTAGCTGACCTCCGCGAGACATTCGCCACGGACCTGGAGCGACCGTTCGGCTTGGCGTTCCGAGACGGATACCTGTACGTCGGGAACAACGATGCCGTCGTGCGCTTCGAGTACGTCCCGGGTCAACTGCGGGCGGAAGGATCGCCCGAGCACGTCGTCGACCTCCCCGTCAGCAGCGACGCGCTCGATACCGACACGGCCGAGCGCCTCGGCATCGACCTAGCCAGGACACGTGGCTTCAACCACTGGACGCGCAACCTGATCTTCGGCCCGGACGGCCGAAAGATGTACGTCGCGGTCGGCTCCGCGACGAACGCCATGCCCGGCACCGACCCCCGGCGGGCCGCGATCAACGAATACAATGCGGACGGATCGGGACATCGGGTGTTCGCCGGAGGCCTGCGTAACCCAGTGCCCTTGGCACTTTACCCGGGATCTGGAACCCTGTGGACCGCAGTGCACGAGCGAGACCACCTCGGGGACGACCTCGCGCCCGACTACGTCACCTCGGTCGTGGACGGCGGCTTCTACGGCTGGCCGTATGCCTATATCGGTCCAAACCCCGAGCCGATCCTCAACGGAGCGCGGATGGATCTGGTCGAGCGGACGATCGTTCCCGACGTACTCCTCCCCGCCCACGCTGCTCCGATGGGCTTGGCCTTCTACACGGGCGACCGGTTTCCCGAAGCGTACCGAAACAGTGCGTTCGTGGCGCTGCACGGGTCCATCAACCGCCTCGATCTCAAAGGGTATTCGCTCGTGCGCATCCCCTTCGAGAATGGACGGCCGACCGGCCCCCCGGAGGACTTTCTGACCGGATTCATCGTCAGCGACGAGGAGGACAAGGAGGTGTGGGGTCGCCCGGTCGACGTACTTCAGTCCGCGGACGGATCACTGCTGGTCTCCGACGACGCGGGGGGGCGGATCTTCCGGATCTGGTACGGGGGCGACGGGTGAGAGAACCGTCGGTCCGGGTTACCGACTAATAGGCGTCTTACGGCGGACGGCGCTTCAACGCATGGCATCACCACTCCGGGCCTTCCTTGTGGCATAACACACCCTAGCCGCATCTTGCGGCCAGGTCCGATCCCGTCACCCGCCTGAACGCCGCCCTTTCCGGCCGCTACACCATCGAGCGCGAGCTCGGCAGTCGAGGTGACGACCGAAGGCGCCTTTTCCGTTGGGCGCCCGGAAATGCTCTTCGAGGGAGACTTCGTCACCCACCCAGCAGGCGATCAATCCTACGACGTAGCCCTCGACGGGCGGTTCCTCATGGTCCGACAGGATGTCGGCGACCAGCAACAGCAGCTAATTGTTGTCACCAAATTTTCTGAGGAGTTGAAGCGCCTGGTGCCGAACTGATGTCTGATTTCGTCACCCGCCTGGGCTGCGCGAAGACCACTGGTCAGCCGATCAGCACCACACTCTCCCGGTGAGATCCCGCCAACTCCTGTAGCCCCCGATCGAATGTCGCGAAGCATCCGCAGTGATGGAGCGCGAGCGTGAGCAGGTGCGCATCCGTCACCTGCCGGTGCCCCACCACGCGAGCGAAGACGCCGAAGGGGTCTGATGTGAGCGTTACCGGGTCCTCCCAGAAGTGATGCTGTCCTGACCCCTTGAGCTGCGTCAGGAGCCCAATCGCTTCGCTCGGCGTGCGCGCATCGGGGATCGCACGTGTATTCGAGGACACCCGGACGAATCCGGACTCGGTGGTGGGGCATGTGGCCCAACCTTCGGATCGGACCGAAACGAACCAGGCAACGGCACGGCGGTGGTGAATGTGGTTCGGCCAGGCCAATGCCACGAGCACGTTGACGTCCAAGAGGGCTGTCAGAGATCCTCCAGCGCCTGCTCCACCATTTCCGGGGTGATCGGCGGCGCGTTCTCCCTCACCATGAAGACCGGCACATCCTGCTCGTAGCCCAACTCGCGTTCGGGCCTGAGGGCCTGGCGGAGAAGCGACGAAACAACGGCTCCGAGGCTTTCGTCCCGCTCCTTGGCGAGGGAGCGCACGGCGCGCAGCAATTCGTCGTCCAGATTCAGGGTGGTTCGCATGACGCATCATAGCATCAGTACATCATGATGTCTACGAGCCAGAAATGATACCCGAGGAAGAGCGGAAACCGCATCACGGCCGCTAGCCCGTCTCCACCGGCGTCTGAAAGCCTCCTAGGCCGGGTCCGCCTGCTGCTCCAATCCCAGATCGGCCCAACCGCTGGCGGCTCTCCAAGCGCCGAAGGGGAGCGGGGAGGCCCATACGTCTCAGGCCCCTCTAGGCATCCACATGTCAGGGCTACTCCCTGGAATCCCGCGAGGGATAAGTACGACCGGAAGCCGTCACGCTTGTCACCTGACCTATGCACGGCCCATTTTCCCGGCATGTCCGACCCAGCCACCCGCCTGAACGCGGCCCTTGAAGGCCGCTACGCCATCGTACGCGAGTTGGGCGAAGGCGGCATGGCCACCGTCTTTCTCGCCAAGGACCTCAAGCACAACCGCAACGTCGCCCTCAAGGTCCTGAAGCCCGAGTTGGCGGCGGTTGTAGGCGCTGAGCCATTCCTGGCCGAGATCGAGACCACCGCACCTGATCGTGACGAACTGGTTCACCGAGCTTCGCGCGGCGTTGGGAGAGGGAAATTAGGGGCGCGTCCGAGTGACCAAGATTCCCCGTTGGTAGCTGGCGTATAGATTGAATCATGACTCTCGATACGACGCGTGACGCCGCTGAAGCCCGACGCAATGCTCTAGCTGGGTTGAGCGGTGCCGAACGGCTCCAACAAGCCCTGGACCTCAGTCAGTTCGTGGCTGACTTCAGCGCCGCCGGGGCCGCCGCGCGCGCCGCAGGGTCGAACGACGCCGAGGAGACTCCCGCGCCGGATTCCTCAACCTCCCGTGGGTCTGGGGACCGTTGAAGCTCGAGCAGCTTTTGGGTCTGGTGGTCGGGTCCCTCGATGAGATCGGGATTCCGTACATGCTCACGGGGTCCCTCGCCAGTTCCTTCCACGGAGCCCCTCGGGCCACACAAGACGTTGACCTCGTGGTCGAGGCCGAGGCCCCTGCTCTGATACGGTTGGCGGGGAAGCTGGAGGCCGAAGGTCTGTATGTCAGTGAGACCGCGATACACGAGGCCGTTGTATCTCGGGGCCTCTTCAACGCGATCGACCCGGCGTCAGGCTGGAAGATCGACTTCATCCTACGCAGGGAGAGGGACTTTAGCCGCCAAGAGTTCGACGCTCGGCAGACCATCACGTTCATAGGCTTGGACCTCGCCATCGCACGAGCTGAGGACATGGTCGTGGCCAAGCTCGAGTGGGCCAAGCTGAGCGACTCGGATCGCCAGATCAGAGATGTAGTTGAGATCCTGAGGGTGCAGGGGAGCGCCTTGGACATCGACAGCATCGAGAGATGGGTCGGAGAGTTGGATCTCGGAGAGCAATGGGCCGTGGCTCGTGACCGGGCTCGCTCTTAGCGACAAGTGGTGGATCGCGTGACTACCAAGGAGAGAGTCCGGGAGATGCCGGACCGGTCGCCGGTGGCCGATCCGGGATCAACCTCATCCTCGGATTGAGAAAGTAGAACCGCTCCCCGTGAGGGAAATGGACTGTGTAGCCCTCCTCGTGTACCAGGCGGTGATGGAATCGGCACAGCAGAACGAGGTTCCGCAGCTTGGTTTCGCCGCCGTCCGCCCAGTGCTCGATGTGATGGGCGTCGGTGAAGCGCAGGCCACAGCCCGGGAAGCGACATCCGCGGTCCCGGGACTCGAGCGCCCGTCTGAGCGAAGGCGGGATCGTACGCGCCTTCCGGCCGACGTCGAGCACCCGCCTTCCGTGAGGGGAGGCGACGTCGGGCACCCGTCTTCCGTGGGGGGCGGCGACGTCGGGCACCCCCCTTCCGTGAGGGGCGTCGACATCGAGCACCCGCCTTCCTCGAGGCGCTGACAAGTCCGGGGCCTCAGTGATCCGGACCACACTAGCATCGCACGAGAGCCTCCGAGACGTTTCCGCGGAAACGCGTGTGCCGTCCTCCAGCTCCGAACGTCCCGGCTCGCTGTTATTTCCTGGACTGCGTTCTCCTGGCCCGCTTCCTCTTGGACCACCTTCTCTCCTCGTGTGCTTCTCACGTTCGAGCGTGGGAGGATCGACGTACAGGACCACCTGATAGCGCTCGGCTCGGCTGCCGGAGAGTGGGGTGGGGCGCGCCTCCTCCCGATCCGCCGCCTCCGGCTCCACATCCTCCGCTGCCTCCGCCGGCTCCACATCCTCCACATCCTCCACATCCTCCACTGCCTTCGCTGCCTCCGCAGCCTCCGCTTCCTCACCTGCCGCCCCTGCCCCGTCTCCGAACCCCACCGCCAGCGCGCGCTCGGCCAGGAGCCCCATGGCATCCGCTCGCCGGTGCATAGGCTCGATCTCTTCGGCCGTTTCCTTTCGAAAGAGAGCGTCGCCCGCGGCCTCGAGCGCTCGCATGAGCATCGCCCCCACCTCAGGATCCAGCCGGCCGCGCACGAGGTACATGCCCTCCTCGTCGGGAAGGACCGAGAGGTAGCGAGAACGATGCCGCATCCTCTCCAGCTCCGCCTCGTCGTACCGGCTGAGTCGACGCCAAGCCCTGACGGTCCGCTCTAGCTGAGCCGCGGTGCTGTCGCGGGCGAGCTCGATCAGCTCGCCTTCACTCTCGGGCGTGGCGACACGCGTGAGCGCCCGCACCTTGGCGAAGGACAGCTCGCCCTTCTCCATCGACGCGCTGATATGCGGGAGGCCCACCAAGGCTCGTGCGGCACGTACCCTTTCGCGAGCTGCACCCAGGTGGATGCCTGTATAAAAAGCGAGCCAGTGTGCGCAGGATCGGTGGCCCTCAGGCTGCCAGCCCTCGAGCCGGTCGAACTCGGCAATCAGGGTGATGAACCGGTATTCGGCCGCGTGGATGTTCGCTGCGAGGGTGGTGATCTCATCGGCGAGTTCGGTGAGGACCTCGAACGAGTCGTCCGCTGCCGCGGCAGCCCGGCAGGCCTCACACAGGCATGTGGTCCGGCCCAACGCCCCGGCACCGGACGCGACACAGACGGAAGTGGCGAGATTGGGCCCGCCGGGCGTCGGGACGCGGTGTTGATCGGGCGCACCATCGGACGGCTGGGGTGCGCAATCGGCACGCTGGGCTGAGACATCGGCACGCTCGGGTGAGACATCGGAACGCTCGGGCTCGCCATCGGAACGCTGGATGAGCCGCTCGGCGGCATCTGAAGGAAGGTGGGATACCTCAGGAAGTGCGATCTTGGCGGGACGCATCGAAACCCCCTCATATCTAACAATGACAACAAGTTACATGAAATATAAGAGGGTGTTTCGAGACCTATCAGGAGGCCTTGTGAGGGCTGAGGCGGGGTCACGAGGAGATGTCCGACCCCCTGCTCCGGGCGCGTCCTGGGGTCAGCCAGGGACACCGACACCGGAGTTTCGAGCCTGTTCCGACCGTCCCCAATCGTGGGGCTCAGAATCCGTCCATGGCTGTATGGGACAACCCATGTATAGCCTGTCCGCCTTGTGGGTGTTCACACCCTAGCAGCATCTTGCCCGCATGTCCGATCCCGTCGCCCGCCTGAACGCAGCCCTCGCCGGCCGCTACACCATCGAGCGTGAACTCGGCGAAGGCGGCATGGCCACGGTCTACCTGGCCGACGACCTCAAGCACGAGCGCAAGGTCGCCCTCAAAGTCCTCAAGCCCGACTGGCCGCGGTAGTCGGTGCCGAGCGCTTCCTCGCCGAGATCAAGGTCACCGCCAACCTGCAGCATCCCCACATCCTCCCCCTCTTCGATTCGGGCGAGGTTGACGCCTTCCTCTTCTACGTGATGCCCTACGTAGAAGGCGAGTCGTTAAGGGACAGACTCGACCGTGAGCATCAGCTCCCCGTGGAGGAGGCGGTCAAGATCACCACCGACCTGGCCGAGGCGCTCGACTACGCTCATCGCAACAAGGTGATCCACCGAGACATCAAGCCCGCCAACATCCTGATGCACGAGGGCGACCCTTGATCGCAGACTTCGGCATCGCGCTCGCCGTAGGTGCGGCTGGTGGAGGTCGTCTGACGGAGACCGGCCTCAGCTTGGGTACTCCGTTCTACATGAGCCCGGAGCAAGCCACGGGCGATCAGTTCGTGGGATCGTCCACCGACACCTATGCCTTAGGTTCGGTCCTGTATGAGATGCTGGTGGGCGAGCCACCGTATCCCGGTGCGACAGCTCAAGCGGTGCTGGGCAAGATCATCTCTAGCAAACCGGTGTCGGCCACGGAAGAACGGCCTGCGGTCCCACCGCATGTCGACGCCGCGCTACGCAAAGCCCTGGAGAAGCTCCCTGCAGATCGGTTCGAAAGCGCCGCGAGGTTCGCGGAGGCCCTGACGAACCCGGCCTTCACGTGGCAGACCATACACGCTGGAACGGCAGCGGCACCGTAGGGCGGCCCGTCATGGCGTGTGACCGCTGGGGCAGACGCGCACGTCCCGCTCCAGTCAGGGACGACGTAGATCTGGTCGGAAACAACGCCTTCTATTCGATCTCCCGGACGGGTACCCTAGTCTACGCCACAAACCCGCTGGACGTTGGACAGGCGTCACAACTCCTCCTGCTGGAAATGAGTGGCGGCATGGACACGATCCCCTTGTCGCCCCGGGTCTTCAACTGGCCACGGTTTTCCCCAGACGGTGAGCGGCTCGCGTTCAACACGGGGGCCGGCCGGATCGAGCAGCGGACAGTCTTTACGTACGACCTCGCCACGGGAACGACGACGCCGATTACGTTTGGCGGCGGCGCTCACGCCGCGGCCTGGTCTCCGGACGGAACCCGAATGGTGTTCTCCTCGGAGCAGGCGGGCACCATCGCGGAAGACCTTTTCATCACGCCTGTCGATGGCAGCTCGCCGCCGACCCGACTCCTCAATCTTCCCAGTGATGACCATGCGCTGGCCTGGCCATCCGAGGACATCATCGTGATAAACGCGGCCGGCGCGCAGGATATTCTGATCGTCAACCCGAACAACCCGGAACGCGTCACTCCCTACCTGGCGGCTGAGTGGACCGAAACGGACCTCTCGGTATCACCAGACGGGACTCTTGCGGCTTACGAGTCTCACGAAGCCGGCCGGCCGCAGATCTACGTACGCAGCTTTCCCGACGCGCGGGAAGTGCGCCTCGTCTCCGCAGCCGGTGGTCTCTCCCCCCGCTGGGCGCCCGACGGTCAGACCGTGTACTACTGGAGCCTGTCACGGGACACGCTCTTCGCTGTTGCGATGGCACCGGGTCAACCGGCGGGCAGCTCGCCCGAGGTGGTTGCCGTGCTCCCGCGTCTGCTCCCGGGATGGGATGTGAACCCGGTCTCGGGGCGAGCGGTGGTGGAGCAGGCCGTGGGGGACAACGCCGTCGTCGCCCCGGAAATTGTCGTTGTGGTGAACTGGTTCGAGGAGTTGAAGGAGCGAGTGGGCAACTAGACCGTCAGGTCCGTGGCTGGCGCATCCCCTACCGCGCCGGCATCTCCAGCACCGTAGTCACGTACCACTCGATGATGTCATTCCCCCAGCCGTAGGTCACCGCGGCACCCGCCGCCAGGAAAATCCCGAACGGCACCAGGTTACCTGTCTTATACGAGATGGGCCCGAAGATCACCGAGCCCAGAAGCGACCCCAGGAAGATGGTCAGGAGCACCCCCTGCCACCCCAGGAACGCACCAATCATCGCCATCATCTTCACGTCGCCACCGCCCATGGCGTCCTTTTTGAACATCCACTTGCCCGCGATCGCGACACCTTTCAGAACGGCGAAGCCGACTACGGCACCCACCACAGCCTCAACCCACGTCAGCCCACCCGGAACGAACGAGAGGGTGAGGCCGACGACCAACCCCCCCAGTGAAAACTGATCCGGAATGATGTAGAAACGAGCGTCACTCAGAGAGATCCCGAAGAGCATGGTCAGGAAGACGGCCCCGCGGAACGCTTCGCCCGAGAGTCCTCCATAAGCGAAGACCCCGGCCCAGACGAGTCCCGTGGCGAACTCTACCAGCGGGTACTGGATGGAATAAGGCTCCTTACACGCGCGACAACGGCCCCTCAGGATCAGGTAGCTCAGGACCGGAACGTTGTCGTACCAATGGATGTCGGCACCGCAGGATGTGCAGTGCGAGCCCGGGAAGACGACGGATTCGTCCTGGGGCCAACGCAGGGTGCACACGTTCAAGAACGATCCGATGGTGAGCCCGAAGGCCCCGGCGATCACTGCGACGATCAAAGGGTCGATCAAGATGTCGATCAAGGAGCGTCACTTCCGTGTGTTGTGAGGACGTAGAGCAGAATCGAGCCCGCCACTCCGGCGTTCAACGAGTCCGCACCCGACCCCATCGGGATGGCGATTTTGGCCTGAGCCGCCGCCACGATCTCGGGTCGAAGCCCGGCCCCTTCGTTCCCGACTGCCAACGCCCATGGGGCGGTCGGCTCTGTCTCGCTAACATCGCCTCCGCCGGGATCGGCGGCCAGAAGCCGCACCTTCCGGCCTTCAAGCCAGGGGCCCACTGCGGCCCACGGAGACCGCACTACGTCCAGATGGAAGCAGGCTCCGGCCGAAGCCCTCACGGCTTTGGCGTTCCAGGGATCCACCGACCCGTCGAGCGCCACTACGGTCGAGACCCCAAACGCTCTGGCTGCCCGGATGAGCGTGCCGAGGTTGCCGGGATCCTGGATCGCATCGAGAAGCAAGATGGGGCCACCGGACGGAGTGGGAGGGGCCGTGAGTTCCCACTTCGGTTCCTCACAAACGAGAAGAACTCCCTGTGGATGCTCGGTGTCCGCCATGCCATCCAGGTCGGCGTCGTCCACCTCGTCCACGGGCCCTCCCCGCTCCGAGACAGCGGCCGCGAGGGCCCGGCCGGGCTCCGTTTGGAGCAGCCTCCGGGACCGAATCACGAATCGGACCGGCACCCCAGCGGCGAGCGCCTCCCTCACGCACCGCACGCCCTCGACCAGGACGAGCCCCTCTCGGGGACGACCCTTTCGAGTCTTCAGGCGCTCGATGAGGAGTATCTTGTTCTTGCTGGGCGACACTAGATTGGCCTCGGAGGGGTGTCAGAAACGAAGGGCGACCCTCACTTTCCTGGACTCTATGGATAACCCACCTGTCGTAGCCCTCACAATCGCCGGAAGTGACAGCGGTGGCGGTGCCGGAATACAGGCGGACCTCAAGACCTTCCATGCGTTCGGTGTCTTCGGCTGTAGCGCCGTCACCGCCATCACGGCCCAGAACACACTCGGGGTCGAGGCCGTGCACGGCATTCCGGCGGACGTGGTACGGGCCCAGATCGACGCGGTGGTCGGCGATCTAGAACCAGTGGCCGTGAAGTCCGGCATGCTCGGTACGGCCGCCCTGGTGGCGACCGTGGCTGAGCGTATCCGCGGCCACGGCCTGGACAACTACGTGCTCGACCCGGTGATGGTGTCCACCAGTGGGCATCGGCTTCTGGACGACGGTGCGGTGGACGAGATCCGGGACGACCTGATCCCGCTGGCCACCGTTGTGACACCCAACCTGCAGGAAGCTCGCATCCTGACCGGGCGCTCGCTCGAGAGTCCCGACGACCTGGAGACCGCAGGGCGGGACCTGCTCGAAATGGGCGCCCGCGCCGCCCTCATCAAGGGTGGGCACCTGGAAGGGGATGAAGTGGTGGACGTTCTGGTAACCGCCGAAGGTCATCAAGTCTGGTCCCGCCCTCGGATCCATACCACGGCGGGCCATGGTACCGGCTGTACGCTCTCGGCCGCGTTAGCCGCCGGGCTGGCCCTGGGGCTGCCGCTCATGGACGCCACCGACGCAGCCATAGACTACGTAGTCCGCGCCCTTGAGGCAGCGCCGGGGCTGGGAGCCGGGCATGGTCCGATCAACCACTTCGTGCCGGCTCGACCTACGGACTGAAGCGGCTCACCGACCGAATCCAATCACTCCAGCGCCCGAAAAACACCGCGCAAGATTCCCCCCAACCGATCAGCCGCCCCCTCCCCCATCTCCAACACCTCGGCATGGCTCAGCGTCTCTCCACCCCCGACCACCCCGGCCCCCGGGTTCGTGACCACAGAGAACCCCAGCACCCGTATCCCCAACGCTCGTGCCGTGATCACCTCCGGAACCGTGGACATCCCAACCACGTCAGCTCCGAGTGACGCGAGCATGCGAACCTCGGCGGGAGTCTCATAGCTGGGCCCCAACATTCCTGCATACGTCCCACGCGGAAGAGGGATGCCGAACTCGAGCGCCGCGGCAACGGCCAACTCCTGCAGCGCGGGATCGAACGGCCGGCTCATGTCCGGAAAGCGCTCCTCGCCATCGCGGACCGACCCCGCCAGCGGACTGCGATACATCAGGTTGATGTGGTCATCCAGAAGAACCAGCGTGCCGGGCGACAGCTCGGGATGCAGTCCCCCCGTAGCGTTGGTGACGACCATCGTGTCGATCCCGAGCGCTGATGCAACCCGGATGGGCGCCACGACCACGTCCATCGGATGACCTTCGTAGGCATGGAAGCGCCCGATCTGAACCAGCGTCCCCTTCCCTTCCAGGAGGCCGAATACGTACCGGCCCGAGTGCCCGGCCACCGACGTGGCAGGAAAGCCGGACACCTCACTGAACTCTACCGTCACCGGCTCCTCGAGGAGATCGGAAAGGCCGGCCAACCCCGAGCCCAATACCACGAGCACCTCGGGATCACCCTGGATCCGTTCGCGCAGCACCTCTGCCGCCTGCTCCACCGCGGCGGGTCCGAATTCCCCAACGCCACTCACAGCAGCATCCCCACCACAGCCGCCGTCATGAACGCGGCGATCGTGCCCCCGATCATGGCGCGCAGCCCGAGTCGGGCCACATCGTCTTTACGAGACGGACCGATCCCCCCGATTCCGCCGATCTGGATGGCGATGGACGCGAAGTTGGCGAAGCCGGACAGCGCGTACGTGGCGATGATGATCGATCGGGGCTGCAAGTCGGACCCCTGTCCGAGCGTGGCAGCGAGCTGTAGGTAGGCGAAGAACTCGTTCAGCGCGGTGCGCATGCCTAGAAGAGCTCCGACCTCCGCAGCATCCACCCACGCGACGCCCATGAGCCACGCGATCGGAGAGAACAGCCATCCGAGAACGAGCTGCAGAGACAGACCACCCAGTCCTACCAATCCCCCGAGCCACCCGAGAATACCATCGAACATGAACACGAGGGCCACGAAGGCGAGGAGCATCGCACCGACGTTCAACGCGAGGTGGAGTCCTTCGGACGCGCCCCTCGCGGCCGCTCCGATGACGTTCGGATCCGGACGGTCCACCCTCAGCTCCAGAGTGCCCGATGTCTCGGGCTCTTCCGTCTCCGGATGCATGAGCTTCGCCACCATGAGTGCCGCCGGGGCAGACATGACGGACGCCGCCATGAGATGCCCCGCGATGTCCGGGAAAAACGCGACCAGCATTCCCACGTACGCGGCCAGCACTCCACCCGCCACCGTCGCGAAGCCCCCGGTCATGACCGCCATGATCTCCGACTGAGTCATCCGTTCGATGAACGGTTTGATCAGAAGGGGCGCCTCGGTCATCCCCACGAAGATGTTCCCGGCCGCCGACAGCGTTTCGGCTCCCGATGTACGCATGGTCCGCTGCATGATCCAGGCGAAGCCCTTCACGACCACCTGCATGATCCCCAGGTGATACAGCACCGTCATCAGCGAGGAGATGAAGATGATCGTGGGGAGCACGTTGAACGCGATGAGTGCTCCGGTGTTTGCCACCTGCCCATCGGCAGCCTGGAACGCACCCTGTCCCACCGTGCCGGTGGATCCCGTTCCCACCGGCAGGTTGTCCCAGACCAGATTCCCGAAGATGAAGCGGGCCCCGTCCAGGGTGAACCCGAGAAGGGCCATCACGACCGCGTTCAGGCCGTCGAAAACGACGCCCCCGACCGGGGTCTTGAGAATGAAGACGGCAAAGAGCAGCTGGAGCGCCATCCCCCAGGCCACGACCCGCCACGGAACGGACCTACGGTCGTTGCTGAGCAGCCAGGCGATGAGCCCGAGGACGAGCAGACCGAGCAGGGATCGAGCTCGGTCCACCAACGGAGTGTTCAGATCCCGGCCGATCGCCGAAATCTGTAGGGGGGACGTGGTCCCTACGTCACTTAGCGCAACAGCGGACGCTTCACCCGGAGCGATGTCCGCGCCACCGGCCAGCGTGGCTCCGGTCAGCATGAGCATCGCCGCCGCAGTCCACAAGAAAAGGATGCCCCCTGCCGGCCGCTTCATTCACCCCCCGGAATCAGCGGCGCCGCTGTTCGTTCCCGCACGTACTCGAAGGTCACTCCGGGGCTCAGCTCGACGATCCGAAAACCCTCCTCGACCACGTCGATGACGGCAAGATCGGTGTAGATACGATCGACGACGCCGACTCCGGTAAGCGGATAGCTGCATAATTCAACGAGCTTGGCATCACCGCCGCGGGTGGTGTGCTGGGTGATGACGTAGATCGTCTCCACACCGGCCACGAGGTCCATCGCGCCTCCCACGGCGGGAATGGCATCCGGTACACCCGTCGACCAGTTCGCCAGGTCGCCTGATGCAGAGACCTGCATCGCACCGAGGACACACAAGTCGAGATGTCCGCCGCGGATCATGGAGAAGCTGTCCGCGTGGTGGAAATACGCCGCCCCAGGATTGGCCGTCACCTGGCGCTTGCCCGCGTTGATCAGCTCAGGGTCGCCCGCACCAGCATCCGGCGGAGGCCCCATTCCGAGCAGTCCGTTCTCGGTGTGGAAGATCACCTCGCGACCCTTCGGCACGTGCGCTGCGACCCCCTCGGGGATGCCGATACCGAGATTGACGTACGAGGCGTCGCGAATGTCGAGAGCGCAGCGCTGCGCCATTTCATCTCGTGTGAGGCCAACGCGAGCGCTTCGCTCACTCACGGGTACGACAGTCCTTCAGCGACGAGGACGGACTCGTGCGCGGGGTCGGCGACAGCGACCACACGGTTCACGAAAATGCCCGGCGTGATGATGGCCTCGGGGTCGAGTTCGCCGACCGGAACGACCGAGGACGCTTGCACGATGGTCATCGCCGCCGCCGTGGCCATGAGGGGACCGAAGTTCCGGGCCGTCTTGTTGTAGACGACGTTGCCATGACGATCCGCCGACCGTCCTTTGATCAGCGCGAAGTCGGCCGTCAAACCGTACGCCAACAGGTAGTCCCGACCATGGAAGCTTCGGCGCTCCATTCCTTCCCCCAGGGGAGTGCCCATGGCGGTCGGCGTGTAGAAGGCCGGAATGCCGGCGCCACCAGCCCTGATCCGTTCGGCCAGCGTGCCCTGCGGGACCAGTTCCAGCGCGGTATGGCCACTTCGGTACAGGTCGGGGAACACCGTCGAGTTCGTGGAGCGCGGGTGCGAACAGATCATCTTCGATACGCGCCCGGCTCTGATCAGGGCGGCCAGACCGACCTCGCCGTTGCCGGTGTTGTTGTTTACGACGGTCAGGTCCGTGGCCCCCTGGTCGATGAGCGCATGGATGAGCTCGACCGGGCTGCCCGCCTCGCCGAAGCCCCCGATCATTACCGTCGCACCGTTGAAGACGTCCGCGACCGCCGCCTCTACGCTGGCTACCTCTTTGTTGATCACCTCACGCCTCGGGCCGCCAGGTCCCCTCGTCCACGAGCTGCTGCGCCACGACGTCGGTCGCCTCACGGAAAGCTTTCACCGCCGTGTCGATCTCTTCTTCGGAGATGATGAACGGCGGCGAGAAGGAGATCGTGTCGGTCTGGGGCAGCGCCCGCCCGATGACACCCCGCTGAAAGGCTTCCTTGACGATGCGCGCGGCCACCTTCAAGGACGGGTCGAACGCGACGGCCGGTTGGCGGCGCGCGACGAACTCCACTCCGCTCATGAGTCCCACCCCCCTTATGTCGCCCACGAGCGGGTGATCCCCGAAGGCGTCCACGAGGCGCTCTTGCTGATAGGCACCGCGCGATGCAGCCTGTGCGACGAGCTGGTCCCTCTCGATCAGGTCCAGGTTCGCGAGCGCGGCGGCCGCGGGACCGGGATGCGCCGTGTAGGTGAATCCGTGACCGAACACACCGAATCGCTGCTCCCCCGCGACGATCGTTCGCCAGAGAGTCTCCGATACCATGCAGCCCGATAGCGGCGTGTACCCAGAGGTGACGCCCTTGGCCAGGATGATCAGGTCGGGCTCGAGGCCGCACACTTCCGTCCCGAAGGGGCGGCCCAAGCGCCCGAATCCGGTGATCACCTCGTCGGCGATCAGCAGAATGTCGTGGCGAGCGAGCACCTCCTGGATAGCCGGATAATATCCCTCGGGGGGTACGATCACTCCGCCCGCGCCCATCACAGGCTCGACGATCATGGCAGCGATCGTTTCCGGACCCTCCGCCCGAATGAGCTGCTCGAGATCATCCACGAGCTTGCCGACGAATTCCGCATCGGTGAGTCCCGCGCCCTCCCACAGCGGTCGTGGTGCGGTGGTGTGTTTCACGAACGGCAGCGGAAGGTCGAACCCCGCGTGCGGGGCGTGCAGCCCGGTCAGGCTCCCCGACACGATCGTGACGCCGTGGTAGCCGCGCTCGCGGGCGATGATCTTCTTCTTTTCCGGCTTGTCGCGGACATTCTGGTAGTACCAGACGAGCTTGACCGCGCTGTCGTTGGCATCGGAGCCCGAGTTGCCGAAGAACACCTTGGACATGGGCACGGGCGCCATCTCGATGAGCCGCTCGGCAAGCAGAATCGCCTGGTCGGACGACACGCCGGAGAACGTGTGGCAGTACGACAGCGTGCTCGCTTGATGCTCCAACGCCTCGGCAATCTCCCTCCGCCCGTAGCCGACGTTGACGCACCAGAGGCCCGCCATGGCATCGAGGTATCGCCGCCCCTCGGCATCCTCCAGCCACACTCCCTCGCCCTTGACGATGACCGGAACCGGCCCGCACTGCTCGTGGGTGGCGAGCGCGGTCATCGGGTGGAAGAGGTACCGCCGATCCAGCTCCGACAGGGAGGACATGGGCGAGCTCCTGGCGCTCATATTGCCGATTATCCGGCGTACGGTGACTTTGGCCTGCGGAATCTCCGGATGGCCATCATCGCGCGCAAGGAGACCTGACGCTGAAGATCGAATTCGAGGGTGAGACCCTCGAGGCCCACCCGGGCGAGAGTCTCGCGGCAACGCTCACGGCTCACGGCATCCGTTCGTTTCGCACAACCGAAGGTGGTGCCGAACGCGGTGTTTTCTGCGGCATGGGTGTGTGCCAGGATTGCTTGGTCGAAGTCGACGGACGGCCGAACCAACGTGCCTGCACGCTGAAGGTCGACCGACCCATGAAGGTCAGGCGCGAAGCGAGTGGGCGTGCCCCGCCCGCAGTCGACGTGGTTCAGGGTCGCCCCCCGATCACGATCGAAGAGATCCCGATCAAGCGCCCGGACGTGTTAGTGGGTGGCGCCGGACCGGGAGGGCTCGCCGCCGCTTATGCCGCCCGGCTCGCCGGGGCCGAGGTGCTCCTGCTCGACGAGGGATCGGCGCCGGGCGGCCAGTACTTCAAGCAGTGCTCCGCTGCCGACGTCGTCCCGCCCGACGCGCAACATCGCGAGGGGCAGCAACTGATCGACGATGTCCTCGCTTCCGGTGTGACCGTGCTATCGAACGCGTTGGTCTGGGGAGCTTTCCCGCCGTTGGAGTTCGCGGCGACGATCAGTGGGAGCACCGTTCGTGTGCTGCCCCGCACGGCGATCGTCGCAACCGGTGCATACGATCGAGGCTGGCCGGTGCCTGGATGGACCCTTCCCGGAGTCATGACAACAGGGGCGGCGCAAACCATGTGGCGTACCGCTCGCCGCCTGCCCGGGAGACGCGTACTGATCGCCGGCAACGGGCCGCTCAATCTCCAACTCGCCGCGGAGCTCGTCGCGGGCGGAGCCGAGGTCGTTGCCGTGGTCGAGGCGGCGCCGGGTGTGGGCCCACGCCGGGTGAAGGAGATCGCGACCATGCTCGCGAATGCACCCGGCCTAGTGGCCGATGGAGTGCGCTATCTCTCGAGGTGCCGCCGTGCCGGCGTGCGGTTGATGAACGGATCGGTTCTGACGTCGGTCAGACACGACTCGGGCGGTCTGCTGGCGACGATCGAGGGGCGCGAAGCCGCCGAGCTCAGGTCGGATGTCGTATGTCTCGGCTACGGGTTCCATCCCTCGAATGAACTACTGCGGGCGCTCGGATGTTCACATGCGTTCGATCCCGGGCAACGCCGACTCGTAACCGTACGCACCGCACAGGGCGCGACCAGCGTGGCCGGCGTCTGGGCCCTCGGCGACTGCACCAGGCTCGGAGGGGCGCGGGTCGGGCTGGCCGAGGGGACCCTCGCGGGGTTCGCCGCCGCCCGAGCCCTGGACCGCCCGCTCTCGGCCGAGGCCGCTCGCCTGGAGGCGCAGGCCGAGACGAACGCCGCGCGTCACGGCCGCTTTCAGAAGGCGCTCTGGCGGATGTATCGAATGGAGGAATCCCTGCAGCCGCAGCCCACCGGTGACACGGTGATCTGCCGCTGCGAGGAGGTATCGTATGGCCAAGTCGAAGCGGCACTGGCCGAGGGAGCGACCTCGCCGGGTGAGATAAAGCAGCGGACCCGGATCGGGATGGGGCGTTGCCAGGCGCGGTACTGCGGGCCGGCGCTCGAGGACTTCCTGGCCGAGCGTACCGGCCGCGCACGAGACGAGTATTCAGGCTTCGCCCCCAGGATCCCAGTGAAACCGGTTCCGATAGAAGATCTCGCCAACCCCCTAGACGACTAGTGCCTCCGCCCACCCCGAACAACGCACTCCCGCGCGACATCGAAACGGTGGTGGTGGGCGGTGGCATCCTTGGGCTGTGTGTCGCCGGATTCCTCGCCGAGGAGGATCGCGAGGTGGCCATCATCGATTCAGGCCGCCTTGACGGCACGACCACCAACGCGGGCAGTCTTCACGTGCAGATGCAGAGCCGGTTCATGCGCCTCTACCCCGATCAGGTCCCGGTCTTGGAATCGGGCCTCCACCTGTACCCGAAGGCGATCGACTTCTGGCTCGAACTGCAGCGTCATGTGGGCGCCGATTTCGAGCTCGAGATCTCCGGCGGGCTGATGGTCGCGGAGAGCCGTGAACAGCTCGACTTCCTTGCCCAAAAGGCCGAGCGCGAGCGGGCTCTTGGGATCGACGCGAGGATCATCGAGCAGCCCGACCTCGAACAGATCGCTCCCTACCTCGGTCCGGCGGTCGTCGGCGTCGAGCTGTGCTCGAACGAGGGCCGGCTCGATCCGCTCCGGACGAATACGGCACTGCGGCTTTGGGCTCGAGGGGTCGGGGTCACCTTCATCGGCGAAACGCCTGTCGATCGGGTCACTCGTGATGGCCGGCGTTTCAGGCTCGACACGCCGCTCGGCACCATCAGCGCAGCAGCCGTCGTCATCGCTGCGGGCGCCGGGTCACGGATTCTGGGGGAGGGACTCGGCATCAGGCTACCCGTAGAGGCCGAGCCACTACACGTGAACATCACCGAGCCGACGGAGCCGTTCATCGGCCATCTCGTTCAGCATGCCGATCGCATGGTCACGATCAAGCAGCTCTCGAGCGGTCATGTCGTGATCGGGGGCGGGTGGCCGGCGGAGCTGTCCCCCTCCGAGAACTACGTTGCGGTTCGACTGTCCAGCATCGTCGGCAATACCTCGCTCGCGCGGCACATCGTGCCCGCAATCGGTCCGCTTCGGATCATCCGCACCTGGGCGGGCATCAACACCACGACCGACGGCGTCGGTATACTCGGCCCGATCGACGGCATCCCCGGTGCGTTCGTGGCGATTCCAGGGGATGCCGGCTACACTCTTGGCCCGCTCTCCGCACGGCTCGTCGCGGACGCGGTGCTCGGCCGGCGACCCGCGGAGGATTTGGCGCCGTTCTCGCCAAGTCGATTTCAGTAGCGCGTGGCGGAGGGAGTCAGACATCGCCCATGACTGAGGAGCCGATCATCGAGGTTCGGACACTGACGCGGCGGGCCGCGCTGCAGCGTCTCGGAGTGGCCGGGCTCGCCGCCGTGGCGGGGGCCTGCCGCGGGACGGACACGAGGGGGGCTTCGAGTGTCAGACTCCGGTGGTGGTCGACGCAGGCAGCCCCCGCTCAGCGGGCGGCATATCGAGCGCAGATCGCCACGTTCGAGGCGGCCCACCCGGGTGTGGAAGTTTTCTTCGAGGCCATGTCGGACGAGGGCTACGCCACCCAGCTCGCCGCGGCCTTTGCGTCCGGCCAGGTGCCGCACCTCATCACGCACCTGCCGTCATTCGCCATCCAGGGCTACTACGCTCACGGGCTGATCGAGCCGTTCGACGACGTCATCGAGTCGATTGGACCGGCAAAGTACTACCCGGGAGCGAACGAGGTCTACCGCGCCGCCGACGGCAGGTACGTCGGCACCGGCATCGGTAACACCGCAGCCGACATGTTGTGGGTTCGACTCGACCTGATGGAAAGAGCGCAGATCGACAAGATCCCCGAAACGTGGGACGAATTGCGCGCGGCGTGTCGAGCGATGCAGGGCGGAGGGATCTACGGTGCCCCTCTACCCTATGGCTTGGACTCGGCCAACTCGCTGACGTTCATCGGCTTCATCCATCGCGCCGGCGGCGCGGTGTTCACTCCCGATCTCCAGGTCTCCCTGGACCAGCAGGCGACCTACGACGCTCTCGAGTTCTACCGATCGATGAGGGAGCTCTGCCCCCCGGGCGCCACCGGGTATTCTTGGGGCGAGATGCTCACGGCTTTCGTGAGCGGTGCCACGGCTACGGGAATCTATGCCGGCCGTGTGCTGGCCAACGTCGCGGCGCAAAACCCCCAGATCGCTGATTCGATCACGTGCACGCTGTATCCGCGGATCTCGCTGGACGTACCGGCCTGGACCTACAACGACTTCCCTGCTGTGTGCATGCCCTCCGCGGCTCCGAACAAGGCGGAGGCCAAGCTGCTAGCGGCGTCGCTCTTCGATCCTCCGGGATACATCGCCCAACTGCATGCCGCTCCGGGACACGTGCTTCCCGTACTCGAGACCGTCGCGGAGGACCCGGCGTACCGAGACAACCCGATCATTCAGAAGTATCCGCGAGAAATCGACCTCATGGCCACCGCGGCTGCTCAGGGGCACAACCTCGGATTCGAGACGACGGCCCACCGGGCGAACCCCAAGGCGGGCGAAATCATCGCCTCGAACGCCATAGCCGAGATGGTGCAGCGAGTGGTCTTGAACGATGAGAATGTCAAAGTCGCCGTCGGCAACACCGCGAGGCGACTCGAAGAAATCATGCGCACCTGATCTCGATGAACCCCGATCGGAAGAGCAGCGGATGAGGCCCGCGACCACCGCCGTGACCGCGCCGCCCTCGCTAGAAAAACGCTATGCGATGCTCGGCGCTGTGCTCATCGCGCCTACGGTGCTGGTGTTTTGCGCCGTCATTCTCTATCCGCTCGTCTCGGCGATCTACCTCTCCCTCTTCTCGATCTACACCCCCACGCTGGCCGGTGAGTGGGTGGGAGTGGACAACTACACTGAGCTCCTCGCCGGCGGACGGTTCTGGAACGCTGTCCTCAACACCCTGATCTGGACGGTCGGCACCCTGACGCTGCAGATCGTCTTCGGGGTGGCGGTGGCGCTCTTGCTCAACCAATCCATCGTCTTCCGCTCGCTGGCTCGCAGTCTGATCCTCTTCCCTTACTTTCTGTCCACGGTCGTGGCGGTGCTCGTCTGGCGTTGGCTCTTCAACGACCTCTACGGGATCCTGAACCACGTGCTGCTGATCGCCGGAATGATCGATGCGCCGATCAACTGGCTGGGTGAGATGCCCAACGCCATGATCTCGATCATTCTCGTCGGAGCCTGGAAGTATTTCCCGTTCGTCGTTATTGCCGTCTTAGCGCGCCTCCAGTCGATTCCAGAGCACCTGTACGAAGCCGCCACTATCGATGGCGCCGGCCCTGTTCAGCGGTTTATCGACATCACGCTCCCGCAGCTGCGCGACGTACTCGTGGTGATCATCCTCCTGCGCGCGATCTGGGATTTCAAGGAGTTCGACTTGATCTACCTGATGACCGGGGGCGGGCCCGTCAACGCGACCCAGACGCTGTCGCTCCTCGTATATCAGGAAGCGTTCAGGCTGAACCGCATGGGGATGGCGTCCAGCTACGCCGTAGCCATGATGCTGGTACTGCTCGCGTTCACGCTGCTCTACCTCCGCCAAACCAACAAGCCGGCTGAGGAGCGGTAATGCGCGCCACGCGGACTAGAACGATCTGGATGAGCGTCGTCACCTGGACGGTTGTGCTCGTGGTCGTCTTTCCGTTGATCTGGATGATCCTCACCTCGGTCAAGCCTCAGGCCGAGCTCTTCCGCATTCCACCCACTCTGGGGCCGGAGACCATCACGTTCGAGCACTACTGGCGGCTGTTGACCGAGACTCCGTTCCTCCTGTACTTCCGCAATTCGATGGTTCTGGCCGTGACGACGACCGTCGTGGTCATCGTGCTCGGAACGTTGGGGGCCTACAGCCTGGTGCACTTCCGCTACCGCGGCCGCGAGGCCCTCGCGACGCTAGTCCTGTTCACCTACCTGATGCCCTCCGTGGTGTTGATCATCCCGCTGTATTTGATGATGGTCGAGCTGGGACTGGCTAACACCCTCGCGAGCCTCGTGATCGCCTACACCACCTTCGCGCTCCCCTATGCACTGTGGTTGTTGCGCTCGTTCATGGCGGGCATCCCGGAGGATCTCGAATCCGCGGCGCTGGTGGACGGCGCAAGCCGCATGGGAGCCTTCGTCGACGTGATTCTCCCGCAGGCCCTGCCGGGCATCGTCTCGACGGCGTTGTTTACGTTCATTCTCTGTTGGAACGAGTACCTGTTCGCGCTCGTGCTCGTGAACTCCGACCGTGTTCGTCCGTTGACCGCAGGGACCATGAACATGTTGATCACGGCGTTCAACATCGATTGGTCCTTGCTGATGGCCGCCTCCGTCATGATGAGCCTGCCGCTCATCATCATTTTCACGTTCCTCCAGGGCACGCTCACCAAGGGGTTCGGCGCCGGCGCGGTGAAGGGCTGACGCGTGGCTGAGGTCGTCTTCGAGAAGGTCAGCAAGGCGTTCGGTTCCATGATCGCGGTCGACGGTCTCGATCTCACCATCGGTGAGGGCGAGTTCGTCAGCGTGCTCGGGCCCTCGGGCTGCGGCAAGACCACGACGCTCCGGATGCTGGCGGGTCTGGAAGAGCCCACCGCGGGGACCATCCGCATCGGCGAGCGCGTGGTGAACGGTGTTCCGCCCTCCAAGCGCGATATCGCAATGGTCTTCCAGTCCTATGCGCTGTATCCGCACATGACGGTCGGGAAGAACATCGCCTATCCATTGAAGAAACGCGGTGTTCGTGACCCTGAGCGCTCCGAGCGAGTCCGGGCGGCCGCGCGTCTCTTGGAGTTGGAGTCACTGCTGGATCGTAAACCGCGGCAGCTGTCGGGTGGACAGCAGCAACGTGTAGCACTCGGCCGCGCGCTGGTGCGGGAGCCACAGGTGTTTTTGCTGGACGAACCCCTGTCCAACCTCGATGCGCGGCTGCGAGCCCACATGCGCACCGAGCTCATCGAGCTGCATCGACGCATCGGACGCACGATGATCTATGTCACCCACGACCAGCTCGAAGCGATGACCATGTCCACTCGGATCGCCGTCATGGACGCTGGAGTGCTCCAGCAATTCGCCACTCCCGCGGATATCTTCCACCGTCCGGCCAACGTGTTCGTCGCCGGATTCATCGGCTCCCCCGCCATGTCACTGGTTTCTGGTGAGCTGACGGGCCCGGACGGGGACCGCGGCGGTGCCGCGAACCACGGCGGTGCCGACCGCGCGGGTGCCGCGCCGTTCCGGGTTCACTGCGGGGCCCTCGACGTCCCTCTCTCGCCCGGGCTGCTCGGGGATTCGGTCGCCCCGGGACCGGTCTCGCTCGGCATCCGACCGGAGGATATCCTCCTGGGGAGTGGTGAGCATTCGGCGACCGTGAGGGTCGTCGAGCGGACGGGCCATGAGAGCATCGTCAAGTTGGACGCCGATGGTACTCCGCTGATCGCGCGAGCGCCCGGAGACACGCCCATCAACGCGGGTGAGACGGTCCACTTTGCTCTCAGGGGCGAACGACTCCACCTTTTCGATTCTGCCACAGGCCGGCGGCTCAACGCGGATCGCGAGGACGATCAAGGATAGGCGAGACAAACGCCCTTTCGGGGTTCGGGAACGGAGCTTGGGCGAGGAACCCCCGCCCCCCTAATTTGCCTCCCCTTCGGCACGCTCGAGCAGATAAACTGCCGTACTCCCCGACTCGAAGGCCGGGCTGCCGCTCAGCGGTGGGGCGCCCAACCTCCTCACTTTGCCCGTTACCTGCTCTTCGCGCGGGCCACCGTCCCGATGTAAGACGACCCAAACCCGTTCTGACTGGGGTTGGAGGGTGTCCGTCATCGCGTCATATAGCCGAGACGGTCCAGGTAGTATCGGAGGGGTTGTTCGGTGATGAAGTCGGTCAACACTTTGTCCCCCGCTTGCGCTCTCTCGACCAAATACGTAGCGACCTCCGGACCTTGGGGGAAAGTGCCGGTCTCCACCGACTTCCAGACCGGCTTGGCCAGTAGAAGAACAGCACTCATGATCAGGCCCCAGGACACGGCGAGGAACGGTGCAGCCAGAGAGTCCTCGTTCCACCGGGAAGAGTTGGCCTTACCCGCGTATGAGCGTACTCCCCACATCAGCCCGATGAGCCCTGCGCTAGCATACATCAGCACCAGGGGAAGCGCCCAGAGCCACACTCGGGCCTCGCCCAGGTTTCTCCGCAGGAGCATCACGAGGACCGAGGCGATGACCAACGAATAGATCAGGGGAGCGCGGTCGCCGGGAGGCGGTCGCAGTGTGACGGCCACGAGCCCCGCCACTGCCACGAGGATCAGAGGCAGGGGGATCCCTCGGGTCCAATGCTCGCCGACGTCTGCTAGCGCGGATGGTAAGGAGGCCACAAACACCGGCCAGTCCAGCGCTTGAACGAAGCGGTTGTTGAAGAGCGCCTCCCAACCGTTGTCCCGAACCACTGCGCCGTAGAGCACCGCCAAGTACGCGACCACCAGCACGTTTACTCGAACCAGGGGCACCAATGAACCAGCCCGTTCACGCAGGCCAGTCGCGGAGCGGAACCGGGTCGTCGCCAGCCAGAGCGATACGCCGAGCCAAGGCAGAAGCATGGTGGGTACCGTGAACATGCCGGCCATACCCAGCATTGCCAACAAGAGCCAGTCGGCAAGGGTAGCGTGGTCGAGAAGCGAGCGGGCAACGCCCACGGCGGTTACAGCGAAGAGGACGACCAGCGCGTGGCCACGAGCGTTTGTCGAGTACTCGATCAGTATCGGCGATGTGGCCACGAGGGCGGCCGTGACGACGGCGACATTTCGGTCGAACAGCTTGGTGGCGACCCACGCTGAGGCGGGAATCAGCGCGCACCCCGCCAGAAAGGCCGGAAGCCGGATGATGTAGGGGGCGTCCCCCCACCAAGCGGTCACCCAAGTCACGAGTAAAGTGTGGAAGACATGATTGTTGGGCGTCGCGTATCCGGTGAGGGCCTGTACCCAACCCTGCGATGCGTATGTCAGATAGGTGGCCGATTCGTCGTAGCGCATGGGGATGGCAAGGTGCATCCCACGGAGGACGGCTCCGAGGACAGAAAAGAATCCGAGGACGCTAAGGAAAGGGACGAGTCTTGCCATCCTGCATCGATGCCATGGATCTACGCTTTGGTCAATGTATCTGTCCTTGCGCTTTCTGACGTGCCGATGGGATGTTGAGTACGATCCCCGGCGAGGGCGTCGGGAGCGAACTCGCTCGCAGCGGAGGTGGCCGATGACTCGACTCTCCGGCGGCTAGATGGCGAAGTCGTGGAACTGCCGCGTCTGTGGCGAGGCGACGAGCGTTCGCTCGACGCGTTGTCCTGGCTGCGGGGAGCGGAGGCCAGGGGGCAATTGGATACGACGTCACCCCTTCCTTACGCTCATCGGACTCTTGTTGGTTATCGGCTCACTGTTCAGTAAGCCCCTCAAAGGGTGCGTGAGACACGTAGAGCTACTCTCACTCCCCGAGATCGCGGGAACCCGCGTCTGTGGGTCGAAGGCGGGCAGCAGGAGCCCGAGACGTGGGTCGCGGCCAGAGTATCAAAGGGTGCTTGACAGGATCTACCCCCGAGCCCTTGATCAGCTGGGTCTCGGTACCGAGTGCACAAGACCAGGGAGTCAGCGTGGTCACCCAGATGAAGGCAGGTTCACGCCCGCTCATCCTCTCTGAGATCGAACGGGGGTATCGAGTTCGGAGTCCGATCGACGAGCGCGAGGGTTGGTTGAGCAAGACACACGTGAAAGGCACGGTCTTTCAAGACACTGAGACTCACGAGCTCTGCACGCCCCGTCGCCCTTGATCAGGGCCCTATCGGCTGCCCGATCAGTCTAGAGGGATCTGCACCCGGCTTCGGTACGTACTTGTCGATCCAGGGACCGCCGAATTGAGCAACGTAGAGGTTTCCCTCGGAGTCCACGCTCATCTGGTGCGGAAGCGAGAATCCGCCGCAGGCTCCCGTGTGATCGGGATCGAGCCCTGCGTCAGCGACCGCCGCATCGTCCGAGCAGGTCCATCCGGGTCGACCGAGTGACGACGCCTCGCCGTACGTGCCGAAGTAATCCAACAACTGACCGTCCATGTTGTACTTGAGGATCCGGTTCAGCGTGGCATCGAGGATCCAGACGAAGTCGTTCACGTCGATCATGATCGCGACCGGATCCCAAACGTCCGGCCACTCGTCCAGGAGCGTACCATCCTCAGTGAAAATCTGGATCCGGTGGTTCCTCCGATCCGATACGTAGATACGATGGTCTCGATCGACCGCGACGCCGTGGATCAGATCGAACTGTCCGGGGCCACTTCCAACCGAACCGAACTCCGACAGCAACTCCCCCTGCGCGTTGTAGCGAACGATGCGACCGTTCTGATAGCCGTCACCCAACAGAAAGTCGCCGTTGGGAAGGAAGGTGAGCACGGCGTTCTGACCGAAGTCGAGCGGGCCGGGATCCGGGTTCTCGCGTGGGTTCGGTCCACCCTCGCCCCAAACCGGATTCGGGTCTTCCATCCGCAGCAGCAACTCACTCCCGTCGTTGCTGAACTTGAGGATGGCCTCATGCACGCCGTTCCCGCCTCTCTCGTCCACCCAGACGGCACGCTCGGGATCATAAGGGTTGATGTAGATCTGGTGGGGACGGTTGAAGAGCGAGTCCCACTGCGCCCAGTTCTCGGTGATGTTCCCGTTGCGATCCACGGCCACGAGGAAGTTTCGGCTGAGCTCGTTCTCCTCCCCCTGTTGACGCTGCCTGCGTTGATCCCCCCACATCACGACCAGAATCCGGTCCGGGGTGTCAGGCCAAACGCCTGCCGCGGACCCCCAAGTCCAGATCGAGTCATGGTCCGGTGCAGGCTTCCACCATCCGGGTATCACGTCATACGGGCCGCTCCGGTCGTCGCCGCCCTTGGCGGTCCCGAACCTGCCAACAGGTGCCTCGCTCTCGCCCACGCAGGCGGACGCCGCCACGACGGTGACTAGGGTGAGACCTAGGCCGATACGCTTCAACTTCATGTGTCCTCCCAGGCGGGTGACGTAGGTAGGGCGATTCGGAAGCGGTGCGAAGTTGCGGTACCGTGGGACGGAATGCCAGTGCCGAGATGGGCACACCCTTGCCCGGCCTAGCCAAAGTCCGACTCCGACTCCACTTTTTCGATTCTGCGACGGGCCGGCGGCTCAACGCAGATCGCGAGGACGGTATCGGGACACTTCCTACGAACCCAGCGGAGTATCGCATCATGGATCGAACGAGCGTCGATTGGACCGGTCCGATGGCGGCTCTCACGACCCCGTTTCATGCGGACGGCGGCATCGATGAGAAGGCGTTTCAGCTGAACGCGGAGAGACTGCTGGCGAGCGGAGCGACCGGGGTGCTCGCCGGTGGCTGCACCGGTGAGTTCTGGGCGCTGACCCACGAGGAGCGCAAGCGTCTGTTCCGCCTGGCGAAGGAGGCGGTCGGCGACCGGGGGACCCTCATCGTTGGCACGGGGGCCGTCACCGTAGACGAGACCGTGGCTCTCACCCGGGAAGCGGAGGAAACGGGCTGCGACGGTGCCCTTATCCTGCCGCCTTACTTCGTCAAACTGACCGACGACGAGATCTTCGCGCACTATTCGGCCGTCTCGGACGCAGCAGGGATCCCAATCCTTCTGTACAACATTCCGGGAAACGCGGTCAACGAGCTGAGTCCGGCCTTGGTGGGGAGGCTGGCAGACCTGGAACGCGTGGTGGCCATCAAGGAAAGCTCGGGTGACTGGAACAATTACTACGCCACCTTCTTGGAAGTCCACGAACGGCTCCGGGTCTTTTGCGGGCCGTCCTCGATCTACGGGGTCCCCGCCGTAGAGCTCGGTGCCGACGGCGTCATCGATTGTTTCCCGAACATGTGGGCGGGCGCTCTCGATCTCTATCATGCCCCACACCGGGGCGATCTGGAGAGCGCCGGTCAGCTGCAGGCGCTCGGCCGCAAGCTCACCGACCTCTGCACGACCGGTGGACGGACGCTCTACCCCTCTACGAAAGCTGCTATGGACATGCAGGGACTACCCGGAGGTGGGAACCCCCGTCTGCCCTTGCAGCCGCTGGCCGACGAACCGCTCAAAGGCCTGGAGAGCGGCTTGGCCGCCCTCGGCGTCCTATGAAGCCATTTCGACTGAAGTCGTTTCGACCAACCCTAGTAGGAGCTCAACGATGAGTGCACCCACTCTTCCCAAGTCAGGGCGCGCACCGCAGCTCGAGCCGCGCGAATATGAAACCAGTTTCGGCGAATTCATCGGCATCGGCCCCAACGGCAACCTATGGGTCGACGGGTGCGACGTCGCGGAGCTCGTGGACCGCTTCGGCAGCCCCCTTCTCATCATGTCCGAGAATCAGCTCCGGTACACCTACCGAGCGTTCCGTGACGCGTTTCGCGAGCATTATCCCGAGAGCGAGATCTTGTTCGCCAACAAGTCCAACAACGGGTTGGCGATCCGACACATCATGAATCAGGAAGGGGCGGGGGGTGACTGCTTCGGGAACACTGAGATGTACCTGGCCCTCCTGGCCGGAACGGACCCGACGACGCTCGTCTTGAACGGCTCGAACAAAGAGGAAGAGGAGCTGGAGATGGCTGTTGCCAACAGGCTGTGCATCAACATCGACGCCATGGACGAGCTCGACCGCATCGACGCGGTCGCTACGCGCCTCGGCAAGGAGGTGGATATCGGGATCCGCCTCGCACTCGATCTAGACCCTCTGGCCCAGCGCGAGGGTGTCGCCATGCATGGACCGGGAACGCTCAAGGAGCAGAGCGATTCCACCAAGTGGGGCATGACACGCGAGCAAACGGTCGAGATCGTCAAGCGCGCCCAGGGCATTCCGCACCTGCATCTGATGGAGATCCACTTCCACCTGAGCCGCATGTCGAATGTCGCGGCCGATTTCGCCGTGATGGCGGGCGAAATGATCACGTGGGCCGCGTATATTCGTGAAAACACGGGCTGGACGGTACCGACCATCGACATCGGCGGCGGCTGGACGTTCGGCAAGTGGTACGGGACGGGCCCCAACACACAGCTCGACGACGAAAGCGCCCCTGATGCGGAAGACTTCGCCCGGGAGTGCGCCCAAGCGATCAAGGACGAGGCCGAACGTCTGGACTTCCCATTGCCCAAACTCCGTCTCGAACCCGGGCGAGCGCTGTCGGGGCCCGCCGGTGTCGCGGTCGGGACCGTGGGCGCCGTGAAGACCGGCGACCACAAGAAGTGGGTCAATCTCGATCTCTCGACCAATCACCTGTCGTGGGCGGCCATCCTCGACTGGTACTATCACGCTGTTCCGGTCAGGGACGCCGCCGCTGAGGGGACCGAAACGGTCGACTTGGTCGGTCCGCTGTGCAACTCCGATGAGCTCGGGCGCCACCGCAAGATGCCGCCGCTCGAGCGGGGCGATTACGTGGCGTTCCTCGACACCGGGGGCTACGTCGAGTCGAGCGCGGCACGCTACAACGCGCAGCGACTGCCGGCGACGGTGCTCGTGACCCGCGACACCGCCGAAGTGATCACCGACCGCGAAGAGTTCCGCGACGCGGCTGGCCGTTTCCGAGTGCCCCCGCATCTGCTGGCCGGCTCGTTCGCACCCGACGCCGAGGTGTAGCGCGATGGATATCGGCATTCAGGGACGCCGCGCCATCGTGACCGCTGCCAGCAAGGGACTCGGGCGGGCGTGTGCGTTCTCCCTGGCTCGGGAAGGTGCCGAGGTGTGGATCACCGCGCGCACGAAAGAGCCGCTCGAGGAGGCGGCGAGCGATATCGCAGAGCGCACGGGCGGCACGGTCCATGCCGTCCCCGGCGACATCACGACCGAGGAGGGACGTGCGGCGGTCCTGGACGCCTGCGCCGAGGCCGATATCCTGGTCGCCAATCCGGGCGTCCGGCAGGTGCCGGCCGATTTCCGCACCATGGCGCGGGCGGATTGGGACGACTGGTTGGGCTGGCACTTCTATTCGTCGTTGGATCTCATCCGTGCCCTGGTTCCGGGCATGAGTGAGCGGCGCTTCGGCCGGATCGTGAACATGTCGGTGAGCTTTATCAAGTTTCCACAGGTGGGCTTCGCCGCCAGCCACGCCGCACGGCTCGCGTTAAGCGGTGCGATCGCCTCCATGACACGGGAGCTGATCGGGCACAACGTCACCATCAACACGGTCTGTCCCGGGCTCTTCGACACGGATGCACTGCACACCAACCTCCACTCCCACGCGGAGCGCGGGAATACGACGTACGAAGCGATCGTCGAGGACCGGAAGAAGAACTGCCCGGCAGGGCGGTTTGCCGACCCCTCGGAATGCGGCGATCTCGTCGCGTACGTCTGCGCCGCCCAGTCGGGTTTCATGACCGGTCAGAACATCATCAACGACGGCGGCGTCTATCAGGGACTGTTTTGATGATCGATCCGAACGACCGGGTCGTGATGCTCTCGGGGGCCACCGGAGGAATCGGAGCTGCGGTGACCCGGCGCCTGTCCGAGGACGGGTTCCGGCTGTCGCTGGGGGTCCGCGACGTCGCACGGGCCCGCGAGATGTTTCCGGAGCTGGTCCCCGATCGGGGACTGATCTGTCGGTTCGAGGCTGGGGAGGCCGACACCGCCCGGGCCTGGGTCGACGCGACCGCCGAGCACTTCGGGCAAATCGACGCACTCATCAACAACGCCGGCATCTTGCGCCAGATCTTTTTCGACGAAGGTGACGAGGAGCTATTGGACGAGCTCTGGACCGTCAACGTAAAAGCGCCGTTCCGCCTCATCCGCCACGCCCTGCCCCATCTTTCCGAGACCGGCGGCGGCCGGATCATCAACGTCGCCTCGACCGATGCCAAGCGCTACCGCGAGGGCGTCTCGGTGGGGTATGCCATGTCCAAGCACGCCGTACTGGCGCTGAGTCACGCCGCAAAGACCGCAGGATGGGAGCGGGGTGTGCGCGTTACGGTGCTCTGCCCAGGCGCGGTAGACACGCCGATGATCCAGTCGATTCCAGGCGTGACACCGGTTGCCGAGCGCATCCCGCCCGACACTCTGGCAGAGATCGTCTCGTTCCTGCTGCGCCTGCCAAACAACGCCTCGGTGCCCGAAATGGTGGTCAATACGAGGTTGGAATCGGGCTATTGATCTGCCCAGACCTGACCCCCTGGCGTTGCCCAACGTTGGCGCCACCTGCCCCAGGGCAACCTTCATGACGCGCGACCGTTCGGCCCCGCGATGGGTGATCGTGGCCATCCTCGCCGGTCTGGGTCTGGTCAGCTACCTGACCCGCATGAACCTCTCGATCGCCGCCAAGTTCATGATGCCGGAGCTGAGTCTGACCGAGGTCCAGATGGGTCAGGTGTTCGCAGCATTCATGGTGGGGTACACAGTGTGTCAGATCCCCGCGGGCCTGTTGGCCGATTGGTTGGGCCCCCGCAAGGTGCTGGTGACCGCGGTGCTGGGGTGGAGCGTGATCACCGTTCTCACCGGCATCATCCCGGGCACCCTGGTCATGGTGGGTACACCGGCACTCGTCGCGCTAATTGTACTTCGCCTGATTCTGGGCACTCTCCAGTCGCCGACGTACCCGGCGGGTGCCCGTGAGATGCAGGCATGGTTCGGTCCCCACGAGCGCGCGGTGGGATTCGGCATCATCATCGCCGGCACGATGCTGGGGTCCGCGGTGACTCCGCCATTGGTCGCGTCACTGATGGTTGCGATCGGGTGGAGGGCATCCTTCTACTGGGCCACGATTCTACCTCTCATCATTGCCTTGCTCTGCTGGCGTTACCTGGGGAAACCAACGGCCGACGGGGGCGTGAACTCCGCTTCCCCGGGCCGGCTCGAGTTCTCCGGAGCTCGTCAGATCGCGGGCGAGCTCTGGAGCGTGCTGCGCCAACGAAGCCTTACATATCTGTTCACGAGCTACTTTCTGCTCGGATGCCTGTGGTACCTGTTCATCTTCTGGTTCTTCCTGTACCTGGTCGACGTGCGAGGCTTCAGCGTTCTACAGGGCGGGGTGTTCGCTAGCCTCCCGTTCTTCGCCGCCACCGTGACATCGCCACTCGGCGGTTGGATTGCCGACCGACTGTCTCGAACCAGAGGCACGTTCAACGGGAAGCGGATCGTGGCAGTGATCGCGTTCACGGGAGCCGCCGGGTGCCTCGTGGGCGGCGCCACCGCGACAAGCGCATATGTGGCGATCGGATTCCTGTCGGTCGCCCTCGGGCTCATCGAAAGCACCGAGGGACTGTTCTGGGCCAGCGCCGTGGAGATCGGTGGCAGCCGCGCGGGCGCGGCCAGCGGGGCACTCAATATGTCCAACAACCTGGGCGGGATCGTGGCGGGTGCGGTGACGCCCATTCTGGCTGACAAGCTGGGATGGATTGCGGTCTTGACGACCGCGGGCGCGCTGTCTCTGTTGGCGGGGGTCCTCTGGTTCGGGGTCCGCCCACCAGTCGACGATCCGCAAGACGTCTCGACGGGAGCGATCGCGGCCTAGCCGCTCGGTGAAAAGCTATGGCAGATCCCAAGGTCCACCCCTACATGCCGAACGCGGTGCCCGAGACCAAGGCCGCGATGATGCGGGCCATCGGCATCGACGAGATCGATGAGCTCTTCGAGCAGATACCGGAACGGCTTCGGCTCCAGGCGCCGCTCCAACTGCCCTCCCCTATCGTCGAGGAGAGTGCGCTCGACCGGCACCTCAGGGAGATGCTATCCCGGAACCGGTCGTGCGAAGATGTGCTCAATTTCCTGGGCGCAGGTTGTTGGCAGCACTACGTGCCGGCCGTGTGCGATGAGATCGCACAGCGCAGTGAGTTCCTGACCGCCAATTTCGGCTCCGCCTCCTCCGACCACGGGCGGTTCCAGGCGTACTTCGAGTTCTGCAGCCAGATGGGCGAGCTCGTGAACATGGACGTGGTCGGGCTCCCGACCTACAGCTGGGGCTGTGCCCTCGGCAACGCCATTCGCATGGCCGCCCGCATGACCGGGCGGAACGAGGTGCTGGTGCCGCGCACCATCAGCCCCGAGCGGCTCGCGGTGCTCAGATCCTTCTGTGGTCCCACGGACGTGGGTGGGCACATCGCGGTTCGCAAGGTCGGGTTCGATGCGGGCAGCGGTCTACTCGACCTGGACGACTTGCGAGGGGCGATCTCGAACACGACCGCAGCCGTGTATTTCGAGAACCCGAGCTACCTGGGGTTCATCGAGTCACAAGGAGAAGAGATCGCGCGCATGGCTCACGACAACGGAGCGGAGTGTGTGGTCGGCGTCGACCCGTTATCACTCGGCGTGCTGGCCGCTCCCGCGGACTACGGCGCCGACATCGTCGTCGGCACCACGCAGACGCTCGGCATCCACATGAACTGCGGCGGAGGCGCGGGCGGGTTCATCGCGACGCGCGACGAGGATCGCTACGTGGGGGAGTACCCGACCCTGCTGGTCAGCATCGCGCCGACCACCGCCGGCGGGGACGAGCGTGCCTTCTTCCTGACCTGCGAGCATCAGACCTCGTACGGGCTCCGGGACGAGGGGAAGGACTGGACGGGCAACACGGTGTACCTCTGGACCATCGTCAATGCGGTGTACATGTCGTTGCTCGGTCCCAACGGATTCCGCGAGATCGGCGAGGTCATTCTCCAGCGATCGCAATACGCCCGAAAGAGGCTCGGCGACATTCCCGGAGTCGACGTCTCATTCGCGCCTGATGGCTTCAAGGAGTTCATCGCGAACTTCGACGGCACCGGCAAGACGGTCCGCGACATCAATCGCGCCCTTCGGGAGCGGGGGATCTACGGTGGCAAGGATCTCAGCGGTGAGTTCCCCGAGCTGGGCCAGAGCGCGTTGTATTGTGTCACCGAGGTTCACACACAGGGGGACGTCGACCGGCTGGCCGGCGAACTCGAGGAGGTGCTGGCGCAATGACCGAACGTGTGAAACTGAGGGACTACCACGCGGCCGTCTGGAGTGAGCCGGTCGTCATGGAGATGGGGCACCCGGGACGGCGCGGGCTGGCGATTCCGGAAGCGGAAGACGGTGTCCGCGAAGCGGTCGGAGACGCCGCCGACCTCGTTCCTGTCGCGATGCGTCGCAAGGAACCCCCGAGGTTGCCGGAGCTGTCTCAACCCGAGGTGCTAAGGCACTACCTGCACCTCTCTCAGCAGACGCTGAGCATGATGGGGATCAACCTCTTCGGCACCTGCACCATGAAGTACAATCCGCGCGTGGCGGAACAGGCGGCCATGGCCCCGCAGATGGCGGAGCTGCATCCCTACCAGGATGAGGAGACACTGCAGGGCATACTGGAGATCATCCATCGGTTCGACCACATGTGTCGTGCCTTTTCGGGTATGGATCAGTTCGTCTTCCAGCCGGGCGGCGGCTCGCACGCTGCCTACACACACGCGTGCGTGATGCGCGCGTATCACGCCGCGCGTGGCGAGCTCGAGCAGCGGAACGAGGTGATCACGACGCTCTTCACCCACTGCTGCAACCCGGCAGTTGCGGCGACGGCGGGGTTCAAGGTGATCAACCTCATGCCCGAGGAGAACGGGTACCCGTCCGTCGACGCGCTGAAGGCCGCCGTCTCGGAGCGCACGGCTGGGCTGATGACGGTCAACCCCGACGATCTGGGCATCTACAACCCGCACATCGACGAGTGGGTGAAGATCGTGCACGATGCGGGCGGACTCTGCTTCTACGATCACGCCAACTTCAACGGCGTGATGGGATTGACGCGGGCGCGAGACATCGGGTTCGACGCCTGCATGTACATGCTGCACAAGACCTTCGGGGCGTCGAAGGGAGGCATGGGACCGGCTGGTGGGGCCTACGGATGTACTAGCGAGTTGGCAGAGTACCTCCCGGTTCCCATCGTCACATACGATGGGAGCACCTACCGCCTCGACCACGACCGGCCCCATTCCATCGGCAAGATCCGCGAGTTCTGGGGCAACGCACAGGTCGTGCTCAAGGCGTATGCGTGGGTGCTGGCGATGGGAGCGGACGGGATCCGCGAGGCGCGTGAGCTGTCCGTGCTCGGAAACAACTACCTCGAGAAGCTGCTCATGGCCATCAAGGGCGTCTCCAAGGGTTTTCCGAACATGACCAAACGGCGACTCGAGATGACGCGATACGGTTGGGACGAGCTGACGCAAGAGACCGGCGTCGACACGGTCGACATCCAGCACCGCATGACCGATTTCGGCTTGGACGCGTACTGGATGGCTCACCCACCCGAGATCGTGCCAGAGCCGTTTACGCCGGAGACCGGGGAGACGCCCCCGGTGGAGGATATCGAGTACTGGGCGGCGGTACTCGAGCACGTCGCGTCCGAGGCTTATTCGAATCCCGAGGTCGTCAAGACATCGCCCCATAGGCAGGCCGTGCACCGCGTCGACTTCGAGGCCCTACAGGATCCGTCACGCCGAGCGATGACGTGGCGCGCACACCTGAAGAAGCGAAACGCGAAGGGGTGAGGTAGCGTTTCCCGTGTCTCGGACCTCGATGTCGTCGCGATCGGGAGGCGAGTCGCCCTCCCGGCGTCGTCGGAGGGTCGGCCTCATCGTGAACCCCATCGCGGGAATGGGTGGAAGGGTAGGCCTCAAGGGGACGGATGGGCCAATCGTGCACACCGCAAGAGCGCTGGGTGCCGTGCCGCAGGCCAGCTCCAAAGCCGCCCGTGCCTTGCGGCGCCTGTCCCCGGTGGCGAACGGTTGCGAGATTCTCACGTGCCCCGGCGAAATGGGGGCTGCGGCCACAGAGTCCGCTGGTCTATCGGGATGCGAGGTCATCTCGGCGGGTGACGGACCGACCGGTCCGGAGCATACGAAAGAAGCCGCGCGTGAGATGCTGCGGCGAAGAGTGGATCTCCTTCTGTTCGCAGGTGGGGACGGGACCGCGCGAGACGTCGCCGAGGTGATCGGCCCTGAGCTGCCCGCCCTCGGCATCCCTGCGGGCGTCAAGATCTACTCTGGAGTCTTTGCCACCACGCCCGAGAACGCTGGAAATCTCGCGGCGCAGTTCGTGGCCGCCGGGCCCTCAGCCACCCTGCGAGAAGCCGAAGTGGTGGACGTGGACGAAGAGGCGATGCGGCTGGGGCATCTCTCGGCGTCACTCTACGGCTACATGACCGTCCCGAGTGCTCCACAGATGGTCGCGGGCCCCAAGAGCGGGTCGACCGGGGACGTCGAGGCGCTCGCCGCAGCGGCCCGGAGCGTGGCGCGCGCGATGGAGCCCGATTGCCTGTACATCGTCGGGCCCGGCACGACGACCCGCGCCATCACTCGGCACCTAAACCTCGACTGCACGCTCCTGGGCGTCGATGCGATCCTCGACGGACGGTTCGCCGGAAAGGACCTGAACGAAGAGCAGCTCCTCGCGCTACTCGACAACGCGGACCGCGCGCGGATCATCGTGAGTGTCATCGGCGGTCAGGGTTACATCTTCGGACGTGGAAATCAGCAGATTGGACCACAAGTCATCCGGCGTATCGGACGCGACAGCATCGTCGTGGTCGCTACGGCCGCAAAGCTCCTGTCGTTGACTCGTGGCGTCCTGCTGGTCGACACCGGCGAGCCGGAGCTGGACCGGGAGCTCGAGGGATTCATGAGGGTCGTAACGGGAATCGACGAGGAGACAATGTTCCGGGTGGAGGCCTGATCGTATGCGCGTGACCACCCGGGGCATAGCGGCACACCAAGAAGGGGAGGCGTTCGACTTCGGGGAACATCGGGTCCAGGCGGTGCGTGGTGAGTCCCTCGGAGCGGCGCTACTCGCCGCCGGTGAACGCGTGTGCCGGAGAACGCCCTCCGGGGCACCGCGCGGCCTGTTCTGCGGTATCGGAGTGTGTCAGGATTGCCTGGTCACGGTGGATGGTGTGCCGAATCAGCGCGCGTGCGTGACCCCCGCCCGTCGCGGGGTCGCGGTCGCATGCCAGCAGCCGTTCGCGAAGCAGGGGGTGCCATTCCAGGGGGTCGTTGAACACGACGAAAGCATGGATGTCCTGGTGATCGGTGGTGGTCCCGCAGGGTTGGCGGCGGCATCCATCGCAGCCGAAGCCGGCCTCGACGTAGTGTTGGTCGATGAACGCGCAAAGCTCGGGGGCCAGTACTACAAGCAACCGGCGGACGCGTCCACCGTGAACGACGCGCTCGGCGACCGCCAGTTCCGGCGGGGAGGGGCGATGATTCGTCGGGTGCAGCAGTCGGGTGCGCGCGTGCTACCGGGCGTCACGGTTTGGGCGGCGCACGGACCCACTGAGGTGATGGCTTTGGGGAACGCAGCAAGCTACGTGCTTCGGCCGAAGCGACTGATCGTTGCGACCGGCGCCTACGACCGGGCCGTTCCGATGCCGGGCTGGACACTTCCCGGGTTCATGACCACGGGGGCGGCGCAGGCACTCCTGCGGGCGTATCAAGTCGCGCCGGGAGAGAGAGTGGTGATCTCCGGCAACGGCCCCCTCAACGTTCAGCTTGCCGCGGAGCTGACACGAGCCGGAGTCACGGTCGTCGCTCTCGCGGAGCTCGCCCCGGCACCAGGCGTCCGTTCGGCCTGGCATCTGGCAGCCATGCTGTGGAACGCCCCGGATCTACTCAGGGATGGCGTGGGCTACCTGCATACGCTGCGGCGGGCAGGCGTTCCTCTGCTGTACGGTCACTCGGTGATCGCTGCGTCCGGGAACGAGGGCGTAGCCCAAGCCACGGTGGCGGGCATCGACGGTGGCGGACGACCGATACCGGGAACGGAGCGCATCCTCGATGTCGATGCGGTCTGCACTGGATTCGGGTTCCTCCCGTCCAACGACATTTCCCGGGCACTCGGGTGTCGTCATCGGTTCGATGAGCGTCGCGGGCACCTTGTAGCGGTCCGGGACCCGCACGGCCGCACGACCGTAGACGGCGTTGCGGTCGTAGGAGACGGCGGAGGCATTGGCGGTGGTCGCGTGGCGGTAGCGCAGGGCGTACTCGCGGGGGTCGACGCGGCCCGAAGTCTGGGTGCAGGGGACCCGACAGGGCTCCGGCTCGAGGCCAGGCGGGCTCAAAAAATGTTGCGCCGTCAGGAGCGATTCCAGCGCGCGCTCTGGGCCTTGTACGATGCACCACTCCTGGTCGATCAGTTGGCGACCGACGAGACGCACATCTGCCGCTGCGAGGAAGTGACTCGTGCAGAGATACACGAGGCGATGGACGACGGGGTCGAGTCGCTCGGAGCACTCAAGCGGGTGACCCGCGCCGGCATGGGGCGCTGTCAGGGCCGCTATTGCGCCGGGATCATGGCCGGGATGCTCCCCGTCCACAGTGCCCGGGCAAGAGACGAGCTGGACTTCTTCGCCCCACGGGCGCCCTTCAAACCGGTTCCCATCGGCGCAGTGGCACCGGGGCGCTTCACCGAATCAGACATGGCCCGAAGGGGAAACGAAGGGGGATAGGAGCCGCCTAGCGGTAGCGACCGGGTGAGAAGGCCGTCACATCAACCGCGGGGTCCCGACCCATGAGCAGCCGGGCCACCGCCCGCGCAGCGATCGGGCCGGCCGTGAAACCAAGCCATGGAATAGCATTCATGAAGAACCCCGGAACGCCCGGTACCTCCCCGAGCACTGGCTTCCAGTCCTTGGAACCGCTCACCACTGCCGGCCACGTGCGAAGCAACTGAAGGGTGGAAACCGCGGGCACCACCGCCTGTGCCACTTGCAGGTTGGCTCTAAGCGAGGCGGGATCCACCGCAAGCCGACCAGTGATCGGGTCGTACCTGGCCGGCCACCCCCCTCCGATCATCACACCGCCGCTCGCGGCCTGCTTCAGCGACAGCTTCTCGCTGGCGGAGTACACGAGGTGCGGCACCAACGGCGCCACCGGTTCCGTGATGCTGACCTGAATGGGGTGCCCATCGATCGGGATCGAGAGCCCAACCATCCGGGCGACCTGCGGCGCATAGGTCCCCGCACAATTCACTACGCGCTGGGCCTCGAACACGCCCCCGCTCGTCTCGGCCCTGAACCCGCTGCGCGTAAGTTCGAGACTGCGGAGCTCCGTCCGACACCTGATGTCCACACCACAGGCCTCGGCGGCGCGCGCGAAGGCGGGCGTCGCAAGGAGTGGGTTGGCCTTGCCCTCAGTGGGGCAGTAGGCACCACCGTACAGGCTCTCATTCAGATAGGGTGCCAACTCCAAGAGTGCGCTGCGGGACAGCAACTCGACCGACAGGCCGTGTGCGCGCTCGATGGATGCCTTGCGCTCGATGTCTCGCAGCTGCGTCTCGTTTTCGGCGACCAGCAGCCCACCACGAATCGCTACCTCGAGGTCCGAGCCGAGCTCCTCGCCGAGGCCGGACCAGAGAGAGATGGACTCGCGCAAGAGAGGGATCGTCCGCGCGTAGGCTTCCGTCCACTCATCTCCATATTGAATGAACGGCTCGTGTGGAATCTGAGCGTGCAGGCTCCCGGAGTTGCACCCCGACTGCAGCGTGTTGAGGTCCCAACGCTCGATCAGGGAAACCCCGACCCCCTCGCTGGCCAGGTAGTAGGCGGTTGCGCATCCCGCGAGGCCCCCACCAACGATCAGAACGTCCGTACGGTGGGTCTCACGCATGGTGTCGGACGGATGCGATGGCTACCATGGGACGAATCAATACACCAGCACGATTCGCGACGCCAGCGACACGGTGGAGGGGGCGAAACGACGGCTGGATTCCATCAGGAGTAGCCATCATGAGCAAGCAATTCCGAGGCAGCTACACGGTCACCGTCACCCCCTTCACGGAAGACCGCTCCGCGATCGATCTGTCGGCATGGGCGCGCTTCCTCGATTGGCAGCTCGACGTTGATGTGCCCGGCATCATCATTCTCGGCACCACAGGCGAGTTCCTCACGGTCTCGGACGAGGAGCGCTCCAGCTTTATCGAGGCCACGGTGAGCCATGTGGCCGGCCGCATACCGGTGCTCGTGGGAAGCATGAACGCCTACACGCCCCGCGCGGCCCGGTACAGTAGGGAGGCGGAGGAGTTGGGTGCCGATGGCCTGATGATCATCCCGCCCTACTACTACACCCCCACCGAAGACGAGATCTTCGGCTACTACCAGGCCATCTGCGAAGCGACGTCGCTGCCGATCATGCTCTACAACAACCCGGTGACGTCGAACGTCGACATGTCGGCGAAGCTCGTCGGTCGCCTCGTCCGAGCCTTCCCGAACGTTCAGTACATCAAGGAAGCCAGCATGGACATCGCCCGGGTCCACGACATCGTCGAGGAGACCGAGGGCCGGATGTCCGTCTTCGCCGGCGAGCGGATCGTCGAGTCCTTCCTGCTCGGAGCGGTGGGTTACGTCAATCCGTATGGGAACTACATCCCCCGCGCCTCGCATCGCATCTGGGACTTCCTCGTAGAGGGACGGATCGAGGATGCCAAGCGCGTTCAGCGGCTCATCAACGCCATGGACCACGTCATCGCCGAAGGGCATCCGACCTACGGACATCAGTGTTACTCCAAGGCGCTCGCGGCGGCTGCGGGGTGCCCGGTCGGCGACGTCCGGCCCCCGTTGACGACGTTCGAACAACTCGGCGAGGAGGGGCTGGAGCGACGGGAGCGGCTGGTGAAGTTCATGGACGAACTGGATGCGCTGATGGAAGAGCTCGATGCGGCGTCGGACCTCGATGCGGCGTCCGACTTCGCCGCGGTGGGGGCGGGCCAGGGCTGAGCGCGGCATGACGCAACCGATGCTCTTCTCGCCTCTCTCCATCCGAGGCCTGACGTTCCGCAACCGCATCATGGTCTCGCCGATGTGCCAGTACCATGCCGTCGAGGGCCGGCCCCAGGACTGGCACTTCGCTCACCACTCCCGGTTCGCGTTGGGCGGGGTGGGGGCGGCCGTGGTCGAGGCCACCGGGGTGACCCGCGACGGCCGCATTTCGCCCGGGTGCACCGGGATCTGGGAGGACGATCAGATTCCGGATTTTCGGCGGATCGCGGACACGTACCGAGCACACGGTGTGGCCTCGGGCATCCAGCTGAATCACGCGGGCCGGAAGGCGAGCACGGCGCGGCCGTGGGATGGAGGGGGTCCACTTCCGGCCGAGGGTGACCCGGCGTGGGAGACCGTGGGCGCCAGCGCGCTCCCCGCTCGCGAAGGGTGGCCGCCCCCGCGGCCTCTCGAAACGGAAGAGATTGCGGACATCGTGGAGGCCTTTCGTGCGGCGGCGCTGCGCGCCCTTGAAGCCGGATTCGACTTCGTGGAGATCCACGGAGCCCACGGGTACCTGCTGCACAGCTTTTTTTCCCCGCTGTCGAACCAACGGGCGGACGAGTTCGGGGGGGACCGCGAGCGCCGCATACGGTTTCCCGTCATGGTGGCCGAAGCCATCCGGTCGGTGTGGCCGGAAGAGCGACCGTTGTTCTATCGCGCCTCGGTCATAGACGGCGTGGACGGTGGGATCACCGTGGAGGATACGGTGGCGCTCGCGCGTGCTCTGAAAGGGACGGGCGTGGATGTGATCGACTGCTCGTCCGGGGGCCTCCTCGGCTCGGTATCCATGACGAATAAGCTGCCGCCGCCCGGATTCCAGGTTCCACTCGCGGAAACCGTGCGACGGGACGCCGACATCGCGACCGTTGCCGTCGGCATGTTGACCGAGCCGAGGCAGGCCGAAGAGGTCCTACAGAACCGCCAGGCCGACTTTATCGCGATCGCCCGCGAGTTCATCGCCGACCCGAACTGGGCGTATCGTGCGGCCCGAGAGCTCGGTCTGGAAGACCCACACGGCATCCTGCCGTTCTCGTACGCCTTCTACCTACGGCGCCGCGCTGAGCTACAGCGGGGGTGAGCAAGCCCCGGCAGGAGTCGGCTCGGCCGGAGGGCCGCGGAGGTGCGATCATGGATGATCTGCGCGACAAGACCATACTCCTGACCGGCGCTTCCACCGGGATCGGCGCCGCATGCGCTCGTGCGCTGGCTCGCGAGGGCTGCTACCTGATCGCCCAATATCACGGGAACGAGGAGGGGGCGGAGCAGGCAACGGCCGACCTCCCCAGCGACCGCAAGCTCCTCGTTCGATCGGACTTCTCGCAGGCCGAGGCCGCGGACGCGCTCTGGTCGGAGGCCATGGCATGGCGCGGCCGGATCGACGTGCTCGTGAACAACGCGGCCACGCTGCTTTTCGAGGGTGGGATCGACGCGAGTGACGAAGACTGGGACCGAGTCTGGTCCGAGTCCATGCAAGTCAACGTCCTTGCCCCCGCGCGGCTGCTGCGAAACGCCGTGCGCCATTTCCGCGAAATGGGGGGCGGCATCATCGTGACGATGGGTAGCTGGGTAGGTCAGCGCGGGAGCTCGGTGGCGGATCTGATGGCCTACGCAGCCTCCAAGGCGGCGATACGCGCAGCCACCCAGACCGTCGCCCGTAACTTCGCTCGCGACAACGTCCTGGCTTATGTCATCTCGCCCGGCGTGGTTCGCACCGAGATGTCGGAGCAGTCGGCGGCACGGATGGGTGGAGAACCGGCTGTAACCGCCGGTCTCGCGATGGGCGAGTGGGTACCGCCCAGCGAACTGGCTGAGCTCTTGGTCTTCCTCGCATCCGGGAGGTGCCGCCACCTCACTGGCGCGACTCTCGATGTGAACGGAGCGAGCTACGTTCGTTGAAAAGGGCCCAACCGACACATGAACGGCGGTCGACTGAGCACCGCGCCACACGCGTTGGGGATCGGCGCGGGGCTTTGCTGACCGGCCCTAATCCCCACCCTACTCGATTTTCAACACCCGCGCGGCATTGCCGTACACCAATTTCTCCACGACCTCCGGGGCAAACGGATACTCAAGGAAACGCTGCAAGTCGGCGAGGGGCCGGAATGGAAACCCGCTGGCGTAGATGACCTTGTCCTGCAGGATGGTGTTGGCAGCCTCAAAGATCGGCTCAGCGCCGGGAAGGAATTCGTAGATCGACGCTTCCAGATAAACGTTGTCGTACTTGTAGGCGAGCGCGATCAGTTCGGTCACCTGTGGCCACACTCCATGCGAGCAGACGATCGTCAGCTTCGGAAACTGCTCGGCAACGTTGTCGATGCTGATCGGCGGCGCCCACTTCCCGACGATGGGGCCCATGGTGACGATGACGGGCACTCCCAGCTCCGTGCACTTGTCGTAGAGCGGATGCCAGATGTCGTCGTCGGGCGTGCGCTTGGAGGAATGGGGATCGATGGAGATCCCTTTCATGCCGAGTTCGGTGACGGTGCGCTCGATCTCCCGCACCGCCGCCTCACCCTTGGTGGGGTCGATACCGGCAAATCCGAATAGTCGGTCGGGGTAGGCCTGCACACACTCGTGCACGTAGTCATTGCTGAGGGTGTTGACCGGCGTCTGCCGCCCGGTGAAGACGGCCCGAGAGAGTCCGACCCCGTCCAGGGCTTGGATAAACGCGGCCAAGGAGACGGGCTGAGGCCTGGAACAGTGGAAGAAGCGCGCCCAGGGACCCGCATCGGGATACATGCTCATGTACTGTTCGGTGTTGGGGCGAGCGCGAAAGTCGATGACGGGCATGGTTCTCCACCGGGTGAAGGGTCGGTGCTCCGGAGCAGGACGCTCCTTGCTCTGCGTCATTCCCTGTTGGACGTTCCGACCGCCTGCTAACATGTAGCCGACCGATCGGCGGGTGACGATCGGCGATTCACGAATACAATAGCTCCTCGCTTTAACGACAGACCAGCCGAGCCCGGTGCGCTCTCGAAAACGCACGACTCAGCTCGGTGATTCCCTACAAGAGGCTGCCGACCGTGATCGTTGACTTCCGGGTTCGTCCTCCCTTCAAGGGTTTCTGTGACCTTCACCTCTACCGTCCGCGGCCGCCCAACCCGGATCCGGTGGCGGTGAGTGGACTGCGCCTCGATATGCCGAGCTATCGCTCGTACGAGGAGAGGTCGATCGAGGCGTTTGTGGAAGAGATGGACGAGGCCAAGATCGACGTCGGTGTGGTGATGGGGCGGCAGTCGCCCGATCCCTACGGATGGATTCCCAACGAAGAGCTGGCCGAGCTGGTCGAGGCGGATCCCGGAAGGTTCGTTGCCTTCGGGGGGATCAATGGCACCAAGACCGAGGAGGCCCTGCAGGAGATCGATCGCTGCCGTGCGATGGGGTTCAAGGGGGTAGCCCTCGACAATGGGTGGTGTGATCCCCCGCTCTACGACGACGACGAGACGCTCTTTCCCATCTACGAGAAGTGCATGAGCGATGGGCTGATCGTCTCCATCACCAGCAGCATCTTCGTGGGGCCGGACATGATGTACTGCCATCCGGTTCACATCCAGAGGGTCGCCCGTCGCTTCAATGAACTCAAGATTGTGGTGCCCCATGCGGGCTGGCCGTGGACGACGCAGATGTGCGGTGTCGCGTTCCAGAACCCCAACGTCCACCTGATTCCGGACTTCTACGGCCACATTCCCAACACGCCGGGCGCGGAGGAATACGTACGCTCGGCGAACTACTTCCTGAGCTACCGGTTGCTCTTCGGTAGCAGCTACCCGGTGCGTCCGCTAAAGCAAAGTGTCGAGCAGTTCACGGCGCTCGACTTCGACAGCGAGGAGATTCGCCGTCGCTGTCTGGGCGAGAACGCGGCACGCCTGCTCGGCCTCGACGGCTGAGACACGGAGTGCTCATGAGCGTGAGACTCGGCCTGCTCGTCTTGATCCCCCTCGCGGCGATCGGCTGTGGAGCAGGGGAGAGGACGACCGGGGGCGCCGACGAAGCGGCACTCATGCAGGAAATCGCTACCGGCGACGATTCGTGGCAGGCGATCGTCGATGCGGCGAAGGCCGAGGGCGAGGTCCACGTGCGGAGCGTGTTCCCGGAGTCGGTCGACGCGGACCTGTTCCGCCGCTTCGAGGAGGCGACCGGGATCCGCGTGAACTACAGCCGGAAGGGTGGGTCGGCGCCGACGCTCCAGACCTACCTGACCGAGGTGGCGGCGGGGGCGCATCTGGCCGACGTGCTCCAGGTCGAATCGAGCATCGCCGCGAGCGTGCCGGCCGACGAGCGGATGGCCGAGTTCACGGTCCCGAACGAGACCAGCTATGCCGAGCGCCACGGTGGGCGGACACCGGGGGCGCACCCCACGGTGGCCCTCGTCGTCCCCATCGTCTACAACCGGGACCTGATCGCCGAGAGCGAGCTGCCAGACACCTACGAGGACCTCGCAGATCCCAAGTACCGGAGTAAGATCGCGATGGGGAGCCCCGAGAACTCCTCGAACATCGTGGGGCTGATCTTTATCTGGGAACGAATGTACGGCATGGCCTGGCTCAGGAGCTTCACGGCGAACGACCTCCTCGAGACCGATCGAGAGGTGGAGGCCGCCAACTTCATCGCTCGGGGCGAGCGGCTTCTGGGACCCATCAGCCAGACATCGCCGGCGGCGCAGATCCAGGCGGGCGCTCCACTGGCATACCACTGGGTGAA
This sequence comes from Longimicrobiales bacterium, assembly GCA_965226375.1. Lineage (GTDB taxonomy): Bacteria > Gemmatimonadota > Gemmatimonadetes > Longimicrobiales > Gaopeijiaceae > CBDDCX01. The sequence goes on along the minus strand of CBDDCX010000008.1, from coordinate 654,450 downwards.
GGGCACGAAGGTCGATACGTACTCGGCGAGCGTGCCCGAGCTCGCACCTCATCCCAACGCCGCGCGGCTGTTCGTGAACTTCCTGCTTTCGCAGTCACACCAGGAGGGTGTCGCACAGAGGCTGAGAGCGTATCCGGTGATCTCGGGAGTTACGCCCCCGGAGGGGTTTCCGAAGCTGGAAGACCTGGATCCGGTCTCCATCGACGCCGAGACGTTCAACGAGAACCGCGAGCGGATCATTCGGTTGTGGCGATCTCTCCCCCGCTGAGACGGGTCCGCCACCGGTCGATCGTTGACGTGGGCCACGGCGTCTTCTTCTTCCGGCCCGCCGGCCTCGTAGGCACCACGATCTCCGTCCGCGTCCTCTAGATGGCCGAGGTCAGAGTAGAGGGCCTGACGAAGGAGTTCGGATCAGGCGCCCGTGCGGTCGACGGCGTCTCCTTGACCGCTCATGAAGGTCAGATCGTGACGCTGCTGGGACCGAGCGGTTGTGGCAAGACGACCATTCTCCGTTGCATCGCCGGGCTCGAAACGCCGTCGGCCGGTCGGATTCTGATCGGAAACCAGGTGGTTCACGATGGCGCGACGGGCGAGACCGTGCCCGTCGAAAAGCGGGCTGTCGGAATGGTGTTCCAGTCCTACGCGATCTGGCCTCACCTCACCGTCTTCGAGAACGTGGCGTTGGCGCTCCAGTTCAACCAGAAGAGGTCCGACGACCGAACGGAAGGTCGTGCCAGGGTCGTCGAGGTGCTCCGCAGCGTGGGGATGGATGGCTACCAGGACCGCTATCCCTCAGAGCTGAGCGGGGGACAGCAGCAGCGGGTCGTCCTCGCGCGCGCGCTGGTCTACCGCCCGCGCGTGCTCCTGCTCGACGAGCCGCTGGCCAATCTCGATGCCCGGCTGCGCGAGGCGATGCGCTTCGAGCTGCGGGACGTTCAGCAGCGGCTCGGTCTGACCGCCATCTACGTGACCCATGATCAAGCCGAGGCCATGGCGTTATCCGATCACGTGATCGTCATGCGCGAGGGGCAGATCCTGAGGCAGGGGGCGCCGCGGGAGATCTTCTCGGACCCCGAGCACCCCTTTGTCGCCGATTTCCTCGGCGTCTCGAACCGCCTCCCAGGCGAGATCGTCGCCGTGCCAACCGCCGGGAGTGTCGAGGTCGAGTTGGCCGGAACCGGCCGTTCGGTCATCGTGAAGGGGGAAGGCGCCGCGCGACAGCGGGTCTGGGTGGCCGTGCGGCCCAGTCGGGTGGGGCTGCGCCGGGCCCCGGACGGGACAGGGGAGTCGGACACGCTGCCGGGTCGGATCGTCCGCGTCACTTTCCTTGGAGACGAAGTCGATTGTCAGGTGCAAATCGGAGACTTGATGCTGCAAGCCAGGGACTCCGACGAACACGACTGGCGCGCGGGTGAGGAGGTCGAGGTGAGGCTGACGCCCGAGGACCTGATGCTCTTGCCTCGCGACCCGGTCGAGTAACCATAGGTGTCGAAAGCGATCACTGCGCTGAAACGGCTATGGCGGGCAGATCCTCTGACGCCGGCTGTGTTGCTCGGACTGTTGGCCGTGAGCATCGTGACGGTCTACCCAATGTTGTGGCTGGCGGTCGGGAGCTTCGGGGGAGAGGCGGGCTTCACCCTCGAGAACTACCGCTCGGTGTTCCGGGGACTGGGTCCTCTCGACGCCATGAAGAATTCCATGGTGTTCAGCGGTGGCGCCCTCGTGCTCGGCATGGCGATGGCGGCCATCTCGGCTCTGAGCACGACCCGGTTGCGCACTCCGTTCGCCGGCCTGGTTCGGTCTGCGAGCATCATCGCCTTCGTGAATCCACCCTGGATCACCGCCATGGCGTATGCGTGGCTGCTGTCGCCGCAGGCCGGAACGTTCAACCGGTGGACGGATGCGCTATTCGGCGTAAAGCCGTTCAATGCCTTTTCAATGTCCAGCATGGTATTCGTCGCCGCGCTCTTTCTCTATCCGTACCTCTATCTCACCCTGAGCGCCGCCCTGGAGAACGTCGACAGTACTTATGAGGAAGCCGCGCTCACCGCAGGAGCTTCCCCTTGGAAGATGCTGCGGCGGGTAACGCTGCCGCTGGTCACGCCCGCGATGGTCACCGCCGTCGTCTTCTCGATCGTGATCCTGTGGGAGAGTTTTTCCATCCCGGCGATTCTGGGGACGCCGGGCAATATCTACGTGTTCGCTACCTATCTGTACCGGCTCCTCAACACGCCGCCTCCGGATCTCGGCCTGTCGGCGGCGATCGCCGTGTTCTTCGCGGTTACCGCCGGGCTCGCCGTGTGGCTGGGGCTGCGCGTGGCACGTCGGCACCACGGAGCCCGCTTCCAGGTCATCGCCGGCAAGGGACACCGGGCGGTTCAGATCGAGGTGGGTTGGATGAAGTATCCCCTGGCGGCCTTTAATCTGACTGTGCTCGCCTTCGCGCTCGTCATCCCATACGTGACGCTCGTCATGCTGTCTCTGTCGGCGAACGTCTACCGGAGCTTTGCCTTTTCGAACCTCACGCTTCGACACTATCTGGACCACTTCAGGAGCCCGGTCTTTCACGAGATCTTCTGGAACACTCTCGAGGTGGCGCTCATCATGTCCGCGGCGACCGGCGTGATCGCTCTGCTTGTGGCCTACCTCGACCTTCGGGGTCGCGGCCCGCTCAAGAACCTGCTCTCGTTTATTGCGACGTTCCCCATCGCCGTACCGGGCGTGGCTTTTGTGGTGGGCGTGGCGTGGGCTTGGCTTCGGCCTCCGTTGGTCCTCTACGGGACGATCTGGATCATCATCATTTGCCAGATCTCGAGGTTCCTACCCCTAGGCGTCCAACACTTGAGAGACGGCCTCGGCCAGATTCGGCCTGAGCTCGAGGAAGCCGCCCGGACCTGCGGCGCCGGGACGTTCGCCATGCTCCGCCGCATCACGGTTCCCGTGATCCGCCCCGTGGCCGTGGCGACGTTTCTGCTTCTTTGGATGGCGAGCATGCGGGACTTGCTCACGCCGCTCTTTCTGGGGACGGGAACGCCGGAGACTTCAACGCTTTCCCAGCGCACCTACTTTCTCTGGGGTGAGGGCCTCACTTCGCAGAGCGCCTCCCTTGCCGTCATTCTGGTGAGCCTGATGGCGGTCCTGTATGTGGTCATGCGAATGGCCCTTGATCTATGGGCGCCCAAGGTCCAGTCGCCGAAGGCACAGGCGCCCACCGGCACGGCTGCGATTGGCGCGTAACAGGCCGCCCACCGCCCCCCACGGCCGGGCGCGGAGCTCGATACCGCTCACTGTAGGTACCTGAGAAGGGGGGAGCCGGCCGCGCTCCAAGTCGAACTCGCACTAAAGGGTCGGGGTTCGAGGTTGCCGAGTCCCGGTTCCGGCCACCTTTTGAGTCTGGATGGAGACCTTTCGTTGATCGGAGGAGGTTCAGCAGATGAGGAGCACTTCAGCGTTGTCCGCTTCGGCACTGGCAGCCCTGGCCGTGATTGGGGTCCTTTACGCGTGCGGCGAAGAGGCACCCTCCACGGACATCGCGCAGGCCATCGAGGTCATCCAGCCGGAGTTGATCCGGTCCCATATCGAGTTCCTGTCGGATGACCGTCTGCGGGGCCGAGATACCGACGACGTGGGTTATGAGATGGCCCGCGACTACGTGGCGGAGCAGTACGCGAGAATCGGCGTCGAGCCGGCCTTCGACGGCTCGTACATGCAACCCTTCGACCTGCTGGAAATCGTGCGGGATCAAGGAAGTAACCTCCGCATCGATGACCTGGAGATCGCCTACCCGGAGGCCTCGTTCACCCCGGACTGGATCGGTGAAAGACCCTCGATCTCGGGCCGAGGAGTCTACGTGGGCCGTGGACTGGTGGACGGCGAGCTGCCTGAGGACGTGGACCTGGATGGGAGCATCGCGTTCGTCCTGGCCGGCATCCCCGAAGGACGAGAGCAGGACCTCGACGTGGTGATCCGGGCCCGGACCGAGGTCGAGCTCGCGTATCGCCTGGGAGCACAGGCCGTGGTAGTCGTAGATCCGCGACCCAGCGAAGAGACGTGGGAACGCCGGCTGCGTCCACGGCGCCCGCTCCGAGTGCTGGCGGACGGCACGACGACCAGGTTCCGGGCGGCGGCGACCCTCGGACCCGATGCGTCCCGTGCCTTGCTCGACCGGCTGTCACCCGGCCCTGCGGCGGGCGCCGAGGCGGTCGACCTCGGTCCCGTAACCATCGAGCCCGCCCATGAGCTTCGCTCCTCCAGGAGTTGGAACGTGGGAGGGCTCATCCGGGGGACGGATCCCGAGCTGCGCGACGAAGTCGTCGTCTTCACCGCTCACCTCGACCACGTCGGCATCGGTGCCCCGGACGCGCAAGGCGACAGCATCTACAACGGCACGCACGACAACGCCGTCGGCGTGGCGAAGGTCCTCGCGGCCGCGGAGGCGATGGTCGGACTCGACATGGCCCGCTCGGTGCTCTTCCTCGCCATGGGAGCTGAGGAGGGGGGGCTATTGGGCTCGTGGTACTACGTGCGGAACCCCGTCTTCCCGATGGAGAAGACCGTGGCCGCCATCAACCATGACGGAGGGCTGGACGGGCAAGCCTCGGACGATTTTCTCGCCTTCGGTGAAGAATACTCGACGCTCGGGCCGTTCCTCGAGCAGGCCGGTGAGGAGTATGGCACGTCGTACGAGCGCTATCGGATCCCGCCCTTCGCGGCGGCCCAGGCGCTCCTGTTCCGCTCCGACCAGTACTCGTTCCTTCTCGCCGGTGTGCCCGGCGTTTACCTCATGCCCGGCTTCACGGTCGATGGGAACCGGGAGACGAACCGGCAGGCCTGGCAGTACTACCTAGACAACGTGAACCACCAGCAGCGCGACAACTTCCTTCCGGACGCGAGCTGGGAAGCCCCGGTAGCCATGTCCGCGATGTCCGTCTACCTCGTTCGGAACCTCGCGAACTCGCTTAGCCGTCCCGAAATACAGCCTGACGCTCCGTTCCGGAAGACGCGGGCGAGCCCGGACGCTCCAGCGTTCTACGGGGATACGGAGGTGCCGAGGTGGGGTCCGCCCCCAAAGGCCACTACGCCATCGAACTGGCCCTCTCCAGACTCTCCTCGTGGCTCAGCGCTACCGCCTTAACCGCGGCACCGTAATCGGGCTGGCCTCCAACACCTGGTCCCAGACCCGCCGCCCTACCGCGTCCGCCTCTCTGATGATGCTCTCCTCGTCCATCGTGAGGACCGTGCGGTCGCGCATGACGAACCGCCCATCGATCATGACCGACTCGATGTCGCCGGGGTGACCGCTGTGAACCACCGCGGACAGGATACGGCCCGCCGGCACGAGGTGAGCACGCTGGGGATCCAGGACGAAAAGGTCTGCTTTCTTGCCGACCTCGAGCGTGCCGAGGAGCTCCTGCTGCTGCACCGCCCGCGCGCCGCCTTGTGTCGCGTCCGCGAGCATGTCTTCCGGCTGGGGCTGGAGACCGGGGACCTCGTCCCCGTCCCGATTGCGCCTGATCCGTTCCGTCACGAGAGCGATGCGCATCACCTCGAACACGTCGTTGGTGTTGTTGTCGGTCCCGAGAGCGATGGTGCAGCCCGCCGCTCGCAGACCCGGAATCGGTGGACTCACGCCTCGGTTCGCCGCCATCGCGGCCTGGTGCGAGATGGTACTGCCGGACCTACCGAGCAGCTCGATCTCGGACTCGTTGACGTATCTGGCGTGCGCGGCGAACAGCCGGGGGCCCAAGAAGTCGTGCCGATCGAGATACTCCGCCGGACGGATGCCGTGGTACCTAACCATGAACTCGAACTCGGCACGGCTCTGATTCAGATGGATGGTATACCCGACATCGTGTTCTTCGGCGAAAGCCCGGACCGCCCGCAGGAGCTCGGGAGACGAGGTCTCGGTGAGTCCCGCCGCCGGGAACACGCTGATCCGCCCCTGCTCGGCACCGTGCCATGTCGTGAACAGATCGTTGATGCGCTGAAGGCCCTCGTCGCGCAGCCTCGGCGAGAACCTCGGCTCCTCGCTCAGGACGAGCCTCTCCGGGGACATCGGACCACGAACGTTTGAGGCGTCCCGAACCGACTCCGCGAACACGCAGCGAAGACCCGACTCGGCCAACGCCGCCGCGTGCCGTTGGATGTTGCCGACGTTCTCCACGATCGTGGTGGTCCCAGTCCGGATGGCCTCCAGCGCGGCCACCCTCACCATCAGGGTGCGCTCCTCCCCTTCGAGGAGGCTGTTGGGTGAGACCGCCAGTCGAGCGCTGTTGGGGAATCCGAAGTCCTCGTTGAATCCGCGCGCGATCACCGCCCCCATATGGGCGTGACAGTTGATCAAGCCCGGAAGTAGCGCTTTTCCCCGTCCGTCGTAAACCTCGGCTCGGGGATGGCTCTGGAGGACTGTGTCGGTCGGGCCGATCGCTGAGATGTTCGAGCCTTCGACTGCGAGCGCCACGTTCTTCTGCACGGCATCGGCGTTCACGACCGTGGTGTTGGCGAACACGACGGTCGGGCTCTGCACGGTGGAAGCCGTACGTGACGGCGTCTCGGCCTGGAGGCCGCGTTGCTCGAGAAAGAGGGCTGCGGCGCCGGCGCCCGCTCCGGCGAGCAGCTCACGCCGGCTGAGCTCGAGGGAGCTGAGGAAGGCTTGTGAGGGCGACGACGAGTGAGGGCTGGTGGGTTTTGGCATGATGCACCTGCGCCGAAGACGCGAAGAGGTTGCCGTAACCTGTCCAACATGCCTCGCGGTTGGGGACGGCTGCAAGCGAGCCTCTGTCGAGTGAACCAGCTCGCGTCTGCCCCACCCACACCACCCTCCCCCGACCACTCGCTTCAAAAGTCCGCCATTTTGGCAGGGTGTTACTAGAAAGGCGCCAGTTTGGCGGCTTTTTGAGCCTCTCACTGGGCATGATCATTGCACAGGTCGTGCCAGGAGAACATGAGTAACACCCCGCTCGGGGCTCAGCACATACACGGTAGGTCCATAAAGGAGCAGACATGGGAAAGGTAATCGGCATCGACCTGGGGACGACCAACTCGGTGGTCGCCGTCATGGAGGGCGGCGAGCCGGTCGTCATCCCCAACTCCGAGGGCGGACGCACGACGCCGTCCGTCGTGGCCTTCACCAAGGACGGCGAGCGTCTCGTGGGTCAGGTGGCACGGAGACAGGCCATCACGAACCCTGAGAACACCATCTTCTCCATCAAGCGTTTCATGGGCCGTAAGGGCGACGAGGTGACCGAAGAGCAGAAGCTGGTCCCCTACGCGGTCGAGACGGACAGCAAGGGCCGGGTCCAGATCAAGGTGCCCAACGTGGACAAGACGTTCACACCCCCCGAGATCTCGGCGATGATCCTGCAGAAGATGAAGCAGACCGCCGAGGATTACCTGGGCATGGAGGTCGACCAGGCCGTGATTACGGTACCGGCCTACTTCAACGACGCCCAGCGGCAGGCGACCAAGGACGCCGGCAAAGTCGCGGGCCTCGAGGTACTTCGTATCATCAACGAGCCCACGGCCGCCGCTCTCGCGTACGGCTTGGACAAAAAGGCCGATGAGAAGATCGCCGTGTTCGACCTCGGCGGTGGAACGTACGACATCTCCGTCCTGGAGCTGGGCGACGGCGTCTTCGAGGTAAAGTCCACCAACGGTGACACGCACCTGGGTGGTGACGACTTCGACCAGAAGATCATCAACTGGCTCGTCACCGAGTTCAAGAAGGACCAGGGCATCGACCTGTCCAAGGACGCCATGGCTCTGCAGCGCCTCAAGGAGGCCTCGGAGAAGGCCAAGATGGAGCTGTCTTCGACTCAGCAGACCGATATCAACCTTCCGTTCATCACAGCCACGCAAGAGGGCCCGAAGCACCTGAACTACTCGCTGACCCGGGCCAAGCTCGAGCAGCTCGTGGACGATCTGGTCCAGCGGACCATCCCGCCCATGAAGCAGGCTCTCGAGGATGCCGGCCTCGACCCCTCGGAGATCGACGAGATCATCCTGGTCGGTGGTTCGACCCGGATTCCGAAGATCCAAGAGGTGGTCACCGAGTGCTTTGGCAAGGACCCCCACAAGGGTGTGAACCCGGACGAGGTCGTGGGAGTTGGAGCGTCCATCCAGGGCGGCGTGCTGGCCGGTGACGTGACCGACGTTCTCCTGCTCGACGTGATCCCGCTGTCGCTCGGGATCGAGACGCTCGGCGGAGTCATGACCGCGCTGATCGACCGCAACACGACCATCCCCACCGAGAAGGCCGAGATCTTCTCCACGGCGGAGGACAATCAGACCACGGTCGAGATCCACGTGCTCCAGGGCGAGCGCAAGATGGCCCTCGACAACAAGACCATCGGCAAGTTCCAGCTCACCGGCATTCCGCCGGCACCGAGGGGCATGCCCCAGGTCGAGGTCACGTTCGACATCGACGCCAACGGCATTCTCCATGTCTCGGCCAAGGACCAGACCACGGGCAAGGAGCAGAAGATCCGCATCGAGTCCTCCAGCGGACTCAGCGACACCGAGATCGACAAGATGGTGAAGGACGCCGAGGCCCACGCCGACGAAGACGAGCAGCGCAGAGAGAAGGTCGAGGCCCGCAACCAGCTCGACTCCCTGGTCTACCAGGTGGAGAAGGACTCCGCCGAGTGGGGCGATCAGGTCTCCGAGGAAACGAAGGAGCGTCTCGACCAAGCCGTGGAGGCCGCCAAGGAAGCCCTCAAGGGCGACGAGGCCGCCGCCTTCAACTCCGCCCGGGATGAGCTGATGCAGGCCTTCAGTGCAGCCGGCCAGGAGATGTACCAGTCCCAGGCCGCAGAAACCGAGTCCGAGGAAGGCGAAGGCGGTGAGGGTACGGAGGGCGAGGCCGCCGAGGGCAGCGAGGACGAAGAAGAAGTGGTCGAGGCGGACTACGAGATCGTCGACGAAGACGCGTAAGTTGCTTGGAGGGTTTTCAGGCCCCTCTCCGAACCCCGCTACGCTACCGCCGCTTTGCGGCAGACGGGTTCGGAGAGGGGCCTGAAAACCCTCGAGCCCGTGCGGGGCTTTTGCGGGGTAGTAGCGGGAGCAGCGCCCGGCCAGGCAACGCAAAGCCGCGGCCTGGGATCGAAGACACACGGAGCTTTTAAAGACGGAGCTTGTATTAGTGTAGCATGACCGAGCATCTCGGTCGGCGACACGCAATGATCAACCGGACTTAAGGAAGTGCTTGATATGTATGACCCCCTGCGTTCGAAGATGAAGATCGTATTCTTCTCGACGGTGGCCTGTCTTTTCGGGCTGGGTATCGCCTCGGCCTTCGGGTGGACCGGCGTGACCCACTCGATGCCGGTCCTCGAGACTCAGCCTCAGATTCCGGTGGAGGCGGTCCAGCCGGCCTTGGACCTGAGCGATGCGTTCGTCAACGTCTCCGAGATGGTGACGCCGGCGGTCGTACGAATCGAGGCGCGCAGGCAGGCTCCTGCGGCACAAGAGCAGCCCAGTAGGCTCTTCCGGAACCCCGAGCAGAATCAGCGGGATCGGCCCGACCAGGTCTCGGGTGGAAGCGGATTCCTCGTCTCCACCGATGGATACATCCTCACGAACAACCACGTGGTCGCGGACGCCACGGCCATGACCGTGTTCCTTCAGGACAGAAGGTCCTTCCCAGCCACGTTGGTGGGACGGGATCCCTTCACGGACGTGGCGGTCATCAAGATCGAAGCGGACAACCTCGGTAGCCTGAGCTTCGGGAGCTCCGACGATCTGCGCGTGGGCGAGTGGATCGTGGCCATCGGTAATCCGGGCTTCGGAGGTACTAGTCGTCCGCTGGACTACACCGTGACGGTAGGCATCATCAGTGCGCTCGGGCGGCCGCTGGCGCTGCTTCAACGCGAACTCCAGGAGAACCCCGAGACGCGGGATGCCAGAGGGTTCGCGATCGAGGACTTTATCCAGACGGACGCGGTCATCAATCCGGGTAACTCCGGTGGGCCCATGGTCAACCTGCGGGGTCAGGTGGTGGGCATCAATTCGGCCATCACGAGCAGGACCGGATTCTATCAGGGGTACGGGTTCGCCATTCCCATCGATCTGGCCAAACGCGTCATGGAGGATCTGGTCGAGTACGGGCGTGTGCGCAGGGCCTGGCTCGGTATCGCCATGACCGGCGTCGACGCGGTGTCGGCCGAGAGCTACGGCCTACCCACCGTCTCCGGTGTGGAGGTGACCCAGATCACCCCCGATGGCCCGGCGGAAGAGTTTGGCCTCCTGGCCTACGACGTGATCGTGGCCATCGACGACCAGCCGGTCGGCCGGACCGGTCAACTGCAGCAGAGCATCGCCCGCAAGCGTCCGGGTGATCGGATCGGGGTGACCGTCTATCGCGACGGTCGTGAACGGACGGTCAGTGTGCGTCTCGGCGAGGCTCCCTTGAGGAGCGAACCCGTCCGGGTCGCCGCGGCGCCGGTGCGTGACGAGGAGCGCATGGACGACAAGCTCGGCGTACGCATCGAGGACATGACGCGTGACTTTGCTGCGAACTACGGTTTCCGCGACGTCGGCGGTGCGGTCATCACCGATGTCCAGGTCAACGGCCCCGCCTCTCGCAGGGGGTTGAGGGCCGGCTACAAGGTGCTCGAGATCAATCGGCAGCCGGTGGACGATGCCTCCGACGTCCGGCGCATCATGGCCGACGTGGACAGGGGTGACATCGTCACTCTTCGTGTGCAGGCTTCCGTCGGTCAGCCGCAGGTATTCCACGTGCGCATTTCCAGCTAGCACGGACCGCGAGGGGACCTATAGCAGGGAGGCGCGACGCCCACGGGCGTCGCGCCTCTGCTGTGTCCGAAACCCGGTGATGGGTCTGAGTGACCCACCACCCCAAGACCCCCCATCTGTTGATGGTGTTTTCGGGCTCGGTTATCTTTGCCTAATTCGGCATAATGGCCGGTTTTCGGTGAAAATACTGGCGAAAGTGGCGGAATTGGTAGACGCGCAGGATTTAGGATCCTGTGGCTAAATGCCGTGGGGGTTCGAGTCCCCCCTTTCGCATTCGGCTTTTCGGCACGAGCGCCGAGGCATTAGCGCCGATTCATTAGCGCCGATTCTTTATTGAGGATTGAGCATAGATGGCTATCGACGGCACACAGTTGCAGATCTCCGTGGAGGAGGGCGAGCGCTGGCGCCGCACCATGAACGTGACGGTACCCGCTGACGTCGTTCAGACCGAACGACGTCGTATCACGGGTGAGCTCGCGTCGCGGCTCAAGCTACCTGGCTTCCGCAAGGGACGGGTACCCGCCGCGGTCGTAGAGAAAAAATACGGGCCGGCCCTGAATCGCGAGGCGCTCGACAAACTGATCGGGGACGCATACAGGGAGGCGCTCAACCAAAACGAGCTCAACCCCATCTCCGAAGGCGAAGTCGGCAACGTCCAGTACGAGCCGGAGCAGGACCTGACCTTCTCGATCTCCTTCGATGTTCGCCCGGAGATCGACATCTCCAGGCTGGGCGGCTTCAAGGTGGAACGGCCGGAGATCGAAGGCCTGGATGAGAAGCTGCAACAGGTCCTGGAGCGCCTCAGGGAACAGAACGGCACCTGGCAGGCGTTGGAAGACGGCAGCCCGGAGGAAGGCGATCTGGTCAGCGTAGAGATCGAGCGGCTGGAAGAAGATGGGGAGGGCGTGACCCAACCGTACGAGTTCGTGCTCGGTCGAGGAGACGCCATTACCGACATCGAAGATGCCATCAAAACGCTCGAGATCGGAGCGGGCGGGGAGTTCGTGGTGCGCTTCCCGGACGACTTCCCGAACGAGGAGCGCAGAGGTCAGGAAGAGCATCTGCGCATTCAGCTCGCGTCGAGAAGCCGCCTCGAGCTTCCGGAGCTGAACGATGAGTTCGCCGCTAAGCTCGGCGAGTTCCAGAGCCTGGACGATCTCTCGGACAAGGTGCGTGCAGACCTGCAGCGCGAGGCAGAGGATCAGGCAGAGGGTGTGGTCCGGGGCAAGCTCCTCGACTCCATTCTCGAGGCCAATCCGTTCACCGTGCCAGTGTCCATGGTGGATCGTTACGTGGCGTCGCTCCTGGGTGACCCGGAGGACGTGCCTCCCGAGAAGTGGCAGGAGGCCAAGGAGCAGATCACCCCTCAAGCCGAGATGGCGGTAAAACGGATCCTGGTGATCGACAGGGTGTCGGACAGCCAGGGACTTCAGGCGACCGAGGAAGAGCTCGACTCACGAATCGAAGAAATCGCCGAGAAGGCCGGAGAAAATCCGGCCAAGGTCTACGCCAATCTACAGAAAAGCGAGAGATTGGAAGCACTGGAAAGAGAAATCACCGAACGAAAGGTCTTCGACTTCCTCAAGGGGCAGTCCGAGATCGTAGTGAACTGAGCCGACCCGAACGGAGCAATCAGAACCAATGGCGATCTACCCACCTTATGTCATCGAACGGACGAGCCGAGGAGAGCGGAGCTATGACATCTTCAGCCGCCTCCTCATGGACCGCATCATCTTCCTGGGCACGCCCATCGACGACAACGTGGCCAACATCATCATCGCCCAGCTGTTGTTCCTCGACGCGGAAGATCCGGAGCGTGACGTCTATATCTACGTGAACTCGCCGGGCGGTGGGGTCTACGCGGGATTGGCCATCTACGACACCATCCAGCACATGCGGGCGCCCGTTTCTACGTTCGCCGTGGGCATCGCGGCGTCCATGGCGGCCGTGCTCGTGGCGGCCGGTGCAAAGGGCAAACGCGCGGCGCTACCCAACGCCCGTATCATGATCCACCAGCCGTCGGGCGGATCGCAGGGTACGGCCGCCGACATCGAGATCGCGGCCAAGGAAATTCTCTATACCCGTAAGCGGCTCAACGAGATCATGGCCAAACACACGGGGCAGACCCTCGAGCGTGTCGCCGAGGATGTCGATCGGGATCGCTTCATGAGCCCGGAAGAGGCCATGGAGTATGGCCTGATCGACCGGATTCTCGAGGGGCCCATGGTGAAGGACGGGAAACCGACCGACTCGCACGAAAAGCTTGACGGGCCCACCATCGAAGACGAAGAGTAGGACTTCGGAAGGGTACTGAGGACACGCCTATGTCCAGTGACAAACACCTGCGCTGCAGCTTCTGCGGAAAGTCCAAGGAGAGTGTCAAGAAGTTCATCTCCGGACCGTCCGTCTACATCTGTAACGAGTGTATCTCTCTCTGCAACGAGATCCTGGCAGAGGAAGAGGAGCGAGAAGCTGCAGACTCCGTAATCCCCAGTCCGATACCGGAGGAGATCAAAGAGGTTCTGGACCAGTACGTGATCGGCCAGGAGCTCGCCAAGCGTGCCCTTTCCGTGGCGGTCTACAACCACTACAAGCGGGTGAACAACCAGGGCGTACTCGACGAAGTCGAGATCGACAAGGCCAACATTCTGCTCATGGGGCCGACCGGAGTGGGCAAGACACTGCTTGCCCAGACCCTCGCACGCATCCTGCACGTCCCCTTCACCATCGCCGACGCCACGACCCTTACCGAGGCCGGATACGTGGGCGAGGACGTCGAGAACATCCTCGTTCGGCTCCTGCAGGCGGCCGACTTCAACGTCGCCGAGTGCGAGCGCGGTATCATCTACATCGACGAGATGGACAAGATCGCCCGCAAGTCGGAGAACCCGTCGATTACCCGGGACGTCTCGGGTGAAGGTGTGCAGCAGGCGCTCCTCAAGATCCTTGAGGGAACGATCGCCTCCGTACCGCCTCAGGGGGGCCGGAAACACCCTCAGCAGGAGTACATCCAGCTCGACACGCGCAACATCCTCTTCATCTGCGGCGGCGCCTTCGACGGGCTGGAGCAGATTGTCGAGAGCCGGCTGGGACAGAGACGCATCGGGTTCGGGGAAAAGGCCTCCGACGAACAGCGCGACGAGCTTCTGCGCTTCGTCGAGCCCGAGGATCTCCAGCGGTTCGGATTGATTCCGGAGTTGGTGGGGCGCCTTCCGGTCACGGTGAACCTCACCGATCTGGACGAGGACGCCCTGGTCGAGATTCTCTCGGAGCCCAAGAACGCGTTGGTCAAGCAGTACAAGAAGATGTTCGAGCTGGAGGGCATCGGCCTGACCTTCGACAAGGAGGCGCTGCGTCGGATCGCCCAGAAGACCCTGAACAGAGGTACCGGTGCGAGAGGCCTGCGCTCGGTCATCGAGGACTTCATGCGCGACGTCATGTTCGAGATTCCGTCGCGGACTGATGTGCGTGAAGTGGTCGTCACGGCGGACTGCGTCGATCAAGAAGTCCCACCCCTTCTGGTGCTCCACCCCGAGGAGCAAAAGAAGGAAGCCTGACCCCCGCGCCCGGCCCTGACCCGACCTGCATGAGCCGATCGGGAGACATATCTCACCGGCGGCCCTTCCCCACACCTGTTTCCCCGCGTACGATAGCGCGCGTCCGAGACGACGCCCACACGGCGATCCGTCCACTCGAACCGACGCAGTGCCCGGGAGCCGAATGGCCACGCTGATCCGAGTCGATCAGACTTACGAGATCCCTGACCAACTTCCCGTGGTTGCCCTCAGGGATCTGGTTTTTTTCCCCTATATGGTCCTGCCTCTCCTGATCGGCCGTCCGCGGTCGGTGGCCGCCCTCGAGGTTGCGGAAGAGGGCGACGGGTACATCCTGCTCCTGGCCCAAAAAGACGTTCAAGTCGAGGACCCGGACCGCGACGACATCCACCGCATCGGCACGGTCGCCAAGATCCTTCAGGTCTCCAGGATTCCGGACGGGAATGCGCGCGTGGTCCTCGAGGGTCTGGGCCGGGTCAGGGTTCGCCGCTTCCTGCCGTCCGAGGCGGGCATGCGGGCGTCCGTCGAACCCTTTGTTGTCGAGGAGCAGGCCGGCTCTCAGGAGTCCACCGAGGATGAAGCCCTGTCGCGGGGCGTGGTGAGGCTCTTCAGCGAGTACGTGCGTCTCTGCGATCAGGTGCCGGACGAGCTACTGGGTTCGGTTTCGCTGGAGGGCGATCGACTGCGTATGGCGCACCTGATGTCGGGACACCTGCTCGTTCTGCCCAATGAGAAGCAGGAGCTCCTGGAAGCGCCCGCTGTTCCGGCCTACTTCGGGCTGCTCAAGGAGATTCTGGTCCGTGAGCTCGAGATTCTGCGCATCGAGGAAAAGCTCGACGCCCAGATCCGGATGCAGATGGACTCGGATCGCCGTCAGCTCTATCTGCAGGAGCAGCTGAAAGCCATTCACACGGAGTTGGGCGCCGATCCGAGCGACGAATGGTCCGATCTGGCTGCCAAGGTGGTGTCGACGGCACTTCCCCAGCACGCCCTCGAACGCGCGGAGCGTGAGCTCGGCCGGTTGGAGAAGTTGAACCCGGTGACTCCCGAAGCAGCCGTGATCCGAACCTATCTCGACTGGATCGTCGGCCTTCCTTGGACTCAGCGGCGAGATGACAATCTCGACGTCGAGCATGCGGCCACGGTTCTGGACCAAGCCCACTACGGGCTCGATGAGGTCAAGGAGCGCATCCTGGACCACATCGCGGTTCTGTCCCTCGTAGGCGAGTTGAAGGGTCCCATCCTGTGCCTGGTAGGCCCTCCCGGCGTCGGCAAGACATCGCTGGGGCAGAGCGTGGCCGACGCGCTCGGGCGGGAGTTCGTGCGGGTGAGCCTTGGCGGAGTTCGCGACGAGGCGGAGATCCGGGGCCACAGGCGCACCTATGTCGGGGCGCTTCCCGGTCGGGTGCTTCAGGGCATGCGGCGCTGCGGGACGGTCAATCCGGTCTTCCTGCTGGACGAGGTCGACAAGCTGGCCCGTGACTTCCATGGGGATCCCGGTGCCGCGCTGCTAGAGGTGCTCGACCCGGAGCAGAACAAAAACTTCACGGATCACTACCTCGAGCTGGAGTACGACCTCTCCGACGTATTCTTCGTGGCCACGGCCAACACCCTGGCCGGGATCCCGGACCCGCTCCGTGACCGTATGGAGATCATCCGGCTTCCCGGGTACCTGGACACGGAGAAGCTGGCCATCGGTCTCCGCTTCCTGTGGCCCCAGCAGGCGGAGCGTCACGGCCTGAACCCCGGAGAGGTGGCGCTCACCGAGGAGGCCGCGAAGGGCATCATCCGCCGGTACACGCGCGAGGCGGGTGTGCGGGAGCTGGATCGTCGCATCTCTCGGGTCGCCCGCAAAATCGCCCGAAAGCAGGCGGAGCTGGGAGATCAGGCGGCCGGGGAACCCCTGGCCGTGGGCGTCGACGACCTCAAGGCGCTCCTTGGGCCCCTTCGTTACCTGGGTCGCAGCACGGAGGACGAAGGGGAGCGCTCCGGAATGGCCAACGGGCTGGCCTGGACCGAAGCCGGCGGTGTGGTCCTCGACGTCGAGGTCGCCGTCATCCCCGGGAGCGGCCAGGTGCAGCTCACGGGAACGCTGGGCGACGTCATGAGGGAATCCGCCTTTGCCGCCGTCACCTACGCCCGCTCCAGGGCGAGTCGGCTCGGGCTCGACCCTCAGTTCCACAAGGATGTGGACATCCACATCCACATTCCCGAGGGCGCCACACCCAAGGATGGTCCGTCGGCCGGCATCACCATCGCCACCGCGCTCATCTCCGCGCTCACCGGCATTCCCTCCCGTTCCGACGTCGCAATGACGGGTGAGATCACCCTGCGAGGGAGGGTTCTTGCGGTGGGGGGCGTCAAGGAGAAGATGGTGGCTGCCCTGCGGGAGGGTCTGAAGAAGGTACTCCTACCGGTGGCGAACGCGCCTGAGCTGGAGCTCTTGCCGGAGGAGGTCGTGAAGGGCCTCTGTTTCGTCCCGGTAAGAACGATGGACGAGGTACTCACCGAGGCCCTATCCGAGCAGCCCGAGCCGCGCAGAGGCGCCCTCGAGGGCGGAGCGGCGCTGGGCACTCAACTGTCCCAGTAGCATGAAGGTCAGGACCGTGGAGTTCGCCGCCAGCCTGTACGTACCGGGCGAACCGGTCCCGGAGGACCTCCCTCAGGTGGCCTTTTCCGGACGGTCGAACGTCGGCAAGTCGTCGCTCATCAACGTCCTCCTCAAGCGAACGCGCAAGAAGCTGGCCCGCGTATCGGGGGAACCCGGAAAAACCCAGTCGCTGAATTTCTATCGGGTCAACGATCACTTTTTCCTGGTCGACCTTCCAGGATTCGGATATGCCAAGGTCTCGGCAAAGGTACGGGCTTCGTGGAGAACCCTGATCGAGCAATACCTCGAAGGGGAACGGATGCTGCGGGGCGTCGTACACCTAGTGGACGCACGTCACGACCCCACGGCCACGGATCGGCAGATGGTCGCCTATCTGGCCGAACGGAAGCTGCCCACGTTGGTGGTACTGACCAAGATGGACAAACTGAAGAAGGCACAGCGCAAACAGACCATCGCTACGGCCGTGGAGCACCTGGGCCTCGATGAGGAGCAGCTGCTCCCCTTCTCCGCAAAGACGAAGGAAGGCCGCGAGGACCTCCTGATGGCCTTGGAGGGCCTGGTGGGACCCGAGAGACCCGAGGGTACGGCCGCATGATCAAGCGTTCCCACTGCATGATGATGCTGATCCTGACCGCCGTGTGGGGGTGTGGGGGAATGGGCACGTCGGCGACCGCCGGACAGCCCTCGGGCCCCGCAGGTGAGCGCGTGCTCGTGCCCGCCGGATACGGAACCCTGATCCAAGACGAGTTCACCCTCACGCTCGAGAGTGGACCGCTGCAGGTGAAGGTCACTCCCCTCGCGGAGTCCGTGATTCGCCTGGCCGCTCCGGACACCTACGAGAGACTCGCCGGCCTGGCCAAGTCCAGCCGCGCGGCACTCCGGTCACAGACCGGCGCCGAGCCGTCGCTCTTCTTGGTTTCGTTCTTCAGCCTCGACCCGACGACACGATACGAGCCGGGGAGCGTGCACATCGTGAACCGCGGCCTTCGCCACCGGCCCGAAGCCATCCACGCCATCACTCCCGGCTGGGGCGGTCAACGGCTTCAGCAACAAGAGACCCAGATCGCGGTCTACGCCTTCGATGCGGGCATAGATCTGGAGATCAACCTTTCGGTGGAGTACGAGGGTGCCAGCAACCAGGCGTGGACGGGTATCTTGACGCGACTCGAACTCGAGCGCTCGCGGGTTCGGGGCCGCACGGGAGGGCCCCTCTTCTAGAGGTCCTCGAGGCCGAACTTCCTGATCTTGCGGTAGAGCGTCCGCTCACCGATCGCGAGCTGCTGCGCCGCCTTCCGCCGGTTCCCCCGCACTTCTTCCAGCGCCGCGGAGATGGCCTCGCGCTCCAGGTCCTCCATGGTCAGCCCGGAACGGTAGACGACCGTACCGGGCGGCTCCACCTCGATCGGCTCGCCCCCATAGGACACCTCGGCAATTCGTGCCGACTCGTCTCCCTCGACGGTCCACGCGTCTTGGACGGACACCTCTCGGGGTCGCACGCCGATCTCGACCTTGTCGGTACCTGCCGGAGAGGCCTCCCGGCCCACACTGTACGCTCCGATAGCCGGCGGCAGCTCGGCACCCCGGTCCCGATAGACGTCGAAATCCTGCCGCAGGTCGTCCACGTCCATCCGGAGGTCCACCAGGGTCCGGAAGATGAACTCCAACTCGGGTCGAATTCCCGGCCCGGTGAGGGCCTCGCCGGGCTGGTGGCTTCCAAGCCCCACCGGGACCAGTGCACCCACACCTTGTTCCAACCCGCGGACGTCCTTGGGAATATCCTCGGGCAGCACCTCACGACCCGGAGCCAAAACCACCATGCTCTCCACGAGATTGTGGAGTTCCCTGACGTTGCCGGGCCAATGGTGCTTCTGGAGGATCTGCATGGCCTCCGCCGAAATGCCCTCGAACGTCCGGTCGTGACGGGCGCTCGCGTCTTTGATGAATGCCTCCACCAGCAGCGGGATATCCTCCCTACGGCGGCGCAGCGGCGGCAGCTCGATGTGGAGCACGTTCAGCCGGTAGTAGAGGTCCTTTCGGAAATGGCCCACGCTCACCAGCTGCTTCAAGTCCTGGTTGGTGGCGGTGACGATACGGACGTCCACATGGACCAGGGCTTCCCCACCGACTCGGTGGAACTCCCGCTGCTCGAGCACGCGTAGCAGCTTGGTCTGCGTGGTCATGGGCATCTCGCCGATCTCGTCCAGGAAGATCGTACCTTTATCCGCCAATTCGAACAGACCCCGTCTGGAGTCGATGGCGCCGGTGAACGCACCCTTCTCGTGCCCGAAAAGCTCGCTCTCCAGCAGTGTCTGGGAGAGGGCTGCCACGTTGACGGCAATGAACGGCTTGTGCCTTCTGGACGAGAGGTGATGAATGCCTCGGGCCACGAGCTCCTTGCCCGTTCCAGACTCCCCCGTGATGAGCACGGTGGCCGTCACGGGTGCGAACTGAACGACTCGCTCCAAGGCCTCCTTTATAGCGTCCGTCTCACCTACGATGCCCGCCATGGCCTGCAGATGCCGGCGCTCGATCAACGCGCGTGCCACGACCACCACGTCGTCGGGACGTATACCCGACGTGAAGACCTCGGTGTACTCGAGCGCGAGGTGTTGCAGCGACTCCGGATCGTCGGCGATGGCGAAGGCGGGTGCCTGGTACAGGACACGCGCCTGGTTACGCAGGTCGTGGGCCGACTCAGAGCTCGCCTCGGCCGTGATCACCAGCAGCTGGATAGGTGTGTCACCGCTCACGTCTTCGCCCGGAGTGACCAGATCCACGGTGTATCCGGCGCTCTTCAGGGCCGTCCGTAGCGCTCCGGCCCGTTGCAGGTCGTGTGTGGAGACGAGCACCCTGCCCTGCGTGTCGACGCTCATGCCGGGTCTCCCGCTGAAGCTTTATCCGGAGTGTCGACTCGGTCCCCCACCGAGGCTCCGTGCTCCGTGTTCCCGTGGAGGAGGTCGACCACGTGTGGCATGAGCTCCTCCAGTACCTCGAGACCGTCTCGGACCCCGCCCGGGCTCCCCGGCAGATTCGCGACGAACGTCGCACCCCTGGAGCCGACGAGTCCCCGCGAAAGGACCGCGGTGGGAGTCTGGGGGAGTCCCTTGCGTCGCATGGCTTCCGCCAAGCCCGGTGCCTCCTTGTCGAGCACGCTCCGAGTCGCCTCGGGAGTCACGTCCCGGGGTGAGAATCCGGTGCCGCCCGTAGTCAGTACCGCATCCACCTGTCCGGAGTCGGCCCAACCCACCAGGCGGGGAACGATCTCCTGGCTCTCGTCGGGGACTATCACGCGTTCCGCCAACTCGTAACCCAGGCGGCCACACCACTCGGCGATGAGGTCGCCACTCTTGTCCTCTCGCTCGCCGCGAAAGCAGCCGTCGCTCACAGTCAGAATCGCCACGCGCATATCGGGTTGTCGGCACCGCCTACCGGCGGACCGTGCCCTCCGTGTAGAACGGCGGACGCTGGACGACACCCGGAATCACCTTGTCTCTGACCCGGACGCCGAGCGGTGTGTCCGGCTTGGCCAGGTCACTCGGGACGTAGCCCATGGCGATCCCGTAACCCAGCGAGGGGCTCACCGTGCCACTGCTCACGATTCCCACCTCGGTGTCCTCGAATACGATCGGATAACCCGGGCGCGGAAAGCCTCGCTCCGTCAGCCGGATCCCCGCCAGACGACGGGGCACACCGTTTTCCTTCTGCTCGACCAGAACGTCTTTGGCGACAAAGTCGTCTTTGTCGAGCTTGACGAGCCAGCCCAAGCCGGCCTCGAGCGGCGTGTGCTCGCTGTCCAGATCGTTGCCGTTGAGTGCGAATCCAACCTCGAGGCGAAGTGAGTCCCGAGAGCCTAGTCCAGCGGGCAGAAGGCCCGCATCGCGTCCGTGCTCCAGGAGATTCCGCCACACGGCAGCAGCATCGTCGGACGCCACGTAAAGCTCGAAGCCATCTTCGCCCGTGTACCCGGTGCGGCTGATGATGGCGGGCGCATCCGATCCCGAGACCGCGCCCTGGGTCAGTCGGTAGTACCCGAGGTTGTCCAGGTCCGCATCTGTCAGGGGTGCGAGGATCTCCTGAGCCTTAGGGCCCTGAAGGGCGAGAAGGGCCAGTCCGTCGGAGATGTCCTCGAGCTCCACGTCCAACCCATCCGCGTGACGGTTGAACCACTCCCAATCCTCTTCCCTTCGGGAGGCGTTTACCACCAGCATGTAGCTGTCCTCCATACGGTAGACCAGATAGTCGTCGAGGATTCCGCCGTTCTCGAGACAAAGGGCCGTGTACTGACACTGTCCAACGTCCAGAACCGACGCATCGTTGACGCTGACCCTCTGGATCAGATCAAGCGCCTGGGGACCGCGGGCCACGAACTCTCCCATGTGCGAGGCGTCGAAGAGGCCCGCTGCCGTACGCACCGCTTTGTGCTCTGCGGTGATCCCCGTCGGGTACTGGACGGGCATCTCGTAGCCCGCGAAGGGGACCATCTTGCCGCCGAGCGCGACGTGTTCGTCGTAGAGGGGAGTGCGCTTCAGGGTGTCGGTCATGGTTGGTCGGTGTCGCGGTTGGAGGGTGGCAACGAGGGGTGCCGACCCCCGTTGGTTGCCGGGTTCGTCGGAAAAGCAAGGTATCACAGGGGACGGCGTGCGGGGAGGGTAAATCGGCCATTCTGGCAGGATTTGGGTGGAACGTGGCTTAGAAGCCCCGTGTGGCAGAAGGTGCTTGCCATCTCCCCTTTAGCCCCGCACCTCTTCGGCGGCTGTCGACGTCTCCGGTCATGCTTGGTGTGAGCGGCTTTCTCGTCGCCGCGCCCGCACTTGCTCAGACCAGACTGGGCCTCAAGGGCGGCCTCAACGTTTCGAGCTTCTACGGCGACGCCATCGGAGAGGCCGAGTCCGTGCAGGGGCACCTCATTGGAGCGTTTGCCAACTTCGGTTTGTCGGGTCCGCTCTCGGCGCAGGTCGAGGGCTACTACGCAACGAGGGGGGCGATTGGGCACGACATTCACGCCGATAGGTTGGGTGACGTCACCGATTGGAGATGGCACTACAACTATCTCGATTTTGCGTCCCTCCTAAAGCTCAGGGTGAGTCCTGGAGCGTCGGCCCCCTCGGTGAGCGTTTTCGCCGGACCCATCGTTGCTTTCGCCGTCGGAGCCACGGCAACAGGCACCAGGTCGAAGATCGATTTTCCCCCTTATGAGGGAGCTTTTGCCTACGCTCTTCCTCTGGACGACAACACCCACGGGAGTGACTTCGGCGGCACCGCCGGCGTGGACCTGACGTTCGATCTCGGCCCCACCAGGCTCGTGGTGGACGCGCGCTATACGAAAATGATGACGGAGTTGACGAGACAGTCATCTTCGGGTTCCTGCCCGACTACGACGAGCAGTTTTCGCGCAAGCACCAGGCCTTCTCGTTCCAAATCGGTGTGGTCCTCACTCCGGGGGAATGGGGCGGCGGTCGCACCGGGCCATCGCGTGGTGACGTATCCACAACTGTATCGCCCAGGACCGCACCTAATACGGAACTGATAACCCGAGAGGACATCGCCGCTCGCCGGGAGACCAGCTCCGTCTGGGATCTCATCCGTCTCGAGCGACCACAGTGGGTGGAAAGGAGAAGAGAGAGGGTGCGAGGAACACTCTTCGTTGATGGCCAGCGATGGCTGGGTTCGAGCGTAATGCTCAGGAATCGCCGGGGAGCTGAAGTCCAGGAGGTTCGGCGAGTGGTAGGGGGCACCGGGGTTTATGAAGGGTATCAAGTGGTGATCGAGATCATTTTTCGGCGTGGTGCGGGGGGCTGAGCGCCCTAGTCGGGCACCCGGCCTGTCAGACGCTCCCGGACACCCTGCCCGCCTCCAATCCCTCGAGGAGATCCAGTAGACCAACCCCTTCCCACGATTGATGCCGCTTGGACTCGGAGAGTGGCTCAAGGACGCCACAATCCGTGAGTTGCCCAAGGGCTTGGTGGATCGAGGCCTTTGCTCGCCCCGTCACGTTCGCGGCAACCCGTGACGTGAGGACCGGATGCGCGGGCAGAACTGCTATGACCGCCCACGCTGCGGCGTCAGATCTAGGCGCGGCACCCTCGCTCAACTTGCGACGCCACTCATCCATGAGCCGGGTCACTGCCCCGAGATAGTCTGTTGCCAACCCTGCCGCTCGCGCCGCAGCAGCAGCGAACTGTTCAATCCACGGACCAAGCTCGCCGGACCTGAATCCGGTGAGGCCTCGGATATAGCGTTCACGTTCATTCGCCAGCACCACACTGATGGGAGGGACATACGAGACCGCCATGCCCCGCCGGCGCAGCACCACGTGAACCAGCGCTCGACCCGTACGGCCATTCCCATCATGGAACGGATGGATAGTCTCGAATTGTGCGTGGACCATGGCAGCCTGAACGAGCGGGGGAAGTGAGTCGTCTGCGATGGCCTCACAGAGATCACTGAGCAGGCGCTCGACATGCTCCGCCGGAGGTGGGACGAAATCTGCACCGCAAGGATTGTAGTCATTCCCTCCGATCCAGTTCTGGTCCTGTCGGATGACCCCGGCCCCGTGTGGGTTGGGAGCCTTGATCATCAGCTTACGATGGATCTCTGTAAGGTGCTCGATGCCGATCCGATCGGAGGTAGCCGCGTCGTCGACGGCCGACTTCATGGCATCGATGTTCCCGAGCACCTCTGAGATAGTGGGCGACGCCCTCCCTCCGGCTTCGATCTTCGACTCGGCACGGGCGAGTTGTCGGATCCCGACCTGCATACCCTCAACCTTCGATGACGCGATTGACTCGGTACGGAGTAGCAGACGAGCCAACGGCTCGAGCGCCGGTTGGGAGCCCGCATTGAGGGCCATGATGGCTTGTTCCGCGTCTGAGACGACGCCTGCGACGCTGGAGGCCAGTTCGAACTCCTGGTCGGTCAACGGATCAGGGATGAACGCCTTGTATCTACAAGCCTTCCGGTACCTTGGAGGCGCGTAGAGGACGGGATCCCACGCCCAGGTCTTGCTGACGAGCGTTCCGCGCATCCTGAACCAGCCTCCCTTCTTAGTTCGGTTTATGTGTTAATCCAAACTAAGATCGCCGTTCGGCCTGGAGATCACAAGCATAGCGATGCCGTCGCCCTCTGGACCATCACCCCCCGGCCCGCCCTATCTGATCACCGGATCGAGTCCCCGCTCACGAAGCGTACGGTTGAAGTCCGCGAGCTCCGATTCGATGAGCGCCTCCAAGATCCCAGCGATCCGGCTATTCTCGTTGTTGTCGTAGCCCCAGAACCGAGTGCTCGCCAGATAACGCTCAGGTAACGGTCCCGTAACTTTAGCGAAGTGGTAGTACTGCGCCGTGAGGTGTGGTGGGCAGATATCGATGCACCCCGTGGATCGGAGCCCGACTTTCGTCGGCCCATCCTGGTCGTGCAAGCGGACTCCTTCAATCGAAGTCGCCTGCGGACGGTACTCGGCATCGTGCTCACGTCGAACACACGACTTCTCGACGCCCCTGGTAACGTCCTTCTCACAGCCAAGAATAGCGGCCTACCCAAGGACTCCGTGGCCAACGTCACACAAATCGTGACCCTCGATGAGTCCTACCTCTCGGAGCGAACAGGAAGCATCACGCCGGAGCTGATGGCCCAGGTCGATGCAGGCTTGAAGCTCGTCCTCGATCTGTAGCCAGGAGGGATTCCAGCCTGCCGGAGCTTTCCTTGCTAGAGCTTACCGTGTTTGGGCTTGTACTCCACTTCATCCAGTCCTTTGAAGTCTGCATCCTGGGTCCAGAGAGTAGCGTCGTGGGCCTGGGCAGAGGCATAGATGATGGAATCGGCTAGCGGGAGCGAGTAGCTGGCCCCGATCTCGGCTGCCTCGATGGCGATCCCCTCATCGAGCGCAATGACATGGCCCTGTCGCATGGAGGCCGCGACCGCAAGAGCATCTCGGCGTCCACGCTCCTTGAGGACATACCGGTACACCTCGAGGATGGAGATGGAAGGCACGAGCAGGTTCGCCAGGTCTAGGAGGGGACCTTCGAAGAAAGCGGCGTTCGGGCCCCCAACGTAGTACTCGATCCATCCCGATGAATCGACGACGTTCACAGGTCTCGGTCCGGATCACGCTCGAAGTTGGGGTCCATTCCACGAAGGAATCCCCGCATTTCCTCAATCGGACGGATCGGAACGAGCTCAATCCGGCCTCCCAACGCGAACGCCTCGACTTTTTGACCAGGACGAATCTTGAGACGATCCCGGACGTCTTTTGGGATGACCACCTGGTACTTACTGGAAACCGTCACCGTAGACACAAACGCCCTCCCGATCGATAGGCATATCGTAAGACACTCAGAATACTAACCAGCGACGGCCGAGAAGTTCAAGGGCTTCAGCCGACTCCGTAGTGCCCTCTACCTACAGGATGTACCGCCTCAGATCCGCGTCATCCACAATCGCGCTCAGGTTCTCCTGCACGAAGTCCCGATCGATCACCAACTCCCTCACGCCTTCCTCCGGAAGCTCGTACAGCAGTGATTCCAGCAGCGTGGTCATCACCGTCTGCAACCGCCGCGCCCCGATGTTCTCCATCTGATCGTTCAGGATGGCGGCGATCCTGGCGATCTCCTCTATCCCGTCCTGCTTGAAGTCCAGCGCGGCACCCTCGGTTTCGACCAGCGCTCGGTACTGGTGCACGAGCGCGTTCTTCGGTTCCTGAAGGATGCGAACGAACTCGGCCTCACCGAGGCTCTTGAGCTCGACACGGATGGGGAATCGACCCTGGAGCTCCGGAATGAGGTCACTGGGTTTCGCGACGTGAAAGGCGCCGGCCGCGATGAAGAGTATGTGGTCGGTGCGCACCAGCCCGTACTTGGTCTGAACGGTGGATCCTTCGACGATGGGGAGAATGTCACGCTGCACCCCTTCCCTGCTCACGTCGGGACCGGCACCACCCCGGTCTCCCGCGATCTTGTCGATCTCGTCGAGGAAGACGATGCCCATGTCCTCGGCCCGGATCAGCGCTTCGTTGATGACTTCGTCCATGTCGACCAGGCGATCGAGCTCGTCCTGGACCAGAATGCGACGCGCCTCGGCGATGGTGACGATCCGCTTCTTCTTCCGCTTGGGCAGCATGTCCTGAAGCATTTCGGTGAAGTTGTGGTCCATCCCTTCCATGCCAGCGCCCATGGGGACGACCATTCCTTCCAGCGAGGCGGTCTGCGACACCTCGATCTCCACCTCACGTTCCTCGAGCTTTCCGTCGCGCAACAGACCACGGAGCTTCTCTCTGGTTCGCTGACGACGTAGTTCGACCGCGTCATCGCCTTCGTCGTTGTCCCGAGCCTCGACACCCTCCGGGCCCACCACGAAGACGTGGGGCCGGGCCTCCTCGCCGTTACCCGCAGGCGGACTCTCGACACGGGGCTTGGCCACCGGCGCAGGAAGAAGCAGATCCAGGAGCTTCTCCTCCGCCCGGGACTCGGCCACCTCCTGCACTTCGTCCTCACGCTCCGCTCGGACCATGTTGACGGCCACGTCCACCAGATCCCGGATCATGGACTCGACGTCGCGTCCCACGTAGCCGACCTCGGTGTACTTCGAGGCCTCGACCTTCACGAAGGGGGCCCCGGCCAGACGCGCGAGGCGGCGGGCGATCTCGGTCTTCCCCACCCCGGTCGGGCCGATGAGGATCAGGTTGTTGGGGACGATCTCTTCTCGGAGCTCCTCTTCAACCCGCTGTCGACGCCAGCGATTGCGCAGCGCGATGGCCACCGACTTCTTGGCGTCGTCCTGCCCCACGATGTACTTGTCGAGCTCGCCGACGATCTGACGGGGGGTCAGCTCGTCGAGCCAGGCATCCTCGGGAACCTCGGCATCGGAAGGCACCGTAGGCCCTCCGGAACCGCCCGAGACCTCGGGCGCCGCCGGCCGAGAGGAAACTTCGGGTACTACGGACACCTCAGGTGCCGGTGGAACTACCTCACTGGCTTCGTCCGTTGTGGTCGGGCCGTTCGCTTCAGTCGTGTCGTCCACGCTATTCCAACTCCAGAACGGTGATTTGCATGTTCGTGTAGATACAGATCTCTCCGGCGATCTCCAAGGCGCTGCGTACGGTGTCGGGGGCCGAGAGGTCGGAGTGAGCCATCAGTGCCCGGGCCGCCGCCATGGCGTACGAGCCTCCCGACCCGATGGCCAGGACGTCGTCATCGGGCTCGATGACTTCGCCCTCGCCACTGACCAAGAAGAGATGGTCCGCATCGGCCACCAGCAGGAGCGCGTTGAGCCTCCGAAGGTAGCGATCCATCCTCCAGTCCTTGGCCAACTCGACCACCGCCCGGGTGGCGTTGGCCGGAAAGCGCTCCAGCTTTTCCTCGAGCTTCTCGAAGAGGGTGAAGGCGTCAGCGACGGCGCCGGCGAATCCCACGAGAACCTTCCCCTCCCTCAGTGTACGTACCTTCTGGGCCTTGTTCTTCACGACGGAGTCACCCATCGTGACCTGGCCGTCGCCGCCGAGGGCGACCTTACCGTCCTTGCGCACGGCCACGATGGTCGTGGCGTGGATCGGCGGCTTTTCCATGGGATAGTTCATCTATCGAATTCGCTTTTGGGGCGGGCCTCTACGATACATCAACGGCGGGGGAGGTTGAACCCTATCCGGGCCGGGAAAGATCCCCCTCCGGGCCCGGATAGACGCCCTGAAACGTCAGGAGCGTGGGTGAGCGTCCCGGTACACCCGTCGAAGCCGTTCCTTGGACGTATGCGTGTAGATCTGCGTGGTGGACAGAGACACGTGGCCGAGCAACTCCTTTACGGCCATGAGATCCGCTCCGGCGTCCAGCAGGTGGGTCGCAAAGCTGTGACGAAGGGAGTGAACGGTGAGGTCCTCAGCGGCTGCGGCATCATCCAACAGACCCCGTACCACTTTCTGGACGTACCGCTGAGAGAGTCTCTTGCCACGCAGGTTGAGCAGCAGAGCCCCCTCCGCCGGCGATCCGGACCGCTGCAGTACCTCTTGGCGGCGAAGCAGGTAGCGGCTCAGGGCCCGGTGCGCTGCGCCCGTCAGGGGAACGATGCGTTCCTTTCGACCCTTTCCCAGCACCTTGAGCTGATCCTGCCCCAGGTCGAGGTCGGCCACGTCCAGGCCATGAATCTCGGCCAACCTCAGGCCACTGCCGTAGAGGAGCTCGAGGATGACCAGGTTCCGGGTGCCCGCGGGTGTGTTTTCCGCAGCGCGGTTTTCGGCGACGGTGAAAACGGACTTCAGATCCGCTCGGCTCGCGTGGGCCGGGAGCTTCTTGTCGAGCTTCGGCGTTCGAAGCGCACGCGTCGGATCCGAGGGGATGCGCTCCTCTAAGTTGAGAAAGCGGTAGAACGTGCGGACCGCTGAGAGCTTCCTGGCCACCGTACGCCGTCCCAGCCCCTTTCGGCCGCACCATCCCATGAACCCACGTAGATCGAGGCGGTCGATGCCGGACCACTCCCAACCGGGACCACCGAGGTGCTCATCCAAAAATGTGGACAGGTCCGTGAGGTCTTTCCGGTAGGACACGACGGTACGGGGTGACAGCCGGCGCTCGTGTTCGAGGTGGTGAAGGAAGCGAGCGACGTCGGCGTCCATGTGATATTGGCGGGTTACCCCGCCGAGGCTTCGGCCACGTCGGCGGATCGCCCCACGATGCCG
Source organism: Longimicrobiales bacterium (assembly GCA_965226375.1). Classification (GTDB taxonomy): domain Bacteria; phylum Gemmatimonadota; class Gemmatimonadetes; order Longimicrobiales; family Gaopeijiaceae; genus CBDDCX01. The sequence continues at coordinate 625,871 of CBDDCX010000008.1, read as the reverse complement.
TTGCTCTCCATCCACCCGGCAAACTCCGACGCGGCACGCTCTGCGAGCATCTGGCGCTTCTGCTTCTTGTCCTTCACACGCTTGGCCAGCGGATCCACGAGGCCCCAGTTGGAATTCATCGGCTGGAAGCGGGAAGGCTTGCTGTCCCTCAGGTATCGATACAGGCCCCCCAGCATGGTCGTGGGCGGTGGCACGACCGGTTCTTCACCCGAGAGCAGCCTGCCAAGGTTGATGCCCGCCAGAATGCCGCTGGCGGCTGATTCGGTGTAGCCTTCGACTCCCGTGAGCTGCCCGGCGAAGATCAGGTCGGGCCGGTCCTGGAGGGAGCCATGCGGGGTAAGGCAACCGGGAAAGTTTAGGTAGGAGTTCCGGTGGATGGACCCCCAGCGCAGGAACTCGCAGTCGGCGAGCCCGGGGATACGCTGGAAGACGTCACGCTGCGCCCCAACCCGGAGCCGGGTCTGGAAGCCCACCAGATTCCACATCTGGCCGGCCCGATCCTCTCGCCGCAACTGAACCACGGCCCAGGGCCGCTCGCCGGTCCGCGGATCGGTGAGTCCGATCGGCTTCATGGGCCCGAAGCGGAGCGTGTCCACCCCTCGGGACGCGGAGACCTCGATGGGAAGACATCCTTCGAAGTAGGGCACGGCGTCCCAGTCGTGGCCCTCGTGTACGTCCCCCTCGGTGAGCGCCTGGATGAACTCCAGGTACTCCTCCTCAGACATGGGACAGTTGATGTAGTCGCTGTCCTCGTCGTATCGGCCCGCCTCGAAGACGATGCTGTCGTCCAGGGAATCGCGATGTACGATCGGTGCGATGGCGTCGTAGAAGGCGAGCCCTTCATCCCCGAGTGCTGCGCGAATGGAGTCGCTCAGAGCGTCGGAGGTCAGGGGGCCGGTGGCGATTATGGCGGCCCCTTCCGGCAGTGTCGTGGACTCCTCCCTCACGACCTCAATGGCGGGATGCGAAGTGACGGCCCGGGTCATGGCCTCCGAGAAGAGCACGCGATCCACCGCCAGGGCAGAGCCCGCAGGCACGCTGGTCGAGTCGGCGGACTCGAGCAGCACGGAGCCGAGGGCACGCATCTCCCGCTTGAGCTGCCCGTGTGCATTCGCCGGGTTCTCGCTCTTGAAGGAGTTCGTGCAGACGAGCTCGCCGAGGTTGTCGCTCTGGTGCGCTTCGGTCTTCCGTACCGGCCTCATCTCGCGCAGGGTTACCGAGTGCCCCCTGCTGGCGAGTTGCAGCGCGGCCTCACAGCCTGCGAGACCACCTCCTACCACGACAACACGGTCTTTAGCGCGGTCTTTCACTACTTCTTCTTCTTACGCCCGCGTCCACGGCCGCCGCCGGCTTTCTTCCGAATGGCCGCCTGGACGAGAAGCTCGACGGCGTCGTCCATGGTCAGATCCTCGGGCTCAGTGCCCTTACGCAAGCTCCCATTGAGCTTGCCGTCGGTCACATAAGGACCGTAGCGCCCGGAGAGGATCTGCAGATTTTCACCCGATGCAGGGTGCGCGCCCATCTCTCGGAGCACTGTCCGGCCGGCCTTTTTCTCGTTCAGAAGCCTCACCGCCTCTTCGATGCTCACCGTGAACATCTCGTCGTGCGTGGCCAGGCTGGCGAACGTCTTTCCTCTGCGCACGAATGGGCCGAAGCGACCGAGACCGGCCACGACCTCTTCGCCCGTTTCGGCATCGATGCCAAGGGCCCGCGGCAGCGCCAGCAGCAGGAGAGCTTCAGCCATGTCCACGTCCTCGAGCTTCTTGTCCTTGGGAAGACTCGAGCGCTTCGGCTTGTTGCCGTCTTCACCCTCGCCCAGCTGCACGTACGGTCCGTAGGGTCCCACCTTGGCGTATACGGCCAGTCCCGTCACCTCGTCGGTCCCGAGTACGACCTCTTCTGCACCTCCGTCCAGAGGACGCGTACCCCTGCACTCCGGATATCCCGAGCATCCGAGGAAGCGTCCAAACCGGTTCCAGCGAGCCTGCATGGGACGCTGGCACAGATCGCACGTTTCGCCTTCGGCCGAGAGGAGTTCCTTGATGATCTCCTCCGAGCGGGCCTCACCGTGCTCGAGCTGGTCCTGGAAGGGCGGGTAGAACTCCTCGAGCAGGGTTTGCCACTGGAGCTTGCCTTCCTCGACCCTGTCCAGCTCGTCTTCCATCCGACTGGTGAACTCCACGTCGAAGATGTTCGGGAATACCCGGACCAGCAGCTTCGACACGGTGTCACCGAGCGGTGTGGGATGGAATCGCTGCTCCTCCAGATCCACGTACGCGCGATCCTGAATGGTGGAGATGATCTGCGCGTAGGTGGAGGGACGTCCGATGCCCAGCTTTTCCATGTCCCGCACGAGCGAGGCCTCGCTGAAGCGCGGCGGGGGCTGGGTGAAGTGCTGCCTGGGATCGATGCCGTCGAGCGACGCTTGATCGCCCACGTTCAGATCCGGCAGCGGCTCCAGGTCGTCCAAGCGTCGATGATCCCCGGCCTCGGTGGCCTCGAGGTACAGCCGGGTGAAGCCCTGGAACTTCACGATGGACCCCGTGGACCGGAACAGATATGCGCGCCCGCTGGCACCCGAGAGCGGGAAGTCCACCGTGGTCGTGTCGTGAACGGCAGGTGACATCTGACTCGCTACAAAACGCAGCCAAATCACCTCGTAGAGACGAGCCGCATCGTGGTCCAGGAAGGCGCGCATGTCGTCGGGATGCAGCGACACGTCGGTGGGGCGGATGGCCTCGTGTGCGTCCTGAGCCGCCTTGGCCTGCTTGCCACCCCACAGTCTGGGCGAGGAGGGCACGTACTCGTCACCGAATTCCTCGGTGACCCAGGTGCGGGCCTGATTCACGGCCTCACCGGACACCCGAGTAGAGTCTGTCCTCATGTAGGTGATGAGTCCTACGGCGCCACGGCCCCCGAGCTCGATTCCCTCGTACAACCTCTGGGCGTTGCTCATGGTACGCTTCGCGGAGAAGCCGAGCCTCTTGGCCGCCTGCTGCTGCAGCGTCGACGTAGTGAACGGTGCGGCCGGGTTCTTACGCCGCTCCCTTCGCTTGACGTCGCCCACTCGGAAGTCGAGGGTCCGGACCTCTTCGACCAAAGCCTTGGCCGAGGCCTCGTCACCGAGGGTGAAGGCTCTTCCGTCGATTTTCTGAAGCTTGGCTTCGAAGGCTTGGTCGTCCTTCTGCAGCCGAGCCGTGATCGACCAGTATTCGTCGGTCACAAAAGCCTTTATCTCGTCCTCGCGCTCACAGATCATTCTCAACGCAACGGTCTGGACGCGCCCCGCCGAGAGCCCCGGCCGGATAGGCTTCCACAGAAAAGGACTGACCTGATAGCCCACCAGGCGATCGAGGATCCGGCGTGCCTGCTGCGCCTCCACCTTTCCCATGTCCAGGGGCTCGGGATTCTCCAGGGCCCTCTGCACGGCTCCTTTGGTGATCTCGCGGAAGGTGACCCGTTGGAACCGATCCTCTTGCCCCTCGAAGCCGAGTTGATGCGCCACGTGATAAGCGATGGCCTCACCCTCTCGGTCCGGGTCCGTGGCGAGGATGATGCTCGGGGCGTTCTTGGCCTTGCTCTGGAGCTCCTTGATGATCTTGCCCTTGCCGCGGATCGTGACGTACTTCGGCTCGAAGCCGCGGTCCACGTCTACTCCCAGTTCCTTCTTCGGCAAGTCACGTACATGTCCGACCGAGGCGGCAACCTCGTAACCGCTGCCCAGGTAACGGCCGATCGTCCTCGCCTTTGCGGGCGACTCGACGATGACCAGGCTCTTTCCCTTTTTCGCTGTCGTCATCTATCCTCGGTCGGAATCACTGCGAATGTGCTTCATGATCATTGTGGCCAGCGCGGCCGGGTCCTCCTCATCGGAGTCGAGGACCACCTGTGCCCGACCATAGGACGCCTCACGCTGCTCCAGCAACTCGACGGCACGCTCCAGAGGGCGTTCGCCCAGGAGGAGCGGACGGACCAGACCCTCGCTTGATGCGCGCTGAACCGCAACCCCCGGCGATACTCGGAGCCAGACGCTGAGTGTGCGGTCCGGCACCGCCTCCCAGCTTCCCGGCTGGGCCGGCCAACCTCCGCCGGTGGCCAGAACCGCCTCCTCTTCCTTTAGCAAGCCGGAGGCCACCTCGGACTCGATCTCACGGAAGCGCTCCTCGCCGTCCCGGCGGAAGATTTCGGCGACCGTGACTCCGGCCCGCTCTTCGATGGCGGCGTCGAAATCGTGGAATCCCCATTCCAGCAGGGTCGCCAACTCCTTTCCTACACTGGTCTTTCCGCTGGCCATGAACCCCACCAGCAGCACCCGTCGGGGCTCCAACCGGCGAGGCCCCTCACCTGCCACCGTACCCACGCTCGCTCAGGTATGTAATGTACGAATCGAAGTTTCGGCGGGTTTCGCTGATGGCGTCACCCCCGAACTTCTCCAGGAAGGCATCGGCCAGAACGAGAGCCACCATGGCCTCGCCCACCACCGCCGCCGCCGGAACCGCACAAACGTCGCTCCGTTCCACCGCCGCGTCCGATGGAGACCCATCGCGCATATCGACGCTCGGGAGTCGCTTTCGTAGCGTGGAAATGGGCTTCATGGCGGCCCGTACGACCAGAGGCTCTCCTGTCGTAATCCCGCCCTCCAGGCCACCGGCCCGATTCGAGGCACGACCGATGCCCCCGGCGCGGTCGGCGTCGGAGTCAGCCACGATCGGGTCGTGGACCTGTGAGCCGGGGCGCCGTGCTCCGTCGAAGCCCACCCCGATCTCCACGCCCTTGATGGCCTGGATGGACATGACCCCACCGGCCAGCCGTCCGTCGAGCTTGGCGTCGTAGCTCACGTAGCTTCCCAGGCCGGCGGGAAGACCTCGAGCGACGACCTCGAAGATGCCCCCCAGCGTATCGCCATCCTCCTTCGCCTGATCGATCGCCTCGATCATCCTCTCGGAGGCCTGATCGTCCAGCGTACGCAGAGGTGAGGGGTCCACGGCGGCGTTCAGATCTTCGGGCAACTCACACGGCACCCCCCCCTCGATGGGGCCGATGGAAGTGACGTGACTCCCGATGCTGACGCCGAACTGCGCCAAGAGCGTCTTACACACCGCACCGCACGCCACACGCGCGGCGGTCTCACGTGCGCTGGCTCGCTCGAGGATGTCCCGGGTGTCGCGCCGATCGTACTTCAGGAGTCCCACCAGGTCCGCGTGACCGGGCCGGGGCAGATAAAGGGATCGCAACGCCTTTGGATTTCCCTCGGGATCCGGTGGAAGGGCCGACATGGCCTCTTCCCAATTCTCCCAATCCTTGTTCCAGATGACCATCGAGATGGGAGACCCCAGAGTTTCACCCAGGCGGACTCCCGAGAGAAGCTCTGCCCGATCCGACTCGATCTTCATGCGACGACCGCGTCCATACCCGCCCTGGCGTCGCTTGAGCTCGGGGTCCACATCTCGCTCCATCTGCAGGGAGAGCCCGGCAGGGATTCCCTCCAGAAGGGCGGTAAGTCCACGTCCGTGGGACTCTCCCGCAGTGCGAAATGACACGCGCCTCATTTGTCGACTCCTACAAAGTGGCGAAATCCGGACCTAGGCCCGGAATGGCGTGCAACGATAAAGGGAAACCCCGGCGGGCGTCTACCCGTCGGGGCTTCAACCACCGGGGCTTCACCCACCGGGGCTTCAACCGTCGGGGTTCCAACCAGCGGTGTTCCCGCTCCTGCGAACAGCGTCCCTCTAGTTCCTGGAGGGATGGTCCCTCAGTAGATCGCTCTTGCGAACATCGACCACCACCACGCCGCCGGCGTCCGTGATGCCAACCAGCTTCACCACAATGCACGCATCCTCCGTGGGGCCGCCATTGGCAGCGTTCACCGCCGTGGCGTCCCCGTGATAGAAACCGCATTGGGCACCCACCAGACCACCGTGGACGGCCGTGGCGGCCCAACCCCCGGCCGTGGCCTCATTGATCGTGATGGTCACGCCCTTGCTGGTCACCACTTCGAGATCCGAGAAGGAGCTGCTGAAGGTGTAGTTGGCGTTGTAGTAGACTTCCTGCTGGGTCGCCATGTTCTTCAGATCGGACTTCATGCTGGACACGAAGGCCTTGTCACGGACGCCGGAGTACTTGGGAATGGCGATGGCGGCCAGGATGCCGATGATCACCACCACGATGAGGAGCTCGATCAGCGTAAAGCCTCTCTTCCGCATACTCAATCTCCTTTCGTCTGTCCGATCAAGGGGCCCGACCGACGGAGAGCGTGGCCCGGGATGCGCCCGGACCACGCTCTCTCTAGACGTAAACGTTACGTCCTAGCTTGGCTGGCCGGCGTTATTGCGTGCAGGCCATCTCACCCGGCGAGGTAGGAGTCGCCGGCGTAGTGGGTGCCGTACCGCTCCCGTAATAGATCGCGCAACCCTCGGCAGCGCCGAGCGCAGCGTGCACTGCGGAGGCCGACCAACCGTCGGTCGAAGCGGCGATCACGACCGTCACACCGTCAGACGTGACGAACCCGAGCGACAACACGGTCGACGAGTACGAATACGTGTCGGAGTAATAGATCTCCTGCTGACTGGCCAGGTTCTTGAGGTCCGACTTCATGGCCGCGAAATAAGCCTTCTCACGCGTCGCCGAGAACTTCGGAATGGCGATAGCCGCCAAGATACCGATGATCACGACCACGATGAGCAGCTCAATGAGGGTGAAACCCTTGTTGTTCCGCATCTCAAACTCTCCTGCTAGTGGGTGGCACTTCAACCTATGGACGTTCAGAGGGTGTCTCCAAGTGCAAACCCGGGTCCAGAATCAGTCCTAGGCTCGTAAGTACATGCTAGTCAACATATTAGAGGGCGTGTGCCTCTTGGCCATAAGCCCAGAGGCGGGCCTCTGAGTCAGGGATTCTGCGAACCAGTCGCATTTTCACGGCCTCCGAACGTCCCCCGAATACTGTCAATTTGGCGGATGCTCTCGGGGCGCACGGTGCGGATGCGAGCGCTGTCCAGGGCCGCAAGGCCCTGGATGGTGTCGCCTGAGTTGGCGTAGGCCTGCCCCAACCATAGCCATTGTTGCCACTGATGACCTTCGCCCGATTCGATGGTCAGGAGGCGCGCCGTTACAGACTCCTCCCATCGACCCTCGGCGGCCAGGGAGTGAGCCCACAGATGGTTCGACACGGGTTCACTACCTCCGTAAGCGGTCGATGCGGCACTGGCAGCGGCGATCGCCGCCGTGAAGTCCCCTTCTCCATAGTAGATGACAGCCAAGGCCTGCGGTGCCGGACCCATGCTGGGAAGGTCCGACCAAGCCCGCTCGAAAAGGGCCTTTGCGGCCTCGGTCTTTCCGTTGACCTGGAGCCGCCGTCCCACTTCCATCAGTAGCGGATAGCTCCCGGCGAGTAGACTGATGGCAACTCGATATGCCTGTAACGAAGCGCTGGGGTCGATCGGATACTGAACGTCCCCCAATACCCACTGGGCTCGCCCGGCTTCAGGGTGCTCCCGGAGGAGCGTGTCGAACACGCTGACGTTGTCCCTCCAGGTGGCGTTACGCTTAAACGTCCGGATCGACATCAAGGACAGCACCACCACCAACGCACCGATCGCCACGTGGCGGCGCTCCTTGTAGAGCTCGAGTCCCATCCAGGCCAGGGCCGCCACGAACCCGACTGACGGGAGATAGAACGTGCGCTCCGCCAGCAACACTCCGGAGAGGAACAAGACGTTGGAGACCGGGGACAGCGTGATGACGACCCACATGACGCCGAACGAGAAGGTCCGACCCACGTGTACATCCGGCGCCATTTCGGTGCGCCCCCAGAGTCGGAGCGCCAAGCCCAGCGTCCCAAGCACCATCACCACCCCGAGCAGACCGCTGGCGCCCCACCCCAAGGCTATCGGGATGACGGCAGGGGAATAGTCGACACTCAGGTCCAACGGAAAGAACAAGAGTCGAAAGTAGTGGGGCCAGGTCGAAGCTACGGTCCAGATCCGGGGGACCGACCCGGCCAGGAGGTCGGCGCCGAGAGGGGCCAGAGGATCGGCAATACTGCCCAGGACGGCCTGTCGGCCCAGGAGAACCGCACCGGCGACGACCACCATGCTGCCGTAGATCGCCCAACGGCGGCGCAGATAGGTAAGCGAGCCCCGGACGCTCGAATTCTTCCAGGCTCCGTCCAACAGAAACAACACCCCGGGCAAGGTGACCGCACTCTCTTTGCTCAAGAACGCCAACGCGAAGAGGGTCACGATGGCGGCCCCGGGCAAGAATCCGAGATCCTTCCGGTGTCGCATGAAGATGAGGCACGCGCCCAGGTAGAACACGGACGAGAGTACCTCGGCCAATCCGACCACATTGGCCACCGCCTCGACGTGTACCGCATGGACCGCGAACAGCAGGCCTGCCACGAACGCGAGAGCCAGCGGAGCGAGTTCGGCAATAAGGAGGACCACCAAGGCGGTCACGGCCCCGTGGAGTAGCACGTTCAACGCATGGAATGCGGCCGGGTTCTCGCCCCAGAGTGGCCACTGGAGACCGAAGAACCCGGTGGTTACGGGCCGCCACAGTCCCAGCGCTTGCCCAAATTCACCCGGCCAGTAGGGTGAGGTCATGGCCTGTGGTAGTGTGCTCAGGTCCTGCACCAGATCGCTGTCGATAATGATGAGGCGATCATCGTAAGCGAAGTCGTTGAGCACGCTGTTCGCGGAGAGAAGTACGGCGACGGCCGCCGCGAGGAAGGCGGCTGTTCGGACGTAACGGAAGGGGGAGCGCCACAACTGCATCAGCGCCGGCCTCCATCAGTCTGCTGCAGAGCACCACGCGGATCACTGTCGCCGGTCGGCAAACTTCGAGCCTGCTGCTCGGCCGCGGCAGCCTCATCCGTGCGGCCGGCAAGCTCCATGAGTTGTGCCATGCGCCTCCATGCCTCTGCGTTGGGCGCCCCCGCACCGAAGGCCGCCCATCGGGCCCGGATGGCCGCCTCGAAATCACCCTTGGCCACGTAACTCTCGGACACGAGCGTCCAAAGATCCCGGTGCGCGCCGACCACGGCCAGACCCTGGAGGGCGATCCCGTGACCCTCCCGCCCCAGACCCTGCAGAAGCTTGTGTTCCGAGAGGACCTGCCATGGCACCGGGTGCGCAGGAGATACATTGATGGCCCGTCTGAGCAGACCCTCGGCGTCCGACCATCCTTCGTGGCTTCCGTAGAACCTCGCCGCCTCGACGAGAAGACTGTAGTCACCGGGAACGAGCTCGACGGCCACCTCGTAGTGGCGCGCAGCCTCCTCCACTTCTCCGACTTCGTCCAGGCCGCGGGCTCGCGCTCGAATGGCCAGGAAGGACTCGGGATGCGCTTCGGTGAGCGTGCTCAACATGGTGTAGGTGCTCATCCAGGAGGGGTTTCTCAGGACCGTGCGCGCCATGAAGGCGGTTCCGACCGTGCCAAGGGCAACCAGCAGCATGCCAAGCGAACGAGGCCTCTCCCGCGCCGTCCACCGGACCAATCCGGCCGCAACGAACGCGAATCCCACGGAGGGCAGGTAGAGCGTCCGCTCGGCCAGCAGGATCCCGGTGGGAAAAAGGAGGTTGGTGACCGGCAGGATGGTCACGGCAAACCAACACAGCCCTAGAGTGACGAGCGGCTCCCTGGACCACATCCAAACGGCCGCGACGGCGCCGCAGGCGACCATCACGATGCCCAGGACCACGTCTGGACCCCAACTCAACGCCGGGAAGAGAACGGCCGGTCCGTAGTCGGCCACCAGATCGAGGGGAAAGAGGAGGAGCCGGAAGTAGTGTGGCCAGACCGACAGGGACGTAAGGACTCTCTCCCCGGTCGAGAGCCCGGTCAGATAGGCAGCCGGGGCCTCCCCAGCTACAGATCCGATCACCAGGATCCGAGAGCCGAGGAATGCCACGAGCAGTGTTGCCGTCAGCAGAAAGACGGGAGCATCGGAAAGGACACGCTTCACCGGCGTTGCGTCGTCGTCCCGCAACACGGCGAGGAGAACGAGCACCGCCGGGAGAGTCGCGGCCATCTCCTTGGAACCCAAACCAAGAACGAACAAGGCCCCGATGGCCAGGAGCCGGCCGACGCGAACGAGAGCTGAAGCGCTTTCCCAATATGTGAATACCAGGCACGCCGCCATCACGAAGAGGGCCGAGTAGAGCTCGGCCCTGCCCACCACATTCGCCACGGCCTCGGTATGGACGGGGTGGAGAGCGAACAGCATTCCGCCAACCAGCGCAGGGAGAGGTGCTGACAACGCCAGTATGACGAGGAAGACCAAGATCGAAACCGCCGCATGGGCCGCGACGTTGCCCGCATGGAACCCGGCAGGATGACCGTTCCAGAACTTCCACTCTGCGGCGTAGCTGGCCGAGGTGATGGGCCGATAGAGCCCGACTCCATCCCCCATATCGGGCCAAGAGGGGGAACTCAAGGCATCGCGGACCCGCCCCTCGGTGACGACGGCATTACCACGGATGATGGTGTTGTCGTCGTACGCGAAGTCGTTCGCAACGGAGTTGGCGTACGCGGCCACAGACGCGATGAGAATCAGCACCGCCGCCCTCTTCGGCGGAATGCCGCCCGTCTCCATCACAGGGATGGGGTACCCCGGTCAGCCTTGATCGTCGGGCTCCGATCCATGTGTGGCGGGTTCATCCTCTGAGCCGCCAGGGGCGGGTTCATTCCGTGACCCGCCAGGGACGGGTTCATTCCGTGACCCGCCGGGGGCAGGTTCATTCTGTAACCCACCGCCGCCGTCGTCATCGGCACCCGACGATTCGCCGGCGACCGCCGCCGGGCCGGAAACCAGTGCAGGACGCTTCGGCTCCGAGAGGGCCCGACCCTCCCACAGCTGAACCTTCGGAGGCTGCCACGGCTCCGGCCGTGACCCCAGGAGATTGGAGCGCAGGATGTAGTAGATAGCCGCAACCCCGTCCTTCCAATTGATTTTCTTCCCCTCTGCGTACGACCGACCGTCATAGCTGATGGGCATCTCGTAGATCCTCGCCTGCGACCTTGCGAGACGGGCCGTCACCTCGGGCTCGAAGCCGAAGCGGTTGGCGGTCAGGGGAAGTCGCTTCAGGAGATCCGCCTGTACGACTTTGTAGCAGGTCTCCATGTCGGTGAGGTTCAGGTCCGTGAACATGTTGCTGAGCAGGGTCAGGAACCGATTCCCCATCATGTGCCAGAAGAAGAGCACCCGGTGAGGGCCCCCCAGAAAACGGGAGCCGTATACCGCGTCGGCCTTGCCGGCTAGGATGGGTTCCATGAGCATGGGAAGCTCTAGAGGATCGTATTCCAGATCCGCGTCCTGAATGGCGATGATGTCGCCCGTGGCCCTCTCGAATCCCGCCCGTAATGCCGCGCCCTTTCCCTGGTTCACCTCTTGGAACACGAGGACATCGATCAGGCCCTGATCGGTCAGATCCTGCAGCAGGTCGCGAGTCCCGTCCGTAGAGCCGTCGTCGACCACGATGACCTCTAGGTGGAGTCGCACCTCGCGTACGCGCCGCAGCAGCTTTTCCACCGTCTTGATCTCGTTGTAGGCGGGAATCACCACCGATAGTCTCACGCGATCCCATGCGAGATCGTCATACCGCTTGGGGTCGATCTCCCGGAATTGGAGCATGCTCATGCCGTTCGCATCCTTGTTCGTTGTGTGCCCCTGAGAGACACCTCGGTGCGTATGTGACGGCCCGCCGATCGGGAGCGGCCCTTGGACAACATCAGACCTCGATCCCGTACCGATTCAACTTGCGATACAGAGTGGATGGATCGATGCCGAGGACTTCCGCCGCCCTCGTCTTATTGCCGCCCTCGGCCACGAGTACCCATTGGATGTAGGCCCGCTCGATGACCTCCATGGACGGATTGGGGGGCAGCTGGTCGTTCACCAGGGGTGGTGTGTGCTCGTTCCGGACCCTTTCCGGAAGATCAGAGGGCCCGATAGGCGAGCCGGCCGCCACCACCGTCGCCCTCTCGAGCGCGTTCTCCAGCTCTCGCACGTTGCCCGGCCAGTCATAGGCGGACAACACGTCCATGATCTCTTTCCCCAAGCTCTTGTCCCCGTCGTCTCCCACGATCACATCCAGAAAGTGGTGGGCGAGTAGGGGGATGTCTTCCCGGCGCTCCCGTAGCGGAGGAAGATGAAGGGCAATGACGTTGAGCCTGTAGTAGAGGTCGCTCCGGAAAGTCCCCTTGCGGATCTCCTCGTTGAGATCTCGGTTCGTGGCTGCCATGATTCTGACGTCGATGGCGACCGGCTCCGTGGACCCCACCGGGATGACCTCGCGCTCCTGGAGAGCTCGGAGCAGCCTCACCTGGGTGGCTGGGGACATCTCACCGATTTCATCGAGAAAGAGGGTTCCCCCGGCGGCCGCCTCCAAGAGCCCCATCTTGTCCTTCACGGCTCCCGTAAACGACCCCTTGGTGTGCCCGAAGAGCTCGCTTTCCAGGAGACCCTCCGGAAGGGCCCCACAGTTCAGAGAAGAAAAGAGCGATTCGGCTCGCTGGCTCAGGCCGTGTATATACCGGGCGAGCACTTCCTTACCCGACCCGCTCTCACCGCTGATGAGCACGGTCGACTCCGTAGGGGCGACGGTCTCTCCCAGCTCGAGTACCTCGACGAACGAACGGCTCTTTCCCACGGGTCTGCCGCTGGGTGCCTTGGACCTCCGTCGGATCTCCTTCTTGAGGGCCTTGTTCTCGACACGTAGCTCTCGGGCCTCAGCAGCACGGCGACAGATGGCCAACAACTCGTCATTCGCAAAGGGTTTCTGCAGGTAGTAGTAGGCCCCTTCGTTCACCGCCCGAACAGCCGACTGCAGAGACGCCTGAGCCGTCATCAGGATGACCGCCACCTCCGGATCGATCTCGTGCGCCTTTGCCATCACCTCGAGACCCGAGGTTCCGGGCATGCGGATGTCGGTGAGCACGATGTCGGGAGTTTGCTCGGGCAGCGCCTCCAGGGCTTCGCGGCCGCTGAGAGCGGACACCACGTCGTACCCCTCGCCGCGGAAGAGAATGCGTAACGTATCGAGGATGCCGGTCTCGTCGTCCACCAGCAGAATTTTCGTGGCGCTGCTCATGATGTTGCACTCCCGGTCGGGGCGGCTACGGTGGTCGCGCCCGGCAAGTAGACGATAAAGTGGGCTCCGCCATCGGCCGCATCCTCCACGAAGAGCGTGCCTTCGTGTGCCTTGACCGCCCGGTGCACCACAGCCAAGCCCAGGCCGCTTCCCCCGTCCCGGGTGGTGAAGAAGGGATCGAAGATCCGTCCCAGGTCTTCGCTTCTGATCCCGGGGCCCGAGTCCTGTACGCTCAGGCGTACGGGGTTGTCGACCCCCGTGCCGCGCGGCTGTCCCCGGCCCGAGCAATCCTGAAGAGAGATCCGCACACAGCCCTCCGGACCACTGAATTGGACCGCATTCAAGATGAGATTGACGACCAACCGGTGTAGGAGATCGGAGTCACCCGGGAGTGTCAGGGGTTCGTCGACACCCACGCACTCGATGACACCCCCCGTCTCGGCGTCCGGATGCTGCTTGACCAGCACGATGGCATCTCGGACTACGCGCGCGAAGTCGACGCCGGCCTCGGCGTTGATCTGCATTCCCGAGAATTCGAGGAACTCGCTGAGTAACCGGCTCAACCGATCCGACTCGGAGAGGACCAGTCGCTGGAGCAGCGCCCGGTCATCACCGGCGAGACCCTGGTTGTCCAACTGCTCGACGGCGCTACGGATCGACGCCAGCGGATTCTTGATCTCGTGAGCGAGCGAAGCGCTGAGCTCGGCCACAGCTTCCAGTCGCTCGTTCTGGCGGTTGAGGAGCTCCACCCGCTCGAGCTCGGTGATGTCCTGGAAGATGGCCGTCACCGACGGTTCTTCTCCTTCGGCGCCTTCGAGCACGGTGGTACTGATCCCGAGAGTGATCTCACGACCTCCCGCTTGCTTGGCAGGCGTCTTGACCCGATGAACCGGCCTGCGCCGCTCCACCGTGCTTCGGAGGGCCTGAGCGAGGCCGGGAGCCACCTCATCCACGGCGTCGAGGATTACGGACCCCTCCCACTTTTCCAGTGGGAAACCCAGAAGCTCCTCAGCTGCCGGGTTCAGGTAAGCCAGGCGATTACCCTGCACGAGGGTGAGGACGCCGGTCGAGATGTTGGCGAGGATGTCTCCCTTGTCGAGGCGAAGGCGCGCCAGCTCCGTCCGAGCCGCACCCAGGGCGAGACCGGTCCGGCGTACCCGATCACCCAGCCAGCCCGTGATGAGAGCCACACCGGCAAAGAGCCCGATCTGCAGGCTGACGGCGCCGGCAGGCGGCACTCCCGGATGGCCCCAGACCAGATCGGCAAAATAGACGATCGCCGCCAATGCACCGATGAGCACACCTCCCGGAAGGGGCAGGAGAAGCGCGCCCTCGGTGATCACGAGAATATAGAGGGGGGCGAATACGACTTCGTCACCCACAGTGGTGATGTGGACGATGGTCGTCACCAGAGCGACGTCGAGAATCACATGGGTATAGAGAAAGTTGTGCCCGACGGGGCGGCCACGGAAATGTGTGTGCCAGGCAGACCCAAGGGTCACCGCAAGCGCCGCGAGGAACATCAGCGTCGCGGTGCGACTTGCTTGCGGCGGCGCCGACTCCCAGGCCACGAGGATTCCCAGGAGAATCCCGGCGGCGAGGGTCATGCGACCCACATACAGCCATCGGAGAAGCTCGCTTCTGCCGAACTCGGCTCTGGGCGCTGCTTCCTTGTTCAGGCCGGCCTCCGTTCCCGGGAAATAGCTCCCGCGGTGTCGGGGAGCATCTCTTCACGGTACAACTGACTATCGCAGAGTGCAACGCTGTGGGTTTGGCATTTTGCAAGGGCTGATTCCGGCGCGGGCCGGGGGCGCCAAGCCGAGTCTCGACCGTATATTGTCCGCCATGAACGATCTAACGACGGTGCTGGCCGTAGCACGAGGTGATCGGCCCGCGGACCTGCGGTTCACAAACGCGCGTGTCGTCAACGTCTTGACGGAAGAGGTAGAGGAGACGGACATCGCCATCTGCGGCTCCTGGATCGCGGGTGTCGGCCCCGACTATGAGGCCTCCGAGACTCTGGACCTGGCCGGACAGTTCGTGCTCCCCGGCCTCATCGATGCACACGTCCACATCGAATCGAGCCTCGCGACTCCCCCGGAGTTCGCGCGAGCCGTGGTGCCGGGAGGCACCACCACGGTGGTCTCCGATCCCCATGAGATCGCCAACGTCCACGGGCTGGAGGGCATACGGTATATGCTGGCCGCCAGCGAAGGCCTGCCCCTGTCGACCTTCGTAATGGCCAGCTCCTGCGTGCCGGCGACCCACATGGGTACCGCGGGGGCGGTTCTGGACGCAGAAGACCTGGCGTCTCTCGATCACCCTCGAATGTTGGGTCTGGCCGAGCTCATGAACTTTCCGGGTGCCATTAACGGAGCCCCCGACGTGCTGGAGAAGTTGGCGGCCTTTGACGGGAGAGTCATCGACGGACACGCCCCCGGAGTGAGCGGCAAGGCTCTGAACGCCTACGTCGCCTCGGGCCCACGGTCCGATCACGAGTGCACGACTCCGGAAGAAGCGCTGGAGAAGTTGCGCCGCGGCCTGTGGGTATTCTTTCGCGAGGCGACCAACGCCAGAAACCTGTTGGCGCTGCTCCCAGCACTGACACCGCGATCACGCCGGCGGATTGCGCTGTGCACCGACGATCGCCAGCCCGCCGACCTCCTGGACGAAGGGGGTGTCGACGGAATGCTCCGCACCCTGATCGCCGAGGGCGTCGATCCGATCGAGGCCATCGGATTGGCGACGCTCAACCCAGCCGAATACTTCGGTCTCCACGACCGCGGCGCCGTCGCCCCAGGACGGCGCGCCGACCTGGTTGTCGTCCCATCGCTTCTCGAGCTGCGGGCCCGTTTGGTTTTCTCCGGTGGGACGCTCGTGGCGCAAGACGGCAGGCCTCTGTGGGCGAAGGCCGCTGCCCCTCCCCCGCCACGGCCTGCCATGGTGGTTGCGACCGAAGGGCTCGACTTCTCCATTCCGCGACGGACCGGACGGACGAGAGTCATCCGGGCGATCCCGGATCAGATCGTGACGGGATCAGAAGTCGTGGCGCCAGCGACCGAGGGGGACGAAGTGGTGGCGGACATCGATCGGGATCTCCTCAAGATCGCGGTCGTGGAACGCCACAGTGGAAGCGGGCGCGTGGGACTGGGCCTAGTCACGGGCATCGGACTCCGGAGGGGCGCGATCGCCGGCACGGTGGCCCACGACCATCACAACATCATCGTGATCGGTGTGGACGACGTCTCCATGCGATGCGCGGTGCAGAGGGTCGTCCACCTCGAGGGTGGTCTCGCCGTCACAGACGGCGATCAAGTGCTGGCTGAGCTACCCCTGCCGGTCGGGGGACTCATGTCGGAAGCGAGCATCGAAGAGATCAGGACCGCCCTGGACGGAGTCGTGAAGTCGGCCCGTGCCCTCGGATCGCCGCTCCACGATCCCTTCATGGCCATGTCCTTCTTGGGGCTGGAGGTGATCCCGACGTTGAAGATCACCGATCTGGGGTTGGTGGATGTCGACGCCTTCAAAATCGTGGATCTGTGGGAGCCTACGGACGGTCGAGAATCTTGACCTCGCCCAGCAGTGTGTAGGCGGAGCCCCACAGTCTCCCGACGGGCTTCAACCCCTCGCTGTCCACGAACGCCGACCCCTCGATCATCTCCAAGGTCGGGTCCAGGCGCACGGCCATGACCTCACCGATGATCAAGGTTCCGGTGCCATGAAGGTCCACCTCCTTGAAGATCCGACACTCGAGGACGGCCGGACAGTTCGCCACATACGGCGCCTCGACCGACTCCGCTACCGCCACCGGCAACCCGGCGAAAGCAAACTCGTCCTGATCGGAGGGCAGACTCGCCGCGGTCTGGTTCATAGCCTCCAGCTGCCCTTCGGTGACGACGTTCACACAGAACGCACCCTGGTGGCGGATGTTGCGGAGGGAGTCCTTGGCGACACCTCCTCTGGTGCCAATGGACAGGCTGACCAGCATGGGCGAGGCCGAGATGGCCGAGAAAAAACTGAAGGGTGCCAGGTTGAGTGTTCCGTCTTCTCCCCGCGTCGAAACCCAACCGATGGGTCGGGGAACTACGAGCGAGGTGAGAAGCTGATACCGCTCCGCTCCGTCGCGGTCCGCGGTAAAGAAGACCCTATGCCGGATCGGCTCCGACGGGTCGTCCGTCAACCCATTACCTCGTAGGAACGGTCAGCACCTGGCCCGCGAAGATGCGGCTCCCTCGGATCCCGTTCGCGGATCGCAGCCGCGAGACGGTCGTCCCGTGTCGCTCGGCGATGGTCCAGAGCGAGTCGCCGTTCCGAACTGTGTACCTCGAGGCGCCGGCGACTCGATCACCTGAGCTCGCCTTCGAGGTCAGGCTCGCTACGTACGCGCCATACTGGCTCGGGAAGACCGCTACATGATAGTGCGACGGAGTGCGTTCCCGAGTAGCCTCCAACACGCCGGCCTTCTCCAGATACAGAAGTGTGCTCTCCAGCCAGCGCCGGCACGTCGAGCTGCCGCTCCTCCTCAGATCGACGGCCATTCCGGTGGGGTGGACGGAGAGCGCGGAGGCGTTCCTCGGCTGAAGAGACGTGGGCCTGGTAAGGCTCGTCACCACGAGCTGCTCCCCGCACGCTCGCCGGTACTGGTTGCCCAACCGCTGGATGAACGTGGCCACTTCCGGCCGCGAATAGGGAAAGGAGACGTCATGAAGGGTGAAGTCCCGATTCGGCCTGACTCGGACCAGATACCCCGCGTCCGCGAACCGTCTCACCTGCGAGGACGTAGTGAGGAAGGTGAAGTCGTGGTTCCGAGCCTGACGGTGAGTGCGACTCACCGAGGCCTCAGAGCCACCCAGGCTCTGTCCCTCAACCTGACCCGCCCCCGGTAACAAGAGCGCAGCGAGCGCGATCGATAGGCCCAGTCGTCCCAACGTCGTTGCCTTCTCGCTTCTCGAGAACCGTTTAAACCACCCCCGCATCATACCTCTCCATGTGTAAACATATGTAGTCATGCACACAAGTATTTCATGCACCCAGCCGCATTCACAGGTCAATCGTTAGACGCCCGACAAGGAGCATTAGTTGCAGCCGCCGATCTCACGACCGGAGCTGCGCGGTCAGCCCGCGTTGGCTGCATCGAAGTTCGAGGCGACCACGTCCCAGTTGACGACGTTCCACCAGGCGCTCAGGTAGTCCGGTCTCCGATTCTGGTAGTTCAGGTAGTACGCGTGCTCCCAAACGTCTACGCCCAGAATGGGAGTGGAGCCCAGAGAGAGAGGGTTGTCCTGGTTGGCGGTGGCCATCACCTGGAGGCCCTCGGTCGGCCCCACGACCAACCAACCCCACCCCGATCCGAACTGCCCACCCGCCGCCTTTTGCAGGGTCGCCTTGAAGTCGTCCAAGGACCCGAAGGCCGTGTCGATAGCCTCGGCTAGAGCTCCCCAGGGGGCATCGGCCCCGCCCGGAGTCATCACCCGCCAGAACAGACTGTGGTTGACGAACCCGCCGCCGTTGTTCCGCACTGCCCCACGAATCGCCTCGGGAACCGACGCGAGATCACTCACCAGTGCCTCACCGGACATGTCGTGCAGGTCGGGGTAGTTCTCGAGGGCGGCGTTCAAATTGTTGGTGTAGCCCTGGTGGTGCTTGCCATGGTGGATCTCCATGGTCCGGGCATCGATGTGTGGCTCGAGCGCATTGTGGTCGTACCCCAGGTCGGGGAGCTCAAACGGATAAGCCATCGGTTCCTCCTGTGCTCGACGGGTTGATCGAGGCCGTATGTCTCTGAGTGCCAGAGCGGTGACAGGCCAAGTCGAAGGCCGGATTGTATCCCCGTTCGATCACTATTCGCAAATGGGTCAGGGGCGCCTAACTTTCATCGGACCAAAGCACTCGGCCCCGTAGCACGCGGCCCCTGACTCTCATCCGACCAAAGCACCGGCCCCGCGGTACTCGGCCCCATTGAACGCGACCCCCATGGACCCAGACGGAGCCGGACACACCAGGCGGATTCTTCTCGTCGACTGTGACGCCTTCTACGTCCAGGTCGCGCGTTTGGAAGATCCGGAAGGGGCGGGCAAGGCAAAGCTCCTCCTCGTGGGTGGATCCCCGCCCGGCCGGGGGGTCGTCACGTCTGCGTCGTACGCCGCGAGAGAGTTCGGAGTGCGGTCGGCCATGCCGACGGCGCAGGCCCTGCAACTCTGCCCGGACGCCACTGTCGTGGGCGTACCGAGGGGCGCCTGCAGCCGGAGAAGCCGCGAGATCCGAGAGATTCTCAAAGAGCTCGCGCCCGTAGTTCAGGCGGCTTCCATCGACGAGTTCTACCTCGATCTCACAGGTACGGACCGCCTCTTGAGAGAGACGCTGGAGACGACGGCAAACCGCATCCGGTCGACGGTGCTGGACAAGACACGGATCTCCGTCTCCATAGGGGGAAGCACCCGCAAGATGGTGGCAAAGCTCGCGTCGGGACTGGCCAAGCCCGGCGGAGTCCATATCGTCCGGCCCGGCGAGGAGGCGGCCTTCATGCGTCGCTTGGATCTGGCCGACATTCCTGGCGTCGGTCCCGCATTGGTGGAGTCTCTCGAGCAGCGTGGGCTCGTCCGGATCGAAGACGCGCTGAAAGTGGAGCTCGACTGGCTTCAGCGGTGGTTCGGAGAGCATCGCGGTCGCTGGCTCTACCAGCGTATGCGTGGGTTGGACTCGGCCCGTGTAGACCCTCGCGAACCGAGGAAGTCGATCAGTTCGGAGCGGACTTTCTTTAGTGACCTGGAATCGGACGAAGAGCTCCAGAACGCACTCATGAGACTCTCCGTGTCGGTGGGCAGAACCATGCGCAGGTCCGGGCTGCGGGCACGGACCATCACGGTCAAGCTCAGGGATGGAGACTTCACCACCCGATCGCGCGGACGGACGGTGCCGGAGGCGGTGGAGACCGACGCGGCCGTGTTCGCGGTGGCTTGCGAACTCCTGAGTGGGCTCCGTGAGCGGCGGCGTACCAGGGCACGCCTGCTCGGCGTGGGGCTGACGAACTTCGTGCCCGGTGTCGATCCGGCCCAGCTCGGCCTGTTCGCGGAGGAGGACGGCATCGAGGGAGAGCGTGAGCGTATCCTTGGAAGGGCCGTGGACGGGCTTCGCGATCGGTTCGGGGACGGCGCGGTCGTACCGGGAAGGATGATCCGTAAAGTGAGAGAGACGGGGTCGACGGTCGCCCGCCCAGACTCGGACGCTGGCCCGCCCGGACGGCTCTGACTCAGATCGGAGTCAGTTGGGCCAGGAAACGACCGTCTTCACCGGTCCAGACTACGCGGGTCTGCCAGCCACCCGTTCTAGCCCGAGCCTCGAGCGTCTCCGGGTCGACGAAGAGTTGGGGGAAGACTTCTCCACGGAGATCACCGTACGAAAGTTGGAAGTGGAGCTCTCCCACGTACCGACCGTCGGCGGGGTCGTCACAGCCGACATCGAGCCCCTCGCGGCCCGGGCCCGACCCGTCCGTAGCGACAGGGTCGCGTGGTATTCGTAGGTCGGTGGAGTCGAGCAGGAGGGTGCCGCCCGGCAGCAGCAGGCCCCGGGCTCGCTCAAGCATCCTGTCGAGCCCGGTGAGTGTCTCCGCCAACATGGAACCGTTCATCAGGATGAGTACGGTGTCATAGGTCGGTTCATGGCGTATGTCGAACAGAGTGCCCAACATCACGTCCTTCACCCCGCGTTCCTCCATGATCCGTACAGCCCCGGTAAGCGCCTCGAGGGCCGTCACGCGGTGGCCTCTATCCTGGAGTATCAGAGCGTGTGCACCAACGCCGGCTCCGACATCGAGTACGCGGTCTCCACATCGGCGGAGTGCCTCGGACTCCCACACCTCGAACTCGCCCTCGGAGCGAAAAAACAGAGATGCTGAGAGGGTCTCCGCGTCACCGAGATCGTTCGACACCAGTAGCTCGGCATGCTCCCCACGTTCATGGAAAGCGATCAAGGCCGCCTCGAGAGGCGTCCAGGCCTCGCGGCTCGCGCCCGCACCGGAAGAGGAGTGCGTCACCGCTGTGGCCGTTCGGATAGATTCATCTCCATCGATCCACTGTGCGGGACGCTGGAGCGTCCGGCAAACTTCCGGGGACTCGGTCGGGTGACCTCAGAACGACAAGAACGACCTCAGGTGCTTGGGCTCCGCCTCTTCGGACGCGCGTTGAGGTTGCGTTGCCCCCACTGCGGCTCACCGGCGCTCTCCCGGCGTTGGGTGGTGATGGCCGAGACATGTCCTGGTTGCCGGCTGAAGCTCGACAGGGGAGAAGTCGACTACTTCCTGGGAAGTTATGTGGTCAACTTCGTCGTCGCCGAACTCCTCATCGTCTTCGGCGCTGGAGCCACCATCCTCCTTACCCTCCCCGACGTGCCGTGGACCGGGCTCAAACGATGGCTCCTCGTATTGGCCGTGGTAACGCCTATCCTCTTCTATCCCTTCGCCAAGACGATCTGGCTGGCTATCGACCTGAATTTTCGGCCCGTGACCCACGGTGACTTCGAGACCGTGGGAGACCGGGAGGACTCGGATTCCGTGGTTTAGTGTGGTGTAGCAGGAGTCATGCTACACCACACTAGCTGCAAGAAAGCGGGGGTGACCACTGGCCACCCCCGCCTCCGATCTCCAAGAGCTCGACCCCTTTCGAGAGACTACTCTCCGGCACTCAGCCACGGCTTGCGCTCGAAATAGCTGTCCGTGAGCTCCTTGACCTTCCCGGAGAGCATCACGAGTGCGATCAGGTTGGGCAAGATGACGATGCCCAGGGCGATATCGCCGATTTGCCAGGCCAGGTTCAGCGAGATGATCGCCCCAAGGAAGTGCATGATCAGGTAGGCGACCTTGTAGGGACGGATCGCTCCTTCGCCCAGGAGGTAGTTGGCACATCGGTCTCCGTAGTAGCTCCAGGAGATGGCCGTGGAGATTCCGAACAGGAAGACCGAGAGGATCACGACGTAGTGACCCCAATCACCCAGGGGAGATAACCCCTTCCGGAAAGCGTACATGGTGAGGGGGGCGCCACTCTCGATCGCCATTCCGTACAGCGACGTGTGGCTGGTTCCGGATCCGTCTACCGCCTCACCTCGCCCGGGAAAAACGGAGCCCGAGAAACGTTGCGTCATGCCCTCGTCGACGAAGAGGTCGTCCATCGCCACCTCGTGCCAGGCCAGGAAGGTCGCGCTCCCCGTCGCGTGCCGGCCGTTCTGAATCTGAATCTCGGCCGGGGCGTTCACGGATTCATAACCGGCCTGCAGGTCTCCCGACACCCAGCTGAGATCACCGCCAGCCAGCGTGATCTCGGTCGGAATGCGCTCGCTGTACACGCCCGTAATGATGATTACGAGCGCCGTCATGGTCACGATGACGATCGTGTCGATGAAGGGCTCGAGAAGTGCTACGACACCCTCGGAGACAGGCTCGTCGGTCTTGGCGGCCGCGTGGGCGATGGGGGCCGAGCCCTGTCCAGCCTCATTGGAGAAGAGGCCACGGTTCACGCCCCACATCAGCGTAACGAGAATGGCGCCGATTCCCGTACCGGCTACACCGGCCGAGGGGTTGAAGGCCTCTGCGAAGATGGTAGCGAAGGCCGGAGCCACGGCACCGAGGTTCATGACGATGATCAACCCGGCACCCAGCACGTATACGGCGGCCATGAAGGGAGCCAGGATGCTGGTGATACGGCCGATCCGTCCGATTCCTCCCAGGACCACCGCCGCGACGATCGTGACCGTGACGGCGCCCGTAATCCACTGGGCCGTCCCGAAGGCCGTGCCGATCGTGTCGGCCACGGTGTTCGCCTGAATCGCGTTCCCGGTCAGGAACGCGGTGAACCCCAGGGCGGTTGCGAAGAAGATCCCCATCCACTTCCACTTCGGCCCCAAACCGTGCTCGATGTAGTACATGGGACCGCCGGAAACGGTACCCACCATCTCGTCCGCCCCCTCGTGCACCTGCCGGTAGTGCTGGGCCAAGGTCACCTCGGTGAACTTCGTCGCCATCCCGAGAGCGGCCGTCAGCCACATCCAGAACAGCGCGCCAGGGCCTCCCCAGTGAATGGCAAGCGCCACTCCGGCAATATTTCCGATGCCGACGGTGGCTGACAGGGCCGTGGTCAGGGCCTGGAAGTGCGTGACGTCACCCGGATCGCTCGGATCGTCGTATCGGCCGGTGGCCACGGCCACACCGTGCCCAAAGTGGCGGAGTTGAATGAACCCGAGGCGGAGGGTCAGGAACCCGCCGACTCCGATGAGGGCCAGGATGACGACGGGGATGTCACCATCTCCGGCCGGGACACCCCACTCCCATACAAAGGCCCGCACGGCGCTGACGAAGTTCTCAAAGCGTTCCACTTGCGCTCTCTATCTGGAGTGTGAAAGCGAGGAAGATTGTCCCCACCTTAGCTCCGGGCAAGCCGGAGCCGATCCGCAGCGGTCAATCCGGAAGCATCCTGCCGAGGGGGCGCCCACCGATCAGGTGCAAGTGGACATGGTACACTTCCTGACCGCCGTGGGCCCGACAGTTCAGAATGAGTCGGTATCCCTTCTCGTCGATCCCATCCTCCTCAGCCAAACGTGAAGCCACGCGGATCATGCGCCCAAGGGCCGGTTCGTCCGCCTCGGTCACGTCGGCGAGTGTCGGTACGGCCCGGTTGGGAACGATCAGAATGTGGGTCGGGGCCTGAGGCTCGATGTCACGAAACGCCGTAACCAATTCGTCCTGGTAAACCACCTCGGCCGGGATTTCTCCGCGAACGATCTTCCCGAAAATCGTGTCTTGCATCCGTGTTCCTTCCGGATAGGTAGTTCATACTCAGAGGACACTGGACAAAAATCGCCGGCCCCTCAGTCAGGGGGCCGGCGACTCCTGCGCGTCGTACAGATGGACGGGACCGCGTCCTACCCTAGCCCACCGCGTTGATCATGTCGAAGATCGGAAGGTACATGGCGACGATCATGCCACCGACCACCACACCGAGAACCACGATCATGATCGGCTCCATGGCGGCGAGCAGAGCCTCGACCGCAGCATCGACTTCGTCATCGTAGAAGTCGGCGATCTTCGTGAGCATCGTGTCCAGACCACCCGTCTGCTCACCCACGTTGATCATCTGCACGACCATGGGCGGGAAAACGCCCGACTCCTTGAGCGGTCCAGCGATGGTCTCACCGCCCGCGATCGACGTCCGTGAGCTCATGACGGCGTCGTGGATAACGCGGTTGCCTGCGGTCTTGGCCGTGATCTCGAGGCCCTCCAGGATCGAGACACCAGAGGATACCAGCGTGCCCAGAGTCCGAGTAAAACGGGCCACCGCAGCTTTGCGCTGCAGGTCGCCCAAGATCGGAAGCGCCAACATAAGCCGGTCGATGAAGAGCTGGCCGCCGGGGGATGCCTCGTTCCACCTTCAGGAGGCCGTCCATCCGAAGCGTGAGCATGCCCTCCTCTAGGGCTACGTCACGCAGGTCGTCCGTGCTCAACTCGGACATGATGGCCTTTCTGATCGGGGTGTTGACGTTCATGACCTCGTACAGACCCTGCCGGCCCTTGTATCCGGCTCCACCACACTTGTCGCAACCTTCGCCCTTGTACAGGGTCGTCTTGTTGAGCCATGCGTCGTCGATCTTGGCCGCCTTGAGCCATTCGTCGTCGTAGGTCGTCTCGACCTTGCAGTTCGTGCAGATGCGCCGGAGAAGGCGCTGAGCCGTCACGAGGTTGAGAGCGGCGGCGAGGTTGAACGGCTCCAGACCCATGTCGATCAGACGGGTGATGGTAGACGGCGTATCGTTGGTATGGAGGGTCGAGAGTACGAGGTGACCCGTGAGGGCCGCTTTGATCGCGATTCCCCCCGTCTCGAGGTCACGGATCTCACCCACCATGATGATGTTCGGGTCCTGCCGCAGGAACGCCTTGAGCGCCGCGGCGAAGCTCATTCCGATCTCAGGCCGGACGAGAACCTGATTGATCCCGTGGAGATTGTACTCCACCGGATCCTCGGCCGTCATGATGTTCACGTCCTCGTTGTTGATCTGGGAGAGGGCGGAATACAGCGTAGTGGTCTTACCGGAACCAGTAGGCCCCGTGACCAGGACCATGCCATAAGGATTGGCGATGGCCCCCATGAAGTCCGCTTCGGCCTTGGGCTCGAATCCAAACAGGCCTAGGTCGAAGGTGAGGTTCCCCGCGTCCAGGATACGCATCACGATCTTCTCGCCGAAGATCACCGGCAGCGTAGACACGCGGAAGTCCACCACCTTGCGTTTCATCCTCAGCTTGATGCGGCCATCCTGGGGCACCCTGCGCTCGGCGATGTTCAGGTCCGCCAGAATCTTGATGCGCGAGGTCAAGGCCGCCTTCATTTTCATGGGCGGCTTCATGACCTCGAAGAGCGATCCGTCGATCCGGTATCGGACTCGAATTTCCTTCTCGTAGGGTGCGACGTGGATATCGGAGACGCCCTTTCGCACCGCGTCCGTGAGCAGCCCGTTGATGAACTTCACGACCGGCGCCTCGTCGACCTCGGCCTGGAGTGCGGCCATGCTCTCTTCGTCGCTCGTATCTTCGACGAACTCGATGTCCTCTTCGAGGAAGTCGCCCAGGAGGTCATCCATGGCGTCTTCAGAGGCACCGTAGTAACGCTCGAGATGTTTACGGAGCGTGTACTCCCCGACAATCACCGGCTCGATGTCGAAGCGCGTCTTGAACCGAAGGACGTCCACGGCCTCCAGATCGGACGGGTTCGCCATGGCGACGGTGAGCGTCCGGCCCACTTTTCTGAGGGGCAGGACCAAATGCTTGTACGCCATTTCACCGTCGATGAGCCTAAAAATTTTCTCTTCGACGGTAACCTTCTCGAGGTCGACAGCGGGCAGGCGGTACTGCTTGGACAGCATTCGCGTGAGTTCGTTTTCCGCCACGAAGCCGAGCTTGACGAGTGAGAACCCGACACGGGTCCCACTCTCCCTAGCGTCCTTCAGGGCCTCTTCCAACTGGCCCGCGTCGATGAGGCCTTCTCGTACGAAAAGGTCACCAAGACGAACTTCTGCGACATCTGTTGCCATCGCCGGAGCCCTCCCCCAGAGGCGTAATCAAGCGGAAACGTTTGTGTGCTTACAGCCAAAGGTAGGATCGGGCAGCCCTGCCGTGCAAGCACGAAATCGCTCAGCGGCCAACCAATACCAAAGGCTTCAGCCGAGCTACCGTGATGGGACCGAGCCCCCAGACTCGCTCCAGGTCGTCTGCGGTGCGAAATCCACCCAGCGAGTCACGAAGAGCCAGGATCCGACGGGCGAGGGCCGGTCCCACTCCTGGCAGTTTTTCCAACTCCTTCTGAGTGGCCCGGTTCAGGTCGATGACAGGAGGCCGTTGTGACCGACCATCGCCGGCTCGCCCGGGACGCCCCGCAACTGGCCGAGCGCCACCGCGAGACGGGTCGGACCACACCAGAAACGGCTCTATCCGGGCCAAGGTCCCCGCCCCGATCCCGGGAACGGCAAGGAGGTCGTTCGCCTCCGAAAACGTACCCACCACCTCCCGGTGACTGACGATCCTCCGTGCGGTGGCAGGCCCTACTCCGGGCAGGCGATCGAGCGCTTCTTCGGTGGCAGTGTTCGGATCGATCTTCTCGTCGGCGGACAGGGGCCGTGTTCGGCGAGCCCCCTCACTCCTCATCTCACCGCTCTCCCTCAACAGTGTGGCGGCCTCGGAATCGGCGACCTCTTGTGGTACCGCTCCTGCGGGACTCCGGTAACTCGCGACGGCGCGGACGACGCACAGGGTGAGAACGAGAAGCGCCGCCCGCTCGAGGGCCCGGGATTCTGCCGACGTCATGTACCATGGTGCGCCACGCCTCCGGGCAAGGCCATGGTCGTCCGGGCAGACCGGCTCAGAGTCTGTACGGGGTACTCGGGAGGATCATCGAAGAAGGGCGTCGTCGGCGATGATGAATCGGCCGAACAGTCCGAACTGGAATTGGGTCGACCCCGACCTCAACCCAACGAAGGACTCCCGGTCCGTGTACGAGAGCTGCAACCGTAAATCGGTGCGCGACACCGTGGTTTCCAGACGCACCATCAAGCTCCGAATGAGCTCATCGAGGAAAGCCACACAGTCCGTTCCGCCCGCCGTAGCGCGGCAGTTTCTATCCGACGTGTATTGGACCAAGGCAGACGTCGTCAGTGGTCCGTCGAGACGCTCGGCCAGTCCCAGCGGCAGGCGGAACGCCCCCGAGATCGAAAAGGTGTGGTTTTCTCTCGTCCGTTCCGTGCGTCCGGTGGGATCCCGCCCTTCTCCCCTGACGAACGATCCCCTGTAGCTCGTGGACACTCCTCCCCCCCAAACCACCGCGACGTCCACAGGAATGCGCTCATCCGCCTGAAAGCGCCGCTGTTGTCCGAGTCCGCCGTAGGCGGTCTCCTGCCTGACGCGTTGGAATCCGGTGGACATGCTCACACGCCGAAGGAGCGACTGTTGTTCGGGCAACGGAAGGCTCGTGACCGCCGCGGACACATCGGGCCACGTTTCACGCTTGAATGTTCGATCACTCCGGGTGTCGAGCGTATTCGCCTCACTGAGCCGATAGTTCACACCGACTTGAATCGCTGCCGGCAATCGGACGCCGGAGCGTGCGGTCCAACCGGTCCTGTCGGTCAGCGTGGTAGCGGTATCCGCATCGATGAACCGGTAGCCCTCCATGTCCGCGATCCCGAACCGATATCCGAACCCGGGGTCGACAGGATCGCGATTGAATCGTGAGGTGATCCCGTCTTGGTACGTGATCGAGATCGGGTCCACGGCTGCGAGAGCCCTACGCACGAAGAGATCGAAGCCGGAGCGCTCTGCGTCCGCGGCAGAAGGACCGAGCAAGGCCACGGGCAGGATGGTAAACTGGCCCGTGAAATCACGTTGGCCGTTGACGTTGCGCTGGAGAGCCAAGACCGTGTCACCGTTCTCGACGCGGCGATCCACGAACGTGGCGTTTCGATCGCTGGAGTAGTACGTCTGCCATCCCAGGTTCGCCCGTAACCAACCTCCCAGCCTCGGCTCATAGTTCATGCGCGTCCGAATGAGCTGATCCGTCTGCCAGCCGAAATCCAGGCCCAGAGCTTCTGAGCGCTCCTCCTCCAGCAGATCCTGAACCCGAGGATCCGTCACAGCCTCGTCAGGACGCAGGAGGTCCCGAATCGACACCAGATCGGCTTGGGCCGTGACAGCCCGGAACGGGCGGAAAACAATCTCCATGGCCCCCTCCAGGGACTCTCTCGGTGACCGCGTGGCCTGCACCAGGCTGTCCTCCGGACCCTCGACGATCTGGTCGAAGCGAAACGCTCGCTGGTCCGTCCTGGCGTACGACCCGCCGAAGGACAGGCGCTCCGGGCTCCATCGGAGCCGACCGTTGACGATGGACTCCTCCCAGGCGCTTGGAAGGATCCAGCGGAGCACCGGACGCAGGAACCCGGGGACCAACGCGAAGTCCCGCCTCCCCACCGCGCGGCCGTATCCCAGGCGCGCATCCACTCCCTCCGAGGAGCCCTTCGCCGTGATCGAGCTCGAAGTCACCGTGTAATAACCGGCCCTGGCCTCCAACCCGTCGAGGAGCAACCCGACGACCGGGTTGGCCGTCGGTGTGCGTTTGCGAAAGGAGACGTCCACACGCGTTCGGCGAGAACTCGTCTCCCGCAGGTTCTGAACGCTTCCCGCCCTCACGTCACTTCGCGCCAGAAACTGCGGATCCTGATCGGCCTGAACATGGGATACGGTCAGCGGGATCTCGACCCCCCAAGCCGCAGGCGTCATGCGCTCCACATTGAGGGTGGAATTCAAGCTGAAGACACGATCCGCCTGGAAGGTCGGGTTGTCCTCGAGCTGCCGGAACAGGGCTCCGCGGCTGGTGACGGTCATGTGGGTCGTCCATACGTCCGAAGCTTCTACGTCCACGCCGAAGTGGGACGCAACACCCACATCTCGAAGCGATGCCGTAAGGCGCATCTCGTTGATCCAGACCTCGCCGGTGGTCGGGCCCGTGAGCCGGTTCCAGACTCCAAGGGCAAGCTCGCGGACCGCGGCCAGATTGGGCGCCCGAGCCCGGTCCTTCAAGACGATGGCATAGGTCGAGTCTCTTGCCCACAACTCGACCGGAGGATCTTGAGGTCCTCTCGGGTTGATGATGAGCTCCTCTTCGGCCCGTCGCCGGAGATCGAGCCACTCTGAAAAGTCGACCACGATTTCGGGTAGCCAGTCTCCCGGAGAGACGAGCTCGGGGCTCACCACCCTGGTGAGCGGCGTTCGGTAGAGGTAGAAGTTCTCGGAGTCCTCGCCGACCTTTACGAAGAAGGAAACGGGTTGGTGCGGCCCCCAATCACCAGCTCGGGCCAAGGCCCACAATCGGAGCTCCCGGTAGGCGAGGAAGTTCCTGGGACGCTGGGGAAACCGGTTGAAGACCTCTGCACGGTCACCGGCCTGAACGTCCTCGTACTGAAGCTTCAGCCCCTTCTCGTTGAACTCGAAGCCACGACCGGAGAAAGTGATCGTCGGATCGTCCAATTCCTCGATCACGCCTGGGGGCGGCGCGTAGCCCTCGCCCTCCGTGATCTTGCTGACGGGACCGACCTCCGCCCGCCCGACGAAGCTCGCGGTATCGCCGATGATGCCCTTCATGACACCCGACTCGGTGCGCTTGACCCAGTGAGTCCCCACGACGCGCATCCGAGTGAGCACGAACTGCTGCTCCCTCGCCCCGACGACCGTGAGCCGCATGTGCTTCACGGCACGAAAATACGCTTCGGAGAAGGAGCTCGGCACCTCGGTGGCCCCCATTCCCCTGAGGGGGACGCGGTATAGCTGAAAGTTGGTACCGGTCTCGGCACGGGTGCGCGCCAAGTAGGGGGAGGAACCATCCAGGCGAACCACGAAGCGCAGGTAGCGCTCGAGCGAGTCGAGGTTCCCGTCCCCGTCCATGTCCTCCGTGTCCTGCCGGCCGTTGCCCCGGGTGCAGCTGCCCCGTGGATCGCCCGTAGGGTAGACCGCCGCAGGCTCGGCCAAACACGACTCGAGCCAGACCCCACGTTCGTCCGCCTCCTGGCTCCAGATCTCGCCGAGCCGTGGATCGGCCTCGTGATCCAAGATGCCCCTGCCCCAGGGCGACCCGTTGCTCTTCACTCCATTGAGCCGTCCGTCGGCGTCGACGAACAGGGCGTCCTCGCCTACGGTGCCCAGGTCGATGATCAGGTCCAGCGAGTCCCCTTCGGCCACGTAGAATTCCAGAGACTCGCTCTTACTCAGGTCGAGTCCCGTGGAGCTGAGGCTGGTGGTGATCGAGCGCCACGAGGTGCCCCCGGGCGCGTCTGGATGGGGGATGAACGAGAAGAGCAGGCCGATCTCCCGAACCTGGCTGCCCAGGACGTTGATCTGCCGGTCAATGTCGTCTTCAGGCAGGAATCCGGGGAAAACGCCCACACTGTCTTCACCCACTCCCGGAATTGTCCACGCGTGCTGCCATACCAGATCGGCCGCGTCCGTCTCGTCCAGGGCCATCGGAAATACATCCTCGGCCCCGGTCCTGAAGCCCGGCACACTCCCGCGGAGCCAGTCATAGGAAAATAGGGAGAGCGCGAGCTCATTGGATGAGTCGAAATCGTCGAGGAAAACATCAGACCGGATGTTCGGGTTGGGAAAAGAAAGGGCCACTTCTCCCTCTACTCCGATACGTGACGGCCCGCCGACCCGCAGGAACGGAATGCTTTCCACAAGGCGGTCGAGTCCCCGAGCCGGGAAGTCGAAGTTCATGCTGAGACCACTCAAGGTGATGGCAGCCGCCTCCACCCCAAGTTGCGGCCGGTTCACCAACGCTCTCTCACGTTGATGGAGCGCGAGGAAATTGAAACCGCCCACCTCCCCCGCCGACAAGCGCCCGCTCACCCCGAACACCGTCGTGGGCGCCACCTGGAAGATCGACTTCTGCTCCCACGTAGCCCGTACGACCGGCTCCGACGCCGTGGCGAACAGAATCTCTGGTTGAATGAGCGTTACCTGGCCGATGGAATAGTCGATCTCGTAATCGGTGCCGCGAGACAACAGGCGGTCGCCCAGGAAAATCCTCTCCGAGTCATCACGTATGCCGATAGCTCCCAGAGAGAACGAGGAGATGACCCCTCTGCTCCTCAGCTCGAAGGGGATGGTCAGCCTATAGAGGCCTCCACTCTCCCGGAGGAAGGGGTCCTCTTCCTCGTAGATCGTCGGGTTGCCGTCGCCCTCGAGAATCGCCGCCGTCTCTTGCTCGCTGAGACCGAGTGACTCGACGGGCGGAGGGGCCTGGAAGGGTTCGAGAGTCGGAAAGATTATGAACACGCCCGGAATGACAGGCTGCTCCTGAAAGAGCTCCAGGGCGGGTTTGTAGACCCCCGCCTGGTCCAGCACGTCGATCGGTGATTCCTCGTCCAGGCCGAAGAGGCGCAAGAACGTGATATCCCTTCCGCCCAGCTCTCGTTTGAACGTGCGCCCGGCGCTGAGCTCACCCAACGAGATGGTCAGGTGAACCGAGTTGGGATCCACATCGGGCGAGGACGACACCCGGTATACTTGGTGCATCTCGAGGTCCCAGGTGGGTCGACCCGGACGGTGATTGGCCCTCGACGCCTTCAGAAGCTTGAGGCGAGGGCGACCCCCGGCGTTGTAGACACTCTCAGGGTTGTACGTTCCGATGGTGTCGCCCGTGGCGGTGATATACGTCACCGCAAGCATCTCTTCCTGCCGAAGGGGTTGGCGCAGAGCCAGCCAAAGCCCGCTCGAGTGGACGGAGTAGTCGACGCCCGGCTGCAGAAAGCGGAACCACCCAGACTCCTCGACTGTGTCTCCATCCTTAGAGGCAAATCCGTCCGCCTGGATCAAACCCTCGACCTGCTGACGGGTCACGGGATCGGTCTCGAATCGGTAGACCTGAATGGGCTCCGCTCCGGGGGAAAGGGACACGGGACCGGACGACGGGTCGAGTGAAAGCACGTCGATGTGCGGGCTACGATCTATGAACTCGGGATCCACGAGGAAAAAGAACTGGCCCAGAACGTAGTCGGCGTCATCGAGAACCAGCGTGTCCACTTGCACGAAGCTCTCCTGGCCCGGCCCCCCACTCAGGCGGAACTCCCGTCTGGACAGATCGCCCTGCTGTTGAGCCCACACCCCATCGAATTCCAGGGGTCCGACCTGGCCCGATGCCAGAAAGCCAAAGTTTCCGGCGGGGATGCCCTCCGTGAGAAAGCGCGACGTCGGCAGGGCGAACGTGACGTCCCCCAATTCCACACGCTTCAGGACGTCGTCCTCGTCACCGTCGTAAAAGATGTTGATGTTGTTCGCGGCAGAGAACTCACGAGCCTGATCGAAGTCCACGTCCAGCGTAATACGCTCGGCGATGGTCCCCTGCGCCCGCACCGCGAATTGAATGTCGGGGTTGAGCTTCGGCAGCACGCCGGGATCACATGAAAACTGGACCCGCGAGTCGCAGGGCCGAAAGCTGGTCCAATCGCCTCCCAACTCCGCCTGCCCCACGATCTCGACATCCAGGTCTGAAAGTCCGCCGCCTAGAAGTGACGCATCGCTGTCGCCCACCACCGACCGCATCACGCGATCCGGTGCGGATGGCTTGAACAATGCCATCCTCTGGAGCGCAAGACGACGCCGAATCAGTGTAGGCCCGGGAGCCACCAACCAACGTGACGCCTCGGGTACTGGACCGCCTCGCACAACGGCCGGCACGCTCAACTCGATGGGAACCAGAGGCG
Organism: Longimicrobiales bacterium; assembly: GCA_965226375.1. GTDB lineage: Bacteria > Gemmatimonadota > Gemmatimonadetes > Longimicrobiales > Gaopeijiaceae > CBDDCX01. The sequence continues at coordinate 593,004 of CBDDCX010000008.1, read as the reverse complement.
GCATCGGCTTGAGTCCCAACTGCACGACCGAGGACGACATGCCGGCCGAGCGGCCGGGGAAGGCGGCGAGGAAGGCCGGTAGCTCCAGTCCGGGTGGTCGCCAGCGCACGGTGTCCTGCACGGCCTGCACAGTCAGGGCACGGCCGGGCAGCGGTACCGTCAGTGCCAGAGCCAGCAGGGCAGCGTGAGATAACACGACTAGGCAGCCTGGCCTGGATCGGATGCCGGGGTACGGTGTAGGGTTGTCCGAATGGGAATTATCACCAGGTATCTAATCCGTGCTCACGCGGGGCCGTTTCTCTTCGCGTTTTCGGCGCTGACCGGGCTCCTCTTCCTCAACGCTGTCGCTCAGCGGATGGAGAGTCTTGTCGGGAAGGGTCTGCCGTGGAGCGTCATTGGAGAGTTCCTACTGCTCTCCCTGCCGCACACGATCGCTCTGACTCTCCCCATGGCTATCCTTGTCTCAGTACTCTACACCTTCAGTGAGCTTACTGCCGCCAACGAGATTACCGCCATGTCCGCGGGCGGAATCCAGCCGATCCGGATGTTGGCTCCACTCCTCGGAGCCGGAGTTATCCTGACCGGCGTCATGTTCTATTTCAACGACCAGGTGCTCCCGGAGACCAATCATCGGCTCAAGAACCTGAGCATCGATCTCGGCAAAAAGAGCCCGACGCTAGAGCTCCGAGAGCGGGTTATCAACAATATCCAAACAGAGGCCCGGTCCGGTACGGTGTACCTGCAGGCAGCCACGATCGACCCCACCACCAACGAGATGACCGATGTGGTCATCTACGATTTGAGCGATCCTTACACACATCGGACCACGTACGCATCAAGCGGGAAGATGGAGTTCAACCGGGCGCGCACCGACCTCTACCTGACCCTGTACGACGGTGAGGTTCGAGAGGTGGGAGCCGATCGGTCCGGCGAGTTCAAGCGGTCGGAGTTCGAGACGCAGATCATTCCCCTGAGGGGGGTGGGCGACGAGCTGGAGCGGCAACAGGGCGGGACCTTCCGGAGCGATCGCGAGATGTCGGTGGCGATGCTCCGGGACGAAGTGGCTGACCGGACAGCGGAGATCGCACGGGTACAGGAGAGCGGTTATGAGCGGGCGCGCATGGCCCTCGACCAGGCCCTGGGACGCCCGCCGGAAGGCTCACCCCACGCTTATCAGGTGACCTTCGACCCCGAAGCCACCGACGATGAGGATGAGGTGGCTGGAGAGGAGTTCCTGATCTTCGAGGATGACATGACGCGGCGGCTCGCTCTGGCCGGTCGTCAGAATCAGGGTCAGATCTACGCACTCCAGACCAGCGTGGATCAGTTCTGGGTGGAGATCCACAAGAAATTCGCCATCTCCTTCGCGTGCATCGTGTTCGTGCTCATGGGCGCTCCGCTGGCCATCCGCTTTCCGCGCGGAGGTGTCGGAATGGTGATCGCCGTCTCGGTGGGGATCTTCGCCATCTATTGGGCCGGACTGATCGGTGGCGAAAACCTGGCCGACAAAGGGGTGGTCCCACCGTTTTGGGCCATGTGGGCCCCGGACCTGGCCTTCCTGGTCCTGGGACTCTTCTTTGTAGCCCGCATGGGTCGATCCGCAGGGGCGAACCGAGGTGGTGGATTGGACGAAGCCCTCTTTGCCATAGGAGACTTCACGCGACGATTGGTGAGGCCACGAAGAGCATCGGCATGATTCGGATCCTCGATCTACTCATCGCCAAGACGTTCCTGCGCATCTTCGCGCTCTTCATCATCGGCGCGCCGCTGCTCTTCATCATCGGCAACATCGTCGAGAACGTGGATCGCTACTTCGACCGGGGCCTCACCGTCAAAGAGGTGGCCTTGGCGTACGTATACCAGTTTCCCGAGTACATCTCCTGGTCCTTTCCAATTGCGGCCCTCCTGGCTGCAGTTTTCACGATCCATGGCATGACGCAACACAGAGAAGTGATGGCCGCCAAGGCGGGTGGGATTTCGTTCCACCGGCTCATGGCCCCTCTGATCGTCATGGGTGTCTTGCTGACCGGGGCCGGCCTTCTGCTCAGTGAGGCTGTTCCAGTCGCTAAACGGCGGGCCGGGCAGATTCTCCGAAGTGAGGATCCCAGACGTCAATGGCGGGCCACCTTCGTGTTCAAGGGAGACGACGATCGGACACTGACCGTCCAGCGCTTGAACATAGAGCCGGCGAGCCTGCGCGAGGTGATCATGGAAGTTCCGGCCAGAGCCTCGGGACAGCCGGCCGAACACATCTCCGCGAGGGAGGTCCCGTTCGACACTATCCACGGCTGGACCTTTCGGGACGGCTACCTCCGGATCCTTCCCGAGGGCCGACCGACTTTGACCTTCCACTTCGATTCCCTACGAACTCGAGGCTTCGGCGAGCACCCTACCGGCCTGCTCGAGCGACCCAACGACGAGGACGAGATGACCGTCGCGGAGATCGACCGAATGGCGGCGAACATCAGTCGCTCGGGAGGCGATCCGAGCAAGCTCCTGGTGAAGAAGGAGCAACGCAAAGCCATCGCGGTCGCGACGTTGGTGATCATCCTCTTCGGGGGACCGCTGGCCACGAGCTCGCGACGCGGCGGCGCTGCGTACGGCATCGGCGTGGCATTGGGGTCGACGATCCTGTACATGCTCGTATTTCGGCTTGCAGGAGCAGCCGGACGGACCGGAGCATTGTCGCCGTTCCTCTCGGCATGGTTGCCCAACTTCGTCTTTCTGGCCTGTGGACTGATTCTGCTGAAGCGCGTGAGGACCTAACGCCCTCAGCTTGCCCCGAGCGCCTCGAGTTCCTCGAGGAATCCCGCAGTGAACCGCCCCCGATAGATCTCCTGCACCGGGCCCCTGAGCGTGATCTCTGACTCGGGACTCACCGTCACTTCCAGGCTTCCTCCCTCCATCCGCACCTCGTAGACGCCCGGATCGCCCCGGCCCGACTTCACGGTGGCCGCCGCGACCGCACAAGAAGAAGTGCCCGACGCCGATGTGGGCCCCACGCCCCGCTCCCAGATGAGTGCCTCGACCAAACCCGGACCCAGCACGCGGGCCATCTGCACGTTGGTCCCGGACGAGAACCCGGCGTGGGTCGAGATGAGCGGCCCGATTTCGTCGAGCTGCTCAGGGGTCCAGACTTCTGGGAAGACCACGGCGTGCGGGTTGCCCACCGAAATCAGCTCCAGCACGTGAATGCCCGCCGGGCCGAGATCGATGCCTCCGTCCGCATCGAGAGCTTCGGCGTCCAGGCCGACCGCTTCGGCACCGTACCCGATACGGCCCATGTCGACCGACACGTCGTACACGCCTCTGCCCTGTCGTCCAAGTACGTGCAAACGCACCGTGTCGCCCCCGACCTCGACATCGAAAGGCTCGCCGGCCACGAGGCCCTCGGCCGCCAGGTACGACGCAAGGATGCGAAGGCCGTTACCGCTCCGCTCGAATTCTGAACCATCGGGATTGAACATGCGGAGGCGGAACGGAGGTCCGCTACGGTCCAGGAGGACGACGATGCCATCGCTCCCGGGACCTCTCCAGCGGTCGCACACGGCCACGACACTACCCGTCCACATTTTCCAGTCGCTTCCGACCTCACACACGATGTAATCGTTGCCGAGCCCGTGTCCCTTGAAGAATCCGGCAGCCGCCTGGATGACGCCGCCCGCGATGTTCGTCAAAGCCATCTCCCGTTCGAATTTTTCATATTCTAGTCAAAACGGACATCCTCGTGAACGCACTCCCCACGTTCGTCCCCCCACTGAACACTAGAAATTCCGGGCGCCCGGCACTAGCTTTTTTGAACACAATTCGGACGGGGTGATTTGAGGCGTATTGCGGCCCGGCACAAAACCGCTAAAAAGCCAGACCCTCGACGCTGTCGGTTTGCGACGAGGTTTTTGATTTTCGGATCCCCCTTCCGAGCACCGATATGGGAGGCGTGAGACGATTCCGATGAGTGGCCCCACCCGAAGCTCCGATCATACCCGAGCCCTCCAGTCGGCGATGGCCAGCCGCATCCTCGTTCTGGACGGCGCCATGGGCACCATGATCCAGAGCTACCGGCTGTCGGAAGAGGACTTCCAGGGTGATGCCTATCGTGATCACCACGTCCCGTTGATGGGCGCCAACGATCTCCTTTCGGTGACCCAGCCCGACACCATCTACGAGATCCACAAGGCCTACCTGGATGCGGGCTCGGACATCATCGAGACCAACACGTTCAACGCCCAGGCCATCTCTCTAGCCGATTACGCACTCGAGGCTGAAGCGTACCGGGTGAACGTCGCCGCAGCCTCCCTGGCCCGGCGCGCCGTCGACGAGGCCACCGCAGTGACACCCGATAAGCCCCGATTCGTGTGCGGTAGTATGGGGCCCACGAATCGCACCGCCTCCCTCTCACCCGACGTGGAGAATCCTGCCTTTCGAGCCGTCACCTTCGACGAGCTCTCCAAGGCATACCGTGAGCAGGCTCGAGGGCTCTTGGACGGCGGCGCGGATCTTCTCATGGTGGAGACCATCTTCGACACCCTGAACGCCAAGGCGGCCCTGTTCGCCATCCTTGACCTGTTCGATGAACGGGGCGAATGGGTGCCGATCATGGTCTCGGGCACGATCACCGACGCCAGCGGGCGTACGTTGAGCGGCCAAACGCCCGAAGCGTTCTACCACTCGGTTTCGCACGCTGGGCTCTTTTCCGTGGGTCTGAACTGCGCGCTGGGTGCCGAGCAGCTCAGGCCTCATCTCGACGCCTTGGCACAGGTGGCCGAGATGCCCGTGAGCTGCCACCCCAACGCCGGACTGCCGAATGCGTTCGGCGAATACGATGAGACTCCAGACGTCACCTCTGCCATGATTCGAGAGTTCGCAGAAGCGGGATTCGTGAACATCGTGGGGGGGTGCTGCGGTACCGTCCCGGAGCACATCGCCGCGATCGCGGAGGCGGTCGCCGGCTTGCCTCCCCGAGAAATTCCGAGCTTGCCGCCGCGCAGTCGACTGAGCGGATTGGAGCCGCTGATATTGGGGCCAGAATCGCTCTTCGCCAACATCGGTGAGCGGACGAACGTGACCGGTTCCCGCCGCTTCCAGGAGCTCATTGAGGAAGATGACTACGAGGGCGCGGTAGAGGTGGCCCGCCAGCAGGAACAGAGTGGGGCCCAGATGCTGGACGTGAACATGGACGAGGGCCTGCTCGACTCGGTAGCGGCCATGACGCGCTTCCTGAATCTGCTGGGATCCGAGCCGGCCGTGAGTCGTATTCCCTTCGTTCTGGACTCATCGCGCTGGGACGTGATTGAAGCCGGGCTCAAATGCATTCAGGGCAAGGGGGTGGTGAACTCCATCAGCCTGAAGGACGGCGAGGAACCGTTCGTCGAAAAGGCGCGTCTCGCCCGCCGTTACGGTGCGGCCGTCATCGTCATGGCCTTCGACGAAGAGGGCCAGGCCGACACTGTCGAGCGTAAGGTGGACATCTGCGAGCGGGCCTACGAGATCCTTGTCGAGAAGGTCGGTTTCCCGCCCCAGGACATCATCTTCGATCCCAACATCTTTGCGGTTGGCACCGGCATCGAGGAGCACAACGAATACGCCATCGCCTTTATCGACGCGACGCGCTTGATCAAGGAGCGCCTGCCGCTCACACACGTGAGCGGAGGCGTCAGCAACGTTTCGTTCTCTTTCCGCGGCAGCCCGCGGGTACGGGAAGCCATGCACTCGGCGTTTCTGTATCACGCCATCAAAGCCGGGCTCGACATGGCCATCGTGAACGCCGGTGCCCTGCCTGTATATGACGAGATTCCACCCGATCTCCTCGAGGCGGTGGAGGATGTCCTCTTCAACCGACGCCCGGACGCCACCGAGCGGTTGACCGCCCTCGCAGAGCAGTACGCCGGTGCCGGCAAGAGAGTTGAGAAGAACGACGCCTGGCGAGCGGATCCGGTAGAAGATCGACTTCGGCATGCGTTGATCCACGGCGAGACCGAGTACATCGAGGACGACACCGAAGAAGCGCGAGCCAACTCCGCGAGGGCCCTGGACGTGATCGAGGGTCCCCTCATGGATGGCATGAACGTGGTTGGAGACCTCTTCGGCGAGGGCAAGATGTTCCTTCCACAGGTCGTGAAGAGCGCGCGGGTCATGAAGAAGGCGGTCGCCTATCTGTTCCCGTTCATCGAAGCCGAAAAGGCGAGCGGTGCGCAAGCACGGGCGTCGGCCGGAAAGATCGTCATGGCCACCGTAAAGGGGGACGTTCACGACATCGGTAAGAACATCGTGTCGGTGGTCCTGCAGTGTAACGGCTACGAGGTGGTGGATCTGGGGGTGATGGTCCCGGCTGCCACAATTCTCGAGGAGGCACGCAATCAGGACGCCGACGCCATCGGCCTGAGCGGCCTCATCACGCCCTCCTTGGACCAGATGGTCCATGTGGCCGCGGAGATGGAGCGCCTTGAGTTCGAGGTGCCGCTCCTTATAGGAGGAGCCACCACGTCACGCAGGCATACGGCGGTCCGTATCGAAGAGAAGTATCACGGCCCGACCGTCCACGTTACGGACGCGTCACGGTGCGTGCCCGTGCTCCGGGCGCTCCTGGGAGGCAAGGATCGAGAGGCCTTCCTGGAGGAACTGAGGAACACCCACCGGAGTGAGCGGGAAGCCCACGCCGCGAGGAGTAGTCGGTCCCGCCTGGTCCCTCTTGAAGAGGCGCGGGAAAACCGAGCCGACGTCGATTGGACAGTCCATGCGCCCGTGGCTCCTAAGGAGACCGGAGTCCGCGTGTTCGAGGAGTACCCCCTAGATGAGCTCATTGAATACGTCGACTGGACTCCGTTTTTTCAGGCGTGGGAGATCAAAGGGCGCTTCCCGGAGATCTTGGATGCCAAGGAAACCGGAGAGCAGGCGCAGATTCTGTACGACGACGCTCGGCAGCTCCTGGACCGGATCATGGACGAGGGGCTGCTGAAGGCCGCTGCCGTTTCCGGACTGTTCCCCGCCCATAGTGAGGGCGACGACATCGAGATACTCGGCAGCGACGGGCGGTGGGCGACGATTTACGGCCTTCGTCAACAGTTCGCGAAGAAGAACGGCCGGCCCAATCTGTGCCTGTCCGACTTTGTGGCCCCCAAGGGGTCGGGACTGCAAGACCACGTGGGAGCGTTCGTGGTTACGGCCGGCCTGGGGTTGGACGAGTTGTGTCGGTCTCTCGAGGCCGAATCGGACGACTACGGAAGCATCATGGCCAAGGCCCTCGCGGACCGCCTGGCCGAAGCGCTCGCCGAGCGTCTGCACGAGCGGGTGCGTACGGAGTTGTGGGGCTACACCGGTGAGGACGGCCTCTCGAGCGACGACTTGATCGCCGAGCACTACGTTGGGATCCGGCCCGCACCGGGTTATCCGTCGTGTCCCGACCACACCCAGAAGCGAACTCTGTTCGACCTTCTGGATGCCGAGGACCGGATCGGGGTGCAACTCACCGAGAGCTACGCCATGCTTCCGGGCGCCTCGGTCGCGGGCTGGTACTTCGCGCACCCGGAGGCCCACTACTTCGGGGTCGGACGGATCGGCCGAGATCAAGTGTCCGACTATGCACGGCGCACCACCCTGACGATGGAAGAAGCAGAGCGATGGCTGTCCCCCAACCTGGGTTACGAGCCGGAAAGCGAGGGATCGTGAGCGTATCGGACAATGGCGACGGGGCCCTACGGGCACTCATCGATGACGGGCGTGTCCACGTCATGGACGGCGCCATGGGAACCGAGTTGTACGCTCGTGGCGTGTTCGTCAACGTCTCCTACGACGGGCTCAACCTGGAGACACCGGACATTGTCGAAGCCATCCACCGGGACTACGTGGCCGCCGGTGCGGAGATCGTGGAGACGAACACATTCGGCGCGAACCCGGTCAAACTCTCCAGCCACGGGCTGGCTGACCGCACGGAGGAGATCAACCGTGTTGCCGTGGAGCTCGCCCGCCGGGCCGCGACCGGAAACGCCGCCGTAGCCGGGGCCATCGGCCCACTCGGCATCCGCATCGAGCCCTTCGGTCCCACCTCGAGAGAAGAGGCCCAGGAGCTTTATGTCAGACAGGTGAGCGGCCTCTTGGGGGGCGGGGTGGACGGATTCATACTGGAGACCTTCAGCGACCTCAACGAGTTGGAGCAGGCATTTCGAGCCATCCGGAGCAGCTCCGACCTGCCCGTCTTCTGTCAGATCACCGTCGGCGAGGACGGGCGCACTTCATACGGGACCTCACCGGAGGCCGTGGCATCGGAGGTCACGCGCTGGGGGGCCGACGTCATCGGCCTGAATTGCTCCGTGGGGCCGGCGGTCATGCTCGACGCGGTGGAACGCATGGCGCAGGTGACCGATCGTCCACTCTCCGCGCTGCCGAACGCCGGCCTCCCCCGTGCAGTGGGCGACCGCAAGATCTATCTGGCCAGCCCGGAATACATGGCGCAGTACGCTCGACGCATGATCGACGCGGGAGCCCGATTCGTGGGTGGCTGTTGTGGCACGAGCCCGGACCATATCCGGAAGATTCGGACGGTGGTCGCCAGTGCCCAGGTGTCCGTGGCCAGGACGCGGACGAGTGGCGGAGCGACGCAAGCGCCCGACACGCAGCCAGAGATCCCCCTGACCGAACGCTCCCGCTTGGGTCGTAAACTCACGGAGGGCGCATTCGTCACCTGTCTGGAGATCATCCCACCGAAGGGCTGGAACCCTGACGACATGCTCGACCAGTGCAGGAGGATTCAGGAAGCCGGTGCCGACTCGGTGAACGTCCTGGACAGCCCGCACGCACGCAGCCGCATGAGCGCACTGCCGGCCGCACTGCTCATCCAGCAGGAGGTCGGGATCGAGACCATCGTTCACTACCCGTGCAGGGATCGAAACATGCCTCGCATGATCAGCGACCTGCTCGGTGCCGCGGCCGGTGGCATTCGGAACCTGCTCATCGTGACCGGTCGTCCCCCCATGACCGGGCCCTATCCCGACTCCACAGCCGTTCTCGATATCGATTCGATCGGGCTGACCAACGTGGTCCATGGCCTGAACCGGGGCGTCGATCCGGGCGGCAGCGGAATCGGTGGCCCCACGCGCTTTGTTATCGGCGTCCGGATAAATCCGGTGGCGGTCGACCAGAACCAAGAAATCGGACGCTTCCGCTGGAAGGCGGATGCCGGAGCCCACTTCGTCGTGACCCCTCCCCTGTTCGCCCCTCAACGTCTGAAGGACTTTCTCGCCCAAGCACCTGATCTGGATGTGCCCGTCGTCGTAGGCTTGAGGCCTCTCACGTCACTCGCAGAAGCAGAATTCCTCCACAACGAGGTGCCGGGCATCGAGCTACCGAAAGGCGTGCTCCAAAGGATGGAAGACGCCGATGCGCGTGGTGTCGAGGCCGCCTCGGCCGAAGGCGTCCAGATCGCCGTAGAGGTATTCGAGGAGGTTCAGGACGTCGTGGCCGGCATCCGCATCAGTGTTCCGGCTGACCACTTGGACCAAGGCTCCGTTGGCCGTCTTGGCCGGAGTAGAGGCCAAGCGCTAGTTAGATCCGGCTACGCTCCAACACTGCCGCAAGACGATCCCGCACACTTTTGTGGCCCAGGTTGCTCACGTAGATCTTGTCCGCCCCCGCCGCCCGAAGCGCCTTGAAGGTCCGAGCCATGACCTCCTCGGGTGTGGCGCCGGCGTCGAACTCCCGGGTGAGTTCCTCGACGGGAACGGGGAAAAACTCCTTCAGCATCGCCAGAGTCTGCGACTGCGCACTCCAGTAGTAGAAGACACCGAAGACAGCCGGAACCTCCATGTTGCGTTTGTCGCACTCCTCCAGGAACGCGGCGACCCGGTCCACGCTGTGGTGTGACACTACTTGAGTGAGGTAGAAGTCCGCAGAGACGTGGGCGGCGCTCAGATAGTCCACTTGTTCGACGATGTCCCGGTGTGGATTCGCCCAGCCGCCCAGAGACAAGGTGGGTTGACGCTCGCGGATCTGCTCTCGCAGAAGATATGCGTGGGGGACGCAGCGGGGCGCACCCACCGAGGCGTCGCCCCCTACCACGGTGATGGCCTCGAAGCCCAATGAGTGAGCCCGATCGGCATAGGTGAGGCAGTACTCGAGCGTGTGCTTGCAGGTGAGGAACGGGATGAGTCGGGAAAGAGGCACGTCAGAGCCGACGTTGGAGGCCAGATGGGCCAGATTCTCCTCTTCCCGCGATCCCACGGCATCGTCCGTCAGAAACACGAAAACATCGTTGAGCGCCAGATTCCGGATCGAGTGGTTCAGATCAATCCACGTGTCCATACCCTGGGAAGCGGAAAGTCCGCTGCGAGGAGGCCGAAGCTCCACCGTGACCATTGGATCCGGCCCGTGGAGCCGCTCTACCAGGCCCAGGCGTGAGGAATCGGCAAGCGGGTCCCAGCCGCCCGGGCAGCGTGTCACCCGTGACCTCCCACGAGACCCTCGATCTCCTCGATGCCCGCGGGCAGCGCCTCCGTCAGCACTTCGTGACCGTCGTTCGTGACCAGGACGTCATCCTCGATGCGCACGCCGATGTCCCGAAGGTCGGAAGGAACCCTGTCCGAACTCTCGGTACCATCCGGAAAGTAGAGGCCGGGCTCCACGGTGAGGACCATTCCGGGCTCCAGCAGGCGGGAATCCGCTCCGGACACATAGTCGCCCACATCATGTACGTCGAGGCCCAGCCAGTGCGAGGTCTGGTGGGGAAAGAAGCGCTTATAGCTCTCATCCTCGAGCACCTCGTCTCTTTTCCCTTCGAGGAGGTCCATCCCCAGCAGGCCTTCAATCAGCTCGTCACGAGCCTCCCGATGGACGTGAGCGACCGTGTTTCCGGGGCGCACAGCGGCCACCGCCCGCCGGTTGGCCCGGAGCACCACCTCGTAGATGGCACGCTGGGTGTCGGAAAACCTGCCCGAGGCCGGAAGGGTCCGGGTGATGTCGGCAGCGTAGAGGTCCAACTCGGCCCCGCCGTCCACCAGAACCAAGTCTTCCTCGTCCACTCTTCGATCGTTGGACACGTAGTGGAGCACACAGGCGTTCGGACCCGACCCGACGATGGTCGGATAGGCCGGGCCCCACGCGCCCCTCCGCCGAAACCCGGAGTCGAGCACGGCTTCGAGTTCCCACTCTCCGACCCCGGGCCGAAGGGCGGAGCCAAGGTCGTGAAAGGCCTCGACGGTGATGGAAGCCGCCCGGCGCATCCGGTCCAGCTCCTCCAGGTCCTTCACAAGACGCATCGGATCGAGGATCTCACCGGGATCCACCACGGATCGTGGCCCCAGGCCTTTGCGTGCGCCGCGGCTCCGGGCGGTCGCGAGCGCATCGACGACGGATCGTTCCACGGGTGAATCTACGCCCAGCCGGCAGTACACCCCCTCCGCACCGGCCAACAGTTGTGGGAGACGCTCTTCGATCTCGCCGATTTCGTAGACCTGGTCGGCACCAAATATCTCCCGTGCTCCCTCGGGCCCCGCACGCGCACCGCTCCAGCGCTCCGCTTCTTCGTCACGAGGGCGCACAAAGAGCACGAAGTCGCCGTTGTCTCCACCGGGCCGTAGGACAGCCAAGGCCCCCGGCTCCACCACGCCCGTGAGATAGAAGATCTCGCTGTCGGCTCGGTAGCGGCGCTGTGTGTCCCGGGACATGAGGGCTACGGGCGCGGCAGGAAGCACGAGCACCGAGTTCCCGAGTGCCACCAGGGCCCGCTCGCGCCGGGTGCGGAACACCTCGGGCGAGAATCCCAGCATCGGTTCTGAGCGATGGCTCACGTGTGGTCTCCAAAGTTGCGGTCGGCGTGCGAAGGTGGTGGCTCGGAAGCTGGCCCACAACCGGAGCGGCGACCGATGTGACCCTTCTCACACATCAATCGTCTAGTACCCAGTCTCGAAAAGGAAACACACTTCGTTCACAAGGAGACAACCATGTACAGAGCACCAGCTTCCAGCAGCGGAGCCGCGGGCTTCCTGATGTTCATCTTCCTCCTGTGGGGGGCAGTTTATATGGCCGGGTGCACCGACACCCCAAGCGACCCGGGCTTCGACGCCATGCCTCCGGAAGAGGACGTGGAGATCGAAATGGCCACGGATCCCGACCTGACCGCAGCTCTGATCGAAGACGTATCCAGCTCCATGACTGCGCACATGACCGCCGCGGCTTCCGTGGAAATCTCTACGGCTCAGAGTCTCTTCAGTCAGGCCAGGGTCGAGTTGACCAGAAGCAACTACGCTCAGGTGCGCGCATTGGGTAATCAGGCTCGCGACGCGTTGGGCCGTGCCCTCTCACGAGGACGAGACCGCTCGAGCCTGGACGACTATATCGCTCGGGCACGGGACGTCCATCGCCGTCTCACCGATGGCGATACCGATGACTTCGATTGCCCCGATGAGCTGCGAAGGCATCTCGATCGTCTGCTGGGCGAAACCGATGCTGCGCTCAGCCGCGGTGACCACGCGACCGCCGGCAGACGGGCCGTGGACGCGCACGAGCGTACGGATCGTAGCCGTGCACGACGTCACGATGTCGACCCCGAGAAGGGTGCCCGACTGGTGGTGGCTATGGCGGCGCAGGCCGTCGAGCTCGCCAACAGGCTCCTGAACGACACCGAGATCGACGAGCGCACGCAACACCTTCTCGATACGGCCGCGCGCCTCGCGACGGCGTCGGCAGAGGCCTTCCAGAATCACCAGTTCAGGCGAGCCATCATGCTCGGCCACAAGGCGGTGAGCGTCTCGCTCATGGCCGTCATCCGCCCCGATAAGGTCACGGACAAAGGGTTCGGAGCACTGATCGACCTGGCCAGAGCCCAACTCCCGGCCGCCGAAGCCAAGTTGGCGCTCGATCCCAACGAGGAGCTTCAGAAGCTGCTCGACCGGGCGGTCGAAGCCTTGGAGTCGGGGCTGGAACCCCAGCTGATCAGTGGCCGTACCGGCCCCGACCCGCTGGTACAAAGCGTGCCCGGCGGTCAGGGAGGCCTTGCCATTGGCCGCCGTCTGGTCCGGTTCGGTCCCTCGAAAGTGACGCGGGTGGTGGCCATCGGTGCCATGTCGGGAGGGGAGCTGTCGGGAGGAGCGACCGCCCTTTTCCGAGTGGAGGACGTAGACGCGCAGAGTGTCGGAGTCTTGGGTGATTTCTCGGGCTGGGAGCCCCAGGCCATGACCCGTGACGGCCGGGATTGGGTGCTGGAGATTCCCTTGGCCACCGGCACGTACCACTTCGGATTTCTAGTCGACGACGTGTGGTTCGTGCCCGAAGGAGCACCGGGTCAGGTGAGCGACGATTGGGGACAAATGAACGCTACCATCGTGGTCCCATGAAGGAGGGACTCAAAATGATCTACGATTCGAGAATAAGGGGCAGCGTGATCCTGGCGGCGGCCATCGCCGTCGGCTGGGCAAGCGCCCTGTCCGGACAAGATCGGCTCACCCGCCTCAGAGAGGCCTACTCCTCGGAAGACGCGGCACGGATCGACGCATTCGCCGCGGAGGCGGGCCGCAACGGGATCCCCACGGCTCCGCTGTACGACAAGGCGCTCGAGGGAGCCGCGAAGCGGGTCCCGGTGGCCCGGGTCATGCCGGCTCTGCGCGAATACTCAGGACGCATGAGCCGGGCCCAGGGGTTCTTGGGCGGAACGCGGGAGGCGGCATGGGTAGTTGCGGGGGCCGATGCGTTGCGTCGTGGTGTAGGGCCCGAGGCATTGACATCCATCGGGCGGGAGGCGGGCGCCCGCACGCCCAAGGCTTTGGTGGTGATGGGCGACCTGGTGGAGGCCGGAGTCCCCGCCGGACGGGCCATGGAAGTCATGCGGGAAGCGCTGGTTCAGACGACGGGAGACGACGGTCTCCTGGACGTGCCCACTGCCCTGCGCCGACTCGTGCGCGAGGGTGCGCACGCACCCGACGCGGCCGGACAGGTGCTAGACGCGATGAGGGACGGCGTGTCGTTACGACGAGTACGTCACCGCGCACCCGGACAAACCGACGCCCGGCCGCCCGGCCGGCCGATCCCGCACGGTTCCGATCCGACTCGGGACGGGCGGTCAGGCTAGCCCCGGCCTACTCGTCGGACGCTAAGGTTCAAAGGTGATGGCCGGCGCTTCTTCAACGAGCCAGTGACGAAACCAGCTCTGGATCCTCTCCAACCGATCCACCAATAGCCACGGCTCCCCGGTTCGGGAAAGCCCGTGGGAGGACCGCGGGTAGCGCACCATCTCCACCGGCACTCCCAGCTTCTTCAGAGCCATGAACCACTGCTCCCCGTCCCCGATGGGTGTTCGGAAGTCGCTCTCGCTGTGGATGATGAGCGTCGGGGCGGTCACGTTCTCTACGTATGAGATGGGCGAGAGACGCCGATAGAGATCCCGCCGCTCCCACGGCTCTCCATAGAATTCGTACCGGGTCAGGCCCTGGGCGTCGGACGAGCCCCACCAACTCTCCCAGTTGGAGATCGAGCGAGACGTTACCGCCGCATGGAAACGATCCGACGTCGCAGTGAGCCAGTTGGTCATAAAGCCACCGTAGCTCCCGCCCGAGACCCCGAGCCGGGTGGCGTCGGCGTCGGGGTATTTCGCCAGCGCCGCGTCTACGCCCGAAAGAAAATCCTCACTATCCATGACGCCCCATTGGCCTCGCGTGGCGTACTTGAAGTCGTGCCCGTACGCGCTCGATCCTCTCGGGTTGGAGTAGAGGACGAAGAACCCGGCCGAAGACAAGACATGGAATGTCGGAAAAAAAGTGTTCCCGTAGGCTCCATGGGGACCTCCGTGGATCTTGAGGATCAGCGGGTACTTCCGTCCCGCCTGGTAGTTCACCGGCTTTACGACCCAGCCCTCAACCTGCACGCTGTCGCCCACGGTCCAGGTGAGTCGCTCAGGAGCCACCAAAGTGACGTCCGACATCCAATCCTGGTTGAGCGTCGTGGCCTGCCGCTCACCGGTCCCGTCACCCCTCGCGACGAAGAGTTCGGTGGGTGACACGGCGTCCGTGGCCGCGTAGGCCATGATGTGACCCCTCTCCGAGAAGGAGACGTCACTGAGTCGTCGCTCGCCGCGTGTCACCTGCGTGACTGGGCCACCGGATGCGGGGACCCGGAAGAGGTGACGATCGCCACCGATGGACGCCTCGAAGAGGATTCCGGTGCCATCGGAGGTCCACTCCGGGGGCCCGGGATCAAGGTCCCAGTCCGCCGTCAAGTTGACCGGCACACCCGTAAAGCGGCCACCGGCTCCGATGTCCACGACCATGAGGTCCTGAGGCGCTCCCCGCTCCGCCGTGTACTGGAAGGCCAATCGCCCCCCGTCCGGAGAGGGCGCTGGCGAAGTCTCCGAGCCCGGATTGTTCGTAATCCGGGTCACCGACCCGTCGGTAACGCGCGCGACCCAGATGTCCTGAGTGAGATCTTGGTTGGTCTCGTCGTTCTGGAGCTCATCTCCCGTGAAGAACAGGGTGCGAGCGTCGGCCGACCACCGTGCGCCCGACTTGTCGAACGGAAGCTCCGTCAAGCGACGCGGGGCACCGCCCTCGGCCGAGACCAGATGCAACTCCGCGGCGTCCTCCACGGACGGGTGCGGTCGCAGCGTGAGCGTGCCGTCACGTTTATAGCGTGTGGAGGTGATCACCCGTCCGTCGAAACGCTCGCGGTCGGCGGTGTTGGAGTATGCGTCCGGGGCGACCCAACCCTCCCGCTCCTCTGTCGATGACCCCTCGGGCTTGGCCAGGTAAGCGATCCACTGACCGTCCTGAGACCATACCGGATCGCCCCGTACTCCGTCGATATGGAACGCCTCTCCGCCCCTCGCCGTGACCCGCACGAACCACGTCGAATTTTCGTCCTCACCCCGCTCCGACGTAAACGACAGGAGAGACCCGTCGAAGGACCAGATGGGCGAGTGGGAGTCTTCGGTCGGGTCAGTGAACCGATACGCCTCACCGTCCGGACGGCCATTTTCGAGCTCCTGCATCCAGACCTCGCGTTGCCGCCGGTTTTCATCCTCCAGAACGCGGGTCAGCGTGAAGGCCACCAGATCTCCGGCGGGCGACACGGCCACGTCACGCACCGTCACCATGTCGTAGTAATCCTCGGGCTGGAAGCCACGCTGCTGGCCAACGAGGGGAGTGAGCGTCCCCAATGCCGAAAGCAAGACCATCAGACCGGTAGCACCGCTCGGGATTGCCCTCACTATGATCTCCCTCTCAATCCCGTAGCGGGCCGTGGATGTTCACGCCGATCGACGTTCGGCCAGTAAAAGTATGTGGCGTAGGCACTTGCCTCAAGAACCGGAGTTTGGACACCCAGCGAGACCGGAGATCGCGACACCCACCGCCAAAGCGTACCTTTGTCAGGTTGTGCTCGAAGGATGACATCCATGGGATGCCTTATTGCAAGGCTGATGCCAACGGACGCAAGGGGACCCCTCACGTGGACCCGTTGGTACGAAAGCGGGCATTCACACCCTTGAGGATCTGAGGTGCCCGGATGGTGACACGACCAACGCTACGCGCACCCCACGTCATGAGAGTGCTTTTCCTGGGTCTCATCACGGCCCGGATCGTATGTTCGGCGCCCTCGCTCGATGCCCAAGCCATCCACGGAACGCTGGTCGAGGCCACCATCGGTACCCCGGTGGACGGTGCCGCCGTAGTCCTGCTCGACGAGACCGACTCCCAGATTGCCTGGCGACTCACTGACCCATTGGGCCGCTTCAGCTTTCCACTCGAGAGTGGCGGTGCCTATCGGCTCAGGGCGGACCGGATCGGGCACACCAGCGTCCGCTCGGATCTCATCCGCGTGCGGGGCTTGGAGACGGTGACCTACCAGTTGGAAATACCCGTGGAAGCCATCGTCCTGGCGGGACTGACCGTCCAGGGCGGTCGACGCTGCCAGGTACGTCCGGGATCCGGAGAGGCCACGGCCCGGGTATGGGAAGAAGCCCGGAAAGCCCTCGAAGCCACATCTCAAACGACACGCAGAGGGTTCTACCGCTACGTGATCCGGCGCTTCGAGCGGGAACTCGACGCACGGGGGCGGCGTGTGCTGAAGGAGGAGAGTCGGATCGATCGACAGTTGACGCCCAATCCGTGGAAGAGCCTGCCCGTAGACGACCTCTTGACCGGCGGATTCGTGCGACCCGATGGCGATGGGAGTGTCTACTACGCACCCGATGCGGACGTGCTCCTCTCGGACCCGTTCCTCGACACGCACTGCATGCGCCTGACCGAAGGGAAGGACGAGTCGGAAGGCCTGATCGGGCTCGCCTTCGAGCCCGTGGAGGACCGCGGCATCACGGAGATCAGCGGTACGCTCTGGGTCGACCCGTCCAACGGCCGGCTCAAGTGGCTGGACTACGGCTACGAGGAGCTCGACGTGCCCAATCGGGACCGTCTTGGTGGTCGGGTAAGCTTCGAGGGGCTGCCCAACGGAACGTGGATCGTCCGGGAATGGACCATCCGCATGCCGTTGCTGTCGATCACTCAGTTGGAACGGGGCGGCACGCGAGTGAACCTGGAGGGCATCAAGGAAGAGGGCGGACTCATAGTCCGGGTCAGCAACGTCGGGGGTGAGATCGTTCTGGACTCGCGAGCGGGTATCTTGGAGGGCGTCGTGGTGGACTCGACGGGGCGAGGGCCTGTGACCGGGGCCGTCGTCCTGCTTGATGCATCCGACCAGGCTACCACCGATGAAGAGGGTCGCTTTCGCTTCACGTCGCTGCCCGCAGGCAATTACGGGATCAGCGTGTCCAATCCCGAGCTGGACGCTCTGGGACTCGCCTCCCCTACGACGTATGTGGAGTCGATTCCCGGCAAAGTATCTTCTATCCGACTCGAGTTTCCCGGGGTGGTTGCGGCCCTCACACCCGTTTGTGGCCCGCACGAATCCAGGGTGGGTGGAGGTATCATTACGGGCCACGTGCGTCAGGTTTCAGGTGAACCGGCCCCCGGAGCCCGCCTCAAAATCGGTTGGCAAGAGATTCGCGCCGTGCCCGGTGGCTTCCAGAGGCGCGACATCGAGGCGGAAGCGGACGTCGCGCGGGATGACGGCCTTTTCGCCGTGTGCGGACTTCCGAGAGACCGTTGGCTGCAAGTCTCGGTCGAGTACAACGGGCAGGAGACGCGGTCCGAACGCTGGCGCTTCCCGGGGATGACCGTGGTCGTTCAGAAGGACATGACGGCCCCTTCGGGGGGATAGGCCTCCTCGGATCATGCGGGAATGAGGCCGCGAGCCGACGCCTCCCCGCGTCAAGCTTTGCGCTTGCCTCTTCACCCATCACTCTATTACGGTAGAGAGAGTGTAGGATCGACCCCCCCCATGGGACTTCATGTACTATGGCGAACCTACTGATAGTAGACGACGTGGAGATGGATCGGCTCCTGGAGACAAGGATTGTCGAGGACGCCGGGCACGCACCTTGCTTCGCGAAGGATGGTGAGGCCGCGTTACGTGTCTATCAGGAAAATGACATCGACGTGGTGATCACGGATCTCAGGATGCCCAACGTGGACGGGCTTCAACTCATCCAGGACCTGCTCGCGCACGACCCTCGTGCGGCCATCATCGCGGTCTCAGGCGCTGCCGACCAGCTGGAAAAAGCCGAGAAGTGCGGAGCGCTCGCGGCGCTCGAGAAGACGTTTGGGGGGGAGGGCGGTAACCGACGTGCTCATGGGGCCGTCGGCGAGCCTTCAGTCATCAGCGCCCTATCAAGAGTCGGCCCTGATAGTTATCCACATCCATAGTTATCCACACATCCGCCAAGCTGCCTGTCGGGTTTCAACCAACCGGGGCTCACGTTCATGAGTGTGGCGCTTCGCGCTTCCTCGATACTATTGTGTGTAAACAAATGGAGTAGTGGCTCTCTCAGGACCCGAATAAAAGACGAAAGGAATGGGCACTTTTTTCCGTTTCGGGACATTATTTGTCACCGTGAACAGCCCCGAAGTGCCCTACCGCGATGCCTGTTTACCCTTTCGCGGCAACGACGACAGGGTATGGGTGCCGAAAGGCATGAGCCTTGCACGGCTAGCCACCCACTCGCTGTCCACATGGACGGCTCAGTCATACCCAGGTAGGTAGGCAATGAAAAACATGCGTCCACGAACCACGGGTTCCGAAGGGGGCTTCAGCTTGGTAGAAGTTCTTGTGGCCCTCGTGGTGCTCAGCATCGGCGTGCTCGCAGTCACTAGCATGGCTGCTTCGTCGGTTACCCAGGTGCGCATGGGCTTCAACCTCACGAACTCCACGCTCGCCGCCCAGCAGATTCTGGACAGCTATATGGTCATGCCCTTCGACTCGCTCCCACTCGGATTGAACGTCGACACGATCGACCTGGGCAGTCAGGACTATGTGGTCCTCTCGACCCTCACCGACGTCAGCTCTCAACTGAGCGTCCAGGCCCCCGCCCAACTCTACCAGATCGTAGTGTACTCGGGCGGCGGTAATCTGGACCGGAACAACCTCGAGCGGTTCGAAACCTACATCTACGATCAGGGGTTGTGATGCATCATCCGCACCAACCACCGGCATCGGTCGAGGGCGAGGGTCCAGCCGACGGGAAACAGCCCGGCTTCACGCTTATCGAGTTCCTGATTGCGTTCACACTGTTCGGCATCATCATCGCCAGCACCGTGGGCCTGATGATGTCTCAGAGGACTCTCTACGACATCCAAGCCGACCGCATGGCGCTCCAGAGGAGCATCCGCGCGTCCGTCGACCTTGTGGCCGGAGAGCTCCGGACGGTGCCTCCCCTAGGGCTGGTGCTCGGGACGCCGGACTCCATTTCCGTCCATTATCCCATCCAATGGGGGCTAATCTGTGGTGAAGCCCTGGACGGGACCGGAGCTGAGATGTTTCTGCGAGCCGCGGAAGACGCACTCTTCGCGGACCAGGTACAGTCCGGTTACGGAGTCAGGGAGCCGGACGAGGACTGGGCGTATTTCGAAGAGTCGGACTCCAAGTGGGATGACTCTTTGGTGGCAGCGACCAGCTTTCTATGCAAAGAGGGCGCCGGAGCAAAGTTCCAGGCTACGACCACGTATAACAAAGATGGCACCGTCAATCAGTTTGCCGACACGGCCAACGTGGACTACCCCCGCTTCAACGCTTTTGCGACTGGGACCGGATCCGCTCCCGTAGCCGCCTCAGAGTTCATCGTATACAGCGACATCACTTATACATTCGGGGCTTCCGTCTTCGAGCCGGGCACCCGAGCACTCTTCCGGAACATGCCGGGCGCTTCACAGGAGCTCACGGGGCTCTTCGCGAACGGAGCGGGCTTCGAGTACGTGTTGGCGAACGGGAATGTGGTGACCACCGTGCCGGCGGGGCAGCACAAGAACGTGGTTACAGTGCGCATCAAGGCGCTGGGCTACACAGAGACCAACGCCTCAGGGACCATCAGATCACTGGAATACGACGCGACGGTGAACGTGCCGCTGCGCAACGTTGGAGGATAAGAATGATATGGGGTATTGCCTTAAGTCCACCGCCCACTACATGTTGTGGTCATGGCGGTTCCGGCTTCTCAGCTCCGTGGCGGCGTGGACTATCCCCGTACGCGGCTGGAGCTGGACGAGTTCTTCCCCGACGATGCGGCATGCCTGGAGTACGTGGAGGGTCTGCGCTGGCCGGAAGGGTTTGTGTGCGTGGGCTGTGGCGGGTTGGGAGAGGTCTGGCGAGCATCGCGGGGGCGTCTCGTCTGCCCACACTGTCGAAGGCAGACCTCGGTGCTGGCGGGAACCGTGTTCCACCGCACGCGCTCGCCCCTGCGTCTGTGGTTTCTCGCTGCCTGGGAGCTCACGAGCCAGAAATACGGAGCCAATGCTCTCGGGCTCCAGCGCGTGCTCGGACTGGGAAGCTACAAGACAGCGTGGGTCTGGCTCCACAAGCTCCGCCGGGCCATGGTCCGACCGGATCGCGACCAGCTGAGCGGCGTTGTGCAAGTGGACGAGAGCTATGTCGGGGGCGTGGAGGCTGGAGTGCGGGGCCGCGAGACGATCAAGAAGGCCATCGTCGCGATCGCCGCCGAGGTCGACGGACGCAAGATCGGGAGAATACGGCTGCGTTGGGTGCCCGACCTCTCCGCTCCGGTTCTGCGAGGCTTCGTCAAGGATAGCATCGCACCGGCAAGCACGGTGCATACCGACGGATGGCCAAGCTATCAGGGACTCGCCAAACTGGGCTTTCGCCACACGGTCACGAACCTCTCGACCTCCGGCGATCCCGCTCACGTGCTCATGTCGGCCGTACATCGGGTGGCGTCTCTCCTCAAGCGCTGGGTCCTCGGAACCCTCCAAGGAGGGATCGCCCGCGAACACCTCCCCTACTATCTGGACGAGTTCACCTTTCGCTTCAACCGACGCACATCCCGGGCTCGCGGCCTGTTGTTCTACCGCTTGCTTGAGCAGGCTGTTCAGTGTGCTCCCACGCCAGCTTCGGCCCTTTACCTCGGCACCGGACGTGGGAAACGGCCCGCAGAGCCCCGGTAACCACTATATCTTGGGGTCGGTGGACTTAAGGGAATACCCCCTAGAATGATTTATACGTGTCGGGAGCGCCTCCCGCGAGAGGCCCACGTCTCGAGTGAGATGGGCGGAGCCCTAGTGTCCGCCGTCCTCATACTTCTGCTGATCACGGTGTTCGCCACCGCGGGCTTCTGGCTCTCACGTGCCGAATACAGCGCCGCCCAGGGATACGCCCAAGCCTCACGGGCGCTGTACACGGCCGAAGCGGGATTCGCGCGTTACTTCGCGGCCCGCCTCCAGAGCGACTCCATCGACATGACCTTCGAGTACTACGCGGATCCGTGTGCGGACACACTCCTGTACCCGACGCAGGCAGAGCAGGATACGTGTGCGGCAGACGACGACAATGAGGAGGAGGAATTGCTTGAGGACCTCGAGATGACCACTCCGCCGCCCCAAGCGGACGACTTTCTAGATGCCTCCGTCATCGTGACTGCCGAATTCATCATGAACAATGGGACCACTCCGATCTACGAGCTGTTCGCGCACTCCACGGTGACCGATTCACGGGACGTTTCCCTCTCGACCACGCGGCTCCTGGCCATGTACGGGGCTCTCTCTCCCCCCTTCGACATCAACGCTGTGTTCACCTCGGTGGGCGGTATCGAGTTCGGGGGTGACGCCGACGACCACTATCACTTCGATGGCAAGGCGAAGGCGGGCAAGGATGGTGCATGCGGAACCGAAGTGCCGATTCCGAACCTCACGGTCCCCCTGGGGCAGTGGGATCTTCCCCTCCCCGACGCTGACTGCCCCGGCGGCAAAAACTGCCCGTACAAGTGGCACAGCAAGGGAGTGTCCTCCCCCGCGGATGTGGACAGCACCTTCACCACCGCCGCGGCAATCAAAGCCGACATGGGCATAGACTGGACCGAGATGCTGAGCAGTTCGTTCTACAGCGGAGTCACGGGCGTCGTCGCTTTGAACGACTCCGGCGACCTGATGGACATGTTCGAATCAGGCGACGCTGCCGCTTGGAAGTCCGCCTCTGAATGGCCCATCGTCCGATACACGGGTGATCTGACCACCGACCAGCGCGTCAAGGGATACGGGATCCTCATCGTCGATGGCGACATCATAGTGACGAACGACAAGCTCGAGTGGACGGGCATCATCCTGGTGGGAGGTACGATCACCACCCA
Organism: Longimicrobiales bacterium; assembly: GCA_965226375.1. Classification (GTDB taxonomy): domain Bacteria; phylum Gemmatimonadota; class Gemmatimonadetes; order Longimicrobiales; family Gaopeijiaceae; genus CBDDCX01. The sequence goes on along the minus strand of CBDDCX010000008.1, from coordinate 570,344 downwards.
GGACGGCGCGCACATCCACGTGAAGGGGGCCGCCATCGCCGGACTCGGGTGCACCGAACAGGAAGTGACGGACGGCGACTGCCGAAGCAATCTGGACGGTGATCACAACGACATGAAGTACCGCCCTTGCGAGATCGCACAATCGTGGCACCGGATGATGATCATGGAACCCCGAGACGGGCTCTGGCGCGAGATCAGCGGTAACTGATGGACGCCTACGGCTCGACGGGCCAGCAGCCTATGGACCTCCCCCCAGGGGAAGTCCAAGAGCTCCTGAGCTGAGCCCGAGAATCCTCGATCATGCTCGCTTTGTACCTCTGCTTTCTCCTCTCCGGAGCGGCCAGCCTGGCGTATCAGGTCGCGTGGTTGCGCTCTCTGGAGTTGATCTTCGGAGGCAGCGGCCAGGCGGCGGCGACGGTGTTGGCGGCCTTCATGGCCGGTCTCGCTCTCGGTAGCTACGCTTTCGCACGGCAAATAGGGCGGTGGGCGCGGCCGCTTCGCACGTACGGCTGGCTCGAGATCTCGGTCGGACTCTACGCCCTGTTAATGCCCCTGCTTTTCACGGCGTTGACCCCGCTCCTTCGCCTCGCGTGGACATCACTCGAATCGAGTCCGCTGGCCTTCGCTGCCGTTCGTTTTCTGATCTGCTTCGCCGTTCTGCTGCCCCCGACGGTTCTCATGGGGGGTACGCTCCCGGTGATCGCGCAGTTCTGGGGTCAACGCAGCGATGCACTGGTAAGGGGAATCGGCACCCTTTACGGGATCAACACTTTGGGCGCGGTCGTGGGCGTGGTCGTCACGGGGTTCTTCCTGCTTCCCCTGGTCGGGTACCGCAACACGATCTTCATCGCGGTGTTCGTCAACGGGTTGGTGGGCGTGATCGCGTTCTACCTGTCCTCGCGTTTCGAGGAGCCGCAGACGGCTCTCGGATCGAGTGCCGAGGCCGATCCGGGCTCGGTGGCGACGGCCACCGCACCCACGCCTCGGATGACCGAACGGGAGGCCACTACCGTTGTTGCCCTGGCGCTCACCGGCTTCGCTGCTATGGCGCTGGAGGTCGGATGGACACGCACGCTGTCCCTCGTAGTGGGCCCGTCGGTGTACGCCTTCAGCATCATGCTGGCCACCTTCTTGATCGGACTGTCCCTGGGCAGCCTTTTCTTCTCCTGGGCACTCGACAGGTGGCGCTGGGACGGGGTTCGGACGTTCTGGATGCTGTCCGTGGCCTCGGGCCTGCTCACGATCGCCACGCTGTCGATCGCGGGCGAGCTTCCGTACCTGTTCGCGATCCTCTTCTATGAGTGGGGAGGCGAGCTGGGGGGAGGAGCCCTGTTCGCCATCGAGGCGGCCGTGAGCGCGGCAGCCCTGATCCTGCCCACCCTGGCCATGGGCGGGCTCTTCCCGGCGGGGTTGGCCGCGGCGGGGCTGTCCCGGGATCGTGTCGGATCCTCCGTGGGTCGCCTCTACGCCGGGAACGCCGCCGGGGGCGTCCTGGGAGCTGCCGCAGCGGGATTCCTGCTCATTCCGGCGCTCGGCATCAGTGGCACCATCCACCTCGCCGTTTTCATCTATATCGCGGTCGGAGCGACGTTCGGGGCATTCACCGGAGTCCCGCGCTTGCTTCCCAGGCTGGCACGCGGTTCCGTGGTTGCGGCTCTGGGCCTGGGCGCCGTCGCCGTCGCACCCAAGTGGGATCCGCTCGCCATGACCAGCGGCGTCTTCGAGTACGTCCAAGACCTGGGGCACGGATTCGATCGGGAGGAATATCAAGATTTCCTCCGCAGCGACTGGGAGATTCTTTACTACCGTGAAGGAGCAGCCTCCACGGTGTCCGTCATGTGGCAGAAGAACCGGACCCGTCTGCTGGGCGGCGTCGAGACGGCCAACGTCGTGTACCTCACGGACGGTAAGGCCGACGCTTCCTCGGTGAGCGACATGCACACTCAGGTCATGCTTGCCCATGGCCCGCTGCTACTCCACCGGAACCCAAAGAACGCCCTGGTGATCGGCCTGGCCAGCGGGACGACCGCCGGCTCCGCCCTCACCCACCCCCTCGACAAACTCGATATCGTCGAGATCGAGCCGGCTTCCGTGCCCGGCACGCGTCTCTTCGATTTCGTCAACGGACGGCCTCTGGACGATCCGAGAACCACGCTCAAGTTCGCTGACGCCCGGAGCTACCTCCTGGCGACCGATGAACAGTACGACGTGATCATCTCTGAGCCGTCCAACCCTTGGATGGCCGGTCCTGCAAACTTGTTCACGCGGGAGTTCTTTCAGATCGGAGCCGATCGTCTCGCTCAGGGAGGAATCTTCGGACAGTGGCTCCAGATGTACAACCTGGACCCGGGCCTGCTTCGTTCGGTGATCGCTACGTTCCAAACGGTGTTTCCGAACGTCTATGTTTTCCAACCGTTGAGCAGGAGAGACCTGATTCTGGTGGGATCAGCCGAGCCGATCGACTTGAATGTGGCGCGCATGGGCCAGGCCTGGACAGCCCCGGCCGTTCGGGAGGACCTCGCACGGCTAGGCTTCACTCGACTCTCCGATGTGCTGGCCCAGGCGCGCATGGGGCCCGAAGAGGTGGCCAACCTGGGGCGCGGGGCTAAGATCAGTACCGACGATAATGGGCTCAAGGGGGTATTCCCTTAAGTCCACCGACCCCAAGATATAGTGGTTACCGGGGCTCTGCGGGCCGTTTCCCACGTCCGGTGCCGAGGTAAAGGGCCGAAGCTGGCGTGGGAGCACACTGAACAGCCTGCTCAAGCAAGCGGTAGAACAACAGGCCGCGAGCCCGGGATGTGCGTCGGTTGAAGCGAAAGGTGAACTCGTCCAGATAGTAGGGGAGGTGTTCGCGGGCGATCCCTCCTTGGAGGGTTCCGAGGACCCAGCGCTTGAGGAGAGACGCCACCCGATGTACGGCCGACATGAGCACGTGAGCGGGATCGCCGGAGGTCGAGAGGTTCGTGACCGTGTGGCGAAAGCCCAGTTTGGCGAGTCCCTGATAGCTTGGCCATCCGTCGGTATGCACCGTGCTTGCCGGTGCGATGCTATCCTTGACGAAGCCTCGCAGAACCGGAGCGGAGAGGTCGGGCACCCAACGCAGCCGTATTCTCCCGATCTTGCGTCCGTCGACCTCGGCGGCGATCGCGACGATGGCCTTCTTGATCGTCTCGCGGCCCCGCACTCCAGCCTCCACGCCCCCGACATAGCTCTCGTCCACTTGCACAACGCCGCTCAGCTGGTCGCGATCCGGTCGGACCATGGCCCGGCGGAGCTTGTGGAGCCAGACCCACGCTGTCTTGTAGCTTCCCAGTCCGAGCACGCGCTGGAGCCCGAGAGCATTGGCTCCGTATTTCTGGCTCGTGAGCTCCCAGGCAGCGAGAAACCACAGACGCAGGGGCGAGCGCGTGCGGTGGAACACGGTTCCCGCCAGCACCGAGGTCTGCCTTCGACAGTGTGGGCAGACGAGACGCCCCCGCGATGCTCGCCAGACCTCTCCCAACCCGCCACAGCCCACGCACACAAACCCTTCCGGCCAGCGCAGACCCTCCACGTACTCCAGGCATGCCGCATCGTCGGGGAAGAACTCGTCCAGCTCCAGCCGCGTACGGGGATAGTCCACGCCGCCACGGAGCTGAGAAGCCGGAACCGCCATGACCACAACATGTAGTGGGCGGTGGACTTAAGGCAATACCCCATTGGGCTCATCCTGTTCGGGGCTCCACTTCACGTCTTTGCTTCCACCGATGAGGAGACCCAGGAGCTCCTGGCTCGATCCTCCCAGAGCATCTCGAAGTACTTGCACTTCCCTGGAGCGACGCCCGAGATCGAAGCCCGGTTCCTGACGGACTTGGCGGAGTCGTACATCGACTCCGGCTTCACCTGGGAGGCAGCCTTCGCCAAAGGGCTTGCCGAAAGCAGGCTCGATGAAAGCGTAGGAGGTTGACCATGCGAATGCACAGGGAGGCCGGATTCACGCTCGTGGAATTGCTGATGGTGATGCTGATCCTGTCGGTCATGACCACGGTCGCCGCCGGACAATACGGGGCGTACCTCGGTCGCGTCGGACCCGAACGAGCCGCTCGTGTGGTCGGCACGCACGTATCCCTCACGCGTGCGTTTGCGATTCAACGGCGATCGCCCGTGAGCCTCGTCGTGAACACCACCGATCGCAGCCTGATGATCCGGACCTCTACGGACACGCTGCGAACCATGGAGCTGGGAGAAGGCACGGACTTCAAGATCGCGACGATGAGTATGGGATTCACCGGTGACAGCCTCAGCTTCTCCGGGCGTGGAGTCTGTAGGGAGTGCGGGCTCACGGGGACCGGCACGATCACAGTGGGCGGAAGCGCGACGGCCTACGTGGTCACGTTCAACGCCCTCGGAGTCTGGAAGATGGCTCGACAGTAGAGACCCCGCCCCTGGTAGGTCCCTCAGCACACGGATATGCTGGGGAGGCTTAATCGTGAGGGTTCTGCCAGCCGTGACTCCAAGAAGGGTGATGATGACGACGTCGGTTACTCTATCGAGAACTCCCGCTCAGAGAAGTGTTCGAGCCCTGGTAAACGCATTGATAGTGCTGCCCTCGATCGCCTCTGGCCTAGGGGCACAGGAGCTTCCTGACAGCGTCGTCCCCCTCGACTCCGTCTTGGTCACGGTAACCCGCGGTTCGGATGAGCTGGGGCGCACCCCCTTCGCCGTTTCCGTGCAGAGTCAACGGAATCTCCAACTCGGCAACACCGGCCTCTCACTCGAAGAGGCCCTGCAGGGGATTCCGGGCGTGCAGGTCCAGAACCGCTACAACTACACGGTCGGCGAGCGGATCTCTATTAGGGGCGCCGGGGCTCGAGCCCAGTTCGGGGTGCGCGGCCTAAAGGTGCTGGTCGACGGGATTCCAGCGACCCTGGCGGACGGGCAGTCCACTCTGGACCACCTCGACATCGGGTCTCTAGGCCGAGCAGAGATCCTGCGCGGTCCCGCCTCGGCCATGTACGGGAACGGAGGAGGAGGCGTCCTGAGCTTCGAGACAGCGCAGCCGCCCGAGGTGCCTATCCGCCAAGAAGCCAAAGGCGTCTTCGGGAACGACGGCCTGGTACGACTACAGAGCACGACGTCCGGAACCGCGGGTAGAGCCGCATACCTTGTCAACCTGGCCCATCTCTCCTACGACGGCTTCCGAACACACCCGGACGATCCGTCCGACCTCTTCGGTGGGGCCGATCGCCTAAACACCAATGCGCAGGTGCGAACCGAGCTCGCCGGGGGATCCTTGCGGATAACGGGCAATTTCTTCGACCTCGACGGGGAGAACGCCGGGCAACTCAATCAGGATGACTTGGAGGCGGGCGTGCTGACGGCACGATCGTTCAATGTGAAGCAGGGTTCTAGCAAGGCAGTCCACCAGGGACAGTTGGGAGTCGCCTGGTCCGGTCCCTTGGGTGGAGTGAGCGCTCAGTTTTCGGGGTGGGGCCTGTTCCGGAACATGGATAACCCCATCCCGCCAAGGATCATCGACCTGGAGCGAACGGCCTTCGGCGCCCGCGCCGCGATCACCACGCAAACCCCCGGCAACTCCGGTGACCTCACGTGGACGGTGGGGATCGATCTGGACCTTCAGCGTGACAACCGCCTGAACTTCGAAAACGACGGCGGCAGCAGGGGAACACTCACGCTGGATCAGTTCGAGACCGTCTCGGCGACCGGTCTCTTCGCCCAGGTGCGGGCACCCCTCTCCGCCCGGCTCTGGGCCATGGGTGGACTTCGTTATGATCGCTTCCAGTTCGAGGCTGAGGATCACCTGATCACCCCCGAGGACCCCGACGAATCGGGTGTACGAACCATGGACGCCCTGAGCCCCACCTTGGGCCTGTTCGTGGAGATCCGCCCGGAACTCGTGCTCTTTGGCAATGTGGCCACGTCCCTCGACACGCCGTCCACCACGGAGCTGGTCAATCGCCCCGATGGCGGAGGTGGGTTCAATCCCGATTTGGATCCCCAGCGAGGTGTGAGTGGAGAGCTGGGCCTGAGGGGGCAGCTCCGTAACCGAGTGTCCTACGAGGCCAGCATCTTCGTCACGGAGAGTACGGACGAGCTCGTGCCCTTCGAAGACGAGACCCAGCCGGGCCGCACGTTCTTCCGGAACAGCGGATCGTCCAAGTACCAAGGCTTCGAGGGATCGGTGCGCGCGGTCCTTCCGGAGGGGGTCCAGGCTCAGCTCACCTACACCTACGTCGACGCGACCTTCACCGACTTCGTGGTGGATGGTGAGGTGTTCGACGGCAACGACATCCCCGGACTGACCAGACACCGTCTGGATGGGTCCCTGAGGCTGACACGCGGTCCCTGGTTCAGCGAGGTGAGGGGGGATTACGTCGGCAGCATTGCGGTGAACGACTCGAACAGTGAGTACGCGAGCGCCTATTCGCTTTGGGAGGCACGCACCGGCTTTGCCGCCGCTCGGGTCGGCCGTATGGAGGTCTCGCCGTTCGTCGGGGTCGCCAACCTCTTCGACAAGACATACGCCGCGGCCGTCGCGGTGAACGCGTTCGGCGGGCGGTACTACGAGCCCGGGCCGGGTAGAGCCTTCTTCGCGGGGATCAGCGCGGCGTTCTAGGGTAGTTCGTGGAAGTCCTGCGGCACTACGTTAACGGCTGCAATACTCCGGAGCGACGACCACGGCCAAGGCATTTCGAACGCTCCGCTCGCCATCTTCATCCGACGGGTGACTGAGGACTCTGTCCCCCACGACCATTATGGACGAGCCACCACCATCGAGGTTGAGGGCCTCGGTGGCGCCCACGGCCGACAGGGCCTCGGTAAGCTCGACCAACGTCATCCCGGACGAGTAAGCGCCCTGCCTTCCGTCAACGACCAAGAGCCACAGTCGACGAGCCTCCGGGTCATACCCAATGGCGGTGCGAGGATGACGAAACGCCGCAAAACTCTGCGTGGGGTCGAGCGCGGCCGCCGCGACGTGGTGACCCTCATCCAGCAGCTCTGGGAATCCACCCACCACCTGAGCGTGCAAGTTCGGGTCACCAGAGATCCAGAACCCCGCCTGCAGCCCCCCTGCCTCTCCTACACGGCTCATTCCGATCCAAGGATCGTTACCGGGTCTCCAGGAAAAGGCAGGGCGTGGACGGGACCGCAGGAGCAGGCCATTCGCGACCTCGGGCCCCAACGGCTGTCCTTCTGGTGTGAAGAAGTCTCCGTTTACAGCCGCGATAATCCCATCATGGCCGGATTCCACCAACACCGAGACGGTGGCGAGGCCCGGGTCGGGCGGCTCCTCATAACCAGCCGGGAGCACGGCCAGTCCAAGATCGCAGCGCTCCAGGTCGAGCTTCAACAGGTGAACCGCCCATGGGCCCTTGGGCGACCAGACGTAGTGGTAGTCGAGCCCGTCCTGAACGAAACGACTTCGTACCGTGTCAGGCTCGAGATAGGTCAACAGAGCCTGAGGGAGCCGCTCGACCGACCGCACCGGCCGGTCCGGAGGAGCACACGACGACGCCACGACGATCATCGAGAGACCCAGAGCCGGCAGCCGCAGGTAATTCGTCACCCTTCGTGCCCCACCATCCTCCACCGGCCGGCTCCTCGCGCGTAAATTCGTTTATCCCCAAGCCCCACGGGAGTCACTCGCAACAGGGCCAACAGGATAGCCCCCCATGATCGATTACTCTATACTCCGGCTCCATGAGTTCTCGCTTCTCTTCCGCCCCCCCCGATCGCCTCCGCTCTTCTCGGCATTCGTCCGGGAGTATTGGGCGACTCCTCCTACTCTCGACCGCTTCGGGCCTTCTGGCACTCGCACCGTCGCCCGTCCGAGCCCAGTCGTCGGCAGGGAACGACGACATGGAGTTCCGCATTGGCGTCACTGCAGGAGGAATCGGGCTGGTGGGGCTCTCCTTCGAGTTCCGGTGGGGTGATCGGAGTATAGACACGAACCTGGCCACGTTCAGCTTCAAAGACGTGAGCCTGGCGGTCACCGGAAAGCAGTATTTCGGCGGCGGGGACCTGCAGCCCTTCCTGGGCATCGGACTCTGGGGCCTTGCGGCTTCACCGGAGGATCCGACGCAGCGAACCGGTAAGACGCTTCTCCTCAGAATTCCGTTGGGGGCCGACTGGAATCTGGCTGGAGATCACTTCCTCGGCGCAAGCCTAGCCCTCAATGAGGGTCTTTTGATACAACGCGGGGATCCGTTGGACGACACTCCCATCAGCCATCGGCCGATCCCCCTCCCGGGCTTCTACTATCGGGCAAAGCCCTAGAGTTCTTCTAGAGTTCTTCGGCCTCATCCCAGGTCTGCTCCCAGAACTCGTCCTCCTTTTCACGGATCTGTTCCAGGTCGAGCGGCGGCGGGTCGTCGGTGACCAGCGTGCCCATCTCTTCGATTCGACGAACCGCCTCATCGTCAAGATTGGGCAGGGGCACCTCCAGCGCTTTCCGGATCTTGAGCCGCATCGAGACCCAGGCGTAGACCACGAGGCCACCGAGGAGGAACCAGAGTGCCGGCCAGGCGAAGCGCATGATGGTCAGGAGACGGGGGACATCCCGACATACTTCAGTCCGCTTCCCGTATTGAACAGCACGACCTCATCCTCGGAGTCCAGCGCCCCCATCTCCAGGAGCGCCGGAACCGCGGCCGCTACGGCCCCACCCTCGGGGGCGGCGAATATGCCGGTGTCCTGTCCTAGAAAGCCCACCCAGTCCGCCATGTCCTGATCCGGAATCGCGACGGCCGCCCCTCCTGACTCTCGTACAGCCCCCAGTATCAGGAAGTCACCGACCGCACCGGGAACTCTGAGGCCCGACGCGTAGGTCGTAGCGTCTTGCCACATCTCCGCCTCGGTGGCGCCACTCTCCCAGGCGCGAACCATGGGCGCACACCCCTCGGCCTGAACCGAGAACATCTTGGGGCGCTCCGACCCGATCCAGCCGAGACGCTCCATCTCGTCGAAGGCCTTCCACATACCGATGAGGCCCGTCCCCCCGCCCGTGGGATACACGATGCCGTCCGGAAGACGTCCCCCGAGCTGCTCGAAGATCTCGTAACCCATGGTCTTCTTGCCCTCCACCCGGTACGGCTCCTTGAGCGTGGAGAGATCGAACCAGCCGTGCTCCTCTACACCCTGCTTCACCACCTTGCCGCAGTCGGTAATCAACCCGTCCAGAAGCTGGAGATCGGCGCCGAGCGCCCTCATCTCGGCCAGGATGGGGGCGGGGGTGTCCATGGGCACGACAACGTGGACCGGAAGACCGGCCGCCGCGCCGTATGCAGCGGCAGCCCCACCTGCGTTGCCCGCCGACGGCAGCGCCAGTTCCGTGGCCCCGAGTTCTTTCGCCCTCGAAACGGCCAGACAAAGGCCTCGATCCTTGAAGCTACCCGTCGGGTTCTGCCCCTCGTCCTTCACCCAAATCCGTCCCACACCCATCCGAGAGGCGAGGCGGGGAGCGTCCAGGAGAGGAGTCCACCCCTCCCCCAAGCTGACCTGAAAGGCCCGATCACGGACGGGCAGGACTTCTTCATAACGCCAGAGATCGGCACGCCGCGTCGGCAGGTGAGAGGGCTGAAACTCGGACCGCAGGGAGTCGAGGTCGTAACGGGCGAAGTAGGGCTTACCAGCCCTGGAAAGGCCGTGAAGGGCCTCACTTTCAACGGTCTCCCCGGTGGCGGTGCATTCGAGGTGGGTGGCACCGGCCAGGGGCCTTGATGGGTCGCTCATCTATCTCTCAGTGTAGAGGTGGGTTCACGCGATGAAGATAGGACACCCGGTTCCGCTGGAAACCCCGGGTCGCCCTTGTTCTCGCCATCTCGGAGCAGCCTCACGCCCAAGCCCATGGATATCACGGCGGGGGGGAGCAGTAGCCACGGGGGAGCGTCACCCCCGGCCTCGAACCAGGCGCGGAGTGCCGGCACGGAGACGATCAGCACAATCGCACCATTATTGACAAAGTGCATGAGCACCCCGACCCAGATGGATGAAGTCGTAAGGACGGCCCAGGCCAGCACGACCCCCAGCCAGGCCGTGGGAAGAAACCGAAAGACCGACTCGAACGAGACGTGGAAGACGCCGAACACCAGTCCGTTGAGGAGGGCGACCCGGATGACCGACCCGTTCCCGCGGGTTCCGCCGAGAAAGACCCCCCTGAAGACGAACTCCTCGCAGAGCGCGGGTGTGACCGCGAAGATCACGAGCAACCACAAGAGTCTGGGCGTACTCTCCGCCGTGAGCAGCTCATCGAGCCCTTCCAACAGCTCCCAGGGAATCGGGATCACGAAGCCCTGTATCCACGCCAGAAACCAACCGAGTGGCATGGCGCCGGCAATGAGGAGTAGCGCCGCCCCCAACTGTCGACCCCTGGGTCGTCGCAGGGACAGCGTCGCACGGGCGTCGAAACCCGCCAGCGCAACGAACAGCACCGCAGGGGTGAGTAGCAGCAACCACTCGGAGAGGAACAGGCCCGTCTCGCCCAATCGCGCCTGGAGCGGAAAACCCAGGTAGAAGAAAATCGCGCCGACGACCAGAATGAAGACCAGAGCGTGGACCGGCTGCGGGGTGGCACCGCGGGGACCGATCCAAGCCCGGAGTTGCGCCCTGAGGCCTCGGCTCCCGGCCTCGACCCTCCCGTCGCCCTCGCCGAACAGCACCTGTTCCCTACCGAACGACACCGCCGCAAAAGCCAGGGCCGCCCAGGCCCACAGTAGGGTCGTCGCCACCGCTACGAGAGATGGAACTACGGCCGGGCTACCCGCCATCAACTCCCGAAAGAACAGCCCGACCCCCGCCACTGGCACGGCCGCCAGGGCAACCGTGAAGTCGATTCCGGGAAAGACCGGAAGTAACGCCGGGATGATGACCGCCAGATAGATGGGCGTCAGAGCATTCTGGGCTTCTTTGAAGGATCTCGAACGGAGCGCCACTCCCAAGAACAGCGACCCGAACAGGACCGCAAGGGGCACCAAGGTCACGAAGATGATGGCGACGGCCCCTAGGGGGAGCGCGAAGTCGATGTCGAAGGCGTCGCCCAGTTGAAAGAGGCCAGTCTGAAAAGTGAGAAGCATGCTGGCCAGGTTGAGAGCCGCCGCGACGATTCCGATGAGGGCGACCGTGAGAAACTTTCCGGCGACGATGTCACGCGCCGGAACGGGTGCGGTGAGAAGCGTCTCGAGGGTGCCACGCTCCTTCTCGCCCGCCGCCAGATCGATTGCGGGATAGAAGGTGCCGAGCAACGTCATCAGGATCAGTAGCATGGGAAGGAATCGCCCCAGCGCGTACCCACCGAGCTCCTCGGCCCGGGCGACGGACGAATCCGCCACCGACAGAGGTTGCGCGAACCCGCTCGGCAGACCGCGCTCCAACAAACGGCCGGCGACGAGCGTGTCCCCCCAATCCCGTAATGCCCGAGCCAACAGTCCGCGGGCCCGCTGGGAGCGCTCGTCGGCGGCGTCGTAGACAATCGTGACCCTCCGGGTCGAATCGGTCACCGGTGATGCCGCGAACAACACCACCGCGTGCACCGAGTCGGATCGGACGGCCTCTACCGGATCGGTCACCTCGAGCACCGTCAGATCCTCGAGTCCGTCGAGATATTCCCGGGCCGTCCCGGCATCCGGCCCAGACACACCAATCAAGGAAGGCTCGGCCTCGAGCTGTCGCATTCCCATGAGCGTGAGCTGCTCAGCGGAGATCATGAGGATGGGATAGAGGAGCACCGGCACGGCCACCATCATCATGAGGGTGCGCCGATCTCTCAGCGTCTCCCGCAGCTCCTTTTGGAACACGACCCAAGCGATGTTCACGTCCGCTCCTCCACCAGCGACAAGAAGGCCCGGGCGAGGCTCGTCTGCCCTGTCTGCTCGATGAGCGAAGCCGGAGTGCCCTCGGCGACCAGACGCCCGGCGCTCAACACCCCGATTCGGTCGGCGAGGAGCTCTACCTCGGCCATCTGGTGGGTCGAGAAGAGTATCGCCTTGCCTCGCTCCCTCTCCTTCTCGATGAAGCGGTAGATCACCTCACCACTCAGCACGTCCAGGCCCATGGTCGGTTCATCCAGAATCAGGGCCGGAGGATCGTGAACGAGGGCCCGTGCAACAGAGACCCGCTGCCGCTGACCGGTGGAAAGCGTACCACAGCGCTGGTTCGAGAAGTCCGCGATTCCGAAGATCTCCACGAGCCGGGACACGCGACGTTCGAGCTCCGGCTCGCCGACCCCGTGTAGGCGACCGAAGTAGGTGAGCAACTCCACCGGTGTGAGCCGCTCATATAGCCCCATGGACGCTGCCAGGAATCCTATGCGCTTGCGCACCTCGAGAGGTTCGCGCTCGACATCGGCGTCACCCACGGACGCCGTGCCGGAAGTGGGAACGATCAGGGAAGCCAAACAGCGGAGCGCCGTGGTCTTTCCTGCTCCGTTGGGGCCGAGTAGGGCGTATACTTCTCCAGGCTCGACGCGCAGAGAAAGTCGGTCGACCGCCTTGAGGCGGCCATACGTTTTGGTGAGGCCCTGGAACTCGATCATGGACGGCACCGTATGCCAACCCACACCTTTCGGGCAACCCTAGAGCTCGGTGCCAACGTCAAAGGCACAGACCGTTAGAGGTGCACCTCCAAGCTTTGAAGGCATGAACGAAGCTCAGCTGATACGAAAAGCCGTCCAGGGGGATGGCCAGGCCGTTCGCTCGCTGTATGAGCGGTATTCCCCTCGGGTCTATGCAGTCGTCCGCCGAATTGCGGCCGATGACGATCTGGCACACGACTACGCTCAGGAAGCGTGGATCAGAGCGATCCGTGCTCTTCCCACCTTCCGAGGAGACTCACGTTTTTCCACGTGGCTCCACCGTATCGCGGTGAACTCGGCGCTCCAGGCCGTGAGGCGCGCTGAGACCCGTGAGAAGCGTGAGGCACCTATGCCGGAGACGATCGCTGTGCCTCCGCCTCGGACCGACGCCCTTCTGGGCCAAAGGGGGTATTCCCTTAAGTCCACCGACCCCAAGATATAGTGGTTACCGGGGCTCTGCGGGCCGTTTCCCACGTCCGGTGCCGAGGTAAAGGGCCGAAGCTGGCGTGGGAGCACACTGAACAGCCTGCTCAAGCAAGCGGTAGAACAACAGGCCGCGAGCCCGGGATGTGCGTCGGTTGAAGCGAAAGGTGAACTCGTCCAGATAGTAGGGGAGGTGTTCGCGGGCGATCCCTCCTTGGAGGGTTCCGAGGACCCAGCGCTTGAGGAGAGACGCCACCCGATGTACGGCCGACATGAGCACGTGAGCGGGATCGCCGGAGGTCGAGAGGTTCGTGACCGTGTGGCGAAAGCCCAGTTTGGCGAGTCCCTGATAGCTTGGCCATCCGTCGGTATGCACCGTGCTTGCCGGTGCGATGCTATCCTTGACGAAGCCTCGCAGAACCGGAGCGGAGAGGTCGGGCACCCAACGCAGCCGTATTCTCCCGATCTTGCGTCCGTCGACCTCGGCGGCGATCGCGACGATGGCCTTCTTGATCGTCTCGCGGCCCCGCACTCCAGCCTCCACGCCCCCGACATAGCTCTCGTCCACTTGCACAACGCCGCTCAGCTGGTCGCGATCCGGTCGGACCATGGCCCGGCGGAGCTTGTGGAGCCAGACCCACGCTGTCTTGTAGCTTCCCAGTCCGAGCACGCGCTGGAGCCCGAGAGCATTGGCTCCGTATTTCTGGCTCGTGAGCTCCCAGGCAGCGAGAAACCACAGACGCAGGGGCGAGCGCGTGCGGTGGAACACGGTTCCCGCCAGCACCGAGGTCTGCCTTCGACAGTGTGGGCAGACGAGACGCCCCCGCGATGCTCGCCAGACCTCTCCCAACCCGCCACAGCCCACGCACACAAACCCTTCCGGCCAGCGCAGACCCTCCACGTACTCCAGGCATGCCGCATCGTCGGGGAAGAACTCGTCCAACTCCAGCCGCGTACGGGGATAGTCCACGCCGCCACGGAGCTGAGAAGCCGGAACCGCCATGACCACAACATGTAGTGGGCGGTGGACTTAAGGCAATACCCCATCTGGGCCAAAAACTGGAGTGGGCGCTGGACCGTCTGCCTGAGCGCATGCGAAAGGTCCTGATCCTCCACGACGTGGAGGGTTATACGCACGATGAGATCGGTGAGTTGTTGGGAACGGCGTCGGGGACATCGAAGTCCCAACTGTTCAAGGCGCGGGGGAAGATGAGAGAGTTGCTGAAGGCGTTGAATACGCCGGATGACCGAGAGGAATTGGAAGCATGGAGCATCTGACAAGCGAAACTCTGGCCCGCCTCGTCGACGAGCGTCCCAATCCGGACGAGCGGGAGCATCTACACTCATGCACGCAGTGCGCCGAGGAGCTTCGGGCATTCAGGCTCCAATCGGAGAGCCTGGGAGAGCTCACAGCCATCCGGCCACCTCCGGGTGACTGGGGGTCGCTGGAGGCGCGTTTGGTGAGCGAGGGTCTGATTCGGACCGAAGAGAGCTTCCGTCGCTTCGGCTTTGCCGCAGCCCCGGCATGGATGCAGGCTGCCGCGGCCGTCGTACTTTTCCTGGGCGGGACCGGTTTCGGGCTCGCGGTGACCACTCACAACGGAGCGGTCGATCCCTTCTCCCTCGAGAGCATGATGGTCCCGGTATCGCAGATCTCCACGGCCGATGAGGCGGCCCAAGCCGTCCAGTTCGCGGAGCAAACCTACATGCAGGCCCTGGTGCGTTTCCGTCAGTTGGCGGGCGGTGATAACCAGACCCGATTCGAGGATCCGCTGAGCCGTGTCGCGGCGCTCGAGGGGCTCCTCGCCGCAAGCCAGGAAGCTCTACGCCTCGCCCCTGCCGATCCGGTGTTCAACGGGTTCCTGGTCAACGTGCTCGCTGAACGTCAAGAAACGCTGAGGCAGATCTCCGTGAGCGGTGGAGACAACTGGTTCTGATGCGGCCCCTCCGATCCGAAATGACGATGCCGAGTCTCCGTAGGTGGCTCCGGACCCCTCGTCCGGTGGTTTTGATCGCCATGTCGGTGGCGATCGTCCTCTCTCCACCTCAGGCACGGGCCCAGGTGGGCACAGGCAGCAACGTCAGGACGCAGGTCCGACCAACCATCGTCATGGGGCACTTGGACCGGGGATGGATGGGTGTCAGCATCAACATCTCGGTAACGAGGGACGGAACTGGTCCCGGAGAGACGGTCATTCGGGTCGTGAGGACCGTTGACGGAAGCCCCGCTGCGTTGGCCGGCATGATGCCGGGTGACGTCATCCAGCGTATCCATGGAGAGCCGCTGACACTCTCGGCATGGGAGCGGCTCACGGGCAGCCTCGAGATCGGCGACGAAGTCCACTTCGGGGTGCAGGGCCGCGATAATCGGCATCGTACCGTGTCGCTCACCGCCGGAGCACGCCCCGACTTCACACTGCCCTCCGACGTGTCGGAGCGGCTGGAAGCCGTTCGCGAGTCGTTCGAGGCGCGATTGGAATCGGGACGGGGTGTTTGGGCGAGCCGCGATCACGTGAGATTGCTCATATCCGGGGACTCCATCGAGGAGGTATCGAATCGGATCCTGGACCAGGCGAGGAGAAATGCGGTCGCGTTCAGCTTTCGATCGCGATCGAGAGAGCCGTCACCCGACCTTGCCTTCGCAAGGCCGCCGGAGCCGCCCTCACTAGGCGACATCTCCGTCACGCTCGGGCCGGGCGGGTTCTTGTGGAGCTTCGGAAGCGACTCGGTGCGGGGCTGGTCGAGCTCAGAGCCGGTGCTGGTAGCTCCCAACGTAGAGGCCCGTGGTCGCTACTCGGTGGTCTTGAGCGCGGAGTCGGCGCTCCCGTTCGAGTACCTCCTTCTGTCTTCTCAGGAGGCGGACTCGTTGAAGACGGCGGTCATCCGACTTCGGACCGAGTTGCACACGCTGAACGAAGCAACGCGTACCCGTGAGCGGGAAATCGTCACGATCATCACGCGACAGGCTAGGGCACTCGGGGAAACGGACGTTCAGCTCAACAGGTTGAGGTCCGACAACGACCGGGTCTCGGAGGAGCTTTCACAAGTTGCGGCGAGACTCGCCGAGGTGGGTTCTCTCGAGAGAAGGGAGCGCGCTCGTGCCGCCGGCACTGTCGCAACACCTCCGCTGGTACGAATAAGGCCCGTGAGCGCAGGTCTGGTCGGTCGCAACTTCGTGGGCGGCGCCCAATTCAGCGACTTGAATCCCGAGTTGTCCGAGTACTTCGGCACCGACCGGGGCGTGCTCGTCATCGATGTACTGAGAGGCACGCCCGCGTTCAACGCGGGCCTGGTCCCGGGCGATGTAGTCGTCAGGGTCGGAAGCGAGAACGTCGGGAGCCTGGTGGCTTTGCGTTCGGCACTAGAGGGTGTGTACGCCCGAGAGCGCAGCGCCATCCTCTCCCTGGTCCGCAAAGGCCAACCGCACCTGGTAACGCTATCGCGGTAGGCGGCTGGAGGTGTGTGCGTCACCCTCCTGAGCCGACGCTTCGCTCCACGGCGTTGCCGCGGACCGTCTCCGGAGGGTGACGCACACGCCTCCAGCTTGATGCTACCGCGGAGCTGGCAGGGAGGACGTTTGCCGGCTGCTCAGCCACCTACCCAGCCCAAGCCTTCCATAAGCCGCTGGGGAGCGGGGTCCTCGCGACTAAAGCCCGCGTTGGGAGGAGATATGGCCTCTCCCGAACCCATCTGCCGCGAAGCGGTGGTACCGAAGCGGGGTTCGGGAGAGGCCATATCTCCTCCCAACGACCTACCATGCCAAAGCGAGGTCGCCGCCCCCCTGCGGCGCAGTCTATTCGTGGCGTAAGGCGTCGATGGGATCCAACTTGGCCGCTCGCTGGGCGGGCCAAATTCCGAAGAACAGGCCGATGCCGGCGGAAAAGGCCAGAGCCAACACGACCGACTCAACTGCCACGGCAGTCTCCCAGTCGGCGAAGCGCGTAAGGGCCTCCGCCCCACCCACACCCACGAGGACGCCCAGGATGCCCCCCAGGATGCACAGAACCAGGGCCTCGATGAGGAACTGGAAGAGGATCGCCCTCCGCGTGGCGCCGAGTGCCTTCCGGACACCGATCTCGCGGGTCCGCTCGGTAACGCTCACCAGCATGATGTTCATGATGCCGATGCCGCCCACGATCAGGCTGATGGCCGCGATGCCCGCGAGAAGCATCGTGAATGTCTGGGTGGTCTCGTTGAACGTGGCGACAAGATCGCTCGAGTTCCGGATACTGAAGTCGGTGTTCTCTCCGGGCCTAACCCTGTGCTCACGCCGCAGGATGCGGTCGATCTCGGCAAAGGCGCGGTCCATGGCGTCGGTGGATGGTACCTGGGCGTAGATAGAAGAAAGCCTGCGGCGTCCACCGCCCACCCGGAACTGAGCGGTCGAGGTCGGAATGAAGACCTCGTCGTCCGGACGGAAGAAGCCGGCGTCGCCCTTCTCTTCCATGACGCCTACCACCTCGAACGGCTGCCCACGGATCTGGATCCTCTTGCCTACGAGCACGGCCGCCGGCGTCCCCAATGACTCGGGAACGGCATACCCCAGCACCGCCACACGGCGCCTTCCCTGGACGTGCCCCCGGTTGAAGGCCTCGCCGTGTTCAACATGCAGGCTGTACATGTCGAAGTAGGCCGGCCAAATCCCTCGGACCTGGTTGCTCGAATTCCAGCGGAGATAGGCGATTTGAACACGGGAGCTCACCATCGGAGAGATGCTCAGCAGCCCGCCGCTCTCGTCCCGAAGGGCCTCGGCATCCTCCACGGTGAGGTCCTCCGTATCACCCGTGGAGACACCACCGAAATACCGCTGCCCCGGGCTGATCGTGAGCACGTTCGTGCCCATCCTCGATATCTGCTCTTCGACTCGACGCTGAGCCCCCTCACCCAGCGCCACCATGGCGATCACGGCTGAGACGCCGATGATGATGCCCAGCGTGGTCAAGAAGGAGCGGAGCGCGTTCGCCCGAACCGCACCCAACGCTACCCAGAGGATCTCTCGGATGAGCATGGACTACCGTCGCCCGCGGCCGCCGCCACTTCCGGGGCCACCGCCCCCGAAGGGGGACGTCCGGGACCGAATCCGCTCCAGGAACGCGTCCTGCGTCGCCCTCAATTGGGCGGCGCCGATGAGGGCCACCTGCTCACCCTCCTCGACCCCAATCACCACCTGAGTGTAGTCCCAGTCGTTCAATCCGATCATCACCGCACGCGGTTCGATCGTCCCGTCCTGCATCATCACGAAGACGACGGCACGCCGTGACTGCTGCAGTGGGGCCTCGCCAGGGCCTTGATCTCCGGGCAGGCGTCCGAAACCCTGGCCGGGCCCGCCAGTCCCCTCACCCGTAGCTGCTCGTCTTCGCTGGAATATCGCTCGTGCCGAGTCTTGGGAAATCTCACCCCTCGCCACCCGGGCTCGGATCGAGTCCAGACCGGCCCGGTCCCCACCAGCGATCCCCGCGCCCGGCCGCCCTTGTCCACCATCTGGGCGCGCAGCCCCTGTTCCCGCTCCGGGTGTGGCACCCTGTCGGCCGCCTCTTTCTCCACGGGCGTCACCACCCTGCCCAGAGCGCTGCCCACCGAACCCGGGGCCACCTCGGCCGCCGCCCATGCCGGCAAACATACCCCGCATGTCGACCGCGTCCTCCGGAAGCCCGAGGACCATTGCCGCGGGCACCGCCTCCTGCGGGGTAACCACGGCAGCGTTGGGGATCAGCAGCACCGACGGAGCCTCGGCGATCTCCACTTCGACCTCGGCGTTCATTCCGGGCTTGAGGAGCCCGGACCCGTTGTCCAGCCGAACGATGACGGGAAACATGGTCACGTTCTGCTGGACCACGGCCTGAGGCTCGATTTTCTCAACCTCTCCAACGAAGGGCCGGTCCGGGTAAGCCTCGACCGTGACCACGGCCCGCATACCGGCACGGATCTCCCCCATATCCGTCTCGTCTACGAGCGTCCGTACCTGCATTTCTTGCAGATTAGCCATGATCAGAAGCACCGTGCCACCCGACACGTTCTGAGAAGCCGACTGGATGACCTGACCTTCCTCGACGTTCTTCTCGAGGATGGTCCCGGCCATCGGCGCCCGAATCGTCACGTCCTGTAGACGAAGCTGAGCCAACTCGTGGTTTGTCAGCGCCTTCACGTGCGTAGCTTGGGCGTTGGCGAACTCCAGGTTCTTGCTCTCATGCTCCTGCATCGAGATCACGCCGGAAGCCAGGAGCTCTTCGGAACGTCCGAGCTGGGCCAGGGCGATGTCCAGCCGGGCCTGGGACACCTCCAGATCGGCCTCAGCCTGCGCTGATGCGTTCCGGACGTCCCTGGGGTCGACCTCTGCAAGGAGGGCTCCAGGCTCGACCTGGTCGCCGATGTCGACATGGAGTCGCAAGATCTCGCCGGACGCCTTGGACTTGACCTCGACCTTGCGGACAGGCTCCACGTTGCCGGTCGCCTCGGCGGTGATCATCAGGTCTCCGCGCTCGACCACGGCGGTCTGTACGGTCGGGGCCTCTTCAGCCTCGGTGGTTCCGCACGCGAGAGCGAGCGGTAGGGCGAGCACGGCTCCCCAAGATCTCATGATTCTGGAGGCGGTCATACGTGTATCCCCGTCGGCTCGTGCAGGAAGTCCTTGGCGATTATGCCGTCGTGAAGGTGGACCTGCCGCTTGGTATATTCTGCGATGTCATGTTCGTGCGTGACGATGATGAGGGTCTGGCCCTGTCTGTTCAACTCAACGAACACGGCCATGATCTCCTCGCTCGTCACCGAGTCGAGGTTGCCGGTCGGCTCATCCGCGAGGAGAAGCGCTGGGTTGTTTACCAACGCCCTCGCCACGGCCACCCTCTGTCTCTGCCCACCCGAAAGCTCCGGCGGGCGGTGATCCATCCGATCTGCCAGACCGACAAGCTCGAGTTTATCCTCGGCCCGCTGCCTGCGCTCCTTGGCGGCGACTCCGGCGTAGATGAGCGGGAGCTCCACGTTGTGAAGTGCCGTGGCCCTCGGCAGAAGGTTGAAGGTTTGGAAGACGAATCCGATCTCCCGGTTGCGAATGCGTGCGAGCTCGTCGTCGGAGAGGTCACTGACCGGAACGCCGTTTAGCCAGTACTCGCCTTCCGTCGGGGTGTCGAGGCATCCGATCAGGTTCATGAACGTCGACTTGCCGCTCCCCGAGGGCCCCATGATCGCAACGAATTCGCCCGGGCGGATATCCAGATCCACCCCCCTCAGCGCTCGCACCGTCTCGGCACCCAAGACGTAGTACTTCTTGAGCCCCTTGGTGCGAATGATCAGATCGCTCACAGTTCCCTCCCCAGAATCGCCTCGAGTTCCGCGCGAGCCAGGCCGTAGTCGTAGCGCGCGTTCACGAGGTCCACCCTCGCCTGATCAGAGGCGACCTGACTCGTGATGACGTCCAGGATGATCGCCACGTCCGCTTCATACCTCGCCCGAGTGACCCTCAGGTCCTCGTCCGCAACAGCCACCGCTTCCTGCGCAATATCGATTGCCAACTCCGCCGTCTCCAAATCTCTCAATGCGGCGTCGGTCGCTTGGCGCGAACCCAGCCGGGCATCGTCCTCTTGGATACGCGCGAGCCGTGTCGAATACTCAGCCCGCACAACGCTCGCTTCACGGCTGAACCCGTTGAAAAGCGGGTAGCTGAGGTTGAAATTCAGGTTCCAGCTCGTCCGTCCACCACCGAACGAAGCTTGCTGATTCGACCAGTTGTACCCGCTGCTCAGGCTCACGGTCGGGATATAGACACTCTTGGACGAAGAGTAGGCCTGTTGGGCCGCCAACGTGGCTGCTTGGGCGGCCATGACCGACGGAGCCAGGGACTCGGCGATCTGCAGTACCTCAGCCTCGACCATGGGAAGCGGACGGGGAGAAAGGTCACCGGGGGCCTCGGGAATTACGGGCGCAGCTTCTCCGATCTGTCGTCCAAGACCAAAGCGAGCGGCCCGCGTCGCCACCTCGGCGCGGAGTACCGCCTGACGGGCGTTGATGTACTCGAGGCGAGCCCTCAAGGTGTCCGACACGGTCCCCGCGCCCACGAGAACTTGGGCCCGGGTCATCTCGAGGCTCTGGTTCGCCTGCGCAATTCGGCGCCGTGCCACCTCTAGAAGCTCTGCCTGCCGCAGTGCCTGGAAGAACAGGTTCTTGGTCTGTAGAATGACACCGAATCGCTGATCCTGGCGGCGTGACTCGGCAGCCGTCAGGTCGGCCCTGGCCCGACTGAGGTCCGAGAATCGCTGGCCACCACGGAAGATGTCGTAGCGCGCGTTGAGGCCTGCGTTATAGGAGCTCGCGCTCCCCGAAACGAGCCGATTCGTTCCCGGGTCGAACTGGTCCGCGCTTCGGACCGACATACCGGAGCTCGTGGACAACGTTGGGATGAACGCTCCAACAGCCGTTCTCTTGGACTCCCCCGCGTTGATGACCGACTGCTCGGACTGGGCCATCAGCGGGCTCAGTATCAGAGCCTGGGCAATGGCATCGTCCAGAGTTACCCGGGTCACCCCCGGATCGAGGAGAGGCCGCTCCTGCGCGCTCCCCGGCGTGCTCAGGGCCATCAAGGCGCCGAGCGTAAGTGTCAATCGAATGGTCATGAGGATTACTGTTTCGAGTCCCTCGAGCGCCGTGAGTGGTGCTTCGCGTCGTGCTCTTCAAGAAGCACTTCGTACATCGCGCGCTGCTCGTCGGTCAGGATCTCTTTGATCGCTTCCCTGAGGTCACCGATGACGGCTCGGTAGCGAGGCCTGAACTCGGCATTCAAGTCCCGCATCGGTCCCCGATAGTAGGCCACGAGCGAGTCGACAGACGCATTCTGTACCTCGCTGAGCCCGACCCTATCGATGACCCTTCCGTTGTTTCGGTCGCGGTCCGTCTCCGGTTCCTCCGTGCGTGTCGCCTCGGGAGTGCTGGCGCTGGCCGTCTCGTCCCACGCCAGACCAACCACAACGCCGCTTCCAAAGAGCAGCGTCAAAGCGGCTCCCGCCACTACCTTTGCCCGCAACATTCTTCTAATCGGCATCAGTAGGTCCCTCCAGCCAACAGGAAGGCGCCCTCTTCCGCTTCTTCCAGTGCCATGAAGTCGGGCAGGGTCCGATCCTCGAGCTCCTGGGTCAGGACTTCTTCTGGACCTGCGATCGCCAGTGACCCGGGTACACGACCTTGGGAAAGCATCACCGCCCCCACCGCCGCGGCAACGGCCGCTGCCGGCACCAGTACCCTGGCCCACGACTGCGCAAGCTCCAGCACTGTGATGTCCGCCATTACACGTCGTCTGGCGAGTTCGTCTGCGGCCCTCGTCATCACATGTGACCGGAATCGGGCCCAATACCCGGGGTCTGTGCGGCCCGGATCGAGTACTCCGAGGTCGTAGCGGGATGCCAAAGGCCCCTCGTCCCCGTGAAGGCCCGGACCGCTCCCTCGACCGTTGTTCGTCATGCTCTCTCCCTAGTATCCGTCCTATGTTCGGACAGGCTCAAATCCTTTTGTAGCGCTTTCCTCGCGAAGTGGAGATGGGAGCGCACCGTGCCGGATGGAATTTCCAACCGTTCGGCGATCTCCCTATGCTTCCACCCCTCGAGGTCGTGCAGCAACACAATCTCTCTCTGGACCTCCGGCAGCTCTCCAAGGGCCTTCGACAGCCGCTCCTCGAGCTCGATCTGCTCGGCAGCCCGCTCGGGCGTCGGCCCCTTTGCCGAAGCCCCATCTGGCACCTCATCCGTTCCCCTTAGCACTTCCCTCCGAACGAGGTTGCGGGACCGATTCCTGACGATGGTCATGAGCCACCCCGCGAACCGATCGGGGCTCCTGCACTCTTCGATCCGCTCGAGCGCCACCATAAAGGCTTCCTGTGCGGCGTCTTCAGCATCCTCGTGTCTTCCGGTCACCGATAGCGCCACGGCGTAGGCGGCTCGCATGTAACGCTCGACGAGCCCTCCGAAGGCTGCACCGTCACCGGCGCACGCCCGGCGGACCAGATCTACGTCTGGCACTTGTTCGGTCACATCCATGGAGACACCGCCACCGCCCCTGGTGTTGAGTCCCTGCGTCTTCCTGAATCTCACGAAAGCGAGGTTTCGGTGCAAAACCCTGAGCCCTGTGTCCGAGGCCCCGCCCCCACCAGGTCCTGACGCGCCTATGTGAGTCAGCGAGACACGGAATTGTTAACTGGGAACACCGAATCGGTTACGACGACCTCGAGCTTGCCAACGAGCAGACTGGTCTCGAATGAGGCCTTACTCGCTGGGACTGGGTGTCGGAGGGACCTTCGAGGGCTCCTCCGGCATTGTCGCTTTCCTCGCCGATTCGACCACCGCGGCCAGATCCGCCTCAAAAAGGCGATCGATCGAATCACCCGGAATCAGAGCCTCACATACCTCTACTAGTGGCTCATCAGCTCTGTAGAACATGAGATGGAGCAACGGAGCCCCTGGATCGGACGGCGACCCCGTTGAACTCCGGCCAGAGAGACGGAGGATCCATTCGACGCCCTCGCTCACGAACTCACGCGACGGGAGATCTTGCACCGCGGTCGGTTTCGAGGCCTGGCCGTCCAACCCGGCACGCACCGAACGAGGCGCGGTCCGCCCCTGCCCTCGATCTCTTCCCCTCCCTACCGAACGCCCCTTGTCGCGGGAGCCCTTCGGGCGCTCTCGCTGACCCCGCGCACGCTGCTCTGGCGAATCTCCGACATGGGGCTCGTCCGCGCGCCGGCGGGGGTTAGGGCGTGGCTCTCCTACCACCTCCCTTATCGGCGTGGGCTTCGGCCCCACACCCTCTTCGTTCGGTACATCGCTACTGTCCATGGACCTGAACATGGTCCCGTCGGCCCGGGTTCGCCAATGCCCCTCCCAAACGGTCGAGTACGAAACTCTCGACTTATGTCCTGATTCGTGGCCATCTTACGGGGTTCGCGATGCCACCACCGCCCGATCAATCAGATGAGCGAATGACCGGAAGTACCCCCAAGACAGCTGAGGCGAAGCGAGAGTACGGGCAACTATTACATCTGCACGCACGCCTCCTCCGACAACTTCAGCAGATCCGTGATGATCTTTCCGCTCCCGGGACAGGGGCGATAATCCGGTCCATCCGGCGGCGGACCGGAAGTTCACCAGACGAAGGTCTGTCCGAAGTCGCCGGGGCGGTGGAGGAAGCCATTCGGGCGCTCAAGTTGAGCGAGTCGAAGATCCGTGAGGAGATCATGGCGGACCACCAGCATGCCGAGGTGGAGGGAGTCTCCAACCTGCCGGCCCCACTCGCTCGATTCCTCGCCGAGCGTCAGGAGCTTCCGGGCTTCTCTTTCAAGGTCATTCAGGACGAGAACCGGGGCTGGATCATCCGGTGGAAAGAACACACCGAGGCCGGAACGGTGCGTGGCTCGGGTCAGTTCTACGAACGACCCTACGCCTGGTTGGACGACTAGCCGCTCTTATCTGGCGCGCCGGAAGAGACCCGAGAGCACCCTCACTCCGATGGGCGCATCCGCGACGAGGCTCAGGCCTGTTCGCGCACCGTTATGCGTCCCGCCCTGAGTGTTGAGAGCACATCCTCACCATAGAACATGCGGATGTACTTCGCCTGTGCCTCCGTCACACGACGGACCGTCCAAACGAGGCGGACGTAGTTCGGTTCCGTAGGCTGCACCAAGAGCGCCATGCCCGCCTCCCGGGGCAGACGATCGCCCTTCCGGTTGTTACAGGGCGAACACGACGTCACCACATTCTGCCATGAGTTGTCCCCACCCCGGGACATGGGGAGGACATGGTCCCTGGTCAGAAACTGCCGACCCTTGAGCTGACCACGGTGACGTCCACAGTACTGGCATTGGTAGTTGTCGCGCGCGAACAGGAAAGTGTTGGTGACCTGCCGTCGGAATCCCTTCGGCACGTGTACGTAGCGGACCAAACGAATGACCGTCGGGAAAGGCAGTGCTCTTCGCGGCGATCGGAAGGCACGATGGTCGTCAGCCTCCAGGATCTCCGCTTTTCGATCGAGCACCAACCGAATAGCCCGGCGAGCCGGGATGATGGTCAGCGGCTCGTATGACGCGTTCAGGGCCAGGCAACCCATTCTGGCATTCCCCTCACCGACGATTCCCATGGGGGGCACGCCTCCCTGGCACACCAAGACCCCCTGAACAGATATGATGACACGCCCACAACCGCTAGAGCGACCTCCACGCTTCATTTGAGTGCCGAGTTGACCGCGAGACGATCGCAGCGTAGCGAGATCAATGCCAGCGTATTTCTGGGACAGGACACTAGATCAACACGAGCACGGACCCGCTCACAAGAGTGCGGTAGGATCCCGGTCTATGGCCATGCGCACGTCCGAACCTCGGGGACGGAATCCGTTGTGAAGCATACGCGACGCATCTCCAAGTGCCTTCGCGGACGCGCTCCGGAGCATGAAGTGCCACCGCCACCGTCGATGCAGGCGTTCGATGGGCGAGGGTGCCGGCCCGATCAGCTCCACGCCTGAGGCCGGAGGGAGGCGTCCCCTGAGCCAGCGCGTCGCCGCCTCTGCGTTGCGGGCTGCATCGTCGGCGTTCGGGCTACTGACGACGACGTTCACGAGACGCACGACGGGCGGGTACGCCGGGTGACGCCGCTCGGCCATCTCGCGAGAGGCGAACCCTACATAGTCGTGGTCCAACACCGCTTGAATGGCATAGTGATCGGGGAGGGACGTCTGAACGAGCACTTCGCCTCCAAGCTCGCCGCGTCCGGCACGGCCTGCCACCTGACTTAGGAGCTGAAAGGTCCGCTCGCTCGCCCTGAAGTCGGGCAGGTGGATACCCACGTCGGCGTTCACCACCCCCACGAGCGTCACCCGCGGGAAGTCGAGACCCTTCGCGATCATCTGAGTACCGAGAAGAATATCTACTTCGCCTCGCTCCACGCGACCCAGGATCTCGTGATGGGACCACTTACCAGAGGTCGTATCCACGTCCATACGCGCAATCCGAGCACTGGGGAACGTCTCGGAGACCACCTTTTCCACCTGCTCGGTGCCGAGTCCCCGGAACGAGAGATCATCGGAGCCGCACCGCGGGCAGCGCGAGGGTGCCGGCGCCTCCGCTCGGCAGTGATGGCACACGAGGCGGTTCGCCACACGATGGTAGGTCATCGAGATGGAACAGTCGGAGCAGGTCTCCACGTCTCCGCACTCACGACACTGGATAAAGGACGAGTATCCTCGACGATTCAGCAAAAGAATCGTCTGTTCGCTCCGCTCGATTCGCAGGCGTACGGCCTCCACGAGCGGTGACGTCAGCACGACACCGCCTTCACTTCTTGCGGCCCCGTCGGTGCCCTTCGCTGCCCGGCGCTCCGCTCGCAGGTCCACCAGTCGGACCGGCGGTAGCCGAGCTCCCCCGACCCGATCCGGAAGGGAGATGCGGCTGAACTTCCCGCGCTCCACGTTGTGCCAGCTCTCCAGGGAAGGAGTGGCGCTGCCCAGGACACACAGCGCGCCTTGCTGGAAGGCCCTCAGGACCGCCATATCCCGAGCGTGATACCGGGGAGCCTCGGATTGTTTGTAGCTACCGTCGTGCTCCTCGTCCACCACGATGACGCCCAGATCGGCCACCGGTGCGAAAAGGGCTGAGCGGGCTCCCACCGCAATGCGTCGGTGGCCCTCGCGTAGCTGTCGCCAAGCATCGTAGCGCTCGCCGTCCGAGAGGGCCGAATGGAGCACCGCGACCTCGTCGCCGAAGCGGGCCCGGAAGCGGGCCACGGTCTGGGGCGTCAGGGAGATCTCGGGCACGAGCACGATCGCGCCCCTGCCCTGGGCCAGCACGTGACTCAGCAGTTCGATGTAGACGAGCGTCTTGCCCGACCCGGTCACGCCGTGAAGCAGGAACGGCTCCGAAGGTCCACCGTCGAAGGTGTCGATGAGGGTCCGGATCGCCGCAGCCTGTCGGGCGGTGGGTTCGTGTCTGGCCTCCTCCTCCACCGGAATCTGCGCGCAGGGGTCACGGTGCACCTCACGGTCCTCGACTACGGCGAGTCCCTTGTCCTCCAGCCCCTGAATCACGCTCCGGCTGAAGCCTGCCTGACCCGTGAGATGCGCCAACTCCACGTTGCCTCCGGACGCCGTCAGCGCCTGGTAGGCCTCGGCCTGACGCCGTGCTCGTCCGAAGAGACGATCGAGCTCATCGAGATCCTCGATCCACCGGTCCAGCCGCACGACCCTCTCCGTCTTCACCGGCGGAGACCGGGGGGGAAGAGTCTCATGACTCAGGATTCCCCGCGCCGAGAGCGCGCGGATCTCCGGCCAGATGGAGCCCATGTCGAGCCCCCGGCGGAGACCCCGAACACTCTGCGAGCGGCCTCCTGCTGCCATCGCCTCGACCAGTCGACGCTCCCTCGGCTTGAGGCTCCCCATCTCGTTCTCCGTCAGAGCTACGACGTCACGAGACGCATCAGAGAGGACCGCCGGGAGCATCGTTCTCAGGGCGATACCCAGGGGCGCGATGTAGTAGTCCGCCATCCACCGGGCCAAGCGCAGTTGAGCGGGTGGTACCACGGGTTCGAGGTCCAGGACCGCGAGAATGGGCCGGATGCCCTTTCGGCCCTCACTGTCGGCCGCCCCGACAACGAACCCGATGCGCTCCTCCCGTCGGAACGGCACGAGAACCCTTGTCCCTGCCTCAGGGACCGGACCCGACGTGGAGTACGTGAAGGTCTGGTCCAAGGGGAGTGGCAAAGCCACTTGGACGAATGAAGGTGATGAGCTCACGGATGCCAGAGGTACCGAGGGTGGGGTCAGTCCAACAACAGTAGAATCTCGTCCTGCCGCTCCAGAGGCGTGACCTCCGGGCCATCCGCTCCAAAGTGCACGTTTATCTCACTCCGGATGCCCACATCGTTCGCCATATAGACGCCGGGCTCGATGGAGAAGCCGACTCCCTGAACCAGCAGGCGGTCGTCGCGGGTCTCCAGGTTGTCCAGATTGGGCCCGCTGCCGTGCAGCTCCAGATCCATCGAGTGACCGGTACGGTGCACGAAGAAGTCGCCAAAGCCTGACTCGACAAGGAACTGTCGGCACACGTCGTCCACTTCGAAGCCGTGCACATCACGTCCCTCGGCATGGCACTCCTGAAGGAATCCGATACCGGCCTCGCGAGAGCCGCGGACTGCCTCCCAGATCGTCTGCACGCGCTCGGGCACGGAGTGCGCCAGTATCCCCATCCAGGTCTGGTCCGCGGGCACACCATCCTCCGTCTGCTTGCCCCACAGATCGATGAGTAACACCTCGCCCTCTTCGATCAAAGCACCGGCGTCACGCGGATCGTAGTGCGGATCGGCGGCATTGGGACCGATCGCCACATGAGTATCCGTGTCGACTCCTACGCCCCGGGCCGTGAGTTCCGATCGGATCCAAGCGCCCAGTTGGCCCTCGAGAAGGGGAGCGCCCTGGCTGATGTGATCCGCAGCCCTGGCAAAGGCGTCGAGGGCAACCTGGCGCACCGTCTCGGCCGAGCCCCTGTGCTCCTCGAGTTGCTCTTCGGACCACACGGAGTAGAAGGCGGAGACCAGATCGCCGGAGCTCACGGGCTCGACCCCGACCTCCTTAAACAGCTCCAGCATCCTTGCCGGGACGCGATCTAGAGTGGGAACGCTCGATCGCGAGGAGACCTCCATGGCCAAGCGCGTGCGCCCCTCGACCAGCTCCGCGAGTTTCGACTCCATTTCCCGCCAGCCCGAATAGTCCTGCTTGGCCCAGGGCCAATGGCGCCATGAGGAGTGCTCGATGGCGTGGATCAGGGCGACCGGCTCCCCCTCGGCGGGCACCAACGTGAAGGAGCGGCGCGTGGTCCAACCCAGGCCCACCATGGCACTCGCTATCGGGTTTAGGCCACGGAAGTCGAAGAAGAGCCACCCGTCCATGCCGCCGGCCTTGAGGGCCTCCTGGACCTTGGCCACCTGCTCCGGATCGGTCATCGGTGCAATCTTGCTCACGTCACTCCCATCGCTTTGGGTTGTTGTCAGGCATCGGCGTCCGCCTCGTCACCGAACAGGGGCAGTCCGGTAACCTGTTCCTCTTCCGGGCTGCCGTCTTCTTCTTCGGTAGTGGGCGTCTCCGGGCCCGCCGAGGCGGGCCGCTCGGTGTCGGTCGAGGCGGGGAAAGTGGCGCCCGGCGCCGTCCCCGCTTTGACACCCTTGACCAGGTCGAGCCCCAGGATGCGCTCCCGCGTGAGAACCTTGTGCACCTCCCGTTCCCTGGCCATAGCCGCCCACAACCCCCCCCACCCCCACCTCCGTCGCGCCCGCCGCCAAATTCCCAACTTTTCTCCCGGGCTGAACAACTCCGCGAAGTCGGGGAACGGCTTCGCGATCTGAGGACGAAACGAAGTTCCTTCGTCGGACCAGTCCTCGGTGTGAAGACGCTCCAGGCCCGAAGCTCTCAAAATCCTCTTCCACTCCACGAGCATGAGCGGCCGGCACCCGAAGTGATCGGACAACACCGCCCTCCGCTCCGGGTCCACCGGTGCCTTCCAGACCGGCTGAACAACCACCACGGTGGCGCCGGGCTTGGCCACCCTCACCAACTCCTCGACGGCGGACTCGGGCTCAACGTGAGATGTCAGGCCGAGCTCCGCGACGACCACGTCGAAAATGCCGTCGCGGAACGGAAGGCTGTCCATCTCGCCCAGCTGAACGTGTACCCGGTCCAACAATCCGAGTCCCCGTAGACGCTCTTCGGCTCGCTCGAGCAAGTGCGGGTCATCTTCCACGCCCGAGCCATGGACGTCGTACTCGTCGACGAAGTACTCGAGGGTGACGGCGAGACCCGACGGCACCACCAAGACCTCGTGGTCGGGCCGCATCTCGGCAAGCAGAGCGATCTGGCGGTAGAGCTCCAGGCCGCCCGGCGGGAATAAGGGTCTCTTGCTCAGGTGGAGCAGGTCGAGCATAGACGGCACGCCCCCAGCAACTCGTTCTCGACCGTTGATGTCCGGAGTCATGCGGGAACGTAGATCGGCGTCACTCGGGGGGCCAATGTACCTCCCGAGGCCCTAGAAGATCGGCTCCTCCGCCGCATCCATTTCCCGAAGTGCTTCTCTCAGCCTGTCTTCATCCTCGGCGGACAACTCTTGCTCCACCTCCGCTCCGAAGCGCGTGGGATCTCGCATGTGGCGGAGTGCCACGATGACCACTCCGACTCCCAGAAGCAGCGCCCCCGGCGGGACGAGCCAGGCGAGGAGCCCTCGGCCGGACGCGCGCGGATAGGCTAGGTACTCCTCGCCATGACGGGAGAGGACCCAATCCACGAGATCATCCGTACTCCCACCCTCGCGTGCCATGGCCTGAAGGCTGTCCCTGAGCAGAGCCCCCTGATACGACGTGCATACCTCGAGCATGAGACCCGGGCAGTAGGGAGACTTGAGGCGCGAGATAGCCTCGTCGGCAACTGGATGGGGCTCGACAGGATTCCTCAGGGCCTCGTCTCCGTCCTGGGCCGCCAGGGGAACCATCGATGTGCCGAGGGCCGCGACTACTACTAGGGCACAGGTCCGGAGAGTTCTCAGCATCGCGATGCCTTCACTGATCGGGGTGCGAGCGTGGATTAGCTATCCTATGAACTACCCCCGGGGGCCTGGAAAGGAGCCCACCCGACGATCGTCTTAATCCAGATCGATGCCGGCTAGCGCTCTGAGCACCTGGGCCGTGCCGAGACCGGTCCGTTTGGGATCGTACCCGCCTTCCAGAGCCGCCACGAGTCCGACGCCGTCCTCGATCCGATCCATGACGGCGCGCGTCAGCGAGTGGAGGTCTGCCGGCTCCAACAACATGCCTCCGAGCGGGTCGCCGGCCATGACGTCGAATCCGGCGGAAATCAATACGAAGTCCGGATTACACACTTGCAGTGCCTGGGTCAGAGCTTCGCAGAAGTGGCGTCTGTACTCGTCCGCAGGTGTCGCCGCCGGCAGTGGCACGTTGAGCGTCCACCCCTCTCCTTCGCCCACACCTCTCTCGTCGCTCGCTCCTGAGCCCGGATAGTGGGGCCATTGGTGCAAGGACAGATAGAATACGCTGCCGTCGGCATAGAAGACGTCCTGGGTGCCGTTGCCATGGTGTACGTCCCAGTCCACGATGAGCACACGCTCCGCTCGCCCGGTCGCCTGAAGCCACCGGGTGGCAACAGCCACGTGGTTGATGAGACAGAACCCCATGGCCTTGTCTGGAGTGGCGTGGTGGCCGGGCGGACGGGTCGCCACGAACGCGGACGCCAGCGTTCCGGCCGAAACTGCCTCTGCCGCCGTAAGAAGCGCACCCGACGAGCCGGTCGCCGCTCGCCAAGAGGCCGGGGAAACGACGGTGTCGGGATCGAGCCGGATCAGCGTGGCCTCTCGCTCCGCTCGCTCGGCGGCAGTACGGATGAGTTCCACATGAGCCGTGGAGTGCACACGCAGCAGGTCCTCTTCCGTGGCCTCGCCGGCCTCGACCTGGATGACCCTGTCGTGGAGCGCGAGCAGATCCTGACCCACGGCAGAAGCGAGGGACCTGAGACGGCCCTGATGTTCGGGGTGTCCCCAGCCGGTATCATGGAGGGGTGACGCCGGGTGGAGGAGGAATCCTACCGGAGTAGGATCAGTCACCGGCGCCCGCCACCGCACGCTCGCGGGCGTCGGCGATGCGCTCTTGGATCGTGCGGACCGTGTAGGTCCGTGAGCGCAACGCGATCAGAGCGTCACATGCTGCACTCGTCGCCGACATGGTCGTGAAGTACGGGACCTTGTGGGTGATTGCGGCGCGCCTCATAGCGTAGTCGTCGTACTGAGACTTCTTGCCCATGGGTGTGTTGATCAGGAGATCCACCTTGCCCGAGACGATCTGGTCTACGATGTCCGGGCGTCCCTCACCCACCTTGTAGACCTGATCGCACTTAATCCCCAGGAGCGTCAGATATTCGTGCGTGCCCTTGGTGGCCCAGATCACGAATCCGAGATCGTCCAGCCGGCGCAGAATCGGCGTGACCGTGGCCTTGTCCCGATCGTTGACGGTCACGACCAGCGTTCCGCCTTTGACGGGCAGAAGGTTGTAGGATGCGGCCTGGGCCTTGGCGATGGCCATTCCGAAGGAGTCGTCGAACCCCATGACTTCACCGGTGGATCGCATCTCCGGGCCGAGCAGAACATCGACCTCGAAGCGGTCGAACGGGAACACCGCCTCCTTGACCGCCACTCCCGCAACGACCGGCTCTTCCGGAATGTCCAGATCGGCGATCTTCTCGCCGGCCATGATCCGGGCAGCGAGGCGAGCCAAGGGTACACCTGTGGCCTTGCTGACGAAGGGGACCGTGCGAGAGGCCCTGGGATTCACCTCCAGGACGTAAACCACACCGTCTCGGATGGCGTACTGGATGTTGAGGAGCCCCACCACGCCGAGCTCCAACGCAAACTTTCGCGTCTTGTCCTTGATCTCCTCCAGCTCCGCGGCCCCGAGCAGGTAGGGCGGCAGAACGCAGGACGAATCCCCCGAGTGAACGCCCGCGTCCTCGATGTGCTGCATGATTCCACCGATGACGACGTCGGTCCCGTCGCAGAGGGCGTCTACATCGGCCTCGAACGCGTCCTCGATGAAGCGGTCCACGAGGACCGGATGATCGGGTGACGCCCGAACCGCCCGCTCGAAATATCCCATCAGCGAGGTCGCGTCGTACACGATCTCCATGGCCCGCCCACCGAGGACGTAGCTGGGACGCAGGAGCACCGGGTAGCCGATATCCTCGGCGATGGCGAGGGCCTCCTCCTCACTGGTTGCCATACCGTTCTTGGGGGCCGTAGCCCCGACGATTCGGCAAACCTTCTCGAAACGACCCCTGTGCTCGGCCCTGTCGATGGCGTCCACGGACGTTCCAAGGATGGGCACCCCCGCCTCATGCAGCGCATGGGCGAGGTTCAGCGGCGTCTGCCCGCCGAGCTGAACGATGACCCCAATGGGCTTCTCCCGCTCGACGATCTCCAGCACGTCCTCGAAGGTCAGGGGCTCGAAATAGAGCTTGTCGCTGACGTCGAAATCCGTGGAGACAGTCTCCGGGTTGGAGTTGATCATGATCGTCTCGTACCCGGCCTCGCGAAGAGCCAACACCGCCTGCACGCAGCAGTAGTCGAACTCGATCCCCTGTCCGATCCGGTTGGGCCCACTGCCGAGGATGATGATCTTCTCGCGATCCGACGGTGCCGACTCGTCCTCCTCCTCGTACGAGGAGTAGTAGTAGGGCGTCTCGGCCGGGAATTCACCGGCACAGGTGTCTACGACGTTGTAGGTCGGCCGGATATCCCACTCCCAGCGCCTACTCCGGACCTCAGACTCTTCCTCACCGCGAAGCCCGGCGAGCTGTGCGTCCGAGAACCCGTTTCGTTTCATCAGGCGGACCTCGTCCGGGCCTACCGCTTCGAGCCCGGCGTACCATCGTTCGTCTCTGATGATTTCCAGCAGCTG
Organism: Longimicrobiales bacterium; assembly: GCA_965226375.1. Taxonomy (GTDB): domain Bacteria; phylum Gemmatimonadota; class Gemmatimonadetes; order Longimicrobiales; family Gaopeijiaceae; genus CBDDCX01. Next base: position 536,885 of record CBDDCX010000008.1, on the reverse strand, counting down.
ATGAAGAAACCACGGGTCGATTCCGGTAGCCTGCTGGATCTCTTCGATAGTCCGCGGTGACCGACCCTCACCCACATCACCATCGTCAGCTCCACGACCTCCGTCACCGTCAACGCTCTCCAGGGCTCGCTTCAGCTGGAAGTGCCGCTCTGCCGTGGGCCTCCTGAGCGCCGCCAGTAGAGCCTCGGGCTCGACCGACTCGAGCCCGTCATCTTCGAGACGATCACCTGTCGTCCAGCCGATACGACCGGTCTCCAGGCCCCGAATCCCCTTCTGCCAGGCCGACCGGAACGTTCGACCGATGGCCATGGTCTCTCCGACGGCCTTCATCTGAATCCCGAGAATCGGATTCACCTCTGGGAACTTCTCGAACGCGAACCGCGGAAACTTGACCACGACGTAGTCGAGCGTGGGCTCGAAGGAGGCGGGCGTGGTCTTGGTGATGTCGTTGGGCAACTCGTTCAGGAGATAGCCGACGGCGAGCTTGGCCCCGACACGGGCGATGGGAAAGCCGGTGGCCTTGGAGGCCAGGGCCGACGAGCGCGACACGCGCGGGTTCATCTCCACGATCAGCATCTCGCCGCTGTCCGGGTCCAGGGCGAACTGGATGTTGCAACCCCCGGCCTCCACCCCGATCTCACGGATGATGGCGATCGCCGCGTCGCGCATGAGCTGATATTCGACGTCGGTCAGGGTCTGAGCCGGTGCTACGGTGATGGAGTCGCCGGTGTGGACCCCCATGGGGTCGAAGTTCTCGATCGAGCAGACGATGATCACGTTGTCTGAAGCATCTCGAACGACTTCGAGCTCGTATTCCTTCCAACCGATGACACTGCGGTCGATGAGTACTTCGGTGATGGGCGAGGCATCGAGACCCCGCCGAACGGCCGCCACGAACTCGTCGAGGTTGTAGGCGATGCCTCCGCCCGTACCCCCCATGGTGAAGCTCGGCCGGATGATGGCCGGATATCCCACGTCCTCTCCGACGGCCATGGCCTCGTCCATCGTGCGGGCGAAACCACCATGAGGCAGATCGAGGCCGATGCGCCTCATCGCGGCCGCGAACTCTTCACGGTCCTCGGCCATGCGAATGGAGCGGGCGTTGGCTCCGATGAGCTCGACACCGTGCTCTGCGAGCACGCCGGCTGCGTCGAGGTCCATGGCAATATTCAGCGCCGTCTGCCCACCCATGGTCGGCAAGAGGGCGTCGGGCTTCTCCCTCTCGATCACGCGCTGCACCCAGTCGGGCGTCAGGGGCTCGATATACGTCCGATGCGCCACGTCCGGGTCGGTCATGATGGTGGCCGGATTCGAATTCACCAGAATAACCCGGTAGCCCTCTTCCTTCAGGGCGCGAACCGCCTGGGTGCCGGAGTAGTCGAACTCGCAGGCCTGCCCGATGATGATGGGACCGGAGCCCAAGATGAGAATGGAGTCGAGGTCGGTACGTCTAGGCAATGGCTGAACAGGGGGGGGTTGGGCCGCCACGAGCGGGGCGGGTCCACGGTAGGAAAAGCGGAGCGTACATCGCGGCGAAAGGTGTCGGATCTGGCGATGCAGCACAAGGCGGCTGGGGGAGGCGCCGCGGGTGGTCTCGAGGCCCGCTCAATCGCCCTTATCGGACTCCTTGCGGACCGCCGTCAAAAGGAAGAACGCGAAGCCGCCCCAGACGAAGCCCAAGACCAGAACCATGGTGATCACAGTGGATGTAGTCATGAGCGTATTCTCAGACCGACAAGCTCGGGACGCAAGCTAATGCTTCACCTCGACCGAGATTCCGGTGAGGTCGCCGAGGCCTCCGTTGTTGGAATCGACCGCCTCGACGGAATTGACGGTGGGCAAGGGAGCCTCCAAGTCCTCGACGCTAATCAGGAAGTTCATTTCGCCCGCGGTCGGAGTCACCATGACGACCCGGAATACACCGGGCTCATTCTCGGCGAAGAAAACCTTGGTCGCCCCCACACCGGAGAAGCCCGTGATACCGGTACCCGTAAACTCCAGCACAATCGCACCCACCGGGATCGGCCCCGACCGCAGTCTGCCGGTGAGCTGTCCGGGACCCTTGGGGCCCGAGTCACATGCGCCGACCAGCACCCCGGAGGCCAACGCTACCATAACGAGCGCCCGCCTCATCGTGACTCCTCCTTCCGGAGGAAGAGGGGGACGACGATGGGATCCGCGGCTCGCATCATCTGCGTCGCGGGGTGCTCTGGGTGGCCTACGATCCAGGCCCGAAAATCCCCCAGGTCGTACTCGCCGTCCCGATCGCCTTGATAGTCCAGGAAGTCTGCAAGGTTGGGGTCCATCGGTTCGAGGAGAAATTGGTTGGCCATTTCCCGGAGACCGGAGCTGGGTGGGCCCACCGAGATGCTGAGCGCAGCCGAAGCGGTGAGGCCGATGGCGTCCGTGGCCCACAGCGTCACATCGAATTCCCCCATCTCGCGCGGAGTACCGTGGACCACACCCCGGTTGGCATGCGAATGCATCCCGGAGGGAAGCTCTCCGAACTGTTGCCAGGTGACGGGTGGGTTTCCGTTCTCCACGGAAATCCTGAGGGAGGTCGGCGTAGCCCCATCGAAATCGAAGTTCAGCGTGGGTGCCCCGGCGAGCCCGAACGTGATGTCGAACTCGGCACCGGCCACCGCCGGCTCGGTGAGTGTGATCAGTGCCGGGTTCGGCTGACCGGCTAGCGCTCCAGTCCACTCCCGGAAGGCGAAGCCGATGTTGGTATCGACACCGATGCTCACTTCTGCACCGAGCTGTAGCCACCCCGGTTCCGATGGGGGGTTCGTAACGATGCGACCGGCGTCGACTCCCGGCACGGGACGCTGGAGGGTCAGGTCGAAACGCACCTCAGGATTCCCGTACGTCGCGATGAGCGTCACGTCGGAGAGCTCCGTGGTCCATTCACGGTTTCGTTCAGCACCGTCGTCCCATGCGACGAACCCGTTGCGGAAGCCGTCCACCGATTCCTCTCCGCCCGCCGCCTCGATCACATGTCTCTGGAACGGTGCCGACACGACGCTGGCAGGGTTGTCGCCGGTCTCCACCCCGTCCACCCGGAACGGCACGGGTCCCAACGCACCGGTAGCCTGGAGCGTGAGAGTCTGGTACCGGGTAAGAGCGCGGAATCGCACCTGGTCACCCACCTGCTGGATGTCGAGCAGCGTTATGCCTGCAGCCCTGCCCTGGGGCACTCCATCCTGGCCGTTGAGGCCGTCGAACGTAAAGGCCGCCGGAGCGGACCCCGCCGTGAACTGGTCTTGGCCCGACGAGCCCGGGAAGGGATCACCGGAATCGCCCCGTTGCGTGCCCAGTGCCAAATCGTTCTCGCCGTCCCCCTGCCGCAGCCAGACACCCATACGCCCGGAGGACGAGTTGACGGTATTGGAGGCCCATCGGCTGGACACCATGTCCTCGTCGATCTGCCAGACGAGTAGGCCCGGCGAGAAGAGGTTGACGTCGAACCCGATGGGTTGGCGATTCTCCAATAACAGGTAGTCCCCGCTCCCGTCCCCGGCCTCGATTCGAATGATGTCTCCCGAGGTTTCCACGGGGTCCAGTGTTATCACACCCAGATCGGCGTCCGGAGCGAGCGTCGTCACGTTGGCCCACCCGAGAGCTTCTTTGCTCCAAGCCGTCATGTGGCAGGGAATCGCGGGAATCCCGCCGGTGCAGCCCCACGCGCCCGAGCCCATGAGGCCCCATCGTCCCACACCGGCGTGGCTACCGCCCACCGCGTACAGGTCGGGAAGGCCGAATCCGTGGCCCAGCTCATGCGCAAAAATACCGATCTGGTTGACGTGCTGCGCATCGCACCCTAGCGCCGCCACAATGGCATAGTCGTCGACCAGGATCTGGCCTCCGTTAGCAGAGGCAGTCTGAGTCACGTAAGCGTGAAAGATCGGATCTACGGCGGCTGCGGCCGAAGCGGAGAGCTGCCAACGGTGGGACCAGACGCGTCCAACGCCACTGACGAAACACTCTCCTCCTGCCGTCGGGTGCATGACCGTGAGCACGTCTACGAAGCCGTCGTCGTCGCCGGAGTTCGGAACCCCATCGGGCCCGTCGTTGTCATACTGCCCCCAGTCTACGGCTCCGTCATCGAGTCTCACGAGAATCTCGATGATGAATTCTCCGACCATATCCGTGCTGCTGAGGCCGTCACTGTCTCCCGTCACCTGGGCCCCCGTAAGGCTGGTCTGGAACCAGTCGTGGCTGTCTCCCACAAGGGTTACCCGGCCCCCCGAGACCTCCGTGTAGAACTCGGGGATCGTGCTGAGAATGCTGTTGGGGCCATCGAAGAATTCGCGCTGGATGATCTCACGCGTGAGCGGCTCGGCCGGGGGGCCCACGGTACAGGGTGCGCGGCACCCCACCTTGCCGCTGGGGATACCCGGCGTGTCCAGGTAGAGCCCCAGGATGAGTGGGAACGTGAACGTCCCGCTCACACCTCCCCCACGGCGGCCCAAAGTGGCCGCGCCGCGAGAGTCACGGTTACGGAGTAGCCGAGGAGCGTCGACTCGTGCTTCGGGACGCCAGCCCCGTCCGAACCGATAAGCATTCGGATCTCGCTGAAGCTCCGTGTAATAGCCTTCGGGAATGGGGGTGCCGTATTCGCGGGCCAGCATCTCTACGTCCTGGGCAGCGACCTGGCCGTGAAGAAGCGCGGCGAAGGGCGTGACAAGCGGGAGAAGCCTACGGCACACTCGTGTTCTGCCGAAGGAGCCCAGCGGACGGGACACTAGACCTTGTCCTCCGCTCGGATCCCCAGAACGTCGCCGATGGTCCTCATCCCGTCGATAACGTTCTGGATGTGCTCCGCCCGCTCGATTCCCAGAAGCTCCACACCGCGCGCAACGTCGTCACGGTCGACTCCGGCGGCGAACGCCTTGTCCTTCAGCTTCTTGGTCACCGACTTGGGGCTCAGGTCGTCGATTCCGTTGGGCCTGACCAGGCAGCACGCATAGACGAGTCCGGAGAGCTCGTCACAGGCGAACAAAACACGCTCGAGAAGAGACTCGGGCTCCTTGCCCGTGCGGTTGGGTGCGTGTGTCTCCACCGCACGAATGATCTCCATCGGATAACCTCGTTCCTCGAGCTCCCTCAGCCCTCGATGCGGATGCTCGTCCGGGTACCTTTCCCAATCCAGGTCGTGAAGTAGTCCGGTCATGCCCCACAGATCTTCGTCCTCGTCGTGCATACGGGCGTAGTGACGCACCGTGGCCTCCACGCCCAGCATGTGCTTTCTGAGCCCTTCGTTCTCTACCCAGCTCTCGAGGAGCGCCAGCGCGTCGGCCCGGTCGGGCATTGTTTCGCTCAACGTGTACTCCCAGTGGTCCAATCGAGGGTCATGGGGAAACAGTTCCCGGGGTGCATAAGCCGATGGGGCGCCCTGGCCCATTCCAAAGCTCCCACCGTCGAGCCGCACGGGTCAAGCAGGCCGACTGACTCCGACATCCCGGTCGACTAACTCCTACGCCCGAGTTCTCCATTTCTTGCCGGAGGCCCATGGCCCGTTTGTCAGACTCTAGACGACGGGCACAGGTGGGAAAGGGAGCACGCCTCGCAGCGCGGTTTCCTGGCGTCACACACCTGCCGGCCGTGGAAGATCACGAGATGGGAAAGCAGTGTCCACCTATCCCTGGGAAAGAGTCCCATGAGATCCTGCTCGATCTTCTCCGGTGTCTTCTCCTGAGTGAATCCGAGCAGGCTCGAGATACGCTTGACGTGCGTGTCTACCACCACACCCTCATCGATCCCGAAAGCATTGCCCAATATGACGTTGGCGGTCTTTCGTCCGACGCCGGGCAGCGCGTTGAGATCCGCCATGGTGCGGGGAACCTCGCCGTTGTGCTCCTCGGTCACACCGAGGGCAAAACCGATGATGTTCTTGGCCTTGTTTCTGAAGAACCCGGTGGAGCGGATGATCTCCTCTACGTCTGCCTGGTCGGCGCTCGCCAGATCCCGGGGCGTGGGGTACCGCTCGAACAGAGCCGGCGTGACCATGTTGACCCGCTCGTCCGTGGTCTGGGCAGAGAGGATGGTCGCGACACCGAGCTGGTAGGCGCCGAGATGATCGAGCGCACAATGGGCATCCGGATACTCGTTCACCAGCAGGGAGAAGACCTCCGCTGCGCGTTCCGTCTTAGCCTTCCTGGACTCCCTCGCCATGAGTGCCGAAGCCCGGCCTACCCGACCTCCGGGCCTCCACCACCGGCATCCGGGCTATCCCCGACCGGACCAGGGCCACCGGTGCCCGCTTCGGTCGCGAGGGCTGCACCCGGAAGCCGCGCCACCAACCAGCCGTTCAGGAAATAGAGGAGGCCGAGAGCGATCACCCACTGGATCAGGACCGAGCCCACGTTGAAAGCGGAGAACAGGGTCCATGTCTCGACGAACGACCCCCCTTGAGCCTGGTACAACCACCAGCCCATGAGAATGATCGACTCGACGATCACCAAGCGGATTGTCCAGTCCCACCAGGCTCCGATATGGATGTCCGAGTCGCCCGTGTTGATGAACTGCTCTCTCCACCGCGTGACGCCGTACTTAAGAACGGCGAACGCGAAGAAGAAGCCCGAGAGCATCAGCCCCACACCCCACACCCAGTCCTGGTTGGCGAAGAACGGCCCGGCTCCTGCTGTGTCTGACCAGTTGAGTGCGCTGGGTGCGCCGAAAAGTATCCCTGCGGTCCCTACCAAAGTGATGGCCCGGCCGCGGGTCATGCCCAGATCGATCAGAATCCGGCTGGCGAGCTCGATCATGGCCACGAGTGACGTCCAGGCGGCGAACACGAGAGCCAGGAAGAAGAGCGACATGAAGAAGCGCCCACCCGGAATGAGCGCGAACAGCTGGGGGACCCAAATGAAGGTCAGCCCCTCGTTGCCCGCGCCCACGATCTGATCGGCAGCGTCGGGCATTACGGAAAACACGGTCGCCAGCACCATGATGCCGGCCAAGAGCGACATGGAGTTGTTGCCGAAGCCGATCACGAAGGCGTTGAGGGCGGTGTCTTCCTGGCTCCTCATGTAGATGGCGTACGTCAGGACCAGACCCCACCCGGCGCCCGTGTCCCATGCATTCTGGGTCAGCGCCTCGAGCCAGATCTTGGAGTCTGCAAGATCGGCCCAGTGCGGCGTGAAGAGGAATGCCAGGCCGGCGGACGCTCCCGGCAACGTCACCGCCCGAATGGCCAGAATGACGACCAGAATAATTAGGCTGGGGATCAGGATCTTGGCTGCCGTCTCGATGCCCTTCACTCCCTTGGACACCACGAATAACCCCAGCCCCATGGCAACCACGTGCGTTACGAGAGCCCAAGGCGTACCCGCGAAGCCATCCCAGAACGCCTCGGGAACGGCCGACGGGATGTCTCCCATAATCGCCGCCAGGAAGAACCGGATGGTCCATCCCATGACAACGCTGTAGTAGAACATGATGGCGGTGGCAACGAAGGCCACCCATGCACCCATCCAGGCGAACTTGGGCCCGATGGTCTTCACGAACGCCCCGATCGTGCCCGACCGGGTGGCCTTGCCCATCCCGAACTCCAGGATCAGCAGAGGGACCGACCAGAGCAGGAGAAAGACCACCCAAGCCACCAGGAACGACCCGCCACCGTTCGACGCGGCGATACGGGGGAAGCGCCAGATATTTCCGGTGCCCACGGCCATGCCCAGCATGGCCAGGAGCATGCCCCAGCGAGAACTGAAGACTTCGGACTTGGAAGACAACGACGCCTCCGGATTCAGGTTGAAGAGCCCTCTAGCGCGCCCAGGCCCTCTCCGAGCAAGCGGGTAACATGGGAGCCGGAGCGCCCTTCGTCGACCCGTCCACTCCTGACAGGAGTCCGGTCAGGATCCGGACAGCCGTCCTCGCACCCATTCCGGCACCGACTCGGCACTCACGCGCACTTGCTCCAGCGTGTCCCGGTCACGCACGGTGACGGTGCCGTCTTCCAGGGTCTGCCCGTCCACCGTAACGCACCACGGAGTCCCCGCTTCATCCTGCCGTCTGTAGCGCTTCCCGATCGACCCAGCGGCGTCATAGAACGACGGAATCGCAGCCCCGCGAAGATCGGCATCGAGCTTCTTGGCGACCTCGGGGAGACCATCCTTCTTTACCAAGGGGAACACGGCAACCTTGATCGGCGCCAATCCCGGATCCAGGGCCAGCAGCACTCTCGTGTCACCTTCGATCTCTTCCTCACGGTAGGCGTCCACCAGAGCCACGAGAACGGTCCGGTCCACCCCAACCGCCGTCTCCACCACGTACGGCACAAACCTCTTGCCCTCGGCCGGATCGATGTACTCCAGCCTCTTGCCGGAGTGTTCCTGATGACGCGAGAGATCGAAGTCGGTCCGGTTGTGGATGCCCTCGAACTCCTTCCAGCCGAAGGGATACTCGTACTCGATGTCGAAGGCCTTCTTCGCATAGTGGGCCAGCTCGTCGGGTCCATGTTCGTGGAAGCGGAGTTTTTCCTTGCGGATCCCGAGGGAGAGGTGCCAATCCATGCGCGCGTGCATCCAGTAATCTAACCACTCGTCGTCCTCACCGGGCTCCACGAAGAACTGAAGCTCCATCTGTTCGAACTCGCGGGTCCGGAAGATGAAGTTTCCGGGCGTGATCTCGTTCCGGAACGCCTTCCCGATCTGGGCGATCCCGAAAGGGATCTTCTGCCGCGACGACGTCTGCACGTTCAGGAAGTTGACGTACGACCCCTGAGCCGTCTCTGGGCGAAGGTAGATGACGGCCGCGTCTTCCTCGACCGGCCCCATGAAGGTCTTGAACATGAGGTTGAACAAGCGCGGCTCACCGAACGCTTCCTTGGTCCCGCACGTGGGACATTGTCCGTTCTCCACCTCGGGGAGATCGGCCCGGAAACGCCGGTGACAGGCCGAGCACTCGACCAGCGGGTCCGTGAATCCGTCCACATGGCCCGAAGCCTCCCATACCTTGGGATTCATCAGGATGGAGGCATCCAGTCCCTCGACGTCGTCGCGCTGATGGACCATGGTGCTCCACCAGCGATCTTTGACGTTGCGCTTGAGCTCGACTCCTAGGGGTCCGTAGTCCCAAACGGCACCCGTTCCTCCATAGATCTCGGAGGACTGGAAGATGAATCCCCGGCGCTTGGCCAGGGACGTGAGCTTATCCATCAATTGAGCGTCGGCCATCTACTGTTCCGTTTCCGAAGTTCGCGAGCCACCAAGACGTTGGGTCGATCCGATAGGCGCGGCGGTGGTCCTGCGAGGAGGTGGAAGCTAGACACGCCCCCTCGCCTCATCAACCGACAGGAGAACCCCGGAAAGATTCGCGGGTATACCGCGCCGACCCAACCCGGAAAGCCCGGATCCGTAACCGGCAGGAGTGTTCTTCGATGATGACGCTGACGGACAGAGCCCTCGAAATGGTGCGCAGCTACTTGGACCAGAGCGGCGGTGAGCTCACGGCACTGCGAATCGCCGTCTCCGGTGGCACTCCTTCAGCGCCCGAGTTCGAGCTGACCCTGGTGGGATCCGACGAGATTCACGGCGACGAGATCGAGTTGGATGTGAGCGGTCTCACGATCGTGGTCAACGAGGGGACGGCTCCGCGTCTAGAAGATGCCACGGTGGACTTCGTCGAGAGGGTGAACGAAAGCGGATTCGAGGTACGGCTGGCGGCCGGCCCCACCACCCCCGCCACCACGCCCACAGGCGCCTTGGCGCAGAAGGTCCGCGAGATCCTCGAGGACCAGATCAACCCCGCCATCGCCTCACACGGCGGCGTCATCACCCTGGTAGACGTCCAAGACACCGAGATCTACCTGGAGATGGGCGGCGGCTGCCAGGGATGCGCCATGTCACGCATGACGCTCCGTCAGGGCGTGGAGCGCATGGTGCGCCAGGCGGTTCCGGAGATCACGGTCATCCACGACGTGACGGACCACGCGTCCGGAGAGAACCCGTTCTTCGAGGGCGCGGATTAGTCGCTGGGAGTCGGGTGATCCTTCACTCGTGGTGGACGGGAGTGAGGCGCCGTGACCTCTCCCGAACCCCGCTACGCTACCACCGCTTCGCGGCAGACGGGTCCGGGAGAGGTCACGGCGCCTCGCTCCCCCAACATTCCGATGGCGGATCACCCTACTCCCCTTTTCGCGCAGGCTGGGGCGGGAGGGTGTTGGGGTGGGTCGTACGTGTGAACCGGGGGCGTACGTATGGTCACGATACAACTATACGTATACTGCTTCCGGAAGCGCCTGCGGTAATAGGAATTTGTGAGAAGGCTTCCACGTATCTTGCTTGGAGACAGAATCTGCGGAACGGAGTCCCGGCGACCATGCGCAGTGTGAAATGAGCAACGACGAACAACAGCGTTTGAGCGAGGAGATGGCGGCCCGTCTGTGGCAGCGGGCGGCAGAGTTGCAGTCTGAGGCGGCCCGGCGAATCGAAAAGACGTCTCTGCTCGAGGCTGAACCCGATGTCTCTGAACCGGACACTGCAGGATATGCCCTGGATCATGTGCGGCAGGCCGCGGAGGAGGCCGGCATCGCCGGGGAGTTCGTGGATGCGGCCCTCGCAGAGGTCACTGCACAAAATGCCGTCGGGCATCACGAGAGGTCCGTGCTGAACAGGGTCGCGGAGAGGTTGCTCGGGAGCCCTCCGGAGTTCCTCGAGGTCCAGCGGATCATGGCAGCAACCCCCGATGCCATTTACGAGACCATGCAGGGCGTTTTTCCGAACGCGCCCTATAATCTCGCGGTACGTGACATCCAGGGCGACATGTCGGACGGGGGTGTCATGGTCTTTGACGTGCCTGCCGCCATGCCCCTGAGCTACACCCCCTTTGAGCACGACATGTCCCACCCGGGCATCAAGCAGATCATGGTCTCCATCCATCCGGTGGATGAAGAGTCCTGTCGGGTCGTCGTACGATGTCCGCTGCGAGCCGGACAGCGAATCGCCGGCGGAATCTTCGGGACCCTGACGGGTGCCGCTGCCGGATTCGGCGGGCTGGCGGGGGGGGTCGGAGGGGGAGTGGCTGTGGCCACGGCCTTGGGCCTGGGCACACTAGGACTCGTGCCACTGGTGGGTGCGCTGGGTCTCCTGGGTGGAGGGGCGCTCGGGGGAACGTCACGGTTTCTGTTCAGGAAGCTCTATCGGTTCGCCCTGGGCCGGGGTCGGCACGCGATAGATGGGCTCCTCGGCGCGCTCAACGTGTCGGTCATGTCGGACTGGCGCGGTGGTGGAAGGTCGTCGATCGCTGAGGACTCCACCGTTCCGGGCCTGCTCGGCGGCCGCCGGTGGAGGAGGAACCTGGCCCACACCGCCATGTGATGGCCGCGTGGGACATCGGACCCTAGCTTCGGCCTCCGATGATCTCGAACCCGCCACACATGTCTCCGTCGCAGGAACCTACGCTCGTCCGCCGGGCACGCGCTCACGGCGACCGGATCGCTATCCTCGGTCCCGAAGGCGTCTTCACGTACGGGGATTTGCTCTCGGCGTCCCACCATGTTGCCGACCGTCTGTTGACGACCGTCCCGGGCCTGCCGGCGCCCGTTGGAGAGTTGGCCCCTCGTGGCGTTAGAGATCTCACGGAGGCCCGGATCGCCTACCTGATCCCGCCCGGGTTCGAGCACGTGGCGGTTCAGTGGGGAATCTGGCGAGCAGGAGGCGTCGCCGTCCCGCTGGCGATCTCGCACCCGACACCCGAGTTGGCCTACGTGCTCGACGACGCCGAGCCCGCGGCGGTGGTAGTACATCCGTCGCTGGCCGAGCGAGTGGTTACGCTTGCCAAGCAGAGAGGACTGCCCGTCCTGGACTCGGGAGAGCTGTGTGCCACGGTGGTATCCAACGATGCGGCGGAGGCAACCCATGCTCGCCCGGACGGATCAGACCCTCTCGAGGTTTCCGAGAACCGGCGAGCCCTGATGATCTACACCAGCGGTACCACCGGCCGCCCGAAGGGCGTGGTCACGACTCATGCGAACGTGAACGCGCAGGTCGGCTCCCTGGTCCGCGCGTGGGCATGGAGCGAGAGGGACCACATCCTGCTCGTGTTGCCGCTCCATCATGTGCACGGGATCGTCAATGTGGTCACGTGCGCCCTGTGGTCGGGTGCCTGCTGCCAGATATTGCCCCGCTTCGACGCCACCGAAACGTGGGAGCGCTTCGCTCGCGGTGATATCACTCTGTTCATGGCCGTGCCCACCGTCTTCGTCCGGCTCCTCCGGGCCTGGGATGAAGCAGACCCGGAGGACCGGGAGCGGTGGAGCGAAGGAGCCCGAAAGATGCGTCTCATGGTGTCCGGCTCGGCGGCTCTCCCGATCAGCGTCCTCGAGCGATGGCGGGAAGTCACCGGCCAGGTGCTGCTGGAGCGGTACGGAATGACCGAGATCGGCATGGGCCTCTCGAATCCCCTTCGGGGAGAGAGACGGCCGGGCCACGTGGGCCAACCCCTTCCGGCCGTGGAGATACGTCGTGTCGACGACGAGGGCGTCATGGTCTCGGACCCGGGTGTCCCCGGGGAGCTGGAGGTCCGAGGGCCAGGTGTCTTCTCGGAGTATTGGCGTCGCCCCGAAGAAACGGCTCAGGCGTTCCGGGACGACTGGTTCCGCACCGGAGACCTGGCGGTCGAAGAGGACGGTTACTACCGTCTCCTCGGCCGGCTGTCTGTGGACATCATCAAGACGAGCGGCTACAAGGTGTCGGCCCTACAGGTCGAGGAGACGTTGAGAGAGCACCGGGACATTGAAGACTGCGCGGTGGTGGGTGTGCCCGACCCCGAGTTGGGGGAGCGCCTCTGCGGGGCCGTCGTTCCGGTGGACAAGACAGCCCTCGACGTCCAGGCGCTGCTGGCCTGGGCTCGAGACCGACTCGCTCCGTACAAGGTGCCAGGAGACCTCAAGATCGTCGAACAACTCCCGCGTAACAGCATGGGCAAGGTGCAGAAACAAGACCTGAAGACCCTGTTTGCATCAGGGGACTCGCGGTGAGCGCGATTCTCGACAACCTGCGCGAGTTCTGGCTCGTCCATGTGTTGCTGGCACTCTACACGGCGCTTCTGGTCTTCCACGCCTACGCCGGAAAAAGGGAAACGAAAGATCTGGCCGACTACTATGTGGGAGGCCGGGGGATGGGAGGGGTGGTCCTCGGCCTTTCCTTCTTCGCAACCTATTCGAGCACCAACAGCTTCATAGGGTTCTCCGGTCAGGCCCACGCGTGGGGAGCACCTTGGCTCCTGCTCGTGCCCTTCATTGTGGGCTTTTCCTTCTTCGCGTGGACGGTGGTCGCCCCCCGGCTCAGAGCCTTCACCCGCTCCCTGGATTCCCTTACGGTTCCCGACTTCATCGGATTCCGTTTCGAGAGCAACGCTGCACGGTTCCTGGCAGCCATCATCGTGCTCTTCGCGAGTCTCTTCTACATGACCGCCGTCTTCAAGGGGATCGGCAATCTCCTGGAGACGTTCATGGACATCCCCTACAAGGTGTCCATCGCCCTGGTCTTCGTGGTGGTCATGTTGTACACGGCGGTCGGCGGTTTCATCTCCGTGGTGAAGACCGACGCCGTGCAGGGCGTCGTGATGGCGGCGGCGGCCATCCTGCTGTTCGCGGGCACAGTGAGCGCGGCCGGCGGCCTCGGCGCCATCGAAACCGTCCGTCAAGCTCCCGAGACGTCGCACCTCTTCACCTGGGGAGGCGGGGTCGCGGTGCCCACCCTCTTCGGTGTCCTGGTGGCCGGGACCATCAAGTTCGCCGTCGAGCCACGTCAGCTCTCTCGCTTCTACGCCCTCGAAGACGCGCAGGCTACACGCACGGGCATGCTGGTGAGCACACTCACCTTCGCGGCGGTGTACTCCCTGCTCGTTCCGGTGGGCCTGTATGCGCGGCGAATCATCCCGGGCAACGTCGAAGACACGGACCTGGTCGTGCCCACGCTGCTGGCCACGGAGGGCGTGTTCTCTTCACTGGGGGCTGCATTCCTTCTGGTGGCAATGGTCGCCGCCGCCATGTCGTCCTTGGACAGCGTGCTCCTGGTCATGGCGTCGACTACCGAGCGGGATATCGTGGGCGTGTTTCGACCCGCAGGCTCCGATACGGCGGCGTTACGTGCGACGCGTTTCTACGTGGGCGTCTTCGCGCTGGTGACCGCCATGATCGCCTTGAATCCGCCCGGGGGCATCGTGACCCTCACGGCTCTCTCAGGCAGCCTGTACGGTGCTTGCTTCCTTCCAGCCATCGTCCTGGGGCTGTACTGGCGAAGAGGAAGCGGAGCAGCCGTGATCGGTTCGTACGCTGCGGGACTGGCGCCTCTGTTCCTTTGGCGATACACGCCCTGGTCGGCGGCGCTTCACCAGGTCTTTCCCGCGCTCGCGCTTTCGCTGCTGACTTATGTGGTCATCTCGTTGGTGGGGCCGACGGTTCAGACCGAGCGTGTCGAGCGCCTCTTTCAGACCTCGGAGAACTCGTAACCCTATGAATTCAGGGACTATCCCCCCGGCGTTCTCTTGCAGCCCTGCAGTCACCTTGGTAATTTTGGGGAGTTGAGTGTGGCTTCTTGTGGAGGAATGACGATGCGTAAACGGCTACTGGGCGAGTTGACCGCTCCGTGTATCCGGGTCCCGACCCTCCTGGTGGCTTGCACGCTTTTCTTCGCCTCGCCGCTGTGGCAGGTAGAACCCGTTTCTGCCGACGTGCCCGATCCCGTCGTACGCATCTGCATGGCGGCGCCTGATGCGGCCGCCACTGCCGACTACTACGACATCCGTATGGCGCCCACGAGTAGAGCGCCTGGGGCCGTAGGATACGTGACCAAGACGTTCGCTCAGTCACCGTTCGGCATCGCCGTATCCGTGGATGGTCGGTACATCTACGATGTCCACCTCGCTGTCGACGGACTCCGGGGACCACCCAAGGTGGAGTACACCGTGTGGGTTGCTCCGCCGAACTTGAGCCCGATCGTGAGACTGGGAGTGCTGGACGAAGACTTCGAGCTCATGGGCCAAGTGGTCTTCAACAAGTTCATCATGTTCGTCACGGCGGAGCAGCCGGGCTCGTGGGATCCGAAGAATACCGAGAGACCGGGGAATGCGTGGGCCGGGCCCATCCTCATGCAGGGGATCTCCCGGAGTGGGCTCATGCACTCCGCATCGGGCCATGGCCCGTTCGAGGTAGAGAACTGCTGAAGCCCCCCTTTCGGATGCCGCACATGCGTTATCTATCCCGCCTCGCGGCTTTGACTCTGGTCGTCATGTCTGGCACCGCTCGGACCGCATCAGCCCAGTCACCGCCCGCAGACGGCAAGATCGAGCAGGGCACCCCGAACATAGAACTGGTATCGCATATCCCACTCGGTCAGGCGTTCAGCGTAGGCGACATAGAGATCGAGCAAGAAATCTCACGGCCCTACGTGTATGTCTCCCGCTGGCTGCTGGGCGGCGTGGACATCATCGACGTGTCCAAACCCGAGAGTTCTCAGATCATCTACAGATGGCGAATCGAGAATGCGGAGCTTCACCGCGGCTCGGGTGGGACCGACGGGAAGTACTTCAAGCTGAACGACCGCTATTACTACGTGCAGGGTCTCCAATTCCAGCAGGGCGGACCGGATGCCGACCTGGGTGCGGTGGTTTTCGACGTGACGGGGCTACCCGACCCGGAAGCGGTTCGTGAAGTGGGACGGATCAGGGACCCACTCAGCCCGGGCGGATTCCACAACCTGTTCGCCTACAAGCATTCCGACGGCAGGGTGTTGCTCTTTGCAACGGTGAATGGCCCCCACGCGAACATCTACGACATGCAGATGTTCCTGGACGGGGCTCCCGACCATGGCCTGATCGGGCGGCTGCCCGTGCCGACCAATCCGTGCCCGGGCGCCGGAATGTCACACACCTACCACGACTTCTACATCGCCTTCGACGCCGAGACAGGACAGGACAAGGCATACGCGGCGTCCCAGCCGGTGGGCACCTACGTGTTCGACGTGACCCGACCCGAGGAGCCCGAGCTTCTCAAGTCGGTAGCGTGTGTCCCGGGCGTTACACGTGACCACACGTTCGCGGTCACACCGGACCACAAGTACGGCATTGCCGAAGGGCACCTCCGCTACAGCCCCATCCGACTGTACGACATGGAGTCGGAGGACGGCACCGACATGATCACGCGGCCGATCGGAGCCTGGACGGCCGACTGGAAGAAGCACGCTCACAACTTCGAGATGCGCTGGCCTTACGTGTTCGTGGCCAACTACATGGAGGGCCTTCAGGTCTTCAACATGATGGACCCGGAGAACCCTTATACCGTGGCCAGCTTCGACACGTACGATCAGCCGGACAACATCGCCTACGGAGGGGGGGCCTCGTTCTTCACAGAGGTGGCGAATGGTGCCATGGGCCTCGACATCCGTAACGAGGACGGCCTGATCATCGTGTCCGACTTTACCACCGGCTTTTGGGCGTTCCGCCTGGATGGCTTCCAAGGCTGGAACGGGAACGACTGGGGAATGCCGAACATCTCTTCGGTCCAGGATTGGGACAACGGACCCGAAGGGTCGAAGCGCGCGACGGTGTTCTAGTGTCCTGAGTCAGAAGAGGTCAATACGAGAGGGGAGCCCACGTTGTGGACTCCCCTCTCGCTTGTACGTCCGGCTCAACGGTGACTCAGCACCACCGCACCCGGACGCGGTACTCCACCCGCGTCTCACCGTTCGCTTCGACTTCGGGTGTCAGCGTGAACGTCCACGCATCGGTCTTCTCGAACGGGTGCGACGACGACAGGATCTGCCAGTCGCCGCCCACCGGCTCGACGAGCATGACGCCCACGTCCTGGTCCTTGTGGTTCCTCAAGTCGATCTGCCACGTGCTCTCCGAGACGCAGCCCGAGATCACCGTGTAGTCCATCTGGCGACGGTCACCGACCACGTCGAAGGCCTCGCCCATCTTGATGCGCAGTGTCTCGTCACGCGGCGTGTGGTCGATCAGGTCCTCGCCGATGAACTGCTGGGCGCCCGTGTGGTCACGCTTGTAGACCCGCACGACGCCCTTCGGGAGCGGCATGCCCAGGCCGTTCCGCTCGCTGTTCTCGAAGTCCAGGAAGACGCCGACCTTTTGGTTCGTCGTGACCTGTCCGTATTGGCCCCGGTAGTAGTGCGTCGCACCGTGGAAGATAAGCTTCTTCTCCACGCCGAAGTCGTCGGACTCCAGGAGCGTGACCTGCTTCTGCTCGTTGTTCATCAGGTCTGCGGGACGACCGAGCGTATACAGGTGGTACTCGAAGAAGGCGTTCTCGGTGAAACCCTGGCTTTCCTGCACCGCGACCGCGTCTGCCATCATTCTCGATCGCAGCTCGGGCCTCATGTTGCCCTGTACTCGCCTGATGTCGCCCGCTACCAGCTGGAGCTGAGCGTTCTCGCAGGCCGTCCCGCTACGGTTCGTCAGCGTCACCCAGCCCAGGAGCGAGGCCCCGTCGTCGTCCTCGTTGAGCACCATGACGTAGTCGGACTTCCAGTTCAGGCTGCTGGTCAGGTACGAGACCTCGACCTGCTGTTGGCCACCCGTCGAGTCGAGCCTCCACAACAGCGTGGGCTCCGCGATCAGGTTGTCTGGAACCGAGGGAAAGCCGAAGCGGCCGGGGTAGTTGAACGTGATCTCCCCGTCGATCCTCAGGATCGGCCCTCCGTTCACGGAAAGGACTTCTGCCTCGACCGCCTCGTCCTCGCCGGTCAGCGGATTGGTCCGATACACGTTCACGGTACGGCCCACGTACTTCTCGAGAAGCTTCTGAGGATTGAGCAGATCGAACCGGTAGTTCTGCTCGAGCACCTGCAGCGAACCGCCGCCAAGGGGGCGGATGTGGACGGTCTCCGGCTGGATACCGGACGCCACATCGCCGTACTCCAATGCGATGCGACCCGACGAGAGATCGAGCGTCCGGATCTCGCGTACGAGTCCGAAGTTCTGGTTGTATACGGTGATCGAAACCGCGTCACGCTGTGCGGACGTGGAACGGAGGATGGGGGATTCTTGAACGGCCGGCGTCGAGCCGGTCGCAGCGGGCGTGGTGCCGTACGGCACGGCCACCGCCGTTATGGTCGCGGCCACGGTGAGTAGTCTTCGCATTGGGTCACCCTTGTATGGAGAATCGGTGGGTATCGAGCCCGAACCGAGTGCGTTCTGCTCTCTGTACAAGGGGTGACGCACCAGGGTGAGGATCTTGCACACGCCGCGGTCCAACGAATTCTACTCTTCCGACAGATCTTGCTCTTGTAGACCCACGCTGCGCTCCGCCGGACTTCTGACTCAGGACACTAAATGGCCCACAGATAAGTCAGCTTCACCAACCCGGTCCGTTGGTCCAGTGCGGACTCCCGGAAGTCGATCCCGTCGTTGAAGAAGTATCCGGTGTTGAAGACCACGAACAGGTCCGACCCCGGTGTGTGGATCCAGTTGATTCGAAGGTTCGCCTGCAGCTTGTTCGAATTGTTGTCGTACTGGATCAACGCCTCCGCGAAAATCTTCCGATTCACCGCCGTCAGGATGTTGGCTCCCAGAATCGTGGTCGTGAAATCACCATTCTCCACCGGCAGGGAGATGATGTTGTGATTCACAGTCAGCCGGACTTCCAAGTGCTTGGAGAACTTGACGGTCGGCCCACCCCCGATCGTTGTCCGCGTGCCGCCGAAGAATCCGCCGTAGCTGAGCGCTAATGACCCCGCCAACGGCCGGCTCCAGTTGGGCCGATAGTTGAGGCTGCCGGTCGTAGACGTGTAGTCGCCCGGAGCGATGGTCACGTCGTCACGAATGTGGAACGGGACTTCGAGACGCTCGAAGTTACGTCTCACGCCGCCGCCGCCCCGATCGGTGTTTTCGAGCGAGAAGGAGAAGTCGGCCCTCGCCTCCGTCGACTGCTTCTCCTGGTCCTGCCCCTCGATGTAGTGGCCGCCCGCGGTCAGTGAAACCTGACGAATGAACCGGTCTCCCCGACCGATGCGGGGAGAAATGCCCGCCTTGCCGCTATAGCGAACCATGTCTCGACGGCGAACGAACCCGATACCCGGATCGAAATCGTGCTCCACGTTCAGGTAACCCAGCTCGAATAAATAGAGGTCGGTATCGATCGTCAGGTCCGCGGCCCCGGCGGACGAGTAGCCATCTCCCTCTGAGGACCAGACGTTCGTCAGCCAACCGGTGAACGTACTACCGCTCCAGAAGCGAACGGCGACATCTCCGCCCAAGGCGCGGTTGTAGTCCGCACCGGCGTCACGGTTGGTAAACAGTGTTCCGACCGTCACACCCGGGAGGACATCGGCCCTGAGGCGTGCGACGGCGAAGTTCGCACCCGGCTGGTCGACCTCATCTCTCGTCTGAATGTCGAGCACACCGATCGAGATGGGACCGGCCTGCCCGGTGAGCCGTCCCCCGGCCAGGATGTCGTTGTCGATACCGATTCGACGACTGAAGAACGTCTCCGTACCCTGGGTGCCGAATGTGAAGAGGCCCGCGCGTTCGAGGAAGAATTCCCGTTTCTCCGGAAAACGAAGGCTGAAACGGGTGAGGTTCACCTGGACGTTGTCCGCCTCGACCTGGGCGAAGTCCGTGTTGTAGGTCATGTCGAGCGTGAGGTTCGACGTGACCCCGTACTTCACGTCCAGACCGAAGTCCCCGTCGGTATCCTTCTCTGTACCATCGACACCCAGGTTGACCTTCTGAGCACCGGCGAGCAGGTACGGCTTGATCTCGAGATTTCGGCCCGGTTGGACGTTCTGGAGACCCACCAGAGTAGCGTACTGGGACGCGTGCGCGAGCCCGGAAAAGCGCCTGTAGTCTAAGTCGATAAGCGGCCAATAAACCCGTTCGTTCTTCCGAACGATGCCCCGCGCGAACGCGATACCCATCTCAAGTGGATCGCTGGGGTCGAAGCGGATGGTCTTGAAGGGGATCGCGACCTCGAGCACCCACCCCTCATCGTTGACCTGCCCCTGAGTCTCGAAGACACCCTCCCAGTTCCACGACACCTGTTCCTCGTCGGTGATCAGCGCGTCGCCCTGAGTACCGAAGGAGTTCAACTCGAACAGGTATCCGTTCCGGTCATCGTTGTACGAGTCGAGTGCGATGTAGATGAAATCGTCCTGGGGAATGAAGCCTTCACGCTTCAGGATCGTGCGTTTGATTTTCTCGGGTTCCGAGTCGAAGGCGGTAATCCCGAAGTACAGATTGTCCGCGTCGTACGCGATGCGTACCTCGGTCCGCTCCGTGGGCTCGGCCCCCTCATTCGGAAGCCTCTGTTTGAAGTCGCTGATGGGAGCGATGGTCTGCCAGAAGGGCTCGTCCAGAACGCCGTCGATGCTCGGGCGGTTCTCCACGTAGGTGGCCGGCGCCAGCCGGTCGCTGTTTCGTTGAGGAGCGGTCCCCGATGCCTCTTTGCCAACCTCCTGCGCCGCCGCCGGCTGCAGCCACGCGACAGCCAGCAAGGTCGACACGAGAGCTGCGTGGCCGATCCGCCTTGCGTGGCTGATCCGTTTCGTGTGGCTGGTCCGTCCTGTGTGGCCAATCGGCCTTGGCTGTCTAAGCGTGCTCAGGATATCGGCCTCTGTACCCCGTCGGGTCCGTTGTCCCAGTCCTGCGCGCTCGAGTTGTTCGGCATTCCCCAATCGTTCCCATTCCATCCGTCGAATCCGTCCATCTTGAAGGTCCAAAATCCCGTGGTCATGTCGCTGATGACAATGAGCCCGTCGACGTTGCGTACGTCGATGCCCCAGGCACCTTCGTAGACGTCCCAAGTAAAGTTACCGCCCCGACCCAATTCCTCCCCGCCTTTGTCGTTCGGGCCCGGATACGTGTCGTAGTATCCCACCGTGTAGGGGTTCGTGGGGTCCATCATGTTGAAGACCGACAGGCCCGTCACGTAGCCCGACACGAACACGTAGGGCCAACGGACCTCGTGGTTGTGAGCCACGGTCTTGTAGTCGGCATGCCACGCGCCGATGGGCCGACGGATGTTCAGGAGTTCACCTCGAGCCGCAGCGTCCGTTCCCGGCTTCAGGTCGAAGATACGAAGCGGCTGGTACTGCCACTCGGCCTCGCCCACGGCGTAACGACCGTCTGGAGTGGGCGTGAACGTGTGGCCCCAGTTGAATCCTGACACGCCGGTCACCGTGGTGATGAGCTCGGGATTCTCCGGGCTGGAGATGTCGTACACGTAGTATCCGCCGCCGCCGCCGCCATAGAACCGGTCTTGCTGCGTGCTTGGATCGAACGCGGCATACAGGTCGTGGTAACCGGTGGACAGGTTTCCCGGATCCGGCGGCACACCGATGGTGCCGATATAGCCCTGGTCCTCTTCACCCTCAACGAACCGTCCCATATCGAACATCTTGGCGCCCGCATGGGTCGCCAAGAGGATGGGCCGACCGTCGGTATGCTTGTACATGAAGATGTTGTGGAAGCCGCCACCGCCCTCGGGCCGCACACGCCCCACCTCGCGCACCTGTGATCCGTCGGGAAGTCCTGTCACGTCGAAGACGATGGCGGCCACGTCCGCGTCGGGCCCACCCTGCCGGAAGCTGACACCCTGCACGAGGTAGTACCGCCCATTGTGCTTGAAGTACTTCGTGTCCGATCCCCCGCCCTGGTGGAGCTCGACGTTCTCGATCCTCCAACTGTAGATGACCTCGGCGTTCTCGGGATCTTCCAGGCTGATCACGTCGAAGCCACCCATCCTGCGGGTCACATAGGCGTACGGCCGATCCGCGTCCTGCTCGACCTCGATGTCGGAGACGGTCCCGGTGCCCAACGTGAGGTGCGAGAGGACCTCCATGTTGGTGCTTCCGGCCATGCCCGGCATTCGCGGATAGGTCGACCGGTCTTGGCCGGAGGCTCCGAGAGGTATACCCAGGGCAATCGCGAAGCTGACCGCGATGCCCAGATGGATGATCGGTATGTGTCTCGATGACATGGTACTACCTCCGGTTGTGCTACAGGGTCTGTTGGCGTCCGTCCGGGCGGTGCGGACTATTCGGATATGGGCCTCTGTACTCCGTCGGGACCGTTGTCCCAATCCTGGGCACTCGAACTGTTCGGCATTCCCCAGTCGTTTCCGTTCCAACCGTCGAACCCGTCCATGCGGAACGCCCAGAAGCCCGTCGTGAAGTCGCTGACCACGATGAGCCCGTCCGCGTTGCGGACATCGATCCCGAACGCCCCGTCGTACACGGGCCACGTGTAGTTTCCACCGCCGCCGCCACCCAAGGTGCCCTTGGCGTGAGGACCGTCGAACGTGTCGTAATATCCGACGGTGTACGGGTTGGTCGGGTCCATCATGTTGACCACAGAGAGTCCAGTCTCATAGCCCGAAACGAACACATAGGGCCATCGGACCTCCTGGTTGTGCGGGACCGTCTCCCAGTCCGGGGTCCAAGCGCCGATGGGTCTGTTGATGTTTATGAGCTCTCCGCGGGCCGCCGCATCGAGCCCCGGCTTCAAGTCGAAGAAGCGTAGCGGCTGATACTGCCACTCGGCCTCACCTATCGCATACCGGCCATCCGGAGTGGGTGTGAACGTGTGCCCCCAATTGAAGCCCGCCACGCCCGTAATGGTGACCAGTAGCTCCGGACTGTCCGGACGAGAGATGTCGAATACGTAATACCCCCCGCCGCCGGCCCCGTAGAACTTGTCCTGCTGGGTCACCGGATCGAACGCGGCGTACAGATCGTGGTAGGTCGTCGAGAGATCGCCGGGCGCCGGCGGCACTCCGATCGTGCCTATGTAACCCTGGTCGGCTTCACCGGCGAGGAATCTCCCCAGATCGTACATCTGAGCGCCGCCGTGCGTGGCCAGCAAAATCGGCCGCCCATCGGAGTGTTTGTACATGAAGATGTTGTGGAAGCCACCGCTCCCGTCGGCCGGTCGGATCCGCCCCACCTCACGGACGAGGGAGGGATCCGGGAGGCCGGTCACGTCGAAGACGATGGCGGCAACGTCCGCGTCGGGCCGACCCGATCCGAAGCTCGTGGCCTGCACGAAGTAATGCCGCCCCTCGTGCTTGAACGTCTTCGCATCCATCGCTCCGCCTGTATGGAGCTCCGGGTTCTCGATGCGCCACTTGAAGATCACCTCGGGGTTCTCGGGATCCTCTAGGCTGAGGACGTCGTAGCCGATCTCCTCGACCCTCCGCGATACGAATGCGAAGGGCCTCGACATGTCCTGATCGATCTCCATGTCGGCGATGGAGTACTTCGGTCCGAGGGGGAGGTGGGCCAGGACATGAATGTTAGAGCTGCCCTGCATTCCCATCGGGCGAGGATGCGTGGCAGACGTCTGGGCCAGTGCGCCACCGGCCCAGACGCCCGAAAGAACCACGGCCAGCATGACACCGGCCCCTCTCATCCACGTCCTCTTGCCCCACATACGGTCTCCTCCGTACGAAGAGAGCTTCCGCCTACACCCTCTCGCGACCTCCGGGATCCTACGAAATGGGCCGCGGTACGGGACCGTTATCCCAGTCCTGCACGCTGGAGATATTGGGCATGCCCCAATCCTCTCCGTTCCAACCCTCGAAGCCGTCCATTCTCATGACCCAAAGGCCCGTGATGAAGCTGCTCACGACGATCAAGCCGTCGTTGTTGCGCACGTCGACGCCCCAAGCACCCTGGAACGTCGTGGCCGGGTTCGCGAGCGTGCCGTCAGGGCCGTCCCACGTGTCGTAGAAGCCGACCGTGTAAGGGTTGGTCGGATCCATCATGTTGAAGACCTGCATCCCGTCGTCGAGAGCGGCGACGAACACGTAGGGCCACCGAACCTCATGGTTGTGCGAGAAGTTCTTCCAGTTCGATGTCCAGGCACCGATCGGTCGGGTGATCGTGGGGACGTCACCGTCGAGGCCCGGCTTCAGATCGAAGATCCGGAGTGGAGCCGTCCTGTACTCCGTCTCACCGATGGCGTAGCGACCGTCGGGCGTCGGGGTGAGCGTGTGACCGCTCCGGATGCCAGACACGTTCGTTACCGACGTCAGGAAGTCCGGGTTGTCCAGATCCGTGATGTCGAAAACGTAGTAACCACCGCCCCCCGCACCGTAGAAGCGATCCTGACCGCTCTCGGGGTGATACCCGACGTAGTAGTCGTGGTAGCCGCGTGTCTGCTCAGGCGCGGGATTGGGTACGCGGGCGATGAGTCCGAAATCGGGGTCACCGGCCAGGAACATATCGAGGTCGTATACGTGAGCCGCAGGCTCGGAGATCGTGGCGAAGAGAAGGTTGCGTCCGTCGGAATGTTTGTACGCGAAAATGTTGTGGAATCCGCCCTGCTGCGCCGGGCCCTGCATACGGCCCACTTCCCTCACCTGCGCCGGATCCGGTAGGCCGGTCACGTCGAAGATAATGGCACCGAGGTCCGAGTCCGGTCCGCCGGCCCTGAACTGAAAGGACTGGATGTAGTAATAACGCCCGCCGGACTTGAAGTACTTACCGTCCAGCGCCCCGGAACCCTGATGGAGCATCGGGTTGTCCACGACCCACTTGTAGATCACCTCGGCGTTCTCGGGATCCTCAACACTGATAATGGAGAACCCACTCGGTGCGAAGCGACTGGACACGTAGACGTAGGGGCGGTCCATGTCCTCTTCCATCTCGATGTCCGCGGTCCGCCGTCCGTACGAGTCGATCCCCGCAGCGTCCGAATTCGCCAAGGGCCGGGCACCACCCAAGGGAACGTGGGACAGCACGTGGACGTTGCTGCTACCTTGCTCGCCTGGCGCGTGCTGCGCCGTAGTCGGCGTGGCGCACAGAACCATGAACGCCACCAAGAGCGTCGTGGTCCCGAATCGGGCGCACATATCTCTCAAACTCATCAGACTACCTCCTAACGGATTGCTGAATCAGGCGGGTCTCGACCGGATTCCATGATACTTGCGTGCTGACGGTTCCACCAGAACCCAGAGTGGACAGGGCATTACTTGCGGGCGTCAATCAGCCGGTAGCATGTTGTGCGGGTACCTGGTGTGTGCTGTCTACGGAGGTGATTCCAGTGATGAGGAAATTGAAGCGGGCTTCGGCCTCGAGCGGCGTCTTTGCGGTGGTGGTGACCGTGCTTCTCTCGGCTGCAGGCGTGGCCGCGCAAGCCGTTTCAGAAACTGCGCAGCGCCCCCCCGGAATGCGCGGCAGCACCAACGTTCACGTGCTCTCGCACATCCCCCTCGGGGCGTACCTGACCGTCAGCGACATCGAGATGGAGCAGGAGTTGTCTCGACCGTACGTCTACGTGTCCCGCAGGACCGAGGAAAAAGGGTTCGACGTGATCAGCATCGAGGATCCCGACAACGCCGAAATCATCCATCGCTGGAGGATCGAGAATCAGGAGCTCCACCAGGGCGGGGCGATGGACAGCAAGCAGTTCAAGATCGACGACCGCTACTACTTCATCCAATCGGTCTCATTCCGGCAAGGTGGTCCTGACTCGGACGTGGGCGGCATCGTTCTCGACGTCACCGACCTGCCTGAAACCATCACCGAGGTCGGGCGTGTCCGTCCCGAAGGCGGTGGTGGCTTCCACAACATCTTCGTCTACAAGCACTCCGACGGCCGCGTGATCCTCTTCGCCACGCATCGGCGCTTGGCGAAGATGTACGATATGGGTCGGTTCGTCGCCGGCGAAGAGGACCAGGGGTATCTGGGCGGGGTTCCCGTGCCCCCGACTCCGGGCGCCCTCTCCGAGGGATATCACGACTTCTATGTCGGGTTCGATCCCGCGACCCAGCGTGACGTCTTCTACGGCGGCGGCGGTGGCGGGTACTACCTCTTCGACGTCACGCGGCCCGAAGAGCCCGAACTCATTACCACGGTAACCGGTGTATCGGGGATCAACTGGGGACACACGGTCACTCCCACGCCCGACGGACTCTACGCGGTGGGCGAGACCGAGTTTCAGTATCAACCCCTGCGGATCTTCGACCTGAAGCCCGGGCTGGACGGGGACGTGCCCACCATTCGGCGGTCGATCGGAGCGTGGCAGGCGGACTGGAAGACTCTGGCGCACAACCATGAGATGCGCTGGCCCTACGTGTTCGTGGCGGGATACGAGACGGGACTCTCCGTGTTCAACATGATGGACCCAACCAATCCTTACACGGTCGGTTACTACGATACCTATCCCGGTCCTCACAACACACGGCCGGGACCGGCCAACAGCAGCTACACCTGGGGGGTCTACCAGGGAGCGTGGGGTGTGGACGTTAGAAACGCCGATGGGTTGATCGGCATCAGTGACGGAGTCACGGGATTCTGGCTCTTGAGAATGGACGGCTTCGAGGGGTGGAACGGTGAGGACTGGGGAGTGCCGAACAACTCCAGCGCCCAGGACTGGGACAACGGACCCGACGGCGTACAACGGCCGATCTCGTAGACAGCGAAGCGCGGTGTTGCTTGAGACCGGGACCATGAAAGCTCGCCGTCTACAGCCGTAAGCCCCTGGCTTCCAGAGTATCGACAAGAGCGCCCAAGGAGGGTCACGATGAAGATGCGCGTCTTTCTTGTTGTGTTGGGACTTGCGTGGACCGTCCCCATCGACGCCCAGTTGCGCGCCCGCGATCTCGGTATCCCCTTCGAGGGCACGCCCGGAATCTTCAACGCCATCACGGACGTGCCCGGTCTCGAGGTGGGCCTGGTGACCATCATCGAGGGTGACGGACCGCTCGTGGTCGGTGAGGGCCCGGTGCGCACCGGAGTGACCGCCATCTGGCCGAGGGGGAGCGACTCCGAGGAGGGATCGTTCGCCTCTTGGTACACCCTGAATGGCAACGGGGAGATGACGGGAGCGATCTACATTCAAGATCACGGCTGGCTCCTTCCCGGTCCGGTCTTGATCACCAACACGCTGTCAGTCGGCACGGCCCACGCGGCGCTGATCCGATGGGGTGTGGTACGCGGACAACGGGTCTCCAATCTGCCCGTGATCGCAGAGACGTGGGACGGTTCTCTGAACGACATCAGCGGCCAGCATGTGAAGGAGGAGCACGTATTCCAGGCGATGGACGGTGCCAGCGGAGGCTCCGTTCTGGAAGGGAGCGTGGGCGGCGGGACGGGGATGATCTGCCACGGGTTCAAGTGCGGCACCGGAACTTCGTCGCGAGTCCTGGAAGACGGGTATACGGTGGGCGTTCTGGTGCAAGCCAACCACGGCGGTCGTCGCAAGCTTACGATCGCCGGCGTTCCAGTGGGCCGGGAGCTTGGATGCACCGGAGGGCGGTGCAATCCGCCGACGAGCGACTCCGACTCCGACCCGGAGAACCGAGAGGGGTCCATCATCGTGATCATAGCCACCGACGCGCCGCTCCTCCCCAACTCCCTCCATCAGTTGGCGAAACGGGCAGCGCTCGGTGTGGGACGTATTGGGGGGCAGGGAGAGACCTCTTCAGGCGACATCATGCTCGCCATCGGCACGGGCCTTCGGCGGGATGGTGGAGGGCCGACCTACGAACTCAACGCCGTGCTCACCCGGCTGAATCCTTACTACGAAGCCACCGTCCAGGCGACGGAAGAGGCGATCGTGAACGCGCTGGTCGCAGGACGCACCATGACGGGGCGGGACGGAAATACGGTGCAGGGGCTGCCCATCGAGCGCACGATCGAGATTCTGCGAGAGCACAGGCGGATCCGATGATGGTGGAGAGCGTGAACGGGAAGCTGGTTTGGCTACGGTACGATACCAGCTCGAAGACCTGCCCGACGGACCACGGACCACGGACCCTCCGACCCCGAGTCGGGGACGAGGCCGTGCGGTATCTCCTGCACATCCACGCATCCGATCGTCGCGCGTCAGCGTCATTCTCTTAGTGATCTAGAGGCAGTATGGGGCGTCGCGTGCTGGGCGGGCCAGGTCGGAGGGGGCCCCGGTAGTCGTGTGGCTCGCGCGCTGCCTGTCGCGTCCGCAGATTGATTGCCCAAAGCAATGCGAGGAGACACCGAATGACCTCGACCGATAACGAAAGTCAATTCACATGAGCGGAAACCTCGATCTGGAGCGACTGCGCGACCTCGTGGAGTCGAACGAGATCGATACCATCCTCGTGTGCTTCCCCGACATGCAGGGACGGCTGAGTGGAAAGAGAATCACGGGCCACTTCTTCTTGGACCACGTCGTCGAGGGCATGCACGTGTGCAACTTTCTACTCACGGTTGATATGGACATGACCCCTGTCCCGGGTTACGCGGCGGCGTCGTGGGGTCTGGGCTACGGAAATCTCACCGTGCGTCCAGACCTGGACACCCTACGCCACGTCCCCTGGCTGCCCGGCACCGCATTGGTGTTGGGCGACTGCGTGGATCATGACGGCAACGAACTGCGGCACTCGCCCCGAGCCATCCTGAAACGCCAGATCGGGCTCGCCACGGAGGCCGGTTACACGGTCAAGATGGGCTCGGAACTCGAATTCTACCTTTTCCATGAGACTTACGAATCGGCGGCCGAGAAGGACTACGACGATCTCAAGACGTCCGGTCGGTACATCGAGGACTACCATATTCTCCAGACCAGCAAGGATGAGCCGTTCATCCGTGCGATCCGGAACGGGATCGAAGGGGCAGGCATCCCCGTGGAGTGCTCGAAAGGCGAGTGGGGACCCGGGCAGCAGGAGATCAATCTACACTACGCCGACGCCCTCGAGATGGCTGATAGGCATACGATCTACAAGAACGGCGCGAAGGAGATCGCCTATCTCCAAGACAAGGCTATCACTTTCATGGCGAAGTGGAGCAACGACGTCGCCGGCAACAGCTGTCACATCCATTCCTCTTTGTGGGACGCCGCGTCGGGTGCGTCCCTCTTTTTCGATGAGGCGGACGAGAACGGCATGTCCAAGACGTTCCGGCACTACCTTGCCGGCCAGCTGGAACTGGCCCGGGAGATGACATACTTCTTCGCTCCCTACATCAATTCGTATAAGCGCTTCCAGGCCGGCTCCTTCGCACCGACGAACGCCGTCTGGGGCATGGACAACCGCACCGTGGGCTTTCGTGTCCTGGGGCCGGGGCCGTCGACCCGGGTGGAATGCCGCATCCCGGGTGCGGACGCCAACCCCTACCTGGCCTTCGCAGCCACCCTAGCGGCTGGCCTCCACGGCATCGAAGAGGAATTGGAGCTCGAGCCCATCTTCGAAGGGGACGCCTACGCCGCAGAGGGAATTCGTGAGGTGCCCAAAACACTGCGGGAAGCTCTGGACGCGCTGGACGGGTCTGAGGTGATGCGGAGAGTCCTCGGCGACGACGTCATCGACCATTACGTCCGCACCGGCCATTGGGAGCAATCCGAGAGCGACCGT
Source organism: Longimicrobiales bacterium (assembly GCA_965226375.1). GTDB lineage: Bacteria > Gemmatimonadota > Gemmatimonadetes > Longimicrobiales > Gaopeijiaceae > CBDDCX01. The sequence goes on along the minus strand of CBDDCX010000008.1, from coordinate 507,595 downwards.
CGGATCAGCGACTGGGAAGTGAGGAGGAGCTTCGAGCAGGCATAGAGATGATTACGGATAGGTCCGTCCGCTGTTGGCGCCTACCCGAGTCGTTATCGGACATGGTTTTGGGAGCACGAGCGATCGTTAGAGCGCACGGAGACGAAGGTGGTATCGCAAACCACTGATCCAGCCAGAGCTGAGGGCCATTTCGATCGTGGCCTCGCAGAGCTCCATCAGTACCTCTTCCATTTCATGGAAGCGGCCCTTCCCCGTGCTGTGGACGCCTTCCGGTTGGCCACAACGCTCGCGCCGAACAAGGCGAGCCACTGGGTTGCACTCGGGTCCGCGCTCGACGCCTCGGACTTGCCTGTGGAGGCGATGGCTGCCCTTAGACACGCCAACGAAGTCGATCCCGAGGACAATGAGGTCGAGATCTTCGTCCTCACCCTGCTTTCTGAATCGGGACCCGAGCGTGAGGCCATGGCGGCCGTGGAGGCTCTCGCGAAGCGGAACGGTGTCGACCTCGAGTCCCTGCGACGAGAACTGGCCGATGCCGGCATGCCTGTCAACGCGCGGGCGCTTCTCATGAACGGCTTCCTTCGCGCCCGCAATTTTCTCCGGTCAACGCTCGAGGACGCCATTGAGCGATCCCACCGTGTGCATGATCCAGAGGAGTGGGCCCGGCAAGCCGAGTCGGAGCAACGAGATTGCTTTGAGACGCAGGAGGAGCTGCAAGACAACCTTAACCCTAACCAGGTGCCGGATGGGCTCCACGATGTCATGCCTTGGGCTATCCGTCTAGGCGTCGGCGACGACGTGTGCCGAAGCATGCTGGTAGAACGCCTAACCACCGGCGAGCGCTCGTCACTTCTTCGCGTGATCCGCAAACATGCGTCGTCCATCCATTCATGGCTGGACACGTTTCAAGACAAGCCCATGACGCCGGAAGCTGCCGCGTTCATGTATCTTCTCCTCGGCGTGGAGGAGAAGAACACGACGGGATCCTAGACGCGCACGAGGGTGCCTTCGTAGCCTTGCCACACCAGCCGCCCTCGACCGCCTCCCAGGGGGGGGGTCGCTATCCCGGTGAACCGCGCCCGATCTCGGGACCTGCGCGCTGTCGCGCCCCGGCGTCATCGGTCTTAGGATGAGTCACGGGTCGGCAACGTCCCCGCGTGTCGCTAGATTTCGGGATTGCCTGAAGATCGACGCTCAAAGTGCGGCGCACGCGGTCGAATGCGAATTTGTGATCAGGGAGCAGTGGATGTCGAAGTATGGCATGGACGGGCGACTCAAAGTGACCCGCGGGATCGCGTTTCTCGGATTGGCGTGGGCGGTCGTGGGCCTAGCGGTGCTATCGCCGCCGGCACAGGCGCAGGATCCCATGCCCATGAACATGCCCGGCATGCAGCACGACATGGGTGCCATGGATCCCAACGTGTGGCGCATGCCGCCCATGGAGGGCATGGACATGTCCATGATGCCCTACCTGGAGGGTAACGTCCCCACCGCCACCCCCTTCATGCCCGGCAAGGACCTCAGCGACATGCAGCGAAGCATGTTGCCCGAAGCCACCTACCGAGAGGTCATCGAACTTGCGGACGGCGACGTGCTCGAACTCGAGGCAGGCTTGGTGCGTCGCACCATCGACGGCCACGACGTGATCATGTACTCGTTCAACGGTCAGTATCCCGGACCCGTCATCAAGGTCAAGCAACACTCCTCCATCACGGTCAACTTCACGAACAACATCGAGTTCGCGACCACGCTCCGGTGGCATGGTATACGCGTGGAAAATCAGTACGATGGCGTACCAGGGCTGACGCAGCGTCCGGTTAGGCCCGGCGACACCTTCGAGTACCAGGTGCGATTCCCCGACGCGGGAACGTTCTGGTACCACCCGCATCAGCGTGAAGAGGTCGCCCAGGATCTGGGCCTGTACGGAAACATCATCGTCGAGTCCCCCGACGAGGACTACTACAGCCCCGTGAACCATGAGGTTGTCCTGATGTTGGACGACATTCTCATGGACGACATGGGACCGATACCGTGGGGCTTCGAAGCCCCCACGCACGTGCTCATGGGTCGCTTCGGCAACGTCATGCTGGTGGATGGCAAGGCGAGCCACGAGCTCGAGGTGAAGAAGGGCGATGTGGTGCGGTACCAACTCACCAACGCCTCCAACACGCGCATGTTCAACCTGTCGTGGGATGGCGCCCCGATTAAGCTGGTCGCAGGCGACCTCAGCAAGTTCGAGCGGGAAGTCATGGTCGGGAGCGTGGTGATCGCTCCGGGTCAGCGCTACGTGGTCGAGGTGAAGTTCGATGAGCCGGGTCAAGCGGCCATGACCAGCCAGATCCAGGCCATCAACCATTTCCTGGGGCAGTTCTATGCCACCGTCGATACCCTGGGTACCGTGTCGGTCTCCGATGAGGATACGGATGCCGACTACTCTGCCGCCTTCGCTCAGTTGAGGGAGCCCGCCGAGGTCAAGGCGGACATCGACGCGATGCGCCCGTATTTCGACCGGGAAGTGGACCACGAGCTCGAGTTGACGCTGAACGCCCGGGGCTTGCTGACACCGATCCAGCAGATGATGGCCATCGATACCTTCTACGTTCCGCCGCTGGAGTGGAACGAGACGATGCCCATGATGAACTGGCTGGCGACGGGTCAGGAGGTGAGGTGGATCCTCCCCGACGTGGCGACCATGTCGCCCGACCGTGAACTGGGTCCTGCCAGGGGTTGGCGCTTCACAGAAGGCGACATCATCAAGCTCAGGCTGTTCAACAACCCCAAGTCGGTCCATCCGATGAACCATCCCATGCACCTGCACGGGCAACGCTTCCTGGTGCTGGAGCAGGACGGCGTACGGATGAACAACCTCGTGTGGCGTGACACGGTCATCGTACCGGTGGGTGCGACGATCGACTTGTTGATCGAGATGTCCAACCCCGGGGACTGGATGCTGAACTGTCAGATTCCGGAGCATGTGGGATCCGGTATGTCCATTTCCATGAGAGTCGATCCTGCACCCTAATCCATCACCCATAGGGAGCCGGGGGTCGCCCGCCGCAGACCGCCAGCGCGTTCCCCGTGCGGCAGACTGCCTCTTCCGCTAGAGCGCATATCCTGATGGCCGACCTGCTCCTCACCCACGCCTACTTTCTCGACGAAGACGAGAAGGAGCAGGCGGTGATGAAGCCCTACCCCACCCTCGGCTTGCTCTACATTTCGGCATATCTGAGACGGGCCGGCTTCAGCGTGGACATCTTCGACACGACGTTCGCCACCCGCGCGGAACTGGCCGCACGACTCGCTTCCGAGCCAACCGGAGTGCTTGGGATCTACACGAATTTGATCACACGCAAGTCGGTGATCGATATCGTTGGAAGAGCGAAATCCCATGGATGGACGGTGGTGGTCGGCGGGCCCGAATCCGCCAACTACCCGGCGGAATACCTGAGCCATGGCGCAGATGTCGTCGTGGTCGGAGAGGGTGAGCAGACGATGGAGGAACTGCTGCCGGCCCTGGCCAAGGTGGGACCCCACCGGCTCCATGGAATCCCCGGGACGATCTTTCGAGATGAAGACAGCAAAGTCGTGACGAATTCCGGAAGGCAACAGATTCCTGACCTCGACTCCCTCCCTTGGCCGGACCGTGAACAGATGGACATCGACCGGTACGTCGACGTCTGGCGAACGCACCACGGCATGGGAAGCGTCAACCTGATCACCGCCAGGGGATGTCCCTACACCTGCCGGTGGTGCTCCCACGCCGTGTTCGGTTACAGCCATCGGCGCAGGAGCTTCGTCGACTGCGCGGATGAGCTTCAACACATCGTGGAGCGGTACCAGCCGGACCAGGTCTGGTATGCCGACGACGTATTCACGATCCACCACCGTTGGCTCTTCAACTATGCCGAGGAACTCAAGAAGCGCAGACTGAAGATTCCTTTCGAGATGATCTCCAGGGCCGACCGCCTGATGGGTTCGCCCCACAGAGGGGGTGCCGGCGAGGACGTGATCCGCACTCTGGCGGAGATGGGGTGTTATCGGGTGTGGATCGGATCGGAGAGCGGGAGCCAGCGCATCCTCGACGCCATGGACCGCGGGGTGAAGGTGGAGGAGGTGCAGTGGGCCACGAAGATGGCGCAGCGATACGGAATCGAAGTCGGGATGTTCCTCATGTGGGGGTACGAGGGTGAGACGATCGACGACATCCAAGCCACCGTCGATCACGTAAAGGAGTCCGGCCCGGACGTCTTTCTGACCACGGTGTCCTATCCGATCAAGAACACGCCCTACCACGACGAGGTGAAGGGCAAGACGGTGCTCGAGGGCGAGTGGGCCGAGTCCACCGACCGCGACCATAAAATCCGGGGCTTCCGTCCACCCGAGTATTACGCCCACGCCGACTGTTGGCTGCGAACCGAAGTGGAGGCCCACCGTCTCTTGCCCGAGGACTCGGTGAGGGCGGCAGAGTTGATGGAGGAAGCCGCGCGGAACCGTGCCGCGATGCTGGCCTTCCCCGATGAGGTCATGGGATGAAGCCCGCCACGGCCTTTGATGAGTTGGCTGACCATTACGACATGAGCTTCACCCATACTTTTCTCGGGGCCGTTCTCCGGGAAGCGGTGTGGCATCGACTCCAGGCCCTCGTAACGGTCGGGGATCGTGTCCTGGCACTGGGCTGCGGCACGGGAGAAGACGCGGTGTACCTCGCCGGCCAAGGAGCGAGCGTGCTCGCTACCGACGCTTCCGGACGGATGGTTGAGGCCGCGTGACGGAAGGTGGACGTATCCGGCCTCAGTGACCGCATCGACGTGCGCCGGTTGACCATCGAGGTGGTGGTGACCGAGGGCGCATCGGGTGACGATCTCTTGGACGGTCGGGTCGGCGACGACGCTTCCCTCTTCGATGGAGCCCTCTCGAACTTCGGAGGCCTGAACTGTGTTGCGGACCTCGGCCAAACAGCCAGCGGGCTGGCGGCTCGGCTCAAGCCAGGCGCCTGGACGGTTCTCTGCCTGATGGGGCCGCTGGTCCCGTGGGAGTGGGGGTGGTTTTTAGCGCGTGGCGAGCCTCGCAAGGCGTTTCGCCGCCTGGGTGGTCAGGGCGCCCCATGGCGTGACCTGACCGTGCGTTATCCATCCATCGCGATCGTCCGTCGGACGTTCGCGCCCGCGTTTCATTTCCGAAGGGCGAGTGCGCTCGGTACGCTGCTACCGCCGACCTACGCCCACGAGTGGGCGGCGCGCCACCAGCGTTTCGTTCGGTTCTTGGATAGCCTCGAGCGGCGAATCGAGACCTGGCCGCCGGTGGTCTGGTTCGGGGATCACTACGTGATCGAGTTGGAGCGCCGATAGCTCATGGGATGAATTAGTTACCTAAGGCAACCAATTACTTTCCTTAGGCAACTAATCGCACTCGTGAGATGATTAGCCGCTCCAGAGAGCGCCCGTCGAGCCCTCAGGGCACCGTCGTTTCCCAAAGATCGAATCGTGAAGGGCTTCTGCGCCCCTGGAGACGAGCCTTGAAGGGCCGAAGCTCGTACCAGAGCGGATAGCGGACCCGATGCCCTTCGCCAGGCCAGCCCGAACGCTCGCGAGGCTTGCTCCAGCCGGTCCCTCGTCAGGTACTCGATGAAGCGCGGGCTCGTCAGAACGTCCGCCAAGTCCCGTAGTGCCTCTGCGCTTCCCGTGATTTCTCCTCGACCATCGCAGCTCCCGCGGTGTGCGCATATCCAAGGCCGTGGCCCTCTGCCCTTTCAGCGTAACCCGGTAGCTCAGCCAACCATTTCCCGCGCCGACATCGAGAACGGTGATCGGAGTCGGAGCCCTCTCACGGACTCGAGCCTCCAGCACTACCTCGACAAATCGCTGGAAGGTGCGGCAACGCACACGCCACTCCCCCGCAAGTCGTCCTTCGGTGAGAAACGGAAGCGCCAGCAGCTCCCCCTCGTCGGTGCCTCGCCCCTCGGAGGCCCGGTGCGTGGCATAGGCTGCGCGGAAGTCCCGTCCCGGCGTGCTCGCATGCGGGGACCGTTCCGCCTCTCCCGTCATCCCTGAGGCGAGCGCGACTCTGCCTCGAGGGCCGCGAGCTCACTCCACCGGGTAGCGAGGCCGGCCCGGCCGTTCGCTCCGGACGTCGGTACGCGCACCTCATCGTGAAGGAGGCTCCGCACGGCCTTGTAGAAGTCGGTCGTGTAGGTGCCCTCGAAGATCATGGCAAGGTCGTCACTGTCCATCCAATTCGTCTTGCGACTGAGTTGCTCCTTGACCATCTCGTGAAATTTCGTGCCCGGGAGAGGATAGGACACCGAGACCCCTATGTCGTCCGGCTTCTCCTCCAGAATCAGATCCCTGGTGAGCAGTATGTCCTCCCACTCCTCGCCGAGATAACCGAGCTGGATGAACCAGCATGTCCGAATCCCGTGCTCCTTCAGAGTCCGTGTAGCCGCCCGGACCTCGTCGAGGCTCGTCCCCTTCTCCATGTTGTCGAGGATCTTCTGCGACCCGGACTCCACCCCGAGCCACACCTCCTCGGCACCGGCCTCGGCAAGGGCCTTCACCGCATCCGGTTTCATGAGGTTCACCCTGGACTGCATCATGAACGGGATCGCTGTGTCACGACGTGCCACCTCTTCGGCAAACGCACGGATCCACTCGGGAGTGAGCCCGAAGATGTCGTCGCAAAACCAAATGTGGTCCGGGGAGACCGCGTCCCTGAGTTGTCGCATCTCCTCCGCGACATCGGCCGGACTCCGTTGCGTGTACCGCCGACCGAACACCGGCTTGGCGCACCAGTTGCAGCCGTACGGACAGCCCCTGGACGTCAGCATGTTCCAGGAAAGTCGGCCATGCGCATCCCGCCACGCCGCTCGGTACCGATCCACCTCCAACAGGTCCCAAGCCGGTAGCGGGAGCGAGTCGAGATCCTCGATCACCGCGCGACTCCCGGTACGACGAACCGGCGCACCATTGGTCACGCCTGTGCCGTGGGGGAGAGCAAGCCCGGCAACGCCGTCCACGGAGCCCAAAGCATCATGTCGCCACACGTCGAACAACTCGCGAGCGGTGGTTTCGGCTTCGCCCAGGACAATGGCGTCGGCTCCGGCGCCGAGGTAAAGCTCCGGACGGTCGCTGGCGTCCGAGCCGTTCACAGCCACTCGCGCGCCGATCTTCTTGGCGGCCCGGATCATCTCGAACGCCGCCTCCCGCATCCGGACCGTACACATCTTGGTCAGGAAGTTGAAGTTGTCCTCGAAGATGCCTACCAACCTGGGCCGAGTGCGCTCCAGGAGGGCCTCGAATTCCTCGACGCCTTGCGAGAGCATCGCATCGAACAGTCGAACGTCGTATCCGTGCTCGCGCAGGACCGCAGCCGTGAGGGCCGTGGCCAACGGCGGATACGGCTTCATCTTCTCGGTCTGTTTGGCGTCGTACTTTAAGTAGTACGAGTGGGCGAGCAGAACCTCGGGGGGCGCCTGTGAATCCGAAGTCATAGTGTGCGTCTCGCGAGGCGGCTGTTTCGGACGGGAGTCACTGCGAATCGCCTGTCATCTCGGGATCGAACGCTCCGTCGATCTTCCGGAGGCTGAGGGAACATACACACTTGCGACAGATTTCGTTGCGGCTCATGTCTAAACCGCGGCGCCATGCCCGCGCCGTCTTCGAGTTGAGAATCTGCGTGAGGGTCGACCCGTCGTAGATATTGCCGAGGGGAGGTTGGAAAAAACAGGGGCGCACAGTTCCGTCGCTCTCTATTACCGTAGAGACCCAGGGCGCGTTACAGGCGACGGGAGGAAAGGCCTCTCCCCCCAACAGCGCCGAGTAGTACTGTAGGATACGGCGACGCAGCTTGACTGGGCTCTCCCAGATGAACCCGTTCCCAAAATCGGATCCGCACTCGCGCTCCATAGTGTCCAACTCGGTTGCCAGTACGGGAAGATCGCCTTCGCTCAAAGCCACTTCCGCCATGCGTTCGGTGCCCCACTGTTCCGGTCGATTGAAGGCGTCGGTGCTCACATCCGCAGCGAGAAAGCTGACCCCGTCCAACCCCAACTCGTGCGCGGCCGCGACGGTCGCGCGCATGCTCCGGAAGTTCTCCCGCTGCACCGTGCAGCGACCCTTGACTCGCACGTCGCCACTCGCCGCCCGCACCGCCTTCACTCCCTCCGACAGCTTCTCGAAGGCCCGGGGCAGGTTCAGGTTGCGGATTCGATTGTGGACCTCACGTGGCCCGTCCAGACTCACGATCACATCATCACAATAGCCGACCAGACGTTCTGCATCTCGCTTCAGGAGTATACCGGTGCTCAGGATGGTGATCCCGATTTCCGCATTCCGCAGGAGTTCACACAGCGTCCAGAAATCGGAGTGCATGAGCGGCTCTCCGCCACTCAGGACAGCCCGCTTCACCCCCAGCGCTCTCCACTCGGGTAGCCAGCGTGAGACATCCTCTGAGGACAACTCGTCCTTCGTGGTATTTCGCCAGATGTCGCACATGAGGCATCGACAGTTGCAGCGGCTGTGCGGGTAGAGGATGATCAAGGGCAATTCGGTGATCGGGTCCTGGCGGGGCAGTGGCGAGCTCAACTCAGTCGCGTGCTCCGACGACGCCTCGGGCCGGGGGGTCAACTGAGTCATGACACTCGCTACTACCTCTCGAATCGCCTAGGATTAGAACCGATCTTCAGCCCACTGTTCAGACCGCCTCGGTATGCGTCCAGCTCCAGCGGATGTGCCCGTGGAATCGCCTCGGAGTATTGGTCGGTCCCCAATCCAGGTCAAACCACGCGCGAGGTGACATCCTGGTTCGCTCGCTTTCCAGAATCTGGCTCTCGCTCAAGAGGCGGCTCCTCTTGCCCCGTCTTCGACGAACGAGGCTGTATCACGTCGACGGTATCCCGATCTTGGTCCTACCGCAGGTCCACGACCCGGTCATATTCCGTACCGGTCGCCTTCTGGCTCGGGCGGTGGCCGACCGACCGGCGAAAGCAACCGACTTCCACGATGGGGCCCGACCGGAGGCGCTCGACATGGGAACCGGATCGGGGATCGTCGCCATCTTCGCCGGTAGGAACGGATACCGGGTGACCGGCGTCGACATCAACCCGGTCGCGGTACGCTGCGCGAGAGCCAACGTGACGATCAACGGGCTCGACGACACCTGCAGCGTCCTCGAGGGTGACCTGTTCGGGCCCGTCCAGGGACGGCAGTTCGGAAGCCCCTCGGAGGCGTGAGCCGCCAGCGACGCTGTGAGCAAGGGCTGCTCGAGGACGCGCACCTGCGCGTCTCCTACAGTGTGACGACGAGTAGCGGAATCTCCGAGCGGCCCGAAGGCCACCGTGCCCACCCCGAAGAAGTTCCTGTCGAGAGTGGTGTGGAGGTCCAGCGTAAGGGGGTTGTCCCGGTGCGTGACCTCGAGAGAACGAAGCGTGCGCGAGGCCCCCGGGGGCACCCAATCGCTCTTGTACGGACGAGATTGGCGGTTGGTCTCCTCATATCCGGCGGCGAACAGGGCCGCGCCGGCCGCCTCCGCCTCCGCCGGACCGACCACCAGGTCGATGTCACTGGCCGGACGCGTCCCGGGCTCGGGAAAGTAGACTGCGCCCGTATGCATTCCCTTGATCACGATCGGGATAATGCCTGCCTGAGCCAACAGTGACACGGCTCTGTGGAGCTCCTCGGTCAGCAGCCGGGCACGCTCCCTGCCATGGTGAAGGTGCAGCCCGAGAAGAGCCGCGAGCTCGGGCTCCGCCGTCAGCGCACCGGATTCGATCCAGTGACCGAGCAGCGGCCCCATCCCCGAGGTGAAGGCGGCAACTCCCAACGTCCGGGCCCCGACTCCCGCCGGCGTCTCCAGCTCGGCTCCCGCCGGCGTGTCCAGTGCGATTCCCGGCGGTGGCTCCATCTCGATTCCCGACGGCGTCTCCAGGGTGGACGCCTCGGCCACGAGCACGCTCCTGGCAACCCGCTCGATCTCCCGCAGCGACGCGCGCCACCGGGTAACCGGCATCTCCGGCCACACGTAGAAGGGGTGCCCCTGTTGTCTCGCCCAGGTCAGACTCTTCTCGATGAGTTCGGGAGCCAGATCGAGGGAGTCGCGTGCATGGTCGGCAGGGGTAAGTTGACGGTGTTCTATTCGACTGTTTAAGCTGCGTCGCTGATTGGGGCCCAGGCTCCGATGCCCGCTGAGCCTAACAAAGGAACGGTCCCCGTGCCATCCTGTTTCTCGCGCTCTATGCTCTCATTCGCATTCCTCGTTTTGGGCGGGGTTCAGGCCGGAGTGGGCCAGCTGCTTCCATCGTCGCAGGAAATCCTGTTGCGACCGGGAGACGCGATCCGGATCGAGGTCAAGGACGAGCCGCTGCTCAGTGGACAATGCACGGTGGCCGAGGACGGACGAGCACTGCTTCCTCTGGCCGGACTGTTGCCTGTGGCCGGACTGCCCTTCGACGAAGTACGCCGGGAGATCACCGAGAGGTACTCCCGAGAGCTGATCGAACCCGTTGTCATCGCCACGCCGATCCTTCGCATCGCCGTGCTGGGCGAGGTCCGGCTCCCCGGGCTACTCCCGGTGGACCCCACCTACACGATGGCCGATCTCCTCGCCGCCGCGGGAGGGCTCACCCCGCTGGCTGACCAGGACCGGATCTCGCTGATCCGAAACGGAAGTGTTCTGGAGAGCAAAATCGATCCTCAAGCCTTGGCGGCGAGTACGGGCTTCCAGTCGGGGGACCAGATCCTAGTGGGCAGGCAGAGCTGGGCCAGGGAGAACCTTCCCATCTTCATCGGCGCCTTCACGTCCGTTGGGGTAGCCATCATCACCGCTTTGTTGGTTCGCTGAGAGCCACCCCGATGACGAGCTCCACCCACCTCGGATCTGAGGGTCTGCTTCCGACCTGGATCGGGATCGTTCGCCGCAGATGGTTCTGGGGCCTCGGTGTCTTCGTGGTCGTCCAGAGCCTTGCGGCTCTCTTGTTGTTCACGACCCACCCCATCTACAGAGCTCAGGCCAGCCTGCGCCTGGGTGAGCCCCCGCCACCGGGCGGCGTCTCTCCCACCTCCAGCCTCCTGGGCGTATTCGGCCTCGGGGGTGATGCCTTTGCCAACGACCTGGAGCTCCTGGCCAGTCGCACGTTGGCCGAAGGCGTGGTGGGCGACGGATCCTTGAACGTCAGCCTGCAGGCCCCGAAGGACTGGCATCGCGACTCGATTTTCGGGCGGCTGTCAGCGACCCCGTTGACTGAAAAGGCGACGTTCGAGATCGAGTGGAGGGGAGGCGAAGCGACTGTACGTCAGACGGCACCGTCTGAGAGGCGAGGTGCGGTAGCTACGGTCACGCCGGGCGAACTCGTGACGTTCGGCGGGGTTTCTGCCACGTTCCGGCCGTGGCGGGAAGGCATGCCCACCCAAGTCCGGATCAAGACCGTTCCTTTCTCCGAAGCCGTACGAGTAGAGCGGCCGCGCATCGTCTCGGAGCGGACACGACGCGAAGCCAACGTTGTAGAGATCAGCTACGACCACACCGATCCCGACTTGGCCGAAGCCGTGGTGCGCTCGGTGGTCGATCGCTTCGTAGCCCTCAGAACCCAGCTCCAGAGCAGGGAGAGTCGAGAGACAGTCGACTCCCTGAGGGTGGTGGCAAACCAGACCATGGACGAGCTGCGCGAAGCCGAGACCGCATTGGAGGAGTACCAGCGCACCTCGGGCCTCGTGGCCCCCGACGCACAGAGTGAGGCGTTCATCGAGCGCTACAGCGTCGTTCTCTCCGAGTTGGCGCGGGTCCAGGGAGAGTTGAGCGGCATCGACGAGGTTCTCGAGAGGGTCGTGGCAGATCCCGATACCGCCAGAGCATGGACCAGTCTCGTCTCTCATCCGGCCTTCCTGCAGAACGAGACCGTGGGGCTGCTTCTGGCACAGCTCACGACTCTGGAGGGGGTGAGAAACGAAGTGGCGTCACGTCGGACCGTCCAGAGCCGGGAGCACCGGGTGGTCCTGGATCAGATCGCTTACCTGATCCAGTCCCTCAACGCTGTGACCGAGGCCTACCGGATGTCGCTCGTCGACCAGATCAGGGTAGCTGAAGATATGGTCGCGACCATGGAGGCGGAACTTGCCGAGATGCCTGCCCTGGTGATCGATCTGATCCGGCGTCAACGAGACGTCCGCATCCTGACCGAAGTCGTCGTCCTCACGGAACAGCGGTTGCGCCAGGAGGAGCTTCGGCAAGCACTCACCTTCGCGAACATCCAAGTGATCGACCCCCCCAAGCTGGGCTCCAAGCCGATCTGGCCGCGTAAACGCTTGGGTCTCGCCGTGGGGTTTATGCTCGCCGGTATTTTCGGCGCACTGGCACTGGTCGTGAGCGAGCGCTCGGATCCCTCGATTCGGTCCGTCAGGGCCATTCGACCCCTGCTGGGGGCTCCCGTGCTCGCGGCTCCGTACCGTAGCCGGACCAGAATGGTGCTTTCTACGACCGACGCACGGGCGGTGCTCGATCGAGTCGGCCACGACGACTGGGGAGCGGCGCGCATGGTCCTCGCTCCACTGGACGAGGGCAAAGATGCCGCCGACCTTGTGGAGGCTCTCGTCAGTGCCGGAGAAAACGACCAGGGTGACGCCACACGAAGCCGCCGTCCCGGATGGAGTACCCCTTCACTTGACACCACACCCCCGATCCAGACATTCGCGACGGCGTCCGAGGCCGTGAACGGAAAGGTACCCGTGGTCCTCGTGCTGCGGTGTGGGCAAACGCGCAAAGGCGATTTGGCCCGAGCCGTCGAGTTGGTGGCCGAGGCCGAAGGGAGCATCGGCGGAGCAGTACTGGTGTGCGGCAGTGAAGCCGAGGCGCGAGCAGCGTGGGGATAGGCAAACGGGCCCTGGACCTGCTTGGTGCCTCGCTTCTGCTGATCCTGGCATCGCCGTTCCTGGTGCTGGGTGTTCTGGCGGTACTCCTCGGGTCGGGCCGTCCGATCTTCTTCGGGCACCGTCGACTCGGACGTAACGGTGTCCCGTTCGGCTGTTTGAAGCTCCGGACCATGCGCGTGGGTGCGGAAGCCGAACTGCGGGCCGAGAGCGCGCTCGGCGAGCAGTACCGAGGGAACGGGTTCAAGATTCCCACAGGGGAAGACCCGAGGGTCACTCGGGTGGGTGGATGGCTTCGTCGAAGCTACGTGGACGAGCTTCCCCAACTCTTCAACGTTCTGGGTGGGAGCATGTCTCTCGTGGGGCCGCGACCGGTCGTCGAAGACGAGCTCGAGTGTTACGGAGATGGCGCCGAGGACTTGCTGAGAGTGCGGCCCGGCATTTTCGGGGAGTGGACGAGTCACGGCCGGAGCAGACCTCCCTACCCCGAAAGAGCGGCCATGGAGCTCGAGTATCTCCGGCACCAATCCCTCATGAAGGATCTGGCGATTCTCCTCCGATCGGTCTCCGTCGTTTTCAAAGGTCAGGAGGACAGATAGACCCTTGTTTACCGATACCTCTCCGGCCGAGGGTCTCCGCCGGGTCTTCCTGAACGCCCTGTCACTCCTGTTCGCATACGGCCTGCCCAAAGTGCTGACCCTGGGCGCCGTGGTGGTGGCTGCCCGTGTGCTCGGCACGGGGGAGTTCGGCGCCTATGGGACCGCCGCGGCCCTGTCCGTGATCTTGAGCATCGTGTCCACTCTCGGAATGATGCCGCTCCTCATTCGCGACATCGCTCGCGAACCGGAGCGGGCGCCGGAGCTCGTGAGATCCGCACACCTTCTCAAGACCATCGCGAACGGCGTGATGCTGGTGGTCTTGGTGGTGATAGCGAAGTGGCTGCTGGGATACTCGGACCAGGTGGTGGCCACCGCTCTGCTGCTCGGCGTGTCCTACGCCATCGGGTCGTACGCCGAGAACATGTCGGCCTACTTCCAGGCCATGGAACGGATGCACGTCTGGATGCAGGCCAGCGCCGCGTTCGGTCTCGTCACCGGAGCGCTGGGAGCCGCCCTCGTGTGGACGACGTCGAGCATGGTGTGGTTTGCCGTGGCGCCGATCGCCGGCCAGGCGGTCGCGCTCTTCTGGCTGCTGAGGCAGGCGCCCGCATCGGTCCGTCGAGGCGGCCCGGCAACGTGGTCGGTGGTGAAGACGCTCGCCGTGGAGATGATGCCCTTCGGAGCTGCGTTCGTGGCCCTGACGATCTACTACAAGGTCGACGTCCTTCTACTAGCCGAGTTGCGATCTGCCGTGGACGTGGGTGTCTACACGGCTGCCTACAAGTTCTGGGACGTTGCGCAGGCACTCTCTCTGGTGGGGATCGCCGCTGTGTATCCACGTCTGTCACGGATCGCCCCCCGCAACGGGACGGGCGAAAGGTGGGCGGGGACGAGAGTCACAGAGCTCATGCTCTTGGCCGTAGTGCCCGCCTGCGCCCTGCTATGGCTGCTCAGAGGGCCCTTGATCGAGACTCTGTACGGGAACGTCGTACCTCGACGCGGTCCCCGTCCTGGGCCGGCTGGCACCGGCTCTTCCGGCGCTCGCGGTGAATCTCCTGGCCGGTTACATCCTCGGAGCCGCGGGTAGGATGACCCATGTTGCCGTGTTATACGGCCTCGGGGTGGTGGTGAACGTCGTCCTCAATGTCCTCTTGATCACCTCTATGGGCCCGCTCGGCGCGGCGACCGCAAAGCTGGGATCCGAAGTGCTGCTGGCCGGCGGATTCCTCGTGGTCCTCCGCATGCAGGCCGCCGTGGCTCCCACCGCACACACCATGGCCATCACCCTCACAGCGGGGATGCTCGCCTGGATGGTGACCTGGATTCCCGACGCCACCGGAGGTTTCGTCCAGGCAGTGGCCTATACGGCCGCGGTCTCTCTCCTTTATTGGCGTGGCCGAGTCATGCCGGAAGGAGAGTGGCTGGCCGTGCGAGCGGCCGTACAGTTCGGGAACGGAGGCGTCCAGGAACGTCGGCCCGACACGGAGAGAGTCACGTGAAGGTCCTCTACGTGTCGAAAGCTCTTTGTGTGGCAGCCTATCGGGACAAGCTGCGGAGCCTTTCCGAACACGTCGACATCGTGGGTGTCGTTCCGGAGACATGGGGCGATCAGCCCATTGAAGAGGGTGACGACTCGGTACCGGACGTCATCTCCTGGCCCGTCCGCTTTGCCGGTCACAACCACTTCCACCTGTACCGACGACCGGATGGGCTGGTCCGTGACATGACGCCGGACTTGGTTCACATAGACGAGGAACCCTTCAGTGCGGTGACGTTCCAGCTCACGCGGGTGTGCCGGAGTCAGGGCATTCCGTCGCTGTTCTTCGCGTGGCAGAACCTGGACAAGGCGCTGCCTCCGCCGTTCGCCGCAATGCGGAGCTATGTGTTCCGCCATTCCGGAGCGGCCATCGCCGGCACCCGTCGCGCCGCCGACGTACTCCGCCGTTCAGGTTACACCGGGGACCCGAGCGTTATCCCACAGTTCGGCGTGAACACGCAATGCTTCGCCCCCAACGACGCCGTGCGCACGGAGATCCGCGATCGATTCTCCTTCGGGGACTCGGATCTGGTAGTGGGTTTCGGCGGAAGACTCGCGCCCGAAAAAGGACTGGATCTGCTGATCTCGGCTGCGGTGAAACACCCTCATCTCAGGCTGGTGATTCTGGGTGACGGGCCCCAGAGGGCGAGCTTGGAGGGTACAGCGCAGAAGGCCGGGATTGCGGACCGTATCCACTTCGTCGGCCAGGTGCCGTCGCTCGAGGTCCCACGCTGGTTGCCGGCCCTCGATGTTCTGGCGCTTCCGTCGCTCACGACCAAGACGTGGACCGGGCAGTTCGGCCCCATCCTGGTGGAGGCCATGGCATGCGGCGTTCCGGTCGTGGCCTCCAATGCGGGTGAGATCCCGCGCGTGGTGGGCGACGCCGGAATCATCGTGCCGGAAGGTGACGCCACTGCACTCGGCGCCGCCCTCGATCGTCTGGCCAAGGAGCCGAGCGCACGAGCGACGTTGGCGGAACGAGCCCGCACGAGGGCGGTCACCCGGTTCAGCCAGGAGAGTGTCGCCACCGCCACCGTGAAGGTTTATGGGCAGGTCCTTGGGGGAGCGAACTCGTGACGGCGGGGCGGCAACCCATGGCTGGAGTGCGGTCATGAGAGCGGAGCCGCATCCCCTCAGGGACTCGGGTGACCAGCTGCTCGCCGTGATGTCGGTCACCGCACTGGGCTGCGGCGTATTACTAGCCCTTCATGGCACCGTCTCTGGCCAGATCACTGCGGCGGCCGCCGGGGGGGCCCTCGGTGGCGCGGGCCTGATCCTCCTGGTGGTGGGCGGATGGATCGACGGCCTGATCCTCGTCGCGATCTCTCTGCCTCTGCCCGCACTCTTCGGCGGCGAAGGGCTCCGAATCACTACGGCGGCCGTCGTGACGGCAGCGATCGTCCTGGCCTGGGTCCTCGGCTTGGGGTCTTCCCGGCCCGCGGTGGTGTTGGGCCGCTTCCCGCTCAAGGCGACGACGGTGCTGGTCGGCGTGTTCGTCGTAGCCACGCTGTTCGGGCAGAGCCCAGCGATATCGGCTCGAGAGACTCTGAACTTCGGGGTGCTCATCGCGCTCTTGGTCGTGGCAACGGACCTCTTCACTCAGGACCCTGACCGCGTGGAGAAGATCGTGTCGGTGCTGGTCTGGGTGGCCGCCCTGTGTGGCGTCTTGGGCCTGTTGGAGACCCTTCGGATTCTCCCCGGTGAGTTTCCCCGCTTCGACACCAGGTTCAACCGGGCCGCCTTGGGGTTCGGACAGCCCAACGGCCTGGGGCTCTTCTTGGCGGTGATGATACCCCTCGCCGCCCATCGGTACGGAATGGCCCGCAGCCGGATCGGCAAGGTGCTCCATGCCCTTGCGATGGGAGCCCTCGTCATCGGACTGGTGGGCACGTTCTCCCGAGGAAGCTGGCTGGCGGTCTTGGCGGGCTCGGGTGTGTTCTTCCTCAGCCGGGACTGGCGGCTGGCGGGCCGCATCTGGCTCGTTACGATCGTCTTTGTTGTTGTGGTGGACCTGGGCTCGGGAGGTGCCCTCCAAGACACCGTGCAGCGGACGTTCGGCAACTGGGTGCTCGAGCAGCGTGCTGCGTTGATGCTCGCGGGTGTTCTCATGTTCCTGGAGAACCCTCTCATCGGCGTCGGCCCCGGCGGATTCGCCGAGAATCTCGACCGCTTCGGGGCCCAGGTAAGTCAGCTGTGGGACATCCAGCCGACGCCACACAACGCGTACGTACAGATGGCCGCCGAGACCGGCGTAGTCGGGTTGGTGGCCTTTGTCGCCTTCCTCGGCGTGACCCTGTGGGCCCTTCTCCAAGAAGTCCGACAATCCGGCCGCGAGCCGGCACATCGTAACAGGCTCGACCTGCGACGGGGGCCCTCTTGTGGTCGGTCGCGACCGTATGCTTCGCGGGCATGGTGGTCTGGCCCCTCGCCCACGGCCCGGGCCAACTTGTCGTGCTGGTGATCGCCATGACCTACGTGTTGCCTCGTGAGCTCGGAGAATCGCCAGACCCCGAGGCCGAGTCGTGAAGCTCGGTATCAACGGCCGGTTCTATGGTGCGCCCCTCACCGGAGTGCAGCGCTTCTCCCGCCAGGTTTGTACGCGGATCTATGAATGACAGGCCACTCTGATCTTCTTGCCTCGTGGCACCGATCCTCCCCCCGGGCTCCCCGACAGTGTGGACGTGGTAGTGGGACGAACCCGCGGGCACCTTTGGGAGCAGCTTGAACTCCCCCGATTGGCTGCATCCTGCGACGTCGTGCTGCACCCCGCCAACACATGCCCGATCAGGGGCTCGGGGCACGTAGTCATCGTACACGACGTTCTCCCCATCAGTCACCGCGTCTGGTTCGATCGCCGGTTCGCTTCCTGGTACCGCTGGGTCGTCAAACGCGCCATCAACGGTGCGGAGCGCGTGCTCACGGTGTCACAGTGGAGTGCCGACCAGTTGATTCGACTGGTCGGAGTGGACCCCGACCGGTTGGAGATCGTGACCCAGGGCGTGGAGCCGTTCGCCGAACCGGCCGCGGCGGAGTTGGTCCTGCGTGTGCGAGAACGTTGGAACCTCCCCTCTGAGTACGTCCTCACCGTTGATGGAGGCGATCCCCGGAAGAACCTGAGCTTTCTCATGGGCGTGATGGATGACCTGGCGTCGAGGTTGGACCGGACCATTCCCCTGGTCGTCGTTGGACGGTCCCGACACGTACACCGGTCACGGCCGTCGTTCGAGTCCTCGGTAGAACAGGTCGTCGACGTGGGACCGGTGACCGACGAGGAACTCCACGGTCTCTACACCGGCGCCTCGGTATTCTGCTTCCCTTCCCTGGCGGAGGGCTTTGGGCGACCGCCGCTCGAGGCGGCTGCGTGCGGGACACCGGCGGTCGTGGCCGAATACGGTCCGGCGCGCGAGGTGATGGGGGATGGCGCCGAGATCCTGCCGTTGGACAGGGCCACCTGGACGGCCACCTTGGACGCCCTGCTGAACAGTGCGGAGCGGCGACGCGACCTCTCAGACCGCGGGCGCGAAGTGACGACCGAGTATCGATGGGACCGGACGTGTGACCAGGTTCTTGACGCGTGCGAGAGGACCGTGCCACGACCGGCCGGAGATGAAGGGCGCTGATGCCCGGCCACGAATCGATGCGAGTCGCGCTGGTACATGACTGGCTCACGGGGATGCGGGGGGGGGAACGCGTCTTGGAGGGCCTTCTCGAGCTCTTCCCCCAAGCGGAGATCTTCACCCTGATCCATCGGCGCGGGTCGGTCTCCTCACAGATCGAGAATCGACCCATACACACGTCCTTCGTGGACGACGTGCCCCTTGTGCGCGATCGATACCGGTACCTCTTGCCGCTCTTTCCCCGAGCCGTCGAATCGTTCGACCTACGAGGGTTCGACCTGGTGATTTCGAGCAGCCACTGCGTGGCGAAGGGGGCTCGCCCCCCCACAGGCGTACCGCACCTGTGCTACTGCCACACCCCCATGCGCTACGTGTGGGATCAGTATCAGCAGTACTTCGGGCCCGGCCGGGCGAGCCCATTGGTCCGTGCGGCCGTCGCGACCGTCGCCCCGCGTCTCCGGCGCTGGGACGTGGCCTCCGCCGATCGGGTCGATCACTTCCTGGCCAACTCCGAATGCGTCGGCCGCCGCATTCGCCGGCACTACGGTGGGTCGGCCACCGTTGTGTACCCCCCTGTCGACCTGGAGCGCTTCGCGCCCGCAGCGATCCGGGAGGACTTCTATCTCGCCCTCGGCGCCCTGGTCCCCTACAAGCGGGTCGATCTCGCTGTGGAGGCGTGCAATCGACTCGGCCGTCGGCTCGTCATCGCGGGTGACGGCTCCGAGCGTTCCAGCCTGGCCAAGCTGGCCGGGCCGGGAGTCTCGTTTCTCGGCAGAGTGACGGATGCGGAGGTGGTCGACCTCCTGTCACGGTGCCGGGCGTTTCTTTTTCCCGGAGAAGAGGACTTCGGGATCACGGCCGTCGAAGCCCAGGCGGCGGGAGCCCCGGTCATCGCCTACGGAAAAGGTGGGGCGCTCGAAACGGTCGTGGGGGTGCACGGCGCCGGCGACCACCCGTCTCAGGGCTCGGAGGACGACGCACAGAATGGGCTCGGACCGACCGGCGTGTTCTTTCGCGACGCATCCCCCGAGGGACTGATGGAGGCCGTGCAATGCTTCGAGTCGCATGACTTCTCGCCCGGAGCCCTCCGGGCCAGCGCGGCGAGATTCGGACGGCAACGTTTCAAGCAGGGAATGACGACTCAGGTACAACAGGTCCTCGACCGAAGGACAGGATGAGGTTCGGTGTTGAACGAGTACGGGCCGCGTGAAGATCGCCATGCTCCTCCCCGGAGGCGTGGATCGGTCCCGAACCCACCGGGTGATCCCCTGCAATCTGTGGCTCATGGAGCGGGTGGCCCGGCAGCACGATCTCCACGTCTTCGCGCTTCGGCAGGAAGCAAGGCCGTCGCGCTACGAGCTGCTCGGTGCCCAAGTCCACAACATCGGTGCCCGGCCACGACGTCTGCGGGCTCTTGCCGCGGTGGTCCGCGAGCATCACCGGGCGCCCTTCGACGTCCTTCACGCCTTGTGGGCGGCTCCACCGGGACTGGTGGCCGCCGTGGCCGGCCGTCTGCTGGGTCGACCCGTATTGCTCCACCTGATCGGCGGTGATCTGGAGTCCCTTCCCGACATCGACTTCGGCCTACGATCCTATTGGCGAGGGCGTTTCTGGCTCCAAGCCGCGGTTGCCGGTGCCGCTGAGACCCTGGTCTCGAGCTCGGTCATGCAAGAGCACGCCGCGGCGTTGGGAATCGAGACATCTCGGATCCCGTTTGGTGTAGCGCTCGACCAATGGCCGTCCGTACCCCCGAGGCGCCGGAGCCCGGAGCGACCGGCTCGCCTGCTAAACGTGGGCAGCCTGAATCGGGTGAAGGATCAGCGAACCCTCCTGGAGGCCCTTAGAATCCTGGTCGACCAACGAATGGACTGCCATCTCGACGTGGTAGGCGAAGACACGCTGGACGGTGAAATCCACGGACTCGCGGCGTCTTTGGAGCTTCTTGAGCACATCACCTTTCACGGTTTCTTGCCCCATCTCGAGTTGAGACCCCTGATGGAGGGAGCGGACCTTCTATTGGTAACGTCCCGGCACGAATCCGGCCCGCTGGTGGTACTCGAAGCGGCTATCGTAGGAGTTCCCACCGTGGGAACGTCTGTGGGCCACCTCATCGACTGGGCGCCTGACGCGGCCGTCGTCGTACCCGTGGGTGAGTCCGAGGCTCTGGCTGGGGAGACAGCTGCCCTGCTGGTGGACGAGGAACGACGCCTGAGGCTGGCGCGGGCGGCACAGGCCCGTGCTGCAGCCGAGGACGCCGACTGGACCGCCACTCAGATCCTCGATCGGTAAGAGGGTCTCGCTCGATGACTGCCAAGGAATGCCGGACTTGATCGAATTCGAACGGACCGACGATCCCCTTCTACGCAACGTCGCCCTGGAGCATCGCGTTGAACTTCCGGTGATGGGCATCCCGGTGCGATACAGCACCAATTCCCCGGACGTCCTGGGGGTGATCGAGGAGTCCTACGGGGTCTGGCGAGTCCTACAGGATCAACCCCGATTCCTGGAGACCGAACCGGTCAGCATCACCGTGATCGTCTACGACGACGGTGAGGACGTCGTCGCCGTTGCAGACGCCGAGCAAGGGGGCGCCGTGCGCGCGGGCGAGCATGCCCGACTTCGATACCGGGTGCCCGATGTGGACCGCCTCTACATCACCGGTCCGGGCTGTCTAGCGGTTACCGACGTCCGTCGCCTCGAGGCGATCGGCTATGTGACCCCGGCGATGGTCTCCGACCGGGAGCACTTCCGCTACGCCTTCATTTCGGCGATGACCATGGGATTGCTGTCTCCGCTGGACCGGCAGCCCCTCCACGCGGCCGCCCTGGTGAGGGGTGACTCGACCCTCTTGCTGGCGGGTCCCAGCGGCACCGGCAAGAGCACTCTCTGTTACATGGGTGCTCTCGACGGTCTCTCCGTGCTCTCGGACGACTACGTCAACCTTCAGCGCCACCCCAACCTCCGGGTGTGGGGCATGCCGAGTCACCTCCATCTGCCGGTCGACGCCCGGGAACGCTGGCCGGCTCTGGCCGACATTCGCGCGACGGTCCTTCGCAACGGACGGGAGAAGATCGTCATCAGCCTTCGGGAGATCGGGGCCGGGGCTCCGTTTCCAGTGGTGGAGCGGGCCGGCATCTGCGTTCTGACCCGGACGAACCACGAGGCGGCACTGGCCCGCCTGAGTGCCGACGAGCTGGAGGTGAGGCTTCTCGCGAATCCGGAATACGGGTTCGACCTCTTCTCGGATACCATCAAGGAGAGCGTGCGCCAGCTAGCGGGAAACGGCGGTTGGACTTTAGAGGTGGGAAGCCGACCCGAGGCGACGATTCCGTTGCTCCATCAGATGTTCGACGATATCGACCGGAGTGTTACTGAGGTCCGTTGACGGTGTCACACCGAAGCCCCGTCAGACGTTATTCAATGGGTAGACCCGCTCCAACGACGAACACCGAGGCTCCCATGCTCCCATGTCCGAAAGGTCCCGACCGATCCCCGGCCTCTCGATTCGCATCTATTCTGGCCGCGATCCTCATGGTTGGTCCAATCGCCTGCGGTGACTCGACGGGCCCGGAGGTGGACCTCCTGAGTGAACAGCGCTCCCTATGGGAGGCACAGAGCCTGACGGACTACACGTACGACGTCCGGAGGGTCTGCTTCTGCCCCTTCCGTGAGGGCGTTCGGCTCATCGTGGTGGCCGGGGTCCTGACCGAGGCCACCGATCTCGAGACCCAAGAGGTCCTGGAAGCCGACGAGCTGCAGTGGTACCTGACCATCGACGGCCTCTTCGATCTGCTGCAGGACGCATACGCCGGCGACGCACATCAAGTCGACGTGGACTTCGACGCCACCCGCGGGTACCCCACCCTCATCTTCATCGACTACTCGGAAATGATCGCGGACGAGGAGCTCGGCTTCACGCTTCTGAGCGACGTGCGGGCGCTGTAGGCTGACGTGGCCGGGGCTTTTGCTTCGGCGCCATTTGCCCCGTTGCGCCTCTCCGGGTAGATCTCGGGCAACATCGCATAGCCCCCTCATCCTGGTCACTACGCGGGACGCGCCCACACCATGAGCCCCATGAAGCGTCGAGAATTCGTACGGAAGGCGACCCTCGGGGCCGCCGGAACCGGTGTACTTGCCTCCTGCGGAGGCGATGAGCCTCAGAGCGGTGGCGGCGACACGCCGATCACGGGCCCTCGAGTGAGCTGGCGCCTTGCGTCCAGCTTTCCTCCCAGCCTGGACATTCTTCACGGGGCCGCTGTGAGCATCGCGGACCGAGTCGAGGCGCTGACCGGAGGGCGGTTCACGATCCGCGTGTTCGCCGCCGGCGAGATCGTCCCCGCCCTGCAGGTCATGGACGCCGTGGAGTCCGGCACCGTCCAGGCCGGGTACACACCAGACTACTGGTACATCGGGAAGAACCCCACCCTCGCCTTCGGAACTGCGATTCCGTTCGGGCTGACGAACCGGCAGCGCGCCGCCTGGCTGCACCACGGCGGTGGCTTGGACCTGATGAGGGACATCTACTCGGACTTCGGGATCATCACGTTCCCGTGCGGGAGCACCGGACCCCAGTTCGGTGGCTGGTTCCGTGAGCCGATCGCGTCCCTGAGCGACATGAGGGGTCTTCGCATGCGCATCCCGGGGCTGGCGGGCGAGATCATGGCACGACTCGGCGTGAGCGTTCAGGTGCTGGGGGCGGCAGAGATCTATCCGGCCCTCGAGCGCGGAGCGATCGACGCCACAGAGTGGGTGGGTCCCTACGACGACGAGAAGCTCGGTCTCCATAGGATCGCCAAGAACTACTACATACCGGGCTGGTGGGAGCCCGGGGTAACGACCACGCTTCAGGTGGGCCTCGATGCCTGGAATTCACTCCCCGCGACCTATCAGGAGGCGCTCCAGGCCGCTTGCGACAGTGCCGACATTCAGACGCTGGCACGCTACGACGTAGAGAACCCGCTCGCCCTGGAGCGTCTGACTACGGAGGAGGGCGTCATCCTACGCAGCTTCTCCAACGAGATACTCGAGGCGGCCTGGCGGGAGAGCAACGCGTATCTGGAGGAGCAGGCCGCGGGAAACGCCGAGTTCAAACGGGTCTACGACTCCTGGAGCGACTTCAGGACCCGCAGTTTCAAATACTTCCACGGCAACGAGTTCGAGTACGCCCGGTTCGTGTTTCCGAAGCTGTAGTGTCGGGAGTCCGGCCGTTACGAGTCATCCCTAGAAGCGTGTGGAAGCATCCAATGAGACTACTCCATAGGGCTGCACGGTGACCCCGTTCGAGTATGTGATGGTCGTAGTGTCGATCATCATTGGTCTCGCGATCACGACGCTCCTGAATGGGGCTGTGACGGCCCTCAGAGCTGACACGAAGGTGCGGCCAGGTCTTCTACACGGCCTCTGGGTAATGCAGATCCTCATGCTCACCGTTGCGTTGTGGGCGCTCCGGTGGTCAGGCGTGGCGAGAGCCGAGTGGTCGGTCGGTGTCGTGATGGCCTGCCTCTTCATGCCCATCGCGTTCTACGCCGCGTCGGCTCTCCTCTTCCCACCGGAGGGCGCCGAGGTATCGCTCGATGACTACTTCATCGAGAATCGACGCGTGTTCTTCGGGATCCTGATTCTCACGGACCTCGCCGGATACTTCGGGCCATATCTGTTTTACGGCGGGGTCCGTCCCATAGGGGCAGAGTGGCCCGTCACGCTCGGGTTGATCCCCATCCATGCCGCGCTCACCTGGACCTCGAACCGTAGCGCCCACTTGGCCTGGGTAATCTTGGCAACCATCGGACTCGTCATGGGGATGGTGGTCGGCGGCGGACTGTCCACCATCGGCTGAACGGCGGGACGACTCGTAACGCCGCTCTCCCGCCGGACCCTCGGGTGCGCCTTCACGCATTACCTGATGTGGCACTATCGTGAAGACCAACGGGCCCGTCCCTTCGGGGCACTCCGTTCGCTGGCGCTCACTCCGCGCCGGGAGCGCGTGAGCCCGTTATAAGATATGACTTCGGGATCGGGCGAGGTAACCGGGCCGCACCTTCACAGCCGCGCGGGGCAGACGAGCCTTGGACCTCACGCTTATCAGGCGCCTGAGTAGGGGTCGGAATCACGGCAGGATGGCGGTAAGACCTAGATGGATGGTGCGATTAGCCGCCTTCGCCGTTCCACAAGGTCGTGATCTGCCGGGTTTAACCGACCGGACAACCGACGGGACACGCGGGCGGAACCGGCCATGAAAAACAGAAGAAAGAACCATCGATATGCATGCACTACACGCACCTCTCCAACTGGAACTTCGGAAGACCGTCGGTCTTTAAGCGTAAGGGGGTATTCCCTTAAGTCCACCGACCCCAAGATATAGTGGTTACCGGGGCTCTGCGGGCCGTTTCCCACGTCCGGTGCCGAGGTAAAGGGCCGAAGCTGGCGTGGGAGCACACTGAACAGCCTGCTCAAGCAAGCGGTAGAACAACAGGCCGCGAGCCCGGGATGTGCGTCGGTTGAAGCGAAAGGTGAACTCGTCCAGATAGTAGGGGAGGTGTTCGCGGGCGATCCCTCCTTGGAGGGTTCCGAGGACCCAGCGCTTGAGGAGAGACGCCACCCGATGTACGGCCGACATGAGCACGTGAGCGGGATCGCCGGAGGTCGAGAGGTTCGTGACCGTGTGGCGAAAGCCCAGTTTGGCGAGTCCCTGATAGCTTGGCCATCCGTCGGTATGCACCGTGCTTGCCGGTGCGATGCTATCCTTGACGAAGCCTCGCAGAACCGGAGCGGAGAGGTCGGGCACCCAACGCAGCCGTATTCTCCCGATCTTGCGTCCGTCGACCTCGGCGGCGATCGCGACGATGGCCTTCTTGATCGTCTCGCGGCCCCGCACTCCAGCCTCCACGCCCCCGACATAGCTCTCGTCCACTTGCACAACGCCGCTCAGCTGGTCGCGATCCGGTCGGACCATGGCCCGGCGGAGCTTGTGGAGCCAGACCCACGCTGTCTTGTAGCTTCCCAGTCCGAGCACGCGCTGGAGCCCGAGAGCATTGGCTCCGTATTTCTGACTCGTGAGCTCCCAGGCAGCGAGAAACCACAGACGCAGGGGCGAGCGCGTGCGGTGGAACACGGTTCCCGCCAGCACCGAGGTCTGCCTTCGACAGTGTGGGCAGACGAGACGCCCCCGCGATGCTCGCCAGACCTCTCCCAACCCGCCACAGCCCACGCACACAAACCCTTCCGGCCAGCGCAGACCCTCCACGTACTCCAGGCATGCCGCATCGTCGGGGAAGAACTCGTCCAGCTCCAGCCGCGTACGGGGATAGTCCACGCCGCCACGGAGCTGAGAAGCCGGAACCGCCATGACCACAACATGTAGTGGGCGGTGGACTTAAGGCAATACCCCATTAAGCGTATTTAGATACGTCGAATGAGCCATGACGAGCGACTACTCTGGGCCAATGCGGGGTCGTGTAGTTGAATGGGGATTCTACGGCTACGTCGGTGGGAGTAGGAATCGAAAATGGGAAGTGAAAGAAGGGCCCGGCTAGTGAGGCGGCGTCTTCGGATGTGGTGTCGAGTTGGCGTTGCGGTGGTCCTCGCGCGCCTAGGCACCTTGGCCTGCGGTGG
This sequence comes from Longimicrobiales bacterium, assembly GCA_965226375.1. Lineage (GTDB taxonomy): Bacteria > Gemmatimonadota > Gemmatimonadetes > Longimicrobiales > Gaopeijiaceae > CBDDCX01. The sequence goes on along the minus strand of CBDDCX010000008.1, from coordinate 481,377 downwards.
GCCCTCCTTCGTTGGTCCCACGTCGGGGTCGGGCCTGGAGGAGGTGGACCGTTTCGGGCGCTCCTTCATAGCGAAGTGGGATGTAAAGGCGGCGGCCCAGTTCGCCGTCGTCCGCGACGGTCGTTTGGTGATGGCGACGGCGTACGGGTTCGCGGACGACGCGGCTCGACCGGGCCCGTGACAAGCACCTGCGCCCTACATGAAAGCCGGAGTGCCGCAGAAACTGAGCGGTCCGTTCCCACCTAGCGGCCCTCGGTCAAACTCCGATAGACCAAGGCCACGAACCCCTCCGTCCAGTCTCGGGTGGTTTCCCACGCCGGATCGAGATCAGCCGTGGGATTGGCGGCTACAGCCTCCTCCTGGGTGTTGCCGTCTCGGACCAGTTGGGCCACGCGCTCCCTCACCGTGCTGAGCATCTCTCTGTAGGCCCGGAGGCCATCACGAGTCGCCAGCTCACCGTGGCCCGGTATGATCTGGGTGTCCGATCCGCTCATGCGGAGGATCAAGTCCGCCGTCGCGATCAACCCGTCGACGCTCCCGCCCGAATCTACGTCGATGAAGGGATAGCGGCCGTTGAAGAACGTGTCGCCCATGTGGTAGATGTCGGACCCGACGAAGTGGATGATCACGTCTCCGTCCGTGTGGGCGTGCTCCACGTGGAAGGCTTTGATGTCCTCACCGTTCCAGTGGAAGGTCATCGCATCACCGAAGGTGACGACCGGAAGGGCCGCATCGGGCGCCTGCTGACTCCGCCCCACCAGCCCGGCGAACTCCGCCGGGTTCAGCCGCTTGTACACGTTGTCGTGAGCGACGATGAGGGCACCCGAGCTACCGAAGTTCTCGTTCCCACCGGTGTGATCACCGTGCCAGTGAGTATTCAAGACCCACTTCACGGGCTGATCGGTCACTCCAGCAATGGCAGCCTTGATCTTCTCGGTGAGCGGCGCGAATTGGTCATCCACGACAAAGGCGCCGTCTTCTCCGACGGAGAGCCCGATATTACCTCCGCTCCCCATCAACATGTAGATACCCCCACTTAGGGGAACCGTACGGATCTCTACGGCATCCCAGTCCGTTTGGGCGATCAGGGGCGTTGCCCACAGCAAGGCGGCGAGCAAGGAAACGCGTGGGAGCACGGGCAGTGACATTGAGACCTCCCGGGTGGCTCATGGGAACGGAATCGTCAGAGGTTGAAGCAACCTACAGCGAAGTGGACATGCTCGCCTCGAGAAGCCTCCTCCGGGTCCGACCCCCAACCATGAAGGCGGCGAGGTCGGAAACGGGCGAGCGCCGGACTCCTCGAAACGGAGTGGTCTCCCAGGTCCAGGTATTCTCGGTGATGAGTTTTCGGAATTGTGCCGCCGACAACTCCCAGAACACCTCCGAGGGCTCCACGCCGAAGAGCGCTGTGCGGTATCGCTCCAGTCTGACGAGTGGAGCCAAATTTCCGGCCTGGGTCTCGAACCGTGCGACGCCCGCCCTCTTCCGATCGAGGACCGAAGAGATGTCGGCGACGAGATTCACGAGCGTCGGCGTCAACGGAACCCCGATCTCGTAGATTCGAACCGAATGACGATCACGCACGACATCGGCAACGACCGAAGCCACGTCGAGATGGTCGGGATGGAAGTCGATACACGAGGGTGAGTACACGATGTCGGCGTCGGCGACCAGCGACCCGAGCACCGTTCGTACGGTCGCGTTGTCCGCCTGACGTTCAGGAGCCCGCAGGTGGACCAACGACTCGACTCCGAGCTCGATCATGGCCGATTCCATCTCGGCCGTCCGGCGAGCGATCATCTCTCCCGATGCGAGCCCCCCGGCTCGTGAGCCCCCTCCATCGGTGACCACTACCACCGTCACGTGAGCACCGGCTCGCACGTAGAGCGCTGCTACTCCACCCACGCCGATGGTTTCGTCGTCGGGGTGGGGAGATATGATTACGACCCTGCCCGACTCCGGAGAAAAGCGTCGCGCCGTCGGGTTGGTCTGCCAAAACGGCCTACACGCCTTCAGCAGCCATGACCAACACGGTGTGACGGCAGCCGAGATCAATCTCTGGGCAGATCGCCGGACCTCCGAACCGAGGCCGGAATCAGCCAATGTCGAAATCACCCGCCGTGACGAACCAGCGGTTCGGGTCGGCGAGCGCCGGATCGGGCGACTCATGGGCGAGCGGGATAACGACGATCGTATAACCCTCGCGCGTTCTCATGAAGCCCATGCGACGAAGGACGCCGAGGCAAGCCGGACTCGACACCAGGGGTGCCCGGACACTGTCCGCTCCGACGGCGCGCAGCGAGGTCAGCATCGCGGAGACCAGCGCGTATCCGGTAGCTCGATCGCCACCGGCGAAAAAGAGGTCGGCAAGCACGCCCTGCCTGCGATCTCCGTCTATGGAGATGTAGTAAGCGAGGTATCCGGCGGGTCCGGAAACCCCTCTGGCCAACAGGACCTGGTATGACCGGTCGGGCGCTGCAAAGTACCGGTGGGCGAGCCAGGCACGATCCCGCACCACGGAGGCTTCGAGTTTCGGCCCGAGCTTCTCCCACAGCTCGTCGAACTCGACACCCGCTTGCTCGACGGGTTGCACTTCGATGTCGCCCACTCCGATAGCCGCGACTCGTTCGGCCACCTGCAACGGAAGTCCGGTAACAGAAAGCAGTCGGGTCAAGATCCCCGGAAGCTGCACCCGGCCGGCAAGCAAGCGTTCGGGCCGCAACGGCTTCCAAAGCGATGCGACTCGGAACTGCGGGATCAAGTTCAGCAATCGTTTGCGAGAACCCCAGGCGTCGTTGTCGAGACCGATCAAGAACGGTACGCCATCCCCTTTCCAGGCGCCCAGCGTGGCCTGGCCCAGCGCGCCGAGCAGGCCCCGTCTTCTGTACTTGGCGGCCGTCATGACGTCGCAGCCCTGGACAATGTCCAAGAGCTGGTCGCCGAGCTTGAATCTCAGCGGCACACCGGCGAATTGGCCGATGACGTGCCCTTGAGACTCGGCAAGCCAAACGTTGGCGGATCGGTACGGCCAAGGGTCAGCTGCAAACTTCCAGCGGTGTTCCTCGGCCGTCATTTCGGCGCTGAATACGTCTCGAAACAGTGCGGCCGCTGCGTATTCATCACCTGCGACGTACGGGCGAAGAGTCCAATCAGACTTCACGGCAGCTCCCTCGTCGGTCTGCCGACCAGATCCAAAGCGTTGCGGACCTCAGAGAGGAGTTCCGCAGGGGACCGGGGCGTGAAATCCGGGTCGAAGGCGAGCAACGCGCCTCGCTTCAGCGCCTCGTGATGCGCGGTGGGATGCTCGCTTATCTTCGCTACGAGCGCCGCGATATCACCGGTCGGCAAGATTGCGCTGGCGTACCCCCTCCCCACTCCCTCCAGCATCAAGGGATCGACGCCAAGGGGTGCGGCGTCGAGTAGCGCGAGCAGACGGGGCACGTCGTGCCCGAACTTCCAGGCCAGTACGGTTCCCACGGGTTCCGCCGCGGAGCGGGCTTCCGGCTTCGCCAGGTAGTAGCTCGTCACTCCCGCTCCGATACCGAGTACGATGATCGCGGCCGCGATGCCATTGCCGGCACGCCTGGAGATCCCGCTCCAGCCTCTCATGGCCAGAAGCACCATCAATGGGGAGATGTACGCCAAGTGCCGGTAGGCGATGCCCGTTTTGTGCCCCCCACCGGGTTCGTAGACAGGCGACAGCGCATAGAGGGAGACGAAGGCAAAAAGTAAGCCGGTACCCCAACGCGCTTCCGGCGAACTCGCTCGCAGCAGTCCGATCACGATTCCCACGTAGACGAGGCTCGCCCACGCGACTCGTAGCCCGACCCCGGGCATCAAGCTCGAGCCTGGTACCGCGTGGAGCCACACGGCGATCACGTTGGGTACGTTGCCGACGGTGGACCCCAGAGAGAGGTCGATGCCGCGAATCCAGGTTGGGCCGGCCTGCTGGAGGTCGAAGCCGAGATCCCCATAAACGCGAAGAAGCACGAGCGGGATCAGCGCCAGTGCGAACGTCGCTGTGTACCGCACGATGGTCGGGCCCCGATCTTGTGCGATCCATACCGTGTACCCGAAAGCCCACAACACCAACGGGGCGTTGTCCAGGGACCAGAAGAGTGATGCGGCGCAGAGAGCGCCTACGGCGACCGCGTCGATGCGGTCCCCCGCGCGGATCAGGGCAAGCCCCAGTAGAGGCCACAACGCAGCATTGGCGTGCATTCCGTGAGGAATCACGGACCACTCCAGCATGAGTGGCGTGGCCATGATGGTCCACAGCGCGAAGAGCAAGGCCACTCGCCGCCCAAAGACCCAATGGGCGCACAGGATAAGACCGAGTCGCATCCCGGTCTCGACCCAAAGGCTCACAACGTTCAAGGCCGGCCAGTCGCCTAGCTGGGGCGGAAGCGCCAAGGCGGCGAGGCTATAAAGGAGTGTGCCCGGTTGGTGGGGATAGTGAATGAGCTCATCCAGCCGGATACCCGGGCTCGAGGCGTTGAGCACAGTGGTCCAGACCAGGTTGTCCACCGAACTCCACCAGGGGGCGACATGGCCGGCCCAGACTATACGTACCGCCGTGCCGAGCACGACGATGATCAGGTACGGTGCAGCCCGGGAGATCGCTTCCTTGGTCCGTTCCCGGAACGGCACGGTGCCGGTCATGTGTCGAATCGCATGCCGGGCCGTAACGAATGGCGGTCGAAGCCCGGAGACACGAGCGTCACCTCAACAACCAGACGATCAGCCCAGCCAGCACGACGAGCTGGATGACGATGAACGGCGCGACCCCTCTGTAGATTCGCTCGGTGGAGATATGGGCGGGCGTGACCCCCCTGAGGTAGAAGAGAGAGAATCCGAAGGGCGGTGTCAGGAAGGACGTCTGGATGTTCACCGCCAGGACGATTCCCAGCCAGGTCAGGTCGATGCCCAGTATCTGTGCCGGCGCCACCACCAACGGAACGATGATGAAGGCGATCTCGAAGAAGTCGATGAAGAATCCCAGAACGAAGACGACGGCATTCACGATCAACAGGAATCCCAGGGCGCCCCCGGGAAGGTTCGACAGCATGTGCGCGATCCACAGATCACCCTCCAAACCACGGAAGACGAGCGTGAATACGGTCGAGCCGATGAGCAGGAACGTGATCATGATGGTGAGGCGGGTGGTGTCCTTCATGGCGGCCTTGAGGGCGTCCATGGACAACTGCCTACCGGCCGCCGCCAGCATCATCGCCCCCACGGCACCCAGCGCGCCGGCCTCCGTCGGCGTGGCCACGCCGGCGAAGATGCTTCCGAGGACCACGAGAATCAGCGCGAGGGGCGGAATCAGAGAGACTACGACACGGCGGGCGAGCTCCAGGCCTCGCACGTTGCGGGCTTCCGCCATCGCTGGCGCATCTTCCGGTCTCACGACCGCCACACCGACCACGTAGAGCGCATAGGCCCCGGTCAGGATGACCCCGGGGATCACGGCTGCCTGGAACAGCGCGCCTACCGAGACACCCATCTGGTCCCCGAGCACGATCAGAACGATGCTGGGCGGGATGATCTGGCCCAGGGTTCCAGACGCCGCGATGACCCCGAGTGTCAGATCGTCCTTGTATCCGTTCCTGAGCATCACAGGCATCGAGATGAGACCCATCGCGGTCACGGACGCCCCCACCACTCCGGTGGCGGCCGCCAACAGTGCCCCGACCCCGATTACCCCCAGAGCCAATCCACCTCTGAAGCGCCCGAACAGGATTCCTATGGTCTCCAGCAGGTCTTCGGCCAGGCGGGACTTCTCCAGAACCGTGCCCATGAAGATGAAAAAGGGAACGGCCAGCAGCGTGTAGTTCGACATGACCCCGAACGTTCGATCGGGCAGCGCCCGAAGGAGGATCAGATCGAAGTCGCCGGCCAATGTACCGAGCAGGGCGAACACGAGGGCGGTCCCCGCCAGAGCGAAGGCAACCGGGTATCCCGTGAAGATGAGGGCCAAGACCCCCAGGAACATGATGGGACCCCAGACGTCGCCCATCAGCGTTCCGTCTCCAAGACGCCTGAGCCGTCCAGGGGGTCATCCGCACCTGAAATGGATCCGTCCTCCGGCTCCGGTCCCCATAGAATGGTGGCTTGCTTCAGCGCATAGCTCATCCCCTGCAACAGCAGGAGGAGAAACGCGATCAGAATGACGGCCTTGATCGGATATCTCGGAAGCCCTCCCGGATCCGGCGAGGTCTCCCGGATGGCCCAGCTGTTCCACACGGGCCGCCATGAGACCCAGAGCATGACCACCGAGAAGGGGATCAGGAAGAGCACGGTACCGAGTAGATCCACCCAGGCCTTGGCCCTCCGCCCCAGCTTGGCGTAGAGCACGTCGACCCGGACGTGGTAGTCGTGGTTCAGTCCGTAGGCCGACCCGAGAAGGAAGATCAGGGTAAAGAAGTACCACTGCAGGTCGAGGTAGGCGTTGGAGCTGAGGGCAACGCCCGTGTACCGGGTCGCATATCGCGCCAGGGCATTGAACGCACCGACCAGCACCATGAGAAGTGCGAGCCACTGGATGGCCGCACCGATGCGATCGTTGAGCCGGTCGACCATCGCGGCTAGCCGGTGCAGTGATCTCATCGAGGCTCGGCTGATCTACGCGTCGACGGCGGGCACGAGAATGCGTCCGATCCGGCGCAACGTGTCGATTCCATGCACATCATGGGGCAGGAGCGGCACATAAACACGATGTAGGGCCGCGAACTCACGGTCGATCTCGTCGCGGTACTCCCTCTCCTGGAGCCGCCTCTCACGCAGAAACTCGCCCTCGGCATCGTCGGGCAAGAGCCGATTCACGACCATGGCCGCCACCGGAACATTGAACTTGTTCAACACCGCCAGGGCCTTCTTGCTCTCGAGAATCGGCAGCCGCTCCGGATTGATGACGAGTACGAACGCCGTGGTATCCACATCTGTGAGGAGCTCACGGGCCCTATGGAATTTTCGCCGCCGGGCCAGGAGAATCTCGTTGATCTGAGTGGTCCGGGCGTCTTCGTCGTCTTCTTTTCCCCCGCTGATCATTCCGAGCTCGTCCTCCTTCGACTGGGCCCGGTTGAACACCTTGAGAACCTGCCCCAGCTTGGCGGAACGGTCCTGGTGCTTGAGCATGCCGTCGCTCCACGCGGCCATGATCTCGGGCAACGACAACAACCGTATCGTTTGACCGGTAGGCGCGGTGTCGAACACCACCAGATCGAAGCGGCTCATCGCGTCTGCCATGAGCTCGGACATACGCTCAAGAACGGCGGCTTCGACGGTGCCCGGGGCGTCTTGGGCCAGATCGAGTTGGCGGTCGATCTCCCGGTACATCTTGGGAGCGACCAGGCGTTTCATGCTCGCCTTGACCGTCCGGATGTGATCCTGCGCCTCGGCGTCCGGGTCGATCTCCAGACCCCACAGGCTCTCCGCCAACTCCACCTCGTGGTTGCCGATTCGGACTCCGAAGATGTCGCCCAGGGAGTGGGCAGGATCCATCGAGACGATGAGGACCCTGCGGCCCGACTCCGCCGCCATGAGCGCGAGTGCGCTCGCCGTCGTGGTCTTACCGACGCCCCCCTTGCCACCCACGAAGAGGATGCGTCGATCGAGGAATCTCCTCACGGCCGCCTACGACCCCGGGCGTGGAGCCCGACCGCTGGGGACGCAAGCACGGGCCGGGGCCGCGAGAGCCGTCAGCAGCAACGGAAATCGTCGAGGGGGGAATGTTCCATGCCCATGCGGACGTGCCACTCATGGAACCTCTCGAGCATGATCGGCTGGAGCTCGAGCGTGTAGTAGCTGGCCGGATTGGGCACGCCCATCAATTCGGAGAAGACGAGCAGCATGAAAAGGTCGTCCTCGTCCCGCTTCGCCCGGGCGATCGCGCCCCGGTAGGGCGCATAGTAGAACTCCGAAAGCAGATACTTGACTCTGTCAACTATTTGCTTGATTTCGGCAAGCTTCATGGCTCTCTCGGGCGCGGGCCTTCAGACCGCTGGCGTCTCCGTGGCCTTCCTGTGCTCCCGGAGGAACGCCGATGTCGACTCGAGCATGACCAGGACGGCCGCCACCACGATCAGAACGTCCAGTGCAGCGAGGAAATACTGGCCGGTCGTGAACAGGTTCCAGAGCTGATAGAGCGCCGCCAGGAACGCCATGGTGGTAACGAAGATCATGGGCACGAGCGTGAAGGCGTACCGCCGCCGCCGCTTGACCAGCATGACGCTGATCACGAGCAGGGTCAGTCCAGCCAGAAGCTGGTTGGTGGTCCCGAACAGCGGCCAGATGAGCATGCCTCCCTGACCGTCCGCACCGCCGGCTCCGAACGCGAGAGCGAGACACGACGCCACCGCGATGAAGGTGGCGACATAGCCGTTCTGGAGCACCGGGAGATTGTAGATGGTCCCCCACTCCTGAACGATGTAGCGCTGGAGCCGCACCCCCGTGTCCATGGTGGTGCCGGCGAAGAGGACTGCCATGACGGCGAGAAGGGTGGCGGTGAACCCGATCGGCAACCCGGTGCCCGCGGTAACGATCACCGAGCCTCCCGCCACGAAGGTATCGATACCCGTCGTGCCGAACGCCGAGTAGGCTGCCTCCCACTCGCCCCGCGTAGCGAAGCCTGCGCTGACGGCGATGATGGCGCAGATGGCTAGCAGGCCCTCTCCCAAGGAGCCCCCGTAGCCGACGAAGCGCGCGTCAGGCTCCTTGTCGAGCTGTTTGGATGTGGTACCCGACGCCACCAGTCCATGGAAGCCCGAGATGGCGCCACAGGCGATCGTCACGAACAGGAGTGGCACCAAGGGCGGGGTCCCGGCGGGCACGTTCTGGTTGAATGCCGGGGCCACTATGGTCGGGTTGGCCAGGAACACCGCGGCGAACAGCAGACCCAGCCCCACGAATAGCTGGATGCCGTTGATGTAGTCCCGCGGCTGCAGGAGCATCCAAATCGGAAGCAGCGAAGCGATGGTCGCGTAGACAAACAGGATCACGATCCACTGCGGGCCGGCGGCCAGACCGAACAGCGTATCGGGCAACGAGACCGGGAAGGCATCGCCGACCCAGATCACGGAATAGAGGATCACCGTGCCGATAATCGTGGGCCACAGGATCGGCTTCTTGAGCCGGTAGATCAGCATTCCGATCACCACCGCAACGGCGATGGCACTCCACACCGGAATCACGCTGCTCGGTGTGGCCACGAATGCGTTGGAGATGGCCACGGCGAACACGGCGTTGACCATGAGCAACAGCAGGAAGATGACGATCATGAAGAGGGTGCGGGCACGCGGCCCCACCACCTCGCCGGTCAGCGATCCGAGCGACGTCCCCCGATTACGGACGCTGGCCCAAATAGCCCCGAAGTCGTGTACGCCCGCGAAGAACATGGTGCCGAACACGACCCACAAGAACGCGGGCAGCCACCCCCAGATAACGGCGATGGCCGGTCCGATGATGGGTGCAGCGCCCGCGACCGACGTGAAGTGATGGCCCCACAGCACGACCTTGTTGGTGGGCAGGTAGTCCACGTCGTCCCGCAGGGCATGGGACGGCGTCTCGAAGTCCGGATCGAGTTGGTAGATCTTCTCGGCGATGAAGCTCGAATAGAAACGATAGCCGAGACCCAAGGCCACCAGGCCGATTACCGCGGGGATCATTGCGCTCATAGTGCGACCGAGATTTCAGGTGAATCCGGAACAGGACACCCTGCTGATGGACGGCCGGCAATGTAAGGGGGAAGGAGCCGCCCGTCAGCCCTGGGTGTGGATGAAGTCCGTGAATCCGGCGTCGTAGTCGGCCAGACCGTTCTGCCCGGTCATCTTCATCCGCTCCTCCATGAGGGGCTTCATGACGGTCCACACACCCCGCTCATAGGCGGACGGCTTGGGGCGGATCTCGTGGAAATCTTTGGCCAGCTCCTCACGGAGACCGGACTCGTCCACCATCTCGTGGTAGCGGTCCAGGTCGCTGTCCGCGAGCACCCGCATGTTCCGGTGCACACGCTCGCACTGGGCCGACTGCACGAGGATGTTCTCCTCGGCCGTGCTCATGGCCAGATAGGCCAGCGCCTGAGCCTGAAGCTCCTTGTAATAACCCTTCCGGTGGCAGAATTCATGGGCGATGATGTGGGCCTCGAACACCCCGCAGTCGCGGAAGATCGTCACGTCTCCGGAGAGGATGTCGCACGCGCCTAAAGCGAACGGAAAAATGAGCTTGGAGATGGCGAAGCTTCGCACTTCCGCGCTCGTCTCCACCCTTTGGCCGGTGATCGACGCGATGTAGTCGGTCAGCCGCTCATCGACGATCACCGCCAACTTCTCGCGCGACATGTCAACCGGCTCGTAGTTGGCGTTCAGCTTCTCGACGAGCTCGTCGATCTCGGTCTGGCGGACCTCGTCGGTCATGGGCTCCAGAGCCGACAGGTCCTCACCGAAGACCTTCTCGAAGTCGATGGGTCGGGCATCCTGCCTGGAAATCCAGTCGCTGAGCGCACTTCCGGCGTACGCCCCGAGCGCGAGCGCCTGTACGATCCGACCGGGAACGGTCGCTCCCAACAGCACACGCGAGGCAAGCGGCGCGAGCATGAACACGTCCGTAAGGGCCACAGGCGAATACGTAGCCTGGTTGGGAATCTCTACACGATCCATATCCATCCTCGTCGGCTGCTCCGTCAGGAAGTCTGTCGTACCATCGCCATCACCCGCTGGGTCCCTTTTCCACCGATGCTCCGCCACGGTAGAATGAGCGGCCCCTGAGTCCAGACATACATGTCGGAGTGCGCGTGAGAGTCCGTTCCCATCGTACAGCCGTGGTCTTCCCTGCCCGGGTCCTCTTTGCCCTGGGGCTCACGGCGTCCGGTATCGAGGCTCAGGGCCGTTCGGAACGCACTTGGCTTCCCGATCAGGGTTACTTCGCCGTGCCCCACGCCTCGCTGCGGGAGCCCGTGTTCGCACTACGGGTTCTGTGGAGCCCCGTGTTTCGTGGCCGCGCCGACCCGGCCGAACGCCCCCCCTTCGACTTTCCTGGGGAGACCGGGCTCGACACCGAACTCCAGGGCGAGGCCGCCCTGGGTGGGTCGTTCCGGCTTTGGAGTCCGGCGCGGTGGCAAGGCGGGGGCCTGACGGTGGGCCTCCAGGCGGGCGTCTTCGGTCGCTTCAGGCTGGAGGTATCGAGCAGCGATCTGGTCGCCTCGGATTGGGTGGTCGCCCTACCGGTCGAGGCCGGATGGGGACTCTGGTCGGCGCGGTTACGACTCACGCATTGGAGCGCCCATCTCGGCGATGAGATGATCGAGAAGGCCGGGGCCGAGCGCATCGACTTCACGTCGGAGACGCTCGAGGCGCTTCTTGCGTATCGGGCGGGACGGGTACGCCTCTACGGAGGAGGGGCCATCGTCACACGCTCCAGTCTGGAGAACGAAGGCCAACTCGGTCCGGACTTCTCGGACAATGCCCTCGTGCGCCTCGGGGCCGACCTCGAATGGTACCCGTGGTCTGGCGGCGACCTGGGCTTGGACGCCGGACTCGATTGGCAGAGCACCGATCGGACGGATTGGCGAGGACAAGTGTCCGCCGTCTTCGGAGTGTCGGCCAAGAACGGTGATCGGTCCGCTTACCTGCACGGCGTGTTCCACGACGGTCCATCACCCATGGGTCAATTCTTCTTGACGGACGAGCGGTACTGGGGCATAGAACTCATGTTCCGGATCGGTCCGGCATGACGCGGCGATCGCTCGGCATCCTCAGGCGGCCCCGCGTGACGGTACGCATACATCTCAACCTCGGAGACTCGAAATGACTTCTTCGGCACGAAGGCATGTTCTGGCCGGGCTGGTACTGGCTGGCCTGGTCCTGGCTGCTGCAGTCCTCCCGCACGCCGGAGACGCGCAGAGTCTGCCCCCCGACGGAGAGACGGCCACCGCCCGTCTGGAGGCCTCGCCCAGGCACGGGGAGTGGGTGACGTATGACGCGGGAGACGGTGATGAGGTGCAAGCTTGGGTCTCGTATCCCGAGCGTAGCGACGACGCACCCGTCGTCGTTGTGATCCACGACATCCGGGCCATGTCCGACTGGGCCCGGGCCGTTGCCGACCAGCTCGCGGCGGACGGGTTCATCGCCGTGACGCCGGATCTGCTGTCCGGCAAGGGACCGGGAGGTGGCGGCACCGACTCCCTCGATCCGCAGGACGTCGGACGGGCCATGCGAGATCTGGATCGGGCCGAAGTCAATCGCCGACTGCAAGCGGCCGCCGCTTACGGAACGTCTCTTCCCGCGGCGAGCGACAGGGTCGGCTCGGTGGGCTTCTGCTGGGGCGGCTCGACCTCGTTCAACTTCGCGGTCGACTTCGAAGGGCTAGACGCGGCCGTCGTCTACTACGGCACCTCTCCGGACACCGAAACGTTGGCGCGCATCCAGGCACCCGTTCTCGGCCATTACGGTGGGGCGGACAACCGCGTGAACGCTACGATTCCGGACGCTCAGGCCGAAATGGAACGCCTGGGCAAACGTTATGACGTCAACATCTACGACGGCGCGGGTCATGGCTTCCTGAAGGGTCAGGGGGGGATGGAGGGCGCCAACATGGCCGCTTCCGAGGGTGCGTGGCCTAGAACGATCGAGTTCTTCCGGGAGCTGCTGGGGAGTTAGTGTCCCGTTGCCGATTCACGAGCGGACCCGTCCCCTACAGCGAACGGACGACAATCTCAACCAGACGGACGAGTAGACGACATGGCGCAAGACCAGGCGGCTGAAGCGCAGACCCGAACCCCGGCCGGTAAGAAGGCAATCTGGGGATGGGCTTTCTACGACTTCGGCAACTCGGCGTTCACGACGCTCATCGTGACATTCATCTACTCGTTCTTCTTCGCCCAGGAGATCGCACCGGACGGAGACACGGGAACCAAGATCTGGGCGAACGGGATCGCCCTTACGGCCGTCATCGTCGCCCTGACCTCGCCGTTCCTCGGCGCGCTGGCCGACCGAGGTGGGCATCGACGCCGCTATCTGCTGATCAGTACGGTCATCGCCGTCCTGGGAAGTGTGCTGCTCTACTTCCCCACCCCGGGTCAGGTCATGTTCGCGTTCGGGGTCTTCGTGGTGACCAACATCGCGTTCGAGCTGTCGGGCGTCTTCTACAATTCCTACCTGCCCGACCTCGCCGGCTCCGACGACATCGGAAGGGTGTCCGGCTATGGCTGGGCCCTCGGTTACCTGGGAGGTCTGGTGGCCATGGGCATAGCACTTGTCGGTTTCGTGCAGGCCGAGAACCCGTGGTTCGGGTTGGGCACTGGAGAGGAGTCGCTCTTTCAGAACGTGCGAGCCACCACGGTCCTCGTGGCGGTGTGGTTCGGGGTCTTCGCAATTCCGATGTTCCGGTGGGTGCCGGAACCCGTGCACCCCGATCCCCCGCCCCTGGGAGAACTCCTGAGGGGCACGGCCAAGCAGCTCGCCGATACGTTCCGGGAGATCAAACGCTATGGCCAGATCGTGCGGCTGCTCGTCGCCCGGATGATCTACAACGACGGGCTCGTGACGATCTTCGCGCTGGGCCCGCTCTACGCCGCCGAAGTGTTCGGGTTCACGCTCACGGAAGTCATGCTCTGGGGGCTGGCACTGAACGTGACGGCAGGTCTCGGTGCGTTCGCCATGGGGTTCCTGGACGACCGCATCGGGGGCCGCAAGACCATCCTGATCTCGCTGGTCGGGTTGTTCATCGCGACCCTGTGGGCCACCGTGGCCAGCGCCAAGATTTCCATGTTCCTGGCCGGTGTGTTCGTGGGAGTCTTCGTGGGGCCCAACCAGGCCGCCAGTCGCTCGCTGTTGGGGCGTTTCGTGCCCCCCGATAGGGAGACCGAGTTCTACGGGTTCTTCGCGTTCTCGGGTAAAGCCATGGCGTTCATGGGACCGTTCCTCTACGGCCTAGCCATCACCCTGTTCGGGAATCAGCGCGTCGGAGTCGGAATCATAATGGTATTCTTCCTTGTGGGCGGGTTGATCCTGATGGGGGTCGACGAGGAGGCCGGCATGGCGGCGAGTGGGCGGTCGGCCGGACCCGCCGGCACCCCCGGACCCGCCGGCACGCCCGGCTGAGGGGGCAGCGAGATGCGTATCGTAGCCGGAAAGTACGCCGATCGACGTCTGACGTCGCCGGGCAAGCGAGTCCGTCCCACAGCAGAGAGCGTCCGTGATCGTTGGCTCGGTCGCCTGGAGGGGGACTTGGACGGAGCACGCGTACTCGACCTCTTCGCCGGGTCGGGAGCGCTCGGGCTCGAGGCCTTGTCCCGAGGTGCGAAGTCCGCAGACTTCGTCGAGAACGGGGCGAAGGCACTCCACGCTCTCAAGGCCAACGTGGCGGCGCTCAGGGAGACGAAGCGGACCAGGATCTTCAAGCGCGACGCCATCCCCTTCGTCGAAGCCCTGGATGAAGGTAGGTACGACATCGCCTTCGTGGACGCCCCGTACGGCTCCCGGAAACTGGATCGCATTCTCCGCGTGTGGGCCGAGTGTCCGTTCTCGCGAATCCTCGGCGTTGAGCACGCGCGTGATCAAGCCCTGCCACCGGCGTTACGGGGTCGGACCCGCCTGAGCGGCGAGACGGGGGTGACGATCTTCCAGGCGTCGATAGCACAGGCCAACACCGCCCCGGCGTCCGAACGAAAACGCGCCTCACGGTCGCCACGGTCGTGACCAAGGTCGACCAGTTCGAGAGTGTCTTCCGGGCCGCTGCCCGGACGGTCTTTACGCCGGAGCCGGTGGAGGTCGCCTCGGTTCTGGTCGTTTCCGACCGTGACGCCTCACAAGCGGATGACTTCGCGGCCCAGACGCGCGCGTTCCTCGAAGTCCTCGATCAGACCGAGAACATCCGGTGGCGCGTGGTCCACGGAAACGAGTTCAGCAACGTTCCCGATCTGCTGGTGTTGGTTGAAGGAGAACACCCGGGACTGATCTGTACGTACCGCCACCTGCACTCCGAGAGCTGGCGCTGGCCGTATACGCTGGGTGAGTACGTGGACGTTCTGACCCAGGCGACCACGACACCCGTTCTCGTCATGCCTCACCCGGAACGAGCCGAGTCGCAGCATGTGGCCCGTCGTCGTACCCATACCGTCATGGCCTTGACCGACCACCTGACGGGAGACAACCGGCTGGTCAACCATGCGGCCCGGTACACTCAGAACGATGGCTCACTATACCTCAGCCACGTAGAAGACGGGGCGGTATTCGAGCGCTACATGGAGGCCATATCGAAGATCTCCACCATCGACACGGACGCGGCAAGAAGTGAGATCGCAGCCCGCCTGATCAAGGACCCGAGAGACTATATCGAATCGTGCCGGGTCGGCCTCGCGAGGAGCATCCCCTCCCTCACGGTCGAGTCCCTGGTCACTTCAGGACACCACATCCAAGAGTACCGCCGCCTCGTCGAGGAGCACGCCGTCGACCTCCTGGTCATGAACACCAAGGACGAGGATCAGCTTGCCATGCATGGGCTGGCGTATCCGCTGGCTATCGAGTTGCGGACCATTCCGCTCCTGATGCTGTGATGGCGCTCCCGTCGATTCTTGTGCAGGGGGTAGCCCACGGGCCGGCACCCGAGGTGACGCTCCCGGTCACGATGCTCTTCGCCACTCTCCTGACGGGCATGATCGTGTGCCTGGCCCTGGAGGAGAAACTCCACGCTCAGAAGTCGCTCATCGTGGGGTTGTTCGCGGTGGTGACCCTGCTTCTCGGAGCAGTCCTACTTCCGCTTCCATTCGGACCCTACCTGATCGGCGGGCACGAGGTGGACATGCCCGTCTACATCCCGGCGATCGACTGGGGGGTCATCACGATCATTCTGGGAGCCAGCCTCTTCGTAGACGTAACGTCGCGCTCCGGCCTATTCACATGGATCGCCATCAAACTCACCAAGGCGTCGCGTGGAGATCCCCTCAAGCTGCTTTGGTACTACGGCCTCATGACCGTCGCCTTCTCCGCCGTCCTCAACAACGTCACCGCCATGATCATCGTGGGGTCGCTCTCCGCCGTCTCCCTGGCCAAGCTCGAACGATCCGACAAGCTCCTGGGGTTTCTCCTGATCGAGGGACTGCTCACCAATATCGGAGGGCTGCTGACGCTCATCAGTTCGGTCCCCAACATCATCGTCGGAGCGGCGGCCGGCATCAGCTTCATGGCTTTCTTCTTCAAATCCGCGCCGTTCGTGGTCGTGGCAAGCGTCGCCACGCTCATGCTCGGCGCCAGGCTCTTCGGGATCCATGGCCTCGCCGCACCCGAGGAGATCGAAGAAGCGGCACGCCTCGTTGCCGGGTTCGATGAGAGGGACGGTATCGAAAGCCGTGGGTTCTTCTGGTTCGGCGCGGCCATGCTCATCCTCTTCATCGTGGCGATCGCAACGGCGTCGATCACTCCGTTCGTCGGCGACTTGGGCATGGGCTTCATCGCTCTGGCATTCGCCGCCATCATGTTGATACGCTACAAGCACGAGGTCGACGAGTTCTACCGAACCATCGACTGGGACCTGCTCGCCTTCTTCGCCGCGCTGTTCGTCGTCATCTCGGTGATGGAGCACGCGCAGGTTCTGGCGCTTATCGGCCGTGGCGTGGAGAGCCTTATCGCGCTGGGTCCGAGGGCCGGCACCACGGCCGTCCTGCTTTCATCGGCGGCGTTCAGCTCGGTGACGGACAACATCCCGCTGGCCGCCATGCTCTCGAAGATCATCGCGGGGATTCCCATGGCGAGTGGCGGGCTGCGCCCCCCTGACGATCCTCTATGGTGGGCGGTCATCTTCGGCGCTAACCTGGGCGGCAACATCACACCCATCGGGTCGGCGTCGACCCTCGTGGCCGTGACGGTCATGCGCAAGCACGGCGTCCCGCTCTCCTTCGTGGCGTTCGTGAGGAAGGCGCTTCCCTTCGCCCTCCTGCACCTGGCAATGGCGGTCGCCTACGTCCTTCTGGTCTCCTAGCGGCCCCCACCACCTATGCGTTCTGCGATTCCAGCTGACGCAAAATCCTTTCATCTTTTCGGGGTGGGAGTGTAACTTTTACATACCGAAATTCAGATGTTTGCTTCAGAGTCTTCGTTCTTCCACGCAGATGAAAGGCAACGGACCCTGAGGACCCCGCTGTTGAAGTCACGCGATCGAGTCCGGCGGCGGCGCGAACTAGAAGAGATCTATCAGGGCTTCACCTTGCTGGAACTCCTCATAGTCACGGTGATCATCGGCACGCTCGCGTCCATGACTGCACCTACCTTTCAGCGGGCCCGGGAACGTGCGATGAACGTGCGCGCCATCGCCGACATTCGGGTCATGGAATCCGAGCTGGCCATCTACATCGAGGACAACTACGCATCGCCCGTCAGCTTGGCCGCCATCGGGCGGGCGGGAATGCTGGACCCGTGGGGTAATCCGTATTCCTACCAGCCCCTTGATACCGGTAAGAAGGGCGCCTCCGCGGGGGGACGAAAGGACAAGTTCCTGGTTCCTCTCAACAGCGACTACGATCTGTACAGCCTGGGGTTGGACGGCGAGAGCAAGAAACCTCTCTCGGCAAAGGTGAGCCAGGACGACATTCTGCGCGCTATGGACGGGGCTTTCGTCGGGTTGGCCGCGGATTTCTAACGTGATGAACGTTGCCTCGGCTTAGCGCATGATCTTCGACGTCCGTCATTTCAGAACGAAGCTGGGCAGGAAGATCGTCTTCCTCTTCTTCCTTTCCGCCCTCCTCCCCACGGCCACGCTGGCCGTGATCTCGTACAGACGGGTCCGCACGGAACTCGAGAACCAGACCGGCGCGCGCATGGATCAGGCGACGACCGACGCTGCTATGGCCATCATCGAGCGAGTGCAGGCCATCGAAAGCGAGATGATACTCCTGGCGGCAGCGTCCAACCCCTTAGCGGCGGCAGTGCAGGCTGGAATCGAGACGCCGTTGCGGTCGGAGGATCTCAGACGCCTCAGCGACGTCAGCCTGGTCTCGAACGTCGGCGGTGCCCCCACGATCCTGGTGGGCTCCCTCCGAGAGGTCCCCGAGTTGGGTGCCATGGCACAGGGTAATGTGATCCTGGGGCAGTCGGCCCTGGCAGTCGCTCAGGGTGCGGCCGAAGGAGACCTCCAAGTCCTGATTGCCAGGGCGTGGAATACGGACAGACCCGAGGACGGCGTGCTCTGGGGGCGGGTCATCGGCGACAGCCTATGGTCCACGGCGCAGGTCTACGCCACTAGCATCGCCAACACCGAGGTCGACTTTCAGGACGACAAGGGCTACTGCATCCTCGATCCGCTGCTTCGACCCATAGACTGCGCCGGAGGTCTAGTATCTTGGACGACGGCCGGCCCGCCCGAAGGCATGTCGATCCCCGAAGACTCGCTTCATGGGGCCGTGTCGTGATCAATGGTGCCAAGAGATATAATGGCCACTACCGGAGGGTCTATCTCAGAGGCTTCAACTCCGAAAACTGGACGGTAGTGGTGGGGGAGAGCGAAGAGGCGATGCTGGCCACGCTGAGCGACTTCCGAAGGAGCCTGAGCGGCTTCCTGGTGCTGACGCTGGCCGTAGTCGTTCTCCTCGCCGCCATGCGGATCCGTCAGAGCATGGAACCGTTGGCCCAGCTCCGAGAGGGGACGCGCCGCCTGGCCGCGAAGGACTTCAGTGCACGCGCTCACATCTCCAGCGGTGATGAGTTCGAAGAACTCGCGGAATCCTTCAACGATATGGCCCGACAGGTCGGCACCCTCTTCGAGGAGTTGGAAGATCTCAGTTGGAGTACCATCGCCACCTTGGCCCGCACCATCGATGCCAAGTCTCACTGGACGGCCGGTCACTCCGAGCGGGTTGCCCAGATGGGTGTCCTGATCGCCCGGACCATGGGCCTGCCCGACGAGGAGCTCGATCGCCTGCATCGGGGCGGCCTGCTACACGACATCGGCAAGATCGGAATCCCGGTCACCATCATCGATAAGAACGGACCGCTCACGGACGAAGAAACGCAGACCATGCAGGACCACACCACCATCGGCGCTCGAATCCTCGAGCCTTTGAAGGCCTTGTCCGATGTGCTCCCCATCGTCTTGTATCATCATGAGCGCATGGACGGCCTGGGGTATCCTGAAGGGCTCAGGGGAACCGATATTCCCCTCCTGGCACGCATCCTGTGCGTCGCGGACACCTTCGATGCCCTGCAGTCCGACCGTCCTTACCGTTCAGGCAGAAATGCCCCGGAGGCCGTCGACGTCATCGTCGAGTGCTCCGGCACACAGTTCGACCCAGACACCGTAGACGCCTTTGTCGAGGTCATGCGCTCAGGAGATGTCCCTCGCCGTGCCATGGAGGCCATCGGGGCCAGGGCCGGCCTGATGGCGGAGTTGGGGACAAACTGATGGCACGCTCCGGACGGAGACCCCTGTGCGCGGCGCGCGGAGTAGCCAGCCTCCTCTTGGCTGTGTCCGCGTGCGACTCCGAGACCTTCGAGACGGCGCCCGCTGAGATCCTCGGCCACTGGACGACCGAGGACGAGGGCTACGCCGATCGGGCGTTCGAGATCACGACGGAGGAGCTGCACCTGCTCCAGGGTGGCGACACCATTTCTTCGGACAAGATCGACCTGGTCAGCCTGAGTCACGATGACTTGCCATTCTACTCGATCGAATACACGGGCGAAGGAGACGAACTCTTCACCTTCCGCTTCTACCTCAGTCAGGCCAAGGGGGGCACTCTCTACTTTCCGAACCAGAGGGAGCTGCTGTGGCATCGTACCCATCAGGCGGAAGCATCCAATGTTGCCGGGTCACCGTGAGGGATCGATGATGACCAAGCTCCGGACCTGGCTTTCCACAGCCTGCGTGTCGATGATCGTGGCGGCGTGCGGACCCGAGATTGTCGAGACGCCCCCCGCGGACGTCACCGGCAGATGGACCACGGACGCGTTGGAGTATGCCGACCGGGCGTTCGAGATCACGGAGGACTACATCTACCTGCTCCAGGGCGGGGACACGTTCTCGGTGCACAGGATTCAAGAGGTGCAACTCATTCACGATGACCTCCCCCTGTACTCGATCGAATATCGCGGAGACGAGAACGACATCTACTCGTTCCGGTTCTACCTCACACAGGAGGATGGGGGTCGGATCTACTTTCCGAATCAGAGGAACATGCTGTGGCGGCGAACCCCCGACGCGGATGTGCCGTGGGCAGGGATTCTGGAACCCAACTAGCCGTAACGCCTTGTCATGAGCACTCCTCCACCCATCCGCCGCGTGCTGGAGACGGCACTTTACGTTGACGACCTGGAGCGTGCACGAGCCTTCTATAGCGACGTGCTGGGTCTACGCGCCCTCAGCACCAGCGCCCGTCTAAATGCCCTCGACGCCGGGGAGGGTACGGTCCTGCTCCTCTTCCTGCGTGGTGCCACCGCGTCCGGTCTCGGCACGTCCAGCGAGTGGATGCCTGCGCACGACGGCAGCGGACCCGCCCACTTCGCGTTCGCGGTGGACGCCGAGCAGCTCCCGGTTTGGCGCGATCACCTCGTTACCCAGGGAATCGAAATCGAGAGCGAGATCGATTGGCCACGCGGAGGCCAAAGCCTCTACTTTCGCGATCCCGACGATCACCTCGTCGAATTGGCTAGCCCCGGTGTCTGGGAGGTCTATTGAGTCAGAACACCCCACGCGGACAGGATCCCATGTCGGCCCCTCGTTATATGGAGATCGCCTCCTTCATGCGGGCGCCGTTGATCGACGATCTGTCCGTCTTCGACATCGCCATGATCGGGGTCCCGTACGACGGGGCTGTGACGAACCGCCCCGGGGCCAGGCACGGTCCGCGGGAGATCAGAAACGCCTCGAGTATGATGCGCTCCATCCACCCATCGACGCGGATCGACCCGTACGAGCTCTGCCGGGTCGGTGACGGAGGAGACGTCCCCTTCTCCAGGGCGTACGACATCGAGGGGGCCCACGCCGACATCGAAGAGTTCTTCTCTGCTTTTCACCGCGAAGGGGTGACTCCACTGGCCGCCGGAGGCGACCACTCCATCACGCTCCCCATCCTCCGCGCCATAGCGTCTGAGCAACCGGTGGGCCTGATCCACGTCGACGCCCACACCGACACCTGGGACGAATACATGGGCTCCCCCTACAGCCACGGCGCACCGTTCCGCCGGGCGACCGAGGAAGGCCTGATCGATCCTGAGCGTACGGTGCAGATCGGCATTCGAGGGGCGCAGAATTCGAGCGAGGGATGGGACTTTTCGCAGTCCAGCGGCATGCGGGTGCTGTTCATGGAAGATGTCACCCGCATGGGGATCGATGCGGTGGCCAAGGAGGCCCGACGAGTCGTCGGATCCGGACCGACCTACCTCTCGTTCGACATCGACAGCCTGGATCCGGCTTTCGCACCCGGCACGGGCACTCCCGAGGTGGGCGGCCTGACCACCGTGGAGAGCCTGACCCTGCTGCGAAAGCTGCGCGGTGTCCGACTGATCGGTGCCGATGTGGTGGAGGTGGCGCCGGCCTACGACCCGAGTGGGACCACCGCCCTCATCGGAGCAACGATGATGTACGAGCTGTTATGCCTGTTGGCCGAGGTACGCTAGTGTGGTGTATCCCGGCGGCAGACCGCCTATACGAGGACCTTCGGTAGCCCCGGGTTCAGGTGCATCAACACGTCGTAGACCGATCCGCTTACCTCCGCCAGGGCGTTGGGCCTGATCGCCGGATCGTCAGGACCCAGCAGGGTCGCGACATCGCCGATGGACACATCAGGCTCTTCGCCCACCTCGATGATGGTATGGCTGGCGCTCACCGCCCCGATGGCCGGATAGAGGGTGCCGTTGACCAGGATCTTGGCTCCATTGACCGCCTGACGCGGATAGCCGTCCGTGTGGCCGACCGGCACCGTCGCGATCCAGGTCGGGCGCTCGGCCGTGTAATTCCCACCGTAGCTGACCGTGTCACCGGCGCGGAGGCGTTCGACCCTGACGATCCGAGCTCGCAGACTCACCGCCGGGTGCAACTCGGCCTTGGCGTGCTCGCTCTCGGCGTCGCTGGGGTAGGCGCCGTAAAGGGCGATGCCGGGGCGGACCATGTCGAGATGCGCTTCCGGGAGGTGATACACACCGTTCGACGAGGCTGCGTGGAGAGCACCGAGCTCGAACCCTCGTGCCTTCGCAGTCGCCGTGACCTCCTTGAAGCGTCGAAGCTGCTCGGGGTCGAAGTCCGGCTTCTCCGTGCACCCCATGAACGTGCTTCGGACATCGAGCCCGAGGGGCGCCACGTCTTCGAGCCACGGGAGGGCGCGATGGTACGGAATGCCCATGCGGCTCATCCCGGTATCCATGTAGATATGGACCCGCGGTTGACGTCCCGCCTGCCGGGCAGCCTTGGCCACACGCTCACCCGAGTCGTCGGTCGCCAGGATCAGATCGATATCCTGAGCGACGAGATCCGCCCCGTCGGCCTCGGAAAACAGCGCCATCAGCAAGACCGGCTTGCGAATCCCGGCGTCACGCAGGGTGAACGCGGCCTGCGTCTTGACCACCGCGAACCCCATGATCTCCGGAAGCTCCTCCAGGATTGACGCGACCGTAGTCACGCCCAGTCCATAGGCGTTGTTCTTGATGACCGCCATGATGGGACGGCCCCCGGCCAATCGGGAGACCACCCCGACGTTGTATCGGAGGGCGGCAGCATCGATCTCCAACCACGGATCGAATCGCTCCGTGATATCTAAGGTCTGGTGGGTCATGGAGGAGAGGGACGTTGGCCGCGTGAGGGCCGCGGCTGCGGCACCGGCCACGAAGGAACGACGAGACACAGTCATGATTCACCCGCTCTGTTGAGTAACCTGGCGGTGAGAATCTAGATGCGCGCCGTGGAACGGGCGAGTGGGCCGGCTAATCCTCCCGGAGCGTTGACGCCGGATCGATGGCCGCAGCTCGCCGGGCAGGCACATAGCTCGCCACAACCGCTACGGTGACCAGGATGACCGGAGCAGCCATGAGCGCCGTAGGATCCGTCGGGTCGACTTCGAAAAGGAGGACCTGGAGATGGCGGGAAAGCACCACAGCCGCCACGAGTCCCAGACTTCCACCGCACACGGCTGGCCAGAGCGCATCCCTCATCACCGTGTGGAGTACGCGTCCGCGGCTGGCACCCAACGCCATGCGCAGGCCGATCTCCTTGAATCGCGACACCACCACGGCAGACACGAGTCCATAGACCCCGAGGCCGGCCAACAGGAGTCCGAGACCGGCGAACGCCGCCAGCATGACCATGTTGAATCGTGACGGCGCCACCAGGTCCGAGAGCATGCCGTCCAAGGTGGAGACGTCTCGAATCGGAATGTCGCCGTCCAGATCCCAAATAGCCCGACGCAGGGACGGCAGAAGGCTCATGTCGTCCCGATCACCGCGAATCAGAAGGTTTCGTCCCCCAGCCGGGAACTGAGCCAAGGGCAGATACAGGGCCGGTTCAGGGTTCTGATCGAGGCCTAAGAACCGCACATCGTTGACCACCCCGACGATCTCGAACACACCCTCCTCATCCGACCCGAGAATTCGTTGCGCCGAGGGAATCTGGAGGACCTCTCCGAGCGGGTCCGTCTCTGGGAAGTAGGTGCGAGCGAGCGTCTCGTTGACTACGGCCACGCCTGGGGCGCCGGGAATGTCTCCATCGTTGAAGGCTCGGCCGCTGACAAGCCCGACACCGATGGTCCAGAAATAGCCCGGCCCCACAGGGCGAAGGCTCGCGAGCGGGGAGTCGTCCTGGTCCGAGGTCTCCCTCCCCTCGATCCTGAACCCGTCGCTCCACGTGCGTTGGAGCGGGTTGTCATACGCCACCGTCGCGGCGAGCACGCCCGGGACGGCTTCGAGCTCGTTCCGAAGCCTCTCGTGGAATGCCCACTCGTCCGCGTACCGGCCCGCCGGGAGCGTGATGGGAATCGTCATGACACCTTCGGGTGAAAAGCCCGGATCCACATGTGTCAAAGTCCAGAACGCACGAACCATCAGGCCAGTCCCGATGACCAATAGGACCGCGAGCCCGGTTTGGGACGCTACCAGGACACCGTGAACCCTTCTGCGCACCCGCCCATCCCCCGCGCTCTGGACGCCGTGTGTAAGGGACACCGTCGTCTGTTGCACCGCTCCTCGAATGGCCGGCACCGCCCCCGAAGCCAGGGCTGTGACAATAGAGAGGAGGCCCGTGAACATGAGCGTGTCACCATCGATAGTCGCCGTCTGCAACCGGGGGATCTGGAACGGCACCAGCATCTTGATGAAGTCGAGTGTGATAACACCGAGCAGTACCCCCAACGCGCCCCCGCACGCCGCTAACACCAGGCTCTCCCCCATGTGCTGTCGAATCAACCGGAGCCGCCCGGCACCGAGGGCCGCCCGAACCGCCATCTCCGTTCTGCGCCGCTCGGAGCGCTCCATGAGGAGCGCGGCCACGTTCGCCGTGGCGATGAGCAACAGGAAGCCCACCATGACCCCGAGCATCAGAAGCCCGACACGGGCACTGCCAACCACCTCGTCACGCATGAGGTTCAGTCGCAGTCGCTCGTCCTGGCTCCACGCACCCTCGGCCACAAGCGCACTGCCCAACGCGCTCACGGCCGCTTGCGCCCGCTCGAACGAGACCTGAGAAGCCAACCGGCCGACTACGCCCAGGAGGTGAGGTCTCCGGTTGCCGTAGAACTGCTCGCTGAATCGAAGAGGAACCCAGAAGTCCTGGTTCTTCGGTGAGAAACGGATTTCTCCAGTAATCGTCGCCACCGTGGGGTAGATCCCGGGCGGCATTACACCCACGACCTCGAACGAACGGCCATCGAGAAGGAGGGTGCGGCCCACCATTCCCGGATCGGCGCCGAAGCGCCCACTCCACAGGTCGTGGCTTATGATGACGATGGCCGGTCCACCCTGCACATCGTCCTCGGGGAGGAAGTCGCGCCCCATGACGGGCGGCACCCCCAGACCTCGAAGTAGGACGACGTCACCCGACTCCCCTGTAGGAATTCCGGATTCCCATCCTCGGTCAGCGTGCTCGTAATTGCCCAGAATGCCGCGAGATGGTCGAAGATCTCCGTGAGGCTCCTCAGGTCGGTGTAGTGCCCCGGAGTCACACGGGCCTGTTTGGCCGCCGGAACGTCGTACAGCCACGCAGCCACCACCCGTTCCTGCTGGGGGTATGGAAGCGGGTCCATCAAGACCCTCTTGGAGACACTGAAGATCGCGGTATTCACCCCGATGCAGATGCCCAAGGTCGCGATGGTGATGAGCGCGAACGACGGACTCTTGATCAGCGTCCGAAGTGCGTACCGGAGATCCTGCAGAAAGCCTTCCATCCCATTCCCCTTTCCCATGCTTCCGGCCCGCACCGCTCGCGGGCGCCCACCTGCCGACCATTCCTGCCCCAGGAGGCGCAGGGGATACTTGAGCAATTGCCACCAGAAGTAGACTCCAGAGATCAGCTTGCCATGCCGCGAACTCCGCACCCTGCCGAGCTCCTCCAGATCGGCCAAGGCCTCGCGACGCTCTTCGGCCGAGAGCCAAGGTGCCAGCAAAAGCATGGCGAGCCGTCTGCCGAGGCGGTGCCCTGATCCGTGCGGCGATGATCCCCTCATACCTCGTCCAATTGCGCGAGACCCTCCCAAAGGCTCCCCAACACCCGCTTCGACTCCCGAAGAATCTCCAGGGCCGGCTCTTCGAGCGTGAACACCCGCCGCTCCCGGCCACCCTGGTGGGCCGGCGGCGGAGACATCCGTGAGGTGAGGAATCCCTTCTTCTCCAGCCGACGAAGCGTCACGTAGACCGAAGCGGGCGCTACGGTACGCCCGGCATGTACCTCCAGTTCGAGGACGATCGGGACCGTGTACGCCTCCGACCCGAGCCGCACGATGGCCAAGAGTACACGGTGCTCGAACCCACCCAGAACTTCCTGGCTCATCAGAGGTCACTCCTGAAAGAGTTAGATACTGACGTTGTTAGTATTGACAGTGTCAGTATCCAAAGGGTTGCGGCACCTGTCAAGTACGGGCATTGCCCCGGAAGGTGGCCGGAGGGTGACGGAGGGCAGTTGGACGGTTGCTGGAGCGGTCGCTGGAGGGTTGCTTGCGGCGCGCCGTATGCGCGAGCACGTTGACCATGGCGCACGTTGGCTCCCTAGTTTTAGCACCACGCCGAAGAACCACTCAACCTGCAGAGGCCCCTATGTCCGCAATCCCCCAATGGCTCGGTCGGACGGCTGTGCTGGCCGGGTTGACGGTGTCCTCGATGGCGGGCTGCGAACCGCAGGCAGGCAGCGGATCCGACTCTCTAACCCAGCTCTTTTCGGGCGAGTTGGAGGTTGTGGATCTGACCCACGCACTCAGTGCCACGGCTCCCTACTGGCCGAGCCCCAATGGCAATCCTTTCACGCACGACACGATTCGAGCCCATGCCGACGGATCGCCCTCCATGGCGGCGTATTCGACGCCGGAACACCACGGCACTCACATCGATGCTCCGGTCCACGGGGCTGAAGGACAACCGTCCGTCGATCAGCTCACGTCCAGTGACCTCTTCGGCCCCGCAGCCGTCATCGACATTTCCGCACAGTCCGCCGCCGACCCAGACTACAGCGTCACCTTGGCGGACGTGGAAGAGTGGGAGCGACAGCACGGACGTCTCCCCACCGGTGCCATCGTGCTCCTGTATACCGGGTGGTCCGAGAAGTACACCGATGCAGTGGCTTACGCCAACCTCGATGACGAAGGTCGGCTCCACTTTCCGGGATTCTCAGCGGAGGTGGGGGAGTTCCTGATCAACGAGCGGGAAATCCGTGGTATCGGCATCGACAACCTCTCCATCGACCCCGGAGTCGGACCCGGCTTTCCCGTCCACGGCATCGTGAACGGTTCGGGCAAGTTCCATCTCGAGAACGTCGCCAACCTGGGACAGGTCCCAGCCGTCGGCGCCTACCTGATCGTAGCCCCGATCAAGATCGAAGGCGGCTCCGGCGGCCAGGTCAGGATCTTCGCAGTGCTTCCGAGCTCCTCCTGACTCACTCACTCCGCTTGGAGGATTCTATGACACGTCCACTGTTTCGACCCGGCGGCCGTGCGGCCGTCCTGTTCCTGGCCTCATTCGTATTGGGCTCGACCGCCCTGGCCTCCACCTCCTCCGCACAAGTAAAGCCGCGGGCCCGGGATCTCGGTGTGCCCTTCGCAGGGACTCCCGGTCCCTACAATGCCATCACGGACGTAGCGGGTGTGCACGTAGGTCATACGACGCTCATCAGCGGCGAGGGTGAGCTACGCGTGGGTGAAGGGCCGGTGCGTACCGGTGTTACGGCCATCCTGCCGCGAGCCGACGCTCTCGCCGACCCCGTTTTCGGCGGCTGGTTCGCCCTGAACGGGAACGGTGAGATGACCGGGACGACGTGGATCGAGGAATCCGGTTTCCTCGAAGGGCCCATCGCCATCACCAACACCCACAGCGTCGGAGTCGTGCGGGACGCGATCATCGCCTGGCAAAGGGCGAACGGCACCGCGTTCCAGCCCTGGTCGCTGCCTGTGGTGGCCGAGACATACGACGGATCCCTCAACGACATCAACGGCTTCCACGTCAAAGCCGAGCACCTGGTGAGCGCGATCGACAACGCCTCCTCGGGGCCGGTCCAAGAGGGCAACGTGGGCGGCGGCACCGGCATGCGCTGTCTCGGTTTCAAGTGCGGCATAGGCACATCGTCCAGAGCCGGTCTGGGGGCGGGAGGCTACACCGTTGGCGTCCTGGTGCAGGCGAACTTCGGTGGAGGGCGGGGACTGACTATCGCCGGCGTCCCCATGGGGATGGAGTTCGCGCGCGAGCAGGAGCGTGGAGCCGGCATCGATTCGGCAGCGGGGGACGAGGCCGACCCCGTGGCCGGATTCGAGATCAACCTCGAACGGGAGGGCCGTGGCTCCATCATCATCGTCGTAGCCACGGACGCGCCACTACTCCCCCATCAGCTCAAGAGAATCGCTCGTAGGGCGTCGCTGGGAGTGGCACGTACGGGAGGCATTTCCGGGAACGGCTCCGGCGACATCTTCGTGGCGTTCTCCACGGCGAACGGAGGCACCGCCGGCGCCCGCCCCACAGCCGAGATCACGATGCTGAGCAACTCCCAGATCAGCGCGCTGTTCGGGGCCACGGTCGAGGCCACGGAGGAAGCCATCATCAACGCGATGGTCGCAGCCGAGACCATGGTCGGACGAGATGGCAATCGCTCCGATGCGATTCCGCACGACCGACTCCGTGAGCTCTTGAGCGCCTACAATCGGTTGAGTAACTGAGCGAGGGGCTCGAAATGAAATCCTCTGCCGTCGCCGTCCTCGTTGTCGCCCTGTGTTGGCACACCCCGAAAGCCGCCGCCCAGCACGCCCCGCTGTTCAACGGTGTCGACCTCACCGGTTGGAAAATACACGGGACCGAGCTGTGGTATGTCGAAAACGGTGAACTCGTGTGCGAGAGCGGCCCCGACGCCAAGTACGGATATCTGGCGACCGAGCGGGTCTACACGGACTTCGACCTGACGCTCGAGTTCAGGCAGGAGGCCGACGGCAATAGCGGAGTGTTCTTCCGTTCCTCCCTAGACGGCACCCGCATAACCGGATGGCAGGCCGAGGTCGCTCCACCGGGTCTGTGGACTGGCGGAATCTACGAATCCTACGGACGCGGCTGGCTGATTCAACCGACAGAGGACAAGGACCGAGCCCTTCGCAGGGGCGAGTGGAACACCATGCGAGTGAGGGTCGTGGGCGGCCGAGTGACGACCTGGTTGAACGGTGTCGAAATGATCGACCTGACGGACCCGGCCATCGGTGCGGCCGAAGGCGTTATTGCATTACAAATCCACTCCGGGGGTGGTATCAAGGTCCGATGGCGAAACCTTCGCGTTGCGGAGTTGCCCTGAACCACGCGGCCTGCCCTCGGTCCGCGCAGGTCACTCCGTAAGCCCCCACAAGATCGTGCCGTCCGGCGCCCCCTCAGCGAGGCGATCCGGTCAGGTACCAGACCTGTCCGTCCAGAGGACTCGGCGTGGTCACGGTCGAGTAGACGAGGTGGACCTGATCCTGCCCGTCTACCGCGAGGCTCACGACCTGGAAAGGGTCGTCACCCGCTTCGGCGACCAGGGTCGAACGGACATCACCACCCGCGATCCGCGCCACGTGTAGCTTGTCCGTGTCGATGAACGCCACGTAAGCCGTCTGATCGGCCACGGCCAACGCCACGGTGCGCCGCGCTCCCTCCATACCCAGGATGTGGCTTGCTACGGTGCCCGCCTCCTGGAACTGCCACTCACCCGCAGCGTTGTTTCCGTAAATGATGCTCCCAGTAGCCTGACCCGCATCGAGGACCACATCGTTCGACTGGAAGAAGGCTACATGAACATCATCGTTGCCGTCGACCGTGATCGCGGCAAAGCGACCTGCATCGCCTTGCTCATAGATCGGGGTCAGGGTCCAGCTCTCTCCGTCGTTCCGGGCGTAGATCAAGTCCCGTCCCGAAACGGTGTGATACACGCCATGGAGCACACCCTCCGAGTCGATCGCCAGGTCCGTGCCCCATTCGTACGGCTGAGGTCCGGAACCGACACTCTGGACTTGCCAAGAGGCACCGTCGAACACCGCGTGCTCGATAGACTGCGAAGTGCCGAACTGAGACGGGTCGATGCCGAGCGTATGTATCGTGCCGTCGGCGGCGAACGCGATGGACAAGTCCCAGCCGTCATGCCCCGAGTGTGAGATCCGTGAGATTTCCCAGGTATCGTTCTCGAGCACAGCAACGGCACCGTCCTCCCAATCATGATTGTGGTAGGCCACGGCCACCGTACCGGCCGAGCCGACCGCCACATCGAGCGGCCCATAGTGGTACCCGGTTTGGAGAGTCTCCGGACCACCCAGGGTCCCACCACCGCCCTGCACCACCCGGACGAAACCCGCATCGCCGATGCGTTCGAGCATGTAGGCAATGACCGGGTCGCCCTGCCGCAGGGCGATGTGGGGCTTAGTGCCTCGATCGACCAGGGTGCGTGTCCAATCGAAGTCGGTGTTGTCCACGATCATCTGCTCGACAGCACCACCCTGCCCTCCATCGCCCGGCTGTCCTCCGGGTTGTCCACCGCCATCGTCCAACCCGGAGCCATCATCACTCGAGCACGCGGCGAGGACGAGCACGCAGTAAAGGGTCCCCAGAATTCGTCGTCGATAGTTCACTATCGGTCTCCACGAGGTGAGTAGCCGTGTGGCTTCGTCCCGGACCCCGGTGGCCCGTCGCCATACGGCAGTCCCGATAAGAACTCGTCCTGCCCCGGTCCGGGTTCCTCGAACGGTCACGCCCACCCGACCCGTCGGTGGTGGGACACGTCCAGTCTCATCCACACGGCCACAGTGCTTGACGGCCCCGACACGGGTCGGCACCCTGTCCCACATCGGCGGTCCTCATCGGCGCACCTCGTGCAGACTCAAGCTCCCGAGGGCCCACCATATCGTCGTTTCCTACGAGAGAGGCCAGTGATGGACAGGCGGACGTTGCTCAAGACCGGTGGAATGGGAGTCTTGGGACTCGGTTTCGGTGGTTGTGCCACTGGTCCCGGATCTGCATCCACGCGGACTCCGGTGAGGCTCGCCCCGGTAGAGGCATCTTGGGAGCGGGTTATCCGCACCACCGTGGGCCTCCGCCCTCACCGACGCTCCGGGTTCGTGGTCAAGGCCGACAAGTTGGACGACAAGACGCTCGTCCATAACTACGGGCATGGTGGAGCCGGCATGTCCCTCTCCTGGGGCACCGCGGACCTGGCCGCCGCACTGGCCCTCGAACAAGAATCCCGCCGTGCAGCAGTGATCGGGAGCGGGGTGGCGGGGCTGACGACGGGTCGACAGCTCCAGCAGAGAGGCTTCGACGTCACCATCTACGCCATGGCCCTGCCGCCCAATACGACCTCCAACATGTCGTGGGCGAGTTTTACCCCGACCTCGGGCCTCGTGGAAGTCGGGGGTCGCACCCTGGAATGGGACGCCCAGTTTCGACGTGCCGTGGAAATCGCGTATAGGCGTCTCCAGCTCCTCGTCGGCCCCAAGTACGGCGTCTCGTGGGTGAACAGCTACTCCATGATGAACGAGTTGCCTGCGGCCGGAACGGCCCAGGGTGCGGCACGGCTGCTCCCGCCCGCGGCGCGTACCGGCCGGGTCATTCTGCAACCCGGTGAGCATCCGTTTCCTTCGAGATATGCCAGCTCCCGACCGTCGTTGCGGATCGAGCCCTCCATCTACCTCGACGCTCTGATGGAGGATTTCGTACTCTTCGGGGGCCGCATCGTCATCCGAAAGTTCGATACACCCCGGGACATGGCGGCGCTGGAAGAAGCGGTTGTCGTCAACTGTACAGGCCTGGGCTCCAAGGCTCTGTTCGACGACCAGGAGCTCGTTCCGGTGAAGGGCCAGCTCACCGTGATGGTCCCTCAATCGGAGGTGAACTACTCCACCATCGGCGGTCTTCCTGGAGGGGGAGGTGGCAATCTCCACATGTTGTCGCGGAGTGACGGCATCATCCTCGGCGGCACGAACGAGCGCGGAGAGTGGTCTCTGGAACCGAACGAGGACGAGCGTCGTCGCGTGGTCGATGGCCATATGGAGCTCTTCAACGCCATGGGCTCCTCGGCCGTCGGTGGATGGTCACCCACGACGAGATCGTCTTTCGTACCCACGGCGGTACCTCCCGTCGAGACGTTTTTCGGGCTGGACTCCTAGAAGGCCGGACGGTCACTCACGGACCCAGACTCGCTCGATTACCTGATCAGGTAGAACTCCGACTGACGGCCCCCGATCCACTCCCATCCGTCCTCGGTGAGCACGGCGTCTTCCTCCAGAGCGAAGCGTACCTCCTGATCGTCCCACTCGGGCACCGGGTGCCTGACGTTGAGCTCGATGGACCGCCAGGTGTTCGGATGTAGGACGGCATCACCGCGAACCGGTACCCCATCCTGATAGTCGGTCATGCCGATAGGAGGCCCCGCGCCGTGGCCGTGGTAACCGATGGGATGGGAGTAGATGGTGGCGTCCAGGCCCTCACGCTCGGCCTGAGCCAGAGCACCGGCCAAGGCCTCGTTCCCCGTTCCACCGATCTCGGCGTATTCCATGTTGAGATCTTGCAGTCGATTGGCTGCCGCCAGCCCGGCCTTGAGCCCCGCCGGGGCATCGGTCTCCCCGTACCGGAGCACGTAGGCGTTGTGTTGGGTGTCCGTGGAGTAGCCGAGGTGGATGATGCCGAAATCCGTGTGGAGCATATCGCCGCGCCGGATGACGACACCGTCGGCCCCCGCTTCTGCACCACCCTGCCGTTGTACGCTCACCGACGGATGGAACCACTGCCCCAGTCCGAGCTCGGCCACGCGCTGGCGCATCCACCAACGGACGTCCTCCGTTGTGGTCACCCCCGGCACGATTACCTGGTTCGAGAAAGCCTCGGCGATCACTTGGTGGGCGATCCGCATGACGAACCGGTACTGATCGGTTTCCTCGGGGAGCTTCACCTCTAGCCACCCCACGGCCAGCATCTCCGCGGAAGTGAGGCGGGACGAGTACTCGGGCCCGAGGGCCTCCTGGATGTTGTCACGCTCGTTGGCCGTGAGACCATCCGCATGGTTCCAGTACTGGGATACGTTGATGCCGATACGCTCTGGATCGCGGGCCTCGACCACCTGGAGGAGCCCCTCGTACTGCGCATCGTTGTGCGTACGTACCACCTCGAAGAGCCCATCGTAGTCGGACCGCCCGATGGAGAGCCGCTCCACCCCCAACGCTTCACCTCGATCGTAGAAGACCAGAATCGTCCGGCGCCGGGATGAATAAGTGGTGAGCGGCGCCATGGACTGGAACACGGGGTCGTTGTTGTACTCCCTCGTGACCATGATCCACATGTCGATCCCTTCCCGGCGCATGAGCTCCGGGAGTACCGTCTCGAAGCGCTTCACGATACGGGAGCGGACGATGGGAGCCTGTTCCCGGTGCGTGAGCACACGGTTCATCGGCTGAGTACGCTCGCGGGAGGGCAGGTTTTGCGCCCCGGTCAGCGTCGGAACAAGCAGAGAAAGCGCGAGCGTCGCATATGCTGCTCTCATAGCTCGATATCCTATGACAAAGAGTGGAGGAGGCCGTAGGCGGAGCGGGGAGTCATCTACCGACCATAATTACCCTGCTCCGTCCATTGCGGCCACCCGAGGACGAGGCGGCGCGTGCCTATCGCTTGCATGCGCGGTCCCCTCACAGTCGGCCAGTACTCCGGCAGCCACTAGCGGCCCGCTTGTCACCGGCGCATGGTAGCCGTCACCCGCGCAGTCGTTCGAGCGAAGGAGACCGACATGAGTGTGACAAGGATGCTGGTGGCTACTTCTGTGTTCCTCGCATGCGCCGCCCCGGTCGAGCAACCGTCGGAGGGGCCCATCGAGCGGCTGGCAGCCGAACTTCGGCAGGGTGATCCCTGGCCCGACATACGAGAGGAGCGGATCCGGACTCTGCTGCCCGCGGCTATGGACGCCGCAGGCGTCGACGCCTGGGTGGTGTTCTGCCGAGAGAACGCCAACGACCCTCTGGCAATCCATGTGGGAGGAGAGTCTGCCGGAGGCGACGCCGCCTACCTCTTCTTTCGCACTGCCGAGGGTGTCGACCGGGTCATCATCACGCCGTCCAGCGAGGTCATCACGATCCGAGAGCGCTCTCCGAACTCGAGGGTCGAGGCCCGCGAACGCGACCAGGACGTATACGCCGCCGTAGCGACCGAACTCCGCGCGGCGGGGTCGCGCTCCATCGCGGTCAACCGGAGCGACCTGGCGGCCGCGGACGGGCTCACGGCCACACAGGATGCCAAGCTCAGAGCCGCGCTCGGGGCCACACTTGCGAGCCGACTGACATCGTCACAAGAGCTCGTCATCCGGTGGCTGAGCGTAAAGATCCCGGCGGAGGTCGCGATCATTCGGAAAGCCGCCGAGATCACGGATTTGATCGAGCGTGAGGCGTTCCTGACGGTGGTGCCCGGCCAAACGACCAACGGCGACCTACACCAGACCATCCGCGATCGCATCGAGGGTCTCGGCCTCGATCACTCCTGGCGCGGTAATCCGGGCATCACGACCGGTCTCGACCGGGGGCGCGGGAGTGATCTGGCGCGGCTGATAAAGCCAGGTGACCTGATCAACATCGACGCCGGCGTCACCGTATTCGACACCTGGCATACCGACCTTCAACGGTTTGCGTACGTCCTGCGTCCCGGCGAGACCGAGCCACCGGAAGAGATCACGCATTCCTGGGAGACAGCCAAGCTCAGCAGCCGGAAGATGCTCGAGGCTATGCGTCCGGGCGTGAAGGGCTGGGAGGTGGACAGGGTCCAGATCGAATGGCAGAGGGAGAGGGGCTCGCTCAGACATTGGGCGAGCACCGGTCACCCGGTCGGGTATTGGGCCCATGATGTGGGTCCGAGCATCGGTGGCTACGATACCGGGACGCCACCCCGAGGAAATCAGCTACGCGAACTCGAGCCCGGAATGATGTTCGGCTATGACGGGAACGCGGTCTGGCCCGCCGAAGACGACGGCGTGACCGGTACCAAGTCCATCACCATCGAAGAGATGGGCCTAGTGACCGAGAATGGTGGCGAATACCTGTGCGAGCCCCAGGAGGATCTCGTGCTGATCAGCGCCCCGTGATGAACCGGCCCCGCTGAATCACCGCCGCGATGCGCTCGGTGTTGCCGATGTCGGCCAGTGGATCAGCGTCTAACAGCACCATATCGGCCCAGAGCCCCGGCTGAATCGAGCCCCGGTCGGTCACACCCGAGAACTCTGCAGCCCGACTCGTGGAGAGCTTGATAACGTCCATGGCAGGCAGCCCGGCCTGCACCAGTGCCCTCATTTCTCCGTGCAAGCCCGAGCCGGGCTTCTGTGGCCAGTCCCGGTAGGCGAAGTTCGCCCCCACCAGGATCGGAACACCCGCCTCGTGGGCTCGGCGTACGATCGCGTTGGCTCGCTGCACACGCTCGTCCTCGGCCGGGTCGTCGCCCCGTGCCTCCAGGGGCGCAACCATGCTGTAGAGCGCCGGAGAGAGCCAGGTGTCGTTAGCCAGATAGGTCTCGATGACCTGCCCCATCTCCGCATCGTCGAGCCGCATGTAGGGGCTCATGTGCTCGATGCTCCGGAGACCCATGTTCGATCCGTCGATCGCGTTCACGCCCTGCGGCAGATGACCCACGACGGTGAGACCCACCGATCGTGCCTCGTCGATGACGGCTTCCACGATGTCGCGATCGATGCGGGGCTGGATCTTCAGGAAGTCGACTCCACGCGCCTTTAGCGTGTGGACCGCCGCCCTACCTTCCGCCTGAGTGGCGACCTTCAACCTGTACTCATCCTCGGCCTCGGGACCCTCGAGGAACGGACCGCACCAGATCATCGCCGGGCCAACGCGTGTGCCCGACTCGATCTCTCTCTTCCAGCCCTCGATCTCGTCGGGATCACCTCCGAGCTCTCGGATGCTCGTGACGCCCGCGTTGACCAACATCTCGAGAGCATCTTCACCCCAGTAGGAGAGGTGAGCGTGCGTGTCCCACAGTCCCGGTATCAGGAACTTCCCGGTCCCGTCCACCACCCGGGTGCCGCCCGGAACCGACACCGCATCATCCGTGCCGACCGCGACAATGCGGCCGTCGATCACCGAGACCGCCGCGCTCTCGACCGGGCGCTCCGACACACCGTCGATGAGGGTCACGCCGCGGATGACGAACGCGTCGTCCTGGGCGCACGCTTCGCCCCAGTTCAGGAAGGGCGCGGAAAGCAGAGCGATCAGAAGGGGGAGGCCCGAACGAGTGAAAGGCATGCGCATCTGTAAGGCTACTCCGGCAATTTGGTGGTCCGCTTGAGACGGATAACGCTGGCAGAACACATACGTTCTCCCGGCTTGGCAGTCCAGAACCGTTCCGCTATCCCGTCGGGCCGCCAGTCCATACCTTCTTGCACCATCGTCCGGGCCGGCCTGGGGTCTATCCCCCAACGCCGGGATATAGGAACGCCAATCTGCGAGGACCAGGAGGCACCAGTGGGCACACGAGACACGCGCGAGCATCGGCTACTCTCGAGGCCGTGGGTAATGACGGTGGTCGGAGCCATCTTGCTGGTCCTGCGTCCGTCGACCACCGCGGCCCAGGGCTACCCCGCCCCGGGTGCACAGGGCAGCTCCAACGTCGAGATCCTGGCGCACGTCCCGGGAGCCGCGGCTGACATCGAGCTCGAGCAGGATATGGATCGGCCCTACGTCTACATGAGCAGGTGGCGGTCGACGGGCTTCGACATCATCAGCGTGGAGGATCCGGAAAACCCGGAGAAGATCTACAGCTGGCGAATCGAGAACGAGGAGCTGCACCGCGGCAGCGCCCTCGACGGCAAGTATTTCAAGCTGGACGGTCGCTACTACTACATCCAATCGTTCCAATTCCAGGCCGGAGGGCCGAACTACGATCTGGGAGCCATCGTCTTCGACGTGACTGATCTGCCCGATCCGGCCAGCGTACGGGAGGTCGGCCGCATCCGGGCCGCCGACGTGCCCGGAGGATTCCACAATATCTTCGCGTACCAGCACTCCGACGGGCGCGTGCTCCTTTTCGGGGCGCTGCTCTCGGCCACCTCGGCATACGTGTACGATATGGGGAGGCTCATCAACGGCGAGGAGCCCCTGGTGGGGAACGTCCCGCGCCCCGAGGACGTGGACTACCGCTGGACCGGCTATCACGACTACTACGTGGGCTACGACCCGGGAACCGGGCAGGACAAGTTTTACGGGTCCGGGCTCAACGGATACTACGTGTTCGACGTGACCGACCTGGACTCGCCCGAGCTCCTCACCTCGGTCACCGGATTCGCGGGAGTGGACATCGCCCACACGTTTACTCCCACACCCGACGGGCGCTACGCCGTCGGGGAGATGGAGTACAGCCACGCGCCGCTCTTGATCTTCGACCTCAAGCCCGGGCTCGACGGCGACGTGCCCACCATACGCCGGGCCATCGGCGCCTGGACGGTCGAGTGGGAAAACTTCGTTCACAACCACGAGGTGCGCTGGCCCTACGTGTTCGTGTCCGGATACCGGGACGGGCTCCAGGTCTTCAACATGATGGATCCCACGAACCCCTATACGGTGGCGTACTACGACACGTACGAGATGCCCGACAAACACACGTCCGACCGCAGCGTCTCCATGAAGGGCACCTTCGGGGTGGACGTGCGGAATGCAGACGGACTCATCGTCACCAGTGGCGAGAGCGGCTTCTGGGCCTTCAAGATGAGCGGCTTCGACGGGTGGAACGGAAACGACTGGGGAATGCCCAACATCTCGAGCGTACAGGACTGGGACAACGGGCCGGAAGGGGCCCAGAGACCCATCAGTTGAACCGTGAATCGGGTGACCGAGCGACGATTTCGGCCGCATCACGAGGGGGACGCAGGGTCACCCTCTTCAGCGATTATCGGAGGAAGAGATGAGTAAAGGGTGGAGACTCTGGGAGACCGCTACCCTCTTCGGGGGTTTGTTCGCGACGCTGGGCCCGTTGTCCGTCCAGGCACAACAGTACCATCCCGCTCCGGGCGAGCAGGGCAGCTCGAACATCGAGATTCTCGCTCACGTACCCGGGCGAGCCGCCGACATCGAGATGGAACAGGACATGGACCGGCCCTACGTGTACCTGAGCAGAGGCGGGGAGGCTAGCTTCGACATCTTCAGTTTCGAGGACCCGGACAATCCCGAGAAGATCTACACCTGGCAGATCGAGAACCCGGAGCTGCATCAAGGCAGCGCTCTTGACGGGAAGTACTTCAAGTCGAACGGGCGTTACTACTACGTACAGTCGTTTCAATTCCGGCAGTCGGGCCCGGACTATGATCTCGGGGCCATCGTCTTCGACGTGACGGGCTTGCCCGATCCCACGCAGGTCCGCGAAGTCGCTCGCATCACGGAGCCGCTCGTTCCCGGCGGGTTCCACAACATCTTCGCGTACAAGCACTCCAACGGGCAGATCCTGCTGTACGGTGCTCTGCTCAGTGCGACGTCCGCATTCGTTTACGACATGGATATGGTCGTGGCGGGAGCCGACTCCGAGGAGGCTCGGGTGGCAGAGGTTCCCCGCCCCACACCGGAGGAGTATCGCTGGAGGGGATATCACGACTACTACGTGGCCTTCGATCCGGCGACGGGGCAAGACAAGTTCTACGGTTCCGGACTCAACGGTTATTACGTCTTCGACGTCACCAATATCGATGAGCCCGAACTCCTCACCTCGGTGACCAACTTCGCCGGCGTGGACATCGCGCACACGTTCACCCCCTCTCCCGATGGACGGTACGCCGTCGGTGAGATGGAGTACGTGAACGCGCCGCTCCTGATCTTCGATCTCAAGCCGGGCCTGGACGGAGACGTGCCCACGATCAACCGGGCGATCGGAGCCTGGACCGCGAAATGGCAGAACCTTGTGCACAACCACGAGGTGCGCTGGCCCTACGTCTTCGTGTCCGGCTACCGGGACGGACTGCAGGTCTTCAACATGATGGATCCGACCAATCCGTATACCGTGGGCTACTACGATACCTACGAGATGCCGGACATCCCGGGTGCCGGTGGCACGGGCGGCACCTTCGGTGTGGACGTACGTAACGCCGACGGCCTGATCGTCACCAGTGGGTTCAGCGGACTCTGGGCCTTCAAGATGAACGGCTTCTCGGGTTGGAACGGCGAGGACTGGGGAATGCCCAACATCTCCAGCGTGCAGGACTGGGACAACGGGCCCGCGGGGGCGATGTCCCGGCCCATCAGTTGAGGTAGCAAACCCCCCGGAAAGAAATCGGGCCGACCCTGGTAGGTTCGGGGTCGGCCCGCTTTTTGTCCCGCTTGTCTGGCTCCGACTACCGCTGATCGAAGGTGACGTGCATGAGAACCCACGTGTTGGGATCGAGCACGACCGTGTCCGGCCGACCCTTTACGGGAATCTCGAAGCGCTGACTCGCCGCCGTCATCTCGATGTGCTCCAGCGGTGGCACGATATCTCCGCGACGACGATCGCGCGGATCCTCCGGCTCATCCGGCTCCCAGTCCCCCGTGATCTCCACTTCGAAGGGCAACCTGTACGGCTCACTGTCTTGCGCCTGCGTCAGCTCGATCACGACACTCTGCGCGGCGGCATCGTAGCTCCAGCGGCCTTCGACTACGGGTGTGGGAGCACGATGGAGCCACTGGTCGAAGAACCAGGAGAGCTCTTGGCCGGACACCTCCTCCATGACGCGCTGCAGGTAGGCGCTGGATGCGTTCGAATCGCGGTAGGTCGCGTAGTAGTCGCGGATCCCCGCCCAGAAGTTGTCCGTGCCGATCTGCCCACGAAGCATATGGAGCACCCATCCGCCCTTCTGGGATTGGAGCGAGCTCAACACTCGGCTCATGTCGTCCAGGTTGTCGTGGACGATCGTGGCACCCGGAAGGCGCTCCTCCGTCTGGGCGATGCGGTCCTTGTCGCGCACCAGGCCCGCAATGAACACGTCTCTACCCTCGTAGTGCTCCCTGGTGAGGTGAGTGAAGTAGGTCGCGAACCCCTCGCTCAACCACGCGTCGTCCCAATCGCTCTCGGTGACGGCGTTGCCGAACCACTGGTGGGCGATTTCGTGGGCCACCAGCCCGGTGGCGGGGCGGTCCGTGATCGAGCGCTCTCCGTAGAAGATGGCGCTCGCGTGCTCCATTCCCCCGCCCATGCCCGCCGCCTGAACGTTGCCGAGCTTCTCGTAGGTATACGGCCCGATGTGTGAGTTGAAGAACTCGATGGCCTGGCGTACGGGCACTTCGAACGTGGTGATTCCCAACTCACGATCCTGTGGGAACACCCACGTCTGAAGCGGAATGCCGTCTACCTCCCCAAAAGTGCGCGACGTGAAGCGAGCGACACCCACCGCGTTGAGCCACGATGCGATGGGTACCGACTGCTTCCAGTGTGTCATGCGCCGGCCGTCGCTGAGGTCGGTCTCTTCACGGAGAAGCCCGTTCGCCACCACCTGATAGTGGGAGGGCGCCGTGACGAGGAACTCGCTGGTGGCCTTGTCGTAGGGGTGGTCGATCATCGGAAGCCACTGCCGCGCCTTGTTGGGCCAGTTGACGCTGAAAAACGTCCGCTCGCCATGACGGTTCGGACCGATCTTGAGCCCGTCGGCGGCAACGCCCCCGTAGCTCACCGTGAACTTGCGCCGCTCTCCGCGCGCCGGAGACGCATTGAGCGTGACGCGGAGGCGATCGTTCTCGTGGGTCCACTGGAGTGAAGCCCCCCCCGATGTGACCCCCGACACCGTCATGCCTTTGCCGTCGAGGTCCGCTGAGGCCGAGATGAGGTCGAGAGCGAACTCCCCCACGCCATCCTCGACGAACCTGAATTCGATGGTGGTCTCACCCTCGATGCGATCGGTGTCGTCGCTGAACGTCACGCTAAACGCGTAGTTGAGAGCGTCGATCCCCCACTGCCGCGGATACGTGTCCACCGCACCGGATGCGCCCAGAGTGGTGACAAGAATCGCGGTGGTTGCGATCCCCCTGATTCCACCCTGGGTCACCGCAGTGCGGATATTTGAGCTCCAGCGTCTAAGCACGTCTTGTCTCCTGAGTAAGATGGATCTCACGATCCGCTCGTTTCAAAGTGATTTCGTCAACGTGATTTCGATCCGAGGGTGCCAGCGAGCCCGCTGCTCGGGTCGCTCTGGCCGCCCGAACCGGGTCCCAAGTCCACCCATGCCATACGTATGATCCGATTCAAGACATACGTGCGACGGCCTTGTTCCTCCGCACCGTAAACCAGCCCGCCACCACAAGCGCCGTCAGCATCGCCCCCGCACCCACCGTCAACGCCGGCTGAGATTTTATCAAGATGGCCAAGATCGCCACGTAGAGCACCACCGTGAGACCAGGAATCCAGGGATGCCCCGGCACACGGAACGGACGCTCGAGGTCCGGGAGCTTGCTGCGCAGGCGGAAGTAGCCCAACAGCACCATCGTGTCGACGGTGATGGCCACCATCATCATGAACCGGATTAGCAACTCGAACTGGCCGGAAACGGCCAGGATGCCGATCCACGCCGATATGAAGTAAAGGGCGTTCCGCGGCGTTCCCCGCCCATCCACCTTCGCGAGTGATTTGAACGCCAGGCCGTGCTTTGCCAATCCGTAGGCCACCCGAGGCATCCCCAGAAAGTTCACGTTGATGCTGCTCATCAGGATCAGGAGGCTGGCCAGAACGACCACTGTTCCCGCCGCACTTCCGAACACGCCGGCGATGGCATCCTGGGCCACGAGCTCAGAGCCGGCCATCTCAGCGGGGGTGAGCGCGGAAAGGAACGCCACGTTCATGAGCAAGTACAGGCAGGCGACCGCCACGGCCCCCCCCAGAAGGATCTTGGGGAGCGATCGGCCGGGGTCCTTGACCTCTTCCGCCATCTTCGCGGCATCCTCCCAACCGTAGTACGCGAACGCGACGGCCTGGTACGCGAGGGCGAAGCCGAGCAGCCTCGACCCCTCGACACTCAACGGGGCGGCGGTGAATCCGACCATGTCTCCGGCCCAGATGCCCGCCACCGCGATGAGGAACACGACCAGCACCTTGATGGCGGTGGTGACGTTCTGGAAGACCGTGCTGGTCTTCAAGCCTCGGGTGTGAAGAAAAAAGAACGCGAGTGCCACGCCTCCCGCCAAGATGGATATGTTGCCCCGCCCCGCCAGGATCCGGATGTACTCGGCGATCACGACGGCCTTCGAGGCGCCCGAGAATCCACGCGTGACCAGAAGCTCGGACCACCCCGCCACGAAGCCCATGACCGGACCCCACGCCTCCCGGGCATAGACGAACTTGCCGCCGGCCTCGGGGATCGACGCCGACATCTCGGCGAGCAACAGGGTGCTGAGCCCCGCCACCACTCCCCCCAGGACCCAGACGCCCAGGATGAACCAGGGATCTCCCAGGTACTCCGCGATGAGCCCCGGCGTCCGGAGAATACCGGCACCGATGACGATCCCGACGGTGACGGCCAAGCCGTCCCGGATGCGGAGAACGCGGGTCAGGGACTGGGTGGACTCTGAGCTCATTGCGTGGACTCCGGACGCCAGGGGTGCGATCGAGGCCTTGGATTCGGGCGGGCAGAAGCTATTGGGCCGCCCGGGAGCGGGCCAGTCAACCGACCGGCTGTCCGCCGCCCGCTATGCGCCCCCACGAACGA
Source organism: Longimicrobiales bacterium (assembly GCA_965226375.1). Taxonomy (GTDB): domain Bacteria; phylum Gemmatimonadota; class Gemmatimonadetes; order Longimicrobiales; family Gaopeijiaceae; genus CBDDCX01. The sequence continues at coordinate 439,083 of CBDDCX010000008.1, read as the reverse complement.
TCAGCAATTCCTCCTGTCTCGGAGCACAGTAGCGAACCCCGTTCGCCGTCAGTTCCGCGTTCTCTTCGATCATGACCTGGAGTGCCAACCCATCCCATTCCGGGATCGGTGTGCTCACGTGGAGCTCAACCGAGTACCAGGCGTTCTGGGCCAGGGCGTATCGGACGCGATCGCCGTAGGCGAATGGAGCGTTCACGGCCACGCGAGCCCCGATATCGTGGGTGGAATTACCCACCGAGTGGGAGTAGATGCCCACCTCGGCCGACATCTGCGTCGGGCGTTGCGCTCCGCCCGTAGCGATGCCGGTCGCATAACCCTCCTCCGCCAGCTCGCCCATGGTCTCTTCGAACACCTGGTACGCGATCGCGCCGGGCCTCCACTTCGAGGTCATGCGGTCGGTTACACGCTTGGCGTCGTCGAACGCTTTCCGGATGCTCTCCGGCGGCTCCGTTTCACCGGGCCTCAGCACGTACGCCGAACGCTTGATGTCCGTCCGGAAGTCGAGAAAGGCTAGTCCTGCGTCCACCGACAAGACGTCCCCCGGTTCCACCGTGTGATCCGGAGAATTGGTGGGAAGGTTGACCCCCATTCGATTGATCCGGACTCCCGGCAGGAACTCGTTGGTCAAGCCGAGCTCTAGCGTTCGCTGCCGCATCCACCAGTGGATGTCCTCCATGGTCGTCTCACCCACGGTGATGACATGATCGGAGAAGGCCTCCGACTCCCAAGCCACCGTCCACTCGCACAGAGCGCTGAAGACCGGCCATTCGTCGGGGATGTGGTTGGTCCGGAAATCCCTGACCAAGAGCTCGGCGGAGACCAGGCGGCTGGATAACACCGGCCCCAGGCTCTCCTCGAGGAAGTTCCGGAGCGTCCAGGTCAGACCGTCCGCCATGGGAAGCGTGGGAGACACGTTGATCCCGATACGCTGCGGGTCACGTTCCTCCATCACGCTGCGCAGGTGGGGTCGGATGCCCTCGGGCGTGTAGCCGTAGTAGATGTGCTCGTCGTAGCTGTCGGGAATGGTCTGGTCCCTGAGCTGATGGGATCCGATGAAGATCTTCTCGGGTGTGTCACCGCCGCGGTCGAAGAAGATGTACGCGTTCCGCACGCCACCCCATCCGCCGCCGATCTCGGAGAGCATGGGATCGAGATTGTGCTCCCGGCTGAAGGTGAGCCACGCGTCGATGTCGTGCTTGCGCATGGCGTCGAGGAGAACCGTGTCGAGACGCTTCGCGATCAGGTCGGACCGGATCTCCTGCCTCTCCTTGGCTCCGGGAATATTCAGGTCCTCGGTGGGAGGCGTACCTTGGGCAATCGCGCCGGCCGGCGTCAGGACCAGCACGACCACCAGGCCGAGGAACGACAATAAGAAGCGAGTCATCCGTATATCTCTCCGGTTCGCGTGGAGCGTTCCTGGCAAGCTAGGAGGGTCGACGGGAGCGGGCCACGTCCTTGCTCCCCGCCCGGGCGGGAGTAGAATCCAAACAGGCAATCGGATACCGGATTGGAGTCATAGGTGAGGCGGCATCAGACCTTGGCGCTCGCGCTCGTGTTCGTAGCAGCCGGCGCGGCATGCGCCCCGGATACGAGCGAACTTGAAGGCACCAACCAGATGGACACGATAGCGGAATCGTACGTCCGGCTCGTCCTTGCGGTGGGTGAGCACGATGCAGACTACGTCGACGCCTTCTACGGGCCGGCAGAGTGGCGCGAGCAGGTCACCGAACAAGGTCGACGTTGACGGAGCCGTCGATTGGCTGCAGCAATTCGCCATGTACAGCCCGGCCGGCGCCAGACAGCGGATGCGATTCGTGGATCAGTATCGCAGCTATGTGATCAACTACAACCTCGGCAAGGATGTTGTGCGAGCCTTCGTAGACGGTGACGGAGACGTTCGCTCTCAGGACGATCGATGGACGCACTTCATGCAGCTTCTGGCTTCACCGAGGTTGCCAGGCGATTTATAGACCGAAAGATGAGGGACGACCGTGCCCGAACGGGGCGAATCGGTCGAATGCGACATTTCTTTCTGATGTGAGGGGATCTCATGAGACGGACTGGCTATGGGTTGGTGGCGATGATCATCGCTCTCGTGTGGGGGACGGTGCCCGTGTCGGGGCAGTCGATGGCGGGTGGAACCCAAGCTGCCGGTGCGGCGCCCGGATACGGCGGCGCCGTTGCCGTGAGTGATGGCGACGTATTTGTAGGCGAGGCCGGCAACTTGATCGGTCCCGGCTTTGTGTACATCTACCGAAGGGGTGCGGGTGGTTGGGCCGAGGTTAACCGCCTCGAGGCCTCGGACGGGTTCGGAGGCGACGGCTTCGGCACCGCGATCGCTGTGGACAGTGGGACCATGCTCCTGAGCACTCGGCCTCATCCGCAGGTGGGAGGCCCGGCCGTGGTTTATGTGTTCGAGCGGTCGGCCCCGGGAAGTTGGGCAGAGGTCGGTCGTCTCCCAGTCGTCGACGTGGACACCGATGCCGCGTACGGAAGCTCCCTCGCGTTGGGCGAAGGCATAGCCTTTGTCGGAGCACCGGCTTTGTCGGCCGGGGGCGGGCGGGGCAACCCGGCTCCACAGTCCACCGGACGAGGAGCCGTCTATGTATTCGGCGGCTCAGGCGATGCCTGGACCGATCAGGGCCGGCTGACCGCCGGTGAAGGCGACGGCGCCTTCGGTGCCAGCATGTCCGTGCAGTCCGGCCGGCTCCTGGTGGGAGCACCTCTAGCGAGCGGAACCGGAGCCGTCTACTCCTTCCGTGAGGACGGTGGTGGTTGGCAGCTGGAGGGGACCCTGGCGACTCAGGGTCTCGCCGGCGACGACTCCTTCGGAGCGTCGCTGAGCATGGAGGGCGATTTAGCTGTCGTGTCCGCCCCCGGCCACAACCAGGCCGAAGGCGCCGTCTTCACCTTCCAAGTGGATGGGAACGGCGAGTGGAGGCCCACGGGTCAGCTGGTCGCCTTCGACGGGTTCCAGCAAGACGCGTTCGGCTCGACCATCGCCCTGGATGGGGGTGAGGTGTGGGTCGGCTCGCCGCGAGCCGATAATCGACAGGGCGTGGCTTACGTCTTCTCCGGTGGGACCAGGGGGTGGGCCGGAGCCGCAAAGGTGTCGAACGACGATCCCCAGTCGGGTGACGGGTTCGCCTCGGCCCTGGCCGTGGCAGGCGACGTGGCCGTGGTCGGAGTCGTGGGCGCAGACCTCGGGGCGGGTACGGCCACGATCTTCGAACGTGGTGACCGGGGTTGGCAGGCGGCCGATGTCGTCGTGTCGGAGATGGAGCAGTACGCGGCGGTCCTGGGAGGCCAGGTCGACTGCGCCGAAGGCGCGGCTACCGCCTTCGCTTGCTCCGACTACGACTTGGTGTCCTTCCTCCCGGTCGGCGACATGGGTGTCCCGCGAGGGGTCAACGTAAACGATCTCTGGGGATGGACGGATCCGGACACGGGGCGGGAGTACGCTCTCGTGGGTCGGCGGGATGGCACTTCGTTCGTTGACGTGACCGATGCGCTCCAACCGCGCTACCTGGGTCAGCTCTGGAGGACCGAGGGATCACCCCTCGCCTCGTGGAGGGACATCAAGGTCTACAAGAACCACGCCTACATCGTGGCCGACGGCTCGGGCCTGCACGGCATTCAGATCTTCGACCTGACACAGCTTCGCGACGTGACCGACCCCGTCACCTTCGAGGAGACCGCGCACTACGACGGCGTGGCCAGCGTGCACAACATCGCCATCAACGAAGATACGGGCTTCGGTTACAGCGTAGGGAACAGCTCCGGCGGGGAAACGTGTGGCGGGGGGATCCACATCATCGATCTCAAGGAGCCCGCGAGCCCGACGTTCGCGGGCTGCTTCTCACAGCCCGGCACCGGCCGCAACGGCACCGGCTACACCCATGACGCTCAGTGCGTGACCTATCACGGGCCCGACGAGGAGCATGAGGGCAAGCAGATCTGTTTCGGATCCAACGAGACGGCCTTCAGTATCGCTGACGTGACGGATCCGGCCAACACGGAGGCCCTGGGGCTCGCGACCTACCCTGACGTGGCTTATACGCACCAGGGCTGGCTCTCCGAGGACCATCAGTACTTCTTCCAGGGAGACGAGCTGGACGAAGGGGACGGACGCAAGACGCGCACTCTGGTCTGGGACATCTCGGACCTGGACGATCCGCAGCTCGCCAAGGAGTTCTTCGGCACGCACGAATCCACGGATCACAACATGTACGTCCTGGGCAACCTCCTGTACCAGTCCAACAACCGTGCGGGCATGCGAGTGCTCGATATCAGTGATCCGGAGAATCCGGTCGAGGTGGGCTTCTTCGACACCGTGCCCCACGGGGACAACGGGTCCGGAACGGGGGGGTCGTGGAGCAACTATCCGTACTTCCCTAGTGGCAACATCATCGTCAGCAGTCGCTTCGAGGGACTCTTCATCCTGAAAAAGAGACAGCCCATCACGTGATGGCGTGGGGCCACGGTCGCTCGTGTGGTCGACCGTGGCCCCAACTTCACGAACAGGCCTACGCCCCATCTTCCAACTGCAATGAGCGCGATTCTCCGTAGGCGGATCAAGTCCACGTGGACCTTTGTCGTGCTAGGCGTCGTCGTAGGCTATCTGATCGGGTTGGCGGCCAGCGCGTTCGACGAGACGGCGATCTTTTGGAGTGGAGTGCGAGGAGCCTCCGTCGGGCTCCTGATCGGCCTCTTTTTCGGGGTCGGCGAGGAGTTCGTAGTGCCCCGCCTGAGCCGGAAGCTGAGCTTCCTGATGCTCAACTTCACCCGAGTCGTGGCTTACACCGGCATCATCCTCGTGGCTCTGGTTCTCGTGAATGCCCTGAGATTCGCCCTGTCGCTGGATGTCGGCCTCGGGAGCGCGGCGTCCATCTACATCGGCGACGCAAACTCCACCCGTGACCTGATCGTCTCGGTCCTGGCGGCCATTTCCTTGACTTCGGTCCTCCAGGTCCGCCGCCTGCACAACAAGGGAGAGATCAGGCGACTCCTCACGGGGCGGTACTACTATCCCCAGGAGGAGTCACGGATCTTTCTCTTCGCTGATCTCGTGGGGTCCACCGCCCATGCGGAGCGCTTGGGGCCGCTGAAGTACAGCATGCTACTCCGGAATCTCTTCACCGACGTATCGGAGGCCATCCTCGCCTGGCATGGCGAGGTGTATCAGTACGCCGGAGACGAGGTCATCATCAGTTGGCGTATCGAGGCAGGAGTGCAAAAGGCGGCCTGTGTGAGGTGCTTCACGGAGATGGTCACGTCCCTCGAGGAGCGTGGCCGCGAATATCGAGAGCGCTACGAATGCACGCCCGAACTTCGCGGCGCGGTCCATGGTGGACAGGTCGTGACCACTTGGGTGGGCGAAGCCAAGAAGGAGCGCGCGTTCCACGGTGACGCGCTGAACGCGACGGCCCGCATCCTGTCACTGTGCAAGGATCGGGGTGCTCGGTTGCTCATCTCCCAGGAGATCCTCGACCTCCTGATCCTGCCCGCCACCTTGGTTGTCGAATCCGTGGGCGAAGTGCAGCTACGGGGGAAACGGGAAACCGTTCGCTTGGCCTCCGTAGAGGCGGCAGCGAGGACGAACGAGCTCGAGAGCACTCCCCCCGGAGGACCGGCCACCCAACGGGGGTAATGCGATGGTCCAGACTCGTATCATCTAGGGTCTGGGGTTACCATGATACTCCGCCAGTGGGAGCGGAGCGTCGGGATTTTCACCGAGAAAAAGGGCGATCGTAGTGCGCAACTTGGTTGGCATCTTGGGCCTTTCGCTCCTGCTCGGCGCGTGCGGCGGCGGCGGGACGGACCCTGCCGACATCCTCGCCGAGCAGCGCCAGGTGGAGTGGTTGAAAGCACCGTGGCGTGGTGCCTTCGCCGACGTGGCCTTGGTCCGTCCGGACCCGGCGGCGGGCCCCGGACCTCACCCCGTGATCTTCGCCCTCACCTGGGGGGATGGCAGCGTCACCGAGGTGATGGACATGATCTTCACCTACTGGCTCGACGAGCCGGCACTGCGCGGCTATTACGTCGTGGCACCGCAGATACGAGCCTCTTCCCTGGCTCTGTACGACGACCTCGTGCCGGCAGTTTTCGATTGGCTGGACGGAGAAATCTCGTACGATCCCGGCCAGGTAGCTTTGGTCGGCGCATCGAACGGCGGTCGCGGCGTGTTCATCAGCGCGGTGCAGCACCCGGATCGATTCGGCGCGCTCGTCGGCATGCCTGGACGGTACGAAGGCGACGGATCCGACCTCGACGGTCTAGCCGGGACACCGGTACTGCTTCTTGTCGGAGGGCTCGATACGGGCTGGCTCGAAGACTCACAGACCACACTCGACTTCTTGCAGGCGAGTGGCGTAGACGCGACTCTCGAGGTTCTCGATGGCCAAGGTCACATCCTGTCGCTGAACATACCGATAGTGATGGATTGGATCGACGGTGCTCTCGGCCGCTGAGCGACGTGAGCCGAACGCTCATCGTAGGGCGACACCCATGAAGTACGCAGCCTCGGTCGTCGACCTGATCGGCAACACACCCCTGCTCGCCCTCGATCGTATCAACACCGACGGCCACGCACGCCTCTTCGGCAAGTGCGAGTTCTTCAACCCGATCGCGGTGAAGGACCGGCCGGTGTTGTGGATGATCCAAGAAGCAGAGGCTCGGGGAGACATCGGTCCCGGAACGACCTTGGTCGAAGCGACGTCCGGCAATACCGGCATGGCCCTGGCCTACATCGGCCGTATGCGGGGTTACCGAGTGCTCCTTTGCATGTCCGAGATTCAGAGTGTGGAGCGACGCAGCGTGCCCAAGGCACTCGGCGCCGAGTTGATCCTCACGCCGAAGGAGTTGGGTACGAAGGGCGCCAAGGCCAAGGCCCTGGAGGTACACCAGGCTACGCCGGGCTCGTTCTACGTGGGTCAGCACGACAACCCGGACAACCGCAAGGCCCACGTCGAGACCACGGGTAGGGAGATCTGGGACGATACGGAGGGCCTGATCGACATTTTCGTGGCACCGATCGGGACCGGAGGCACACTGTGCGGGGTGTCCGAGGCGCTCAAACCAAAAAAGCCGGAGTTGCGGGTGGTGGGCGTCGAGCCCGAGGAGGCACCCTTCGTGTCGGAAGGCCGCTTCGCTCCCCACCGTATGATGGGCACGGCGCCGGGCTTCATGCCCGGGATTCTAGAGCGTGAGCTCATCGACGAAATACTCCTGGTTTCGGAGGACGAAGCCTTCGAGACGTGCCGTGAACTGGCCCGTAAGGAGGGAATCCTCGTGGGGATCTCCTCGGGCGCCAGTGTGAGCGCGGCGCTGAGGCTCTCGCGCGATTCCGAATGCCGGGACAAGGTCATCGTATGCATGCTCTGCGACAGCGGAGAGCGATACATGAGCGTCGAAGGACTCTTCGACGCGGGCTGACCTCTCCTGACTCTTCTCGGGGTCAAGGAAAACACTTCCGAATTTCGGAAAACACTTCCGGTGACGTCCGATCGCCCCCGATAGCGAGCCCTTCCCGGGACTCGCCTCTCGCTCTGGCACGGCCGTTGCAGTGAAAGGTCATGAGCAAAGGTCCCCTTGCTGATGCCAGAACCGGTCGCCAGCGAGTCTCGGGACCATGGCGCATCGAAGCGACGTGCCGGAACACGGGTAGAGCGGTAAGCAAGACGAGGTGATCCCCTACTATCTGCAAAGGTCCCCTTGCTGATGCCAGAACCGGTCGCCAGCGAGTCTCGGGACCATGGCGCATCGAAGCGACGTGCCGGAACACGGGTAGAGCGGTAAGCAAGACGAGGTGATCTCCGGCGACTCGCGAACGATGCACGGAGGTCGAGATGAGGCGAACAGCGATCACGAGAGCCAGTGGGCGACGCTTCGCCCTCGTGCTGGGTGCCGCGTCCATCCTCCCTCTCAACGGTGCGTCTGCGGCCGAGCCGGGATCCGCCTCCGGCGGCGGCGCCAATGGGCGAGTCCAGATAGAGGGCACGGCCTCGGCACTACAGCTCGGAAACGCCTTCGCTGCGGTGGCCCGTGCCGTTCAGCCCGCAGTTGTATTTATCAGGGTTGAGACCGTGACCAAGGGCTTCCGCCCGTCACGGGACATGCCACTGAGCCTCCAGGGCGCCTTCGCCGGGGCTCTTCCGCGGGCTGCCACATCCAGTGGCACAGGGTTCATCATCCTGCCCAACGGCTACATCGTCACCAATCAACACCTGATCGATGGAGCACGTCGAGTGTTCGTCCGTCTCTTCGACGGTCGCGAGTACGAGGCCGAGATCGTCGGCCAAGATGTCCTGAGCGACATAGCGGTCGTGCGCATAAACGAGACGAATCTGCCGACCGCCTTCCTTGGCGACTCAGACCAGATGCGGGTGGGAGAGTGGGTGCTGGCCATCGGCAATCCGATGGGTAGTACGCTCATGTTCAGCGTGACCGCAGGTATTGTCAGCGCGACGGACCGCTCGATGGTCATGCCCAACTCCCGAGGCTCGATGCAGGAGTACATTCAGACCGACGCCGTAGCGAACAGTGGCAACTCGGGGGGGGCCTCTTGTGGACCTCTATGGGCACATCGTCGGGATGAACTCCGCCATCGCCAGCCGATCCGGATACTACCAGGGGTACACGCTGGCCATCCCGGCCAAGCTGATCCTCCCGGTCGTGTCGCAGCTCATGGAGCAGGGATTCGTCACCCGGAGAGTCCTCGGCGCAGCCACCTCGCGAGCGACCTCGGAGGACGCTTTCGCCGTACGCCTCGACACGATCTGTGGCGTCGTCGTACAGGACGTTGGCGACGTGGACAGTCCGGCGCGGCGATCAGGACTCCGTCCGGGCGACGTGATCGTCGAGGTGGACGGTTACCCTGTGATGTCCGTGGCCCAACTCCAGCGGAGCGTGTGGTTCAAGGCTCCGGGCGACAGTGTGGCCTTGACGGTGCACCGAGAAGGCGGTGTCGTCGAGCACCTGATCGTACATCTGGGCGCTGAGAAGATCGAGGCTCGGACGGCAAGCGAAAGTCCAGGGCTCGGTGACGCTGAACTCGAGCTGCCGTGCGCGGACCATCCGCTGGGCATCTGCCTCGTGGGGTTTGATCGGGCCCGCGGACTACCTGGTGACATCGCCCCGGAAGACGCCGGACCCGTGGTCACGGGCATTTACCCGGCCGGTCCGTCGTACGGTAAGCTCTTCGCCGACTACGACATCATCACCCATGTGAACGACGTGCGCGTCCGCTCCGAAAGAGACCTCGAGAACGCACTACGCGACGTCGCCCAAGGTGACATCGTCTCCGTTCAGACGTACCGCTTCCGTGCGGACGAAACCGGGTTCGCACGCGTCCGCATTCGTTGAGGTAGTTCCGACCTCCTTCTCTCGCTCGCCCAAGGTGGGGCGAGGCGGGGGTGGCAGACTTGCGTAACGACGACTCGCTTGCGGCCGTGGGACCTCCAGCAAAGGTTGTCTTCGAGTGCGAACGGCCGTCTTATCCGTCCGCCCGGAGGCTTCGGCCCACATAAGGGGACACTCCGCACATCCCGGCCCCGATCGAGTCCAACGCTGGAGGAAATGGTGAGAGCCTGTCTGGTGTTTCTCGGCATCGCAGTGATGCAGTTCCCTTTGACCGCACAGGGCGTCCCCGAGGCTGAATTCCGGGAGCGCAGGGCTCGGCTCATGGACACCGTCTCCGACGGCATCGTATTGCTTCACGCGCGGTCGGGAGCCAAAGACGAAGATCAGCCGACTTTCCGTCAGGACGCCACGTTTTACTACTTCACCGGGCTCGCCAATCATCCGGATGCTGTGCTGGCATTGGACGGCCCGAGGCGAGAAGCTCACCTCTTCGTCCCGCCTCCCCCGCTTTCGTTCGGACGGCCGGTCCAGGGCCTTGTCCTACCCACCACACGGGAGGCGGCCGAGACTTACGGACTGACCAGCGTACGATCCTGGGACGGCTTGGCAGACTACCTTCGCAGCCGCATGGGAGAGGAAGTCACGACGTTGTATGTGGACGCCTCGCGACGCCCGGAATCGACGGGCAACCCACCGGGGTTCCGCCCCGTCGCGGGTGCGATCACTCTTTGGCAGACGGCCCTAAGTGAGGCCTTTCCATCGGCCCGCATCGAGTCCGCCCGACCCGCCATCACGGCCATGCGGTGGGTGAAGTCCGATGCGGAGGTAGACATTCTGCGACGCAACGCACGCATGACGGCGGCCGCCCTCATCGCCGGGATGAGGGCCGTGAGGCCCGGCATCGCCCAACGCGACTCGGAGGCCGCAGTAGTGAACGGATGCCTCGCATCAGGCGCCGAGGGGCCGTCTTTCTGGCCCTGGACCATGTCGGGACCCAACGCACACGTCGGACGGCTGGTGAGGGCCTTCTACGACTACGAGGCTCTCGACCGGACGATGCAGGCCGGCGAGCTGGTCCGGATGGATGTAGGGTGTGCCGACGGCCACTATGGGGGCGACGTGGGACGGACCATCCCGGTCTCCGGCTTCTTCAGTGCCGGCCAACGAGAGGCTTGGAACCTGCTCATCGAAGGATACAAAGCCGGCATGAGCGCAATGCGAGCCGGTGTCACCAGGACCGAGGTGGGGACCGCCGCGGCCGCCAGAATCGAGGAACTCGCACCAGACCTCCGGACGCCGATGGGGCGTCAGGCCGGGGACTTTCTGTTGTCCGACGCCGGTCGCGGTATTTGGAGCATTCATGGCGTGGGCGTGGATAGCGGTGAGGAGGCCCTGCCCACCCTGGAAGCCGGCTCCGTCCTCGCCTTCGAGCCCATGTTCGCGGTCGGTGTGGACGCCTTTTACCTGGAGGACATGATCCTGGTGACGGAGAACGGGCACGAGGTCCTGAGCGCGGGGCTTCCCTACACGGCCGAAGAAATCGAAACGCTCATGGCGAGCGGTGGTGGATAACGTCGAACCCTTCATTCAGATAGACCCGAGGTACCATGAGCCAAGACGAGGCGGGAACACCCAACGTTGCCTTCAAGTCGAACACCGAAGTCGCCATTCACGTACCGGACCTCGACAAGGCCAGGGCCTTCTACGAGGGTGTGCTCGGATTCCGACTGATAGCCAGGACCGCGAACTACCTGGAGTTGGACAGCGGCGCCTTGCGACTTTATGTGAACCGGGACGAGCGGGACGTCCGGTCGTTCATTCCATCCTTGGACGTCCCGGACCTGGCGGCCGCTAAGGAGCACCTGGCCGCCGCAGGCTGCGAAACCGTGCTGCTCGATTCGGGGGGCATGTACTTCAAGGACCCCTTCGGCTTGGTCTTCGACATTATTCAGAGGTAGAGCCCGACTTGGACCCGAGGTGACCCACAATGAAGGCGATCGACGGCGCCAGCCTTCCCCGGAACCGTGCGGACGAGAACACGTTCGTGCTTCCGGCGTTCGTGCAGAAGCTGCTCGGTCGCGACGATGAGCTGCCGATCCGGATCTATCGAGTAACGTTCGGCGAGGGGTCACGCATGAACTGGCACCGCCACGACGATATCCAGATACTCTTCGGCCTCAGTGGCACGTGCGTAGTCGTCAATCGCGACGGCACCGAGGTTCAGCTCCTCCCGGGAGACATGGTAGTCGTCGATCCCGAGGAAGAGCATTGGCACGGAGCTGCCCCCGGAGGTGAGGGGGAGCACCTGGCCATCAACCTGGGAAGTGATACGACCTGGCTGGAGCCTAGCTGATCTCCATCACGCAGTCGTCGTGACCCACACCGGGCGCGGCGGCCACCGCGGGATCCTCGATCGAGAGCTGCCAACCGACCCTGGTCTGGGCCCCACCGGCCTTCCCAACCGTCAATCGCACCACGAAATCCGTACCCGGCCTCACGTCGTCGCCAAGTAACACCGTCCACTGGTGGGCGGACCCGCCCACTTGGGTGACGGGTCAGCCAGGGGGAGGAGCCTCGGCCAGCGTGACCGTATCGGCCTGCGGGTACCAGGTCCGTCGCCCGGTCAACAGACTCAGCTCAACCCTTCCCGGACGCCGCCCCGGATCGATCCCCGGCTGTTCTAGCACAACCATGCTGGCGCATGTGTCGCTCCAGTTTCCTCCACCACAGACGAGATCCGGGTTGGCCAGATCTCTCACGGAGAGCACAAGCACCTTGCCGGCTGCAGGCACCAGTCCCGCCGGCACCGTACCCAGCTTCTCGCGCGCCACGAGGGGCAGGTCCGCTTGGTAGCCACTGGCTGAAGCGGCCGCGTCGAGTGTTACGTCACCCAGAATCCCACGGTAGGCCACCGTCAGCGCCTGGTTGCCCCGGGAGGCGTCCTCCGGACCCGGAAGAGGTGTGCTAGGCGTTGCCGACCCACCGTCCACCGAGAGACGGACGGACTCGTGATTCCAGAACGCCGTCGTGCTCAGCAGATGGTCATTCCCAAGCTCGACGTCCACCCTCCCGAGGGCATCACGATAGCCGTACGGATTATGGGAGCTGCCCAAGACGCTCGCACCCAGATCGTGCAGAGCCCGCGTGGAGACCGCGAAGCCGACCTTGTTACCGATGGGCCCCTCCAGGGCCACCTGCCCGCTGATCAGGTCGATTCCCCCCCGTCCCCGCAACCGGTCCCTCCTGGGAGTCCTGGTGCGCAGGTCCAGTATGTAGGAGAGCCCCCCGTCGTAACGAGCAGGCGCGCCCCCCACATGGAGCGCCGCCCCTCCAAGGGCGAACGCGTCGAAGCTGCTGAGCAGCCCTCCGAGATGGAACGGCGTGTAGACGGGGGGCCCCGTCCAGAAGGACGAGCTTCAGATCCGTCGTCGAGCCTCGCATGAAGAGAACGTCCGTCGGATCTGCCGGATCGTTTCCGGGCAGCGTTGCCGCCGCTTCACCGAGGCCCGACTCGCCCAGCCCGGGGCTCAGACCCAGGGTGATCACTTCGATGTCGGCAAGGGGAGGGTCGACCGCACCAGGCGTCCTTCCCCGTGTAACCGGGTCACCCAACACCTCGATGGGTGACAGCAAGATCGGTCGTCGCTCCAAATCGACATCGAGGGAGACCGTGCCACCAGCCGGTACCTGGACGTCCACACGGGCCGACCGATGCCCCGGATGACTGATTCGCAGTCGCACGAGTCCGGCCGGGAGGTCCTCGAAGCGGTATCGCCCCAGGCTGTCGGCGGCAGCGGTTCGGTGTCCTCCGGGAGTCGCCGCTACGACCGTGGCAAAAGCCAGGGTCCTGCCGGAGGTCTGCTCGTATCCGCGCACGACGCCTTCGATCGTCCCGTGGGTCGGGACCTGAACCGCCAACAGCACGGTCGCGAGCGTCAGGTGGAGCGGCATTCGGTCGATCTGCCTCCGGACCGGTGGTGTCTCAGGACCCCTTGATCGTGGCTATTGGACCCTCAGGCGAATCTCGCCTGACGTTCGGGTGACGATCGGACCTGCGACGTCCAACTCGTCCCCGGCCTTCGTTAGGTACATACGTCCGTTCACGTGGATTGATGCCACTTCCACGGATCGGGGGATGTCTATGCGCACTCGGCCGGAGCCACCGGTGACCTCGATCAACCCTTCGGCAGTACGAAAGCGCGCCGGCTGAGCCGCGAACGCGGCGGCCTGGAAGCCGTCCACGAGGCGCACATCCAGCTCGGTCCCCGGCTCGATGTCCAGAAGCAATACAATGAGCTCTCCGCTTTCGACCTCGAGACTAACTCCTGCGAATTCGGGGGTCTGAGGGGTGAGAGTGCTCTCCGCCGGAGTGGCGGCACTTTCGGCCTGCGTCGGCCCCGTAAAGAGTGTCACGGCGCGGTCCCAGCCTCCGGCAATCCACCCGCTCAAGGGCGAGGCCGGCAAGGCCGTGGCCACCACACCTCCCAGGAGTAGCACCAGGATGGCCGCACGGGCGAAGGCGAATCGCTCGGTGAGCGTGGGAGCGACTCCCGTTGGGCGTGCCGGCGCGGTCGGGCTGATGTCCTGGGGAATCGCGGCATCCGGTGTGCGAGTCGCATCCGGTACGTCAAAGCCCACCTGTGCGAGAACCGCCGCCTTCGCGCCCACCGGTGCGGGAACCGTGTCGAGATGCGCGAGAGCCGTGCCGACTACGGAGCCGGCGTCGCGGAGCTCGTCCAGGAGAGCCTGGCAGCGGTCGCACTCGTCGAGATGTCCTATGGCGGAAGCCTCGCCGCCGTCGACCGTCTCGCCGTCGAGCAGCGCGCGGAGCAGTCCCTCATCCAGATGCGTCATCGTTCTCCTCAGCGGGCCCATAGGCGCTGACAAAGCGCCTCTCAGCCCGAGCAAGTAGCGTCCCGACCGATCCCGGCGCCACGTCGAACGCCTCGGCGATCTCGCGGTAACTGAACCCTTCGTATCGTGCCAGCAACATCGCCCGGTCACGCACGCTCAGGTCCTCCAGTGCCATCCGTACTCTTGCCACGTCTTCTCTTCTATGAATTTCTCGGTCCGGTTGCTCGAGGGACGCCGGTCGGACCGGATTCGCCTCGAGAAGCCGTCTCCGGTTCTCGTCCACTCGGTAACGGTCGCGCACCAGGTGCGTGGCCGTGCGGAAGAGCCAGGCACGCACACCCCGCTCATCACCTTCGACCTTGTGGTCGTACAGCCTGACAAAAGCCTCCTGCGCCACGTCGTCGGCCACGTCCGGGTCACCGGTCAAGCGATGACAGTACCGGAACAGCGCCGGGTGCAGTTGGTCGAAGGTCTTCTCGAAGTCCACTCGGATCGGAATCCTGGAAGGGTCGGTTCACACCTACAGCTTGGATTTGACCCGAGCGCCTCACGCGGGGCAAGGGCTGCGCAGCCAAAGCCCGGAGATAGAACGAGCCAGCCGGCACGAATGTGACAAGCCCTCCGCCGGCCTGTAGTGGTGGGGCAAATAGCCGTTGGCCGGTAGGAGCCAGACCACACAAGCGGTTTGCGGTTGTGAGCGCCGGATGTTTCGTTGTCTTCAGAACATCGGGACGTTCCGGTGTGCAACCGGCCCAGCCGCCGGCACTTCGATCCCAAACCCACTCCGGAGGCATCTTCTTGCCCGAAAAAGAAACTGTCGGCGGTGTCCAATATCACCAGGTGGACGCCGAGTACTTCGAGAAGCGTGGGCTGAAACGCCACGCGCGTGTCTGGTCTCTGTGGGCACTCGGTGTCGGTGCGGTCATCTCGGGCGACTTCTTCGGCTGGAACTTCGGTCTCGACGCCGGAGGGTTCGGCGGTCTGTTCGTCGCCACGGTCATCATCACGGTGATGTATATCGGCATGTGCGACGCGATCGCCGAGATGTCCCCTGCCCTTCCCCACACGGGAGGGGCCTACTCGTTCGGACGTTCGGCCATGGGTCCCTGGGGCGGGTTCATCACCGGACTTGCCGAGAACATGGAATACGTGCTGACTCCAGCGGTGATCGTGGTGGGAATCGGCGGGTACCTGGGAGCGATCTTCGGTACGCCGGAGGCATTCGCACCCGTCTGGTGGGCCCTCGCCTACACGCTCTTCGTGGGTCTGAACGTCTGGGGGGTCGAGGTCAGCTTCAAGTTCACCGTCTTCATCACTCTGGTGGCGCTGGGCATTCTCCTGATCTTCTACGTCGGTGCCCTCTCACACTTCTCGTGGGACAACGCTCTGGACATCGAGCCGGTCGCCGGGGCCACCAGATGGCTACCCAGGGGATGGGGAGGCGTGGCTGCGGCCCTTCCGTTCGCGATCTGGTTTTACCTGGCCATCGAGGAGCTGCCTCTAGCGGCCGAGGAGTCCCACGATCCCAAGCGGGACATGCCCAGGGGCATTCTGCTGGGGCTCCTGACGCTTGTTGTGTGTGCGTTTCTGACCCTGTTCTTGAACGCGGGAATCGCGCCCGGAGCTCAGGAGGTCGGACTGTCCGACGAGCCGCTGCTGCTGGGCTTCAGAACCATCTTCGGGGATGGGGTCGGGACCAAGGTCCTGGCCCTTCTCGCCGTGGCCGGTCTGATCGCGAGCTTTCACACCATCATCTATGCCTACGGCCGGAACATCTATTCGCTGTCCCGCGCCGGATACCTTCCACACTGGCTCTCGGTGACCTCGCGGCGGTCGCACACGCCCCACATTGCCCTCGTCGTGGGTGCGATCATCGGATACATCGTCGCGCTCATCATCCACTTCGTGCCCCAAGGCAGTCCGGTGGGGGCGGTCTTGTTGAACATGGCGGTGTTCGGAGCGGTGATCGCCTACATCATGCAGATGTTGTCCTTCGTGCTCCTGCGCCGCCGGCTCCCCCACATAGAACGGCCCTACCTGAGCCGTTCCGGTAGCCCGGGAGCTATCGTGGCGGGCATAATCGCGGGGGTCACGTTGATCTTCCTGTTCATCAATCCGGACTACCGATGGGGGGTATACGGATGCGCGATCTGGTTCCTGGCCGGAGTCGCCTATTTCGGCCTCTACGGCCGTAAGACGTTGGTATACTCTCCCGAAGAAGAGTTCGCGGTGCGCGAGCTCGCCCAAGGCGAATCCAGATGAGCGGCAACCTCTATCCGGAGCGGCTACGTGGTTTGGTAGAGGCGGACGAGATCGACACGATCCTCGTCTGCTTCCCCGACATGCAAGGGTCATGAAGACGATCTCACCTGTCGACGGAAGTGTCTTTGTCGAGCGGGATCTTGCTTCACCAACGGAGATCGATCAGACCCTTGCCAGCGCCGAGACCGCACGGCCCGGCTGGAAGGCCACCTCGCTCGAGCGCCGGGCCCGAATGCTGGGCGACGCGGTGGACGCTTTCGTAAGAGCCAAGGACGACATCGCCACTGAGATCACCTGGCAAATGGGGCGCCCCTTATCCCAATCTCCAGGCGAAGTAGGGGGTTTCGAGGAGCGTTCACGCTACATGATCTCCGCCGCCCACGATGCTCTAAAGGAGGTGGACGCAGAGCTCAAGCCGGGATTTCGGCGGTTCATCCGGCGGGAGCCGTTGGGGCTGGTCTTCGTAGTCGCCCCGTGGAACTACCCGTATCTCACGGCCGTGAATGCCGTCATACCGGCGCTCATGGCAGGCAACACCGTCGTCCTCAAACACTCGGCTCAAACACCGCTCTGCGCGGAGCGGTTCGCCGATGCGTTCGCCACCGCCGATCTACCCGAGGGTGTATTCCAATACCTTCACCTGGATCATGACGACGTGGCTCGGGTCGTGGGTGACGGCCGAGTCGACTTCGTGTCCTTTACGGGCTCCGTATCTGGAGGCCAGGCCGTGCAAAGAGCGGCTCGGGAACGCTTCATCGGCACGGGCTTGGAGTTGGGCGGCAAGGACCCGGCCTACGTGCGCGCGGACGCCGATCTCGAACACGCCGTCGCTCTGTTGGCCGACGGAGCGTTCTTCAACGCCGGACAGTCCTGCTGCGGCATCGAGCGCATCTACGTGAACCGCGACGTTTATGAGGCCTTCGTCGAAGGCTTCGTAGAGGAGACGTACCGGCTGCGCCTCGGGAATCCGCTCGACGCAGAGACCACTCTTGGCCCGATGGTGCGCACCCGCGCCGCAGACGCCGTACGAGCCCAGATAGCGGACGCGGAAGCCAAGGGTGCTCGGACTCTAATCGATGGCGCCCGATTCCCGGCGGGGCGGCCCGACACTCCGTACCTCGGCCCTCAGGTTCTGGTCGACGTCGATCATTCCATGGAACTCATGACCGAGGAAACCTTCGGACCGGCCATCGGCATCATGGAGGTTGCCTCCGACTCAGAAGCCATCGAGCTGATGAACGACAGCCGATATGGACTGACTGCCTGTGTCTGCACGACCGACGAGGACGAAGCCATCCGAATCGGTGACCGCATCGACACCGGTACGTGGTTCATGAATCGATGCGACTACCTGGATCCCGCCCTGGCCTGGGTCGGCGTCAAAGACTCGGGTCGCGGTTGCACACTCTCGGCGCTCGGCTACGAGCAGCTCACCCGCCCCAAGTCCTTCCATCTGCGAACGACAACACGGGACTCATAGATGCACGTCGATCCTCAGACCCTACGGGGCGACTGGCATTATCCCACCGAGGTCCGCTTTGGACCCGGCCGCATTGCGGAGCTCGCCGAGGCGTGCACTGCACTCGGCATTACGCATCCTCTCCTGGTCACAGACCCGGGTCTGCGGGACCTCGCAATGGTGCACGATGCCGTTGCCGCCAACGGGGCGGCGCGATTACCGACACCGGTGTTCTCCGAGGTGAGATCCAACCCGGTCGGCCAGAACGTGGACGACGGCGTCGCTGCCTACCGGGAAAGCGGATGTAACGGCGTAGTCGCGCTTGGCGGTGGAAGCGCTCTGGACGCCGGAAAGGCCATCGCCCTGATGGTGGGCCAGAGCCGCCCCATCTGGGACTTCGAAGATCGCGAGGACTGGTACACACGCGTGGACGTGGACGGCATGGCCCCTGTGATAGCCGTCCCCACCACGGCGGGTACCGGCTCTGAGGTCGGGCGTGCCTCGGTAATCACCGACGTGGAGACCCGCACCAAGAAGATCATCTTCCACCCGAACATGCTGCCGGGCTGCGTGATCTCCGATCCGGAACTCACGGTGAGCCTACCACCGCAGCTCACAGCCGCCACGGGCATGGACGCGTTGGCCCACAACCTCGAGGCGCTGTGTGCGCCGGGGTATCACCCGATGGCCGACGGCCTGGCCGTCGAGGGGCTACGGCTCATCCACGAGTGGCTCCCCGTGGCCGTCAGGGACGGTGGCGACGTCAGCGCCCGGGCCCATATGCTCGCTGCGTCCAGCATGGGTGCGGCGGCATTCCAGAAGGGGCTCGGAGCCATCCATGCGCTGAGCCACCCCATCGGAGCCGTGCTCGATATACACCATGGGCTCACCAACGGCGTGGTCATGCCTTACGTACTCGCCTTCAATCGCCCGGCCATCGAAGAGCGGATGACCCGTCTCGCACGCTACCTCGACCTTCCAACCCCGTCCTTCGATGCCGTCCAGGGCTGGGTGCTCGAGCTACGGGAGGCGATAGGCATTCCGCACACCCTATCCGAGCTCGGGGTCGAAGAGCAACACGTGAAAGTGCTCGCGCGGATGGCTTCGTTGGATCCCTCGGTGGCCGGGAATCCCCTGCCCCTGACCGAGTCGGACCTTACAGAGTTGTTCCTACGGGCTATCGCCGGTGGTCCGCTCGACTAACACTGCGGCACGTGCGATTCGGGGTCGTGCCCTTCGATCCCGGGGTGACCGTATCCCATGTACACGGTGTTCGTCGCGGTATCCTCCCCGGCACGGAACCCGAACCACCTCTCGTGGAGACCCGCCAATGTGCCGTCCATCTTCATACACTCGAGGGCACTCTCCACCTGCTTGCGGAGGTCTGCGTCGTCCGGATGGAAGGCAAGCCCGAACTTTCCGGCGATCGGAAGGCTGTAGGCGACTGTAACGATTCCCACTTGGCCGGCCGTGTGCGCTGCCGCAGGCAAGTCGGACAGGCTCGCGAAAGCTCGCCGGGTGATCACCGCACTCACCGCGTCCCCGTTCTCCTCGTATCGTTCAACGGAGAACCCGAGCCAAGCCTCGTTGACGCTCGCCCACGTGTCGGAAACGGTTCCGACTTCGACCGCCAGGATTTTGCCACGTAAGTCCGTGACGTCGCGTAGCTCCGCCCCTCGGAAGACGAGGAAGCCCAATCCCGTATCCATGTACCCTTCGGAGAAAAGCACACGGCGCGCGCGGTCGGGAGTGATGTTTGTGGGCGTCACGATGACCTCGAAGTCTCTGGTGAGCAGCCCGTCGAAGATGACGGCGAAGTCCTGGATGACCAGCTTCGTGCCGGATCGTCCTATGCGCTCGGCGATCTCGGATGCCAGATCAAGCGAGAATCCCTCGTAACCGCCGGTCGGTTTCTCCGTCGCGAACGGCGGGTACGAAACACCGGACCCGATGAGCAATGGCCCCGAGCGGTCCTGTCCACCGAGAGGCGCCCCCGCCAAGAGGACAGCGGACACAACGCAGCCAGTCACCGCGCCATGCCAAGACCGGGTTGCACGATTCGTCTGACGCATAGGGGCACCTCCATCCGAGGTCAGTTTGTCGCACTCTGCAACCTTCTCCCCCGGTGCATCGCCGTCAAGCTCCAGTCAGACCCGTTGCGGCCGAGGCGCCCCTCAGCACTCCCAGCGGAACCCGATCGTCGGAAGGATCGGGAGCAGCTCCTCGCCGTTCGCTTGAACGACGGTTACCACTCCATCGTTCACCTGCGGATAGCACGCGTATCCTCGAAGGTTCGCGCGGTTGTATACGTTGAACACGTCGAGGTACGCCTGTAGCACACCGTTTCCGACATTGAAATTCCTGGAGACTCGGAAGTCGAGACGGTGGTACGCCGGCAGGCGGAGTGTATTGAGGTCCTCTACCTTCCGCGCGAGAATGAGGGTGCCGTCTGGAAGCTCTTCGATGACAAAGGTCGATGGGGTAGCCGGCCAGCCCGTGTGATATTGGAAGGTCGTGGAAAACTGCCAGGCACTGCCCCGGCGGTATGCTGAGGTAAAGCCGAACGCGTGTCTCTGATCCAGAGTGCGGGGCACCCACTCCCCATCGATCTCGTCTTCGGCCTGAGATAACGTGTAGTTACCGGACCATCCCCAGGCACCGCCGCGGTCGAGCCCCATCAGGAGTTCGATCCCCCGGGCACGGCCCTCGCCGGGGTCGATACGGAGGCGGTCACCCTCGGCTTCAGGGAACGGATCGATCTCGCGATCGGCGTTGAGAAAGCGGGGTCTCTGATCGTCCATCGAACGCCGATACAGCTCGAGTCTGAGGCTCAGTTCGTTTGGAAATCGGTGCTCGATCCCGACAGCGAGTTGCTCCGCATGATCGGTCGGGAAGAACTGCTCCTCGCCGTCCCCCACCTCGAGCTCATGGAGTCCGTGAGATTGGTAGTAGCTTCCCCAACTGGCACGTAAACTCGTCGCCTCGGTCACCTGCAGCGCGGTGAGCACGCGTGGCGCGAAGTCCTCGTCGCCGGTATGTGAGATGCGATCATAGCGCACGCCGATTTCGGCCGTCAGGACCTCGAAGGGGCGAACCCGCGCGGCCAGGTACCCGGAGATCTCGCTTCCCGTAGGTGCGAGATCCACGTCGACCGTGTCGTGGACGTTACCGATACTCCCACTCGGGAGCAGGGCGATACGCCGAGATGCGTTGAAGTAGTCGTAGTCGGCCTCGAGCTGTTTCGCCTCTCCCCCGAGCTTGAGATAGAGTCGTTCACCGAGGTCGATTCGCACATCCTGCTTCAGCCCGGCAAAGCGGAACGTGCGCTGGTCATCGACCGACAGAAGGTTGGGGCCTCGCAGCGCCTCGGGTTCATCGATGTTGCCCACACGACTGCGGTCGAGCCCTCCGCCCGAGGCCCTCGTGGTGATGGAGACCCGATCGAACACGGCGTCCCACGTGAGCCATCCGTAGGCGCTGGTCCATCTGCTGTCGACTCGGCCGTCAGGGGCGGCGAACGTCAACTCGTCACCCGCGTACAGGAGGTTGGCCGAGATCCGATGGTTCGGGGTGATCTCGTACCGCGTCTTGCCGAAGATATCGAAGTACCGCGGGGAGAGCTCCTCGTCATCGTCGTCGCTGTCCGTCAGCTTCAGAAGGAGGTCGAGGTAGCCGCGACGGGCCTGAAAGAGCCACTGTCCGCGCCCCTGCTCGAAGGACCCGCGCGTCATGACGGAAGCGTTCGAGACACTCAGACCGACTGTGGTGCGCGCACCACTCACGGGCGCGGTGCGACTCCTCATGTCGAAGACGCCGGTAAGTTTGTCACCGTACTCGGGGCCGAAGCCGCCGGTAACCAGGTCGATGCCTCCGATGGATTGCACGTCGACGATACCGAACACGCCATCGAAGTCTTTTAGATGGTACGGTTCGTAGAGCTCCATCCCGTCCAGCAGATTCAGGAGCTCCGAATCCCCACCGCCACGCACGTTGAGTCGCGTCGAGATGTCATCGACGGCGACCCCCGGAATCGTGCGCAATACCCGGAAGACGTCCTCTCCCAATTGGGGTACGGTCTCGAGATCTTCTCGGGTCAACGTCTGTTGCTGCCGGACCGCGGCGTCACCCATCACTCCGAAATGGCCCGGCGTCACCACGATCTCGGCGAGTCGCAGAGCTTCGGGTGCGAGAAGGATCGGGACCGTGACGTCAGACGTCCCGATCCGAAGAACGTCCTCGACTACACGGTATCCGAGTCGATCGACCCGGAGCGTATAGGTGCCCGACGGGATGGCACTGAACGTGAAGCGTCCGTCCGACCCCGTGACGGCCTGGAGTCCTCGTTCCGGGATCCGGACCTGTGCGCTGGCCACGGGTGTGTTCGTCTGTGCTTCGCTCACGACGCCGGAAACTCGCACCGTCACGTCCTGAGCCTGCACGCCACCCGCCGAGCCGAGCCCAACCACCGCCGCGAGCGGCACCCATCCGTACCTCAAAAAGCCCCACCGACCCATGCCCTACCCCTCCCGGAATCGAGTCTCTCCGTCAGCCAACTTGAAGTGAACGGATGGGACCGGAAGATTCTGCCACGCAATTCACATAGCCAACGGCTCGTCGTGACGACCGCTTCGAGTGCTACTCCGCGCGGAGCGCCCCCGCCGGATCCACTCGGGTCGCCCGAATAGCCGGAATGATGCACGCCACCATCGCCACCAACGTGAGCACCACGGTCACACCCGCGAGCGTCGGCACATGCGTTGCCGTGACCTGATAGAGCAAGGAGTTCAGGAAGCGTCCGAGAGCCAAAGAGAGCACCAGCCCCGACACCACCCCCAGCGCTGTAACGCGCAGTCCCTGTCTCAGCACCAGCCCCAGAATTCGGTCCCGATCCGCGCCGAGCGCCTGCCGGATTCCGAACTCGGCACGCCGAAGGCCCACGGTGTACGAGAGCACCCCGTATACCCCGATCGAAGCGAGCAAGAGAGCGAGCAACGCGAACGAGCCCACGGCCATCATGGCCAGCCTGGGGGTCGCCACACTGTCGGAAATGAACTCCTGCATGGTGTGCAGGTTCTCCATGGGGATGCGGCTGTCGATGTTCCAAACGGCTTCGCGAATCTGCGGGCCGAGCGTCCTCGGGTCGACACCGGCGCGCGTGATCAAGCGCATGTTCCCCATCGGTGCCTGGCGGAACGGAAAGTAGAACGCGGGCGTCGGATCACGCGACAGCCCCGCCGATCTCACGTCACCGACCACGCCGATAATCTCCCAGTCCCGCGGATAGCCCGCCGGCCCCCAGAAGTTCGGGCCTTGGAGACGGTGCCCGATCGGGTTCTCGTCACCGAAGTGGAGCCGGCGCAACGTCTCGTTAATCACCACGACACCGGGTGATTCCTTCAAGTCACGATCGTTGAAGGTCCGACCCTGCAGGACCGGGATCCTGAAGGCCTCGAAGAACCCCGGCGTGACCGTACGCAGGTTCGCGAACGGCTGCTCTGAGCGTGGGCGCTCGAGAAATCCCTGAATCTGGAAGCGCGTGTTGAACGCAGTGGCAGGCTCGAGGGGATTGGTATAGGAGAACGCCACAGACTCGACTCCGGGAATGCGCTCTATGTCTTCGCCCAACCGGAAAAAGAACTCGTTCGAGCCCGACCAGTTGTCGTCCGGATCCTCCATGTATGCGCCGGGCAGGGAGATCCGAACACTCATCACGTTGTCGGGATCGAAGCCCGGATCCTCACGAATGGTGTTGATAAAGCTCGTGACGAGCAGGCCGGCACCGATAACCAGCACCGTCGAGAGTGCCATCTCCGTGGCGACGAAGACCTTCTGGATGCGGCTCTTGCCGAGCCCGGCGCTGGACCCGCGACCTCCATCCTTGAGCTGATCCTGAAGATCCACCCTGGAGCCCTGCAGCGCCGGGGCGAGGCCGAACAGCAGGCCGGTGACGATCGTCACGAGTCCCATGATGGCCATGACTCGACCGTCGAGTGAAACGTACTCGAGACGGGGGCCCTGCAAACCGAGTCGTGCCACGATCGCCAACACACCCTGGGCGAGAACGAGGCCGGCACCGGCGCCCAAGACCGCATAGACGAGCGCCTCACTGAGGAACAGACGCACCAGCCGACCGCGGCTGGCGCCCAATGCGGTGCGCACCGCAACCTCACCAGCACGCGCGGTGCCCCGAGCCAACAAGAGACTCGCCGTATTCACCGCCGCGATCAGGAGGATGGCGGCCACGACACCCAGAAGCAGCAGGAGAGGCCGCCTGAGCTGGCCGACCTCGACCTCCTTGAGCGAGATCAGCCGTGTCTCGAGGTTAGCGTTGGATTCCGGAAACGCGACCGCGATGCCGACCGCCAAGGCGTCGATCTCGGCCCCGGCGCGCTCAAGCGAAGCTTGCTCATTGAGCCTAGCGAACGCGACCAGGGCCCTCCAATCTCGCTGCGAGAACGCCAGGTTCGGATCGGCCCCCATGAACTCGCGGTGCTCCATCGCGACCCAGCCCGCCATCTCGCGCAGGTAGGGGTAATCGAATCCGTGCTCCATGACACCGATGATCGTCATCGGTCGTATGGACAGCGTCACCACCTTCCCAAGCACGTCGGGGCTCCCCCCGAATTCCGACTGCCAGAACGAGTGGCTGATGATCAAAGACCCACGCCGATCGGGAAGGTGTTCCTCGGGGACGAACGTTCTCCCAAGGACCGGGCGGGCCCCCAGGAGAGAAAAGAAGTCGTTCGTCACCTGGGCGATGTTGATCTGCGTGGGCACTCGATCGACGCCCGACAGCGTCCACGTGCCCGGCAGGTAGCCCGCGATCCCGTCCAACGACTCGGCCTGATCCTGAAACTCCAGGAAGTCTGCGTACGAGATGCGGGTGCTCTGCTGGCCCGTCCGAGTATCGAAGGCCGTGAAACCGACCAGCTCGTCGGCGCGGTCGTACGGCAATGGTCTGAGCACCACGGTATCGACAATGCTGAAGATCGCCGCGTTTACGCCCATGCCGAGCGCGAGGGTCAACACGACCACCGCGCTGAAGCCCGGGCTCCTGAGCACCATGCGAATCGCCAACTTCAGGTCACCACCCATCCCATCCCCCAATCCATTCCTGAATGACAGAATCCGCCTACCACGCCCAGCGCGAGTTCGACGGTTATGAAACTCGGCCCTCCACTCCCGGAGGACGGTAAGGCCGAGATCGACGTACTCCCTGACCCAGAAGAGCGGGCTTGCTCCGCGCACGTCGTCCGCCCGGCCCTCGACCATGGCAAGCATATCCGCGCCGAAGCGCGCGAGAAACGCAGACGGAAGCGCTTGCATGAGCCAGCGATACGTGCGAAGCGGTCGGGGCATCAGCCGGCCGCCGACTCCGCCCACTCCACCAGCTCTCGAAGACGTGCCGTCTCCGCAACCAAGACCTGACGCCCAAACGGAGACAGCTCGTAGTAGCGGCGCCGTGAGTCGTGTCCGTCTACGTCCGTGGGCTCCTGCACCTCGATCAACACACCCTCGTCGAGCATGCGCCGGAGCGCAGAGTAGAACGTGCCGGTCCCGGGGCTTATGGCACCGTCGGAGCGTTCCTTCACGCTCTTCACGATGGCGTACCCATGCAGGCCCGCCTCACGGAGTGACAGCATGATGTGATAACTCAGGTGTGTGAGCGGCAGTAGCTCTTGTGGGTCCTTCGTTCCGGTTTGGGCCACCGAAGACCTCCCCTATCCGATTCGAGACAAGAGAAGCTAACATGATGTACCGATGATCGGTATACCCATGAACGAGCGTTGAGTAGGGCGCCCTGTTACCGGTGAGCCTACGACGGCATCACGGGGGCACAGTCCCAGCCGATATGGTGCGATCGACGAGCCAGCGGCCGCCTGAACGTCGGAGCACGCTCGCTTCCAGCAAGGTCGAACGCGGTGTTGAGGCCAGGTAGCTCGTGTATGCGACATCGCCCACGACTTCCGTGTTGAGCTCGGAGAGCTCGAAGTCCAGCGTCGTGCCGCCGCTCTCAACGCCGCGCAGGAAGGCCTCGAACGCGTCCCCGTCCATTCGCCGCCCACCGTCCATAAACTCGAAGTCCGAGGTGGTCGTCGCTCTGAGCGCCGCGTGGTCGAACGCGTTGACGTCGAGGTAGAACTGCCGGATGGCCATCTCGACAGCCTCGACGGTCTCAGCCGATGAACGCACCGTTCCGGCCGGCCCGTCGAACCCACCATCGGGGTCGGTGGATCCAGGGACGGGAGCATCTGGCGTTGTCGGGCCACAGGCGATCGCAGCAAGAAGCCCAACGGTAATCAAGGGGTGCATCTTCATCTCTGCCTCCTGGCGGCCTCTGCCAGCGCCTCGAACAGCCGCTGCTGGATCGGGTCGTTTGCGGCCGTCAGCTCCGGATGCCACTGCACCGCGACGAGCCAGGGATGGCTCGGGAGCTCGACCGCCTCGATGGTGCCGTCCGGAGCGTGCGCGACCACCTCCAGGCCGCCCGCCACCTCCTTGAGGCCCTGGTGATGCCAGGAGGCGCACTCGAACCGCAGGTCTCCCACCACGCCGGCCAAGCGAGAACTCGGCTCGACCACCACGACATGGGGAATCGGATCTCGGGGTGGTGCTCTGTGGGCGACCTCCTCCCCCACCACGTCGGGCAGGTGCTCCACGAGGGTGCCGCCCAACGCGACGTTGAGCACCTGGGTGCCCCGGCAGATCCCCAGGGTCGGGAGCCCGGTATCTACCGCCCGCCGAGCGAGCGCGAGTTCGCTCTCGTCCCTCTCGTCGTCGACCAGGTAAAGCGTCGGATGGTCACTCCCCCCATAGGCTTCCGGGGACAGGTCCCCACCCCCGGTGAGGATCACCGCATCCAATCGGTGGAGCACATCCTCCCGACGGGACTCACCCGGCGGCAGCAACACCGGGATGCCTCCGGCGCGGCGGACGGCGTCCACGTACTCGGCTGGGAGCTCGAACTTGTTGTCACCGTTCCGGTGATAGGTCGTGAGCCCGATAAGGGGGGCTGTCACCTCACGCGGACCCTTCGGCTTCGCCCTCGGCGTACACGACCTCGCGCCGTGGCGTGGGCGCCCGGATACCCTCGCGGGCAAAGCGTCGATCGATGATCGCGGGCAAGGTCGATTTCAACTCCCACCAGTGTTCGCTCTCCACCCAGGGCCGCACCTCGAGCTTTCGCCACGAGTCGCTTCGACCCTTCATGAAGACGAGAGGGGCGGGCTCAGCGAGCACGTACTCGTGTTCGTCCAGGACGCTGTGGAGAATCGTAAAGACGCGGTCCAGGTCTTCATGGTCGGCCACCTCGACCGCCACGTCCACTCGCCGGGTGGGCTCGGTTGAGCGATTGGCGATCACGTCGCCCCAGATCTTTCGAAATGTTCACGTTGGGCACGAACACCTTGCGATTGTCGAAGGTGATGAGGGTGGTATTGGCCAGGCCCAGAGCCACGACTCTGCCCAGTAGGCCGCCGGTCTCGATGACGTCGTCCACGTCGTAGGGTCGGTGGGCCAGAATGAAGAGCCCCGCAGCGAAATTGCTCAGGGAATCCTGTAGCGCCAAACCCACGATCAGGGAGAATACGCCCAGCCCGGTGAGCAGGGCCGTGCTATCCACGCCCACGGTCCACAGTCCGACAATCAGACCCAACACCGTGGCTATGGGCTGGAGGGTCCTGCCCAGGAGATCGGAGGCGAGGCGCGGCATCCTGACGATGCCGACCACCCGCAGCAGCCACCAGCCGAATCTGAAGAGGACACGGAATGCCCAGACGGTGAGCAGGACCAGAAAAAGGCGGGCCAGAATCGTAGGTCCACTGTCGCGCACCCAGCGCGCTCCCCCGGTGAACCAGCCGCGAACCAACCCCACCAGCACACGGGGGTTGAACAGATCTCCGGTCACCTCGCCGGTCGCAAGGATGACAAGCTGGCGGTACTCGGCGGTCGAGTAGCCACGTAGGTCCAGGAGATCGCTCACCACGTCCAGCGTGGCCGCGGCTCCCTCCCCTCGCTCGTCCGCATCCAACACCCGGCGCCGGGCCTGCTCAATAGCCTCCTCACCGGCATCAGCCGACTGAGCCTCGGCGTAGTTGGTGCTCTCCCGGTCCCGCTCGAGGACTCGCAGCTGGAGGCGGCCCACCAGCGCCTCTGTGCGATCCAGAAGTATGGCATCGAGGCCGGAGAACTCCGGAGTTACATCGAACCCCAAATCCTGAGCCTGGTCCAGTACCCGGATCTCACCCAAGCCTCCGCTCAGGATACGGCTACGAATCTCCTGGCCTAGGGCAGCGAGATCCGCCAACCCCCCCGCCGTCGAGGTGTCCTGGGCGGCGGCCAAACCGGTCAACTCGACGAAACTCTGCTCCAGGCCCGTCTGGTATGCGGCAAAGAACCACCCGAGCAGGTCTCCCATGCGCGCCCGGATCTCCGCCACCGAACCGCCCGCGTCCTCTATCCGAAGGATGAGCCCGCCCAGCTCCTGCATGAGTCGGCGGGACTCTTCCTCCACGGGCGTCAGCCCGATGCGAATCAGGTCAACCTCGTCGTCGGACAGACCCCCTTCGATGAGTGCGATCATCACCGTCAGGGTGTCCTGGATCTCCTCCAGACGGTCCAGGGAAACCTGGGCCTGCTCGATGAGCGCTTCCTGCGCCGAAAGAGTCTCCTGCTGCTGCGTCGGCGCGACTTCCTGCGTGTGGGAAGGATCGGTCAGCCACGCTCCAGCCCGATCCGGATGGAGCGTGCTATGAAACAGCGCGAGGAGGAGGAGAGAGATGGATCGGGCCGCTACTCGACGCATGATGCCCCCGTGCTGAGTCCAAGATGACTCCTGCAGGTGAACTCCCCTGTTGTCAGGAGGTCTCGACAGCCACAGTAAGGGCTCGCGGACCTTCAGGCACGGGGTCCGAGGCGGACCAGGCGGGTTGGACTCTAGTCCCACGCGAAAGCACGGTGCCCCTCGTCCCATTCAATAACGCGCAGCTCTCACAAGCTGAAATGATGACCTACGACGAGTTCTCTCGCGTGGCCCAGGAGGCCTTCCAGAGTATCCCCGTGGTGTACCGGGAGGGAGTTGACGGCGTCACGACCGTGGAAGCGGTAGAGACACATCCCGAGCTCCCCGACGTGGTCACGCTCGGGGAGTGCCTCACGCAAGGCCACATCTCCGACTGGCAAAGCCCGGAAACCACACGCTCGCGTGTGGTGCTCTACTACGGGTCCTTTCGGAAGATGGCCGGGGACGATCCGGACTTCGACTGGGAGGAGGAGCTCTGGGAGACTCTCACCCACGAGCTCCAACACCACCTGGAGTCCCTCGCCGACGAGGATGCGCTCGAAGCCATGGACTACGCCATGGACGAGTCGTTCAAGCGAGAGCGGGACGAGCCCTTCGATCCATGGTACTTCCAATGGGGCGAGCCCCAGGGCGAAGGTGCGTACCAGGTGGAGGAGGAGATATACATCGAGCGGGTGCTCACGTCAGCGGAGTTCGATGGCCTGGACTCGATCGACTTCACCTGGCAAGGACAGGTCTACCGGATCCCGCGCCCCGAGGACCTGGGCGACATCCACTTTGTCATCGTGGACGGAATCGAGCCTTGCATCCAGGTCGTTCTGATCCAGCGGGCGTCGTGGCGTCAGCGGCTTCGTGGGGCCCTGCACTCGGAAGCCCCTGTGATGCTGGAGAGCGGTGCCAATGCACGACGGATCACATCAAGCGACCCATGACTTGTTGCCCGTAACCGCTGTAGCGAGCCACTACTGAAAAGCCACGTTCCTCACGCCTTCCGGCCCATTGTCCCAGTCCTGCACGCTGGAGATGTTGGGCATGCCCCAGTCGTTTCCGTTCCAACCGTTGAAGCCGTCCATCCTGAAGGCCCAGAACCCACTGTGCATGTCGCTGACGACGATGAGTCCGTCGGCGTTACGCACATCGACTCCGAACACTCCGTTCGCCACACCGCCGCCGGTGTACGGGGTGTCCTCGTCGTAGGTGTCGTAGAAGCCGACCGTCCGGGGTTTGGCGGGATTTCTCATGTTGATGATCTGGAGTCCGTCCTCGTACGCCGAGACGAACACATAAGGCCAGCGGATCTCCATGTTGTGAGACGATTTTTTCCAGTCGGCAGTCCACTCTCCGATGGGCTGGCGAATGACCGCAACATCACCGTCCAGAGCCGGCTTCAGATCGTAGAACCGAAGCGGGGCGTGAGCCGGTGACGTCATCTCGCTTATTGCGTACCGGTGGTCGGGCGTGGCCACCCAGGTGTGCCCACCCGACTGCTGACCCATGACGGCCATCTGTGTGACGAGCAGCTGCGGGTTCGTGATGTCGGTGACGTCCCAGACATAGTTCCCGCCCTGGTACGTGGTCTCGGGACCGCCACCGTAGAACTTGTCCTGTCCGGTCGCCGGGTCGTAGGCCACATATGCGTCGTGATAGCCCCGCGCGGCCCCCCGGGGCTCGGGCAGCGGCATACGAGAGACGAGCCCGTAGTCCGGATCACCCTGGAGGAACAGCTCCATGTCGTAGACGTTCGCACCGTGGGGAACCGATTGGGGCGACTCGGTCGTGGCGAAGAGGAGCACACGGCCCGTGGAGTGCTTGTACGCGTAGATGTTGTGGAATCCCCCCGGCGTGTCCGGGGCCCGGATACGGCCCACTTCCCGGACCGT
Organism: Longimicrobiales bacterium; assembly: GCA_965226375.1. Taxonomy (GTDB): domain Bacteria; phylum Gemmatimonadota; class Gemmatimonadetes; order Longimicrobiales; family Gaopeijiaceae; genus CBDDCX01. Next base: position 408,467 of record CBDDCX010000008.1, on the reverse strand, counting down.
CGATGGATCCGGAAGTCCGGTCACGTCGAACACTACTGCGCCCAGATCCTGATCGGGCCCGCTCTGCCGGAAGCTCATGGACTGCACGTAGTAGTAGCGCCCGTCGAGCTTGAAGTACTTGCCGTCGAGCGCGTCCCCGCGATGCAACTCGGCGTTCTCGATAAACCACGAGTAGATGATCTTGGCGTCTTCAGGGGCAGATAGGTCGATGATCTGGAACCCCGCGGGAGTAAGCCGCCGGGACACATAAGCATAGGGCCGCTCGAGGTCCTGTTCGATCTCGATGTCGGCGACGGCCAGCGCTCCGGCCAGCGGCACGTGTGCAACGATCTCCACGTTGTCGCTGCCCTGCCGGCCGGGGGCGTACTGGGCCGACGTCTCGGTCGGGGCGAGGACGAGCAGCGAGACAACACCTACGAGTGGCATCGTGGCAGCCGAAAGCCTGGCACGCATGAGAACCTCCGGAAACGGGTTGCGCTTCCGTCAAAGGACGGATTCCCTGGTAACCTTCGGAGATGGCCGGGCTATCGCAAGCAGGTGGGCGCCGGCCCGCTAGTGTGGTGTAGCAGAAGTCTGGTAGTCACCGAGGGCGCGGTCCGCGCCCGCAGATCAAGGCGCGACGACGAGGAATAGCACCGCTATTTCGAGGAGAAGCAACGCAGAGATGCGGGATGCGGGCGCGTCCGAATGGCAGCATGACTTCTGCTACACCACACTAGGGCCGACGCCGACCGACCTCGTCGACTCGACTACTGCGGCGTAAGCGCCGTCACCGGATCCACCGTCGTCACCCGCCGCGCCGGAATGAAACTCGCCAGCACTCCGACGGCCCCCAACGTGGCCACCACCGCTCCGAACACGAATGGATCGCGTGCGTCGACCTCGAACAGCACGAACTGGAGCGGACCCGCGGCCAGAGCCGCGATGCCCAGGCCGATGATCAATCCGATCGCCAGCTGCACGATCCCCTTCTTCAGCATCAGCTTCACGAGCTCTCTGCCCTGGGCCCCCATCGCCATGCGAATGCCCATCTCCTGCGTACGCCGGGCCACGGCGAACGACATGACCCCGTAGAGCCCCACCGACGCCAGGAAGAGCGCCGCTGCCCCAAAGGCCATGAACAGCGTGCCGAACACGCTATAGAACCACGTGAACCGCTCGACCACCCCCGGCATGTCCATCACGTCGAAGATGGGCAAGTTGGGATCGACGGCCATGACGGCCTCGCGGACCGCCGTGGTCTTGGCCATGGGTGGGCCCTCCGTGTAAGCGGCGATGCTCACGAAGTTGCCTACGCCACTCTGAGCGATCGGGATGTAGAACCCAGCCGGGCTGGAATCGCCGTTTCCAAAGCCCTCCATGGACAGGTCGTGCACCACTCCGACCACGGTGAGCCACTGTGCGTCGGTGTCCTCCCGGCCCATCCGGATCCTCTTACCAAGCGGGTCGCCGTCGGGGAAAAACCTCTGGACAAACGACCGATTGGCGATCGCGACCGGTTGAGCTTCGGTGTGATCGTTCACGCTGAAGCCACGACCCTGCAGTATCTCCGTCTGGAACGTCCGGAAGTATCCGGGAGTCACAATCCCCTCGCGGGCGAACGGATAGTCGGTATCGGCAGGGTAGGACTCACCTTCCACCTGGAAGACGCGAGTCCCGTTCCCGGACGCGGGCAGCCCATCGGAGAGCGTCGCCGCCTCCACGCCGGGGATGCCCGCCAACTTCGGCAGAAGCTCCGAATAGAACTGCAGTCGACTCACGGTATCGGGATACTCCGACAGGGGCAGGTTGATGCGTGCGGTGAACACGTTGTCCGTGGCGAACGGCATTTTTACGGTCTTGAGCTTCGCCACGCTGCTGATCATGAGGCCCGCAGCGATCAGCAGCCCGCATGACACGGCCACCTCGGCGATGACCAAGCCGCTGGTGAACCTGCCCGCGCTCAGGCTCGAGGAGCCTCGCCCCTCGTCCTTGAGCCCTTCCACGATGTTCGTCTTGGTCGCCCGGAGTGCCGGGACCAGGCCCGATACCAGGGCGGACAATGAAGTGATGGCGACCACGAACATCAGCACGGGAAGGTCCAGTTCGAACACCATCCAGAAGGGTGGTGGATTCGATTCCAACGACCTCGCAAACCACTCGACGCCGAAGTACGCCATACCGACCCCGATGGTGCCACCGACCAGGGCGAGGAGCATGACTTCAACCAGGAGCTGCTGAATCAAGCGGCCGGGGCCGGCACCGAGAGCGGCCCGAACCGTCACCTCACGAGTCCGCACCGATGCGCGGGCCAGCAGCAGGTTGGTGACGTTTACACACGCGATGATGAGCACGCCCAAAGCCGCTCCGAGCATGGTGTATAGAAGCCCGTAGATCTCGGGGCCCAAAAAGCGCTCGGTGTAGGGTTTCACCTCGGCGCCGATACCCTCATTGCTCTCGGGGAACTCCGCGGCAAGGAGCGAAGCGATGGACGCCATCTGCACCTTGGCCTCGTCGACGGATGTCGACGGGTTGAGCCTCCCGACCACGGTGAACGTGGTTTCGTCGGCCCGGTCGATGGTCGACGGGTCCAACTCCAGCGGTAACCACACCTGCTCCTGCTGGGGGAACGCGAAGCCCTCGGGCATGACTCCGACGACGGTCCGCGTGACCCCATTCGCACGCACAGTTTCTCCCAGAACATCCCGCGAACCGTCAAAGCGGTCCTGCCACAAGTCATAGCCGATCAAGATCACCGGCTCCGCCCCCGGCCGGTCCTCCCCTTGGCGGAAACCGCGCCCCAAGATCGGTGCGACGTTGAGAACATCGAGCATCTCGGACGTAAAGCTGGCACCCGCGAAGCGCTCGGGTCGTCCCTGACCTAAAGCCAGATTGACCGGACTGAAGGTCATGGCGGCCATGGTCTCGAACGCGGATTGACGGGCTTGCCAATCGAAGTAGTCCGGAGCGGTCACGCCCATCTGGGTTTGGTTCTCAGAAGGCTTGTTCCGATGCACCCACGCGATCCGGTCCGACTGCTCGAATGGAAGGCCACGATACAGCGCACCGCTGACGATGCTGAACACCGTGGTCGTGAGACCGATGCCCAGGGCGAACGTGACGATTGCGATGAGCGCGAGCGCAGGCTGCTTGACGAGCATGCGGGCGGCAAAGCGGAAGTCCTTCAGGAGCGAGTCCATGGCGGTCCCTGTACTCAGATGACGAACATCCCTCGGCCTCGGGAGACCCGAGTAGACGCCGAGTGACTGATTCGTCCCGCCCTACGTGGATGGAGTCGGTGGGGTTTCCGTTGAAGGCCCTTCATACGCGCGCGGGGTCGATCTCAACCTCGATGTGCTTCCACTTCTCGCGCTTGAACACCACGGCGCTCAGCGTGGCGCGAGTCAGGTGGCCGATCACGATCGCCAGCCAGATGTCGCCTGGTTCCAGGGTCGAGAGCGTTTGAATCGTGAAGCATATCCCCAGGGGTACCACGATCTGGGAGACGATGGAGATATAGAGAGGACTCTTTGTGTCTCCCGTGCCCTGGAGCCCGCCGGTAAACGCAAGGGCGACGGTGACGAAGAGCCCCGATACGGCCAGATAGCGGAGCAGCTGGACGCCCAGTTCTACCACCACGGGGTCCTCCATCCCGAAGATCCCGAGAAGCAAGGTCGGGATGACCAGAAACGTCGCGCCGATGGCGGCGGCCAGCATGAGACCGAACTCCGCCGCCACGTGCACCGCCTTGCTCGTCCGATCGGGTCGGCCGGCGCCCAGGTTCTGGCCCGCGACCGCGGCCGTGGCCCCCATGATGCCCACCGACGTCCACGTGATGAACGAGAAGAGCTGAGTGTAGGTCACCACGTAGGCGGCCTGAGCCTGGGCGCTCATGGCCAGCGATCCCACGAACCCCAGAAGAATGACACCACCGACATTCATGGCGATGCCCTGGATGCCGGTAGGCAACCCAAACCGGAAGAGCTGCCGAATGATACCCCAGTCGGGCCGCAGGCTCATGCCTCGATGGAAGTGCACTACCCACTTTCCGCCGAACAGCTGGATCAGCGCATACACACTGATCACGCCGCCCGCGATGACCGTGCCCATGGCCGCGCCCTTGGTCCCGAACGCAGGAATGGGACCCAAGCCGCGGATCAGGATCACGTTGAGTGTGATGTTCAGAACGGTGAGCACGACCCCCAGGCGAAGCGGTGTCTTCGCGTCCCCCGCCGACCGGAGCGCCCCACCCAGCATGAAGAACATCAGCATGCCGAAGGAGAACACGAACAGAATCCGCAGGTAGGGCAGCGCTTCCACCTGTACTTCCGGCGCGGCGTTGACCATGCCCAGAAGCGAGGGCGCAAGCACGTATCCGATCGGGGCCAGAATCCCGACGACCAAGAAAACCGACGTCAGGAACGCCTGGTAGACGGTCCGGTCCACCTTGTCCGGCTGGTTCGCACCGGAGAACCGCGCCACCAGCACACCCATCCCTGTGAAGAGGGAGCTGATGAAGACCATCACGACTATGAAGATCTGCCACGAAACACCGATCGCAGCGTTCCCGGTATAGCCCACGTAGTGTCCGACCATGGCGTGATCGACGATGCCCTGGAGGCCCCCGATGACGTTCTGCAGCATCGTTGGCCAGGCGAGCTTCCACACGGCACCGCGGATGGGCCCCTCCACGAGGGACCGATCAAAGGTCTTCGTCTTCTGTGCGCTCAAATCACCGGATCGTGTGGAGTGTGGTCTGGGGCCGCCGACCTCGGACGGGTCGATCGGCGTGGTTCGGATGGCGTCAGATTCGTATGAAGATCCGTCTCTGGTACAGCCAATAGCACAGATAGGTCATCAGCCCGAGCACGACCAAGGACGTGACAACCTCCATCGTCCCAATTCCCGCGCCCAGCCAGCCCAACATGCCGTGCGTGAAGACGGCTACGAAATCGTTGAACCACTGCTCTCCCAGCGTCTCGGCGAACATGTAGATGAAGATCGGGTTCATACCCACGACAACGAACAGTTTGGTCCCCCACCGGCGCCCCTTCAGATCCATAAGCCAGTACAGGAGTGCGAGCGTCAGAAGGCACCAGCCGCCCGACACGATCACGAACGAGCTGGTGCAGATACGCTTGATGATCGGAGTCACCCCCGTCCAGTCCAGCCCGTATCCGACTCCAAGCCCGATCAGCCCGCCGATCAACAGATACTTCAGCTTCTCCGAACCGGCACGGTCGCTCATCAGGAGCTTCCCCGCCAGCACGCCCCAGATCGTGTGCGCCGCCGTGGGAAGCGCGTTGATAGCCACCCAACCACTCGGATTGATCTTCCCCATGAGCACAGTGTCCACCCAGGCGCCGAAGTTCTGCCCTTGGACAAAGGGCTGGTCGAAGCCCTCCACCGGAAACGTGCGATAGAGGATCTCGCTGAGGAGGATCAGTCCAAACGAGATGAGGAGCTGCGTACGGAACGGAAGCTTGAAGAGCAGGAAGGCGACCAGAATCGTGACCGAGAGCTGACTGAGAACATTCCAGAACTCCCAGACCATGGCTCCGGCGTACCCGATATGCAGAGACACGCCGAGGCAGAGCAGAATCAGACATCGAACCGCGACGTGCCGGAAGGTCTGGCCCCAGGTATCGCCCGCCGACCACCTCCGGGAGACCGAGAACGCCATGGCCACGCCCACGATGAACATGAAGAAAGGCTGAACCAGATCCCAGAAGCGCAGTCCGTTCCAGGGGTGGTGGTTGAACTGAAGGACGATGCCCTCGAGAAGAGAGCCCGGCGCAGCCACGTCCATGAGGGCCTCGTAGACGAGCGCGCTCTCGGCGATCAACACGAACATGGTGAGTCCACGGAAGACGTCCAACGATACCAGACGCCCCTCTGGCAGGCCGACAGTCGTCGATTCGCTCAATACTCACTCACTCTCAGGAGTTGACCTGGGACCAATAGTACTCGATATCCTCAGCGGGAAAAGAAACGGCTCGGATAGCTAAGTGGAGCATATGGACCAACCGGTAGACCGAGATCTCGTGGAGCCACGTGACGAGTCCTCGCTGACCGAGGCACGAGACGCCGCACAGCAAGAGGCTATTCGGTGCACGCTCGTGGCGTATCGACGACCCGACCGTCTGGAGGTAGGCGACCCCGTGCCCGCGTTCTCCCTGACCGTATTGGCCGACGGGGACAAAGCAGGCTCGGACACCGTGGACATCGCGGCCGAGTACGATCGGCCCGTGATGCTCATCTTCGGGAGCTACACGTGACCGCCCTTCAGGCGCCAGGCTGGCGCCCTGCAAGCCCTCTACGAGGAGCTGGGTGATCGGGCCCGGTTCTTCATCGTCTACATCGCGGAGGCCCACTCCGTAGACGGGTGGCAAACGGACTCGAACGAGGCCGCCGGAATCCGGATCGCCCAGCACACCGTATTCAGCGAGCGGTGGGACGCCGCTCGTCAGTGTGCCCAACGGCTGGGACTCAGCATCCCCACCCTGGTGGACGGCATGGACGACGCAGCGTGCGAGGCGTTCTCAGCCTGGCCCGAGAGGATATACATCGTGGAAGGAGGGCGGATCCACTACCGGCGAGGTCAGGGACCGTACGACTTCGACGTGCCTGAGGCACGAGCCTCGCTGTTGCGGCTGCTGGACAAGACGGACTGAACGCCGGGATGGATCGCTCACCTGCAGGGATCGACGGCCCGGCGTCTAGTTTCCGATAATGGCACCCGTGCCGGGCGTCCGGGCACCCTGCAGAACTCCCGTTTCCGGATCGATCCTCACACCTACCCACGCACCTCCGAACGAGGCAGGGGTGCCCGGCTCCGTGGGCACGATGTCCATCCCCATATCCCGCACCGCCTCCAGTATCTCGAGGGAGTACTCACCGGGAGCCCCGTAAGGTTGTCGGAGCGGGTTGAATGTGGGCCACTTCTTGCGGATGCGCGGCTGGACGGCCGCCTCGGCCGGATCCATGTCGAAGGCGAGCACGTTCATCAGGTTCTGGATGTTCACCTCGTGGTAGGCTCCACCGATCGTGGTGCTACCCAGATAGGGTCTGCCGTCGCGCAGCACGATGGTAGGCGTGTCCCACTCGGGGACGCGCTGCCCCGGACCGACGCGTTGGACGAGATCCTGCTGGAAGGCCGCCGCATCGGGGACGGTGATCCCCCCCACGAACAGCCCGGTCTCTCCATAGAGGGGCCTGTTGATGGAGTGTAGAACCACTGCCATGTTGCCCGCCGCGTCCACGGCGATGATCCCAGCCGTATGGTGGCCCTCCTCATCCCATTCAGCGGCATCGGCCCCATTGCCCTCGTCCGACCCGGCATCGTTGTTGTCGGCGTTCTCATCGTCCTCGTCCTGCGACGATCGACGGCGTCCGAAGCCGTCGGTCAGGCTCTCGATGGTGGCGGCGTCGACTGCCCGCGCCTCTGCGACCGCCTGGTGCACCTCGACCCAGGTGTCTGTCTGCATGGCGTTCCAAAGCTCGGCCGCCGTGGCCTTGCTGGTCCGTCCCGAAGGCGACACGTCCACACCGGGCAGATAACGATCCACGAGGCCGTCCGGAAGGAAGGTGCCGGCCAACGGCGGACTCAGTAGTGCCGGCAGGGTGGCGACCTGCAAGAGCCAGTAGAGCGACTCGGGCGTCGAGGTCGGATGCCCACGAGCGGGAAGGTCCGCGAGCTCGAAGAGGTTGAACGCCTCGGCCGTGTGGATCCCCCCAAAGCTCGGGAGCGCGGCTCCGTACAGATCGAAGTCGCGGTATGTGGTGTGGACCGGCTCCGCCCAGAGCACCTGGTAGCGGTCCATGTCCTCCATGGTCAGACGGCCCTCGATCTCCTGCACCGCTTCGACCAGACTCTCGGCCCACTCACCACGGTAGAAGTAGTCCGTGCCCTGAGCAGCCATTTGCTTGAGCGTCTCGGCCATGGCCGGCTGCGTGAGCCAGTCTCCCTCCACATAGAGCGAGCCGTCATCCTTCTGGAAGATGTCACGGCCCTCGGGATAGCGCGTGATGACGTGGCCCCGAGACTCGAACTGGGCTGCCCGGAGGGCGTTGACCTCAAAGCCGTTCTCGGCAAAGTAGATGGCCGGCGTAAAGAGACTCGCCCACGGAAGCACTCCGAAGCGCTCGTGCGCGGCGCCGATGCCGGCCGCCACGCCCGGCACCAGGGTGGCCCGACCGCTCGGCGTGCCCTGGGGTGGAATCGAGAGCGGGTCGTCCTCTTCGAGCACCGTACTGTACGTGGCGCTCATCGAGTGGACTCGCGAGGTGGCAGCCTCGTAGTAGAGCATCACCATCTCGCCGGCCAGTGTGACCGGTGACCCGGTGGTAAGCGCAATCTCGGTGAGCGTGGTGGTCATGACCGCATCCACCGCGGACCCACCCTGTACCAAGGCCTCGTATCCGGCGCGCACGGCGGTCGCGCTGGTGATCCCCGCCACCATGACGTTGTCCGCCTCGACGCTTGGTGGGCTCGGCTGACGGGCACTTTCGAGCTCTAGGTAGGCATCTAGCTCACCTGCGGGCCACGTCTCGGGCGACAACGAAACGGCCCCGCCGCCCGGGTCGCAAGCGACCCAGGCGACGAGGCCCAAGAGCGAGAGCGCGAAGATCGGCTCTCTCATGCCCTCAACTCCCAACCGGGAACGATATCGTCGTCGTTCCGGGGGAGTCCGTCTAGTTCCGGCTGCGTGCCTGAACGGCCGGGCCATTCTCCCAGTCCTGCGCGCTGGAGATGTTCGGCACGCCCCAGTCCAGTCCGTTCCAACCGGAGAAGCCCTCCATCTTGAAGGCCCAGAAGCCCGTCTCGATATCAGACATGACAATCAGTCCATCCGCGTTACGCACGTCGATACCCCAGGAGCCGTTCATGGCCCGCTCCTTGTCCTCCGCAGTCTCGAGATAGGTGTCGTAGTGGGCGATCGTCTTCGGGTGCTTCGGGTCCGAAAGGGTAAAGACCTGGAGTCCGTCCAGGTAGGCGGACACGAACACATAAGGCCAACGCACCTCATGGTTGTGGGACAGGTTCTCCCAGTTGGCCGTCCAAGCCGAGATCGGCGTCCGGATGTTCGTGACCTCACCGTCCAGGCCCGGCTTCAGGTCGAAGATTCGGAGCGGGGCGTACTGGTACTCCGTCTCGGCGACAACGTAGCGGCCGTCGGGAGAGGGCGTGAACGTGTGTCCGCGGGTGACGCCATTGATGCCGGTAAGGCTCACCAGGAGCTCCGGATTCTCGAGATCGGTAACGTTGTACACGTAGTAACCGCCCGTGCCGCCACCGTAGAAGCGGTCCTGCTCGCTGTCGGCGTCGTATCCGGTATAGAAGTCGTGATAGCCGCGTGAGCCGGCAACCGCCTGCGACTCGGGAACGGGAACCTGGGCCACGAGGGCCTCGTCGACACGCCCGTCTATCACATAGCCCAGGTCGTACACGTTGGCGTACGGCCCAGAAACAGTGGCAAAGAGGAGTGGCCGGCCATTGCTGTGCCGGTAGACGTAGATGTTGTGGAATCCACCGAGCTCACCGGGCCCTTGGATCCGACCCACTTCCTTGAACGTCGAGACGTCGGGAAGGTCCGTAGCGTCGAACACGACGGCTCCGAGGTCCGCGTCAGGACCACCCTGTCGGAACTGGACCGAGTGCACGACGTAGTTACGTCCCTCGTACTCGAAGATCTTGATGTCCTTCCCGGCGGACCCGACGTGCAGATCCGGGTCGTCGAAGCTCCACCGCAGAATGACCTCGGGGTCGTAGGGGTCTGCGATGTCGATGATGTCCAGGCCGCGATTTTGACGGGCGACATAGACATACGGACGGTCCATGTTCTGCTCGACCTCGATGTCCGACACCTCCACGCCGAGCGGAATGTGAGCGACCACCTCGATGTTGGCGCTACCCCGGTCCTCGGAGTCGTCCTGCGCGGCCAGCGCTGTGCCGGTCGCGAGAACGGCCAAGCCGACCAGAGCGCCGAGCGTTACGGTACGATTCATTCTCATGTCTCACCTCTTTTGATTCGATGCATCGGCAGTCATCTGCCCAATCGTTCGACTCGTCCCCTCAGTTCCTCGTCACCGCCTGGACCGCAGGCCCGTTCACAAAGTCCTGCTCACTCGAGATGTTCGGCATTCCGTAGTCCAACCCGTTCCAACCGTTGAACCCCTCCATGTGGAAGAGCCACAAGCCCGTCGACATGTCGGAGATCAAAATGAGGCCGTCTGCGTTGCGTACATCCACACCCCAGGCGCCGTGTGTAATGTTGACACCCTCCTCGAGCCCAATGTTGGTGTCGTAGTGACCAACCGTCTTCGGATGCTTGGGATCCTGAAGGCTGAAGATCTGCAGGCCATCTCGGTATCCGGACACAAAAACCAACGGCCAGCGCACCTCGTGGTTGTGAACCAGGTTCTCCCAGTTGGCCGTCCAGGCGGAGATAGGCCGGTTGATGTTGGCGACCTCACCGTCCAGACCGGGCTTGAGATCGAAGATGCGGATCGGTGCGTACTGATACTCGGTCTCGGCCACCACGTAACGGCCATCCGGTGACGGCGTGAAGGTGTGCCCGCCGCGAACCCCGTTGATGCCCGTCAGGCTCACCAGGAGCTCCGGATTTTCCAGATCGGTCACGTTGTACACGTAGTATCCGCCGGTACCACCGCCGTAGAAGCGATCCTGTTCGCTGTCGGCATGATAGCCCGTGTAGAAGTCGTGATAGCCCCTGCCACCCTCCGCTGGAACGGGGACGTTGGCCACCAAGGCCTCATCGACCCGCCCTTCGACCACGTATCCGAGGTCGTAGATGTTGGCATGGGGAGCCGAGACCGTGCTGAAGAGCAGCACCCGACCGTTGGAGTGTTTGTAGACGTAGATGTTGTGGAAGCCACCAAGCTCTCCGGGTCCCTGGATCCGAGCCACTTCGGTCAGCGTCTCAGGAAGGTCGGTGACGTCGAAAATGATGGCTCCAAGGTCCGCATCCGGCCCGCCTTGGCGGAACTGGGTCGCCAGGACCGCATAATGCCGGCCGTTCCAGCTGAAGATCTTGATGTCCTTGCCGCCGCCCCCCACGTGCAGGTCGGGATTCTCGATCCGCCACCGATGCAGCACTTTGGGGTTCTCGGGGTCGCTGATGTCGATCACGTCCATACCCCGCGCCACGAGAGTCTCCGGGGGTCGTCCGCTGGCCAACTGCCGACCGACATAGGCGTAGGGTCGGGACATGTCCTGTTCGACCTCGACGTCGGAGATGGTCCGAAATTCTCCGAGCGGCAGGTGGGCGACGACCTCTATGTTGTCGCTCCCACGCACCTCGGAATTGATCTGGGCGAGGACCGAACCTGTCGCCAGCAGCGTTGCGCCGGACAGGACGAGCGCAATGACGAGGGTATGGTGCATCTTCATGGAGTAACCTCGATTGGATTCGTCGGGCGGGGGTCGGAATCGCAGTGTTGGCCGTGAGCGGATGTCGAGAAGCATTCTACAGCCTAACTTCCCGACCGAGCAACGGACGGAATGAATGTTCCACGAGCGATGCCGGCGCGCGGAGGCTAACTTGGAAGATGAATGGATTTCACTTGGGCGCCCTGGGGGTCATGGCGATTGCAACCGTGCCCGTGAGCGTCTCCGCCCAGAACTCGTTCGAACCCACACACATCGAACGATCCGGATCGGTCCACTTCCAGGCGAGTCCTTCTGAAGTCTTCGCCGCCCTGGAGCCCCGGGGCAAGCGACTCCGAGCATCCGCCTGGGACGTAGAACTCCTCTATCCCACGTCGGGTGAAGGACAGCCCGGAGCCGTGCTCCGCCAGACCCACAAGAGGGCGGGCATCCAACAGATCTGGACGGTCGTGGATTCCGATCCGCCGAAGCGTATCAAGTACGTCATCTTCGTTCCGGATATGGAGACGTGGGAGTTCGACATGCGCCTGACGGAGCCGGCGGACGGCGGCACAGTGGTTCACGTGGAGCACCGGATCACCTCCCTCTCCGAGGGGGCGAACCCGGACGTTCAGCAGTTCGCTGACGGATTCGACAGCTACCTCGAGCGATGGCAGCGCGCCGTAGCGGGGGTGATCGAGGCTCTCAAACCGTGAGGCTCCTGAGCGCGACATGAGCCGAGAGCCCCCCCCACCCCAACCATCGAGAGGACAGGAAGCCAGTGATGCGCTCAAGGCCGTCCTCGAGGACCAGGTCGAGCGTAAAGAAAGGCAAGACGGAGTTCGGTCTCAGCCAAAGAGACCGAGCCGCGCGCCCGCGGTGGCGGCCTTAGTGCTCACCCTGCTGTCGGTCTGGCTCTGGGTTTCTCCACCGGCCTTCCTCCAGCCACCCTCCTTCCCTCCACCCCCGCCCATCGTGCAGGAGTCGGGCCTGCGTATGGACGTATATGTGGTGGCGGTCCGGATCCTGAACTTCCAGGCGAGAACGGGCAGACTGCCAACCACGGTAGAGGAGGCCGTGCCGGACACCATCCGGGCCGACCGTTTCGAGTACGCTGCCGACGGCCCCGGTCGATTCCGGCTCACAGCCGTGCGGGGTGAGCAGGTCGTCGTCTACGTATCCGACCAACCGCTGACGGAACTCGTGGGTAACGCCCAGATCGTGCTGGAAGGGGGCGCACCATGAGGATCCCGGTCGCCATGATCGGCACGGGCACCCAGAGGACCCTGCGATCCATCTTCGGGCCTCGCGACCGCCGCGGGTTCACGCTCGTCGAGCTCGCGGTCGTGGCTCTGATCATCTCCATTCTCGTGGCCATCGCCATGCCCAACATCAAGATGGCTTTGGTCAAGGCGCGCGCCGTGGACGCTGTCGCAGATCTCGAAGTCCTGCGCTTAGGCGTGATGAACTACATGGCGGACAACCATGTGTGGCCTCCGGACGCCTCGGTGGGGGCTATGCCGGCCGGCCTGGCCCCCTACCTTCCCGCCGACTACAGCTTCGTCCAAGGAACGGTACACGCTCAACTACGACAACTGGACCACGCACAGTCCCTACTTCATCGCCGTCACCGTGGAAACCAATACGGATCCCACTTTCGGTGATGCCGTCGTGGACCTCCTGGGCTCGAACGCCTGGACCAACGGGACCTTCAAGTTCACCTGGGTCATGGAGTGGCTGTGACGGCGGACCGACAGGACTACCGATGAAACGATCATTCATGGGAGGGCTCGCGTTCCTGGCCATCCTGGCCTGCGCTCAGCCCGACTCCGACACCTTGGCCATCACCAACGCGCTGATCATCGACGGGAACGGTGGCGCCCCGATAGAAGACGGTGTGCTCGTGGTGACCGGGGACCGCATCAGCGCGGTCGGCTCTGCGACGGATGTCCTGATCCCGGACGGTGCTCGGGTCCTCGATGTAGGCGGGAACACGGTCATGCCCGGCCTTGCCGATATGCACGTCCACCTCGTCGGTGGCTGGGACGGCTTCTCTACGGACATGCTGGGTTATCAGCGCTACTTGAACGCCCTGCTCTACTCCGGCGTGACCACGGTGCTGGACGTGGGCAACGTCCTGCCCTTCATCCAGCAGATGCGATCTGAGATCGAGGCCGGTCGCATCGCGGGTCCCCGCATCTACATGGTGGGACCTCTGGTGGACGCCCCGGACGCCGCGTGGCCTCCCATCACCTACATCGTCGCAAACTACGAGGACCTGCGCAGTTTCGTCGTGCAGCTGAAGGCCGCGGGCGTGGATATGATCAAGGGATACAGCGGTCTAAACGCCGAGCAGGTCGACTCCCTCGTGGCGGTCGCCGAGGAGGAGTCGTTGGGGGTGGTGGTGGACCTGGGTCCACCCGAGGATCACCGGACCGCCGTCCGCTCCGGCGTGACTGCCCTGGCCCACGCACCTACGGGAGAGTGGGGTGACGACGCCGTCGCCGAGATGCTGGAGAACGGCACCGCGAACATCACGACCCTCGCCGTGATCGAATGGGGATCATGGCGCCGCCTGGGAGACTTGAGCTTTCTGGATCATCCTCTCGTCACGCAGACGACGCCCCCGTGGTTTCTCGACGACTTGCGGGCCATGGGCACATCAGAAGTCACCGATCGTGATGCGGCGCGACGGTCCCGCTCCATCGAGCGGCTCGCTTCGGCACAGGCCAACCTGAAGCGTCTGCACGACGCCGGCGTGCCGCTCGTAACCGGAACGGACGCCCCCTACCCCGGGGTCTTTCAAGGGGAAGGAGTCCACCGGGAGTTGGAGCTCCTGGTAGAGGCCGGGCTGTCACCCCTCGAGGCCATCTCGGCCGCCACGAAAAACGCCGCCGCACTCATGAACGCCGGTGACGAGTGGGGCACCCTCGAGGTTGGCAAGATCGCCGACCTCATCGTGGTCGAAGGCAACCCCGCGGAGAATGTCGCAGACACGCGGAACATCGTGACCGTCATCCAGGGAGGTGACGTTCTGGACCGCGGGTCTCTGACGTTCCCAGCACTGAACGATCCGGGATTCCGGACCACGGGTACCGTCGGCTCGAACTGAGCATGCTTCCCGAGACGCTCGGCTACATCTTCGACGACGCCCTCGGGTCGAGGCCGTCGGCTCCCGCGGTGCTTCAGGGTTATACGACTCTGACGTATGCGGAGCTCGACGGCCGGTGCAACAAGATGGCGAACGTCCTCGCGGGTCTGGGAGTCGGCTCCGGGGACCGCGTGGCCCTCATGTTCCAAAACGACTTCCGATTCTTGGACTCTTGTTTCGGTCCGATGCGGCTTGGGGCCGTGCCGGTGCCCCTGAACATCCGGATGGGAGACGAGGCCCTCGCCTTCGTGCTGGCGGACTCCTCGGCAGAAGTTCTCATCGCGAGCTCGGGAATGGTGGAGCGGGCCCGAAGGATCGCCGCTCGGACCCCCGCCGTCACGAAACTCATCTTCGAGCTGCCCCAAGGGGTAGGCTCGGGGGCGCGGGACGGCGCCGTTCACGAGATCGACTACGCCGAAGCGATGTCGGGAGCGTCCAACTCCCTGCCCCGGCGCAAGCTCGACCCGGACGACGTATGCATGCAGCCTTACACGTCGGGGTCCACGGGGAAGCCCAAAGGGGTCCTCCTGACGCATCGAGGGCAAATCTGGAACACCGATGTCCTCCGGCGGGCCCACCAATTGAATCAGGACGAGCGGGCCCTCGTGGCGGTTCCGCTCTACCACAAGAACGCCATGATCGGAACGGTAAAGCCCTTCCTTCTGGTCGGCGGATCGTTCGTGATCCTCGAGGGCTTCGAGCCCAAGCAGGTGATCCAGGCCATCGAGCGCTACCGGGTCACCTTCATGACCGGCGTCCCGGCCATGTTCAAGATGATCCTCGCAGAAGGCGAAGCACTCTCCCGTCATGACGTCGGCTCGATCCGCTACGCTCTGGTCGGCTCGGCCGAGGTGCCGGAGGAGCTCCTCTCGGAGTTCGAGGATGTCTTCGGTGCCAAGATGGCGGAGAGCTACGGCCTTACGGAGGGTGGTCCGGTCCCGGTGATCAACACACGCGACGGCGACAAGAGACTGGGCAGCTGTGGCAAGGCCTTCGACGGATGCCACGTAAAGCTGGTGGGCGAAGACGGCGTCACCGAGGTCGGCCCCGACGAGCCGGGCGAGCTGGTCACCCGGAATCCGGGTCTCGCGAAGGGATACTGGAATCGGCCCGATGCTACGGCGGAGAAGTTCCGTGACGGCTGGCTCCACACCGGCGATGTCATGCGTCAGGACGTCGACGGCTTCTTTTACTTCCTGGGCCGGAACGACGACATGATCAGTGTGGCCGGGGAGAACGTCTATCCCAAGGAGGTCGAGGACATCCTCCTGCGGCATCCCAACATCCGTGACGCGTGCGTGGTCCCCATGCCTCACTCCGTGAAGGGCGCGGTGCCGGTGGCCTTCGTCGTCGAGAGGGAGCCCGGGGTGTCAGACGAGACCGAGCTGAAGGCCTTCTTTCTCGAGCGCGGCGCACCGTATGCGCACCCGCGGCGAGCCTTCATCGTCGATGCTCTTCCCCTTGGTGGGACCGGAAAGATCGACCGGACGGCTCTGGCAGAACGGGCCGCCGAAGAGGCCGCAAGAGAGTCGTGACCTCGCGTCTACAGCGCAACTACTCGTCCGGGCTGGGGTTGGCGAGCACCAGCACGCAGATGGCGGTCATCACCACGCCGGCGATCAGCACAGGCCAGCGGCTGCCATTGTCCAGCACACCGGCAACTCCGTACAGGGCCACACCGTTGCTGACGAAATTGAGGATCAGGCCCCATATGCGGCCCGACCAGGGTCCGTAGCGCTTCTCGAGGTCGATCATACGACCCCGCGCACCCGACGCCTGGGGAGATACTTCATCATGCCCACCAGCCCAGTCGGTTGAAGAGGTAGATGATCGCCACCGAGTTCAGGAGGGTGATCTGGAGAAGGATACCCAGGTTCCACAGATAGGACCTCGAGCGATCGTCTCCCAGCACCCTCCGATCGTTGAGCAACAGAAAGAATGACCAACCCACGATGTTGTTGGTCAGTGCCAGGAAAGCTCCGATGACGATGATCAACCAGATGGGGTTGGGATACCAAACGGCCAAGAAGCCTATCTGAGGGAGTAGGGCGCTCACGCGCCAACGCCATGAGCTGGTGTCGGGCTCCCACCCAAAGGCCTCGTGCAGTGCCATGGCGCCGGCGATGCTCATCCCCACCGTTGTAGTGATGGGCACTGCGAGAAAGCCGAGGTAGAAGAGGACCGGCGCCCAGGTCGGTCCCAGGAGGGGCACCAGCGCCTCCGCCAGCTGCTGTGCCGTGTCGGGTTGCAGGCCTCGTTCGAAAAGCGTGGCCGCGAACACACCTGCAACGATGAAGTTGACAAGGACGAACGGCACCAGCAGGCCCATGACGATATCGAACCGTGCCAGCTGCTCGTGACGACGTCCCCAACCTCGGGCCAGCCCGGCGTAGCTGAAGAAGACCCAGTCCATCACCCCGATCGCGGCCGCAGACGAGGCGACGAAGATATCGAGTCCGTCCCCACCCGGTGGGAGCCACGGAACGAAGATGCCGTGAAGAGCGGCTCCCCAATCGACACCCACAACCATGAGGCTCGCCCCGAAGCACAGAAGCATCAGGCCGATGCCCGCCTTCATGAAGCCTTCGACGAAGCGCACCCCGCGCCTGCCGCGACGCCCGTAGCTCAACACGAGCCAAGTCGTGATCGCCATGTAGGCGATCCAATTGACCGAGCGCGGGAACTCGAACCCGAGCAGGGGCGCGAGAGACTCGATGAGATGAGAGCCCAGACTATATTGGCCGGCGTTGAAGAGAACAGCCACGAACACCGTTCCCACCAGAGCGGTCATGAGGGAGCCGACGACCCAACCGTGATAGCGGTTCTGCACCGCGATGACCCGAAAGCCGCCCCGGCACGTGAAACGCGCCATCGCCACCATCATGAAGACGCCGAGGCCCATCGAGACCCAGGTCAGCCATATGAGCCGGTAGCCGAAGGTGGCAGCGCCGAGCATCGTGGCAGTGAGAGTCCCCGCTCCCAGCGTGGCGGCGGCGTTCATGAAGCCGGGGCCGCCCAACCGGCAGTACCCGAGCACCCGGAACGGCAACGGTCGGCTCTGGAGCTGCTCCAACTCCCGAACCTCGGCGTCCAGAACCTCCGCCGGAATCTGCTCGGCGAGAGGGTAGGCGCGCGTTTCTATCGGAGTCGCCGGGATCGAGGGCGGGAACGGGTCGCTCGTCACGTCACGCTTGCCGGAACTCGACGAGGACCCCGCACGCCTCCGCCGGAAGCACGTAGATCGAGCCGGTGTCGGTCTCTGCGTACGGAACCGTCGCAGCCTCGAGGCATGCGATCGCACCCGCCAGAGAAGACGTCGAGAAAGCGACGCCGATACCCGCCACACCCGCATCGGTGGATTCGGCTCCGGCGGCGCGCTCCGCCGACGCCCCGGCTTCCGCCGGGCTCAGTCCAGGATAGGACCCGATCCGCCCCGGATAGGATTCGCTCAGCCCAGGATAACAGTCGCTCAGCTCCCCGGGCGTACGCATCAGCAGCCGAGGGCCCAGGTCCACACTCCACGTGCCGCCATCCTCACTCGCCGATCCGGCTCGAACTCGTTCGAAGGGGGCTGCGGCCGTCGCCGGATCGTCGGCACGAACGAGCACCTCTTCGATGCCGGTGACGCCGTTTTCGTGTATCTGGACTTCAGGATACCAAACGAACTCGGGGGTGAGGTGCTCACACACGAAGGTGAAGAACCCGGGCACGCTGCCGTCGGCGAACTTGCTGATGCGGAACCGGGCGGTCCGCTTTGCTCCGGCTATATGTGCCGCACGAGAGAACTCCAAGGCTTCGGCGGCGACGATGCCCCGCTCCCCGTACTCGGAGAAAGCCCCGTCGGCGCTCCCGCGAAGTGCGAGCCCGGCAACGCCCGAGCCGGCAGCCAGCGCTCCCCCGACCGAGTCTGCCGCCAGGTCCGGATCCACCACGTCCAGCAGTTCGCAGTACGTCGAGCCGAACACGAAGACGTGGTTGGCCGTCCCCAGGGACTCATGCACGGCCCGGGGAGAAAGCTGGAAGCCCATCGCGGAGTACGCATGACGGGCGACGTCCAGATCGGGCACGGCAAGCACCAGGTGGTCGATGTCCCCCGAGGAGCGGGGCGCATCACCCGTCACGGGACGAGTACGAGCTTGCCGAACACCTCTCGCGCCTCCAGGAGCGCTTCGGCCTCCCGGGCCTCCGCGAGCGGCATTACACGATCGATAACAGGTGACAGGCGTCCGTCGGAGTCCATGCGCAGAAGCTCTTCCAGGTCGCGCCGCAGCCAGCCGTCGGAGCCGATGATCCTCTGCTCGAACGTCCAGATGTAGCGGATGTCGGTCTGGGGATCGTATCCCGCCGTGGCACCACACGTCAGAAGCCGGCCTCCCTTGGTCAGACACTTGAGTGATGTGGCCCATGTGTCGCCGCCGGTGAAATTCACGACCACGTCCACCCCTCCCCCACCCAGAACACGGGGCTTGCCGAAGATCCGGTAGATCTCCTTGTGGAGATCATGTTCCCCGTAGTGGATCAGATGGTCGGCGCCGAGCTCGCCGAGTCGTTCGAGCTTCGCCTCGGAGCTGGAGCACGCGACTACCTCGGCGCCGGCGAGCTTGGCCAACAATACACACCCCGTGCCTACCCCTCCCGACGCCCCCAGAACGAGTACCTTGTCACCGGCAGACACCTGTCCCTGGGTCACCATCATCCGGTAGGCCGTGCCATAGGCGAGTGGGAGGGAGGCAGCGGCCTCATAGGTCACGTCATCGGGCATGCGAATGAGCTGTGACGCCTTCACCGCGACTCGCTCCGCCCTCCCTCCGTGAGATGTCTCTCCGAGCATGCCCGGCCGGCCATCTTCGAGGTCGACCGGGTCGACGAGCACCCGATCGCCTGCCTGCCAGCCTTGCACAGACGCCCCCACGTTCAGGATCTCTCCAGCGATGTCCGACCCGGTAATCAGCGGAAAGGAGATTTCGATGCCCGGCATCCCCCGACGGGTGAACAGGTCGTGGAAGTTGACGGAGGTCGCCTTCACCCCGAGCAGCACCTGCTCGGGCCCCATCTCCGGGTCGGCAAAGTCCTGGTAGACGATCTGGTCCAGATCACCGTGACCGTGCAGGACGGCGGCCTTCACGTCGAGCCTGGAGTCGCCATGGGTCGCCCGATCCCCTAGCCGCTAGACGAAGCTGGCGACTCGTCTGCCGACTCGGCCGGTCGATCGGGCGTGGCGAACGTCCCCCGGGCCACGGCCAGCAGGGTATCCGCGTCGTCGCGAACCTCCACGTCCGCCACGCACACCCGCCGTCCGGTCTTCACCGTGCGCCCCGTCGCCGTCAGCGTGCCCCGTCGGGCCGGCCGCAGCCAATCGATTCGTAGATCGATGGTCGGCACGCCCTCTCCGATGGACGTGAAGACCGCGTACGCCCCCGCTATGTCCGCCAGCGCACTGACGATTCCACCGTGCAGCCAGTCGGAGTCGTCCAGTCGCAAGAACTCCTCCCGGAACGGCAGGCGTATCACCACGAGCCCTTCTTCGGCCTGGACAAGCTCTACGCCCAGGAAGCGCTGATACGGGGAGAGCTCTAGTCGGACTTCGGGCAAGGCTGATCCTTTCTGATCGGAGACGAGCCGTTTCGATGCTCGTCAGCCTACGTCCAGCACAGGCGACTCGACAAGCCATATACCGCGGCTCCGCCGCGGGCTCTACCGCGGCTCCCGCCGCGATTCCCACTCCGAGCCGTTGTCTCACACCCGACGCGATGCCCCGAAGCGTGCGGTTTGCCGGACGGATGCTACCTTAAGACGGCATTCCTGAGTCGGCCTCGGGGCCCGGAAAGAGCGCCCAACCGTAGAAAGCGCCTACCGGTAAGGAGTACCGCGATGTGGTTGGAAACGATCATCCGTGAAGAGACAGGCTGCGCAGCCTACATGATCGGCTGTCAGCGCACCGGTGAATGCGCCGTGTTCGATCCTCTCTGGGATATCCAGCCCTACCTGGACATGGCCAAGAAGCAGGGCTCGACCATCCGGTACGTCATCGACTCCCACAG
Organism: Longimicrobiales bacterium; assembly: GCA_965226375.1. Lineage (GTDB taxonomy): Bacteria > Gemmatimonadota > Gemmatimonadetes > Longimicrobiales > Gaopeijiaceae > CBDDCX01. Next base: position 387,907 of record CBDDCX010000008.1, on the reverse strand, counting down.
CCATGCGGACCACGTATCGGGTGCACGGCTTCTGGCCGAGGCGACCGGCGGAGAGTTGATCCTGCCGGAGTTGACCGAAATCACGTACGAAGCCACGCGGGTGAAGCACGGAGACATGATCAGAATGGGTGGCGTGGGCATGGAGGTCGTCCACGCCCCTGGACATCGCCCCGAGCAGATCAACCTTCTGGTGTACGACTATCCGCGGGGGCCCGAGCCCTGGTTCATCCTCACGGCCGACTTCGTGTTCGTGGGCGATGTGGCTCGTCCCGACCTGGCGCAGGCCGGCGAAGAGGGTGCGCCCGTCCTCTTCGACGTGTCCATACCACGTTTCCTCGACCTCCCCGACCATGTGGAGGTCTATCCGGGGCACATCGCCGGCTCCACGTGAGGCCGCGTCTCCAGTGGCAAGGTTGCCACAACGGTTGGATACGAGCGGCGCTACAACGCTGCGCTCACGATCAAGGATCGGGACCGGTTCACGGCCTATATGGATGAGGATCAGCCGCTGAAGCTATCGAACATCCTGAACATCGTCGCGACGAATCAAGGGCATGTGGAGCTGACGTCGACGATCCCCACAGCCCAGCCCCTCACACTCGAGCGAGTCCAGGAACTGATGGAGGCCGGGCACGCCTTGATCGACACGCGCTCCACGGCCGCCTTCGGTGCCGGCCACATTCCGGGGTCCTACCATGTGCAGCAGTCGGGGTCGGAGTTCGAGCAGCGAGTCGGTTGGGTGGTGCCCGACGACACACCGTTGCTTCTGCTCAGCGAGACCGCCGAGGACGCTCAGACGTGCATCTACAAGATGGCGTTCATCGCGCTGGATCGTCTCGTGGCCGGGTATCTCGACGGCGGTGTCGGGGCATGGGTCGAAGCAGGACACGCCCTGGAGGTGACCCCCCAGATCGACGTCCATGAACTGAAGAGCATGCTGTCCGCCAACGGCCTCAGGACGCTTGATGTTCGTGAGAGCGACGAATGGGACGAGGGTCACATCGAAGGGGCCCACTTCATGCCCTACATCAGTATGGCGCCACAGCTGGACGTACTGGCCCAGATCGACAAGCTGGAGCTGGCCACCGACGACTCCATCGCGGTGCTCTGTGGAGGAGGCAACCGTTCCAGCACGGCCATAAGTCTCTTGCTCCGGCACGGCTACGGGGACCTCTACAACGTGACAGGCGGAATGACCGCCTGGGAGGATGCCGGCTTCCCGATGATAGACGGGGAAGGGCAGGTCTGCAGCATATGACGGCCAGGAGACAAGCAGCCTACCGTGTAGTCATCTGCTCAGCTGTCGCCGCACTCCTCGTCTCCTGCACCGACGGTCCTGCGCGCGACGAGAACGGGGGGGCTGGCGAAGGCCCGATTGAGCTGTTCGACGGCCGCGTCATCCCGGCCATGCCCGAGCTCCTCGGCATGCGAGCCCAGTACGAACTCCGCCTTGAGTGGCTGGACCAGAAGCGCCCGCTCCTCCTCGAACAGATGCGCGAGCACGGCATCGAAATGTGGATCGTGGTGAGCGAGGAGTTCCATCCCGACGCCGTGACCCAGTATGTGGCACCCCCGCTACACTACACGCGGCGACGCGACGTGATGGTGTTCGTGGATGACGGCGAACGGGGCCTCGCCAGCTACTCCGACTACTGGCGACCCACCGAAGATTACCGCCGCTTCTTCGAGCCCATCCCGGCCGCGAGGAATGCGCGCGGCATCCAGGACACCCGCACCGGTCTCCAGGCGCTGTGGGAGCGCTATCGCCCCACCTCGATCGGACTCAACATGGGCGGTCGCCGGGGACACGACAGCGGTCTCACTCACGACGGCTACCAGTTTCTCGCGGATGCGATGGGTGCCGAGGCGGAATCGCGCTTCGTATCCGCCGTGGAGCTCATCGAAGACGTGTTCGATACCCGTCTGGCCGACGAGCTGGAGCCCTATCGAGCCCTGGTACTGGCCACCTCAGTGATCGCGCAGACGGCTCTCTCCAATGTCGTCGTCACCCCCGGGGTTACCCGAGCCGCTGATATCAAGTGGTTCTTCGAGGAGAGCGTGGCCGAGCTTGGGGTGGGTGGAAAACCTTGGTTCGAGATCCACGTGGCGGTTCAGCGCTACGATCCCGATACGGGCGAGATGATACCCTATGTCCACCCGGCCCCGGACGACCTCGTCTTCCAGCAGGGAGACATCATCCATCTGGACTGCGGCTTCGACTACGTGGGCTTCGCGAGCGACTGGCAGAAGGTGGCGTACATCCTGCGGGATGGAGAGGACGACGTACCCGAGGGGCTGAAGACCGCTCTCCGAAACGCGAACCTGGTTCACGAGGCGTTCGCATCGGAGCCCCGACCCGGGATGAGCGGCTGGGAGGCCACCCTGGCCATCGCCGGCAAGCTCGAAGGGGTGGACTTCCTTCCCAGTTTGTATTCCCACCCCATCGGATATCACGGCCACGCCCTGGGTCCGTCCATCAACGCTCGCAACATGGACCTGTCCTCACCGCCCAGTCGGGACTCCTACCTCCGTGACGGCGCGTACCGCTCCATCGAATTCAGCGCGACCACGGCGGTCCCCGAGTACGACGGGGGCACGGTGACGATACCCATGGAGGATGACGGCTATCTGACGGCGAACGGGTATGAGTACTTCCGGACCTATCAGACCGAGTGGTACGTGATACGCTGACGGGACGAGCCATGCCTGGCGCGCGGCATGCCAAGAGCGTACACCCGACCGCACGGCCCACCGCCATCTCATGTCACAAAACCGGCCTTTCGCGCGTTATGTCTATTGTGGCGCCCGATGCCATGTGTGTGACGGCAGCGGGCCGACGGACTGCAAGTGACGACGGAGACCGATAGATGAGCCTGAATCGACGAGTGAAGACGTGGCGTTGGGCGACGGCGTGCAGCGCGCTCCTGGCCACCACCGCGCTGGCCGCTTGTGCGGAGAGCGCGACCGGGCCCAACCTGCAGAGTCAACTGGTAGTCGGTGGGGTCACCTGTCATGTGACGAGCTTCGCCATCGCCGAGTCGTTTCCCGTCCAGATCGGGGTCACGGTAGAGATCGAGAACCAGTCCACCACCTCCCAGTCGATCACCTTCCCCGACGGATGTGTGGTGTTGATGAGAGCCTACGACGCGAGTGGCGCCCTGGCGTGGGATCACGGTGATGAGGTCGCCTGCACGCAGGCTCTGGTCGAGCTCGATCTGGCTCCCGGCGCGACGGAAGAGTACCAGACCGGTCTCGTGAGCGGCTATACCATCCTGGGCGACGACCTGCCGGACGGAGAATACCGGATCGCCGTCTACCTCCGCCCCGGAGGCCAGAGCGTCGAGCTCGACGCAGGGTTCGCGGACCTGGCCATACCACGGGACTGAGGTCCAACGGCCGCGGACGATTCCTCCATCACCCGACACCCCGGTCTCACCGCTCGGGATCTGCTTCACCTGGCCTGCTGTCGCCGTCGCGGGGTCAAGCGAATCCACACCTTCGATCGCGCGTTGCGCGCGTCCGTCGAAGACAGCTGACGCTCGAAATCCCCCTCTACTCCATCGTAATCACCCTCGCAGGGTCCACGCCTGTCGCGCGACGGATGGGCACCCACGCCGCTGCGCCGCTCAAGAGCACGAGTAGAACGACCGAGAACACCATCACCCCGGGATCCGCCGGGCTGACCTCGAACAGAAGGTCTTGGAGCCACCGCGATCCGACCCAGGCGCCCGCTACGCCCAACAGCGCGCCTCCTGCGGTCATGCCGACCGCCGATGTCAGCACCATCATCCGTACGGAAAAAGCGTCGGCCCCAAGGGCGATCCGAATGCCGATCTCGCGGCGGCGCCCGGCCACGGCCGTGGCCAGCACACCGTACGTGCCCACCCCAGAGAGCACGAGCGCCAAAAGGGCGAAGATGCCCATGAGACTCACCGCGAAACGGTCTTGAGCCTGGGCGGACGCCAGTAGACTCTGCATGGGGCGCGGCCGGAACAGGACGAGCTCACCGTCGACCATCCTCAACTCGTCTCCGATGCGCTCTTTGAGCGCGTCGAGGTCACCCCGCGCCCGCACGGTCTGGATCAGGGCCCAGTTCCTGTCGTCGGCAAAGGTCACGTGTGGGATATAGATCTGGTAGGAAGTGGATCCTCGGGGCTCGAAAGCCACGTCGCCGACGACTCCGGCGATCCTCCGGCTCTCTCCGGAGGCCCTGATCAGGCTCCCAACAGCGTCGCCGTCGGGGAACATCACGTCGGCATACAGTTTGTTTACCCAGATTGGAAAGGATCCCTCCAGGTCCGCATCCATCGGGCCTTCGCCCTGCATCAGCGGTATGCCCATCGTATTGAAGTAGTCACCGGCAAAGACGCGAACATCGACGCCCACCCATCGGTCGGACTCGCGGAGCCGGTCGATGTCGGGCGTCACGCTCCAGATGTGGTATCGTCCACTCACGGGGAGCCAAGAGATCGCCGCCACAGCTTCGACCCCGGCAAGGCCGACCACACGATCATGGAACATCTCGTGAAAAGCGTGTCGGCTGGCTCCGTCGGTGTAGCGCGCATCCGGCAGATGGACCTCCAGCGTGAGGACGTCTTTTGGAGCAAAGGGGGTATTCCCTTAAGTCCACCGACCCCAAGATATAGTGGTTACCGGGGCTCTGCGGGCCGTTTCCCACGTCCGGTGCCGAGGTAAAGGGCCGAAGCTGGCGTGGGAGCACACTGAACAGCCTGCTCAAGCAAGCGGTAGAACAACAGGCCGCGAGCCCGGGATGTGCGTCGGTTGAAGCGAAAGGTGAACTCGTCCAGATAGTAGGGGAGGTGTTCGCGGGCGATCCCTCCTTGGAGGGTTCCGAGGACCCAGCGCTTGAGGAGAGACGCCACCCGATGTACGGCCGACATGAGCACGTGAGCGGGATCGCCGGAGGTCGAGAGGTTCGTGACCGTGTGGCGAAAGCCCAGTTTGGCGAGTCCCTGATAGCTTGGCCATCCGTCGGTATGCACCGTGCTTGCCGGTGCGATGCTATCCTTGACGAAGCCTCGCAGAACCGGAGCGGAGAGGTCGGGCACCCAACGCAGCCGTATTCTCCCGATCTTGCGTCCGTCGACCTCGGCGGCGATCGCGACGATGGCCTTCTTGATCGTCTCGCGGCCCCGCACTCCAGCCTCCACGCCCCCGACATAGCTCTCGTCCACTTGCACAACGCCGCTCAGCTGGTCGCGATCCGGTCGGACCATGGCCCGGCGGAGCTTGTGGAGCCAGACCCACGCTGTCTTGTAGCTTCCCAGTCCGAGCACGCGCTGGAGCCCGAGAGCATTGGCTCCGTATTTCTGGCTCGTGAGCTCCCAGGCAGCGAGAAACCACAGACGCAGGGGCGAGCGCGTGCGGTGGAACACGGTTCCCGCCAGCACCGAGGTCTGCCTTCGACAGTGTGGGCAGACGAGACGCCCCCGCGATGCTCGCCAGACCTCTCCCAACCCGCCACAGCCCACGCACACAAACCCTTCCGGCCAGCGCAGACCCTCCACGTACTCCAGGCATGCCGCATCGTCGGGGAAGAACTCGTCCAGCTCCAGCCGCGTACGGGGATAGTCCACGCCGCCACGGAGCTGAGAAGCCGGAACCGCCATGACCACAACATGTAGTGGGCGGTGGACTTAAGGCAATACCCCATTGGAGCAAGACCGAGGTCCACTCTCTGGAGGGCCGAGAAGCTGCGAACCAGCAGTCCGGCTCCCACCATGAGCACGAGGGCTACGGCCACCTGGATGACGACCAGCAGATTGCGCATGCCGCGTAGGCCCCGACCCCCGGTCCCGCCTCGGCCCCCTGCCCGGAGTGCATCGGCGGGCGATGTCAGCGAAAATCGGAGGGCCGGCACCAGGCCGAAGAGAGCGAGTGCCACCGTGGTCGCGGCCAGAGCGACCATGAAGACCCGAAAGCTCAACTCGGGAGTCATGAGTGCCGGGAGGGCATCGGGCGCAAGCAGCAGAATACCCCTGACACCAACCCAGCCCACAACCACTCCCGCCATCCCACCGGCTACCGCGAGAAGGCCGCTCTCCATCAGGAGGTGCGCCATTAGCCTGGCACGACCCGATCCCAGCGCACCACGCACGGCCAGGTCGCCTCCGCGCCCCAAACTCCGTGCGAAGATCAGATTACCCACGTTGACACAGGCGCTCAGGAGCACGAGCCCCACGGCGACTGCGAGAATCCAGAGCATGGTGCGCCGGTTCTCACCCACCACATCGTCTCGAAGCGGGCGGAGCCGCACCGTCCAGCCCTCGGCGTCGCTGTTGGACTCGACGAGCCCGGCCACGAGCGCCTCGATCCGGTCCTGTGCCAACTCTATCGACACGCCCTCCCGCAATCGGGCCACACCAGACAGGTAGTGGTTTCCCCAGGTGTTGTAGCCACCCATGCGCAGGTCCTGAGGCACCCAGAGATCGGGCGGACTGCCGAACGGGTTGGTGAACCCCTGCGGCATGACACCCACCACCTCGAAGGTGCTGCCGTCGAGCTGGACCGTGCTGCCCACCACACCGGGATCGGCTGCAAAGCGCCGCTCCCAAAGACCGTGTGACAGGACGGTCACCGGAGCTCCCGGCGATCGATCCGAGCTCTCTCCGGGAAAGACGCTCTCCTCCTCATGGAAGAATCGACCCCTGAGCGGCTCGACGCCAAGGGACTCGAAGAGTCCTATGTCGGCGTGCGACACGATGACCCGCTCGGGCTGGTCCCCGTCGGTCAGGTCACCTCCCATCTCCCGGTAGCTGTCGATCACGCCGAAGGACTCGAAGACCTCGTCCCACTCCCGGTACTCGAGGACCGCCGCGGGTCGCAGGAAACCGGTGCTCTGCCCCTCGTCATCGGCCCGCACTTCGTAGACGCGTACGAGGCGCTCCGGTGCGTCGTACGGAAGCGGCGCTAGCAGAACGGCGTCCAGGGCCGTGAATACCGCGGTGTTGGCCCCGACGCCCAGGGCGAGGGTCGTCACCACTAACAACGAAAACGCCGGTGCACGCATCAGCGTTCTCGCCGACAGCTTGGCCTCGCGGCACAGTTCCCTCACGGACATCCACCACCTCCCATCGTTTCCATGACTCAGATCGCTCGCATGTTTGCCGCGCACTCGGGCTATCTTGCGGCCCGCCTCGTCGGGGCAGCCGAACCGGTCCAGGAGCTCCGGAACCGTACGGCCTGCCGCCAGCCCGTCCTCGAAATGGCCCCGTAGATCCGCCTCGACGTCGGGCCGATCGAAGGAGGGCAGCTGGGCAGCCTTCAACACTCGCCGGATGGTCTCCTCGACTTCGTGGGGGAGCGCTTCCCCCTCCCACCGAGTCATGGAATCGCCTCCCGTTGGCCTGGGCGGTTCACCCGGGTCCAGCCACACCGAGCCGACCGAGCGCCTCCGTGAGGGTAGCCCACTGCTCCTGCTGGCCGGCCAACCAAGACCGCCCCGCGGCCGTGATTCGGTAGTACTTCCGCTTCCGACCGGACGGAGCCGTACGCCGGACCGGCTTCACGTAGCCCCGCCCCTCCAGGTTATAGAGAAGTGGATAAACCGTAGACTGCCCCAACTCGAGCAGACCGCCGGAGCCCCTCTCCAACGCCTCGACCAACTCGTACCCATACATCTCTCGGGTGTCGAGGAGGGTGAGTACGGCCAGCGGGGCTGCCCCCCGAATCCATTCCCGATCAAGACTCATATCGATTCCGCTCCACCTCGTTCACGGTCTCATCACGCCGTTCAAATCCGGACGCCTTCGGTCGGTTGCGTTCGAGTTCGTCGATACTATGTATAACATACTATGTCTACCCCGACAACGGACTGTTCAATCAGATGGGTCGTGGGGGCAGATGGTTGGAACGGAGGCAAGGATCCCCACACAGGGTCGGGCGCTGGAGGTCCAGGTAGCGGTCCCTGCTGGCCGATCCGACGCCCGTCCCGCATTTTCTTCTTTCGCTTCGACCGCCCACCGCCAGATGCCGCCAGAGCTCGCGAGGTGATCGCAGAGTCGAACCGGCTGACGCGGGCGGCATCGAGATCTTCTGAAAGAGGGGATACATGAGGACTCCAGGGACCATGGCGTTCCTATCCACCTTCGCCTTGTGGGCGCCGACGGCCGTGGTGGCACAGGCCACCGAGGGTCTCGTCCATGCCTACCTCGAGGCCCAAGTGGATGCGATGGGTATCCCCGGCCTCACCGCCGCCGTGGTCCAAGCCGGCGAAGTCGTCTATGAAGGTGCCTTCGGCGAGCGGCGACTCGGTGGAGCTGAGCCGCTCACGCCGGACCACGTGTTTCACTTCGCTTCCGTGTCCAAGCCCTTTGTCGCCACGGCGATCGTGCAGCTGGTCGAGCGCGGACAGGTCCGACTCGACGATCTCGTTACCGAGTACCTCCCCTACTTCGAGCTCGCGGATCCCGCATACCGGCAGATTACCATCCGCCAGATGCTCAACCACACCTCGGGTATGCCCGACGTGGAGGACTACGAGTGGCGCCGGCCACAATACGATGACGGAGCGGCGGAGCGGTACGTGCGATCGATCAGCTCCGAGAGCATGCTGTGGGCACCGGGAGACGGCTTCCGGTACAGCAACATGGCTTTCGACACCCTCGGCGACGTGATCGCCAAGATCTCCGGGCTGAGCTTCGAGGAATACATACGCCAGAACATCCTGGTACCTCTGGCCATGGACCGAAGCTCTTTTATCCACCCCGACATCGACGAGTCCCTTCGCACCACGGGTCACGTGGGCAACCCGGCCACGGTGAGCGACGTATATCCGTACAATCGCCGGCACGCGCCGAGCTCCACGCTCAACTCGAGCGTACGGCAGATGACCCGCTGGATGTTGGCAAACCTCAACCGTGGAGAGCTGGATGGGGTGCGTATCCTGCAAGCAGACAGCTACGACAACCTTTGGACGCCATCCACCGGGGCCATCCCCAACTCGGCTTCGGTAGGTTTGAGCTGGTTCCTCGGTGAGCACCGCCGTCACCGCACGGTCTCTCACGGCGGCGGCGACACAGGTTTCAGGAGCTACATCCTGTTGTTGCCTGACGACGGCATCGGAGTGGTCCTCGCCAGCAACTGGTCGGGAACAGATTCCGGATCCCTCGCGAGGGGGGTGCTTGATGTGATCCTGGATTGGGAAGAACGATGAGAACCCGCAAGAACACACCAGCAATGAGGCATTGGAACGAACTAGAGGAGACATCACGGACATGACCCACGCACAGGCTGCCATGAGCAACGACACCCGCACCTTCGAACAACTCAAACACGAGCCTCGCACCCTGCTCGGTCCCGGTCCCAGCAACATCCATCCCCGGGTGTTCCACGCCATGACGAGCCCGATCCTCGGGTATCTGGACCCGGAGTTCATAGCAATCATGGACGATACCATGGCCCTGCTGCGCCACGTCTTCCAGACCGAGAACGAGACGACCATCACCCTTCCCGGGTCGGGAATGGCCGGCATGGAAGCCGCTATCTGCAACGTCGTCGAGCCGGGTGACGTAGTCATCGTCGGCATCCACGGGTTCTTCGGCCAACGGATGGCAGAGATCGTCGAGCGCCACGGGGGCACTGCGATCCGAGTAGAGGTCGAGTTCGGTCAGGTGGTCGAGCCGGACCAGATCCGGGCGGCCCTGGACTCCAACTCAGGCGCCAAAATGGTGGCCGTGGTCCACGGCGAGACGTCGTCGGGCGTGGGGCAACCACTGGCCGAGATCGGACAACTCGTGCGTGAGCGCGACAAGCTGTTCCTGGTGGATACGGTCTGCTCGCTGGGTGGAGCCGATATCCCGGCGGACGACCTGCTCATCGACATCTGCTACAGTGGCGGGCAAAAATGCATCGGAGGTCCGGCGGGCATCTCCTGCATCACGTTGAACGAGCGGGCGATGGGGGTCATCAGGTCCCGTAGCAAGCTGGTCGACACGTGGTACCTGGACCTCCTCCTACATGAGAAGTACTGGTCGGCCGAGCGCGGATACCACCACACCGCCCCAGGCCCTCAGATCTGTGCGATGCGCGAGGCCCTCCGTATCATCGTCGAGGAAGGACTCAAGGCACGCGTGGCCCGTCATGACAAGTGCGGAGACATGCTGAAGGCGGGGCTCACCGATCTCGGAATCGAGCTGTTCGGCGACCCGGCAAACCGTCTATCCATGCTCAACTGCGTTCTGATCCCCGATGGTGTGGACGACGCCACGGTCCGATCGCGTCTCTTGCAGGACTACCGCATCGAGATCGCGGGAGGGTTCGGACCCCTGAAGGGCCAGGGATGGCGCATCGGGCTGATGGGCTACAGCGCGAGCGAGCGAAACGTACACTACCTGCTCGCGGCACTGGGCGAGATCCTGGAAGCTTAGAGGTCGTGAGCCCGTCAACCGAGCCTGTGGACCACGGGGACGCACCGATGCCGGAGACGCTGGTCACCAGCTGCATCATGGACTGCCCGGACACCTGTGCCCTCGAGGTGACCGTAGAGGACGGCAAGCTGCAGAGCATTTCCGGCAACTCCGACCACGGCCTGACCGACGGCTTTATCTGTGACAAGGTCCGCCGATTCGGGCAGCGGGTCTATCACCCCGACAGGCTGCTCCACCCCATGCGCCGCGCAGGCGTCAAAGGCTCCGAGGAGTATGTGCCGATCTCCTGGGATGAAGCCATCGGCGAGATCACCGAACGATTCGAGCTGATCAGTGACGAGTGAGGCGCCGAGGCCATCCTCCCATACCACTATGGTGGGTCGAACGGACTCCTGAGCGAGGGTGGCCTGGACAGGCTCTACTTCGCGCGGCTGGGTGCTTCGCGTCTAGACCCGACCATTTGCGCGGTTCCTACCACCGAGGTGGCACTCGGGATGTACGGCAAGATGCCGGGCGTACCTTTCGAGGCGTATCCGGACGCCCGATCGATCATCATCTGGGGAGCGAACCCCAAGGCCTCGAATATCCATCTGGTGCCGCACCTTCGCGAAGCGAAGCGCAACGGTGCCTTTATCGCAGTCGTCGACCCATGGAACCCCTTTTCCGGCAATGAGATAGACCTGCACCTACCTGTTCTTCCCGGGACCGACCTGCCCTTAGCCCTCGCGATGGTCAGGCTGTGGCATGAGGCAGGAGAGCTCGACGAGCCGTTCCTGGCCGAGCACGCGGATGGTATGGAGGCCCTGCTGGCACAGGCCGAGCGTTGGACGTTGGACTCCGCTGCCGCCGAGACCGGCGTGCCCGCCGAAAACATCGAAACACTGGCGCGCGCCTATGCGGACGCGAGCCCCGCAGTCATTCGGTGCGGGTGGGGACTGGAGCGGAATCGCAACGGTGGCCAGGCGGTGGCGGCCATCCTGGCCATGCCCGCCCTCATGGGAAAGTTCGGGGTCTATGGCGGCGGATACACGATGAGCAACACCGGAGCCGTCAAGTTGAGCACGGGTCGCGTCTACGGAGACGTCGCATGGCAGACTCGTCTCCTCAACATGACAAAGCTTGGAGAGTTGCTCACCGGCGATCCGACCCCGCCGGTGAAGGGCCTGTTCGTCTACAACTGCAATCCGGCGGTTACCGTGCCGGACCAGAACGCGGTGCTTCGAGGGCTGGCTCGAGAGGATCTGTTCACCGTGGTCTTCGATCAGGTCATGACCGACACGGCCCGTTACGCGGATATCGTGTTGCCCGCGACGACATTTCTCGAGCAGCACGACCTGCGGGTCGGTTACGGGAACTTGGTGGTCGGCGGGATTCGCCCGGTGATCGACCGCGTAGGGGAAGCGAAGCCCAACGACGAGGTGTTTTCGCTGCTGGCGCGGGCCCGAGGATTCGACGACGCTCCCTTCACCTGGGACGGCGAGACCCACCTGCGGAAGGTCGCCGAAGAAGTCAGGCTGGAGGGCAATCCTGCCGACGTAGAGACGCTATCTGCCGGGCGCCTGGACACCGTCGACTTTCCCGACGGCGCGATCCAACTCCGCACGATCATGCCCCGAACCCACGACGGGAAGATCCATCTCAGCCCGTCGGAGCTCGGGCCCCACCCCTACCACTACGAAACGGTTTCCGACACGCCCTATCCGCTCGCGCTCATCAGCCCGGCGAGCAACAAGATGATCTCGAGCACGCTGGGCGAGTTCAACTATCCGGTACTGGCGGTGTCCATCAGTCCGGCCGATGCCGAGGTCCGGGGAATCGTCGACGGCGACGTCGTCCGCGTCTTCAACGAACTGGGTGAGGTCGTCTGTGAAGCACGGATCGAGGAGCGTGTCCGAGAGGGTGTGGTGTCGATGCCTAAAGGTGCGTGGAGAAAATCATCGATGAACGGGAAGACCTCCACGGCGCTTTGCCCGACCCACTTGAACGTCGTGGGTGGGGCCGCCTGCTTCAACGATGCCCGAGTGGAAGTGGCTCACCGGAGTGCCGAAGCTTGATACCAGCGGCAGCCCTCCGCTGATCTACCTTCGCGAGCGAGCCTGCACCGCCGGTCCGTCCTCCCAATCCTGTACGCTCGAGACATTCGGCATACCATAGTCCAAGCCGTTCCAGCCGTTGAAACCTTCGAGGCGGAAGGCCCAGAAACCGGTCTCCTTATCGGACAGAACGATCAGGCCATCGGCGTTTCGCACGTCTACACCCCACCCACCCGTGGTCACCCCGGCTCCTTCTGGCTCCAGATAGGTGTCGTAGTGCGCCACCGTCCGCGGCTTCTTCGGATCCTGTAGACTGAAGACCTGCAGGCCGTCTCGGTACGCCGAAACGAACACGAGCGGCCAGCGGACCTCGTGGTTATGGACCAGGTTCTGGGGGTTGGCGAACCAAGCGACGATGGGCTGATTGATGTTCGAGACTTCGCCGTCGAGTCCCGGCTTGAGGTCGAAAATCCGCAGCGGGGCGTACTGGTATTCGACCTCGGCCACGACGTAGCGCCCGTCGGGAGACGGCGTGAACGTGTGCCCACGGTCGACGCCCCGGACGCCGGTAAGGGTGACCAGCAGCTCGGGGGCCTCGAGGTCGGTGATGTTGTACACGTAGTATCCGCCCGTCCCACCGCCATAGAAGCGATCCTGTTCGCTGTCCGGATGATAACCGACGTAGAAGTCGTGATACCCACGGCCGCCCGGGACCACTTCCGACTGCGGCACCGGTACAGTGGCCACGAGCGCGTCTTCCCGGCCGTCCACCAGATACCCCAGGTCGTAGACGTTCGCGTGCGGAGCCGCGACCGTGGCGAACAGGAGCGGCCGACCGTTGCTGTGGCGATAGACGTAGGCGTTGTGGAAGCCCGCGAGCTCTCCGGGCCCCTGGATCCTCGCGACCTCCCGGAACGTCGACACATCGGGTAAGCCCGTGATGTCGAAGACGATGGCGCCCAGGTCCGCGTCGGGGCCCCCTTGGCCGAACTGGAAGGACAGGACGATGTAGTGACGCCCGTCCCATTCGAACGTCTTGATATCCTTTCCGCCGGCACCGACGTGGAGGTCGGGATCCTCGATGCGCCACCTGTGGATCACCTCGGGGTTCGCGGGATCGGATATGTCGAGAATGTCCAACCCGCGGTCGCCGGGGGTGCCCGGCGCGCGTCGGTCTTCCCGTCGCATCTGGCGGGCCACATATACGAACGGTCGCGACATGTCCTGTTCGATCTCGATGTCGGTCATACTCTCGGCTCCACCGAGGGGCAGGTGCGAGACCACTGTCAGGTTGTCACTGCCCCGCTTCTCGGAGGACTGCTGGGCACAGAGCGACGAGTGCCAGAACAGTGGACCCACCAACAGGAGTGCCAGCGCGAGGACTCCGCCCCTCGGGCCAGCCGACGGCCGAACGTCGTGGTCGTTTTTCACAACTACCTCATCTGGTTAATTGGACGGAAATGCGCCCAAGGTTGTTCACCCATCGGCCCATCCACTCGGGCACCTATCGGCCCACGAGTTCACGGATTTGCCTCAGGGCGGCATCGACCTTCATCTGGACCCCTTGGCGTCCCTTCTCGGAAGAGGCCAGGGTGGGATCTCCGGACACACCCATCCCCTCGCCTCCGCCCAAGGGCGCGAGCCGGTCGGTCCGAATGTGCTGGGGGGCTACGTAGAGCAGCTGCGATGTGTCGCGGATGCCCGCATGCCCACCGATCGTCTCTACAGTGTGCCCGTATTCCGCCAGGAGCCAGTCGTTGATCTGGCTGGAGGCCCCGTAGTAGTCGCCCACAAAGTGGACGCGGGCTCGCTCGCTGGCCCATTCCTCGTTCAGCATGGCGGCCACATCGCGCATCCCGCCTTGGTTCCCACCGCTGTCGCCAATGAAGACGATGTCTGTGAATCCACCCATGGCCAGACTCCGGGCCGCATACTCCAGGAGCCTCATGTAGTACTCGTTGGGAAGCGTGATCGTCCCATTGTACCGCGGGTGCTCGGCAATCCGCTCCACCGATCCCTCGGGCACATAGGTGACAACGGGAGCCACCAGCGCGTTACCGAGCTCGCGGGCAATGAGGTTCGACGCGTAGTTGACGATGAACTTGTGCTTGCCAAGCACCATGTGCGGACCGTTCTGCTCGGTGCCCGCGGTCGGCACGATGATCGTCGTCGTGCCCGCGTCGATCCGCGCGCGGACCTCGGTCCAGGTGAGCTCTTCCAGGAAGACCGTGTCGGGTCCCCTTTGCGCCGAGAGCGCGCCTGCGAAGAGGAGCAGGGTCGAAGCGCCGACTAGAACACGAGACTGCATGGAGTCCTCCATGGGTGGTGCGTCGAAACGAGCGGGAATTGTGCGATCCCGGGCCGCTTCACGCCAGCCGGCCATGGGAGGGAGGCTCCCGGCAGATGGCTGGACCCGCCCTGCCGGGCGGCTGCAGCCGCTAAGCCTCTCGACCGTGGGATCTAGCGGCCACCACCGCCTGCAGACAACCAGCGGGCGAACTCGTCATGAGTCGAACCGAGAATCTCGAGGATCGCCACGCGGTCCACGGCCGAAATGTGGCCGAACTCGCCACCCTCATCCTCACCAGAGGCCACCTCTCGGATACGTAGGAAGACCTGCTCCTTGAGTGATCCCGGGAGGGCGCCGTATGCGTCCGAATGAAACAGGTAGCTGAGCGGGTACCGGAACAGCCGTCTGCTCAGGTCCAGATCACGGAGCGAGCGACCCAGCCCGTCGCGGACCCCCCGGCTCTCGAAGTCCCTGCGAAAGCCGGATGTCCCCTGGACCGAACCACTCAGCGTGGCCTCTCCAACGAACAGCAAGGCCCGGACGAGCGGCTCCGCAAGCTGCACGATGTCGGCTGACTCAACGGCGGCTGACTCAACGGCGGCTGACCCAACGGCGGCTGACCCAACGGCGGCTGACCCAACGGCGGCTCGATCCGACTCGTCGGCGTTCCGAACCTCCCAACTGGCCCGGGTCATCACGTTGTGGACGTGGATCTGATGCTCGGCCACCATGAGCGCGACAATATCGCTATGACCGGTTAGGTAGGGCGCCGTATCCAGGAGGGCGGAAAGGTCCGTCAGGTTACCGCGAGTCGATGCGGCCGGGTTAGGCGACTCCGCGCCCCCCACCGCTACGTCCAATACGACGTTACCCATGTGGGTCTGCCTACCGTGGGTGCCCGTCACGTACCAGCCACCCCAACGTTGGTCGATCGGAGTCTGGTCCGTAGTCAGCTGCCATGCGTTGTGTGAGGCGGTTCGCCCCAGCTCGTTCGTAGCGCCTGAGCCGATGAGGAAACGCGGCACTCCACCCCCGGAAAGCCCGTAGGTATCGTGGCACTGAAGGCAGAGGCCGTATTCCCGCCTGAACTCGGGGGTGGCGCTCGGGGCCTGGCTCAGCGTGTAGAACACGGGTCCGAGGTAAGGGTCCATGGCCCCTATCTCGAGAAAGTCACTGCCCTTCAGCCACGCCACGTAAACGTCATCCGAAAAGTAGAGGGCTCGGGGTGTCTCCGGCGAGACGAAACGCTCCTGGAAGCTCGTCTTGGAAAAGACGAGCATCTGCGACTCCACAGGGACCCCGAGGGATTCCAGCAGAGACGCCAGGTAGCCGCCTCCGCTCTCGAAGGTTAGTGCCGCGTCACCTCGGGCCATGGAGCGCTGTAGTTCTGCGACCGGGTCCGCGGACGCACGAGTGTAGTACTCGAGCGTCGGATACTCGCGGTCATAACGGAGCTGCTGCGCCTCGATCCGCGGCGCTTGTAGCAATAGCTCGGCCGCCGCGAGGAACACCACGGGCCCGGCCGCTCGTAGGAGCGGGCGAAGCGACGGGAGAAAGTGCGAGGACCACATGGATTGAAGATGTGGCCTCCGCTCTTCGGCCCACAAGCGGGAATCCGGCGATCGACGGGCCCGCCACCCGTAGCGAGCAAGCCATCCGGGACCCCGCCCGAGCCCCTCGAGGCCGGACGGAGTCCCAGATGTCAAGGTCAGTCTACTCCGTGATGGAGATGTAGCCGCCGCTCTGTAAGGGCCGGACGAGCGTCCACTCTACCGTCCCGCCCTTCCCTATGACGATGTGCTCCGACGCGAGGAACTGGTACGACCCCACAGGCCGAACGAGGATGCGGAACTGTCCGCCGCCGTTCGCGACCACCGAATCCCGGAGCTTGAAGAGTTTATCGCCCTGTGCGTAGACCGTCCCGAGTGAGATCCGCGACGTCAGAGGAGACCCGATGGGACCCGCTACGACATAGACGCGCAACTCCCGCATGTTGTGGTTTTTGATCCGCACCCGGATCTGGTTCGTCTTCTCGTCCTCGGTCTGCACGACCTCGGGATCCGCCTCCACCACCTCCTGAGCTCTCATCGCAAGGGGGTTCAAGAAGCCCCCAGATAGAGCCAGGGTTAACAGAGCCAGCCATTTCGTCATGTTTTTCATGGTTTTCCCCTCCACTCATCATCCATTATGTATTTCAGACGCCCCACCGACATTCGGCGCTCTGACGTCAGTAAGTACAAGATCCATGCCGGACGATCTGTGTTCCCAGGGAACCCCAGGCAGGTTCTACCGATTTCCACCGCACAACCAATACGAAGAACGGTCAGAACGACCTAAAAAGGAGACACATAGATGAACACGAGAGGACTGAAATGGGGCGTCTTCGGCGGCGTCGCCGGAGG
The DNA here is from genome assembly GCA_965226375.1 of Longimicrobiales bacterium. Lineage (GTDB taxonomy): Bacteria > Gemmatimonadota > Gemmatimonadetes > Longimicrobiales > Gaopeijiaceae > CBDDCX01. Next base: position 370,794 of record CBDDCX010000008.1, on the reverse strand, counting down.
TTTGATCTTCGGAGGGATGATGGGGGTGATGGGGATGCTTCCCATGATCGGACAAATGGTGGGGCAGCCCTCAGCGTTCGCGGGATTCGCGGTGCACATGGTCAACAGTGTCATCATCGGGGTGGGCTTCGCCCTGGTCTTTGGCGGGCTGGTCCGCAGCATCGCAAGCGGGCTGACGACGGGCCTCGCCTACGGCGCGGCTTGGTGGGTGCTGGGTCCTCTGACTCTGATGCCACTCATGATGGGGATGGGCCTGGGAGTCAACTGGAACGGCGCTGCCGCGGCCGCTATGATGCCCAGCCTGATCGGCCACCTGGTGTACGGAGGGATCCTCGGGCTGACCTATGCTTGGCTGGCTCAACATGATGGCGCTCCGGCGCTTGCGACGGCCGACTGAGACCGGACCGACTGACGCTGTAAGCCGGGGGGTCGGGATCCATCACGGGTGCCGGCTCCCCGACCGCAGTCACACCACCTAGGCCGTGCCCGGGCCACCGGGAACGGCGGAGATTGATCGCTGAACAACATCCGAGACCGCCGCCGAACCTCACCTCGTGGAGACGTAGCCCTTCGTCCAAAACAGGACCGCACCACACGGGCTGACCTCCCCGGATGCCCAGCTCGGCAAGCCGCCCTGACCCGGGTAGACCTCGACAGCCGCGATCTCCCGCACGCTGATGAGGTCCTGCCAGAAGGAGCGCTTCACGTCGCCGCCTCCGCCGACGGACCGCTCCAGGTCCGAAAGGGTTACGCTCAGCCGTGATAGGCGCTCTCCCCTCTGCACGACGACGCGGTCGATGCTGATGCTCGGGCGACAGATGTCCCCGAACAACCGACGGGCAGAGAGAATCTCGAGATCCGCGAACGCCGTCGGCTGAACCAACTTGATCCCGTTGATGCCCCTGAACACGTCCCCGAAATCGAGCGGAGGATTTTCCTCGAAGAACTCCGGAGTCCGCACGGTACCGAACCCGATATTGCGGCGGTGGTAAAAGCCGACGAGTTCGAGTCCTATCTCGATCCCGCCCTCGACCACCGCTTCGATCGGGGCGAGACTAACGGGGTTGACCTCCAGGCGAAGCTGGGCTCCCATGTTTTGCCCCGGCTGCAACGAAAACTCGGTCGACAGGGTTGGCATGTATCCCAGACCTCCAACGCTGAGCTGGTAGGTGTCACTGTCGGGAACCGGGATGGAGAACCACCCGTTCACGTCGGTCACGTCCTGGCCAAGGATGCGATCATCCGCGTCCACCAGGTCCACCACAGCCTCTTCGATAGGGCGCCCCGATACATCGTCGAGGATGATACCCTGAATGGTCTGGGCCCGAGCCTGCGCGGCGGGCCAGAATAGAAGCGCCAGCGTCAGAATGAGCGACGCGATGGGTCGTCGAGTAGCCATTGGGCTCCGAGATCTTTGTACGACTTGGTGCGTTTGTTTCTACGCCGGGGACGCCGCGGGGTTTCAACTACACCCACCCCCCCGAGATCCTGTCGCTCGCTAGCGCGGAGGGGCGACATCCGTCACCCACGGCTCCAGCCGTACCACGTCGGACAGCGGCGACGCACCTCGCTCACTTTCGAGGGCCAGGTAGATGTAGCCGTCCGGTCCCTCGCGGACATCCCTGATGCGCCCCAGCGCGCCGTCGAGCAGTGTCTCCACACTCATGGCGACGCCATCCGAGAGTGAGACCCTCGCTAGTTGTTCTCCCACCATGCCCCCCGCGAAAGCGTTGCCCCTCCACCACGGGAACTGATCACCTGAGTAGAACGTCAGGCCCGACGTGCCGATCGAGGGCACCCAAACGAATCGAGGGGACTCCATGCCCGGCCTGCCCTCCTCCATCGTGATGACCCGTCCGTCGTAGTGGATGCCATGGGAGACGACGGGCCAACCGTAGTTTCGCCCGGGAACGATGAGGTTCAACTCGTCGCCCCCCCTGGGTCCATGTTCGCTCGACCAGACCTCTCCCGTCTCCGGATGCACAGTCAAGCCCTGCATGTTGCGATGCCCGTAACCCCAGATCTCCGCGAGGGCATCGTCACGGCCGACAAATGGGTTGTCCGAGGGGACGCTACCGTCGTCGTGCAGCCGGACGATGGTGCCCATGTGGTTCGTGGGATCCTGCGCCGGGTGGTCGGCGAGGAGGTCGGGATCGAGCATGCGATCGCCGACCGCCAGGAAAACATATCCGTCGTGGTCGAACACCATCCGTCCGGAGAAATGGTTGTTGTTGTCGTACCAGGCATCCGCCTCGAAGATCTCCTGCACGTCCTCCACGTGATCACCCTCGAGGCGTCCCCGCACGACGGTGGTCGTGCCCATCGAGCCGTCTTCGTTCGGTTTTCCATAGCTCAGATAGAGCAGGCGGTTCGTGGCGAAGTCGGGATGAGGGACGATGTCCATGAACCCTCCCTGGCCACGCTGCCTATAGACCGCCGGCCAGCCTGTAATGGGGTTCGGATCGAGCTGCCCGTCCCGCATGATCCGGAGTCGGCCCGGGCGCTCCACGATGAGCATCTCCCCGCTGGGGAGCCAGGCCATGGACCAGGGGTGATCCAGGTCCTCCGCCACCGGGACGACCTGGAAGTTGTGGCGCGCCGTAACGTGGATGTTGGCCAGGTCGGCCGCACCGGCCTGCGCAACCAGGGGCGCTGCCGTAACTAGGAGACCGAGGGTGGCGGCCGTGAGTATTGTCCACCGACTGCGGCGAAAAGCGTGACGTTCCATGATCCCTCGCAATTGGGGCCCGACGCTCATGATCGTCGGACATCTTCCTCCCAGCCACATCGACGTTGCATCGGGTCGCGACCCAAACGCGAATCAGAGTGCGTCCCCAGGCCGGTAGCGGCAAGCGCTCAGTACCCGAGCAGCCTCGGAAGGAACAACACCACCCCCGGCACGAACGCGATGACCACCGTGAGCACCAACATGAGGGCCAGGTACGGCCAAAGAGGACGGGCGACCTCGGCCGGCTCCACACCTCCCACCGAGCAGGCCACCAGCAGACTCACGCCCACCGGCGGTAGGAAGACGGAGATTCCCTGGGTCGCCACGATCACGGTGCCGTAGTGCACAGGGTCGATGCCGAGCTGTCGCGCCAGGGGCAGAAGGATCGGCGTCAGCAGGACGACCGCCGGCACGCCTTCGAGGATGGCGCCGAGGGGGAGGAAGATGAGGATGGTGAGGAGCATGAAGCCCGCCTGGCCCCCTCCCAACCCCACCACCGAGGATGCCAGCGCCTGCGGAACTTGCATCACGGCGAGCACCCATCCCAGTAGCCTCGCGGCACCCACCACGAACAAGACCATCCCCGACACCATGGCGGTCTGGACGATCTTGTTCCACAGCTCCGCCGCCGGTAGCGCTCGATACACCGGCCCGGCCAGGAGCAGGGCATACGCGACCGCGACGGCCGCGGCTTCGGTGGGAGTGAACAGGCCGAAGCGGATGCCCCCAAGGATGACCACGATCATGAAGAGGGGCAGCACGGCATCGATGGCCGCGTGTCGCACCTCGGCGAGCGATGCGCGCTCCGCCGACGGCCACCCTTCCCTGCGGGCCTGCCACCCGATCTGCGTCATCAGGCCTACGGCGATCAGGGCGGCGGGCGCGATCGAGGCCACGAACAAGGCACCCACGGAGACGTTACCGATGACCCCGTAGACCACCATGACGATAGCGGGCGGAATGAGGATCCCCATCCCACACGCGGCCGAGACGATGGCCGTGGCACGCGCCCGGCTGTAGCCGTTGGCCGTGAGTTGCGGAACCATGATGCCACCGACGGCCGCCGCGTCCGCGGAGGTCGAGCCCGACACACCGGAGAAGAAGATCTCGGCCATGATGACGACCTGGCCGAGTCCCCCGGGGAGGTGTCCCACGAGAGAGCTAGCCAGCGTCACGAGGCGCCGGCTGATCCCGCCCACGTCCATGAGGAAACCCGCCAGGATAAAGAGCGGTACGGCGAGCATCGGGAAGGAGTCCATGCCCGCAACGATCTGCTGCGGGATGATGATGAGTGGGAGGTCGGCCACAACGACCGCGATGCTGGCGGCGGTCGCCAGGGCAAAGCCGATGGGAACGGCGGCCAGGACCAGGGTGCCGAATGTACCTAGGAGGAGGACGCCCATCAGGTGGTCGTCTCAGTGGGCGGACGGTCCGTCGACCCCGCCAACCCTGTCCGCCCGCTCGACCCGGTCAGCCCCGTCGGCCCGTGCTGCGGCCCCGGATCCCCGCCATCCTCCGGCCTTACGTATCCAGCGAGCAGGTGGATCACCATTAACGCCCCAGAGACCGGAACCGCCGCGTACACCAAAGCGACCGGGAGATTCAAGGCCGAAGAGCGCTCCCCCACCGTGAGGGCCATGAGGGCGATGCCCGTAACGACGAGGACCACTGAGAAGATCAGCACCACCGCCGTCGCGAACGTCTCCACCGCGGACCGTACTCCGCGAGCCAAGCCCTTCGTGACCTGGTCGAACCCGAAGTGGGCCCCGTGCTCCACCGCCAGCGATGCGCCAAGCATGGACGCCCAGATGAAGCAGAAGCGTGAGACCTCTTCACTCCAGGGGTTGGGATACGCGAACAGATATCGCATCAAGACCTGGAGAAGGACCACTGCCGAGACGGCCACGACCAGGCAGCCGGCGGCGACGGTCTCGGCGGAGACCAGGATTCGGTTGAGCGCTCGCAGCCGCTGCATCACGGCTGAGCCACTCCAGGCCGACCAGGCCCGACCGGCGCCCGCCCCACCGCTTCCACAAGCCTCGCGATCAGCGTCGCCCCGTTCGGCAGCCGACGCGCCAGCTCGTCCCAAACCCGCGGGCGCACAGCCGGCAGGAACGGCGCGACATCCGGGCGGGAGATCTCAACGTCGTTCGCGCGCATCTGTTCCAGGGCATCCGTCTCCATCCGGCGAGCAACCTGGCTCTGGTAGGCGAGGGCTTCGCTGGCCGACTCGTCGATGGCGTCCCGGATGTCGCCCGGGAGCGACTGATAGAACGGCTCGTTCACGAGGAACGTGATCGGGTTGTAGGTGATCGACGTGAAGCTGTAGAACTTGGCCACCTCGTAGAGCCGGCTGCTCACGAAGCCGATGGGGTTGGCTTCCCCGCCGTCGATCACGCCTTGCTGGAGAGCGGAGTAAACCTCGCCGTAGTTCATTGGCGTGGCCTGGACGCCCAGCGCCGAATAGGCAGCCAGATAGGTCGCGTTCTGAAGGACGCGGAGCTTGAGGCCGTCGAGGTCCGCCGGGGTCTCGACGGCTCGCCGCTTGTTGTAGACGTGGCGGAAGCCGTAATCGAGGAAACCCAGGGAACGAACGCCGGTGCGCTCCAGCAGAAGATCTCTCCACCAGTCTCCGATGGGACCGTTCATGACGGCGAGACCGTGGTCCCGGGTTTCGAAAAGGAATGGGAGGTCGAACATCTGTCCTTCGGGGACCCAACCCGAAAGCACAGGGGTGCCGGAGATGGCCATGTGCACTGCGCCGACCTGGATCTGCTCGAACGCTACACGCTCGCCCCCGAGTTGTCCCGACGGGTAGATGCCGACCTGGAAGTTCCCGTCGGTCCGCTCGAGCATGAGGTCTCGAAAGCGTTCCGCCATGAGGTGGAGCTCCGAGCTGCTCGAAAGGACGTGGGAGAGGCGAACGCTCCATGTGGCCGAGTCCGAAGCGCCCGCCCTTGGATCCCCGCATGCCGCCACCGCGAGGATGGTCAGCAGTGAACAGGCTCTACGCACCCCAGATCGTCTGGCCGGCGTCGATGAACAGTGAGGCGCCCGTCACCAAGCGCGCCTCCTCGTTCGACGCGAGAAACACTACAGCACCTACGAGGTCCTCGGGGACGCCGATCTCCTTGAGTGGGATCCGCGCGAGTCGGCGCTCGCGAAACTCGTCCCGAGCGAGGTCGGCGCGGTTCAGGTCTGTCTCGATGAGCCCCGGCGCGATCGAGTTGACCCGGATCTTGTGGGGTGCGAGCTCGAGCGCCATCTGCTTGGTGAGCATCTCGACGCCGGCCTTCGCGACGCAGTAGTGCGTGAGGTTGGGGGCGGCCACTGCCTGTCCCGCGGACGACACGTTCACGATGGCGCCGAGCGTCTCGGCCTCGACCATGCGGCGCGCCACTGCTTGGCCGACGAGGAAGTAACCCTTCAGGTTGACGTCCAGAACGGCGTCCCAATCCTCCTCGCTGATGTCGAGGAGCGGGGTCCGCTTCAGGATGCCCGCGTTGTTCACCAACAGGTCGATGCCGCCCAGAAAGTCAGCAGCCTGTGCGACGAACCGTTCGACGTCGGCCTGTGAGTCCGTGGAGCCCTGTACGGCTGTGGCACGCCGCCCCAACGCCTCGATCTCGCGGACGGCGCTCTCGGCGTCCTCCCGGCTGCTCTTGAAGTTGACGGCCACATCGGCGCCTTCGCGGGCGAGGCCCAGAGCGAGGCCTCGGCCGATGCTGCGCGATCCGCCTGTGACGAGGGCACGTTGGCCTTCGAGACGCATGGGGAATCCGGGGTTCAGGCTGCGTGAGCGTCGAAAGGACAGAGTTGGGGGTGAGACGAGAAGATGCAACGGGGGATCGGCTCCAACCCCGTCGCGCGGTGTCCCAGGTCCGCCGCCACCCCTAGTTTCCTCCAGGCCCGAATGGTGTCGCCCGCGATCGGCTCGGCCCCACTCGCGTCGCCCCAACCCTCTCACGGAGGCATCCATGAGGCCCTCGGTCCGAGTCCTGTTCGCGTGCTCGCTGGCGTCCCTCTCCACCCTGGCTGCTCCGGCTACTCCGTCACAAATGGGCACGACCCAGACGGCTGCCGCACAGTCCTTCCCGTCCGACGATCCCGTCATCCGAGCGATCTGGGAGGAAGGGGTGGAGCGCTCGCAGGTCTACGAGTTGGGCCAGGTGATGATGGATTCGATCGGGCCGCGCCTCACGGGATCCCCCGGCATGGCCCGGGCCAACGATTGGGCCGTGGCCAAGTACGGCGAGTGGGGTATCGAGGCGACCAAGGAGCAATATGGTACCTGGCGAAGCTGGGAGCGTGGGATCAGCCACATCGATCTGGTTTCTCCGCGGGTGCGGTCGCTCGAGGGCATGGCGGCCGCGTGGAGTCCCGCGACCGACGGGTCGGTAGAGGCGGGCGTGGTGATCCTGGCCGACGTAGGGAGCCCGGACGCGGGGGGCCGGGAGGCGGGCGGCCGGGACTCGGCCGAGGCGGGCAGCCCCGAGGCGTTCGAGGCGTGGCTGCCCGAGGTGCGCGGCAAGTTCGTGCTGATCTCCCGCCCGGAGACGAGCTGCAGACCGCAGGACAACCTGGAGTGGTTCGCCCGGCCCGGGACGCTCAAGCGTATGACCGAGGAGCGGGAGGCAGCCGTGGCCGCGTGGCGCGAGCGCGAGGAGAACACGGGCGTCGACCGGCGCGTGCTGCCCGAGCGACTCGAGGCGGCCGGAGCCGCCGGGGTCATCCGATCGCAATGGTCGGCCGGTTGGGGCGTCAACAAGATCTTCGGCACGCGGGCGGAGCGGGCGCCCGTGTTCGACCTGAGTTGTGAAGCGTACGGGTTGATATATCGGCTCGCCGAGAACGGTCAGGAGCCCGTGCTGCGCGTCAACGCGGAGGCCCGCTTCCTGGGCGAGGTGCCCGTCTACAACACGATCGCCCGGATCCAGGGCTCTGCCCAGCCGGAGGAATTCGTGATCTTGGGCGGTCATTACGACTCATGGGACGGCTCCTCGGGAACGCTCGACAACGGGACCGGCTCGGTCGCCGTCATGGAGGCTATGCGCATCCTGAAGGCCGCGGTCCCCAATCCACGCCGGACGATCATCGGCGCGCTCTGGAACGGCGAGGAACAAGGCCTGAACGGATCTCGGGCGTTCGTGGAGGACCACCCCGAGATCCTGGAGCGCACGCATGCCGTGTTCAACTCGGATCACGGGACGGGGCCAATCACCTTCATACCGATGCAGGGCTTCGTCGCGGCCGGTGGGTACTTCGGCGATTGGCTCGCCCGCGTACCGAGCGAGTATGCCGATCAGGTCACCCTGGAGATTCCGGGGAGCCCCGAGTCGGGCGGAACCGACCACGCGTCGTTCGTGTGCGCAGGTGTGCCGGCGTTCAGCTTCCACGTGGGCGCGGGCCGGAGCGATGACCTCCCCATGGGCACCAACCGGTGGGATACGAGCATCTACACGTGGCACACGAACCGCGACTCGTTCGACAAGATCATCTTCGAGGATCTGCGGGACGACGCGGTGATGACGGCCATGCTGGTGTATCTGGCGTCGGAGGATCCGGAGCGTATGCCGAGGGATCGGCGGGTGATGGCGGACGGGGCGGAGTGGCCGGAGTGTCGGTCACCGGCGCGGAGCTCTGGGGAGAGTACGCGGTAGGGCCGTACGTACGATCACGAAGCAAGTATACGTATGGCGCCACCGCGGAAACGTCTTGGCGGCTGTCTTGTGATGCTGATGTGGTCCGGATCACCGAGGCTCCGGACGGCTCGATCCTCGACGTTGGGCGCAAGACTCGAGGCGATGCGACAACAGAACCGGCTCCACGGCGTCGAGCCCGATTACTCGACCAGCGGTGCCCGCGACAAGCGTGAGGTCGACATCCCATCGTCCGTCTTCGTTCGGGCGTTCGAGGCTGGGGATGATGCATCCTCGGCAAACGCGCCCTCTGGACCGTCAGTGCCGATCCGAGCCGACCCACCCGCCTCCCGGAGGCGTTGACCGAGCCACCCCTATCGGTGAGGTTTTCGGTTGACGGAACCAGAGCCTAGAACGATCCGAGAGGTCCCATCTCGTGAGCATATTTCCCTCGAGCCTCAGCGCCCTTCTGCTCAGCACTATCGCGGCCCTTACCAGCACCACCGCCCTCCCCCTCTCAGCCCAGCAGACCAACGGGGCCCATCAGGCCCAGGCGGTCCGTGTCGAGCAGGGACCGGACATCGACGGCGACCTGTCCGACGGGGTCTGGGGCAATGCAGCGCTCATCGACGCGTTCATCCAGCAGGAGCCCGACGAGGGCGCCGCGGCCACAGAGCGAACCGAGGTCCGCCTCCTATACGACGAGAGCAATCTCTACATAGGGGTCCAGGCGTTCGACTCCGACCCGGCCGGGATCATCGCGACCGAGATGCGGCGAGACTCTCCGCGGATTCTGGACGAGGACAACTTCCAGATCATCCTCGACACCTTTGAAGACTCCCGCTCGGGCTACATGTTCGTGACGAGCCCTCTGGGTGCGAAGCTCGAGCAGCAGGTCTTCGAAGAGGGAGAGGGACGCACCTTTGGTCTCTCGTCCAACATCAATCGCGATTGGAACGGGGTCTGGCACGTTGCGACCAGACAGACCCCCGACGGCTGGACCGCTGAAATCGCCATCCCCCTGGTCACACTCCGATTTCCCGAGAACGACCAGCAGAGCTGGGGTGTCAACTTCATGCGCAACATCCGGCGTAAGAACGAGCAGGTGTTCTGGGCGCCGATCCCCAAGCCCTACACTCTGACCCGCGTGAGCTTGGCCGGTGACCTTCAAGGACTTCGTTCACTGAACCGCGGACTCGACCTCAGGATCAAGCCGTTCTTAGTGGGTGGGGGTCGTCGGATATCGGAAGACGACGTCGTCACCACGTCCAGCCAAGGCGACGTGGGCCTCGACGTGAAGTACGGCGTGACAGCCGGACTCAATCTGGATCTTACGGTCAACACCGACTTTGCTCAGGCCGAGGTGGACGACGAGCAGATCAACCTCACCCGCTTTGCCCTGTTCCTGCCCGAGAAGCGGGAGTTCTTCCTGGAGAACGCCGGACAGTTCAACGTCGGCACCACGAACACGTTCCAGCGCATCGCCGACCTGTTCTTCAGCCGGCGCATCGGCCTGTCGGACACCGGTGATGCGATTCCCATCCTCGGCGGAGCGCGGCTGACCGGTAAGGTGGGCCGCAACAACATCGCCGTCATGGATATTCAGACCGACGACGCGTTCGGGCGCAACGGCGAGAACTTCCTGGTGGCGCGCTACAGCCGCGACATACTCACACGCTCGAAAGTCGGCGCCATCGTCATCAATAAGGAAGAGGTCGGCGGCGACCACTTCAATCGGACCTTCGGCGCCGATTTCGTGCTAGCGCCCCACCCGAGCTTGGCGATGAACGGATTCATCGCGAAGACATCTTCTTCGGGGGTCTCGGGCAACGACGTGGGTGGGCACTTCCGCGCCGAGTGGCTTAACCAGTCCTCCCAGGCCCACATCGAATACTCCAACCTTCAGGAGAACTTCAATCCTGAGGTCGGCTTCGTGCCCAGGATCGGGATTCGCAAGACCAGGGTTCACCTCGAATGGAATCCAAGGCCCGATCGCTGGGGCATCCGGGTGCTCGAGCCCATGGCTAACGTGACGTACACCACGGACCAGAATAATCGGCTCCTGTCGCGGCGGATCCACAACATGATCGGGGTCCGGATGGACAACGGGGCCTATTTCATCGTCTGGTACAACGACTACTTCGAGCGGCTCGATGAGCCGTTCGTCCTCCGGCCTGACGTGATCATCGCACCCGGAGACTACAACTTTGGTGAGTGGCAATTCTGGTTGACGAGCGATCCGTCACGTCGTCTCTACACCAGCCTTCAATACAAACCCCAGACGTTCTACGACGGCGACCGAACGGACGTAAGCGCGACTCTGGGCTTGCGACTGACCAACCGCCTTTCGACAGAAGGAAAGTACACGAGGAACGATGTCGACCTGCCCGCCGGTGACTTCGTGGCGGAGCTCGCGTCGATACGCATTGACTTCGCGCTCTCGCCGAAGATGACGATACGGACGGTTACGCAGTACAACTCCTTGTCGGAGCAGTGGAGCACGAGCGCTCGCTTCAACTACATCTATCGCCCCGGCAGCGATATCTACCTGGTCTTCGACGAAGTGCGGAGGGACCCGTCGGGCCTCTCCGAAGTCCGGGACCGGCAAGTGTTGTTGAAATTCACCTACCTACTGTCACGGTAGCCACATGGTCGCCTCGACGCGTGCGGCGCTTTCCTTCGGAATCTGGCTCTTTGCCGCCGCAGCTACGTCGCCTGCTGTCGCCGGACAGGGGCAACAGGTGATCCTGGTCACCGGCTCGACGGGGGGATTGGGCCGCGAGGTTGCGAGCAGGTTGGCAGCAACCGGTGCCCATATCATCGTCCACGGCAGGAATCGGGAACGGGGTCAGGCCCTGGTCGACGAGATCGAGCGTAACGGAGTCGGCAGTGCCCGCTTTTACGCTGCCGACCTGGGGTCCTACGCCGAGGTTCGGGAACTCGCGGAGGCCATCCAGCGGGACTATGACAAGCTCGACATCCTCATCAACAATGCAGGAATTTGGCTCGAGGGTGCCGATCGACCCGTCAGTGACGACGGTCACGAGCTGCACTTTCAGGTGAACTACCTCTCGGGATACCTGCTCACTCGCCTGCTCCTGCCACTGATCGTCGACAGCGCTCCATCTCGCATCGTGAACGTCGCATCGGCAGCTCAACGTGCAATCGACTTCGACGACGTGATGCTCGAGCGCGGCTACAACGATGGACGGGCCTACGCGCAGAGCAAACTCGCCCAGGTGATGTTCACCTTCGATCTCGCCGTAGAGCTCGAGGGAACGGGCGTCGTGGTGAACAGCCTTCATCCGGCCACCTACATGGACACGGACATGGTGGTGGAGCGAGGGCTCCGTCCGCGGAGCACGGTGGGAGAAGGAGCGGAGGCGGTACTCCAGCTCGTCACCTCACCCGACCTGGAGAGTGGCCAGTACTTCCGCGGCTTACAGCCGGCCCGAGCACACGATCAGGCTTATGAACTGGAGGCCCGGGCAAGGCTCCGCAGCCTGAGCGAGAGGCTCACAAACCCTTAGGACGCTTCCGCTCGAGGAAGCCGAGCAGAGTAGGCTTCGCCAGGGAGACGGAGTAGAGTTCTCCAGGAAGACGGAGCAGGCTTCGGCAGGGGAAGCCGAGTAGCCCGCGGGAGTTGTTGCGAGCCGCCCCGATCCGCCCCAATGTAGGCCCTACGATCCCGCCGCCTCCCTAGCGAATCCGCGATGGTATCGTGTGGATGTCTCCGCGTGAGCATCCGTCTGCTTCGAGTCCGCCGACCCACGGGGTGCCGACCATGAAGAGACGTACCTTTGTCCGCAGTTCGATCGCCGCAGCGATAGCTACCACGATTCCCGCAAAGCGATTGCTGGGAGCGCGCTACAACCCCTTCCAGCAGGTACCGCCCGATATCGATGCGATCACGGGTGGGGGGAGCGAGATCACGCTCAAGGGCGCGGATGTGGCCGACCTGGCCGCCCGCATGAAGGGACAGCTCCTCCTGGGTGGAGACGACGGCTATGACGACGCGCGCCGCATTCTCAATCCCTCTTTCGACAGGAACCCCGCGCTCATCGCGCAGGTTACGGGCACGGCCGACATCCGAAGCGCGGTCGACTTTGCGCGTGAGAACGACATCCTGGTCGCGGTGAAGGGCGGAGGCCATAGCGCTTCGGGCAAGTCGACGTGCGACAAGGGCATGATGATCGACCTGTCTCCCTTCCGGAACACCCGTATAGATCCCAAGGCCCGCAGGGCCCAGGTCACGGGCGGAAGCCTGTTGGGGCAACTCGACCACGAGGCGATGTCCCATGGTCTGGTCACGACGATGGGTACCGTTTCGCACACCGGTGTCGGCGGTCTGGTTACGGGGGGTGGTTTCGGTCGGCTCGGTCGCCGTTTTGGTCTCGCCATCGACAACCTCCGGTCTGTCGACGTGGTAGCGGCCGATGGCGAGCTCTACCACGCGAGTCCCGATGAGAATCAGGACCTGTTCTGGGGCGTGCGGGGAGGCGGAGGCAACTTCGGCGTGGTCACGTCGTTCGAGTTCGCGCTGCATCCCATGCAGCGCACGGTGGTCTTCGGGCGAATCCTCTTCCCGATCGCCAAAGCACGCGACGTCGTGAGCCTGTTCGGAGACTACAGTCAGGAGGCCCCGGACGAGCTCGATCTGAGCTTTGCGCTTGTTCACCCGCCCGGAGGCGCCCCGGGGATGGCCGGCTTCAGTGTCTGTTATTCGGGACGCGAGAGCGACGCGGAGCGGCTACTCGCCCCGATCCGTAACTTGGGCACGCCCATGGTCGATGCCATTCAAGCCATGGATTACGTGGCGGTCCAACGGTCTGGCGACGTAGACGATTTCAGAGCCCGCGCCTCTTATCTCAAGAGTGGGTTCCTCACCGACTTTCCGGCAGAGTTGATCACTGCCATCGTGGACAACATGGAAGGGCACCCTGATCGGACCACGATCCTCACGTACCAGCAGGGCGGCGGAGCGATCGGCCGTGTCGCGAACAACGACACCGCGTTCTCGCACCGCGACGTCCTCGGCAACCTGTTGGGGATCACCGATTGGGCGCACGGGTCGGACGGCAGCCCGCACATCGCCTGGATGCGGCAATACTGGTCCGAGATCGAGCAGTGCACGAAGGGCTGCTACAACAACGACGGGGACCCCGACGCCACCGACGAGATCTTCCACGCCAACTATGGGCGAAACTACCAACGGTTGGTCGGGATCAAGAACCAGTACGACCCGGGCAATCTGTTCCGGCTCAACGCGAACGTGGCACCGACTGCCTAAGAGTGAGCGGAGTGCCCACAACAACGAGCCGAGTACCGTGAGATCGAGCAGAGGACCTACCAGGAGATGTCCGATGCGCAACAACCTGCGACTGAGGCTGGCCCGGGCCGGCGTCCTTGGGTCCGTCTTGTGGGCCTTCAGCGGCGTATCGGCTGTCTCGGCCCAGGCCGGGCCGGCACGCACGAGCGCCGAGCCGTTCAAGGTCGGCACGTTCGAGATCCAGGGTGCGGCCCAGGTGGGGATCGTCCTACGAGATCAGCTGGTCGTGAACCTCAACGACGCCAACGCTGCGCTCGAGATGGATCCGGCGTACCCCAAGATCCCTATGCCGGCGGACATGCTGGAGCTGATCAGCCGATACGAGTACGGCCTGCAGCCGCGGCTTTACGAGATCGTCAATGATCTGGTCGCCGAGGGCAGTCTCGCAATGGGCTCTCGCCCAGACTTCGTGCACGAGGTCGAAAACGTACGAACCCTTCCGCCCATCATGTATCCGGGAAAGATCCTCAACGCCGCGGTAAACTTCTACAGCCACGTCGACGAGACCGGCACGCCGGATGAGCGGGCGACGGCACGCAGGGCGCGACGCGAGAATCGTGGCGTGCCCTACCTGTTCATGAAGCCGACCAGGGGGGCCGTCATCGGCAACGGCGATGCGGTGGTGATTCCGTACGGCCGCGACCGCACTGACTGGGAGGTCGAGCTCGCGACGGTGATCGGCCGCGCCGCGAAGTACGTGAGTGCCCCGGAAGCGCAGGACTACATCTTCGGCTACATGGTCTCGATCGACATTTCGGATCGCGGCGGCCGCCCGCCCGGTGGGAACCCGCTCCGATCGGACTGGTTCGTCGGCAAAGGACACGACACCTTCGCGCCGATGGGCCCGTGGATCGTGCCGAAAGAGTTCTACGGCGACCCGATGGCCAACCTCAGGCAGACCCTGAGCGTGAACGGCGAGCAGATGCAGGAAGCGACCGCGGGCGACATGATTCACACTCTTTATGAGGTAATCGAGTACGCCTCATCGATCGTCACCCTCTTTCCCGGCGACGTGATCAACAACGGAACCTCGGGCGGGACGGGGATGGGCACGGCGGTCCGTGGTGCGCAACGGTTCCTGCAGCCCGGAGAAGAGATCGTCGCGATGATCGACGGGATCGGAACGCTGCGGATGCCCGTGGTGGCCGAAGAGGCTCCAACGGGTGGTACGGGTGCACGTTTACCGCCGGTGCGGGACTACCGGAGATAGACTACCGGGTAAGGTGCGTCGTACTTCCGTCGGTCGAGTCGATGACGAAGATCTGCTTTGGGCCGTCCAGTTGACCGACCCTTAAGGATCCGGATAGGGCTCGGTCAACCTCAACTCGGGCCGCGCCTCGAGAAACACCCGGACCTTGTCCTCCCGGCCGATGGCCGTCGGGATGAAGTCCAGCGCCTGCTCGAGCCGCTCGTCGGACGCCGCGCAACTGAGCCGGAGGAATCCGGCTCCGGCATCGCCGAAACACTCTCCGCCCAGGCACGCCACACCGAACTGGTCATCCGCCCCCTCCAGAAGATAGAGGGCCAGCCCGTGGCTCGTGATTCTCAAGCGATTGCAGACGCGGGCCACGTTCGGGAACACGTAGAAGGTCGCGCGAGGCTCGAGGGCATGTAAACCATCGATCCGGTTGAGACCCTCGGTCAACAGGGCCACCTTGTCCCGGAATTTGTCCATCGTCGCATCCCGCTCCGAGCCGTCGTGCTCCAGAGCGGCCCTACCGGCCAGCTGCACGAAGGGTGGCGTGCATGAGAGCGTCGTGTTGATCATGGTGCCCATGCGCTCCGTCGTGGTCGGCGACGACACCGCAAACCCCAAGCGCCACCCCCCCATGCTATAGGACTTGCTGAACGTGTAGGCGGCCACGCCGTGCTCCAGCATGTCGGGCTGGGCCATCAGCGAGTGGTGGCGACCCTTCCACACCATGTGGCAGTAGGGCTCATCGCTGAACACCGCGATCTGCTTGCCCCGGATGAGGTCGGCGATGGACTGCAGGTCCGCCTCGCTAGCAACACCACCCGTGGGGTTGTGAGGCGAGTTCAGGAAGATCCCCTTGGGAGACGGATCGTCCGCAAGGAATCGCTCGATGTCGGTGAGATCCGGGCGGAAATCGTTCGCCTGCTTCAGGGGCGCGAACACCGGACGTGCCCCCCGGCGCAAAATATTCGGCACGTAGGTCGGGAAGTGCGGACTGAACACCAGCACCCCGTCACCGGGGTCGAGGAACGCCTCGCAGAAGAACTGCTCGAAGACCTTGGCGCCCGAGCCCACCACCACGTTCTCGCTCTCGGCAGGAATGCCGAACTCGGTGCGAACGTACCGGGCCGCGGCCTCACGGAGCTCGGGCAGGCCCGGCGACGCGCAGTATCGCGAGTGGTTGCTCTCGATCGCCTCGATGCCGGCTGCCTTGGCAGCGGGCGACGTGTTGAACGGGCTGTCGCCAATCTCCAGTGCGACCACGTCCTTTCCGCCGGCCTGGAGCATCTTGGCAGTGGCGAGGACGGTAAACGCCGTCTCGGCGGTCAGGGACTTCGCAAAGTTACTGAGCTCAACGGGAGTCATGGGCGATAGGGTGTCGGCGGACCCCGCTGCGCGCAATGGGCAGGTGGTTTGCCTAGCTCAGCCGCCGGTCGTGAACTGGAACACCATCCCGTAGGTACCGTCGGAGTGGGCCCAGCCCAGGCCCGTGTGTGTGATCGTCGCACCCATCATGTCCACGCCCATCCCCATTCCATCGGGTCCGAGCACCATCTCCTCGGTGGCAGTCTCTCCACCTAGCGGGATGCCGTGGAGCCGCAGGTCGAAGAGCTGGCTGAAACCGTCGGTCATGCCACCCCCGACATGAATGGTGTACTCGGTGCCCGGTATCAGGGGGCCGAAGGGAATAAAGCCGAGCCCCATCCCATCCGACGTGCGAGTCCACGTTCCGGACACGACCGGCCCCGGACAGTCGCCGTCGTGCAGAGCTACGAAGTGCCTCAGGTTGTCGGATATCGTTCTACTGAACCCGACGGTGATATCAGTGGTGAGGGAGATGTCTACGGCCCCGCCTGCGGGGAGGACGGAGAGCAGCACGGTGGGCCCATCCGGCCCTGCGGCCTCGTCTGTGGGCGAGCTAGAGCAAGCGCCCAGGAGAGCGGCCGCACCCACGGTCACGAGTCCGCATGCCAGGGATCTCGCGCTCATGATTTCTTCCTCCCAGATAAGGACATCGACGACGTCTGCGTCTCCACTCCAGGAACGTACGGCCCGTCTCGACAGTCGTGTCACACTTTGAACTCCGCGCCCCCAACCGTATCATGAACGCCCGCCCGCGAGTAAGCCACACGTGTAGCGCACATGTCCACGGGACCGAGGCACCCCCACATGCCCGACCGACCTGACTGTAGTCGGCACAAGAGCTGCAAGCTCCACCGTCGGTGTGCCCGACGGACGCGGGCCGCAGCATGGCTGGCTCCCGAACTTGCTCTCCCGGCCATAGCCACCATCACACCGACCGTCGTGGACGCGCAACAATCCTCCGACGTCTCCCCCAGCCGGATCACGATCCCCCGAGCCGACGTCGCAGTGGCCGTAGACGGCCCTTTAGCAGTGACCATAGACGGCCGTTTAGCCGAGTCCGTATGGGCTACAGCCGCTGAACTTCGCCTTGTCCGCAATGATGGATCCGGCGCGGGCCAAGACGCGACCGAGGTCCGCCTGTTCTACGACGCGTCGGCTCTCTACATGGCCTGGATCGTGTACGATTCGGATATCCAGGGAACGTTCACCGAACGTGACAGCCGTTTCTGGGAAGAGGAGGTAGCCGAACTCTTCATCACACCGGAGGATCTCACCGAGTACGTCGAGCTCCAGTGGAATCCTTTGGGGGCCGTCTTCGATGCCGTCATCCACAACAGCCTCGACGACTCCGGGATTTCGCAGGGTATCAAAGGCGACTGGACCTACACCGCCGAGGGTATGACCAGTGCAGTCACCGTGCAGGGCACGATCCAGGACAGCAGCGACCAGGACGTGCGGTGGGTCGCCGAGGTGAGGGTGCCTTTCTCCGACCTGGCGGGGCCTACACCGGATCCGGGCGATAGCTGGCGTGCAAACTTCTATCGCTACAGCCGCAGTGTCGGCCAAGACGTCGAGGAGCTGGCCTGGTCCCCAACCCTCTCGGACGTCCATGAACCGAGCCGTTTCGGTTATCTGGTGTTCGGGGCCGAAGCCACCGATGGCGACACCCGTGAGCCGCATGACATAGAGCGGTCCGGTATACAGCTCTTCGAGGGCTCGTGCGCCCGATGCCACGGAGGCGACGGAGCCGGTGGCGAGTTGGGTCCCAGCATCGTGCACCCCGGGGGAGTCGGTGCGAGCGCCCCGGAGACGCTTCGGGCGCTGGTCCGAGCGGGAATCCCCGAGGGGGGCATGCCCGCCTCCACCTTGGAGGACGGGGAGCTCGACACCCTGATCGGATACGTGCGCTCGCTTGTAGCCGCTGCCGCCGACCAGCCGGCGCCCCCCGAGGAAACCGCAGCGAGCGAACCGCCCCGCGACATCCCCTTCTCGGAGATCGTCGACCCCACGCCCGGAGATTGGCCCACCTACCACGGGCGCCTGAGCGGCAACCGACACAGCACGCTCGATCGGATCGATGCCGGCAACGTCTCGGAACTCCGGCTCGACTGGCTCTTTCCCATTCGGAATGCCAGCCGCCTACAGGTCACGCCAGTGGTCGTGGACGGCACGATGTATGTAACCACGGCCAACCAGGTGTATGCGCTGGACGCCGCAACCGGTCGTCAGATCTGGCACTTCTCCCGACCCCGCACGACCGGGCTCGTGGGCGACGCGGCCGGTGGAATCAACCGAGGCGGGGCGGTTCTGGGCAACCGGGTGTTCCTAGCGACTGACCACGCCCACCTCATCGCGCTACACCGACGTACCGGCAGCGTGCTCTGGGACGTCGAGATGGCCGACTACCGCGAGCACTACGGTGCCACGTCGGCTCCACTTGTGGTCAAAGACCTGGTGATCTCCGGTACCTCCGGAGGAGATGAAGGCGCCCGCGGTTTCGTCGCGGGCTACCGCGCGGACACGGGCGAGGAGGTCTGGCGCTTCTGGACGGTGCCGCTCCCCGGCGAGCCGCTCTCCGAGACTTGGGTTGGTCGGGCCCTGGAGCACCCTTGCGGGGCTGCCTGGCTCACTGGCACCTACGATCCCGAGGCCGACCTCCTATACTGGACCACCGGCAACCCCTGCCCCGACTTCAACGGCGACGAGCGCCTGGGGGACAACCTGTACTCCAACTCCGTGCTGGCCCTCGACCCGGATGACGGGGCTCTCGAATGGCACTTTCAGTACACACCCCACGACGTGCACGATTGGGACGCCCAGCAGACGGCCATGCTGATCAACGCGCCGTTCGACGGTGTGGAGCGGAAGCTGCTCGCGCAGGCCAGCCGCAACGGCTTCTTCTACGTGCTGGACCGCCTGACCGGCGAGCTCCTGCTGGCCGAGCCCTTCGTGGAGAACCTCACCTGGGCGAGCGGTATCGGCGCAGACGGACGCCCAGTGCTCATCCCCGAGGCCGAACCCAGTGTCGACGGTGTCGAGGCGTGCCCCGCCATCGAGGGAGCGACCAACTGGATGTCGAGTGCGTTCAGCGCCGCCACCGGCCTGTTCTACGTGATGGCGCTGGAGAAGTGCAATATCTACACGAAGTCGGACGACTGGTGGAGGGAGGGCGAGTCGTTCTATGGCGGCTCCACTCGGCGGGTCCCGGGCGAACCGGGCAAGAAGTACCTGCGCGCCCTCGACCTCGACACCGGCGACATCGTCTGGGAGATCCCACAGGCCGGACCCGCCAACAGCTGGGGCGGTGTGCTCAGCACCGCGGGCGGACTCGTGTTCTACGGGGATGACAGTGGAGCCTTCGCTGCCGCCGACGCGGCCGACGGCCGTCCACTCTGGCGTTTCCAGGCCAATCAGCGCTGGAAAGCCTCACCCATGACCTATATGGCAGATGGCCAGCAGTTCTTGGCGATCGCCGGCGGAGCCGACATCCTGGTGTTCGCGCTGCCGTGACCAATCCTATGAGCATGACCAGACACTCCTGGGAGTCGACATGCGCACGTCTCGACCGCAGCAAGCGAACCGAGGCTCACGAGCGAGGCGGGGGCCCGTCACGGGCGTGGCCGCACTCCCGACCCACGTGACCGCCGCGGCGCGAGTTCTCCTCATGACCTGCGTGATCCTCGCGCCAACCGCCTGCGAGTCGCCGCCAAGCAACTTCGCGGACCTGGCACAATCGCATCTCCCGCAGATCGAGGGGACGATATCGGTCCCGGGCCTTCGAGCAGAGGTGGAAGTGATCCGGGATCCCTGGGGCGTCCCCCACATCTACGCGGACAACATCGACGACCTCTTCTTCGCCCAGGGCTTCGTCCAAGCGCAGGATCGTCTTTGGCAGATGGACATGTACAGGCGCGCCGGAGAGGGTCGGCTGGCGGAGATCTTGGGTGCCGAAGCTCTGGAGCATGACCGGCTGGCGAGGCTCATCAAGTACCGGGGGCCATGGACCGACGAGGAGTTCGGCAGCTACCACCCGGAAGGCCGCCGCATCCTCGAGGCATTCTCGTCCGGAGTAAACGCCTACATAGAGCATGCCGAGGCGACGGGTGAGCTACCCGTCGAGTTCGAGTTGACTGGCCTCCACCCTGACCCGTGGAGCGTCGAGACTCCGCTGCTCCGGATCGCGACCGCGATGCCCACGCGAGACATCAGACGCGAGCTCCAGCTCGCTCGGAATGTGGTCGAGATGGGGGCAGAGGAGGCCAATCGGCAGGCGCGCACGACACCGTACCGGGACTTGGTAGTCCCCGAGCGGGTAGACTACTCGATCATCGACGGCGCGGTCGCCTCCGGTCTCCAGGGCTTTCAGGGCACCATCGTCAGGCCCGAGCTGGTACCTCCCTTCGACACGTGGCTGGACGCGCGGGTCTCCCTGAATCTCGGAGTGCGGGAGACGTCGCCCGGAAGCAACAATTGGGCGATCAGCGGCTCGCGCACCGCGAGCGGTCAGGTGATCGTCGCAAACGATCCGCACCGTGGGGTCACCAATCCCTCGCTCAGGTACCTGGTGCACCTCGACGCTCCCGGCTGGGCTGCGATCGGCTCCACGGAGCCGGTTCTACCGGGTGTGGCGATCGGTCACAACGGGCAGATCGCCTGGGGTCTCACGATCGTCGGCACCGACCAGTCCGATGTCTACGTCGAAGAGGTCAACCCGGATGACCCGAACCAAGTCCGCTTCGGAGGCGCGTGGGAATCGCTCAGAATCGAGTACGACACCATCCACATCCGCGGCGGCGAGACGGAGGTCGTCGAACTCAAGTTCTCGCGCCACGGGCCCATCTTCTACGAGGACGCGGAGAATAACCTGATGTACGCCATGCGCTCGACCATGCACGAGCCGGGCAGCACCGGCTACCTCGCCGCGCTGCGGCTCAATGTGGCGGCGGACTGCATCGAGTTCCTGGAGGCGCTGGACTACTGGTTCGCGCCAACGGAAAACATGGTCTGCGGCGACGCATCAGGAAACATCGCGTGGCAGGCCTCAGCTCTCTCCCCCCGCAGGGACGGATGGCACGGGAGGCTGCCGGTGCCGGGCACGGGCGAGTATGAGTGGCGGGGCTTCAGGGACGACCTTCCTCGGGAGCTGAACCCCGAGCGCGGCTGGGTCGGAACCGCCAATCACGACATCCATCCGCCGGGCTACGACCCACCGCTCTACTTCAAGACCCAGGGTACCTTCCCGCGCTTCGAGCGCGTATCCGAGGTTCTTTCGAGTGGGAACGCAGTCACGGTGCAGGACTCCAAGGACCTGCAGCACGACGCGTTCTCGGCGTCCGCGGCCGAGTTGCTGGAGATGTTCCGCGGGTGGACCGCCGAGGATCCGCAACTCGAGCGTTATAGACGAGAGCTGACCGCGTGGGACGGAGTCTACAGGCGAGAGGACCGCGCCGCGGCCCTCTTCGGCCATGCTCGTAGAGCGCTGGGAGACCTCGGCTTCGGACAGCGAACGGCTGGCCCGGAGGTCGATCCGGAGCCAGAGATCGATCCGGAGTATGTGCTCGCGACCGCGCTCCGGATGCTGCGTGAGGAGCAGGGTGACGACCCGTCCGAATGGCGTTGGGGGCGCACCAACCGGAGCGAGTTCCCCCACCCGCTCGTGTCCGCATACGACCTGCCCGCCGCGGAGCGGACGGGTGGTGCCGGCACGGTAGCGGCCGTGGGAGCCACGTTCCGCGAGGTCATCGACTTCTCGAATCTCGATGGATCGGTAGGCACGAACGCACCCGGACAATCGGAACGTCCCGGTAGTCCGTTCTACGGCAACCTCACGGAGAGCTGGGCAAACCAGGAGTACTTCCCGCTGTCGTTCAGCCGCGAGGCCGTCGAGGCCGTCGCCGAGTACCGCCTGCTGCTGACACCGGGGGGCTGAGGTGGATCACCTACCCCAGCCGTGCATCAACCCTCCACCGGAGGACATCTCATGAGTCGAGTGCGCTTGGACCTCGCTTCGTTTCACACGGCCGCGTGCGGCCTCTTCCTTCTCCTCTTCGGACCAGTCGTCTCGGCTTCAGCCCAGACCATCGCCATCCGTGCCGGCAACATGATCGACGTGGAGAACGGCCAGGTGGTCGCGAACCAGATTATCCTGGTCCAGGACGGCATCATCCAGGAGGTCGGGCCGAACGTCGGCATCCCCTCGGGGGCCGAGGTGATCGACCTCTCGGACTCGTACGTCCTGCCCGGGATGATGGACGTGCATACCCATCTGGCCCTCACCGAAATGCCCGGTGCCGACATCAACGACTACGGCTCCTACTACTACACAAGCCTGATCGAGACCACGGCCTTCCGTGTGGCGCAGGGAACCATGCAAGCCCGCAACATGCTGGAGACCGGCTTTACGTGGGTTCGCGACGCAGGTAATAACGGGCTCTACGGAGACGTGACTCTCAGACGAGCCATCGAGGGCGGCTGGATTCCGGGGCCCAACATGAAGGCCGCGGGCATCATGATCGCACCCTTCGGCGGCCAGTTTCAGATGCAGCCGGAGAAGCCCGGCCTCGGCAACCCCGAGTATACCTATGCGGACACCCGAGACGAGATCCGCAAGGCGATCCGGGAGAACATCCACTACGGCGCCACGTTCATAAAGCTCATCGTCGACAACCAGCCCTACTTCTACTCCGAGGACGACATCCGGGCGGCCGTCGAGGAGGCCGGTGACGTAGGCATCAAGATCATGACACACGCTACCAGCGACGAGGGCATCCGCAACGCCACCCTCGCCGGGGTCGCGTCCATCGAGCACGGCTCCAGGCCGAGCGACGAGACGCTCCGCCTCATGGCCGAGCGGGGCACGTATCTGGTCGGCACCGACTTCCCCGCTTCACGGCGGAACCCGGAGAGTTATGCGAGAAGCCTCGATCGGATTCGTCGCGCGTACTCCATCGGCACGCCCATCGCGTTCGGCACCGACGTGGTCTACATCCGGGACGGGTGGACCCGCGGGGAGCTCACGCTGGAGTTCCTGGACAGCTACAAGGATGCAGACATCCCGTCCTCGTACATCCTACAGATGCTCACGATGAACTCCGCCGACCTGCTCGGAGTGAACAGCGGCATTCTCAAGGCGGGCCTGGCGGCCGACATCATCGCCGTGAATGACGATCCACTGAGTGACGTGGCCGCGCTGCGAGAAGTCCACTTCGTCATGAAGGACGGCAAGGTCTACAAGCGAGACGACCGCTTCGAGTGGGACACCCCGAGGACGATGAACAACCCGAGGCGGCGGCCGCAGCGTGCTACCAGGGAATGATCGCGCGACTCACCGGCCGACGCCGTATTTCGTAAACGCGCCACCGGCCCAACGCAGTGAGTTCGGCCCTTCGGCGGCGTACACGTTTCCGTCCGCGTCGACGGCGATGCCCTCACCTGCGGCTCCCTGATAGACCCTGTCTTCCCTCTCGAAGGGGGGGATGAAGCCGGTGACCAGGTCCTCGTCGACGTGCCCGATGCGGACACCGTTACGCCAGTTGGGGTGGCGCGTCGGGCTGGATTCCGAGTCGATCGCATAAAGCATGTCGTCCGCGGTGATGACGATGCCGCTTATGCGCCCGTACATATACCGCGAGTCGAGGTAGTTGCCATCCGGATCGAAGATCTCGATGCGGTGGTTGCCGCGATCAGCAACGAACAGGCGACCTTGGGAATCGAATGCCAACGAGTGCGGCGTCCGGAAATCACCGTGTCGCGGGCCGATCTGCCCCCACTCCGTGATGTGGGTGCCGTCTGATGCGTACTTAATGATACGCGCGGTCGCGCCCTCCGGCGGGTTGTCGTTCTGGCCACTGTGCCCGTCCGCGACGAAGATGCTGCCATCCGGCGCCGTAATCACGTCGTTGGGTTGATTCAGCTGGTTCGGCCCGCTTCCCGGCTGCCCAGCCGTGCCGAGCGTCAGCAGCACCTCACCTGAGGGGCTGAACTTGAAGACCTGATGCCCCTTGGTCCCGGCCTGGTTTCCGGCGTAGTCGGTCACCCACACGTTGCCGTCGCTGTCCACGTGGATGCCGTGCGGCGTGACGAACAGCCCTGCCCCGAAGTTGGCGAGGACCTCACCGGTATTGCGGTCGAACTTGAATATCGGGTCGACCGGGTTTGTCTCGCAGTTGACCCGACCCCCACTGAGGTTGCCGGCACCGCACCGCTCATAAGCCCAGATGTGCCCGTCGAACGGGTCGATGTCTATACCCGCGGTCGTCCCCCACTCTCTTCCTTCGGGAAGGTTCCCCCAGTTCGCCGTCACCGTCGGGTTCGGGTTCGGTAGGCCCTCGCCGGTGATCGGGTTGCCCGATATGGCCGGGGCTTCGGACGGGGCACACCCCGCGAACAGAGCGGTTGTGCAGGTGAGAAGCACGGACGCTCGGAATCGTGACGATGACATATTGCCTCCCAAGTAGACAATCGGACGTTCGACTGGCAGTACTAAAGCTCGTCGGTCTTTCATTCTCGATGCTTGGGCGCAGCTACGCCAGCGACGGGCTGTGGCTCATAACGGGCCCCACCGGTTGGAGCGGTTGAAATACCTTCTCCAGAAGATGTAAGATGTGCCGGACCGGGTGCTACAGGGCATCGGCCCGGTCGTCGTCGTGAACTGGTTCGAAGCCGGTCTGAACTACCTATGCGAAGGCTACCGCACGTTCTTCAATCGCATCGACCCGGCAATGAAGTACATGGTCCAGGCGCTGCGACACCGTGCGCCGCCCGCCGGAATCATGCGGGTACTCGCAGAAGGGGTGGATGCAAAATTGATGGAGGCCTACGGAGCCGGGACGGAGACCGCCCGATAACACAGCCGGCTAAGCCCAGACCCGACAACCCTGAGGGGGTCGAAATGAAACCACGTTCCATACCGCTCTGCGTAATCCTCTTGCTGGCGATGATCGGGTGCGCCGACACAGATCCCGCTCAGATGTCGGAGGCCGATCTCCGCGCCACCGGCGAGGTCATTCACGACGCGGTGATCACCATCGACAGTCACGACGATATCTCGTTCGACTTCGCGACCGAGTCCGTCGATCCGCTGAACGGTGTCCGCCAGGTCAATCTCGAAAAGATGCGTGCGGGTGGACTCGACGTCGGGTTTTTTATCGTTTTTGTGGGTCAGACTGAACGGACGCCGGAGAACTACGCGCAAGCGAAAACCGATGCAATGACGAAGTTCGATGCGATCCACCGCATGGTGGACGAGATGTATCCGGATCTCATCGAGTTGGCCTACTCCGCTGACGACGTCGCACGCATCCACTCTTCCGGTAAGCTCGTCGCCGCCATCGGCATCGAGAACGGGTACGTCATTGGTAATGATCTCTCGCTCCTCCAGCGCTACCACGAACTCGGTGCCCGCTACATCACGCTGTCCCACGGCGGACACAACGACATCTCCGATTCCTCACGGCCGCGCCCCGAGTTCGGGGACGAAGAATCGGAGCATGACGGGATCAGCGCGTTTGGAGAACGAGTCATTGCCGAAATGAATCGGCTCGGCATCATGGTCGATGTCTCTCACGTCTCAAAGGCCGCGGCGCTCGACGCGATACGACTCTCCCGCGCACCTGTTATCGCATCCCACTCCAACACACGCGCAGTCAGGGACCATTTCCGCAACATGGACGACGAGACACTACTCGCGCTCAAGAATAACGGCGGGGTCACGCAGGCCACGGCCCTTGCTGTCTTCGTTAAGGCCCTAACGCCGGAGCAACAGGAGGCGACCTCTGAGCTACTGGCGGATTTCGGGCTGGAGCGACTCAGAGATGCGCTCTCGCTCCACGCCGATGAGCGCGGCGAGATCATGACCCGTCTCCGTGAGATCGGCTACGCCGACGTCGGTGATTTCATCGATCATGTGGACCACGCGGTCGACCTGATCGGCATCGATCACGTGGGGCTGAGCTCAGACTTCGACGGTGGCGGTGGCATTGTCGATTGGTTCGACGCCAGCGAGACATTGAACGTCACACTGGAGTTGGTGCGCAGGGGCTACAGCCGAGACGACATCGAGAAGCTCTGGGGCGGCAATCTGCTGCGAGTCTGGCGCGAGGTCGAGGCGGTCGCCGCTGAGTCTCGCTAGCGGGGGCGATAAAAGGTCGGCGAATTTGTTGCCGGCCTATCCCGTGTCTTACTGACGGCCACAAAACCTCTGCTCGATCGGATCGGGCTCCTGTGGGCTGATCGGACCCTTTTCTTCAGCTGCTCGAACCGCGACGATCGGTATCGCAGGCTGGTACGCACTCTTGGTCAGAGAATCGACATTCTCGAGATCAGCCTGGACATCTCCGAGGTAGACGGGACTCTGGCCTCGGATCATTCGGCTCTCAAGACCGAATTCGAGATTTCTGAGGGGCAGCTGAACTTTGCCTACCTCGGTCAATTGTATCCTCCCTAAGGCGTCCATCACTTGATAGCAGCATTTGTTCGTCGAGTGGCGGCAGCGCACGCGGAGGCTAGGCTGTTGATCATTGGAGATCCCATTCTCGACGCGTATCGGAATACGCGGACAACCTGAGGCGTCAGGTGGCGGAAGCCGGGCTGTCCGATCGCGTCGTATTCACGGGATGGCATGAGGACGCCCCTGCGCTCTTGTCGCTGATGGACGTAGTCGTTCATCCTTCGCGAACGATTCAGTCAGATCCTTTCCCAAAATGGTGGATTCCGGTCATCCATCCTGTGCGAGGTTGGTGATTTCGACGAGGAGTTGCGAGCTCTGCCAGCTGAAGTGATCGATACTCCCATGGATCGGTTCATGCAGCCCGCTTGGACCTGCTCTATGCTTTCCGCGTCTTCCGAGCCGCACGTCGACACCGGTTCGACGTCGTGATCACTTTCACCACCAAGTCCAACATTCTTGCCTCGGTCGCGTCCCGCCTCGCCGGCGTCCCGACGGTACTCGTCGCCATCCGGGGGCTAGGCCGAGCGTTCGGTGAACAGCATTCGCGCTCTCAACGGATGTTGTTTTGGATGGTGAGTCGCTTGTACCGCACTTCTTGCCGCTTCTCGACGCGGGTGTGGTTCACAAATCCCAATGATCGTCGGTTGTTCCTGGATAATGGTATTGTTGACGCAGATCGAACCTTCCGAGCCCTCGAAATCGCCTTGTATCATACCCTTGGAGACTTACCCCCACCCAAAGTCACCCACAGATTCTGCTGAAGAGCCCTTATTCCTTGAGCGGGAGCACATTCCAAATTACCGTTGGTGGGTATCCCGCGTCGGTGAAGATTCTGCCCACCGGACAGCGATCCTCAGACAAGCGTTTCAGTCGCTCCAATTTCTCCGGCGATTCGTTGGTTTCAATATCGATAGTCAGTTCTGCCCCGCAGAAACGCATTACCTTCTCGTCTCCTTCCACCGACGCGATTTTGTCCGTGGTCGTGGAGGATTTAATGTTGATGGCACCGTGCTTGAATCGCATTGCTTTGGCGACCTTAACAACCTGAACCGTTTGGCAAGCTGCTAGCGAGGCGGCAAAGTGCATCAATGGTGAGGCCGCGTGTACCGGTTCCGGTTTCCTGGACAAGTCGGCGGCCTAATCATGCCGCCTTCAGGGTGAGCTCCTGACGGACCTGGGCCGGGGTCCGATACCCGTGCCGCTCCAGGAGCCACCCGCGGTTGTAGCGTTCGATGAACGCATCGATCTCCTGCCTGGCCTCCTCGAGGCTCTCGAAGTCGTGGAGGTACAGGCACTCTTCCTTCAGCGTCCGCATGAAGCGTTCCGCGACGCCGTTGCACTCCGGCTCTCCTACGTACGAGGCCGTCGAGCGGATCCCGAGCCAGGCCAGCTCTCCTTGGAACTGATGGGCGGTGTACTGAGGGCCCCAGTCGTGCCGTAGGCCGAGCCCCAGAGCGATCTTGGGCGCGTAGCCGTCCATGTGGGTTCGTACACCCTGGCGGATCGGCTCGAGCGCTGCCCACCGATCGCCCTTCTTCGCCACGTGCCAGCCCACCACGTCTGTGATGCAGTGATCCACCGCCACGAAGAACCAGCACCACCCATCCTCCTTCGTGTAGAACCGCGTCGCGTCCGTACCCCACAGCTCGTTCGGCACATCCGTCGCGTGATCCGGCCGCTGTGGCTCCGGTCCCCACGCGGGTGCTTTCCGCGCCGTACGGGGGCCAGCAGCCCATTCTCCCGCATCAGCCGCAGCACGCGGTTCTTGCCCACACCGATCCCCTTGGCTCTCAGACGGGCCCGGACCTTCCGGTGGCCTTCGCCCAGGAAGTCGCTCTCCTTCAGCACCTGTCGGATCTCCTCCACCAACTCCTCGTCGCTCAGCTTCGTCTTCGGTCCGCGCTTCTTCAGCCCTGCCGGCCCGTCGCTCTCTTCTCGATCTCGGGCCGCGTAGACCGTCGAGCGCCCCACCCGCCAGACCTCGCAGATCATCGTCAGAGGGTAGAGCCGCCCTGTCCCCGGACTCACCCGCGTCCGCGCTTCAAGAGCTTCTCCAGCTCGTCCCCGTACCCCCTTTTTTCCAGGAGTTCTCTCGCAAGCTCCAGTCGCATCGTCAACTCTCCCAGCTTCGCCCGGGTCCGGGTCAGCTCCCGTTCTCCAGGGTCTCGGCCCCGGCGTCTCAGTCCCTGCTGACCGGTCTCCAGGAACACCCGCCGCCATTCCTCCAGCTCCGGCGGTGAGACCTGTACCTCGCGGCTGACCTCCACCAGGTCCTCACCCCGTAGCAGGCGCAGCACCACCTCCGTTTTCTGCTGGGCACTCCACCGCTCGGGTACCTTCTCACGACCTGCGGTCGCCTTGTTCTCCCTCGGCTTCTGGGCCATCACGTCCCTTTCTCTCTGGACCCGCTGTCTTTGCCAATCTACTGTCCAGAGAAATCGGGGGCGCTAAACGCGGTCCCAGTCCCACCACGCTCAAGCGGTTCGTCAGTGATAATCGTTTGGTTGTCATTAACAGCGTGAATGTCACATCTAACACCTGATTCACACTTAGAATCGACAACACGAACCTCTTTTCCAATAGGTTGCTTTAATGCAATTCCTGCCATTTTGTCCTCCAATTCGTTGAATAGTTGCAGCACACTCGGGTTGACCCCTTAGTCGTGCCATGAAATCGTTTTACAGTTGTGATTCCACCCAGTCGTCGATCTTGTCCTCAAGCATCGATAACGGCATCGGGCCATCCATCAGCACTTGGGTGTGGAATGCTTTGATGTCAAATTGGTCACCCAGGCGCTCCTCCGCGTCATCGCGCAGTTCACGGATCTTGAGCTGACCAATCTTGTATGCCAGGACCTGACCCGGGCTGGCGATGATACGCCCGACTTCAGGAACGGCCCGCGATTCTTTTACCGCCGAATTCGCGTACATGTAGTCGAGCACGTCCTGTCGCGTCCATCCTTTTGTGTGCAGGCCGGTATCAACGACCAGGCGAATAGCGCGCCAGAGCTCGCCGTTCAAGAGGCCAAAGTACTGATACGGATCGGTATAGACGCCAATTTCCTTGCCGAGCATCTCGGCATAAAGACCCCAACCTTCGGTGAACGCCGAATTGCCGCCAAATCGTCGGAAGCTTGGCAGGTCCGTATTTTCGACCTGGAGGGAGCGCTGGAAATGATGGCCGGGAATCGCCTCGTGCAGGAATAACGACTCCATATTCCAGATTGGACGTGCCTTGATGTCATAGGCGTTGGCGTAAAAAACGCCGGCTCGGCTACCGTCCGGCGTGCCAGTACGATAGGAGGCGCCACCAGCTGACGCTTCGCGAAACGGTTCGACTCGACGCACTTCGAGGCTGCTCTTGTACCGGTTCCGGTTTCCTGGACAAGTCGGCGGCCTAATCATGCCGCCTTCAGGGTGAGCTCCTGACGGACCTGGGCCGGGGTCCGATACCCGTGCCGCTCCAGGAGCCACCCGCGGTTGTAGCGTTCGATGAACGCATCGATCTCCTGCCTGGCCTCCTCGAGGCTCTCGAAGTCGTGGAGGTACAGGCACTCTTCCTTCAGCGTCCGCATGAAGCGTTCCGCGACGCCGTTGCACTCCGGCTCTCCTACGTACGAGGCCGTCGAGCGGATCCCGAGCCAGGCCAGCTCTCCTTGGAACTGATGGGCGGTGTACTGAGGGCCCCAGTCGTGCCGTAGGCCGAGCCCCAGAGCGATCTTGGGCGCGTAGCCGTCCATGTGGGTTCGTACACCCTGGCGGATCGGCTCGAGCGCTGCCCACCGATCGCCCTTCTTCGCCACGTGCCAGCCCACCACGTCTGTGATGCAGTGATCCACCGCCACGAAGAACCAGCACCACCCATCCTCCTTCGTGTAGAACCGCGTCGCGTCCGTACCCCACAGCTCGTTCGGCACATCCGTCGCGTGATCCGGCCGCTGTGGCTCCGGTCCCCACGCGGGTGCTTTCCGCGCCGTACGGGGGCCAGCAGCCCATTCTCCCGCATCAGCCGCAGCACGCGGTTCTTGCCCACACCGATCCCCTTGGCTCTCAGACGGGCCCGGACCTTCCGGTGGCCTTCGCCCAGGAAGTCGCTCTCCTTCAGCACCTGTCGGATCTCCTCCACCAACTCCTCGTCGCTCAGCTTCGTCTTCGGTCCGCGCTTCTTCAGCCCTGCCGGCCCGTCGCTCTCTTCTCGATCTCGGGCCGCGTAGACCGTCGAGCGCCCCACCCGCCAGACCTCGCAGATCATCGTCAGAGGGTAGAGCCGCCCTGTCCCCGGACTCACCCGCGTCCGCGCTTCAAGAGCTTCTCCAGCTCGTCCCCGTACCCCCTTTTTTCCAGGAGTTCTCTCGCAAGCTCCAGTCGCATCGTCAACTCTCCCAGCTTCGCCCGGGTCCGGGTCAGCTCCCGTTCTCCAGGGTCTCGGCCCCGGCGTCTCAGTCCCTGCTGACCGGTCTCCAGGAACACCCGCCGCCATTCCTCCAGCTCCGGCGGTGAGACCTGTACCTCGCGGCTGACCTCCACCAGGTCCTCACCCCGTAGCAGGCGCAGCACCACCTCCGTTTTCTGCTGGGCACTCCACCGCTCGGGTACCTTCTCACGACCTGCGGTCGCCTTGTTCTCCCTCGGCTTCTGGGCCATCACGTCCCTTTCTCTCTGGACCCGCTGTCTTTGCCAATCTACTGTCCAGAGAAATCGGGGGCGCTAAACTCTTGGGAAAAACGTCGAACAGTTTCATCGACAATGCCGAAATCCGTTCGTACATGTCGCGATAGCCCTGAATCAATTCGTCGGCTTCATCGTAATAGAACTTCTCGTCGCTATTTACGTAGTCGAAGAAATCCTTGAGGTCGCCCTCGAACCCGACTTCGGTCATGACACCGCGCATTTCGTTGTGAATGCGCGCAACTTCGTCCAGGCCAATTTGATGGATCTCGTCAGGCGTCAGGTCAGTGGTGGTCACACGCTTGACGTTGTAGGCGTACCATTCTTGTCCGTCAGGCAATGCATACAGCCCAACCGTGTCCCGTGCCGCCGCCAGATACTCGTCTGCGATAAAATTGGCAACCCGTTGATAACTTGGAAGAACCTTATTCTCGATAGCATCTTTGAATGCCACCGTAAGTCGTCCCCGTTCTTCCTGACTGAATTCGATGGGCATATTTTCGATCGGCGCCCAGAAACCACTGTCTTCCGCCGAGTCGACAATCTGCGACTCGATCTGCTTCAGAGACTCGGTCATCAGAATACGCGGTTGCACCACGCCCTGTCGCACGCCCTCCCGCATGTTGGTGATCGCCTGGTCAACGTACACGACGAATCCATCAATTCGTGACAACCAGTCATCGTAGTCCTTAATCGTCTTGAAGGGGTGAACGCTGGTACCGCTACCGAGTTGCACAAATGAATTCAAGGCCGAGGAACGCTGGTTGATCGGTTGCAGGTGGCCGGGAAATTGTTCGCTCTCGAGCGACTGCTCACGATGGAGCCGGAACAAGTCGTAGCTCAATCTGTCCTGACGTGAGAGTTGCTTGCGATCGATATTTAGGAGGCGCGCGAGGAATGTCTCATCGAGCTGGTGGCTGGCTTTACGATGTTCTGGACCGATCGAATTGGCGTACTGATCATTGAAGCGGTAATCGCCAATTGAGGACGCCCGCATTGGGTTGAGTTCAAGTCCGCGTTCGAAAAACTCGTCGCAGAGCGCGTGCAGAGACGCGGTCGGGTCAGCCACGTTGGCTGGCGGCTCGGATTGTACGTTGGGCGGGATCAGCCTCGGCTGCGGATCCAGCGGAACGAGATTCCGACCTCTCAGGGCCGGATGGTCGCCCGCAACATACGTCGCCCTAAATACGGCGTAGGGGTTGGCACGGATGGCGGCGCCGCGTGGGGGGGAAGCCACATCGCCAGACGTCGGCGACCAGAACTCCCAGACGATCTCCCCGTCGGTGGTCACTTCGAAGAAGCGTCCCTGGGGCCCCGAGGTGATCAGGGTGTTGCCCCCCGCGAGCCGGTGCGCCCCGGAGATGAACGAGCCGTAGAAGTCAGGCCGGTCGGGCGCAGTGTAGCTCCAGATCACTTCTTCTGGACCAAACGCCTCTCCGTCCCCCAGGACGTACGCGCCCGACGCGTCGGTAGGGGGCGCGAACTCGAAGACGGCGGAATAGGTCCCGCCCGGTGTGACGTTGTCGTTGTTGAATACCGTGAAGTTGCCGGCACCCGGCATCCCCTCCGGTACCCAGCGGATATCGTGCTGACCGAAAAGGATCTGGTCGGCTTCCGTGCCTTGCCCGTACACCTGCGGATTCCCCCAGCGGTAGAGCAAGTCACCTCCGCGGCCCCAGCGACCTCCCGTGCTGCCACGGGCCTCCGCCGTGGTGGTGCTGTGGTCGATGACCCAGATCTCGCTGAAGACGCGCGGGCTCAGTACGATCTGATCCAATTCTGCGTTGTACGCGATCGCGTTGGAATGCATGAGGTCCGACGACGGGTTGTGACCGTCGCCTTCCGGCACATATCCGAGCTCACGATACCGTGCGATATCGTCCTGCATGACGTTGCCTGGCACCCGGCGACCGGCATTGATGTCGACGAGCTCGGGGTGGGCCGCCGGGTCAGCGAAATTACCCGCATTGTCATCGTAGTCTTGGATCATGTGGTCCCAGGCGTGCCACTCCCACACGATCCGGCCGCCTGTGCGGCCCTGGGGCTCGATCTCGACGATCATGTCAGGCCAGACGCCACTCTCGGGGGTCATCTCCGGCCGATACCCCATCTCCCCCGCCTCTTCGCGCGACTTCTCTTCCCATGCAATCGCCAGGATGTTGCCGTTAGGAAGAAGCGCGGTGTCGTGATGCAGAAGGTACTCCTCAGTGGCGCACCGGAAGTCCCAGACGACTTCGCCATCCCATGCGAACTCCTGGAGCCTGCCGCCCTGTCCGCCGCCACTGAATACCTCGACCTCCGGCATTTTTCCGCCCCGGAGCAGGTTGCCGTTGTCGAGCAGATAGACGGACGCGGTGGGGGCGCACTCGCTCTCCCACGTGTGAACGACGGCGCCGCTGCCCGCCTCGATCAAATAGGTGGTCGACGATGTGAGGGGCGTGTAGTAGACGTATCCGGGCGCTTCCCCGGGCGGGCTCACCAAGGAGTCCGCGCGGCACGTGGGACGTGCCGCAGGCCATCAGCAGCGAGCATGCGATGATCAGGACGAGGCCCGGGCGGTGCGGCCCGAAGCGGGAGGGTGGTCGTGTTCTCATTAGACTAGGCCTCCACGGCCGAAACGATTTTCTGCATGAGCGTGTTGCTGAACGGCGGGTCGCCCTGCGGCTGCCGAGCACGCCGTCGTACATGTACGGCCAACCTGCCCGCCCGAGACGGTAGTTGCTGGGCATCGGCTGGGCCAGGACGAGCATCCCAGCTGCCGCCACGACAATCGCGCCGGCGAGACGCCTGCTGATTTGCGCGTCCACGAAACAGGTGTATCGTATTGCGCGGTCGTACGAGGCGATCGCGCCATGCGAGCCGTGAGGTCCGAGAGTGTCGCTGGTTCAGATCCGAAAGCTGGTCGTGAGCGTCGAGACCGTCCTGCACGACGGCGGCGCAGTCATCGATCCACCGCTGCTGGTCGGCACTGCCGCCGCGGTCGTCAGGAATCCGTACGCCGGCCACTATGAGGCGGACCTCTTGCCCATGATGGCCGATCTGAAGTCGCTCGGTCGGCGGCTCGCCGCCGATCTCGTGGACGCGCTCGGCGGCGATCCAGCCGTCATCGAATCATACGGCAAGGGCGCCATCGTCGGGGTGAACGGTGAACTCGAGCACGGGGCCCTTTGGCACGAGCCTGGCGGGTGGGGTATACGAGAGGTCCTCGGCGGGACGAAAGCCGTCGTCCCGTCGTCGAAGATGATCGGTGCGGTTGGATCCAGGCTCATGATTCCGCTAGGCCACGTGGGTGCCTCTTACGTCCGAAGTCACATGAGTGCCACAGATGCCGGAGTGCACGATGCGCCCCGACCCGACGAAATCCTCTACGCACTGGTGATGGCGACCGGACCGCGCGCGCATGCGCGGATTGGCGGCCTCGCCGCGTCAGACATCGTCGGCGACGACGGGCTACGGTAGCATCAACTAGTCGCAGGAGAAATCTGAAAATGAAGATCGCTTCATACAGTGTGGATGGCGACGCGAGCTTTGGCGTCGTCATGGGTGAGAGAATCGTAGACCTTCGGTCGCGGCTGTCCGAGCGGTGCGAAACGCTTCGCGATGTCATTGCTGCCGATGTGCTCGACGAAGCCCGCCGCGCCGCCGACGGAGAGCCGGGCGACCACGCCTTGGCGGACATCGTCTTTCTCCCGGTCATTCCGCACCCGGAGAAGATTCTCGCCGTGGCCCTCAATTACGACGTCACATCGCCGAAACCGGCCGGCCGAAGACCGAGAATCCGGCCTGGTTCATCCGGGTCCCCCCGTCGCAGTGCGGGCATCATCAGCCGTTGCTGATGCCTGTTGTGTCTGACAACTTCGACTTCGAAGGCGAACTGGCGGTGATCATCGGGACGGGCGGCCGCGCCATTCCGGCGGCCTCGGCGCTCAACCACGTTGCCGGGTACTCGTGCTACTTCGACGGCAGCGTCCGGGACTGGCAACGCCACACGCGACAGATCACATCAGGCAAGAATTTCGACCGGACTGGCGGCTTCGGTCCCTGGATGGTGACCGCCGACGAGGTTCCTGACCCGCAGGCACTCGAGCTGACGACGCGGCTGAACGGCAAGGTCGAGCAGCACGCCAACACCGGACAGATGGTGTTTCCGTGGCCGAGCTCATCGAGTACTGCTCTACCTGGACGACCCTGGTGCCGGGCGATGTCATCGTCACCGGGACTCCAGGCGGCGTCGGCTTCAAGCGCACGCCACCTCTGTTCATGAAAGTAGGCGACGAGGTGGAGGTTGAGATCGAAAGTATCGGGACGTTGCAGCATGTGGTGGGGAAGTGACACCTCGGAACCCCGTCCCCCTGGGACCTTACCTTCAACCCCAATAGCACCATGCAATCACCCACTCCCATCCGCCCCGTTCTCAGTCACATGGGCATCTATGTTCACGATATGGATGCCATGGAAGACTTCTACACGCGTGTCATGGGGCTCGTCGTCACCGAACGTGGCAAGGCATTCCGGTTTCCGATCGACCTGGTATTCCTCAGCAGCCGGCCGGACGTGCACCATCAGCTTGCGCTCGCGTCCGGTCGACCCGAGGACGCGACCTACAGTGTGATAAATCAGATGTCGTTTGCCGTGGAGTCGCTCGACGAGCTGCGTGAGATGTCGCGGCGCGTCACGGCCGAGGCCGTCAGAGATCTCGTGCAGATCAACCATGGGAACGCCTGGTCGCTCTACTTTCTCGACCCGGAGGGTAACCGGGTCGAGGTGTATCTCGATTCTCCGTGGCACGTGCCGCAGCCGCATGCTGACGAACTCGACCTCGAGATGTCCAACGACGAGATCATGAGCACGACCCTCGACGCGATACGGAACGACCCCGGCTTCATGCCGCGCGAGCAGTTCGAGGCCGAGATGCAGCGGAAGCTGGACGCGTAGCCTTGGCCGAGGGGCCCTTGCGTATAGCGGTCGTTGGCGTGGGCGGCGTCGGCGGCTACTACGGAGCGCGACTGGCGGCCGGAGGTCACGACGTCACTTTTGTGGCCCGGGGCGCCAACCTCGAGGCCCTTCGAGGCTCTGGGTTGCGCGTAGAGAGTGCTCTGGGTGACGTGCGGCTCCGTGAGGTCACGGCCACCGATAGTATCGAGACGGTCGGGGTCGTCGATGCGGTCTTGCTGTGCGTCAAGGCATACGATGTCGAGAGCGTCGGCCCAACGCTCTCGCCGCTCGTCGGGCCCGACACCCTAGTCCTGTGCACGCAGAACGGCGTCGATGCAATGGACCGGCTCGCGCCCTGGGTACCGGCCGGGCAGGTGGCCGGTGTTGTGGTCTACGGCAACACCGTCCGCCGGGAGCCAGGTCGAATAGTGCATCTCGGCACGATGGCGCGGCTGCGACTGGGTGGCCGGGAGGGGCGCGCGCGCGCGCGGTCGGGCGAGATTGCGAATGCCTTCGCGGCCGCCGGGGTCGACGCTGAGAACGTCGACGACATCGATGCCGCACTCTGGTCGAAGTTCGTGATGTTCTCAGTGATGAGCGCCGCGTGCTGTCTCACCGACCAGTCGACTGACCCCTTGCGGACGGCGCCCAACACGCGAGCCATGCTCGAACGCGGTATGCGCGAGACAGCCGCCGTCGCCAGCGCCAAAGGCGTGCATCTGGCCGACGACATCGTCGAGCGTTCGCTGGAGGTCGCCGACGCGATGCCCCCAGAGTCCACGCCGTCCATGCTGGCCGACCAACGCGCCGGGCGTCCGTTGGAGCTCGACTACCTGAGTGGACTCGTCGTCCGCCTCGGTCGCGAACTTGGCGTCGACGTGCCGTTTCACGAAATCGCTTATGCCGCGCTCGAACATCGGCGAGCAGGAACGACGCAGCCGACCCCCGTCTCGGCGGACTCCCCCTGACCCAGACCCAGGTGTTGATTGTCGGGGCGGGGCCTACCGGTCTCGCCGCCGCCAACTTGCTCGGCCTGTACGGCATCGAGACGCTCGTCGTGGCGTGTGATGCCCAGACGTCGACGATCCCGAAGGGCATCTATATCGACGATGAGTTCTTTCGAACGCTCGACGGTGTGGGACTCGCCCCACAGGTATACGAGAACTGCGTTCCGGCCGCCGGCGTCACCTATTTTTCCAGGCTCGGATTTCGCATAGCCGCGATCAAGGGACAGATAACGCCGAACGGGTATGGCAACCGCTCGGCGATCTGGCCACCCGAGTTGGAGCAGGTGCTGGCGCAGGGTGTCGAGCGATGGGACAGGGCGTCAGTCCGCTTCGAGCGTACGCTGGTCGACCTCACGGAGGGCGACGGCAAGGTGACAGCTGGGGTCGTCGATCCCGACGGTCTGCGCCACGAGATCGTGGCTGACTATGTCCTCGGATGTGACGGTGGTCGCAGCACGGTACGGAAACTCCTCGACCTGCCGATGGAGGGCCAGTCGTACGAGCAGCCTTGGGCCGTCATCGACATGCTCGACGACACGGACCAGAGCCCGTTCTCCAAGTACTTCGTCCACCCGCAGCGCCCGACCGACAGCATTCCAGCCCCGCGAGGCGGTCGACGCTTCGAGTTCATGCTCCTGCCTGGTGAGGATCCCGACACGATCCTCGAGGACGATTCGTTGCGACGCTTGTTTGCGCCGTACCGCGATTTCGATGACGTGAAGGTGTTTCGCAAGGCCGTGTATACTTTTCATGCGTTGCTGGTCCGGGACATGCGCGTCGGCCGGACGTTTCTCCTGGGTGACGCCGCCCACCTGATGCCGCCATTCGGCGCGTCGGGCATGAACTCGGGCAGCCGTGACGCGACCAACCTGTGCTGGAAAATTGCCGCGGTGCTCAGAGGGCATGCTTCGCAGGACATTCTCGACACGTACGATCTCGAGCGGCGCGGGCACTGTCAGGCAGTCATCGACATCTCGGTCACGCTCGGCCGCATCGTCAATCTCACCGCGACGTGGCTGGCCTACCTGCGGGACCTAGCGTTCTGGGTTCTGTCACGAGCACCCGTGACGGCCCGTACATCACCGGGATGCGCTACATCCCTCGTGCAGTGCTTCGTGATGGCTTTCTGCTTCCGAGCGGCGGTCGACCCGGACGGTCGCTCGTCGGGCACATGCTGTCGCAGCCTCTCGTGCGCACACCCGGCGGGGACGACGTCCTGCTGGACAAGGTACTTGGACCGGGGTTTGCACTGGTTGGCCTCGATTGTCCCGCGGCCGATTTGAACGCGGTCGTCCGGAACGGGCTCTGGCATCGATTGAGTGTCCAAGCTGTCTCGGTGGCGAGCGATGCGTCCGTCGCCGACGGGCATGCCGTGGTCCTGCGGGACTCGAGGTTCGTCGAAACGTTGCGGCAGCACCGCGGCGATGTGTTGCTCGTCAGACCCGATCGATACATCGCCGCAGCCGTGCGGCCCGAACAGTTGAGCCGACTCGAGGTCGAGTTGCAGCGGCTGATGGCGAGTTCGTAGCGGCGATTACCCCTCCCGAGGACCTCAGGACCGCTCGAAGATGACGGACTTCGAGTGGAGATAGCCGTCCACCGACTCCGGTCCCAGGTCCCTTCCGTAGCCCGACGCCTTCTTGCCGCCCTCGGGCAGTCCGGGGTAAGGGAAGCCGGGCGAGTTCACCGAGATCTTGCCGCACTCCAGTCCGTCGATCATCGCCTCCGCGTGGGCGATGCTCGATGTCCAAACGGTGGCGGCGAGTCCGTACGGGGTTCCGTTCGCGGCCTTCAGGACGTCGGCTTCGTCGTCGAACTGGTAGACCGAGAGCACCGGACCGAAGACCTCCTCCTGGGTTATCGCCGCTCCGTGCTCGGCACCGGTGACGATCGTGGGAGCCACGAAGAAACCCTGCTCGGGAACTACGTGACTCGAGATGAGCTCGGCCCCGCCGTTCTCCGCGGCGTCGATGTATCCGTCGACCCGTTCCTTGTGCCGTCGACTGATCACCGGCCCGAGGGTCGTGGCCGGGTCGAGACCGCTGCCGACGACGTGCTTCGCTGCGAGGGATGCGACCCGGTTCACGACGTCGTCGTAGGCACTCTTCTGAACGTAAAGCCGGGAGCCAGCCACGCAGATCTGTCCCGAGTTCAGGAAGATCGACTCCGCTGCACCGGCCGCCGCCGCCTCGAGGTCGGCGTCGGCGAAAATGATCGTGGGCGATTTGCCGCCTAGCTCCAGGGACACGGGCTTGGTGTGGGAAGCGGCCGCTCGGCCGACGGCGATCCCCGTCGTAGTCGAGCCCGTGAAGAAGATCTTGCTGACCAGCGGGTGCTCGATGAGCGGCTGACCGGCTTCGGGCCCGGTCCCGGTGACGATGTTCACGACCCCCGGTGGGAAGCCGGCCTCGAGGACCAGATCGCCCAGAAACAACGCCGTGAGCGACGCGGCTTCGGCTGGCTTCAGGACGATGGTGCATCCGGCGGCAAGGGCGGGCGCCACCTTCCAGATCGCCAACATGAACGGCACGTTCCACGGAATGATGCCTCCGACGACACCGACGGGCTCCAGGCGGGTGTGGCCCATCGCCCGGTTGCCGCCGGGGCTCTCGAAGGTCAGGGTCCGCCCCGCGATCTTCGTGGGCCATCCCGCCATGTAGCGCACGACATCGGCGGCTCCTGCGATGTCGAGGTGGTGAGACAGCGGCAACGGCATCCCGATGTCCAGCGACTCGAGAAGGGCAAGGGTCTCGACGTTCTCATCGATGACCGTTGCGAGCCGGTGGAGGAGGGACTCGCGGGTTGCCGGGCTCGCGTTCGTCCAGGATGACGAACGCAGTGCGGAGTCCGCCGCCTGCACTGCGGCGTCGACATCCTCGGCTCGCCCGCGAGCGATGTGTGAGATCACCTCTCCGGTGGACGGGTCGACAACTTCGATTTCCTCACCTGACCCGGAAGGTCGCTTCGTATCTCCGACGACGTGTGCCGGCGTACTTCGCAGGAACTCCTGGACCTCCGTCGGCGCAGTGGCAACCGACATCGCTTGGTGTTGTGTCGACATCCTCGTATCTCCTTCTATCTAAGCGTCTGAGTCGAGTGCATGCACGTGACGTGTGAGAGCGATCATGCGACGAGGGAGGCAGCGGCTCTCGATCACGGGACCACGATCACGAGCATCGAGGCGGGTCGGTTGGTCGAATTCTGCACGGATCGGGTCTCTCCGGGAGGGATGAGGCAGGAGTCCAGGGGGCCGAGCACCACGGGCCCCTCCTCCGTGGTCACTGTGACCTGCCCCTCCAACACCACGTAGACCCTCTCGGCCTCACTCGAGGACTCGTCGGCGCCGCCACCCGGAAGGAAGTGCGTCAGCCCCACCACCACACGCTCCGCGTTGGTCTGCTCTCTGCCGTGGAGTCGAAGAGCGGCGATGCCGTGATGCTTCGGGGCCTCGTAGGGGAGAGCGTCCGCGAGTCGGGTGACTTCCATGTTCTTCTCTCCGATCAGTCGGTGGTCGCGTTGGGGTTGGGACTTGGCGACTTCCCATTCGCGCCGCTCCAGCCGAGCGCTACACTGGCATCGTGCGCGGTCCTACGCACGATCTCGGTGAGGTACTCCTCGCGGCCTTCGAAGTTTGCGGTCGGCATGGCGGCGCTGATCGCGGCGTGGTTGTTCGCATCGTCGACGACGAGCGCAGCGATCGCACTGATACCGATCCCGTGTTCTTCACGATCGAACGCCACGCCGTCGGTCCCGACACGGTCCAGTTCGTCCATGAGGCGTTCGGGATCCGTGATGGTGTGGTAAGTGCGGGATTCCAGCCGTTCGGGAAGCCTTGCGCGAAGAACCGCCCTCGGCAGAGCCGCCAGCAGGATCTTTCCGTTCGCCGTGCAGTGTGCTGGGAAGGCCGTGCCGACGAGTGTGACGGCGCGCAGCCCTTGACCGACGATGGCCTGGTCGAGGAACCGCACATTGAGCCCTTCGAGAACGGTGAGGCTCGTGCTCTCTGAGATCTCGCTTGCGAGCCTCTCGAGGAAGGGGCGCATTGCGGGAGTGAGCGCCTGCCGGGAGTTCGAGGCAAGACGGCCGAACTCCGGTCCGAGTCGGAGTCCCCCTGGGCCCGCCCCCTTTGCGACGAAGTGCGCACTCTGGAGGGTCTGGACGATTCGGTGAACCGTCGAGCGTGGCAGACCGGTGCGCTCCGCGAGGTCAGCCAACGTAAGGTCTTGTCCGGCGTCGCCGAGCGCACGCAGGATCTCGACCGTGCGGATCACGGACTGGACCCGCTTCGTCCCGGGAGCTTTGCCCTGGCTGCGGTCGACCAAGGTCTCTATTCCCTCACTCACCGGTCACCGCGGATGCCAGCTTCTCACCAGCGGCTTCGTCTTCGCTGATCCGGTAGCTCCCCTCGCGATCCAGGATGGCGACCACACGGACTCCGGATCCTTCGCCCTCGGTCCATCGCCACGGGAAGGCGGCGAATGTGCATCGCTTGCCCGTGACCGCATCGAGGTCTCCCCCGACGTTCTCGATGCCGGGGATCCCGTTCCCCATGAGGATCTTGTGGGCAGGCTCCCAGTCGGGGAAGTCCTCGGCGGGGGGGTGCCCGAACTCTCGTCGGTACTCCTCGATGAGATGAGGGTGGGACGGTCCCGGTCCATGCTCGACGAGTTTGGTGCCGAGCGGATGGTCCAGGGCCTGGACGTCGACGCCTACGAGCTTCACCTGGCGCTCGACGAGCCAGCGGGCGGCTTCGTCGTAGAGGCCGGGCGAGTAGTTGAAGTAGTCGTCGTTGTCGCCGACCAGCCGATGCGACCCCGTGTTGATGATCACGATGTCGTGGGGCTGGATGCGCGGCTCGGCTGCTTCGAGGTCGTCGGGAGTGATCACTTCCCACCGGCCCTTCGGAATCGAGACGGCGACCCCCGTGCCGAAGAAGCGCCACGTCTCGTAGCCCGCGAGGGTCGGCCAGTCGGCCGTGACGTGCACCGGTGCGTCCATGTGTGTCCCGCGATGCATGTGCGCATCCATTTCGTGGACGCACTGCCCATCCTTAGCGTGGAATTGCACCCGGTTGACCCGGATGCCGGGAGAGGAAGGCCACTCCGGCATTCCGTGACCCCACGGATGGGACAGGTCGTAGAACTCCAGGCCGCTCACCTGGCTTCCCCCGTCTCGATTCGGTAGTCACCTCGGTCGTCCCGTAGGGCGACCAGTCGTACTGGGCAGGCGTCACCTTCGGGCCACCGCCAAGGG
Organism: Longimicrobiales bacterium; assembly: GCA_965226375.1. Taxonomy (GTDB): domain Bacteria; phylum Gemmatimonadota; class Gemmatimonadetes; order Longimicrobiales; family Gaopeijiaceae; genus CBDDCX01. Next base: position 328,229 of record CBDDCX010000008.1, on the reverse strand, counting down.
AACGACTGAATCGTGACGCGCTTGCCGAGGAGGAGGTCGACGTCGCCCCCCACGTTCTCGATGGTGGGGATGTCGGCGTCGAGAAGCGTCCGGTGGGCGGGGTGCAACTCCGGGAAGTCTTCGGATGCCGCTCTGCCCGTTTCCGATTCGTACCGCGGGACGAGGTACGGCGCGAGGGGGCCGCCGCGGTGATCGGCGAGCTGCGTCGCCAGCGGGTGGTCGACATACGGTGTATCGACACCCACGAGCTTCGCTCCGGCGTCACGCAGCCACATGGCCGCCCCCGGGGAGAGTCCCGGCGCATGACCGAAGTAGTCCTGGCTGTCGGAATAGCGCCGGTGCCATCCGGTGACGATGAGTACGATGTCGCCCGGTTCTACCGCAGGTGTTGCCGACTCGAGGTCGGCTGCGGTGACGAGTTCCCACTGCTCTTTCGAGACATCGAGGACGACACCCTGGCCGAAGAACAACCCAAGGGGGAGCGCGCCAATACCCGCGGCTCGCTGGACGAGATGGGCGGGAGCGTTCACGTGGGTTCCGGTGTGCATGACCGTCTGGATGCGCTGGGTCAGGACGCCGTGCCGAGCGTGCGTGACAACACGATGGATCCGCGTGTCCGGGTAGCCGGGGTAGGCCGGTGCCCCGTGGCCCCACGGGTGACTCAGTTCGTACAGTTCGAGGCCGGTCTGGGGATCGACTACCGGACTCGGCGCAGGTGTGGGTCGGTGGCGCGTGACGCTGGGATTCATTTGGTTCTCCCTGAGTCCAGCGGTTCGGGGTCACCTTCGGCTGGCGATGTCCGGGTGTTCCAACGATCGAGCCGGTCGCGGACCGCTTTCGCCGATGACGGGGTCCAAGGTCGGAAGCCGACGCCGGCATCCATGCCGAGCTCGCCCCTGCGGACCTTCTCCATGAGGTAGGGGTGCGCGCCGTCCGTCCGGTCCAGCGTCGGCATGAGGCTCTCATGGATCGCGAGGGTGAGGTTGAGCCCGACGAGGTCCGACTGCTCCATCGGGCCGAGCACCGCCATCCGGGCTCCGAACCCGAGCTTGACGACGTCGTCGATGGTGGCGGCGTCGCAGACGCCGTCCGCAACGAGCGCGATGGCCTCACGCTTCAGGGCGTGCTGGAGCCGGTTTCCGATGAGTCCCGGGACCGCCCGTTGAAGCAACACCGGCGCCATCCCGGCACCTTCCAGCCAGCCGGCGACGGTGTCCATTGCCGGTTCGTCGGTGTCCGGCCCCGGTGCGACCTCGACGAGAGGGATGGCGTACGGAGGGTTCCAGAAGTGGGCGTAGACCAGTCGTCCGGGGTTCGGGAAGCCCTGAGCGAAACTCTCAATAGGCAGCGATGAGGTGTTCGTGCCGACCAGGGCATCCGGCCCCACCGCCCCACCGAGTTCGTCGAAAAGGGCCCGCTTGATGGCGGTGTCCTCCGGGGCGGCCTCGATGATCAGATCGGCTTCTCGGACGACTTCGTTCAGGTCATCCAAGATGGGAATGTCTGACGCGCTCGGACGATGGAGCGTCGTCGCCACCTCTCGGAGGCGGTGACTCGCCCGATCGCGCGCCGAGGGATCGGGTTCGTACAACCGAACGTCGTGGTCGCTTCCGGCGAAGACGAAGGCGATGGCCGCCCCCATGCGTCCCGCGCCCAGGACGGCGACGTTCGGCAGGCCGCTCATCATCCCGCGGTGTAGCCGCCGTCGACGTACATGACCTGACCGGTGCAGAAATCCGAGGCGGGAGAGAGCAGGTAGATGGCCATACCGAGGAGGTCGTCGACTTCACCGAGCCGGCGCAGCGGGATGCGCGCCAGGCTCCGTTCCCTCGTGGCGCGACCGAGCTCGCTATCGCCGAACATCCACGCGGTCAGTCCCGACCGGAACACCGTCGGTGCGATCGCGTTGACCGTGATGCCGTACTGCGCCCACTCCGTCGCCAGCGAACGCGTCAGAGCGTCCGTGGCGCCCTTCGAGGTGCAGTAGGCCGTGTAGCCGGAGTAGTTGCCGTGACGACCGCGCACCGATGAGATGAGCAGGACTTTGCCGCCGGTTCCCTGTTCAAGGGCGTGCTTGCCGAACGCCTGGGCCATCAGCCACGCCCCGCGGACGTTGGCATCCATGACCTGTTCCCAGTCCGCTAGATCCTGCTCGTGGATGAAGCCGGCCTGGTTGAACCCGGATGCGACGACGAGGAGGTCGACGGATCCGAATGCCTCTACGCTTCGCTGGACGATGGCGTCGGCGTCCTCGATGCCATCGGGTCGACGGTTGATGGTCTGTGCCTCGCCACCGGCCTGTGTGATCCGTCGGGCGAGGTCGGCAAGCGGCTCGGCGCTGCCAGAGGCGAGAGTGAGCTTCGCGCCCATCGCCCCGAGGGTCTCGGCGATGCCGGCCCCCAGTGCTCCCGAGGCGCCCGTGATGACGGCGCTCTTCCCCTCGACGGCGAAACGGTCGAGCGGGTGTGGTACTGGCTCGGCTGGTGTGTTCGTGGTCACAGGGCCCATCCCGACTGGTAAGAAATCATATACCGCATAGTGGGATGACATTATCTCGGCTCTGCACGGTCGTCAACCGCGCGCTGTCCGCCGTCGGAACAGGCCGCATCTCGCTTGACAACCCGATTGGCGAGTCACAATAATGTCCCGTCATGTGGGCTTTCCTGTCCCATATCGTAGGGGCGCCTCCCGGTTTGGAGGGCTGGCCTCGAGAAAGGAAGGCAAAGCTGAAGATGAGACGCCGTTCGACCCCTCGCCGAGCTCCTCGTTGGGCCCCAGCCGCGCTACTTGCCGTGTTTTTGATCGTTTCCGCTTGCGGAGGCGACGACCCGCCACCGGCGGCAACGGATCCGCCACCCGCCACGGATGCGATGAGTGGGGAATTCAACGCGCTGCTTCCCGACGACATCCGTGAGGCGGGCGTCATCAAGGTGGGTGGGCCGGTGTCCGTGCCCCCGGCCGTGTACCTCGAGGAGGACGCCGTAACCCTCACCGGGTACATGACCGATCTCACCAATGCTGTGGGCGCCCTGCTGGGGGTCGAGATCGAGTACATCGACATGCCGTTCCCTTCGCTGGTTCCGGGCTTGCAGAGGGGGAGCATCGACATAACCCTCACCATCAGCGACAAGAAAACACTCCATGAGGTCCTCGACTTCGTGGACTACCTGGGGGATGGACTCAGGATCTTGGTGCCGGCTGGCAACCCGAACGGTTTCGACAGCCTCGAGTCGCTCTGCGGCCACACCGTGGCCGTTCTCGCCGGATCCATCTCTGTGGGGGTCCTGACCGAGACCAGCGAATCGTGCGCCGATCCGTTGGAGATCAAGGAGTTCCCCGCGGTTTTCCATTCACAACTGGCGGTTCGCTCGGGGCAAGCCGCAGCAACCTTCGGTGGCGGGACTGCCTTGAACTATGTCGCTGCGACCGTCGAGAACGGAACCGTCTTCGAGGTGGCACCTGGGGGACCCTATACCGTCCAGCCGGATGCGTTCGCGTTCCTCAAGGGCAACGACGAACTCCGCGACGCCGTGCAAGCGGCGGTGCAAAGACTCATCGACAACGGTACGGCCGCAGAGATCCTGGAGAAGTACGGCGTGGACCCGAACGGGCTGTACGACCCGATCCCCATCAACGTTGTCGAGTAGCCGGGTGCCCCCCGTCGTCACAGAACCGCGCCGATACGGGCGCTGGGCTTCGGCGGCTGGAGTCCTGCTGCTTTTCTTCCTCATGGCCCAGCCGATCTACTCGAACCCGTTCATCGACCACTCGGTGATCGGCGATTACCTGTTCCACCCCGTGATCCTCGGCGGGGTGTGGGTGACGATCACGCTCGCGACCTCCGCGATGGCCCTCGGGACGGTCCTCGGGGTCGCTTTGGGCCTCATGGCGACATCGAGCAACCCTGTCCTCACCGCTATCAATCGGGCGTACGTCACGTTTTTCCGGGCCGTTCCGCTGCTCGTTCAGATCCTGATCTGGGGGAATCTCTCGCTGCTATTCCGGCGGATCGCGTTAACGATCCCGTTCACGAGCATCACGCTGTTCTCCCTCGACACCAACGATGTGATGACCACGTTCGTTGCCGGGACCCTCGGATTGGGCCTCCACCAGGCGGCGTACATGTCGGAGAACGTCCGCGCGGGCCTCACGTCCGTCGATCATGGACAGAGGGATGCGGCGCTGAGCCTGGGGATGCAGCGCCGTCAGGTGATGTTCCGCGTGGTACTGCCGCAGGCGATGCGTGTGATCGTCCCTCCGGCGGGCAATGAGTTCATCTCCTTGTTGAAGGCGAGCTCGCTCGTCTTCGTGATCGCCGGTGGCGACCTTTTGACGAAGGCACAAAACATCGCCGCTACGAATCTGCGGGTGATCGAACTACTGACCGTCGCGTCCATTTGGTACTTGGCGATGGTGCTGGTCGCGACCGCCGGACAGCGACTCATCGAACGTCGGTTCTCGAGGGGCTACCGCCACGACCGCTCGTCCAGTTCGTCCCTCCGGATGACCCTTCGAAAGGTCGGTGCATGATAGCGGCGGTCGAGATCGCGAACGTCTCGAAGTCGTACGGCGATGTCGATGTGCTCGTCGACGCCTCACTCGTCGTGGAGGCCGGGACCACGCTCGGGTTGATCGGTCCGTCTGGTGCGGGAAAGAGCACCCTGCTGCGCTGCATCAATCATCTCGAGACCATCGACTCAGGGACCGTCGAGGTGCACGGCAAGCCGGTTGGATACCGCAGGGAGGGCGACCAACTCTTCGAGCTCGGACACGGCGAGATCGCTCGGCGTCGGGCGGACATCGGGATGGTGTTCCAGGCATTCAACCTGTTCCCCCATATGACAGCCATCGAGAACGTGATGGCAGGGCCGGTCTACGTCAGGGGCATGGACAAGGGCGAGGCCAGGGCCGTTGCCATGGAGCACCTTCGGGCCGTCGCTCTCGAGAACCGTGCCGACTTCTACCCCAGCGAACTCTCCGGCGGCCAGCAACAGCGCGCCGGCATCGCCAGGGCCCTCGCCATGGACCCGAAGGTGATGCTTCTCGACGAGCCAACGAGTTCGCTCGACCCGGAGCTCGTCGGCGAGGTCCTCGACACGATGACCGAGCTGAGCGGACGTGGCATCACGATGCTGGTGGTCACCCACGAGATCGGCTTTGCGCGCAGCTCGTGTGACACCGTGGCGATCATGGTCGATGGGCGGATCATCGAGCACGGTCCTCCGGGTGAAGTGCTCGTGAACCCGAAGGAAGAGCGGTCACGAGCTTTCCTACGGAGAGTCATCGCATGACCGAGTCGCCGGGGCGGAGACGGGCCTACGAAGGCTTCGACGGTGAGATCGGGCGGACATTTTCCGAGTCCACGCCGTCATGGCCTGCAGAGAACTCGGCGAGGCCGGGAAGCCCGAACATCATCTTGATGCTGGTCGACGACCTGGGCTATTCGGACGTCGGTTGCTTCGGTGGGGAGATCCCCACCCCCAACCTCGACGCCATCGCCGCCCAGGGTCTCCGATTCACGAACTTCCACTCTACGCCGAAGTGCACGACCACCCGCGCCTCGCTCATGACGGGCGTCGATCACCACCTAGCCGGCTATGCCGACGTTACCCACTTCGATCCCGGCTACCCGAACTACAGAATGGAGTTGGGGGTTGCCCCGACGATCGCGGAGCGACTCCGTGACGAGGGCTACTCGACGCTCATGGTCGGCAAATGGCATCTTTTGCCGGAAGCCCACATGTCGGTCGATGCTCCGCGACGGAACTGGCCGCTCCAGAACGGATTCGACGAGTTCTATGGGATCCTCGACGGCTTCTCCAGTCAACACGACCCCCACCAGCTCGTCGACGGCAACTCGGTAAGGCACGTCGACGAGTTCCCCGATGGGTACTACCTGACGGACGACCTCACGGACCAGGCGTTGCGGATGCTGCGTGATCGCCACCTCGGCGAGCAGTCACGCCCGTTCTTCCTCTACTTCGCGCACGCGGCCGTCCACTTCCCCTTGGAGGCCAAGGAGTCCGACATCGAGCCCCACCGCGGGCGCTACGCGATGGGTTGGGACCGGGCGCGTCTCGATCGTTTTGAGCGACAGAAGCTGATGGGGATCGTTGCTCCGGAGACTCGATTGCCCTCCGGCGTGGAAGAGGGTTACGACCTGCCGGAGTGGGATTCTCTCACCGACGAGCAACAGTCGGTCTACGCACGGTACATGGAGGTCTATGCCGCGATGGTGAGCAGCATAGACCGGAGTGTCGGGCGACTCCGCGACCATCTCATAGAGACGGGCCAGTGGGACAACACAGTATTCCTGTTCCACTCCGACAACGGGGCGAGCCAGGAAGGAGGCCCAGCGGGATCACCGTACTACTTCAGCGCTCCCAGGATCGGCGGGCTCCCGCAGACCGACGAGCACAAGCGCCTGGTCTCACCCGAGTTCGCCCACTCCGTCATCGATCTGATCGGCTCGGCTTATGCGAAGCCGGCCTACAACTGGGGGTGGGCCCGGCTGAGCAACACACCATTCCGGCTGTTCAAGCGTCAGACCCATGCGGGAGGGCATACCGTCCCCGCAATCTTATCGTGGCCAGCGGGCATTACCGACGCGGGCGCCTTGCGTCGCCAGTACCTGCACGTGACCGACGTGCTCCCCACGATGGTGGCTCTGGCGAAGGGGGAGGACCCCCAACTCGACGGACTCGACGGGTTCAGCTTCGTCGGCTCCATCCATGATCCCGAAGCCACCAGCCGACACCGCAAGCAGTACTACGAGATGGACGGCAATCGCGGCATGTACGTGGACGGTTGGGAGATCGTAGCGCGGTACGACGGTGTGGGCGGCTACTCGGATGAGGACTGGGAGTTGTACGACCTCACCACGGATCCGACCCAGATCGTGGACCTGTCCTCCGTCGAGGTCGAGCACACCGTCGCGATGGCCGCCGAGTGGGAGGACACGGCGTGGGAGAAGCAGGTGTTTCCTCTGACGGACGACAGCGGCCTGGACGACCCCCTTTCGCCTGCGTGGCGTCGAGCATCCCGGCCGGTAGAGATCCTGTTCGGGGCCCAGACCCTGGACAGGTATCGCTCCCGTATCCTGGTCCAGATGCGGTCCTTCGACGTGCGAGTCGATTTCGGGGACGGATACCAGCCCACCGAAGAAGGTGTTCTGATCGCACAGGGTGATCAGGGTGGCGGCTACCTCCTTTACGTCGAGGATGGCCATCTGCATTTCTGTCACAACTACGGCGGTCGGACGCGTGACTTCGACATGGGTGCCCTCCGTCCGCACCTCGATCGGATCGATACCGCGTTCGTCGCTCGACCCGAAGGGGTGTGTTCCGTGCGTATCACAGTCGAGGACGAGGTGCGGGAGGTTCCGGCACAATTCGACGTGTTCTCCGGCGTCACCCCCTTCCAGGGGATCGATGTCGGGATCGACCGGAGATCGCCCGTCTCGCGGGAGCTGCGTTCGCGGCGGGGGACGTTCGCCTACTCGGGGGCCCTCCGCTCCGTCACGATCATGCCGGGTGAGCGGTTGAGTGAGATGCTGAAATCGTCTCGAAGTCGTGTCGACGAGGAACACAGCCGGCTGGCGGAGCGCCTCGATGACTGATCTCTCATCCGATCGGGATAGCCCCGACGACGTCGTCGGATCGGAGCGGTCCTATCATATGGACCCCGACGAGTTTCGGCGTCATGGCCATGCCCTGGTCGACTGGTTGGCTCGTTACCTGGAGACGGTCGGCGAACGCCAGGTGATGCCGGACGTCGAGCCGGGAGACATCGCCGCGGCCATCCCGGAGACGGCCCCGGAGAAGCCCGAGCCGTTCGAGGACCTGATTCGCGATCTCGACGAGGTCGTGATGCCCGGTGTCAGCCACTGGCAGTCACCGGGGTGGTTCGCGTACTGCCCCTCAACCACGTCGGGACCCTCCATCCTGGGCGAGCTCGTGAGCGCGGGCCTTGGGGTGCAGGCGATGCTCTGGTCGACGAGTCCGGCTGCGACCGAGATCGAGAGTCGGGTGACCGACTGGCTGGTGGATCTGCTCGGCCTCCCCGCCGCATGGCGGAACCGGACCGGTCCGGGTGGTGGGGTCATCCAAACGAGTGCTTCGGACTCGACTCACCTGGTCCATGTGCTTGCCCGCGAACGAGCGATGGCTGGGCAGACCCCCCGGCCCGAGTTCGTCGCCTACGCCTCGGGCCAGGCACATTCGTCCGTCGAGAAGGGGGCACGCGTCGCCGGCATCGAGCACTTCCGGGCGATCGACGTCGATGAGAACTGGAGTCTCGACCCGGTGCCGCTCCGAGCGGCGATCGCCGCCGATCGAGACGCGGGGCTGACGCCGCTCATCGTCACGAGCGTCCTCGGTACGACAGGGACTGCGGCGGTCGATCCCATCGCCGCGATGTCGCAGATTGCGAGCGACGAAGGCATGTGGCACCACGTCGACGCGGCCTATGCCGGATCCGTCATGGTCTGTCCGGAGTTTCGGCACCTCCAGGACGGCGCCGAGTCGGCAGACAGCTACACGGTCAATCCCCACAAGTGGATGTTCACGAACTTCGACTGCAACGTTCTCTGGGTCGCCGACCGTGCAGCGCTGATCGACACCATGTCCATCACGCCTCCGTATCTGAGGAATCAGGCTTCGGAGTCCGGCCGGGTGATCGACTACCGCGACTGGCAGGTGCCCCTGGGCCGGCGGTTCCGGGCGCTCAAGCTGTGGTGGGTGCTGCGCAGCTATGGCGCCGAGGGGCTCCGGCACCACCTCCGGGAATACATCCGTCTCGCAGTGACGGTTGCCGGGAGGATCGAACAGCACGACCACCTCGCCCTGACTACTCCGGTCTCCTTCGGTGTGGTGTGCTTCCGTCACCGTTCGGGGAACGAGGCCACCGACGCGTTACTGGATGCGATCAACTCGGTGCCCAACGTCTTTCTGATCGGTTCGAGCCTCGGCTCGGAGCGCTTCATCCGGGTGTCGGTCGGTTCGACGTGGACGACCGCCGAGGACGTCGACCGACTGTGGAGCATCATCGACCGCGCGGCTTCGTGAGCGAGGGAGCCAGTCGGCTGGTGCTGCTCGGAACGGCCGGGGGGCCGACGCCCAAGGTTGCGCGGTCGGCACCGGCGCACGCCGTGGTGGTGAACGACGACATCTACCTGGTCGATGCGGGAAACGGAGTGGGCCGCCAGTTGGTGCGTGCCGGCCTGGACATCAATCGCCTCCGTGTCGTCGCCGTGACCCACCACCACTCCGACCATGTGGCTGACGTCGGCGCGGTCTTGATCCTCGCTTGGGGAACGGGCCTGACCTCCCCGGTTCGGGTCGTCGGACCGAAGCCGATTCGGAAGATGATCGAGTCGTATCTCGACTTCGCAGAAGTCGACGTGCAAACGAGGATGGCCGACGAGGGTCGGCCTGGCCCGGAAGCATTGATCGACGTGCACGAACTTTCGGGCGCCGGTCCCGTCTACGAGGACGAGAACGTGCGCATCTCGACCTGCCTCGTCGACCATCCTCCGATGCTCGCTCACGCGTACCGGATCGACGCACCCGACCGCTCGTACGTCTTCTCCGGGGACACTACGCCGAACGACGACCTGATTGCCCTGGCCCAAGGCGCCGACATTCTCGTGCATGAGGTGATGCACCTACCGAGCATCGACTCGTTGGTCGAGGCCGTCGGAGCCCCCGAGGGACTTCGTTCACACCTCGTCAACTCGCACACGCGTACGGCGGACGTCGGCCGGATCGCGAGAACGGCTGATGTGGGCATGCTGGTGCTGACCCACATGATCCCCACCGACGGAGGGCCGAGTGCCGACGTCTGGACGCAGGAGGCGAAGCGGGATTTCGACGGAGAGGTCGTCCTGGGCGAAGACTTCATGGAGCTCTGAGGACCCGATGTGGACAACGCATAACGAGGAGGAGAACATATGATCACAGAACAGGAGCTCGAGGCACTGTCGTTCCCCGGCGCTCCGAAGATCGTGTCGGATGTGCTTCCGGGACCGAAGAGCGCAGCCTTGCTCGAGCAGGTGCCGAACTACGAGTCCATGACCCGTGGAGGTGGGCGGTTCCCGCTGATCTTCGACACCGGCAAGGGTGTGACGGTGCTCGATCCGGACGGAAACCTCTACATCGACATGTCGGCAGGGGTCGCGGTCAACAACGTCGGACGGGTCCATCCCGATGTCGTCGCGGCGATCGAGCGCCAGTCCAAGGTGCTCATGCACGCATCCGACATCAGCAACACCAAGCGCGGGGAACTCGCCAAGAAGCTTGTTGCGGTCGCACCACCCGGACTTCGCGACAACTGCGTCGCCTACTTCACCCTGAGCGGCAGTGGCGCGGTGGAGACCGCTGTCAAGTTCGCGAAGAGGGTCACGGGAAGGCATCAGATCGTCGCCTTCCACGGGGGGTATCACGGGACCTGGCACGCCGCGAACTCGCTGACGACCGGCGATAAGTTCCGGGCCGGTTATGGGCCCTTCATGGCGGGCGTGATCCACGTGCCATATCAGTACTGCTATCGCTGTCCGTTCGGTCTGGAACGCAGCAGTTGCGACATCGCCTGCGCAGGCTACGTCGACCACGTGCTGAACACGCCGTACACCGCAGCCGACGACGTGGCAGCGGTGATCATTGAGCCGCTCCAGGGTGAGGGGGGCTACCTGCTTCCGGACCCGGAGTTCGTCCAGACGGTCAAGGCCGCCTGCGAAAAGCACGGTGCATTGTTCATCGTCGACGAGGTGCAGGCCGGCGCCGGCCGTACCGGGAAGATGTGGTCGGTCGAGCACGCCGGGGTGGAGCCGGACATGTTGACCTTCGGCAAGGGCATGGGTGGAGACCTCCCCATGGCCGGTGTCCTGATGCGCCGGGACCTGGCCGCGCAGCTCGACGACCATTCACAGCCGCAGTCCTTCGCGGCCAACGCCCTCTCGGCCGAGGTGTGCCTGACCAATCTGGGCATTATCGAGCGTGACGGTCTCGTTCAGCGAGCGGCCGAGGTCGGGGAAGAGGCCATGCAGCGGTTGAGGGCTGCAGCCGAGGATCTGGAGATCATCGGTGACGTTCGTGGTAGTGGTCTGATGATCGGTGTCGAACTCGTGGCGAACCGGGAGACCGGCGAACCGATCAGCCGTGACCGAACCGGAGCCATCGTGGACGCGCTGCTTCAGCGAGGTGTGATCATGGTGCCGTGCGGACGGTACGGAAACCTCATTCGCGTGGTGCCGTCCCTCACGATTCCTCGGTCGTACCTCAACGCAGGCATCGACATCATGCTGGACGTGTTGCGCGACGCTCAGTAAGCGTCGGCCGACATCCGCACGGGTTGATGACCTCCCACCCCCGGCGGGCGTCGCCCCGGCACACAGCTATCACCCGCCGTTCAGCAACACGCTCATACAGAAAGTCGTTTCGGCCGTGGAGGCCTGATCATGAGAAAGCCAGGAACTTCCCGCTTCGGGCCGCACGGCACATCTGATGTGCCGCGCGGACTCCTTGGTGAGCCCGCCCGGGGAAGCGCCCGGATACGTCTACTACACGCCCCTCACATCGTCGACCACCTATATGATCGAGGCGGACAGCGGCGACGTCGTTCACACGTGGGAGAGCGAGTACGCCCCCACCGGGTCCGTCTATCTGCTCGACAACGGCAACCTGCTCCGGGGCGGAAAAATGCCGGAGGTCGAGGTATTCAGTGGCGGCGGACAGGGCGGCAGGCTCCAGGAGTTCGCATGGGATGGCGAAGTCGTCTGGGACTTCCGGTGCGCCACTGAGGAGCACCTTCTGCATCACGACACCGCGCTTCTTCCTAACGGCAACATCCTGGCGATTGCATGGGAAGCGAAGTCGCGCGAAGAGGTGGGGGAGATGGGGTATCGGCCGGAGATGACCCCCGAGAGTGGCGTCTGGCCTGACATGATCGTCGAGATCGAGCCCCAGGGCTCCACAGGCGGCCGGATCGTGTGGGAGTGGCACGCCTGGGACCACATGATCCAAGACTACGATGACAATGCGGGTAATTTCGCTGACCCGTCGGCCCACCCCGAGCTCGTCGACATCAATGCCGGTCGCCAGGTGCCGGGCAACGTCACGCCTGCCGACATCGCGCGGTATCGTGAGCTGGGGTACGTGCCGGAAGGTGAAGGTCACAATCCGGAGTCGGACCACATGCACTCCAATGCGATCGCGTACAACGCCGAATTGGATCAGATCGTTCTGAGCCCACGCCGCTTCAATGAGATCTGGGTCATCGACCACAGCACCACCACGGCGGAGGCCCGCGGCAGCACGGGGGGTCGTTGGGGTCGCGGAGGTGACCTGCTCTACCGCTGGGGGAATCCGCGGGTGTATGGGCGAGGCACGGAAGCCGACCAGATCTTTTTCGGCCAGCACGATATCCGCTGGATACCGGAGGGGCTGCCGGGTGCTGGCAACTTCACGGTAAGGGGGTATTCCCTTAAGTCCACCGACCCCAAGATATAGTGGTTACCGGGGCTCTGCGGGCCGTTTCCCACGTCCGGTGCCGAGGTAAAGGGCCGAAGCTGGCGTGGGAGCACACTGAACAGCCTGCTCAAGCAAGCGGTAGAACAACAGGCCGCGAGCCCGGGATGTGCGTCGGTTGAAGCGAAAGGTGAACTCGTCCAGATAGTAGGGGAGGTGTTCGCGGGCGATCCCTCCTTGGAGGGTTCCGAGGACCCAGCGCTTGAGGAGAGACGCCACCCGATGTACGGCCGACATGAGCACGTGAGCGGGATCGCCGGAGGTCGAGAGGTTCGTGACCGTGTGGCGAAAGCCCAGTTTGGCGAGTCCCTGATAGCTTGGCCATCCGTCGGTATGCACCGTGCTTGCCGGTGCGATGCTATCCTTGACGAAGCCTCGCAGAACCGGAGCGGAGAGGTCGGGCACCCAACGCAGCCGTATTCTCCCGATCTTGCGTCCGTCGACCTCGGCGGCGATCGCGACGATGGCCTTCTTGATCGTCTCGCGGCCCCGCACTCCAGCCTCCACGCCCCCGACATAGCTCTCGTCCACTTGCACAACGCCGCTCAGCTGGTCGCGATCCGGTCGGACCATGGCCCGGCGGAGCTTGTGGAGCCAGACCCACGCTGTCTTGTAGCTTCCCAGTCCGAGCACGCGCTGGAGCCCGAGAGCATTGGCTCCGTATTTCTGGCTCGTGAGCTCCCAGGCAGCGAGAAACCACAGACGCAGGGGCGAGCGCGTGCGGTGGAACACGGTTCCCGCCAGCACCGAGGTCTGCCTTCGACAGTGTGGGCAGACGAGACGCCCCCGCGATGCTCGCCAGACCTCTCCCAACCCGCCACAGCCCACGCACACAAACCCTTCCGGCCAGCGCAGACCCTCCACGTACTCCAGGCATGCCGCATCGTCGGGGAAGAACTCGTCCAACTCCAGCCGCGTACGGGGATAGTCCACGCCGCCACGGAGCTGAGAAGCCGGAACCGCCATGACCACAACATGTAGTGGGCGGTGGACTTAAGGCAATACCCCATTCACGGTATTCAACAACGACAACGTCGCGCCGGGCGGGACGTATTCGGCGGTCTTCGAGTTCGCGCCCCCGACCGACGCCTCGGGCGCGTACGTCATAGAGGACGGGGAGGCATTCGGTCCGGAAGAAGTGATCTGGAGCTACACTGCGCCCGACCGGCCCAACTTTTACGGCTCGTTCATCTCGGGGGCGCACCGGCTCGCGGGGGGGAACACCCTGATCACCTCGGGCCCACAGGGACGCTTCTTCGAAGTGACCACCGACGGGGAGATCGTCTGGGAGTTCTGGTCACCGACGTCGGGCGATGCAGATTCGGGCGCGGAGGCGCGGGCCAACCCTTACGCCGTATTTTGGGCGACATACGTTACGGCCGACCATCCGGCGCTGAGAGGTCGGAACCTTGTTCCGCTCGACCCACAGCCGAGGCTGATCCCGCCTCCGGGTGGGGACGGCTGAGGGCAGGAGTTGAAGCAGTTGATGGGGAATAGCTGATGCAAGATGGCGGTGCGCTCCTGGTCATCCACCGCGGCCACGTCATCGCCGAGAGCTATACGACGGGCGAGGAAGGTGGGCCGCGTCGGTGGACCGCTGCGACGTGCAACGACATGAAGTCGTCGACGAAGTAGGTACGGAGAACGAAGAACGAGGAGGAGAACAAATGATCTCAGAACAGGAACTCGAAGCGCTGTCGTTTCCCGACGCGCCGAAGATCATCTCGGATGTGCTTCCGGGACCGACGAGCGCAGCCTTGCTCGAGGAGGTGCCGAACTACGAGTCCATGACCCGCGGAGGTGGGCGGTTCCCGCTGATCTTCGACACCGGCAAGGGTGTGACGGTGCTCGATCCGGACGGAAACCTCTACATCGACATGACCGCAGGGGTCGCGGTCAACAGCGTCGGACGGGTCCATCCCGATGTCGTCGCGGCGATTGAGCGCCAGTCCAAGGTGCTCATGCACGGATCCGACATCAGCAACACCAAGCGCGGCGAACTCGCCAAGAAGCTTGTTGCGGTCGCACCACCCGGACTTCGCGACAACTGCGTCGCCTACTTCACCCTGAGCGGCAGTGGCGCGGTGGAGACCGCTGTCAAGTTCGCGAAGAGGGTCACGGGAAGGCATCAGATCGTCGCCTTCCACGGGGCGTATCACGGGACCTGGCACGCCGCGAACTCGCTGACGACTGGCGATCAGTACCGGGCCGGTTATGGGCCCTTCATGGCCGGTGTGATCCACATGCCGTATCAGTACTGCTATCGCTGTCCGTTCGGTCTGGAACGCAGCAGTTGCGACATGGCCTGCGCAGGTTACGTGGACCACGTGCTGAACACGCCGTACACCGCGGCCGACGACGTGGCAGCGGTGATCATGGAGCCGCTCCAGGGTGAGGGGGGCTACCTGCCTCCGGACCCGGAGTTCGTCCAGACGGTCAAGGCCGCCTGCGTCAAGCACGGTGCATTGTTCATCGTCGACGAGGTGCAGGCCGGCGCCGGTCGCACTGGGAAGATGTGGTCGGTCGAGCACGCCGGGGTGGAGCCGGACATGTTGACCTTCGGCAAGGGCATGGGTGGAGACCTCCCCATGGCCGGCGTCCTGATGCGCCGGGACCTGGCCGCGCAGCTCGACGACCATTCACAGCCGCAGACCTTCGCGGCCAACGCCGTCTCGGCCGAGGTGTGCCTGACCAATCTGGGCATTATCGAGCGTGACGGTCTCGTTCAGCGAGCGGCCGAGGTCGGGGAAGAGGCCATGCAGCGCTTGAGGGCTGCAGCCGAGGATCTGGAGATCATCGGTGACGTTCGTGGTCGTGGTCTGATGATCGGTGTCGAACTCGTGGCGAACCGGGAGACCGGCGAACCGATCAGCCATGATCGAACCGGAGCGATCGTGGACGCGATGCTTCAGCGGGGTGTGATCATGGTGCCGTGCGGACGGTACGGAAACGTCCTCCGCCTGATGCCGTCCCTCACCATTCCTCGGTCGTACCTCAACGCAGGCATCGACATCATGCTGGACGTCTTGCGCGACGCTCAGTAAGCGTCGGCCCGGCACACAGCTATTGAGTATTCCCAGGAGAGAAAAATGAAGATACGGATTCGAACCAAGACGGCCGCTCTTTTTCTGCTTTCTGGTGCCATGATGCTGTTGCCGGCTTGCACTCAAGGGTCCCCCGACGAAAGTCGGGATTCCGGGACTCCGACTCCAGTCTCATCGTCGCAGTCTGATGACGCCGAACTGGTATTCCCGAGTTTGGACATCGATGAGACGAATCGTGGCACCGTCAACATCAACGGCTACGACCGACATTTCTCCGTCACGTTCCCGAACTCGTACAACCGTGAGGAAGCGTATCCGGTTGTGCTGTTTTTTCATGGCTGTATGTGTCGGCCCACGTTCAGCCGTGGAGGCCTAGTCTAATGAGAACACGACCACCCTCCCGCTTCGGGCCGCACCGCCCGGGCCTCGTCCTGATCATCGCATGCTCGCTGCTGATGGCCTGCGGCACGTCCCACGTGCCGCGCGGACTCCTGGTGAGCCCGCCCGGGGAAGCGCCCGGATACGTCTACTACACGCCCCTCACATCGTCGACCACCTATTTGATCGAGGCGGGCAGCGGCGCCGTCGTTCACACGTGGGAGAGCGAGTGCGCCCCCACCGCGTCCGTCTATCTGCTCGACAACGGCAACCTGCTCCGGGGCGGAAAAATGCCGGAGGTCGAGGTATTCAGTGGCGGCGGACAGGGCGGCAGGCTCCAGGAGTTCGCATGGGATGGCGAAGTCGTCTGGGACTTCCGGTGCGCCACTGAGGAGTACCTTCTGCATCACGACACCGCGCTTCTTCCTAACGGCAACATCCTGGCGATTGCATGGGAAGAGAAGTCGCGCGAAGAGGCGGGGGAGATGGGGTATCGGCCGGAGATGACCCCCGAGAGTGGCGTCTGGCCTGACATGATCGTCGAGATCGAGCCCCAGGGCCGCACAGGCGGCCGGATCGTGTGGGAGTGGCACGCCTGGGACCACATGATCCAAGACTACGATGACAATGCGGGTAATTTCGCTGACCCGGCGGCCCACCCCGAGCTCGTCGACATCAATGCCGGTCGCCGGGTGCCAGGCAACGTCATGCAGGACGATATCGCACGGTATCGTGAGCTCGGATATGTGCCGGAAGGCGACGGTCACAACCCGTCGTCGGACCTCATGCATTCCAACGCGATCGCGTACAACGCAGAATTGGATCAGATCGTACTGAGCCCGCGCGTCTTCAGCGAGATCTGGGTCATCGACCACAGCACCACCACGGCGGAGGCCCGTGGCAGCACGGGAGGTCGCTGGGGCCGCGGAGGTGACTTGCTCTACCGCTGGGGGAATCCGCAGGTGTACGGGCAAGGCACGGAAGCCGACCAGATCCTTTTCGGTCAGCACGATATCCGCTGGGTACCGGAGGGGATGCCGGGTGCCGGCAACTTCACGGTATTCAACAACGACAACGTCACACCGGGCGGGACCTATTCCGCCGTCTTCGAGTTCGCGCCCCCTACCGACGCCTCGGGCGCGTACGTCATAGAGGACGGGGAGGCGTTCGGTCCGGAAGAAGTGATCTGGAGCTACACTGCGCCCGACCCGCCCACCTTCTACGGCTCGTTCGTCTCGGGAACGCACCGGCTCGCGGGGGGCAACACCCTGATCACCTCGGGGCCCCAGGGACGCTTCTTCGAAGTGACCACCGACGGGGAGATCGTCTGGGAGTTCTGGTCGCCGACGTCTGGCGATGTGGCTTCCGCCCAAGGCGGCGCCGCGATCCGGGCCAACCCCTACGCCGTATTTCGGGCGACGTACATAGCGGGCGACCATCCGGCCCTGAGAGGTCGGAATCTCACTCCGCTCGACCCACAGCCGGCCCTGATCCCGCCTCCGGGTGGGGATCTGTAGGTCGTGGTGTGGCATGGGACACGGAGTGAGTCGGGGGCGGCGCCCAGAGCCCCCCGTGATATCGGTGGCGATGCACAGCTATCTCCACTCGAGTCCGTCATCTTCGAGCGGTCCTGAGGCACCCGGGAGGCAGCCCTGCCACGGCCGGGAGGGTGATCGCCGTTAGGAACTCGTCGGCCCCGAGCCGGCGGGGGCGACTACGCCGCGACACCTACCGAAGCCGATGCGCGGTGCTGCGTCCGATGTGCACCACCCGAGCAGCGTGATCCGATCACCGTCTTCGAGGAACGTGCGCGTGCTCCCGTCGTCGAGCCGAATCGTCTCGACGCCATTCCGTGTCATCTCGAGTAGTGACCCGAGTGCCGTTGCTTCAAGGCCGGAAACCGTTCCCGAAGCAAAGAGATCGCCGGCCCTGACATTCGCACCGTTCGCGGTCGCATGCGCCAGCTGCTGGGCCATCGTCCAATACATGTGCTGAAAATTGGTTGTCGTGATCGTGGTTCCGTTGAGGTCGACGGTCAGGTTCATGTCGATTCCACGGTTCGGCTCAATGGTCAAGTACGGCAAAGCGGGAGGGTCCTGCGTCGGTGCGGTCACTCGGTACGGAGCGAGTGCCTGAAGTGGCACCACCCAAGGTGAAATCGAGGTGGCGAACGACTTACCGAGAAATGGGCCGAGCGGCCGGTACTCCCATGCCTGAATGTCACGCGCCGACCAATCGTTCACCAAGACCAGCCCGAAGATGTGATCTTCGGCGTCGTCCACGGCGATGGGAACGCCCAGCGGACCCCCGTTCCCCGTGATGAAGCCGACCTCGAGTTCGATATCGAGACGCCGGGTGGGTCCGAACACAGGATCGCCGTCAGGCGACTTGCGTTGACCCGATGGCCGAACGATCGGTGTCCCGTCGACGACTATCGACGATGAGCGTCCGTGATATCCGATCGGGAGGTGGCGCCAGTTGGGCAACAGGGGCGGCTGGTCCGGTCGAAACAGCCTGCCGACATTTGTCGCGTGTTCAAGCGAGGAGTAGAAGTCCACGTAATCCCCGACATCGACGGGGAGCTGCATTTGGGCCTCGGCCATCGGCACGAGAAAGGCCTCGGGAGAAAGCGATGGCCGCTGTGCGGTGTCGGACAGCACAGTCGAGAGTTCTCGGCGCACCGACTCCCAGGCGGACTTGCCCAGTTCGAGGAACGGGTTCAGGGTCGCGGCCGAGAATAGGCCGGCCGGCAGCGAGGCGTCATCGAACACACCCGCATCCGAGAGTACGGAAACATCTACGATCTCACTGCCGATGCCGACACCCACACGTGGTGATCTTCCCGCGCTGCTGAAGACGCCGAACGGGAGGTTCTGGATCGGAAAGTCCGAGTCCCGATCGACCGGGACCCACGACCGCCGTGCCGGATCTACGGTCGGATCCGTCATGCCCTCAGGTGTGTGTGATGCCTTGGCATGACGTCCTCGGTATCGAAGGGTCGCGATGTCCCATCAGCCGCGCAGCTCGGCGAGGTCCTGAAAGTGGGCGAGCGACTCCGGATTCGCGAGCGCATCGACGTTCTCCACAGTCAGTCCGTGGACCGCGCGGCGAACCGCGATCTCGCTCACCTTACCGCTGATCGTTCGCGGGATGGCTGGTACGGAGAGCACGACTTTCGGTATGTGGCGTGGTGAACTGTTCGACTTGATCTCCGTCCGAATGCGGGCCCTGAGGTCGTCGTCGAGCTCCACCCCGTCACGCAGCACCACGAACAAGACGATTCGCTCGTCTCCCTCCCATTGCTGCCCCACAGCCACGCTCTCGACGACCTCGTCGAGGCGTTCGACCTGACGGTAGATCTCCGCCGTCCCGATCCGGACACCTCCCGGATTGAGCGTGGCGTCCGAACGGCCGTGGATGACAAAACCGCCATGCTCGGTCCCTTCGATCCAGTCACCGTGCCGCCACGCCGGGCGAACCGTGTGCTCGAAGTATGCCGCTCGGAATCGTACATCTC
The DNA here is from genome assembly GCA_965226375.1 of Longimicrobiales bacterium. Classification (GTDB taxonomy): domain Bacteria; phylum Gemmatimonadota; class Gemmatimonadetes; order Longimicrobiales; family Gaopeijiaceae; genus CBDDCX01. The sequence continues at coordinate 308,766 of CBDDCX010000008.1, read as the reverse complement.
CCGGATCGTTCCAGAAACGGATGGGCACCGATGGGAAGGCCCGGGTGCATACGAGCTCACCCGTCTGGGCGGGCGGTAACTCCACCGCTTCGGCGTCCCATACCTCGACGCTCATGCCGAGCCCGGCCGTCTGGATCTCTCCCCGGAAGACCGAGGCGGCCGGGTTTCCACCGACGAAGCAGGCGACCAGGTCCGTGCCGCCTGCAATGGACGCGAGGTGCACGTCGGCTTTGACGCTGCCGTACACCCAGTCGAAAGACTGGGGCAGCAGCGGGGAGCCGGTCGAGAGGATCGTGCGAAGCGAGGACAGGTCGTGACTCGTGCGCGGGCACAGTCCACGCTTTTCGGCCAGCGCCAGGTACTGCGCGCTCGTCCCGAACACGTCCACACGCTCGGCATCGACCACATCCCACATGCGTTCCGGCGTCGCCTGGAACGGCGAGCCGTCGTACAGCACGATGGTCACGCCTGAAGCCAGCGACGAGGCCATCCAATTCCACATCATCCAGCCGCAGGTCGTGTAATAGAAGAGGGTGTCTCCGGGTCCCAGGTCGCAATGCAACACGTGCTCCTTGAGGTGTTGGATGAGCGTTCCGCCCTGTCCGTGCACGATACATTTTGGAATACCCGTGGTGCCCGAGGAGTAGAGCACGTAGAGCGGATGGTCGAAGGGGAGTTGGACGAACGTAGGCGTGGGGGTATCCGACGGGCTCGCGAACTCGTTCCATGGAACCGCATGCCGGATGCTCTCGAGGTCGGTGGAGTCCGCTTCCTCTCCATAGTCGGCGACCACTACCGCAACTACCGAAGGCAGACGTTCGACGATCGCACGCACGCGCTCCAGAGAACCGAGCCACGATCCATTCCACATCGTTCCCCTCGCGCAAACCAGGACCTTGGGCTCGATCTGCGTGAACCGGTCCAACACTCCGTCGACGCCGAAGTCGGGCGAAGACGACGACCAGACCGCGCCGAGGCTCGAGGTGGCGAGCATCGCGATGACCGCCTCGGGGATGTTCGGTAGAAGCCCCGCCACTCGGTCACCGGGAGCGACGCCCGCTCGCCGCAGCCCAGCTGCGAAGTGTGCTACCTGCTCCTTGAGGTCCTCCCACGTGACCGAGCTCGCCGGTCCGTCTTCGTTCCACGCGACGATCGCCTCTGGCCGACGTTCGGCAACGTGGCGATCGGCGAGCAAGTTCTCCGCGAAGTTGAGGCGGGAACCGCTGAACCATCGAGCGCCCGGCATGCGTGTCGGGTCGTCGACTACCTCAGTGGCACGCTCGGACCCCCGCATGTCGCAGAAATCCCACACTTCGGACCAGAACGTCGATGGCTCTCGGACGGACCACTCGTGGAGGGCGGCCATAGGGTCGGACCCGGTCGCTACGTCCCAGCGGTCCCCCAGGTGGGCGGCGACCTGCTTGGCGAAGCGAACGAGATGGGTAGCTCTGACGCGCTCAGGCGTCGGGCTCCACATCAGCCTCCGATCATCCGCGGAGGGCGTCGGTCACAGGCTTCAGCTGACATCCTGGCCGATATCGCGTTTCAGCCCGTCTTCGACCTCGAGATGCATGATAACCGCTGTTATCGGCAAAAGGTCATTTCGGTGTCTCGAGATATCTCGTTGTCGAACGCTTGCAAGTCGCCATCTTGCTGTGCGAAGACACGGAAGAAATCAGCCTGGTATTGATCCGCAGCTACCACATGCGGGCAACCAGCGCGGCGACTGCCAGGAGTATGCCGATCCGAGTAGAGCGGACGTCTCGTCGGTGCGGTGTCATGGAAACTCCGATTGGGATGAACGATGAAAAGCGGACCAGGTGGCCGAGAGCGGCACGGGCACCGCGACCATCTCCATCGCGATGGCCACGGGTGCTGCCCGTGCGAAACCGGTGAACCGGGCGAGACCGTTCTTCAGACGGTCCATGGATGCCCTGGTTCTCGCGTCTAATTCCGAGTCGCCGCCTGTGCGGCCGGCCCATTCTCCCAGTCCTGCGCACTCGAGATATTGGGCTGACCCCAGTCCAGACCATTCCAGCCGTTGAAGCCCTCCATGTAAAAGGCCCAGAAGCCCGTCTGTGAGTCCGACGACACGATGAGGCCGTCGGCGTTCCTCACGTCCACACCCCAGTTCCCGCCCATCCCCCGGTTCTCATCGGGCTCGAGATAGGTGTCATAGTGAGCGATCGTCTTCGGGTTTTTCGGATCGGAAAGTGTAAACACCTGCATCCCGTCCAGATAAGCGGACACGAACACGAAGGGCCAGCGCACCTCATGATTGTGCGACAGGTGCTCCCAGTTGGCCGTCCAGGCCGAGATGGGCCGATTGATGTTCGCGACCTCGCCGTCCAGGCCGGGCTTCAGGTCGAAGATCCGAAGCGGAGCGTACTGGTATTCGACCTCGGCCACCACGTAGCGGCCATCGGGAGACGGAGTGAACGTGTGGCCTCGCCCGACCCCGTTGATTCCGGTCAGGCTCACCATCAGCTCCGGATTCTCGAGATCGGTGATGTTGTAGACGTAGTACCCGCCCGTGCCACCACCGTAGAAGCGGTCCGTCTCGCTGTCGGCGTGGTAACCCGCATAGAAGTCGTGGTATCCCGATCTACCCGGCGGAACATTCTCAGGTTGAGGTACGGGGATCTGCGCCACGAGCGCATCGTCGAGCCGACCTTCCACGACATAACCCAGATCGTAGACGTTGGCGAATGGACCCGCGACCGTCGAGATCAGGAGCGGGCGGCCGTTGCTGTGGTTGTACACGTAGATGTTGTGGAATCCGCCGAACTCACCGGGACCTTGAATGCGGCCCACTTCCTTCCAGGTCGAGACGTCGGGAAGCCCCGTAGCGTCGAAGACGATGGCACCGAGATCCGCGTCCGGTCCCCCCTGCCGGAACTGGACGGAGTGGACCACATAGTGTCGGCCCTGCCAGCTGAAGATCTTGATGTCCTTTCCGGCAGACCCGATGTGGAGGTCTTGGTCCTCGATACGCCAGCGGTGGATGACCTTGGCGTCGTACGGATCGTGCAGGTCGATGATGTCCAGTCCGCCATCCTGCCGCGCCACGTAGGCGTATGGGCGATCCATGTCCTGCTCGATCTCGATGTCGGACACTCTCGGGCCGAGCGGGATATGCGCCACGACCTCGATGTTATCGCTCCCCCGCTTCTCGGCGTCTTCCTGTGCCATGGCGGGAGCCGCCGGTAGAAGAGCTACCGCGCCCAGGAGGGCAGCGGCGGACAGTGGTGAAGTTCGCTTGATCATGGTGCACCTCGCTTGGTTCGGCCTGAGACCGGAAGCACTTCGACTCCAGAGCGACGGGACGATCAGTATAGGAGGATTCTTGGCGGGGGGCATCTCCGACCGCTCTCCGCCAATGCTGATCTTCAGAAAAGCTTGTGCACCCGAAAAACGACCCGACGGGCAAACTGACCGTCAGAACTGAATGTCCCACTGTAGGCGGAATCGCACGCCGTCCTCCTGACTGGTCACATTGTCCTGAAGCCTCAGCCAGGAAAGGTCGGCGGTAAGCTTGTTGTTGTGGCCCTGAAAGAACCAGTTCACAGCAGTTGTGAACTCATCATGCCGGTTTTTGGACTCGTCTACGTCCGGGCGGAACACAGCATATCGAAACGCCACTTCGAGCGACGGTGGTACCCATTCCCACATCTCTCCAAAGAAGTAGCCGAGCTGGGCGTAGTGGCCCGCCATGGTGGTCTGGGACCCATCCCCTAGATCATCGATCCTTTTCCAGTGCGATTCGTGGGCCCACGACAGTCCCCGCCACAGAAATGCCGATTCGCCGATGGCCTGGTTCACCCGAAACTGCCCGGGCGCTCCGTCCTCGAATCCCCCCAAACTGCCACATCCGGCCGTTGAAAACCGTGTGCAGGAGCTACGATTGGTGGCACCGCCCAGGGCCAGCGCGAATGCAGGTCGCTGAGTCGTGGCCAGATCAGACCCCGCGAACGGGACCACCCGCCCGAGGGCGTTCCATTGAACCCGTCCCATGTACATGAGATGGCCGTCGTCGTTGGCATCCGCACCTCGCCCCATGCCATTGAAGGCCGACAGCCAATAACTGAAGTCGGCCGCGCTCCCGGCCCCCAAGCGGCCCCAAAGCGACATCCCCTGCTGACGATCCAGCGTGAAGTAGCGGTTGATCAGGGAGCGGTCCACCAACTGCTGCCTGCCCGATGAGATGATCCGCTCCCGGCTGTACTGTGCCTTCCACTGCCCGACGCGCAGTCGGACTTGCTCGTACTTCTCCAGGGTCACTTCGAAGTTCAGCAACTTCGAAGAAGCCAGCTCATACTCGAAGTAGTAGTTGAGCCAGGGTCGGTACCCGTGTCCTCCCACCTTCAGCCTGGCCCGATTCACCGACAGACTGGTCTCGGCCTCACTCAGGTAGTCGTCTCGGGTTACCGGATCCGAATTCCAGGGGTGCGACAGGCGGAACTGGAGCCGGAACTGGAAGGCCACCCGCCACCGATCGTCCGGAGACCGTATGAAGAAGCCGCCGGGCCCGTGGCCCACGAGTGGAGGGAGCGAGTCGTTCTCCGCCGTCGGCATCTGGCCCTCTGTGATCTGCAGGGCACACAGCTCGTCCACACCGGGAAGGCTGAGGATGCACAGGCCGAGGGAAACTGCGGCGAAACCACCAATACGCATGCCGCAACCTCAGGGAGAGCCCGAACTTGAACAAGTGGCTTGGCGGTCCATGTCCCTAGAGTCCAATAGCCAACCCCCCCGTGAAGCTCGACGTGCCTACCCGCAGCCGACGTCCTGAATGACGACCGCTCGACGATCCGAGACCCAAGAGGGAGTCCCGTCCATTGTCCCCAAGAGATGGCTGACGCAGCGGGTCGTGGACGAGATCAACCGCCGCCTGGCCTTCATCGCAGATCAGCGCTAGCGGATCGGATCGTCAGCGGCCCTCGGCATCGAGGTCGAACGTTACGTCGCCGCCCAGAACAGTCATACGAACCGTCAGGTCGAGCAGCGCTCCCGACGCGACGCTCCGCGGATCGTCCGACAGGACCGTGAAGTCGGCGAAACGCCCCACCGTAAGCTGCCCCAGGTCATCCTCCTGGAACGTGGCGTACGCCGGCCCGGCGCTCATCGACCAGAGGGCGGTCTCCACGTCGACCGCCTGATCCGGGTACCATCCCTCCTCCGGGACTCCCTCGGAGCTCTGCCGCGCCACCAGCCCGGCAAGCGTCGCACGGGGATCCCCCGAGTCCGAGGCTGGAAAGTCGGTCCCCGAGGCCAAGACCGCACCGGTGGCCAGAAGGTCCTTGATAGGAAGCACCCAGAGCACACGTGTCGACCCTAGACGGTCCTCGGCCCAGCGCCCGTACTCCCCGACGAACACCGGTTGCATCGAGGCCACAATACCCATCTGTGCCAGGCGAGGCAGATCGTCGGGCGCGATGATCGAGGCGTGCTCCAGCCGGTGGCGCTCACCGGGCTCGACGCCCGCGCGCTCGAACGCGTCGAGGGCCCGCCGGACCGCTCGATCACCGATGACATGGGGGTTCACCTGAAAGCCGGCCTCCCGGGCCCTTCGGATCAGGTCGTCGAGAGCCTCATCGCTCATCTGCTCGAGACCGATCTCCTCCGGCGCGTCCGAGTAGGGCTCATCGAGTTCGGCCCCCCGAGACCCCAGCGCTCCGTCGAGAATCACCTTGAACCCCCGGACCACGAGCTTGCCGTCGCCCAGCACCTCCGGCCCCCGCACCAGATACTCCTCTACCGCCGCATCACCGCGTGCCATGGCATACACCCGCACCGGAAGCTCACCCGCCGCGAGAAGCTTCTTGTAGATCGCGATCGCCTCCAAGCCCGCACCCGCGTCGTGGATGCTGGTGAGACCCCACCGGGTGTACTGCTCCATGGCCGTACGGATGCGCTGCTCGGCCGCGTCAGGCGAGTCGCTGTTGGGCGTGACACGATCCATCAGGCTCTGGGCGTTGTCCACCAGAATCCCGGTGGGCCGATTCGACGCGTCTCGCACGACCCGCCCTCCTTCGGGATCCACGGTGGCTACTGTGATATCCGACAGCCCCAGCACCTGAGAGTTGACCCAGCTCGCGTGACCGTCGATCCGGGTGAGCATCACCGGGTTGTTCGGACTCACGGCATCCAGGTCCCTCGCCGTGGGGAATACGGCCGGCCGGAAGAACCCCTCGTCCCACCCGCGCCCGAAGATCCACTGACCCGGTGGAGTCGAGCCGACCGCTTCGGCCACCAACTCGACGATCTGCTCCTTGGTCATGGCCCGGACGTTGAGCCGCTCCAGAAGCCTGCCCACACCCGACACGTGGACGTGAGAGTCGGCGAAGCCGGGAACGGCCACACCGCCGATCGCCACGGTCTGTGTGTTTTCTCCGGCAAGCGCCTCGATGTCCGCCCGCGAGCCTGCCGCCACGATCCGTCCGTCGGCAACGGCCAGCGCATCGACTTCGGGCTGGGCGTCGTCGAGGGTGATGAATCGGCCGGTGAAGATGGTGTCCGGTGGGGGTGCCGACGCATCGCACGCCGAGAGGGCCAAGACCGCCGCCGGGACGAGGATCCAGGTGCACCCCGACGCAGACCTGCGCCGCAGCCGATCAGCGAGTGTCGTCATAGTCGATCCCTCCTGGTCGATGCTTCCTGGTCGGTCTCCCCTACCGGATCTGCTGCGGCTGATCCGGACTCTGATCCCAGTTTTGCGCGCTCGAGATGTTCGGCATGTTCCAGTCGTTGCCATTCCAGCCCTGGAAACCCTCCAGCCGGAACGCCCAGAAACCGGTGTTGAAGTCGCTCACCACGATGAGGCCATCCGCATTCCGGATGTCCACGCCCCAGGCGCCATTGTAGATGTTGCCGGTGGTTGCGGTACCCGCGTTCAAGGCACCCTCTCCCGCGAAGAGCGCCGGGGTCCCCCGTGTGTGGTAGTAGCCGACCGTGAAGGGCCGCGAGGGATCTGCCATGTTGATGATCTGGAGCCCGTCATCCTGCGCCGAGACGAAGACGTACGGCCAGCGGATCTCGTGGTTGTGAGTCGCCCCTCCGAACTTCGCGATCCAGGCTCCGACCCCGGAGCCTCTCACGATGTTAGGAGTCTGGCCCTCCGACCCTTCGGGTCGCAGGTCGAAGAAGCGGATCGGCGAGTGCTGGTAGGTCGGAACGGGCATGCCGATCGCATAACGCCCGTCGGGCGTCGGCGTGAAGGTGTGGCCGTCCGAGACGCCCGGAATGCCCGTGACGGACGTAATGAGCCTCGGATTTTCGAGGTCCGTGACGTCGTAGACGTGGAAACCCCCGCCTCCGGCCCCGTAGAAGCGATCCTGACCGGCATCGGGCAGGAAACCGAGGTACATGTCGTGCCACGTCTGGTAGTTGGTCGCGGTCGGATTGGGGACGGAGATCGCCGAGACGGGCTCGGTGATACCGGCGGCGACCTGCTCGAGATCGTATACCCACGCGTCCTCCTCCTTGGTGGTCGCAACCAACAGCGACCGGCCATTGGAGTGCCGGTACGTGAAGATGTTGTGGAAGCCTCCCGGCATGAGAGGATTTCGTAGATCCGCAACCTTGCGCACGGTCGATCCGTCGGGCAGCCCCGTCACATCGAAGACCATCGCACCCAGGTCGCTGTCCGGCCCCGCCTGGCTGAACTCGCAGGACACGATCACGTAGTACCGGCCGGCGGCCTTGGCATACTTGATGTCCACGCATCCGCTACCGAGGTGGAGATCGGGGTCGTCGACGATGTACCGGTACAGTACCCTGGGATGCTCCGGGTCCTCGAGGCTGATCGCATAGAAGCCCGAGGCGCCGTGACGCTGCGCGATGTACGCAAAGGGTCGGTCCATCTCCTGCTCGATCTCGATGTCGGCGTGGCTGAAGCGCTGCCCGGGCAGAGGCACGTGTGAGACGACCTCGATGTTGGGTGTACCGGGCTGGCCGACCGCATAGCCCGTCTCGGGCTGTACACACGTCGGATCGCCGAAGCACATGACCTGGGCCGAGGCGGAGGAAGAGGTCAGGCCGACCGTCAGAGCGGCCAGGGTAAGTCCGAATAAAGCCGCCAGGTTTGGCCGGACCGACAGAAAGGGTCGGACTGACAAGATTGGCTGGGGCCACAGAATTGGCTTGTGCATGATCCCCCCTACCTGATCGCTTGCGGCTGATCCGGGCTCTGATCCCAGTTCTGCGCGCTCGAAATGTTGGGCATGTTCCAGTCGTTGCCGTTCCAGCCCTGGAAGCCGTCCAGCCTGAACGCCCAGAACCCCGTGTTGAAGTCGCTCACCACGATGAGTCCGTCCGCGTCCCGAATATCGATGCCCCAGGCACCGTCGTAGATGTTGCCGGTGGTGGCCTGGCTCGGGCGCTGACCGTCCCCGTAGAGCATGGGACCGATACGTGTGTTGTAGTAACCGACCGTGTAGGGGTGCGTGGGATCGGCCATGTTCACGATCTGCAGTCCGTCGTCCTGTGCCGAGATGAACACGTAGGGCCAACGTATCTCATGGTTGTGGGTCGAGCCTCCGAACTTGGCGATCCAGGCTCCGACGCCGGACCCTCTCACGATGTTCGGAGTCTGCCCCTCGGAGCCCTCCGGTCGTAGGTCGAAGAACCGGACCGGAGAGTGCTGGTAGGTGGGCTCGGGCATGCCGAGTCCGTACCGCCCGTCCGGCGTGGGGGTGAAGGTATGTCCGTTCTCGACCCCGGGGACGCCCGTGACGGAGGTCAGAAGCCGGGGATTTTCCACGTCCGTCAGGTCGAAGACATGGAAGCCCCCGGTACCTGCCCCGTAGAAGCGGTCCTGCCCGGCATCGGGAAGGAACCCTACGTACATGTCGTGCCACTGGCGGCTACGCGACTCGGAGGGCTGAGGAACGGAGATGGCCGAGACCGGATCCAGGTTCCCGGCCGCGAGCTGGGCGATGTCGTAGATGAACGCGTCCTTGGACTGCGTGGTCGCCAACAGCAGGGACCGCCCGTTGGAATGCCTGTACGTGTAGACGTTGTGGAAGCCCCCCGGCAGGTCCGGAAGCCTGAGCTCCGCGACCTTGCGCACGGTCGAGGCATCGGGTAGTCCGGTCACGTCGAAGATCATCGCGCCCAGATCGAAGTCCGGCCCACCCTGTCCGAACTGGCAGGAGACGATCACGTAGTAGCGGCCCTCGGCCTTAGCATATTTGATGTCCACACATCCGGTGCCGAGGTGGAGGTCCGGGTCGTCGACGATGTAGCGGTAAAGAACCTCTGGATTCGCCTCATCTTCGAGGCTGATGGCATAAAAGCCCGACGCCCCGAAGCGCTGGGCGATGTAGGCGAACGGCCGATCCATCTCCTGCTCGATCTCGATGTCGGCGTGGCTGAAAATCACGCCAGGCAAGGGCTGGTGTGATACGACCTCGATGTTCGGCGTGCCCGGCCGGCCCACGGGATACCCCGTCTCCGGCTGGATGCAGGTCGGGTCGCCAAAGCACGTCACCTGCGCCGGCGCACTGGACGCCATGAGGCCGACGGCCGCGGCCGCCAAGGTGAGCGTGTAGACAACCGGCAGTATGCGCTGGCGCATGATCACTCCTGGATGGGTAGAGATCTTCAAAGAACTTGGTCAGGCGGGTGTCCGATCGAACATGGCCCAGCAAAATGCGGTCGGGTCGCGCGCAACCACAAGGTGGGGTCGACAGCGAAGAGTTTGCCGACGGCTGCGGTACGCCCCTTGCAGGGTACCCAGGCCAATCAGCGCCCCGCGTCCGTGGTCAATGTCGGCGGGATCCGCGCCTTGGTAGCCTGCTCGAAGTCGTACGCATAGCCCAGCAGTTCCGCCTCGGTCCAAGTGTCCCCGATAAAGGCGATGACAAACGGCGTTCCGTCGTCGTAGTAGTCGAAGGGCACCGTCACGACCGGCACGCCGATCTGGTTGATGATGTTGCTGGGAAGCTCGGGATGGTTGTTCGGATTGAAATCCGGGCGCTCGGGGTCCTCCACGAGGTCTCGGATGGGGGATCCGGCCTGCGGGAAGAACAACCCGTCGAGCTCGAACTCATCGAGCACCTCACGGAACCGATTCCGAATCTGCTGACGCCAAGCCTGATACGCGTCCCCCGCCTCCGTTGCGCTGGGCCGGACCGGCGGTCGATTCACCCTCCCGCCCCGGAACTCCTCTCCGGTCAGCGCCTCCCACTCTTCAACACTGTGGAACGCCGCATCGTCACCAAGCCCCTGCAAGTACACGAGCATATCGTGAGCACCCACGGACACCCGGGGGCGTTCACCGTACAGCGCGATGAACTCACGGCCCCGAAATGGGTCATCCACCACCCGGGCGCCTTCGCCTACCAGGACGTCGATCGCGCGCCGGTACATGTCCTCGGTCTCCGGCGCGAGCGGAAGAAACTCCTCACGCCACCCCGACCCCACCAGTCCGAAGCGCTTGCCCTCCAAGGCGTTGGTGCTCAGGGCCGCCGCGTACCCCTCCTCCGGGATGTGCTCGACGGCTGAGTACGTGGCGAGGTCCTCTGTGGTCGGCCCGGCCAGCACGTCGAGCGTGACCGCTGCGTCGTAGACGGTCTTTGCCAGTGGCCCGACGACATCGATGTAGGTGGCATTGATGGGCACGACACCTTCGAGTGGCACCAAGCCGAACGTCGGCTTGACCCCCACCAGGGCCTGAGCCGCCGCGGGATTCTGGATCGAGCCGCCGGTCTCCGTCCCCAGACCCAGGACCGCGAAGCTGGCATTGACGGCGGTCGCGGTGCCACCGCTCGATCCACCGGGGGCTTTGTCCACGTTGTACGGGTTCAGGGTGACCCCGGCCGCCGAGCTGTTCGTGCGTGTCCCGTGTCCGGCAAAATCCGGCATGTTCGTCTTGCCGAGAACGATCGTGCCGGCTGCACGCAGCCGCTCCACCACCGCGGCATCGTCCCCGGGAATCATGTCTACCCCACCCGTTGCGGCGCTGAATCCGGAAAAACCGGCTGTCGTAACGAGCCCGCCGTAGTCGAGGTTGTCCTTGATAACCACGGGCACCCCATGGAGCGGTCCGCGGGGCCCGGTGGCCCGGTACTCCTTGTCCAGGGCGTCGGCGATGGCCAGGGCGTCGGGATTGATCGAGATAAGCGCGTTGTATCGATCCTCATACAAGGCGATGCGCTCGAGGAACGCGCGGGTGAGGTCCACCGACGTGAAGTCACCGGCCGCGAGACCGGCCTGGATCTGCTCGGCCGTGAGCTCCACCACGTCGACCCCGGGACCCGGGGATGGAGAGCCGAGGCCTCCGGGCGTGGCGCAACCCTCCCCGAGCCAAGACAAGCAGAGGATCAGCGCGACCCGCGCGCCCATGGATCTCTCCCCCATCCATCCCTCCTGTGAGTGCCCACCCCCGGCGGCGGCGACTTCGAAACACATCGACCGAGACACCCTATCAGTTCGCGCCGAAGAGGCCAAGGGAGAAGCGGATCCCCGGCGTAAGCCGATCAACGGGACCTCGTATCTAAGCATGTGAGACAGAGCGTGGGGAATCTTTCTCCATGGCTGAACGTAGGAATAAGAGTGAAATGAAGACCGGATGAGGAAGACGAGGGGTAGATATATGGTGCAGTTTTCGGCAAACATCGACGAGAAGGGGCGGCTGACGCTGCCAGAGGAACTCCGGGACCGTCTCGGATTGAGCGAGGGAGACACCCTGGTGTTCGAGTCCCGCGGAGCACGGATCGTGGCCCGAAAGGCACCCCCCTCGGGGGATGTCCACGGAGAGATGGCCGAGCGCATCGCTCGCCGCTTCGGGGACATGGGCGTGACTCCGGCCGACGTGTGCGTGGCTATGGGATGGACTCAGAGTGATCCGGCAGAGGCAGCGGGCTGACCTGAAGCCCCCTGGTCGAGCGCGACCGGTATAAGACGAGAAGCCCGACGAGGTGAACGACCTCGCCGGGCTCTTGTCATGCTGGTACACTCGGGGACCAGATTGGAGGATCCGCGTGAATACAACGGACCCGAGCATGAACCGCCGCCAGGCACTGCAAACCATGGGAGCCACAGCCCTCGGGCTCGCCGCCGGAGGCCGTGGTGATGGCGCACATCTGCCCTCGGATGCCTCGGACACGGGCCGCGCCCCGGAACAGGAAGCCGGCGAGATTCTCATCCGCGGCGGCCGCGTGGTGAACGCGGACGCCACCAGCCAGTCCACCGATGTCCGCATCCTCGGCAATACGATCGCTGAGGTCGGACCCGGCCTGACGGCCGGGGCGGAAGCCAGGATCATCGATGCGACCGGTCGACTGGTGATCCCGGGCGGCATCGATCCCCACACTCATCTGCAAGGCTCCTTCGTCGACGACCTGACCACGGGAACCTCGGCGGCTGTGGCAGGCGGCATCACGACCGTGGGCACGTTCGCATACCCCCAGAACGGTGAGAACGCGGTTGAAGCCATGGACCGCTGGCTCGGCGAGGTGAGCCGGAGCGCCATAGGGGACGTCTTCTTCCACGCCTCCACCTGGCCGCCCACACCCGAGTTCGCCGAGTTGATGCCCGAACTGGCGGCGCGGGGTCAGCCCAGCCATAAGATCTTCATGACACGGCGGGACTTTGGGACGAGCCGAAGTGCGCTCATCGACCTGTTGGAGGCGGCCAGGGACGCCGGAGTGGTCACGCTCATGCACTGCGAGGACGGGGCGATGCTGGCCGCGGTCCTGGAGCGCCTCAGAGCGGAGGGCCGCACCTCGCTCCGCCACTTCGCAGAGAGCCGGCCCGTGATCGCCGAAGTGGCTGCCACCCAGGACGCGGTAGCCCTCTGCGAGTTCACCCAGGCGCCCATGCACTTCGTACACCTCTCTTCGCAGGGCGCCCTAGACGTCGCACGCACACCCCGCTCACGAGGCCTTCCGCTCACGATAGAGACCCGACCCCTATATCTCTACTTCAACCAAGAGAGGTTCCTGGACGACGACGGGCCACTCTACATCGGTCAGCCACCGCTGCGCTCTGCGTCGGACGTAGACGCCATGTGGCTAGGACTGGTCGACGGGCGAATCGACTTCCTCGCAACGGATCATGCACCCTGGACAAGGGCTCAGAAGATGGACCCGGAGCTGAACGTAGGCCGGCTGCGCCCCGGCGTCAGCGATCTGCGCTTCATGCTTCCACTACTCTTCTCGGAGGGCGTCAACCGAGGGCGGATCTCTGAGCAGCGATTCGTCGAGGTAACGTCTACCGCGGCGGCCCGAACGTTCGGGCTCTTCCCGGAGCGGGGTGCGGTGCGGGAGGGCTCGTTGGCGGACGTCGTGGTCCTGGACCCCAACCTCGAGCGCACCGCCAGTGCGGACGACGATCCCTCACGCTCGGACTACACACCCTTCGAACGTTGGACGGTCACAGGCTGGCCCATCATCACGATTCGGCGAGGTGAAGTGGTCTACGAAGACGGTCGGGTTACGGGTCAGCCCGGGAGCGGACGACCGGCGACGAGGCGGCCCCGGGCGGTCTAGAGATCTGTGGAAGCAGTACAGTGGGTCCCTTTAGGAGCCCCGAGGGTCCAGCGCGGTAGGCGGCCCCCGTCAGGGCCCGACACAGCGCACCGCGGTGTCGTGCGTCCGCAGGCTGTCATCACCCTGGATCAGATAGTGGAACGCGAAGTCGAGGCGGTACGGCTGCGTCCCGATGAATTGCCAGATGAGCGACTCCCGCGTCTGCCCCGTGGCGATCCGATCGGATCCCCAAAACAACTCGAGCTGTTCCAAAGACCATACGGCGGCGTTCCGGAACCGGTTGTCCGAGAGCCAGTGCCACTCGATGTCCGCGGTCTGCCAGTAGATCTCACTATCCCGATCCCCACCGGTCAGCCTGGCGAGAAAGCTCAACGTACAGACGTAGGTGTAGGTGAAGTCGGGAAAGAGCACGCGCTCGGTGATGCTGGAGTCCGGAGCCACGACCTCTAGCGTCAGAGGCCCTTCGATCAACGGCGGGCCGGGTGTGTCCCCCCCGGGCGAGGTTCCGTCACTGCACGCGGCAAGGCCGAGTGCCGTGAGGAGGAGGAGCGCGCCTACCGCACGGAGCGGAGCAAGGGATTCGGTCGAGGCAGCCATCACCGGATCACCGTATCCACTTCCAATACTGCGCCAGAGACGTTGTACCCATAGACCGTTCGGGCAATCTCAGGGTCGAGATAACGGATTTCCACAACATACTCTATGGGAAGCATGCGTAGGAAGCTGGAAGGACCTTGGCTCACGAGCGTGCCGTTCTCATAGATCGTCAACTGGTCGGTGAGCCACCGACGCCTCAAAAGCCAGACGGCATCATACGCGTCCAGAGCGAGTGTGGCCAGGATATCCTCCTGGGTGATCCTGTCCCTGGCATAACTCGCCGACACCGGCGTCGACGAGGCGCAGGCGCCCAGATACGAGATGGTCGCCAGAACGAGGGCTGATCGACGCATGCCTCACCCCCCACCCCGCGCGAGGTCGGACGACGGCGCAGCGAGCTCCCGCATAACAAGGGGCCACGTGGAGGTGGTCGGAACCACCATCTCGAAGTGTCCGGACTCGGGGGCCTCCATGAGCACGATGCTCGCGCCGTCGACGGCACCCGCCCGCTCGAAGTACGCGCGTCCGCCCGGCGACCACGCTCGGTCGTGCGCGCCGATCACGATGCGCTGCGGTACGTCGATCGGCAGCAAGCGCATGGGGGACGCCGCGTCGTAGCGCTCCGGCACTGTTTCGGGGGATCCGCCCATGAGCCCGTCCACGACCCCTCCGCACACCGCCTGGGCCTGGAGGGTCTCCAGATCGGCGGCCGGCGCGAGAGCGAGGACTCCGTGGATCGGCAACGGACTGGCGGCGTACAGCTCGCTCGACCTCGGGATGCGTGGCCGGGCGGCGACCCAAAGGGCGAGGTGTCCACCGGCCGAGTGTCCGCTCGCGATCACCCTGCTCAGATCAAGCGGATGCTCGCTCGCCAACTCGGCGACAGCATCTACGCCACGGGCGATGTCGAGAAACGTCCCCGGCCACCCACCCCCCTCGTCACCCACACGGCGATACTCGAGGCTCCACACCGCATATCCCGCCGCCGTGACGGCCTCTTCCAGTTGACCGACGTGCCCAATGTCGTAGGCGGACAGCCAGCATCCACCATGAATGAAGACCAGCACCGGATGCGGCCCGGCTCCCTCTGGAAGACGCAGGTGTCCGTATTGCAGCGGATGCTCGCCGTAGGGAATACGCAGGTCCGGGGCCGGGGACTCCATGGCGACCACGTCATTCGCGCTCAGGAACTCCTGGCCAAAGACGGGCGCTGGAAGCGCAAGCATCACGAGGAGCGCGACGCGCGGATCTCGGATTGGGCAGAGCATGTCCGCAAGATGCGGCCGGGGCGCATGTCACCACAAGCCGGGAGGGGAGTGTCCCATTAGGACACACCCGCCGGAAGCACGGGGCCTTGCGGTGGGACCCCCTCCCGTCGATGGTTGGCGTCCACAAGGAGAGGTCGTGCTGAAACAAGAGTGGCCCCCGCAACGCGCAACCAAATTCCGTCAGGCGGGCTTCGTATATCTGCACGTCGCCATCCTGTACGAATCGGCAGCGTACGGTATGCTCACGTCGGGCCTTCTGCCGGAGCGGTTCGGGTCCCCGTGGCTCTGGCTCGGAGCCGGAGCGCTCGTTACGGCCTTCGTATTCGTCGGTCTGTACCGGTGGCAGAACGTCTGGTTCGCCCGGGTAGTGTGGGCCGTTCACGGGCTACGCCTGCCGACCCTGGTCAGGGGCGCGTTCTTCGCTGCCCCCACCGCAGTGACACCCCCGGCGTTTTACATCACGGCCATCGTGGTGGTGGTGATCAATCTCTGGATGCTCGCGAGGGCGGGGTGGGATATCTGAGGGTGTGAGGCGAAGGAAGGAACTCCTCCACTCACAGCGTCTTCAGATACGTGAGCTTCACGATGCCGGTCCGTTGCGTCCATCGCGTCTCGTTGGGATCGAATTGATCGCCGATCAGATACCCCGTGTTAAAGACCAGGAAGAGGTCGCTGCCCGGTGTATGGATCCAGTCGATCCTGAAGTTCGACGCGAGCGTCTTCGAGTCGGTGTCGTACTGAATGAGGCCGTTGGCGAACAGCTTTCGGTTGATCGCGATCTCCGGCGTCAGTCCGAGTACGGTGGTGGTGAAGTCGCCGTTCTCCACCGGGAGCGAGATCTTGTTGAGATCCGCGCTCGCGATGAGCACCAGATGGGAACCGGTGCTCCAGCGAACTTCGCCCTTTAGCTGCGTGCGGTCGCCATTGAAGAAGCCCCCGGTCGAGACCGTGAATGTCCCGAAGACGGGACGGCCTCGATTGGTGCCCAGGACCGCACCGATCTGGTTGAACTCGTACCGTCCCACCGGGATCACCACGTCTGGTCGGATGTTGAACGGCTCGTCCAGCACTTCGCTCTTGCGCGTGCCCGAGAGGGTGAGGTGGTCCTCCGTCTCCAACATCATCTTGCTGGCGAGTCTGACCTCGGTGGTCTGTTCCTCTCCGTCCTGGCCCTCGATGTACGTTCCCGCAGCCGTCAGGTCGAGTTGGCGCGCCCAGGTGCTCCCCTCGAAGCGCGGCGTAAAGCCAAGGTTCCCCTTGTAACGCAGCATGTTTCCACGACGCACGAGGCCCAGGGCCGGCTGATACCCCTCACCGATGTCCGTCACGCTCGCCCCCGTCTGCCACAGATCGTTGGCAAGTACCAAGGCGGCGGCTGCCGCAAACGTGCTCCCCGGCAGATCCCTGGAGTCCGAAACGTTGGCGCCCCAGGCGGTCAGTGAGCTGCTGTTCCAGAAGCGCAGTGCGATGTCCCCGCCCATGACCCGATTATGACCGTCGCCGTTCTGCAGATTCGTGAAGATCCCGCCGAGGGTCGTCCTGGTCAGGACATCTACCCGGACTCGGGCAACCGCGTTGTTGGCTCCCGGAATTCCCTCGGCGTCCCGGGTCTGCAGGTCCAGGAGGCCGATCGAGAACGGGCCTGCCTGCCCGGTCAAACGTGCACCCCCCAGAATCTCGTTATCGATGCCGATCCGTCGACTGAAGAACGCTTCCGTTTCCCGTCGCTGGCCGAACGTGAACAAGCCAGCACGCTCCAGGAAGAACTCGCGCTTCTCGGGAAAAAACAGGCTGAACCGGGTCAGGTTCACCTGAGCGTTGTCCGCCTCCGCTTGAGCGAAATCCGTGTTGGCAGTCAGGTCCAACGTGAGGTTCGACGTGACGGAATACTTCACGTCCAGCCCAAAGTCCCGGAGAACGTCGGTCTCGGGCTCACTGTCGAGCTTCTGTGCCCCCGCTATGGCAAAGGGCTTGAACTCGAGGTTGCGGCCTCTGCGCAGATCCGTCAGCCCGACCAGATCCGCGTACTGGGAGGCCTGCGAGATGTGGGCCCGGAAGCGCTTGGGGATGTGCGGCCAGAAGACGTCTTCGTTCTTACGTCGGATCCGGCGATACAAGACGAGTCCCATCGTGAGCGAATCGGCGGCGGGAAAACGAAGCGTGGTGAACGGAAGGGCCACCTCGAGCTCCCATCCCTCGTCCGTAATCCGCCCCTCGCTGTGGTAGACGCTCTCCCACACCCAGGACACGGATCCCTCGTCGGTGAACTGCGCGTCCTCCTGGGTCCCGAGCGGATTCAACCCGAAGATGTACCCGTTCCGGTCGTCGTTGAAGGTGTCTAGGCCGATGGCCACCCGGTCGTTGTACGGAAGCTTTCCCTCACGCTCCAGCACGTTGGCGATGATCTTGTCGGGTTCCGAGTCGAAGAGCTTGAAGCCGAAGTAGAGGTTGTCTCGATCGTAGGCGATCCGCACCTCGGTACGCTCCGTCGGCTCTCCTCCGTCCACGGGGACCCACTGCTTGAAGTCCGTGATGGGCTCGATGTCGTCCCAAAACGCCTCATCGAGCACGCCGTCGATGTCGGGGGGCGTCTCGATCCTCACTGCCCGGACCGAGAGGCACGAGGCAAGGCAGTCGGATTCGACCGGACCCGGCCCGCCAGAGGCCTGCCCGACGAGGCCTCCCGGATGGAGCCCCACTACCGGGATCCAAAGGGCTGTAAGGAGTACTAGGCGTTCAAGCATGGACACATATCGCTATGCCAGGTTCGCAGCTGAAGCGTCCCCTCCGCACACGCGGTATGCCGGGTGGAACCGCACGAGACTTCCCACACCAGCATGACGGCCCGAGTCACCCGAGGCAAGGAGGACGTCCGTCAGCCCCGTGAGGCGCACCTCCGGCAGCCCGGTGGGGGGCACATCCGACGGCCCATTGAAGGAACGGCTGCGGATCATCTAACCTCTCCTGGCCCGGGCTCACGCCATGTCGCATTGTAGGGGTCAACGCGCTGATCCAACCACCACGCAGACCCGGGCTCGAGCGATGAGAATCCTGCTTGCTGTCGCCTTCCTCACGTCGGCTGCCTTGTTGTCCACCGACGCGTCCACAGCACCTCGCGAAATGGGGGTCGAGAACAGACCGCCCGCCGCGGTCCAGTCTCCGCTCCCGTCATTGGATATCCAGGAGCACGTGCTCGACAACGGGTTCACGCTCCTCGTGCTCGCAGACGACAGGATGCCGCGAGTGGCCGCCAATCTCTGGATCCGGATCGGGTCCATGCAGGAACCCGTCGGGTTGCACGGGATGACGCACTTCCTGGAGCATGTCATCCACCAGGGGACGACGACGGTCGGAACGAGCGATCTTGCCGCCGAGCTGCCGATCCTACAGGAGATCCACGATACCGAACAAGACCTCATCGCCGTGAGGAACCGTGAGCGGAATCAGCTTCGTGAACGCGGTGTGTTCATCGACGAGATGGCGTGGCCGGGAACTCCGGAGACCCAAGCGCTCCGTGAGCGGCTGTACGAGCTCGAGGATCAAGACAACCAGTATCGCGACTTCTGGACCTCCTACAACTCGTACATGCAGCACGGAGGTTATGCGCGCCACACGGACCCCGTACCAGCCAGCACCGAGCAGGACTACATGGAGATCAACATGGCGCTCCCCCGGGAGAACCTGGAGCTCTTCTTCCGTCTCGAAGCGGACCGCATGGCCAATGCCATCCTCAGGGGTTGGGAGGCCCAACGCTTCACCGTGCTCGAACAGATCCTGGGAGGACAAGGCCGGCCGCAGACGCGCTTCAACGAGGCGATCGACGCGGTGACGGCCCAGGCACATCCCGTGTACCGGCCCGATGGCGGGCACATTCGAGACTTCGGAAACTTCACTCGGGCGGCTCATCTGAAGATCTACGATGACTACTTCGTGCCGAACAATGCCGCGCTGGTGCTCGTGGGCGACGTCACGATGGCGGAGGTGGTGCCCCTGGCGGAACGCTACTTCGGGGAGCTCCCCCGGGGCCCCGAGCCACCGGCCGACCTGGACATAGAGGCCGAGCCCGTCCCGGGCGGGTCGATCCGCCTCGATTGGACTGAGCGGCTCTCACCGCAGGTGCACGTCCGCTACCGCATTCCCGGTATGGGACATCCCGACCGACCCGTCTTCGACCTGATTGCCGCCCTGCTGGGCGGGCCCCACGGTGTCGCCGGACAAAGGCTCGCTGCGAGCGGCACGTCAGCATCGGTTTCGGCCGACTTCCGCGTGATCCACACGTATCGCTTCGGCTCGCCCGGCGCGTTCAATCTCGTGGCACGGGCCGAGGCCGATGGGGATCTCGCAGCTGTCGAAAGGGGGCTCCTAGCCGCCCTTGAAGACCTGCGTGCGGGCCGAATCGATTCCGCCGCACTGGCGCGGGCCCACAAGCGTCTCCGGGTCGAATGGGCCGAGTTCCTGGCGAATCCCCAGGAGTTGGCGTTTCTCATCGGACACCACCACACGATGAACCACTGGAGCACGCTGCCCGCTCTGGTGGAGGCGAGGGATGCGGCGACGGCGGAAGATATAAGGCGAGTGGCCGAAACCTACTTCGTACCGTCGAACCGAGTGATCGCTGTCGCGCGCGCTGAACCGCCCGAAGGGAGTGGGCCGAGCTGGCTCGACTTCGTGTGGTCCGACCTGCCGGGAGACGGACGATGAGGGCCCGCATGCGGACCCGAATAGTCGTACGTGAGCGTGGCCGGCGCGGTCGGTTACTTGCGGCTGCTCTGGCGGTCTTCGCGGCGACCGCGTGCGGTGAGGGAGGCGGGGATATCCTGCCCGGCCACTCGCGACCGATCCTGGAACATGATTGGGCCGACCCGAACGACTTGGACCTGGGGCCGATCGGATTTACGCCGCCGGATCCTACCGTGGCTCTCTTCGTGGCCTCCAGCGGTGTCCAAGCCTACATCGTGACGGACCCGTCGGATCCGCTCGTGCGGCTGACGGCTGCGCTTCCGCTCGGGCGACTGCGGGAAGTGAAAGGTGAGGCCGGAGCATCGGCGCTCCTGACCCGACTCCTTACGACGAGAGGCGCGGCCGAAGCGAATCGTCCCCTGTCCCTACGGCTCGCGGAACTCGGCGCTGCGCTGACCACCGAAGAGACGCTGGACGTCACGACGGTCTCACTCGATGTCCTACCGGAGGATTGGCAGTTGGGGCTAGAACTGCTGGTCGAGCTGGTCCGGGATCCGGACGTGGATGCCACCGTGGTCCGCCAATATCGGGTGGGCTCAGGGTACTCGATGCCCATGGCGGGAACCGGAGGAGCCGGCTTCCGTCCGAAAGTCGAGCTCGAGCGCCGAGTGGCCGGTTATCCTCTGGCTCCGCCAGAACCAGGGACCACGGTGTCGCTCGCGGCTATCCGGGCGCTGGCCTCCCGTAGCCTGCGAGCGGATAGGGTTGTGCTGGGCGTCGGTGGCGCGGCCACGCGAGACGCCGTCGAGCAGGCCATCGAGACCCTCACCCAAGGCTGGGCGCGCGCACGCGAGCCACTGCCGACCCCAGCGACGATCGAGCCGAACGCCGACCCCGGCCGATTTCACGCGATCGACACGCCGAGTCTCGAGGGCTGGATCGCCATCGGAAGCGCCGTCGGTGCCGTGCCGAGTGCAGACCGAGCCGCCCTGGCCGTGCTACGCTTCATCCTTGCCGAGCGCCTCAACATCGCGGCCCGTGAGATGCGCGGCCTGGCGAACCGGGACGACTTCGAGATCCCGATAACCGGGTCGGGAACCGGCCTGCTCACCGTCCGCACCGGTGGGCGGCCTGAAGCCGTAGCGCCCCTCATCCGCTTCAGCCTGGATGAAGTCGAGCGTCTCTACGATCCTCAGTCCCCCGTGACCGAGGTCGAGGTGGCTCGCGCACAAGGCTGGTTGGTGAACGCCGTTTGGCAGCCGTCGTTGGGGCTGGCTATCAACGCCAGTGGCGCCTATGCCGTCGAGCACGTACGGAGTGGGGGCACCAATCAGCTGATGGGATGGCCGAGGTCGGTTCGGGCCGTTACCGCCGCCAATGTCAAAGCGATGGCACAACAATACCTGGACCCGGAAGGGATGGTGACCGTGGTCGTCGGCCCCTTGGCGAGAATCAAAGAGGCCCGCCACCCACGCTGGCCCGTGGCGCTGGACGAGCTGGAGGCGAGCCTCTCCAGAGGGGGCTGATTGTTCGCTCTGTCCTAGACCGAGCAGGTCATGTCCTCGGCACAGCACATGGGTGACTTGATCTTTCCATGCCCGTTGGGGCACTGGGAGATGTCGACCGTGCCGCCGTCATCCAAGGTCAGAGTGTCGTGGACGAGATCCGCTCCGCACTCTCCGCAGGTCATGTTCACGCTCATACCACAGTTATCACAGGTGTACGCTGCCATAGTTGTCTACTCGGTTGGTCTTGGGTTGATCGGCTGCTGACGGAGCAACATTGGGCAAACGGGGGCGGCTCGCCACTCCCATGCTATGGCCAGAGATCCACGTCGCCTTTTACGTGGCGGTCCAGGAAAGCCAACATCCTGGGCATCCACTCGAGACGAGCCGCCCGGCCCGCCACGTCTTCATACATCTCATAGGTAACCGGCTTGTAGTAGCGGGCCGCCTCGGTCGCAAACGCCTGCATCTGTTTGTCGCGCTCACCGGCGATGATCAGCATGGGCGTTCCGGCATCCTGCGCATACAAGGTCGGTGAGGCCCGCCGAAACGTCTCGCGGTTCTCCGTGAGAAGACCCAGCTCGTACTGGTACATGTTGATGTTCCCCAGGGCGGACTGGCTCTCGACGAGTTGGATTCGGTTCGCGTAACCCTCCCTGGCGGGAACCGCGGCCCGGAACACATGGGGGGCGAAAGTGCTGGCGGCGAAGCTCAGGTACGCTCCATAGCTCACGCCGGTCACCGCTACCCGGTCCCCGTTCATGTCTGGGAGAGTGCCGAGGTACTCGGCGCCCGCAACGACGTCGTCCAGGTCGCATCTGGCCCAGCACCCGTTGTTTGCCTGCTCGTGCTCCCAACCGAACCCAGAGCTTCCGCGGATGTTGGGAGCCAGCACCGCATACCCGTGCTTGACGAAGTAGTGGGCCTCCCACAGTCGTCGCCAGCCGTCTTCGAACTGGGACGAGGGTCCCCCGTGAACCCACACGATGGCCGGGTAGCCATCCGGAGGTGGAGGCTCGGCCGGCCGGAACAGGTAGGAGTGGATGGTGAGTCCGTCCTTCTCATAGCTCACTCGCTCGGGAAGGAAGAATGCCTCCGCGAGTGAAGCGTCCGGCATGGAGTTGGTCAAGCGCGTGGTATCCCCGCTCGCCACATCCACGACGAACAGATCCGGGACGTGCCGCGGCGTGTCGAACGTGACAGCGATACGGCTCCCGTCCGGAGACCAGGCCGGATTCGCGACAAGGCCCATCTCGGGCGCGAACAGCGTGCGCACTGTGCCGTCGTCTATGGAGGCGACCCGGAGCACCTTATTGCCCCGCAGGTTCGACGTGTAGGCGATGGACCCCCCGTCGGGAGACCAGCGCGCATATCCTCGGAACGGCTTCTGCGAGCTTTGATCGGCTTCTTCGGCCGCCACCGGCGATGGCTCACCGCCGTCCATGGGCGCGACCCACCAGTTGATCCAGCCATTCCGATAGGAGCGGAAGAGCACCTGGTCCCCCCGGGGAGAGACCTGGCCCGGCCCGAACTCCTGACCCGTCCGATAGTCCATCCAATTCCGATCGGACACGATGAGCCGCTCGCCCGCACCGGTCGCCGCATCGATCGCGATCACGTCGTGGTGAATCCACCACTGGTCCATGCGGACGTACACGATAGAGGATCCGTCCGGGGTCCAGGTGGGTTGGACATCGTAGCGTGTGTCGGTGGTGACGCGTTGGACGTGCCCGTCCGGGACCGAGACCGTGTAGATGTCGTAGTTGCCCCGCAACGAGTTGGAGAAGGCGATGGCCTGGCCATCCGGCGACCAGCTCCACGCGAGGGTGCGGGCGCCGAGATCGGTAAGCTGCACCGCGCGCTCCTCAGCCAGGGACCAGAGCCAGAGCTCCTGCCCATCTCCGGAAGCGCTCGAGACGTATCCGATCCACTCCCCATCCGGAGAGAACGCCGGGCTACCCGCGCCTCCGTCCGGAGACCAATCCGGAACGGCTCGACTGGAATCGCCCTACGCGTCCCCCCGGCGGCGGCGATGGTCCAGAGCGAACCTCGTCCCGAGAACAGGATGGTCGATCCGTCCGGAGACCAATCCGGAACGGCTCCATCCACTAGGGAGCTCAGTGACACATACTCCTCGAGCGTAAAGTCTCCGGGAGCGCGAGAATCCCGTTGCGTTGGGCCGGGGGCGGTGCAAGCGGTGGTCAGTAGGGGGACCAGGGCCATCCAAGGCGCTCGATACATCGGAGCCTCCCACGGTGCGTCGGTGGTGTGGGCCTCAAGCGGGGGCAACCCGATCAACGTGGGCCTTCGTGGACGTATCGGGCAAGTCGAGGTCGCCACGTGACGAGGTGTGGCTGACCGGTAACGCCTCCACGCGGGTGGAGCCGCGGAACGTCACATCAGGAGACTAAGTCCTAGACAAAGTCCGCTCACATACCGCGGAAACGTCGCCTAGAGAGTCCCATAAAAAAACGACCCCGGAGAGAAACTCTCCGGGGCCGCCGGCGCCGCAACGCATCCGATCCTCAGGACACGCCCCTTGGGGGAGCACCTAGTTGATGGTGAACTTGTGGTAGATGACCGGGCTGGTCTGCGGATCGGGATAGACGAAGCCTCCCTTACCGCCTCCCTTCCCCTGGGTGACTCTTAGGCGTAGGCCGAGCATCTTGCTGACCGGTACGAACAGATCCTCCTTGGCGGTGTCACCTTCGCCGTCGTTCAAGCTCCCAAGCGGACGGCTGAATTCGTAAAACACGCCCGAGGGAGAACCATCCGAGGTCGCGGCGGCCTCAACGTCTTTGCCGACGCCGTCACCGCCCGGCGAGTCCGGGTCGCCGCACAGGCTACTGGAGTTGTTCCCCACACAGGCCTGTGTGAAGTGCCAATCGGAAGCCTCTCCGAACGGGTGCTCAGTCAGGTCACCGAAATCCAGCACTAGCAACTCGTCACCTGCTGCCGCTACTCCGTCGTCACCATCAAACGACTCGACCAGGTTGATGAAGATCTTGTTGCCGAGGTCGTTCGTGTTCACCTCGAGCGCCATATAGAACGTGGTGCCGTCGTCATAAGTGTAGAGCTTGGCGTTGGGGACCGTGCTCTTCTTGCCCTTCAGTGGCGCGATGAACGAGGTGGTGTCCGCGCACTCATCCCACTCGGCTCCGCCGAGGCCTTTCACCCCGTCCACGGTGATCTGCGGACAAGTCTTGGCCTCGAAGGTCAGCGGCAAGCCGTAGATGGCCACCTCGCTCCGCGTGTCCACCGGCTCGAACGGAGTAAACCCGTCGGCCGGGCCGTTGTCGAAGGAAGGGCTAGCCGTCAGGGCCGCTTCACGGTCGGTGCAGTCGTCCAGCGTGCCCCACACGCCATCCGGAATCGTGTCGGACGGGTTGGCCTCGAAGGCACCCGGACGTGCCACACCACAGGCGGAGACATCCAGCTTATTGGCGCCGGGAGCGAGCGTCCAATCAACGGTGCCTGTACCGCTCGTGCCGGTAATAACGACCACATGATCCCAGGTGCTCGCGGGGATCGTGCTATTGTCGTTCGCGAGCGCCGCAACGCACGTCTCGCCAGCCGGGGAGGAGGTCGGACAGGCCACCGATCCACCATCGGACGGGAAGAAGTGCAGCCGCGTGTCCTGCACGGCGAAGTGCTGGGTCCCCGGAGACCCGCCCGGATCGCTGTCGTCGGGCGCGGTGACGTCTACGCTCACCTCAACCTCAGGATCGACACCACCGATGGTCCCCAGATTCAGGCAGCTTGCCAGCCCGGACGAACAGGCTGTGCCACCACCCACACCGTGGTCCATCACGGGCATCAAGGCGATCTGGAAGTCGCTCATGCGGGTAAAGTCCCACCCGGCTCCCGGCGGCGCGTAGAGCGGCTTGACGCCGAAGAAGGCGGCGAGCCTGCCCAAGCCATTCTCGATCCATCTGAGTGCCGATGGACCCGTCGTCGCCGTGCCGAACCAGCTTGGAGTCGGAGCCACGCTGGGCGGTAGTACGGCCACCCCGGCGTCGTCGAACTGGAGGAGATTCAACCTGGCGTCGGAAAACGGACCGGTGTCCCAACGAGAGTCAGTGAAGAAATCGACTTCGATCCGACCGGGTTCGTCCAGGCTGGGCAACTCACTGTCCAGGGTGATCTTGCAGTCCGCGAGCGGCACGTCCACCAATGCGCCACCCGAGATCGGGTCGGTCAGAGACAGGCACTCGCTGACCTCGAAATTGGCAACGAAGGTCGGGTTGCCGTCCGGGAAGTGGAACTCGGTGTTGAGCTCATCCGTCACGAAGCCGAAGCTTGTCGCGCCCGCGATCAGGCATGTCGCAGCGTTATCGGTGCCCTCATCCTGTGTGTCAAACTTGACACAAGCGAAGCCGTCCGTGAGCCGCACCTTGATCGGCTCGTTGCCGTACCCGATGGCGTGTACGTAACCGTCGGCCGGGGTCGTCAGGTTGGGATCGATGACCACGTCCCTGTGCGCCAGAGCCAGGTCGGGCCCCTTGAGTACAACGTACAGCCGGAAGACCGTCCCGACGGCCGCACTATTCTGCCCATATGGGGTATTGCCTTAAGTCCACCGCCCACTACATGTTGTGGTCATGGCGGTTCCGGCTTCTCAGCTCCGTGGCGGCGTGGACTATCCCCGTACGCGGCTGGAGCTGGACGAGTTCTTCCCCGACGATGCGGCATGCCTGGAGTACGTGGAGGGTCTGCGCTGGCCGGAAGGGTTTGTGTGCGTGGGCTGTGGCGGGTTGGGAGAGGTCTGGCGAGCATCGCGGGGGCGTCTCGTCTGCCCACACTGTCGAAGGCAGACCTCGGTGCTGGCGGGAACCGTGTTCCACCGCACGCGCTCGCCCCTGCGTCTGTGGTTTCTCGCTGCCTGGGAGCTCACGAGCCAGAAATACGGAGCCAATGCTCTCGGGCTCCAGCGCGTGCTCGGACTGGGAAGCTACAAGACAGCGTGGGTCTGGCTCCACAAGCTCCGCCGGGCCATGGTCCGACCGGATCGCGACCAGCTGAGCGGCGTTGTGCAAGTGGACGAGAGCTATGTCGGGGGCGTGGAGGCTGGAGTGCGGGGCCGCGAGACGATCAAGAAGGCCATCGTCGCGATCGCCGCCGAGGTCGACGGACGCAAGATCGGGAGAATACGGCTGCGTTGGGTGCCCGACCTCTCCGCTCCGGTTCTGCGAGGCTTCGTCAAGGATAGCATCGCACCGGCAAGCACGGTGCATACCGACGGATGGCCAAGCTATCAGGGACTCGCCAAACTGGGCTTTCGCCACACGGTCACGAACCTCTCGACCTCCGGCGATCCCGCTCACGTGCTCATGTCGGCCGTACATCGGGTGGCGTCTCTCCTCAAGCGCTGGGTCCTCGGAACCCTCCAAGGAGGGATCGCCCGCGAACACCTCCCCTACTATCTGGACGAGTTCACCTTTCGCTTCAACCGACGCACATCCCGGGCTCGCGGCCTGTTGTTCTACCGCTTGCTTGAGCAGGCTGTTCAGTGTGCTCCCACGCCAGCTTCGGCCCTTTACCTCGGCACCGGACGTGGGAAACGGCCCGCAGAGCCCCGGTAACCACTATATCTTGGGGTCGGTGGACTTAAGGGAATACCCCCTTCCCGTTGAATTACGCGGGCATCACGTGCTTGTGAGAAGCTTCCCGCGTATTCAGGTCGAACGACCATCCGTCCACGAGAAAGTGCACCCGAACGTTCACCAAGCAGACGGGCTCGCCTGAATCGCGTGAGTGAAGATTGGAATACTCGATGTCGGCGGGATCCACCACCGTGACCGATCCCGAACCCACGACATTCAGCACGTCGTCAGGTCCGATGAACGCAGCGGTATCCTCGTCGAGTCCGAGCCCTACGGCGAACGGATTGAAGCCGAGCGCGGTCATCAATCGGCCCAAGCGTGCACGCTCCGCGAAGTGGTGGTCCACGACGACTCGGTTGGTCAGTCCCAGGCCCGGGGCCATGGTTACCAGCCCCGCGCGTGGGAGAAGGCCTTCGCCGCCGAACGCAATCATATGTTCCGACATGAATCCCGCTCCGGCCGAAGTCCCGGCCACGTGCACGCCGCGAGCGCTCGCAGCGCGAATCGCCCTCGCCACCGGGGTTCCCCCGACGATGGTGGACAGCCGCAACTGGTTGCCGCCGGTCATGAAGATGCCGTCGGCCTTCTCCAACTCCTCGAGCCAGTCCTCACGCTCGCAGTCTTCCCTGACGTTGAACGGCAGAGCCCGAGCCGACTCGACGCCGATGCGGCGAAAAACCTCTTCATACCTCGAGCCGGAGTCCTCGAGCTCGGAGGCCGTGGGGATGATCGCAATGTTCGCTTCGTCGCCACCGCAAAGGTGGACAAAGCTGGAGAGAATGCGGGTGTCCCCGATCTTCTCCTCGGCTCCTCCGATAGGAATGATGAACCCCTCGCGGGTGCCGTCCCTTGTCCTAGCGGCGAGCAAATCCCGCTCGATGGTCTGACCGGCTTGCAACGTATTACCTCCGAACTACTAAAAACAAAGGTGACCGCGCGGGATCAATACGAATCCCGCGAGCCCGTTTCGGGACCAGGAACTTACCCTATCCGGCAAGTCCCGAAAAAGGGGTGCCCGGTGAGGTAGTGGGTCAAGCTGACACACTGCCCCGTCGAGGGTACAGCCGGCCTCTGTGATTACGCCCCAGCTTGCCCTGGTCTCCCACAGCACCGAGCATTGAGGTCATGAAGAAGATCCCGATAGTCATTTGTTTGCTGGGCGCCTGCACGGGCGGAGACACTGCAGGTGGCCGACCCACTGGGCCGCCTCCAGACGTCCCCCCAACGCTGCGCCCCATCATCGGGGAGTACTCGAACGAGGCCGATACCCTTTCGGTCCTCGAAGAGGGCGGAAGCCTCACTCTGCTATTCTGGCGTGGCGAACGGCTCGAGCTCACGACGTTGACCGACACCACGTTCGAAACCGCGTCCGCCGCGCTTGTTGCGACCCGGACGGGCAGCGACGGCCGAATCGGGAGTTTGTCCGTCGATGGCCGAACGTTCGACCGTCTATCCTTGGGCGCCGAAGACGGTGGCACGTTCCGCATAACTCCCATCAGGTCGCCCGACGAGCTGTTGAGTGAAGCCCTCGACGCTTCTCCCCCGGAGGAACAGGGTGACTTCCTGGAGTCGGACCTCGTGGAGCTCGTGACCCTCGACCCGACCGTCGCCCTGGACGTCCGCTACGCCACCACCAACAACTTCATGGGCGAGGTCTTCTACTCGGAGCCCAGAGCGTTCCTGCAGCGTCCCGCCGCCGAGGCCCTGGTCCGAGCGAACCGTTGGCTCGGTGAGCGGGGGTACGGTCTGCTGGTGCATGATGGGTACCGACCGTGGTACCTGACCAAGATGTTCTGGGACGCGACGCCCGAGGAGCTTCGCATCTTTGTCGCGAATCCGGCCAACGGGTCCAGACACAACCGTGGTTGTGCCGTCGACCTCACGCTCTATGACCTGGAGACGGGAACCCCGATCACGATGACGGGGGGCTACGACGAGATGTCTCCCCGTTCCTTCCCGGACTACCCCGGGGGAACAGCACGGCAGCGGTGGCACCGGGCATTGCTCCGTGACGCCATGGAGGCCCAGGACTTCACGGTGTATGAAGCCGAGTGGTGGCATTTCGACTATAAGGACTGGCGGCGTTACCACATCGGAAATCAACGGTTCGAAGAGTTTGGCGCGGGCTAGCCCGGTCACTCCTTGTGTCTCGAGGTATGCCGATCTACCGTAGCAGCCGCCCGAACCAAGGCGTCGATCTGACCCGTTGCCAACCGGACAAACGATGGTCGAAGGACGCTCCTTTGAACGCCGAAACCCGAGGGAAGAAATGTCGAAATTCCTAAGCACGCTACCGATGGCAGCGGCACTGATGCTCGCGATACTCCTGCCCATGAACGCGGCCGCACAGGAGTTTCCGAAAGGCGACGACGGCGGTTTCACCGTGCCCGCCAACGCCGAGACTTTGTTCTACTCCGGCTCCATCAACTTCGCCACCCCGGAAGGATGCTCCAGACAGGACCGTGGCAATCCCGGCTGCATGGCCGGTGACATGGAAGCTCAGGGCACAGCCATTCTCGAGGGGTTCAAGCGTCGCCTAGAGACTCGCGGATGGTCCCTGCAGAACGTGGTCAGGATGCACGTCTACGGTGTGGCGGGAGAAGACGGCACCATGGATGCCGCGGGCTTCAACAGGGCTTACGCGAAGTATTTCCGGCGGGGTGAAGGCGGTTGGACGCCGGCCCGCACGTTCGTCGAGATCAAGGCCCTTTTCGATCCGGCCCTGCTCGTCGAGGTGGAGATCGTAGCGATGAAGGTGGTCAACTAGTCAGGCCAACAGCCTCCAGACCTGGGCGACCACGAAGCACACCACGAACCCCATGGCGAGCGGCAACACGGTCGCGACCGTGGTCCACTTCACGCTGCCGGTCTCCCGGTAGATCGTGTAGATGGTGGTCGAGCACGGGTTGTGGAGGAGGCTGAAGAGCATCAGGCAGACGGCGGTGAGCAGCGTCCAACCTCCCGCCTGCAGAATCGCTCCCATGGCGTTGGCCGAATCCAACTCGAACATGACACCGGCTCGTTCACCCACGCCGGCCAGTCCGGCCGTGATCACCGTGAGCATGAGCACCGTGGGAATCACGATCTCGTTCGCCGGGATCGCCACGATAAAGGCCAACAGAATCACTCCGTTCAGGCCGAACAGCATGCCGGCTGGATTCATCCACTCGATCAGGTGCGCAGCGATGCTCGCGTCCCCGATGGTGATGTTAGAGACCAGCCAGATCACGGCCCCGGCCGGTAGGGCGAACACGACCGCCCTCCACAGCACGATGAGCGTGCGGTCGATGAGCGACGTATAGAGCGTCTGTAGAATCCGTGGCGGCCGATACGGGGGCAACTCCAGGCTGAACGTGCTCGCCTCACCCTTCAGCACGGTGCTGGAGAGCAGCCAGGACGCCGCGAACATCATGAAGATCCCGAGCAGCGCGATGCCGACGACCGCGCCGGCCGAGACGAGTCCGGCCAGGTGTGGTGGGGCGAGCGCACCGATAAACAGCGTCGCGATGAGGATCTGAGTAGGCCAACGACCGTTACAGAGGGAGAAGTTGTTCGTGATGATGGCGATGAGCCGTTCGCGCGGGCTGTCGATGATACGGGTGGCCACCACGCCGGCCGCGTTGCAACCGAATCCCATACTCATCGTGAGGGCCTGCTTACCGTGCGCCCCCACCCTGCGGAACATTCCGTCCAGGTTGAACGCCACCCGGGGCAGGTAACCGAAGTCCTCGAGCAGGGTGAACAGTGGAAAGAAGATGGCCATCGGCGGCAGCATTACCGCGATCACCCAGGCGGTGGCCAGATAGAGGCCGTCGAACAAGAATCCGTTGAGCCACCAAGGCATACCGACGGCCGTACCCAAGGCCGTGAGCCACGTATGCCCGTAGTCTATCAGCAACGTGGCGAGCATCGCCGAGGGTACGTTGGCCCCCGCGATGGTGATCCAAAACACAGCTGCCAGCATGAGCAGCATGGCCGGAAAACCGAGCGCACGGCTCGTAAGCACCTTGTCCAGCGTGCGGTCAAGGTCGAATCTGGCCTTCTTCAACCCCTTGGCCTGGGACTTCGTCGCGATCTCCTGCGCGACACCGTACAGCCGATGCGACAGGGCGTCGTGAAAGTCGTGAGGGAGATTCCATCGGAGTGCCGAAGCCTGGCTCAACACTCCGAGCCGAACCTCGAGTCGGCCCGGGTCAGGCGGAAGAGCCTCTGAGTCGGAGTCGGACATGAGCAGCCCCAGGTCGCCCGATCGTACCGCCTCTTCGACCGCCTCGTCGGCGTTCAACAAACGGAGCGCGACCCAGCGCGCGTTGGGAAGTTCGGGGAACGCGGCCTCCAGCTCCGTCACCAGATCCGCCACGGCCGTTTCGACCGCCTCCTGATGAGCTTCGATACGATAGGGACGGGTCTCGGTCTTCCCGCTCGCCACGTCCAAGGCCACCGAGATCAATTCGTCGACTCCTTCACCCTGCCTGGCTGAAGTACCGACGACCGGGACTCCGAGCTCCTTCCTCAGTCGATCCAGGTCGATGGCTATGCCGTGTCGCCTGGCCTCGTCCATCAGGTTCACACACACCACGACCCGGTCGGTGATCTCGAGAATCTGAAGCGCCAGGTTGAGGTTGCGCTCCAGACGCGTCGCGTCTACGACGACGATGGTCACATCAGGACGCCCAAAAAGAATGAAGTCACGGGCGACCTCTTCGTCCGTGCTCCCGGCCTGAAGGGAGTAGGTCCCCGGAAGGTCGACGACCTTCACCTTGTCGTCCTCGTGAAGGAAGACGCCCTCGGCCCTTACGACGGTCTTTCCAGGCCAGTTCCCTGTGTGCTGCCGAAGTCCCGTCAGGGCATTGAAGACCGTGGTCTTGCCCGTATTGGGGTTGCCCGCCAAGGCGACCAGGTAGTCCCACTTATCGGGGCTCAGACCGAGGCGAACGAGGCTTTCGGTCCTGTGTTGCGCGCAGCTCGCGCACCCATCGAGAGCGAGGGTCGCCATGTCAGACCACCATCCGATCAGGAGCCGTGGCGAGCGCCGGTTCGACCTCTACCCAGGACGCCTGCTCTCTCCTGAGGGCGATCAGGGCGCCACGGATGCGGTAGGCCATGGGGTCCCCGGCCGCGCTGTCGAATTCCGCGACGATCTCCGTGTCAGGCACGATTCCCAGGTCGAGCAGTCTACGACGTTGCGGCCCCTGGCAGCGTGCTTCAATACCGATGACCCGGGCCGACTCACCGGGTCCCAGATCCGCGAGTGTTGCGGTCGCGACATTCACGGTCTCCCCCTCGGCGAGGGGGCGGACCGTCACATTGCCGGCGACGATCTGCGGCAGCGTGAGCTCCTCACCGCGCAGGTTGATGTGTACGCTCTCGGGATCTCTCCCTACCACCGTGAACCGAAGGTGTGGGGAGAGTCCGATGGCCGCGATGCGCTCGAAGAGCTCCGGTGGCTCGTCTTCGAGGTGGGTGATCACGACCTGCGCCCCTGGCTCGACGGTGCTGAGCGCGACACCGTCGGGAGGCGGCATCTCGCCTGCCACGGTGGGAATCGGATCGCCGTGCGGATCGTACCGCGGGTGTCCGAGGCGGGCGGCCAGAGCTTCGGCCTCATCGGAGGTGACACGGTGTTCGGCTTCCTCCGCCGAGGCGTGCCAATCCTCCGGCCTGACACCCGTGCGGTCGGCCAGATAGCGCTCCCAGAGTCTGTGCGTCCGGAGGATGCGGATGGCATAGTCTCGACCGTCGGGTGTCAACGAAGGCGCCTGATCGCGCACTTCGGCCAGTTCCATCTCCGTCAGTCTCTGGACCGTGCGAGCGGCCACCATCCGCGACACCTCCAGGACACCTGCCAAGCTCTCGATCGACGCGTGACGCCCCCGGTACTCCACGGCATACAAATGCTTGAGGGCATCCTCCATGCGGATAGGTTCGGAGGAGCTCGTGACCCTGCGAGCCCATGCCACGAGCCCCCGCTTCGGCCAAAAGCAGATGGCCAGCAGCACTGTGCCCAAAGCGAAAACGATCAGCGCCGTACCTGGATCCACCACCTCGGTGTTCTGCATTCCTCCACGCCCTCCGGGGCCGGTCTACTTCCGTCAGAGTTCGAGTCGCTCTAAATTTAGGTCGGCCTAAATTTATTGTCCAGTGCTCGCGACGTAGTTACTCTCGTCGACACGAATTCATCGGCCATCGAAGGGACGGCGGCATGGCCTACAAGGATCCACGACGAGCAGGTCCCCACCCAGCGGCTGACGCACGTCGATCATGATTCCAAGTGACGTAGAACTGAGGGTAGCCGACATGGACTGTTCGAGCTGCCTCAGGAAGATCCAGGCCCGGCTCGAGAAGATCGATGGCATATTCGAAGTCGACGGAAGCCCGGTCGCACGGACCCTGAGCATCAGTTTCGATGGAAGCCTGGTCGACACCCTCCGTATCCAGGCGGAGGTGGGGCGCCTCGGTTACGCGGCCCATCCGCTCGACCTCGACGGCGAGCGCGCCGCTCCCACCTGGGGAAGCACACGGGCGCAGATCACATACGTGGCCGTGTTCCTGTTTGCCACCGGTCTGTTGGTCCGCTTTTCGGGGAACACGCCTACACTGTTCGAGCTACCGCTCCACGCTGTCCGTTTGGACGATCTCTTCTTCGTGCTGGCCGCCTTTGTCGGGGGCCTGAACTTCTTCGGCAAAGGATGGCGTTCGGCGCGCGCGTTGTCCCTGGACATGAGCTTCCTCATGACCATTGCCATTCTCGGTGCGGTGGGCGTAGGAGAGTACCTGGAGGCCGGCGCCATCGCCTTTCTGTTCTCCATCGCGGAGTTGCTGGAGCGGTTCTCGGTCGATCGAGCTCGAGCCTCAGTCGAGGCCTTGATCGATCTGGCTCCGGCCAGTGCCCGAGTGCTTCGAGGCGACGAAGAGATCGTGGTCCCCGCTGATACATTGGTCGTTGGAGACCTGGTGATCGTGCGTCCCGGCGAGCGCATTCCCACAGACGGGCGAGTGGAAGACGGCGTAGCCGCGGTCGACCAATCCGCCATCACGGGTGAGTCCATGCCCGTGGAGCGTTCGGCGGGGGACGAGGTCTTCGCGGGCTCGATCAATCAGGACGGAGTCCTTCGCATTCGTGTGGACCGCGAAGCGGGCCAGAGCACACTGGCGCGAATCATTCAGTTGGTCGAGCAAGCGGAAGCCGGCAAGACGAAGAGCGAACGCTTCGTGGACACGTTTGCCCGTTACTACACGCCCGTGGTGACCGTGGGGGCGATCTTGGTGGCGTTCGGGCCTCCCTTGATCGTCGGCGCCCCATTCGTCGTGTGGTTCATCCGAGGCCTCACGTTACTCGTCATCGCTTGTCCCTGCGCCCTGGTGATCTCCACTCCCGTCGCGGTCGTGAGCGGCGTCACGGCCGCGGCGCGGAGCGGGGTCCTCATAAAAGGTGGCACCTACCTCGAGGCCGCTGGTCGGGTTCAGGTCGTGGCCTTCGACAAGACCGGGACCCTCACACACGGGCATCCCGAGGTGATCGATCTCCAACCGGCGTCCGGCGTGGAAGAGTCGGAGTTGCTCGAGCGGGCCTTCGCCGTGGAGGCGGGGTCTGAGCACCCCATCGGTTCGTCGATCCGGCGCGCCGTACACGAACGCGGCCTCAACGAGAATGGATGGAGCGTTACCGAGTTCCAGACGATTCCGGGCAAGGGCGCCCGGGCGCTCCTCGACGATGAGGAGTACTGGGTGGGTCGGCCGGAGCTGTTCGGCCAGGTCGGCTCGAGTACGGCAGTGGGCGAGCTCAGAGCGCGGGGGCGGACGGTCGTGGGCGTGGGCCGGACCGATCGCTTCCTCGGGTGGATCTCGCTCGGTGACGGGGCTCGAGACGAATCCACCTCCGCCGTCTCACACCTCCGGGACGTGGGGATAAAGCACGTGGTCATGCTCACCGGAGACAACCAGGAGACGGCCGATGTGGTGGGCCAGAAGCTCGGTGTGGACCGTGTCTATGCGGGCTTGTTGCCCGAGGACAAGGTCGATGTAGTCCGTGCCCTCGAGAAAGAGTTGGGATCGGTTGCGATGGTCGGTGACGGGATCAACGATGCGCCCGCTCTGGCCGCGGCGACCGTCGGGATCGCCATGGGGGCGGCGGGAAGCGACACCGCGCTGGAAGCTGCGGATATCGCTCTCATGGGAGACGATCTGGAGACGCTTCCCTACCTGATCGATCTTTCACAGCGAGCCAATCGGGTGATTCGGCAAAACGTGGGCGCCGCCCTGTTGGTCAAAGGGGTCCTCGCCGTGGGCGTGCCGATGGGGTGGGTCTCCCTCGTATTGGCCGTGGTGGTGGGAGACCTGGGGGTGTCGCTGGTCGTGACGGCGAACGCGCTCCGGCTGGGTCGCCACTAGTCGAGTTCCTCCTGACCAATAGCTCGCCTCAAGTCGATAGTTGCCAAACACAAGCAAATAGTTGACTGAGGCAACTATTTATCCACCTGGCCCAGAGTCCTTGGAATACAGGGGCTTCCGCCTCTTCGCAGCCGACACCGAAAGCCCCACCGCACTCAGCCCGGCGGCTGAAGGACTGCCGCCCGCTCCGTCGCATGACGCACGCGCGACTGGAGGTCAGGGTCCGCGTTGGCCCACAATTCGGCGAACCGTAGATAATGCCCACGGGCCTGCTCGCCATTCCCGGCCTCATCGTGCAGGCGGCCCAGCCGCTCGTGAACGGCGGAGGCGAACACGTGCGTCACGTAGGTGTCTCCGTCGTAGAACGGGAAGGCCAGGTAGCGCTCGTAAGCCTCGATGGCTTGCTCGGTCCGACCTGTGAGTTCGTATCCGTGTCCGAGATAGAAGTCGCGGCAGCGCGCGCAGCGCTCCGATCGGACCGCTGCCTCGAGGTCGGAAAGCGCGTCGGCTCCGCGTGTTTGGACCCGTAGCAGGGCCTCGGTGATCTGAACGCGACTCCTGGATATGGGATCCGCGATCGATGCGGCCTCCGCCTGGTGGAGGTCGAGCATCTCTCTCGCCCCGATCTCGTCCGACAACATCGCGTAAGTCAGAGCGATTTCCGGGTAGTTGCGATTGAATGGAGACAGCGAGGGGAGGTCCATCCGCTCGATAAGAGCTTCGAGCTCACGCTTGGCTCGTGCCTGATCTCCACGTATCCACGCGGTTACCCATGGTCTGGAAAGCCCGAGGTGTAGACGATCCGAGGGGTTCTGAATCCAGAGGTCGTCGTGACCAGGGTGTACCGATCCCAGTCGGCCAACTGGCCCGAGAGAACGTGGATGATCGCATCGAGGTACGCTTTCCACGAATCGCGCTCGTCCAGTTCGCCTGACAAACTGTCCATTGCGGCCCGAGCCGCTTCCACTTCTCCCGACATTGCGAGAACCAGCGTGCGGGTTACCGCGGCGTAGGGGTTGTTCGGTTGGGCGGTCTCCGCCGTGTCGCGCACGGCCAGGGCCTCGTCCAGACGGTTCAGCGCCACCAGCGATGTCGTGAGATTCCAGGTGTAGGGCTGACTTTCCCAGCTCGGCGTCCGGCGGAGGACCCCGACCGCCTCCTCGTACTGCCCGGCGTACATGAGCGCGTCCGAGAGGTTTCCGGATGCGGTGACGTCCGTTGAATCGAGAGCCAGAAGCGCGTGGTAGGCCTGGATGGCCCTGTATTCCTCTCCAGAGACGTGCGTGTGATAGCTGGCCTCGATGATGAGCCGTTCCCTCTCGGGCAGACGCTCCCGATGTCGGTAGGCGGCTTCGGCAGCGGTCTGAGCCAGTTCTCGGTCACCTCCGTAGTTGCGAATCACCACGGAGAGCGAGCGGTATGCGGCCGCGAACGTCGAGTCGAGACGGACGGCGTCCAACAGCAGTTGCTGGGCGGTCGAGGGTAACATCGCACCGCGTTCGGCTCCGTGGACTGCGGCCGTATGTTTTCGAAGGGCCTCGAGTGAAGTGGTCGTGACCCGCGACAAAGGCTCGGACTTGGCCACCGAACGCAGGGACTCACCAATCTTGCTCCGCACCTTCGCCGAGAGGTCGTCGATCGCTCCGATCAGATCTTCTTCGCCGTCTGCCGTGACGCGAAAGGACGCCAACCCGTCTCCGGAATCCGCTTCCACGATTCGGGCAGTGAGCACGAAGGCAGATCCTAGCCGGCCGATTTCTCCGCTGATGACCGCCGATGCTCCCGTACGGACCGCGACCTCGCGGGCGATGTCCTCCGTCAGGGGCTCGCTCGGCTCGAGGCGCATCAGTGTAAGTGTCGAGGAGATCACACCCGACTCGACGAGCGTCAGGGCCGCCGACTGCTCCAGATCGATACGAAGCGCCTCGGTCACGAGGTCACCGGGGGCCACTTCACCCGCCGAGCTCTCGAAGTCGGCGAGCACGGCAGGACTTCCGACCTCGAAAACGCCCTGAGCGGCCAGCGTGGCGGGTGCCCCGATCCCGGTGACGCGCATGACCATGTAACCGGTCGCGGCAAGGCCGAGTAGGGCGAAGGAGAGCACACCTCCAAGGACCGCCCGATTCCATGTGAAGAGGTCCGCGAACTCGAGTCCGTCCTTCTCGTCCGACGCTTCCTCCCTCTCACCCTCTATCGCCTCGATCGCTTTGCGGCCCCCTTGGGCGAACGCGGTCGTGAGGACGACCGGTAGCCCAAGGATCAAAACGACGAGCGCCCCTCCGAAGACCCACTCGGGCGCGAAACCACGCTCGATGAAGAGATCGAGGACCTGGAGCACACCCCATCCCCCGCCTAGGAAGATCCCCAAAACGCGTAGCAGGCCTCGACGGTGCGCTTCGGTGACGAGTTTGCGTATGGGGCTCATTGCGACGTCTCACTGGAGGGCACGCTGTGCAAACTTTGGCCTGCAGAGCGCGGGTGGCAAGCACGACCAAGATACCAGGGTTCTCGTCAGTACAGCGAGCACGATCATGGCACCCGGCGACCCGGCGGCGCCCATCATGTACCTGTCCTCTTGCAAAATCAGGGTTGAAACCCCAGCCTGAACCGCCGCGCACCCGGGCGGGTGCGCTCTAGACGTCGAGGCTGGGGACACGCTTCGCAGCTCGCGGCGCGACGTGAATCATTGGACAACACGGAACGACCATGCTGACCGATATCGAGATTGCACAATCTGCCGAGCTGAGGCCCATCATCGAGATTGCGGCCAAAGTGGGGCTCGCCGCCACGGACATCGAGCCCTATGGGCACTACAAGGCCAAGGTGCCCTTGGACGTCATCAACGGCCGTGAGAGCCGGAACGGAAAGCTCGTTCTGGTGACGGGCATCAGCCCCACACCGGCCGGCGAGGGCAAGTCCACAGTGGCGGTCGGCCTCGCGGACGCCCTTACCCTGCGTGAGCGGAACCCAGTGTTGTGCCTGCGGGAGCCGAGTCTGGGACCGGTCTTCGGACTCAAAGGCGGGGCGGCCGGCGGCGGCTACTCTCAGGTGATCCCGATGGCGGACATCAACCTGCACTTCACGGGTGATTTTCACGCCATCACGTCCGCCCACGGGCTCTTGTCGGCCATGCTGGACAACCACCTGTTCCGGCCCAACAGCCTGGAGATCGATCACCGGCAGATCACCTGGCCCCGGGCCGTGGACATGAACGATCGGGCCCTGCGGCATGTGGTCTTGGGCCTGGGTGGCCGAACGGGGGGGATCCCCCGCGAGGACGGCTTTGTCATCACGGCCGCTTCGGAGATCATGGCGATCTTCTGTCTGGCCGACTCGCTGAAGGATCTCACCACCCGGTTGGGCAACATCATCGTGGCCTCCACGCGTCAGGGCGACCCCATCCGGGCGGCGGAGTTGGATGCTCCCGGCGCAATGACCCTGCTCCTCCGGGAAGCCATCAACCCCAACCTCGTGCAGACACTGGGTGGCACGCCGGCCTTCATCCACGGCGGACCGTTCGCCAATATCGCCCACGGCTGCAACTCGCTCATCGCCACCCGTGCCGGACTCGCTCTGGGTGACATCGTGGTGACTGAAGCGGGATTCGGCGCCGATCTCGGTGCCGAGAAGTTCTTCGATATCAAGTGTCGCATAGGTGGCCTCGAGCCGCAGGCGGTAGTGGTCGTGGCCACGATCCGCGCCCTCAAGATGCACGGCGGGGTGTCCAAGGACGATCTGACATCGGAGAACGTCAAGGCCCTCGTGGCCGGCTCGGTCAACCTCAAGGCCCACGTCGAGAACGTCCGGAAATTCGGGGTGCCGGCGGTGGTCGCCATCAACCGGTTCGCCAGCGACACGGACCCTGAGGTAGCCGCGCTCCGAGAGGCCTGCGAAGAGTGCGGCGTGTCCGTCGTCGAAGCGGATCCACACGGACAGACCGGGACCAGCTGTCTGGAGCTCGCCGACGTTGTGAGCGAGGTGGTGGAGTCCGGAGAAGCGAACTATCGGCCTCTCTATCCCGACGACATGGGCCTGCGCGAGAAGATCGGTGTCATTGCCACCGAGATCTACGGAGCGGACGGTGTGGACTTCCTGGACGAGGCCGCAAAGGCCATCGACCGGCTGGAGTCCATCGGCATGCGGAGCGTGCCCGTGTGTGTCGCAAAGACTCAGTATTCGTTCTCGGACAACCCGGCCCTGCTGGCCAGACCGAGCGGCTTCAAGCTTACGGTGCGTGACGTGACGCCCTCGGCTGGGGCCGGCTTCGTAGTTGCCAAGACGGTGAACATCATGACCATGCCCGGCCTGGCGGCGCGGCCCGCAGCGGTGGGCATGTCGATCAAAGACGACGGCGAGATCGTGGGGCTCGCCTAGTAGTACCCAACGGTGACCACAGCGGTCGGGCGTGACCGCAGGGTAGCAGAAAAGAAAGGCGCCGGCTTGATGTCACAACGCGAGGTCGGTGCCGAGGGTCTGGTTCGCACGCTGGGCGCCGTTGCGGCCGGAGCGTTCGTCGTCACCAACATGATCGGCTCCGGGATCTTCACGGTTCCCGCCTTCGTGCGCGTGGCGACCGGAAGCGCCCTGGCCTCGTTGGGCGTGTGGGCCGCCGCCGGACTCCTGGCCCTGTGCGGTGCGCTCTGCTACTCGGAGTTGGCCACCCACATGCCTGCCGCGGGGGGCGAGTACCGCTACCTGACTCGGGGACTCGGCCAGTTTTGGGGCTTTCTGAGCGGCTGGACCTCGTTCATCGTGGGGTTCTCGGCCGCGATGGCGGCTTCGGCGCTGGGCGTGATGGCCTACTTGGCACCCCTGTTCGGCGGGTGGAACCCCGATGCTCCGCTCCTCGAGGGCCTCGCGATCAGCCAGGGAGCGGCTGGGGCGTCGCTGTTGGTGCTCTTGCTCACAGTGGTCCACTCGGTGGGGGTGCGGTGGAGCGGTGGGCTCCAGACGACCCTGGCCACTCTGGTCGTAGGTTCGATCGGAGTCATGGTTGTGGCAGGATTCTCGACCGGAAACGGTTCCTGGTCCGGCCTGGTGGCCCGCACGGAGCCAGGGAGCAATTGGTGGGTGGCCCTTCTCCAGGTCACGTACGCGTACGCTGGCTGGAACGCCGCCGCATATATCGCCGGTGAGGTCCGCAATCCCGGGAGAAACCTGCCGAGGGCGATTCTGGGCGGGACGTTATTCGTCACGGTCATCTATCTCCTCATCAATACGCTCTTCTTCTACGCCCTACCCCAAGCCGAATGGGAGCCGGCCATCACCGTGGGACAGTTGGCCGCTGAAAGCCTGTTCGGCCTTGAAGGCTCTCTAGCCGTTACGAGCATCATCGCGCTGGCGATGTTCGGATCCGTGAGCGCCATGGCCGCGGTGGGGCCCCGTATCTACTTCGCCATGGCCCGAGACGGCGTGGCGCCCCGCTTCCTGGGTCGTATCTCCGATCAGGGACATGTGCCGGCGGCGGCCATCGTGGCCCAGGGCGTGCTGGCGGCCGCCCTTGCCCTGACTGGCGCCTTCGAGACCCTACTGATCTACATCGGGTCTTCCCTGCTGCTGTTCAACGGGCTCACGGTGGTGACGCTGTTCGTGTTCCGCCGCCGAGAGGGAGCTGCCGCTCGAACAGGGAACGGAGGAGGAGAAATCTTTCGCACGCCCCTGCATCCCCTTCCGGCGTTGATCTTCCTTGGGGTGACGATCGCCGCGTGGGTCAACGGCCTATTGGGCGCTCCTGTGCCCACCGGGGCCGCGCTCGCGACTCTGGCACTGGGCGGTGGCGTGTACGCGATCGGGAGACGCAGGGACTGGTTCGCGGCCTGAGCGCCCGTCCCACGTGGTTTCTCGGCTAGCTCGGCCCTCTTAGGGTCTCTTCAATTGGGCAGGACGTGGAGGGTCACGCGGCTCGGATGGTCGACGCTGTGATGAATCCGCATGGTGCCGATCACCGTCTCGGTCACGGTTCCTTCGTCACCGCCCGTATTTGAGTTCGGAAAGCTGTAGTTGTCCAGCGCGTT
This sequence comes from Longimicrobiales bacterium, assembly GCA_965226375.1. Lineage (GTDB taxonomy): Bacteria > Gemmatimonadota > Gemmatimonadetes > Longimicrobiales > Gaopeijiaceae > CBDDCX01. Next base: position 267,215 of record CBDDCX010000008.1, on the reverse strand, counting down.
CATGATGGACACTCGAACGCGATGACCGACTTTGAACGTGTTCGCGGCGGCGGGGATGGTGAAGTGATACCTCACGACGTCTGACAGGTCTCCGCTAAGCAGCCTCTCGGTCTCGAAGTTCGATCCTTCGATCTGATGGATCGGATCCTCCAGATCGCGGAACCGCGCTCGTAGCATGCCGGTGGACAGACGTACCGAAGCGTCGTCAGGATGCACATCGGACAGGTGGACCCACCAGTCCGTGTCCAACACGTCGGTCGATGCGTACAGCTCGACCTCGATGAAGCCGGCGAGGGTCAGGTCCTCGGTAAGCTGCGCTGACGTGAAGGTCACGACGTCCGGGCGAGCCTCGATGTCCTTGAAGTCGTACGGGCAGCGCTGCACGTCCGACCAGCTCTCCATCAAGTCGAAGCTTCTCCAGTTGGCCGGAGCGTTGGACGGGTCATACCGATATTCGTCCGATGGCTCGGCTCCGGAGGGTGCGAACTCGGTCAGGGAGCCGCGATTGGTCAGACGGCTCGCGTTGCCGTCGCTGTGAAAATAGAAAGATCGAGGCAGAGCCTCAGAGGGAGGCCACGCGTCTGCCGTTCGCCATTCGTTCTCGCCCAGTACGAAGTACTCGACTGTCACGTCATCGACCCCGTTATCCGCACCACGCATGAATCGGTCGTACCAGCGCTGCTTCAACAGCCAGATGTCGTCTCGAATCGCGTCCACCCCAAAATCGAAGCCATTCAGACTGCGGTCCGAGTTGAAGCCGTGCCTCCAGGGACCGAGGATCAGCCGTTGCGGATCTGAGCTGGTCCGAGCCATGAGACCCCAATTGGAGTGTGTTCCGGTAACATCATCGTCGAACCAGCCGCTGATCTGCAGCGTGGCGAAGTTCCTGGGACCCGGAGCCCGGTACCAGTCCTGACGTGCCCAGTAATCGTCGTTGGCCCAATGCTCGAAGAACGTGTTCCAGGCCGGGATGTCTTCCCCCGTTGCGTAACGATCGATGTCGATCAGGGGCCGATGGTGCAGGATGTCGCTCCAGTTACGCTCGGGCAGAATCGGCTTGTCCAACATCCAGAAGGTGTAGTAGGCCAGACCCTCCACAAAACCGCCGCCGCGATACGGCTGGTCGCTGAAGGCGGTACCCATCGAGCTCGAGGGAATCAGGCACTTGAGCGCCGGATTGCCGGCCATGGTCGCGGTCCACTGGGTGTAGGCGACGTACGAGCCCCCCTCCATGCACACCTGGCCGTCCGACCACGGCTGCTCCGTAATCCACTCCAGGGCATCGGCTCCGTCACCCGCCTCGTCCACCATCGGCGTCCAATCGCCGTCGGACCGATTCTCCGTTTCCCAGTACACACGCCCGCGCGTCGACTGCAGGACAAGCGCGTATCCACGTGCAGGGTACGTGGAATAGTTCCGAAACAGGTTGGTGATGCCATAGGGCGTGCGAACGAAGATGGTCGGGAAGGGCCCGGTCGCCTCCGGTCCATCGGGCAGGTAGACCAACGTGGCGAGCTTGGCCCCGTCCCGTGCCCGCATCGTCACATCCGGGACCTGGCGGAATCCGTGGACTGCGGGTGAGATGATAGCATGATGCCAATCGTGTACCGACGTGAAGCGCTCATAGCCTCGGCGGACGAGCACGAGATCTCGTGGAGGGAAGATCGCGGCAATGAACTGGTTGTCATTGCCGATGATCAGATCGACCGGCCGTGACCGAGTCGGGATGGCCCAATGGGTAGCGGCCACTTCGTTCCCGTCCACTACGCGCGTGAGCTCCCTGTGCCTTTCATAGACGCTTGCGGCATCCGGCCAAGCCACCACCTGAAGCACGTTCCAGTCGATCGCCGGAATGGTCGACAAGAGGGCGAGGTTGCCGAGGATTCCAACCCTGAGTTCCCGATGGTCCAATCGACCGTCACGCGGCACCGCCACCGTATCCCCCCAAGTATTCCGACGCAGGCTTCTTCGGCGGACGGTGAAGGAAGCCGACGTCATCGCAAGTCCCGGAATCGAGAACTCGGCCAGGCGGACGCCCCGGTCGTATAGGTCGTATGTGACGCTCTGGCCGGCCGCCGGCGCCTGCGCCTCAAGCATGAGGAGCGCGAAGAAGCTGATGATACCTACGCGCAGCGGTCGATAGGCCATGATGATCCCGTCGTTGTCGAGTCTCGAAATGAGCGGCGTCCCGTCCCAGCATAGGGGCGACGCTACGGGGTCGGAAAGGCGGGCGGGTGCACTAGCCCAACAAGGTCCCTAGCTTCTGAAGCACCTCTTCAGTGACGCTTCGGGGCAGGACATCAATCAATTCCGCCTGCCGGGCTCGCCAGTCGAGGTTCGCGAACCGATCAACGTCGAATTCGAAGGTGTACCCAGGGCGGGGCGGAGGCGTTGCGGCTTGGGACCGTCCACCGGACGGGCCAGGACTTGAGGCTGCGTGTTGACCACTCTCCGCCCGCCCGTCACGTTATCCCGTCCATTCCGTCAAAGGCTTTTGTTTGGCCTGCGTTTTTCTCGCTCCCCTGGCGGACCATGTCCGAATGCACCCGAAGTTCCATCACGTCTCTCCGCGTTTCGGTGCTCGCGTTGATCGCAGCCGCGGCCCTCGGCGCCTGCAGTGCGGAAGCACCGGCCTCGTCCGACGCCGACCGAACACTCCGCATAGCGGTCGCGAAGTTCCAGCACGAGACCTGTACGTTTTGCCCGGGCGGGGACACCGAGATCGCGGATTGGATCAGGGTACGCCCCCCGTTCGACGACGAGGCACTGTTCGAGTCTGGGGACTTCGTGCGCGGCTTCACCGCTCGGGCCAGGGAGTACGGTAACGTGGAGCTCTTGCCGCTCCGCTCGCCTGAGGGCGTGTTCGGCGGGTCCTCACGCAGCTGGAACAGCGAAGAGACCTTCGAGCACTTCGCCGGCATGATCATCGAGGACCTGCGCTCCGCGATGCCGGTGGACGGTGTGTATCTCGCTCTCCACGGTGCCATGGCCGTGAGGAATGTGCCCCGGCCCGAGGCCGAGTTGGCACGCCGAGTTCGTGAGATCGTGGGGCCGGACGTGCCTATCGCAGGCAGCTTCGACCTGCACGGGAACGAGGACGAGGAGTTCTTGCGCTGGGCGGACTTCTCGTTCGTCACCAAGCGGTATCCGCACTACGACGCCTACATCCAGGGCGAACGATCGGCGCGCATGATCATCAGTACCGCTCGGGGCGGCTACTCCCCCACAACGGCAACGCGGAAGCCGGGCATTATTACGCCGACGGTCGTCCAGTGGACCGGCCAGTCCCCGTCGATGGACATCATGGAACGCGCCCGACGCTGGGAGTCGCGAGAGCCGGACGTCTACGTGAGCGTCTTCTCTGGATATCCCTGGTCGGACGTACCGGACGTCGGAGCGACGGTCCAGGTGATGACCAATGACGACCAACCGTTGGCTGACGCGATCGCCGACGACATGAACGACTTCATGTGGCGCATGCGGGAGGAGTTCGCAGCTGGGAAGTATCCGCTGCCCGACGAGGCGGCCCAGATCGTTCACGACGCGATCCAAGCCGGAGAGGTGCCAGTGGCTGTCGGCGACTACAGTGACCGTCCGGGGGACGCCACGCACATCCTCAAAGCGTTCGAGGCTGCCGGGATCGGTCGTGTGCTCCACGGCGCCATCAGTGATCCATCGGTGATCGAGGCATTGGAGAACGTCGACGCTGAAGCCGGAGCGGCCTTTGACATGGACGTGGGGGGCTTCACGCCCTCGGGTGGCACGCCCGCTCGCATCACGGGAACGCTCGAGTACTTCGGCGCGGGCCTCGGCTATGAGGGTGTGGCCGCGGTCTCGTTCGGAGACGGCAATCTGGTATTCATATCCCCCGCATACTCACAAGTACTGTATCCTGAGGACTTCCGCCTGGGGTCAATCGATCCGGACGACTACGACGTCTTCGTAGTCAAATCGCGCGTACACTTCCGACGAGGGTTCGACGAGACGGGCTATGCCAGGACCATCCTGGTCGTTGAAGCTCCGGGGCCGTTCGTGGGAACGACGTTCCTCGATGCACTGCCGTACGAGCATGTGGTGCTGGAGGATCTGTACCCGTATGCTGGAAAACAGCCAACCCGTAATCCATGAGGGGCAGGACCGTGAGAACAGCATTCACGAGTGCCCCGTGGAGCACTGCGCTGCTCCTCGTATCCGCAGGCTGCGCGGGCCCTCCTGCGACGGAACAGACTGACTCGGCCGGCGACGGAGATTGGATTTCGGCCGTTGAGCGCTCGCTGCTGCCTCCCGTGGTCCTCGAGGGTGCGGAGCTCCAGGGATGGTCGTTGGAAGAACGGATGGCTCACTACGACGTCCCGGCCGTCAGTGTGGCCGTGATCGAGGACGGTGAGATCGCGTGGGCCAAGGCGTGGGGGACGGCCGATACCGAGACCGGGAGGCCGGCCACCGTGAGACTCTCTTCCAGGCAGGCTCGATCTCGAAGGTGGGTGCGCTGGCTGCCCTCTCGCTCGTCGAAGAGGGGCGTCTCACACTCGACGATCCGATCAACGAGTACCTCACCACCTGGTCTGTACCCGACAATGAATTCGCGGACTGCGGTGACCCTCCGCGGACTGCTCACGACGACAGTGTGGGGTTTCCCCGGATACAGAAAGGACGAGCCGTTCCGGCCAGGAGCGGTACTCGCGACCAACTCAGAGGTGCTCGATGGTGAGGGCAACACCGACCCGGTTCGAGTCAACGACAATGGGACACTCTACGGGATTAATTAGAGAGCAATGTCGCGTGGGCCAAGGCGTGGGGGACGGCCGATACCGAGACCGGGAGGCCGGCCACCGTCGAGACTCTCTTCCAGGCAGGCTCGATCTCGAAGCCCGTGGGTCAGCGCTGGCTGCCCTCTCGCTCGTCGAAGAGGGGCGTCTCACACTCGACGATCCGATCAACGAGTACCTCACCACCTGGTCTGTACCCGACAATGAATTCACTGCGGACTCTGCGGTGACCCTCCGCGGACTGCTCACACACTCGGCGGGCACGACAGTGTGGGGTTTCCCCGGATACAGAAAGGACGAGCCGTTCCGGCCAGGAGCGGTACTCGCGACCAACTCAGACTGAACCGTGCGGCCTCGATGGTGAGGGCAACACCGACCCGGTTCGCTCTGTCTACAAGGTGCCGGGCACACAAGGTCATCATGGCAGTACTCGGGTGGTGGCTACACAGTGATGGAGCAGACGCTAGAGGACGTCACCGGGATGTCCTTTCCGGAGTTCGTCGCCCAACGAGTCCTCGAACCGACCGGTATGAGCCTCTCCACCTATGAACAACCGTTGCCCGAAGACCGTTGGGAAGAGGCCGCGAGGGCACACCTAGCCGACGGATCCGAAGTAGAGGGAGAGTGGCACACCTACCCGGAGCAGGCCGCAGCCGGCCTCTGGACTACGCCCACGGAATTGGCCCGCGTTTCCGTACACCTCCTGAAGATCCTGGGGGACGAAGTGGAAAGCGGCGTCCTTTCAGCGGAGATGCTCGGTCAGATGCTCACCCCCAACCGGGACGGCGAAGAGGGCTTCAACGATCAAGGTCTCGGATTCGGCTTGGAGGGGGACGGACACAGAATATTTGGTCATGGGGGTGCGAACGCAGGCTTCAGGGCCATCTGGATCGTAGTCCCGGACGAGAGGATTGGATACGCCATCATGACGAACGGGGATCGCGGATCGGCCCTGGCGAGAGAGCTCACGCGGGCCATCGCCGAGGCACGCGAGTGGCCCATCCACCGGCCGGAGAGCAAGGCTCGAGTGACGCTGGACGCCGCTGAAGTGGCAGCACTCAGCGGCGAATACGAGATCGAGGGGTCGGCTGACTTCGTGATCGAGTTTCGACCGGGCACGGACGGGACCCTGGAGGTCATTGTGCCCGGCCAAGGCACGATGGTCTTCTATGCCAGCTCCGCTGACGAGTGGTTCGAGGTGAGCGACGGTGACATCATGACCATCGAGCGGGACGAGCAAGGCACCGTGGTGGGTGCGGTGAACGCGGGAACTACGCGCATGATCAAGCGATAGGATCGGACTCCACGACCTCCGAGGCCCACCCCTAAGTTTCACCCGATCCGGCGGCCTCTCGCGCCCGCCGGCTGAAGTGCGTCTTGGCGCGGGTACGACGCGTGACCAGGACTCCACCCAGTATGGCGACCGGGGGAACGAGCAGGCCGATGACCAACGGGTACCAGGAAGGTTGGCCGGGCACCGGGTCTCCCCGGTTCACCACCAGCCACGAGACGAGGCCCAGGACCATCATGAAGCCGGCCAACGCCGCCGCGTGTCCCAGGGGCGAGTGATCGGAGACCGTGGCAACTACGTATCCCCCGATCACCGCGATCACCACGCTGTAGGCCAAGTTCACGACGAGATACGCCGTGGTGACCTCCACATCGGATCCCATGCCCCCCAACATGGCGTTCGAGGCAATCGCTGTAGCGAGTCCCACCAATACCGCCACGACAAAGAACGCCCCCAAGATCGACAAGGCGCTCCGCCAGATCGACATGTCCTACCTCCAGGATGAGAAGCCCTTCACTCCTCAGGACAGTAGGAGACAAGCCGATCCGAGGGAAGCATGCCATGGACCCTCCGTTCAAGTTCTTCTACTTTGGACCGCGTTCGAGGCGGTAGCTCAAAGCGGGGAATCTCGATAGATGGCTCAGGACACGGAAAAGCTCGAGGACGTTCACGGGGTCCTCCTCGACCTGGACGGTACGCTTTTCGTCGGCGACCGCCTCGTCCCCGGTGCGGCTGACGCCGTGGCCGCGATCAGGCGGGGCGGCCTACCGATGCGTTTTGGAACCAACACGACCCGGATGTCGCGTGCTTCCCTCGTGGAGCGGATGCAACGCCTGGGCCTCGAATTGGAGGCCGAAGAGGTGCTCACGGCGCCCCTGGCAGCAGCATCCTGGCTGGAGAAGAAGGGGCTCTGGAACGTTTCGCTTTGCGTGCCCGAAGCCACGCACGACGACTTCAGCCACTTCACCGTCAACGAGCCGTCGCCGCAGGCCGTCGTGGTGGGAGATCTGGGAGCAGGGTGGGACTTCGGCCGCCTCAACCGAGCGTTCAATCACATCATAGAGGGGGCCGAGTTCGTGGCGCTACAGCGGAACCGCTACTGGAACACGGGCCACGGATTGGCGCTGGACGCGGGCGCTTTCGTAATGGCGCTCGAATACGCAACGGGGCGGGAAGCCACGATCATGGGAAAACCCAGCCCGGCGTTCTTCCAGGCAGCGGCTGACTCCATGGGGGTGGACCTCTTCAACCTGGCCGTGGTAGGTGACGACATCGGTACGGACGTGGCAGGCGCACAGGCGTGCGACGCGGCAGCGGTCCTGGTGCGCACCGGCAAGTTCCAGGAGGACGACCTCTCGCGCGCGACCGTGAAACCCGACCTGATCCTAGACTCCGTCGCCTCTCTTCCCTCAGCCCTGGGAGTCGCTTTCAGTTGAGCAACGAACAGAAAACCTCGGATTATTGGCGTGAACTACTGGGACCGTACGGCGGAGCGGACCTCCGGCGGAGCGTCACGCAGCTGCTTACCTCGGTTCCGCCGTATCTCCTCTGCTGGTACGGCGCCTATCGTGCCCTGTCCGTGAGCTACTGGCTCACCTTGGCGGTGGCCGTGCTGGCCTCGGCGTTCCTCACCAGGCTCTTCCTGATCCAGCACGACTGTGGGCACGGATCCTTCTTCAAGTCCCAGAAGGTGGCGGACACGGTCGGGTTCTGGATCGGAGTGCTGACACTCACGCCCTACCGCTATTGGAGGAAGACCCACGCCTACCATCATGCTCACTCCGGCGACCTGGACTTCAGGGGCTTCGGCGACATCGACACGCTCACGGTGGACGAGTACTACGACAAGTCGTTCCTGGGACGACTTCGATACAGAACCTACAGGCACCCAGCGATCCTACTCGGAGTCGGCGGACTCTACCTCTTTGCGATCAAGCATCGCTACCCCTACGACCTCCCCCGGAGATGGAAGCGCGAGTGGATCAGCGTCTGGCAGACCAATGCCGTGTTGGCCGCCATTGTGGGATTCATGTGGCTCACGATCGGCCTGAAGGCCTTAGTCTTGGTCCACCTCCCGATCCTACTGCTCACCGTCAGCGTAGGCGTGTGGCTCTTCTACGTACAACATCAATACGAAGACACGTACTGGCACGAGCACGAAGACTGGTCATACTTCGACGCGGGCCTCGAGGGAAGCTCACACCTGGTGCTTCCGAAGCTCCTTCAGTGGATCACGGCCAGCATCGGCATCCACCACATTCACCACATCAGCGCCCGCATCCCTAACTACAAACTCCAGGAGTGCCTGGACAATATTCCGGAACTCCAGAACGTGACCAAGATCTCCATCTGGGACGGAATCAAGACGCTACGGCTTTCGCTCTGGCATGAGGACAGCGGGAGGTTGGTGAGCTTCTCGGAGGCACGGCGCCTGGCACGGACCTGAGACGTGTCGCACCGTCATGAGTGATTCGACGCCGACCCCCCCTCGCTCGGAGATCGAACTCGACCTCGGATTCGGGAGCGTCGTCTCCTCCGAGAGCCGCCAGAGGCTCCTCAATCGCGACGGGACCTTCAACGTCCGGCGAACGGGATTGGGCTTCCTGGAGTCCCTGTCCGTATACCACTTCCTCCTGGAGGTCTCCTGGCCGCGATTCCTGGGCCTGGCTGGTGTCTGGTACATACTCTTAAATGCTCTGTTCGCAGCTATTTATGTCGCTCTGGGACCCGGAGCGCTCGACGGTGTCCAGGCCACGTCTACGCTGGGCTCCTTCAGCGAAGCGTTCTTTTTCAGCGTCTACACACTCGCCGCCATCGGATACGGTACCGTTACGCCCGCGACCGGGCTGGCGGACGTCGTGGTGACGTTGGAGTCTCTTGCCGGCCTCCTCACTTTCGGCCTGGCGGTCGGCATCCTCCACGATGTGGAGCCTGCGTCGCTCTGATCGCAGGGGTCATTTCCGGCTTTCCCAATCGGTCGATGCGGTGCTAACGTGGATAAGGCCTTTTCAGGGCAGGCTTTCGCCCTGTCCCGCCTCCGACCGACATACGGAAACGCCATGAGAATCCAGCGCTCCTTCGCAACTGTGGCAGTCTGCGCCTCAGCCCTCGCGGTGTTCCGCCTCTTCGTGCCCCCACCCGTGACGGCACAACAGATCGTCGAGGCCGGAAGCGACGACTTCTCGGCCGATCGGGCCATGCTTCTCGATTCCACCGTGTACGTACGTTTCGATGTCAAAGATACGTGGTCGCTCCGCGAGGCATTGGACGAAGGGCTGCTTCAGGCGCAGACCCGCGTGCTCATCATGGAGCATGCGAAAGGCCGCCTTGCGTTGGTGACGGACCAGATGGCCTACCATCACACGGCCCAGGGCGAGATCGACGGAGAACCATGGATGGTCTCCTTCTGACCCGCTTGTAACTCAGGGGTCAGTATGACGCCCACGATCGATGGTCGCGTGCACCATTTCGAATATCGCGGTCTCTTCCACGGTGGTTCCGTCCTTTGGGATCGGGAAACCGGCACCTACTGGCATCACGTGTCAGGAATGGCCCTGGCGGGGCCGTTGAAGGGGCGACGACTTCCCCTCTTCAACCTCCTGCAGGGAACGGTGGACCAGGCGCTCGAGGCCCACCCGGATCTCGAGGTGGCCATGTCCGACCGACCGATCCGCCGCCGGAGCCGGTGGGCACCCCTGGCCGAGCGCGTGCGAGGTCTGTCTGACCGCTTGAAGGCCACCATGAGCGGCGAAGATCCGAGGAGGCCGAGCATGGACATCGGCCTCGGGGCCTGGACTGCGAGCTCCCAAAGATACTTCCCGATGGCCGTTGTCGAGGAGCAGGGACGGTTCGTCTTCGACGAGATGGACGGGCGCGGCCTGCTGGTCCACATCGAGCCGACGGCCAACTCGATCCTGGCCCTTTACACGGATGCAGACAACGCGAGTTGGGAGGGATCATTGCTCCGACTCAGTGACGGTCGCTACATCAAGGCGGGCGCGTTGTTCGCACCGGACGGCACCAAACTCGAGGTGGAGCGGCCCATGCAGGTCTTCACCCGTTGGTATGGGTTCGCCCTCACGTTCCCGGAAGTCCGGGTCTACCGGCCTTAGCCGTCAGAGGGCCGTTGAAGATTCGCTTCGCAGCCGAGACGGATGCCAGCCAGATCCTGGAGATCTACGCGCCCCTGGTCACGAGCACACCCATCTCCTTCGAGGACACTCCTCCCTCACCTGCCGAGATGGCCGGTAGAATCCGAAGGACCCTCGACCACTACCCCTGGCTGGTCTTCGATGGCGATGAGGGAATCTCGGGCTACGCCTACGCCACGGCCTTCAGACAGAGAGCGGCGTACGAGTGGTCCGTTGAAGTCTCAGCCTACGTGCACACCGAGGTCCGACGCCGTGGGGTCGCGAGAGGGCTCTACACGTCGCTCTTCGAAATCCTTCGTATCCAGGGTTTCTTGAACGCTTTTGCTGGAATCGCGCTTCCTAACGAGGCGAGCGTGGCCCTTCACGAATCCCTCGGGTTCACGGCGGCCGGCGTCTACGAGGACGTGGGTTACAAGCTGGAGACGTGGCACGACGTGGGGTGGTGGCAATTGCGGCTCAGGGAGCCCGACAGCCCTCCCCCTCCCCCAGGTGCGCTGGCGGAGGCGCGTGGTTCGGAGTCCGTCGCTCGGGCGCTGACGCAGGGTGAAGTCCTGATTCGGCCATAGAACGCCGACGCAGCGGTGAGCGGAGCACCTGGGTGGCCTCAGAGGACCTGCGTCACTGACAGCCGGCGCCGATCCACGCTCTACCGCGTCACGGGCCTCTCTGCTACCGTTGATGCCATGTCCATCAAGTCCACGCTGAAGTCCGTCCTGACCATGGGAAAAGGGGTCACTCGCGGCCTTCCAGAGTCGACCGCTGACCGTGACCCCATCGACTTGTTCGACGAGTGGTTCGCAGAGGCCAGAGAGTCGGGGATCCTGCTCCCCGAGTCGACCTCTTTGGCCACCGCGACGCCGGAAGGCGTGCCCTCGTCGCGGATGGTTCTGTTGAAGGCATTTAGCGCTGACGGGTTCGTCTTCTACACGAATTACCAGAGCCGCAAGGCCGTGGAACTGGATGCCAACCCCCGGGCAGCGCTTCTGCTGCACTGGGCCGTCCTGCAGAGGCAAGTGAGAGTTGAGGGCCGGGTGGAGCGGATCGGCGCGGCGGAGTCCGAGGCCTACTTCCGCACCAGGACCCGGGGAAGCCAGATCGGGGCGTGGGCGTCTCGGCAAAGCAACACCTTGCACGTGCGGTCCGAGCTGGAGGAGCAGGTGTCAGAGGTCGAAGAGCGCTTCAAGAACCAGGAGATACCGCTCCCCGAGTTCTGGGGCGGATATCGGGTCGTGCCGGAGCGCATCGAGTTCTGGCAGGGACGTCTCAACCGCCTGCACGACCGGCTCATCTACAGCCGGCAAGAGGGGGGATGGGATACGGAGCGCCTCTACCCCTGAGGCCTGGCTTCCACCCAACACGTCTCCACTCGCCCTACGAAGTGGTCGCTCCCGTCGTCGAGGACGCGTGCTCCCAATCGTTTCGCTTCCTTCCACAGGCCTTCGCGACGCTCGCTCAAACCGGCGAGTAGATCGGCGCGCCGGGCGTCCGTGACGCCAGGCGCCGAGTCGACATACAGCGCCAGTACCACCAGATCGTTGCCATCCCCCAGGAGATCGCTGAGCTGATGAAGCTCGGTTGCGCAGGGCTCCAGAATATCCGGAGCGATCCCGCTCAAGAACTCGATCTGATGTCGAAGATCCTTGGCCCGCTTCCTCAGTTCGTGATGGGCCCTGGTGTCCGCTCCTTCCCGATACGCACGCTCGTAGTGGGCGCGGACCAGTCCGTAGGAGGTGGCCAAACCCACACGCAGTAGCTCCCGATCGCCGACCTCACTCACGGTTGGCCAACCGGTTGCGATCGATCCGATAAGGCCCCTGGCCTTCCTGAACGGGCCGTCGGGCCCTGGAGCCGTCGCGAAGAGTTCGGCACGCTCGGTCTCGAGATCTTCCAGCAGTCGGCACCATGTATCGTCGAGTCCAGCCTCCGGTTCAATCCGGCGGACCGAGCGAGCGGTTTCGACGAGCACGTCGGCGTCGCGGACTCGGGCAGTGCATCGCCCCGCATCCCTCATCGTGTGATTGCCCCGGCGATAGACGTCGGGAGTCAGCGCCGGGCGAGCGAACTTCAGGAGCGCACGCGCTTTCTTGAGAGTCCGTCGGGACACGTGCGCCGCCACGCCGAGGTCGCCCGGCTGAGTGAGAGCTTCACTAGCCCGCTGGACCTGGGTCTGGACCTCCCTGCCCAGCCCCTCGAGAAGGGATTCTGTGCTCTGGATGCCGAATGTCACGGAAGCCGGGGTGCAAGGTTCAGGAAAACGGGTCGAGGGACGTCTCTGGACCCGAACGAACTGCGGAAGACTAGGTTCCACACCGACCGCAGTCCATCGCCTCCTTTCGTTTCCCTCGACGTCTCCCCATAAATGGAGGCAATTGGTCATCGAAGGGCCCGCGATCCATCGGTAATGGAAGCCACTGCGCACAGCGCGTAACATGTCATGGGATCAGCGAGATGAGGGTCGAGCGACACCGAAACGGAGCCTCCTTCCTGGAGTCGAGCGGCACTTTGCTGCTGGAAGCCGAAGCCGAGAACAACCTGATCCTCGGGGTCAGCGCGAGGCTCGAGACCGGAGAGGAAGACTCCTCCGACTACCTGGCGGTGGTCCTCGATGGGAAGCGCCCCGTAGCCTGTGCCATGCGCACGGCCCCCCCAGAGAGCAGTCGTGAGCTCCGCCCCTCGCCCATACCTCGACGCCCTGGCAGCAGACCTCGCCGACCGGTATGAGGACGTTCCTGGTGTCACAGGCCGCGTGGAAGCCGCCGAGGCCTTCGCGGAAGCCTGGGTCACGCGCCGACCGGCGGCGGTCACCACGGCAATGAGCCTGCGCATCTACCAACTCGACCAGGTGCAGCCTCCGCGTTCCCGAGCCTCAGGGAGCATACGAGTCATCGAGGCCGGTGACCTCGACCTGCTGGTGGAGTGGATGACCGCCTTCGAGCGCGACACCCACATTGGCGGCGAAACCGACGTGCGTGCGGCGGCCCGCAGAAGGATCGACGAGCAGTCCGTCTTCATCTGGGAGGACGGCGGGCCCGTGTCCATGGCCGCCTCAGCCGGTCCCACGCCGAACGGGATCCGGGTCAACCTCGTCTACACACCACCCGGTCTGCGCGGTCGTGGGTACGCCTCTGCGTGTGTGGCCGCGGTGAGCCAACACCTGCTCGATACCGGTCGGTCATTCTGCTTTCTTTACACCGACCTGGAAAACCCGACATCGAACCGGATCTACCAGAACATCGGGTATCGTCCGGTATGTGACGCGGCCGCTCTCGATTTCGAGGAGAGTGCCCCATTGCGCCAAGGAGGACATCGTGACGAAGCATGACCGCGGCCCCACGCCCAGCGACAACGGCCCAGCCCGAACCTGGTTCAAGGTCCTGGACCACGAAGAGCTTCCCGAGGGTCGTGTCACCACCGCCACCTGTGCTCACCGAACCGTCTGCCTCTCGCGGTTCGAGGGCGAATATGCTGCCCTGGACAACCGCTGTCCCCACCAAGGCGGACCGCTCGGCGAGGGCTCTATCGAGAACGGACTCCTCCGTTGCCCGTGGCATGGCTGGGACTTCCACCCGACCACGGGCATCCCTCCCGGATATGATGACGGTGTGGAGACTTTTCCGATCGAGGTCCGTGAAGACGGCATCTACGTCGGGTTCGAGAAGGAGGGAGCGCACATCCGCACGGTGTCGGACCTCATGGCCGAGACGATGGTCAACTGGGGCATCAAACACGTGTGGGGCATGGTCGGACACTCGAATCTCGGACTGGCCGACGCCTTCCGGCTACAAGAAGAGGCGGGCAACCTCACGTACTACGGGATACGACATGAAGGAGCGGCCTCGTTCGCAGCCTCGGCATACGGCAAGCTCACCGGCAGGCCCGCCGCCTGCCTCGCGATCGCCGGTCCCGGTGCACCGAACCTCCTTACCGGTCTGTGGGACGCCAATGTGGACCGCGCGCCGATTCTGGCCCTGACCGGACAAGTCAACACACAGGTCCTCGGACCCGGTGCCTTTCAGGAGGTCGATCTCCAGGCCGCGTACGGGAAGGTGGCTCAGTGGAGCCAATCGGTTCTGCACACGAGTCGGCACGCGGAGCTCATGACCTTGGCGTGTAAGAGTGCGCTGCTGAACCGTGGCGTGTCCCACCTGATCTTCCCGGATGAGGTTCAGAAGCTCCCGGCGAGGGACGGCGCTAGGTCGGGCGGCCCCCTGGGTCGCATCACGGCCCGCGACATCGCACCGCCCGACGACGCTCTGGACCAGGCGTCCGAGCTGCTGCGCACCGCGAAGCGGCCCGTGATCATCGTGGGCCATGGTGCTCGTTTCAACATGCCGGCCGTCATCGAGTTGGCGGAACGGTTGGGAAGCCCCGTCATCACGACCTTCAAGGCGAAGGGCCTCGTCTCCGACCACCACCCGCTCGGATGTGGGGTTCTGGGCCGTAGCGGCACGCCCATCGCGAGTTGGTTCATGAACGAGGCGGATTGCCTGCTCGTGCTGGGCGCCTCCTTCAGCAATCACACCGGAATCACGCCCAAGAAGCCCACGATCCAGGTCGACTTCGACGCCATGACGCTGGGCAAGTTCCATCGGGTAGACGTGCCGGTGTGGGGTGAGATCGGGGTCACACTCGGCCTGCTATGTGAGAGACTGGGGGACGAGGTTGCAAGCGAGGATCAACGTGATGAGGTCGCGCTACGATGGAAGATCTGGCGGACCGAGAAGGCTGTCCGTCTCGAGGACGACCGCGGGAAAGGTGTAAGCTCGTCCGTCGTCTTCGACGTGATGAATCGGGTGATACCGGAAAACGCCGTCATCGCCGTCGACGTCGGCAACAACACCTATTCGTTCGGGCGGTACTTCGAATGCACCGGACAGGCAGTGCTCATGTCCGGATACCTGGGCTCGATCGGATTCGCGCTTCCTGCGGCCCTCGGCGCTTGGGCGGCCACGCAGGAGGACGACGCACGATTCAAGGACCGCCCCGTCATCTCGGTCTCCGGAGACGGAGGATTCGGGCAATACATGGCCGAATTCACGACCGCGGTGAAGTACGGCATGAACATCACTCACATCCTCTTGAACAACTCCGAACTCGGCAAGATCTCGAAGGAGCAAAGAGCCGGGGATTGGGACGTTTGGCAAACGTCGCTTCACAACCCGAGCTTCGCGGCCTTCGCGGAGAACTGCGGCGGGCTCGGCATCCGCGTAACGAGGGCCGAAGACCTCGAAGAAGTGTTGAAGCGCGCGCTGGCACACGGCGGGGCGAGCCTGGTGGAGATCGTCACCGACCCGGGTCTGGTGTGAGGCGAGCGAACTGACCGCAACAAGCCCAAGGGAGCAGCACGGGGCGGAGCGTTCCGTAGGAACCCGGTCGGGGGAGCGGGAGTCGCACATCTCCCGAACCCGTCTGCCGCAAAGCGGCAGTAGCGCAGCGGGGTGAGGGCGATGTGCGACTCCCGCGACCTGTCCACGTGCACCCGACGGTTTGCCCACCCCGTAGCGCGACGACACTTTGTGCGTCGCCTGCAGCGACCCGACTCTTGGAGAAGACCATGCATCGACCAACCCTGAGCACCCTGGCAGCGCTGGTGTTCCTGTCGTTCGTCCCGTGGCTCGGGGCCCAGGAGGTGGGTCCGTCGAACGGCTCCCTGGTCATTGTGGGGGGAGCGATGCGCGACCCGGGCATCATGGAGCGCTTCCTGGACTTGGCGGGTGGCCCCAACGCTCCGATCGTGGTCATCCCCACGGCCGGCGGTGAAAATGAGTACGACG
The DNA here is from genome assembly GCA_965226375.1 of Longimicrobiales bacterium. GTDB lineage: Bacteria > Gemmatimonadota > Gemmatimonadetes > Longimicrobiales > Gaopeijiaceae > CBDDCX01. Next base: position 251,230 of record CBDDCX010000008.1, on the reverse strand, counting down.
AGTTCTACCAGGGTCTCAACTCCTGGCGCGACGTGGGCGCCACCCACCTCACGGTGCTTCACACGAACGATCGGACGGAGGCCGATTCCGACGCGTTCGTTAAGGCGATCCGGGAAGCCAATGGCGTGTGGTTCCCCGGAGGGCGCCAATGGCGAATCGCGGATTCCTATCTCGGTACCAAGACGGAGGAGGAGCTATGGAATCTGCTGGAGCGCGGCGGAGTCATCGGGGGCTCCTCGGCCGGCGCGAGCATCCAGGGGTCTTATCTGGCTCGGGGTGACACGCGCACCAACACGATCATGATGGGAGACCACGAGGAAGGCTTCGGTTTTCTCCGTAACACGGCCATCGATCAGCACGTCCTCAAGCGCAACCGGCAGTTCGATCTCATCGAGATCATCCGTGCCCGGCCCGAGCTGCTCGGCATCGCGATCGACGAGAACACCGCCATCGTGGTCCAGGGTGACGAATTCGAGGTCATCGGTCAGAGTTACGTCCTCATCTACGACAACCAGAGCATGATCGGTGACTCGGGTCTCTTCTACATGCTCGCACCCGGCGACGAATTCGATCTGGCCACCAGAGAAGCTCGGCGGCCGTCGCGCTCCCTCGAGCCGATCGGTGTGACGCAAGATAGGCCGTGGACGCGGTAGGTCTGGGGATGAGGGTTGGGTGCCCCTCCTGCGCGTACGCTACGCTCTGCCGCTACGCGGCAGACCCGCTCCGGAGGGGCACCCAACCCTCATCCCCGCGCGCGACCACGAACGATATGCCCAGAAGCCCGAGGGAGCAGCACTTAGGGGGGCGTAGACGCGGCACTGTCGGTGCGGTACACCCTCAGAAGGCTTGGCCGGACTCCAATGACGCGACCAGGTTCACACAGCTCCCAGGCCGCGTCCGAGTACCCAAGGTCACGGTCATGAGACGAGTGAGCGTGCCGGGCTCCAGGTTTTCCCGGAACGCTCCGGACTGGGCCAGTGCGAAAAGCTCTGCATCTCCCGGTACACGAACGAGGGATGCCTCGACTCGATCGAGCCACGCCTGGTAGGTCTCGTCGGGCCCGAAGACCATCTTCTGTAGGTTGATACAAGGTGCCAGCATATTGAAGGTGGCGAGATACTCCCACCGCAATCCACGCAGGGCACTCTCGTTTTCCACGATGTCGGGAATACCCCTGAGAATCGTGTGGATATCCTCCTCGGTCAGACCCAGCCGGGCAGCACGCGCCGCGTTGGTCGAGGACTCACGCGCCCATCGGAGAGTCTCCAATTCATCATCCCGGTTCTGCACCGCGTACAGTCCCTCGAGCGCATCTGCACCGATATTGGCAACCACCACGCCGACCAGATTGTCGATCAGCGTGGGACCTTGGTCCACGAGCACGAACCCGAAGGAAATGATCTCCCGGATGGAGGTCTCGGCCTGTTCGGGCTGTCCAGCGATCTGCTCCAGAACCGCTTTGGCGGCTCGCGCCAGGGCGGCGTAGCGCACCTCGGTGAAGTGTGGGAACGGCAGCGTAAACACCGTCAGGCTATCGGGGAACGGGGTGATCCACCTGGTGGACACCATGTCGATCCGCTCGGCCCTCGCAACGAGGGTGAGATCGTCCTGGGCCGCATGCGCTGCCGCTTGTCTCAGAGCGGCGAGTTGGTCAGTCGAGAAGCCCTGCTCGATCTGAAGAACGAGGTCTCTCCCTACGTCCTCCTGGAAGATGTCCGGGAAGTCGGGACTCGGGAACCAGGGTGTGGCGTAGTGCGTGGCCGGCGGTTGCTCGAGGTGTTCGGGATGGGGTCCGGCAGCTCCGACAAAGGCCACGTTGTTCAGCGCCTGCCCCACCTCCATGGCGCTGATCGAAGCGTCGGGATCCACGCGATAGCGCCGGAGCGCCTCCGCGGCTCCCGCCATCTCCTGCACCGACAGGAACTGTGGGATCGCGATCTCTGCGAGCACGGGACCGACGGATCCGGCCATGGAGACCGTCAACGTCGGGACGACGGCCACGATGAAGAGGAGTACGACCAGGAGCGCCACACCCCGGAACCGCCTCCCCTGACCCAGCGAGCCGGCGCCCAAGACCACCTGATCTCCTGCTTCCTCGAGCTCGGTGGTCCAGTCCGTAACCTCTTGGCGAATTCGATCGTTGCCACCTTCCGTCTGGCGCCAGGCGGACAGCGCGAGTCGGACCCTGGCGAACTGATACCCGTGGAGGACTCCGCCGAGCACGAGGAGCACCATTGTGGGCCCCATGGTCACGATCCAGATCTGTCTCTGGCTCAGAAGCTCTCGGGCGGCCATGAGAACGGACAACGAGAAGCCCACAGCGAGCCAGAGTGCCCCGGAGAGAATCAGGACCGCGGCTGCAAGACAGAGCTTGGTGAGCCGGGCACGGTCGGCGTCGGGAAACCGGGAAAAGTGCCGCTTCCCCATGAGTAGGAAGCCCTGGTCCCGCCTCAGATCGGTCGCGACCTCGGCGATGGTCAGGAACCCGTAACCCAGGTCGGCCGCGCGCCCGCCTGCCCGTACGAGAGACTGAAGGAAGAAGAACGCAGCGAAGAGAATCGCCGCTCCCAACAGGCTCACAACGAGCCCGAGCGCCCAGTTGTCCTCCAGCGGTCCGAGACTCCAGAACTCCTGAGGTGTCGCCAGCGACCAGATGAGGGGCGCCACGAGCACCACACTTCCGAGCCAAGCCAGCGTGGTGACCTTCCAGAGGGCCCCTTGAATCCACTCGAACCCCGGGGGCGGCCAGGGCAAGCGAGCGCCACGTCGGTCCTCGAAGCTCCCTTTGCTGGATCGCTGCGGAGCGCTTCCCGACGGGTCCGGTAGTGGGGAGCCCTCCGAAGACTCGGGGCGTGACAGTGGCTCTGATGGCGTCAGCTCGTCTTCGCTCATTGGCCTTCCTTTGGGGCTGGGCACTGTCCTTCCCGGGCTGTAGGAATACCCACTCAAGAGCCGGCTTTGGGCAAGTACTTTCCTACCGCTGTCCCGCCTCCTTCAACCTCGCTCGATCGGCTGGGCGGGAGCGGGACTCTCAGGCTGCGGCGCGTCGGTGACGGCACTCCCGCGCCCTGATAGGCTCGGATTGGTCATGAAGTAGCCGTGAGCACTGAACGGATCCTCATCTGCCACCGCACGCTCATAGGTCCGATCGGCCCTGAGATGCCAGCTCTGAAGCGTGTCACGGAGATTGGCCTGCATGATCTCGTGGAGAATTTGTCGGTGAATGGTGGGGTTATCGATGGGAACGAGGTGCTCGACCCTCCGATAGAGGTTTCGGGGCATCCAATCCGCCGAAGAGATGAAAACGGCGGTTGAGGGTGACGGGAGCGGATGCCCGCTTCCGAAGCACACGATGCGGCTGTGCTCCAGGAAGCGGCCCACGATGCTCTTGACAGTGATGTTCTCGGAGAGGCCCGGAATTCCAGGCCGGAGACAACAGATCCCCCTGACCACAAGAGTAATCCGGACACCCGCCTGTGAGGCCCGATAGAGACTGTCGATGATGCTACCGTCCACCAAAGCATTGAGCTTCGCCCAGATCGTGGCGGGCCGGCCGGCCTCAGCGTGGGCGATTTCGTCTTCGATGAGCTTCACGAGGGTGTCGTGCAGATCGAAGGGGGCCACTACGAGCTTGTTCAGGCCCTGTGGACGGCCGTACCCGGTCGTGAAATTGAACACCCGAGCGACGTCCTCGGACAAACTCTCATCACAGGTGAAGTACGAGAGGTCCGTGTACACTCGCGCATTGCCTGGATGGTAGTTGCCTGTCCCGATGTGGACATATGACCGCAACTCACCCTCTTCGCGCCGAACCACGAGAGAGAGCTTGGCGTGGGTCTTGAGGTCCATGAATCCGTAGACCACGTGCACACCGGACGCCTCCATCTTTCGCGCCAGACGAATGTTCGCTTCCTCGTCGAATCGGGCCTTCAGTTCCACGAGAGCCGTAACACTCTTCCCGGCCTCTGCCGCTTCAATGAGATCACCTACGATGGGGGAATCGTAGCTGGTTCGATACAGGGTCTGCTTGATGGCCATCACATCCGGATCGCGCGCTGCTTGTCGGATGAACTCCACCACCACGTCGAAGCTTTCGAAGGGGTGATGAACCAGCAGGTCATTGGCCCGCATGGCCGCGAAGTGGTCTCCGTCAAAGTCCCGAATCCGCTCGGGAAAACGGGGGGTGAACGGGTCGAAGATGAGGTCGGGCCGGTCGGCCGTGATCAGCTCGGCCAGATCCCCAAGGCCCAACAAACCCCCGGCCTGGAACACCACGTCCGGCTCGGCTCCCAGATCCTTGATGAGAAAATCCCTCATCTCTTTGGACATGAACGTCGACACGCGAAGGGAGATGACCGAGCCCCTCTTCCGACGCTTGACCAACGACTCGAACTCTCGGACCAGATCTTCGGCCTTCTCTTCGATTTCCACGTCGGAGTCCCTCAAGACCCGGAAGTGCTCCACCTCCTCGACCTCGAATCCAGGAAAAAGCTCATCCAGGTGTCGGCAGATCAGCTCCTCCACCCTAAGGAAGCGCGGCTTCTTCAACTTCCCGGGCAGGCGGATGAATCGCAAAATCTGGGTGGGAAGGGGCAACAACGCCCTCATCCGTTCGCCACTACTCGTATTACGAAGTGAAAGGGCGAGGCAAAGTCCACCGTTCGGTATGAACGGAACAGGGTGCGCCGGATCCACCGCTAGTGGCGTGAGCAATGGGAAGATCTGACGGATGAAGTGGTCGTCCATCCACTCTTGGTCCGCCTCCCCGACGTCCGAGGGATGAAGGACCGCCAAGTTCCTCTCCGCGAGTTCCTCGCGAAGCACCTGCCATACCGTCTGCTGGCGCGTCATGAGTTTAGCCGCACGGTTGTTGACCTGCCGATACTGCTGGAGGGGCGTTCTCCCGTCCTGGCTCAAGGACGTGATTCCAGCCTCTACCTGCGCCCTAAGGCCGGCGACCCGCACCATAAAGAACTCGTCCAGATTGGTACCGGAGATGGAGAGGAATCGGACCCGTTCGAGAAGGGGGTGCCGCTCATTCATGGCCTCTTCGAGCACACGCTCATTGAACGCCAGCCAGGAGAGTTCCCGGTTGATGAACCGTTTACGTGATCGAGGCCCAATGGCCGCGAGATCTTTCGTCGCAGCGTTTCCCACGGACGTCCTCCGCTCGGAGAAGCAAAAACCGCCCAGGGGGCGATTCTTCTATACTAGCACGTTGGGCGCCAAATGTTTATGGGTATGACTATGAAAACACTCTATCTGCTGCGTCATGCCAAGTCGAGTTGGAGCGACGCATCGCTCGGCGATCACGACCGCCCCTTGAACAGCCGGGGCTATCATGCGGCCCCACTGATGGGCGCTTTCCTCCGAGAAGGCGGTCACACACCGGATTTCGTATTGTGCTCGACTGCGGCACGGACCCGTCAGACTCTGGCCGCCGTGCTAGAGGAGTTGGACGTCGAGCCGGCGATCGACTGGGACGGTGACCTATACCTGGCCGGCCCCCAGGAAATGCTGGACCTTCTGCGAGCGGTGCCCGACACGGTCGAGTCTGTCCTCATGGTGGCGCACAATCCCGGAACGTCCATCCTGGCCGACGCACTCTGTGCCCAGGGAGAAGCGACCGCCCTGGCCCTCATGCGCACCAAGTACCCAACCGCGGGCCTGGCGATAATCGATCTCGAGGTAGATCGTTGGGAAGAGACACGGAGCGACTGCGGACGCTTGGTGAGCTTCACTCGACCGCGGGACTTGGAGTGATGCTAGCCAAGCGCCAACGCCGCTAGGCAGTGCTACACGAGGAAGAGGCGACCATGCTCAAGAATCTTTCGCTGGCGGCATTCGCCGGCTCGATGATCCTGCTTCTCGGTTGCTCCGGTGGCCAGAGCGCCTCCGACCAGGCTCGCGATTCGCTTACGAGGCGTCAGAAGGACAGCATCATAGCCACGCTCCCGATCCCGGGAGCCAGGGGAGTGGGTAAGGCGCTCGACGCGCTGGAGAAGTCGAACGTGCGCGCCGCGGAGCACGACTCCCTCGCGTTGGGACGCTGACGCCCGCAGCGTGCCTACCCCAGGGCAACCTGATTTGAGGCTCTGATAGCGGCGAACTCGACTACGTAATCATCATTTCGCGCTACGTACTCCGACGTATCGAGACCCCCTCCCCGTTTGGCCATCGTTCTCCTGTGGGACAATCCCACACCCGGAAACCCTGGAAGGAGAACGAATCATGTCACGCACCGCACTGGCCTATGTGATCGCAGCCCTGGCCGTGAGCGTAGGAAACGTCGCAGCTCAGGAGCCGGTTCCCGTGATCTCAGGGACGCCTGAAGTCCCCGTGATCCCCGAGGACATGAGAGTGAAGAAGCTCCCCCGCCAAAAACTGTCCGGGCCGCGCTTCGGATTTACCGTTTTCACTGGAGAAACCGCCGACCAAAGGGATGCCGTCGGCCTCGAGCCCATGATGACACAGTTCGGCTGGCAGTGGGAGACTCAGATCGTATCGATGCAGGGTGGCAACCAAGCCCTCATGGAGTGGATCTTGCTGGTCGGAGGCGTGGAGCAGAGCGAGTTCAGCCTGTCCCTGGGCTGGCTGGCCGGATACCGGCTGGAGAGCGGCGTCGAATTCGGCGTCGGTCCCAACTTCAGTGTGAACAAGGACAACGACTGGGAACCTAATACCTCGATGATTTTCGCTGCCGGCTCCACGCTACCGTTCGGAGATCTGTTCATACCGCTCAACGTGGCCGTGAGTGTGGCCAAGGGCGGGCCCCGGATCACGATGCTCATGGGATGGATCGTGGGCTGATGAAGAGGTCGGGGCCCAAGCCCAACTACCCCCGTCGCGCATGTCACCGGGTCCGTCTCCGTGGCGAGCAATTGAGCCGTGGCGTCATGCAGCTCTCGCGAGATCCTCTGACGCTCCTCTTCGGCCTCGCAGGCTCCACCCCCCGGAATTGGACGACCTGGGGCTGGAAGCCGCCGTGGGAGCGTATGCACGCACCGTGGAAGAGACCGGTGCTCTGACTGTGGGAGTTACCGTGGATTCGCCGCTTCCGGCACTGGGTGCCGAGGTGCGTCTCGCTGTATTTCGCATCGTGCAAGAAGCTCTGCAAAACAGCGCTCAGCACGCGCACGCCACAAGGGCATCGGTGCATCTGACGACCACAGACGATCAGCTGCGAGTCGAGATCGTAGATGACGGCCCTGGCTTCGACGCTGCGGAAGCGTTCGCCGCCAGAGAGGGGCTCGGCCTTTCCAGCATGTTGGACCGGGCCGCCCACAGGGAAGGCTCCCTGACGGTCGAAAGCCGACCGGGGGAGGGGGCGAAGGTCTGCCTGACGCTCCCGCTCACGCCGAGCAGCACGGCCCGTTCGGACGAAGTGTCGGGCACACGGACAGAACACGAGGACGCCAGCTCACAGATTCGAATTCTGGGCTAGCCGTCTGCAATCAATGTATCCGATCTCCGTCACCATACATCTCTTGTCCGCCATGTTCTGGCTCGGCGGCATGTTCTTCCTCGCCATCGTGGGAGCTCCCGCGCTCCGGGGCTTGGATCCCGATCTGCGACGCCGGTTGTTCAAGGACATCGGGGAGCGGTTTCGATCGGCGAGCTGGGTGGTCATCGGCATCTTGGTGCTGACAGGCGTTCTGAACCTTCATTTTCGAGGTCTCCTGGGGCCGGCCCTGAGGGGCGGCAGCGACTTTTGGCTCGGATCGGCCGGGAGGATGCTGACCTGGAAGCTGGCCCTCGTGGGCGCGATGCTGGCCATCGCCTCGCTGCACGACTTCTGGCTGGGTCCACGTGCGGGTACGCTGACGCCGGGGTCCGAGGAGCACGAGCGGGTTCGACGTACCGTTGTCTGGCTCGGAAGGATGAACGCCCTGGTGGGCGTTCTGTTGGTCTACGTGGCCACCCGGCTCGTGCGGGGCTGACGAGCCCCCAGAACCGCGAAGGTAAGAGTTCCGGCCACGGCCGCCACCGCGATGCCGCTCAGAGTGACCGTGGCAAGGTCGAGTGCCGGCACGTCAGCCATGATCGCCGCCAGGGCGGTGCCTAAGAACGTGCATATGCCACCCACCATCCCGCCGTGCCAGGCCGAATCACGCGACGACCGGCGTACGTGGGCCACGTAAGCCGTGCCGGCGAGGACCGCCGTCACCAACGAGGGCACGGGCCAGGCAAAGTACACGGCGTCACTGTAGTGGCCAGCCACCACCAGCCCGATTTGGAGAACCGTTCCTAGGCCTCCCCAAAACAGCACCGGCGGGGTCAGCGCCTGATCCTCGGTTACCGCAGAGAGTTTGATCACCGTTCGACGCCGCAGAAGCGCATTACCGTCAGTGCGAGAGAACGGGCCGCAGTCACCACCTCGTCGATCGGCACGAACTCGTCGGGCGCGTGTGCATTCCTCACGTCCCCGGGCCCGTAGAGTACGGTCGGAGTAGCGCCGTGATTGACGAGCAGGGCCATGTCGGATCCGTAGGGTACGCCCGTCACATGAGCGCGGCGTCCGGTCACCACCTGGTGCGCCTCTCGGACGGCCGCCGCGACCCCCGCGTCAGGGTTGATCCGGCAGGCCTCATAGCGCCCACCCCACCATTCGACCTCGGGCGCGTTGGCGCGCAGGAAGGGGTCCTCCCCGGCGGCCACGGCCACGGCGGACTCCAGAGCCGACCGTGCCTGTTCCGGGTCTTCCCCGGGGCGCACACCGTATCGGCCCTCAAAAACCACCTCTTCGGGTACCGAGGACGCCCACTCACCTCCCGACACGGTGCCCACGGATATAGGGAACGGGAGATCTCCGGGGATGATCGGGTCGCCATCGGCATTCCGATCCCGTTCCAGCCCGTCCAGGGCGGCGAGGATCCGATGTGACTTGTGAATCGCGCTCACTCCCTCTGACCGGAGCGCGCCGTGGGCAGCCCTTCCCGGCACCCGCACACGAAAGTTGAAACAACCGGCGCCGGTCGTCGCCACCTCGAGGTTGGTGGGCTCCATGACGATGGCCCCATCCGCACGGTATCCCCGAGAGATCGTGGCCAACGTCCCTACACCGCCGTCTTCTTCTCCGATAACGCTCTCGATCAGAAGCGTGCCGGCAAGCCGCACACCGGCGTCCTGAATGGCCTTGGCGGCAAAAATCGCAGAGCACAGACCAGCCTTCATGTCCACCGATCCCCTGCCGTAGATCCGGTCGCCCTCGAGCCGAGGAACGAACGGGGGACCAGACCACCGCTCATCGTGGCCGGGAGGAACGACGTCCACGTGTCCGTTGAGAATCAAACTGGCATCGCCGGACCCCTCGCCCAACCGGCCGACCACTCCAAGACCACGATCACGCTCGCATTCGACCGCGTGAGCGGGATGCTGCGCCAAGGCCTCGAAGTCGAGTTCCCACACGTCCACGTCGAGGCCGATCCGCGTCATCAAGGCCGATACCCACTCCTGGGCCGGCGTCTCGTGGCCACCCATACTCGGGATGGCCACGAGTGCACATATCGACTCCACGAGATCGTCCCGGTCGAGGGCGTCGAGCACCCGTCCTTCCTGGGAGGTCAACTCTTCCATGGCGGAGAGGATCGGCGATGACTCCCCGTCCCGCAACGGGCATGAAAAAGCCCGGTCCTTCCGGACCGGGCTCCTCCACTGTCGCGGCCGGCTAGCGGCTAACGTCGCCCCCCGCGCCGTCTTCGCGGAGCGGGAATGTCGACCACTCCTCCCACAGCCGAGTACCGGATCCTCTCGTGACGACCGTCCTGGACGGTGAAGTCGCCTTCGACATCGGAAACTCGGAGCATTCCCGAACCGATATCGTATGCCATCACGTCCCTGCCCACGTCACGGATGTCCATAGAGCCGGATCCGTCCTCAACCGTCACGGAGCCCGTGACGCCGACCACCTCCATAGAGCCCGACCCGTCCTCGACGAACACGTCTCCTTGCACATCCCTGATTTCGAGTCCCCCCGATCCGTCCTCCACATCCACGTCGCCCCTGATGTCTTCCACATAGAGCTCGCCCGAGCCGTCATCGACGGAAAGATTCCCGAGGCCACTCAAAGTCGCGGACCCACTTCCATCATCGATCTCGGCGTCCATTCCCATGGGCACGACTACGTGGAGATCGATCCGGGCATATCCATCACGGCGCCACGAGCGGTCAGGGTAGAGCGTCTCCAGACTCACCGTCGATCCGCGTCGTTCCAGCACGACCTCCATCTCGTCGAGCATCCACTCTTCAGAGGCACACGCAATCGCGGTTGCACGTACCGCCGAGGCACCCGATCGGCCCTCCACGACGAGCGAGCCCGATCCGGCCGAAACCGTCAGGCGCTCTGCCTCGGAGGCAGACACGTCGACGGCAAGCTCGGTTTGGAACTCACAGCGATCCCCACCTCTCTGAGCGGTCGCCGAAGTGGGGGAGACCAGAATGCCACCCACGAGCCATGCCCCGACCGTAACAGCAATCTTGTACCTCATACCCGACCTCGTTCCCGTCCAGTGAACTCCAGGGTGGGCCGTAGACCGGTCCACCGTGACACAGAATTGGACGGCCGGTGTGGCCGGCAGGTTGGAAGGCTACGGTCCCGAATCAGAAACAGGAGGGCCCTTCGCCGCTTGGATGAGCGCTTCAAGGTGAGCGAGATATTCTTCAAAGCGATCGCGCCCGAGATCCGTAAGCGAATACTCGGTGCGTGGGACGCGGCCCACAAATGACTTGGTACAAGCCATATAACCGGCCTCCTCGAGCTTCCTGGCGTGCGCGCTCAGATTCCCGTCGGTCGCTCCCATGGCCTCCTTGAGCTCTTTGAAGGTCAAGGTAGCGTTCACGGCCAACGCACTGACGATTCCCAGGCGAAGGCGCTCGTGAATGACCCGATCCAGGGCCAGAGGATTTCCCATACTCCCACCCGAAACGCTCATCAGGATAGGCTCCGCGGCCCCCTCCCTCTCCGGCCGCCGTTTGGGTTTAGCCACCGTACCTCCTGGCGATGAGAATCCCGAACAAGACATGAATCCCGCCGAACCCGACCGCCATGAAGCCATTCCCCCAGACGGCCGAAGCAAAGAGCGCACCGGCCCCGAGCAACATGAACGAGACGCCCATGAGGGGAATGATGCGCACCGAGAACGTGCCGGCCGTAACCACGCCCGCCCCGTACATGAGCAGCCAACAACCGGGCATCAGGTCAAAGAGCCCGGCACGGAAGAGAGCCAGGGTGACGAGGGCTCCCGTCACCAATGCCGGGACAAGACCCAGCACGAACCTGCGCCCATGCCCGCTCAACAGCGGTACTCCGGCCAGCTTGGTCTTCCGCAGCACCGCGGATCCACCCAACGGGACCGCTACTGCGGCAGCCAAGAGCCAGGTGAGTAGCCACCCTTCATGGGTAGGCTGAGCCGAGGCGATAGGCGCTGCGGCAAAGCCCACTATGCCCAGCAAGATCGATCCCAGACCCGACAGGGCGGTGAACTGCCCCGAGCTCTCCATCGTGTCGCGGATGTACTCGAGGTTGTCCATGGCCCGCGTATGAAGCTGGACCGGAGCCACACCACGATCGGTGTCGGACGGGGGACCGGATCCGGCGGACGAATCGGTGTCTTGAAGGCGGCCTGTCGAGAACATGTCAGAATGCTAGGCCAGAGGCCCGGTGTCGACAAGTACTCTGTCCAACAAAGTCCTCACTGGCCGGGCACCGACTGTATACTGCGGTCTCGAAGAACGAAGGGCCCGCCGGACACGAAGTCCGGCGGGCCCTCCCACCTCAGTCTTGCCCGTCGGTCAACCGTTACTCAGCGTCCAGACGTATGCGGCGACTGCCTTCACCTGGTCATCGGTGATGGCCGAGCCACCCTTTGGCGGCATGATGGCACCCATGGCGTTCGTGGCCTCCGCCGCGGAGACCCCCTGGGTGATTTGATCGACGAGCGCTTGATACGTCCCGTCGCCGATCAGCCACTCGCCATCGGTGAGATTCGGACCGATCGCTCCGCTTCCGTCCATTCCATGGCACGCGGCGCACAATCCCGCACCCATGAAGACCGTCTGTCCCTCTGCCACCATCGCATCGGTAACGCCGTCAGGCATCTGCGCCTGTAGGCTCGGAGCAGCAATAAGGGCGATCGCGAGCCCGGCAAACGTCAAGGATATCCGCTTCATTCCAATCCCCTACTCGAGTGTACACATTGACGACCGTCGCGAGTCGTCCCGGACACTTGCCGTCAGATGAATCCACGAAGATAAAATCGAAAAGCCCGGTTCCCAAGACCCCGGCCCCGAGTGATCGCGTATCTCCGCCTTTTTCCGTCCAGTCCTACTGTCCTGTCACTAGAACACGGGCCTCCTGGCCGGACGGAGAATGAAGAGCCCCTCCTGGGAACTGGTCACGATCACCGTTCCACTCTCGAAGAAGGGGTACGCACTGAACGCCCCGCCCATGGTGGGTGGATTACCCTCGTACGGCGTCGTGTCGAAGAAGCCGATTTCCTCGGGATTTTCGGGATCACTGATGTCCACGACCCTGAACCCGGCCTGATAGTTGGCCTGGTACATGCGATCGCCCTTGACGTACAGGTTGTGATCGGTGGCTCTGGTCGGACCGAAGTACTCGTTCACCAGAACGGGGTCGTCCAGCTCAGCCACGTCCCACACCAGCGTTCGGGTGGTGGGCGCCAATCCGGTGAGCTCGTCCAACTCGTCGTTCATGTAGTAGTAGCGCTGGTCATCCGTCAGCCAGCCCTGATGGATGTACGCCATGCCCGGGTAGGTCGCCGCGGCGAGAGGTATCGGCGCATCCTTATCGGTGACGTCCACGATGCGAAGGGCCGTCTCGTTGGAGGCAAAGCAGACCTGGCGCCCATGGAAATCTTCGTCGGGCCCGCTGTACTCGACGCACTGGGCATCGTGGGTGCGGCCCTGCCAGATGAGCCCCTCGGTATCGGTGTAGCACCCGACAAAGGTCGGATTCAACGGAGCCCGGATATCGATCATGTGAAGGCCGCCGCCACAGGTGTCACCACCTCCAGAGGCTCCCACGGGATAGGCAAAGCCACTCTGCGTATCGATCACGAGGTTGTGGGCAGCTGCGATTCCGTCGTAGCGGGCGTCGATGTCCCAGGTGACAGGAGGATTGGTCACATCACGGACCCTGCTCAGGTCGAACACCCCCATACCGGTATTTCCGCTTCCGATGAAGAAGGCGTGGTCGGCGTATACCTTGATGTCCTGCGCTGAGCCCCCCTCGGCCAACACCAGCCCGAGATAGGTGGGAGAGCTGGGATTCGTGATATCGACGATTCCGGCGCCACCACGGCGCCCCACCAACGCGTACTCACGCCGGGTCTCCGGGTCGGTCCAGCCCCATACGTCGGAGACGCCACCGAGTGGGCCTCCGGCACCGGGACGTAACCCCAGCTCCTCGATCGGCATGAACGCGAGAAGATCCACGTTGCTGCATTCGAAGCGCTCGGCCCTCCCGTCGGAGCAGGGCACTTCCTCACCGGCGATCAACTTCAGATCCGACGTGAGGCTGAGCCACTCGGCCTGGCTCCAGCCGCCGTCGGACGTTCTGGTATACACCGCCGCCTCTCCTCTCCCAAAGGCGGCACCCGGTGCGCCGGCAACCGCCACGTCCTCGCCCAAGGCCACCGCCGCTCCCAGAGCAAACCCGGGCGCCGCACCCGCAGCCGGGAGCTCGCCCGCCGACCGCCAAGCCCCTCCGCTCGAATCGCGAACGAAGCGACTTATGCTTCCCGTGCCTTCGCGGCCTCCGGGCGCCCCGATCAGCAGCTCGTTCTCTCCCAGCGCCAGGCTGGTCCCGAACCCGTCTCCGGCCGATCCGTCGGATGACGACGGACTCCGCTCTTCAGTCCAAGCGCCGGTCCCCGGATCCCGGGAATAGACGCGCACGCTGCCACGGGTCTCGGCGGTGCCGGGAATTCCTACCAACGCCACATTCCCATCGAAGGCCACGGTGGTTCCGAATCGGCTCTCCGGCGCCACATCCGTTGCCGCGAGAATCAACTCCTGCATCCACTCGCCGGACCGCGAATCTCGCACAAACGTATAGACGGCGCCCGCGTCACCGTGCTCGGGCGCACCGATGATCGCAACATCGCCAGAGAGTGCGAGAGCCGCACCGAAGCGATCGTTCGCCTCGATCTCGGTACGCTCGAACCGGGCCCGCTGGACCCAACTCTCGGATCCGTCGTCCCGCTCGAAGACACGCACCCCGGCCCCACGCCTAGGGCCACCCACGACCGCGACGAGGGCCCGATTCCCGTCCGAAGCGACGGCTCGGGCAGGCGGCTGCATGATCTGGAAAAGGGCGGCGACATTCCACTCGCCCGCTACCGGTTCACCTTCGATCAGGCCGACACTCTCTGCCCTTCCCCAATCCGCTTGAGCGCCCCGCCGGAAAGCATGGGCGCCCCAGCGTCCTTCCGCATCGCCGGCCCCTACCAGGAGCAGATCGCCGGAGACGGTCATGGAGGGGCTGAAGCCCTCACCCGTAGAGGCTCCGGCGGCGGAGCTCAACCGGTCCGTCAACTCCCACGTGCCGTCCCCCGCAGGTCGGTATACGTAGAGCGAAGCCGGCCCCTGACCGAACCGGGCCTTCATGACGAGCACGTCGCCACCCACGACCCCTACCGAGCTGGCGTAGCGATCCTGAGCAAGGAGTGCGGTGGAGCCTGCCAGCAGCAGACACGTGAGCAACGACAAGGTGCGGCGTCGGGAAGACATACGATCCATCCGGCAAGAAGAAGCGAGTACGTGGAATACCGGATAGGATGGGCTCCCGCCCCCGTCCCGGCCAGAGAGACGGCCCTGGGCCGTCCGCACCGGGTGACACCACTGTCCCGCCCACAGGTCACACGAACGAGCCCTCGAGCCAAGAAACACACCGTATTCCCGGGTTTCAACGGTCGGCATGCATCTTGCCCGACGAGGCTGCAGTGGGACAGTGCTCAAGACGCATTACCCTGGTCGGGGAACGTACTCGGAGGTAATGTCAAACGTCGGGTCATAGCCTGGAGGTACAACGTGAACACTCACCGCATTCGACTTCGGCGGAGGGTTTACCTGGCAGCGCTCGCCGCCGCGCTTGCGGTGCCGGTGGCTGCCTCGGCACAGTCGGGCGGTCCCGGGTTCCTCTTCCGGAGGCCCGCCTACTCCTTCGGCATCAAAGGCGGGTACGCGGTTGCTCAAGCCAGGAGTGAGATCTTCGATTTCGCCCGCGAGCAACTCACACTCGACACGAACGATTTCGCTTCCTCCGCATGGGGAGCAGAATTCGCAGTGCGGGCGACCGAGCGTCTCGACGTCAGTGCCGAAGTTGGTGTGACCCATACCGACCAACGGTCCGAATTCCGTGACTGGGTAGACCTCGACGACTTGCCCATTGAACAGACCACAAAGTTCACACGGGTCCCCATGACGCTGAGCGCCAAGTTCTACATACGGGATCGAGGCCGTTCGGTGAGCCAGTTCGTTTGGGTGCCGGAGCGTTGGTCTCCCTACGTGGGAGCCGGAGGCGGCGCGATCTGGTACGAGTTCGAGCAGAAGGGCGACTTCGTAGATTTCGAGACCCTCGACGTCTTCGGTGCCGTTCTCTCGTCCGAGGGTACCACCGGTACGGCGCACGTGTTCGCCGGTTTGGACGTCTCGCTGAGTACCAAAGTGGTGATGACCGGAGAAGGGCGGTATTCCTGGGGAAAGATGGACATGGATAGCGATTTCATAGACTTCGACGGTATCGATCTCGGTGGCTTCCAGGCTACTATCGGATTGTCGTTTCGCTTCTAGGCGGAGAGGGACAGGTGATGATTAACGCGCATCGAGACGTTTGGACGGTGATCACCAGAGGGCTCCTGACCAGTGTACTGGTCATGGCGGTCGCACAGCCGGCAGCGACCCAGGATGTAGACTACGACGCCCGATGGCTTCCTTGGTTCGGGTGCTGGGAGCCCATGACGGGGACGGATGACCGTGATGCGCCCATGCTGTGTTTGCGCTCCGCTGCGGGTGGAGAGGGCGTTGAGATGCTGAGTGTGGTCGACGGCGAGATCGTGTCTCAGCAGGTGATCCACGCTGACGGGATGAACCGACAGACCAGTCGGGAGGGGTGTGAGGGTTGGGAGCGGACGACCTTCTCCGACATCGGCTACCGACTCTACCTCCGTGCCGAGTTCGTGTGCGAGGGTGGTCTTGAACAGACGTCCGCGGGCCTCATGTCGATGCTGTCGCCGTATGAGTGGATGGACGTGCGCACCGTCGATGTAGCCGGAGAGAGTGTCCCGTGGGTACTCCGATACCAGTTGGCCACCCCAGAGGCGGTCGAGGCGGCCGGTCTCGAAGGCATCGCCGCGGATCGGATCATGACCCAACAGTTCGCCCGGGTCGCCGCATCGTCTCCTCTCACCATTGAAGACGTAGTCGACGCCGCGGCGCACATGTCAGCGAAGGCGGTTGAGACCTGGGTCGTCGAACGGGGCGACCAGTTCAGGGTGGATGCCGTCCAATTGATCTCGATGGCGGACGCCGGAGTACCGGAGAGTGTCATCGACATGGTGGTGGCGGTCTCTTATCCCGATCAATTCGTTGTGAACCGCCGCATGGAGGACGGCACCGAGCTGGCCGAATCCGAGCGCATGGGGACAGGGCCCCACTACGGGGCGAGGCGAGGGCATTACGGAAGCGGGCTCTATTACGACCCCTTCTTCTTGAGCCCCTTCTACTCCCCGTATGCCGGGTACGGATACTACTCGCCTTACGGGTACGGATTCGGATATGGCATCGGCTACGGAGGCTACGGATTCGGCTACGGCGCCTACGGCACCTACCGCCCGACCGTCGTGGTGGTGGGACGTCGCCAGCACCAACCCCAAGGGACGTCTGCAAGAGCCGTGAGGGGCCGTGGCTACACCCAAGGTGATCGGAGCAGCTCTTCGGGGTCGTCTGCTCGACCGCAAAGCAGCTCCTCCGGTGGGGCGTCGGCGGCACCGTCCCGATCCGGCTCCTCTTCGTCAGGGTCGAAGGCCTCCGGCCGGAAGGCCAAGCCGAGAGGTCGCAGGAACCTCTGACAGTGCTCTTGGGAGTACCGCTCCCACTTGCCGGGAGAGACGCCGGAGGGCCAAATCCCTCCGGCGTTTTTCTTGGCACCCGTTGACACGATATATCGGTAAGTGTATCGTAATGACATGCAGTTACGATATATCGGTACGATATTCAAGTTTCAGTGGAGGTTTGGGAGATGTTTTGTGCATCCGACTTCAATTTCGACTTCGACGCCTTCATGTTCGGTCCGCGGCGCCACCGCCGCGGCCGGCACGCGAAGTGGAAGATCTTCGAGCGGGGTGACCTGAAGTTCGTCATCCTGCGGCTCGTGTCCGAGCAGCCTATGCACGGGTACGAAGTCATGAAGGCGCTCGAGAAAGAATCAGCGGGGTATTACCGACCGAGTCCCGGGTCGGTATACCCGACCCTCCAGCTGCTGGAGGACGAGGGCTACGTCACCGTCGAGGAGCAGGGCGGCAAGAAGATCTACTCCATCACCGACGAGGGGCAGGCCTATCTCGACGAGAACGAGGACGTCATCGACGATGTCTTCGAGCGAGTCGAGCACTTCACGGACCGCTTCTTCGGCCGGGACATGAAGGAGCTCTCGAAGTCGTTCTCTCGACTGGCGCAGTTGACGTTCGACCAGGCGCTCCAATGGGGCGCGGAGCCTGAGGACCTGGCCAGGATGAACGAGATCCTCGAGCAGGCGGTTCACGACATGAAGGAGACCCGGCGGGAAGCGCGGAAGCGGCGCCGTGACCCGAGGCGTGAGAAAGCACGACGGGGTCGGCGGGCCCGCCGACGGCAGGAGGCCGGAGACGTCGACGTGGAGATCGAGGTGGAGAACGACGAGGAGTAGGGCCCAAGCCCACCACTCCTCTGTTCAGGGACTCTTCCCACGGGAGTCCAATCCCTCTTCGAGCTCCTCGAGGGTCCTGGGCCAATCCTCTCGCAACAGGCGCGACAAGGCCCGATCCTTGAGGAGCTTTCCGCCTGTCTGGCAGGGTGCGCAGTAATTGGTCTCACGCTCCCCGTACACGATCCGCTGAATAGGCGCACCGCATCGGGGGCACGGCTCACCGAACTTCCCGTGGGCACCCATAGCCGGGTGGAAGGCCGTGATCTTCTTCGGAAAGTCCTCGCCGAACTCCTCGCGCAAGCGCACCACCCATTCGGCGAGGGAGCGGCGCATGGCCTCGAATAGGCGCTCGGTCTCCTCGTCGTCCAACTGGCGCGTGCGTTTGACGGGAGAGAGCCCCGCTTCCAGGAGAATCTCGTCTGAGTGTGCGTTCCCGATCCCACTTAGGATGCGTGGGTCCGTCAGAGCCCGTTTGAGCGTACGGTTCTCCCTCAGTAAGGCCTCGCGAAAGCCCGCGAGTCCCACCTCGAGGGGCTCGACCCCACCCGGATCGAGAGCGGCGAGCGCCTCCTCGCCTCGGACCACGTGGAGAGAGGCACGCTTGTGCGAGCTGGCCTCAGTAAGGAGTAGCGTCCCGTTGGGGAAATCCAGGGCAGCGTGCGCTCGCTTCTTGGGAATCGGAGCGCCCGGCTCCTTCCACTGGAAGCGGCCGGAGATCATGAGATGAATCACGGCGAAGAGATCGTCCTCCAGCTCGCAAACCACCCGCTTCCCGATTCTGCGGAGGCCGGTCACCCGCTTCCCTTCCAACTCGGATACCTTGGGTTCGAAAGTCCGGAGGAGTGACGGAGTGCGGATTCAGACGGTACAGCCTACCCTGATCCTTTACACAATGGCCTACACTGATGGTTGACAGGTTCCTATCAACCAGGGTTCTGCAACAAGGAGAGCCCGATGGACTGGAACCGGTCGACCATGTACGAGCAAAGAGTACGCTTCATCCTCGAAGTGCAACAACGGACGTTCAGTTTCGCCGAGTCCTGTAGGCGCTACGGTATTAGCAGGACCGCGGGATACACCTGGTGGAATCGCTTCCGCGCAGAGGGATTCGAGGGACTTCAAGAGCGATCGCGCCGACCCCATCACTGCCCGCACGCCGTGGAGGAGCCGATCGTCGAACACGTCGTCGACCTGCGTCAGCGCTACGGATGGGGATCACGCAAGATCCGTAAACTCACAGCTGAGAAGTTTGGCTCGGCCCCAGTTCGCAGGACGATCGATCGCATCTTCGAGCGTCACGACCTGATCACGAAGAAGCGCAGACGCTCCGGCAAACCGGGCCACCCCGGCAAGCCGCTCACTGCGATGGATGAGCCCAATGCGGTCTGGACCGTCGACTTCAAAGGGCAGTTCAAGATGCGCAACGGTCGCTACTGCTACCCCCTCACGATCCAGGACGGCTTCAGCCGGTTCCTGCTCGAGTGCACAGGGCTGTATTCGCACCTGACGACGTGGCGCAAGGCGGCGCATAGCGGGTCGCTGAAGGCCCTGTCGACGTCGATCGAGCTCGCCAAGCCTGTGTTCATCAGGACTTTCCGCGAGTTCGGTCTGCCCGCCGTCATCCGCTCCGACAATGGTACGCCCTTCGCTTCCATCGGCCTCGCTCGCCTCACACGCCTGAGTGCCTGGTGGATCCGCCTCGGTATCCGTCCTGAGACCATCGAGCCGGGTAAGCCGCAGCAGAACGGCCGACACGAACGCATGCACAGGACCCTCAAGCGTGAAGCCACTCGCCCGCCCAAGGCCAACCTCAGTGCCCAGCAGCGCCACTTCAACGACTTCCGCCACACATTCAATCACATCCGCCCCCACGAGGCGCTCGACGACGCTACTCCCCATTCCGTCTACCGATCGGCTCTTAGAGCCTACCCCGACGTCCTTCCGCCCATCGAGTACCCTGAGCACTTCGAGGTCCGTAAGGTCTCTACAAACGGAGCCATCCGCTGGCACTCGCGTTGGATCAACATCAGTTCGGCTCTGGGCAACGAGTTCATCGGGCTCGAACCCATCGGCCCCGCTCTGTGGCAGGTCTACTTCGGTCCCACTACCCTCGGGTGGTTTGACGAAGAACTCTTCGTCATTTTCGACACCCACGGTAACACAGGACGTAACCCAATCTGTTAACCATCAGCTGGCACACTTGTGTTAACCATCAGGTGCGCTGTTCAGACCCTCTCCAGCACCTGACCCACGAGTCGACCTTCGAGAGCCCGAAGATAGGCGACGATTTCGGGGAACTCAGGCATACCGTCCCTAGCCGAACACCATGCCGAGGCCACCCACCACCAGCACCACCACACCCACACTGATCTTCAACCCGATCGCCAGTGTGCGCGCCAGAAGGACGCCCGACCCAACCCTGGAAGCCTCACCGATGGAACGGGACTCCCAGAGGGTCACCAGACCCGCACCGGCGAATGTCCCAAGGAAGCCGGCCACGAGGGATCCGATCACCGGGATCGGCGTGCCTACGATCACGCCCACGAAACCACCCAGGATCGCTCCCCAGAAGGCCCGCCTCGATGCCCCGTAGCGATCACCCATGCTCTCGAGTATCCAAAACTCGCCGACTTCCGCCACGAAGACGAGGCCTGCGAGGAAGGACCAAAGGGGCCAGGACAGCGCACCGGTGAACGTTCCGGCCAGCAGGAGCAGCACCATGATCCAAACGCCCGGCAAACCCAACGGAACGACCAGTAGAGCCGCTGCCATGAGGAACACCACGAGGAGTGCTAGTGCGAATGACACTGTTGAACCTCCTGCGAACGTCTGACGATACCGCTCCGCGAACGTATTCATCGCCTCCCCATACACTACGAACGATGATATCGCTTACGTTTCGCCGCCGCCCGCATCGACTGGCCGGGCATCTCGCCGGAGAGGATTAGCCCTAAACGCCCAACCCGAGCTGCTCGACCGCTCCGGGACACCGGAAGGCCTTCGTGGACAAAGTCGGAAGGCCCCCGGCGAGGCCTACACGCTGACGCGAGACTCTGAAGAGCTCCATCACCTGCTCCGCCATAGGCCCCTCTCCCTTCATCCGCGAACCGAGACGAGGATCGTTCAGGCGACCGCCCCGCATGGCCCTGATACGATTCACGACCTTGTCCTTCCGGTCCGGATAGTGCCGGCCCAGCCAGTCCACGAAGAGGTCCTTCACGGCGAAGGGAAGGCGAATCGGTACACAGCTCGCGGATGTGGCCCCGTGGTCCGCCGCCGCCCCCAGAATAGCGGGGATCTCATGATCGTTGAGCCCGGGAATGATGGGCGACACGAAGACGGCAACCGGAATGCCCGCCTCGCTCAACCGCCGAATGGTCTCCAGGCGGCGTGCCGGGGTCGCGGCCCGCGGCTCCATCGTCCCATGCAGGCTCGCATCCAGGGTTGTGATCGACACGGCTACCCCCACCGCATCGTGCCGCGCGAGTTCGGTCAGCAGGTCTATATCCCTCGTCACCAGAAAACTCTTCGTGACGATCACCACCGGGTTCCGGAACTCGGCAATGACCTCCAGGCATCCACGTGTGATGCGCATGCGCCGCTCGATCGGTTGATACGGATCCGTGACGCCCGACATAGCCAAGGGCTTAGGCTTCCAGCGGGGCGAGGCCAGTTCCCTTCGCAGCAGCTTGGGAGCGTCACGCTTGACGAAGATCTTGGACTCGAAGTCCAGACCGGCCGAGAGGCCGAGGTACTCGTGCGTGGGGCGGGCGTAGCAGTAGACACACCCGTGCTCACACCCGCGGTAAGGGTTCACGCTCACGTCGAAGCCGACGTCCGGGCTCGAGTTGGTCGCGATGACGCTTCTGGACGAATCCACCAGAAACTCGGTGCTGGGTGCAGGGTCTTCGGCCAGACTCCAATCGTCACGCTCCACCGAAAGGCGCTCGAATCGGTTGGGCGGGTTGGGTGTGGCGCCCCTGCCCCGAAGGGTCGGCAGTTGTTTCATCGATCTTTTTGTTCGGGTTTTATTCGGTAATATAACCGCCTGGCTCACGAGGCCGAAAGGGGTCATCTTGCCGCGATGAAGCCGAGCGCAGAGCAATTGAGGGCACTGAAGCGTAGGGATCCCGCGTTGGGAGGAGCCATGAGGGGCCTCCCTCCGTTTCCGGGATTCCCGGTGGGGGTGCTTCGGGGTCCACACTTTCACGCGGTAGCTCGGTCCATCGTCTACCAGCAGCTCGCCACCGGGGCGGCAACCTCCATCTACGGTCGCGTACGAGACCTTACGCCGGGCACGGGCTTCGCCACCGCGCATCAGGTGTTAGGCTTGTCGGATGACGAGCTTCGGGGGGCGGGTCTGTCGAGGAACAAGGCGCGAGCCATTAAGGACTTGGCGACAAAGACCGTGAACGGAGAGCTTGGACTGAGAAGCATCGGACGCTATGGAGACGACGAGGTCGTCAGGAGACTCACAACCGTGTGGGGAGTCGGGGAGTGGACGGCACACATGTTCCTCATCTTCAAGCTCGGGCGTCTCGACGTGATGCCGGCCGGGGACCTCGGCGTGAAAGAGGGTCTCCGAATGCTCGATGAGCTTGAAGGGCGTCCGGAGCCGGAGGAGTTGCTGGAACGAGCGGAGGTGTGGCGGCCCCTACGAAGCGTCGCGGCGTGGTTTCTCTGGCGACTCACCGACGATCGATGACCGGCCGTCTGACCATGACCGGCCTGGCAATCATGGCCGTAACTTCGTTCGGATCACCTCGACCGGCCGTGTCGCAAGACCTGGCCATCGTTGGCGGAGCACTTGCCGGCGCGGGCGCTTGGCTGAGTGTGGCCTACATTACAGTTCAAGCTCGGCGCGGCGACTACCTCGAGTCGGATGAGGAAGCCGTCGAGATGGCGGCGATCCCTCTCTTCATTGGACTCACCGCCGGACTCGCCCTGGGCGTTTTCGCTGACGAGCACATGGGAGAGACCTTGACCTGGGGCACGGTAGGCTGGGCATCCGGCATCGGTATCGGAGCCCTGGTCGGCGACTGGGTTTGGGACGATCCACAGCGGCGATGGGCAGGAGGGGTAATCGGAGGCGCCGTCGGGTTGGTGGTGGGCGGTGTGGCGGGCCTCATCTCGTCCCACAGTGACGGCGAGGACATTCGGGATTCCGATGGTATTCCCCTGTTGATCAGGCTCCCGTTCTGAACATCCCGCTCGGATCCGGCGTAGTCCGGACGGTCCTCCGAAACGGCACGCTCCTGATGGCCTTCGGGGCCGTGGGTTGTGCGTACCCCCAGCCACCACTTCCGGAAGGCCCGGCAGCGGACGATCCTCGACCGGACGACGTGGAGGCCGTGGTCTTTCTGGTCGGCGACGCCGGGGGAGCCGATGGCGGGGGTAGCCCCGTCCTCCAGAAGCTCGCCAACGAGGTAGAGAGTTGGTCCGGATCGCTGGCGCGGGACTCCGCTGTGATCGTCCTGTTTCTGGGGGACAATGTCTACCCGAGTGGCTACCACGATTCCTTGGACGAGAATACTCCCCGGGACTCCGTACGCCTTGGTAACGAGATCGCCACCGTGTCCGGTCCGCAGGCGAAGGCCTACCGAACCTGGGCGATTTTCATCTCGGGCAACCATGACTGGGCCAACACCTCGGAGCCCGTAGCTATGTCCCGCCTCCGCAATCTTGAGGCGAGACTCGACCGAGATCGGGCGGCCGGAGCGCTGGTGCGGCTCGCGCCCGGAGCCGGGTCGGCGGGGCCCGAGTACCTCGACCTGGGCGAGCGCATCCGGATCGTCATGATCGATTCACAGTGGTGGCTGACCGAGGGCCAAGCAGAGGATCGGCTTCTCGAGGCGAACGGGCGCCTCGCGGATCTCTTGGCGGCGTCGGACGATCGTGACGTCATCGTCGCAGCGCACCACCCACTGGTGACCGGCGGGGAGCACGGAGGCACCCTGAGTCTCTGGTCGACCGTCGGTGTCCGTTGGCTCCTCAACCGGACCGGTGCGGTCAGTCAGGACCTGTCGTCCCGTACGTACCAAGAGATGATCGTCGGTTTTCGGGACGCCTTCGCCCGCGGTGGTGCGCCCCTGGTCTACGCATCCGGCCACGATCACAACCTGCAGGTAATCGCAGGCACCGAACCTGGCGACCCTGCGTATACGCTGGTGAGCGGGTCGGCGAGCAAGCTGACCACGCGTCTGAGGGACGTGCCCGGGATGGATTTCGGTGTGGCCGCACCGGGCTACATGCGCTTGGTCTTCCGGCGGGACGGCGGCGTAGACCTCTTCGTGATCGCGGGACCCCGAGGCTTCATGGCTTGCCCGGAAGACGCGACGCCGGAGCACGACTGCCTGACCCTTTGGCCCACCGCCTTCAGATCCGTGTATTCACAGCGCCTGAAGTCGCCTCCTTGACACACTGGGCCACGCATGTGCGTAGTATAGGCAGGCCGTCCGACAACGCGGGTTCGAATGGGCCGGTCATCCATCGAGGAGGTTTCTGATGGCCAAGAGCAGCCGAGGACGTGCTCCCAGAGACAAGAAGCCGTCGCTCAAGCTCCCCGAGTGGCCCTGTACACCCAAGCCACCGCGCACTCCGCCGCCGCCACGGCCCACGGAGCCGGTCGGCAAGACGCCGGGGCCGGACTTCAAGAAAGTGTTCGAGAAGCTGGGGAAGAAGCGTTAACAGCCTTTAGGATCCCGGCGTTAGCCAGAGCGTGGAGCCAGTACCTCTCCAATCCTCTGGACCACTATATCCACCTCATGGTCCTTCAGCATGGCGGTACCGATCTCCAACTGGCCGTCCGATAGCACCAAGTAGGGCGTTCTGATCGAAGGCTCTCCATCCTGCAGCGCGTGCTGCGCCTCCTCGATAGTGACGGGAATCTGAGCCTCGTCCCAGAAGATCTGGAGGTGGGGCCGGCCCCCCTCCGTGGTCGGATAAGACACTTGCGTGGTGAGCCCCGGGAACACCGAGAGCTTGTCGGCGAAGAGGTCGACCAGCCCCGTCTCGCGGACGTTCTCCACCGAGTGGTCGTACTGCTGGCTGAACTCCACGGCCGCCAGCATGCCGAGGACCTCCTCTTTGCTGACCTTCATGCCGCGGCCGACCGTGTCGGCGTTCGGGGTGGCGTTGAGTCGAGCCGCGGCGATGAGATCTTCGCGCCCGAGGAGCATCCCCGCGCTGTACGGGCCGCGAAGCCCCTTGCCGCCCGAAAAGCACGCGAGATCGAATCCGGCGTCGAGATACTCGGAGAGCCTTTCCATAGGGGGTACTGTGTTCGATCCGTCGATCATCGTGGGGACACCGTGCTTGCGGCCCAGGGCCGCGAACTCTTCGACCCCGATTCCGTCCGCATCGTCGCTCCGCATCTCGAATATGGCCACGAAAAACATCATGACTGTGTCGTCGTTGATCGCCCGCTCGAGCTCGTCCGTGGTGTCCACCTCGACGAACCGGACACCGGCGTTCCGGACACCGTGGTCGTACCCGTTGCGATGTGATCTCTTGACGATGACCTCGTTCTTCAGCCCGCGAAGGTCGGGCACACGCCGGATGAGCTCCGTGTCGGTTCCGGTGATGCAGGCCGCGGTCCCCAGGGTCATGGACGACGTCGCTCCTCCCGTCACCATGGCGGCCTCACATCCGATCAACTCCGCGAGGCGCCTGCCGACCGCCTCCTGAAGCTCTTCCATAATGACGTTCTGGTTCCTGGCGTACTCCATGGCCTCGACCACAGCCGGCCACATGTTACGTCCACCCAGAGCCGAGTACGCCGCCGCCGCGTTGACGAATGGCCTCACATTCAACTCCTCGAACCAATCTCGGCCAGCAGGCGCCTCATCGACGGTGGCGCACCCCGTCTGAGACACCAGCATGGTCGTGGCCGGCAGCGCCGTCATCCCCTTGAGAAAGGTTCTTCGATCGGTCATGACATCCCCCGAGATCTCGTGGTCAGCCGCAGCAACGGCTCAGACTAAAAGGATGATCGAGGGGTGATCGGGAAAACGCCAGGTGGGTCGCCCCTCTGCACGATTCCGCGGCCGAGTTCGCAGCCGACACCCTGGAGGCCCTCCGCAAGCCGGAAACGGATGTTCCGGGATCGTGGTCGTGGCGATCGAGTTGCTCAGTACGATCCGTCGCCTCCCGGAGCGAGGCTCAGGAAGAACCCTCCCGTTGCGTAGGTACCCCCGACCACCCGCAACAGGATGTGGTTTTCTCCCTCTAGCAGCCGGGCCGTTCCCCCTTCCACCATCCAGCCCACGACGTAGCGGCTGTAGATGTCCATGATGACGTAGAGGTAGTAATAGCTCCACTTCTTCGGCCCGAGCAGCCGCGTGATATCCCAGGACCACACCTGGTTCGGCGCCGTGGCCATCAACTCGGGCTTCTTGTACTCGGGATGGGTGCGCTGCGCCCGGCGTTCCTGAACCGGCACCTCGGAGGCCAGAACACGATACATCGTGCGTTCGCTGCACAGGTAGACCTCTTCGTCGAGCAGCGTGGCCACCACCTCGGCGGGTGAGCGGTCCACGAACCGCTCCGAACACAGCGTGTCGAAGACCTCGCCTCGTTCCGTCTCGCTCAATGCCCGGGCGGGCGTCGGGCGGGGCTGCTGTTGCCCGGTTGATGGGCCTCGACGACGGTACAACGTCGATCGGGAGACCTCGAGGGCCGCGCACGCCGGTTTTACACCGACGTGCTTAGCCAGCTCATCGGCCGCCTTCAAGAGTTTGTCCCGTCGTCGAGGCTTATCCCCAGCAGCCCCGCAACTTTTCCCTGCACGTCGATGATCAGGTGTGCCTTCCTGAGCTCATTCCCGAGCCGTGCGTTTCGCCGCTCCAGCTTGCGTACCTTCTCATCCAGCGGATTTCGCTCCGGCTTGCGGCCGCGTTTCTTCGACAGGGCCTTCAGCGACCCGCTATGCGCCGCCTTGCGCCACGTCGTCAGGTGCGACGAGTACAGGCCCTCTCGCCGCAGGACTTGACCCACCTCGCCGGGCTCGGTGCACCGGTCCGCTTCTTCGACGATCCGCAGCTTGTACGACGGACTGAACCGCCGCCGTAGCGGCCTATCTACTACCTCCGGGTCCGCAGGAGCTGCCGCGCTTCGCTTGGCCTCCCCGGTTCCAGGGGCACTACCATTCTCTGCCATTCTCTCTCGCAGTCCCAACATGTTCGTTTTCTCTGCCTTCGCCCTACTCTAATTCTTTGCGTGCTCCGTGTCTCACGTACGTTGGCAGAGAGGGAAGAGGCAGCCAGTCGACATCACGCCGAACTGGCTCATGTGTCACGCGTCAGGTCGATGGGCGAACTCGCAGCTTCGATTTCCCATGAACTGAATCAGCCATTGACGGCAATCTTGGCGAACGCACAGACCGCCGTGCGGATCCTTGCCGGGGAAAAACCCAGCTTGGAGGAACTGAGCGAAATCCTGCAAGATATCGTAGCGGACGACAAGCGGGCCGGTCAGGTTATTCACCGACTACGTGCCCTGTTGCAGAAGAATACCGTAGCCCAGGAAAGCGTCCAGCTCGATGAACTCGTCAAGGGGGTACTGCCCCTAGTCTGGAGTGACGCCCTCGGAGCACACGTCAACATCAACGTAGAAGTTGCCCCCGATCTACCCCTTGTAGAGGTCGACCCTGTTCAGGTTCAGCAAGTCGTCATGAATCTCCTGATGAATGCGATCGATGCTAGCCGACACGTCGAATCAGGGGCGGGCGATATCGAGGTGGTAATCTGCCGCGACGGAGCGGATGGTGTGCGGGTCACCGTCAGCGACACCGGCCCGGGTATCCCGGCAAAGGAAGTCAGCGAAGTGTTTGAGCCGTTCGTGACGACCAAGACGGGCGGCCTGGGAATGGGCCTGGCTATCTGTAAGTCGATCGTGGAAGCTCATGGCGGCACGATATCAGTGGAGAGCAACGTTCCCCAAGGCTGCTCCTTCTCGTTCATGCTTCCTTTGCGGCGCACGGTCGAGTAGCGAGATCGCCGTCGGAATGGGTCGGTTACCGGCTCCAGGGACAGCTCGCGTAGGGGCGGCGCCTCGAACAGTGCGTGCCCATTCGGCGTGAAGGACACTATCTGCACGGGGCCCTGTCAAAACCACCCGCCAACCTCACTTGCGCATCCATCGCGGGTATTGGACTAAAGTCCAATACCCGGCTCGGAACGACTCCGGTATTCTGCAGTCAGGATGCCGCCGGCGGCCGGCGCCCCCCTTCGGGGAATGGGTTCCGCCCGTCGACCGTCGGCTCGCATCCCGGGGCGTTCCGCACAGCCGTGTGGAGTGCCCTTTCTTGGGCCCCTCCCTGCGAAGCGTCCGAGTCGGCTAGTGGAGCCCGCTACTTCGATCCTCGACCCGGATCCCTACCGCTGTAGGTCGGTCAGCCTCAGATCGACACTCATACCGTACTTGTCCGACCACTTGGTCACTTCGCCGTCTCGGAGCGTCACATCCTCAGTCATGAAGTTGTCTGACGACCCCGGGACGATCTGCCAGGGGCCACCCCGCATCAGGAGATGGGTCGTCTGGTTGGGAATGGCCGGATTGTCCCACTGCGCGTTTTGGGCCACGAAGAGTGGGTTGTCGGCACACTCCGTGCAGGGCCCCTCGTCTTGGTGAACGAGCGAGACGTACCCCGCGTCGGTAAACGCGGCAAAGTTGTCGGGAAAATCCGGGAAGTAACGCTCGCCGCCGTCAGGACCGACATTGACGTCGCCCATGAAGAGCGTGGTCTCGTCGGCCGGAATGTCCTTCGAGTCCATGTATTCCATCGTCCAGCGGATATGCTGAAGATTCTCATCTTCGCTGCCGGTGATCTCCTCGAAGCCGGGGTACCGGAACTTGGCCGTGCCAGACTCTGCGATGTGGGAGCAGAATGCGTGGATCGGCCCACTCGGATGGTCGATCTTGGCGTAGAGCACTCCGCGAGTCGAACTCCAGCTGAACGGGAACGTCATCCTGTCCTCTTCGACGATCGGGTACTTGGAGTGGATCGCCACGCCGGACTTGCCCTCACAGTTCGGGCACTGGGCGAGCACAGGCTCACCCTGGCACGTCGAGAAGTCCATATCGTCGACCAGAGCCTGCTGCTCCTCGAGGGGCAGTGTATAGTCGATGAACGTCTTCAGTACCGTCGCGGTTAAACAGCGAGTGCAACGCCACGGACTCCACTGCTCGTCTCCCTGCCCCATCTGAGTGATCGGGGCATTGAAACAGGTCAGAAGGTCCCGCTGTGGGTCTTCACGTACGCACTCCCTGAACGGTTCGACGTATGCGGCCCAGTCCTCCTGGTCACAGGCACAGCCCGACAGGTCACTCGAGGCCGCGCCCTTGAGCTGATACGGAAACACCGAGCTGAGATCTTCGACCATCACCACGTAGGAGTCTTCCTCGCTCCATGTGTACATCTCGTTGGTGCACATGAGGTCGAAGCCCTCGGTGGCATCCACGAGGTGGGAATGATCCGTGCCGGGCTTGGTCGAAAGGTAGAGATCCTGGCGCTCCCTGACGTCGGGTTGGTTCGCGTTGAGGCCGAGGTTGATGGCCGCCAGTCGCAGAATGCCGTCGTCCCGGATCGCCCGCTCGGTCTCGGCCGGCCCCGCGTCGGGAGAAGGTGAGGAATCGCAGGCGACGGTCATCCCGGCAATGCAAAGAACTCTGAGCCACACGTGCTTAGACATGCCTTGCACTTTTTGCGCTCAACCTTCCCGGGCTGAACTCTTCAGAACCTCGTCGAAAAGAAAGAGGTCGGTCAGGAGCGCCCGGAAGTGGATCGACGCGTTCAGATTGTCGATGAGTTGCGAACTGATGGCGGGCTGCGCCATCACGAGTCCAACCGCCGCACGCGCATCACCCGCGTCCCTCTCGATGACCCTTCCCATGTCTCGATGGGCATCGGCAGGCTCCAACCCGTCCACTACGCCAGCCATCTCGTCCACGAGAGCACCGAGCGCTCCGTCGGTCCGGGTCAGGTACTCTCGCAGTTCTCCACCCGAGGCACTGCTGCCGTCACCGGATAATCCCTGGGCGGCATAAGCGAGGAAGAACTCGTAGCTCTCCTCGATCGTATCGATGTGCTTCCTGAGATCGTCGACCGTCACTTCAGGAAGCCGCTCCTGCATCGAACGGGTTGCTCTCTTCTTCGCCCGTCGCCCCGCCGGCCGACTCGTGTGCAACCCCGGCCGACACCAACTCGGGCTCATCCGCACCCTCGCCTCCACCCGTGACGACCCATCGGGCGGGATCGTGGGTCCCCAGATACTCGCTCCTGGGAATCCATCCGTAGATCATCGACTTGGTGATCCACCACTTGTCCGGACGTATGGCGAAGTAGATGTGTGTAATGGTCAGGGCGATCAACCCGACTCCCGACAGACCATGAAGCACGTAGATCACGCCCCATGAGCTGTCGGCGAGCATGTACGGGTTCGCCGTCCAGAACGGAGTCTCCAACCGGAGCATCATCAACACACCGGTGGCGATGGCCACCAGACCCGTCACGGCCGCGCTATGATGGAACAGGATGTGGTCGATAGGATACTTGCCGGCCTTGGGAACCTCGTCATCATGATTCCCCAGGATGTGCTTGAGCTCCGCCACGCCGGCCTTGATGTCGGCCTTGTCGATCCACATGGCCCACAGGTCCTGCCTGCACGTGGCGTGGATCACGTGGTAGACGATGAGCGCGGTGAGAATCACACCAGCCACCCAGTGAATCGTCACCCAGGCAAACTGGATCCCCAACACCGGTAAGAACGCGGTGACGAGCAGCACGAGCATGGCCGCCGCCATGAGCCCGTGGAAGACCCTCTCGGACAGCGCATGCCGCAAAATCCGGCTCGGGAGGCCCGAACTCGGGTCATCGGACGATGCCGCAGCGGCCGGTGCCAAGAAGCGCGCCCACAAAGCGTGCAGTACCACGAAACCCGCTCCCGCGACGATCGCAGCCCACATGAGGTCCCATGACACTCCGATCAAGACCTCCTGATTCCACGGATTAACCGCCCGTCGCCATAGCTCCATGCCTAACCCTCCGCTCCGCGGACGGCCCTACGGACCAGGTTTCGCATCAAGGGGACCTTGAAATCGTTGTGTCTCAGCGGTTGGGCCTTCTCGACGGCGAGGAGGCCCGCCTGGGCTCCCAATGCATCGGATGGTACCTGCCCCTGGATCAGCGACTCGGTGGTAGCGAGCCGAACCGGGTAAGGAGCGACGCCGTTCACCGCCAGGCGCGCCTCTTCGATCACGTCCCCGTTCATCCGCATGGCCGACGCAACCGTCATCAGCGCAAAGTCCCAGGCTTTACGATCCTCCACCTTCTCGTAATAGAAGCGAGCCCCGGCCCACCGCGCGGGCAGACGGATCGCCGTCAGCAACTCTCCCGGCTTCAGGACCGTCATGCGCTCGATGTCGACGCTGGGCCGCATGAAGAAGTCCTCCGCATCGACGACGCGCTCTCCACGTGGCCCCTGGATGACGAACTGGGCATCGAGAGCGATAAGAGCGGACGACGTATCCGAGGGGTTCACGGCGACGCAACGGCTCGAACCCAGGATGCAGTGCTCCCGGTTCATGGCCGTAGGTGCCGACGCGTAGCACGTGTTGCCGCCGGCCCGGTAGCAGGGCCATCCACCCCGGTAGTACCAGCAGCGCGTGTCCTGCGAGAGGTTGCCGCCCAAGGTGCCCCGGTTCCGGATCTGCGGAGTCGCGACACCGGACGCGGCATCGGTGAGCACACTGTAGCTCGACATCAACTCCGTGTTGGTGGCGACCTCAGTGATCGTGGTCAGCGCCCCGATCTCGACGCCGTCATCCGTGGTTCGCACTCCACGGAGTGCGTCCAGATTGACGAGATCTACGACGGCGACGGGCCGCTTGATGCGGTCCTTGAACCAGTCGAAGCTGTCCAAGCCGCCTGACAACACCCAACCGTCCTCACCGTACTGATCCAACAGGTTAATGGCATCCTCAACGTTCGTCGGCTGGAAGAGCTCGAACGCCGGGATCATGTCTCTGATGACCGCCATGATTCGTTTCTCCCTTTAGACGTGAAGCTCGAGGGGGCCGTACGCCGACGGGCGTCCCTCGATTTCTGCGAGAAGGACGTCCGCCGTCAGCGGCGTGCGACACAAACAGTTCCCGCCGAGCGCGTCGGCAACGGCTGATGTCAGAGCGGCTGAACCAGCCCCTACACACGGCTCCCCGATCCCTTTTGCACCGACCGGTGTCTGCGGATCGGGAATCTCCACGGCGGACCATTGCATGTCGATGGGCACGTCGAGCATTCCGGGTGGTCGAGCGGTGTAGAGGCGTTTGGCGAAGGAGACACCCCAGACGGGATCGAAGACCCACTTCTGACTCATGGCAATTCCCATACCCTGGATGGAGCCACCGAGGATCTGTCCACCAAGACTGCGAGGGTGCAGGATGGTGCCACAGTCCGCCACCGCAGTGTAGTGAATGATGTCCACCACTCCGGTCTCGACGTCCAGCTCCACCTCGGCGAAGCCCACAACCCAGGACTGGACTCCACCTTCGCGGGGGTAGTTGTCCTTGGCGGCGGCCACGAGACCCTGGCCGGCCAGTCCTGCGGCAGCGGCCTTGGTCATGTCGTTGAGGTCGTCGTCGACCTCCCCTCCACTGTACCGCCCACCCAATTCCATGGCGCGGGTCGCGGCACGAGCGAAGCTCATACCCGTAGAGGGACTCGATCGACGGAAGACCCGCCCGTCGGCCGTATCGTAGTCCCCGGCGGAACCGCCCAGATCGCGGGCCGCGATCTCCTGGAGCAGCCGCTTGGCAGCCGTCCCAACGGCATGGTTCGCCCTCGTGTGGGCGAACGTGGTCTGACTCCCGGCCTGCACCGAGCTCCACGGCACGTGGCGGCTCGTGTCACCCCATACGATCTCGACATCGTCCCACGCGACTCCGAGAACATCGGCGGCCGCCCTCGCCGTGTCGGCGACGGAGTGGGTTCCCAGATTCCCGATTCCCTGGTGGATGTAAACCTTTCCATCGGGCCGAATGACCAGCAACCCGTCGAAACCCGAACTGCCGGCAGTATACGGGCTGACCCCGACGCCGATTCCGGTCACCTTGGAACCGTTGCGCTGCCCGCTCCTGGCGATCCTCTCTTCCCATCCGAACATCTCGGAGCCCTTGTCGATAGCCTCCTTGACGAAGACGCTCGTGAGCGTGCTCTGGCGAGGCCCGAACTCCACGTCAGCACCAGGCGCGTTGATGCGCCTGAGCTCGAGTCGATCTATTCCGAGCTCCCGGGCCGCCTTGTCCATGAGCGGCTCGAGCATCCCGATGATCTGAGCGCCGCCGGGCCCTCGCTGAGCCGCCTTCGGGGGCGTATTGGTGTAGACCCCGACCCCGCGGTGCCGCTGGTTGAGCGGCGTGTAGGTAAGAGAAGCCGTAGAGCCCGCCGACATATTGTCGCCGGAGCCGCCATACGGTCCGCCATCGTTCAGGATGTACATATCCATGGCCGTGATGCGGCCGTCGGCCCGGAAGCCGATCTTGACCTGAGCCTGGAAGCCGGGGCGAGCCCGGCCGATGTAACTCTCCTCGTACCGGTTGATCCGCATCATCACCGGGCGGTTGATCTTCTGGGAGAAGACCGCGGGGATCAGCATGTGTGTATTACCCGAGATCTTGCTTCCGAAACCACCTCCGCAGAACTCACCCACGAGCACCACGTCCTCCATGTCCATGGCGAGCCTGCCGGCCACGGCCGCTCGCGTCCTCGCCAGACTCTGCGTGGACGTGTGCATGTAGAGCTTGCCGTTCTGCCAGTACGCCATCGTGGTGCGAGGCTCGAGCGGGTGATGCGTGAGCGACTGGTGCGTCATGGTCTCGTCGATGATCAGCTCGGCTTCCGCAAAGCCGGCCTCTATGTCTCCGACGCTCCACTCGGCCCCGGCCTCGCCCATGGGCATGGTCCCTTCGGGAGCGTTTGCGAAGTCCTCTTCCGTCCACTTGATGGTGGCAAGCTCCCGAGCGACCCTCGTGTTGCCGTCGAGACGGGCGTTCGGTCCGTTAGGCCTCAGGCTGTCGAGCGGATTCAACACGAACGGCAGGGGCTCGAAGTCGATCTTGATCGCTTCGATCGCATCCGCGGCTGTGGTCTCGTCCACCGCCGCCACCGCGAGGATGGGCTCTCCTTCGTAGTGCGGCTCCATGGTGAGACACGCCTCGCCCGGGGCGTCGACCGCTGGCACGTCTTCGGCGGTGAGGATGCCCACCACGCCTTCCATGGCAAGCGCGGCGCTCGCGTCGATGCGCCGGACCCGACAGTGAGGCATGGGACTCAACAGGAGCTTGGCGAACACCATGCCGTCGGCTCTGAAGTCTTCCGCATACTTGGCCCGTCCTGTGATCTTGGCCCGGAGATCGGGAGCGGCGATGTCCTGTCCTACCAGTTTGTCGGCCATGATGCGCTCCTAAGCCCGCTGCCGAGAGTACTCGGCAGCACGCATGGCGGAAGTCAGGATCTTATTGTAGTCGGCGCAGCGACAGAGATTACCGGAGAGAGCGTGCGCCGCTTCTTCCTTGGTGGGGTTCGGGTTGGCCTCGACCATGGCCACCATGCTCATGATGAAGCCGGGGGCGCAGAAGGCGCACTGGAAGCCACCCTCGTCCATGACGGCTTGCTGGACCGGATGGAGCGTTCCGTCATCGCTCTCCAGTCCCTCGATGGTGGTGATCTCCTGTCCACGGACGGTCTGCGTCAGCACCGAGCATGCATAACTCGGCACGCCGTCGATCAGCACCGTACAGGCCCCGCACTCCGCGCGATCGCATCCGAGTTTGGTGCCCGTGAGTCCAAGCTTGTAGCGCAGCGTCATGGCCAGCGTTTCCTGCTTCAGCACGTCTACACGACGTTGCTGCCCGTTCACGTTGAGCGTCACCAGCCGTTCCACCGAGCCTTGAACCGGCATGGCACCGAGTAACGGCTTCGATCCCCTGAACAGATAGCCCACCGAAGAGGTCGTCGCCCCAGTGGCGATGACACCCATGATGAACGTTCGTCTGGAGACCCTGCGCTCCGGAGTGCCGATGATCTCGACGTCGCTCATGGAGCTAACCCCCTTACATGAATCCAACGGAAGAAAAGAGGCGGTCCTCCGCCCGCCCGGGAAGCAAGATACGCGTGGGAACCGCCGTGGGCGAGTGTTTAGAAGGTCCACCGACCCCCGTTCGGAAGCACGGCGATTCCGGCTGTGTGTTTGGGCCGATTCGCGCATGGATCTGGGCTGGACCAGCGCTGGAACGAGGCTGGATCTGGGCTGGACCGAGGCCGGACCGGCGCTACGAGACCTCTCGCCGGAAGCGTAGGGTCGCCAGGGTCAAAAGGACAACGCCCAAGATCGCGAGGGCGAGGAACTGCGGCCACAGCACCTCGATGCCGGTCCCTTTCAAGAAGATGGCCCGCACGATCTCGAGATAGTGCCGGACCGGGTTCACGACGGTGATCTCTTGGAAGATCTTCGGCATGCTCGACACGGGAAACATGAACCCGGACAGAAGCAGGGCCGGCATGAACACCAGGAACGTACCCATGAAGGCCTCCTGCTGTGTCTTGGACACCGTGGAGATCAGTAGACCCATTCCCAACCCCGCCACGACATAGAGAATGCTGGCGAAAAACAGAAGGGGGAGGCTGCCGCGGAGCGGGACGTCGAACCATAGAACCGCAACCGTCGTCACCAGGACCATGTCCCCCATCCCGATGATCGCGAATGGCAACGTCTTACCGGCGATAAGCTCTCCGGCTGTAAGGGGACTGACCTTGAGCTGCTCCAGCGTGCCGATCTCGCGCTCGCGTACCACGGCCAGCGAGGTCAGGAGAAGGCAGACGAGCATGATGAGGGTCCCGACCACGGCGGGCACGTTGTAGTTACGGCTGGCCAATTCCGGGTTGTACCAGGCCCTTTCCCGGAGATCAACCGGAGGCGGCAACCCGGACATGTGCCGTTCCGCCGAACGCCCCTCGATGATGCGAGTGATATACCCCTGAGCTGTGGCCGCCGTGTTGGAGTTCGTCCCGTCGAGGAGCACCTGGATCCGTGCGCCACCCGCCCCCAACCACGCCTCCGCATATCCTCTGGGGATCTCCACACCCAGAATCGCGTCTCCTCGGTCGAGGGCGCGGACGAGATCTCGAGGAGACTCCGAGCGACCTGAGATCTCGAAGTAACCGGAAGCCGTCAGAGCCGAGAGCAACTCCCGCGACTCTCGCGTGTTGTCGTGATCGACCACGAAGGTGGGTGTGTCGTTGAGGTCGGTGGATACGGCATACCCGAACGCCACGAGCTGTACGATGGGCGCCACGAAGATCACGCGTGCCATGCGCGGGTCTCGGAACACATGCCGGAACTCTTTGGCCAGGACGCCGAACACACGTTCCACAGAGCCGGCCACTCGCTCGAGGGTGTAGGTCAGGCTTGTCACTCGAGCTCCTTCCGGAACGCTCGCGTCGCACCGAAAATGCCCAGGGCGGCGAATGCGATCATGAGCAGGCCCTCGGTAGCCAGTACCTCGACGCCCACACCCTTCAGGAACAGTCCTCTGGTGACCACGAGGAAGTAGCGGGCGGGGATCAGGTAGGTGATCGCCTGAAGGGCGGGAGGCATGACGTCGATGGCAAACATGAAGCCCGAGAGCAGAAAGGCCGGAAGAAAGGTGAGAATCATCGCCAGTTGGGTGGCGAGGAGTTGTGAGCGAGCCACGGCCGAGATGAACATCCCGAGTCCCAAGGCCCCCACGATGAAGGCGAGTGAGAGGACCATCAGGAGGCCGGCGCTGCCCCGGAAGGGAACGTCGAACAGAAACACCCCGATCACGCTCACCAGAACCACGTCGATGATGCCGATGGCTACGTACGGAAGCAGCTTGCCCAAGACCACCTCGAGCCGATGGACCGGAGTGGACACGAGCTGCTCCATGGTGCCCCGCTCCCACTCGCGAGCGATGGTGAGCGAGGTGAGCATGGCGGCGTTGATCATCATGATGACCGCCACGAGCCCCGGAACGATCATGTTCCGGCTCCGCAGTTCCTCGTTGTACCAGACTCGGGTCTCCGCGCAGATCACCGGGGGGGCCTCGGCGCCTCGAAGCAGGATCCCACTGGCAAACGAACGGACGATGCCCTGGGCATATCCAAGGGCGATCGTCGCCGTGTTGGCGTCGCTCCCGTCGACGAGAACCTGCAGCTCGGCGGAGCGGCCGCCGTCGAGATCCCGGGCGAAGTCGGGTGGTATGACAATGGCGATGAGGGCGCTGCCCCGGTCCAGCACATCGTCGACTTGCTCGTACCGGGTCAAGCGGTGCACCACCGTGAAGTAGCCCGACACCTCGAAGGCATCGAGCAACTCCCTGCTCCGGCTGGATCCGTCCATGTCCAGTACGGCGGTCCGGATGTCTTCGACGTCCCACGTTATGGCGTACCCGAATATCACCACGAGGAGAGCCGGCAGGAGAAAGGCAAGCAGCAGACTCCTGGAGTCGCGGCGCAGGTGGAGCGTCTCCTTGCGCGCCATGGCCAGGAGTCGAGTCCCGTTCAGCACGTTCACCAGCTCCTCGCCCCGCCCTCGTCACGGACACGCGCCACGAATACGTCCTCGAGAGAAGGCTTGATCTGCTCCACCGCGGTCACCGCGATCCGGGCCCGGGCCAGATGGGACCGGATTCGGTCGTCGGCACCATCGGCACGGTCCATGGTCACGTGTAGGGACCGTCCGTACATGGCGGCGTCCACGATTCCTTCGGCACCGTCCAGGGCCTTCACCGCCTGGGGAGTCGCATCGGCCCGGACCTCGAAGAGAGGCAGGCTCATGCCGGCCCGGAGCCCGGCGGCCGTGTCGAGCGCGATGAGGCGTCCCCGATTCATCAGGGCGAGCCGGTGACAGTACTCGGCCTCTTCCATGTAATGGGTCGTGACAAAGGCGGTGGTCCCACCGTCGCTCAGCCCATGGATCAGGTCCCAAAACGCTCGACGTGAAATCGGGTCCACCCCCGACGTGGGCTCGTCCAGGAACAGGACCGGTGGCTCGTGTAGCACGGCGCAGCCCAGGGCGAGCCTCTGTTTCCAACCCAGGGGCAGCTCACCCGTCAGCCGCCCTCGGTGCTCGGTGAGTCCCGCCAACTCGACCACCCAGTCCGCTCTGTCACTCCGACGATTTCGCGGAATTCCGTAGAGCCGCGAAAAGAAGAGGATGTTCTCGTCTACAGTCAGATCGGCATAAAGTGAGAAGAGCTGGGACATGTAGCCGATTCGGCGCTTGATGGCGCGGCGCTCCGTCGCCACGTCGAGGCCCGCGACTCGACCCTCACCTGAGGTGGGCGGAACCAGGCCTGTCAGCATCTTGATGGTGGTCGTCTTGCCGGCCCCGTTGGGGCCCAAGAAACCGAAGATCTCTCCGGAACGCACCTCAAACGAAACACGATCCACGGCCACGAAGTCGCCGAAGTGACAGGTCAGATCTCGAGCGGTGACCGCATATTCGGGAGAAGCGTCTGAAGCGTCAGGCGATTTCATGATCTTCCTTGTCGCCCCCGACCTGATCCATGAACACGTCCTCGAGCGACGGTTCGTCGACGGACTCCACCACCGCGTCGGGAAACCCCTGAGACACGAGAGCGGCCCGAAGCACGCCCGCACCCGAGACCGCGTCCTCCATGACCACGTGTAGCCGGTCGCCGAACACCGAGGCGTCGGTGACGAGCGGGATGGCCCTCAGCACGTCCCGGGCGGTCCTCGATCGATCTCCGACCCGAACCGAGAGCAGCCGACCGGAGAGCCCCTGTCGGAGCGCGTCGGGCGTGTCCACCGAGAGGGTTCTGCCCGCCTCCAGAAAGGCCAGCCGATCGAATCGCTCGGCCTCGTCCATGTAGGCCGTGCTCACGACCACGGACACACCTTCGTCCACCATCTCGTGGATGATCAACCAGAGATCACGGCGTGATATGGGATCCACTCCGAACGTCGGTTCGTCCAGGAGCAGAAGGCGCGGGCGGTGGATCAAGGCGCACGAGAGTCCGAGCTTCTGCTTCATCCCGCCGGAGAGGGCCTCGGCCCGACGGTCCTTGAACGGGCCCAGGCCCGAGAAGTCGTAGAGTCGTGCGAGCCTCTCCTCACGTTGATCCCGCGGGACGCCGAAGAGGTCTGCGTAGAAGTCCAGATTTTCGCCCACGGTGAGGTCGTGGTAGAGACCGAAGCGCTGCGACATGTAGGCGATCTTGCTCTTGACGGCCTCCGGGTCTTCGACCACATCCGTGTCGAAAACCCAGGCGCGCCCACTCGAGGGGCGTAGAACACCTGCGAGCATCCGCAGCGTGGTCGTTTTGCCGGCTCCGTCGGGGCCCACGAGGCCGAAGAGCTCTCCGGTAGCGACCTCGAGCGACAGGCCGTCGACCGCGACCAAAGGACCGAACGTTCGGGTCAGGCCCTCTGTGTGAACCGCCCAAGGCGCCCTCGCCTGGACGGTCACGGAGTCGCGCCTCCGTCGTCGAGCTCAACGTCGGCGGGCATGCCCGGCTTGAGCTCGAAGGACGCGTCCCCCACCACCTGGATCTTCACCGCATAGACCAACTTCACCCGCTCCTCGGGCGTCTGTACGTTCTTGGGAGTGAACTCCGCCTCGGAGCCGATAAAGGTCACTCGCCCCTCATAGGTGCGATCGGGATAGCTGTCAGAGGTGATGGTGGCCGTCTGTCCCAGTAGGACCCTTCCGATCCGATCCTCCTGCACATAGATCCGGACCCAGCGATCGTCGGGATTCATGAGGGTGAGCACGGGCGCGCCCGGCGGGGCCGTCTCACCCGGCTCCCTGTGCCTGACGGTCACCACACCGTCGAAGGGGGCCCTGATGGTCGCGAAGGACAGCGTCGCGTCCATGATCTGGATTCCGGCTTCCGCCGCCGCAACCTGGGCGGCCTGGGCATCCACCCTCTCCGGACGTGGTCCCGACTCGAGCAGCCGAACTGCCTCTCCCCGTTCGTCGGCCCTGATGCGAGCAAGACTCAGAGCGAGTTCGCTCTTCTCCAGTGCCTCCTCGCTCACCGCACCACCGTCATGCAGGAGCCGGGCACGCTCGAAGTCGCGCTCGGCGTCTCCGACCTGCGCCTCGGCCGCCCGGAGACCTGCACGCCCCTGGGCCACCTCCTCCTCGCGGAACCCGCTCTGGAGCTCTGCCAATCCGGCTCGCGCCACCGCGAGCTGGGCCACGAGTTGAGCACGGCGGGCGTCGAGTTCGGACAGGTCGAGACTGGCCAACTGCTGGCCGGCCGAGACTCGATCGCCCTCCCGGGCACTGATCTCCAGGATCCGGCCCGACGCCTGGAACGCGAGCTGGCCCTCGGTGGCCTCCACCGTACCGGACGCGGTCATCCCACCTCCGGTCTCGCCCTCTCTCAGGAATCCGAACCACAGTATGCCGCTTGCCACGGCCAACACGATCACCACCAGGACAGGTCGTGGGGGTCGACGTCCACTCATGATACTTCTCCCAGGTTCTGTGCCAGCCAGCTCTCGTCTAGCTCACCCACAGCTTCGGCGAGTCTGATCCGTGCGAGCACGGCCCCGTGCTCCGCTTCACTCAGCGCCACTCTGAGTGAGAGAAGCGCCGCTTCGGCCTGTAGATAGTCCGCCTGAACACCCGCGCCGGCGTCGAGCCGGAGTCGCTCGATACGAGCCACCTCGGTGGAGCGATCCACCGCGACCCGAAGGCTCACGGTCCGCGCCTCGGCCTCTTCCCACGCTGCCAGTGCCATGTCGACTCCTGCGGCCGCCCTCATCTCGGCGAGACGCACTCCTTCTCTCGAGGCTTCACGAAGCGCCTCCGCGCGGGAAACGCCATGTCGAAGGCGTCCCCCGGTAAAGACGGGCAGGGAGACGGCGAGGCCGACGTTCCACTCGGCGGTGAAGTTCCCTTCCAGGCTTCCCTGGTCCACGAAGGCCGCCTGAAGGTCCACATTGGGCCTGCGGGCACCGCGGGCGACATCAACCGCGGCCTCTGAGGATGTGAGTTCGTCCCTGGCGCGCTGCACACTCGGGTTGGCTGCCACGGATGCCGAGAACAATCGATTCCGGTCTAGTTCGGGGCCTTTCCTGAGAGTGACCTCCCGCAACGGACGCCCGTCGAGCGAGCCATCCGGCAGACCCGCCAACCGGCCCAGCTCGCCCTCGGTCACGCGTCGCATGGTGGTCGTCCGGATCCGGTCGGCGCGGGCGTCGGCCAGGGCCGCTTCCGCACGCAGGACCTCCACCCGAGGAGCCCGGCCCACGGCCAAGAGATCCTGGACCCGGTCCAGCTCCGACTGTAACGCGGCGATACGCTGGTCATGGGCCTCCAGCTGATCTCGAGCCAGGAGCACACCGAGGTAGCTCATCGCTACCTGGCCGATGAGGTCCTGGCGAGCCGCTCGGAGATCCGACTGGGCGGACGTGGCCCGGGCGGCAGACGCCGAGATCCGGGCGCCCCTCGCTCCGCCATCATAGACGGTGTATCCGAGCGCGGCTCCGACCCGGAAGAGCGTCTCGTCAAAGGGCGGGATCAGGTCGGGTTCGAAGCCATGAATCGGTGAGACGAGCATCGGTTCCTCGAACTGCGTCGCCGTTCCTAGTACGCTCAGTGACGGGAAGCGCTCTCCCGTACTGACTCTGTGGGCCTCTTGGGCGGCTCTTTGGCGGGCCACTCCGCCCAGCAGGAATGGATGGCTCTCCAACGTCATCGCCACGGCTACAGCGAAAGTCAGCGGGGCTCCGGAGGATGCACGATCCACCGCCTGGGCCGCCGCACTCTGCGCCGACATCGCCGAAGCCAGGACGACGAGGCAGACGAGACCGACCAGAGCGTTCCGGCGACCTAACGAGTCGGCTCTGTCGGCGCCGGAACAGCTGGCGCCTCGAGTCACCCTATCGTCCGAGTTCATTCAACCTCCTCGGCGCTGAGCGCCCGTGTTACGAACTGTACGGCATGCTCCTCTGCCCGGTCTGCAGAGACCCCATCGGGAAGGCGGCCCACGCGGGACAGCAGTTGGCCCACCAGGGTCAGGTGGACGGGAAGCGCGATGATTCCGACGACCGTGGGCAACAGGTCCGACTCAAGGACGCTGCCGTCCTTCTGGCCCTCGAGAAGAAGGGTCGAGAGCGTGCCGATAACGTGCTGCATGGTCTGCTGGACCGGCTCGATGGGCTCGACTCCAGAAGTGACCTGCTGGAGCATGAAGTGAGGCATGTCCGGATTCTCGCTCAGGTGGGCGAAAAAGGCTCGAACCACTCCTTCGATCCTCTCGAGCGGCGGACCCGGCACCGAGGCGGCCTCGGTAACTCGCTGCCTCAACGGAGCGAGCGCACCTTCCACGACCGCCTCATACAGGCCTTCCTTACTCCCGAAGTGGTAGGTCACCGCCCCCAGGTTGGCCCGAGCCTCGCGTGTGATCGTGCGCACGGAGGCGCCTTCGTATCCCTGGCGTGCGAAGATCCGGCGCCCGGCGGTCCGTAGACGGTCCGAGGTGTCTGTGTTCCGCGAAGGTGAGTTCATGTCATTCCTCAGAGTAATTCAAACGTTCGTATGAACCTAATGTGCTCGTGAGAAAATGGCAATAAAAAACGTCTTACTACACGTATGGGACGGATCACGGATCATACGATCGTATGGCGTACAGTCGCCGGCTGCGCGCCCCGAAGCGCCGCGACCCGCCGGCCGATCCGGGAACGAACCCCTTCTGGCTCGCCCACGCGGCACGATGAAACCTTTCGGTGGGGCCCGCGCGTATTAGAATCACTGGGACGCTCGCAACCCTCGGAACACATAAGGCGTCGAACAGTATGTAGAGAGGTTGTTAGAGCCCGTCGGGTGGTGGATGACATGCTTACTTGGTTGCCGACTTTGATTCTGGCTGTTGTTCTCGGAGGCTTCGGCCTCCGGAGGGCATGGCTGAGCCGCAGGAAAAAGTTGATCGCTGCCCAGCGCGTGGTAGAGCGCCCCAACTCGTACTACGCGTCCAAGGGCGTCCGCGACCAGGAGGACGAGGAGTGGTGGCGCCGCATCTCGCTCGAGCGTCTCCATGAGGTGAACCGCGAATACGTGGAACGCCTGCTCGGCCAGATCGACGGTGCCGGCGTAGACACGCTTACCCGGGACGAGCGAGCGTTCATGGAGCGCATGGCCAATCTCGAGGCGCCGCCTCGCAAGGGCGTCCGACCCGATCCGAACCCCTGGCCTTCCCCGGCCTGAGTCTTTCCCGCCCAGATCGGGTCATCCAAGAGCCTTCCGGGGAGCCCCGGGAGCTACAACCGCCCGCATAGCAAAGCCGCCCGTACCCCGGTACGTTGCGACCGTGAGCAAGCCACAGAAGGGTCAACGTCCGCGCCTCAGCAAGGCGCAAGCTCTCGAGCTCCTCGGGTCTCACTACGGGATCGTTGGCGACGTCGAGTCACTTCCCAGCTGGCGTGATCAGAACTTCCGTGTGGTCTCCGACGGAGGCGACCGGTTTATCCTGAAGATTGCCAACGCCGACGAGCCCATGGCGGTGTTGGATCTCCAGAGCGACACCCTGGCCTTCCTCGCCGACCGCGATATCGGCATCGAGCTTCCCCGTACGGTACCGACCAAGACGGGGGACCGTGGACTCTCCGCCCCCGGCCAGGACGGAGACAGCCACTGGGTGCGGCTCCTCACCTACGTGAAGGGCGAGGTGCTCGGAACGGTCCGGCCCCGAACCCCCGCTCTGCTGGAGTCCTTGGGTGAGGCGATCGGACGGCTCGACGCCGTGCTCTCGGGCTTCGACCACCCGGCCGCCGTACGACCGGGCTACCGGTGGGATCTCACCCGTGCCCCCGACGTCATGGCCGCAGGCGTTTCACATATCGCAGACAAGCACCGCCGGGCGCAGGTCGAGGCTGTGGGGCGCGCGTTCGAGCGGGTCGTAACGCCAGTCCTGTCCGACGTTCCGCGTGGCGTGATCCACAATGACGCCAACGATTACAACGTCCTGGTCGGCCCCCCCGCCGCCGAGGGGCGTGAGGTGGTCGGACTCCTGGACTTCGGGGACGTGCTCGAGAGCGCCACCGTCTGTGATCTCGCGATCGGCGCGGCCTACGCACTCATGGACGGGCCCGACCCCACGGCTGCGATGATCTCTGTGGTGCGCGGATACCATCGCGCACGTCCGCTCGACGAGGCGGAATTGGAGATTCTCTTTCCCCTGGTTCAGGCTCGCCTCGGTGTGACCGTCAGTGTCTCCGCCTCAGAGGGCGGAGATGATTCGGGGGACGGCTACCTGACCATCAGCGAGGCTCCGGCCTGGGAAGCGTTGAGCCGATTGGCCTCCGTCCACCCGCGCCTGGCCCGTAACCTGTTCAGAGGCGCCTGTGGACTCGAGCCATGCCCCCGACACCACGCAGTGACCGACTGGATCGGGGCGCACCGGGAAGAGATGGGGCCCGTGGTCGGAGAGAATCTGGACGATGCCTTCGTATTCGACCTCAGCGCGGCCAGCTTCGAGATCGACGACCTCGATCAGGTCCTCGACCCGGCCACGTTCGCCATGCACCTCGTGCGCCGTCTGGAAGAGGAGGAGGCCCCGGTGGGCGTCGGTCGATACGCCGAGCCCCGTATGTGGTACGCCTCGGACAACTACAGGCAGGCCGCCGGGGAATTCCCGGAACGACGGACCGTTCACACCGCCATCGACCTCTTCCTCCCCGCTGGAAGCCCTGTTCTCGCTCCCCTCGATGGGCACGTCCAGGGCCTGAAAAACAACTCCGAACGGCTCGACTACGGGCCCACGATCATCCTCGCTCACTCACCAAACGACGGGCCGACCTTCTACACTCTGTACGGGCATCTGAGCGCAGAGTCCCTGGACAACCTGGAGGT
This sequence comes from Longimicrobiales bacterium, assembly GCA_965226375.1. GTDB lineage: Bacteria > Gemmatimonadota > Gemmatimonadetes > Longimicrobiales > Gaopeijiaceae > CBDDCX01. The sequence continues at coordinate 206,404 of CBDDCX010000008.1, read as the reverse complement.
CGGGAGTCACCTGACACGCGGTCAGGAGATCGCCCGGCTCGGCGACTTTCCGGAGAACGGAGATTGGCCGCCGCATCTCCACTTCCAGTTGATCACCGACCTGCTGGACGAAGAAGGCACCTTTCCGGGGGTGGCCCTTCCCAGCCAGCAGCACGTTTGGCTGAGCCTCTCCCCCGACCCGGGCGTCCTGTTGGGCCTGCCCGAGGGTTCGGTCTTCGCTCCCACGACTCGCCCCGAAGAGATCAAGGATCTCCGTCGGGAGTATCTGGGGCCCTCCCTTAGCCTTTCGTACAGCGAACCCCTTCATATCGTCCGAGGGTGGAAGCAACACCTCTTCGACGCGGAGGGGCAAGCGTACCTCGACGGCGTGAACAACATCTGTCACGTGGGGCACTGTCATCCTCGGGTCGTAGAGGCCGCCCGAAGGCAGATGGGCGTCCTCAACACGAACACCCGGTACCTGCACGAGCTCATCGGACGCTATTGCGAGCGTCTGACGGCCACCTTGCCCGACCCGCTCTCCGTCTGTTTCCTGGTGAACTCTGGAAGCGAGGCGAACGAGTTGGCGTTTCGGCTCGCTCATGCCCATACGAACCGTGACGATTTCATTGTGGTGGAGGGTGCGTACCACGGGAATACGGCAGCCACGGTAGCGGCAAGCCCGTACAAATTCGAGGGACCAGGTGGAGAGGGCGCCGCCCCCCATGTCCATGCGGTGGCCATGCCCGACGACTATCGCGGGCGGTTCCGACGGAGCGACCCGCATCGAGGCCAGCGCTTCGCGGACCTGATTGTAGAGGCCATCGCAGAGTGTCAGCGCAGATCGTTCGGCCCCGCCGCGTTCATCTGCGAGAGCCTGATGAGCTGCGGAGGGCAAATCGAGCTCCCCCCGGGCTACCTCGAGGCGGCCTACGCCCTGGTGCGGGGGGACGGCGGCGTTTGCATCTGTGACGAGGTGCAGGTCGGCTTCGGCCGAGTGGGAAGCCACTTCTGGGGCTTCGAGACCCAGGGCGTCGTTCCCGACATCGTTACCATGGGCAAACCCATCGGAAACGGGCACCCATTGGGCGCCGTGGTCACGACGCCCGAGATCGCCGAGAGCTTCGCGAACGGAATGGAGTACTTCAACAGCTTCGGCGGTAATCCCGTCTCGTGTGCAGCCGGCCTGGCGGTACTCGACGTAATCGAGGACGAGGGTCTACAGGAGCACGCCCACCGCGTCGGCGACCACCTAGGGAACGGGCTTCGCGCCCTCATGGGGAGACGCCCGGCGGTGGGAGAAGTAATGCAGACCGCGTCGTGGAGGTGATGGATCGCGTGCTATCGGAAGACTACGTGACCCGGACCTGCGGGGCGTGACGAGGGGAAGAATCCTGCCGTGGGTTCTGGTAGGCCTCTACTGGTTTCTTCTGGCCACGCTGGCGGGAGTGATCAAGCTCGACCACCTCCTGTTCGGTGGCGTCGTGCTCCTCTTGTCTCACCTCGGGTCTCGCGGGCGACAGGCTCTGCTCTTCGTTCTACCCTTCATTCTCACCGGAATCGTCTACGACGGTCAGAGGTATTGGGGGGGCTTCAGGGGCACCCCGGACATCGCGGGGCCCTACCTACTCGAGAGGAGCCTGTTCGGCATTCCCTCTCCCACCGGGCCCCTCACTCCCAACGAGTGGCTGGGACTTCACCTTCATCCGGTCCTGGATCTGATCGCGGGTGGCGCGTACCTGACGTTCATCGAGGTGTTCATGCTGGTCGCTCTGCTTCTGACCAGGCGGATCTATAGGGGCCATGTGCAAGCTGGGGGCACGAGCGCCGATTGGAGCGTGGAGCGCCGCTTCTGGACGGCCCAAAGCCTCGTGTGGTGCTTTCTGGTGGTCAACATCGTGGGGTACGCCACCTGGTATCTCTATCCGGCCGCTCCCCCGTGGTATGTAGAAGCCCACGGCCTGGAGACGGTGCTTCTGGACGTCCCGGGGAACCTCGGCCGAGCTGGTCGGTTCGACGACCTGTTTGGGACGGCCTTCTTTACCCGCATGTACGGCTACGGGGCGAACTCGTTCGGGGCCATCCCGTCGCTGCACGTATCGTACCCTACACTCTCGGTCTTCTTCGCCTTCAGGCTCGGCGCCTTCCGCACCCTCACGTTGGTCTTCCTGGCAATCATGTGCTTCGCGGCCGTGTATCTGAACCACCACTACCTGATCGACGTGCTGCTCGGTGTGGCCTACGGATTGGTGGCGGGAGTCATGACGGTGGTGGGCGCCGAGTGGGCGATCACTTCTTCTTCTCTTCGTCCTTCAGAAGAACCGAAAGCAGCATCGATATGATCGAGATGACCACGCTCCCCGCTACCGCCGGCCAGATTCCCTCAACGGCAAAATTGTCCACCAACTCGGCCGTGAGGAGCAGCATCGCGCCGTTGATCACCAGATAGAAGAGTCCCAGGGTGAAAAAGAGAAACGGCAGTGAGAAGAAGAAGACGATGGGCTTGACCAGAGCGTTCACGAGCCCGAAAACGAGGGCCACCAACAGCACATCCAGATACCCCCCGGTCAGGTCGATACCACGGACGAAGTAGGCCGCGCCCGTCAGGGCGAAGGCATTGATGATGAGGCGGATCGCGAAGTTTCTCACGGCTACTCCGGCACGACTTGCGGGTCCCGATCACCCAGATAGTAGCGGGCTACGTCGGTGGCATCGATGGCCACCGGTACACCATCCACGACGAGAACCGCAAGGATGCGGTTTCGGAAGGGACGGGTCGCGGACGGCCAACCGTCGCGCCCCGCACGAGCCACGGTATCTTGCCCACGATGAACGCGCGCGTACACATGGACGATTCCCCGGGACCGCCTGTTACGGTCCGATGGGCGGACGACGGTGCGGGGCTTGTTGTCCTCGATCAGACCGAGCTTCCAGTGGAAGAGGTCTACAGAGAACTCCGCACCCTCGAGGATCTGCGCGAAGCCATCATGAGCCTGCGGGTACGGGGAGCCCCTCTCATCGGGATCACTGCGGCGATGGGCGTAGCCGCGCTCGCCACCGCGCGGACCGCAGAAGGTGGGGGGACCGTTGCAGAGGTGACGGAATGGTGTCGTCAACTAGCCCAGGTCCGTCCCACGGCCGTCAACCTCGGGTGGGCTCTGGAGCGCATGAGCTCGCTGGCGCTCGGCCGCCAGTGGAGCGATACCGCGGAGCTGGCCCGTGCCCTCCGCGAAGAGGCCGGCCGCATCCTGGACCAGGATCGGGTCATGTGCCGGCAGATCGGAGAGCACGCACTTCCCCTGGTCGATGACGGGACCTCCGTCCTCACACACTGCAACGCCGGTGCCCTGGCGACCGGTGGGATCGGCACTGCACTGGCACCCCTCTACCTGGCCAGAGAAGACGGCCGTGCGGTCCGGGTGTTTTCGAGCGAGACACGTCCGCTCCTGCAGGGCAGTAGGCTCACGGCGTGGGAACTGAACCGCTCCGGAATCGACGTGACGATCATCACGGACAACATGGCCGGAGCGCTCTTCCTCGACTCGCCGCCCGACATCGTCTTCGTAGGAGCCGACCGGATCGCCGCCAACGGCGATGTCGCCAACAAGGTGGGGACGTACGGCCTGGCCATCCTTGCCCACCATCACGGAGTCCCTTTCTACGTGCTCGCACCGACGTCCACCGTGGATCTGGCCACCCCTTCCGGCGTGGACATCCCCATCGAGTTCAGGGGAGCGGACGAGGTCGCCGAGGGCTTCGGGTTCCGGACCGCCCCTGCCGGCGTGCGGGTGTGGAGCCCCGCCTTCGACGTGACACCCGCGAGCCTGGTCTCCGGTATTGTGACGGAGCAGGGAGTGCACACACACCCGCTGGGAGAGGCGTTGGCCGAGGCCGTCCGAAAATCCAAAGCCGACCAGGGTGGCGGGCATGAGGCGGACGGGGAGCCGGAGGCATGATGGACGACCTGGAGGACCAACTCTGTCGAGCCGGGCAGGAGCTCTACCGGCAAGGCCTGATCGCTGGAGTGGCAGGCAACCTCTCTGCCCGCCTGGTGGAAGGCGGAATCCTTGTCACGCGGGCGGGCACTCACAAAGGAAAGCTCGCTGCGTCGGATCTGGTGGTCGTGGCAAGCGGCAGTCAGGACCCGAGCGACGGCGCCTCGAGCGAGTTACCTATGCATCGCGCCTGCTACGCGGCCAACCCATCGACCGGGGCGGTCATCCACGCTCACGCTCCGGCGCTGATCGCCGCGGGGTTGAAGGACCTGCGAATCGTGGAGCACCTTCCCGAGTTGGAGCTGGCAACCGGTGCCTGGGCCACGATCGAGCTTCTGCCCAGTGGTAGTCAGGAGCTGGGGAGGGCGGTTGGATACGCAGTGGCGGGAGAAGGCCGGGCAGAACGGCGGTCGGCGGTCGCACCCAACGCCGCGGACCCTGAACGAGTCGGAACCGGCGTGCTGCTGCTTCGGAACCACGGCGCAGTGACCGTGGGGCCAACCGTCGAATCGGCCCTCCACCGAATGGAGCTTGCAGAACTCTCCGCCTACGCCGTGCTCCTGGCCGAACATGCCGACGGACCAGCCATCAGAGACCGGGTTGCCCGGCTCATCGAGGTGCTGGCCGGGAAGAAGCCGCGCTTCTAGCGCACATTGGCGTAGACGGCTGTCTTTCCGTTGGCGTCGAACGCGATGACGTCGTACGGCTGCGCCGGCTGGCCCGGGACTTCCATTCCCGGGCTGCCCACCACCATTCCCGGCACAGACAGACCGGCGATCTCCGGTTTCTCGGTCAACATCTTTTGCACCAGATCGGCGGGTACGTGTCCTTCGATCACGTAACCATCAACCAACCCCGTGTGACAGGATCCGAGTCGAGGCGTTACACCATTCTCGGTCTTGATCGACTGAAGGTCGTTGACGTCGCGAACGTCGAGCTCGAAGCCGGCCGCGCGCATGTGATCCACCCAGGCTCCACAACAAGCGCAGGACGGATTCTTGTAGACCGTTACGGTACCGGCCGTAGCTGTGGCCGGTGTATACCACGAGAGAAGTGCGGCAATGATCAGCGCGAAGGCGCCCCCTCCAGCCAGAGCCGTGATTCTCTTCTTGAGCATGTGATCTCTCCTCACCAGGAAGAACTTGACTACCAGTTATACGATGTCACCATCCGATGTTCCCGGCTGTCCGGGATGAGCCGCAAGATAACGTGGGGTATTCCCCGACGGATGGGGGTGGACGGCGGCCTTATTGCCTCAGACGTGCCCGCATGGGACATTCTGCTTCGACGTGAATCCAGAATCCCTATCGACCGTGCGTGATGAGCGACCTAGAACGTCAAACCCAACTCCAGTCCGAGCTGGCTCCCGACTTCCAGATCATACGTCTTCTGGGAGAGGGTTCCATGGCGAACGTATACCTCGCCCGGGAGACTGCACTGACGCGCATGGTGGCCATCAAGGTGATGAAGCCCCAACTGGCGGGAGACGAAACCGCATGGAAGCGCTTTGCCAGAGAAGCCCGGTCTGCGGCAAAGATCCATCACAACAACGTGGCAACGGTGCACCGCGTCGGGACCCTCGAAGACGAAACGCCGTTCTTTGTCATGGAGCACATCGAGGGACGGAATCTCGACGACGCGCTACAGGCCGAGGGTGCGATGGGCGTCGAGCAGGCCTGCCACGTCCTCAGCCAGGTGGCTTCCGCCCTGGCGGCTGCGCACGAGAACGGCATCGTGCACCGAGACGTGAGGCCTGCCAACGTGGTGCGGGAGAAAGACTCCGACCGGGTGGTCCTCACCGACTCGGAATCGCCGGCATCCTCGATACGGGCTCGGACAGCGTCACTCGGCTCACGCAACAAGGGCAGCTCCTTGGAGATCCGCGTTACATGAGCCCGGAGCAGTTGTTGGGTGATCCTCTCACCGAGGAGTCGGACGTCTACAGCCTGGGGATCCTCGCGTACGAGGTGCTGACGCTCGAGCACGCCTACCCGGCCACGTCGAAGGTCCAGATCGCCACGGCCCACCTCGAGAAGGAGCCCATTCCGCTACGGCAACTGCGTCCCGACGCCGACGCAGGCCTGGAGCAACTGCTTATTCGCTGTCTCGCCAAGAAGCCGATGCATCGGCCCCGGGCGTCTGAGGTGGCGAAGACGCTTGAGCAGCTCCTGGATCCCCAAGCAGACCCCGGATCCCGATCGGCTGCCGACGGCGCGCAGTCGGGCGGCGTTCAGCAAATTCCGGCCCTCCAAAGCTTCCTGGGAGAACTTCGGCGACGCCATGTCTACAACGTGGCCGTGTTCTACGTCCTCGTGGCGGGAGGCGTCTTGGGTGCGGCGGACTTGACCCTCGAGTCACTTCCCGTGCCCGCGAACACGCATAGGGTCCTGGTCGCTCTGGCCCTGGGTGGCTTCCCGGTGGCCCTGGTGATCGCGTGGATGTTCGACATCACCAGCAAGGGAGTGCGACGCACAGAGTCGGTGTTGCCCAAGGGTGCCCGGGCCAAGATGCTCGCACTTCAGTTCAGCTTCTTGGGAGCGGCCCTACTCTTCGCCGCCGTCATCGGCTGGTGGGTACTGCGCGGGTAGTCCACGCCAGAACCGACAGAAGTACGAACAGGCCCAGCTCGTCGGCAGGCAGCATGGGCACCACCCTCGGATCCGCCACTTCCACCAGCATGGCCGCGAGAAGCACCGCCATCGCGCCGGCGACCGGAAGTGCCGGGCCGGGCTCGCCATCATCCGAGTCTCCCCACCAGGCGTACGCGCACATTCCATAGAGCGCGAAGGTCAGCAGCTCCACCACATGGGACCAGGCGGAGGGGATAGCGACGGCCTGGACGATCACCTCGCCCCACGGGAGCAAGACGCCCTGGACTTCGATGACCCCGACGAACAAGAGAGTTTGCGAGGAGAATACATTCCAGGCGACGACAACCGCGGAGACGCCTGTGGCCGTCCAGAGAAGCCAGCCGGGCACCTTACGTGTCCGAAGCGCCGAGAACCACGCCAAGGATAGATAGGCCAGGACCGCGAAAGAGACGTGGATCCGCACGGCGGACACATAGCCTTCTATCGCAATCGACCGGTAGACGCCGAGCGCGGCGTACGCATAGGCCGCGATCGATAGGGCCGCGGCACCGAAAACGGCATGGATACGGTCGCGCGAAACCCTGAAGTCCACGATTACATACTTCAGCGCCAGCACGACGCAGACCCCACTGGCACCCGTCAGGAGCCACCGAATGAGTGACGTCATGTGACTGGTCTGGCGTTATCGAGTAGACTTGGGATGTGGTCGATACCGGGCCGCCCCGTGTCGGGAAGCGCCCATCACAACACACTAGCCTCCCGTCGCCAGAGCCGAAACGACAACCCAGTAGGAACTCTCATGACCAAGACACTCGGGATTACCGGAATGTCCTGCGGACACTGCGTAAGCCACGTGAAGTCGGCCCTCGAAGGCCTGGATGGTGTGACGCTGGCAGACGTATCGCTCGAGGATAACCAGGCCAAAATCACGCTCTCCGTGGATATGCCGGACGCCGATCTCGTCGCCGCTGTAGAGGCCGCGGGCTACCAGGCTGAGGTCCGTCCGTAGTGTTCCGCTGTAACGGCGTGACGCCAGCATCGGAATGACCGCCCTCACGCACACCGTGGAACTTCGGACGGAGGGGAACGATCAAATCCTGGACGTGACGGCGGACCTTCAGGCGTTGGTGCTCGAGAGCGGCATCGCCACGGGGCAGCTGACGGCAATGGTCGTTGGCTCCACGGCCGCCCTCACCACCCTAGAGTACGAGCCCGGCCTCGTGGGCCACGACATCGCCGCGGCGCTCGAGCGGCTCGCCCCACGGGACGGCAGTTACGAGCACGAGAAGATGTGGCACGACGACAATGGTCACAGCCACGTGCGGGCCAGCCTCATCGGACCATCCCTGGCACTTCCCATCGTCGAGGGCTCGCTGCCCCTCGGCACGTGGCAGCAGGTGGTCCTCGTGGATCTGGACACGCGGCCCCGACATCGGCAGATCGTGGTGAGCCTCGTCGGTGAGTGAGCGGCGTTCGGGGTCCACCGTCGGTACGGTGGTCAGCGCCGCCCTGCTCGCGGTCTGCTTGTACGTCGGAGCCCGGCCCGTGGGGCCGGTCCCCGCGCTAGGGTCCTTCCTCGACCCGGTGAAAGGCGTCTGGTCCAGCGCCAGGAGCGCCACCCTGCCGGCCACGGTCACACATACCGTGCCCGGACTCTCAGGTGACGTCCGCATCGTCTACGACGACAGAAGGGTCCCTCACATCTTTGCCGAGAGCGTGGTGGACGTTGTGCGCGGCCTCGGTTATGCGGTAGCCCGCGATCGTCTCTTTCAGCTCGAGCTACAGACACGAGCCACCGCTGGCACATTGACGGAGCTCGTGGGCGTGGTCGCCTTGGAGGCCGATCGGCAATCCCGACAGCTGGCGCTCGCGTGGTCGGCGGAGCGGGACTATTCGAGGGTGGAGCCCGGGTCGGAGCTCACGACCCATCTCGACGCGTATGCCGACGGCGTCAATGCGTGGATGCGGGCGATGTCCCCGTCAGAGGTCCCGCTGGAGTATCACCTGCTGGGCCGTGCGCCCACGGCCTGGCAGCCCCAGCACTCGCTGTACCTGCTCAAGCGGATGGGCTGGACCTTGGCGATGATCAACACCGAGCGTCGTAAGACGGCGGCGGCGGCGCTGGTGGGTCGCGAGGCGGCCGACGGGCTATTCCCCGTGAACGCCCCGATCCAGGAGCCGATCCAGCCGAACGGTCTACGAGAAGCCCGCTTCGAGCCGATCACCCTGCCGCCGCCGGGCGAGTCCGATCTCGAGATGATCATCCAGTCAGCGACTCTGCAAACGTTCCTCGGTCCCGTGGACTCCGGCGGAAACGACGACGGCGAAACGGTTCTGGGCTCCAACAACTGGGCCATCGGGCCGTCGCGGTCCGCCGAAGGACACGCCATCCTCGCCGGCGATCCCCACCTCGACTTCACGTTGCCCAGCATCTGGTATGAGGCCCATCTGGTGGTCCCTGGCGAGCTGGATGTCTACGGCGTGACCGTCCCCGGCACCCCCACGATTACGATCGGGTTCAATCGCGATCTGGCCTGGACCTTTACAAACACTGGGTCCGATGTCATGGACCTGTACCGAGAGACCGTCGACGACGCCGAGCGCCCAAGGAGTTATCTGCTGGACGGTGAGTGGCGTCCGTTCGAGGAACGAATCGAGACGTATCGAGCGCCGGACGGCTCCGTGCTCGCCGTGGACACGATCCTGCACTCGCACCGAGGTCCGGTGAGCCGCGACTCCGGTCAGTACGTGTCCCTTCGCTGGACGGTGCTCGAGGACCAGGGCGAGCTCTCGGCCCTTCTCGACATCAATCGAGCCCGTTCTGTGGACGAGTGGATGTCGGCCATGGAAAGCTGGGTGGCACCGACCCAGAACGGCCTGGTGGCCGACCGGCAGGGGAACATCGCCATACGGTCTACGGGTCGATATCCGATTCGTCCGCCCGGGGCGCGGGGAGACTGGGCTTTCGACGGGGCAACGTCGAGCAACGATTGGCAGGGCTGGTACCCGGTTTCGAGCTACCCGGGGTCCGTGAATCCGGTCCAGGGATACCTCACGTCGAGCAACCAGCAACCGGTGGACCCCGAGGACAACCCCAGGTACCTGGGAGCGAACTGGCCGTCGCCATGGCGAGCCATGCGGATCAATCAGCTACTCCGGGCCGACTCCGTCTTCACGGCGACTGAGCTGTCCCGATTCCAGACCGACCCCGGAAGCCCCCGAGCGGACGTGTTCGTGGAAGCCTTCCTCGAGGCGGCGCGTGGGAGGTCGGGCCAGGCGACTGACCGAGGGGCCGCGGAGGAAGCGGGGATGTCTGAGGCCGGACGGCTATTGGCCGAGTGGGATCGGCTTTACACCAAGGACAATACCCGTGCCGCCTTGTTCGAGCTGGCCATGAACGACCTCGCCGGCCGTACCTGGGACGAGCTCGCTGACACCGGTGGCCGGCGGGTCGCCACGCCAAGGACCGCGATCCTTGCCGCGCTCCTCGCCGACCCGACCAACGCCTGGTGGGACGACCAGTCCACCCCTGATGTGGTCGAAGGGAGAGACGACATCCTGAACTCCTCCCTGGACGCGGCGCTACGGGCGGCCCGGGATGCCTACGGTGCCGAAACCGAGGAGGGCTGGACCTGGAGCCGCGTGGCCAACGCCAACGTCGTCCACTTTTTGGGGATGTCGGCGTTCTCGGTGCTGAATCTCCCGATTCGCGGTGGGCCCGAGACGTTGAATCCCAACACGGGCAACGGTAGGAACGGTGCGAGCTGGCGCATGGTCGTAGAGCTCGGCGACGAGGTCGAGGGACGCGGCACCTATCCGGGCGGACAGTCGGGCCACCCCTTGAGCCAGGCCTACCTGGATCGGATCGACGACTGGGTCAAAGGGAAACTCCAGCCTCTGCGTTTTCCGAGGAGCGCGGAAGACATCACGGACCTTTCCAGGGCAGAAGCGATTCTGCGACCGGAGAGCAGACGATGACTTTGATGATCCTGACCGGTGCGTTGGCGCTGGGTACCGCCGTGGTCGGGTGGTGGAGCGTGCCTGTCCTGGGACTGGCCTACGGAGTGTGGACTGGCGAACGGCGTGCAGGTGCGACCGCAGGGATCAGCGCGTTCCTCGCGTGGAGCGCCCTGATGCTATGGAATTGGTTCGAGGGTCCGCTGGCGGAGCTTTCGGAGTCGCTCGGTGCCGTGATGGGATTGCCGGGCTGGACGCTACTGATAGTGACGGTGCTGTTCCCGACCGTATTGGCCTGGACCGCCGCCGGCGTCGGTACTGCTATCCGGAGGACTTAACCGGTCAAGTCCCGAGTTGTGTGTAAAAGTGAGAGGAAGCTCCTCGATGCTTCGGTTAGGCTGCCTTGGCGACCTCCTTGGGTTCGAGAAGCGTGAGATCGAGGTAGCGGCGTTCGCTCCAGACCGCAGTAGTCTTCAGAGCAACCGCGGTGATGAGGCGGAGCGCACTGGCTCGGTCGGGGAAGGCGCCGGCGCTCCGGATCCGACGCTTGATCTCGGTGTGCAGGCGCTCGAGGCTGTTCGTGGTGCGTAGCCTGGCCCAGTGGGGCTCGGGGAACGCGTAGAACTGGGTGGCGGCCGTGAAGCCCCGCTCGAGCACCTTCATTGCCTCGGGGAGCTCCTCTTGCCAGCGCGTCGTGATCTCGGCCAGGCGCTTCTTCGCCTCAGCGAGCCCGGGGGCCCGGAAGACGGCGGCAACCTCGCGCGCCACACGCTTGCGCAGGCGATGCGGGACCTTGGCCAGCACGTTGCGTTGCAGGTGCACGGTGCAGCGCTGACGGCGCACCTCAGGCAGGAAGCGGCGCACCGCAGCTGCCAGGCCCGCGTGCTTGTCGGCGATCACCAGTTCGACGCCGCTGAGACCTCGCTCCAGGAGCTGCTCGAGGAGCTCCGACCAACTGTCCTCTGACTCCTCAGGGCCTAGCGTGATGGCCAGGAGCCGGCGGTGACCGTCCGGATCCACCGCGTAGGCCACGAGCGCGCTCACGTTCTCGACCTTCCTGGCCCAGCGCGCATCGAGGAACGTCGCGTCCAGATACAGATAGGGGTGAGGCCCCTCGATGGGTGCGCTCCGCAGCGCTTCTACAGCCCCATCGAGCCGCTTCGCGACCCGGCTTACCGTCGAGCGTCCCACGCGCTCACCCAGCAGTGCTTCAGTCACGTCGCCCATCTTGCGCTGCGACACACCGCTCACGTAGGCCTCCACCATCATCTCGTCCACTTCTTCACTCCTGCGCCGGTAGCGGCCCATCACGTCGGCGGGCGAGCCGCCTTCCCGGCTGCGCGGCACCATCACGTCGATCTGACCCAAGCTCGTGAGCAGGCGCCTGAGGTACGTGCCGTTCCTGTGGTCCTTCCGGCTGCCGACCCGCTCGAAACGACGCGCTCCGACCATCGCTTTCAACTCCTCCTCCAGCACCATCTCGAGCGTAACACGAATCGCGCCCTGAAACAACGACTTCAAATCCTGCCGTAACTCTTCTTGCGTGGCCCGCTCAACTTCAACCATCTTTTCCATGAGGAAGCTCCTTTCCGGTTCCGGACCTGCTGGCGCAGGCCCGGACTCCCCGGGTTCGTGTCATGATGAACATTCACAAGGAGCTTCCTCTCTTTTTCCCGGGCTGTCCACCCTCCCCGGACCCCTCACCCCCTTTTACACAAAGGGGGTATTGCCTTAAGTCCACCGCCCACTACATGTTGTGGTCATGGCGGTTCCGGCTTCTCAGCTCCGTGGCGGCGTGGACTATCCCCGTACGCGGCTGGAGCTGGACGAGTTCTTCCCCGACGATGCGGCATGCCTGGAGTACGTGGAGGGTCTGCGCTGGCCGGAAGGGTTTGTGTGCGTGGGCTGTGGCGGGTTGGGAGAGGTCTGGCGAGCATCGCGGGGGCGTCTCGTCTGCCCACACTGTCGAAGGCAGACCTCGGTGCTGGCGGGAACCGTGTTCCACCGCACGCGCTCGCCCCTGCGTCTGTGGTTTCTCGCTGCCTGGGAGCTCACGAGCCAGAAATACGGAGCCAATGCTCTCGGGCTCCAGCGCGTGCTCGGACTGGGAAGCTACAAGACAGCGTGGGTCTGGCTCCACAAGCTCCGCCGGGCCATGGTCCGACCGGATCGCGACCAGCTGAGCGGCGTTGTGCAAGTGGACGAGAGCTATGTCGGGGGCGTGGAGGCTGGAGTGCGGGGCCGCGAGACGATCAAGAAGGCCATCGTCGCGATCGCCGCCGAGGTCGACGGACGCAAGATCGGGAGAATACGGCTGCGTTGGGTGCCCGACCTCTCCGCTCCGGTTCTGCGAGGCTTCGTCAAGGATAGCATCGCACCGGCAAGCACGGTGCATACCGACGGATGGCCAAGCTATCAGGGACTCGCCAAACTGGGCTTTCGCCACACGGTCACGAACCTCTCGACCTCCGGCGATCCCGCTCACGTGCTCATGTCGGCCGTACATCGGGTGGCGTCTCTCCTCAAGCGCTGGGTCCTCGGAACCCTCCAAGGAGGGATCGCCCGCGAACACCTCCCCTACTATCTGGACGAGTTCACCTTTCGCTTCAACCGACGCACATCCCGGGCTCGCGGCCTGTTGTTCTACCGCTTGCTTGAGCAGGCTGTTCAGTGTGCTCCCACGCCAGCTTCGGCCCTTTACCTCGGCACCGGACGTGGGAAACGGCCCGCAGAGCCCCGGTAACCACTATATCTTGGGGTCGGTGGACTTAAGGGAATACCCCCTTTACACAAATATCGCGACACTACCCTTTTTTGGGGGAGGGCTTGGGCGCGAGAGTAGGACAGGGCGCGGGGGGGCTTGGGCGGGAGAGTGATGCGCGGCACGGCGCGGGCGGGGGTCAGGGGGGGGCTAGTACCTGGGCGCGACAGTCCTGGTCCCAGTCTAGGCGGACCAGCATGCCTCCTCCCCAGGAGGCTAAGAGCTCTACGGAGCCGGGGCAGCGGGTGTCCAGCTCGTCCAGGGCGTCCTTGTGGACTCGGCCGGCGTTTTCCAGCAGCACGTATTCGATGCCGGCGGCGTCCCAGACTTCGAACTGCTCATGGGTGGTTCCCCAGACCGGGCCTGAGCCCGCGGGATGGAATCTGGCGCTGGGCGCGACGGTGCGGCCCGTGTGGAGGGCCAGACCGGCCCAGAGTTCCGGAGCGCCCACCACGGCATCCTCCGGGACGCGCCCCTCCACGGCGAGCACGGCGCGGGCAAGCATGCGAGAACGCACGTTGTAGGCCTCGAGGTGACGATCCTCCCTCAGGTGGAGAAGGCTCGCCGCCGCGAGCCAGACGACCCAGCACAGACCCAGTCCGCCCAGAGCGAACGTAGGAACGGACGGGCCCCTCGCGGGCCGCCCGGGGCGATCGACCCCCTCGGGCGTGGCGCGTGGCGCATCCCCAGCCACCGGGTCCGCAGGGGCTGGCGCTCCAGAGGGGATCGCGGTACCGCTTCCCCGGAGCGACCTGAACATTGCACCGAGTTCCGTCTTGAACCCACAGATCAAGATCAGGCCCAAAAGGGGCGCCACCGGCATGATCAGCCGGCGCTCCTGGTAGGGCCATATCCAGAGTAGGACCACCATCAGACCGGCCGTCAGGACCGGAGTCCAGGACTCCCTGGACAGACGGTAGAGACCGATCCCGCCCACTCCCGCGACCCCGATGGCCAGGATGACCGCCCAGGGTCCGCCGGCACCTGGAAAGAGCACCCCCGCGAAGCGCACGGCCAGTGCCGTGCCGCTGGACGCCATGTCGGCCAAGGAGACCCCGCCTTCTGACCCCACCTGCCGGGTGAGCCACCCCCCATAAGGGCCCAAGCGTGTCACGAAGGGGGGCGGGAATCGCTTGCGCAGCGCGAGTCGACCAGAGCAACCAGGGTGTTGCGACCAGGACCGAGCCGATGCCGGTCCAAACGGCCCAGCGGACTCGCCTGCGTAGAGCGAGCGCCACCGGAACGGCCGCCCCCAGGACCACCCCCATCGTCCTCACGTGGTACGCGGCGGCGAAGGCCAATAGGAAGACTACCAGGGTCGCTCCCGTGGGTTCTCGCTCCAGGCGGGACCCCGCCCACAGTGCCAAGACGAGCAGGAGCAGAAAGAGCGGCTCGGAGAGAGGCACCAATGACAAGCGCCAGACGTCGGGCATGAGCCAAAGGAGGGCCGCCGAGGCGACCGAGCTCCTCCACGTGAAATCCAGTGACCGCAGATAGGACACGAACACGCCGCCGCCTACGATCACGAAGAGAAGGTTCATGAACGCGGCGAGAGATCCCCTGGCCACCATCGCAGGCGAGACTTTCCAGAGTGCCGCAAGCAGGAGGGGATAGAGAGGAGGGAACTTGGCCCCCGGCGGTGAGCCGGCCACCAGGGAATAGCGAAGCCCCTCACCGTTGGCGAGCGACCGGCCCAAGAGGAGATACGCACCGTCGTCATGCCAAATGCCCGGCGGCACAGCCTGCCAGGCCACGACTCCCACCACCGCCAATGCGCCGGCCGTAAGCGCGGCGACAGAAAAGCCCGACGCCCTCCCTTTCGGGACGGCGCCGGGCTCTTCGGCTGCCCTCGAGGCGGACATGTCCGGCTCCCGACTCAGTCCGTGAGCACGGCCTTGATATCCACCAGAGCCTCTTTCAGCGTCGACTTATCGATGACGAGAGGCGGCGCGAACCGGATGACTTGATGGTGGGTCTCTTTGGCCAGGATCCGTTTGGCCTGCAAGGCCTCGCAGAACGGTCGAGCGGTGCCCGACGACTCCTTGATAACCACGCCGATCATGAGACCACGGCCGCGCACTTCCTCGACGTGCGGCGAGTCGATAGCGCGAAGCTCATCCATGAACCAGGTGCCCAACTCGTCTGAGCGTTGCGCGAGATTCTCCTCGACAACCACGCGCAGAGAAGCCCTCCCTACGGCGGCACCCAAGGGGTTTCCACCGAACGTCGAGCCGTGATCACCGGGCCGATAGACGTCCATGAACTCCGAGTCGGCGATGACGGCCGACACCGGGTACACACCACCGCCCAGGGCCTTACCGACGATGAACAGGTCGGGCCGGACGTCCTCCCAGTCGCAGCACATGAAGCGACCGGTACGACCGAGTCCGGTCTGGATCTCGTCCGCCACGTAGGCGATCCCTTGACCACGGCAGATCTCGGCGGTGCGACTCAGGTATCCCTCCACCGGCACGACGACCCCGCCTTCGCCCTGCAGAGGCTCCACGAGGAAGCCGACCGTGTTATCGGTGATGGCAGCCTCGAAGGCGTCGACGTCACCGTAGGGCACCGTCACGAATCCGGGCGTAAACGGCCCGAAGCCCTCCCTGGACTGCGCATCCGAAGAGAACCCGACGATGGTGGTGGTGCGCCCGTGGAAGTTGTTCTCGCAGACGATGATCTCGGCCTTCCCCTCGGCCACGCCCTTGACCTGGTAGCCCCACTTCCGGACGGTCTTGATGGCCGTCTCGACGGCCTCGGCCCCCGTGTTCATCGGAAGGGCCTTCTCGAATCCGGTGGCCTCACAGAGCTCCCGGAGGAACGGACCCATCTGGTCGTTGTGGAACGCCCGAGACGTCAGGGTCAGCTTGCCCATCTGCTCTTCGGCGGCTCGTATGATCTCCGGATGGCGGTGTCCCTGATTCAGAGCCGAATAGGCGGCGAGCATGTCGAGATATCGGTTTCCATCCACGTCCCAAACCCAAACACCCTCTCCTCGGTCCAGAACGACCGGGAGGGGCTTGTAGTTGTGGGCGCTGAACTGGTCAGCCTCACTCAGGTACATGTCGGTTTGTGAAGCACTGGCTTGAATCATGGGACCCTCACATGACGTCTCTCGGACGCCGTCTTGGATGAAGGACCGGTATGTACGAAGACACCGGCCTAATCATAATAATAATATAAAATCTAATAATAATACAATACCTACAGCCTACGGATGTCCTCTAGAATAACTCACGACCCCTGCGCGGGGTACACGACCGGAGCCTGTTCCCGCTCATTCACCTCGAGGCGGAATACGTCCGGCCGAGCGTAGTGCCCGACCACGTCGAAGTCGAATTTCCCTCTTGCCACGGCCCCCATGTCGAGCTCCGCCGTGAGAATTCCCTCCGTATCGAAGAGCGGTCCGGCCAGACACTCACCGGCCGGATCGTAGATGGCGCTACCGCCGCGGCACAGCGTTTCGGGCCAGGTCTCGAGCTCTTCGACGATCTCGAGGTCGTCGGGATACATGTCACGGGTCACGTACTGGTTGCACCCGAGCACGAAGCAGCGTCCCTCCAGGGCGATGTGCTGGAGCGTTGCTTGCCAGCGGCCTCGGTAGTCGGCGGTGGGAGCGAGGTAGATCTCCACGCCCTTGCCGTACATGGCCATGCGGGCCAGAGGCATGTAGTTCTCCCAGCAGATCAGACCACCCACGCGGCCAAAGGGAGTGTCCACCGTGGTGAGCGTGCTGCCGTCTCCCTCACCCCAGATTACGCGCTCCGCCGCAGTGGGCTTGAGCTTTCTGTGTTTGCCCAGGAGCGAGCCGTCGGGGCCGAAGTAGAGGAGCGTGCAGAACAGGGTGCCCCCACTATAGGTGGAGTCGCGCTCCACGACGCCCACCACCAGGTACACCCCCGCCTCACGAGCCGCCTCACCCATGCGCTCGGTGGCGGGACCCGGCACTTCCACCGCCGTTTCCCAGTACCGCTGCCAGACGCGCCGACCCGCCTCGCTCCGGCCGCCCACCGCGGTCCCGAAGGCCAGCCCCCAGGGGTAGCCGCCCACGTAAGCCTCGGGAAAGACGACCAGTCCGGCACCGCCGTCCGCAGCCTCAGCGGTCAGCTCGGCTACCCTCTCGGTGGTGCCGTCTCGGTCGAAGAACACCGGGGATGCTTGCACCACGGCGGCCGTCACTCTGCGATTGTCACTCACGGTCTTCTCCACGGTTCCGATGCTGGACTGCACGCATCACCACAGGGAACGAGGCGGCGGGACACAGATCAGCGGTTGCGGTACACGAACTCGGCCACCACGTCCCCAACCATGAGCAAGGCTTGCGCGCTCGTGTTCTCAGGGGTGTCTCGGGGTGTATGCCAAAGGGCGTTCCCCGACCCGTAGTCGAAGTCGATGATGTTGATAGTCGGGATTCCGGCATCGATGAGCTTCAAATGATCGTCCACCACGCGGGACGTCTGATCCAACGGAAAATAGCGCCGATAACCCAGGTCCGCGGCGATGCCCCAAACCCTCTGCACAAGCTGCGGCGCGGCCTCGAGCGAGTAGGCTTCTACGGGGAACATCGGGTCGGCGTCGGCTACCATGTCGAGGAGTATGGCCAGATCCGGGGGTTCGTCTGCACCCCGGCCGGCCACATAGTGAGCAGCTCCGAGGAACATGTCCGCAGTCGTGGGTCCGTAGTCCTCCCCGTCACTGAACAGAAGATCCACCCCGCCGGGCGGGCCCTGCTCCGCGAACATGCGTGCCAGCTCGAGGAGAACCGCGGTGCCGGAGGCGCCGTCATTGGCGCCCGGAACCGGCATCTCCCGATCCTCGTCGTCGCGGCTCTGGTCCGCCTTCGGCCGCGTATCCCAGTGAGTGAGCAGGAGCAGACGACGGTCCGTTTCCATGCCGAAACGGGCAATGACATTGGTGAGACGGAGGGCGTCACCCGCCGTCGTGACGTAATCGAACTCGTCCAGGAACACCGTGTCGGCGAGGGAGCCGAGCTGCTCCACCATCCACTCGAGCTGTCGAGCGTGGCCGTCCGTGCCGGGCACCCGGGGGCCGAAATCCACCTGCGTCTGCAAATCCCGGAAGGCCCGCGAGGAGTCGAAGGTCGGGCGATCCACCCTGACCGCGAGGGTGGCTCCACCCTGCTCGTCCGCCCCGCCACAGGCCGCAATCAGCAGGAGTAGCGCCATGGTCGGGAGCCATCTCGTCGTCACATCGCCCTCGCGGTGGATGGTCCGGCGGACACGCCCCGGGCCGAGTGCCTGGGTCGTCCGACCGGTAGTCAGGTCGCCGAAAAAGCTTGGTTCCCGTCAGGCCGTCAATTTCACGAAAAGGCGATCAGGGGTCCACCCTTCCCTTTGTGACCACTCCGTTTCTCTTCCAGTTCAGGCCAAACATCCACGGGCACTCCAAACATCATCTCGATGTGGGAGATTGTATTACACGAGGCATCGCACAACGCCCTACAGACTCCGGTGGCTCCCTCTCCGAGGTTGAGTCATGCATTCACTGGTCGGTCGAGCTCAATGTCCACCCCTGAGCTGAGACATCTGCTCTTCTACGCCCCGCTCGAGCGAACACCATTCATGAAGAAGCTGACCATGACACCCCATCGATCACTGCCTACCCTGTTCCTCCTGGCGCTGGCCCTCCCGCTGGGGGCCCAGGAGGTCACACTTCACGGACAATTACGCCCGCGTCACGAGTTGCGAGAGCCAGCCGCCGCAGGCGGTAAGCAGTTCACGTCCATGAGGGCCCGCGCCGCGATCGAGGCAGCCCTGGAAAACGACATCAGGGTCTACATCGAGCTGCAGGACGTCAGGTTCTGGGGCGAAGAGATGAACACGCTGAGTGACTTCAGCGCCGACAACTTCGACCTGCATCAGGGCTACGTGGACATCAAGAGGTTCAGCGACGCACCCTTTGCAGCGCGAGTCGGACGGCAGGAAGTCAACCTCGGCGGGCAAAGGCTCGTCGGTGCCGTCGGATGGACTCAACAAGGGTGCAGCTTCGACGGGGTCCGGGCACGTTTCAATCCGTCGTGGGGCTCGGTGGAATTCATGGGCTACCAGACTCAGGACTTGGTCGCCCAAAGTGTCAGCGACAACGCGAGCTTCTGGGGTGCATATGCCGTGATCGGCGCCGGCACCACCGGGAACCTGGACCTGTACGCCTTCCACCAGGCCGTCGACTCGGAAGCGGACACGGACCAAAACAGTGTCGGGGCACGCTTTTCCGGCAAGACGGGCAGGATGAGCTACCGGGGTGAAGCCACGGTTCAATGGGGTACCCGAGTCGGTGACGACGTATCCGCCTACATGTTCGGTGGACGTCTCGGCTTAGATGTGGGGGACGGAGGCACGCTGACCCTTTGGTACGACTATCTGTCAGGTGACGCAAACCCCGCCGACGGCGAGACCAAAGTGTTCGACACCATGTTCGCCACGAACCACAAGTTCTACGGCTTGGCAGACATGTTCCTCAACATTCCGGCGCACACCGGGGGGCAGGGGCTCCAGGACCTGGCCGTGAAGGGCTCGTATCAGATCAGCCCCGACATCTCACTGGGGGTCGATCTACACACGTTCAGCCTGGTCGAGCAGCGGGAGCTCGCATCCTCCCACCTGGGTGAGGAGCTCGACGCCACGCTCCGGTACAGGTATACCAGCGACCTGACGTTCCAGGCCGGGTTTTCCTGGCTGCTTCAGGACGACGCATGGGCCGACATCGGGCGCCTGGCAGAGGACATGACCTGGGGCTACCTGATGATCAACGTGGCCTTCTAGAGACTCTCGGCGGCGAGCGCCTCTACGGCACGCTCACGGATCTTTCGGTTCATCGAGTAGAATCCGTTCCGCCGGTTGACGGACAGGTGCTGGCCCAGGTCGAGGCGTTCGAAAACGCCCTCTACATCCGCCGACAGGATTTCCTCAGCCGTCTTGTCCGCGTACATCAGAAACAAGACCGAGATCAGCCCTTTCACGATGTGCGCGTCGCTGTCCGCCCGTAGCTGCAACCTGCCCTCGTCAGAACTCCCGAGGGACACGAGCCATACCTGGCTCAGGCATCCGGGCACGAGATGATCCTGATCCCGACACTCCTCCGGATAGGGTTCGAGCTTTCGGCCCAGCTGGATCAGGTAGCGATACCGGTCCTCCCATGAGAGGAGCCGGTTGAAGCGATCGACGAATTCGTCCGGTGTCACGTTCTTCGGATTCCTGTGTCGGGGCGTAGAGCCACCGCAAGGGTTGGGGTGGGGGCTGGCCACTAGAACCCCCCGGCCCTCTCGGGGTTTCTTCCGGATCGGGGCCCACGTATCCTCCCCTTATGAATAAGCCCCCACCCCTAGATGTGTTGGAGCAGGCCGGCGAGTGGAAGGCTCAGGGGTTGGGCGTGGCCCTGGCGACCGTCGTTCGAACATGGGGATCGGCGCCGCGTCAGGCCGGCAGCCAGATGTGCATCAACGAGCACGGCCACTTTGTAGGCTCGGTCTCGGGCGGATGTGTGGAGGGCGCCGTCATACAAGAAGCTCAGGACCTCATGGCCCAGGAGGGCACCCGACTCCTGCAGTTCGGCGTGACTGACGAGCAGGCGTGGGAAGTGGGACTCGCCTGCGGCGGCGAGGTGGAGATCTACGTGGAGAAGGTGGAGTGAAGGCCGAGGTCCTGACCCAGCTGATCCAGGATCGTCGGCACAAGCGAGCCGTGGTGGTGGCGACGAACCTGGAGAGCGGAGAAGGGGCGCTCCTTTACCCTCTGGAGGCCGGACCGGACGGTGAAGCACCACTTTACGAGGCGGCCCGCAAGGCGCTCCTCAACGACCGGTCCCGGCCCGTGGATGGACCCGATGGCCGCTACTTCCTTCAGGTACACAATCCACCTCACCGGATGGTGCTAGTGGGCGCCGTACATATCGCCCAGCCGTTGACTCAGATGGCGAGCCACGCCGGCTTCCATGTGTCGCTCATCGATCCCCGTGAGGCCTTCAATACCGAGGCTCGTTTTCCGGGTGTCGACCGCCGCCTCTCGTGGCCGGACACGGCCCTTGTCGATCTCGAGCTGGACCATCGAACGGCGGTGGTGACGCTCACCCACGATCCCAAACTCGACGACCCTGCGCTCGTGGCCGCACTGAGCAGCCCAGCCTTCTACATCGGAGCCCTGGGGAGTCGAAAGACGCAGAGCCGCCGCCTCGAGCGCTTGACCGAGGCCGGGTTCGACGGTGAGGCCCTGTCCAGAATCCACGGACCCGTGGGCCTGGACATCGGAGCACGGACACCCGGCGAGATCGCCGCTGCCATCCTGGCGCAGGTCATCGGAGAGCTCCGGCAAGACGTGACATGAGCGGCGACACGTCGGAGGCCACGGATCACTCCCCGATCGGTCCCTCGCGAGTGACGTGCCTGGTGCTGGCAGCCGGATCGTCAAAGCGCATGGGAGACCGGAACAAGCTACTGGAGCCGATCGACGGCATCCCCATGGTGGCGACCGTCGTACGGACCGCCCTCGCGTCCCGCGCAGACTCGGTTGTCGTCGTCACGGGCAAAGGACGCGAACAGGTGGAAGCCTGCCTGAGCGAGCTCCCGATCGACACCTTGTGGAACCCCGACCACGCCCAGGGCCTCAGCACGTCTCTCCGGGCCGGCGTCTACGGCCTTCCGGACGGGACCCAGGCCGTGGTCGTGTGCCTCGGCGACATGCCGCGCGTGCTCCCGAGTCATATCGACGCTCTGATTCACGCCTTCCTCGCAGATCCGGACGGTTCCATCTTCGTTCCCACGTGGCAGGGACGAAGAGGGAATCCCGTGCTGTGGACCGCGGACATGCTCCCCGAGTTCGGGACCCTCTCCGGAGACCTCGGCGCCAAAGTGCTCATGACACAGCACGAGACCATGTTGCACGAGGTTCCGGTGGACTCGGCCGGCATCCTTACCGATGTGGACACACCCGAGGCGCTCCAGGCACTCACGGCCACCGATGACGAACCGACCGGACGAGCATCGAATACTACCTTGAACCAATAGAGCCGAATGTCCTCTCTCAAGATCGAAGAGCACTTCGAGTTGGACGCTCCAGCGGATGAAGCCTGGGCGTGCCTCACCCACCCGGAGCGCATCGTCGTGTGCCTGCCGGGCGCCGAGCTCACCGAGGTCATCGACGAGCGCAACTACTCGGGACGGGTCAAGGTGAAGCTCGGGGCCGTGGCCATGGAGTACCACGGGACGGTGGAATTCACGAAGGTGGATGCGGAACGACGCGTGATCCGGATGGAGGGTAAGGGCAGCGAGAAGCGGGGCGGTGGCACGGCCACGCTTACCATGGAGAGCGCGGTCCACGAGTTGGAGGGAGGCCGCTCAGCGGTCACGGTGGTGGCCGACATCCGGTTGGCCGGAAAGATCGTCCGCTTCGGGCGCGGCATGATCCAGGCCGTCACGACGGAGGTCTTCAAGGAGTTCACCGCCCGCCTGGCCGACCACCTCTCAGAAAGTGGACCGGCCAGAGCCCCCGACGCGCCAGCGAGCACCGATCCGGTCGAAGCCGCCGATGCTAACCCGGAGTCGCTACCCCTGCTTCCGCTTCTGCTCCGGTCGTTGGGATCGTGGGTCCGGCGCCTCTTCGGACGGGCGTAGACGGCGACGTCAGTGCCCGGGTCAATTCCCTGAGACTGTTCAGGCTGTGTACCGATCGGAAGTCGTCCACGTGGGGAAGAATGGCCTTGATGCCCTGTGCCTCCGCCCGGAACCGATCGTAGCGAAGCAAGGGATTGAGCCAGATTAGCCGTCGGCACGAACGGTGCAAACGATCCATGGCGACGCCCAACCCATCGGCCCCTTCCCTGTCCAGCCCATCGGTGATCAGCAAGACTACGGCTCCCTGCCCCAGCACCCGCCGCGACCAATGGCGATTGAACTCCTCGATGCAAGCCCCGATGCGCGTTCCCCCGTCCCAGTCCTTTACCACGTGGCTCAGACGCTCGAGCGCCACGTCCACGTCGCGATGCCGCAGGTGACGCGTGGCGTTGGTGAGACGCGTTCCGAAGAGGAAGGAGTGCACCCGGTCTCTGTCGTTCGTCAGGGTGTGGAGGAAGTGTAGAAGCATCCGGGTGTAACCGGTCATCGACCCCGAGACGTCACACAGGGCCACGATGGCGGGTGGGCGCCGCCGCCGCGTACGCCATTCCAAGGGGATCGTGGCCCCACCCGTCCTGAGCGTCGCGCGGTGCGTGCGCCGCAGGTCCACCTCGGACCCCAGCGGGTGCGGTCGACGCCGCCGGGTCGGCAGGTCCCGGACGGGAAGCTGCATGCGAGCGATGGCGTCGCGGGCGGCCTCCATCTCTTCGACGGACATCTGCTCGAAGTCCTTCTTCGACAGAGCCTCTCGCTCCGAATACGTCATCCGAAGGTCGGCTTCGACCCTGTCCCGTTCGGGTTTGGCCCCGTGGCCGCCCTCCGCCCAGGCCTCGGCCAGGCGCCGTTGCAAACGTGGCCGTGCGGGTACCGCCGCCTTCGAGAGGGACAGCAGCTCGTCCAAGAACGCGTTCGAAGGAGGACGATCAGACCAGAACAACTTGAAGGCCTCCGAGAAAGTCGCCCTGTGTTCCCCCCGCCTCACGAAGACCGCGTGAAGGGCCCAGAAGAACTCGTCGGGGCGGGTGATGTCCACCGTCGCGAGTGCGCCCATGGCGTTCACCACGTCACCGGGGCCCGAAGGGAGTCCAGCCCGTCGGAGCAGCCGCGCGAAATCGGTCACCCGTTCAGCGAGTTGATCGCCCCAGGGAGGCGGGCCAGCACTCAACTCGCCGGGACCCGAGGGTCCGGAGTCAGCCAACTTCCTGCAGGATGGTGGCGACCGGATCGCCACGCACGCGAGCCAAGTCATCTTCGTACTTGAGAAGCACGCCGAGAGTCTCGTTCACCACCTCGTGGTCGAGGCTCGAGCGACCCAGGACCAAGAGCGCACGGGTCCAGTCGATGGACTCGGCGAGGCCGGGCACCTTGAAGAGATCTTGCTCGCGCAGTCTCTGGACAAAGCCGACCACCTGACGGGTGAACTCTTCACCGGCTTCCGGCACACGTACCGCCACGATCTCCGTCTCCCGCTCTCTGGTCGGATAGTCGATCCAGTGATAGAAGCAGCGTCGCTTGAGAGCGTCGTGGATCTCGCGCGTGCGATTGGAGGTGATGATCACGACCGGCGGCTCGTCCGCCTTGATCGTCCCCACTTCGGGTACGGTGACCTGGAAGTCGGAAAGAAGCTCCAGGAGAAATGCCTCGAAGGGCTCGTCGGTGCGATCCAGCTCGTCGATGAGGAGAACGGGGGGGCCCTCGGGGTGGGGAGAGAGGGCCTCGAGAAGGGGCCGGCGGATCAGAAACTCGTCCGAGAAGACGTCGGACTCGAGCCTGATCCGATCCGTAACGCCCGCCGCTTCAGCGATCCGGATCTCGATCATCTGGCGCGCGTAGTTCCACTCATAGACGGCGGACGACACGTCCAATCCCTCATAACACTGGAGCCGGATCAAGCGCCGCCGCAGTCCCGAGGCGAGGACCTTCCCTACTTCGGTCTTGCCCACCCCCGCCTCTCCCTCCAGGAAGAGCGGCCTACCCAAACTCAACGACAGGTAGACGGCCGTGGCGAGAGATCGGTCCGCTATATAGTCCTCCTCGCCGAGGAGCGTGACGGTATCCTCGACCGAATCCGGGATCGATCCACGATTCTCTATGCGCACGCCTCCACGGCGCGGCGGGCCATGACGGACACCAGATGCGCCCGATACTCGGCGCTGGCGTCCGTGTCCGAGACCAGACCGTCCGGGTCTACACTGATGCCGTCGAGTGCCCCCGACGAGAAATCGGATGACAGCGCCTCTTCCAGGGCGCTCGCACGGAAGACGTTGTATCCCGCGCCGGACACCGCGACCCGGACCCCGCCACCACCCTGAGCCACCATGACACCGGTAATGGCATACTTGGAGGCCGGATTCGGGAACTTGGCGTATGCGGCCCGCTCGGGAATGGGAAAGCGCACCGACGTGATGATCTCGTCGTCCTCGAGAGGAGTCTCGAACATGCCGACGAAGAAGTCCTCGGCGGCGATCTCACGCCGATCGGTCACCACCGTGGCGCCTGTTGCGACCAAGGCCGCCGGATAGTCCGCCGCAGGATCACTGTGGGCGACCGAGCCGCCCAGCGTGCCGCGGTTCCGCACCTGAGGATCTCCGATGCCCCCCGCCAAGTCTGCGAGCGCCGGAATGGCGTTCCGCACGTCGGCGGAGCCGCTCACCTCGGCGTGTGTCATCGCGGCTCCGATCGACAACGTATCGCCGTTGCGCTGAATCCCCCGGAGCTCCTCGAGTCCCGCCAACGACACGACATCGCTCGCCGCCGCCATGTCCAGCTTCATGATGGGAAGAAGGCTCTGACCGCCGGCCAGGAACTTGCCGGCGTCGGCCGCACGAATGGCATCCTGGGCCTCGGCCACCGTGCCGGGGCGATGGAACGTGAAGTTGTCCATGGTCTTCCCTTCAGTTCGCCGCCGCGTCCCGGATCGCGCG
This sequence comes from Longimicrobiales bacterium, assembly GCA_965226375.1. GTDB lineage: Bacteria > Gemmatimonadota > Gemmatimonadetes > Longimicrobiales > Gaopeijiaceae > CBDDCX01. The sequence continues at coordinate 180,572 of CBDDCX010000008.1, read as the reverse complement.
CCAGACGCGCTCCGGAGTTGCCGGCATGTCCATGTGCTCGACACCCAGATGAGCCAGGGCGTCTACGACAGCGTTGATCACGGCGGGCGGCACTCCGATGGAGCCCACCTCACCGACACCCTTCACACCCAGCGGATTGTGGGTGCAGTTGGTGATGTTGTGTCCCGTCTTGAAGAAGGGCAGGTCCGCCGCCCGAGGCATCGTGTAGTTCATGTACGAGCCCGTTATAAGCTGTCCGTCGTCGTCGTACTTGCAGCACTCCAGCAGCGCCTGGCCGATCCCGTGCGCCAGGCCTCCGTGCATTTGGCCATCGACGATCATGGGGTTGATAATACGCCCAACGTCGTCGGCGCAGGAGACCGCGACCAACTCCACGACGCCGGTTTCCGGGTCGATCTCCACCTCCGCCACATGAGCCCCTGCAGGGAAGGTGAAGTTCTTGGGATCGTAGAAGGCCGTCTCCTCCAAGCCCGGCTCCAGATCTTCCGGATAATTGTGAGGCACATAGGCCGCCAGCGACACGTCGGCAAGACCCAGGGACTTGTCGGTACCGGTCACGGTGAAGCGACCGTCCTCAAAGACGACATCGGCCTCGGCGGCCTCCATGAGGTGGGCGGCGATTTTCGTACCCTTGGCAATGATCTTTTGCATGGCGTTGTGGATCGCCGACCCGCCCACTGCCAGAGAGCGTGAGCCGTAGGTGCCCATCCCGAAGGGCACCTTGTCGGTATCCCCGTGGACTATCTCTACCAGGTCGATCCCGATACCAAAGCCCTCGGAAACGATCTGAGCAAAGGCCGTCTCATGGCCCTGGCCGGTGCTGTGGCTTCCCGTCAAGACCGTCACGCTGCCGGTGGGGTGCACCCGCACCTGGCCGACTTCGAAGAGTCCGGCTCGTGCGCCCAGCGCGCCCGCCACCGCTGAGGGGGCGATCCCGCACGCTTCGAGGAACGTCGACAGGCCGATTCCACGGAGCTTGCCCCTGGACTTGGCTTCTTCCCTGCGAGCCTCGAATCCCTCCCACTCGGAAAGCTCGAGCACCAAGTCCAGCGTACCGTCGTAGTCCCCCGTGTCGTACTCCAACAGCACCGGCGTCTGATAGGGGAACTGATCCGGCTGAATGAAGTTCTTCCTGCGGATCTCGACCGGATCCATCCCCAGCCGGCGGGCGGACACGTCTACGAGGCGCTCGAGCATGAACGACGCTTCCGGTCGCCCCGCACCACGGACCGCGTCCACCGGCACCGTGTTGGTGAAGATCGCCTTCACTTCACCGTAGATAGCCGGCGTGGTGTAGCAGCCGGCGAAAAGCGTGCCGTGCAGGATCGTGGGGACCGCCGCGCCGAACGTGGAGATGTAGGCGCCGAGGTTGGCGAGCGTGCTCACCCGCAGAGCCAGGAAGCGCCCCTCCTCGTCCAGGGCCAGCTCGGCGTGGGTCACGTGGTCCCGCCCGTGCGCGTCGGACATGAACGATTCGGAGCGCTCGGCGGTCCACTTCACAGGGCGTCCGATCTTGGACGCGGCCCAGGTCATGATGACCTCTTCCGCGTAGTGGAAGATCTTGGAGCCGAAGGCACCTCCGACATCAGGGGACACCACCCGGAGCTTGTGCTCCGGGATCTGCATGACGAACGCGCCCATGAGCAGCCTGATGACGTGCGGGTTCTGGCTTGACGTGTAGAGCGTATAGTCGCCGCTCACGGTGTCGTAGTCGCCAATTGCCACCCGAGGCTCGATGGCGTTCGGGATGAGACGGTTGTTCACGATGTCGATCGACACCACGTGCGCTGCTCCCTCGAACGCCGCTTCGGTGGCCGCCTGGTCACCGATCTCCCAATCGAAGCAGACATTGCCGGGAGCGTCCTCCCACACCTGCGGAGCGCCCTCGCTCACGGCCGCGCTCAGAGACGCGACGGCCGGGAGGTTCTCGTACTCGACGTCGACGAGCGCAGCGGCTTCCTTGGCCTGGGCCTTCGTCTCGGCGATCACCACCGCGACGATGTCACCCACGTGCCGGACCCGATCGACCACGAGCGGCGGATGGGGCGGCTCTACCATGGGTGAGCCGTCCTTGTTGTGAATGCCCCATCCGCACGGCAAACCGCCCAGTCCATCGGCGGCCATGTCGGCCCCAGCGAACACGGCCACCACTCCCGGAGCAGACGCGGCCGCCGCGGTGTCGATGCCGGAGATGTTGGCGTGTGCCTCCGGAGAGCGCACGAGGTATGCGTACGTCTGCCCCGGGCGGTTGATGTCATCCGTGTAGCGGCCTTTCCCGGTCAGGAAACGGCCGTCTTCCTTCCGCCGTACGGCGGCCCCGATTCCGTTCTCCGCCATATCAGCCTCCCATTTCGGAGGCCGCCGACTGCACGGCCTTCACGATGTTGTGGTAGCCCGTGCAGCGGCAGAGGTTGCCCTCCAGCCACTCCCGCACGTCGCCTTCGGACGGCGAGGGGTTGCCGCTCACCAAGTCGAGGCTGCTCATGACCATGCCCGGTGTGCAGAAACCACACTGCAGCCCGTGATGCTCCTTGAAGGCCTCCTGCATCGGGTGGAGCACTCCGTTCGTCGCGACCCCTTCGATGGTCATGACCTCGGCGCCCTCGGCTTCGACCGCCAGCATGGCGCAGCTCTTGACCGACTTGCCTCCAACGTGCACCACACAAGCTCCACACTGGCTCGTGTCGCACCCGACATGGGTGCCGGTGAGCGTCAGTGTCTCACGCAGAAAGTCCACGAGGAGAGTGCGCTCCTGGACCTCGTGTGAGACCGCTTGCCCGTTTACCTGCATGGAAACGACTGGCATGAACGGCTCCCTGTCGGGGAGAAGGATCACGACCGGTTCCCGGGGATCCGACCGCGACTCGAAAGAAGGTCAGGATGGGGCGGAGAAAACACTGGGTCAAGCCGTGGCGGAGCGGCTGCTTCCTCCACTGAGGCAGAGGGCCTCCAGGGCACCCAAGAGCTCCTCGGCGACGAAGGGCTTCTTCAGGAACGCGATCTCATAGCGCTGACAGAGCAGGAACTCCTCTTCGTCCAGGGTCGCCCCGCTCATCACGACCGCGCCCGCGTTCTCGAACTCCTTGAGCAGCTCCACCGCGAACCTCACACCTTCGCCGTCCGGAAGGATGTGGTCGAAAAGGAGGACATCGGGTTGCACCTCCGACGCCATCCGGCGCGCACTCTCCACTGTGGTGGCCAACCGCACCTCATGGCCCTCGTCCACCAGAACACGCTCGATCCAGCCCAGGAGCGCATCGTTGTCGTCCAGGGCGAGGACCTTCAATGGCGCGATCTCCTGACCGGGCGTCCCCCCCACGGGGACAAGGGTCAGATGGTCGCCCTCTTCATGGAGGTCCACGGTGACAATGGCACCGGGCGCCACTTGTCCGTTCGCCACCATGGCGGCCAAGGGCTGCGTGAGGTGCCGGTGGATGGTACGACGTAGCTCGCGGGCCCCATACTCCATGCTCGTTCCCTTGTCCAGCATGAAGAACCGGGCCGCGGGCGCAACTTCGATCTCGAAAGAGCGGTTGCCGAGGCGACTCTGAACATGAAGCTGCAGGTCCATCACGTGCTGCTCGAGAATGGCCACCAGCGAGTCGTTGCCCAAGGGGCGGTAGGTGATCACCGCGTCGATTCGATTGACGAATTCCGGTGAAAAGTGACGCTGAACAGCACGCAGTCCGACCCGCTCGAGATGTGCCGCGAGCTCGGGACCGGGTCGCCGCGGCTGTGTGTCGAAACCCAGACCGGGCCGGATCTCGGCCATCATGTCACGGGCGCCCAGGTTGCTCGTCAGGAAGATGATCGCCCGCTCGAAGTCCACCTCAGAGCCGTCACCCAACCTGAGAGTAGCCTTATCGAGCACGCCGAGTAGCAGCTGAGCGAGCGAAGTAGCCGCCTTCTCGATCTCCTCGAATAGGACCAGTGTGAGATCGCTTCGCTCGCTCGCGGCGGCATCCAGAATGTTTTGTGTAAGCCTGGGCTCCGTCTGGGCATGCCCCACGTACCCGGGTGGTGCACCGATGAGCTTGGCCACCTCGTGCTCGTGTTGGAATTCGCCACAGTCGATCTTGACGACGCTGCGCACATCTCCGTGGAGCACCTCGGCCAGCGCCTCCACCGTCCGGGTCTTACCGGTCCCGGTCGGTCCGAGAAGCAGGAAGACACCGACCGGCCGACCTTCAGGGGCGAGCCCAGACTGATGGAGTTGAATGCTCGGGACGATGTGCTCCAAGGCGTGGGCCTGACCCACGACCTTGCTCGAAAGGAGCCCGATCAACTCGTCGGTTCGGCTCGGCCGCTCGACCCCACCGCCCGGATTCACATCCGCCGACCGTGTGAGGTCCTCACCGGTCTCGGTCAATTCCAGCCTCCGTCAAGGGCTCGGCGCCGTGTAACGGACCCGCTTCACGCGGCGGATCCGTCGCACGACGACCGATCCATTGTCACGCGCCCGCGCTCGAGGACTCCTGCCCGTCACCCGTCGCTACATCGGCTCCGACCAGGTTGCCCCACTCCGTCCAGGAGCCATCGTAGTTCTTGATGTTGTCGTACCCCAGAAGGTACTTCAGCACAAACCACGAGTGGCTGCTGCGCTCGCCGATTCGGCAGTAGGTAATGATGGGCCGCTCTCCGGTGATCCCGCGGTCGCCATACACGGTGGCGAGGTCGTCCCGAGACTTGAACGTCCCGTCCTCGTCGTTGACCGCCACGGCCCAGGGAATGTTCGAAGCGCCGGGGATATGTCCTCCGCGCTGACAGGTCTCGGGGAGACCTGGAGGGGCCAGAATCTCTCCGCTGAACTCAGCGGGGCTCCGTACGTCGACCAGCTCTACCGCGCTGTCGGTGACCTGCGATTGCACCTCGGGCAGGAAGGCCCGGAGCGTTACGTCGGCTTCCTCGGCCTGATAAGTCGTCGGCGACACGACGGTTGCGTCCGTGGTCATCCCCCTTCCTTCCGCCTCCCACTTCTTGCGACCACCGTCCATGATGCGCACGTCGCCGTGGCCGTAGATCTTGAGCTGCCAAAACGCCCAAGCCGCAAACCAGTTGTTGGTGTCCCCATACAGGACGACGGTCGAGTCGGAGGAGACACCGGACGCGGACAACAGGGCCTCGATATCTCCCTTGGATAGGATGTCGCGCCTTATCTGATCGGCCAGTTGGGTCTTCCAGGCCCAGCCGACGGAGCCAGGCAAATGCCCCTGATCGTAGAGTTCGGGGTCGGCGTTCACTTCCACGATCGTGACCCCAGGGTCATCGGAATGCTCGCTGACCCAGTCGGTGGTGACGAGGACTTCGGGATGGGCGTATTCGGACATGGTCGGTCTCCTGGGAAGGGCCGGCGAATAAGGGGGTCCGGAGGTGCTCCGGGCCGCCTCCACTGCGAAAACCTGTGAGCGATCGAATTCGTTCCGATCATACGCCGGGTTATTTGAAAAGGAAACCGAAAACGGGGGATAAACGGCTCAACCCGTCGCCCCTGTGAGGGCGACGGGTTGAGTAGAGACCAGGCCGCGTGGGTCAGTGACCGAAGATGGTTTCCCTCATCCGCACTCGCTGTAGCCGCAAACGTGGCACTTGACGCAACCCTCTTCGAAGGCGAGCTGACCTGCGCCGCATTCGGGGCAACTTCCAAGGAAGTTGTTGTGATGGCCCTCATCGGCGCCGGTCTGCGGCTGAGTGCCTGCGGCCCCCGCTGTCACACCCAGCGGTAGGGTCTCCTGCACCCCATCCTTCTCCGCAATGTACTTCTCGAGGGCCTGGCCGATCGCGTCGGGCAGCGAGAGCACCTTGTTCGGGCCTACGCCGACCGCGCGGTCCGACGAGATGCCGCGCAGTTGATCCCGCACCGCAGGAATCGGGATGCCGGAACGCAGCGCCAGCGAGATCAAACGACCCACTGCCTCGGCGTCGGCCGTGGCAGCGCCACCTGCCTTTCCGAGCGTGCAGAACACTTCGAAGGCTCGCCCATCGTCGTCTTCGTTGATGGTCACGTAACAGTCGCCCAGCGGGGAGCTCATCTTGACCGTGCGCCCGCGGAGCATCGCCGGACGCTGCCGCTTGTGTCGCGACGCCGCGGCGGTGAGGTCCTGCTCTTGTTGGTCCCGATAGACCTGCTCGAGCTCCACCCTCAGACCGTGGAGCGACTCGCGGGCGTCCGCCAGCAAGTGCTCGAGCTCGACGATGTCGGGGTTGGTCTCGGTGTCGCCGGCCTCCGATTTCTCGGTCTTGCCGGTGGAGAGGACTTGGCCGGACCTCGAGCCATCCCGGTACACCGTCACGCCCTTGCAGTGGAGCTCGTACGCCAATTGGTAGATCTGCCGGACATCCTCCTCCGAAGCCTCGGTGGGGAAGTTCGTGGTCTTCGAGATGGCCGAGTCGGTGTGCTCCTGGAACGCCGCCTGCATGCGCACGTGCCACTCGGGAGTGATGTCGTGCGCGGTCTTGAACACCGCCTGAACTTCTTCAGGCACCTCGTCGAAGTGGATGTGGCCCTCTTCGGCAATCCGGGTCATGAGATCTTCGGAGTACCAACCCTCTGCTTCTGCACGAGCCACGAATTCGGGGTTCACATCCGGCATCAGTGAACCCGCCTGATTACGCATGAAGGCTACGGCAAAGATGGGCTCGATACCGCCGGAACATCCCGCAAAGATCGAGATGGTGCCGGTCGGAGCCACGGTGGTGAGGTTACAATTGCGCAGACGACGCTCGGGCCGAACGCGCCGTCCCCCGGCATCCCGAGCGCAAACGTCGTCGGGACCCCAGATCGACTCTTCCCAGGCCGGGAAGGTCCCACGGCCCTCGGCGAGTCTCTCCGATGCGTTGCGAGACTCCTCGTTCAGAAAGCCCATAACCTTGCGCCCCATCTCGACGCCTTCGGGCGTGTCGTAGGGGATACCCAGCTTGATGAGCATGTCCGCCCAACCCATGACGCCGAGGCCGATACGGCGGATCGTCTGGGCCAACTCCGTGATGGCCGCAAGGGGATACCGGTTCGCGTCGATTACGTTGTCCAGGAAGTGCGTGGACAACGCGACCGTCTGGCGCAGGCCGTCCCAATCGATCAGATCCGCGGGCTCCTCGGTCCCGGCCGCGTCTTCGTTCACGAACTTAGCCAGGTTGATGCTTCCCAGATTGCAGACGTCGTAGGGTAGAAGGGGCTGCTCCCCGCATGGGTTCGTGGCCTCATAGGATCCGAGCTTGGGAACCGGATTGAAGGCGTTGGCACGGTCGATGAAGCACGTGCCGGGCTCGCCCGTCTTCCAGGCGCCGTGCACGATCATGTCGAAGATCTCTACGGCGTTGTCCTGCGCGACCACCTCGCCGGTCTTCGGACTGATCAGGTCGTAGTCGGCCTCGTTTCGCACGGCCTCCATGAAGGCGTCCGTGAGAGCGACCGAGATGTTGAAGTTGGTAATCTGTGACGTGTCGTCCTTACAGGTGATGAACGACCGGATGTCCGGGTGATCCACCCGCAGGATGCCCATGTTCGCCCCGCGCCTGGTGCCACCCTGCTTCACGACCTCCGTGCTGGCATCGTAGAGCCTCATGAAGGAGACGGGTCCGGAAGCCACTCCCATGGTGGAGCGAACCTGGGATCCGGTAGCGCGCAGCCTGGAGAAGGAAAAGCCTGTGCCTCCACCCGATTGGTGCACCAGTGCCATGGACTTGAGCGTGTCGTAAATGCCACTCGCACCGTTCGACAGAGCGTCGTCGACGGGAAGGACAAAACACGCCGAGAGCTGACCCAACGGCCGGCCCGCGTTCATGAGCGTTGGGGAGTTCGGCTCGAACTTCCCATCGGTCATGAGATCATAGAACTGACGGGCGAGCTCCCCGACGGCAGCTTCCGAGGCCCCGTATGCCTTGTCCGCGTCGGCTATTACGCTCGCTACCCGCCAGAACATCGTCTCGGGCTCCTCGAGCGGGTTTCCGTGCTCGTCCTTCTTCAGGTAGCGCTTGGCCAGAACGATGCGTGCGTTCTCTGAAAGATTCGCCGGAGGAACGTCCTCGGGGACTACGTCGTCGAAGATCTGCGCACCGTCTGAGGGGGGCCCCTGCTTCATGCCGCTGTTACTCCATGGATCGATTTGGGAAGTCGGTGGAAATACCACACGTCGGCCGTTGAAAAACGGCGATACGTGGCTCCGCCTCTAAAGTTGTATGTGGAAAAGTTTCCAGGATACCACAAAATCTAGAGGTATCCCCAACCTACACCCACTATATCTTGTGGTCAAGAGTTTCGCCGAGGATAACGTCGACCCGGCAGATCTCGGCGGTTCCACTCCCCAGAACCCGGCTGAAATCGGTCCGCTCCTCACCACAAGACTTTGTAAAGACGCCTTTGAGGCCGTATGTTGCCGGCGATTGAACATCGGTAGAGCCTCAGCAGTCTCGCCTCCCGGAACGCCCCGCACCGTATCCGGCCAACAATGAAATCGGGTTGAACCACGACAAGGGAGTTCTCAGGCGGCGCCGGGCCATAGGCCGGACCCCAAACGGACTTCCGTAGAGGGAGATCTACGAGTGAGAAGTTTACGCAGAGCTGTCGAGGTGGGGCTCCCCCTATTAGGTATGGCCATCGTGTTCGGCGGCGTCCTCTTCGTTCCCCCCACGAGCATCCAGATCCAGATCGTGGTCGTGCTGGTGGGAGTCTTGATCCTGGAGGCCGGTGTTTGGGGCCTCACAGGGCAGCTCCTCCCCAACGAACGGAGCTTCGTGGCTCTCCGTGAAGAGGGTGACCACTTCATCAGCCTTATTAGAAACCTCAACGCAGCGGCTACCCAGAAAGAATCCGGCCTCGAGGGAAGCGATCAGCGCTTTGACGAGGCGTTGGCCGCAATGCACGCGTCCGTAGACCGTATGGGGGGTTTGGCGGGGCAGAAGCGTTGAGGTGGGGCTCCTCTATCAGCCCCCTAAAACGCCGTCCCCAAGCGAAGATAGAGTGGGTCGTCCATTTCGTCGGTCAGAGTCATCGCAGCGCCCAACCTGAAGAACAATCTCGTGTTGAAGAGGGCCAGGACCGAGATCTGAAGCTCGGCCCCCACGGATCCGAGCGCAGGCCTCCGTGGGTTTAGGTCGTCGATCGCTGGATCGGAGTCGCCCCAGGCGTTCCCACCGTCCACGAACAGCGCGCCGCTCACACGGTCCACATGCAGCGGGAAAAATCCCCAACCCCTATGGACGTTGAGGATCGGGAAGCGATATTCGACGGACGCCGTCCAGGCATAACGACCCGAGCGCTGACCCGTGAAGTATCCCCTCACCGGTAAGAGCAGCGGGGTGCCGCCGAACAGCTCGAGCCCGGTGAGATCCTCGAGTTGCCCATGGGCCCCACCAACGTCGAAGTGGAATCGGTTCGCGCCCGGTCCGTAGGCCCCCCCGCCCGAGGCACGCCAGGCGACGACGTGGCGCGAAAAGCCCGGACCCGAAAACGCGTGATATCCCCGCACCACTCCCGACACCTCGCGGAAGCTCCGATCACTGCCGGGAACCCCACGCAGCGAACTCGGAAGCGAGAGCTCACGGCGGGCGCGCAGGCGCAGGAATCCACCGACTCCGACCTCGGCGGTCGTGGAGAAGGCGAAGGACCGTGCATTGCTGAAGGCGACAGTGATCGCCGCCTCACCCAACCTGCGCTCGGGCCGGGAGAGCGTGAACGGGCTGTCATCCAGATTCTCATCCAGAAGCTCCAGCCGCTCCCAGATGTGCGCGCCGGAAAACGACAGGGACGTACTGGTCCGCATCCGTTGCCGAACCAGGGTCACCGAGCCTCGGAACGCACGTTCCCGTTCCGCGACGAACACCGGAGTCGTGTCGCCCGGCGCCGCCTCGAAGTCGAAAGGACCCGTGACGTCGTGACCCTGCCGCCAGGAGAGCCCCAAGAAGGGATTGCCCCTACCTGAATAGGCGTAGGAGAGATCGACATCGGTGCGGCCGCTCTGCCGGAACACGCTCTCGACGGCGTATGTATGCCGCCCGACAAGATCCTGCCCCTCGATGCGAGCACCGAATCCCGCTCGCACCACTTCGGCGTTCTGCCGAGTGACGCCCGATTCATAAATCGGCTCCCAGGAGCGGGGCAAGATGGTCTGGAGCGCACTGTACGGGCGCGAATCGCCCGACACCTGTCGGGCAAAGAGCTCCGGGGCCGACTCCCCCCCACGGGCGAAACTCGCCTTTACCGGGAGTGGATCGAACCAGGAGTCCGGATCGAAACGGATCCGCTCCACGTCCCAGCCGTAGGAGTGATAACTGGAGAAGTAGATCCACTCGCCCGCGGGATCCACCGAAGGGTAGGCGGCTCCCCCGATCATGTTGGTGATTTGGCTGAGGGACCCGGGCTCACCCGAAACCGGATCGAAGGCCACGGCGTACAAGTTCGGGATTCCGCTTCGGTCCGACGCCCACAGAAGGCGGCGACCGTCCGGTGTCCAGGTGGCGTCCTGATCGATGGCCCGGTCGGCCGTGACCTGATGGACGATCTCGCCTTCCGGATCCAGCACGAACAGGTCGTAAAAGGCACCGGGCCTCCATCGCGAGGCGGCGATCCATCGGCCATCCGGCGACCAGCTCGGAGAGGCCCAGTGCTCCGTGGCCACGAAGTCCGTGACCGGCTCGACCGCCCCGGTCGAGAGGTCCACCCGAACGAGTCGGTTGGTCCCTTCCCCGTCCTGTACCGCCACGGCGTACCGACCGTCCGGCGAGACGGTGGGCTGGGCAAGTCGAGCACCACGCGTAATCCAACGTTCCCCCCCGCTCCGGTCGACACGCACCAGGTCGGATCGAACACGGTAGGGGTCCGTGAATTCCTGCTCGGCCACAAGCAGGTCGCCGTCGGGGAGCCAGGTCCAGTCCGCAACACTGTTCACTCGGGTCAGCTTCCGGGGGTCGGAACCGTCCGGGTTCGCTACGCGCAGCTGGATGTCGCTTCGGCCGTCGGAGCGCAGGTAACCGAGGCGCAGGCCGTCGGGAGAGACGGCAGGGAAGAGCACCCTGCGCCCGTCCCCGGCGATGGACTCCCCCTGAGTGAGGGGAGCCAGGGCGGCCAGCGAATCGGCCTGGGCGCGGTAGCCGACCTCGAGCCCGTCTTCCCATGAAGACCACGCTTCACGAAATCCTATGCCAAAAGCATCCTTCGCCCCGGAGTCGACGCGCCAGGGGATGATCTGGCGAGCGATGGCATCGACGAACTCTCCCATGCGCTCCTCTCCGTACGCATCGAGCATATGGTCGAAGAACGACGCACCGTAGGCGTACACGCGGGCGCCGGCCGGCCAGTTGGGCGAGAGGCCGGAGACTTGATCCGGACCTTCGAATCTGCCCTCGAGCATCGCCGTTCGGAGCACCATGTCGTTGAAGCTTCCGTTCACCCTCCCGGACTCGGTCAGTGCCGACTCGTAGTAGGTGGCCATGCCCTCGCCGATCCATGCCGGCACGTCATAGCCCGGAAAGGCCGGCCAGTCCGCCGATGAACGTCCCAGCACTGCCCTCACGAGTGACCCGAGGGGTCCCGTATGGTCGAGGTGAAATATGTGTACCAGCTCGTGGGTGACGACCGTCTCCAGCCAGTCGTCGAAGTGGGTGGCGCCGAATCCGTCCATGGGAGGCCTGACGAAGACCGTGATGCGATTGAAGGGGAGGGCGTTGGCGAACCCGTTACTCTGGTCGGCATGGTCAGTCAACAAGAGCTCGATCCGGCCACTGGGCGGGGTGAGCAGCCTCTCACTCAGATAGCCGTACGCGCGCTCGGCACGCTCTCCCGCCCTTCTGGCAACAGCCTCCAGTTCAGCCGGGAACGTGACGCGAAAGTGAGTCGTCTCAAGGCTTCGCCAGCTCGCGTCGGGCGGCACCTGCGCAGCCACGGTGGTCGTCCATAACACACCGCCGACGACGACCGACCAGAGTGTGATCGATGCTTGGGGACGAATCATTCCGGCCCGGTGACCTTGTCAAACGGTGTCGTCGTCATCACCCTTCGATCAGAGTTGCGCTGCCGATGTAAAACAGGTTACCACGGCCTCCCCTCTCGATCACAGTGAGCCACGCGGGGCATGAGCGAATCGTCCAAAAACATCTGGTACCAACTGGGCTATGCGCTCGAAACGGCGCGCCAGCACGCTCCGGCCCCAAAGAAGGTAAGTAAGAAACCGGGCAAGGCCGACGAGACGGCCCAGCCTTCCGCCGTCGACCAACTCCTCGCCGCCGGTGGCGGAGCCGTGGCTCACAAGCTGATCTCCGCCCTGGCCGGAGACGGACCCGGTACTCTGCGCATCGCCCGAGCCGCACTGGCCGGTGCCGGCGCGGCCTTCGTGTTGAGCGTGCTGCGGAATCCGAACGGCTCGTCCGCCGAGAACGGCACCGCACCGGATCCTGCGCTCGAGCTGCTGATCGGCGCTGGACGTGGGATCCTGTATGGCTCCATGTTGGAGGCCCGGCTGCCTGGCTCCCCCGTCTTCCGCGGTGCCACCTTCGGCGTCATGGAATACGTAGCGTCGCCCATGGGCGGCCTCGATGGCATCCTGGGTGCTGCAAGCCCTCATCGCACGATGCCGGTCCTCTCCTTGCTCTTCGCCGGCGAGGAGACCCCGTCCGGATCCCTGACCCATCACGTGGCATTCGGCGCAGCGCTCGGACTCCTCTACGGCGAAGGCAGAGCGAGAAGGGGCAAACGCGAAGTCGTATAAGAAGGCAGGTCCCTCGGCTCCGCCCTTCGCATTGCGTCGGGGCATGGGCCGATGCTTACGTCTCGCCCTTCCTCCTCCGCCCCATCGGCTTCGGCGGCGGCGCCCTCTTCTTCGATGATCCCGAAGATCTGTGTGGTCGCCTCTCCCCTACCCACTCCCACCAGGCCACAAAAAGCCTTCGGCCGAGCCATCAGCACCGGGGTCACATAAGCGTTCGCCAATCGATCCACCCGGTCGAGCACCACGTACGAGACTCCGGCGGCTCTGGCCTCGTCGAAGAATCGGTCCGGATCCGGGCTCAAGGGATAGGTCCGACTCCTGACGCCCGAGAGTGTATAGAAGATCCGCGGCTTACGGCTGAAGACGCCCGCTCCCTCAGGAGCGTTCTCGCCCAGCCATCGGGCAGCGGCCACGAACTGCTGAAAGCCCTCACTGTAGCATGCGAATGGGCCCGCGGTCCGCACCGCCTCGCGGCACGCCGCCGCACGCCGGGTGGCATCGTTCCAGCCCCGGGCGGAAGGGACCAGCAGCAGCGAGGCGACGATCAGTCCGCCCACGAGCGGCACTCTGGGGTGCACACGAGCCGCACCCGCGAGGAGCGCCTCGCCCGAGTAGAAAAGCAGGAGCGGATAGAGCGGCAGGGCGAACCGATCCCCCGACCACACCGCCGGCCACAGCAGAATCAGGCCGAAGTAGAGGGGAAAGAACAACTCGGCTACGGTGGGGCGGTCTCGAACACGCATAGTCCACCCCACCACCCCTGTGCCGATCAGAAACACGCCGAGCCAGGTCAAGGGCGCCCCGGACCAGGTCGTCAGCCCACCCGGAATGTGTGTGAACACGTAACCCTCGAGGTTGTCCAAAACGCGGTGGAGCAGGTCGGCGACACCGGCGGTCCCTAGGTCGGGCCGGTACGGATCTATGAGCCAGAACTCGGAGATGTACTGAGCCTGCCCCGAGCTGCGAGAGCGTAGCCACCACGCCAGGCTGGGAATCGCGAAGGCAGCCCCGAACCCCGCAACGGCCTTCCAGCGGCGCGCGAGCACCAAGGTGCCCGCCACAGCGAGTATGAGCGGAAGGCCTGCCGTGCGCGTGAAGGTCGCGAGGATGGCCATGAGGCACCCGGCGGCGATCCAGACACCAACGCGGCCACCGGCGCGGCCACCAACGCGGTCACCAGGGCGGTCACCAACGCGGTCACCGGCGCCTTCACCCTCGCCCGCGGGATCTGCGTTCGGCGGTTGATGTCCCGTCCTAGACGCGCTCTCGACGTCATCCGACCGATGGAAGGCCCAGAGACACCCCAGGGTCAGCGCCAGGAAGAGGGGGTCGGACAGAATCCAGTTGCTGGACCACAAGAGCGCGGGAGACAGGGCGAGGATCGCGGCCACCCCCGTAGCCAATCCCGAGCCATGTCGGTCCCTGACCCAACCGAACGACAAGACCACCGCCGTGGTTATCAGTAGGACGGAGAGGAGCTTGAAGGTCAGCCAGGCTTCGGCGCCCAGCAGCATGGCGCCGGCCAGGAGCGCCGGATAAAACGGAGGATACTTCGTGTGGGGCAGCTCGGCGGGGTCCCACGCTTCCACATAGCTCTCGCCCGTAGCGAGTGAGTGCGCCAGCGAAATGTACCCGGCGTTGTCTCCCCCGTTGTGGGGGGCAGGGTTGAGCGCCGGAAGTGCGATGGCCAAGTGCGCTATCGCCACCGCCGCCAGGATCGTCCAGGCAGGAACGGGACGCCGCTCCTTCACGTTCTTCGTGTGCCTCATGGTCCCGCCGGAGCGCGAGCTCACGAGCTCGCTCCGGGCGTGAGGGAGCCCAGCACCCGGGGGCCCCGTGCCCCCGTCGCGTCGGGCGCGTTGCACGCGACGCCGTGCAGGTGCGCCCAGGTGAGAACCGCAAAGGCGAGCGCCTCGCGGGCGTCCGGGTCGACCCCCAACTCGCCACCGTCCATCACCGGAAGAGGAGCCAACTCCGCCCGGATCGCCTCGACCAGCACGGGGTTGCGAGATCCGCCGCCCATCAAGAACACTTCGTCGAGCCCTTTCGGGAGTACCCACGTGCGGTAGGCCTCACCCAAGGTGCGAGCCGTCAGGGCGGTGAGCGTCGCGATAAGGTCGCGCCACGCCGGCTCGTCCGAGCCGGGGCGGAGCCCCTCGGCGAGCCGATCCACGTAGTCCCGACCGTACCGCTCCCGACCGGTCGTCTTGGGCGGCCCGGCGCGGAAGTAGTCGTCGTCGAGAAGGCGAGCCAGTAGGGCCTGGTCCACCCGACCCTTCCGGGCCAGCTCGCCATCGACGTCATAGGGGAGATCACCCTGGGTGGCCCGCCGAGTGGCCTCGTCCACCAAGCCCATCCCGGGCCCCGTGTCGAAGGCCAGGAGGGGCTCGTCGGACCCCGAAGGGGGAAGCCAGGTCACGTTGGAGATGCCACCCATATTGTGTACCGCTCGGCGCCGATCTTGCGCCGAATAGAGCAACCAGTCCGGCCAGGTGACCATGGGTGCTCCGTGTCCTCCGGCGGCCACGTCTCGGCTTCGGAAGTCGCTTACGACCGGCACACCCGTGACCTCGGCGACGGTGGCGGGATCGCCGAGTTGGAGGGTCGACCCGCGCTCGCCACCCTCCGGTGGAATGTGCCAAATGGTATGTCCGTGGCACCCGACGGCCGTGAGATCGGTCGGGTTCACATCGGCACCCTCGCACACGTTCAGAACGGCGGCAGCCATCCACTCCCCGAGAGAGGCGTTCAGGATGCACAGTCCATCCGGCGTCCCATCTTCCATGCCCTTCAATAAGAGCGCCTGTCGATCGGGGCCATATGGCGTGTTCGCGAAGGCGACGAGCCTCCACCCGAAATTCTCGAGCGTGCTCCCCTCGAAGCGTACGAGTGCGGCGTCGATTCCGTCCAGCGAGGTCCCCGACATGAGACCCACCACGAGCTCCCCGGAACTCACTCGGTGGAGTCCCCGCTGGGGTCCGCGCTGGGATTCCCGCTGGGGTTCAAGGGCAGGTCTTCCAGGACGCGCGTGAGCACACCGTCTGCCGCGTGGAGTATGCCGGTTGCCTCTTCCTTGCCGACCCCTCTGCCACCCATGACCAAGGCCGTCTTCACATGACCGCCCGCCGCGTCGAGAAGGCCAGTCGCCTCGGACCGTTCCACATAAAGCGCATTCATGAGGATTCGCTCTGCCCGGTCCTGAAGCTTCTCGCACGTGGCCTGGAGATCCACCATGAGGTTCCCGAAGACCTTGCCGATGCGAATCATGGCGCCTGTCGTGATGATGTTGAGAACCAGCTTGGTGGCGGTTCCGGCCTTCATGCGCGTGGATCCCGTCACCACCTCCGGCCCCACCAGTGGGGCGATGACGACGTCGTGGGTATCGACCAGCTCAGGCGACGGATGGGTGCAGAGGAGGAATCCCGTGCGGGCACCCAGTTCCCGGGCCCGAGCGAGCGCTTCATGCACGTAGGGCGTGGTCCCCGACGTGGCGATCCCCAAGACGAAGTCGAGCGGTCCCACATTCCGCCCATCGATGTCCTCGGCCCCCTGCACGGGGCTGTCCTCAGCCCCCTCCCTGGAGCGAACCAGCGCCTCCAAACCTCCGGCGATGATGCCCTGGACCATGGTCGGATCGGTGCCGAACGTGGGAGGCATCTCGGCCGCGTCCAACACACCCAGACGGCCCGAAGTGCCGGCCCCCACGTAGATCAAGCGCCCGCCCGCCCTGAACACCTCCACGACCATGTCTATGGTGCGTGCCATCGCCACGCGTTCCTCCGCCACGGCGTCGGCCACCAACCGGTCCTCGGCGTTGATGAGATCTACGATCTCCAATGACGAGAGCGTATCGACGCGCGCGGAACGCGGGTTCCTCTGCTCTGTAAGACGGTCATCGAGCATGAATGCCGACCGCTCCTCCGTAAACGTGAACCGGGGTGTCCGCTCGGCTCGCGAGCGGTATCTGTCGACCCGCTTGCGGCATCTTGCACACGCGAACAACCTAACCTTCGTATTTTTCAGGCAGCAACCGACGCCCTGTCTTGAAACGGCGGGCGCAGACCACATACACCGGGTGACTCCCTTTGGACCTTCTCGAGCAGGCACGATCGATGGCTCCCGACCTGGTGGAGATCCGCAGAGATCTGCACCGACACCCGGAGCTCTCCTTTGAAGAGGTGCGCACCGCCGCTATCGCGTCCACGGCCATGGAGGCTCTGGGGTGCCGGGTCCGCACCCAGGTAGGGATCACGGGTGTAGTCGCCGACCTCGAGAACGGAGAGGGTCCCACGATCGCTCTCCGAGCCGACATGGACGCTCTTCCGATTCATGAGACCAACACTCACGCCTTCGTGTCCGAAACCCCTGGCGTCATGCACGCCTGTGGCCACGACGCCCACGTCGCAGGCCTGATCGGAGCGGCGAAGCTGCTGGCACACGAGCGAGAGGAGGGCCGGCTGCCGCCGGCACCGTTCGGTTCCTCTTCCAGCCCTCCGAAGAGGGAACCGACGACGAAGGCAAGAGTGGCGCAATGCGCATGGTGGAAGAGGGCGCGATGGAGGGAGTCACGGCCGTGACGGGACTCCACATCACGTCGGTGCTCCCTTCGGGCAAGCTCTTCTTTCGGCCGGGCCCTCTGATGGCGGGCACCGAGGAGATCCGTGTGGAGGTCCGGGGCCAGAGCGGCCACGCCGCCCGGCCGGACCTGGGTGTGGACGCGCTCGTGCTGGCGGCTCAGGGGATCGTCGCCGCACAACAGGCCGTCTCTCGCGGCCTCTCTCCCACCGAGGCGGGGGTCCTCACCTTCGGTCGCATCGAGGGAGGCACCGCCGGAAACGTGTTGGCAGACCGGATCACGCTCGAGGGGACCATGCGGTTCTTCACCCCGGACGTGCGCGAGCGGCTCTGCCGACATCTGGAGGGATCGTTTCGAATGCTCGAGTCCCTCGGCGCCGAAGTGACCGTCAACATCGGCCCCGGGTACCTGCCCGTGGTCAACGACGCCCGCGTCACGCAGTGGGTGCAGGCCGCGGCCGTCGACCTGGTGGGCGAGGACGCAACCTTGCCCATCGAGCCGATGACCTTCGGGGCAGACTTCTCCTTTCTGGCGCAAGAGGCACCGGGCACCTTTTTCTTCCTGGGCGCAGCCCCTTCCGAGCCACGTATGCACCATAGATCCGACTTCGACATCGACGAGTCGGCGATTCCCGTCGGCGCCGCTGCACTGGCCGCCGGTGCCATCCGCCTCCTCGGCGAGATGGCCGGGACTGACAACACCGACTAGAGAGGATGATTGAATGCTCGGTACGCGACTGACATGGCTTCGCTCGGCTGCGCCGGGTGCGTTCGCCTTCGTACTGATCCTTGGAACGGGGACGTGCGCTCCCGAGGGTGCCGCGCCGGACGGCGGCAGCGCGGCTGTCGTTTCGTTCAACGATGCCTGGCGGTATCCGTCGGACACACCACCGGTCTCGGCCGCGAACGGCATGGTGGTCAGTACCGACGTGTACGCCAGTGAAATAGGCGTCGAGGTCATGCGGGCCGGCGGCAACGCCGTCGACGCAGCCATTGCGGTGTCCCTGGCTCTGGCCGTGGTGAACCCCGAAGCCGGCAACATCGGCGGTGGCGGGTTCATGATGGTGAGGATGGCGGATGGAACCACCGCCGCGCTGGACTACCGGGAGAAGGGTCCCCTGGCCGCGACGCGTGACATGTTCCTCGACGAGGACGGTAACCTCACCGACAAGTCGGTGGTCGGGCATCTGGCGGCCGGTGTGCCCGGCTCGGTGATGGGGCTCTGGCAAGCACACCGGCGCTTCGGCTCTCTGCCGTGGGCGGATCTGGTGGAGCCGGCGGTTGGGCTGGCCGAGGGGTTCGTGGTGCACGAGCGGTTCCGCGGCAATCTATTGAGCTCGAGTGACGGCCTTACGCGGTTTGCGACGACAGCCGCCACCTTCTTGCCCGACGGACACGTGGCCGAAGTGGGGGAGACCTTCTCGCAGCCGGCGCTCGCCTCGACACTGGGGCGGATTCGGGACAACGGCTCGGACGGGTTCTACCGCGGCGAGACCGCCGACCTCATCGTCGCCGAGATGGAGCGTGGCGGTGGCGTCATTTCCCACCAGGACTTGGAAACGTACACGGCCGCCTGGCGTGACCCCGTCGAGTTCACGTACCGAGGGTATGGGGTGTTGTCCATGCCGCCCTCGTCGTCGGGTGGAGCCACCATGGCCGAGATGGCCAACATCCTGGAAGGTCATGACCTCAGGTCCGTAGACTGGCACTCGGCGGACATGGTCCACCTCCTGGCGGAAGCGTGGCGGCGAGCCTACTCCGATCGCAACGAGTACCTGGCCGACCCCGACTTTGTAGACATGCCCCTGGAGCGCATGACGTCGAAGGCGTACGCCCGAGAAAGGGGCGCGGACATCACGGATCGCACCACTCCGTCCTCGGATGTCGGTCCCGGCCTGGAGCCTCCGCACGAAGGGGATCACACGACCCACTTCTCGATTGTCGATGCCGACGGGAACGCCGTCTCGGTCACGACCACCATCAACTCCTGGTTCGGCAGCAAGGTTACCGTGGCAGGCGCGGGGTTCGTGCTCAACAACGAGATGGACGACTTCGCCGCCAAACCGGGCACACCCAACCAGTTCGGGCTCGTGCAGGGCGAGAACAACGCCGTGGGTCCGGGCAAGCGCATGCTGTCGGCCATGACCCCCACGATCGTTATCCGTCCCGACGGAGAACTCTTCTTCGTCACGGGAACCCCCGGCGGCGCCACGATCATCACTACGACCTTTCAGACCATCGTGAACGTGGTGGATTACGGGATGAACGTGGTGCAGGCCGTGAACGCTTCTCGCGTCCACCATCAGCACTTACCGGATCAGATCTACTACGAGAAGGGAGGGCTGGAGCCCGGGGTGGTGGCGGCTCTGGAAGCCCGAGGGCACACGATGGTCGAGCGCGGCGGCGTCTCGGGCGACGTGCAGGCCATCATCGTCATGCCAGACGGCACGCTGCAGGCGGCCTCCGACCCGCGGCGGGGCGGAACGGCGGTCGGGTGGTGAGAAGGGGGAGCCCCGTTTGGCGATGAGGGAACTCCGCACGATCCTGCCTTACTTCCGGCCCTACCGAAGGGGCTTCGCGCTGGGGCTCGTTCTGGTCGTGATCACCAACCTCTTCACCGTGGCCGCCCCGTACCTCGTGAAGCTGGCCATCGACGGCCTGGGCGACCCCTCGGTCACAGCCGCTCGCATCGGCACCTACGCGTTGCTCATCGTGGGCGTGGCCCTGGTGGCAGGGGCTGCCAAGTACGGGATGCGTGAGTTGCTGAATGGGGTGAGCCGCCGTATCGAGTGCGACCTCCGGAACGATTTCTTCAAACACCTACTACGGCTGGACGCGACATTCTACGGATCGGTTCGTACCGGCGACCTCATGGCACGGGCGACGAACGACACTCTGGCGGTACGCATGGCAGCGGGTCCGGCCATCATGTACTCGGTGAATACGTCGGTCATCTTCCTCCTCGCCCTGAGCTTCATGCTGTGGATCAGTCCACGGCTCACGGCGTTCGCATTGATCCCCATGATCGTCCTCCCGCCCGTGGTCATCGCCTTCGGCCGGGTCATCCACGCCCACTTCGAGCAGATCCAGGAGCAGTTCTCTACGCTGTCGACGATGGTCCAGGAGAACCTGACGGGCATGCGAATCGTGCGGGCATATGTCCAAGAAGGGTCACAGGCAGAGCACTTCGACGAGCTCAATCGCCAGTACATGGACCGGAACATGGCCCTGGTGAGGGTGGCGGGTCTCTTCCACCCGATCCTGGCCCTCTTCTCGGGTGTGGGTATGGTGATCGTCCTCTGGTTCGGAGGACTGGAGGTCATCGCCGGGCGAATCACCATCGGTGCCTTCGTAGCGTTCCAGATCTACCTGGCACTTCTCATCTGGCCCCTCATCGCCCTGGGGTGGGTGGTCAACCTGTACCAGAGGGGCGCCGCGAGCATGGGCCGCATCAACAAGATCCTATCCACCGAGCCCGACGTCCGAGCTCCCCAGCTCCCCACTCGCCTCGAGAGCGCGCGGGGGGAGATCGAGTTCCGGAACGTGTCGTTCCGATACCCCGGTACCGAACGCCTCGTCTTGGAAAACGTCTCATTCGTGGCCAAGCCCGGCGAGACCGTGGCGGTGGTGGGCCCCACAGGCTCGGGCAAAACGACCCTCGTCTCGCTGATCCCGCGAGTCTACGACGCCACCGAAGGTGAGGTGTTGGTGGACGGAGTCGGTGTCAGGAAGTTGGACCCGGAAGAATTACGGACCCTGATCGGCATGGTTCCGCAGGATCCGTTCCTGTTCTCCACGACCATCGAGGAAAACATCGGCCTTGGACTTCCCGGAGACTGGTGGGCGCGCGAGGAGCGCCAGGCCCACAACGTCCCGGAGGGACCTCTGGAAGATCCTGAAGAGGCCGTGGCCGAGGCGGCTCGCATCGCCCAGCTGGACGAGTCGATCCGCGGGTTTCCGAAGGGCTACGGCACCTATCTGGGTGAGCGAGGGATCAACCTCTCGGGAGGTCAAAAGCAACGCGCGACTTTGGCCCGTGCTGTGGCGCGCGACCCCACGATCTTGATTCTGGACGACGCATTGAGCGCGGTCGACACCGATACCGAGGCCCGCATTCTGGACGACCTGGCTCGGGTGATGGCGGGACGGACGTCATTCATCATCAGCCACCGGGTCTCGGCGGTCATGAACGCCGACCTGATCCTGGTTCTGACAGACGGCCGCATCGCGGAGCGCGGCCGGCATTCCGAACTCATGGCCCTCGGTGGTACCTACGCCACACTCCTCCGTCGACAGATGCTGGAACAGGACATCGAGTCCACTGTGGTCGGAACCGCGGGGGACTGACGAGGCTCTACGGACCTCAGGACACTCGTGTCCTGTGCCCGAAATACGGTGACGCACCGAGGGGACCGATGCGCCGCCCTGGCAAGGCATGGAACGAGGAGCTGCGAGGACGGGTCAGAGCCGACGAGCCCCGCAAGGACGGGGCCTCTGGAGACCTTGGGTTCAGGGAAGATCAGGTCTCAGAGGATATCTCAAGGCCTCAACGTCCCAACAGTTCTCCCAACAGTTGGGATAGCGAGGTCCGGCGATCAGCTCTCACTACCTGCTGTACCTGCTTGTCCGACTCTTCAAACTCACCCACTGACTCCCCGTGGTGGATGTGCTCACCGATCCCCCTTGTTGATCTCGGCGGCCGCGGGTGCCGCCACGGGCCTGGTTCTCGGCGACCCGCTGGCCGAGAAGCGGCGCTCCGTCGGCATACCCACGTTCGCCGAAGCCGCTCGACGTGTGGTCGAGCAGAAGAGGGCCGGGTGGCGAAGTCGAGCGCAGGGCCGCGACTGGATGTTGACCTTCGAGCGGTATGCCTTCCCGCGGGTCGGGAAGGTGCCGGTGTCGGAGGTCACTAGCGCCGACATGCTGGAGATCCTCGCGCCCATCTGGCACGAGAAGGCGGGCCACCGCCCGGAAGCTGCGCCAACGCCTCCGTGCGGTGTTGGAATGGGCCGTGGCGATGGAGTTTCGGATCGACAACCCGTGCGACCGGATCGGCCCGGTCCTGGGTCCACAGCCCACCACTACTAGCCATACTACTACATATATATAAAAGAGGTCTCAACCCAACAGCGGAAGAATACCGCCTGATACGTTTACACACCTATTGACCCAACCTCGGGGGTACCCCGAGCCCATCGACAACTCCAGGCACATCGGCGGCCGCATGGCGTTCGATGCACGGAGGGTGAGCTTCGAAGTGGAGACACTAGACGCGTAGTGGGAGTCGCTATTCCGCCCTGGTCAGCTCCTCCATGCACTCCCGAATGTCGACGACACACTGTTCCATGCGGTCGCGGTGCGTCCGGAATGAGAGCACGCAGATCCGAAGGGCGTACCGGTCCCGAAGCATCGTGCCGGTGAGGTAGACGTTCTGTCGAGCGTTGACGCAAGTGAGCAGGTCGCGGTTCAGGTCGTTCAGTCCGTCTTCGGAGTAGCCTGCAGGAGCCCAACGGAAGGCAGTGAGGGAGAGCTGGGGCTCCGCGAGGATCTCCATGCCCGGTACCTCTCTGAGCTGGTCGGTAGCCCACCGCGCGAGATCGAGCTTTTCATCGAGGCTCGAGCGAAAGGCATCGATTCCGAAGAGCTTGATGGGAAGCCACGCTCGCAGTCCCCTGAAGTCCCGGGACAGCTCGGGCGATATCTGACAGAAGTCGACGAGGTCGACGTCCTGCTGCATCTCCGGCATGTAGTCGGCGAAGGTCGTGTGCGCCCGCCGCAGCGCCTCGGGATCACGCACAAGCAGTGATCCGCTGCCGTACGGCAGAAACAACCCCTTATGCGGGTCGAGCGCGACCGAGTCAGCCCGCTCGATGCCTCGCATGGCCTCCCGCCCTCGCTCCGTAAGCATGAAGAAACCGCCATACGCCGCATCGACATGCAGCCACAGTCCCTCGTCTTCGGCTACGTCGGCGGCGCCACCTAGATCGTCGACGGCCCCCGTGTTCGTGGTGCCCGCGCTGGTCACGAGCATGAAGGGTCGCAGTCCGCCTTCCCGGTCTTCGGCGATGCGCCGCCGCAAGTCGTCGAGGCGTATCTCATAGTCCTCGTTCGTGGCGATCTCACGAACGTTCTCCTCCCGAAAACCCGCCAGGATCACCGCCTTCCGAACGGAATGATGGGTTTGGTCCGAGGTGTAGATCGTCCCGGCCAGGAAGTCATCGGGAAGGCGTTCCCTCCGCCCGGTTACCATCGCGGTGAAGTTCGCCAAGGACCCGCCGCTGGTGAGGATGCCACCAGAGCTGGGTGGATAGCCGATGATCTCACAGAACCACCGAACGACGTTCAGCTCGAGCTGCACGAGTCCCGGTGCGGCAATCCACACCCCGACGTATCGATTCACGGCGTTCGCGATGAAGTCGGCGACCGCGGACGGGAAGACGCCACCCCCCGGGATGTACGCGAGATAACCCGGTGCAGCCGTGTTGTAGGAGAGCGGGACCGCCTCCCGGAACAGGAGGTCCAAGAGCCCATCGAGGTCGGTGCCCCGCTCCGGGAGGGACTCGGCAAGTGCGGCCGCCCTGGCATGTGCATCGGCCTCGTGTTCGTCGTAGGAGGCCGGTTGACGCGGTAGCGAAGCGATGTGATCGATCACCCGCTCGGCTGCCTTATCGACCATCACCCGCATCTGGTCCGTTGAGGGCTCCAACGGATAGGCGTGGCCTTCCATTCAGGTCGAACCAGCCGGTAGGGTGACGCCGTCAGACATGGCGAGGGGGCGATTCATGTGGAGCTCCTTAACGGGACACCGGACCGCCTCCCCTTCCTCGGGAAACATCCGCGGCTCCCCTCCGGCCTCCATCGCCGCCGTATAGAACGTCGGTTCGAAAGGGGGATGGGTCCAGTTGGTCGGGTCCACCGGCTGGCCATCGTAGTGGGCATCGGTTCGCCTGGGCTGTGGGTGCAGGATATACGAGTTCGGATAGATGGACCTCATGATCTCTTGAAAAAGCCTCTCGCGCTATCCCTTGCACCGGCTGATGCTTGCCAGCCCGCTCGTCAGCGTCCATGGTGAGTTCTCAAACGCTTCACCAGGAGGCCATCTCATGCGGAAACTCTTTCTCCTGACAGTCTTCCTTTTTCCGGCGTTCGCGGCGGCTCTGCACGCGCAGGATCAATCCGAGACGAAGCGCTATCTGTACCTCAGCACACCCGACGCGGCGCAGGCAGAGGGCCTTCCCGCGAGGGACTGATGGACCGGGAGCGACCCCTGGAGGATGGCCGCGCGGGGGCGCTGGAAGCGTAGCTCAAGCCCCCGATGGGCGTCCTGTCGAGCTTGATTTCTGGGAGCGCGGCACCGCTATTCAGGACCGAGAAACGAGGCAGAGACCGAGAGGAAGGAGCAGTAGGCACATGGACCTGAGCAAGAGCGTTACATACGAGAGGACATCACCCTCACCGCGTACGCTACGCTTCGCCATGCTCTCGGCCGGTCTGTCATGCGCGTTGGCCGTGAGCGCACCGACCGTCGACGCGCAGGCGCCGAGCCCCCGACCTGGGCAGCAGGTTGTGCTCGTCACGGGCTCGACGAGCGGACTGGGGCGCGAGGTCGCGCGCAGGCTCGGGTCGATGGGTGCCTTCGTCATCGTCCACGGCCGGAACCGTGACCGAGGGATGGAGGTCGTCGAGGCGATCGAGAGCGAGGGGGTTGGGAACGCGCGCTTCTACGCCGCGGACCTCTCATCGTTCGACCAGGTCCGGGAGTTCGGTGAGACGATCCTGCGCGACTATGACCGACTCGATGTGCTCGTCAACAACGCCGGCTTCGGCAGGGCTCCCGATGAGCGGATGATCTCGGAGGATGGGCTCGAGCTGCGCTTCCAGGTGAACCACCTCTCGCACTTCCTCCTCACCCGGATGTTCTTGCCTCGACTCCGCGCGAACGCCCCCTCACGCATTGTCAACGTGTCGTCGGGTGCTCAGCAGCCGATCGACTTCGACGACGTGATGATCGAGAACAATTTCAGCGGTGGTCGCGCGTACGCCCAGAGCAAGCTCGCTCAAGTCATGTTCACGATCGACCTCGCCGAAGAGCTGGCGGGAACGGACGTGGTCGTGAACGCGCTGCATCCGGCTACCTACATGGACACGGGGATGGTGAGGAGGGCGGGGCTCACGCCGAGGGCCACTGTCGGCGAAGGGGCGGACGCGGTGATGCAGCTGATCACCTCACCCGATATCGGCAGTGGCGGCTACTTCAATCGCCTGCGGCCCGCGCGTGCGAACGCCCAGGCGTACGACGAGGAGGCTCGCGCCAAGCTTCGCAGGCTGAGTGAGGAGCTGACCGGGGCGCACTGAGGGCGTCCAGGGCGGCCTCGAAAAGGCTCATCTGGTGTCCGGTTCCGAGGGAGCTAGCCCATGACCATGTTCAAGAATCGTCCCGGCCTTGTGCTCGTCGCCGGTTTGCTGGGAGCGTTGCTTTCGTCCTGCACGTCGCCCGACACGGGCGAGGAGCGCTTCGTCGTCGTCGAGGCGACCATCCCCGAGATGCAGCGCGCGATGGAGGAAGGGCGCCTTACTTCGCGGGCATTGGTGGAGGCCCACCTCCTGCGCATCGCCCTCTATGAGGAGCGCGTGAACGCGGCGATCGCGATCAACGCCAACGCGCTCACGGAAGCGGACCGACTCGACCAGGAGCGCGCCGAGGGTCGCGTGCGCGGTCCGCTCCACGGCGTCCCGGTCGCCCTCAAGGACAACGTGCACACTACCCACATGCCGACCACCGGGGGTGCCCTGGCCTTCGAGGGATTCGTCCCCCCGTACGAGGCCACGCTGACCACGAACCTCCGCGAGGCCGGCGCCATAATTCTCGCGAAGACGGTGATGACCGAGCTCGCGAACTTCACCGCCGCGGGCATGCCTGGGAACTACAGCGCGGTCGGGGGCTTCGGCCTGAACCCATACGACCCCCGCCGTGATCCGCGGGAGGGCCGAAACGACGGTCGCCCCGTGATGGGGACCGGCGGCTCGAGCTCCGGCATCGGCACCGCGATGAGCTTCTGGGCCGTGAACGTGGGCACCGAGACCTCGGGCTCGATCCTGTCGCCGGCGAACGCGAATATGCTGGCGGGGGTCAAGCCCACGGTCGGGCGTGTGAGCCGCTATGGCGTGATCCCGATCACAGCCGATCAGGACATCGCCGGCCCCATGGCGCGGACCGTCACCGACGCGGCGATCTTCCTCGGGGCACTCGAGGGCACGGAGCCGGATCCGAACGACGCCGCAACGTTGCGCTGCGAGCCTCCGCTGAACGGAGACTACACGGCGTTTCTCCGGGCCGACGGACTGCAGGGAGCCCGCATCGGCATCCCTCGGGCCTCGTATTACGACTCGGTTCGGGTCCCCGGAACCGACCGGTTCCAGAACAGGCTGTCGGACGAGGGAAGGGTGGTGATGGCCGAGGCGATCGAGATCCTCATGGCGCAAGGGGCGACGATCGTCGATCCGGCGGACATCCCCAGCGTGATCGACCCGGATCCCGCGAACAACCTGCTCGCGAGCGGGGGCAGCAGCGTGCTCAACTACGGGATGAAGCGGGACTTCAACGCGTGGCTCGCGACGCTGGGCGAGTCCGCGCCCGTCGGGACGCTCACCGAGCTGCGCGAGTGGAACCTGGCTCACGAGGGAGCCGGCTCCCTCAAGTATGCTCAGGCCCGACTCGATGGGTCCGACGAGATCGACCTGGACGAAGACCGTGCCGAATACGAGGCCGATCGCGCGCGCGACCTGTACCTGAACGGCGAGCACGGGATCGACGAGGTGATGATCGGCCTCGAGTTGGACGCGCTCCTCTTCCCGGGGTCGAGCGGCGCCAGCATCTCCGCCCGGCCCGGCTATCCGACGGTGATCGTGCCGTTCGGATTCCTCGAGGACGCGGGCGGCCCACCGATGCCGGAGGGGTTCGACGCCAAGCCCCGCCCCTTCGGCGTGAGCTTCGCAGGGATGGAGTGCAGCGAGCCGCGGCTGATCGAGCTTGCTTACGCGTTCGAGCAGGCGACGATGCGCCGGGTCGCCCCTCCCGGAATGCGCTAGGGGGACGCGGGCGCGTCTCGCCGCCTGTCTCCGACCGCTACCGGGATCCGAACAAGCCGGGTTTCCTACCGCACACACCACACTGTGGCTTCTCTCGCAAGAAACCGACGAGCGCCCATACGGGAAGCCAGATGCCGACGGTGAAGACCGTGAGCAGCAGGTGGAGGATGTGGATTCGGCTTTTGTTGGAAGTGCATGGTCTGGATACCGCACCGAGCGCACGACCTCAGGCCCCCCGTTGCGGTAATGTGCTGGAATACCTGCGGGGGGTTCGCAGGAGGAACGGCTTGTTCACAGTTCGCGCAGAGTGAGTGAGCCGCCCATCTACCCCTGATCCCCGCACCGCACTGCCGGCACCGCCCTGCTACCCACTCACTACAATAGCGGCACTTCCGGGCGGTGGACGAGATCTCAGCCTTGCAGAACGGGCAGCGGACGAGGTCGTCAACACTGGAACGTTCATAGCGTGTGACCAGGCCCGCCTTGAGACGCGCGACCGGGTCGGACTTTCTACCCTTGCCACCCTTCCTACCTTCGCCACTCTTCCCACTCTTTTCACTCTTCCTACGCTTCTTGCCCTTCGCACCCCTCCTACCACTCCTACCCCGCATACGCTTTCGCAAACGGATCGAACAGCGTCCTCACGCGCTGACTGCTGCGCTCAAATACCCGATCCCAGGTCATGATCAGATCGGATCGGTTCGAATGCTCCCGGATGAACCTCGCTCGGGCGCGCGCCCGGGTACCCACGTCGGGCACGTAGGGCTCTTCTTCGCTCCCGGGCTCGATCGGGTCTCCCACGCGCTGGCTGAGCAGCCCGCGGTGCTCCAAGTCCGAGAACGCCGATTTCGGCTCGGAGATGGAGTGGTAGTCGTGATCCACAGGAGCCCCAGCGTGCTCAGCGCTTCGACGTCGTCAACGAGCTCGGCCCAGGATGATCCGCGGTCCTCGAGGAAGTGGCTGTAGAACTCGTCTCAAGAAACTCCGCCAGCTTCGTTTCTTCCTTCGCCAAATCTCCCGCCAGGTTGAGCGTGTAGCCGCTTAGCCCAAATCGGCCGGACCTCCGCCGGACACGCCAGGGTCACGGCGCGTAGTAGGAACTCAGGCGAAAAAGGTGCAAGATGAGCGGACTTGCTCGGCCTCAGGTTGATATGCCAGAGATCCCCAGGGTTTCCGGTCCTCCCCTCGGAAGCTCAGTGGCCTGCTGGAGAAGAGCGAAGTCCGTACCCGTATCGAGCATGTGTGGCTCGACGTTATACATGTCGTCTCCGTCATCACCCAAGAGCTGAACCGCGTTGTGAGCATCCTTGGCTCGCTCCGTCACGATGGGTACTTGCGGTTGGGGCTCCCAGGAAGGCCTGGCTGCTCCTGGATGTGACACGCCGCATTCTCCACGCGGCGCAGAGCCCGTCATGACGCGGCTCGCAGGATATATGATGGGAGAAATGTTGGGGGGAGAGCCCCGATTTTGGGGTTTCGGTGGTCTGAAGCCCCTTCTCATGGTTCCAGGTCGGCAGTCGGAGTGCGGCGGCTCGTCCGATTCTCCACGAGCACGCCTCCTCTGCGTCCCCGTCCCACGGGATACTCGGTGCCCATTTAGGGAGCACTGAGTTTACTCCAAATGCGGGGAGGCCAACGCCGGGCCGGACTCTGGCCTCCCCCTCTCTTCCCCCAGACGACTACCAGGCGGCCCAGAAGCCGCACCGGACGGGGGTTCTGACCTGGTAATGCCCCGACTACCAGTATCTACCAGGTCTACCTAGTCAGGGGATCTGTCTGGAAAGAAGTAGTCGAGTGGCCCGTCGTACATCTCTGCGAACCGCTCAAGCTCTAACGATACCGACCCGTCGTCCTCCGGACACACTATCTGTCCTTTGCCGCCGGCCTCATTGAAGTCCGTGGTGGCGGGCATTCGACTGGATCGTGCTCCTTCGCCTGGCAGAGTTCACCCATCGTCATCCTGCGAGTCATCCAGGGCGCACGAGCTTTCGACCGTATCTTGGACCTCGGTGATTTCGAGCGCTGCCCTCGGGGTGATTCGGCACTTGTGGGTATCCGAGATGATGTGCCTGCCGTCAGGGACCGTCCGAGCGGTTTCGGGCGAGTAGCTTACGTAGCGCCGTGTCATCCGTGATCTCGCTGGGCCAGCCGTACGCCGCGGCCACGGCGTCGTCGAGCTGGGCGTGCGCGTCGACGAGCCATTGTGGCCGGGCGTTGTAGAGGTTGGTCAGGGTCCGCTTCTTGATCGCTGTCGCAGCCTTCTCGTCACGCGGTACCGGGCGTGGAGGATAGCCGGGGACGGGCTCCTCGACCCATTCCACCCACTCGGGCGGGTTGAGCCAGCGGTCGCGGATTTCGACGAGCCGCCGGGCCGCCGAAGCGATGGCCTGGGCGCGTGGATCCGTGAGGTAGTCGCCGGCGGCCACGTCGGGTGAGAGTCCCTCCGGGAAGGGGAAGGTTTCAAAGGTGGTGGTGGGGGTGTAGCGCGGACGGTCCTCCAGGCTGGTCCCTTTGCGGAGCGACCAGACCTCGTGGAAGCGGCTGTGGAGGATCCCGAACGTGGTGTCGTCCTCGCGGGCGATGACGATCAGTTGCTGATCCGGACAGATGCGCGTGTCGCACCAGGCGAACAGCCGGTGCTTGGCAACCCGTGCCGTCGCGACGTAGCGGGACAGGCCGTCGAGCGCCCGCCACATGCTTTGTGGTGGATCCATGTGGCGGTACCAGTACTTGCGGCGCGCTTCGCGTGGGTTCCGTTGACGCATCGGATAGACGCGATCCTGAACCCACCGGAACGGCTCTTCGTACAGCGCCGCGTCGCTTTCCGACATAGTCCATCCGAAGTCGACGATCCATTTCCCTGCCGGCCGCTTGGTTAGGTCCATGCCGTTCATCCACGGCTTCAGGACATCGGCATTGGTCCGGCCGTTCGGGTTGGCGGGCAGGCGGAGCCATTCGCGCGCCAGATCGCCCGAAATGTCGAAGGGGCCGCCCTTCGCGTGGCCCATGAAGGCCACACCCGCGTTCCGGGCGAGGCGCCGGGCCTTCGTCAGGTCAACACCGGCCTGCCCTCGCCTGGCCGCCGTCAGGTCCATGTAGATCTCATCCACGGTCCCACCGTCGAGCCGACGCTCCGGCGCGAGTGCGTCGTCCGCTTTCGCGAAGCACACGAGCGAGACGCGAACGGCCGCGCCGTCGATCACCCATGGCTCGTCGCTCCAAGCGTCGAAGATCGGCCTGCCCTCCGTCGCCGTCTCCAGCGCCCGGCGGTTCGCTCCGCCCCGGATCGAGTTGGTCGCGACCAGACCAACACGGGTCGAGGCTCCACGGCCCACATGTTCTCCGGCCTTGACGAACCAGTAGCAAACTAGATCCGCCCCGCCTGGCACGCGTCCGCTGTAGGCTCTGCGAAGTCGAGACACGTAGTCTTCGTTGAGTGTCCAGACTTGAAGTCTGGCACCCAGAAACGGCGGGTTACCAATCACGACATCCGCCGTCGGCCATTCTGGCTCGGCACCATCCGGGGTCAGGATCGCATCGCGGCATTCGATCGTCTCCAAGGGATCGAGGATCGGCTGCCGCGAGCCCGGGAACCCGTTGCGGCGCATCCACTGGATCTCCCCGATCCACACCGACACGCGCGCCAGTTCAGCCGCGTAGGCGTTCACCTCGATTCCCTTCACGTTGGCGGGACCGACGTTGGGAAAGGCGCGTTCAAGCCCCATGGCCTCGGCCTCCAGCTGCACCCGGTGCTCCAAGTCGTGGAGGGCGTGGAGCGCCAGATACAGGAAGTTTCCCGAGCCGCAGGCGGGGTCGAGGACGGTGAAGGTCCGCAGCCGTTCGAGAACCGCCCCGAGCGCGTTCTTTGCCCGGCCGCGGTGCTGCGTCGCCGCGGCCTGCGACTTGGCGGATCCGGCGCGTTCCACGCTGTCGGCGATCCGTGCCTTGGCGGTCTTCCACTCGGCGAGGAGCGGGCGAACGATCACCGGATCGATGATCCGCATGATCTTGTCCCGGTCCGTGTAGTGCGCCCCGAGTTGCGAGCGCTTGTCCGGGTCCAGGCCCCGCTCGAACAGCGTGCCGAGTATCGAGGGATCGATGCTCGACCAGTCGAGTGCGGACGCCTTCAGGGTCGTCTCGATCTGGTCCTTGTCCATGGGGAGCGTCGCGTCATCCTCGAACAGCCCGCCGTTGAACCACTCCACGCCCTCGAAGCCCACCTGACCGCCCGTGGACATCGCTCCGAACAGCTTCCGCGCCCCGTCCTCGAACTTCTCCGGTTGTCGGCGCGCCTGCGTCAGCATGCGGGTGAACATGTCGTCGGGAAGCAATCCCACGTCCTCGGCGAACATGCAGAACACGAGCCGGTTGACGAAGTGGGCGACCTCCTCCGGCGCATGGCCACGGTCCCGGAGCGACTGCGCAAGCTCCGCGAAGGTCTTGGCGGCCCGTTCCGTCAGCGTCTGCCGCGTCTCGCCCGGCCTCAGTCGCTCCGGGTCCGACATCGCCCACTTGAGCTTGTCCCTAACGGCCGCGTCCACGAGATCGTCCAGTCCGAACTCGTGCGTCTTGCTCACGGAGTTCGTCCAGTTCGTCCGGATCCGGAACCGGCGCATGTCCGAGACGATCAGCAGAGGCGGGTTCTCCAGGGCCAGGGCGTACTGCCTCAGCTGGTTGAACGCGGCATCTAGGTCGGCGTGCTTCCCCTTGTACTCCCAGGCGAAGCAGTGCCGCTTCCACACGTCCGCCCAGCCCTCCCCGCCGGTGTCCTTGTGCGCTCCGCGCTCGAAGCAGTAGTGGTCGCCCCTCGGGTCGGCCTCGGCTGGCGTGGGTTCGCCGAGCAGCCGGCACAGGTCGATGAAGTGCTCCTGCGCCGCAGAGCGCTCCTTCAACTCCGAGGCGTGCCACTTCGCAATGAACTCGTTTGGGGTCAAGGTCGAATTCTCCGCGTGCCGAGAGGCTCTGCCGACCGCTCGCTCAACTTCACCGCCAAGCGGGGGGTATGTCCAATGCCCGTCGTCTACACGGATCCCAAGGTCTTCCCGTGGCACCTACACCCCGCTTTACGCTTGTGCTGAATGTATAAGCACCTGAGGGACCAAGCTGACCAGCCAGCTGCCGCACTGGTCCACCTCGCTCCTGCATCCCCCTTCGCCACCATCACCTGCGCCTGCCCACCCAAGAGAGGCTGATGCTGGCTGGTACCAGGCCGCTAGACAGCCCAGGCGGGATCGCTATTCCCAGATATGTGACGTATAGTCCGTAGACACATGGTCTACAGGTGCGGCTCTTGCCCGTGTGGCGAGACCTCCGAGTAATCAGGCAGATCTGTGGCTGAGGGCCGTGGGTGCGGCGATCCGTACACAGCGGTCCAGCCTCGGCCTATCCCAGGAAGCTCTGGGTTACCGAGCTGGGCTTGATCGCACATACATCAGCGGCGTGGAGAGGGGCGTCCGGAACCTTACGCTGAAGTCCCTGGCGCAACTCTCCGGTGCTCTCGGAGTCCCCGCGAGTCGGCTTCTCGCCGAGGCCGAGCGCTCAGTGGCTTCGTGAATCGGGGTATCCGTATCCGCCGCCGACCAGGATTCATCTGGCGCTTACCTAGGCGGCCCTTCCATGCCCGGTCTCGTGGTCTTCTGTGCCGATGTCGGATCGGTGAAGCGGGGCCGGTTCGGTTGGGCCAGAGGTCAGCCGCAGTCGGATGATTTCCTCCTAGAGGACTCCATCGAGAAGCTCGTCCAGGCGGTGGCGGACGACCTCCGTTCCGGGGCGCTCGTGGCACTCGGCTTCGAGTGTCCGCTTTTCGTGCCCCTGCGGGAGCGCCCCGAAGAGCTGACCAGCGGGCGTCGCGGGGACGGGAATCGTCCGTGGAGTGCAGGCGCAGGGTGTGCCGTCCTGGCCGTTGGTCTGACCCAGGTTCCGTGGATCCTTAGGGAAGTCCGAAGGGAAGTCCGACGAACCCTCGGAGACGTTCCGCCGAGTTATCTGCGATGGGACCAGACGCCGGAGGATGGTCCGGGCCTCTTCCTGTGGGAGGCGTTTGTGTCGGGGGACGCCAAGGCGGCCGGAGGTGAGGACCTGCACGCTCGCGATGCGAAGTTGGCAGTCGAAGCGTTTCTCCATGCGCTGCCCGACGTCAACCGCGTGAATGCGATCCATGAGGATGAAGTTCAATCCCTAGTCGGGGCAGCTCTGCTCCGTTCGTGCTGGACGGACGATGTTGGCATACTTGCGGAGCCTTGCCTCGTGATCCGGGCTGTATAACCAACCCACTGAGCTCTCCCCCCCCCCGGTGCACCGCATGGCTGTCGAGGTGTCTCCCCTTGCCCTCCGGTGGCTTCTGGAACTCCAGTCCCCATTTGGATGGCCCTGAATTCACTCCTGATTCACTGAGGGCCCTAGAGTGCCGTGCTGTGGGTGGTCGTGGCCTGGGGCCCGGGCGCTACACTAGGCCCTTAAGGCGTCGATAACACATCATGTGAGCTTGCCAGTTCTTGGATTCTTGGCCGTGGCCGACCCATCGTTCGTCGACTTTCTCCCAACTACCCTTGCGTGAATCACGCTCCTCGAGGCCCAATTCCTGTTCCACGATGTGCTCCAGACATCGGCGCTCCTGGGCTCCCCTGCTGCGGTAACCTAGACGAGCGTTGACCTCGCTACGCAGTCTATCCAGGTCGCTAACGCGAAGAGGCCGATCTATGCGAACCTGAACAGACGGAGTAGGAATAAATTCGCCACACGGGTCAGCCTTGCCCCGCAGCGACGTCCGGGCGAACCGAACGGCATCACCGGTTGACTGAGAAATCCCGGTCGGCGGATCCTCCCAGAGTGTCTTGGCCTCCCATCCCTGCTCAGCCTCTGATTCCTGAAGGCCTGGCTTCAACACGTGACATATCCGCTCCCGGTCAGCCCATAGGTCCTGGGCAAGGAGGCGAGCCCTCCGCTCGACCTCCCGGCCACGTATGTCTAGGCACCCGGCCACAAGCTTCAAGGCAAGTGACCAGACGTCCTCTGGTATCCTCGCATTCATACCCTAGATCTTAATGATTTTACTTAAGCCGTTAAGAAGACGATAGAGGGGTGTAGGGGAGAGTATACACGCTCAGTGTGGAGGTTGATACGGAACCTGTCAACGACAATGGGACACTCTACGGGATTAATTAGAGAGCAATGTCCTGTGTGGTGAGGGAAGGGATGGGAGGATTGATGAAGACGGCCTCCGGGAGCGGTTTGGGCTTCGGCACACCTCTGACGAAGCGTTCGGGATGAGCGGCCCATGCTTCGCGGAGCACGGATTTCCTGCCGGCAATGACCTGATCGGCGTTCCCGAAGTGGACCTGCTCGGGGGTTAGCATCGAGATGCCGCCATGGCGGTGCTCGGCATTGTACCAGCGGAAGAACGATCGACAGAACGTCTTGGCTTGGCCCTGATCCCCGAACCGTCCGGGAAACGAGGGATGGTACTTCAAGGTTTTGAACTGAGCCTCGGAAAACGGGTTGTCATCCGACACCTGAGGCCGGCTCAACGAGCGGGTCACGCCGAGGTCAGCGAGAAGTTGAGCGGTGCATTGGCTCGACCTCCCGGCCACGTACGTCTAGGCACCCGGCCACAAGCTTCAAGGCAAGTGACCAGACGTCCTCTGGTATCCTCGCATTCATACCCTAGATCTTAATGATTTTACTTAAGCCGTTAAGAAGACGATAGAGGGGTGTAGGGGAGAGTATACACGCTCAGTGTGGAGGTTGATATGAACGACCGAGACGACAGGACCAATGTCCACCCTCACGAAGAACCAGCGCCGCCGGGGCTTCAAATCATGGAGGCAGCCCTCGGCTACAACCACCACGGCCTTGCCGTCCTGCCCCTGCATAGCCCCGGAGAAGATGGCAGCTGCTCGTGCGGAGACGAGGACTGCTCGAGCCCCGGAAAGCGTCCTTATACGCACAGGGGGCTCCATGATGCATCTACCGATCCGGACCAGATCCGTGGCTGGTGGCGGGAATGGCCGGATGCGAACGTCGGGATTCGCACGGGTGCCGAGTCCGGGCTGATCGTGCTCGACATCGATCCGGACCACGGAGGCGATGAGTCTCTAGCCCAGCTCGAAGCCCTACACGGTCCCCTGCCCGCCACAGTTCAGCAGCGCACCGGGGGAGGGGGCCGACACTACCTTTTCCAGCACCCTGGTACTCCGGTGAGGAACCGGGCCGGATTCCGGCCCGGCTTGGATGTCCGAGGTGATGGCGGGTACATCGTTGCCCCGCCGAGTCGCCACATCAGTGGGGAGCGATACGCGTGGGCACCTGGCTGTTCTCCCGACGAAATCGAGCTAGCAGCCCTGCCGGCGTGGCTGCTTAAACTGATCACGTCTCATACCGTCTCTCACTCGACCTCCGAGGGCAACGGGGATAAGGCTTGGCATGAGGGCGAGCGGAACACTCGGCTGGTGAGCCATGCGGGGAAGCTTCGGCGGGATGGACTTTCCAGTGAGAAGATTCTCGAGGTTATCGGGCGCCTCAATCAGGCCAACTGCAGCCCTCCGCTCTCAGTGGAGGAGGTCCGACGCATCGCGAAAGGGATCACCCGCTACCCACCCACCTCCACACCAGAGGAATTGCTGGAGGGCCTGGGAGTTCGGTCCCTCTCAGAAGGCTTTTCGCCTGCTCTACTTCACCTCACACTCGAGAGCATTCGGCAATGGCGCCGTGAGAATCCCCCATCCACCCTTGAGGCCACGATCGGCACAGAGGTCCGTCGGATTCTCAAGGAGGCCGGAGTCGATCGACCTGCGGAGGTTTGGGATTCCACTGAGCCCCGTCCCGATTCCACACAGGATCACACTGACTCAGACCAGGCTACAGAGCCCGTCGATCCCGAGATTGAGGCTCTAGCCTGCGAGCTCCTGAGAAGGCCGAACCTCCTCGATGAAATGATCGCCGAGACCGACAGGAGGGGCCATGTCGGTGAGGAGGTAAACCGGGGAATGGTTCTTCTCGCGGGCGTGGCCGGTCTCACCGCGATGCGCCATGCCGACGCGATCCACGAGATCATCAAAGGCGAGAGCTCGACTGGTAAGAACCAACTTGTACGGAGCGTCCTCGACCTGCTTCCCCCCGAGCGAAGCAGGTGTCTGACCGGCCTCTCGCCACAGGCCCTCATCTATCACGGGGACATGGACGGGGTCCTCGTCATACAGGAGAACCACGGGGAGGAGCAGGCCGACTACGTCGTGCGCCAGGCGATGTCGGAGGGCCACGTGGAACGGCTGACCGTAATCGATGGAAGCTCCCACACGGTCAAAGCCTACATCATGGCGAGCATCATTACGACGACGACGAGTGTAGCGGTGAACGATGAGAACGAGACGCGGGTGTTCATCCTCCACACCGATGAGTCTAGCGACCTGACGCGGCTCGTTGTCAACTCGGAGGCTTTGCGCTGGGCAGGTGTCAGCTGCAACCAGGAGCAGATGGATCGGACACAGCAGGTGTGGCAGTGTGCGATGCGCCAACTGAAACCCGCTCAGGTTCGGGTGCCCTTTGCCCACCATATCGCGGAGTCCTTCCCTGATCGGATCCCTCGGGCTCGAAGGGACTTCCAACGAGTCATGAATCTCCTTCGCGCCTGCGCTCTCCTCCATCAAATCGACCGAGAGAGAGACGATGGGGGGTATCTCATAGCCACCGCTTTGGATTACTCGATGGTCTACCCCCTGCTTCAGGCCGTCCTCGAGCCCTCGATGAGCGGCCTGAACGAGACGGCGGCCGCCCTGGACCAGTTAGTGAGGAATCTCTCCCCGACCGGCAGGCCCGGAACGAGGTGGCGGGAGGAGGTCTGGGTGCGACAGCCGGAACTCATAACGGCGGCAAGCATCAATAACATCGCCGAAGATAAGACCGTTCGAAAGTGGTCCAAGAGACTCGTTGAAGTGGGCTATTGGGAGTCAAGGAGGGCTGAGAAAGGCGGAGCCTGGGAGTTCAAACCCATCCGGGACGTGAGCTTGGAGCCCATCCCAATCCCGAGGCCTGCTGACATCGAGAGGGCTATGGCCAACGAGGCGTATGTGGTCGACGAGGACGGGGGCCTCATGCCGGATGAAGCATCGGACCCCGATGACTCCGGCACTGACTCCGGCTCAGTCGGTTCAGGAAGGCGAATAACCATGAAATTGTTCGCCTGGGTCGATCGGCATTCTTTTTCCGATGGGGGGACTCGATGAACACCGTTTCGATGCCGCGTCGACACCCGGGGAGGGACTCATTGGTGACAGCTGCCGAGATTGCAGAGAGATGGCAGGTGCATCGCGACACTGTGTATCGGATCCCTGAATCCGAGCTGCCCTCTGTGAAGCTGGGTCCCAAGACACGCCGCTACCGCTGGGCGGATGTCGTGGCCTATGAGGCCGCTTGCCTGATGGGAGGCACCTGATGCCTTTCCGACGCGGGCGCATCTACTACGTCGACCTCAAGCCGCACGGCTACGGACGCAGGATCGGTCCCCTGTCGACTCGAACGACCAGGAAGAGCTTGGCAGCGCAGCAGGAAGCGACCCTTCGTGAGCTGGCCGCCATCGGTCGCCACGATCTACTCGATGCCCTGCGCGAGGGTAGGTTCTCGGTCACTGAACTCCACACCGCCAAGGTGAAGGGGACCCTCGAACACCTCGCCCGCGAGGCAGAAGATCCTCTGCTGCGAGACGCGGTCGCCGAGTTTCGCTCCAGCCTAGAGGACAAGCGCTATCTTCCTGCCCTCGCTCGCTTGGAGGAGTTTGCCCCCGGGCACGCCAGGGTCTCGTGGCTCAGTGATCCCGACAATCTGCGAAAGTTCCTGCGTCTATACGGTAGGCTAGGTCTCTCGGCTGCTACGGAGCGCCGTGAGATGAGCGGCATCTCCAGGCTGGTGCGAGAGCGCTTCGGCGAGTCGCGCAGAGGGGAGATCTTCGGTGCGCTCTCCATGCGCCGTCCGGAGGCCCATCGGACCCGGTGGCTTACCGCCCAGGAGATTGAACGCCTCAGAGAGATGGCGGGAGACTGGTGGGTCCTCTTTCAGCTGGCGATCGCGACCGGCCTGCGCAGGGGGGAGATCCTGGCCCTGCGGGTCTGCGACGTGAACTTCGAGACTGAGAGCCTCGTGGTACAGAAGGGCAAGTCGGCCCGAGCTCGGAGGATGATCCCCCTGGCAGGCGAGGCGCTCTCGAAACTCAAGCGATGGGTGGAGGAGAACCAGCTCGATCCCTCCGACCTTCTCTTCCCTGGAGTCACGGAGGGTGGACTTAGACATGCGTGGGAGAAGACCCGAAAGGCAGCGGAACTCGAGGACGTACGCTTCCACGACCTCCGGCACACCTACGCCGTCCACTGCTCTAAGGCCGGGATGCCACTCGTGGAGCTACAGCAGAAGCTCGGCCATGCCACGATCACCATGACGATGAGGTATGCGGTCTACTCACCACCAGTCGTCTCCACCCACCACCAGCTGGCTCTCGAAGGACTCGGGCTCGCTTAGGGGGGCTGGTCCTAGGCACGGAAGCCCCAGGAAGGCGTCTCCCTTGCTCTCCCGGTGACACGAGACATCGGATCCCTACTCAGGGTAGATATGAATTCACCGAATTCAGGGAAGGGCACGGAAGGGCCTGCCTGATGGCTGGCTAGGGTGGGAACGGATGGGAAGTCCCCTATTACCAGGCTGAAGCCCTTATCGGACAGGGTTGTCGGGGTGCCTGGTAACGGGATCGGGGGAGCTGGACTCCCTTCTCCCAAGAGATGAGGCGTCCACTGTGGGGGGGGGGGACAACTCCACGAAGGTTCAAGGTGTATTACTCTTGAGGTGGAGGATAGCAAAAGAGGAGCGATGGATAAGCTTGGTCTGTTCGCACCACCCGAGGAGGCAGGGGATGGGTAAATTCGATGATCCGGTGTTCGTCGATCCGTCGAAGTTATCGCCGGAGGAACTAAAGGCCCACGAGTTGAGGCGGGAGGCGTGGCGTCGGGCGATCGATCTCGGGGATTTGACCCTGGGCATAGAGCTAGGTCTGTTTCCTCCAACTGAGACTGGTGATGGACAGGTTCAATGACCCGGTGTTCCTCGATCCGAGGAAGCTCTGAAAGGAAGAGGGCGAACGGGTTGAGAAGATGGGTGAAGCGTTCAGACGTGCTGCGATAGTCGGCCGGGGACTCGGGCTGCGGGGGGCTGATCCTAGGCACGGAAGCCCCAGGAAGGCGTCTCCCGTGCTCTCCCGGTGACACGAGACATCGGATCCCTACTCAGGTAGGTCTGAATTCGCCAGAATCCAAGGGAAGGCAGGAGAAGCGCCACTTGCTCAGTGCGCTCCCGGTGGGGTGGTAACGGGTGGTAACACGCCCATTACCAGGCGGGAGCCCTTGTGGGACGGGGTCTTCCGGCTGCCTGGTAGGGAGAATCGGGGTAAGGTCCCTCCTCATATAGCCCTGGGCCAGTCTCGTCTCCTCTCCCTGGGGGCTGGGTCGATGGCCGATCTCCTCGGGCGCATGATTCCCCGCACGGCCCGAAACCTCACCAGCAGTGCCTTGAGTTTCCTTCCCGCACACTCATTGTGGTGAGGTACGACCTGACGGAAGACCACCCCGACGAAATGAGAGCGGGGGAGCTCACCAACCGCCGGAGAACCTGTCGCACCAACTTCCTCCAGTCTCACGACCCTATCAGTCGTCCCAACACCCCATGCAAGAGCCCTGGCATCACCAGTGGCCCGAAATGGGTCAGGAAGCCCGTCATGACGGGACGGAGGCGGTGGCACTCGAGTTCCCGAGTGGTGGTGGTCGCGCCGCCCTGGCAAGGCGAGACGACGAGGAATGGCACCGCCATTTTGAGGAGGAACAACGCGGCCTGGGTGGATGCAGCGGTCCACGAGCCGAGCGACCTGCACGCTTCTTTTGATTGCCGAGTTGACCGCGAGACGATCGAAGCGTAGCGAGATCAATGCCAGCGTATTGCCGGGACAGGACACTAAATCCTCTGCAGCACCCACTCCGGCGTAAAGCGCACCAGATACGAGCTCAGGATCGTGAACGAGCCCGTCGCCAGTAGCAGCCCCAGTATGATGAGCATCACGCCCGAGGCCTTCTCTACCACCGGCAGGAAA
Source organism: Longimicrobiales bacterium (assembly GCA_965226375.1). Lineage (GTDB taxonomy): Bacteria > Gemmatimonadota > Gemmatimonadetes > Longimicrobiales > Gaopeijiaceae > CBDDCX01. The sequence continues at coordinate 140,090 of CBDDCX010000008.1, read as the reverse complement.
CGCCGGAACTTGGAGAACGTGCCGAGGAAGAGGTCCAGAGCCAGGGCCGAAACGAGGAACGGGATGGCCAGCCCCAGCGAGTACACGCTGAGGAGCAACACCCCGGACCACACGGATTCTTGCGTGCCTGCCAGGGTGAGGATGGCGCCAAGAACCGGACCGATGCAGGGGGTCCACCCCGCACCGAAGGCGGCGCCGACACCCAGCGTGCCGATATACCCGGCAGGCTTGTCGTTCACGTGAATCCGGCGCTCACGCATGAGCGGAGCGATGCGGAAGATCCCGGCAAGGTGAAGTCCCAGAATGATGATGAGAACGCCACCGACACGGGCGATCCACACCTCGTAGACGCGGAGGAACACCCCCAGGAAAGAGGCGGACGCACCGAGTGTGATGAAGATCATGCTGAAACCCGCCACGAAGAGAAGCGAGTGCATGAACGTGGCTTTGCGATCCACTCCGTCCTGGAGATCCTCCAGGGACATCCCCGTGACGAACGACAAGTAGCTCGGTACCAAAGGCAGCACACACGGCGACAGGAACGAGAAGACTCCCGCCATCAACGCAACAAGAATGCCAACCGAATCGGTCATTTATCTTCCTGGTGTTCCACATGTTTTGAGTGTGATCCTTCAACCTCCCCACCCCGGTCGGCCCTATGGCGAGCATGCCACCGGTGCCATATCGCGCGAACACCCGTGACCACTCCCAACCACAGCAAGATGAACGCCGTGGCCCACCCGAACACTCTCGGAAAGAACCCGACGAGGGCGGCGGCTCCGATGGCCATGACAGACACGGTTCCAAGGATCGTCCGATCCTCACGCCCCAGGGTGCGGTGGCCGGCGAGAGCTCCTCCGAAAGAGGCCCCGGCACGCACGAACTGAGCAAGCCGCATGGGTCGTGTGGCTCCCGTTTCCATGAAGGCCTCGAGTCGCTCCGTCAGTCCCCCCTCCGGCTCGAGCGGGGTCTTGGGAATCTCGGTAAGCGTGGGCAGGTGCTGTGCCTGCGAGACGGTGTGGATTGTGCGACTCCCGGGGAGCACGATTTCGGATGAAGACGCCAGATCCGCGAGAAACAAACCCTCGAGCTGCCCGGCAAGTGACGCATCCATAACGCCGACATCGATCTCCCAGTTCCCCAGCAGACTCCAGGCGTTCAGGTTGCTGGAGCCGACGCGGCACCAGACCCCATCGGCCACGGCGCTCTTTGCGTGGATCATCGGGCCCTGCCACTCGAAGAGGCGCACGCCGTGCTCCAGCAGGTTACGGTATCCGGCTCTCGACAGGCTCCCGACGAGGGGCCAGTTGTTGTTCGCGGGCACCAGGAGCCGCACATCCACACCCGCCCGCGCAGCCTCGGTCATGGCCTCTACCACAATGCCCGGCGCCACAAAATAGGGATCGGTGATCCACAGGCGCTCCCGGGCCATTGCAGCCACGAGAGAGAGCGTCCTCATCACACGACTTCGACGGGGCTCGCCCTCGATGAGCCAGATGGACGTATCCCCAGCTGCCGGGGCAGTCCGGCCTGCGAGAGCATGGCTGGGGAGGGGCTCTCCCATCACGTCCCAGATGCGTCCGAAGGCCCGGGCGGCGACCTCGGCGGCGGGCCCCCGGATCTCCACTCCAGTGTCGCGCCAGGGGGGTTCGTCGTCGGTGCCCGCCCATTCCTGCCCCACACAAAAACCCCCGATAAAGGCCACCGCGCCATCGGCGACCACCAGCTTGCGGTGGTCCCTCTGGATGATGCCATAAGGGTCTCGAACGGACGGGCGGTTGAAGGCGCGCACCTCGACGCCGGCCGCGCGAAAGGGTTTCCAGTAGCGGCGAGGCGTCGCCCAACAGCCCACCCAGTCGTAGAGCACGCGGACTTCGACTCCCTGCCGCGCCTTCGCGACCAGGGCGTCACGGAAGACTCGCCCCACCTTGTCGTTCCGCAGGATGTAGTTCTCGAAGTGTACGTATCGCTCGGCAGCTTCGATGGCTTCGATCCACGCTTCAAAAGTGTAAGGCCCATCGAACTGTAGGCCCACGGAGTTCCCCGCGATTTCCGGTGATCCCGTCGCCCGGGAGAGCGTTTCGGGACTCACGTCCCGCAGGCCCCCTCTGTACGAAGCCGAAGGTTCGGCCGCGGGCCCACGCAAAGCTCTCAGCTCGGTCGGGGCGGTCCCCTCCGGGGTCGAGGAGGTGGCGCCGTCTTCAGGTGGATTCATCGGGACCCTTGCCGACGAGCCCGCCTTCAAAGCGGTACCCAATGAGCTTATACACCAGCTTGGCCACCAGAAAATCCGGGGCGTGCACTCCAGGAGTGGGGGCGAGCTCGACCACATCGCATGCGACCACCGTTCTCTCCCCGAAGACACGTCTCAGAAAGCGGAGGGTGCGATACCAGTCCCCTCCCCCGGGCTCCGGGGTGCCGGTGGAAGGCACGAGCGAAGGATCGAAGTAGTCCACATCGAAGGTCAGGTAGACCGGGTCGCCCAAAGCCGAGAGAGCACGGTCCATCCAGGCGTCGTCTTCCCACATTTCGTCCGCCCAGATCAACGTGACTCCCTCCTTCGAGTCGGCCACACCGACCTCTTCTTCGCTAACGCCTCGTACGCCCACCGACACCAGGTCCGCTACATCCAGCACCCTCGCCATGGCACAGGCGTGAGAGTATGCCGACCCTTCGAACTCCGCTCGAAGGTCTGCATGCGCGTCGAGTTGAAGTACGCTGAGCCGCCCGACCCGTGCTGCTTGAGCGCGGATGGCCGGAGCAGAAACGGCGTGCTCCCCACCGAGCATGACCAGAAACCGGTTCTGGACCACATGAGCCACCCGGGCGTACGCGGCCTCGAGCTCGGCCATGGCAGCCGGCGCCCCGTCACGGCTCAGCTCCAACGCCGGTAGCGTGTGAATTCCCACCCTGGACGGGTCGGTACGGAGCTCCTGATCGTAGAGCTCGATGTACCGCGACGCCTCGACGATGGCGCCGGGCCCATTCCGGGCTCCACCCCCATAGCTGGTCGTGGTCTCGTACGGAACCGGTAGGATCACAGCCCCCGCATTGGCAAAATCGGTCGCTGACTCGTCGAGACCCAGGTACGTGTGCGGCAACTCCCACGGTAGATCCGAGAGACCTGGAGGTAGCTGTCCGCCCTGTTCGGGAGCTCCTTCGGGCTCGAAGCCTCGACCGGGGGTCTGCGAAGATCGACGGTTGGGCATGGTCACCTCACCCGCGGGGTACGGCAGCCAACACCGCCCTTGGGGGTTTCGATCACAGAGTCTCGATGGGGCACACCAGGCCCCCGGGCGTCAGCTCGATGCCGGCCTCTGAGCACTCCCGGCAAAGGCCGTAGATTTCGAGCTTGTGGTGGGCGGGACGGAAGCCGTGCCGGGCCGTCACCATGGCCTCGATCCGGTGAATATCCGGGCTCTGGAACTCGAGAACCCTGCCGCAGTTGAGGCAGATCAGATGCTCGTGAATCGGCTCCGGCGACAGACGATGCTCGTACCGTTTGAACCCCTCTCCGAAGTCATGCTCGGCCACGAGCTTGCTCTTTACGAGAAGGTCCAGCGTCCGATAAATGGTCGCTTTTCCGATCCGCTGTCCGGTCGAGCGGAGCACGCGTTCAATCTCGTCGACAGAGAGGTGCTCGTCCGAACCGAAGACCACCTTCGCCACCACCTCCCGTTGATGCGTCACGGGCAGGCCCTGTTCCCTGAGATAGCGTCCGAAAAGTCGGACGAAGGGTGACGGGTCGTGCAGTGTCTTCACGTTTCTGTAGACCCCAAAAGTGATGGATCGAACTCGCTCATGAACTCCCGAAATTTCTCGGGGTCACCGGCGATCACAACCGTGCGGGGCTCGCCCAGATCGGCCTCGCTTCTTCGTACTACCCCCTTCATGACTCGGGGGAGCCGATCGGGCGGTGCCTCGCCTTCCTCAGCCATACCGGCATCCACAGTCAGGCTGGTGCCGGATCGTTCCGCGGAATACTGGGCAGTGTAGAGGCGCCTTGCACCTCCGTCCGCGAAGCAACTCGCGGCAACCAGCCCCCACTCCTTGCGCCCGCGAATCAGCGGAGGGAAGACCCAGAGCCGGTCGATCTCCCCTTCGCCCAAGCTGCGAGCGACCAGCTGAAGTGTCCTCGGAATGGCTTCGGGCACTCCCGGTCCACGATTATCCTTCACTCGTTTCTCCACTTTAGGAAGCCTTAGAAGGCTGTTGAAGAAGTACAGCGGGTCGCGTTAGGAGCGCCGAGGGTCCAGCGCGTAGGCGGCGCGACGACGCGATGCTTAAGTATCGGGGAGGAGCGCCAACACCCGCGATGGGCCCTCGCCGCCCTAACCCGGAGGGCACAGGGGGGTTGCGGTCTCATACGTTGTCTCTCCTCCTCGCCGTAGCCCTGCTACGACTCGTCGTCGTTCCTAGTCTGAGCCTCGCAAGACCCCTGTGCGCGACCCACCGTCCTTCTTCAACAGCCTTCTGGAGCGTCAGCGAATGCGGACTACCCCGACGCCATCCACCGCCGCCCTTAATCTTACCCCCCGGCGCCCAATAGCTCCACGGCGGCCATGGTCGCGGCGACGACCTCGTCACGCACCTGCTCCAACTCCCCCTGGACCAGTGCCCCAGACGCTCGGACGTGACCACCGCCACCGAAACGGCCGGCGAGCTCGTTTACATCCACGTCTCCGTTGGAGCGAAACGAGATCTTGATGCCACCCCTCGAGGTGCGTCGAAAGAGAAGACCGACCTCGACCCCCTCCACGACGCGCGGGTAATCAACCAATCCCTCGAGGTCGTCAGTCGTGGCGGCTAGCCGGTCGTACGCCTCCGAAGGAACCGTCATCCACGCCACTCGCGCTTCAGCGTCGACCTCGAGCTCTCCCAGCGCACTGCGCAACAGCTGCAACCGACGTTGCGGGGAGCTGCCATAGACACGACGGTGGACTTGCTCGGGACTCACACCGCGCCGGACGAGTTCGGCCGCGATGTTGTGGCTGGCGGGCGTGGAGTTGCTGAAACGGAACGAGCCCGTGTCGGTGAGGATGGCCACGTACATGGCCAAATCCCCGACGGAGGGCCACGGCCCCCCGGCCGCCAGGATGATGTCGAAAACGAGCTCACCGGTGGCACACGCCGTCGAGTCGCGGAACGAGACCCCCGAGATCGGTTGATCTCCCCTGGGGTGATGGTCGACGACGATCGTGGGAAGACGCTCGATGAGCGGCCTCACTCGCCCGATTCGTGGCACCTCACCGGTGTCCAACACCACAGCTACGTCGGCACTGTCACAGAGCTCCCGGGCTCGGGACGCACCCGCATCGAGCACCCACGTTTCGTCGGAAACGATAAAGTGGAGGGACTTGGGCACGGCGGTCGGGTTGATGATATACGCCTCGGTCCCCCCGGCACGAAGCCAAGCGGCCAGCGCCACCTCGGACCCGAGGCCGTCCCCGTCCGCATTTATGTGGGTGGTGAGGATGACCGTCTCGCTACCGTCCAGAGCCTCCAGAACGGCCTCGATATCCGCAGATCTGGATGCGGGAGTCTGGTAGGTCATGGACAGATCGCTATTCCGAAAAGGGCAGTCGCTTTCTCACCTTGGCCCATGTAGAAGCCAGGTGCACCGACCAGGGCGTGGTCACACCCCGGATGCGCGCTCCCGCAAGAGCCTCCAACAAGGCCGCCGGCTCATTCGGGTGATCCACCACCTCCACGAATCCCCCCGCAACCTCGCCCACAGTGTGAGCGTCAGAGCCGGCTCCCCTCGCCTTCGACCAACGTGCCGCCAGCTCCTCCCCAGGCTCGTTCAGCCTCCCGGGATGAAGCCGCGCGTTGAAAACCTCGACCACATCGACCAGCGGAGCAAGCTCTTCGGCATATCGGCCGGATCCGCCCTTGCCGCTCGCATACGGATGGGGAAGGTACACGATTCCCCCCTGCTCATGGACCAGTCGGCAGACTTCCCTGGCCGGTGTCCCTTTCGGGATCTCCTCCTCGAGGTACAAGCCGATCACGTCGATGCCCTCCGCCGTCTTCACTTCCTCGCCCGGAATCACCACGCCCGGAAACGCTTCTGCCATCTCCAAGGCCAGGCTCAGACGGTTGTGATCGGTGATGGCGATACGCTGGACCCCCTTGGCTTTGGCGGCCTCGATTACCCGGATGGGATCGGAAAGGCAATCGAACGAAGCCCGGGTGTGGAGGTGCATGTCGACACGAATTCGACTGGGGGGAGGACCCAGGCCCACTTGGGTCCTGTTACGGATCTGGTCCAATAGATCGGAGGCAGAGGCCTCCAACTCTCCAAGGGTGCCCTCGTTGACCAACACGTGGTCCGCCCGGTCACGCTTGAGATCGGGATCCATCTGGCTGGCCATGATCCCGCGTGCCCGCTGTTCATCGAGGCCTCGCCCGCCGGTGAGTCGGGCGAGCCGAACGTCCGCTGCAGCGTCCACCAGGACCGTCACATCGACATCGGCATCGAGACCCGTCTCGAACAGTAACGGCACTTCCCAGACCGCGAGAGAAATTCCCTCGCTGACCCGTTTCCTCATCCAGCGGTCGCGTAGCACCGATATGCGCGGGTGCAGAATCGCCTCCAGGGTCGTGCGGGCCTCTTTGTCATGGAACACGAGAGCCCCCAGGGCAGACCGGTCGAGAGAGCCGTCATCGTTCAGTATCGCCTCACCAAAGGCCTCGACCACCGCCGCAAGACCCGGACTGCCCGGCACCACCGCCTCGCGGGCCAGGGTGTCCGCGCTGACCACGGGCACCCCGCCGTCCTCCCAAAATGCCGCAACGGCCGACTTGCCTGCAGCCACGTTGCCCGTGAGGCCGATCGCAACCAACTCGGGAGCATCAGGCGCCTCGAAAATCCGGCCCTTCACCGCAAGGATCGCCATCGCCGCGACTGCGGCCAGCAGTGCTGCCCATCCGAGGCCCAGAACCTCCGCTCCGACCTGCCAGCCTCGAGCCGCCCCATAGGCGAAGCCCAATCCGACCAAGCCCCAACCGGCGATGCCGAGGAGGTCGAAGACAAGGAAGCGGCGATAGGTCATGCGTGTCGCGCCGGCCGCCAGAGGCATGAGGGTGCGAGCGAACGGGATCAGTCGGGCCATCGTGATCGAAAGGACTCCGTGACGCTCGAACAGGGCAGATGTCCGATCCTGGTGACGCCGGGCAGCCCTTGCGAGGCGGCCCTTCCTGCGCAAGAAGCGGCGCCCCCCATACCGCCCCAACATGAACCCGCACGAATCGCCGAGCGTGGCGCCCACCAGGGCGGCCACCACCACCGCAGTGAAGCTGAAGTGACCCTCCAGCGCAAAGGCGGTGGCCACGATGATGGTCGGCTCCGCCGGCAGCACCAGGCCAATGATCAGAGCGGTCTCGAACAAGGCCATGGCCCCGACGAGGAGCGGACCGTAGACCGCCAGGTAGGTTCCGATCCACTCGATCATGACGAGGGAGGCACGGGGTCGGGGTCAGTGGAGGTGACTAGCGCAGCCGGAAAAGCCGCTAGAATGGGCGATGTTTCGAAATACGAAGGTCGTCGTCATTCCCCTGCTGCCCATCCGGACCGAAGGACTGAATCGCGAAGGAGTCGGCCCAGGCCTGGTAGCTGTAGGACTGCCCCCAGGGATCGTCACCCCCGCCCCCGGAGAAATTGGTCTCGAGCCAGCTGCTCCACTCGCGGCGGCCCGGCAGACGGTAGGTTTCGCGGAACTGCCTTCTCACGGCCCTCGAAAGATCCTCCATCTCCCGCTCCGCATTCCAGACCAGCACGGGCTGTAGCACCGGCATGGCCTCGTCGATGATCATCTGGCGGCTATCGGGAAAATACAACGCCGCGACAAGGCCGAAAATGATCATGAGAAAGAGTTTGGTCACGGCGCCGTCTTCACTTTCATGCGCTTTCGCATCTCAGACCCCCACCGGACATACCGCTCCAGCTCCGTCACCGGAGGTGCCGCCCCCGCATCCCCGTATGCAGTCTCCATCCGCCATCTCATGTAGCTCCGCGGCGGAATGGGGAGGAAGGGGGGCCTCAAGTACCATCGATTTGCCCGAAACGCCCATGCAGTACCCAGGAGACCCGGGATCAGCGAAGGCCTTCGAATCGCTGCCTTCGTCAACCGTACGTAAATCGATTCCAAGTGGATTCTCACGGTAACGGAGCCGTCAAAAACACATCCGGAAACATTTGATTATTGAATCTACCCGTGGCTCCAAACGAATTCAACGATAATGGTAGTGGAGAAAGTCCTCCCTACCAGCCCGAAAGGCGCTAACCTTCTACGATAGGTGGCCGTTTCACGGTTCTTTGACTAAGGTGGCGGTCGCCGAAACCAGGGAGTTCCGAGTGGCCAATCGTCTGTCTCGAGAGAGCAGCCCCTACCTTCAGCAGCACGCCGACAATCCAGTGGACTGGTATCCGTGGGGAGATGAGGCCTTTGCCAGCGCCCGGGAGAGGGACGTGCCCATCCTGCTATCGATCGGCTATTCGGCTTGCCACTGGTGCCACGTCATGGCGCACGAGTCGTTCGAGGATCCGACCACGGCCGAGGCCATGAACCACGGGTTCGTGAACATCAAGGTGGACCGGGAGGAGCGGCCCGATATCGATTCGGTCTATATGCGCGCGGTGCAGGCCATGTCGGGACAGGGTGGGTGGCCGCTCACCGCGTTCCTTACGCCCGATGGAGAACCCTTTTACGGAGGCACATACTTTCCACCCGAGGCCCGCCACGGGTTGCCGTCCTTTCGTCAAATCCTGGACGCCATCCAGAATGCCTATGGCGAGAGACGGGACGAGGTGGCCAAGAACGCCGGCGAGCTTCGAGAGATCCTGTCGCGTAGTACGGCCGAAGCCGGCGAAGGACCGATGACGAAAGACGGCGAAAGGCTCGTCGACGCCGACCTCCTCGACCACGCCTACCGTTTCCTCTCCTCGCGCTTCGATCCCACCCACGGCGGATTCGGAGACGCACCGAAGTTCCCCCAACCCGTGACCCTCGAGCTGGCCCTGAGGGTCCACGCCCGAACCGGAGACGACCATGCCTTGGGTATGGTCACACACACGCTCCGCAAGATGGCCGGGGGGGGCATGCACGACCAACTGGGAGGTGGATTCCATCGATACTCGGTGGACGCACGATGGCTGGTTCCACACTTCGAGAAGATGCTGTACGACAACGCGCTGCTGGCTAGGGTCTACCTGAATGCCTTCCAGGCCACTGGAGACACGGACCTGAGGGACGTGGCAGAGCAGACGCTGGACCATCTGCTGAGGGACATGCGCGACGTCGACGGGGGATTCTACTCGGCGCTGGACGCCGACTCGGAGGGTGAGGAGGGCATCTTTTACGTGTGGACCCCGGCCCAGGTTCGGGAGGTGCTGGAAAGCGAAGTCGCAGCCCTATTCGAGCGCTGCTACGATGTCAGCGACGCCGGAAACTTCGAGGGGAGAAACATTCTGCACTTGCCCCATGACCTGGAGGCCATAGCGAGGAGCGAGAAGCTGGACCCGGAACGGCTCCGTGCACAACTGCGTGAGGCGGGTGACCGGCTGTTGAAGGCCCGAAATCTCAGGGAGGCTCCTTTTCGAGACGAAAAGGTGCTCGCGAGCTGGAATGGCATGGCGATCAGGGCACTGGCCGAGGCCGGGGGAGCCCTCGGGAGCGACCGCTACGTGGAGGCCGCAGTAACCGGACTCGAGTTCATACTCTCCAAGATGCGACGGGACGACCGCCTCCTCCGGTCTTACAAGGACGGCGAGTCGCGTATCGACGCCTTCCTGGAGGACTACGGAGCGGTCGGTAACGCGATGGTAACCGTCTACGAGGTCACCCTCGAGCCACACTGGCTCGAGGAGATTCGTTGGATCACCGAGCGGATGATCACCCTCTTTTGGGATGAGGACGCCAAAGTGTTTTACGACGCACCGGTGGACGGTGAGTCACTGATCGTTCGGCCCCGCGACATCATGGATAATGCCACTCCATCTGGAAATTCGCTTGCAGTGGAGCTCCTCTTGAGAACGGCCCACCTCTTCGGTGACGAGCGCGATCAGGACGTTGCCGAGCGGGTTCTAGCGCGGGAGGCCGGGTCCCTGGCGCGGTTCCCAGGCGCGTTCGGACGTCTTCTCTCGGGTCTGGACCGTACCATCGCCGCCCCCGTCGAGATCGCGATTATCGGAGAGAGGGCCGACCCCGCGACCCGCGCACTGCTCGCGGCGGCGCTGGAGCCGTACCTTCCGAACCGCACAATCGCGGGAGCCGCACCGGGAGAGGCGGTGTACGAGTCCGTCCCTGTTCTGGTGGACCGAAATACACGCGAAAACAAACCCACGGCTTATGTTTGCGAGAGCTACGCGTGTCTCGCCCCGGTGACCGACCCCGAGGCTCTGTCGGAGCAGCTCACAGCCCGCGTGGGACATGGAAGGTAGGTTGATGCTCCACTCTGATTCGACGTTTGGCTATCTTATGGGCTGTCCGACCGCACCTTGAGTCCCGGGATTTGATGGCAACGAAAGAGCAGAACATCATCACGACCGCTGACCAGCCGGGCCTCGACCCCGGCTGGTTGTTAGACGCCTACCGAACCATGGTCACCGCTCGACGGCTGGATGACCGTGAGATCGCACTCAAGCGCCAGAATAAGATCTACTTTCAGATCTCGGGTGCCGGGCACGAAGCTATTCAGGTAGCGATGGCCGCCCATTTGAAGGGCGGCCATGACTGGTTCTACCTCTATTACCGCGACCGGGCCTTGGCCCTAGCCGCCGGCCAGACCCCTCTCGATCATCTTCTCGGAGCCGTAGGGGCTCACGACGATCCCAACAGTGCCGGCCGACAGATGCCGTCGCACTTCGGAGACGTCAGGTACAACATCGCCAGCGCGTCGTCGCCCACCGGCACCCAGTTCTTGCAGGCCGTCGGAGCCGCTGAGGCGGCGTTGCGGGTCGAGCGGGTGCCGGAGCTCCAGGGTGAGCTCACCGGCTTTCATGAAGACGAAGTCGTGTTGGTGTGTGCGGGAGACGGGGCCACCTCAGAAGGCGAATTCTGGGAGGCCCTGAACTGCGCCTGCAATCTCAGGCTCCCCGTCGTCTTCCTCATTGAGGACAACGGGTACGCGATCTCCGTTCCGGTAGAGGTCAACACGGCCGGTGGGAGCATATCCAAGCTCGTGGCGGGCTTTCCGGATCTCCTCATCAAGGAGTGCGACGGCACGGACCTGGTGGACAGCTATTTGGCCTCCGGTGAGGCCGTGGCTCACTGTCGTTCCCGCAAAGGGCCCGCCCTCGTTCACGCGCACACGATCAGGCCGTACTCCCACTCCATGTCGGACGATGAGCGGATGTATCGCCCCGCGGCCGAGCGGGAAGAGGAGGCCAAGCGAGACCCGCTACTGAGAACGCGGACGCTCCTCATCGAACAGGGCATCTCGACCGCCGAGGCGCTCGACGCCCTGGATCAGGAGATCCAGACCGCCGTCGCCGCAGCGGCGGACGAGGCTGAGACCCATCCCCAACCCGCACCCGAGACCGTGCTGCATCACCTCTACTCGGAAGAGGTCGATCCAACGGGGCCCGAGTTCGACACCGAGGATTCACCGGAGTTCAACGACGACCGGGATTTGACAGTAGTCGATCTCCTGAACGCCTGCATGCGCGACGAAATGGAGCGCAATCCCCGAATCGTCGTGTTCGGAGAGGACGTTGCCGACGCCTCGCGGGAGGATATTCTATCAGAGGTCAAGGGCAAAGGCGGCGTGTTCAAGGTGACCCATGGCCTGCAGACCCGTTTTGGGGGTCAGCGTGTCTTCAACTCTCCGCTCGCCGAGGCCAGCATCGTGGGCCGGGCCATCGGGATGGCGCAGCGCGGTCTCAAGCCGGTGATCGAGATTCAGTTCTTCGACTACATCTGGCCGGCATTCATGCAGATCCGGAACGAGCTGGCCACCATGAGATACCGGACGGCTGGGGATTTTTCGGCCCCGGTTGTGATTCGCGTGCCGTACGGGGGATACCTGAAGGGCGGTGGCCCCTACCACTCACAGACGGGCGAAACGCTCTTCACGCATACTCCGGGTCTCAGGGTCGTGCTCCCGTCCAACGCCCAGGACGCCAACGGGCTCCTGAGAACCGCGATCCGCTGCGACGATCCCGTCATCTTCCTGGAGCACAAACACCTCTATCGGCAGGTCCACAACAAAGGCCGTTATCCGGGCGATGACTACATGATTCCGTTCGGTAAAGCGAAAGTCGTGCGCCCCGGCACGGACCTGACCATCGTGACCTGCGGGGCACTGGTAAAGCGGTCCATGGACGCCGCAAGGACAGCCGCGGACCAGCACGACATCGAATGCGAGGTCATCGATCTGCGCACGTTGTCGCCCTTCGATATGGAGTCGATCGCCGCTTCGGTGAAGAAGACCAACAAGGTCCTCATCACCCATGAGGACTCGCTCTCTTGGGGCATCGGTTCGGAGATTGCGGCCCGCATATCGGACGAGCTCTTTGCCTGGTTGGACGGACCGGTGAAGCGAGTGGCCTCGATGGATACCTGGGTCGCATACGCGCCGAAGTTGGAAAACGTGATTCTGCCCCAGCCGCACGACGTGCTCGAGGCGATCTTGGATCTGGCGGAGTTCTAGGCCTCAGTGGTGCCGGGGCGCCTCGTGGCTTCCGGTAGGATCAGACGGACGGCCCGTCTATAGAACACGTAGTTCCAGGCCCAGTTCACCAACACCAACGCCCGGTTGCGGAATCCTATCAGCCACGCCAAGTGGATCGTGAGCCACAGGACCCACGCCGCCAGCCCGGTGAAGGACCGTCCCCACAGACTAGCCACGGCAGCGTTTCGCCCGACCACTGCCAGAACGCCCAGATCCTTATAGGTGAACGTCACCGGCTCCTCCCCGACAATCATGCACGCGATGCTATCGGCGGCCGTGCTCCCCTGCTGAAGAGCGACCTGGGCCACCTGGGGCAGAGGATTTCCGTTCGCCTCGAGGTAGGCCATGTCTCCGACCACGAACACCTCCGGATGTCCCGACACCTGTAGCGTCGGCTCGACCGGCACCCGTCCTGACGGCCCGATGGGAAGGCCCCACCGGCCGGCCATGGGATCACCCTGGACGCCTGCGGCCCACACGACCGTGTGGGTCGGGAGCTCTCCTTGCCCGCTCGTGACGGCTGCATCCGGTCGGACCGCGAGAACGGGTGAGCCGAGCCGGACCGTGACGCCCCGTTTCTCGAGACGTGCCCGCGCATACTCCTGTAGGCGTACCGGCATGCCCGGAAGGAGCCTCTCTCCTCCCTCCAGAATCGTCACGTCCACTTCATCGGCGGAGATCTCGTGATAGTCCTTCAGGAGTGGGCCATAGATCAGCTCTGCCAGCGCCCCCGCGTATTCCACTCCGGTGTGCCCTCCCCCTACGATAGCGAACCGGAGTAGGGCCCGACGCTCCTCCGGGTCCGACGCCTGAGCCGCACGCTCGAAGCAGGCCAGCACGTGGTAGCGCAGGGGAATGGCGTCGTCCATGGTTCGGAGCGGAAATGAATAGCTCACGGCGCCTTCGACGCCGAAGAAATTCGGGACGCTACCCGGGGCAAGGATCAGGTAGTCGTATCGCAGGGCACCCGTATCGGTGACGATGCTCCTCGTCACGAGATCGAGCTCGATCAGTTCAGCCTTCCGGAAGTCGACCAGCGGCTCCCCACGGAAGAGACTCCTGATAGGGTAGGCGATCTCTCCAGGGCTGAGCTCGGCGGCGGCCACTTGGTAGAGCAGCGGGAAGAACGTGTGGTAGTTGTTCCGATCGAGCAGGGTCACGGCGAACCCGTGCCGAATCAAGCGCCGTGTAGCCCAGAGACCGCCAAAGCCCGCACCGACGACCACGATGCGCGGATGCGATGGGGTGTCCAACAGCCTTCTAGTACCTGGGGAGGCTCGGGTCGATCTCGTCCGCCCAGGCGAGCACTCCACCCGTAAGGTTGTCCACGCGCCGGAAGCCTGCCTCCACCAACGAGGTGGCCGCCACGCGACTTCGCGCCCCGGATCGACAGTACACCACGATGTCTCGCTCCGCGGGTACCTCGTTCATCCGCTCAGACAGCTGACCGAGTGGGACCCGCACCTCTTCGAACTCCTTCAGGCTCACAATGTCCCACTCGAAGGGCTCCCTGACGTCGAGGAGCAGCGGTGGATCGGCTCCCACGAGACGCTGTTTCAGTTGCTGGGGCCCGACCTCGCCGAAGGTCGCAGGTAACTCCTGTACCTCATCCTGAGTCATGTCCGTCTCCCGAAAGCGGAGTCCACAAAAGTCCTCGTAGTCGATGAGGCCGGTCTGGGTCGGAGCGTCACCACAGACCGGGCAGTCCGGGTTTCGTCGCAACGCTACCTCTCTCCAGCTCAAATCCAGGGCGTCGAAGATAAGGAGCCGCCCGCTGAGTGAGGCACCGGCGCCGAGGATGAGCTTGATGACTTCCAACGCCTGGAGCGAGCCGATGACCCCCGGAAGCACCCCGAGAACCCCAGCCTCCGCACAGTTGGGCACGAGGCCCGGAGGGGGAGGCTCGCGGAAGAGGCATCGATAGCAGGGGCCGTCATCGTGTGCGAAGACCGAGACCTGCCCTTCCCAGCGAAAGATCGAGCCGTAGACATTGGGTTTGCCCAGGAGCACGCACGCGTCGTTGACCAGATAGCGTGTCGGAAAGTTGTCGGTTCCGTCCACCACGACGTCGTAGGGCTCCAGGATCTCCAACGCGTTGTCGGAACTCAAGCGCACCGGATGTGACACCACATCTACGTGCGGATTGACGTCGGCCAGCCGCTCCTGGGCCGATGCGAGCTTATCCCGACCGATGTCCTTGGTGCCGTGCAGGATCTGCCGCTGAAGGTTGGAGGCGTCCACCTCGTCGAAATCCACCAGGCCCAGGGTGCCGATTCCCGCCGCCGCCAGGTACAGGGCCAAGGGAGAGCCCAGACCACCCGCTCCCACAACCAGCACGCGAGCGCCCTTGAGGCGTTGCTGACCCTCGAGTCCCACTTCGGGTAGGGACAGGTGACGGGCATATCGTGTCAGCTCGGCCGGCTCTAGCTCGGAAATACGCCGATCTGCCAAGGTCGCGGCTCTTTCGTCGAAAGGGGTGGTGCTCCGGCGGAGTTGCACCCCCCCACGGGACTCGGGTTCCCAGCCGGCCGTGGGAGGAGGGGGGTGATCAGCCGCCCGTGCCTATTGCTCCGACGGAAGGTAGCGTCGGCCTCCCAAGGCGGTCGTCCGGAATGCTGCAGCCTCCGCGGCCAAGTCGTTCACAAGATCGGTCGGTCGGCCGGCGAGGGCAGCAGCGTCGGCGAGCTGGACGAAGAGAAACTGATAGTGCAAAGGGATGTTCAGCGTGCTGCGATCCTGCCAAATCTCCCGGTCCCGGATCCCGCGGTACTGATAGACGTCGTTTACAAGCGTGAGATTCCGGTCGATGTCGAACCATTCGCCGCCCATTCGATCGCTGCCCTGAGCCAACCCCTCCGGTGACTCGGCATCCAAGTCCCGCATCACCAATTTGGTGGTGAGACCGTGACGGACTCCCCAGTCCTGCAGGCCGAGATCACCCAACAGCCCGGCCACGCTCGCAAAGTAGACCGGTCGCTGCCCGATGGAGTCGTGGATGAAGCTGAGCGCCAGCCGATGGCCACGGTCCAGGTACGCACCCGCCGGATAGGTGACGACCACGTCGCCGAGCGGCAGGTCCAGATCGTCGGGAATCCGGCCCGAACCCACGGCATCGAGAATCTCGTCGCTCGCCCTCGTGATGGAGGAATCAGGAATCGGCGTGGAGGGGTATAGGCCCGCCGCAAACTCCTCGTCGAAGGGCCTCTGTCGCTCAGGCTCAGTCAGGTCTCGGAGCTGCTTCGGATACCAGTCGGTGTAGAGGTACTGGATGACGATGACGCTCACGTCCTTCCGAATCCCTTCGATCTCCTGCAAGTACCAGAGCGGGAACGTATCGTTATCCCCGTTGGTGAAGAGGATGCCGTAGGGCTCCACGCTCATCAGAAGATCGTACGCCCAATCCCTCGGGGCGTAGTCCCCTGCCCGGTTGGCCCAGGTCCAGTTGTACACGAGCGGGATCAGCGCGATAAGAAAGATCGGAGCAGCCTTCTTGTAGGCGGCGCCACCGCCCCATTGATCCGCGAGACCCGACCAGAAGCCAGCCAGACCGAGCCCGGACAGGTTGCCCCACAAAATGAAGCTGGCCACGAAGAAGTAGTCGCGTTCACGCACCTCATGCGCCAGTCGATCCGTCACGTGTGGAGCGAGCGAGAATCCGTACTTGAAGTTCAAGTACACGACCAACCCCAACGTGACCGTGCCGGTAAGCGTCACCAGATAGGCGAAGATGTTTCGGTCCGCTCGCCAAACCACGAGAAGGCCCATGAACCCCAAGGCCATGAACAGCATGGTCGCAGGCAGACGCGCCCCCATGGGCAGCGACCCGAGGTCGGCGCCTCTCGCCCACTGCCAGTCGAAGTACTGGAAGTAGTTGAGCAGCTGATCCCGAAACGGAGCCTGGCGCTCGCTGGCGGGCGGCTTGGCGTACTGTTCCCGACTCAGCGAGGAGGCCAACGCCTCACAACCGGCCTTGCCGTTGCTGTAGATGGCTACCGCCACCTCAGCGGCAGATTCGCAGACAGGATCGCCCTCGTTGATAATGGGGTCCTGAGCGGCGCGAATGGGAAGGAAGACGTTGAACGACAAGCCCAGAATCACCAGCGGCACGGCACGGACCCAGAATTTCGCGGTCAGCAGAACCGCCGGGCCCGCCACAAGCACGAAGAGGCCGATAGCGGGTGCCGGCAGCACCGACATGAGATGGTTCGCGGCCCCGAGGACCATCAGGTAGATCGCGACCAGGAGCGCCCGCAGGCCGGCAGGTTCGTCCTGACGGTCATACCACCGGAGGACCAGCCAAGATGCGGCTGCGACGACCGTCACGCTCAAGGTGTAGACCTTCTCGTTGACATTCGACTGATTCCACACCGTGTACGCGGTGGCGCCCATAAGGGCTCCCGAAGCGGCACCCAGAATGGCCATCCAACGCTCTTCGAGTACGGCCGAGAGAATCCGGTGTCCGATCAGGAAGAAGAAGAACGTGGCCGTCGCGCTCGTGACCGCCGCCAACAGGTTGATACGGACGGCCACCGGTAGTCCCAGGGGCGCCAGGAGCAGACTCCAGGTGCGTGCGATCGATACGAACAGCGGATTTCCCGGTGGGTGTGGGATCCCCAGCAGATGCCCCGTGGTGATATACTCGCTCGCGTCCCACCAGCCCGTGGTCGGTGCCAGGGTCAAAGCGTAAAGAGCGAAGACCGCTGCTCCCACGAGAGCACCGGCTCTGTACGGCGGTCGATAGCCCGTCATCCCCCACCCTGTCTTGAGAATTGATACGCGCGACCGGACTTGCAGGCACTTGTAGCCCGTCCGACGGCCACGGTTCCGTATGCCACCCGTTGCGTCACGCACCGGACGGCAGTCCCTCGCGACCCACCCGATCGAGAAGCTCCAGGATTCGGTCCAGGTCCGCGGGGCGGTTGTAGATGTGAGTGGACAGGCGCATCCAACCGTAGTCGTACTCGCTGATGACCCGCGTACGAATCTTGGCTGTGCGACTCAAATGCCTCTGGAGCGCGAGGGAGTCGACGCCCTCCATCTTGAACGACACCATGGCGGACGACAGCTCCTCGCCCTGCGGCGACGCGATCTCCACGCCCGGCAACGCCTCGAGGCCGGTTTGCAGGAGTGTGCGGAGGTGACGCACGCGATCCTCGATGCGGTCGACTCCGAGCACGCCATGGAATTCGACGGCCGCCAGGAGGCCGGCAAGGCGCGACTCGTCGAAGGTCCCCAAATGATTGAAGCGATGGGCACCGAGATCGAGGTCGTCCCAACCGCCCGACGCGAGAGTCGGCCAAAGCCGAGTCCGCCAGTCGCTCGCCATGTAGAGCAGCCCCGTCCCCTGAGGAGCGAGGAGCCACTTGTGAGGTGACGAAGCGTAGAAGTCCCCTCCGAGATCGCGGAGGCTGACCCGGAGCATGCCGGGCGGGTGCGCGCCATCTACCGCCAAGATGATCGACCGGTCCCGGCATTCCCGGGCGAGCTCGGCGATGGGCAGCACGGTGCCGGTCGTGAAGGTGACGTGCGAGAGAGCCAACACCCGCGTACGGAGAGTGCAGGCCGCCAGCACGGCAGCCCGTAGCTCGCCGGGCGACCGGGCCGGCGTCGGGAGGTGAGCCGTCACCAGCGAGGCTCGGCGACGAGCGCACACCAGCTCCCAGGGCTTGTATCCGCCGATGTGTTCGTGGTCAGTGATGACCACCTCGTCACCCGTATTCAGCTCGAGGCCGTTGGCCACGAAGTTCATGGCCTCGGTAGTATTCCTGGGGAATACAAAGCCCTCCGGGTCGGCATCGAGGAGCGCTCCCAAAGCACCCTTGAGGTCGTCCCAACGGACGCCGGGCGGATAGGTCGCGGCCACGCGGCGGGTGTGCTCAGCGACCGCCTCGACGACCACGCTGGGAGAGGGTCCCAGGGTCCCGTTGTTCAGGTAGATGCGGTCACTGGGGATGAGGAACTGGCCGCGGACGAGATCCCAGAACTCCTCATCACCGGGAGCTCCACCCCCCTGGAGGTCTCGGCCGAGCGCGGCAATCGCGCGAGGCCACGCCAGGGCCGCAGCCCCGGCAGTCTGAAGAAAGCTCCGTCGTCCTATGGTCATCGGTCGGATCATGTTCGCCCCCCCAGCCCAGCGCAAGCATGCAGGGGGATGGGTGGCGGCGCCCTCCGCCCGACTCGTAGCTTCCGGCACATGGGTACCGTCCGAACATTCCGAGCCGTCAAGAGCTGGCTCACCGGCAGGGCCGCCACGAGCGAGTCCGAGACGGTCTTGAATCGGGGCGACCGAGAGGTCCCGGCGTCGGTCATCCTGCCGCGGGGGAGCGATCGGAACTTGCCCGGGTGGATCGTTCTCCACGGCATCACTCGACCCGGCCGATTCCACCCGAATCTCCTTCGCTTCGTCCGCGCTCTCGCGTCATCAGGCGTCGCCGTGCTCGTCCCGCAGGTGCCCGAGTGGAAGAATCTGCGTCTGGCCCCGGAGGTCACGCTCCCAACCGTACGAGGCGCGTTGGACGGGCTCCGCCACCTCGAGGCCACCAACGACGGGCCGTACGGAATCATCGGGTTCTCCTTCGGCGCCCCCCAGGTCATGATCGCGGCTTCCCACGACGACATCGCCGAGCAGTTGGGAGGTGCCGTGGGCTTTGGGGGCTACTGCGACATGGAACGGATGGTGCGCTTCCAGATGACGGGGGAGCACGAATGGGAGGGAGTGACACATCGCATCCGCCCTGATCCGTACGGACGCTGGATCATCGGTGGTAATCATCTGACCTCGATTCCCGAGTATCGAGAGGCAGAAGACGTCGCGCAGGCACTCTGGCGCCTCGCTGTGGAGGCCGGGGAGCGGCGCATCCTCGCCTGGGATCCCTCGTACGACGTTCTGAAAACCGAGCTCAGGAGCCAGGTGGCGCCGGAGCACACTGTGTTGTTCGATCTGTTCGCTCCTGCGTCAGATCATGAGCCCGACCTGAGCGGAGCGGAAAACATCGCGAGCAAACTGGCTGAGGCCGTCAGGGAGTCGTCGCCCCTGATGAACCCACTCCCCTACCTGGCCGGAATCCGCACGCCCGTCCACCTCATCCATGGAGAGGACGACCACCTCATTCCATATACCGAGAGCCTTCGGATGCAGGCGTCCTTCTCGCCAGAACAGAGTGTCGACACGACCATCACGGCCTTCTTCTCACACTCGGATCAGGGCGGGCGTCTCTCGTCGTTCCGGCACGAGATCAGGGAGGGTCTGAAACTGGCGCGCACGCTCAATCGGGTGCTGAGAATCGCCTGAATACGAGACGGGGCCCGAAAGGGACTACGAGAGTCGGGGTTTACTTGCCAGAGAGAATCTGTTGGACGACCCGCACGGATCTTGGCGTCCTTGTCGTCCGTGGCACCCTCGACGACGCTCATGGCGTGGGGCGTACCGATAGCCGCAAGCGCGGACAGGGCAGCGACCCGAACCTCTACAGATGGCTTGTAGAAGAAAGACCCCACAGCCCGCTTCTCGATGAGCGGGACGGCAAAGGGATCACCGAGCTGGCCCAAAGCCCGTACGACTTGCTCGACCACGGTATCCTCGTCGCCCTTCTCGAGAATGTCCATGAGGGGTCTGTGGGCCCGCTCCACCTTCAAGACCGAGACACCTCGAGCCGCGGTGGCCCGGACATCGGGGTCCGAATCGTTGAGCATGCCCAAAACCAGTAGCGCGGCATCCTCTCCGCCGAATTTGGCCAGAGACTGCACCGTCTCCCGACGCACCCTCGCGTCCTCATGCGCCAGCGTACCAGTGAGGTGGGCGATGGCCGTGTCGCCCCCGACCTCCCCCAGGACCGCCACACCATTGCGCGCAACGAACCACCGTGAGTCCTCGAGCATCGCCTCGACGACTCGCATGCCGGACTGTCCAAGGGCCACCAGAGCCGTCACGTAGGTCTTCCGCGCCAGGCGATCGTCGGTCTCGGTGAGCGCGTCGGCGATGGCAGTCGCCATGGGATCGCCGAGCTTGGCGTAGGCTTGCACGAGGTTCGACCGCTCATGCTCGTCCCGAACGCCCCCGAGAAGGATGGCCATCCGCATTTGAGTGGCGGCGTTCATGAGGTCCACCGCCAGGGTCTCAGCGTTCGGATCGGGGACCGGCTGGGCCAGAAGAGAGTTCATCGCCCTGGCCAGACCGTCGAGCGCGTTCGCAGCGCGTGCCGCCTCCACAGCCTCACGGAGCGGTCCCTCGAGTGATGGGCGCTGCTCGGAGGTGCCCGTCAGATAGCCGGAGACGGCCGCCTCGAGCTGAAGCTCCACAGGGGAGCGCGGCTCCTCCTCGGGCTCGTCGGAATCAGGCTCCGCCGCAGCGGGCACCTCATCGCTCGGAGGTTCAGGCAGCTCGGGCTCAGGCACCTCTGGCTCGGACACCTCTGGCTCGGACACCTCTGGCTCGGACACCTCTGGCTCGGCGACCTCCGGCTCAGCCACCTCTGGCTCGGCGACCTCCGGCTCAGCCACGAGCTCCGGGAACTCACCGAACTCGAGGGTGTGATCCGGTGTCTCCACCTCATCCACTTCAGGCTGGTCGCCCCCCGGGGTAGGTGCCTGCTCCAAGTCGGCCTCCGCCAGGTCGTCGGACCGCGCCTCCGAGTCGTCGAAGAGGGAATCGATGGAGCGCGCCCATCCCTTGAGCTCGCGGTTGTCGTCTTGGGTCACTTGGCGGTCGTCTTTGGGGGGAACGAGTGGCCAGCATCGCCCAAGTTAGGCCGCTTGTCGGCGAGGCGCGAGAACATTTCGAGAGGCCCTGACTCGGATCGTGCGACCTGGTGGTCAGATTTCGACGGTTGCCCCAAGCCCCTTCCGCTCCGCGGCCTCCAGAATCCGACCGGCGGCCGCTACGTCCTGAGCAGCGCTCCCCACGGACTTGAACAGCGTCACTTCATGCGGATCCTCACGTCCCGGACGATCGCCGCTCACGACCTGGCCCAGCTCGGCATGAATCCGGTCGAGGGAAAACGCGCCCTCATCGATCGCCTGAACAAGATCTCCGGCTTCCGCCATGACCGTCGCCCGGGAATCCACCACCACCTTGGCACGCCCCACCAGCACGGCATCCAGCTCCCTCATGCCGGGGGTGAACGCCCCCACCGCGTTCACATGGGCTCCCGCCTCCACGAGCTCCCCGGGAAACACCGGCTGACGACTATCGGTGGCGGTAGCGATCACATGTGCCCCCGCGACGGCACGCCCCGGATCGTCGGCTACGCTCACCTCGACTCCCTCGATCTCTCCGGCGAGAACCTCCGACTCCGCGACCGACAGCGATGAGATCCGGACCTCGCTTATGGGCCGAACCGCACGTATGGCTTCGATTTGGGTGCGCGCCTGGGGCCCGGCTCCGAAGACCGCCAGGATGGAAGCCTCTTCAAGGGAGAGCACCTCGGTGGCCAAGCCACTCGCCGCCCCGGTCCGCAGGGCGGTCAGGTAGGTCCCGTCCATGAGGGCGAGCGGTAGTCCGGTCTCACTGTCCAGGACCAACACTACCGCATTGATCACGGGTAGACCGCGGTCTCGGTTGCCCGTGAACACCGAGACGATCTTCGCCGCTAGGTGCCGCCCCTCCGGCAGATACCCGGGCATGAACAGGCTCACTCCCTTCTCTGTAGATACGCCTAGCCGGTCGGGTACCACGGCATCACCCGACGAGAGTTGCGTGAAGGCCGGCCTCATCGCGTCGATCGCTCCACGCATGTCCAGGCAGGCGCGGATGTCGTCCGCAGTCAGGATCCGAAGTTGCATGACATCTGTCCCCGAAGAAGGTTGGGCAAGGTCGTGCGTCGAAGGCCATACAGCCAGGACCTCCAGCGACCCGCTATTTCTTCAACGGCCTTCCAGGGACTCATGCACGTGGAACACAACTCAGTGGTCATCGTCGGCGGGGGCGTGTTCGGAGTTACCGCCGCCCTGGAGCTACGAACCCGTGGGCACTCGGTGACACTGGTCGACCCCGGCCCCCTCCCCCATCCGGACGCCAGCTCCACCGATATCAGCAAGGTCATCCGCGCCGACTACGGCCCCGACGTGTTCTACGCCAAACTCGTTCGCCAGTGCATCGACAGGTGGCACGAGTGGAATGCTGAGGCCGGACGCACGCTCTATCACGAAACAGGATATCTCATCCTAGCTCGCGAAGAGATGCGCCCCGGTGGCTTCGAGCACGACAGTTGGGAAGTGCTGTCGGGACTGGGGCATCCCATGGAGAGATTGGCCCCCGGCGATCTCGCCCGTCGGTTCCCGACTTGGAGAGAGGAACGTTATCCGGACGGCTACTACAACCGCCGGGCCGGGTGGGCGGAGAGTGGCAACGTGGTGTCGTGGCTCCTGGGCAAGGCGCGAGCGGCCGGTATACGCCTTGTGGAAGGACAGACCATGAAAGCCCTCCGCGACGACGGATCTCGCGTCTCGGGAATCGTCACAGAGGCCGGGGAGGAGTTCACCGCGGAAGTGGTGGTGGTGGCCGCGGGCGCGTGGACGCCCACCCTGCTGCCCTGGATGGGTGACGCACTCTGGTGCGTGGGGCAGCCCGTCTACCACTTCCGCCCGACGGACCCGGCACCCTTCCATGCGGCGGTGTTCCCCCCGTGGAGCGCGGATGTCGCGAACACGGGCTGGTACGGCTTCCCCATTCAACCGGATGGAGTCCTCAAGGTGGCCAATCACGGCGACGGAATCCGCCTCGATCCTCGAAGTGACAAAGTGGTCCCTCGGGAAAACGACGAGAAATTCCGAAACTTCCTTCAGGAGACGTTGGGTGGAACGGCGGACACACCGATCGTCAAGCGGCGCCTCTGCCTCTACTGCGACTCGTGGGATGGCGATTTCTGGATCGATCGAGACCCCGAACGAGAAGGGCTTGTCGTAGCCGCCGGCGGCAGCGGGCACGGATTCAAGTTCGCACCGATGCTCGGGCAGATCACGGCCGACGTGGTGGAGGGCAAGGAAAACCCGTGGGCCTCACGGTTCGCTTGGAGGACGCCCGGATCGCTCGCGACCGAAGCGGCGCGCTACACGAGTTAGCTGTCCTGAGTCAGATAATTCTCCACGAGCCCTTTTCGATGATGGATCTCGTGACCCACGATAATGAAGGGGAAACAGCGCACGCTGAACGGGAAGCCGCTCGCCACGCCGGAACGTGTCCATGCCTCGGCGGGAAGTCCCCGGAATAGGGCCAAGGTCGCCCCGCGGACCGCCGCCAGCTCGGCCGAGAGGTCCGCGAGGGGCCGATCCGCGGCGTTGGACGCCCCCGCATAGTCGTTCTGGTCCATCCCCAGAAGGGGCGCCTCATCGGCTCGAGCGAAGGTGAAGGCCCGGTGGGCGAAGACGCGTTCCGCATCGATGACGTGTCCCACGACCTCGCGCACCGACCACTTGGCCGGTGCGTACCGATGCTCCTCCAGTTCGGGCGAGACCGACTCTAGAAGTTCCAGCGTCGTCTCGATCTGAGTGCTCAACATCTCCAGCACATCGCCCTCGGGCACTTGGTCGATGTACGTGCTGTAGTACGCCTCGTGCTCGGCGGCATCAGGTCTCTCGACAAGCGTGGTCATCGCGAACTCCGGGTGAAGAGCAGTCTGTTTCCCGACGGAAACGCTAAAGTGAGCTGGTCGCCTTCGACGTAAACGTTGGACGGCTCCTGGGGCGCGTTCTCGAGATCACGGTAGACCATACGAAGAGGTGCCTCTTCGAGCCCCTCCATAGCCTCTCCGGTAGAGAAATTGTGGAGGTGCCAGAAGGTGAGCGCATCCCCATCGAGCGTGTATGTACCTCCCTCGGCCGACCCCCTCTTGATCTCACCTTGGTCGTCGACCACGAAGAACACGACCTGCCAGTCGGACTCGGTCAAGAAGATCCGACCCTCCACTCGGTGCTCGGCACCGGCCTTCAGGAAGTATGTTTCCGCGTTCCAGGCGCCCTGGACGTCGGAGTCTTGGGCGGACGCCGGCACGGACGAGAGGGCTATCGCGATCGCGGCAGAGGCGAGGTAGGCGATCACGCCAAACGCCCCTAAACCGACCACGCCCTTCATCGGACTCCCGCCCTGGTCTCGGGCTGGACATCTTCCTGCCAGTAGAAGGGACCCGCCTTCCGCTTTCGAGGCCAGATCTCGTCCAGGGAATCGCCTTCGTAGAGCCTTCCGTTCTTCATGACCCGATCCACCGTGTTCGTGTTTCGAAGATCCTGAAGGGGGTTTCCGTCGAGGATCACCAAGTCGGCGAGCTTGCCGGGCTCGATGGATCCGAGATCCTGGTCGAGTCCCAGCGCCTCCGCACCGATACGCGTGGCGATGGCCAGGGCCTCGTGCTCGGTCATGTTGCTCGAGGAGCCTACGAGCCACATCTCCCAGTGAAATCCGAGACCCTGTAGTTGTCCGTGACTCCCCACGCCGGCTCGCCCACCGGCCTCGACCACGTCGTCGATGAAGTCCGATATCTCGGAGAATATGAACTGGCTCTCGTGGAACCACCCCGACGGACCCGGGCCGGGTCGCGGACGTCGCAACGCCTTTCTCTGGATCTCTTCGAAGGGAGTGAACGTCCGAAGCTTCTGGTCATCGAGAACGTTCTCCGTGGCGTAGTAGTAGTTCTCGCCCCACGGCCCACCGTACGTGACCAGCATCGTGGGAGTGGTCGCCATTCGGGACTGTGCCACGAGCTGCACGACATCGTCGTA
The DNA here is from genome assembly GCA_965226375.1 of Longimicrobiales bacterium. Classification (GTDB taxonomy): domain Bacteria; phylum Gemmatimonadota; class Gemmatimonadetes; order Longimicrobiales; family Gaopeijiaceae; genus CBDDCX01. The sequence goes on along the minus strand of CBDDCX010000008.1, from coordinate 114,707 downwards.
CAATGGCACGCCCGGAAGATTGTGCTCGGTGCCCGAGTACCCGTCGATGGCCATGGTCATGTTGAGCTTCAAGTCCAGGCTGCCCTCCGTGGTAGGCATGAGTTGCAGCTCGCGCGCGGCCTCGATGATCCATTGGCGCTGCTCTCTATTACCCGCCCCATACATCTTGATGGTCTTGGTGTCGTAGTAGTCGCTGTAGCGTCTGAGCACGTCCTGGGCGTGGTCCAGACTCTGGATGCGCTCCGAGCTGAAGACGCCTGGGCCCGTCGAGTAGATCCTGGGGCCGAGTGCCATTCCCGCACGAACGCGATCCTCGTACGAAAGCACGTCCGTCGTTCCCGTCTGCGGGTCCCGGGCCGTCGTTACGCCATATGCCAGGTTCGCCGCATAGGACCACGGTTGCGCCCGATGGAAGCCGTTCGCGGTCCGCAGGTGGGCGTGGGTATCGACAAAGCCCGGCACCACGGTCTTGCCCGTGACGTCTATGACCTCGGCACCCTCGGGTAAGGCAACGCTACCTCGTGGTCCCACCGACACGATTCTGTTGCCGCGGACAACCAGATCGGCATTCTCGATGACCTCTTCGCCGCGCATCGTGATGACACGGCCTCCACGAAGGACCGCGACGTCCTGGTGCGAATCCCGCTGGATCTCGATGCGGATGCGGGTCTCGGTCGGCTCGTAGCCCACGTCGTCCTCGTCCTCGTCCGCATCTTCTTCGGCTTCGTCGGCGGGCTCCTCGTCCGCCTCGGCCTCGGCCTCGGCCCGTTCCGCTGTAGCCACGCTATCCTCGAACGCCTCGGCAGCATCCAGATCGTAGACCACGTGTGCATTGCCGATCGACCAATGGACGGTCCGACCGTCGCTGGCCCACGTGGGGAATTGGCCCCCGATGTCGGTAAGCTTGCGAGCGGGGAAGGACGCCTTGTCAGGATCGCCCACCGAGATGGTGGGCGTCTCACCCCCAACCCGGGGCACCGTAACCACGTAGAGATCGTGCACCACCTGGGCCAGGGCCTGATCACCCGTCGGAGCCATGAGGACAAGAGAAGCCCGTTGTGGCTGCTCCGCCCCGGGAACGGTCCCGCCGGTCACCTTCACGAGTCCCTTCCGATCGGTGCCGTCCCACCTCATGGAGATGAGTCCGTCGGCGCTGCTATATGCGAAGATGCGGGTCGGGTCGCTCGTGAAGTGCGGAGCGGAGAGCGAACCCATGGGCGTGACCAGCGTGGCGGGACCCCCGGCGGCCGGAATCCACACGAGATCCTGTGGCTCCGTGGGTGAACCACGCTCGATCGCCTCCTCATACGTCCGTGCGGCGCCTCGTACCACGAGGATCCGCTCTCCGTCCGGAGACCACTGGGGCGTGCTGTAGAGACCCGCGTCTTCGGTCAGCTGCTCGGCATCGCCCCCTCCGTCCGAGCGGACCCTGTAGAGGTTCCCCCGCGTATCGTCGCGCCATGCGCTGAAGGCGATCCACTCACCATCCGGAGACCAGGTCGGGTGGTGCTGCATGGCGTCGACATCGCCGGCCAGGCGGGTCGGCGTGCCATCGGGATAGTCCATGACGTAGAGCGCGCTGAACACCGTGAAGGCCAGGCGGCTTCCGTCGGACGATGGGACCGCGTCACGGATTTGTTTCGCGACAAAGGTCGGTGAGTCGTCGACCGGATAGTCGAAGTCCACCGACGGTCCGATGGGGATGTTCACGTCCGCGACGAACTTGATCTGGGTGGGCTCCGATCCGTCTACGGGGACTCGCCAGATTCCACCCCCATACGTGACCACCACCTCTCGAGAGTCAGGGGTGAAGGACATACCCGGATAGGCGTCCCGACTCGCGCGGCTCTCCTGGTCGTCCCTCTGGACGGGATGAGCGAGCCAACGCTCTTCACCGTTCGAGAGGTCGCGCAGTCGCAGGGCCGTCTCGGCCACATGACGGGTCGCGTAGACCAGCCAGCGGCCGTCGGGCGACAGAGTCGGCCGAATCGCTCCTCCGTACCGGTTCGAGCGGCTGAACGTCTCTCCGGTCTCGCGGTCGTAGACCCTGAGCTGATAGTCGCTCATGTCCGAGTTGTACTCCCACGACCCGGTCCGCTGGGCGTACCAGATGAAGCGCTCGTCCGGGCCGAAAGCGGCCCCGGTGGTCCGGTTGCCGTCGTCATCATCCTTGGTCACCTCGACCCCGGATCCTCCGTCCACGTGGTACATCCAAATCGAGCCCACCCCGGAGGGTCGTTTGGTTGCGAGGACGTAATCTCCGTCCGGGGTCCACTCGGGTGACTGGTACGACGCGTCCTTCCCCTCTGTGACCTGGACCGTGTCACTCTTGTCGAGAGATATGATCCACACGTTCTCGCCACCGTCCCGGTCGGACGTATAAACGACCCGCTCGCCGTCTGGGCTGAAGCGGGGTTGCCCGTCGAACGCCATTCCCTGGGTCAGAGGCGTGGGAACGCCTCCCGAGAAAGGCATCGTGTAGAGATCACCAAGGAGATCGAACACTAGAGTGCCAGCGTCCGGACTCACGTCTACGGACAGCCAGGAGCCCTCGGTAAGAGTCGCCTGGACACGCCGACCGGGCGCCAGGGGCAGGCCCTCCTGCTCCACGCTCTTCTCCCTCTCTCCGGACGGCTCGTATTGCGCGACCAGAGCGGACACTGAACCGAGGAGAAACGCCAACACCAAGACCACCCATCGCCGTACCATCATCTCTGCTCCGCTCATGAAAAGTGTTCTACGAATACGCTTAACATGCGAATCCCCGAAAGGTTCAGCTCGTCGGATTACCAAGATCCATGATCACCTTCCATGAGCCGTCGGGCTGCATAACCCAGATGCTCACGTACAACCCGTGACCTACGACCGGTTCGCCATCGGACCCCGGGCTGGTGGATTCATACTCGCCCACGGTGAAGCCGAGGGTGCCGTCATCGGACGCGTGTGCCCGAGTCGGACGCCACGTGAGGGAGACGCCTGACGACGAGAACGTGCCCTCCATCGCTTCTCGTATGGCCTCGAGACCCCGTATCTCACCCGCCCCGGCCTGGATCATCGCCCCTGCATCGTCGAAGAAGGATACCCAACCGTCCGCCCCGGACTCCTGAGTGGCCCGGTTGAACGCGCGGTCGGCCTCTAGGAGCGACTCCCTCACGCTTTGGAGATCGAGCCCTGGGGCACTCTCCTGCGAGGCCTGCGGTCCACATGCCCCCCCGAGGCCCACGAGGAACGCACACGCCACACCATTCAACACGCTGAGCCACCGCCGCCAATTCGCCATTCCACGACCTCCCGAAACCAAAACACCCGCCGAGCACCACCGCCGAGCACCACCGCCGAGCAACACCGCTGAGGGACTCCAAGATGGGACGAACCGCGCCCACCGCTACCTTCGGTCTCGGAACCCCGCTAGTGTTCCGTCGCCGGCCTCGCGGGCTACATCACGGGTACGGACGATGGCCCAACAGACCAGGCCCGAGAGGTCTTCGACATGCTACTGAGTGAGCTGGAAGACTACCAGCGACAGATGGAGACGCTCTCCGGAGAGGACGTCGCCCGCTTCAACCGGCTGCTGGACGACCGGGGCGGAGAGCCGATCGGGGGAAATTAGCGGTCGGGTTGTCCAGCGCCTGAGGCCCCGGAGCCGGGGAACCCGGCGCCGGAAGCGCCCCTGGCGTCTAGCGACGCTTGATCAAGACCGAAAGAACGATACCGGCGGCGATCGCCAATCCGAGCACGGTCTTCGCCGTCTCACTGAGTCGGTTCTCGAGCTCCTCGATGGCCTCCCGGCCGGTCGGAGCCGACGGATCCTGACTGATATGGACCGCACAGAAGTCGGAGCCCTCCAGGGCGTTGAGCCGACACTGGGTCCCCTTTTTCGTCGTAGCGCTGCAACGTGCCACCGACCAACCTCCTCGAAATCAGGCGTTCTCGACGCCTGGTGTCCGTAGTACCACATCAAATATACGTACGAGGGGACCGTCCGGATTCATCATGAAGTGATGGGGAATCCCTACGACCCGAACTCGATACCTTGAGCCAGGGGGAGCTCAGTGCTCCAGTTGACCGTGTTCGTCTGTCGGCGCATGTAGGCCTTCCAGGCGTCGGAACCGGATTCTCGCCCACCGCCGGTCTCCTTCTCACCGCCGAAGGCCCCACCGATCTCGGCACCGCTGGTGCCGATGTTCACGTTGGCGATCCCGCAGTCGCTCCCTCGGTGCGACAGGAAGTATTCGGCCTCACGGACGTGGTCCGTAAAGATGGCCGAGGAGAGTCCCTGGGGAACGCCGTTGTGAATGGCCATCGCTTCATCGAGCTCATCCACCGACTCCCCTGGCGAGGACGACGCGTTTCCGTATCCGATGATGTAGAGGATCGGCGCGAACGTCTCTTCCTGCACGATTTCGTACTCGTTCTTGGCACTCGCGATGCAGGGCGTGACGTAGTGTCCGCCGGGGTACTGGTCCCCGTCAAGGCGCTCACCACCGTAAAGGATCTCCCCTCCCTCTTCCTGCACCCGTCGAACGGCGTTCTGCAGGTCGTCCACGGCCCCGAGGTTGACGAGCGGACCCATGAGCGTCTCGGGTTCGCGAGGATCTCCGATCCGAACCCCCTCGTACGCGCGGATGAGCCGGCTGACCAGCTCGTCCCGCACGGACTCGTGCACGATGATGCGACGCGTGCTCGTGCAGCGCTGACCGGCCGTACCGACCGAGCCGAAGACGATGCCGGGCAAGGCAATATCCAGGTTGGCGTGCGGCGTGACGATGATCGCGTTGTTGCCGCCGAGCTCCAGGATCGTTCGGCCGAGTCTCTTTCCGACCACCTCGGCAACGCGATAACCCACGGCACAGCTGCCGGTGGCGGACACGAGCGGGATGCGGCGATCGTGTAGGAGCCGGTCACCCACACTGGACCCCTTCCCCACCGTCAGGGAGAAGACAGCGGGGTCCACTCCGTTATCCTCGCAGACCGACTGCGCAATCTTGGTCACTGCGATCGCCGTCAGTGGCGTCTGGCTGGCCGGCTTCCAAAGGACGGAATCGCCACAAACCGAAGCCAGGGCCGCATTCCAGCTCCATACCGCCACGGGGAAGTTGAACGCGCTGATGACGCCCACAACTCCGAGCGGATGCCACTGCTCCATCATGCGGTGGTCCTGGCGCTCCGAGGCGATCGTGAGTCCGTAGAGCTGACGCGAAAGTCCCGTGGCGAAGTCACAGATGTCGATCATCTCTTGGACCTCGCCCTCGCCCTCCGCCTGAATCTTGCCCATCTCCAGCGCCACCAGAGCACCCAGATCGGACTTCAACTCACGGAGTCGATCGCCGATCTGTCGCACCAGTTCGCCCCGCCGGGGCGCGGGCACGGTCCGCCAGTGGAGAAAGGCCTCGTGTGCCCGATCCACGATGCGATCGTATTCGTCCTCGGTGACCTGCTGAACGATCCCGATGACCGATCCGTCGATGGGGGTAGTGACCTGGAGCTCGGGGCCCGAGCCCAGCCATTCGCCGCAGAATCCTCCGAGGTTGTGGTCCTCGATACCGAGATTCTTCAGGACGTGACTCATGCGGTTTCCCTATGGAGATGGCCGGCCACGACGCGCGTCCGACCCGTTCGATTCAGGTGAGAGACAGCAGGAAAGATCGCCCGTTGCCGGTGAGGTGTCCACGACACCGCTGATCGGGTATTCGGTCCGTTGACCCACTACCCCATGCAACCCCGGGGCCGGTTTCGGCGACGCACCGACGATCACCGATACCGTGAATCGCCGAGCGCCCTGTTCCGTGTTGCGAAGGGGATCGCTGCGGCACCGATCCGAGGAGAGTCCCAATGCACTCGTTGTTGCTTCTGACCCTGATGTCGTTGTCGGCCGGCTCCCTGTCGGCCCACTCCGAATCCGCCGGCCAGTCAGGCCCGAGATCCACCATGGATCGAGATCTCGAGATCGCCCTGGCCAGAAGTGCGGCCCCATCCGCGGTCAGCGAAACGGCGACCGTACTCGTGTTCACCCAGGACGGATACCGCGTCGCCGTCGAAGGCACCGGCGGAGTCACGTGCTACGTGTCGCGGAGCTGGGTGGAAAGTGTCGAGCCCCATTGCTTCGACCACGAGGCCGCGACCACCATCCTCCCCATGAGTCTCAAGACTACAGAGATGCGTCACGAAGGAGCGGCACCGGAGGAGATCGACGCGGTGATCGCGGAGGGGCTCCGAAACGGCGAGTTCCGGCTTCCCACGCGGCCGGCGATGTCGTACATGATGTCGTCGGCTCAAGTTCTCTATAACGACGAGGGCGAATACGTGGGCGCGTGGAAGCCACACCTGATGATCTACTATCCCTATCTGACAGGCGAAGAGTTGGGGCTCATGGGACCTCCCTCTATCGAGGCCGCCATCGTGGTGGATCCCGGGACGCCGAGGGCCAACATCATGATCGTCGTGAATGACTTCGTGGACCCGGTGCAGGAGTCGAAGACCACGAGATGACGGGCTCGGACAGAGAACTGGTGAAGAGCATATTGGCCGCCGGTGACGAGACGGCGTTCAGGGAGCTGTATCGTCGTGTCACACCCACTCTCTACCGTCTCGCGTTGCGGCTGACCGGCGGACATCAGACCGACGCCGAGGATGTCGTGCAAGAGGCCTGGCAGCGCATCGTCCGATCTCTCCCCTCCTTCCGGTGGCAATCGTCCTTTTCGACGTGGGCCTATGGAGTGACGCTGAGGAGCGGCTTGGATGCCCTTCGAAGGGCAAGCCGACGGCCGACGGGTGAGGCGGACACCGATCCGTCGAGCCTGGCCGGCGGCAGCCCCGACGACCCCGAAGTCCGCGTCGACCTGGAGCGCGCCTTCGAGGCCATGCCGCCCGGGTATCGAGCGGTGCTGGTCCTGCACGTGGAAGGATATCGACACGCAGAGATAGCCGAGACCCTGGGCATCGCCCCAGGCACCTCCAAGAGCCAACTCGCCCGCGCCCGTGGATGGCTGCGGGCCGCCATGGAACCACGGAAGAGTGAAGCACGATGAACACCGACCATGAGGGCCCGGGAGCACCAGTACCAGACGAACTCGATAGTACGGCTGAGGAAAATGAGGCCGTGCAAGCCCTGTACGGCGATCGCGATCCCACACGCGCACTCGAAGAGCGTGTCGTTGCTGATTGGCGACATGCGGTCCCCCGAACCCGCCGACCGGGGTTGAAGCCGCTAGCACAGGCCGCCGCGCTGGTCGTCGCGTTTTGGGGCGGCACCCGGCTGGGGAGTGGCGCTCCCGAGCGACCGCGCATCGAGGGCGACGACACCGCCCAGCAGTTCGTGGTGGGTCCAATCCTCGAGCCCCGCTACGCCTTTCTCATCTACACCGATCCCGCCGTGTCCCCGCCACCGCCCGGTGCGGAGGCTGGTGTCGTGAGCGAGTACGCTGCCTGGGCGAGAGAGATTCGGGGGTCGGGGCGAGAGGTGTCGGGAGAGCGCCTACTCGACGACAGCCGGATGGTCGCTCCCGAGAACTCCAACCCGACCGGCCCTCTCGACCTGGGCGGCTATTTCGTCGTCCAGGCCTCCGATATCGACGAGGCCGTAGAGCTCGCGCGAGGACATCCCCACCTTCGGCGGGGGGGCACCATCGAGGTGCGGCCTATCGGGCCCAGTTAGGCAGGGCCATGGCGACGGTCAGAACTCTGAAGCGCCAGCACGGTATGACAAGCGTCGTCGACCAAGGGGATGTATGCGATCGACGGTGAACGGGAACAGGGACGGGGATGGTCCGCTGAGCCCGGCCACTCTTCATTGGAGATCCAGCATGTCCGTCCGAGCCAGCACTACGATCGTCCTGACCCTGCTCCTCACGAACGGATGCGGCGGGGATCGTGCAGCGGACCCTGGCGGGGGAACCGAAGCGGAAGTAGGCGCGGCGACCATCGTAGGCCCCGGTACGCTCTCCACGGAGGGCGGCGAATCCTGGATCACCTTCGATCCGGCGCACCAGATCGCCGTCTTCGGCCGCCACAACTCCAACTGGGGCGACCACGGGGTCCACATCTCGCGACGCACCGCCGACGGGTGGAGTGAACCTCAACTAGCGCCGTTCTCGGGATCCTATGAGGACCGAGGCGCTCGCCTGAGCGTCGACGGGAGAGTGCTCTTCTACTCGTCGAACCGGCCACGCGCCGGGCAAGGTGACCAGGCCCTGGACCACCTCGACATCTGGCTCATCGAGCTTCTGGAAGACGGCTGGGGGCCACTCCGACCCCTCCCCTCCCCTGTGAACACAGAAGCGAATGAGATCCATCCGTCGGTGGCGCTCGACGGGACGATCTACTTCGCCTCGGATCGGGAGGGCGGTCTGGGGCGCTCCGACCTCTACAAGGCAACGCCGGGTCCGACGGGTTACGCGGTCGAGTCACTGGGAGCCGTCGTGAACACGGAGAATTCCGAGGCCGACGTGTTCGTAGATCCGCAACAGCGCTTCATTATCTTTGCTCGGACGGACGATCCCGAAGGGTACGGCGGGGACGATCTCTGGCTGTCCATACGAACGGTGCGTGGTTGGTCGACGCCCCAGAACTTGGGACCGGGCGTCAACTCACCGGAGTACGAGTACGGACCGGCCCTCTCTACCAACGGCCGGACCCTGTACTTCACCAGCCATAAGGACGGCGACGCGGACATCTTCGAGATCGATGCCGCGCAGCTGGGTATTCCGATCTACGGCGGCGGTTGAGGCCCGACATCCCACTAGTGTCCTGAGTCAGAAGTCCGCCGGAATTCGTGACCCGATGCATCCACCCTCGGCCCCCTCGGTTCTGCGCCGGACTTCTGACTCAGGACACTAGTTTCGGAACAGATACGAGGTCTTGAAGAAGAGGCGGCGCTGCATCTCGCGGAACCGGTCACTGGGATTGAACTGCCCGCCATCCCACTCGGTCTGCTCATAGAGGGATCCGTAGCCCAGGTGCATGACCGTTCCCGGGATGTAGGTGAACGAGGCCAGGAAATCCGTGACCAACTCCTCCCGGAAGTCGTTGTACTCCACGATCCCCCGGAAGAACAGGTACTTGTTCATCTGATAGGTGAGCCGGCCGCGGAGAATGGGATAGTCGTAGATCTTCTCGGAGTCGGACTCTCGGAAGAAGTCCACGTAGGTGAATCGCAGTTCGGCGTCGAGGTTTTTCGACGGCCGCATTCCGAGTGTGCCCGAAAGTCGCCGAGAGCGACCCTGATACGGATCGGCCGAATAAAAGGGCGACTTCCCGCTACGGAACACGGTGCCGACGTTGATCCGGTCCGAGAACTGGTTGATGAGGCTGACTGAATACCCACCCGTTTTGAATTCTTGGCCCAGGAAGATCTCGGTCGAGTAGGCATAATCTCCGCGCACCGTGAGGCTCCCGAACAGAAAGTTCGAAAGGCCGATGCTGTTCGAGGTCTCCCAGAGATCACTCTCTACATCCAGCGTCTGAGTGGTGGAAAGGTCTAGGTCGATCCGGCGGACGAAGTCGGCGCTCGGGTAGAACTTGGGTTTGAGTTGGCCGCCGATCTGACGCACGCCGGTTCGCGTGAGGAAGCCCATGTCCACCTGGAAGTCCCGGGAGATGTCCGTGTACGCCACGTGGTAGTCGACATCGCGGCTCGCCACTCCAAAGCGAGCACCCAGGGCGTGACCACCCACGGTGGAGGCACCGATCGACTGTCCACCTGACGGTGTGAGAAGCGCGTCTTGCGTCCGGGACATGAGACCATGGAAGCCGATGGAACCCGACGCGCTGACGCGAAAGTAGCCGTCCACACCGGCGACCCGGTTGAAGTCACCGTTGAGCTCGCGACCGGCATAGATCCCACCGACGTACGTATCGTCGTCCAGGGCACGTTTGTAGCGAACCACGGGCACGTGGGCATACGCCGTACCCCCCTCCAACCCCTCTCCGGGCAGCTCGTCCGCCGCGTAGACCGTCGCGATCGTGTGAGCACTCCCGAGCCTACCCGAGACGCGGGCCCCCGTGATAGGATCGACGATCTTCCTGGTGTAAAAGACGGAACGGAGAGGATCGAGATGGGACTTGGCCGTGGCAGCGATGCCGAAGTGCTCGCGGCCCTCTAGGAAAAACGGTCTCTTTTCCGGGAAGAACAGGTCGAACCTGAGGTTGACGTCCACCTGTCCAGCGTCGGCCTCGATCTGGCTGAAGTCGGGATTGTAGGTCGCGTCGAGGACCAGGTCGGACGCGAGGCCATACTTAGCTGTAAGGCTGAACTCGCCCAGCTCTTCGGTGGTGTTGAGTCGCCCCTCTTCGTTGGCTTGGTCCAACGAATAGGTGCCCGCCGGGAGCAGCTCCAGCAGGCGATGGCTCTCGATGCCCCGATAGGCAAGCGGTTGCATCTGGTTCAACCACTGCCCCGCCATGGCCGGATCCAACTCTGGACTCGTGCCCTGTTGTGAATTGCGGAACACCTTGCGTTCGAAGATCACGCCCATACGCACCGGGTCCGTATCCGCGAAACGGATGCTCTTGAGGGGAATGCTCATTTCGACGGTGTAGCCACGATCGTCGATACGGCCGCTGCTGTACCAGACCATGTCGACGTTGCGGTCTTCGTTGCCGGACGCGTAACGCCCGTCGCCCTGGATGCCGAGGGGGTTGGAGTAGAACGCGTTGAGCGACTGGTGGTCCCCGAAGGTATCGAGATTAACGGCGACCCAATCCTCACCGAAGATGTTGTCGCGGCTCGTCATCGTCGCTTTGAGTTGATCGGGCTCAGGGTCGAACGCGCGAAAAGCGAAGTAGAGGTTCTCTGCGTCGTAGGCCATGAACACATGGGTGTCACCCACCATGTCGGCGCCGTAGTCGGGGCTGAAGGTCTTGAATCCGGAGACAGGCGTGATAGCCTGCCAAACGGCGTCGTCGAGCCTACCATCGATGACCGGTGGAGAATCGGTGTGGAACGGTTCGATCAGATCCTGAGCGAAGGCCGGGGTGGCCCAAGACAGGGCGAGGGTCGCACAGATCAGCGCCTCAGTGCTCTTCATATCCTCTTCCTCACACAGCCACCCTAGCCCGGTGCAATCCGAGCCGATTCGAATGTGTCCTCAACCATGATGACGAACTACGAATATGGCAGCGCCACCGAGGGGGTCAATGAACTGTAAAATATATTTCACTCAAGGCTCGGGCAATGGCACAGCTTCAGGACCGAGGGCCAAGGGCGGGCCCACCACCGCCCCAGCGTGCCTCCCTATTCCTGGCGAAGCGCCTCCATAGGATCCGTTCCGGCCGCGCGGCGCGCCGGGACGTAGGTGGCCAAGAGGCTGACGCCCAGCAGCGCGACGGTCACCGAAGCAAACGTCACGGGATCCGTCGGCGTTATTCCGAACAGCATGGCCTCGAGGAAACGAGTGAGACCGAAGCTCCCCAACACGCCGACCGTCAAACCCGTCGCCGTCACGAGCGCACTCTCCCGCATGACCATGGTCCTCACCTGCGCGGCTCCGGCCCCCAACGCCATGCGCACGCCGATTGCTCGGGTACGCTGGCTGGTTACATACGACACCACACCGTAGATGCCCACCGCGCCCAGGGCCAAACCCATGAATGCTGCGATAGCAGGCATGATCATGGTAAAGGACACCTGGGCCGTCGCGCCCGCGAGGACCTCGTCTATGAAACGGATCCCGCTGATAGCCAGGTTCGGGTCGAGGCCGGCGATCTCCCGGCGAATCGCAGGAAGCAGTCCCTCGATCCCGCCCGACGTACGGATGGTGTAGGACAGAACCCCGGTGCTGTAATCCAGATTCGTGCCCTCCACCGGAGTGATGGCGTAGTAGACGATACCGTACGGCGGCCGGCTCAAGGACTCCTGATGTACGTCTCCCACGACCCCCACCACCGTGGACCGTGTCACCTCATCGGGCATTCCGTGGGCTAGGCGCTTGCCGATGGGATCCTCATCGGGGAAGAACTGGTCCACGAGGGTGCGGCTCACCAACACCGCTCCCGACCGCGTTGTGACGTCTCGACGCTCGAGCATCCGCCCCCGAAGCAGCGGGATGCGCAAAGTCTCGAAGAACCCGGGATCGACCACCGCCACCGGAGCGATGGGCGGTAAACCGCCCGCAGACTCGGGGAGCTGATCCTCGATGCTCAGTGGATCCCAACTGCCCGCCCCTGTAAGGGGGAGCTGACTGATAGCGCCCACCGACTCGACACCCGGCAAGGCCCCGATTCGGTCCAGGGCCTGATGATAAAACGAGGCCCGCTCCTCCGGCGTACCATACGCCGAAGGCGGTGGCGCCAACCGCAGCGTGAGCACGTTCGCACCGTCGAATCCCGGATCCACCTTGGTGAGCTGGTGAAAAGTACGGACCATGAGGCCGGATCCGATGAGCAGCATGAGCGCGAACGCGGTCTGCAGTACGACGAGAGCGCTCCTGACCCTGTGCCGCTCCCGGCCCCCCGTGGAGCCCCGCGATCCGTCCCTGAGCACGGCCCCAGTGCGTGGGGCGCCGTAGCGGAGGACTGGAATCAGCCCGAACAGAACACCCGACACCAGCGAGACTGTGGCGGCGAAGGCCAACGCAGTGGCATCGACGTTCAGCTCGGAGAGGCGCGGAAGGCTGGACGGACCCAATGCATGCAGGAGCCGCATGCCCCCGAAGGCCAGGACCGCCCCCATCGCTCCCCCGACAAGGGCGAGCGTCACACTCTCCGTGAGGAAGGACCACGCCAGATCGGCGCGACCGGCACCCATGGCCGTGCGGATCGCCACTTCCTTCTGGCGCGCCTCGGCACGCACCAACAGGAGGTTAGCCACGTTGCCAGGTACGCTGACCCATGATAGGTAACAGTTTACTGAACCATGATGGGTGACCGTCTCAGATCCTAACATGGCCCTCCACAAGGAGGTGCTATGCCATGGTTGGAGACCGATCCCATGAACGAATGTAAGCGATTCATTCTCGAGGCCACGGGTGGCCTATTCTCGCACACCGAGCTCTGCCTGCGCCACGGCGTCAGCCGTAAGACCGGCTACAAGTGGATCGAGCGCTACGAATCCGAAGGACCTGATGGCCTCGGAGATCGCCCGCATCGTGTCCGGGCGCATCCACACACCACTGAGCCACAAATACTTCCTCCGTGAGGGACTCGTGAAGAAGCCGCGCAGGAGTCGTAGGCGTCCGCATCCCGGCAGGCCCACAGCTCCCTTCGACGCACCCAACGCCATCTGGTCGGCTGACTTCAAGGGTCAGTTTAAGACCCTCGACGGTCGCTACTGCTACCCACTCACCGTCCAGGATGGCTTCAGTCGTTATCTACTCGCCTGCCAGGGGCTCGAGGGCACTACCTACTCTGCTTCCCGTCGCGTCTTTACTCGCCTTTTCCGCCCTCTCTGCCAACGTACGTGAGACACGGAGCACGCAAAGAATTAGAGTAGGGCGAAGGCAGAGAAAACGAACATGTTGGGACTGCGAGAGAGAATGGCAGAGAATGGTAGTGCCCCTGGAACCGGGGAGGCCAAGCGAAGCGCGGCAGCTCCTGCGGACCCGGAGGTAGTAGATAGGCCGCTACGGCGGCGGTTCAGTCCGTCGTACAAGCTGCGGATCGTCGAAGAAGCGGACCGGTGCACCGAGCCCGGCGAGGTGGGTCAAGTCCTGCGGCGAGAGGGCCTGTACTCGTCGCACCTGACGACGTGGCGCAAGGCGGCGCATAGCGGGTCGCTGAAGGCCCTGTCGAAGAAACGCGGCCGCAAGCCGGAGCGAAATCCGCTGGATGAGAAGGTACGCAAGCTGGAGCGGCGAAACGCACGGCTCGAGGAATGAGCTCAGGAAGGCACACCTGATCATCGACGTGCAGGGAAAAGTTGCGGGGCTGCTGGGGATAAGCCTCGACGACGGGACAAACTCTTGAAGGCGGCCGATGAGCTGGCTAAGCACGTCGGTGTAAAACCGGCGTGCGCGGCCCTCGAGGTCTCCCGATCGACGTTGTACCGTCGTCGAGGCCCATCAACCGGGCAACAGCAGCCCCGCCCGACGCCCGCCCGGGCATTGAGCGAGACGGAACGAGGCGAGGTCTTCGACACGCTGTGTTCGGAGCGGTTCGTGGACCGCTCACCCGCCGAGGTGGTGGCCACGCTGCTCGACGAAGAGGTCTACCTGTGCAGCGAACGCACGATGTATCGTGTTCTGGCCTCCGAGGTGCCGGTTCAGGAACGCCGGGCGCAGCGCACCCATCCCGAGTACAAGAAGCCCGAGTTGATGGCCACGGCGCCGAACCAGGTGTGGTCCTGGGATATCACGCGGCTGCTCGGGCCGAAGAAGTGGAGCTATTACTACCTCTACGTCATCATGGACATCTACAGCCGCTACGTCGTGGGCTGGATGGTGGCGGACCGGGAGAACTCGGCCCTGGCCGGCCGGTTGATCCAGCAGAGCTGCCTGAAGCATGGCGTCCAGCCCCGGGTCCTGACCCTGCACTCGGATCGGGGAGCTCCAATGACGAGCCAATGCACCGCTCAACTTCTCGCTGACCTCGGCGTGACCCGCTCGTTGAGCCGGCCTCAGGTGTCGGATGACAACCCGTTTTCCGAGGCTCAGTTCAAAACCTTGAAGTACCATCCCTCGTTTCCCGGACGGTTCGGGGATCAGGGCCAAGCCAAGACGTTCTGTCGATCGTTCTTCCGCTGGTACAATGCCGAGCACCGCCATGGCGGCATCTCGATGCTAACCCCCGAGCAGGTCCACTTCGGGAACGCCGATCAGGTCATTGCCGGCAGGAAATCCGTGCTCCGCGAAGCATGGGCCGCTCATCCCGAACGCTTCGTCAGAGGTGTGCCGAAGCCCAAACCGCTCCCGGAGGCCGTCTTCATCAATCCTCCCATCCCTTCCCTCACCACACAGGACATTGCTCTCTAATTAATCCCGTAGAGTGTCCCATTGTCGTTGACAGGTTCCGCCGCAAGTACGGGCTCCCCGCTCGCATCCGCACCGACAACGGCACCCCCTTCGCTTCCATCGCCCTCGGCCGACTCTCTCGTCTCTCGGTCTGGTGGATCAAGCTCGGTATCCTGCCCGACCTCATCGAGCCGGCTTCACCCCAGCAGAATGGCCGTCACGAACGCATGCATAAAGACCTCAAGGCCGAAGCCACCATCCCGCCGGCCGGAAACCGCTCCGCCCAGCAGAAACGCTTCAACGCCTTCCTTACCGACTTCAACGAGATCCGGCCCCACGAAGCGCTCGCTCAAAAGCCACCTGTCTCTGCTTATCAACCTTCGACCCGGTCCTTTCCCTCGAAGCTGACCACACCCGACTACCCTGCTCACTTCGAAGTCCGCAAAGTCTCAACGAACGGAGGAATCCGATGGCACTCACGCTGGATCAACGTCTCTCACCTGCTCGGCGGAGATTACATCGGCCTCGAAGAGATCGACCACGACGTCTGGGCCGTCTACTTTGGCCCTGTCTCTCTCGGTTGGATGATCGGGATAGGGGAGGACCGGCGATCCCGGTCCTTCCCCTCCCACACCACCAGGCATGCGGGTCCGCACCTGGCGGTTCGGTGAGTTGAGGTCAGTACGGCGTGAGCCGGGGCACACCCAGCTCGTCGAAGTACGCCCCTGGCAAGGCCGTGTGCAGGGCGTGGTGCGCGGCCACGTGCCACCAGCTTCGCGCGAACCGAGCAGCTCGCCAGGCGAGGTTCTCGCTCACACCGCGAGCCCTCAACTCCCGGTACGCTGTCCTTCCCCGTTTCCACTGGCGTAATTGCAACGTACGCAGCCGGCGGTGGATCCATTGGTCCAGGTCTCGGAAAACCCCCGGTGTATCCGCTAAGCCGAAGTATGCCTTCCACCCCAGCACGTAGCGCCGTAGCTCTTCCGCCACCTGTTGCAGGCTCCGCCCGCCACTCCGGCTTGTAATCTGCCGGACTCGCTCCTTGAACTTCGTCAGGGCCTTCTTGCTGACCCGGCGCTTCACGACCTTCCCTGCCGCTACCCAGAAGCTGTAGCCCAGGAACTGTCGATCCCACACTCGCGCCACCGCGCTCTTTTCCTCGTTGACCTGAAGCCGAAGTTTCCCGTACAAGTGCCTCAGCGCCTGCATCACACGTTGTCCTGCCCGCCTCGACCGCACGTATACATTGCAGTCATCGGCGTACCGGACAAACGCGTGTCCGCGTAGCTCCAACTCCTTGTCCACTTCGTCCAGGAGCACGTTCGCCAGCAACGGCGACAACGGTCCGCCCTGAGGCGTCCCCATGTGCCGCTCCATCACCACCCCGTTCGCCATGACTCCGGCTTCCAGGTAGCGACGGAGGATCCGCAGCATCGCCTTATCCTCGATCCGCTTTGCCAGCCGCCCCATCAGCACGTCGTGGTTCACCCGGTCGAAAAACTTCTCCAGGTCCACATCCACCACCCATCGTCTCCCTTCCTGGATGTATTGCTGCGCTTCGCGCACCGCATCGTGTGCTCGGCGCCCAGGCCGGAAGCCGTGGCTGTGCCGACTGAACGTCGGGTCGAACCTCGGTTGCAGCACCTGCAGGATGGCTTGTTGGATGAACCGGTCCAGCACGGTCGGAATCCCCAACTCCCGGACCCCTCCCCCACTCTTCGGTATCTCCTGCCTTCGTACCGGCTTCGGTTGGTAGGTCCCCGCCAGCAACCGCTGTCGGATCTCCCCCCAGTGCCTGCGCAAGTACTCTGGCAGCTCCTCCACGCTCATCCCGTCGATGCCCGGACTGCCCTTATTCTGCCGCACGCGTTTCAACGCTCCTACGAGGTTGGCACGCCCGACCACCTCCTCCATCAGGAGATGCTCGCTTCCTGAGCGCTCGTCTCCATGGGCCACCGTTCCGGCTTCGCCACTCCCCTCTACCTTCGGGGCTTCACCCCTATCCTCCAGCGGGAGCTCCAGTTGCCTGGACTCCTGGCGCATGGCCTTCTCGAGATCCACGGTCGTCACACTCTCCTCTCCGTTCGGCCCTTCGTCCGACAAAGCTGGGTCCAAGCGCATCATGCACTTCGTCGGCCTACTATGGCCTCTGCTGACTTCTCGCTCCGCCGGCAGGCCCAACAGCGCAATGCCGGCGTCGCCCTTTCAGGCGTCAGGCGAGACCTCCCCGGGTAAGAACGATGACCTTCCCCGCACAATCGCCGGATCTACGCCGCTTCCCCTTGGTCGCAGGAGCTTCGCGGTCAGTGGTCCGCTCGCCCCGGTCCGCAGCACCTCGTATCCGGTTCCTGTTCGTCGACTCACGGGTTCGTTTCACGCTTCGTTCAGCGTACGCCTCACGACGAACGCCTTGCGCTTCCCTTCGGTCCCTGCGACCAGGTTCCGGGAGGACTTTCACCTCCAAGTCATCGCCCATGCCGGGCCCACCACTTAAAAAAAGGAGCCATCCTAGACCACGATGGCTCCCCTTCTCGTAACCCAAAACTGTAACCCATCAAGGTTCAGTTTTTGTTACCCATCAGGGTTCGGGCTCACATCACGATCGACGCGTCCGGACAGCTCTTCGGGTGGTGGGAGCCCGTGGAGGATGATCTGGTCCGCATTGACAAGACAACGGGCCTTGCAACGCTCGTTGGCGAATCCGACCCTGTATTCACCGGCTTCGGCACCCGCAACGGCGGTCTTGACTTCGATAACGGTGGCGCACTGTACGTCAACACCGCGTTTCCCGCCCATTTCTATACGGTCGATCCTGTTCTGGGACCTGCCTCCTTCGTGGGCACTCTAACCGCTATCGACCCCATCATCGGTGTCGTTCCGGTCTTCATCGCTCATCACGGAGACTTCCATCCGAGTACGAACGTCTTCTACGCTCTCTCCGACCAATTCCTCACGCCGGTGCGTCTGCTCGGGATCGACATCGCATCCCTCTCGGTCACCTCCACCGTACCGCTAGCAGACGAAGCGTTCGTCATCACCTGGATTCCCGGCGATGGGCCGCCGCCCGACGAGTGCCGGCCGAGCAAAAAGAGCAAGCGTGTGAAGAGCAAGCACAGCAAGAGGAGCGCCAAGAGCGGCAAGTGTAAGTCGAAGAAGTCCGCCAAGTCCGAGAAGGCGGATTCCGAGTGCAAGGGCGGCGTGATCGAACTCACACTGCTGAACAATGGTCCCTCGGGCATCGTTGTGGTAACGGACAAGAACGGGAACGTGCTCTTCAGCGGCACCGTGGACGGCGGGACCTCATTCACATTTACGGGTCTGGACGGCGGCAAGATGGGGACCGAGATCACGCTCACGGTGGACGGGGGAGACCCCATCAAGATCCACACCAGCTGCTCCCGTCCTATCGGTATAGGCTCGGAGTTCGGCGATTTCGAGGTGCTCGGCGGCTCGAGCAGGGACGGCGGACCGTTCGTGGAACCGTGACGGTGGGGTAGGTCAGCTCAGCGAGAGGGCGTCTCCAGCAAGACGCGGCCATCCAGGTCGCCCGGAGTCTCGATCCCGGCCAAGTGTGCCAGGGTCGGTGCCACGTCCACGGTGGCCGCCTCTTCGTGGGAGACCCCTGCAGCGACCCCTGCCCCAAGGAAGATGATGGGCACGGTCCGGTCGTAGTAGTACGGAGATCCGTGGGTGGTCACATCGTTACTCGCGAAGTAATGGGGCTTCCACCGATGGTAGACACCGTACCGTGAGGGAAGGCTTACGGCCCGCTCCCTGTCCAGGGAGCGGTCGAATAGAAGCGCGAAGGAGTCCGGTCGAGACTGGACGTCCTCCACCTCCGCGAAGGTGTAGGCTCGCTCGACGAACGGGAGCTCCTCCAGTGCCCACTTGATGCCCCACGCGAGCTCTTCCCCCTGCGCACCTCCATTCACGACGCCATTCACTGCCCGTCGGAATGCAGCGATATCCTCGCGCCCCAAACGACGAGAGCCGACGCCCGTTTCGCCCAGGTGTTCGGGGACCTCCAGGATGCCGTGATCGGAGGAGAAGCCAGCCACCCAGCCCTCGGCACCCACCGCATCATCCAGCATCCGGAACAGATCGTCGAGCACGACATCGAGGTGCAACAAGTTGTCCAGCTGCTCCCGGCTGAACGGACCATAATTATGACCGATGCGGTCGGTCTGTGAGAACGACAAGGCCAGGAAGTCCACGGCTGACCGTTGACCCAACTCCAACTCTGCGATGGCAGCCTCGGCTAGACCCAGGACCGCCGCATCCGGGGCCGGAGTCCGGGAACGCCATACGGTCAGGGCTGCCGGATCGGCCATGTCCACCACCTCCGACGCGCGGTACGGGAAGACGGCTCGCCTGCCGCGGAGCTCGTAGTCGGACGTATCGGGCCGGGTGAGATACTCCGCCTCCGCGGGCACCCGACTCTCCCACACCGTATCGGAGTAGATCCCTGGCATCACCTCTTCGTTGAAACGCCGAACCCAAGCGGGATACTCCGAGTGGTAGTAGCTCGAGGTGATGAACCCGGCCACCGGATCGGCCATCCAATAGACTTCCCCCGCGGTCCGGCCCGCCAACCCTATGGCGGCGCGGTCCTTCCGGGAGATGGAAACCACACGAGCCTCCGAGTTCGACGCCGAAATCCACTCCGCTAGCCCACCCCGATACATGTTGGCGGGTGAGCGGCCGGCCATGGAGGGATAATCGAGGATGCCGGCCGCCGGGTCGGCCATGGAGTACACTTCCTGCCACTCGTCGCCCCGTAGTTCCCACCACTCGTTCCCCACGACTCCGTGACGGGTGGGATAAACACCCGTTGACAACGTCGTGTGTCCAGGCGCCGTGAAGGTGTAGGCGTGATCGTGCGTCCCGTTCGGGAACCGGTATCCTCGGTCCATCAGCCGCCGAAGACCGCCGCTGAAGTGGGGGTCGTATCGGTCCAACATGTCGGGTCGGAGTTGATCGACCACGATGAGCACCACGAGAGTCGGGCCATCGAGGGCGCTCCCCCCGACGGCCGCCTCGTCGGCGGCCCCACACCCCGAGAGAAGGACGGACAACAGAGCTATGGCAAGCGGGCGACGAAACGGTCGCATCTCACCCCTTATCAGTGTCATGAATGCATGCGTTATTCGACGAGCAACGCCGGACAGACGGAACTGAGAATCTAACTCCCCCCTGGTCGCGCAAGGTCCCCGACACGCCGAGAAGTCTTCTAGACTCCAACTCACACCCGTTTGACCCCGAAGAGAATCGTTGCACTGATCCGTCCCGGACCGTACCTAACAATCGAGCTTCGCCGGCTCACTCAATGGCCCATCCTTCCTTCCCCCACAAGGGAGCCATGTTTATGAGCGCAAGACTGAAGCCTCTTCTAGGTGCGTTGGTCACGGCGTACGTCATCTTCCTACTCGGGCTCATGTATTTCTTCGGCCCAATCAATGCGAACGACGCCCCCACCGGCGCCATGATGCCGGGCTGGGCCTCGTTGGCGGTCGTCTCGGTTCTGCTCGTCCTATTCTTCGATTGGGTAAACGTGGCCGTACAGAACCCGGTAAAGTCAGGCCTGATCGTCGCTATCTCGCAGATTCTCTTGGTGGACGTTTTCTACGTGATGAATGGCACACGTGGAATCGCAGCGGCAGGAGCGAGCGCCGTACTCCTCCTCGTCGGCTGGGCGGCGGTGGGAATGGTCTACGGCAAGCTGTCGGGTGAAGCGTAGTGGGAACCCCGTGATGGCGAGAGCCGTCGCGGGGTTCGCTTTCGGCAGGATTCAACCCCTTGGACAGATTAGGGCAACGAAACACGTCGGGCCGGCCAACAGGCCAACTTTACGACCGAGCGGCGCCCGGAGACGAGACGGGTCCAGCCCCTACACCAAATCTCGGCTACGGACTGGCCAAAACGCCGAAATCGGCGCTATTCTTCAAGAAATTCCGGCTTAGGGTTTCCTTAAAGAAAAGGGCTCCTCCCGGAGATTCAGTCGTACAGCGTGAGGCGAGAATGAGAGCACTTAGTGCCGCACTGGCAGCGCTCGGTATCCTGCTGGTGCTCGTAGGGCAGACCGCGGACGCCGGGGTCGCCGGAAACGACACGGTGTTGCGCCCTCTGGCGACCCACCGGACCATCCTGCCGGCAGCGACCGTCCTGTCCGCGATCCTCCCGATGGTCCCGTCCGCCCTGCACGGCACGGGCGACGGCGCGCCCACGGCTACGCCCGAAGAGCTCACGTTGATGGTCCAGCGGTATTGCATGGCCTGTCACAACGATGCGTTGCTCACGGGGAACCTGTCGCTGATCGGTTTCGAGGTCGAGAAAGCCCCCGAAATGGCCGAAACAGCCGAGAAGATGATTCGAAAGCTCCGCGCCGGGATGATGCCACCGGCCGGAATGCCACGACCCGGTGGTGACACCCTCATGATGCTGGTCGAGGAGCTCGAGACCCGCATCGATGAGGCCGCCGCTCAGAATCCCAATCCCGGGTGGAGAACGTTCCAGCGCCTCAACCGCGCCGAGTACGCCAGCTCCGTCCAGGATCTCCTGGGACTGGAGATCGACGTTGGCACCTTCCTTCCGCTCGACACCAAGAGTGCCAACTTCGACAACATCGCGGACGTTCAGATGCCGTCGGCAACTGTGATGGAAGGCTACCTGCGGGCGGCCAACCACATCAGTCGGATCGCGTTGGGAGACCCCGACGCCGAGCCGAACTCGACGCGGTACCGGATCCCGCGGACCGCCTCTCAGAAGGACCGTGTCGAAGGAGCCCCCTTCGGCACCCGCGGTGGGGTCTCCGTGATTCACAACTTCCCCGCCGACGGCAAATACGTCTTTCACATCCAGCCGTATCCGGCGGTGGAAGGGGAGGTCTTCGGACGAACGTTCGGGAACGTTCAGATCGAGGTCTCGGTCGACGGAGCCCGCGTCGCGCTCATGACCGTTGACAGGTGGATGCACGAGTCGGAGCCCAGTGGCCTGAACATGAGGACGGACTCCATCTACGTGACCGCGGGCCCCAAGAGGATCACGGCGGCCTTCCTGCGCACGTTCGAAGGTGAGGTGGACGACCTGATCCGACCCATCGACCACACCCTGGCTGACGGGCAGATCGGCATCGGCTACGGGGTCACGACAATCCCCCACCTGCAGCGGCTCACGATCCTGGGGCCGTACGAGGTCACGGGTGTCTCGGACACGCCGACCCGACAGAGGGTGTTCAGTTGCCGACCGATTTCGGCTGAAGAGGCCCGTCCCTGCGCCGAGAGCATCATCTCCCGCCTGGGCGCTGAGGCGTACCGTCGGCCTCTCGACGAGACCGACCTTCGAGGGCTCATGGCCTTCTACGACGGGGCCGCTGCCGACGACGGCTTCGAGGGCGGCATCCGTATGGCGCTTCAGGCGATGCTGGCCAGCCCGCACTTCCTCTTCCGGATGGAAGAGAGGCCGAGTGGGGCGATGGCGGGTGAGGTCCATCGGATCAACGACATCGACCTGGCGTCACGGCTGTCCTTCTTCCTCTGGGGAGCTCCGCCTGATCGCCAGCTGATCGGCCTTGCGGATCGTGGAGAGCTCTCGAGCCCGGGTGAGCTCGAGCGTCAGGCGCGCCGGATGCTGGCCGACCCCCGTGCACAGGAGGCCCTGGCCAGCCGCTTTGGAGGCCAGTGGTTGCGGCTCCAGGATCTGGACAAGCTCCACCCGGATGCGCTGTCGTACCCTTACTTCGACGATACGCTCGCAGAAGCCATGCGACGTGAGACCGAATTGCTGTTCTCGCACCTCATCCGCGAAGACAGAAGCGTTCTCGAGTTGATGACCGCGGACTACACGTTCGTCAACGAGCGTCTGGCACGGCACTACGGCATCCCGGGCATCACGGGGCCGGAGTTCCAGAGAATCTCCTATCCGGATGACACCCGGCGGGGCATTCTGGGGCACGGAAGCATCCTGGCCATGACGTCACACGCCGCACGGACCTCACCGGTCCTGCGCGGCAAGTGGGTGCTGGAGGTGCTGCTGGGGACCCCACCCCCTCCACCTCCGCCCGACGTCCCGGCGTTCGAAGAGACTGACGAAGACACGGACGGGCGCTTCCTCACGGTACGTGAGCGTATGGAGCTACACCGGTCGAACCCGGTCTGCATGGCGTGCCATCGGGTCATCGACCCCATTGGCCTCGCTCTCGAGAACTTCGACGTGACGGGCGCATGGCGGATCCGCGACGAGGGAAATCTGATCGATCCGGTGGGAGAGCTATACGACGGCACACCCCTACGCGGCCCGGCCGACCTGAGGGCGGCGCTCCTGAGCCGTCCGGAGGTCTTTTACCGGATCTTCGCCACCAACCTGATGGCCTACGGATTGGGCCGGCGAGTCGAATACTTCGACTTGCCTACGGTTCGTACGATCACACGTGACGCCGCAGAAAACGATTACCACTTCTCTTCGTTCGTGATAGGGGTCGTGAACAGCCCGGCCTTCCAGACGACGAGGGTGGAAGAGGAGGAGACGTCAGCCGGCCTATAGGGCAGCTGAGCGGGACCAGAGCGGAAGTTGAACCAGAGCATTCTCGAGCGAGGTTGGAAAGATGGAGTTCATCACCGGAAGACATATCTCACGGCGGGCGCTGCTACGCGGTATGGGCGCTTCTCTCGGCCTCCCGCTTCTCGATGCGATGATCCCGGCCAAACGGTCATGGGCGTCATCGCCCGCCGTGGTCGCGTCGGAGCGCACCCGTTTGGTCTGCATCGAACAGGTGCACGGAGCCGCCGGCTGCAACGAGCTCGGCGAATCCATGAACCTCTGGTCACCGAAGGCCACAGGGAGTGACTTCGACCTCTCACCGACGAGCCTACGCTCCCTCGAGCCCTTCCGCGACTACCTGACCATTGTCAGCGACACGGACTCGAGAATGGCGGACGCCTTCTCCCCGCAGGAGATCGGAGGGGACCACTTCCGGACGAGCGCGGTGTTCTTGACGCAGGCGCATCCCAAGCAGACCGAGGGGTCCGACGTCCACATCGGAACGTCCATGGACCAGCTCTACGTGCAGCGCCTCGGGCAGGACACGCCGATTCCTTCAGTGCAGCTCTCGATCGAGAACGTGGACCAAGCCGGCGGATGCGCCTACGGATATGCGTGCGCATACACGGATACGATCAGCTGGTCAGCCCCGGGCGAGCCGCTCCCCATGGTGCGGGACCCCCGAGCCGTATTCGAGATGCTGTTCGGCGCCGGTGGCACTCCCGAGCAGCGCGCTCAGCGCCGCCGGGCCGATCGGAGCATTCTCGACTGGATGCTCGAGGAGATCTCGGCCCTACAGCGCGAACTGGGTCCCGCAGACCGCCAGCGCCTCGACCGCTACACGGAGAACATCCGCGAGCTGGAGCAGCGCATCCAGCGGATCGAGACTCAAAACGCGAGTGGCGAGGTGCGGGAAATTCCCGAGGCCCCGGTCGGGGTTCCGGATGACTTCGCCGAGCACATGCAGTTGATGTTCGACCTGCAGGTGCTCGCGTTCGTTTCGGACACTACCCGTGTCTTCACACTGAAAATGGGGCGGGACGCGTCGCCCCGAGTCTTTGCCGAGAGCGGGGTCAGCACGCCCTTCCACTCGGCGTCGCACCACGGAAGTCGGGAGGACCGGGTGAAGGACTTCGCAGCGATCAACGCGTACCACGTTTCCATGCTGCCGTACTTCTTGGATAAGCTCGAGAACACCATGGAGGGCGACGCGAACCTCCTGGACAAAACGATGATCGTGTACGGCTCTGCCATGGCCGACAGTAACCTCCACAACCATATCCGCTGCCCCCTGTTCGTCGTGGGCGGCGCGAACGGGCAACTGGCGGGCGGGCAACACATCAAGGCGCCCATAGGCACCCCGATGGCGAACGTGATGCTCGACATGCTGCACAAGCTCGGTGCGAACGACCTGGAGAAGTTCGGGAACAGCACGGGGACGTTCTCCATCTAGTGCACTGTATCCTGAGGGCACGAGCCACCAAGATTTCGGGGCTCCGTCACTGGACACGACCGAACGCATATTGCGTTCGAGGGAGCGCGACATGCTGGTAGAGAGAAAGAAGGCCGGCCTTCGGTTAGGGTCGATCGTGGCACTGAGCCTCACGGTGCTCGCCGGGGCCACTCCGGCAGAAGCCCCTGTCGCCGACGCAGCCCAGCGGGGAGACGCAGAAGCGGTGCGCACGTTGCTGCGGCAAGGGGCCGACCCCAATGCGGCCCAGATGGACGGACTCACGGCGCTCCACTGGGCGGCCCTCAACAACGAGTTGGACATAACACAGGTCCTGCTCTACGCAGGCGCGACGGTGAAGCCCGTGACGCGGGTGGGAGGGTATACCCCCCTACATCTGGCCAGCCGTGCGGGTCACGACGTGATCGTACGTGCGCTGCTCGAAGCGGGCGCCGATCCTGACGAGTACACGACCACGGGCGTCACCGCGCTGCACTTCGCCGCCGAGGCTGATGCCGCCGAAGCCGTGCGGGCGTTGAGCGAGCACGGAGCGGACGTGAACGCCGAAGACGCCTTCTCGAGTCGTTCGCCCCTGATGTTCGCGTCGGTCCGAAACTCCCTCCGCGCAATGCAGGCCCTCTTGGACGCCGGAGCCGATCTCTCCGCCACCACCGCAGTGAAGGACTATGTCGAGATCGCAGAACAGGCCACGGCCGAACGCGCTCAGCGTGCCCGGGTCCGCAAGGCGGCCGAGGAACCCGACCCGGATGCCGAGGAGGAGGAACCGCGGAGCGGTCAGCAGAGTCGCTCGGCCCCTGCCGAGGAACCGACGGAGCCCAAACTGCCGAAGCTGCTGTCCTCCAACGAGCAGATCGGTCTACAGGGCGGATTCACCGCGCTGCATTTCGCCGCTCGAGAAGGGCACAGGGAGGCTGCACGCCTCCTCCTCGACGCTGGAGCCGTCGTCAATCAGGTGACGGCCGGGGACGAGTCGAGCCCTATGCTCGTCGCCGTGATCAACGGGAACTACGATCTGGCAAAGGATCTCCTAGAGGCTGGAGCGGACCCCAACCTGGTCAGTGACGACGGTGCCGCGCCGCTGTTCGCGACGCTCAACATCGAGTGGTCGCTCCGGACATGGTACCCGCAGCCCCAGGCGTTTCGCCAACAGGAGACCACCTATCTCGACTTGATGGAGTTGCTGCTCCGGGCCGGGGCCAATCCGGATGCCAGAGTCACCACACACATCTGGTACGCGGCGTACAACGCCGGACGGATGGGCGTGGATTTTGCGGGTGCCACCCCGTTCTGGCGCGCCGCCTACGCGGCCGACGTGAAGGCCATGCAGCTGCTCATGGCCAACGGCGCCGACCCGAACATCTGGACCTACAACCTCCCGCGTCCCCGTCGCGTGGACCCGGACATACCGACCAACCCGGCCAACAACGAACCGGAGCCAATTGATCCATCGGGACTGCCGCCCGTGCCTCACGGTGGCCCTGGCACCCACGCCCTGCACGCCGCATCGGGAGTGGGCTTCGGCAGCTCCCGCGTCGCACAAACGCACCGGCACGTCCCCGACGGTTGGCTGCCCGCTGTGAAATACCTGATCGAGGAGCTGGGAATCGATCCGAATCTGCGAGACAAGGACGGCTACACGGCCCTCCATAACTCCGCGGCGCGAGGCGACAACGAGACTATTCTGTACCTTATGAGCCAGGAAGCAGACATCAATGTGATCAGCCGTCGCGGCCAGACCACCGCCGACCTGGCGAACAGCCCTGAGCAGAGGGCACAGCCGCACCCCGTCACGATCGCCCTGCTGGAGAAGTTAGGCTCGGAGAACAATCACCAGTGCAAATCCTGTGGCGGTGCGTCGAGATAGAACTGACCGAATTCGGAGTAATAGCATGAGATGGTATGTATACGCGCTCGGCGCACTCGTGGGGCTGGCTGCGATGTCGATCCCCACGGACGTCGTGGCGCAGGACACGGTATGGAATCGCTACACCCTGGAGGACCTCGGCGGCGTGTTTGTCCGAACCGAGGCCGCTACGTGCGAGAGCCTCGGAATGACGCGCCAGGTTGTCCAGGCCGAGGCTGAGGCGATCCTCATCGAAGCCGAAGTCGACCTGCTCACCGAGGGGGAGATGCTCAGGAATCCGGCTCTGCCGGAGCTGCGAGTTACTCTCGAGTGCGCCGCGGGCGAGGACGCGGCGAGCGCCGTCGCTTACTCCGTATCGGTGCGTGTGCAACAGTCGGCCCAGATGACGCGCGACTCACAGATCTCGCTGCCCGAAGCCGTGACCTGGTGGTCGACGGGTGTGGGCGTCGAAGAAGCCGCCACCGCGCAGGCGGCTCTCCAGGAAGCTCTGAAGTGGAAGGTCGAGGAGTTCGCCACGGCCTACGTCGAGGCGAACACGGAGCCGGCCGATACGACGGGGACCCGCTAGACCGCTAGACGCCCCATCCGTACGGCTCGACAGAACTAGGTCTAGCGGCCCACGGCCGCGCGGCCGATCCGTATCACCTCGTCGGCCTCCTCACCCTGCATGAGGAGCCCCAGGAAGCCCTCCTGAATTCGCTTTTCGATATCGCCGGCATTCGCCGTGATCATGTCCGGTAGGCCGACCCTCCTGGCGTGCGCAAGCACCCTTTGGTTGCCGGCCTCCGCCGCTTCTCGGTCCCCGTCGAGCGCTCCTCTCAAACTCCCGATGCCGCAGGCCAGGAGGCTGTAGCCCGGCGTGTCGGCAATCTCCTCGACCGCCGCAACCGCCGCAGGGTCCTCGACCATGATCATGGCCAGGACCTCGCCCGACGGATTCGCCGGCGACCACACGTCCGCCCCGGCGTCGTCAAAGAAGCTCACGACGATCCGAGCCTCTTCCGCACTCCGCACGTGTGGGAACACGACGCCGTCTGCTCCGAGGTCCAGGATCTCTCTCACGCGGGCCCGCGTGACCTCTTCGCCGTCCCTCTCGAGAGGAGGAATACGCACCAGGAGCGTCTTGCGCCCCACGGCACTCGGACCGCGGAGCCCCTCAACAAGAGCACTCACGGCCGCGACGTCGTAGCCACCTTCCAGGTTCAGAAAAAGGAAGTCATAGAGTGGATTCTGGGCCAGCCGCTCACCGCCTTCCCGCGTATACACAGGGGCCGGTCGCTCTCCATTCCGTCTCTGTTCCTCGGTGCGGGGCCGCTCATTGGGGACGAAGATGCCGAAAGCCGCTTTTCTCTCGGCCCAGAGGTCGATGATGACGTTCTCATGCTCGACGGCGGCCCCGGCGAGGTCGGAGTCGTTATGGACTACGGCCGCCCCCTCACTGCCGGGATCCCCAGGCTGACAGGCGGCTACACCGAGGATCATCCAGCCGAAGGAGAGAGTCTTCAACGCCCCGCCGCCGCTCTCCCCACAGCCAAGGCGTCATCCCCATTCACGATAATGAGCCGGAACCCTTGATCGAGGCGCTCCGCGATGTCGTCGGCCCCCGCCGTGATACCGCACGGAACGTCGAACTCCTTACAGGCCGAGACCACCGTCTGTATGGCGCCCTCAATGGCCTCGGCATCTCCCTCGTAGGCGCGTCGGAGGTCCCCGGGTCCGGGGATGACGACACCCACACCCGGCGTGGCGACGATGTCACGGGCGTTCGCGACCCCGACCTGGTCCTCGATGAGCAGAATGTTGAGCAATCTCCCGTCGGGATTCGACGGCCACAGGTCGTCTCCCATGGAGCTCACGGCGAACGCGGCTTCGTCCGCGGTTTCCACGTGCGGAAAGACGATCCCGTCTATCCAGGCATCGAGCCCTCGTCCCACCCGCTCTCGGGCCGCCTCTCGGCCGTCGCGAATCGGCGGGATACGGAGCACGATGGGGTGGGCGTCCTCACCGCCGGCATCCACCATTCCGCGCATGTATGACTCCATGGCCGGGATATCGAAGGGTCCGGTCTCGAGAGAATAGAACACGAAGTCGGTCTCTCGATTCTCAATGATCCTGGCGCCCTGCTCGGGCGTCTTCTCGCCGGAGAAGACCCCGAACACGGACTGGCCGCCCTTCAGGAGCTCCACAATATCGTTCGGTTTCACCTGCTGCCTCTCGGGAGTGGTTGGCAGGGCTGCACGCACGGCTCCTGAAAGAACCACAAGAATGGCGATCATGCCGATGCCGCCGGCTGTGCGGGAGAGCGTAACGGTCACGGCGGACATCCTCTTGAACGGAGACGTTGGCGTCATTGCCCCGCTACAGTACGGAGTCTGTGGGTCGTTGCGCCAACTCGGACTACCGTTCCTCAGATCTGGGCACGATGGTGATGGGCCGAGCCACCATCATCGGCTCACGACCGGAAAGCTCGATCTCGACCGTGAGCGTATAGTCGCCAGGCTCCAGGTCGGGCAGATTCAACTCCACCGCCCGAAACACCGTTCCGAGGACGTCGGGGCCGGCCTCTTCCCAGGTCATCACCACCGGCTCGTTCGGCTCCACGACACGCAGGAACTCACCCAGCCGAGTGACGATGCTACTCCGACCCCGGTTGACTCCGATCCGTACGCTCGCGGACTCGCCTACTCGCAGCCCATAGAGCTCCCAGGCCACCTTGAAGGCATCACCTTCTTCGATCCTGACCGCGGGCAGCGCCGTGGGGAGGGCCTCGTCCAACGAGGTCGGGAGCTCACCACCCCCCTGCAGGATCAGCAGGTCGGAGATCGCCGCGAGTCCAAGCACCAGGGGATCCTGCCAGAGGCCGTGGCGATCTCTCCACGCCCTTTTTTCTCCGAGGCTGAACGCCTCTAGTCCCACGATATAGTGCCGATTGGGCACCCTGAGCTGGAACGAGCCCTCGGTCCCCTCACCTCGAACCTCGAACGGCTCGCCGCTCTCGGAATCGATCAGGAACAGCCCCGACTCGATGCTCCTCTCAGACACGTGAGCCATGAACGGCACGGGCACCTCACGCACCTCACCGAACGGGTTCATGCGCCTCTGTGTGTCCGACCGACTTTCTTTACGGGCCGCCCTCAGGTCCAGGCCCTCTTCCTTGCGAGGAGCGACGGCCGGCGGGGCGGCGGGATTCTTCTTCTCTTCCGCCTTCCTGGCAAACGCCGCAACCACGAGAAGCGAGTCACCACGGCGGAAGCGCGCGACCTGAGTCTCGAGGATTCCGAATCGCCGCGCGTATGGCGCCGTGTAGCCCGTACGCGGTCCGGACCTGATCAATCCATCGTAGAAGATGGCGTTGAGATCGGTGGAATTGCCGAATAGTTCGTTGGCCTGAGTCGCTTGGTCCAGCATGCTACCGCTGTTGAGCGGATCCACGAGGGCCGCCTTCTCCCGAAGCTCCATCCGCGCCCTATCCCCCAGGACCCAGGACCCGGCCACCACCCCCGACGGATCCTCGAGCGCGTCTGCCGGAGGAAGGAACTCCTGTCCTCGGCGGTGGCTCACCATGCGTCGGCTATCTCCCAACGAGTCCCCGGTCGGCAGGTCACGCTCACGCGACCACGCCTCGACAGCGCCCCACCGGAGCGTGATTTCCGCCAGATCCTCATCCCAATCCAGACCCGTGCCGTTGATCGCCTCGGCTCGCATCCGCACGAGCACCTGCCGCGCGTACTGCTCCGTCTTGCGATCGTTGCCCTCGACCAGATAGAGGGGATCGCCGAGCAACCAGAGCCGCTGCTCCACAAGAGGCTTATCCTCCGAGTCCTCATACATCTCCAAGGCAGACTCGTCGAGGAGATGTGTTGGAGTACGCCACTCGGCGGCCGTATCCGGGGGCATCTCGGCCAGCGCCTGCTCGAACACCTCGTCGGCCACGGTCCACAGCCCCCGGGTATGGTGTACGTAGGCCGCCAGGGCGGTGCACCACCAGTGGGCTCGGCCTCCGCACCTCCTGGCCAGATTGGCGGCGGTGGATGCGGCGCCCATGTCGGTCAGGTAGTAGACCCGCTGACCGAGAATCCAGAGGTCCCCCGGAATCTTCTGGGCAATCTCGCCGAGGTCCCTGAGCACCCGGGTCCGGGCCAACTCGAGCTCCGGCAGCTCCTCGGGAGCCTGCCATTCGTCCACGTCGATATGGTCCGGGAATCGGGAGCAGAAGCGTCCGACGATGTCATCACAGCGACCGCTCAGATCCGCGAGATCGGGGGGCGTACGCTGCTCTCGATAGCGCTCGTAGCGAGCCTGAACGTCCTTGGCGTCCTCCAGATACTGAAGGGAGTCGGCGACACTGGGCGGCGCATATTGTCCGGCCAGGGGCCCGCTGAACAGGGCAAACGCACCCATAAGCATGAGCCAGGCCAGCACGCGGACTCGTGGGCACGCGGTCGGCGGAGTCGCACCTGATCGCGGCCGGATAGAGGGGCACAGTAAAGGAGGCGGGGCCAAGCGTATCACGACATTCCTTCTGAATCGACGGGTTTGTAGCGTATGGATGCCGGTGGGCGCCCTCTCGTTAAAGCCGTCACAGACTCCAGCGGATCCCGCCGGGGAGTAATTTTCTATACGTGCCCCTATCGATCCTATTGCCGCTCGGCCGAGGCTAGCGCGGGTAGGCTCCCGCCCAGTTCTCCACGAGCACCATTCCGCTCGGTTGGTCCGAACCACCCTCGCGGAGTCTACGGACCACCAGGAGTCGCCCGTCAGGTGCCACGTCGTAGCTCTCTCCTATCAGATCCATGGGGGCACCCGCGACGAACAGTTAGGGGCGGCTGAATCTGGGCGAGTCATCCCCACGGTCTACCCGCACGACCATGATGTCGCGACCCTGCCAGTAGTAGAGGGCCGTCCCGTCGGGACTCCAGCGTGGATGTCTGCCGGTATCGGTCGACACCTGCCAGAGGCCATCCCCCGTCGGGAATGGACGCACGATGACTTCCGGGAAGCCCGTCCGCCCCCCCTGGTGGGCCACCAAGTCTCCGCCGGGAGAAATCCGCGCCCACCCTTCATGCTGACGGGTCACGTGAAACGGGCGGTCATCCGCCCCATCCAGCGTCCTGATCCGGAGGTCGGCGCCCGTTGTCTCGAAAAGCCGGTGGTACAAAAGAGAGCGGCCGTCAGGAGAAAAGGCCCCCCCAACCCCACCGGGAGCCAAAGCCTCATGAGGAACATCCACCTCCGTGCCCGTGGCCTTGGTCACGAGCCCCTCGGCAAGCGCCGTGTTCGAATTGAAGCCGATGCGCGCTCCATCTGGGCTCCAGAACGGATAGCGATGTCTCTCTTCAGCTGACAGGGTGAACGGTATCACCGATCCCGACGGAAGGTCGTGGATCCAGAGGTTGCGACGCCCGCCCTCGACAGCGCTTACGACGATGCGCTTACCGTCGGGTGAGATGGCCGGCCAGCTGAGGCGAAGTTGAGGCTCGGAGACGGATCCGTCCAACCTTCCGGATTCGTCGATCCAGACCATCTGATGCAGCTCGACGGGGGTCCGTCGATACGCCAGCGTACCGGCCCCCGAGACGGTCGGCACCGCATTGACTCCCTCGATCATGAAGGGATCCCCCGTCGTAGCCCCGGCGGACAGGGAGAACGGAACTGCCCAGATCTCGCCGCCTCGATCCATCCGGCGGAAGACCATGTGGCCAGGAGCCGAATAGACGGGATCCCGCACCATGGTCTCAGAGAGTTGGAGGAGGACGCCACGCTCCCCTCCGCGCAACAACTCGATCCGGCCATCGAACGCGGTGGCCAACAGGAAGCCTCCACCCGGAAGGCCGTGCGGCTCCCTGAACGGAGCCTCTCGCTCCATATCTCGGACCAGGCGCAACTGAGGCGTCCCACCAACGGCAGGAACGTGGAAGATCCCTTCCGGCATCGCAAATAGGATGGTATCGCCCTCCATCCACGTTCCTCCCGTGTACACGCCAGTAGGCAGGTCGCAGATGATCTGGGCACCTGTACCGCCCACGGAGGCCCTCCACAGTTTATCGTCTCGGCGGAACACAACCGACTCGCTGTCACGCGCCCAGAACGGGTTCAGGGCACCGTCACTGCCCGGTAGCCGACGCGGAGCCGGCTGGTCCATGGCCAGCAACCACCCCTCACCACCCACGGTGTAGAACAGCTTGGTGCCATCGGGAGACAGTCGCGTTCCGGCCGCGCCGTCGGGCATATAGAGCACCATGTTCCGTGGCTCGGTCGATTCGCCGCTGGACGGCCTGGCCACCCATCCGGTCACGGCAGCCAGGACGATGGTCAACGCGACGACCCATCGGCTGACTGGCCTGGCCACCGTTTGGGACACATCAGGCGCCGGGTCGGCGAGGTACGTGTCAATGCTGATCCGGGCTTCGCCAATAGCCTGTAGCCTCTGTCGCGGATCCTTGACCAAGCCTCGCTCGAGCAGTCGGCGGATCCGCCCGGGGAGACGGTGTGGAAGTGCTTTCCAGTCGGGCTCCCCCTCCAGGATGCGCGCGAGTGTCTGTGCTGTGTCTTCGCCGAGGAACGGCCGACGGCCCGCCAGCATCTCGAACAGGACCACGCCGAAAGACCAAACGTCGCTTCTGTGATCGACGTGGCGGCCTCTTGCCTGCTCCGGGCTCATGTACGACACGGTACCCATGATCCGGCCGATTCGGGTAGCCGCGGCGATCTTGCTGGGTGACGGGGTGGACTCGTCCGCCTGGTCCGTGTCCTTCTCGAGTCCCTTGGCGATCCCGAAGTCCACGACCTTTACCTCGCCATCTGGTCGGATCATGACGTTGGCGGGCTTGAGATCGCGGTGAACGATCCCCTCGGCGTGCGCGGCCTCGAGCGCAGTCGCGATATGGCGTGCCACCAGCAGCGCCTCGTCGAGCGACAGCCTGCTCTTCTTCACCTGGTCCCGAAGTGTGTGGCCCTCGACCATCTCGAGAACGAGGACCCGTCGACCATCTACCTCCTCGAGGTCATAGATGGCGCCGATACCGGGATGGTTGAGCTTGGCCAGAACCCGAGCCTCTCGCTGGAACCGCGCCAACTGCTCCGGATTCCGTGACAGGAACTCGGGCATGACCTTGAGGGCTACTTCGCGTCCAAGCCGTACATCCGTGGCTCGATAGACCGTGCCCATTCCCCCTCGGCCGAGCTCGCCCGTGATCTCGAAGTGTGACACGGTTCGTCCAACCAACGACTCCGTGGCATCGCCCTCGGCAGGTCCGGCTACACCGGCTCGACCGGCCAAGGAGTCGAAAAAGTCGCCGGCGTCCTCGGCGGCGGCCAGGAGTGATTCCACCTCACCCTTGAGCTCGGCATCATCCCCGCATCGTGTCGCGAGGAAGACAGCCCGCTCCTCGGCGGGACACTCCATGGCCGCCGCCAGGATTTCTTGCACCAACTCGAATCGTTCACCAACTCGAATCGTTCCGGGTCCATTCCGGAAAGGTCCGCCGGAACAGATGGGATGGCAAATACTTCCTGGGCCGCCCTATCCTTCCGCCCTTCGACTCAGGACTGGTAGCGGGCGTGCTCTCTCAAGAGTGGTGTAAAAATGACCCTTCGGACTCCCCCGGGGCCCGGGGTCCCCTGGATGACGAAATTCTGATCCACGTCGAAGTCGACGGTCACCGTCGTGGTCTCACCCTCCACCGCATCGAGGTCGGAATCGAGAAGCACCTTGATGCCACTCGAGCTTCCACTGGGGACGAAAAGGGTCGCGGTGTCCGTCCCGTCCTCGAACGACACGCCCTCCACCAGGGT
Source organism: Longimicrobiales bacterium (assembly GCA_965226375.1). Taxonomy (GTDB): domain Bacteria; phylum Gemmatimonadota; class Gemmatimonadetes; order Longimicrobiales; family Gaopeijiaceae; genus CBDDCX01. Next base: position 80,161 of record CBDDCX010000008.1, on the reverse strand, counting down.
CACTCGGGCACTATCCACGACCAATCGAAGCGTGCGGTACAGTCCCACATCCACGTCGACGACGTCGGTGAGGTCGGCGGTGACGCCATCTCGCAGGGTGAGGAGGTCATAGTGCTGTGGGTTGTCGGGGTCGTTGAAGAGATCGACCCGTCCGCCCTCGGCCTCCTCGTCATCCCCACCCTGGAGGTAGACCCTCGAGATCCACACCTCGGCGCTAGCAATGACTTCTGACGGGGCGTCCGTGAGAAGGACACGAACGCGGGACATCTCCACACCTGTGCCTTCGTCGCTGCAAGCCGTTGTTCCCAACGCGAGGAACCCCGCGAAGAGAAGAATCGTTACTTGTGTGCCGGGTTCGGAAAAAAGTGTCAGTCCCATATCTGTCTACTCCGCTGTGTGGTTCGGCGTGAAACAGGGCGGCGTAACACGATCTGCGGTAATAAGACCCGGTCGCTACCGAAGTAATCTGCAAAGCCTTGGCTGCAGGACACGTGCCAAGCAGGAGGATACCGCGGCCTCACTTGCGGGCTGCACCTCACTTACGGGATCTTTCAGGAATGAATAATTCTGACTCTCACCCCGCCATTACGGGTCACCCAGCTACCGTCACGTGGCTCGCGACACCGCTTCTCATGTTGGCACTGTCACCGCTGTCCGCATTCGGCCAAACCAGTTCCGGAACGAGCCGGATGGACGGTATGGGTACGTTCGAGGTGGTAGAGGCAACGATTCCGGAGTTGCAGCGGGCGATGGCCTCGGGACGCGCCACAGCGACAGGGCTTGTCGATGCGTACCTGGCCCGGATCGCCGCGTACGATCGGCAGGGGCCCCGCCTGAGCACGATGATCCGCCTGAACCCCAACGCCCGCTCTGAGGCCGAGGCCCGGGACCGCGAACGGGCGATGGGAATCGTTCGCGGCCCGCTTCACGGGATCCCGATCATCCTGAAGGACAACTACGATACAGCTGACATGCCCACAACGGGTGGGTCAGTGGCTCTCGCCGGGCTGATCCCGCCGGACGATGCCTTCCAGGTCCGCAGGCTGCGGCAGGCCGGCGCAATCATCGTGGGCAAATCGAACTTGCACGAGCTGGCAGCGGGGATCACGTCCATCAGTTCGCTGGGCGGGCAGACCCTCAACCCTTATGACCTGTCGCGTTATCCGGGAGGTTCGAGCGGTGGCACGGGTGCGGCGATCGCGGCGAGCTTCGCAGCGGTCGGATGGGGGACCGATACCTGTGGGTCCATCCGCATTCCGGCGTCACAGAACAACCTGTACGGCCTCAGGCCCACCAAGGGGCTGTCCAGTATCGACGGCATTATCCCTCTCTCGCATACGCAGGACGTCGGGGGACCCCTGGCCCGAACGGTCACGGACCTCGCCATCGCCCTCGACGCCACCATCGGCATCGACCCCGCGGATCCGGCCACGGCCGTGCTCCGCGGCCGCGCGCACCCGCGTTTCGCCGACTCGCTCGACGCCAACGCGCTGCGGGGAGCCCGGCTCGGGGTGCTCACGACCATGTTTGGAGATGCGCCCGAGAATCAGGAGATGGGCGGCGTGGTCCGTGCCGCCATCGCGCAGATGTTCGACGCGGGTGCCGACGTGATCGATATCGTGATCCCCGGCCTCGAGGAACTCGTTTCGAACTCCAGCGTCATCGCGCATGAGTTCAAGTGGGACTTGATCGATTACCTGGCAGCCACACCCGGAGCCCCGGTGGGCTCGTTGCAGGACATCCTGGACCAAGGCCTCTACCACGCGGCATTGGACAGCAGGTTCAGGACCCGAAACACTCCGGAGTCCCGTGACAGTGAAGAGTATCGCGCCGCGTTGGCCAAGAGAGAGGTGCTCAGAGACGCGGTCATCAACGCGATGGACAACGAACGACTCGACGCTTTGATCTACCCGACCATCCGCCGACCGCCGGCACAGATCGGTGACCCTCAGTTCGGCAGCAACTGCCAGTTGAGCGCATCCGCGGGCCTCCCGGCCTTCAGTATCCCGGCAGGGTTCACGCGTAGAGGCCTCCCGGCGGGACTCGAGCTCCTGGGTCGGCCGTTCGCGGACCCGAAGCTGCTGGCGCTCGGATTCGCGTTCGAACAGGCGACCACACACCGCCGAGCACCGTTCAGCACGCCGCCGTTGGAGAACGGTGTGGCCCCCGCTCCGGTGATCTTCGATCTGATCGCAGAAGGGCCGGTTGCTCGAGTACGAGCCCGGTTCGCTCTCGATCTACCGACCGGTGTGTTGTCGTACGACCTCGAAGTCTTCGGTGTGCCGGCGGGGGAAGTTCACGCCGTCGACTTACACCGCGCGGGAGACGATCGCACCGGACCAATCATACATAGGCTATCGGGTGCCGGATCGGTCTCGGCATCCGAGAGCGTCACATTGCGTGGACCAGAGCTCGACGCGCTTCGGGCTGGCCGGCTCTACCTGACCCTATATACTAGAGAACATCCTGTCGGGGCAGCCAAGGGCCCCCTGATTCTCCCGCCGGGATGAGGGCAAACGCCGCCGCGGGAGCCCTCGCGCCGGCAATGGAACTTCTCACGGGCCCTAGGCGTTTTGTAATTGCTGTTCGACCGACGTGCAGGTGGAGAGTCGTGATTAGCCGAGCCAGAAAACGCAACATGCGCATCGAGAGGCTGTGCCTGGTCTGCCTTGGGGTGTCCCTGACCACTCTGGTGGCGTGCTCGGGTGACAGCGCACCGGTCGACCCGCTTCAGGACCTCGATGACGACAATAGTTCGGATCTCTGTAGGGTCGAGGACATGTTCGTACCGGGCGGGGCAACCCGCGCGGAGATCGTGGCCCTTGTAGATCCCCTCCTGGTGGAGGGTCTCGACGGCACTGTCGACTACCTTGCCGGGACCGACCGGGTGATCGGCGTCGAAGTGGACGGCCAGTTCATTGCCGTGCCCCACAACATCCTCTGGCGGCACGAGATCGTGAACATCCAGGTTGCCGGCCTGCCGCTTGCGGTGACCTACTCACCTCTCAGCGGATCGAGCATGGTATTCGACCGACGGCCCATCGGTGGCTCGCCCGTCGGCGTCGCGGATCAGGTCCTCTACAACAACCTGGTCATGGTCAACGGGCTAACCAACACCCTGTGGCCCCAAATGGTGCGCAACACGAACTGCGGCGGAAGCCAGCTTCTTCCCATGTATTCGGCCATCGAGATGAAGTGGGAGGGTTGGTTGTCGCTACATCCGCAGACGCTCGTCGTGTCCGGGGAAACGGGCTATAACTACGACTACCGTACCTACCCGTACGGGGAGTACGAGAAGGCCCACAACACACTGACCTACTACCCGCAAGAAACGTTCGACGACCGCATGGGCCCGAAGGAACGCGTACTCGGCATTCCGTACCCGAGCGGGCGAGGCCTAGCCATCCCCTTCTCGGTCCTCCAGAGCCGGGGGGGACGGGCGGCGTTTCAATGGGACCTCGAAGGAGAATCGCACGTCGTCTTTTGGGACATCGACCTGCGGGCCGCGATCGCCTACAAGGCGACGGTCAACGGACAGGGCCTCACGTTCTTTCGTGTGAATCGCTTCGTGGATGGACGTTTCTTCGATGAAGAGACGGGGAGCGAGTGGTCCTTCGAGGGTGTCGCCTTTGCGGGGCCCCTGACGGGAACCAAACTGACGCGGGTCGTGGAGTCGTACGTGTCGTTCTGGTTCGCCTGGTCGACCTTCGTGCCGGAGACCTTCGTCATGTCCACTCGATCGGACGAAGGCGACGGCCTCAACGCGGGCAAGAACGATCCGCCCGGATTGAATCCCGATCGGCTGATCGCCCCGGAGAATTCCGTAGGGGAGCTCTGGGAGAGGCCGGGTACCCCGCTAACGCCTCGGTAGCCTGAATTCGTAGTGGGCCCTTACGCCCGGTCGAGCAGAGCCCGTACCACGATAACCGTGATGTTGTCGCTACCGCCGCCGTCCAGCGCGTCCTGCAACAGATCCTCGCACACCTGCTTGGCGGACGTCATCGAACGAAGCCGTTCCGCGATACGCTCGTCCGTGACATGCTTGGTCAGTCCATCGCTGCAAAGCAGGTGGACGTGGTTCCAGTCCTGATCGATGCCGGTGACCACGGGAGTGGTCTCCGAGCCGCCGATGGCGCTGGACAAGACGTTGGACAGTGGCGACTTGGATGCCTCGGTCCGGGAGAACACGCCGTCGTCGACCAGGACCTGCGCCAGCGTCTGATCTCGGGAAATCTGCGTCAGCTCGTCGTTCCGTAGAATGTAGTACCGGCTGTCCCCGACCTGGAGGAGATATGCGCGGGGCCACACGTAGAGAACGAGCGTGAGAGTCGACGCCATGCCCTTTCCCGCGTCCGCGTCGGAGCCCTTGCGCACGTCCTCGTGAGAGTGGAGTGCCGCGTCGGCGAGAGCCTGCGTGAACGTGTGGTCGTCCGTGGGGTCCGTGGTGTAATAACAGTCCATACTTCCGGCGACATACTGACTCACGGCCTCCAGAGCCCGCCGGCTCGCGGCCTCACCTCCCGGTCCCCCACCTACACCATCGGCAACCATGGCCAGGAACCCGAGACGCTCCGACTCTCCGTAGAGTCTGTCGGTGTCGGGCAGGCTGGTGAGATGTACGTCCATGCGCTTGTGGAGCGATGAGACGAGGAAGTGGTCCTGGTTCTCCTTGCGTACGTTTCCCGTGTGCGTGAGCCCGTAGAAGTCGATCTGGTCGTCGACAGGCTTTCGGCCGATAGCCTCGGCGTGTGGCGCGTTCTCGATAGCGGTCATAGTTCAGCCGGTAGGCAAGGCGAATTTCCGCAAACACATCACCCCACACCTGGGGGGATATAGAGTGCGACCGTCCTACCCGTTCTCGCAAGGGAGGGGCATCGACGGATTCGGCATCGCCAGCGCAGGGCCATCGACACCCTGAACCCGTGGCGCGTGCTAGTGTACCCGCCTCGCATAGTTGGTCGGATTCCTCATACGGATGATCCTGCCCTGGGCATCCCGGTCGAAAATGACCTTCCCTTCGAGCTCGCCGTCACTACCGACCTGACGGAACGTGTCGCCCTCAACGTGCTGCAGCTTTCTGAGTCGACCTCGAGGATCGTCGGTCGGAAGGCCCAGCGTCGCGATTCCGCCCTTCCAACGCACGACAGCGGTTTCGCTGGCGCCCAGACCCCGCAGATACTGACCGACGTACTCGTAGTAGTCGACCATGTCATGCCCGTTTGACGCTCCGTTCTCGTCCATGCCCCCATTGTCCGCGCCGTCGGTGGCTATGTGGGGTGGATCGCCCTTTGCCGCAGCGAGCACGGCGTCGACCACGAGATCGTACACTCCGCGCGCATACTTCCCCGGGTTCTCGCGTGCGTTCAAGAACGCGATGGTGGCAATTTTTTCGTCGTTCTGCATCGTGAACGTCGTCTGGAACCCCGGGCAGCTCCCACCATGGCCGACCCAGGTCTTTCCGTCGCGCCGCGACACGCTGAAGCCGAGACCCCGCTTGGTATCGTTGTCGGGGTCGACAAAGTGCGCGCGCTGCATCTCGGCAAGTGTGAAGCCATGGAGAATCTCTTCGCGATCGCCCCGAGTCCGGAACTGCCACATTGCGAACTTGGCAAGGTCGTTCACGGTCGAAGCGTACCCAGCGGCCGGCGCGATCCCTCTCGCCAGGAAGAAAGGTGCGGCGACTCGGCTGCCCTCGCGTGTGATCCCGCTGTAGCCGGTGGCGAGTTGGCCGCCGATGTGGTGCTCCGGCATCTCGGAGTAGGTATCGCTCATGCCGAGGGGCTCCAGGATGTGCTCTCGTACGTACTCGTGGTAGGGCTGCCCCGACGCCTCTTCGACCACGTATCCGGCCAAGGAGAGTCCCAGGTTCGAGTACTGATACTTGGTCCGCGACGAGTAGAGGGTCTCCTGATTCTTCAGGCCCGCGATCACCTCGTCCTTTGTCGGAAAGGTGTACTCAGGACCGCTCCAATACGGGTGATCAGATTCCCGAGGAAGACCGGCCGAGTGCGTAAGGAGTCCCTCGAGGGTAACCGGCGAGGAGTCGTCGTACTGCTGCGTTACCGCATACCACGGCAGGTGCTTGGACACCGGATCCCGGAGGTCGACCTTGCCCTGATCTCGGAGCTGCATGAGCGCGACACTCGTAAAGAGCTTCGAGATCGAGCAGATCGAGTAGAGCGTCTCCGATGTCGCCGGGCGTTCGGTGCCGAGATCGGCGAGGCCCACGGCACCACTCCAGACAAGTTCCTGGTCGTGGACGATCGCAGCCGAGATGGCCGGAATCTCCTCATAGTCGTGTTGTGCATCCAGCCAAATGCGAGCAACCTCGATGGCCTCCATCACGGCCGGATCCTCAGAAATGGACTGCGCTGCGGAGAACGACGGGAGGAGCACTGCGGCGACAACGAACGTACGAGCCACGGAGCGCATCATGGGGACCTCCTACAAACCGAGAGTGGCACACGAACCACCTCAACCTAGGAAGTGCACATGCTAACTGCCAGTGGGCCGGACCGGCGAATCGCAGTGGCCCTAGGTCAAAATCCGACGCTGCGGGCCACGCTCACCCCTCAACCCAAACCGTCGAAGAACTCCTCCATGCGCCGCCTCGTGGGCGGATCGGGCAAACGTCCGACCCCGGCCCCCATGTTATCCACGAGATGCCCCGGGTCCGAGGTCCCAGGAATCACCACCGTGACGGCCGGGTGGGACAGGATGTACTTCAGAAAGAACTGTCCCCAACTCTCGCAATCGAAGTCGGCGGCCCACTCCGGCAATGACCGGCCCGACACCGCACGAAACAGCCTGCCCCCGTTATAGGGCTCGTTGATGACCACTCCGAAACCACGGTCCTGGGCCAGCGGCAAGAGTCGGTCCGCAGCCTGACGCTCCCCCAGGGAGTAGTTGATCTGGATAAAGTCGAGGGGCTCCCTCAGCATCACCTGCTCCATGTCCCCGAACTGACGGAACCGGGAGATGGTCACACCCACATACCTTGTCCGGCCCTCTTCCTTGGCCTGACGAATCGTCGGGAGATGCTCCTGCACCCCCCGGAGGTTGTGCACCTGATTGAGGTCGATCGTGTCCCGACCCCACAGCCTCATCGACTCCTCCTGCTGCCGGACCCCAGAGATGCGACCGCCACCGGTCGAGATCTTGGTCGCGAAGAACACGTCGTTCTCGATCCCCAACTCCTGCACCAGATCTCCCGCCACGCTTTCCGAGAGCCCGTAGGTAGGGGCCGTATCGAAGACCGTCCCGCCCAACTCGTGGAAGAGCCCGAGCACCTCCTTCAAGTCGCCACGCTCGTCCGCGGAGGCTCTCCTGCTGAAGGTGCGAGCACTTCCAAGCCCGACAGCCGGAATGGCCTCACCCGAGGAAGGGATCGTGCGCGTGATCTGAGCGGGCGACTGGGCAAGAGCGGTGAGGTCGCCCAGGAGCAAGGCGGCACCCGTCCGCTCCCCCTGGCGCCGACCCTCAGCATGTCTCGACGTGAGATCTTCATGATGATTCGTCCTCAGGGGCAACAAGCATGTGGCGGGAGGGACTCCTCTCCATGGCCGATCGGGCGCCTCGGAAGGTCGCTCCCCCTGGTCCTCGGACCACGGCTCGCCAAGATTGTTCCGACACCCGATCGACGCGCGACCCGGCGGCTTGATGCCCGTCTCATACGAAAACTCGAAAATCATTTTCGAAGGCATCAAGAGTGCCGGGATCAAGTCGATATCCGCGCTCCCGGAGACCTGGCTCGGCCTACTGCTCCAACGCGCGGAGGACGACCCAGACGTCGAACTGATCCAAGTGGCGAAGGAGGAAGAGGCCATCGGGATCGCCGCCGGCGCCTATTTTGCCGGAGACCCCCACGTGCTCCTCATGCAGAACCACGGCTTCCTCGCGGCAATCAACGGGGTGGTGTCCCTGGCTCAGCTCTACGGGATCCCCCTGTGCATGCTCATCGCGCTTCGGGGCCACTGGGGTGAGCCCTATCCGTGGCACACGCGTGGCGGAATCGTGACCGAGGAGGTGCTCCGCGCGCTAGGCATCCCGTTCGAGTACGCCCGCGATCCCGACCGGGTCGGCAAGCAGATCCAGGAGGCCTACACGTTCTCACAGAGCTCCCTGTCACCGGTCGCGCTGCTCCTCACGCGCGATCTGATGGAGGACTGAGCATGGAACGCGCGCAGTGCATAGAGGTCATCTACCCCGAGCTCGAAGATAAGCTGGCCGTGACCATCATGGGCGCCTGCGCCCAGGAGCTCTACAACCTGGGCCACCGGGAGAATTTCTTCTATCTGCAGCACGCCATGGGACTGGCGTCGTCCATCGGCCTGGGGCTGGCCATGCACCTGCCGCGGGACCGAGTGGTCGTGTTGGACGGCGACGGCTCGGTTCTCATGAACCTGGGCACGCTGACGACCCTGGCCCGCTACCGACCGAAGAACCTGATCCACATCATCTTCGACAACGGAAGCCTGCTCTCGACCGGCGGCTTCGACTCCCAGACCACCGCGGGCATCACCGACTTGGCCCAGATCGCCCGAGGAGCGGGCGTGGAGCACGTGGCCACCGCCGAGACGCCACTACAGTTCGGCGAAGCCGTCCTCGAGGCGTTCGAGCGCGAGGACCTGAGCGTGATCGTAGCCAAGGTCCTCGCCGTCGGCCCCGACGAATATGGGATGGACCTCGAGCTCCCGGAAAACGCCTTCCGGTTCAGACGCCATATTCGGGAGCGGAAACAGGCCTCAGGTTAGCGACTCGGAGGGACCCATGGTGCTCGATTCAACCTCGGCGATCCGGTTCACCCCGTCCGCCGCCGCACTGCTGCTCATCGCATCGCTCTCCGCATGCACCCCCGGCGGCGAGACCCCGGAGGCCGAAGAGCCCCTCGACATTCTGATCCTGGACGCACGCATCGTCGACGGTGCGGGCAACCCGTGGTTCCGTGGAGACGTGGGCAACCGAGGGGACATGATCGTAGAGGTGGGACACCTGGACAGCCACGAGGCCCTCCGGACCATCGACGCCGCCGACCGGGTGGTCAGCCCCGGCTTCATAGACATGATGGGCCAGTCCAGCCAGGTGCTGGTGACCAATCCCCCGAGCGCAGAGAGCAAGCTGCGCCAGGGCATTACCACCTACCTTTCCGGCGAAGGCGGCTCACCCGCGCCACAGAGCGAAGCCACCCTCTCGAACCCACCCGTGGTGAACGGCGAGGTACTCCGCTGGCAGACGTACGCGGAATACTTCGCGATCATCGAGCGCTTCGGCATCCCCATAAACGTGGTTCACGACGTGGGCCTGACCCAGGTGCGTCGGGTGGTGCTGGGCGACGGGGACGTCCGGCCCGACCTCGCTGACATCGAGGAGATGAAGGCGTTGGTGCGGCAAGCCATGGAGGACGGCGCCGTGGGGGTCTCGACGTCGCTGATCTATCCCCCAGCGGTGTACGCCGACACGGACGAGCTCATCGAGTTGGCCCGGGTCGCGGGCGAGTACGGCGGCGTCTACTTCACACACATGCGTAACGAGAGTCACGCGGTCCTGGAGGCGATCCGCGAGGCCCTCGAGATCGGTGAAGGCGCAGAGGTCCCAGTCCACATCTATCACCTGAAGGCCGCCGGCCAAGAAAATTGGCCACTCATGGCAGAGGCCATCGCGCTGATCGACTCGGCCCGCACGGCAGGGATGGACGTGACCGCCGACATCTACCCGTACATCCGAAATGGCATCGGCCTGGGATCATTCCTCCATCCCAGACACTACGCCGAGGGCACCGGGGCCTTCCTGGCGACACTCGACGACGCCGAGCTTCGGCGGACCCTGCGCGGCGAGGTGGAATCCACGGCCGACTGGGAGAATTGGTACCGACATGTCGGCATGGACTGGGACAACGTTCTCATCGTGTCCGCTCCCGAGTCGATCGACCAGAACGTCATCGGTCGGTCGGTAGCCGGAGCAGCGGAAGTGCTGGGCACGGATGAGTGGAGCGCCTTCTTCGATCTCGTGAAGGCCGGCGGGGTGAGCGTGAACCCCAGGAGCATGAACGAGGAGCAGAAGTGGCAGGCGCTCCGAGCCGAGTGGGTGATGATCGATACCGATGCCTCCCCAGTGAACCCGGCCACGAGCGCGAGTTCGCACCCACGGGCTTTCGGGGCGTTTCCTCGGGTGATCAGAAAGTATGTCCGGGAGGACGGGGTGTTGACCCTGGAGGACGCCGTACGGCGCATGACCTCGCTTTCTGCGCACCGCCTCGGGCTCCATGATCGGGGGCTGATCGCCCCCGGCATGGCCGCCGACCTCCTGATCTTCGATCCCGCGAACGTGAGGGACCGAGCCGACTTCGGTGACCCCATGCAGTATGCCGAAGGGATGGATTATGTGCTTGTGAACGGAGTCCCGGTGATCGACGACGGTGTGCTGGGCAACGCGAGGCCCGGCCGGCTCCTACGACGCGCCGGATCGTGACCCTCGCGGACAGGAAAGACGGCTGTGTCCTACTCCTCGCGTTGCTCGTCGGTGGCTGCGACTCCGGAGGACCGAGAGCCCCGGGCTCACCGGACATCGACGGCGGTGGCCGCAAGATCCTGCGCATCGCCTACAACCGCGAGATCGATGTCCTGAACGCACTGACCAGCCAGATGCTGCTGGACGTTCACTTCAGCATGGTCGAGGGTCTCGTTACCACGGACGAGAACAACCAGTACATCCCGGTCCTGGCCAAGGAGATCCCTACTGAAGAGAACGGGCTCGTCGTCCGGAATGACGACGGTACCATCGACATGACCTGGGACCTGCAGGAAGGCGTACGCTGGCACGACGGTGAGCCGTTCACCAGCGAGGACGTATGCTTCACCCGGCGGTTCGTTTCGAGCGAGGGGTCTGCCGTGTACAACCGCGACCTGTACCTGGCGATCCTCGATTGCCTCATGCCCGACGACCACACGGTGGTCTTTCGGTGGGAGGGCGTGCGCGGATATTACGCGGGCCTCTTCGAGGCTGTTCTCCCCGAACACGTCCTGGGGCACATGACGACAGAGCAAATCATCAATTACGTGCCCTACAACCGCGGGGACGAGTTGGTGGGCACCGGACCCTTCAAGTTCGTCGAGTGGCGAGCCGGCGAGTACATCCGGGCCGTCCGTAACGACGACTACTGGAGGGGGTCGGACTATCCCCGCATCGATGAGGTCGTGTGGGCGTTCATTCCGGACTCGAACACTCGCCTCAACGCGCTCAAGGCGGGGCAATACCACTACGGTCAGGTCGAGCCTGTGCAGGTCGCCGAGATCGCCGACCTCGAGGGCTACGACGTCCATCTCGTCAGCACGAACGGGTTCATGCATTTTGACGTGTCCTTGAACACGGATCGGAGCCGAGCGCTCTTCAGCGACATCGCGGTGCGAACGGCCATGGCTCACGCTATAGACCGCCAAGCGATCGCCGAACAGTTAATGCAGGGCACGGTCACCGTCGCCACCACGCCGCTCAACCCGACGAGCCCGTTCCACAACGCCTCCGTCAGCGGAAGGGAATACGACCCCGATCGATCCAGGAGGCTGTTGGACGGGGCCGGATGGGCTCCGGGACGGGACCGCATACGGGTCAAAGACGGCCTCCGTTTCTCGTTCTCGATCATCAATCGCGCGGGCAGCGCCGACCGCATCGCGATCGCCCAGGTCATTCAGGCCCAACTCAAGGACGTAGGGATCGAAGTCGTATTCGAGACGCTGGAGGCCGCAGCCTGGACCCAGGCATGGCGCGACAGCGGATGGGAAGGGCTCGTCAGCGCGTGGTTTCTTCCCGCCGACCCCAGCCTGACCGGCCTCTACGCCTGCGATGGGTCCAACAACTTCACTGCCTTCTGCGATCCCGAGGTGGACGAAGCGCTGAAGCGGTCCGACCAATCGCTGGACTTCGCGGAGCGGAAACAGGCGCTCGACCGGGCCCAGGCGCTCCTGGCCGCGTCGGACCGCTTCGTGCCCATCTACTACAACGTGGTCCCGGAAGTCCTGAGCACGCAGGTCGGAAACTACAAGGGTAGCGGCACCAACTTCGGCAGCTTCTGGAACCTCTATGAGTGGACACTTGGGAATAACTAGGTGGGCGATGACTGCCGAGAGTGGCGAGGTGGCCGAGGGGCCAAGGTGAACCACCCAAGGGGTATACCCGAGCCATGCTGACCTATATCGGCCGGCGTCCGCTCCAGATGATCCCCCTGGTGCTCGGGATCTCGCTTATCCTGTTCACCGTCATCCAACTGGCACCCGGTGGTCCCGAGGGCAGCCTGCTCGAGACGGGCCGCTTCATCGATCCGGAGGTGATCGAGGCGTACCGGGCACGACTGGGCGTCGATCAGCCGATCCATATCCAATATGTACGGTGGATGTCCGCCGCGATGGCTGGTGATCTGGGAGTCAGCTTCTCCACCACCCGGCCCGTATCGGAGATGATCCTGGAGCGGCTGCCCGCGACGCTTGAGCTCATGGCCTCGTCGTTCTTACTGGCGGCGATCATCGCCATCGGGCTCGGCATCTTCAGCGCCGTGAAGCAGTACAGCTTGTTCGACTACTTCAGCACGGGCGTGTCCTTCATCGGTATCGCGATGCCCGTCTTCTGGTTCGCCCTGATCCTCCAGCTGGTCTTTTCGGTGAAGCTCGGGTGGCTGCCCGTGGCCGGCACGGAGACCGTGGGTGATACCTCTCTGGGCGACCATCTCAGGCACCTGATTCTGCCGGCTGTGGTGCTGTCGTTCCGGAACATCCCGGGGTGGTCTCGCTACCTCCGTGCCAGCCTGCTGGGAGTCCTCCGGGCCGACTTCATCCGGACCGCCCGCGCGAAGGGATTACCCGAGCGAGCAGTGGTGGGAGTCCACGGCGTTCGCAACGCCCTCATCCCCGTGCTCTCGGTCATGGCCCTGGGCCTCGCCGACATGTTCTCGGGAGCGGTGATCACCGAGACGATATTCGCGTGGCCGGGCATCGGCCGAATATTCGTTCAGGCCATGTTCTCGCGTGACTATCCGCTGCTCATGGGCATCATGATGATGGGCTCGGTCATGGTGATCGCCTTCAACCTCGTGGCGGACGTCCTCTACGGTTTCCTGGATCCGCGGATCCGATACGAATGACCGAGATCGGCGTGCGAACCCCTCGGGGTCTGGTGTGGCGACGTCTGAAGCGGCACAGGCTGGCGATCGCCTCCTGCGGCGTGGTGGGTGTCATCACGGCTGCGTGCGTGGCCGCTCCGCTGCTGGTCCCTTACGAGTTCGACGGCATTGATTTGGGGAGCATCCGTGCGGCGCCTTCGGCGGAGCACTGGATGGGTACCGACGACTTGGGTCGCGACCTCTTCACCAGAATCCTGTATGGCGGCCGGGGGTCCATCCTCATCGGACTCATGGCGGCGATTATCGGCACCGGCATGGGGGCGCTGGTGGGGGCCCTGGCGGGTTTCTACGGAGGCAGGACGGACAACCTCCTGATGCGGCTGACCGACGTAGTCTACTCGATCCCGACGTTGCCGCTGCTGATCGTCTTGAGCTCCTACACACAAGCGGCAGCCATGTCCATGGCACTCATCATCGGCCTGCTCAGCTGGATGGCCACTGCGCGCGTGGTCCGTGGCGACGTGCTCTCCATCAAGGAGATGGCGTACGTGGAAGCCGCCCGCAGCCTGGGGGTGGCGAACCCGAGGATCATCATGCGGCACATCATGCCCAACGCCATCGGCCCGATCGTGGTGGGGGCCACGCTCGCCGTGGGAAACGCGATCATCCTCGAGTCGTCCCTGAGCTTCCTCGGCCTCGGCGTCCAGCCGCCGATCCCCACCTGGGGCAACATGCTCATGGACGCCCAGGCCACCATGGCAACCAAGCCATGGCTCACCATATTTCCCGGACTGGCGATCCTGCTGATCGTGCTTTCGGTCAACTTTATCGGAGACGGGCTCCAGGACGCTCTGGACCCGACAGGGAGAACGCAGTGACCAAGCTCCGCTGGGGTGTCATCAGCACGTCGAACATCGGGCGGGCCGCCGTGAACCCGGCCATCCAAGCTTCGAACAACGGCGAACTCATGGCCGTGGCGAGTCGCGACGGGGAGCGAGCCCGCGAGTTCGCCGAGAAGTGGGATATTCCCGCGCACTACGGAAGCTACGAGGCCCTGCTGGACGACGACTCGCTGGACGCCGTCTACATTCCGCTTCCGAACAGCATGCACCGGGAGTGGACCGTTCGGGCCGCCGAAAAGGGCAAGCACGTCCTCTGTGAAAAGCCGCTGGCGCTGAACGAAGCCGAGTGCGGAGAGATGCGGGCGGCCGCCGACGCCAACGGTGTGAAGCTCATGGAGGCCTTCATGTACCGTTTCCATCCCCGGATCCAGAGGGTCGTCGAGATGGTGCGGGCCGGCGCCGTGGGTGACCTCAAGGTGATCACGAGCGCCTTCACATTCCGCCTCAAGAACCCCGACCACATCCGCCTCGATCCCGATCTGGGTGGAGGCTCGTTGATGGACGTGGGCTGCTACTGCGTCAACGTCAGCCGGACGATCGCCGGAGCCGAGCCGGTGGAGGTGCAGGCCGTGGCCCACCAGTCCGCGAGTGGCGTCGACGAGCAGATGGCGGGGACGCTTCGTTTCGAAGACGGCCTGCTCGCGCAGTTCGACTGCGCACTGACCATGGAACGACGGGAATCCTGTGTCGTGGCCGGAACGGACGGCCACCTCACCGTGCCTGCGGCGTTTCTTCCCGGCACCGCCGACGTGGTCATCGAGGAGAGTCGAGGCCGTGGGGAAATGATCGAGCACACGGTGGCGGGCGACGATGAGTACCGCCTCATGGTGGAGCACTTCGCCGACTGCGCCCTGAACGACCGTCCCCTGCGTTACGCCGCCGACGAGGCGGCACTCAACATGAGGGTCATCGCGGCGCTGTACGAGTCGGCCCGGAGAGGTGGTGAGGTGGTGGAGGTGAGGGGGTAAGGAGTGGCGGATCGCTTCAGGTGTGTATAATGTGAGCGCGCCCCTCCCGGATTTGTGCCCCCCGTCGTACATAAGGCCATACAGCGACATACGTCGCGATACGGGTGCTGAGTGCCTGCTTGGCGAACATGGGTGTCGGGAGTGGGGCCGTTATCGGACATCACTTTCGATCACGATATTGGACACGGTCGCCCTGTGTTCGATTTTGAAGGGAGGCATCGGCTTGGACCTCGGACTGCAGAACCGGAACTGCGTTGTGATCGGCGGGAGTCGTGGCATTGGTCGCTCAATCGCCCTCGGGCTCGCCGCGGAAGAGGCGAACGTAGCGATCTGCGCCAGGAACGAGGAGCCTCTTCGAGCTGCGGAATCGGAGATCTCGTCGAGGGGTGTCAGAGCGTACGCACACTCCTGCGATGTCGCTGATCCCCTCGCACTCGTAGCCTTCCTCGACGCTGCGCGGAGCGACCTGGGTAGTGTCGATGTGCTTGTGCATAACGCGTCCGTGCTCGCGGTTGGGCCGGACATGTCGGATTGGGAAGCGAGTCTCCAGGTAGACTTGATGGCCGCCGTCCACGCCGCAGAGCACGTCATGCCATGGATGGAAGAAGCCGGAGGCGGATCAATCCTCTTTGTCTCGTCCACCTCGGGGCTCGAAGCAGATCCCGCCCCGGACTATGGATATACGGCCGCCAAGGCGGCACTGATCGCGCATGCCAAGAAACTCGCCGTGATGCACGCTCCGCGAGGAATCCGCGTGAACGCGATCGCACCTGGGTCGATCGACTTCCCCGGCGGCATCTGGTCCACGATCAAGGAGCAGCAGCCGGAGGTCTACGAATCCGTCCGTGCGTCGATCCCCTGGGGCCGTCTTGGCACTCCGGAAGAGGTCGCCCACGTCGCCGTCTTCCTCATCTCCCCCCGGGCGGCATGGGTTGCTGGCGAATGCCTTTCGATCGACGGTGCTCAGCACCGCGGGATGCGCTGATCGAGTCCTGTCGATTCGGTGTCGACTGACGCGTGGCATCCGATAACGCCGCTCTCCCGCTGGGCCCTTCGGCGCGCCTTCGCGCGGTAGCTGTTGGGACACTATCGTGAAGACCAACGGGCCCGTCCCTTCGGGGCACTGCGTTCGCTAGCGCTCACTCCGCGCCGGGAGCGCGTGAGCCCGTTATCGGACATGCGTTGGGCCTACCTAGAAGAATCAGTGATCCGGGACCGAGGGACGGAACATGAAGCTCAACGTTCGACTGGTGGCCACGGGCGTCCTACTCCTACTCCTCGCGTGTGGTGGACCTGATTCCCCCTCCGGAACCACACCGGACCTGGTCCTGGCCAACGTCACTGTGATAGATGGTCTCGGTTCCGCACCACAACCCAATCGGACCATTGAGGTGACGGGCGGGCGGATCACCTCGGTCCGACCAGCGCTTCCCGACGACGTCGGGACAGTTGATGCAGCCGGACTCTTCGTCACGCCCGGACTCATCGACTCACACAAGCACATCGTAGCGCGGGATGTGGACGGAATAGGGACGGTCTTGGACGCCATGCTCCGTGCCGGAATCACGTCTGCGCGCGAAATGGCGTGCTGCGCAGCCGACTATTCTGACCTCGTTGCTTCGGCGGACACATCCCAGCTCACGCGATTGTATTGGTCAGCATTCTGGGCTGGCCCCACGTTCATGCGGGACGACCCCAGAGTGCAGCCCACATACTCCAGCGAAGGTCACGCGACTTGGCTGCTGGCCGTGACCGACACGACCGATCTCGACGCCGGACTTCGTGGGGCGAGAGAGAGTGGCGCGACTGGCATCAAGATCTACTCAGACTTACCCCCGACGCTGGTGACAACGATCGCAACATCGGCTGGCAACGCCGGAATGCGAGTCTGGAGCCATCCGGTCGTGTTTCCGACTAGGCCGTCCGTCGTGGCAGCCAGCGGTGTGCACGTCATCTCGCATGCCGCCCTCTTCGTTTGGGAAGGCGCGGAGGAGTTGCCCGCCACCTACAACGGTTCACACCCCCACAACCCCTTTGGACCACCAGCGCCGTACGGCTCCGTCTCGCCGGATTCCCCTGAAGTGACTGCCGTTCTTGAGATCATGCGTGACCGAGGCATGATCCTGGATGCGACGATCTCAACGATCTCAGGGGCCGTCGGAGACGAAGCGTCGGCATGGGCCGTCGAGCTCACCCGGCGGGCCCATGAGATGGGTATCCCAATCTCGACCGGAACAGACGGGCCGTCGCTCTTCGACGAGATCGAGATGCTGCTGGAATCCGTTGGGCTGACCCCGCTCGAAGTCATCGCGTCTGCCACCTCCGTCGGCGCAGCCGTGATCGGTGTGGCCGACGACTTCGGCTCTGTAGAGGTAGGCAAGGTCGCCGACCTCGTCGCATACATAGACGATCCGTTGACGGACATCATATCCCTCCGCCGGCCGTCGTTCGTAATCCGGGGCGGGCAGATCGTTCGTCCTCGGTCGTAGGCCTCCTTCACGCCAGGATCTGGTCGGAGTGGCTAGCCTCACGTACGCCGGCCCAGCGCACGTCCGATAACGCCGCTCTCCCGCCGGGCCCTTCTGCGCGCCTTCGCGCATTCGCCAACACTCCCAGCTACGCGTCTCACACCGAGCTGCGTAGCGGCGCGTAGTCCTGCGTCCATGCCTTCTTCCCCGACAGCTTTAGTCCCAAGCGCGCAATCCAGAACGGCAGCCGAGCGAGCTTTTCTCGACGTTGGCTGCGGGCGCGGACCCAGTCGACCCTTTCGCGCCGGCGCACTGTGAGTGATTCAGCCACCGCCGACCAATCGGCGTCCTGGAGCAGCGCGCTGAGGACCACCGCATCCTCGAGCGCGAGGGCACCGCCCTGGGCCATAAACGGCGGCATGGCGTGAGCTGCGTCACCAATCCGCACCACCCGGCCTCGGCCCCATGTGGGCAATAAAGCAAGCTCCTCCAGGCGCGACCAGTGGGCACGCTCCTCGCTCCAGCCGGCCAGGATCGCCGGCACCGGATCCGCGAAATGCTTGAACGGATCGAAGAACTCCGCCTGATCGGGGTACCTGCCTGCCTGGGGATTGCGGGCGACGTAGCAGTACAACTCTGTGTCGCTGATCGGGATCATCAGAAACTGTCCCAGCGCGCTGGCACGTAGCGTCCAGTGTTTGAGCTCCGGGGGACGGGTCGTCACGAAGCGACACGTCAGAGGATTCACGATTCGAAGCTCGATCTCGCCCATGAGGGCCGCGCGTATCGAGGAACGAATGCCATCGGCGCCCACAACGAGATCGAATCTGCCGTCGCTGCCGTCAGACAGCGCCACGTCCACTCCGTCTGGCCCCGCCTCGAAGCGCGTCACAGTCGTGCCGAGAGCGAGGTCGACGCCATGCGCTCCCTCGACCAGAACCTCGTGTAACGCTTCGCGGTGGATGCCCAGACAGGGCTGAGGGTGTCCCCAGACGCTTCCGAGGTCGAGGTCAAGCAGCATGGCCCCTTTCGCCGTCGCGATGTGCCGGCGACCGACTGCGAAGCCTCGGCTGCGAACCGCCTCTGCCAGGCCCAACTGCTCCAACGCGGCGACGCCGTTCGCGGGGGTGTACAGACCCGTTCCGGCCCGCGGCCATTCGGGTCTGATCTCCACCAGCCGTGGCGACCAGCCGGCGCGCTGGAGTGCACGAGCAACCGCGAGTCCAGCGATACCGCCCCCGACAATCAGGATCTTCTCGTTGCGGACCACTGTCGCTCCATGCAATGAGCTTGTGCCCGACGCGAGAGCCTCCGGTCCGTCTGCATGCGATGCCTTCGGTGCCGGCTTTGCGTCGTGCGCTTGCGCCCACGTTACAACCGGCTTTGGCTCCTTGCCATCGCTCGGGTTAATCCGGTGGGCGTGAACAGGAAACAACATGGGTAACACCCAGTGAAGGGACATGGGTGACAGTTTTGGGGAGTGAGAAGGTGAGTTGAAAGTGCTCCTTGCTGGGGAGTCAGAAGCGTACGTTGCGAAGCCGGTGCCAGGGAGACTCCGCTGCCCGCAATCTCCGATTGGTCGGGTGGGGTGCATCGCACAAGCGCCTTCTGATGCTGTGACCACACTCACATCCGATAACGCTCGACTCACGCACGGCCCTCAGATACGCTGTCGCTCTGAAGCGTGAAGCTCTAACGTGAACATCGGGCCGGCCGCTTCGCGGACGCTCCGGTGGCTGCTCCACCCTCCGCGTCGTGAGTCCGTGAGCCCGTTATCGGACACGGTCTCGACCACGGGAGGGAACCCCTGAAGAGGGAGCCAAGCCAACTCAGGCGTGGTAAGGCCTTCCATCGCCTGGTGCAACACGAGTGGCATCTTACCGCTGAGGGCAGGATCGAGGACGAACGGCCCGTTATCAGGGTGTCCGGCCGACGCGAGCGAATCGATGTGCACGCGACGTCAGGAAGTGAGGTCGCGGTTGTCGAGATCAAGGCCTCCGACTGGGATCGCATGACTCCGCACGCCGTCCGCCGAAACGCCAGGAGACAAGTGCGCCAGATTTGGAGCTACGTCGAGGCTGAACTCAAGGACGCCGCTGGCGTCTCCCCGGGAATCATCTTTTCGACGACTCCAAAGAACCCGACGCGGAAAGCCATGATCGAGAACATCTTCGCCGGGGAGTTGATCGCGGTAGTATGGTATGACGAGTAGAACGCAAACCGTTGGCCCCATCGAGTGAGCGCGATCGCGTGCCTGGGATGGGGCTCGCTGATTTGGAGTCCACGTAAGCTTCCCGTGCGACGAGGTTGGTTCAACGACGGCCCGTTGTTACCCATTTAGCGCCCCCGATTTCTCTGGACAGTAGATTGGCAAAGACAGCGGGTCCAGAGAGAAAGGGACGTGATGGCCCAGAAGCCGAGGGAGAACAAGGCGACCGCAGGTCGTGAGAAGGTACCCGAGCGGTGGAGTGCCCAGCAGAAAACGGAGGTGGTGCTGCGCCTGCTACGGGGTGAGGACCTGGTGGAGGTCAGCCGCGAGGTACAGGTCTCACCGCCGGAGCTGGAGGAATGGCGGCGGGTGTTCCTGGAGACCGGTCAGCAGGGACTGAGACGCCGGGGCCGAGACCCTGGAGAACGGGAGCTGACCCGGACCCGGGCGAAGCTGGGAGAGTTGACGATGCGACTGGAGCTTGCGAGAGAACTCCTGGAAAAAAGGGGGTACGGGGACGAGCTGGAGAAGCTCTTGAAGCGCGGACGCGGGTGAGTCCGGGGACAGGGCGGCTCTACCCTCTGACGATGATCTGCGAGGTCTGGCGGGTGGGGCGCTCGACGGTCTACGCGGCCCGAGATCGAGAAGAGAGCGACGGGCCGGCAGGGCTGAAGAAGCGCGGACCGAAGACGAAGCTGAGCGACGAGGAGTTGGTGGAGGAGATCCGACAGGTGCTGAAGGAGAGCGACTTCCTGGGCGAAGGCCACCGGAAGGTCCGGGCCCGTCTGAGAGCCAAGGGGATCGGTGTGGGCAAGAACCGCGTGCTGCGGCTGATGCGGGAGAATGGGCTGCTGGCCCCCGTACGGCGCGGAAAGCACCCGCGTGGGGACCGGAGCCACAGCGGCCGGATCACGCGACGGATGTGCCGAACGAGCTGTGGGGTACGGACGCGACGCGGTTCTACACGAAGGAGGATGGGTGGTGCTGGTTCTTCGTGGCGGTGGATCACTGCATCACAGACGTGGTGGGCTGGCACGTGGCGAAGAAGGGCGATCGGTGGGCAGCGCTCGAGCCGATCCGCCAGGGTGTACGAACCCACATGGACGGCTACGCGCCCAAGATCGCTCTGGGGCTCGGCCTACGGCACGACTGGGGCCCTCAGTACACCGCCCATCAGTTCCAAGGAGAGCTGGCCTGGCTCGGGATCCGCTCGACGGCCTCGTACGTAGGAGAGCCGGAGTGCAACGGCGTCGCGGAACGCTTCATGCGGA
This sequence comes from Longimicrobiales bacterium, assembly GCA_965226375.1. Lineage (GTDB taxonomy): Bacteria > Gemmatimonadota > Gemmatimonadetes > Longimicrobiales > Gaopeijiaceae > CBDDCX01. The sequence continues at coordinate 59,235 of CBDDCX010000008.1, read as the reverse complement.
CGCTGAAGGAAGAGTGCCTGTACCTCCACGACTTCGAGAGCCTCGAGGAGGCCAGGCAGGAGATCGATGCGTTCATCGAACGCTACAACCGCGGGTGGCTCCTGGAGCGGCACGGGTATCGGACCCCGGCCCAGGTCCGTCAGGAGCTCACCCTGAAGGCGGCATGATTAGGCCGCCGACTTGTCCAGGAAACCGGAACCGGTACACCCATCGAGGTCGCCCGCCGATCACGAGACGGGCGAATCACGCTCGTCCTCACGCCACAAGGGGCGCCAGTCCGTGTCCTGTGGGCCGTGATGTCCAGCCCCAATCTCCCCGCAGTTCGAGAGGCACTCCGGCTTCGCGAAGGAATCGGGAAGAGGAGCGCGGAGGAGCATGTGGGTTGGTGGGGTCCGGATGGTCGGTCCGAAGGGCTGTGCGTCCAGACGATTGCAGAATGGGCAGAGCGACTGGGGTTGGGAGGCGTAGTTTGGACAGCATTGCATTCGACGGCTCCTCTGCCCCCAGTCCGAGGCGGTTGGCACCTCCCCGCTGAGCAGCGGAGGAATGCCGGTAAAAGGGGGTGAGGGCGTCCGAGGAGGGTGGACAGCCCGGAAAAGAAAGAGGAAGCTCGACATGAACCCGGGAGTCCGGCCTGCGAGCAGGTCGGAACCGGAACAAGCTTCCTCTGGAAAAGATGGTCGAAGACCCGGGCCACGTCAAGACGGCGTCAGGATTTGAAGTCACTGTTTCAGGGCGCGATCCGGCTAACGCTCGAGATGGTGTTGGAGGAGGAGTTGAAGGCATGGTCGGAGCGCGACGATTCGAGCGGGTCGGCCCGGAAGGGCCACAGGAACGGGACGTATCTGAGGCGCCTGCTTACGAGCCTGATCGACGTGACGGTCCCGCGCAGAAGGCGGCTCGCCCGCCGACGTGATGGGTCGCTACCAGCGCAGGAGTGAAGAAGTCGATGCGATGATGGTCCTACGTGAGCGGCGTGTCGCAGCGCAAGATGGGCGACGACCGAGGCACTCATGGGTGAGCGCGTGGGACGCTCGACGGTGAGCCGGGTCGCGAAGCGGCTCGAGGGCGTGCAAACGCTGCGGAGTGCACCCATCGAGGGGGCCCACCCCTACCTGTACCTGGACGCGACGTTCCTCGATGCCCGCTGGGCCCGATCGAGAACGTGAGGCGCTCGTGGCCTACGCCGTGGGCCCGGACGGCCACCGCCGGCTCCTGGGCATCACGCTGGGCCCTGAGGAATCGGAGAACAGCTGGTCGGAGCTCGCAACTCCTGGAGCCTCAGCGGCGTCCAGCTCGTGATCGCGCTCCTGGCAGCCGCGGTGCGCCGCTTCCTGCCCGAGGTGCGCTGCCAGCGCTGTACTGTCCACCTGCAACGCAGACGTGCGGCCAAGGTCCCGCATCGCCTGCGCAAGCGTGTGGCGCGCGAGGTTGCCGCCGTCTTCCGGGCCCCCGGGCTCGCTGAGTCGCGCCTGGCCGAGATACGGCGCGCTGGCACAAGGAGCTCCCCGAGGGTCAACGTGCTTGAGCGGGGCTTCACGGGACCCGTTCTACGCTGGGCCCGACTGCGCACCACGAACAGCCTCTGCACCCGAGATCAAGCGTCGGATCCGTCCCCGACCGAGCCAGGCGCTCCGCCTCATCACTGCGGTCACCTATCTCCGGCACCTCCCCGCTGAGCAGCGGAGGAATGCAGAGGAGTATATCCGACGGGCGCCTGCGCAAATCGATACAGCTACAAGGCGATTGGTAGAGGTTGAATTGGGCTGGACACATATCGGTGGGGACCGCGTCCCATAACGCCGCTCTCCCGCCGGGCCCTCTGGCGCGCCTTCGCGCGTTACCTGTTGCGGTACTATCGTGGAGACCAACGGGCCCGTCCCTTCGGGACACTGCGTTCGCTAACGCTCACTCCGCGTCGGGAGCCGTGAGCCCGTTACACGACATTCCTGTGGGCTAGTTGCTTGATAGGTCTACCGGCACGTATCCCTGCTCCGGCGTCCAACTCCACGTTGTCAGAGTTGACGTGGTCGATTCGATTGTTAGCGGCCTTCCAATATTGCACACATGTGGCCATCGAAAATTGCACACTTGGCGCTTTGACCTAGCGGGCGGGAGAGTGGGGATGTAGGCACCACCCCGAGCGATCTTCCGGCCGATCCACTCACTTGGCGCCTCCACCGCGAACGTGGAGGTGCAATGATCGGAAGGGAGAAGCGCGTGCTGCTCCGTCATTACCTCGAGCAGGGGATGAACAAGGCGGTGATCGCCCGGGATCTGGGGGTCAGTCGCCGTACCGTGTACCACTGGATAGAGACCGGTCAACTGGACCGGGAGTTGGACGAAGAGCGTGTCGGGTACGGTCCGAGATGTCTGATGCCGTCGAAGCTGGATCCGTACAAGCCGTTGATCGACACGCGTCTCAAGGAGTACCCGAAGCTCACGGCTGTACGGCTCTTCAAGGAGGTCCGGGCCGCTGGCTACCCGGGCAGTTACAACCAAGTGAAACGCTATGTACGCAAGGTCCGGCCTCGACCCCCAGAGGAGCCGGTCGTGCGCTTCGAGACGGCGCCTGGGCGTCAGGGCCAGGTGGACTTCGCCCACTTCCGGCTACCGTGGGGCAAGCGTTACGCACTAATCGTCGTGCTGGGCTACTCGAGGCTGCTGTGGGTTCAGTTCTACACCCGGCAGACCATGAAGGCCCTGATGCATGGCCTGGAGTCTTCGTTTTCCTACTTCGGCGGCGTGCCCCGTGAGCTTCTGTTCGACCAAATGAAGGCGGTCGTCATCGAGGACGGTCGATACGACGATGGTGCCCTCGTCGAGAACCCGGAGTTCATGCGCTACGCCTACCACTGGAACTTCAGGATCCGAGCGTGCCGACCCTAGCGGGCTCAGACCAAGGGCAAGGTGGAGCGGCCGATCCGCTACCTCAGGGAGAGCTTCTTCTACGGGCGCACCTTCACGTCGGACGACGATCTCAACGCGCAGGCCCTTCATTGGCTTGAGACGGAAGCCAATGTGCGCAGCCACGCAACGCTGAAGGAGCGGCCCCTCGATCGCTTCGAGCGTGAACGACTGCTCCTCGAGCCCTTGGCGACTCGCCCGTATCACCCCCTCGTCCTGCCTCCGGATCGCTCCTCACCCGGCACGACGTCCTTGCCGGCCATCCACGTCGAGCGACGTCCCCTCACGGCCTATGCCCAGATCGCGGGAGGGGACCGATGAAGGCTGCCGCTCGCTCTCGCCGTGACCGGATCCGAGCCCAGCTCGCCGATCTCAAGATGCCCGGTGCGCTGGAGGCCATCGACGACGTCCTCACCGGGGTCGATGGCGGAGGCGTGACGGCCTCGGAGGCCATCGAGCAACTCCTCGGTGCCCAGATCACGCTGCGCAACAACCGCCGCCTTCAGGCTGCGATGCGCTCGAGCCGGCTACCGGGCATCAAGACCCTCGACGACTTCGACTTCAGCTTCCAGCCCTCGATCAAGCGCGAGCAGATCGACTCGCTCCACGAGCTCGGCTTCTTGGAGCGTAAGGAGAACGTGATCTTCCTCGGCCCGCCGGGCGTCGGCAAGACGCATCTCGCGATCAGCCTCGCCATTGCCGCGGCTCAGAGCGGGCGCAGAGTCTACTACGGCGCTCTGGCCGACCTCATCACCTCGCTCGAAGAAGCCAAGACCACCGGCCAGCTGGGACGCCGCCTCAAGATCCTCACCTATCCTTCGCTCCCGGTCATCGACGAGATCGGCTACCTGCCGGTCAGGCAAACGCCCACAGTTTTGGATGTTTATGTGATTATTGAACTTACGGGCTTCGCTGGCCGGATTCCCGCCATCTGATTCCCGCTGATTGGGATCAGGCGCGAACTCTGCGGCGGCTTTCCAGAGCCGTCCTGAGTTGTGCCTCGTCGGCCCTCTGGTAGCACTGGAGCACCGTCTTGGCCGTCTTCCAGCCACCCAACTCGCAGAGCACCTTGAGTGGCTGGTTCATGAGGTCGGAGGCGAACTTTCGCCTCAGGGAATGCCAGCCTCTGCCGGGCTTAGGTTCAAGCCCCGCGAGCCCCTCCGCTTTTTGCCACCAGCCGCGCGCCTGACAGGAGCCCACGCACCTCGACGGATCCTGCGGCGAGGGCAGCACGAGAGTGTGTCCGGTCACGGGGTTCCTGTTTCGCGCCTCCTCCAAGGCGGCGAGCGCCTCGGCGGTGACCGGCGTCCGGTGCTCGTAGCCCGACTTCTCGTGCTCTGCGCGCCACCGCACCACTCCGCCTTCCATGTCGATGTCCGACCATCGAAGCTGGCGGATGGCGCCGATGCGGTGACCCGTCTCGTGCGCGAGCACGAGCGCGACACGAAACCGCCAGTCGACCGGGCGGGACACCTCGAGAAGCGCCTGGTATTCCTCCTCAGAAAGGACGACCCGGACCGGGTTCTTCTCCGTGGGCGTCTTCAGGCCCTTGAGCGGGTTCGAGCCGAGGAGCAGTTCGCCCCGCTCGTCCCTCGACTTCATGGCCCAGTTGAGGACCGCGAGCAGGAACTTCAAGTCGCGTTCGATCGTCCGGTCGGACACCGGGCTTCCGCTCGCGCCGGCTCTACCCGCGCGCCGCTCCCGGATGAACCGGTCCCAGTCGCGCTGGGAGAGCGTTGCGGGCTTCCGGTCCCTGCCGAAGCACCCGAGGAACATCCTCATCGCGGCCCTGTCGTGCAGCCGCGACTGCCCACGCTTGGTGGGCGTCACCTCTTCACCGTAGATGTCAAAAAGCGTCTCCAGGGTGAGCGGCTCGGACTCGGCTTCGGCCTTGCCCTCGATCTCCGGCGCGAGGTAGCCAGCGGCGAACTCGTCCGCCTGCCGCTTCGCCCGTCTCCAGTCGCGGTGCTTCAGCGACCTGCTGAGCCTGCGCCCGTTCTCGCGCCACTCGATCTGGAACAGGCCGGTCTTGGGATCGGGAAAGACCCGTACCCGGTTCCGGCCCCATTCGCCGGCGCCGTAGGAGCGCCGGATAGGTTTCGTGCGTGCCATCATTCGATTCCTCTCTCGATGATGGACTGCACGATCTGCGCGTTGGAAACTTCGCCTCGGCGATGCTTTTCCACCAGTAGCGGTGTGGCTGGCGCCTGGGTCTTCCGTGGCAGGTGCGAGCGGGCGATCCTGGGCGCGCCGGGCCTTCCGGTGTTGGGGATCTTGCCGTCGCGCACGCGGCGGCCGAGATGGTCAGCGGAGTAGCCGCTCTCCCTGGCTGCCTCCGTCAGCGAGAGGGTCGTCTCGTCCCTCTCCCGGAGCGTGGCCTCGAGCTCGGCCGCGCAGCTCTCGAGCGCGACGGCCGGAGTGTCGCCCCCGTACCGGCGGAGCGCCTTGGCCTGCGTCCGCCAGGTAGCTGGCAGGGTCTCGACGGACGCGCCGCGAGGTGTGCGCGCACGTTTGGGTCGATCTCGTCGGCCCGCCGCCCGCCCGGTCTCCGCGTTCATTCCCAGTCGCCCTCGGCGAGATCGACGCGCAGCCCGAGGTCGGTGAGTCCGGCTGCACGAGCGACGGCGTAGATGGCGGCCGCTCCCAGAGCGGTGCCGATGATGGCGAGCGTAGCCGGCCTCATCGGTCCAACACCCTTCCTGGAAGGATCGATGGCTCGGGAGCGACCCCAGGAGGGCGGGGGCAGGTGCGCAAACACACCTGGCCCCGAACCCGTACCAGGCCCTCGGACTGGGGGGTCGCTCCCGTCCCGGTCAGTGCTGCCGGTGCGGCGCTGACCGGCCCGGCCGCGAAGGCGCAAGACGTGGCCGTGTCGTGGCTTACTCCGTAGCACGCGTGCGCATCGCCGGAGGGCCAAAGTGCGCATCGGCCCCCCGCGTCGTTTGCGCACTCCAGTGCGGCCGTAAGTCGCGCGCCGGTCATCGCTCTGCTCCTCCTCGTTCTCCTCGCCCGTGACGAAGGCTTCCGGACGCCGGTGGCCTCGGGGCGGAGTCCGAGGGCCGCCCGAGTCCAGGTCGTAGTCCGCCACGAACGCCAGAATCCGGTCCGCCGTCCTGAGCGACGGCGAGCGTCCCCGCTCGATCTGGCGTAACAGGCTCGGGTCGCCCAGCGCCTTCATGCCGAGCGTCGTCGGCCTCAGGCCCGTGCTGCCCAGAAACGCGTTCAGCCGTGTGTTGAATTGCTCCTCCAGGGTCTGCATGAGAGCCGTTCCAACCGTGTCATGGCCCGTAACGTTGAAGGGGCCTTTGCCAGGAAGTCAACTCTTAGGAAATCTCCTAAGTGTCCGTGGTGCACGTAGTTATTCGACGTTGTCCGGGAGGCTCTGGAGGCCGCCGCCAGTGCAGTGGCGCGACGGAACGCGAAGGTCCGTGGGAACCGGATGCCGTCCGGGAGGCCGGGCCGGTTGCTGGTAAGAGGACGGCGCTAGGTCAGCGGGTCGATTCCCGGCGCGGAGGAGGACGCCGTGTGCGGCCTGGCCGCGGGCGTCATGGAATGCGCCGCGGGCGGGCGCCCCTACAGCGGCTGCGAGCCGTCGTTCGCGGGCGCCGGGATGGCGGGACGGGAGATCAGGGTTGGCTGTGACGCGGGCTCCACCGGCCAGCCCGGCGCCATCCGGCCCGTCAAGCAGGCGCTGCTCGGTGCAGCCCTCAAGAGGCCGGGGCGCGCGACACCTGCGCGCGCCCCGGCTGCTGTGGGCGTGGCCCCCCCGACGCACTCGAACCTTGCCGCGCACGTCGGGGGACCCATCTTGGCTGGGGTTGTCAGTGCAGCGTGATCACGGCCCGGTACTGCCCCGCGTCCCTGAGCTCGTAATCCTCTCCCGCGACCTCGAGGACGCGGACCCGGTACAGAGGCAGCTGGCCCCGGTCCGGGACCCGGAACTGCACGAGGGGACCCGCCCGGAGGGATCCCGCCACGACGATCTCATGCCGCCCGGACGCCCTGGATTCGTACAACTCGAAACCGGGAGCGCGCACGGCCTCGATGCCGGGACCCTCGAGCTCCAGCAGAACGCCGATGCCGCGACCGGCTGCCGGCCCGGTCCACTCGACGGTCAGGAACCCCGGGTCCTGCACGTTGGCGGCCGGTCCAGCATGTTCCTCATCTTGTGGTTCCAGCACCGTTGCTCGCCCGCCTCAGGCCATACCTGCCGTACTGCGCCCCAGATCGCCGCGTTACCGTCCGCCATCAGAAGCCGGGGCGCCTCGATGCCGCGTGCCTTCAGATCCCGCAACACCTCGGAGCAGGACTCGACCGACTCTCGGTAGCCCGATCTCAGGGCCAACACCTCCTTCGTCCCGTCTCGCATCGCGCCCAGCACCACCAGCAGCGCCGCCTTGTCCCGCTCGAGCCCTGCCTTCACGTAGATCCCGTCCGCCCATACGTAGACCACCTCACGGCCCTCCAGGCGACGCTGGCTCCATTCCTCGAACTCCGCCGTCCATCCCGCCCGCAGTCTCCGAATCGAAGACTTCGACAGCGGTGCCCCCTCGCCTAGCAGTCCCCGCATCGCCAGCTCGAAGTCGCCCTCTGCCAGTCCATGCAGATACAGCTCCGGAAGCAGAGCGCCCAGCTCCTTCGTCCGCCTCGCGAACAACGGCAGCACCCGACTCTCGAACCGCTCCTCAATGCCCCGAACCCGAGGGCGTCGGAGTGTGATCGTGCCCGAGCTCATCGCCAACCGCCTCGGCAGAGTACAGATGACGTGATGCAAGGCAAGAAATCGTCTAAGTTCAACTAGGACTGCACGATCTGCCGCACTTGCCGTCGGACGATATCTGACTCCATCGTGTCACAATAGCCGGAAAGCCGGAGTCGATTGGCGGGAATCCTTGCCGTTGTCTCAGATCGCATCCGAGGGACGCGTAGACCGAAGCCGTTCAAGGCCACCACGGGCTTGCCATTGCCACGTGGAACGGTCCTCTATCCGGTAGGTTCGCCCATGGCCTCGCTCCTCATGCCTTGCGGTCTCCGCCGCTTCGGCGAGCCCGGGTTGCTCCCATGCCGGTAGATCACTTCTCCTTCTCCCTTGCGGGCGTGCCTCGGACCCGCCAACCGCTCGACCTCTTCGTCCAGCACCCGCCCCACCTCCGCCAGCCCAAGCGGTATCAATTCCTGGATCAATTCCACCCGCATCTCGGTCCTCAGCGCCTCGATCGCTTCCCAGTCCAGTTCACTCGGCGCACCCATCCTTCGGTCCTTCTTGCCTCGACGTACAAGCTGTGGCACTCTCTCCATTGGTGGCCTCCTTCCTCTCATGGTTCGGTGTTGTGTTCCTCACACCCACCTTACCCGAGGTCGGAGGTCACTTCAAATTCCAACTAAACTTAGGACACCCTCCGCGAACGTCACATCACTTCTCAGTTAGAGTATGGCACGGATTGGCACCGGGTAGCGACTTACGAATCCCAGGATCGCGGGAGGATTGGCTGTGTCAGATCGATGGTCTATCTACCTAGATATTGAAGGTTTCGGTGCGCTGTGGGAGTCTGAGGACCGAGTCATCTGGTCACTCGGGGAGCTCATGCGGGCAATCCTCCGTATTGGACGACGTTGCTATCCAGATGTCCCTGAACGCCTCTTCGCACATCAGTTTGGAGACGGTTTCATCGTGGTGAGCGACCACCACGAGAAGTCGTTAGAACGATGCGTAACGATCGCAGTCGCGATAATGCGACATGTCGCAGCGAGCGGCCGATTCGTGAGGGGCGCGATCGGAGAGGGAGAGATGTCCGACATTTCAGGATGCTACCCGAAGGAAGTCTTGGGCTTCCTTGAAGATGATCATACGATCTGCCTTGAGGCAGGTCTCATGACGATCACCCCTGTCATGGGCTCAGCTTTGATTCGGGCGGTAAGAACTGATAAGGCAGCTCCGAGCGGTCCTCTTCTTAACATCGAAACATCGCACACTGAGCGTCTGGGACCGTCAGTAACGGTGACCAAGATCACGAGCTCATTGTCTTCAATCGACTGGGTACACACGGAGTCAGACCTCCTCTCGACGTTACAGAAACGTGCTTCGTTGAGCTCGCCAAGCCCGAACGAGTTGGAGATAACGCTGCGTGAGTACTGCTGTTCCCAGCGTGTCCCGGAGGAATGGAAGAACAACGTCCATCGACTACTCGGCGTTCCGAAAGGCTAACGTGCAGATGGTCTTCGCCAAGGCGTGAGGCACAGAAACAGCCGGATGAGGTCGGTCGTGGGATGCGGTCCTCCTCGAGATTCGGGGCGATCGGACACGCGCCCTCTTGCAAAGTCAGCGGTCAACGAGAGCCTATGCTCAAATGCTTGGCAATCTCCGGATGACCTCCCATTGAGCGTTCATCCGCCTGGCCGCCTGGAGCGCTGTGCCTGCACGAGACCAGTTACCCACGATGGTTCGCGTCTGGGGAGAGCAGGAAAGAGGCGTCGTCCTCGATAGAGTCGGTTCGATCAACATCTGGGACTTCGGAGGTATGGTGAGGGAGCTCCCTCCAATGAGACTCTAGGTCAGGAGTTCTCCGCGCATCCCTTCAGACCATGTAATCCCCTTCCACAGCGTCGAAATGGACATCTTGCCGACCTCCTAAATCGCACCCAGCTATGCGGCGATGGGAAAGTCCGCGTCCATGCGGCGGGCCACATCCAGCGTGGACAAAACCCAGTCTTCCAGCCCCGCTCCCGTGGCCGTTACGTCAATTGCAGGGCATCAGCATATTGAGCGATCAGATGGCAGATTCTCGCACGGCACGAACCCGTTCTGAGATCAGGCTGATCTCATCATCCCAGGAGATGGCATTGCCGTAGCGAGTGGCTTCCTTCATACTCCGCAGCGAATAGTCCAAGGCATCGAGACATCGACCTGTCTCTAACGAACCCTCAAGAGCCAGATCTCTGGCAGCGCGCGATAAGTTGATCATCACGTCTAGCAGATCCTTGACATTGCCGTTCGTCAAAATTCTCTCATTCTTTTCTGTATTCTCGGCCACCGCATTTCCTCCCTCGAGGCCACGCCGGACCGCTTCCGGACGCTTCTAATAATCAGGCCGCTCGCCAAATCGCTTGGTCTTGGGCCACCGACCCCTCGCTTCCCTTCCCACGCGATGCGCGTTCTGTACGAAGTCAGGACGTACTCTAGCGACGACTGTAATCGAGCCCGCGCTACGTTGTCAAGAACATTATCACGTTGAGCTCCGGTGATCTGACCCCCTGAAACGAGACCAGGTGCAATGTTAGGATCGACCTGGTCTGAAGCTTTTCAGCGAGGAGGTCGGGATGGGAAGGAAGCGACACACTCCGGAGCAGATCATCACTGCACTGCGGGAGGCAGAGGTGGGTCTGGCCCGCGGCAAATCCGTGAAGCTGATGAGCCGGGAGCTCGGCATCACCGAGCAGACGTACTACCGGTGGAGGCGGGAGTACGGCGGGATGAAGGTGAGCCAGGCACGGCGCCTGAAGCGAGCAGTGGCGGACTTGACACTGGACAAGCTGATCCTGGAGGAAGCGGCCAAGGGAAACTTCTGAGCCCCGAGCGCCGACGACGTTGTGTGGTGCGTGTACGTCAGCAGCTCGGGGCGTCGGAGAGGAGAGCGTGCCGGGTGCTCGGGCAACCACGCACGACCCAGCGCCGGGTGCGGAAGGGACGGGCCGATGAAGCGGCGCTACGTACGGACGTCGTGCGGTTGGCGAGCCGGTTCGGTCGCTACGGGTATCGCCAGATCACGAACATGCTGCGCATCGAAGGCTGGCAGGTGAACCACAAGCGCGTGGAGCGGATCTGGAGGCAGGAGGGGCTCAAAGTGCCCCGTAGGCAGCCGAAACGAGGTCGGCTGTGGCTCAACGACGGGTCCTGCATACGACTCAGGCCGCTGCACAAGAATCATGTCTGGTCGTATGACTTCGTGAGCACACGGACCCACGACGGTCGTGCGCTGAAGCTTCTCACCGTGCTCGACGAACACACGAGACAGTGTCTGGCGATCAAGGTCGCTCGAAGGACTCGAGCCCATGATGTGATCGAAGTGCTCACCGACCTGTTCGTGCGCCACGGCCCGCCCGAGCATCTGCGCTCAGACAACGGCCCGGAGTTCACGGCGAAGCTCGTGCGGCGATGGTTGGCCAGACTCGGTGTGCAGACGCTCTTCATCGAACCGGGCAGTCCGTGGGAGAACGGCTACAACGAGAGCTTCAACGGCAAGCTGAGGAACGAGTTCCTGAACGGCGAGATCTTCTACACGCTGCCTGAGGCCGTTGTCCTCATCGAGCAGTGGAGGCGCCTGTACAATACGGTCCGACCACACAGCGCCTGGGGCGGTCTACCCCCCCGCCCCGGAGGCGGTCAAACCATCGTCTTGGTTCCTCCGGATGCCCCAGCTCCAGGGACCACCGATCGCGGCAGGTCTAACATAGGGAGTGGTACCACAACTGGGGGCACGTCAGCGAGTGGATCGAAAACGGCGGGACCGTGACCTAGTCGCCGCTGACTGGACGACCTGCGCTAGACACAGGAATCCATCCCCTATGCACGTCGGCGATGGTACCTATGTGGTACCTATTTACAAAATTGCACACCCAGCGAGCAGGTGTGCAATTCCGTAAGTCGTTGTGCTGCAACAAGTCGGGACGGCCGGATTCGAACCGGCGACCCCCTGAACCCCATTCAGACCCCGGCTAGCCGAATCACGGAAAGGAATCGTCTAAACCCTTACTGGACTGCACGATCATGCTGACCTCTGGCGATGGTGTCTCCCCCATAGCATCCTGACGCGGCCATGTCCGACCGACACCAGCGCAAGCGCGCCTGCAGCGGCGTTAGCCACATCATCCCGACCACCGGGACCGTGATCTATTGAGTCTTTGCCGCCACGTGCGACGCGCCGCTCAAGCCCCTGGAGTTGAGCATGCAGCACCGGAAGATCGAGCAGCGCGACGCGTCCGCCGTTTATTGGGGCCACAAGCTCGCGGTAGATGTCTGATTTGGTGCGCGAGCTTGGCGTGTACGTGACCCCGTGGCGCTGGAAACGCTCACGCGGCCACTCCCCCGCGTAACGGTCGCCCGTGACTCCGGTTACTCGGTATGTCCGTAGTAGCTCGGCGAAATCCTTCACGACATCGTCGGGGGAAAACGGTGGTCGCACCTCGCGGACAGCATCGAGTACAGCGAGGTCACCCTCCGCATGCGCGATGGCCAGCGTGAAGCTGTCCTGCGACCCACCGGAGGGATCCGTGAAGGCGATGTACCGCACGTCGTGCTGAGGCGGCAACTCCCGCCTTCCTTCGACAGTCACGGCACGGATCGCGAGCACGTCGAGGAACGCTTCGACATCCCTGCGGAACACCACGCGCCCGTCCTGTCCGTACTCCGAGGCCGCCGCGACCGGGTCGTCCTCGAAGGCTTGCTCGATCACGTGAGGCGGGACGTTGGAGTTCATCGACCGCGTGTCGGCATTCCATACGAGCACTCGCGCATCGTCTCGACCGAAGCTCCGCTCAACGGCGTTGTACAACTCGCCTCGGGCGGCGTACGGCGAACTGATGCCGAGGAGCAGTGCATCTGGCACCGTGGCCATCCCAGGACGGAGTGCCTGAAGAACCTCGGTGTCGGGGTTAGCCGCACCATCGTCTGTTCGCCAGAATGCGATTTCGTCGCACACGACCCCCAAACACGTGTAGCCGCGGATCGTGCGGTAGGAAGCGGTGTGGACTTCGATGACGACCCCCGAATGAAGCTCGACCGACTCCTTCAAGGTCCGATAGATCCAGGGCGCGAAGTCAGGCATCTCTCCAAAGCCCTTTAGGTAGCCGAGCACAGCGCGCGCCTGGCGACGGTCGGCGGCAAGCAGTGGAACCATGGCTGTTTCGCCCGGTGCCAACCGCGATGGGTCGAACCGGATAGCCAGGAAAAGGGCCACGAGCGCAGCAATGCGGCTCTTGCCCCCCCGGCGACCGACCGGCATCCACGCTTCTCGGACCGGCTCGGCAGGTGGTAAGTCGCGCTCAGTATGCTGGCGGTAGCACCGTAGCTCCGTTGCGCTCATGGGCAACGCGAACACGGCCTTGAGAAACGCCCGCCAGGCGCTCCATGACTCACCTGTAAGACCCGCCGAATCCATGGCTTGGAGAACTGATCCGGCGTAGGGACCCTGCTCCCGACGTGTCTGCGCCGCACGCACCAGCCCGCCCCTTCTTCCCGCCTCGCGCGCGCGAGGGTCGCCACGATGAAAGCGGCCTCGGTGCGTCATGCCTTCCGGATCTCCCGCCACGCGGTGATGTTGACCTCCCACGTCTCAGATGGGGGCTCAGTCGCCTCGTCTGCCTGGCCGTCGAAGTATTCCCAAAGCGCAGAGCGAGTGATGCGCCAGTCGCGATTGTTCAAAGACGTTCGTGAAGCGTCATCGGACGCTCTCCGCTGCTCGCAAGGCAGGAGCGCCACCGCATAGCTGCGCGGCGTTTGCAAGGACTGCGCCAAGAACTGTGCCAAAACAGGGTCCGCCACCACTACGCCGTGGCCTCGCCGGACACACCGTCAGCGAGCGGGGCAACTGGCGCGTCGGACGGTCGCCGAAGTCACAGGGGTCCGCTTCCTCGCTCGCGTGTCCGTCCCGGAGGGGGTTTGAGGGGACATCAAAATAGGAGCTCATCAGAACGGCGGCTCCTCATCATTGTTCTCGTCGGTCACTGGCAACTTCAGGTGCAACACTTTTCTCCGACGGCCTGTCGGTCGCCCTCAGCCAGCTCGAGGTTGTACCAGCACCCGCTCGGTCCGGGGATTCAGGACTTCATTCGTCGCCACGAGGCCGGGGGGGACTCCCCATCCTCCATGTGGCCGAAATCGTTCTCGATCAGATCGCAGGACCACCCCCACCCGAACCTGCATTGCATCCAGTCCAAAACTTGATCTTCGATGAACCCCTCCAGATCGTCGCCGACCGTTTCGATCTCGGCCTCGGATACGTCGAAGGTGACCTCGCGCCTCTCACAACCCATTTGGATCCACGCTTTGACTTCCATGATCCCTCCCTCTAGAAGATTCTCACTTCCTCGCTTGCGTGTCCCACTCACACCTCCTCTGCACATGAGACATATTCAACATGTCTCCCCAGCCCACTCAGAAATCTCTCCCCCGTGTTTTTTTTTGAGCCGACGGAGGGGACATGTTGAATATGTCTCATGTGCAGACTTGATCTTTGGCTGAACGGCCGGCTAGAACGGGGTGAACGCCTCTACGGTCCAAGTTCGTTTGACCCGCCTGAGAACGAGCCCACCGATCGGTCGATCCTGTTGGCTGCGGAACGCGCCACCCAGGCTGCGGGTGGTGGCGTGCCCACCCCGAGGGTGCCGAGCAAGAGGAAGACCATCGCCACCGCAACCGCCGCCGGCACACCCGCCGCCCAGATCGTCACCAGGTGTGACGACCCGGCCAGATAGCCGGGGCCTGGCGGCTCCGGTCCCCTACCCGCCACCAGGTACGCGACCACGTACGCCGGCACCGCCAGGAAGGACACGCCTGGAGCCTTGTCGCAATAGGTCCGTTCACCTGGCTCGGTGGCCGCCTGGCATCGCCCGTTGGGCCCGCGGCAACTCACGTCACCGGTATTCAGATGACCGGGAACGTCCGCGGCGTGCGGGTTTGCACACGTGAAGCTGTCGATCTCGAACGTGCGCTGCTCCACGATCGCGCGCACCAGATCGAAGCGTGAGTTCTGGTTCCAGCCTCCCCCCTGATAGAAGAAGGCATACGGAACGAGCACGAGCACGAAGAGCGCGACCTCCGGCCGCGCCAGCAGGCGCTTCACTATGGCAAGGCCTGGGCCAGTACCTGGCGCACGACATGGGCCGACGCCTTTGTCGACCATGCCGCCCGCGAGACGACCGACTCATGCACTGTTCTCCTCCCGGTTGCACAAAAGGCGACGGCTCCAGACTGATGAGTGAACAGGACACAGGATGGGTAACACCCAGTGACAGGACATGGGTGACAGTCTGTGGAAATGAAAGAGAGGTGAGTTAAAGGTCCTCCTACCGATGGAGTCAGAAGCGTCTGCTGCGGAGCAGCGGACGTAAAGGGTTGAGCTCACCGACGCGGGTTACGCGAAGCGGAGCCATCGTGGTCGAGAATGGCTTCTTTATCTATGTGGAGCCAGCCGAGCGAGACGGGACCAAAGAAGACGGCCCAGACACCTGGAGCGATCTCCTCGAGACCAATGCACTCGCCACCGAGCAGGTGCGAGACGTTGATCCAGACAGAGTGCCACCGGATCCCGCCGTTGCTCGACACTTTTCGGACCTCGAAGTGCACCGGGTACTCAGGCGAACTGAGCTTGGAGGGCATGGGTCTGGGCGAGGCCACGTAGACGGAGGCTGGGGTCTGGTCGTCGAGGGACTCATGAGATCGTAGGTCGTTGAAGTAGGTGCAGAACTCGTTGAAGCGACGCTGCTGAGCGGACCTATTCCCGGCCGGCGGGATGGTGGTCTCGGCCTTGAGCGTTCGGTGCATGCGCTCGTGACGGCCGTTCTGCTGGGGTGATGCCGGTTCGATGAGGTCGGGCAGGATCCCGAGCTTCATCTACCAGACGGAAAGCCGAGACAGACGGCCGAGAGCCATGGAAGCGAACGGGGGTCCGTTATCGGTCCGGATCCGTGTAGGTATGCCAAATTCGTGGAAGAGCCGGGTGAAGACTCGCTTGGTATCAACGAACGTGGTGCCAGCGAGACCCTGACAGCCAAGCAGGTAGCGGCTGAAGCCGTCCTGTACGGTGAGCGGGTAGCAGTAGACACCATCAAGGGTCTTGAACTGGCCCTTGAAGTCGGCGGACCAAACGGAGTTCGGGGCATCGAACGGTGCAGTGGGCCTGCCCGGGTGCGGCCGCTTACGACTGCGTCGTCGCTTCTTGACCAGTCCTCGACGGATGAAGTGACGGTGCAGCGTGCGTACGCAAGGAACGTCCCGGTCGGGATAGAGCGCGATGAGTCGGGGGCGAACTTTCGGGCACCGAGTACCTGGCGACGGCTGTAGCGGATCCGAACCGCCTCCTCGATCAGGTCCGGAGCGGTGGCCCATGGGCAGTCGTGCGCCCGCCTCGAGCGGTCCTCGAGGCCCTCGGGCCCCTCACGCTCGTAGCGGGCAATCCACTTGTAGCCGGTCTTGCGGCTGATCTCGTGGCGTCGGCAGAGCTCAGCAACGGTGAACTCGCCAGACAGCCACTCTATGATGAATCGTTTGCGTTCGGTCACGGGGTCGGTCTCCAACCATGGCATGGGCGCCTCCTTTCGGCGGCACCACGTTACGGGTCGAGACTGTCACCCATGTCCTGTCAGTGAAGTGTTACCTATGTCCTGTCAGCGTACCGAGCATCGTACTGACAGCGACTTGCACAAACCAGATCGGCGTGAGATGGTCGCACGGGTCACCTGCCTCTAGGCCGGACCGGAGTGATCTCTTTGACCAACCGAAGCTTGTCTCGGCGTGCGCTCCTACGTGGAGCCGGTGCCCTCTCTGCCAACGTACGTGAGACACGGAGCACGCAAAGAATTAGAGTAGGGCGAAGGCAGAGAAAACGAACATGTTGGGACTGCGAGAGAGAATGGCAGAGAATGGTAGTGCCCCTGGAACCGGGGAGGCCAAGCGAAGCGCGGCAGCTCCTGCGGACCCGGAGGTAGTAGATAGGCCGCTACGGCGGCGGTTCAGTCCGTCGTACAAGCTGCGGATCGTCGAAGAAGCGGACCGGTGCACCGAGCCCGGCGAGGTGGGTCAAGTCCTGCGGCGAGAGGGCCTGTACTCGTCGCACCTGACGACGTGGCGCAAGGCGGCGCATAGCGGGTCGCTGAAGGCCCTGTCGAAGAAACGCGGCCGCAAGCCGGAGCGAAATCCGCTGGATGAGAAGGTACGCAAGCTGGAGCGGCGAAACGCACGGCTCGGGAATGAGCTCAGGAAGGCACACCTGATCATCGACGTGCAGGGAAAAGTTGCGGGGCTGCTGGGGATAAGCCTCGACGACGGGACAAACTCTTGAAGGCGGCCGATGAGCTGGCTAAGCACGTCGGTGTAAAACCGGCGTGCGCGGCCCTCGAGGTCTCCCGATCGACGTTGTACCGTCGTCGAGGCCCATCAACCGGGCAACAGCAGCCCCGCCCGACGCCCGCCCGGGCATTGAGCGAGACGGAACGAGGCGAGGTCTTCGACACGCTGTGTTCGGAGCGGTTCGTGGACCGCTCACCCGCCGAGGTGGTGGCCACGCTGCTCGACGAAGAGGTCTACCTGTGCAGCGAACGCACGATGTATCGTGTTCTGGCCTCCGAGGTGCCGGTTCAGGAACGCCGGGCGCAGCGCACCCATCCCGAGTACAAGAAGCCCGAGTTGATGGCCACGGCGCCGAACCAGGTGTGGTCCTGGGATATCACGCGGCTGCTCGGGCCGAAGAAGTGGAGCTATTACTACCTCTACGTCATCATGGACATCTACAGCCGCTACGTCGTGGGCTGGATGGTGGCGGACCGGGAGAACTCGGCCCTGGCCGGCCGGTTGATCCAGCAGAGCTGCCTGAAGCATGGCGTCCAGCCCCGGGTCCTGACCCTGCACTCGGATCGGGGAGCTCCAATGACGAGCCAATGCACCGCTCAACTTCTCGCTGACCTCGGCGTGACCCGCTCGTTGAGCCGGCCTCAGGTGTCGGATGACAACCCGTTTTCCGAGGCTCAGTTCAAAACCTTGAAGTACCATCCCTCGTTTCCCGGACGGTTCGGGGATCAGGGCCAAGCCAAGACGTTCTGTCGATCGTTCTTCCGCTGGTACAATGCCGAGCACCGCCATGGCGGCATCTCGATGCTAACCCCCGAGCAGGTCCACTTCGGGAACGCCGATCAGGTCATTGCCGGCAGGAAATCCGTGCTCCGCGAAGCATGGGCCGCTCATCCCGAACGCTTCGTCAGAGGTGTGCCGAAGCCCAAACCGCTCCCGGAGGCCGTCTTCATCAATCCTCCCATCCCTTCCCTCACCACACAGGACATTGCTCTCTAATTAATCCCGTAGAGTGTCCCATTGTCGTTGACAGGTTCCGGTGTTGCTGCTGGAGCCTCCCTGCTCGCTCCCTTCGTTCGCGTGGGTCGACACCGCCTCTTCGCGTGGAGCCAGCAGGAGTATTCCACCCGCGCGATCGATCTCGTGCAGGGCTCTCTCGTGATCGACATGCTCGGCCTACTGACCCTGAATTCCGAGACTCAGGCGCGCTGGGGCGCGGCTGCGGACGGCCTCACCGACGAGGACATACAAACCTTCATCGACTCCGGAATCGATGTATTCCACATCGCTTCGGGCGTCGGTGGTCCGACCACGGAGCAGGCGTATCAAAACGTCCTGTCGTTCGTAGGGACCTACAACTCCATCATCGCGAATCGGCCGGACGTGTTCGTGCGCGTCGATTCCACCGCCGACCTGGCCTCCGTGCACGGATCGGGGCGTGCGGGCATCCTGATCGGCGTCCAGAACTCCGCCCATTTCCGCAATCCGGACGACGTGAACCAGTTCCACCAACTGGGCCAACGGGTGAGCCAGCTCACGTACAACACACGCAACATGATCGGGAACGGCTCCACCGAGCGCATCGATGGAGGCATCAGCGACTTCGGGGTCAGCATCGTAGAGCGCATGAACCAGGTCGGAATGGCGGTCGACGTGTCACACTCGGGAGACCGCACCACACTCGATGCGTGTGAGGTGTCGAGCAAGCCGGTGCTATACACGCATTCCAACGTGCGCGCGCTCAATCCGCCTCACCCACGGTGCAAGACGGACGAGGCGATTCGCCGCATGGCCGAGACCGGCGGGGTCATGGGCATCACGGGCGTCCGTAACTTCGTGAAGGGCGACGAACCGACCACGGTCGAGCACTACATCGACCACTTCGACCACGTGAGGGACCTGATTGGGATCGAGCATCTGGGCATCGGATCGGACATCGATCTATACGGCTACGACGACATGCCCGCGGCGGAGTACGCCCGGCTCAAGTCCGGATACAAGGACAGCTATGCCTTCCGCGACAAGATCGACATCGACTCGATCGCGCACCCGAAGCGCATGTTCGACGTGGCCGAAGCGTTGATCAAGCGGCGGTACACCGACGAACACATCCGCGGGATCCTCGGTGGCAACTTTCAACGGGTTCTGGGAGAGATTTGGGGTAACTGAGCACACCGGCCAAAACGACAAGGGCCAGCCGCGGCAGCACGTCCGTTGCTATGGCTGGCCTTCGTCAATGGGCCCGGCAGGGCTCGAACCTGCGACCTACCGATTATGAGTCGTAACCCATTCGCTCAGGAGCGGCCGTACCCGTTCTCCCACAAGGGTTTTCGGGGAACTAGCGGTCATGAGCGTTCATGGCCGATCGTGGGCGATTGTGACTGTGTCGCGTTACTGTCGATGTTTCGTCCACAACGTCTCAGCGGCAGTGGGCGGTCCAACCCGTGGCGCCGACCGCCGCCGAGCGGATCTAATACCGTGGTCCTCAGGGCGGAGAGAGCCTGGGAGTGCCACGGATGGGACGAGGCTGCACGGGCCGCGGAAATCCACGTTGTCCAGCTCGGTGGGAAGTCGAGTGCGGCCAAACGACGTCCGGAGCAGCTTGGCGCCTATCGAGGTTCGCGTCCGTCAAATCCGCATCGTTGAGGTTGGTGTCAGAGAGGATCGCCCCCCTGAACGCGCCGTTGTTGGGCGATCGACCTCTACGGTTTGTGGGCTAGTGCCATTAGTCGTGCCATATCACCTGCTCTTGCGAGTGTGAACGTGAGTGTGGGAGACCGGCCGAGGTCCTCGATCCGCGAGTAACGGCGCGGTGTCCGAGGGGATCCGGCAACGGGTAGAGGCGAGCGGGGTTGAGGTTCGTGGTTCGGGGGTGGAGGGAGCCCGGGCCTGGAACAAAGAGAGGATCGCCCCCCTGAACGCGCCGTTGTTGGGCGATCGACCTCTACGGTTTGTGGGCTAGTGCCATTAGTCGTGCCATATCACCTGCTCTTGCGAGTGTGAACGTGAGTGTGGGAGACCGGCCGAGGTCCTCGATCCGCGAGTAACGGCGCGGTGTCCGAGGGGATCCGGCAACGGGTAGAGGCGAGCGGGGTTGAGGTTCGTGGTTCGGGGGTGGAGGGAGCCCGGGCCTGGAACAAACCAGGTTGACCTGTCCACTGAACCGGGGGACCTCCACCCACTCTCCGCCCCCGCCCGCCCGGGGACCTCGACGACTCCCGACGCCGTGCGGTAGCGGGGCCCCGCCCCCTCTTCATCCGCGATCCGGGACCGACCGCCGGATTAGTAATGCGGAGTGGTGTGCCGTGTCTATTTAGGACGAAGCTGTGGAGCGTCGCCTAGATGAGGACTGTCCGTGTCGGTCGGGTTGCGGAGCGAGGCTGGCGGTCCTGGTCCTGTAGGCTCCCACGACAGAGGAGCACGAGACGTGGCAGTTCTCTTCAGCGTCGACGCCCACGCTGCCGGCGGGCCCTGCCGGGTGGTGTATGGGGGGGTGCCTCCGCTCCGGGGGGGCGACGCGCTGGAGCGGAGCGCGTACTTCCGGCGGGAGTTGGACTGGATCCGCAGGGCGCTAATGCAAGAGCCCCGGGGTCACGCGGGAGAGTTTGGGGCTGTGCTGGGGCCGCCGGTCCGGGAGACGAGCACGTACTCGCTGATCTTCTTCGATCCGGCGGGCTACTTGGAGGGGTGCGGGCACGGGACGTTCTGCAGCGTGGCGGTGTGGCAGCGGATGATCGGCGAACTAGCAACGCCCTTCGAGATCGATAATCCCGACGGCTCGGTCACCACGGTGCTGGCTGCAGAGGGGGACGGCGAGACATGCAGCGCCACGCTTCGGCTTCCCGCGGCCCGGGTCCTAGGGGAGGGGATCGGGTTGCCGTGGGAGGATGGGATCACCGCGGCCCTGGTCTGGTGCGGGAACTCCTACGTGGTGGTCGACGTGGCGGAGTTGGGCGAGCGGGGGGAGGAAGCGTTCACCGGGATCGAGGCGCGGAGGCGGGTCCTGGGGGAACTCCTGCGGTCGGCGGAGGAGGGGATCGACCTCAAGGGGTCGGCTATTCCAGAAGTGCTCGTCTATCGGGTCCGGGACGGAGGGCGGGCGTTCGAGACGTCGGTGCTCTTCAACCGGACGCAGATCGACCGCTCGCCGTG
Source organism: Longimicrobiales bacterium (assembly GCA_965226375.1). Classification (GTDB taxonomy): domain Bacteria; phylum Gemmatimonadota; class Gemmatimonadetes; order Longimicrobiales; family Gaopeijiaceae; genus CBDDCX01. The sequence goes on along the minus strand of CBDDCX010000008.1, from coordinate 38,117 downwards.
TGGCACAGGGAGCGGAGCGCTGGCGAGCCTGCTGCTCGCCCGGGGTGAGATCGAGGCCGGGGAGCCAATCACGACCTACGGGTCGAGGAGGCTCGGCTTCGAGGTCGTGGTGGAGCCGGCCTCGGGCGAGGAGGGGTGCCCCGTGCGAGTGAAGGCGGCGGTCCACATCACGGGCGTTCACGAGTGGATCATCGGTGCCGCCGACCCGTTGAGGGCTGGCCTGGGTGGGGGCGAGGCATGGGCCTTGGAGGGCCCGTTACCCGACACTGTGTCTGCGGCGCTGAACCGCGAGGGTTAGGGGGAATCAACTCACCAACGGGAGAGGACCATGGATCGCCATCGGATGCCGCCCGAAGCGTACAGCGAGCAACCCTGGTTCTACGTCCGGGGCTTCGAAGACATCTCGGAGCTGCCGAACGTGACCGGAGGTCTCATCGAGCGCGGCTGGTCAAACGCAGAGATCTGGAAGCTCCTCGGCGAAAACTGGCTCCGCGTCTACGAACAGGTCTGGGGCGCGTGAGGCCCTGGTCCCTCCATCTCGCAACAAGGGGGAAAGGATGATACGGCGACATTTTGTGGGTCAGATGGCCATCATCAGTGCGGCGGCAACCCTGACGGGCTCCGCGGCCTGCCGAGAAGAAGAGGAGGAAGGAAGCCCCTCCTCGGGCAGGCCCCAGCTCGACCCTTCGGACCGCAGCCCGAACCGGGATCCACTCGAGGTCCAGCGTGCCACCCTTGTGGTCGAGGGTCGGGATGCGGGAAGAGACACCGTGGAGCAGCTCGAGCGGCTGAGGACGGGGGGCGTGAACTGCTCGGTAGTCCATCGCCCGGGCGTTGCAGAGATCGGCGGAAGCTACCGCCTCATCGACGTGAACAGCGAGGACATGGTTGTGGCGACCACCGTCGGCGATATCCGGCGTATCCATCGGGAAGGCAAGATCGCACGGGTGTTCCATTTCCAGGGGCCGGCAGCTCTGGAGCGGGAGGAGGACTGGCGCGGGGCGCTGCGTGGCTACTACGAACTGGGCCTCCGGATCTCGGCCGTGGGCCACAACTCCAACCCCGAGGGACGGTTTGGAGGTGGCTGCACGGCCTCCCACTTCGGCCTGACGAGGGAGGGTCGTGAACTCGTCGAGGAGATCCACCGGATGGACATCCTCCTCGACGTGGCCGGCCACACCGGCGACCAGACCAGCTTCGACGCCCTGGAGATCTCCCGCGGCGTGCCCGTCATCTGCAGCCACACGAACGTCCGGGCACTGGTCGACAACCCCCGGAACATCAGCGACCGGCTGGCCGAGGCGATCGCCGAGACGGGCGGCGTCATCGGGATCACTGCGGTGAGCGACTTCCACATCCGTACCCGGAACGACGCAGACAAGCGCACCATGCCCCAGGTGTCGCTGGAGAAGCACCTCGACCAGTACGACTACTTCAAGGAGCTGATCGGCGTGGACCACATCGCCCTCGGCATCGACAACATCGAGGAGGGAGCGGAAACGTACCAGGGCGGGCTCAACTTCCCGGAGATGTACAGCGATCCTGGCTCATTCTACTACATCGAGGACTTCGACTCGATCTCCCAACTGCCGAACATGACCCGGGGGCTCATCCGGCGGGGATGGTCGAATGCGGAGCTCTGGAAGCTGCTGGGAGAGAACTGGCTGCGTGTCTACCAGCAGGTCTGGAGCGCGTGACATACGCATTTATGTCCCACAACGGAGGGGGAGAGCATGAAACGACGGAGCTTTCTGGGTCGAGTGGCGGTCGCGACGGCGGGAGCGGGACTGGCGCCGTGGAATCCGGAGTCGGCCGCTGCGGCCTCGAGCTGGGAGGCGGGGCCGGAGTCCGGAGCGGACGGAGGACCGATGCCGCCGGTCGGGCCCCAACTCGATCCTTTGGACCGCGGCCCGAATCGGGACCCCCTCGAGGTCCAGCGTGCCACCCTTGTGGTGAACGGGCTGGATCCGTCGAACCTCCGGGCGGAGTACCTTGACATGCTCACGGCGGGCGGCGTGAACTGCTGGCACCGAGGTGGTGGCGGCGTGCAGGAGTTCTCCAACGCCTACCACTTCTTCGACGAGCACAGCGACCGGATCGTGCCGGCCCGCACCGTGGCCGAGATCCGCAAGGCCCGGGCGGACGGCAAGATCTCCCATCTCTTCGGATGGCAGTCGTCCGAGCGGCTTTCGGACGGCTCACCGCCCCCTCCGGACCCCACCGCGCTGCGGGCCTATTACGAGATGGGGCTCCGGATTGAGGGTATCGCCTACAACGTGGCCAATGAGTTCGGCGCCGGATGCATCGAGCCCCAGATCGGCCTCACCAAGGCGGGGGAGCGGCTCGTCGAGGAGATCCACGGCCTCCGGATCGTCCTCGACATCGGCGGTCACACTGGCGACCAGACCAGCTTCGACGCCCTGGAGATCTCCCGCGGCGTGCCCGTCATCTGCAGCCACACGAACGTCCGGTCACTGGTCGACAACCCCCGGAACATCAGCGACCGGCTGATGGAGGCGATCGCGGACACCGGCGGGGTGATCGGCATGACCGCGTTCAACGACTTCCACGCCCGGCGGCGGCAGGACGCCCACGTGCCGCGGACGCCCCAGGTGCGGCTTGACCGGCATCTGGATCAGTACGACTACGTAAAGAACTTGGTCGGCGCCGATCACATCGCACTGGGACCCGACTTCGTGGACGGGCCCGGTCGCAACGTCGCCCAACCCATGGATCGCCATCGGATGCCGCCCGAAGCGTACAGCGAGCAACCCTGGTTCTACGTCCGGGGCTTCGAAGACATCTCGGAGCTGCCGAACGTGACCGGAGGTCTCATCGAGCGCGGCTGGTCAAACGCAGAGATCTGGAAGCTCCTCGGCGAAAACTGGCTCCGCGTCTACGAACAGGTCTGGGGCGCGTGAGGCCCTGGTCCCTCCATCTCGCAACAAGGGGGAAAGGATGATACGGCGACATTTTGTGGGTCAGATGGCCATCATCAGTGCGGCGGCAACCCTGACGGGCTCCGCGGCCTGCCGAGAAGAAGAGGAGGAAGGAAGCCCCTCCTCGGGCAGGCCCCAGCTCGACCCTTCGGACCGCAGCCCGAACCGGGATCCACTCGAGGTCCAGCGTGCCACCCTTGTGGTCGAGGGTCGGGATGCGGGAAGAGACACCGTGGAGCAGCTCGAGCGGCTGAGGACGGGGGGCGTGAACTGCTCGGTAGTCCATCGCCCGGGCGTTGCAGAGATCGGCGGAAGCTACCGCCTCATCGACGTGAACAGCGAGGACATGGTTGTGGCGACCACCGTCGGCGATATCCGGCGTATCCATCGGGAAGGCAAGATCGCACGGGTGTTCCATTTCCAGGGGCCGGCAGCTCTGGAGCGGGAGGAGGACTGGCGCGGGGCGCTGCGTGGCTACTACGAACTGGGCCTCCGGATCTCGGCCGTGGGCCACAACTCCAACCCCGAGGGACGGTTTGGAGGTGGCTGCACGGCCTCCCACTTCGGCCTGACGAGGGAGGGTCGTGAACTCGTCGAGGAGATCCACCGGATGGACATCCTCCTCGACGTGGCCGGCCACACCGGCGACCAGACCAGCTTCGACGCCCTGGAGATCTCCCGCGGCGTGCCCGTCATCTGCAGCCACACGAACGTCCGGGCACTGGTCGACAACCCCCGGAACATCAGCGACCGGCTGGCCGAGGCGATCGCCGAGACGGGCGGCGTCATCGGGATCACTGCGGTGAGCGACTTCCACATCCGTACCCGGAACGACGCAGACAAGCGCACCATGCCCCAGGTGTCGCTGGAGAAGCACCTCGACCAGTACGACTACTTCAAGGAGCTGATCGGCGTGGACCACATCGCCCTCGGCATCGACAACATCGAGGAGGGAGCGGAAACGTACCAGGGCGGGCTCAACTTCCCGGAGATGTACAGCGATCCTGGCTCATTCTACTACATCGAGGACTTCGACTCGATCTCCCAACTGCCGAACATGACCCGGGGGCTCATCCGGCGGGGATGGTCGAATGCGGAGCTCTGGAAGCTGCTGGGAGAGAACTGGCTGCGTGTCTACCAGCAGGTCTGGAGCGCGTGACATACGCATTTATGTCCCACAACGGAGGGGGAGAGCATGAAACGACGGAGCTTTCTGGGTCGAGTGGCGGTCGCGACGGCGGGAGCGGGACTGGCGCCGTGGAATCCGGAGTCGGCCGCTGCGGCCTCGAGCTGGGAGGCGGGGCCGGAGTCCGGAGCGGACGGAGGACCGATGCCGCCGGTCGGGCCCCAACTCGATCCTTTGGACCGCGGCCCGAATCGGGACCCCCTCGAGGTCCAGCGTGCCACCCTTGTGGTGAACGGGCTGGATCCGTCGAACCTCCGGGCGGAGTACCTTGACATGCTCACGGCGGGCGGCGTGAACTGCTGGCACCGAGGTGGTGGCGGCGTGCAGGAGTTCTCCAACGCCTACCACTTCTTCGACGAGCACAGCGACCGGATCGTGCCGGCCCGCACCGTGGCCGAGATCCGCAAGGCCCGGGCGGACGGCAAGATCTCCCATCTCTTCGGATGGCAGTCGTCCGAGCGGCTTTCGGACGGCTCACCGCCCCCTCCGGACCCCACCGCGCTGCGGGCCTATTACGAGATGGGGCTCCGGATTGAGGGTATCGCCTACAACGTGGCCAATGAGTTCGGCGCCGGATGCATCGAGCCCCAGATCGGCCTCACCAAGGCGGGGGAGCGGCTCGTCGAGGAGATCCACGGCCTCCGGATCGTCCTCGACATCGGCGGTCACACTGGCGACCAGACCAGCTTCGACGCCCTGGAGATCTCCCGCGGCGTGCCCGTCATCTGCAGCCACACGAACGTCCGGTCACTGGTCGACAACCCCCGGAACATCAGCGACCGGCTGATGGAGGCGATCGCGGACACCGGCGGGGTGATCGGCATGACCGCGTTCAACGACTTCCACGCCCGGCGGCGGCAGGACGCCCACGTGCCGCGGACGCCCCAGGTGCGGCTTGACCGGCATCTGGATCAGTACGACTACGTAAAGAACTTGGTCGGCGCCGATCACATCGCACTGGGACCCGACTTCGTGGACGGGCCCGGTCGCAACGTCGCCCAACCCATGGATCGCCATCGGATGCCGCCCGAAGCGTACAGCGAGCAACCCTGGTTCTACGTCCGGGGCTTCGAAGACATCTCGGAGCTGCCGAACGTGACCGGAGGTCTCATCGAGCGCGGCTGGTCAAACGCAGAGATCTGGAAGCTCCTCGGCGAAAACTGGCTCCGCGTCTACGAACAGGTCTGGGGCGCGTGAGGCCCTGGTCCCTCCATCTCGCAACAAGGGGGAAAGGATGATACGGCGACATTTTGTGGGTCAGATGGCCATCATCAGTGCGGCGGCAACCCTGACGGGCTCCGCGGCCTGCCGAGAAGAAGAGGAGGAAGGAAGCCCCTCCTCGGGCAGGCCCCAGCTCGACCCTTCGGACCGCAGCCCGAACCGGGATCCACTCGAGGTCCAGCGTGCCACCCTTGTGGTCGACGCGCGGGACTGTGGGGGCGACACGGAAGTGCATCTAGGGCGGCTGAGGACGGGAGGAGTGAACTGCTCAGTCGTGGACCATGGCGGCGTGGCCGGCATCGGCGCGTGCCACGCCTTTCTGGACGGACACGATGAGGCGATGGTTTGGACCGGGAATGTCCGTGAGATTCGGGAGGCTCACGAGCAGGGCAAGATCGCGCGGGTGTTCCATTTCCAGGGGCCGGCAGCTCTGGAGCGGGAGGAGGACTGGCGCGGGGCGCTGCGTGGCTACTACGAACTGGGCCTCCGGATCTCGGCCGTGGCCCTCAACGTCGAGGGACGGTTCGGAGGTGGCTGCACGGCCTCCCGCGTCGGCCTGACGAGGGAGGGTCGTGAACTCGTCGAGGAGATCCACCGGATGGACATCCTCCTCGACGTGGCCGGCCACACCGGCGACCAGACCAGCTTCGACGCCCTGGAGATCTCCCGCGGCGTCCCCGTCATCTGCAGCCACGCGAACGCCCGGACACTGGTCGACAACCCCCGGAACATCAGCGACCGGCTGGCCGAGGCGATCGCCGAGACGGGCGGCGTCATCGGGATCACTGCGGTGAGCGACTTCCACATCCGTACCCGGAACGACGCAGACAAGCGCACCATGCCCCAGGTGTCGCTGGAGAAGCACCTCGACCAGTACGACTACTTCAAGGAGCTGATCGGCGTGGACCACATCGCCCTCGGCATCGACAACATCGAGGAGAGAGCGGAAACGTGGTCGGGTGGACTCAACTTCCCGGAGATGTACAGCGATCCTGGCTCATTCTACTACATCGAGGACTTCGACTCGATCTCCCAACTGCCGAACATGACCCGGGGGCTTATCCGGCGGGGATGGTCGAATGCGGAGCTCTGGAAGCTGCTGGGAGAGAACTGGCTGCGTGTCTACCAGCAGGTCTGGAGCGCGTGACATACGCATTTATGTCCCACAACGGAATCTATGTCCCACAACGGAGGGGGAGAGCATGAAACGACGGAGCTTTCTGGGTCGAGTGGCGGTCGCGACGGCGGGAGCGGGACTGGCGCCGTGGAATCCGGAGTCGGCCGCTGCGGCCTCGAGCTGGGAGGCGGGGCCGGAGTCCGGGGAACCCCTCCACGGAGCTGGCCGGGCGGTATCGATATAGAGGGGTTGCCTGGGCTCCGGACGATGTTGTTGGAGCAGCGCGGGGGAGTGGGGTTTGCCTCCACGCTCACCGGGAAGTTGATGAGCTATGCCCTTGGCCGCGAGCTCGAGTACTACGATCAACCGGTGTTGCGCCAGATCCTGCGGGACACCAAGGCGGATGACTACCGGTGGTCGTCGATCATCCTGGCGATCGTCGAGAGCCCTGCGTTCCTGATGCGGGAGTCCGTCGGGATGTAGTCCTGCGTTATGGCGGTCTCTGGAACTGTCAAGTCAATAGTCTGCTTCATAGGAATGAGATGGAGTTCATCACAGGCAAGACGATCTCCCGTCGCACCGTTCTTCGGGGGGTGGGAGCGGCGCTTGCATTGCCGTTGCTAGAGTCGATGGTACCGGCGGGGCTTTCTGGGCGGGCCGTGCGGAAGCCTGCCCATCGGTTCCTCGCGTATTACACGCCGAACGGGCAGGCTATGCCCTACTGGACCCCGAAAGGAGTCGGAGCGGATTTCGAGCTCTCGGCGATTCTTGAGCCGCTTGCACCCTTCAAGGATCAGCTGATTGCGTTCTCGGGCCTTAGGGGGTCGTGGGAATCGCCCCACTATGGGTCGTCCACGTGTTTCCTTTCGGGCCTTCCGGGGGACGAGGCGCCAACGTCTAGTTCGGGAATTTGGGCGCTGCCGTCGATCGACCAGCTTATGGCCCGCGAATTCGAGCGGGAGACGCAACTGGGGTCCCTGCAGTTGGGGTTGGATGGGGCGCCGATGGCGGGATCGTGTGCGGTTCTGAACTGCATTTACACGGACACCATCTCATGGAGGAGTCGCGAACAGCCGTTGCCGATGGAGAACCGGCCTAGGGTGGTATTTGAGACTCTGTTCGGTGACGCTGGATCCACTGCTCGATCGGCGCGAGAACGACGCCTGTCGCAGCAGGGAAGCATCATGGACAGCGTGATGGAAGCGTTGGGGGACCTGAAGAGGCAGCTAGGACCGCAGGATGATCTGAAGCTCGATCAGTATTTCGACGGGGTGAGGGACAGCGAACGGCGCATCCAGATGGCCGAGTCTCAGCTCGATCTCGAGCTGCCGGCCATGAGCGAGCCGGCGGGCATCCCTGGTGTGTTTGAGGACCACCTGGAACTGCTTCTGGACATGCAACTCCTGGCCTTCCAAGCAGACCTGACGCGCGTGTCTACGTTCATGGTTTCCAGGGAAGTGAGTCCCCGCACTTATCCGCAGATTGGGGTAACTGAGGCGTGGCACCCACTGTCGCACCACAACAACATACCGGACGTGGTCGAGCAAATGTCCAAGCTCAACCGCTACCAGGTCGAGTTGTTCGCGAAGTACCTGGCAAAGCTTCGCGATACGCCTGACGGGGACGGTTCGCTCTTGGACCATATGACGGTCCTGTATGGGTCGGGCATGTCCAACAGCATGGTCCACAGCAGTGACAACCTTCCGGTGCTGGTGCTCGGCGGTGGGTGCGGACGCATCAAGGGAGGTCGGCATCTCGTGTATGAGAATGAACCTAGCCATGCGAATCTTCTCGTTTCCCTCATGGACACGGTCGGTGTGCCGGTGGACAAGGTGGGCGGAAGCACTGGTCCGCTGCTTGATACGCTGGGCGATCTATAGGGTAAAAGGATGGAGAATGGCTATGCATTGGGTGTGGCGAGGCCTGATCGTGCCGGGGCTAGTGCTGACGCTCCCGGGCGGAGGCGCTGGCCAGGTTCTGCCAAGGCAGGCCGAGCGAGGCACTGTGGGCGGAGAAGGTGGGCAGGGGGTGTATGTCGAAGCTATCGAAGGAGATACCACGACTGCCCTTCACTGGGCGGCGCATCGGGATGATGTGGAAGGCGTAGAGTTGCTCATTCGGGCCGGTGCGGACGTCAATGCGACGAACGAGCTCGGTGTGACTCCGCTTTGGGCAGCTAGCGAGAACGGCAGCGCGGAGGTGGTTGGGAGGCTGCTGGCGGCTGGGGCGAACCCGAACGTGGCGCTGCCGCGCGGGGAGACGCCCCTCATGATCGCTTCCCGCTCGGGCGATGCGGCCGTCATTGAGCTCCTGCTCAAGTACAGCGCGGATCCGGACGCGACGGGCATGCGAGGACAGACGGCGCTGATGTGGGCTGCGGCACGGCGGAACGCGGATGTGGTTAAGCTGCTGCTCGAGCACGGTGCGGACTTCACAACCCGTTCGGAGACGTGGGGCATGCTCATGGCACAGGCGCCACATCCCCATCCGCAGCACCAAGGGTGGTTCGAACATGGGGGCAACACCGCCTTGCTGTTTGCGGCAGCAGTGGGGGACGTCGCCTCGGTGCGGCATCTGCTCGCCGCCGGAGCAGACGTGAACGACAGAACTGCGTGGGGTCTCAGCGCTTTAACGGTGGCAGTGTACTCGCAGTTCGGTCCGCTCATCACCACCGGGGGAAGGTTAGCTAGCATAGGGGGGGTCTACTTGGGCTACGGGGAGGAGGAAGCGCTCCCCGGCGAGTTGTACGAGGAGGTGGTGGAGCTTCTGCTCGAGCAGGGTGCGGACCCGAACTTGGGAGGGAGCCGGTTTACGGCACTACACGCAGCAATCATGCGCCGGGCCGAGCGCACAGTGGACCTCCTCCTCGAGCACGGCGCCAATCCGAACATCCCACTGGGAGCCTGGACTCCGGTGACCCGGAGTTCACCTACCGACTACTACTTCCACCGTGCATGGGTTGGAGCCTTGCCCACCTGGCTCGCGGCCCGTTTCGGAACTCCGTACATCCTCCGCCGCTTGGTTGAACACGGGGGCGACCCGCGGCGTATGCACCGCGGGGAGCACTATCTCGGTAGCCCCAACGGGGAGCCAGGCGTGCGCTGGGGTGAGCAGTCCGCACTCCAAAGGGAGGTGTCCACACCTCTGATGGCCGCAGTTGGTATGAGCGGGACTGGAAGGGCCTGGGTGTTTCAGATGCCTGATGACCGGGAAGCCGAAATCGCGGAGAAGGTGAGGCTGTTGCTCAGCTTCGGTGTCGACGTGAATGCGGTCGATCATGAGGGTTTCAGAGCTCTTGACGGTGCCAGGAGCACGGGCTACACCTCAGTGGTTGAGGTGCTTTTGGAGGCCGGGGCGATGGATTGGAGGGAGCTAGAGGGCGAGGAGGCACGAGAGAGTGGAGAGGACAGAGGGGATGCCCATCATTGAGTATGAATGCTGTAGGTGTGGATGGCAATTTGAGCATCTGGTGATGCATTCATCCCCGGTGCCCCAATGCCCTTCCTGTCAGTACGAGGACCTGAAGAGGATTGTTTCCATTGCGGCGGTGCGTACGGAGAGCACGCGCAGACGGGCCGTAGGCGATGCGAGGGAGAGAGGCAGTCGGATCCGCTGTGAAAAGCAGCACGAAGAGTACAGAATGATCCGGGAGCACACCGCAGACAGCCATTAAGTTGCTTATGGCAGCCGTTTTCGGAGGTAGAGCGAGCTGTCAGAGACCTGGGGGGAGTCGTACTAACTAGACCGGGCCTTTTGTCGATTTGAACGGAGGAGGACGCGTGCGGCCCTCATCAGCCACCCGTCTGGTTGGTCTGTTGGTGGGGGCTCCGCTCCTGTCTTCTCTTCCCGCCGCAGTATCAGGTCAGCTTCTTCGGCAGTACCGTCTGCCTTCCGTTGCCGAATGTCGAGCGATTCAACAACCCCAATATCTCGTGATCAGCGGCGGTGAGGAGAATACGGAAATGACGACACGGAGAGGCTTCATTCAGCGGACCATCTCGTCCAAGAAGCCCTGGATCGATGAAGGCGGTATCAAGACAGTCGAGGTCCTCCACGAAGCGTTCGACCATCTCGCGCAGGGCGGCCGCGATCTCCGCAAAGTAGAGGAGCCCCAGGCGGCAACGGAGGTCGCGGGTGTTGTGGACCATGGCCTCGATGCGCAGGATAGTCAGATCATACGTAGGCGTCTCGAGTGCGACCTCCACGGCGGGTGCCCGTGGCTGCCCCTTCTGTCTGCGTGGTCGGCTTACGTCGGCCAAGGAGCGTGGTGACCGTGCGCAGGTCCAGCGGGGCGCGGATCCGGTCGATCAGGCAGTGGAACACCTGATCCATCTGCCGGCCGTTGCCGAAATGGAGGTTCCGGCTGAACTCGGCCTCGTAGACCGATTGGTGGTAGCGGAAGCGGGTCCGCTCCTGATTGGCGATGTCCATCGCGAAGCACATGACCGCCGAGTAGATCCACCGCTCCGGAGCCTGGGCCAGGCGCCCTATAAAGTGCTGTGAAGCGCTCAAGGTATCTGCGACGAGGCCCAGGTCCTGGGCGTTGGAAAGCTGGGTGAAGCAGTTGTCGTCCTCGTGAGGGCGGATCCCCCGCCGCTTGGCCTCCCCTGGCCACCCACTCATGGCCGTTCAGGATGACGAGCGCGCTGAAGGGGGGATGGGGGCAGAACCGGATGATGAGATGGCCCCAGTCCCGGTCCATGATGTGGAAGTGGTAGTGGTTGACCCACGGCCTCGGCTCTTTTGCGACGGATGTTGTGGATCCGCCCGTCGGCGGTGTGCTGGACATCTCAGACGTTGCCCGGCGCCCGACCGACAATGATCAGGAAGATGCCCTCGAAGCTCGGGTCCTCGTTCCGCTCGCCTGGCCTGCTGTAAACGAGCGGACTGGGGGGCGCGGGCCTCGGGCTTCCGGGTCCGGTATTCGACACTATCGCACCAACTGCTTGGCCACGAACCAGAGGTTGGCCGGCCGCTCGGCCAGGCGTCGCATGTACCACGGGAACCACGCCGAGCCGTAGCTGACCAGCACCCGCACGTGGTGGCCAGTCCGGGCGAGGCGCTCCTGCTCCGCTCGCTGGATGCCGAAGAGCATCGCGAACTCGTACGTGTCCTTACCGAGTCCCAGCTCGTAGGCGATGCGGTTCGCCTCACAGATCATCTTCGGGTCGTGCGTCCCGAAGACCGGACGCCCCTGCCCTCCGCCGAGCCGGGCCCTGATGAGCGTCTGTGTGAGCTTGACGAAGTTCCGATCCGCGTCCGACTTGCTGGGAAACGCGATCGACGCGGGCTCGTTGTAGGCGCCCTTCACCAGCCGGATGGCCGGGTCGAGCGAGAGAAGGGAGTCCAGGTCGTCGGCCGTGCGGTGGAGGTACGACTGCAGGCACAGGCCGACGTTGCCCTTGTCCTGCTTTACGCTCCGGAAGATGTCGAGGGTGCCGTCGACGTAGTCCGATCCTTCCATGTCGACCCACACCATCGATGACGTCGAGTCCGCCAACTGGGCGAGTCGAGTCCGCGCCTCATCGACCCCGAAATCGAGCCCAAGCTGCGTTGGCTTCACCGAGATTTCGCAGTCGAGACCACGCTCCTCGATCTCCCGCAGCACCCCTTGATAGTGACGTACCACGCCGTCCGCTTCGTCCAGAGACTCGAGATTCTCTCCGAGGAGCGTAGTGGTGGTCGTAATGCCGACATGCGCGAGGGCCGCCGCCGCCCTCAGCGCGTCATCGACCTCCTCGCCGGGCATGAAGCGCCTGGTCGCCCTTTGCACGAAACGGTAGCGCGGGAGTCTAACGGCCAGGAACGGATTGGTCGAAGCCCACAGCAGCGTGTTGCGCAGCATCGGCGGTATGGTCCCTCAGCTCTGGACGAAGTAGGTCCGAAGCATCCTTTCCAGTCCCAGTGGCTGCCGACCCTTACCCAACGTCGGATAGTGCGGCTCGATCAAAGCCATCAGCCTCGACCATGGGACCACCGCGTTCACTGCAGAGCTTCCCTAGCTCTAGCCTACTTGCCCCACACCTGCTGGAACACCCGGGTCCAGTTGTTCCCCATGGCGTTCTCAATGTCCCCGGTGCTCCAGCCCCGTCGACGGAGCCCCTCGCGCAGGTTCGGGAGTTCGGTGATCGTCTCGAAGCCCTCCACATATGTCCAGGTTTCCTGGGCGCTGTACACGATCGCTGGGGCGATGAAAGAGCCCTCGCCCTGATAGGGATCCGTGCCCGGGAACCCTGCAGTGAAGTCGGTACCGATGCCCACGTGCTCTGCGCCGACCAGACGACGCACGTGGTCGTAATGCTCCAGGAGCGCGTCGATCCCCACCTGGGGCGTCGTGCGGATACCGACGTCGTTGCGGCTCCGGGCCACGAAGTCGTTCAAGGCGGTCATGCCCACCACGCCGCCTGTCGCGGCGACCCCCTCGATGACGCGGTCAGTGGTGTTGCGGGGATTGTCCATGAGGGCCCGACAGTTCGTGTGGGAGCAGATGATCGGCACGCCGGGTGACCCTTCGACGACGTCGAGGCTCGCCCGCTCTCCGGTGTGCCCACCCACGTCCACCACGATTCCCATCTCGTGGAAGCGCTCGACGATGTACCGGCCCGCCAAAGTGAGGCCGTTCCACTCGTCCGTGCATCCACCCCCGAAACGGTTGGAGATGTTGTACGTGATCCCGCAGCTCCGCAGTCCGAGCTCATAGTAGGCCCTCAGGTCGATGGACGGCGGCTTGCGACTCCAGTCCGAGAGAACGCCCTCGAAGGGCGTGGCCGCCTGCCAACCCATGACCATGGCGAGCTTCCCGGCGGCTTTCGCCTCCCGCATCTCACGGACCGTGGTGACGAGCGCGAGCCGGTCGGAGTTTCGGTCCGCGTAGTCGTGGACCCGGGTGAAGTAGGGGAGGCCGCTGGACTCGGTGCTTACCCGATTGTGGACCCAGACATCCACACCGGCGCTCCGCATCTGGCCGATGTAGTCGTCCGTCAGGGCGGAGACGTTGGTGCCGTCCACGACCAGCGAACCCGTCTGGGCTACCAGCTGGCCCACTTCCTGTGGCTCATCCATTGCACGGATCCCTTTCGGCCACGAGCCCGCGGCAGCAGCACCCACCACCACGCCTTTCTCGAGGAACTCTCTCCGATTGACCACAGGCGTCCTCCGCGTCACCCGATGTTCGGGTTGCTTATGCGCTCCACATCCGGAAGAGGAAGGCAGGTCATCGTCCCATACTCGCCGGCACCCGCTTGGAAGATGGTGCCGGGCGATGGCACGAGCGGGAAACTGAAGCGTATCAGGTCGTTCAGGTGATTACCCTGCAGGAACAACTGCCGCCTCCGCTCCTCGATCAGGTGCACTCGAATCTCTGCGGCGTCACCGCTGCTGAAGGCTGGAAGGTTGGCATTGGCGTGGAGGACGTTGATCGCGTCCACCGCTTCCTGCAGGCGCCCAGCGTCCAACTCGGCCTCGGAGATGATGAGCTGGGCTTCCTGCCACGTGGCGATGGGGATGGGCGACGACTCGGTGGGGTAGAGGTCCTGCACCCACAAGCTATCGGTCCGCTGCGACGCGGGGACTAGGCCGAGGTTGGTGACCGGTATGCGCGGATCCGGTACCCCCTGGAATTCGAGGTGCTGGTAGTAAGGACCGACGCCCACGCTTCGATTCCGATTCATCCGCCTGAACACACGATTCTCCGTCCGCACAGAGGCGGCCGAATAGCGTGCGTCAAATCGGAAGCCTCCCGGCACCATCCTGGCGTCGGTGAGCGCTTCACTGAAGGTCCCGAGGTTCACGCGTGTACGGGCCCTCCCGACCTGTGCGAGACCCAGCAGGCTGGCGCTTCCCGCGCTGGTCGCAAGCTCGATGGCCCGGGTGAAGTCCACCTCGGCCAGCTGAAACATGTCGCTGCGAGAGAGTTCGGGCCCCAGGTCCACGGCGGCCGTGCAGTACGCCTCCCCGAGGAGTAGGGTGCTATAGCCCGAGAACGCCGCCATGCGCGCGCGGGCCTCGGCCCGACCGGGAACCTCGTCGTCCGTCCAGCTTTCCAGCAGCTCCTCCGTCGACCTGGCCGCGAACCGGGCTGTCTGGAGTGGCGCCCAGACGCTGATGGCGTTCTGGGATCCAGATCCCCCTTCACACGGAAATCTCGCAGGCCATGGATCCGCGGCCGTATATGCCCGTTTGTCATAACCCTCGTTCACCGAGCCGCCGCCGAAATGCGCCAGCTCGTCTCCGACCTGACCCCCGGCGAGAATGAAGTTGGCCAGAGCACACTCGAAATCGGATTGGGCCCCGTTCACCAGGATCGCTGCGTTGCTAGGCTTCAGAATATCTTCTGCCGGGAGGCGGCTGGGGGACTCTACCTCGAGGAGCTGCTCGCAGCCCGCGAGGAGCAGCCCACTCGCCAGTAACACCGACAGTACGATCCGTCTCCTGCCGTAACGAGGAAGAGCATCGAAGGTCAGGGGCTTCGCAATCATGGCGCATCCTCCGTAGTCATGCCTGGGTCTCGCCCTATGGATCGTCCGGGTTCTCATCTGATGGCTCACATGGAGAGCCGTATGGTGGTCATGAACCGGCGAGGGTGGGGAGTGTTTCTCCACTCGAAGCGTGCGTGGAGGGGGTCACTCTCGAACGTTGTAAAGGAGCTCTCCGGATCGAGCCCGGGGCTGGGCCAATTCGTCCAGGTCGCCAGGTTTCGGGCGGAGACTGATATGCCTGCTCGCTGAATGCCCGTTCCCCTAAGCCACGTGTCCGGAATCGAGTAAGTGAGGGACACCTCGCGGAGCTTGGCAAAGCTCTGGTCGTGAATCCCATAGCCGATCTGGAGCACCGGGTCTGCAAGCATGGCGACCCGCTTGGGGTCCACAAGGGGCGAGGTCGGATCGTTCCGCTCGAGGCACAGCGAGGCACTTCTGCACCAGTGAAACTCACTGAAGTTGTAGGCGGAATAACTACCCTTGAAGTCCACCATGGCGCTGAGCCGCAGATTCTCGCCGAATCGGAACTGCGAGAAGAGGGAGCCATCGTAGCGAGGAGTCGGGACACCTTGGAACACCTTCGGCGCCTGGTCGCAGGGGACCGGCGTTCCTCCCTTCTCCCAGCCGCCTTTCCCCGTGCCCCCGTCGCACATCACATTTGTGGCGGTGCCGTCCGATCCGATCTCCTGGCTCACGATATCGAACCAGAAGAAGGACCCCGGAGAGAACCCGATCCTATGGGCGTGAACTCCGGTTACGCTCCCCCCCTGGAGGGGAATTTCCATCACGTCGCCCAGGTCCTTTATCTCGCTACTGTTCCACCCCAGTCTCAGATCCACGTCCCAGCCGAACCGCTCCGTATTGATCAAATGGGTCCTCAAGTCAAGCTCCACACCCTGCTTCTTGATCTTCGCGAGGTTCAGGAACTGGCTGGCGGCGAAGCCCGAGGAAGGGGCCATCGGCCGCTCGATGATGCCGTCACTCGTCGTCGAGTTGTAATAGGTGACGTCGAGTCCAATCCGCTCGTTCAGCAGGCTCGCCTCGAAGCCCACCTCCACCTCCGAGCTGCGCTCGGGACCAAGGTCCGGATTCCCGATGAACTGCGGCGACACGGCCGATCCGCCGTCTCCGGAGGAGATGGGGCGATAGGTGCGGAGGGCGGCAAAGGTCTCGGGTTGTTGGCCCGCCGCGCCGAAGGCTGCACGAAGCCGAAATGCGTCCACGAAGCCCACGTTCCAGAAATCCTCCTCGCTAAGCACCCAAGCCGCACTGGCCTTCGGGTATGTGACGAAGTCGTAGTCTTTGCCGAAGGCGCTGTTGTCGTCCCCCCGCATGGCGGCCGTGAAGAAGATCCTGTTCTTCCAGGCAAGTTGCTCCTGGACGTAGAAACCCAGGGTCGAGTTCTCCACGAAGTCGCCGCCGCCGAAGGTGGTCCCGGCCGCGCTGATAACATCGACCCCCCGGACGGGGAACTCCCTTCCATTGGCTTGCAGGATGTCCGTCAGACGGGTGTAATACTGAGTGCCAACGGTGGAACGGAGCACGAGATCATCGGCCACTTCATACGAGAGAGTCCCGTTGTAGTCCAGCGACTTGATCGTGATCGTCCGGTCCTCACGAGACTTGCTGCCGAGAGTTGTGGCGCCGCTATAGTATTCCAGCAACTCCGCATCCATGCGTTCGATGATCCTCTCGTTGGTCTCGCCGGTCACGTCGCCTCCCAGGACGAGGCGCTGGCTGAACCAGGGCACTGGAGTGTGCCGTAGCTGGAGGGATCCCGTCAGGTGCTGGTATTTCTGGAAATCCTCAAACGCCTTGTCGATAATGTCGGGAGGCCGGCGATCCTGCGGGGTCCCCTTCAGCAAGGGCCGAGCGTTGTAAAAGCTGCTCCAGATGCTCGTCTCCCGGAACAGGTCGATCCTCCCCGTCCCGAAGCCGAGCGCAGTTGTCACCTCAAGGGAACTACTGGGAGACATAGTGAGGTTCAGGCGGCCGCTGTAGCGCCGAGAAGCGTTCTCCCGGTTCACACCCTCTTCTCGGTCGAGGTTGAACGCTGCGTAGTACAACACGTCGCTGGAGCCACCCCGTACACTCATTCCATACGACTGGCTACGGCCGGTCCGAAAGGGGGAGTTGCCGGCCTCTATCAAATCCGCGACGCGGTTTCGCGTCACGAGGGTACCATCGACATCGCGCTGGTAGTTGGTGGGGAAGCGCTCTGCGATGTTGTGGAGCCATTGCGCCCCCTGCCCCATCCGGAAGTCCAACACAGGGCGCCCCGTACGGCCTCGCTTGGTTATGATTTGAATCACGCCGTTCATGGCCTCGGTGCCGTAGAGGGTGGCCGCGGCGGGACCCTTGATGATCTCGACCGACTCGATGTCCTCAGGGCTGAAATCATTTAGCCGAGAGATCATCCCGGCCCCGAATCCCTGGATCTGCGGTCCGGTGGCGATGTCGTTGTTTACACGGATCCCGTCCACGTAGAGGAGAGGTTCCCCCCTGAGCGAAAGGCTGGACGTGCCTCGAATGTTGATCCTCGGTCCGGCGCCAGCCATGCCGGAAGCGCCCATAATGACAACCCCCTGCTCGCGACCGTTGAGGAGGTCGGTCAGGCCCGGCATTTCCGTTCTCCTAACTATCTCAGACGCAGCAATCGTCCCCACGGCGTGCCCGAGGGAACGTTGCAAGGTCTCCCCGACAGTTCCTGTGACCACGAGCCGGTCCAAGACCAGCGCCTGTTCAGTGATGTTGAAGTCCAGCTCCACCGCTTCATCGGGCCCCACTGTGACGGTTTGGGAAGCCGTGCGGTATCCGATGAGCTGCACGAGCACCGTATGGGCGCCGGCGGGTACGTTCAGGAGGAGATAGCGGCCGTTCGCCTGGGAGAGCACCCCAAGGGCGAGCTCGGGAATGTGCACTTGCGCAGATGCGATCGGCTGCCGGGTCCCGGCATTCACCACCCGACCGCTAATCGTCGCCAGCGGTGAGATCTGCATAGGCGCTTGCGCGTTCAGGATCGCAGAAGGCTCCCCGAGGAACATGGCAGCGACCATCAAAGGAGCGGATCCTAAGCGAAACTTCCTGTCCATGTGTCACTCCAGCTGGAGGAAGAGACGTACCATCAGATTAGCGGTGGCTCACCTGGCCTCGTACTAGACCAAGTGAATGAGGAGTGGGGGGTGTCGCTTCGAAATGATCCGTTTCCCGCTCCACCGCTGGCAACTGGCTTTAAGCTATATTCCAATAAGATACGAGGCAACTGGGTGAACTACTATCCCCAACACGATCGGCATGGGGGAAACCGCCCCAATCCGGGCGTCGACAAGCCCATAGTGCGACTGGAACGTAAGGCCCAACCCGTGGGTCATCCGGGATACGCATCATGTCTATCAGTTCCTGACCGATAGATGTGCGAGTTTGTGCCTGAGCTCGCCTAAGGCCGCACTCATGTGATTCGAGACGGTTTGGGACGACGTACCGAGCCGCTCGGCGATTTCTCGGTGCGTCAGGTCGTGAAGGCGTGAGAGAACGAAGACCTCGCGGCGCCGTTCGGAGAGACGCTGGATGGCCCGTTCGATCTCGGCGTGGAGCCTACGGGTCTCCAGGTCCTCCGCCGGTGTGCGGAGAAGGAGAGCTTCTGCCGCGTTACCCCCTCCCTCCTGGTGCCTCCTCTGGCGCAACCGTTCGTCCCGACAGGCGTTTAAGGCAAGATTTCGGGTGGTCCGGAACAGGTAGCTGCTTGGCGTGCCCTCAGGGGCCCAGTGACCACTCTTCATCCGGAGACGAAGAAACGTCATCTGTACGACGTCTTCAGCCGTGTCCCTATCGCTTACGATTCCAAAGGCGTATGCCATGAGCGGTGACCAGTACCGCTTGAAGAGCACGTCGGTGGAGTCCCGGTGGCCATCAGGGATTCGCTCCATCACGGTGCCGTGGTCTAGCGCTCGGGCTGGCAAGGTCCGATCCGTCGTAGCCTAACCAAGACCAAGATCGCCATCATAGTCGCTCTCACAATGCACTCCTCAGGACAAACTATCAGGACAAATTATCAGGACAAACTAGAAGTCACAAGCCCTGATAGCGCTGTTCACACCGCCGCTTGAGCGAGAGAGGTCACTCGAGTTTCAACTAGCTTTGGGATTGACTCCCATGGAGACGGGGAATGTCTTAGACTCGGGGAATGCCGCGCGTTAGGCCTGCTACGGTATAGACGTCGCAATACGTGTGCGGGGGATGTTGTCTTCGCGTCGCCGGAAACGACCCGCGGCCGCAACCCGGAACCCGCGAGAAAGGAAGACCAGGGATGGCGAAGCTAGTGCGACCCGCTCCGCTGCGAGAGCAGCTTCGAGACATCGTGTTGGCCAGATCCTGTCGGGAGAGCTTGAGCCCGGATCGAATATCAATGAGCAGGAGATTGCCCACGCTGGGGGGTGAGTAGGACGCCCTTGCGGGAGGCCCTGCTTCAGCTGAAAGCTGACAAGCTGGTGGATGGTCACCCGCGGCCGGGCCTCTGCGTCGCGCCCCTGGTCTTTGCGCAAGCCCACGAGCTCTACGTGGCCATCGGCTTGATCGAATCCTCTGCGCTGGGGTTGGCCGGTGCACCGGACGAAGATGTGCTCGATAGGCTCGGTGAGCTCACGGAGCAGAGAGAGGCTGCTCAGCGAGACCCCGGCGCAACTTCGAGCTCGACGCCCTTTGGCATGGGACGCTGCTCCGCCACTGCCCCAACCCTCTCCTCTTGCAGATTCTCGAGCAGCTCAAGATCCGCTTTCTCCGGTACGAGGTCACGTACATGTCCAAGCCGGAGCGCATCAGGGTCGCCCTCTGTGACCATCGGGAAATCGTGGTCGCCCCGGCCGAGGACGGAGTGGCCGAGGCGAGTCGGATCCTCAGACGCCACTGGACCCGAGCCGCGTCCCTGATGGTCCAAGAGATCCCTGGAGGTCCCCCGGTTCAGTGGACAGGTGAATGTTTGAGTTTTTCTTCTGTTCCACCACCGCTGGAGTCGAGAGCTTCCGCTGCGCCATAGGCGGCTATCCGACGCACTGTGCAGGATCGCTACCGGCGGCGGTTATTCCACTCGCCAGTTGTACACGGACGGCGACGAGGTGGCCTACGCTGACCGTCGGCCCATTATCCTGACGTCGATCGAGTCCGTAGCGACCCGTGGCGACCTCGCGGACCGTACGATCGCGGAGCTCGACCGTATCCGCCCCGGCGTTCTGGCCGCGCTTCTGGACGCGGTGGGAGTGGGGCTCGGGCGACGGGACGCCGTACACCTTGAGCGGTCGCCTCGGATGGCTGACTTCGCGCTGTGGGTCGTCGCGTGCGAGCCCTCTCTGCCGTGGAAGCCGGGCGCTTTCTTCGAGGCCTACGCGGCGGCTCGCGACCACACGGTGCAGTCCAGCATCGACGCTGATCCCGTGGCTACCGCGCTCGTGGACCTAGTTGAGGACGGTCGCACCTGGGAAGGGACCGCCGCTGAGCTCCTAGCGGACCTCGACGCTCGTCGTGAGGTCGGAGCCCACCCGACGAAGGGCTGGCCTGGGACACCCCAAGCGATGGGCGGTCGACTGACTCGGGCCGCACCTTCACTCCGAGCCTCTGGATGGGACGTTGAGCGAGGCGAAGGGCGTGACCGATATACCATCTATCTCCGCCCGAAGAAGCACAAAGAAGGGGATGACGCTCACACTCCTCACAACGCGCACACCGCCGAGGATCACCGGGAGGACGTGAGCACCCGTGAGCAACGTGAGCACGTGCTGCAGTTCGGTGCCAAAACGCACGACCAGACGGCACTGGACCTTTGTGGTCCCCAGCCAGATGAGCGGAACGCCGCCGACGACTGGGTCAAACTATGAAATCCACCAGCCCCGCGACGGTGGAAGAGGCGACGGCTCTTGTGGTCGAGCTCGTCGCGCAAGGCTTCCGGCTGGATCCGCTCGCCGACGGTAGGATCGGCGTCAACCCCGGCAGCCGGTTGGGGTCCGACACGGCTGAGCGTATCAGGTGCCTACGGACCTCGATCCTCGTGGTCCTGAAACGCAGAAGCTGGCCGTGCATCCATTGCCAACGCTTCAGCTTCGTACGGCCCACAGTCTGCTATTGGTGCCGCTCACAGCCAGCAGCACAGGCGTGAAGATCTCTCACGCACAAACCGAGACGAGGTGATACCCGATGAACATGCCAACCGATCTCGAAGCGGACGCGGAGGCTTTGGCTGAGATGATTGAGCAAGAAGGCTGCACGGTGGATCGCGAGGCGCTAACTGACTACCTCGAGGAGCTCGGACCAGACGGCGCGGAAGACCTCTTAAACGCCTCGGACCCCGGTGGGCTCGTGGACGAGCTGGAAGAATCGGACCTCAACCTACTGGAGTGGTAAGCATGCGTTCCCTGAACAAACTGACCCTGATCGGCAACGTCGGTGCCGCACCGGAAATGCGAACCACGTCGGGTGGGACCAAGCTGACGAGGCTGTCGCTTGCGACAAACCGACCTTGGACAGACAGCGCAGGAGAAGCCCAGGAGCACACGGACTGGCACCGTCTGACGTGCTGGGGCAAGCTCGCCGAGGTTGCGGACGAATTCGTCTCGAAGGGCGACCGACTATACGTCGAAGGCCGCGTCGAATACGGCAGCTACGACCGCGAAGGCGAGTCGGTTCCCACGGTGGAGATCCATGTCTACGAGCTGCTGATGCTTGGCGTCGGCGCCCGTAGTGGGGTCCGGGGATGCGACGAGCAGGGTGTTCACCAGCCGGACGTTGACTTCTGAGTGGGTGAGCCAATTATGTCCGAATCCAGAGACCCCATAGCTGCTCCACCGGACCGCGAGATCGCCTTGTCAGCGGCTTATCTTCGGTTGCTCGGCTCCACGCAAGCCGAGGCGGTTGGCGATGAGCTCGGGCACGATCACACTCCGACGCCCTCGGGTTCGGGGCGTCGAGGAGCGGCTCGAGAGTCGGGTGCTGCCGTTGTTCGCACGACGGACGAAGGAGCTGGGCGCTCTGCTTCCGGAGCTGTATCTGCACGGACTGGCGGAGGGAGACTTCCGAGCTGGCGATGCGGGGACTGCTAGGCGAGGGGGCACCGCTGTCGAAGTCTTCGATTCGGAGACTGCGGGCGGGATGGACGGCGGAGTTCGAGGAATGGAGCCAGCGTCGCCTGGAGGGCCGTGAGGTCGTCTACGTATGGGCGGACGGGATTCTACGTGAAGGCAGGGCTCGAGCGGGACAAGGCGGCGCTGGTGGTGGTGCTGGGCGCGATGCGAGACGGGACGAAGGAGGTGTTGGCCCTGAGATCGGGCTACCGAGAGTCGGTCGAGTCCTGGTCGGAGGTGTTGCGGGATCTGAAGGCACGCGGCATCGAGGCGCCCCGGCTTCTGATGGCGGACGGTAACGCGGCGATCTGGGGCGCAGTACGGCAGGTATGGCCTGAGGCGGGCTGGCAACGGTGCTGGAACCACAAGATGAGGAACGTGCTGGACCGGCTGCCGCAGCGGGAGCAGAGCGAGGCGAAGGATCTTCTCAGGGCCGTGGTCTACGCACCGAGCCGGGCCGAGGCTGTGAAGGCCCGCGAAGTGTTCGCCAGGCGCTACAGGCCGTGGTATCCGAAGGCGGTGGACGTACTCGAGGACGACTGGGAGCGGATGGTGGCGTTCTACGACTTCCCCGAGGATCACTGGAAGCATCTACGCACGACGAACGTGGTCGAGAGCCCGTTCGCTGCGCTGCGGCTCAGGACGACGGCGGCGAAGCGATTCAAGCGGGTCGAGAGCGCTACGGCGCTGATCTGGAAGTTGCTCTTGGTGGCCGAGAAGCGGTTCCGAAGGCTCGACGCTCCTCACCTCCTCAAGGACGTGTTTGAAGGAAGGAAGTTCGAAGACGGAAAGCCCGTCTCAACCCAACAGCGGAAGAATGCCGCCTGATACGTTTACACACCTATTGACCCAACCTCTTGACAGTTGGCAACCATGACTCCAAAGCAGGGTTGATAAGGGGACAGAGCACGCGTCGATTGCCTTGACGGTGGCGCAGGGGCAAGTTCGGAAGGCTCGAGGCTCCCCACTTGCTCGACGACGTGTTTGAAGCAGGGAAGCTCGAGAATACAACGCTCGGCTTAACCCAGCAGCGCAAGGCCACCTAAGATAATTTAGGGGAATAGGGGGTATTCCCTTAAGTCCACCGACCCCAAGATATAGTGGTTACCGGGGCTCTGCGGGCCGTTTCTCACGCTCCGTGGCGAGCGTGGACTATCCCCGAACGCTGGCGTGGGAGCACACTGGACGAGCCTGCTCAAGCGAGCGGTTCCGCGAGTACGTGGAGGCGTCTGCGCTGAAGCGAGAAGGGTTTGAACTGCGTGGGCTGATGGCGGGTTGGGAGAGTGTCTCGCGAGCGATCTCCTTGGAGGCGTTCTCGTCTGACCCAGCACTGTCGAAGGACAGCCACCTCGGTGCTGGCCAGAAGGGTGTTCCACGTGCAGCGCGCTCGCCGGAGCGTCTGTGGTTCGTGACTCGTGCCTGGGAGCTCAGAGTCCCTGAAATAGCGGAGCCATCGCGTCGGGCGTCCGTGCTTGCCGGTGCGATGCGGACTGGGAAGCCTCGCAGAGACTCGGAGCGTGGGTCGGGCAAAGCCCGCCGTATGGTCCGACCGCATCGCGACCAGTCGACCTCGGCGTTGTGCAAGTGCGACGATGGCCTTCTTGATCGGGGGCTGGCGGCTGGCAGTGCAGCCACGAGCCCCCGATCATACGGAGCCAATCGTCTCGACTCGCACAACGCCGCTCAGACTGGACGCGATCCGGTCGGACCATGGCCCGGCTGAGCTTGTGGTGCCAGACCTCTCCGCTGGTCTCTGCGAGCTTCCACAAGTCCGAGCATCGCGCCGGCAAGCCCGAGTGCATTGGCCGACGGATGGCCAAGCTATCAGTGATCTCGACCAGGCTGAGCGGCGTTGTCGCACAGACGGTCACGAGAGCTGCGGTGGACCTCGGCGATCCCGCTCACGTGCTCGAGGTCTGCCGTCGACAGTGCGGGGCCGCGAGACGATCCTCAAGCGCTGGGTCGCCAGAACCTCTCCAAGGAGGGATCGCCGCCAACAGGTCCACGCTACTATCAACGAGTTCACCTTTCGGCTTCAACGCAGACGCACATCCACGGGCTCGCAGGCCTGTTGTTCTACCGCTTGCTTGAAGCAGGCTCGTCCAGTGTGCTCCCACGCCAGCTTCGGCGATAGTCCACGCTTCGTCACCGGAGCGTGAGAATCGCCCGGCAAGCCGCCGGTGACCACTACATCTTGTGGGTCGGTGGACTTAAGGCAATACCCCCTTTAGGGGATAGGGGGTATTCCCTTAAGTCCACCGACCCAACATGTTGTGGTCACCGGCGGTTCTGCGGGCCGTTTCACACGCTCCGTGGCGAGCGTGGACTATCCTCCGAACCTGGAGCTGGACGAGTTCTTCCGCTGACGCGGCATGCTCAAGTACGGCCGTAGGGTCTGCGCTGGCCGTGAGCCCGGTTTGATGTGCGTCGGCTGTGAAGCGAAAGGTCCTCGGAACCTGTCCAGCATCGTAGGGGGGTCTCGTCTGCGCGAAGGCAGATCCCCTCTATGGCGGGAACCGAGTTCCACCGCAGCGCTTGCGTCTGTGAGACGCTTCACTGCCGACGAGCCAGACATGAGCACGGAGCTCGCTCGGAGCTCCAGCGCTGTTGTTCGTGACCGCTTGCTTGAAGCAGGCGTGGGTCAGTGTGCTCCCACGATAGCTTCGGCCATGGTACCGTCGGTATCGCACCGTGCTGAGCGGAAAACGTGCGATGCAGAGCCCGGACGACTATATCTTGGGTCGGTGGAGGCTTAGAGGTCGGGCACCGCGAGACGATCAAGAAGGCCGTATTCGTCCCGATCCTCGACCTCGGACGGCAAGATCGGGACGATACGGCCTGCTTGGTCCGCGGCCGCCCACTCCATGTTCTGGTCATGGCGGTTCCGGCTCTCGCACCGGCACAGCACGGTGCATCCGACGGATGGCCGCTATCAGGGACTATCGCCCGTACGGGCTTGTGGAGCCACACGGTCACGAACTGTCTTGTACCTCCGACGATCCGAGCACGCGCTGGAGTACGTGCCGAGGGTCATTGGCTGGCGTCTCTCCTCAAGCGCTGGGTCCTCGTGAGCGGAGGGATCGCCCGCGAACACCACAGACTACTATCTGGACGAGTTCGCGTTTCGGTTCAACCGACGGGACCTGAGGTCTGCCGAGCTTCGCTTGAGTGGGCTGTCTCAGTGTGCTCCCACGCCATGCTCGGCCAGACCTCGGCACCGGAACCCGCGCAGAGCCCACGGTAACCACTATATCTTGGGGTCGGCTGGACTTAAGGGAATACCCTCCTTTAGGTTACTCCAGGCATGCCGCATCGTCGCTCAGAAGAACTCGTCCAGACTCCAGCCTGCGTATCGAAGGTGCCATTCTACGCCGCCAGGGAGCTTCCCAGGATCGGAACCCGCCAGGACTCACTACATATAGTCGGAAATGCGGTGGACTTAAGGTTCAATACTTTAGGCCGGACGGGCTCGCAGTATTCGCGTTAGTCCACGCGACCCCAAGCTACATATAGTGGTTAGGCGGGGCTCTGCGGGCAACGTTTCCCACGTCCGGTGCCGAGGTAAAGGGCCGAAGCTGGCGTGGGAGCACACTGAACAGCCTGCTCAAGCAAGCGGTAGAACAACAGGCCGCGAGCCCGCGGATGTGCGTCGGTTGAAGCGAAAGGTGAACTCGTCCAGATAGTAGGGGAGGTGTTCGCGGGCGATCCCTCCTTGGAGGGTTCCGAGGACCCAGCGCTTGAGGAGAGACGCCACCCGATGTACGGCCGACATGAGCACGTGAGCGGGATCGCCGGAGGTCGAGAGGTTCGTGACCGTGTGGCGAAAGCCCAGTTTGGCGAGTCCCTGATAGCTTGGCCATCCGTCGGTATGCACCGTGCTTGCCGGTGCGATGCTATCCTTGACGAAGCCTCGCAGAACCGGAGCGGAGAGGTCGGGCACCGTGCAACGCAGCCGTATTGCTCCCGATCTTGCGTCCGTCGACCTCGGCGGCGATCGCGACAATGGCCTTCTTGATCGTCTCGCGGCACCGCACTCCAGCCTCCAACGCCCCCGACATAGCTCTCGTCCACTTGCACAACGCCGCTCAGCTGGTCGCGATCCGGTCGGACCATGGCCCGGCGGAGCTTGTGGAGCCAGACCCACGCTGTCTTGTAGCGGAACCCAGTCCGAGCACGCGCTGGAGCCCGCAGAGCATTGGCTCCCGTATTTCTGGCTCGTGAGCTCCCAGGCAGCGAGAAACCACAGACGCAGGGGCGATCGCGCGTGCGGTGGAACACGGTTCCCGCCAGCACCGAGGTCTGCCTTCGACAGTGTGGGCAGACGAGACGCCCCCGCGATGCTCGCCAGACCTCTCCCAACCCGCTCACAGCCCACGCACAGCAAACCCTTCCGGCCAGCGCAGACCCTCCACGTACTCCAGGCATGCCGGATCGTCGGGGAAGAACTCGTCCAGCTCCAGCCGCGTACGGGGATAGTCCACGCCGCCACGGAGCTGAGAAGCCGGAACCGCCATGATCCACAACATGTAGTGGGCGGTGGACTTAAGGCAATACCCCATTAGGGGATTATACAGAATGCTTGACATCCGCCAGATAAAGGGCCGACTGGGCGGCTATCGAAGGTGCCATCATCTACTTGGCACAGGGTGCTTCCCAGGATCGGAACCCGGCCAGGACTCCTACTATAGTCGAAGAAATGCGGGAAAGGTTCAGGACATGATTGGCCGGACGCTGGTCGCGTTCGCGTTAGTCTTCTCGCTTGCCGCACCCCTAGCAGCCCAATTTCCGCCAGGCGGCTTGCGCTTCATGCTGTACAACGGGTGTGAGCCCATAGAGCCGCTCTTCAGATTCTCATTGGGCGACAGGGGGGAGGAAATCGGGCTCACCGATGATCGCATCCGCACGATGGCCATGAGCCGCCTACGGGCCGCGCGGATGGTCGCGAGCCCCGGTTCAGATCCAGCCACACAGATCATTATAACGGTGGCTGTGGTCGATCTGGCATTTGCGTACTACATGAACTTCTACAAAATGCTAGATGACCCCCAGTCAGGGGACTCGGCGCTCGGCAGAACGTACCGTATAGCTCCGGTAGTAGGCACCCACGGGAATGACGCTGGCAACATCATGCAGCTCCTGTCCGAGTCTTTGGACGCCTTCATCGGCGAATACTTGCGCGTGAACGAGGTGGCTTGCTCATGACGGAGAAGCGGCTGGAGTATACTGAGAAGCCCGAGACGTTAGCGGATGGGTTCACCGGATCGTGCAGGACGGAGGAAGTAGTGCGCCGGATGATGCGGCCGCCCCCGAAGGACAACGGTCCCGTCAAGCATTCTGTATAATCCCCATAATTTAGCACCGCTCGACCCGACCTCGGAAAACGAAGGACAGAGGCGCTGCACAGTGCAAGAACGATTTCGCGGTTAGAGGAGTGCCAGATCGAATTGCCCGACGACTTGCCCTATTGGACTGCCCAGCGGCGTGAGCTGCTACGCTGGATCAGTGATCGAGCGCCATCATTCGCCGAAGGGTACGCTGCGGCCGTTACACTCTTGCACCGTCCCGACTTCCCCGCCCGCGTCCACCTCATCTGCCACATCATCCGGGACATCTACCGCTACCTGCCTGCCGCGCTTGGAATGTCTTCCCTGTCTAATAGAAATGAAGTTTTCCCAAGTAAGATCAAGAAGTTGGTCGCGCGGTGGGACAAGTTCCCACCTACTGAGCCAAGCTCCTCCGATCCGGAACCTGTCAACGACAATGGGACACTCTACGGGATTAATTAGAGAGCAATGTCCTGTGTGGTGAGGGAAGGGATGGGAGGATTGATGAAGACGGCCTCCGGGAGCGGTTTGGGCTTCGGCACACCTCTGACGAAGCGTTCGGGATGAGCGGCCCATGCTTCGCGGAGCACGGATTTCCTGCCGGCAATGACCTGATCGGCGTTCCCGAAGTGGACCTGCTCGGGGGTTAGCATCGAGATGCCGCCATGGCGGTGCTCGGCATTGTACCAGCGGAAGAACGATCGACAGAACGTCTTGGCTTGGCCCTGATCCCCGAACCGTCCGGGAAACGAGGGATGGTACTTCAAGGTTTTGAACTGAGCCTCGGAAAACGGGTTGTCATCCGACACCTGAGGCCGGCTCAACGAGCGGGTCACGCCGAGGTCAGCGAGAAGTTGAGCGGTGCATTGGCTCGTCATTGGAGCTCCCCGATCCGAGTGCAGGGTCAGGACCCGGGGCTGGACGCCATGCTTCAGGCAGCTCTGCTGGATCAACCGGCCGGCCAGGGCCGAGTTCTCCCGGTCCGCCACCATCCAGCCCACGACGTAGCGGCTGTAGATGTCCATGATGACGTAGAGGTAGTAATAGCTCCACTTCTTCGGCCCGAGCAGCCGCGTGATATCCCAGGACCACACCTGGTTCGGCGCCGTGGCCATCAACTCGGGCTTCTTGTACTCGGGATGGGTGCGCTGCGCCCGGCGTTCCTGAACCGGCACCTCGGAGGCCAGAACACGATACATCGTGCGTTCGCTGCACAGGTAGACCTCTTCGTCGAGCAGCGTGGCCACCACCTCGGCGGGTGAGCGGTCCACGAACCGCTCCGAACACAGCGTGTCGAAGACCTCGCCTCGTTCCGTCTCGCTCAATGCCCGGGCGGGCGTCGGGCGGGGCTGCTGTTGCCCGGTTGATGGGCCTCGACGACGGTACAACGTCGATCGGGAGACCTCGAGGGCCGCGCACGCCGGTTTTACACCGACGTGCTTAGCCAGCTCATCGGCCGCCTTCAAGAGTTTGTCCCGTCGTCGAGGCTTATCCCCAGCAGCCCCGCAACTTTTCCCTGCACGTCGATGATCAGGTGTGCCTTCCTGAGCTCATTCCCGAGCCGTGCGTTTCGCCGCTCCAGCTTGCGTACCTTCTCATCCAGCGGATTTCGCTCCGGCTTGCGGCCGCGTTTCTTCGACAGGGCCTTCAGCGACCCGCTATGCGCCGCCTTGCGCCACGTCGTCAGGTGCGACGAGTACAGGCCCTCTCGCCGCAGGACTTGACCCACCTCGCCGGGCTCGGTGCACCGGTCCGCTTCTTCGACGATCCGCAGCTTGTACGACGGACTGAACCGCCGCCGTAGCGGCCTATCTACTACCTCCGGGTCCGCAGGAGCTGCCGCGCTTCGCTTGGCCTCCCCGGTTCCAGGGGCACTACCATTCTCTGCCATTCTCTCTCGCAGTCCCAACATGTTCGTTTTCTCTGCCTTCGCCCTACTCTAATTCTTTGCGTGCTCCGTGTCTCACGTACGTTGGCAGAGAGGGATAGAAGTCATGATCCCCCCGTGTGCGGCCTCCGTGTTCCGATCCTGTTGTGTTTTGGCAATGACAACAATGCCTCGACCATGCGCGAATCGCGAGGTCGAATGATTGGGCAGGTGGACGCTCTGGCCGCCCAGTTGCAGTGCTTGCAATACTTTGCGCTGCAAAGTACATTGCACATAACCCTATCAACCAGATTGTCAGGCCTAACGAAGCATGACACTCGTGTCTTCTCCGGGGGAGCCGGTCATGACTAGAGGCATAATCGCCGGCGGGGCGTTCGCCGCCATGCTAATCCTTCTCGCCCTCGGCGCCGTCCACCGGGCCCTCGAACAGGACCTCGACCCCGCGGCGGCCAGGTCGCCCGCAATGACCCCCTCGACCGCGGCGACGCACGAAGGGCTCCTCTACGGCCGCATCACCACCGATGACGGCGCAATCTACGAGGGGCGGCTGCGCTGGGGAGGTGACGAGGAGGCGTTGTGGAGCAACTACTTCAACGGCTTCAAGGACGTGAACCCCTGGGTCGCCCACGCACCGGTCGAGCGGCTGCCGAAGGAGCGTTTCTCGATCGAGATCTTCGGGATCGAGATCGTCGGCTGGGACCACCAGTTCGACCTCGGCCGGCCGTTCATGGTACGCTTCGGCGACATCGCGCGCATCGAGCCGCGCGGCCGCGACATTCGGGTGACCCTCAAGAGCGGTACCGTGTTCGACCTCGACCGCTTCTCCGCCGACGACGTAGCCGACGGCGTGCGAGTATGGGACGCCAAGCGCGGCGTCGTGGACCTCGGGGAGTGGCGGATCCGCCTCCATCGAGTTCCTCCCCACCGCCCGGCTTGGCGCCGCCCCCTACCCCCTGCACGGTACGGTGCACACGCGTCAGGCGACTTCACCGGCCTGGTACAGTGGGACCGGGAGGCGGCCGTCGGCCCCGACGAACTCAACGGCCACACCGCCGACGGTGAGCTCAGCCTGCGTTTCGACGCCATCCGCTCCATCGCGCACCGCTCGCGCAACAGCTCCTTGGTGACGCTGCTCGACGGCCGCGAGATCGTGCTCTCCGGCACCCGCGAGGTCGGCCAGGGCAACCGAGGGATCTACGTCGACGATCAGCGCTACGGACGGGTGCTGATCTCCTGGGACGCCTTTGAGCGCATCGACTTCAGCCCAGGCGGCACCGGCCCCGCCTACGGCGATTTCCCGCCGGGCCACCCCCTCACGGGAAAGGTCATCACGCGGTCCGGCCGCCGCCTCGCCGGCCGACTGGTCTGCGACCTCGACGAGAGCGAGACCACCGAGACGCTCGATGCGCCATCCCAGGGCGTAGACTACACCATCCCCTTCGGCCTCATCGCCTCGATCGCGCGCCCGGGCCTCGAAGCGCGCGGCGCCCCAGCGCGCCAGGGTGACCCTCCATAGCGGCGAGGAGCTACAGCTCGAGCGTGCCGGCGACCTAGGCGAGCAGAATGCCGGCATGCTGATCTTCTTCGACGGCCGTCAGCGCCCCGAGTACGTGCCCTGGACCGACATCGAGCGGGTCGACTTCGACCGCCCACCGGAGATGTACCGGCCGAGCGGCCCTCGGTGAGCGGTGTCGCGCTTCGGCGGCCCGGGTCTTACGATGACCAACGGCTCGGCCGCTTCGCGGAATCTCTGGTGGCTCCGCCACCTCTGTGTCGTGAGTCAGCCCGTCAGACGACATGACTAACACCTCACCTGGAGGTATTCCGCACCATGCGCGTCGCGAATCTGAAGACCGTAGCGCTCTCATCCCTCCTGATCGGGCTCAGCGCCTGTGAATCACGGAGCTTGGACCAGAGCGTCCAAGCTGAACCAGGAGCGATCGAAGCCCATCTGCGCTTCCTAGCGGATGACGATCTCGAGGGTCGCGAAACCGCTAGCCGGGGTCTACGGGTCAGCGAGAATTACGTAGCGGCACAGTTCAGATCGTACGGCCTAGAACCGGGTGGTGACGCAGGTACGTACTTCCAGACCGTTCCGCTGCGTCAGAGCGTTCGAGACCCCTCGGGGAGTCGATTCCGCCTCCAACGTGACGGGAGTGGTGCTGAGCTTACGGCCGGGGCCGACTTCTTCGTCTCGCCGGCAATGGTGAACGCCGAAAGCTCCGTTACGGCCCCTGTCGTCTTCGTGGGTCACGGCCTTTACGCTCCGGATCAGGACATCGACGACTACGCGGGCCTGGACGTAAGCGGGAAGATCGTCGCGTTTCTGGGGGATCGACCGCCGGCCTTCTTTCTGTTGGATCCGCATCTGCGACTCCCGCCATCCCAAGTAGCCGACTTGCTGGGCGCGGTCGCTAGTATTTCGCTGTCGCCGGCGGAACAGAGTGAAGACGTGTTCGCGGACCGGGCAAAGCCCAGGCTCCGCTCGCGGACGAGTTGGGTCGATGCTGAAGGGCGCCCGCATACGCAGGCGCGGGCTACGGTGGGGACGGAGATCCAGGCTACGCTCAGTGGAAGCGCCAGTTCACGCCTGTTCCGGGGCGCGCTACGATCCTACTCCGAGGTGCTCGACGAGGCCGGGTCCGGTGAGGGCCCCGTCGCCGGGTTCGAACTCCCAATCGAAGCCACGATCGGCCAGGCGTCGATCCATACGGACGCATCGAGCCGTAACGTTCTCTCCATCCTCAGAGGGTCGGACCCCGAGCTCTCAAACGAATACATCGTCATCACAGCTCATCTGGACCACGTAGGCATCGGTGAAGCGATCGACGGCGACAGCATCTACAATGGTGCGATGGACAACGCCACGGGCACCGCCATGATGTTGGAGGTGGCACGGCTCCTGGCATTGGCCCCCGCCCGCCCGAAACGCTCGATTCTGTTCTTCGCCACCACGGCGGAGGAGCACGGGCTCGTCGGATCGAGCTACTTCGTGCTGAACTCCACAGTGCCGCACGAGAGCATGGTGGCGAACATCAACCTGGATGCACCCAGGATGTTTTTTCCGTTCGACGAGCTCATCGCGTTCGGCGCCGAGCACTCTACCACATTGCTGACGTCGCTCCGTGAGACGGCCGAGGGCCTGAACTACACCGTGGATGACAGCATCTGGTTCGAATCAGGCGCAAGCGATCACTTCAGCTTTCTACAGTCCGGCATACCCGGTACCCGGTTCATCCCCGCCCTGGTGTCGACGGATCCTGAGATCGACGCTGACGAGATCATGGCCAGGTATCGGCCTCACACGCCCTCGGACGACCTGTCCATGCCCCTCGACTACGACGTCGCCGCCACGTTCGTGGATATCGTGCGAGCCACCGTGCATCGGATGGCCGACTCGGAGATCGACTTCGCGCTGAATGAGGGAGACCCGCTGTTCGGCTGGCCTATGGCTCGTTAGCCCCCCCTAGGGAATCAGTCCCGCCTGAGGATCACTGCGCTGTGGATCCCGGCACTGCGGCCACTCGGCGACCTCACGTGCAGGCCGACGACCGCGACTCGGGGCCATGGCGGGAAGTGACCGCCGGTCCCGCGGCATCATCTCGGGATCTTCCGAGGCCAAGTAGACGAGCATGGCGGTGAGCGTCGCGTTATTCCGCACCTCCTCGGGTACGATCTTGTCGTACGTGTCGAGGTTGGTATGGTGCGTATACGTGCCGTAATCCCAGCTCAGGGAGCTGATGCCGAACGCCGGCGCTCCCGCGCAGATGAACGAGCTGCTGTCGGTGCCGCCCGTTCCCGGCACGGAGGGCGAGTTGAGGGTGATGTGCTGTGTGATCGACTCGGGTACCTGAGTCAGCCAGCGGGCGAAGTACTCCGCCGCCCTCGTGAGCCCCTGGGTGGAGATCCTCACAACGCGCCCCGTGCCGTTGTCCTGGTTGAAGAGCGCCTGCATGCCCTCGACCACCTCCGGATGGTCCTCCCGCCACGCTTCCGAACCGTTCAGGCCCTGCTCCTCGCCGCTCCAGTGCCCGGCGATGATCGTGCGCATCGGGTTGGGATAAGCCTCGGCGAGGATCCGCATGGCCTCCATCATCACGATCGTGCCGGTCCCGTTGTCGGTGGCACCGGACCCGGTGTCCCAGGAGTCGAAGTGAGCCGAGAGCATGACGTACTCGTCCGGATTCGTCGTGCCGGGCACCGTGGCGATCGTGTTGTACGTAGGAGCCACCCCCGTGAACTCGACGTCGACGTCGGCGCGTAAGACGGGTCCCTGCCCGTGCTCTGCGAGCCGATAGACCAAGCCGTAGTCCTCGCAGGCCAGATCCAGGGTGGGAACGGTCCGCACCCGCGCTCGGCTGACGCCCAGGGTACCGTCGTATCTCCAGCTCGACTGCAGCAGTCCGAGGGACCCCACATCGCCCAGCCGAGCCCGAATGTCATCGAGACTCAGCCCGGTGGGCTCTACACGGGTCCGGTTGAAGTCGGCATCCGCAGCGTCCTGAGCGGCGGCCGACCGCTCCAGCGCTCCGGGCGTTCCGAACTCTACGAAATTTCGGTCCGGCCGGCAGGACAACAGCGCGGGCACGATCAGGACGAACTTCCCCCGGGCTTGGGGCAACCAGGCCTCGAACTCCGAGACCCTGGACACTCTGGGAAGGAGCACCACCCCCCCCTCCACGGGCCCGTCGGTCCCGGCGCTCCATGCGGGCACTTCGGCAATGAGCGTCTTTACGCGTGGAGCGATCAAGTCAACGTGGTGAATACCGCGCCGCCACCCGGTCCAAGTGCCGTATTCCTCGTTCTCGGCTTCGATTCCCCAAGAGGCATAGGTCTTCGCCGCCCAGTCGTGCGCAGCGAGCTGCCCCGGAGAGCCGGTGAGGCGAGGGCCGACGGAGTCCATGAGGACCTGTGCCAGCTCCGTGGCAAGGGACCGCTCCATCCCAACTGCCAGATACGCTCCAGTACGGGGTCGTCCGTTCTGAAGCTCTGCGCCTGAGCCGTGCACGGTACCACAGTCAGCGCATACATGATGCTGGCAATCCATCTGATCGTCGTCCTCATCGTACTCTACCCCTCGGCCCGGGTGGTGGAATCGAACTCGATGCGTATCGTGGGCTTGGGGTGGCTCTTGTGCAATGCCCTCTTCGCGCCCCCCGCCGCCCCTCTCCCGAGCCAGGTGTCGCCCGTATATTGCCCGCGGTCCGGTTTCCGCGCCTCCGGGCACATACCGAGCCTTTGGGGACGACCGAGCAGCGCCTAATCGCCACAGGTAGAACTGAACGCACATGCTCCTCCGCACGCAGATCCTCTTAGGGCTCGTTGCCGGCGCCTTGGCGGGGGTGGCGGCTCAGCTCCTGGAGATCGAGTGGCTCCGGGTGGCACTCATCTCGATCCAGCCTCTCGGCGATGCGTTCATCCGGCTTATCACCATGGTGGTTGTGCCTTTGGTCGTCGCCAGCCTCTTCGTAGGTGCCGCCTCGCTCGGCGACGTGCGCAAGTTGGGCCACATCGGACGTAGGACCCTCGTGTTCTTTCTGGTCACTACCGTCATCGCGACCCTGATCGGCCTCGGCCTAGGCCTCGCTTTTACCCCCGGAGAGGGGATGGACCCCGCGGTACGTGACGCCCTGGCGGCGGACTTTCAGGGGGACCGGACCACAGCCGCCGTTGCGAACGCACAGACCGCCCCCGGCCTGACACAGATCCTGGTGGAAATGATCCCGCGCAATCCCTTCGCCGCCGCCGCGGAGATGGACCTGCTGCCGTTGATCATCGCCACGCTCCTGTTCGGCGCGGCAGCCACGGTGCTGGAGCCTGCCAGGCGGGCTGCGGTAGTGGGGTGCTTCGACGGGATCAACGGAATGTGCGTTGTTGTGATCCATTGGGTCATGAAGCTCGCGCCGTATGCCGTGTTCGCTCTGATTGCTTCTGTGGTGGCTCGGTTCGGCTGGGAGCTCCTCCAGAGCCTGCTCCTCTACTCGGCGCTCACAGCGATCGGTCTTGTGCTGCATGCGAGTGTCGTACTCGGCACGGCACTGCGCACTCTGGCCCATCGCAGTCCGCTGGCGTTCCTGCGAGCCGTAGCCGAAGCGCCCCTTCTGGCGTTCTCGACCTCGTCGTCCAACGCTACTCTGCCCGTCAGCATCGACGTCGCCCGTGAGAAGCTCGGCATCTCGACGGAGGTGACGGGATTCGTGCTTCCCCTCGGGGCGACCCTGAACATGAACGGTTCGGCGCTATACAAGGCGCTCACGGCCGTCTTCATCGCGCAGGTCTACGGACTCTCGTTGGGCGTCGGCGAAATTGTGACGATCGTCTTCACGGCAACGCTCGCCGCGGTGGCCGGGGCCGGCGTGCCCGGAAGCTCGCTGGTCACGACACTGATCGTCTTGAACGCGATTGGCCTCGGACCACAAGCGGCGGCCGGGATCGCCCTGGTGGTGGGCGTCGATCGTATTCTCGACATGCTGCGCACCACAGTAAATGTGCTCGGCGATCTGGTGTGTGTGGCCTATGTCGGGCGAAGCGAGGCCGGCGCCCAGAGTTAATCCGGCCCGCCAACCTTCGGAGTCCAGGGGCCGTCTAAGTTTCCTAGACGCAGGGGTGGAACGCGGAGAGAGCCGTGAGGCGCCCCCTCTGCCGCAACGACTCGTGAAGGGACTCCTATGGATTCGCTCGCCCAGGACTTGAAGTATGTATTCCGCTCGCTCGCGAGGCGTCCGGGCTTCACCGCCGCAGTCCTCCTCACGCTTGGCCTCGGCATCGCCGCCAACACGGCTATCTTCAGCGTGGTCAACGGTGTGCTCCTCCAGCCCCTCCCGTTCGAGTCGCCGGAGCGCCTTGTCACCCCGGACGTGATGTCGACGAAGGGCTTCTACATCTCGACGTCGATTCCCAACTACTACGACTGGAAGGACCGGTCGCGCTCCTTCGAGTCATTCGGTGCCTACCGGGGCACGAGTGCCCGTCTTGACGGGCCTAGACCGGCCGGAGGTGATCCGCGTTCGGCAGGTGTTGGGCGACTTCTTTACCGTGCTCGGAGTCGATGCTGCAAGGGGCCGTACCATAACCGCTCAGGAGGCGGAACCCGGGGCCGCTGCCCTCGCTGTGCTCAGCCACAACTTCTGGCAGGAGCAACTGGGGGGAGACCCAGGAGTCCTCGGGCGCTCGCTGTCCATCGACGGCGAGCCATTCCAGGTCATCGGCGTGATGCCTGAAGGCTTCGCTTTCCCGTCACCCAGCGATGACGTCTACCTTCCCATGGGACACTTCTCCGACGACCTCTCCTGGAACGCGCGGGGCAGCTCGTCGGGCACACGAGCTGTCGCCAGACTCCTGCCTGGGGTAAGCATCGATCTGGCGCAGGTAGATCTCGATCGAATAACAACCGCCATTCGCGAGACGGAAGACGAGAACGCAGCCGCGCCGATCCTGGTGTCGGTGACCGAGCGCTACGTCGGAGACATCAGGGCTCCCCTTTGGATGTTGATGGGCGCCGTAGCTTTCGTGCTACTGATCGCGTGTGCGAATGTTGCCAACCTCTTATTGGCCCGAGGCGAGGGTAGGCAGAAAGAGCTGGCTCTCCGTGCGGCCCTTGGCGCAAATCGCCATCGGGTCGTGCGCCAACTTCTGACCGAGAGCCTGGTGCTGGGGCTTTCTGGAGGTCTCATGGGAATCGGCCTGGCCTACGTCGCGGTGGCGGCCATGGAGGGTGCACTGCCCACCAGCCTTCCGGCTCTGATGGTCGGGCGTGTCTCGATCGACCTTACGGTGCTGCTCTTTACCCTGACGCTCGCGGTGGCGACGGGGCTGATCTTCGGCTTCGTCCCCGCTCTTCGGTCGTCGAGACCCGATCTGCTGTCCACACTCAAAGAGGGCGGGCGTGGCCGTTCGGTCGGTGGCCGCCACGGAATGCGGGGGGCACTCGTCATCGCAGAAGTGGGGGCTGTCGCTCGTTCTCCTCGCCGGCGCCGGGCTCCTTATCAAGAGCCTCGATCAACTCCAGCGGGTGGACAAGGGCTTCGACGAAACGAACGTACTCACCATGAGGGTTCCCCTCTCCGACGCGAAGTACCCCGAGGAGGAGATGTGGCGAGCCTTCAATCAGGAACTGCTGCAGCGAACGCGTGCGCTCCCTGGCGTACAACACGCTGCCGTCGCGAACAGTATCCCATTGGGCGGGAGCAACTCGGAGAGATCCATCTCGCCCGAGGGGGTAGCCGTGTTCGACCAGGAAAACCGCCACTCCGTTCTGAATACCATCGCCTCGGTCGGCTACTTCGAGGCCATGGGCATTGAGATCGTTCGCGGTCGCGGCTTCATCAGTGCAGACGATGCGGGGGCCCCTCTGGTGGCCGTGATCGACGAGACGATGGCGGAGAAGTTCTGGCCGGGGGAGGACCCCATCGGCAAGCGGATCACAACGGAATTCGCACCGGCGACGACGGGGGCCACGCCGGCGATGAACCAACGGCCCACCGCTGCCAACAGCGTGCCGATTTATCGCACCGTCATCGGAGTGGCGGCGCACGTGCGATTCTACGACCTGCAAGAACCGTCGCGCATCGAGCTCTACCGGCCTCTGAAGCAGTCGGGGCGCAGTTGGGGCTTCTCTCCGACCCTGCTCGTGAAGAGTACAGCAGACCCGGCGCCCTTGGTGCAGAGCATCCGGGGCGAGATCACGTCCATGGATACGGACCAGCCGGTTCAGTTCGTGCGAACGATGTCAGCGGTGATCGACTCACAGCTGGCCACCTTCGCCGCGATGCGAGGCCTACTGGTCATTTTCGGGGCTATCGCCCTCGTTCTGGCTGCCATCGGCATCTACGGAGTCATGTCCTACTCCGTAGCCCAGCG